>CAWEDT010000008.1:0-21097 GCA_963807945.1 uncultured Actinomycetes bacterium | reverse complement strand
GCTGTTTGCCGAGTTCCACCGCTGCTCGCACCGGGCGGCTACCTGTTGCTCGCGTTCCAGGTCGGCGAAACGTGCGTACATCTCGAGCACGCGTACGGCCACGACATCGAGCTCGACGTATCGTCTTTCGCCCGACACGATCTGTACGTCCTGGTCAATGCCGGCTTTGTCGTGTGTAAGCGATCTGGCCGCGATCCCGAGGGAGTCGAAAAGACGCCGCAGGCGTACGTGCTCGCTCGAAGGCCCGTTCGCCCCTGAGCGGTGAGCCTGCAACTCGGCCTCGCTCGCATTCACCGTGCTTTTTGCGGCGCGGCGCAGTACCTGTGGTCGAGGGTTAGCGTTTCGGGCGTGGCGATCACGCCCGACACGAAGAACTGGACGTGGGTTCTCGAACGGCCGTGTGCGGAATGTGGGTTCGAGGCCGACGCGTTCGCGCGCGAGCACGTCGGTCAGATCATTCGCGACAACGCCGACGCGTGGCAGCGACACCTGGCCCGCCCCGACGTGCGACGCGACCTGACGCTGCCGACTCTGGTCGCCGCTCGAGTACGGCTGCCACATCCGCGACGTGTACCGGATCTCGACGGCCGGCTCGAGCTCATGCTCACCGAGGACGATCCGACGTTCGCGAACTGGGACCAGGACGCCACCGCGTCGAAGACGCGTACGGCGACCAGGATCCGGCGCGTGTCGCGGCGGAGCTCAGGAGCGGGCCGACAAGATCGCCGATCGGTTCGACGCCGTCACGGCCGAGCAGTGGTCGCGCACCGGCCATCGCAGCGAGGGCGCCGAGTTCACGGTCGAGTCGTTCGCCCGCTACGTGATCCACGACGTCGACGCACCACCTCGTCGACGTGGGCTCGACCGGCGGCGCCACCGGGCCGACGGTGTGACAATCGACCCGCCCGATGCGGGATGCTGTCCCCATGGGAACATGGACACGCGAAGAGCTGCAGCGGGCGCACGACAACTACCACGCGGTCGCCCAGGAAGCGGGCCGTACCAACGACTGGCGGGCGTGGGCCGACACCTTCACCGAGGACGCCACCTACATCGAGCACCACTACGGCACGATGCAGGGTCGCGAGAGCGATCTACGAGTGGATCACCAAGACGATGGCCGAGTGGCCGAACTCCGAGATGAAGGAGTTCCCGCACGACTGGTGCGTCTGCGACGAAGAGCGGGGCTGGTGGATCTGCCAGATCGAGAACCGGTTCCGCGACCCGGGTGACGGCGAGGTGTACCAGGCGTACAACCTCACGGTGCTTGAAGTACGCGGGCAACATGCAGTTCTCCTCCGAAGAGGACGCGTACAACCCGGCGAACTTCGCGCCGGTCGTGAAGGCGTGGATCGAGGCCGAACGCCGGCCAAGAAGGCCTGATCGGCCGAATCTCGGCCGAACCGCCCGCGAGCGCCGGTCGGGGCGATGCCGACCGCCTGGTACCATGACAGGTCGCTTCGGCGTCCCGATTCACAGGTTTTGATGCGCCGCAGTCGATTCTCGATCATGGAGTGGCATGGCGTTCAAAGTCGGTGACCGGGTCGTGTACCCCCATCACGGGGCCGCCGTGATCGAGCGCAAGGAGATGCGCGAGGCGTTCGGCGAGAAGACCGAATACCTCGTGCTCCGGGTCGCCAACGGTGACCTGACCCTCGCGGTGCCGTCGAACAAGGCCGAAGACGTCGGGATGCGGCCGCCGATCTCGGTCGAGGACATCGACGACCTCTTCCAGCTGCTCTCCAAGAAGGACGTCCGCGAGCCCACCAACTGGAGCCGGCGGTTCAAGAACCACCAGGAGAAGCTGAAGAGCGGCGACGTCTACCAGGTCGCCGAAGTCGTGCGGAACCTCGCGCTGCGCGAGGTCACCAAGGGACTCTCGGCGGGCGAGAAGGCGATGCTGGTGCGCGCCCGCGGCATCCTCGTGTCGGAGCTGAGCTTCGCGTTGAACGTCTCCGAAGAAGAGGCGCTCACGCAAGCTCGAACAGCAACTCGCGTAGTTCACGGCGGTCGAGGCCTTCGCGGTCGCAGCCTAGCGGTCGAGCATCGTCACGCACTCGATGTGCGGCGTGTGCGCGAACAGGTCGACGAGCGTCACCGACGTGAGCTTGTAGTCGGCGCTCGTCGAGCAGCCCGACGTCGCGCGCGAGCGCGGCCGCGTCGCACGAGACGAGCACGACGCGTTCGGGGTCGCACGCGAGCACGGCGCGCGCGCCGTCGCGCCCGAGTCCGGCGCGGCTCGGGTCGGCGATGACGACGTCGACCTTGTTGCCGTGCCACTTGCCGACGTCGGCACGGGCGACGCGCGCGTCGCGGCCCTTCAGGTTGTGCTTCGCGTCGGCGACCGCAGAACGGCCGCGCTCGACGGCGACGATCCGCTTGGGTTGGTCGGCGGTAACCGCGAACAGGCCGACGCCGCAGTAGAGATCGGCGATGATCTTGCCCGGTCCGGTTGCCTCCCGCACGAGCCGGGCGAGGGTCGCGGCGCCGTCGGTGCGGCTCTGGAAGAACGAGTTGATCGACACGCGCATCGTGTGGCCGTCGATGACCTCGTGCACCATTGCGTTCTTGCCCCGCATGACGTCGGGCGGCAGATCCATGATCGATGTCGGCCGGTTCGGCGAGCGCGGCCCGTTCGCCGGTGCCGGCGCCGACGCGCAGCGTCACTTCCGTCGCGCGGCCGAACTTGCCCTCGCGCAGGAGCTCGTCGATCGCGGGGTGCGCGACCATGCACGAGTCGATCATCACCGGGTCGTGCGACTGGTGCCGCGGAACGCGGGCTTGCCGTCGACGACGAGCGCGCGCACCGTCGTGCGAAATCCCTCGGTCGGCAGCAGCACGGGCTCGGCGAGCGACGGGTCGGGGATGTGGGCGATGCGGTTGAGCGCGTCGCGGATGATGTCGAGCTTCAGCTGCGGCTGCGTCGCGGTCGCGACGTGCTGCCATCCGCAGCCGCCGCATCCCTCGCGCGCGTGCACGCACGGCGGTTCGACGCGCGCGTCCGACGGCTTCCAGCACCTCGACGACCCGGCCCCGCACCATGTCGGCCTTGTCCGCCGTGACCTCGATGCGGACCCGCTCGCCCGGGAGCGCGCCGTCGATCAGGGCGACCCGCCCGTCCTCGATCCGGCCGAGCGCGTCGCCGCCGGCAACCATGCGTGTCGCCGTCAGTTCCACCCGCCCAGTCAAGCGCGAACTCTGCGAGACTCGCGCGATCGCGCCGAACGGAGCATGATCGGGTGAAGGCATTGAGGGTCCACGAGCTCGGCGAGCCCGAGCAGGTCATGGTGCTCGAGGAGCGCCCCGAGCCCGACGCTGCGGCCCGGCGACGTGCGCATACGGGTGCACGCCGCCGTCCTGAACTTCCCCGACGTGCTGATGTGCCGGGGCGAGTACCAGGTCAAACCGCCGGTCCCGTTCACGCCCGGCGCCGAGGTCGCGGGCGTGGTCGAAGAGCTCGGCGAGGGTGTCGAGGGCCTTGCCGTCGGCGATCGGGTGCTGGCCATCCCGAGCTTCGGCGGCGGCGGGTTCGCGGAGTCGACGACCGCGTCCGCGGCAGCGGTGTTCCCGATCCCGGACTCGATGCCGTTCGCGGCGGGCGCGGCGCTGCATGTCGTGTACCAGACCGGTCACCTCGCCCTGCACCGGCGGGCGCACATCCAGGCCGGGGGAGACGTTGCTCGTGCACGCGGGCGCCGGTGGCGTCGGCAGCGCGGCGATCCAGCTCGGTCTCGCGGCCGGGCACGCGTGTGATCGCGACCGCGGGCGGTCCCGACAAGGTGCGAGGTCGTGAAGCAAGCTCGGCGTCGATCTCGCGCTCGACTACCGCGAGCACGACTTCGTCGACGCGGTGAAGGAGTTCACCGACGGTCGGCGGCGCCGACGTGATCTACGACCCGGTCGGCGGCGACACCTACGACCGTTCGACGAAGTGCATCGCGTTCGAGGGTCGCATCCTCATCATCGGCTTCACCGGCGGCCGCTTCGCCGACGCGCGTACGAACCACGTGCTGATCAAGAACTACTCGGTCGTCGGCGTGCACTGGGCGCTGTACAACATGCTGCAACCCGCAGCTCGTGCGCGCCACGCACGACGAGCTGGTCCGCTTGTTCGAAGCGGGCAAGATCGATCCGCTGATCTCCGAGCGCGTGACGCTGGACGAGGTTCCGGCCGCGCTCGCGCGACTCGGCTCGCGCGGCACCTACGGCAAGATCGTCTGCGAGTTGTGAGCGACCGCCTCGTCGACCGGGGGTACCTGACGACCGTGCAATACGCCTCGGCCGCGAACCTGGCGGCGCGGCAGGCGATCTAGCGTACCGGGTGCCAGCGGCGCGTCCGATTCGGTGGGCGGCCGACCTCGCCGAGTTGACAGGCAACGAGAATGTGCTCGACGTCGGGTGTGGCAACGGTCTGTATCTGCAGGAGTTGGCGCGGCGCGCGCACAGCGGCCCGGTCGTCGGCATGGACCTCTCGGTTGGGATGCTGCCGGCGGCGCGAGCGGTATCGCCGGCGCCGCTGCTCACAGCCGACGCGCAACGATTGCCGTTTCGCGACGACGCGTTCGACCGCGTGCTCGCGATGCACATGCTGTACCACGTGCCCGACCGCGATCTCGCGATCTCGGAGATGGCTCGGGTGTTGCGCCCGGGCGGGGTGGCGTTGGCGCTGACCAACTCGCGCCGTCATCTCGAAGAGCTGAACGAGATGGTCGGTTCCGTGCTGCACGAGAGCACGGGCGCCGATCCCGAGATGTTGCGTGCGTATCTGCGCTTCTCGTCGGAATCCGGGGGCGACGAGCTCCGCCCGCACTTTGCGTCAGTAGAGCGACGGGACATGATCGGAGAGCTCGTGGTCACCGACGTCGAAGCAATCGTGGCGTACGTCGCCAGCATGGGCTCGATCGGAACATCGACCGGACGCGGGCCCGAGATTCTGCGGGAGGTCGAGCGCCGGGCGCGCCCGACCATCGAGCGTGAAGGCGCGTTCCGAATCCGGACCGAGGTCGGTTGCTTTGTCTGCCGCTGACGGCACAGCGTGGGCCGATCTTCACCAAGCGGCAGCGTCGGCTACGGGCTGCTGATCGGCGTCGTCGCGGTGGCGGTTGCGATCGCGACGAGCGGCCCGATCGGGATCCTGTACGTGGTGGTCGGCGCGGTCATGGCCGGGGCGTTGGTATCGCGGCGCCGCGCGTTCAAGGATCTCGCGCGGTCTAGGTGGTACTGACGATCAGGACTGAGCACGGTGCGTGGCGTACCACCGTGTTCGGGACACTGCCGAGGATGCGGCCCGCGCCCTTCATGCCCTTGTTGCCGACGACGATCAGATCGGCGTCGATCACTTTCGCCATCTCCAAGATCGCCGCGGCCGGATCGCCGGGCAGCGCGTGCGTACGAATCGCGGCGGCGGCGGGAGCCGCCAATGCGAGCGACTCGACGAAACCCTCTGCGTGTTCGCGTTCCTCGCCGGCGCGCTTCGGGTCGGACCCGTCGAACGCGGTGACGATGTGCAACTGCGCACCCAACTTCGCCGCGAGTTCGATCACGTCGCACGCGGCTTCCTTTGCGCTTCCCGCCTTCGACACCCCGACGACGATTCGTTCGTACATGACCCGCCTTCCGCTTCCCAGAGGTTTGCCGGAAGCGAGCGTCGCCGCAAGCCGAACTCAGGGCGAGAGGCGTTCGTGGAAGAAGGCGAGGACCCGATCGAGGGCTTCCCGAGTGGGATGGCCGGGCTCGTCGACGAGATGCTCGGTCACGACCGAGTGCGCCAGCCCGCGGGAGGTTGTGCGGGTTCGCCCTTGCTGCTGTCGATCTCGATCGCGATCAGGCGATCGCCGAAGACCTCGCGCAGATGTTCGAATCGCTCGGCGGGAACTGCCGGGTCGTCGGTGAAGCGCATCGCCATGCACGCAGAGGTCTTCGCGCGCGGCAACGGTTGCGAGATCGGCGTCGGAGAGACCGAGCGCGCGCTTGCGCGCCTTGCCGCCGGCGAACGGGAGTGACGGCTGGCTGAGTACCGGCGCGAGCATCGTGTCGTCGACCGCCATCGCGAGCGCGAAGCCGCCGGTGAAGCACATGCCGATCGCGCCGACGCCCGGGCCGCCGCATTGCTCGTGCGAGATCGCGTGCCGAGCGCGCGCAGCCAGTCGATGATCGGCGACGTGCGGTTGAGCGCCCAGTTGGAGAACTCGCTGGACACGCAGCCCTGTGTCAGCGACTTCAGCACGTAGCGGACGCGAGGCTTCCTTGCCCGGCTCGCCGAACATCTGCGGCATCGCGACCGTGAACCCGGCGTCGACGACGTCGCTGCGCGAACGTCGGCGACGTTCGGCGTGATGCCCGGCATCTCGCTCATCACGACGACTCCGGGACCGGAGCCGGCGCGATACACCGTCCGGGTCGTCGCCGTCGTAAGTGAACGTCGGTCTTCGTGAACGCGTCGAGCCGGTCGGCGCCGGAGAGGTCATGCGGGGGAGGCTAGAACCGGGCGAGCTCCTCCGCAGCGGACCGAGGCCCATGCTGCCGAGATCGAGCGCGTAGGTGTGGAACTCCTTCAGGTCGAAGGCCGCGCCCTTGCGCTGCTTGGCGTCGGCCCGACATTCCAACCACACGCGTTCGCCGACCTTGTAGCTGATCGCCTGACCCGGCCAACCGAGGTAACGGTCGACCTCGCTGCGCATGAACACCTCGGGGAAGCGGCTGCGCCCGATCACGAACGGCAGCGCGAGCTCCGGCGTCCAGGTCTCGCCGGCGTGCGGCTTCGCCGTCGATGATCGGGAGTTCGAGATGCATGCCGATGTCGACGACGACCCGCACCGCGCGCATCGCCTGCGCCGCGAGCATCCCCATCTCGAACGCGGGATCCTCGAGGTAACCGAGCTCGCCCATGAGTCGTTCGGCGTACAGCGCCCATCCCTCGCCGTGACCCGACACGAATCCGAACAGTCGCTGGAACCGCGACAGCTTGTCGGCGATGTACACGACCTGCGCGACCTGGAGGTGATGGCCCGGAACCGCCTCGTGGTAACAGGTGCTGACTTCCTTCCACAGCGGGAAGCGGGTCTCGTCCCATCGTCGGGTACCAGGTGCGGCCGGGGCGGGAGAAGTCCTCGGTCGGCGCCGGTGTAGTACATCGCCGCCGCGCCGCCGGGCGGCGCGATCATCGCCTCGCACGTGCAGCAGCGGTGCGCGCGATGTCGAAGTGGGTGCCGTTCGAAAGGTCGGAGATCGTCTGGTCGATCAGCTCCTGGTTCCACCGGCGGAACTCGTCGACGCCTTCGATGGCGCGGTTGGCGTCGGCGTCGAGGTGCTCGATCGACCTCGTCGATCGAGCGCGCCGGGAAGGATGCGCTCGCCGACGCTGCGCATCGTGTCCTCGATGCGGTGCAGCTCGTCCCAACCCCACGCGTACGTCTCGTCGAGATCGAGCTCGATGCCGTTGAAGTCGACGCGCCAACAACGTGTAGCGCTCGCGGCCGACGGGATCGCGTGGATCGGCCGCGGGTGCGTACTCGTCGCGGAGGTACGCGGCGAGCGGGCGTAGCCCGCGGTCGCGATCTCGGCCGACCGCGGCGAGGTTCGTGTCGTCGGGACGTTGCGCGGCCAGCGCCCGGAAGAACGGGTGTCCGTCGCCTCGCCGCCCCACGTTGCCGCCTGCTCCGCGCACGCGAGCGCCTGGCGCCGCGCCGCGACCAGACCCCTTGGCCACGCCCGCGCGGAGCGATGCCTCGATGCTCGCCAGCGAATCCGGGACTCGTCGTCATACGCTCGGCGCAGACCTCCCAGTCGTCGTCGGATCTCGAGGCGCATGAGGTCGAAGCACTGGCGGGCCGACTGGATCGGGCTGCCGATGATCCGGACGTCGCGCAGCGCGCTCGCCGGCGTCGTACTGCTCGACGTCGAGCCGCGAGCCGTTCGGTCATGACGCTCGCCGCGAGCCGGTCGTCGTCGGTCGTCTTGCGGCGCCGCCGGCGAGCGCCGCGAGCGTGGTCCGCGCACGAGATCGACCCGCCGCGGCCGCGCCCGCGGGCGAGTAGTCGGTCATCTCGTGGTCGTGGCCGGCGATGCCCGCGTAGGTCGCGCTGCACGGATCGAGCGCGCCCGAGCTGGTCGCAGTAGTCGATCGGCGATGTCGAAGACTTCCGACACGTGTTCCTCCTCGAAGTGGCCGGTACGGTGAGGAGTATGGCTCACCAATTCATTCTGACGATGCGCGATCTGCGGCGGGTGCATCCGCCCGACAAAGAAGTGCTGCGCGGCGTCAACATCTCGATGTACCCCGGAGCCAAGATCGGCGTGCTCGGCCTGAACGGAGCCGGGCAAGTCGACGCTGCTGCGCATCATCGCCGGTGAGGACGACGGCTATCAGGGAGAGTGCCGGGTCACGCCGGGATTCTCGGTCGGATTCCTGCCGCAGGAACCGCGGCTCGATCCCGAGAAGGACGTGCTCGGCAACGTGACCGAAGGCGTGGCGAGCACGAAGGAGCTCCTCGACAGGTTCGAGGCGGTCTGCAACGCGATGGGCGAGCCCGACGCCGACTTCGACAAGCTCCTCGTCGCAGCAGTCGGATCTGCAGGACAAGATCGACCACGTCAGCGGTTGGGACCTCGAACGGCAGC
This sequence comes from uncultured Actinomycetes bacterium, assembly GCA_963807945.1. GTDB lineage: Bacteria > Actinomycetota > Acidimicrobiia > IMCC26256 > PALSA-610 > JBBQER01. Next base: position 12,478 of record CAWEDT010000008.1, on the reverse strand, counting down.
TCGACATCGCGATGGACGCGCTGCGTTGCCCGCCCGCCGATGCCGACGTCACGAAGCTGAGTGGTGGTGAACGGCGCCGGGTCGCGCTGTGCCGACTGCTCCTCGGCAAGCCCGACCTCCTGCTGCTCGACGAGCCCACGAACCACCTCGACGCGGAGTCGGTGGCGTGGCTCGAGCGGCATTTGCAGGAGTACCACGGCACCGTCGTCGCGGTGACCCACGACCGGTACTTCCTCGACAACGTCGCGGGTTGGATCCTCGAGCTCGACCGCGGCGCGGGCATTCCGTGGGAGGGCAACTACACGAGCTGGCTCGAACAAAAGGAGCAGCGGCTCGCGCAGGAGGAAAAGGTCGACGAGACCGCGCCGCCGCACGCTGCAACGTGAGCTCGAGTGGGTACGCCTCGCGCCGCGCGCGCGCCAGGCCAAGGGCAAGGCTCGCATCACGGCGTACGACAAGCTCGTCGCCGAGGCCGAGTCGGCCGAAGCTCGCCAGGAGAAGGTGCAGATCTCGATCCCGCCGGGCCCGCGACTCGGCGATCTCGTGATCGAAGCCGACACCATCAGCAAGGGTTACGGCGACCGCTTGTTGATCGAAAACTTCTCGTTCTCGTTGCCGCCGGGTGGCATCGTCGGCGTCATCGGCGCGAACGGCGCCGGTAAGACCACGCTGTTCCGCATGCTCGTGGGTCAAGAAGAGCCCGACGCCGGTTCACTGAAGGTCGGACCCACCGTCAACTCGCGTACGTCGACCAGTCGCGTGAAGCGCTCGACCCCGACAAGACGGTCTACGAGGAGATCACCGGCGGCGTCGACCTCGTGAAGGTCGGCGACCGCGAAGTGCACGGCCGCGCGTACGTCGCCGGACTCAACTTCAAGGGCTCCGACCAGCAGAAGCGGGTCGGCGATCTTTCGGGGGGCGAGCGCAACCGGTTGCATCTTGCGAAGGCGTTGCTCATGGGCGGCAACGTGCTGCTGCTCGACGAACCGACCAACGACCTCGACGTCGACACGTTGCGTGCTCTCGAAGAGGCGTTGCTCGAATTCCCGGGTTGCGCGGTGGTGATCTCCCACGATCGTTGGTTCCTCGATCGCATCGCCACACACGTTCTGGCGTTCGAGGGCGACAGTGAACTCGTGTGGTTCGAGGGCAACTTCTCCGACTACGAGGTCGACCGGCACAAGCGCCTCGGTGGCGATGCCGACCAGCCGCACCGCCTGAAGTACAAGCCGCTGACGCACTAGTTCCCACGAGTTCATGCAGTCGGTTGCCTAACCTCTCGGGGTGGACCCCGACGGCCTGCTGCGAGTGACGCGCTCGTGCGCGATCGCGCCCGACGAGCTCGAGTGGCGATTCACCGCGTCGGGTGGTCCGGGTGGGCAGCACGCGAACACGTCGAACACCAAGGTCGAGGTGCGGTTCGACGTGGCGGCATCGCCGTCGCTCGGACCGCGGCAGCGGGCCCGCCTGTTGGAACGGCTCGGCCCCGTCGTGCGGGTCACGGCGTCGGAGCGGCGTTCGCAGCACCAGAACCGTGAGTTCGCTTTGGAGCGATTGCAGGCGCGCCTGGCGGCGGCGCTGCACGTCGAGCCGAAACGGTTCTCGACCAAGCCGTCGCGCGGCTCGAAGAAGCGGCGCGTCGACGAGAAGAAGCGCCACGGCGACATCAAGCGGAACCGGCGCCGGCCGTCGGGCGAGGAATAGCCATGCATTCGGTCTGGAGCGTGCTGCTCGTCATCTTCGGCTGCATCGCGGTGGCCATCGTCCTCGATGCCGCGGTACGGACGTTCGTGGTCCCGCGCGGCTCGGTCGTGTTGTTCACCGTCGTGATCTTCCGCGTCGTCCGACGGTTCTTCACGTTCTTTGCCAGCGAGCGTCGCACCTACGAACAGCGTGACCGCGTCATGGCGCTCTACGCGCCGATCGCGCTCCTCGCGCTGCCGTTCACGTCGATGCTCGTCGTGTTCGGCGCGTTCGCGTGCATCTTCGCGGGACTCGAGTCGCACGGGTGGCGCAGCGCGATCATGACGAGCGGATCATCGCTGCTCACCCTCGGATTCGACCGGCCGCCCGACCTCCCGTCCGCGTTCGCCGCGTTCACCGAAGCCGTCATCGGGCTCGCGCTGCTCGCACTGCTTGATCGCGTATCTCCCGACGATCTACAACGCGTTCTCCAGGCGCGAGATCGCAGTGACCGATCTCGCAATCCGTGCGGGAACCCCACCGACGCCGGAAGTCATGATCCGGCGCGCCTACATCACCGGATTCCTGAACGAGCTCGACAACTTCTGGGAATCGTGGATGGCGTGGTTCACCGAAGTACAGGAGACGCACACGTCGTACGGGTCGCTGACGTTCTTCCGCTCACCGAGTCCACACCGTTCGTGGATCACCGCGGCCGGCGCGGTGCTCGACACCGCCGCGATCCGATTGTCGGTGGTCGACATCCCGCGGACGCCGCAGGCCGCGCTCTGTATCCGGTCGGGGTATCTCGCGCTGCGCGAAGTCGCGGGCTTCTTCGGTTTCGACTACGACGAGGACCCCGCGCCGGACGATCCGATCAGCGTGACCCGCGACGAGTTCGACGGCGTGTGCGCGAGTCTCGAAGCATCCGGCGTTCCGCTGCTCGCCGACCGGGACCAGGCGTGGCGCGACTTCTGCGGTTGGCGCGTCAATTACGACCGGGTGCTCATTTCGCTCGCCGGGTTCGTGATGGCGCCGTACGCCCCGTGGGTCTCGGATCGCTCGCCGATCGTGCCGATGGAGCTGCACGGGTGGGGCAAGCGCCGGATCGAGATCACGCGCCGCGTCCAGCGCTAAAGGTCGTCGAACAGCCAGTTCTCGCGGATATCGGGCGCATCGCGACGGATGAACCACTCCGAACCGAACGCGTCCCGGAACGCTTCGATCGGCATGGCAAGGAAGAAGGAGTCGGGCGTGATCTGACTCGCGTGCGCGGCCATCGCCGCCCGCTTCGTCTCGACGAAATCGCGAACATCGACGGTGGTGGTGATGATCGCCGCGGGCGAGCCGAAGTCGTCCATCTCCGCGGCATCGGGCGCGTCGGGCGCATCCGGCATCTCGTCGGCGCGCCGCCGCATGAGGTCTTGGATGTAGTCGCGGTTCATCGTTGACTCGTACACGCGCTTTGTGCCCGCCAGCTCGGCCGCGCGTACCCCGACCCGGTGCACCTGCACGTGATCCGGGTGGCCGTAGCCGCCGTGGTTGTCGTACACAGTCAGCACGTCGGCGGATTCGTCACGCAGGATCTGTGCGAGCTGGGCGGCCGCGGCGTCGATGTCGGCGCGCGCGAACGATTCGGCATCGTCGTTCGTCGACTCGCCCGCCATGCCCGAATCGCGGTAACCGAGGTACTCGACGCGGTCGACGCCGAGCACTTCGGCCGATGCCTGCTGCTCGGCGACACGGCGTTCGGTCAGCGTCTCGCCGGGAGCAAGCGCATCGGGCGCGTACTCGCCGAGTTCACCACGGGTCGCGAGAACGAGGACGACGCGATGTCCTTCGGCTTTGGCGCGCGCCATTGTGCCCGCAGTTGCGATTGACTCATCGTCGGGATGAGCGTGAAACGTCACGAGTGTGTATCCCATGTGGGCTCCGCGGGACGGGGAGTGTGCTTGTGGAACGCCGTGTATGACGTTAGCGTCAGTTTCGTCGTACGTCAGACAAGTTCATATCTCGGGGGATACATGCGTGCTCGTTCGAATGGCCGTCGGCTTGCCGTTGTCGGAATCGCATTGGCGCTTCTAGCCGGCGCGTGCGGCAACTCGGGATCGTCGGGAAAAGCCGACGACGCCGGCACGCCAACAACGCTGAAGGGTGCGACGGCCATCACCGAAGTCACCGGCGCCGACTTGCAGAAGAACGTACCGGTCAGCGCGCCCGGCGTCACCGACAAGCAGATCGGCGTCGCGTCGATCACCTCGACCACGAACCTTCTCGGTGGCACGTACGGCTCCTTGACCGACGGCGTGCAGGCGTACTTCGACTACATCAACGCGCCGACCAGTGAGGGCGGCCAGGGTGGTCTCTACGGTCGCCAGTTGAAGATCATCGCCAACCGCGACGACAAGTTCTTCAACAACCAGCAGACGGTGAAAGCGAGCCTCGCCGAGGACAAGGCGTTCGCGACCTTCGTCGCGACACCGCAGTTCTTCGGTGCCCGCGACCTCGCCGACGCGAAACAACCGACGTTCTTCTGGAACATCAACCCGGAGATGTTCGGTCACAACACGCTGTTCGGTACCGAAGGCGCGCTGTGCTTCGCGTGCTTGGGCCAGACGCTTCCGTACCTCGCCAAGCAGCAAGGCTTCACGAAGGTCGCGGTGCTGGCGTACGGCGTCGCGGCATCGTCGAAGCAATGCGGCAAGGCGATCGAGGACAGCTTCAAGAAGTACCCGTCCGCGCAGGTCGTGTTCACCGATTACAACCTGCAGTTCGCGCAGGCCGACCTCAGCGCCGACGTGAGTCAGATGAAGCAAAAAGGTGCGCAGTTCATCATGACGTGCATCGATCAGAAGGAAGCGCTCGTTCTCGCCAAGGAGATCGCGAAGCAGCACCTGAACGCCGTGCAGAACCTGCCCGAACGCGTACGACCCGAAGTTCATCTCGGACAACAAGGCGTATCTCGAAGGTTCGTTGCTGGAGCCGCAGTTCCGGCCGCTGGAGGAGACTCCGCAGCTGCCCGCAGCACGCGTTGTACCTGAAGTGGATGCAGAAGGGCGGCAAAGAGATGAACGAGCTCTCGCTCGAGGGCTGGATCGCCGCCAACGAGTTCGTGCACGGCATGAAGCTCGCGGGCCCCGACTTCTCGCAGGCGAAGTTGGTCTCGTCGTTGAACCAGGACACCGCGTTCAGTGCGAACGGCATGATCGAGCCGATCGACTGGACGAAGCAGCACAACGACCCGAAGGGTCACCTCGACCTGGGTGGCAAGTACGAGTGCATGGTCGTCCTGAAGGTCCACGACGGAAAGTTCGTGACCGGGCCGCACCCCGCGGGCAAGCCGTGGGTGTGCATGACCGGTGGGGCACAAGGCACCGCGCCCACGCTCACGAAGACCCCGACGTACGAGAGTTTCGTTCCGGCTTCGAACTGACCTGATGACCCACTGACTCCGGCCGTCGACCCCGAGTAGCCCGTGTCCGACATCATCGCCTCAATCCTTCGCGGACTCAGTTTCGGCAGCGTCTACGCGCTCCTTGCCGTCGGGCTCGTGCTGGCGTACCGGACGACGGGGGTGTTCAACCTCGCGTTCGGTCCGCAGGCGTTCCTCGCGGCCGCGGTCTACTACGACGCGCACATCACGCACGGACTGCCGATGTGGCTCGGCGATTCTCATCGCGGTCGGCATCGTGTCGCCGCTGGTCGGTGTGTTGCTCGACCGGCTGCTGTTCCGCTTCCTGCGCAACGCAAGCGAGCAGGCGAAGTTGGTGTCGGTACTGGGTCTGTTCGTCGCGATCCCACAGATCATTTTCCTGTGGTTCGGCGCGAACGCGCACTCGAACGCGGAAGGGATCGTTCCGAACGGCAGTGTCACGTACAAGGTGATGGCCGACGTCTTCGTGAGTCGCGACGACATCGCCATCATCGTGGGCGGACTCCTGGTGTTCGCGGCACTGACCGTGATGTTGCGCTATTCGGCGGTCGGTCTGCGCATGCGCGCGGTCGTCGAGAGCTCACGGCTCACCGAACTCGCCGGTGTCGACGCGGAGCGTTCGAGCCTCGCCTCGTGGATGCTTTCGAGCACGATCGCCGGTTTCGCGGGCGTGCTCCTCGCCCCGGTATTCGCGGGCCAGGTCGACTACATCTCGTACCAAACGCTGGTGGTCGCCGCGATCGCGGCCGCGGCTCTGGGTGGTCTCACCAGCATTCCGTACGCGTACATGGGCGGGCTCGCGCTCGGCGTCACGCAACAGTTGCTGAGCAAGTACCTCCCCGCGAACAGCATCGTGTCGAGTGGGCTGCGGCCGGCGTTGCCGTTCGTCGTGTTGTTCGGCGTGTTGGTGTTCTTCCCCGCGATCTGCGCGCCGGCGGGCCGCGACGGATCCGCTCGCCGGGGTCGACCCGCCGCCACCCGCGCTTGCCGCCGACGACCGGTCGGCGCTCTTCACGAGGATGACGCGGATCGCGGGAGTGATCTTCTGCCTCGGCGTCGGCTACTACCTGTTCTTCCACGCGAGCGAGTTCTGGGTCGACCTCGCAGTGCGCGCCGGCGATCTCGTCGATCATCTTCCTGTCGATCACCGTCATCAGCGGCTTCGGCGGACAGATCTCGCTTGTGTCAGGCGACGTTCGGTGCGATCGGAGCATGCGCGACGGCGCAACTCGCGACGAACGCAGGGGATGTCTGTCATCGTCGGCGATGCTGCTCGCCGCGCTCATCGCCGGCGCGGTCGGCGCGCTGGTCGCGATTCCCGCGTTGCGGCTGGGTGGCATCTTCTTGTCGCTCGCAACCCTCGCGTTCGCGTATTTCTTCGATCAGGTGATCCTGCCGTTGGGCTGGGTCGGCGGTGGTGCGCTTCCGGTCGAGGCGCCGCGGCCGACCAATCGGTCCGTTCGACTTCGGCGCACCGATCACACGACCGCGCCTTCCTGGTACTGACCCTGATCATGCTGGTCATCGTGGGAGTGATGGTGATCTGGGTGCGCAGTGGCACGACGGGTCGTTTCCTCGACGCAGTCCGCGGCAGCGAAGTCGCGGCCGCCGCGATCGGTATCAGTCCGCACGCGTAGCCGCATCGTCGCGTTCGCGCTGTCGGCGTCGATCGCCGGGCTCGGCGGCGGATTGATGGCGTCCTACGAACGCGGCGCGAACATCAGCGCACACTTCGCGCCGGAGTTCGGTCTCGTATGGGTCGTCCTCGTCGTCACGCTCGGGTCGCGCACCGTCGAAGGTGCGATCCAAGCCGCGATCGGGTTCACGTTCTTCGACGCGGTCGTCCTGCCCACGTGGATCCCGTGGCTCGTGAACCACACCCAGCCGCTGTACCACATGTCGGCGTTGCCGGCGGGGCTCGCAGACGATCCTGTTCGGCCTCGGGGCGCTCACGTATGCCAAGCATCCCGAAGGCATTCTCGAGTTCCAGAAGCGGAAGTCGTACGCGTTCTTCGAGCGCATCGGGCGGTCGTTCGCCTCCAAGGCGCGGGGTACGCAAGGCGACGCCGGCACCGGTCGCCGGGGGTGCGGGATGAGTCTCCTCGAGGCGCGCGAGATCACGAAGTCGTTCGCGGGAATCACCGCGCTCGACCATGTGAGCCTCGACGTCGAGCCGCAGGAGATCGTCGGGCTGATCGGCCCGAACGGCGCGGGCAAGACCACCTTCTTCAACTGCCTGCTCGGACTCTTGAAGCCCGACTCCGGCAAGGTGCTATTCGACGGGCGCGACCTCTCGAACGTCCCGACCCACCGGCGTGCGCGCCTCGGCATCGGGCGCACGTTCCAACGCATCGAGCTCTTCGTCGGCATGTCGCCGCGCCAGCACTTCCTCGTCGCCGAACGCGTGCGCAACGGCCGCGGCGCATTGTGGAAGGACATGCTCTTCCTGGGTCGGCCGAACTCCGACGAGAACGCACGCGTCGACCGCGATGCTCGAACTGCTCGGGCTCGAAGCAGTCGCCGATCGACCGGTCGAGTCGTTGAGTCTCGGCATCGGGCGCCTGGTCGAGATCGGTCGGACGCTCATGACGAAACCGAAGCTGGTGTTGCTCGACGAGCCGTCGTCGGGTCTCGATCGGCACGAGACGGAAGCGCTGGGGGTAAAGCTGCGCGCCGTGCAGCAGGAGCAGGGGATTGCGATCCTCCTCGTCGAACACGACGTCGACTTCGTGCGCGGTCTCGTGCAGCGGGTGTTCGTGCTCGACTTCGGAACGCTGATCGCTTCGGGCCCGACCTCCGACGTGTTCGCCGATGCCGCGGTGCGCAAGGCGTACTTGGGAGACCTGGTCTGATGGCCGCGGTTCCGGTGCCGAATCTCCGCCCACGGCGCTGCTCGAGCTCCGCAACGTCGACGCGTCGTACGGCCCGTTCCGCGCCCTTTTCGGCGTCTCGTTCTCGCTGCCACGCGGAAGCGTGCTCGCGCTCCTCGGTTCGAATGGCTCGGGCAAGACCACGGTCGCCCGCGTGTGCTCCGGACTCCTGGCGCCGGTTGCCGGCTCCGTCTTCTTCGACGGCGAGGACCTCACCGGCGAGCGCACGTTCAAGTTCGCACGTCTCGGTATCACCCACGCGGTCGAAGGTCGCTCGGTGTTCGCGTCGCTCACCGTCGGAGAGAATCTGGAGCTCACATTCCGTCGTAGTCGGGGCCGCAACGGTGTGCGCGAGGCGCTCGACGAGGCGTTCACGATGTTCCCGCGCCTGGGCGAACGGCGGCATCAGGTCGCGGGCACGCTGTCGGGCGGTGAACAGCGCATGTTGTCGCTCGCGCGTGTGATGGTCGAGAAGCCCCAGCTCCTCATCGCCGACGAGCTCTCGCTGGGGCTTGCCCCCATCGTCGTCGACGAGGTGTATGTCACGCTCGGACGGATCCGCGATGCGGGTACGACACTCCTCATCATCGAGCAGCATGTACATCACGCACTCGAGCTCGCCGACGACGCGATCGTGCTCGTGAAGGGTGAGGTCGCGTACTCGGGCCCGGTCTCGGAGCTCGGCGATCTGCAGGAACGGGTGCTCGGCGGCGCGACCGAGGGCGATCCGCTCGCCGAAGACCCGCTCGACCGCTGACTGTCGAAGCCCGCGAAGCTGTCGAAGCCGCGAGCTGGCGAGGCGCGCAGCTGCCGAACAGCGAGGCGTGCGTGACGCGGGCCAACGTTTCCGCGACCACGTCCGGTGCCAGCTGCACCTGTTCGGTGAGCGCGTAGTAGTTGAGTCGTTCGAGCATCGCCACCAGCACGAGGGTCGCGATCGCAGGATCGAGATCGGGCGGCGCCACTTCGACGATCCGGGCCGTCACCACGCCGGTGAACTGACTCAGCAGGTGCGTGCCGAGACGGCCGAACTCGCTGCCGCCGATCTCGGCTTCCGTCCACGACCGGATGACGGGCCCGTGGCGGCGGTACAGCTCGACGAACTGCGTGATCCAGCGCTGGAGGCGGGCCCGGCCCGTCGCGCCGGCCGTGAGCGGCTCCAGTGCCTCGGCGAGCGCCTGCATCTCCTCGGCGACCTCGGCGGCCAGGGCGCGGAACAGCTCCTCTTTGTTGGAGAAGTAGAGGTAGAAGGTTCCGTGCGAGGTCTGGGCCAGTTTCACCACGTCGTCGACACGGGTCGCGTGGTAGCCCTTCGTCGCGAGGACGCGTCGCGCCGGCGTCGAGCAGGCGGCGTTTGCGTGTTCCGGCCGCGAGCGCGAAGCTCTCTCGGTTCGCTGACTGCCCGCCGGCGCGCAGCGGGTTGGCTTCCACCGGCCCGGGGCACCTGAGAAGGCTAGGCCGAAGCCGACGTTCGTGTCATGTTTCCGGCCTCTCACCCTGACTGGACCGGGCCTGCGCCGCTACGCTCCGACGCCGACGTCAGCTTCCGGAGGGCCAGTGAGCACGACCACGTACGACACCGTTTCGGTAGGCGAGGAACGGACCCAGGAATTCCCGCCGCTCGCACGCGCACGATGTTCGTGAAGTACGCGGGCGCGAGCGGCGACTTCAACCCGATGCACCACGACGACACGATCGCGGCGCAGGTGGGCAACCCTTCTGTGTTCGGGCACGGGATGCTCTCGATGGGGTTCGCGGCGCGGGTCGTGAAGGACTGGTTCGGCGCCGAAGCCATCCGGCGCTTGCAGGTCCGATTCGCGAAGCAGGTATGGCCCGGTGACGTCCTCACCTGCACGGCGGTGGTCACCGGCAAGCGCGAAGAGGGCGGCGAGAACCTTGTCGACGTCGACGTCACGGTCACCAACCAGGACGGCGTCGTCTCGGTGACGGGTGCAGCAACCGCGGCGGTCGCGTAGATGGGTTTGCTCGACGGTCGCGTCGCGATCGTCACGGGCGCCGGTCGTGGTATCGGGCGCGAGTTCGCGCTGTGCTTCGCCGCGGAGGGCGCATCGGTCGTCGTCAACGACGTCGGTGTCTCGCTCGACGGCCGAGGTACCGAGGAGGATCCTGCGGCCGGGGTCTGCAAGGAGATCGAAGCGATTGGTTCGCAGGCGGTCCCGAACTACGACTCGGTGACCGACTTCGACGGTGCGCGGCAACATCACCAAGACCGCGGTCGACGCGTTCGGCACGGTCGACATCTTGGTGAACAACGCCGGCATCGTGCGCGACAAGACGCTGCTGAAGATGGACGAGTCGGACTTCGACTCGGTTGTCGCGGTGCACATGAAGGGCACGTTCAACTGCACGCGGCACGCGGCCGAGGTGATGAAGGAAAAGGGCTACGGCCGCATCATCAACATCACGTCGTCGGCCGGACTGCGTGGAAACTTCGGGCAGACGAACTACGGCGCGGCCAAGGCCGGGATCATGGGCATGACCTTCGTCTGGTCGATGGAGCTCGGTCGGTACGGCGTGACGGTGAACGCGGTCGCGCCCGCGGGCGCGACGCGCATGACCGCGGCACTGTACGAACGCTCGGGCAAAGAACCACCGGCCGAGGAGAATCCGGCGCTCGAACGCACCGCTGGTCGCGTTCCTCGCGTCGGAGCAGGCTGCCCACGTGAACGGCCAGATCCTCGGGCGCACCGAGTACGCGTACACGTTGTTCCAGCATCCGAAGCAGATCGCGTGGATGTGGAAGGACGGCGGCTGGAGTGCGGCAGAGGTCGCGGAGAAGTTCGACGCGACCCTCGGTCAGCACATGCAGACGGTCGGCATGGTGATGCCGAAGTCGATGGAGAAGTGACGAACCGTTCTATCGGGGTCGTCGACGTCACGTACGCGCGCCTGCCGGATGCCGTCGCCGCGCTCGCGCCGCGCGGTCCGACGGCTTCGAGCACATCGACTGCATGGTCGGGACCGATCCCGATCTCCTCGCGCTGCCGATCGGGTGCCCGACCTCGTTTCCGAAACCGATCGACGCGTGGTGCACCACGCCCGCGCCGAGCGCGCGAGCTCGACGGTGCCTGGGAACGTGCGGTGCGCTGGTCGGCGCGCGGCGCCGCAGGCGTTGCTGGAACCGTGGGCGGGCGCAACGGTGAACTCGCTCGAGACCATGACCGCGTTCCGGGCCGAGGTCGGCGAGGTTCGCTTCCTGATCGACACCGGCCATGTCGCCGACTGGGGTGGCGATCCGTGCGAGCTGCTCGGCTGGGCCGATCACATCCAGCTCCGGCAGGGCAAGCCCGGCCACACGCAGCTGCACGTCGATGATCCGACGGGTGTCGTCGACTTCGCGGCGCTGTTCCGCGAGCTCGACCGGATCGACTATCGCGGCAAAGTCAGCGTCGAGCACTTCGACCTCCCGCAGAACGGATGGGCGCTCGCGGATCCCGAGCAGTGGGCCCGCGATCTCGCCGCTCGGTTGCGCGCGCTGTAGGAGAGCGGTCTAGGCGACGGGTCCGGGCCAGGTCGGGAGTGGGAGTCCCGGCGTCGGCATTCCCTCGAACGCGATCAGGTCGCCGGGGAGAGCATCGGTGACGAACAGTGTGCGGAGGTCGTTGCCGCCGAAGCAGCAATTGGTCGTGAGGCCGTCACCGTCGATGGGGAGGAAGTCGAGCACTGTGCCGTCGCGGTCGACGACGCGGATCCCGTGCTCGACGGTCGACGCGACGTAGAAGCGGCCGTCGGCGTCGAGGCAGAAGCCGTCGCCGCCGCCCGGCCCGAGCTTTTCGTTGACCCACTCGCGCGAGCCGTCGGCGTACACACGTTGCAGGCCGCGCCGTTCGATGACGACGACGGTGCCGTCGGGTTCGAACACGATGCCGTTGCAGTAGAAGAAGCCGCCGGCGATCTCGGTCACCGAACCGTCGCGCGCGTAGATCATCACACGGCCGCAGATTGTCGTCCGGAGGCGGGTAGTGCCCGGGATCGGTGAAGTACACCGCGCCGTCGGCGGTGATCGCGAGATCGTTGGGCCGCGGAAGCCGTCGTCGGCGAGATACGTGACCGTTCCGTCCGGTGCCGCGATCTGCAGCCCGGGAACCGCGGGGACGTACGCGGGGAACGACGCGAAGACGCCGGGCAGTTTGGAGAAGTCCATGCCGCCGTTCTGGGTGACGAGGATCGAGCCGTCGGCGGCGAGGGCGGCGCCGTTCGCGCCGCCCGATGTCGTCGCGATCTGCTCGACCGTGCTCGTCTCCGGTTGCACTCGGAACAGCGCGCCCGCAGCGACGCTCGTCGCGACGACTGTGCCGTCGGGACACCACACCGGTCCTTCTGCGAACGGGATGCCGCGGCCGACGATCTCGGATTGCATCGGCGCACCGTACGCCGATCGGTCGGCGCGGGCTAGCTTCTCGCGTCGTGCGCATCATCGCCCAGCTCGGCCTGGCCTCCGCGGAAGCGGCACGCATCACGGAGACGTATC
>CAWEDT010000007.1:0-35826 GCA_963807945.1 uncultured Actinomycetes bacterium | reverse complement strand
TCCCGTCATCGACAAGGCAGGCCGCACACTCGTCCGGCTGAACGCGAGGAGCGGGAGCAACTGGATCGCGCCGATACCGAGTCCGCACGCGAGTGCGCCCGCCACGCGCCCGGTCGCCGCCCAATTCCGGCCGCGCACGAGGAGCAGCGCGGCCGAATCGAGCGCGCAACCGAGTGCCGCCATCCAGACCAGTTGCGGTTGTCCGAGGAATGCGATCAGCGCGATCGGGACCGCGACCAACGAGGCGCGCGCCACTGACCAACGTTCACTGACCAGATCGACACCGAGGAACGTGAACGGGAGCCACGCGACCGCCGCGAGGAACGACGGGTGTACGAGATGCAGCACCGCGAACCCGTTGAGCGCGTACGCGACGCCGGTAACGATCGCGCCGGGCCGCGACCGCCAGCGATGCCACGACCACGCGAACGCGCCGGCGGCCGCGATCCAGATATGGCCGAGCATCCACCAGCGATACGCGACGACCGGATCGAGCCACCCGAAGATCGCGTTGAGCGGATAGAACACGGCGTACTGCGCCGCCCCGATCATCGAGTGCCCGCCGAAGACGTTCTGCGTCCACCAGGGCCAATGCCCCGCTCGGATCGTCCGCCACACCGTCGTGTAGATCGGGACGTGGAAGTCGTTCACGTCGCCGTACATCGCGGTGCGGGATCCCGCGAGCACGTCCCAGTACGGGATCGTGACGAGCGCGAGTGTGATCGCAACCGCGAGCGTCGTCTTGCGCGCCCGAAGCGCCCGCCCGCGCATAGTTGCAATGCTCATTCCGGGGGCCGGGGCGATGGCAGAGTGTAGAGGCGGCGACGCGCGTCGAGACGGACGAGTAGCTTCCGCTCGACCGAGGAGACCGCGCTATGTCCGAGAACGTGCTCGACGTCGACCGGATCGTCCAGCTCGCGGCCGACACCGCCGGCTCGACAACTTCGGCGAGCCGACCTGGCACGACGGGCTCGAGCGGCTCGCCGACTCGCTCCGCACGAGGCGCGGCTCAACGAACTGGGCGAGCAGATCGTGGCCGGCGAGCTCACCGACTACCTCCGACGCGCCTGGGCTCGTGTGGCGCCGGCAGCACCCCGAGGTCGCGGCCGTCGACGTCGTGCCGCCGATCGTGATCATCGGCCAGGGCCGGACCGGCACCACGATCCTCCACGACCTGCTGGCCCAGGATCCTGCCAACCGTGTCCCGCTGACCTGGGAGGTCGACCGCCCGGTCCCGCCGCCCGAGACCGCGACGTGCGACACCGATCCGCGCATCGCAGCGTCGAAGAATCGCTCGACGGTGTCGACCTCCTGCTCCCCGGTTTCCGCGCCATGCACCCGATGGGCGCGCTGCTGCCGCAGGAGTGCGTGCGCATCACCACCTCCGACTTCCGCAGCGTGATCTTCCCGACGCAGTACCGCGTCCCTTCGTACGCGCACTGGCTCATGGACGAGGCCGACATGGCGCCCGCGTACCAGTACCACCAGTTTCCTCCAACACCTGCAGTCGCGTCACCCGCGCGCCGCGCTGGGTGCTGAAGTCCCCCGGCCATCTCTGGTGCCTCGACGCGCTGCTGGCCGAGTACCCGGACGCGCTGCTCGTGCAGACCCACCGTGATCCGCTGCGGATCATCGCGTCGCTCACCTCGCTCATGGCGTGCTGCGCCAACTCGGACCTGCGACGTCCCCCAGCCCGAGTCGCGGACGAGTTCGCCGAGTACATCGCCGAAGGGCTCGACCGGTCGGTCACGGCGCGTGAGACGGCACGGTGCCCGCCGATCGTGTCGTCGACGTGCAGTTCGCTCGTTCATGGCCGACCCGTTCGCCACGATCGTGAGATCTACGAGTCACTCGGCCTCGAGCTCTCGAACGACCGAACAGCGCATGCGCGCTTCCTCGCCGACAACACGACCGAGAGCACGGCGGCCACCACTACACGTGGACCGACACCGAGCTCGACCTCGGCGAGTGGCGTGAACGCCGCGCCGCTACCAGGAATACTTCGACGTGCCGAGCGAAGACCTCGGCTGAACGCCCGCCACCTGATCAGCCGAAAAGGGCCGCGATCCGTCGCCTACCCTGCCGGAGGTGACGACCACCGACGCCGCCGCCGCGTGGCCCGCGCTCACGCCGCGCGGACTCGCCAAGGCGTTCGGTCAGAAGATCGCCGTCGCCGAGGTCAACATCGACGTGCCGCGCGGCTCGTTCTTCGGGATCGTCGGCCCGAACGGTGCCGGTAAGACGACCACGCTGCGCATGGCAACCGGCCTGTTACGCCCCGACCGCGGCCAGGTCTGGATCGACGGAATCGACGTGTGGGCCGACCCGATCGCGGCCAAGAGCCGTATCGGCGTGCTGCCCGAAGACCTCTCGTTGTTCGAGCGACTCCGCGGCCGTGAGCTGCTGGAGTTCCACGGCCTGTTGCGCAACATGCCGATCGACTCGGTGCGCAGCCGCTCGGCGGAACTGCTCGACTTCCTCGGCCTCACCGACGCCGCCGACGCAATGGTCATCGACTACAGCCACGGAATGCGCAAGAAGCTCGTGCTGGCGGCGGCGCTGCTCCACGGCCCGCGGGTGTTGTTCCTCGACGAGCCGTTCGAAGCGATCGATCCGGTATCGGCGCGCGCGATCCGATCCGCGCTCGAGCACTTCACGCGGGGCGGGGGCACGATCGTGTTCTCGAGTCACGTGATGGAACTCGTCGAGCGCATGTGCGATCACGTCGCGGTGATGGTCGCCGGTCGCGTCGCATGGGTCGGACCGCTCGACGTACTACGAGGTTCGGGCACGCTCGAAGACGCGTTCGTCGCGCTCGTCGGCGAGCCCGCGGAGCGCCAGGGGCTGTCGTGGCTCGAACATTTCGTCCGACTGAAGCTCCGCCTCGTCCGCAACGGCTTGGGAATCGGCCAGGCCGGAGTGCTCTTCGTGCTCGGCGCGATCGGCGCGTCGATCCTCGCGCTCGTCAGCTTCGTCGTGCTCGCGAGCGCACGCGGCGGACGCGACCGGACCCGATGTCGCGATCGTCGTGTTCGGGCTCGCGACCGTCGGCTGGACCTTCTTCCCGATCCTGGGTTTCGGCAACGACGAGACCCTCGATCCGCAACGCCTCGCCACGATTCCGCTGACCCGGCGCCAACTCGTGACCGGCGTGCTCGCGGCTTCGCTCGTGGGCGTCGCGCCGCTGGCGACGTTGATCGCGTTCTGCGGCGCGTTCCCGGGCTTTGCGCACGACGTCACCTCGACGGTCGTCATCGCCGTCGTGGTCGTCGTGAACGTGTTGCTGTGCGTCGTCGCGTCACGCGCGCTCGTCGCGGTGTTGGTGCCGATCTTGCGTTCGCGCCGGGGTCGGGACTTCACGATCCTTGCGATCACCATCCTCGGGCTGTTGCCGCCGATCCTCCAACTGTTCGCGGCCGGGGGACGCAACGGGGGCACCGGCCGCAACTGGGGCCACACGATCTCCGAGATCGCGGGGCGGGTCCGCTACACGCCGTTCGCGTGGGGCGGCGACGCGATCGCGGATGCGGCGGGCGACCGCCCGCTCGCCGCGCTCGGATTCGTCGCCGCGATGGCAGCACTGATCGCGGTGCTGCTGTTGATCTGGGCCCGCGCTCGAGCGCGGGCTCACCAGCTCCGACGCTCCGATGCCGGCGGCGCGCCGGGGCGCGGCGTCGGCCGGTCTGATCCCCCGAGTGCTCCGTTCCTTCCCCGCAACCGGATCGGCGCCAACGCGGCGAAGGATCTGCGGTACTCGTTGCGCGATCCGCGCCGCCGGGCGCCGCTCATCGGCGCGCTCGTGATTCCCGCGGTCGCATTGTGGGCGTCGCTCAGCCGAAATCCCAACGGCCCCCACGCGACAACGTTGCTCGCACTGATCGCCGTGCTCCCCGCGGCGGGGTTGACGTTGAATCAGTTCGGCCTCGACGGCACGCCCATGTGGGTGACGCTCGTCGCCGGCAACGATCCCCGCTCGGATCTCACGGGCAAGAACATCGCGAGCGTGTTCGTGATGGTGCCGCTCGCGACCGTCGCCACCTTCATCTCCGCGTTCTTCACGCACGGTTGGTCGTACGTGCCGATCACGCTCGGCCTCGCGCCCGCGATCTTCGGTGTCCTGCTCGGTGTGGGCAACGTCATGTCGGTACGCGTTCCCTACGCGATGCCCGACCGGCGCAATCCGCTCGCGTTCAATCCCGGACAAGGTTGCGCAACACTGCTGTCCGGTCTGGCCGCGCTGGCATTCGAGGGTGTGCTCATGATTCCGGTGGCGGTCGTGACCGCGCTGGTGTTGAGCACCCTGTCGCTCCCCGTCGCGACGGTCATTGCGGTCGTGTTCGCGAATGTCTACGGCGGGACGATCTGGTTCGTCGGCCGGCGGATCGCGTGGCGCGACGCATGGTGGCGGCTACCCGAGATCCTCGACGCGGTGTCGCCTCGCCAAGCCGGATGAACGCGCCGGTCAGAGCCCGTGCACCGCGGGGACGAAGCGGGCCAGGTACGAGGTGAGATGGATGTAGGTGTCGGTGGCGAGCAAGAGGCCCAACACCACCAGCAGCACGCCTGACACCCGTTCGAGCCCCGGGCCCATGCGCCGGAGCCGCTCGGCGAGCCGCGGCGACGACGCGATGCCGAGCGCGGTCACGAGAAACGGCACCCCGATCCCCAACGCGTACGCACACAACAAGATCGTGCCGTGGACGACCTCGCCCGAACGCGCCGCGATCGTGAGTGCGGCCGCGAGCAGCGGACCGACACACGGGCTCCAGCCCGCGCCGAATGCGACGCCGACGATGTAGGGCCGCGCCACACCGGTTACGGCCGGCAACTGCGGGATCAATCGCTTCTCGCGACCGAACACCCGTCGCCCGACGCCGAGTAACGCCAACCCCATGATGACGATCACGACTCCGCCCACGACGCGCACCGTGTCCTGAAACGTCGAGAGCGACGAGCCGAGCAAGCCTGCGATCGCACCCAAGCCCGCGAACACCGTCGTGAACCCTGCGATGAAGATCAACGTCGCAGGAACCGCGCGGGCCGGATCGTGCGCGTCGCCGACCTCGCCGACGATGATCCCGAGATACGCGGGGACGAGCGGGATGATGCACGGCGCGAGAAACGACGCGACGCCGGCCCCGAACAGCGCGATGATCTGCGCAATCATCGGGACATCACGGATTGGTCATTCGGCTACCCGAATGTGAAGGCATACGCCTCGAGACCAGTGCCGGGCGCGGCGACCGACAGCACGTGATCGCCGACCGCCGCAGTGCGAACGATGCGGTACATGTCGGACGCCAGAATCGTGACGACGGTGCGCCCGTTGGCATCTTCGTGCACGCTCGCGCCGCGATCAGCCGCCGGGATCGGACGGCCGTCGAGCTCGACGACCGCGTCGATCGGCTTACCGGTCGCGGTCGCCATCACCAGGTTCACTTCCTTGGCGTGCACACCGAGGAGGATGGTCGCAGCAGTGTGCGCAGACTCGATGTATTCGGGCTTGGCCGTCCAACGCCCGATGAGCGCAGCCCGTGGCGCGGTAATCGACCCGGTGCCCGACGCCGAATAGTCGTGGGTACCACTCCGAATCGACACCCAAGGTTCCTCACCGTTGCGGAAGGTTCCGAGATAGGTCTCGGGGTTGAGCGTGGCCGTGGAAGCGACCTCACCGTGAATGACCTTCGCCGCTCGCGGCGCCGACGCGGGGACGCCGAGCAGTTGACGAATGACGTTTTCGGCGTTCTGGTAATCGCCCTCACCGATGTGCGTGTAGCGGATGTGCCCCTGCCGATCGGCGAAGTAGTCGGCGGGCCAGCTGTTGTTCTGGAACGCATTCCAAATCGTCATGTCGTCGTCGAGCGCGACGGGCCACGTGACTCCGAGGCGCTTCGTTGCCGCCTCCACATTCTTGTGGACCTTCTCGAAGTCGAACTCGGGCGAATGGATGCCGACGATCACGAGCCCGTCACTGCGATACCGGTCGAACCAGGAGCGCAGATAGGGAATCGTGCGCTGGCAGTTGATGCACGAATACGTCCAGAAGTCGTACAGCACGACCTTGCCCGTTAGATCCCGGGCGCTGAGCGGCGGCGAGTTGATCCAGCCCTTGGCGTCGAGCGCGGGGGCCGGGCCGAGGTCGGCGAGATGGTTCACGTCGACGGGGGATGACGGGGGATTCGAGTTGGCGGCGAAGATCACGGCGCCCACCGCGACCGCCACGACCAGGGCGGCGACGACGAGATAGCCTCGCCCCCGGTACGAGCCATTGCTCGCCGCCCGCTGACGTCGTTCGGGCGGGGCCGTTGGTGTCACGAGGCCGAGTGTACGAGCGCAATCGCGATCACAAGCATCACCCGAGACGCAATGCGACACTCGCCGCGGCGCTCGCGCTCGTCGCGCTGATCGGCGTCGCGATCGTCCCGACGACCGCGCTCGCCGACACGCCCGCCGCGAGTACCGCCACCGTTCGCGCCGCCACGTTCGCGCCGAGCATTCCGCACGGCGCCACGCGCCTCGGTCGGCTGCCGCAGGCGCAGCCGCTCACGATCTCGGTGATCCTCCAACCGTCGAACCCGGCGGCTCTCGACGCGTTGCTCGAGGCGCAGTACGACCCCAGCTCGCCCAGTTACGAGCAGTGGCTGACTCCCGCTGATTTCAGCCGGCTCTTCGGACCGAGCCCCGAGCAGATCGATGCGGCGACGAGCTGGCTCCGGAGTCGCGGGCTCTCCGACGTAACAGTCAACGGGTTTGCGGTGCGGGCGACGGCACCGTCGCAAACGGTCGCCGACGCGCTCGGCGTCTCGTTCTCGAGCTACGCGCTCGCCGGAGGCAAGACCGGGTACGCGGCATCGTCGGCGCCGTTGGTTCCGGCGAACCTCGCGAGCGGGATCACGGCGATCGTCGGGCTTTCCGACACCGTGCAATTCCAGAACCGCCTCGTCCTGCCGCCCAATCCCGCGGCCGGCGGATCGACGCGTGCCATGCCCCGAGCCGACACCAACGCGGTTCCCGCGCCGAGAGCCTGCAACGCGGCCCGCAACTTTGCGGGGTCCCAGTTTTGGACGCCGGACCAGGTCGGGCAGATCTACGGCGTCGGCGACCTGGTCTCACACGGCATGAGCGGCGCGGGGAAAACCATCGGGTTGCTCGAGCTCGCACCGAGCCGGCCGGCCGACAACCAACACTTCCTGTCGTGCTTCGGGCTCACCAACAAAGTGGGCGTGCGCGAGATCGACGGCGGTGGGTCGTTCGACCCGTTCGGCACGCTCGAAGCGAACATCGACATCCAAGAGGCGGCCATCACTGCGCCCGGCGCGCTCATCCGTTCGTACGAAGCGCCGAATAGCGGAACCGGCGAGTACGACACGTACAACCAGATGATCCACGACAACGTCACCGTCATCTCGACGAGTTGGGGCTTCTGCGAAACGTTGCTCGAATCCGAGGCACCCGGATTCATGAACGCACTGCACACACTCTTCCAGCAGGCGGCCGCGCAAGGACAGTCGATCTTCGCGGCGAGCGGCGACAACGGTTCCGAAGATTGCTACGACTCGACGGCCCCGTCGCCCGACACGTCGTTGGTGGTCGACAACCCTGCCAACGATCCACTCGTGACCGGCGTCGGCGGCACGTCACTCGGTGCGCCGGGCCTCGAACCGGTTTGGAACGACTGCGAAGGCGAGACCGGCACCAACTGCGCCGCATCCGGAGGGGGCGGTACCGGTGGCGGTGAGTCGAACCACTTCCACCGCCCCTCGTGGCAGCCGCTAGCTGCCACCGCGACGTGTCCGAACTGCCGAGGCGTGCCTGACATTTCCGCCAACTCCGGCGTGCCCGAAACCTTCTACGACTCCGACTTCACGAACAACTATGTCGCGGTCGGCGGCACCAGCATCGCGGCGCCCCGCCTGGCCGGCATCGTCGCCGACATCAACTCCGGTTGCGCGCGACGAGTCGGCGACTTCGCACCCCGGCTCGCCCGGCTCGCGGCGAAGCACGTGTACGGAACCGCGATCACCGACATCACCCAGGGTCTCGACGCGCACGGCGCGGTCGTGAAGTTGATCGCGCCGGGCGACAACGACGTCACGCGCACCAACGCCGGCACCTACAAGGCCGCGAGCGGCTTCGACCTCTCGACCGGATTCGGTGTACCGATCGCGCGTGGGCTCTCGTGTCCGCAGATCACGACGCTCTCCCCGCGCCGCGGCGCCGCCGGCAGCCGCGTGACGATCCACGGTCTCGGCCTCGAACGGGCGACGATCAACTTCGGGGCGAAGCCGGCCAAGGTCCTGTCCGCAACCGCGACAACCGCGACCGTCGTCGTACCCGCGGGCAAGAGCACGGTCAGCGTCTCCGCATCCGACGCGATCGGGTCGGGATCGCATCACGCGCTGTTCGGCTATCCCGATGCCGACACCGCGGCGTATCGCTTGGCCGGCTCCGACGGTGCCGTCTTCGCGTTCGGCGGCGCGCACGATTCGGGTTCGGCCGCGGGCCACGCGACCGCGCCGATCATCGGCATGGCGGTCGACCACGCGACCGGCGGCTACTGGCTCGCGTCGGCCGACGGCAATGTGTACGCGTTCAACGCGCCGAACCTCGGCTCGAAGCACGGACAGCACCTGAACCAACCCATCGTCGGCATCGCCGCGACCGCCAACGGCGACGGCTATTGGCTCGTCGCGCGTGACGGCGGGATCTTTACGTTCGGCAAGGCCAAGTTCCACGGGTCGACCGGCGGCATGCACCTGAACCAGCCCATCGTCGGGATCGCGGCGCAGCGAACGCACCGGCGGCTACTGGCTCGTCGCGTCCGACGGCGGGATCTTCGCGTTCAACGCGCCGTTCCACGGCTCGACCGGCGCGATGCATCTCAACCGCCCCATCGTCGGCATGGTCGACAATCCGGTCACCGGTGGTTACTGGCTCGTCGCATCCGACGGCGGCGTGTTCACGTTCAAGACGCAGTTCTACGGATCGACCGGCGCGATACATCTCAATCAGCCGATCGTCGGGATGGCCGCGACCGGCAACGCGCGCGGCTACTGGTTCGTAGCCCGTGATGGCGGCGTGTTCACCTTTGGCAACGCGCACTTCGCGGGTTCGAAGGGCGGATCCCCGCTCGGCGGCGCGGTCGTTGCTATAACCACTGCGCACTGATCAAAACGGGGGAGATCAATGCTTGCGTTCGGCGGGTTGAATTCCGGCATCTTCAAAGCACTTCTGGTGCTCCACATCCTGACGGCGATCGTGGGCCTCGGGGCCGTCATGCTCAACGGGCTGTACGCCGCGCAGGCGATGAAGCGGCCCGGCCCCGGAGGGCGAGCAGTCTCGGAAGCCAACGAAGCAGTGTCGAACATCGCCGAGAAGGTGATCTACCTCATTCCCGTGTTCGGCATCCTGCTCGTGCTGGCCAGTGACAGCGCGATCAAGTTCTCGACCACCTTCGTCTGGCTTTCACTGCTCTTGTTCATCGCCGCGCTCGGCGTGTCGCACAGTGTCCTGATTCCCGGTCACCGCAAGATCAACGCGCTGCTCCTCGAGATGGAGCAAGGTCCTCCCCCCGTCGGCGGGCCGCCGCCGCAGCTCGTGCAGATCCAGGCGCTGAGCAAGCGTCAGGCCGCAGCCGGCGCTTCGTTGAATGTCGTCGTCGCGGTGATCCTGATCCTGATGATCTGGAAGCCCGGCTGGTAGTTAGCTCGGTGCGGGACGCGCGCCTCGGAGCAACTGTCCGGGGCGCTCACCCTGATCTTCGCCGTTGCGCAGGATCGGTGTGCCCCGCTTGATCGTCGCGACGTAACCCTGCGAACCCTGCACGAATCGGCGGGCGTCGGCGGGGAGGTCGTGCACCAGCTCGGGGAGCGGGAGCTGCAACCCGTCGAAGTCGATGACGTTGGCGTCGCCGAGGAAGCCGGGTACGAGTGCGCCCCGATCACCGAGCCCGTAGAGCGCGGCGGTCTGCGCGGTCATCTTGTTGACGACGAACTCGAGCGGCAACGGATCGTGCGAACGGTCGCGCACCCAGTGCGTGAGCATGAAGGTGGGCGTGCTCGCGTCGCAGGTGGTGCCGCAGTGCGCGCCGCCGTCGCCGAGTCCCCACGCCGTGGTCGGGTGCGAGAGCATCGTCCGCACCGGATCGAGTGAGAACCCCGAGTAGTTGAGCAGCGGGCGCATGACCAGCTGATGGCCGTCGTGCTCCATCAGCACGTCGTAGAACACGTCCATCACCGGCCGCCCCTGGCTCGCGGCGATGCCGGCGACGCTGGTCGCACGCGCCGGTTCGTAGTCGGGAAGGTCGCCGAACGGGAACGCGCGCTCGGGATCGAGGAACTGGCGCATCGGCGCGATCGCGGCGTCGACCTCGCTCAGCAGACGACGCCGCATTTCCGGATCGCGCATCGCCGCGACCTTTTGCGCGAGCGGCGCGGCACCGATCGGCGCCCACGACGGGCAGTACGCGAACGGGTGGAACGTCTCGAGCCCGAGCAACAGGCTGACCGGGCGACCGGCCACCTGCGGTGTCACCTGCGCGCCCTCGGCCGCGGCCTCCGCGCAGAGATCGAGCATCAGCGACCAAGACTCGGGATCGTGATCGTTCTGCGTGAGCGCGAACGTGACCGGGCGCCCGATCGCGGCCGCGAGCTCGCGCATCCACTCCATCTCGCGTTCGGGCGCCGCAAGGTCTTCGCCGAGCGCACCCGCGGGCGCGAGCTCGAACACGCCGGTACCGAGCTCACCGAGCACGCGACCGATGCCGAACAGCTCGTCGTGTGCGGCGAACGTTCCCGGCACCGGCTCACCGTCGATCGCCATGTGCGCGATCGTGCGGCTCGTCGAAAACCCGAGCGCGCCCGCTTCGATGCCGAGCTTCACCAGCGCGGCCATCTCCTCGATGTCGGCCGCGGTCGCGGCCTCGTTCTTGGCGCCCCGCTCCCCCATCACGTAGGCGCGCACCGCGCCGTGGGGAACCTGGGTGCCGACGTCGAACAGCAACGGCTTGCGCTCGATCGCGTCGAGGTATTCGGGGAAGGTCTCCCACTCCCACTCGATACCGGTCGAGAGCGCCGCGCCCGGGATGTCTTCGACGCCTTCCATCAAGCCGATGAGCCACTCGTGGCGGTCGTGCTGCACGGGCGCGAACCCGACACCACAGTTGCCCATCACGACCGAGGTGACTCCGTGCCAACACGTGGGCGTGAGCATCGGATCCCATGTGACCTGACCGTCGAAGTGCGTGTGCACGTCGACGAAGCCGGGCGTCACCAGCGCGCCGTCGGCATCGAGCGTCTCGCGGGCGAGCTCGTTGACGCGCCCGACTTCGGTGACGATGCCGTCGGTGATCGCGACGTCGGCGGTGCGCGCCGGTGCGCCCGTCCCGTCGACGACGGTTCCACCCTTGATCACGAGATCATGCATTGGCCTGTAGCTCCTTGAAGAACCCACGAATGTCATCGACCAGCAGGTCGGGTTCCTCGAGCGCGGCGAAGTGCCCGCCCCGATCGAACCGGTTGTAGCGAACGAGATTGAACCGCGATTCCGCGTAGGCGCGCGGGATGCGGAACATCTCCTTGGGGAACACCGCGGCCGCGGTCGGCACACCGATGTACTCGCCGACGGGACCGAAACGCGCGACTGCGCTGCGATTCGCAGTAGAGACGGATCGACGAGTTGATCGTCTTCGTCACCCAGTACACGGTGATGTTGGTGAGGATCTGATCGCGGGTGACCGCGTCTTCGGGATTGCCGTTGTTGTCGGTCCAGGCCCGGAACTTCTCGACGATCCAACCCGCGAGGCCCGCGGGTGAATCGGTGAGGCCGTAACCGAGCGTCTGCGGGTTCTTGCCCTGGATCTCCTGGTACGCGGAACCGGTCGTCATGAACGCGCCTGCGGCCGCGAGATCGGCGTTTTCCTCGTCGGTGAGCGTGATCCCGCTCGCATCCGCGGGGAACGCCAACAGCATGTTGCTGTGCAGGCCGATCACGTGCTCCGGATCGAGCGCCGCGAGCTGGGCCGAGACCATCGCACCCCAGTCGCCACCCTGCGCGCCGTAGCTGGTCGTACCCGAGGCGCGCCATCAACGTGGCCCACGCCTCGGCAACGCGCTTCACGTCCCAGCCCGGCTGCGTCGTCGGGCCCGACCATCCGTAGCCGGGCAACGACGGCACGACCACGTGGAACGACTCGCGGAGCGGCTCGATCACGTCGAGGAACTCCGAAACCGATCCCGGCCAACCGTGCGTCATGATCAACGGCAACGCGTCGGGATCGTCGGATCGCGCGTGGATGAAGTGGATCTGCTGGCCGTCGATGTCGGTGAGGAAGTGCGGCCACCGGTTGAACCGATCTTCCTGGGCGCGCCAGTCGAACGACGTCTGCCAGTACTCGCACAGGCCTTGCAGATACGAGAGGTCGGTGCCGTAGTCCCAACCGGATCCCGGGATCTGATCGGGCCAGCGGGTGCGGGCCAGGCGGTCGCGGAGATCGTCGAGCACCGCTTGCGGAACCTCGACGCGAAAAGGCCGGATGTCGTCGCTCATACGAACGAGACGCTACTGCGGCGACCCCGGTGGTGGCCCGGGCGGCGGGTACGGGGGTGGAGGTGGCGGCGGTGTCGGTGGCGCTGCCTGTGGGGGTGGCGTCCAACCGCTCGGCGGTGGTTGCGGTCCACCCCGAGGGCGGCGCGTATCCGTACGGCGGTTGAACGCCTCCGCTGTGCGGAGCGCAAGACCTCGTCCCGCTTCGAGGAGTACCAGATGAGCCCCATGACCCCGCCGGCGATAGCCGCACACGAAGATCAAGATGATCGGCAGGATCTGCCAGACGAACTTGCTCGTCCCGGTCTGTTGAAACGCCCACTCCGGGTACTTGCTTGCGTCGACCGCGGTCATGATCGAAAGAACGAGGCTGCCGATACCGATGATCGCGAATACGAAGAACAGCCCGCCGAGCGCCACGAAGTGATTCTCGCGCACCGGCTCCTCATCGGCACGCGTGTCGGTAGCCTCCGCAGCCGTGCCGCTCGACCCGCTCGCCGCGTTCCGCCTCGACGACAAGGTCGCCATCGTCACCGGCGCGAGTGCCGGCTTGGGTGCGCGATTCGCGCGCGTGCTCGACGCGGCCGGCGCCAAGGTCGTGATCGCGGCCCGGCGCGCGGATCGTCTCGAAGCGCTGGCCGGCGAACTCCGCGATGCGCACGTCGTCGCGTGTGATCTCGCGCGAAGACGGCGCGCCCGGGGCACTCGTCGCGAGCGCGGTGCAGCGGTTTGGTCGCGTCGACGTGCTCGTCAACAACGCGGGCACGAGCGAACCGACCCCCGCGCTCGAAGAGACCACCGATCACTTCGCGACGACATTGCGCGTGAACCTCGTCGCACCGTTCGAGCTCGCGCGTGAATGCGCGCGGGTGATGACCGAATCGGGAACCGGCGGCACGGTCGTCAACGTCTCGTCGATCTGGGGACTGGTCGGCGTCGGCCAGATTCCCGAAGCCGGCTACGCGGCGTCGAAAGGCGGGCTCGTGAACCTCACGCGGGAGCTCGCTGCGCAGTGGGCCCGCAAGGGCGTGCGCGTCAACTGCCTCGCACCCGGATGGTTCCGCACCGAGATGACCGATGGGCTGATGTTCGGCGACGAGCGCGCCGAACGCTGGATGAAGCAACGAACCCCGATGGGCCGCGGCGGCAACGAAGACGAGCTCGACGGCGCCCTCCTCTTCCTCGCCGGCCCGCGCCAGCAGCTTCATGACCGGCCAAGTCCTCTGCATCGACGGCGGCTGGACGTCCGTCTAAAACCCGTTCCGGTGCAGCTACCGTGACTCGGATCACGAGCGAGCGTGGCGGAACTGGCAGACGCGCCGGGTTTAGGTCCCGGTCTCGAAAGAGGTGGGAGTTCGAGTCTCCCCGCTCGCACAAACAAAACAAACAAACAAACAACAACAAACGGGCAGGGCGGCCAGACTGCCGTCGAGCGAAACGACGTCGTGCCGTCACAACTTGGTCTCATCAACGCGTGAGATCGCTGTGCCGTTGCGCAAGGTGCTACGTGGCCGGGTCGTCGTCGAGGAGTCGGCTCGTGGCGGAGAGCACTGCCCGCAGTGAGGCAGTGATGATGTTGGGGTCGGTGCCGATCCCCCAGCGTGTGGTGGTGTCGCCGGCGATCGTTTCTACGTAAGCCACTGCGGTTGCGTCGGCGCCGCGAGTGAGTGAGTGCTCGTGGTAGTCGACGACGTCGAGTTCGACATCGAGCGCGTCACGAGATGGCGGCGACGAACGCCGCGATGGGGCCGTTGCCTTCGCCATGCACGGTCAGGGGTTCGCCGTTGGCGACCAGTTGCGCGGTGATGGCGGTGCGTTCGTCGTCGTGGGCGTCGAGACTGGTGCGAGCGCAGTTGGAGGCGCGGCTCGTCTGGCAGGTACACGGCCTTGAACTTGTCCCACATCGCCGAGGGTGTGATCTCGGTGCCGGTGTCCTCGGTGACGGTCTGGATCGCCTTGGAGAACTCGATCTGGAGGCGGCGGGGAAGCGAGAACCCGTGCTCGTTCTCCATGATGTAGGCGATGCCACCCTTGCCCGACTGGCTGTTCACGCGGATGACCGCTTCGTAGGAGCGACCGACGTGCGCAGGGTCGATCGGCAGGTACGGCACACCCCAGATCTCGTAGTCGCGACCGAGGCCCGCGGCTTCGGACTCGGAGTAGAGCGCCGCGAAGCCCTTCTTGATCGCGTCCTGATGCGAACCCGAGAACGCGGTGTAGACGAGGTCACCCACGTAGGGGTGACGCTCGTGCACGGGCAGTCGGTTGCAGTACTCGGCGGTGCGGCGCAGCGCGTCGATGTCGGTGATGTCGAGTCTCGGGATCGATGCCCTGACTGAACAGGTTCATCGCCAGCGTCACGAGGTCGACGTTGCCGGTGCGCTCGCCGTTCCCGAACAGGCACCCCTCGACCCGGTCGGCGCCGGCGAGGACGCCGAGCTCGGCGGCGGCGACCGCGCAGCCGCGGTCGTTGTGCGGGTGCAGCGACAGCACCACGCGCGTCGCGGTCGCGCACCGTGCGGAGGAACCACTCGATGGTGTCGGCGTAGATGTTCGGCGAGTACATCTCGACCGTGGCCGGCAGGTTCATGATCAGCGGTCGCTCGGGCGTCGGTTCGATGACGTCGGCCACCGCCTCGCAGATCTCCACCGCGTACTCGATCTCGGTGCCGGTATAACTCTCGGGTGAGTACTCGTACCGGACGTCAGTGCCGGGCACCGTCGCTTCGAGCTTGCGGCACATGCGCGCCGCGTTCACCGCGATGGCGGTGATGCCGGCACCGGTCGAGGCCGAACACCACGCGCCGTTGCAAGATCGACGTGGAGTTGTAGAAGTGCACGATCGCGCGCGGCGCGCCGATCAGCGACTCGTACGTGCGCTCGATCAGCTCGTCCCGACACTGCGTGAGCACCTGGATCGTCACGTCGTCGGGAATGAGGTCTTCGTCGATCAGCTGGCGCACGAAATCGAAGTCGGGCTGGCTCGCGGACGGGAACCCGACCTCGATCTCCTTGAAGCCCATCGCCACGAGCGTCTCGAACATGCGGCGCTTGCGGACCGGGTCCATCGGATCGATGAGCGCCTGGTTGCCGTCACGCAGATCGACCGCACACCATCGCGGCGCCTTCGTGAGCTTGCGGTCGGGCCACTCCCGGTCGGGCAGTTCGAGCGGCACGAACGCGCGGTACTTCTCGAACGGCATCTTCTTCGGCTGTGCGGGATCGGGAGGCATGTCGCAGCTCACTTTTGTCATGACCGGATGACCGGTCCGAAAACGCAAAAAGCTCCCGACCCGAGGGACAGGAGCTTCGGCGAACGCCTATGGGCGCTCGCCTACATGAGAAGGAGAAGGGTCGCGGACAGGCACGTCACAAACCAGATGTTAGCGCCCCCTCCTCGAGCACGATGACAGCACCGAGCCGATGACAACGTCGCCTGCAGTCGGGACGTATTCGACGGATGACGGGACCTTCGGCACTCGTCGCTCGGGGTGGCCTTACCCGACACTGATCAGTAGGAGGACTCGCTCGGTAGCCCTCGCAAAAAGAGGAGATCCCATGGCGACGACTTTCGACACGGCATTGCCGCCCACGCTCGAATCGATCACCCATCCCGCCGACACGACCGGCACGCCGGGAAGCTCGCCGGACGACCAATCGGCCGTGACTCCCATGAGCCGGCGCGTTGGCGCGCTGGGCTTGTTGGGTCTTCGGCTCGCGATCGGCTTCGAGTTCTTGTGGGCCTTCCTCGACAAGGTGTTCGGGTTCGGCTGGCACACGGCCAGCGGCAAGGCCTGGATCCACGGCGGCTCGCCGACCACCGGCTTCCTGTCGGGCGTTCACGTCGGACCGTTGCAAGGCTTCTACCACTCGCTCGCCGGCGTGACCGCGATCGACTGGCTGTTCATGATGGGCCTGCTCGGTGTGGGAGTCGCGCTCGATTCTCGGTATCGCCCTGCGCCCCGCCGCGATTTCGGGGTGCTTGATCCTGGCGATGATGTACGTCGCGAGTTGGCCGTTCGCCAAGCTGGCGGCCGGCGTCCCGACTGCTTCGACCAACCCGATCGTCGACGACCACATCGTCAGCTTCATGGCTCTCGTTGCGATCGGTGCGTTCGCCGCAATGAGCGTTGGTGCGCTCAGCCGCCGCTGGTCTGCACTCGCCTTCGTTCGCTCGCACTCCTGGATGCGATAGCGCGCACCACAACCCACGCGACAACAGACGTGAGGAGTCGATCATGAAGGCACTCGTGTACCACGGTCCCGGTCAGCAAGGCTTGGGAAGAAGTCGACCAGCCCACCGTCCGAGATGACACCGACGCCATCGTCCGCGTCGACGCCACAACGATCTGCGGCACCGATCTCCACATCCTGAAAGGTGATCTGCCCGCCGTCACCGACGGGCGGATCCTCGGCCACGAAGCGGTCGGCACCGTCGAGTCCGTCGGCGCCGGCGTGAAGACCGTCCGCGCCGGCGACCGGGTACTCGTGTCGTGCGTCACGCGCATGCGGTGCCTGCCGGTTCTGCCGCGAAGGCCGCTACGGCCAATGCCTCGGCGGGGGCGGCTGGATCCTCGGCAACACGATCGACGGAACCCAGGCCGAGTACGTGCGTGTGCCCTTCGCGGATACCTCGACCTATCCCGCACCCGCCGGCGTCGCCGACGAAGAGTTGCTGATGCTCGCCGACATCCTGCCGACCGGCTACGAAGTCGGCGTGCTCAACGGCCACGTGCAGCCGGGCGACGTCGTCGCGGTCGTCGGACTCCGGACCCATCGGCCTGTCGGCGATCATGGGCGCCGCGGCTCTACAGCCCGAGCCACATCGTCGCGATCGACCAGGCCGACGTGCGTCTCGAAGCAGCCAAGATGTTCGGCGCCGACGTCACCGTCAACAACAGCCGCGAAGACGCCCTCGACCGCGATCCGGGACCTCACCGACGGGCTGGGCGCCGACGTCGCCATCGAAGCGGTCGGTGTGCCGGCCACCTTCGAGCTCGCGACGCAACTCATCCGTCCCGGTGGACACGTCGCGAACATCGGCGTGCACGGCGAACCGGCGACGTTGCACCTCGAGGACCTCTGGACGCGAGACGTGACCATCACCACGGGCCTCGTCGACACGTACTCGACACCGACGCTGCTCAAGCTGCTCCGCGGCGGTCAGCTCGACGCGGCGCGGTTCATCACCCATCACTTCGCCCTTGACCAGATCGCGGAGGCGTACGACGTGTTCGACCGCGCCGCCGATACCGGCGCACTCAAGGTCGTGCTCAGCCGAGCCTGAGGTGCGTATTCTCCTCAGCCGCCGGCCAGGACTCGTTCGACGAAGGGGCCGTAGTCGACCGTGCGCCACCGAGTCGGCGTCAGGCGCACGACGAACGTGACGGAATCTGCGATGGCACCGAGGTAGATGTCGCCGAGCTCTTGGCCGAGATAGCGGTCCGCGAGTGAAGCATCGACGGCAACGTCCGGAGTGTCGATGACGACGGGTCCTTCGACGGTCACGTACTTGTACGGCATCGACTCCGTTTGGGCACACAGGCTCGCGGCGCCGATGGCCCGGAGCAGCGAAATCTTCTCGCTCTCTGCTTCGAACGCGAACACGACATCGCCGCCGGGTTCGTAGCTGTACCAAACCGGAGCCGTAAGCGGCGGGGCGCCGTCTCGAGCGATCCCGACGATCCCGACGTGCACGTCGGCAAGGAAGGCTTCGCGATCGGACTTGGTCATCGTGAGTTCGCTCATGCCCAATGGCTACACCATTCCAGGCCGCACCGGAGGCCGAGGTCGCGCGCCGACGACACGCGTGACCTCGCGAAGCTCGTTGACTCGACCTCGAACCTCTCCAGTCCGGGTATAAACGCGCCGATTCCAGGGGGATGCGCACCACCCGAGTCGTCGCCGCGGCAGTCGCCGCGCTCGCACTCGCCGCGTGCGGCGGCCCGCTCACCAAGGACGCCGAGAACACGCGGATCGTCACGCCTCGCGCTGTCACAAGGAACACTGTGACACCGCGAGCTATCACGCCGACGACGGCGGGCCGCCCGGCGGATGGCGAAGTCGAGAGCGATCTTCGCAACGCGCTCACCGCGGAGAAGACGTATTTCACCGACACCGAGATGTACAACGCGGCACCCGCGACCATGAAGCCGATCGAGCCCACTCTCCGTTGGGGCAAGCAGCTCCAGGTGAAGGTCGGCGACGCGGTCAAACCCGGCGATCGGTGGGCTATCTGTCTCACCGAGACCGCGGCGTCCGGCGTGCAGTACGCGATCGGTGACGTCGCCGGCGGTCCGAACGCCGGCACGTTCTACGGTCGCCGGGGTTGCCCGGCGCAGGTGACGGCGATCACCGTCTCCCGGCTCGCGAGCCTCGGAGCCCAGTCGGCCGGATAGCGAGCAAGAACCGCCCAGGCGTCCGCGGCTGCGATGTTGCCGCTCTCTCGTATCCTTGCCGCAGGCGCCGCACGGCATCAGCCGGGAGTTGGAGTTCCGAGGACCCGTGATGGAGCAGGAGGGCGGCGCCGGCGCTTCGAGAGCCGACCATTATCGACCGTATCTGGACGGGCTCCGCTGCGTCGCCGTCTACCTGGTGGTCGCGTTTCACGCCGGACTGACAAGCGTCAACGGCGGATTCATCGGCGTCGACGTCTTCTTCGTCTTGTCGGGCTACCTCGTGACGCGGATCTTGTTCCGCGATCTCACCGGGATCGGCCGCGTCAACCTGCCGAAGTTCTACGCCCGCCGTTTTCGGCGCATCCTGCCGGCCGCCGCGGCAACGCTCATCGTCACGGCCATCGCCTACGCGATCATCGCGTCGCCATTGCGGGCGCTCGACGCGATCGGCGACTTTCGGGCCACGTTCCTGTATGTGGCCAACTGGCACTTCATCGCCCAGTCGACCAACTACTTCGCGACCGACGCGACGACCAGTCCGGTGTTGCACTTCTGGTCCTTGGCGGTCGAGGAGCAGTTCTACTTCGTGTGGCCGCTGCTGCTCACCGGGCTGTTTCTGCTCTCCAGCCACGCGGGAAAGTTCCGCTGGTGGGCGCTCCGCATCGTCATCGTGATCGGCGCGTGCGCCTCGGCGGTCGCCGCGCTCGAGCTCGGAAGGACCCACTTCGAACGGGCCTACTACGGCACCGACACCCGGGCGTACCAACTCCTCGCGGGTGCGCTGCTCGCGCTGACTCCGCAGATCTTCACCCTGGCGGCCCGATTCGCACGATCCGCGCGTTGGGGTGCCGTCGTCGCATTCTTCGCTCTCCTCTTCGTCGGGTCGTCGCGGCTGACCGTCGACCCGATTCCACGGGAGTCCTCGCGGTCGCGCTCACCTTCATGTTGATCATCGCGTTGGAAGCATCGTCGACCGGAGTGGCGCGCGGCGTGTTGTCGCTGCCACCCATCGCGTACCTCGGACGGGTGTCGTACGCGACCTACCTCTGGCATTGGCCGCTCATCGTCCTGATCAGACAAGACCACACGCTCAGCCGGACTTCGTTGTTCGCGATCGTGGCCATCGCGGCAACCGGGCTCGCGGTGCTCAGCTTCCACGTGATCGAACACCCGATCCGCGCCGCGGTGCACTCGATAGCCACCGGGGTGCGGTCGTCGCCGTCGGACTGACCATCAGCTTGGTCTGCGGGCTCGTGCTCGTCCCGGCGATCCTGCGCCGCCCATCGAACGCGACCGCCGACGTGGCCGCGCTGTCAATCACCGCGCCGAACATCACGACCGGGAACAGCAAGCTCCTCGACTGGCGCGTCGCGAAAGATGACGGTCCGGCTACCTACGACTGCTACAAGCGCGCCGTCAAGTACTGCACCGTCGTGCACGGTACCGGCGCGTCGATCCTTCTCATGGGTGACAGCACCGCACGCATGTGGTTGCCGACGTTCATCGAAATCGCGAAGCGAGAGTCGTTGACTCTCTCGATCGCGGCCGACGTCGGTTGTCCGTGGCAACGGAGCCTCGTCTCCGGGCTCAGGATTCCGGCGACGTGCGCCCGTACACGCGACGACTGGTACGACCGCGTCATCCCCGCGATCGATCCCGACGTCATCTTCCTTTCGGAGCGGGGCTTCGACCAGCCCCAGAGCCCGATGCTCGTCAAACTCCCGTCCGGCAAGCGGGTCCCGGTTACGAGCGCGGCCGCGGAGCAAGTCCTGGTCAACGCTTCTCAGCAGAGTGTCAGGCAACTGCGCACGAACGGACGCCAGATCGTCTTCATGCGCGCCATACCGCTCCCGCCCGGCGAGCGACTCAATCCGTTGAGCTGCCTCTCTGCCGGCCGGAAGCACTGTGAATTCCGCGTGTCCACGAAACGAACGGGACTCGACCGCTACTTCGCGGCGGCCGACGCACAACCGGACACCCGATCGATCGATCTCGATCGCCTGGTGTGCCCACGGCTGCCGGTATGCGACCCTGTCGTCAACAACATCATCGTGCCGGCGCGACTACATCCACCTGACCGCGACGTATGCAACCGCGATCGCGCCCTCCGTTGCGACGCTGCTTCACTCGTCCGGCGTCCTTCCCGCGCGACGCCGTGGAGGCTGACGCCGACTTTGGTCCGTCGGTATCGGCACGATGTAGCCTCCGGTGCCCAGTCGGACCAACGCCACGCGGACGCCGGTGCGCCCCACTCAATGAATCGAATGACGGCCCGTGAAGGCTGAAACTCCAGGCCCCGGCACGCTGGGATCGCTGCTACCGAAGCGAAGGCGCCGGCTCCTCCTCGGAATGTTCATGCTGACCGTGGCCGCGTTCTTCTTCACGTCGGCCGGCCAGTTTCGTTCGGTCGACGACGTGAACATCTATTACACGACCCACTCGTTGACCTCCGCTCTACCGAATATCGGCGTGTGTCAAGGCACCAATCAAAGTGCCGATTTCTTGTACACACGCGGACCGTTCGGGTGCATAGATCCGAATACGACGCAGTTGGCGAACGAGTATCAAGTAGGTGCTCACGGCAAGACGGTGAGTAAATACGGCATCGGCGAGCCGCTCGCTGCAGCTCCGTTCTTCGACTCGGGTCGGATCGTCGCCGGCTTCCTCGCCGACGGTTCGGTTGGTCAATGCACCGGGACAACGGCGATCGCGTGTTGCAGGTCGTTCGTCAACAATCCGACGGCGTTCCGGGCGAACTGCCAGGGCGATACGCGCGACATGATCGTGCAGACGATGACGTTCGGCACGAACGCGCTGTTGACCGCGCTCACCGTGGTGATCCTCGTGATCGTGTGCCTCCAACTCGGGGCCCCACTGCGAGGAGCCGCGCTGATCGGGTTCGCGTACGGCTTCGGGTCGTACGCGTTCGCGTACACGAAATCGCTCAGTACGGAACCCGGCACCGCCATGTGTCTCATGGCCGCGGTGATGTTCGCAATCGAAGCGAAACGAACGGGCCGGACCCGCGTGCTGGTCGCGTGCGGTGTCTTGGCGGGCGCGGCACTGTTCTTCCGCGTGACTGCGGCGGTGTTCCTTCCGGTGCTCGGCTTGTGGCTCGTCGTGCTCGGATGGCGCCACGCAACGATCAAGCGTGCGTTCAGGTACGGCGCGCTCTTCTCGATTGGCGTCGCGGCCTCGGCGGCCGTTCTCTCCGCGCTGAACTACTGGCGCTATGGCGACCCGCTCAGCATCGGTTACGGCCAGAGCGGATCGGATCTTCACGCGATTCGGCCGCGGGGAAACCTCATCACGGGACTCTGGGGCCTGTGGCTGAGCCCGGGTAAGAGCGTGTTCGTCTACGCACCGTTCGCCCTGCTTGCCGTCGCCGGCATCGTGATTGCCATTCGCCGCATGCCGGCCGAGATGAGCCTCCTCATCGCGCTCATCGGCGCCAACACCATTCTGTTCGCGCGCGTTCGGTTCTGGAGCGGCGACTGGGCGTGGGGTCCGCGTTACATGCTGATCGTGCTGCCGTGCGTGGCGGCGATGTGCGCGCCCCTCGTCAGCATGATCCGATGGCGAAGAGCGCTCGCGATCCTCGCCGTAGTGGGCTTTTTGCTCCCCGGCGTGCTCGGCTCGACGATCAACTTCAATCTCTTCTACCAGCGGGCGCGGGTCTCGCTGGGCGAGAACTTCCGCAACAACGTGTACCACGACTGGTCGTGGAACCCGATCTGGCACACGCTTGGCCTGGTCGGCAACGCGTGGGGAAACCTCGGGAAGCCGTACGGGATCCTGTACATGACCGGCCAACCCCGCATCGACTTCTGGTGGCTCGACGATCGCTGGTGGCTGTCGCAACACGTCGGCCGCCTGACCGCCGCGATCATGATGCTGCTGGGAATCGCCGCGCTCGCGGGTGGCGGGATCTACATCATCCAGCGCACGTTGCGCCCCAATCGCACCCCGGCCGCCGCGACCAAGGCGACGAAGGCGACCACCGCGATTCCTGCCTGAGTAGATTGCCACCCGGTGGAGCCCGAGCAGTCGAAGATCCGGCCCGAGATCCGGCCGAAGATTCGAGTCGCGTACATCGCCGGCGCCGGGTTCTCGGGGAGCACGCTGCTCGAACAGGCGTTGTCGCAGATCGACGGCTGCATCAGCGTCGGCGAACCGTATCGACCGCTGTTCGAGCCGTACTGGCCGGAGATGACGTGCGGGTGCGGCGAGCTGTTCCGCGACTGCCCGTTCTGGAACCCGGTGCTCGAAGACGCATACAACGGCGAGCAGGACGCGACGAGAGAACGGTTGCGAGTCCTCGGCGAAGGCATGGTCGCGCACTCGGTCAAGTCCGCGTATACCAACTCGTCGCCGCCGCACTCGGTGCGGGCCGCGTTCCGTGAGATCGGCGCCCTGCTCGAGCCGATGTATCGAGCCGTGCTCGATCGGACTGGCGCCCGGATCGTCGTCGACGCGTCGAAGACTGCCCTGTGGGGCATGGGCATCCTCGCCGCGCCGGGTATCGAGCTCGACGTCGTGCATCTCGTGCGCGAGCCGCGCGGATTCGCCATGTCGAACTCACGCCCCCACGACTTCTGGCCACCGGGAACCCAAACGATCCCCCGCGGGCCGATCCGCTCGTACGTCAACTGGGGAGTCTCGAACGTCGAGGCCGAATACCTCGCCCGTCATGCCCACCGGAGCATGACGGTGCTCTACGACTCGTTCGCGCGCAGTCCCGAATCATCCCTCGCGGCGATCGTCGAGATGCTGAGCCTCGACGCGACGGCATCGAGCCCGATCCACAACGGCGTGCTCACCGTCGACAAGGTCGCGCACACGATCGGCGGCAATCCCCGCCGGCCTCGACTCGGCACGACGAAGATCGAATACGACGAACGCTGGAAAACGTCGGGATCCCAAATGTTGCGCCTGGCGGCGCCGGTGATGGCCGGTCCGCTGTGGCATCACTACCAGCGCCGCGCTACTCGATCCGACCCACGCGCCAGGTAGCAATCGCGAGCATCGCGGTTCCGAACACGATCATCACGAGGAGATCGAACCAGATCGGCACGACCCAGCTCCCGATCGTCAACGCGAACTGATGGCCGAGGAGCACGCGCCGGGCGAGGTCGACGCCGTAGGTCGCCGGATTCAACCGGCAAACGACACCGAGCCAGGTGGGCAGATTGTTGACCGGGAACGAGCGCGCCCGACGTGAAGATGATCGGCTGGACGACGAGCGTGACCAGCGTCTGGAGCGTCTGGATGCGATCGACGCTGCTCGCGAGCACGATGCCCAGTGCGGTGATCGAAAACGCCATCAGGATCAACGCCGCCAGCAGGGCGACCACACGCGCGACCGTGAGATCCACGCCGACGAAGGGCGCCAGGACGAGCAGGATGAGGCCCTGCGACATGGCGATCGAACCGCCGCCGAGCGTTTTGCCAAGGATCAGCGCGGAGCGTGACACCGGCGCGACGAGCATCTCGCGCATGAAGCCGAACTCGCGGTCCCACACGATCGAGACGCACGAGATCAGCGCCGAGGAGATGATCGACATCGCGAGGATGCCCGGAAAGATGAACACCCGGTACGACGCGTCGCCCGGGAGCGCATCGTCGCCGATCACGGTCGCGAGACCGACCGAGAACACGATGAGGAAGCCGAGCGGTTGCGCGATCCCGAACACGATGCGCACGTAGTTGCGCCGCAGCCGGATCAGATCGCGGCGCCAGACCATGAGCGCGGTACGCGTGTCGCGTACCAGGCGGGAGTCGCGGTGCTCAGTGACGGAGCTGGTCAGGATCGCGGACATCGGTCAGCGCAAACATCGTCTCGGCGGACCAAGAACGGGCTCGCGATCCCTCCAAGTAATCTGCCTAAAGCAATCGGCGAGTGTGATCTTACCGAGGTTGGAGCGGGCTAATGGGCGGCGATGTGCAAACGGACGAGAAGATCCGGCTCGCCTTCATTGCCGGCGCCGGGCTCTCAGGCAGCACCCTGCTCGAACAAGCGCTCTCTCAGGTCGAGGGCTGCTTCACGCATCGGTGAGCTCTACTGGATGTGGAAGCCGTGGTGGCCGCTGGCCGTATGCGAATGCGGCGAGCAGTTCGGCGACTGCCCCTTCTGGCAAGGTGTGCTCGACGACGCATTCGGCTCCGAGCAGGAGGCCAAGCGGGCGCGGCTCGAGGAGCTCGGCGAAGGGTTCATCCGCCACTCGGTCATGCCGACCCTGCGCAACTCGCACCCGAAGAGCAAGTTCTTCGGAGCATTCAAGGAAGCGGGCGCACTCCTCGAACCGGTGTACCGCGCCGCCGCGGAGCGCTCCGGGGCGACGATGCTGGTCGAGGCGACGAAGGCCGGCATGTGGGGTTATTGCGCCGCCACTTCCGACGCGATCGATCTCGCGGTCGTGCGCCTGGTACGCGACCCCCGCGGCTTCACGTTCTCCAACGCCCGCGCCCGCGCCTTCCACTATCCGCCCGGTTCGATGACGACGCCGCGCGGTCCGGCCCGCTCGTATATCAACTGGACGCTTTCGAACATCGAAGGGGATCTGCTGCGCCGCCGCGCCTACGCCGACACCTACCTCCTCTACGAAGACCTCGTCCGCGATCCGGCGGCCGCCATCCGCTCGATCACCAAGGCGCTCGGAATCGACGCGCAGTCCACGAGTGCGCTCGACAACGACACGCTCGTGATCGACCGGGCCGGTCACGCCATTGGCGGGAACCCGAAGCGGCCGAAACGCGGCTCGACGGTCATCACCATCGACGACGAGTGGAAGACCAAGGGCCGGAAGTCGCTCCGCGCCTCGCACCGTTGGTGCTGCCCCTCTGGCACCACTACCAACGCAAGGCCGCCTCCGAGCGGGTCGCCTGATCGGCTCCGGCCGGGCCTCGCGCGGACCCTGCTGGGAAATCTGCCATCATCGTCGGCGTGGCAACCACTACGGACAGCGGTAGCGGGGCCGGCGCCGCCGTCGAAGTGGAGGGCCTGGTCCGGCGCTTCGGCGACTTCACCGCGGTCGACAACGTCTCGTTCGCGGTCGCTCCGGGTGAGCTCTTCGGGTTCCTCGGGCCCAACGGCGCGGGCAAGACCACGACGATCTCGATTCTCTGCACGCTGCTGCGACCGAGCGGCGGGACCGCCCGGGTCGCCGGCTACGACGTTGCGACCCAGCGCGAACAGGTGCGCTCGCATATCGGTCTCGTGTTCCAGGAGATCACGCTCGACGACTATTTGACCGCGGCCGAGAACCTGCGTTTCCACGCGGTGATGTACGGCGTGCCGAGCGACGAGATCGAGCCGCGCGATGGGCCCCCTGCTCGAGATGGTCGGGCTCACCGAACGGCGCGATCAGCTCGTGCAGCAATTCTCGGGCGGCATGAAGCGCCGGCTCGAGATCGCGCGCGGCCTCCTGCACACGCCGAGGGTGCTGTTCCTCGACGAGCCGACGATCGGTCTCGACCCGCAGACCCGCCTGCACATCTGGGACTACGTCGACGAGCTCCGCGGCCGCGAGAAGACGACGATGTTCCTCACGACGCACTACATGGACGAAGCCGAACGCTGCGATCGCATCGCGATCATCGACGGCGGCAAGATCGTGGCCATCGACACGCCGAACCGGCTGAAGGCATACGTCGGCGCCGACACCGTGACGCTGTCACCGCCGACAACGCACTGGCCGCGACCCAGATCTTCGAGCGCCTGCACGTGCAACCGGTCGAGGAACACGATCAGCTCGTGATCAAGATCGCCGACGGCGAGGAGTTCGTGCCGAAGGTGTTCTCCGCGATCGATGTGCGCGTCCGCAGCGTGAACGTCCGCCGTCCGAGCCTCGACGACGTGTTCATCAAGTACACCGGTCACGACATGCGCGACACCGAGAAGCAAGGCTCGCTCGCCGCGGCCAATCCCATGGCGCGCGCGTTCCGAAGCCGCTGAGCGAGCGTGATGGCGATCGAGACCCTTCCCCGAGTCGGAGCGAAGCGGCAGCCGCCAGTCGTGCGCAACGTCCGCACGATCGGCACGGTCGCGTACCGCGAGCTCATCCGACTCCGGCGGATGCCGACGCGGATCGTCAGCGGACTCGCCCAGCCCATCCTCTTCCTGCTCGTGCTCGGCGCCGGGCTCCAACATCTCGTCGGCCCGGAGGGCATCAGCGGCGTCTCGTATCAGGAGTACATCTTCCCGGGCGTGCTCGCGATGTCGGTGATCACCTCGGCGCTGTTCTCGGCGATCGCGATCGTGTGGGACCGCGAGTTCGGCTTCATGCGCGAGATGCTCGTCGCCCCCGTTTCCCGCACCTCACTCGTGTTGGGCAAGGCGGTGGGCGGTGGCAGCGTCGCGGTCGCGCAGGGGATCGTGCTCATCGTGCTCGCACCGGTGGTCGGCGTCGACCTCACCGTGCTCAAGGTGCTCGGCCTCCTCGGCTCGCTGATCCTGCTCGCGTTCGCGATGACTGCCTTGGGCATCGTGCTCGCCAGCCGCATGCGCCGCATGGAGTCGTTCCAGATGGTGATCGCGCTCGTGCTGCAACCGATGATCTTCCTGTCGGGCGCGATCTTCCCGTTGAACAAGTTGCCCGGCTGGCTCGCGATCCCCTGCCGGTTGAATCCCGCGACCTACGGAGTCGACCTCGCCCGCCGCTCGCTGCTCGGTGAAGGCGTCGCGTTGACGATCGCACACCACGTGGTGCCGATCTGGGCCGACATCGCGATCGTGTTGGCGATGGGCAGCGTGCTGATCGCGATCGCGACCCGCTTCTTCGGCCAGGTCGAGTAACGACGCAGCCAAGTGGCGCGGCGCCTGTGACTTGACGTCACGGGACACGCATCGGCTGGTGCAGTAGAAGTTCAACAACGTCGCCGGACTGATGATCGTCGATGCCGCCGCGCTACCAGCCACTGAAAGGTTCGTACACCACGCCCGTGATGCCTTTTTCGCGGAGAACCTCCGCGAGGAGCGAGACCCAGGTGAACTGGAATCGCGAGCGGACGGCACGATCCGCCCGCCGGAATTTGGTGCTGCATCAGCGACAACACGACTGCACCGCTCGACGCGGAAAACGCTCCTACGTTCGTCAGCTTGCCTGCGCGGTAGGCACCTTCGAGCGAACCCAACTTCACCGGTACGAGATGGGGAATCAGGATCAGCGTTCGCGGCAGCTGCGCCGTGAGCGGCAACCGTGGGATCGTCATCACGCTCCGGCGCAGCGCCGGGCCTGCGCCGGCATCGTGCGCGGCCTGCGAAAACTCGTGCACGTTTCCCACGAGACTCACGAGCAGCATCGCCGCGACCAGGATCACGGCCGGACGCCAGGCCCGGATGATCGCCTGCGCGGCGAGCGCCACCGCCGGTACGACGAGCGCGACGATCACGTACACATAACGGCCGGCCCGCGCGTTGTGCGCGACAACCGATCCCGGCACGCCCGCGAGGTGCGCACTGCGAGTCGCGGCCGTCGAGCCGACGAAGAAGATCGCGGCCGCCAGCAAACCGAGCGCCGATGCCACTCCGACGGAGATCGGCGCACCGCGGCGGTGCGCGAACCACAACGCGGCTCCCACGCCGAGCATCACGAAATACAACAGTCCGATCCCGTTGAGCCGCCCCAAACCAGTGAACGCGGCTTCGATCCCCTCGGCGGCGAAGCGAACCGCTCCCGACGCGGTGACGCCGGCCGTGACGGGCGCGTTCTGGTGCCCGATCGCCGCGAACCAAACCAGATACGCACCGACGAGCGGCGCGGTGTGCACCGAACGCGATCCGCCAACCGCGGCGCAGGAGAACTGCGATCCCGACGCCGACGAGCATCGCGAGACCGAGACCCGAGCACATCAGTGCCGCGTACCGCACGCGAGCGGTGTAGTAGTCGTGTCGACCGATGGGTCCCTGGTGCATCGCCAGGAGCAACTGCGCGAGACCGAACATCAACGATCCCGCGAACGTGACCTGGAACGCGATCACGATGTTCGCCGAGCCCGAACCCAGGAACACGAACACCACCGCGAAGGCCGTCGCCAACCACGGCCCGACGTT
Source organism: uncultured Actinomycetes bacterium (assembly GCA_963807945.1). GTDB lineage: Bacteria > Actinomycetota > Acidimicrobiia > IMCC26256 > PALSA-610 > JBBQER01. The sequence goes on along the minus strand of CAWEDT010000007.1, from coordinate 6,834 downwards.
GGCCCGGAGCATGATCGAACGCAACAGCGTCGCGGTGACCAGGTGCACCACGACGAGCACCGACAGATAGGCGCCGTAGCTGCGGATGCCGGTCAGGCTCCAGAGCAACCGGTACTCGATGATCGGCAACGTGGTCCAGTGACCGGCGTGGGATCGAAACAGGTCGTGCAGGCTCCCGCCGGTGCGGTCGGCCAGGAAATCCCAGTCGTCGATGACGAACCAGTTTCGCCTTCCCCAATAGAAGATCAGCGCGAGCGCCACGATCAGCACCAACGCGAAGGTCACGGTGGCCGCGTCGCCGCACTCCAGGAACGCGTGGTTCGGCGCGTTCCCGTGGTTCGGTTCGACCACTGCGCCTCCGGCTCTTAGACCAGGATCGGGAGGTAGGGCGCCGGGATCGTGGACGGCGCGAACATCCACGCTTCGAGCGCGTAGCGATCACGGCTGAAGCCGGGCCAATCCCCGCCGTTGGCGTGCAAACACAGTTCGTCGAACAGCAGTGCGTCGCCCGGCTCGCAGCGCGGGCTGACGACGGGTGTCCCCGCGGAAATCGCCCGCAACTCGTCGGAATTCAACGGCGTCCGCGAGTTGGCTGCATTCGGACGCACCGATGACTCGAGCCGGCGCGGGAGAACCGCGAGTCCGGGCGCGGCGGTGCCTTCTCCGCACTCGGAGAGCGCGACCCAGATGTCGACGGCGCGTGTCTCCATGCCCATGAACGTGCCGTCCTGGTGATACGAGGGCTTGATGCCCGCCGGCACGTGCCGCAGCATCGACTTGTGAATCGACAGCATCGCCGGTTCACCCAGATACGCGTTGATCATCTCGAGCACGTTGGTGCTCGTCAACGTGTCGATGACCTGGAACAAACCGCGGGGCGAGTCGGCCGCGTACAGACCGGTGCCGCTCTTGCTGTACTTCCGCATCGACTCCGCACCGGGATCGGCGGCCTCCCAGCTGCGGCTCGGCAGGTACCACGGTGCGGTCTCGCTACCGGGCGTACCGCCCACGTGCCGTTCCCGACCGTCGAATGCGTGGTCGATCGTCGTTCGCAGCGCATCGGCTCGATCGCGCGGTCAGCAAGCCGCGGACCAACAGCGATCCGTGAATGCAGGATCGCCTGCCGCCGAGGACTTCCATCGAGAGTTGGTCTCGACCGCCACCTCGGGAATGCGATCGATCACATCGGGGAACGGATCCGCGAGTTGGCGGGGCCACGGATCGATGGGCCGGCTCGCTAGATTGGCCAGATGCGTGGCGACGTTGCGGGGATCACACCGCAGCTCTACGAGATGCACCTCGATCTCGGGGTCGGGCTCGATGCGATCGAGCTCAGTCGGCCCCCCGCCACACTGGTGTGATGGATTCCGACGTCGGGCTCTTCGGCCCCGAGAGCGTTGCGTGGCGATTGCACGCTGCGCCGGCGATGCTCACGGGCGGTTTCCGCGCGCTGCTCCTCCAGGTTTGGCATCCGCTCGTAGCCGACGCCGTGGCGTTGCACTCCGAAGTGGCCCGCAATCCGTGGCACCGCTATCAGGCGACGGTCGGCTTCGTCACCGACGTGACCTACGGCGACGCCGAGGCGCGCGCCGCGATCCGCCGGGTTCGTGGCGTGCACAACCGGTTACCGGCGTCACGGCCGACGGTGCCGCGGTACTCCGCGAACGACCCGGGCCGCTGGTCTACGTGCACGCGACCCTCGTCGACAGCGCGTTGCGTGTCGCCTCGGTCTACGCCCCCGACTTTCATCCGCCGAGCAAGACCGTTACGTCACCGAAATGGCGTGCGTCGCCGAGCTCCTCGGCGTCGACGACCCCCCGCAGACCGCGGCGGCCGCGAGCGACGCGCTGCTCGCCGATCTCGCGCCGGTCGACGTGGCCCGGACGCGACCTCGCGTGGCTGTTGATGCTCCCGCCCCTCCCGGCCTGGTTGCGTCCCGCCTACGGCGTGCTGTTCGCCAGCGCCGTCGATCTGCTCCCCGCCGCGCCGCCGTCTACCCCGCCCGCTCCCCGTGTGGCGACCGGCGCGGCCGGCGGTGCGGGCGGCGAACACGGCCCTCCTCGCCGGAACCCACGCACGCCAACGGCGGCGCCCAGTCACCCCTGGGACGATTCTCTGATGCCGGCTCGACTCTTTCTTGCGCTTCTTTTCGGCCTTGCGGAAGAGCTTGCGCTTGGCCTTGCGCTCTTCCTCGGCGAGGATGTCGATGCCCGCGAGGTTGACGATGCTTCGGCCTCGTCGAGCAGCGCGGCCACGTCGGCGGCCATGGCTTCGGGCGGCTCCTGGCTCCCGCCTCGGGGCCAGCGATCCGTACTGCCAACCCGCGTCGATCATCTTGCGCTCGTACTTCGCGCAGTCCGCCGGGCACGACCACGGCGCCTCGGGCGCGAGATCGAGCACGCACTTACGCACGGCCTCGCCGGTTCCGTAGGTCCGGCTCTCGTAGTGCTTGCAGTCGCTCCGCATTGTCACACCGACCATTCTCGCTGTATTCAGCCGAGCCAGTTGGTGGCGCGCTCCAGCAGGAACCGGCTCACGCTCGAGGCAGCTCTCGAGCGTGTCGCACGGCACTTCCTCGCCCCGGCGGATGCCGAGGAGCGACACCTTCTGGTGCGCCACGATACGCAACGTGCGCTCGGGCGCGTCGGTGACCGACGGGATACGAGTCGGTGGCCGACACCTCCACCGGCAGCTCGGGGCCGCCGATGCCGGCGAGCTCGGTGGCGAGCACGAGCAGATCGGGGCCGTGCGGCAGCGGCGGGAGCGCCCACGTGAAGCTGAGCGGGAAGTGGAAGTGTCGTCGGGTCGCTCTCGTCGTCGAGCGCGATCACCGCGTCCTCGAAGCCGAGCAGCACGCGCGGGTCGATCTCGAGCGAGAGGTACAGGTCGACTGGTCCCTCGCATCCCTCTTCGGGGTGGAGGTCGACCTCCCACGTCTGGCGCAACGAGTAGCTCTCGACGAAGTGGCGCTCGTCGTGCACGTGAAAACGGTGCTCGACCGCGTGATCCTTGAGATCGGCGACGAATCCTGCGACGTCGATGACTGCCATGTCAGCCGTCGAGCGTACCGAACGCGCGGCGCAGCGCCGTCGCCGACGCGCTCCATCGCGTCGCGTCGCTGCGTCGAATGCGGCCGGAGCCCGAAGAAGCCGTGGATCATTCCGTCGTAGCGGCGGTAGCTCGACCGGCACGCCCGCGCCGCGCAGCCGCTCGCGCGTACGCCTCACCCTCGTCGCGCAGCGGGTCGTACTCGGCCGTGATCACGAGCGCGGGCGCGACGCCGCTGAGGTCGGGCGCGCGCAGCGGGGAGACCCGCCAGTCGGCCGGATCGCTCCTGCCCGCGCGTGTAGCAGTCGAAGAACCACCGCATCTGCTCGGCGTCGAGCAGGTAGCCCTCGCCGTTCGTCGATGTACGACGCCGGTGTCGAAATCGCAGTCGGTCACCGGGTACACGAGCACCTGCATCGCGAGCGTCGGGCCGCCCGCGTCGCGCGCGGCAGCGCGCACACTGCGGCGAGGTTTCCGCCCGCGCTGTCGCCCCTGACCGCGAGCCGCGGCCGGTCGCCGCCGAGCTCCGCCGCGTGCTCGGCCGCCCACGCAGCGCGGTCCAGCAGTCGTCGAGCGGCGCGGGAAACGGGTGCTCGGGCGCGAGCCGATAGTCGACCGACACGACGATCGCGCCCGACGCGTTCGCGACCTGGCGCACGATCCCGTCGTACTGCTCGACGCTGCCGATCGTCCAGCCGCCGCCGTGGAAGCACGACGACGATCGGAAGATTGGCTCGGCGACGGCGGTACACGCGGACCGGTACACCGTCGGCGTCGCGGTCCTCGACCGCGAACACCGGCTCCGGTTCGCCGCCCGTCATCGTGAGGTACAGGCCCCACCCGTTGCGAGTCATCTGGACGCGGTCTTCGGCGCCATCTCGACCCGCGGTCGCGTTGCTGATATCGCAGATCGCTTGGGCTTGCGGGTGCAGCGGCATGTCAGCCTTTCTGAAGGCGGCGCGGAACGCGCTGACCGCGACGTCCCACGGTTCACTTCGCGGGCGAGAAACTCTGCATGCCGAAGAACCCGTGGAAGAGTCCGTCGGCGCGCACGATTCGCCTGGGCACGCCCGCGTCGCGCAGCCGCTGCCGTACGCCTCGCCCTGATCGCGAGCGGGTCGTACTCCGCGGTGATGCACCGTCGCGGCCGCGACGCCGGCGAGGTCGGGCGTGCGCAGCGGCGACATGCGCCAGTCGTCGAAGTCGTGGGCGGTGCGCGCGTAGTGGTCGAAGAACCAGCTCATCTGTCGGCTTCGAGGAAGTAGCCGGTCGCGTTGTCGACCATCGCCGTCGCTTCGAACTCGTGGTCGGTCACCGGGTACACGAGCAGTTGGTGCACCGGGCCGGGCAAGCCCTCGTCGCGCGCGAGGAGCGCGACGACTGCCGCGAGGTTGCCGCCCGCGCTGTCGCCGCCGACCGCGACGCGCGCGGCGGTCACCGCCCAATCGTCGGCGTGCGCCGTGATCCACGACCACGCCGCGACGCAGTCGTCGACCGCGCCCGGGAACTTCGTCTCGGGCGCGAGGCGGTAGTCGACCGAGACGACGATCACGTCGGCCGCGACGCCGAGCATGCGGCAGAGGTAGTCGTGCGTCTCGAGCGACCCCGTCACCCAGCCGCCGCCGTGGAACCAGACGAGGATCGGCAGCTTCTCGGCATCGGGCGATACACCCGCACCGGCACCAGCCGGCGGGCCGGGAAGCTCCGGATCGTCGACTGCTACACGGCGAGCGCCGGCGCGAGCACGCCGCCGCATCGATCGCGGCGCGCTGCTCCGGGGTGGTGTCGGGTGAGAAGGCCAGGCCGGACGGCGTTCATCCCTCGAGCATCTGCCGGGCCGCGGGATGCAGGGGCATGCGCTTCCTCGTCGGGCGGTAGAGCCCGGCCAACCGGTGAACGCTCGACCCCGGTGGGAGATCGCATGCTTCTCCGCCGCCACATCTGCGCAAACGAGCGCCCGTCGCCCTCGGTCGGCACGAACACGGGGTCAGAGCCGAAGCCGCTCTCCCCGGCGGCTGTCGCCGCGATCACACCTTCTACCTCGCCCCGCACCGCGATCTCGCGACCGTCGGGCCAGCACGTGATCGCGCCGTCGCAAACCGGGCCGTGCGCAGCGCGGGGTACACGCCTTCCATCTCGCGCAGCAGCTTCGTCGACTTGTCGGCGTAGGTCGCGCCGGGTCCCGCGTAGCGCGCCGCGTACACACCGGGCGCACCTTCGACGGCGTCGACCTCCAACCCGGTGTCGTCGGCGATCGTCGGGAAGCCGGTCGCGGCGGCGAGGGCGGTCGCCTTGATGCGTGCGTTCTCCTCGAGCGTGGTGCCCGTCTCTTCCACGTCGGGCTCGGCGGTGATCACCGGCAGGTCGCCCACCGCGCGGCATGTCGTCGGGCGACGCGAGCAGGAACCCGATCGTGGTGTCGCCCCGTCGATCGTGTACGCGACCATCGCATCGCCGGAGTGCCCCACGAGGATCTCGACGATCTCGCCGGGCCTTGTCGACGTTGCGGGTCGCCAGCACCAACGGCGACGGCAACTCGTTCACGGCGGCCGTGGCATCAGGGCGGCGGGGCGCTTCCACGACCATCTCCGCTGCGCGGCCACGATCTCGACGATGCCGTTTCGGCGAGGCCGAGCAGCGCGTCGAGCTCGGCGCGGGTGAACGCCACGCCTTCGGCGGTTCCCTGCACTTCGACGAAGCGACCGTCGCCGTCATCACGACGTTCATGTCGACTTCGGCGCGACGTCTTCGGGGTAGTCGAGGTCGAGCATCGGCGGCCGTCGATCACGCTGACGGAGATCGCGGCACATGGCTGGGAGACCGGGTGTCGGCCCAGCGTGCCGTGCGACCAACCGGCGGCACGTGTCGTGCACGCGATCCAGCCGCCGCAGATCGAGGCGGTGCGGTGCCCCCGTCGGCCTGCAGCACGTCGCAGTCGACGGTGATCTGCACTTCGGGCATCGCGGGCAGATCGGTTACCGCGTGGAAGCGAACGCCCGATCAACCGTTGGATCTCCTGCGCGCGCCCGCTCTGCTTCCCCTCGCGTCGCTTCCCGATCGACATGCTCGACCGACCAGCCGGGCAGCATCGAGTACTCGGCGGTGACCCAGCCTTTGCCGGAGTCTTCAGCGATGGCGGCACCCGGCCCTCGAGCCACGCGGTGCACAGCACGCGCGTCGACCGAACTCACCAGACCGAACCCGTCGGCCATCTCCGTGTAGTCCCGGATGAAGGCGACCAGTCGGAGGTCGTCTGGCTCCCGACCCGACGCGGGTGTGGTCACTCGTCTCCTGCTGCGTCGAACCTGGTATCGGCGTTAGACGTGGGCGCTGAGGTGCGGTGCGGCGAGTGTGACCGTTCCCCGAACGCCTCCGAGGCCTCGGCGACGGAGATACCCGGTCGAGTGTCGGCCACAAATGCGTGATCATCAGCTTTCGGGCCTCGGCCTCGCGGCGCACTTGCTGGCGATCCGGGCCGAATAGTGGATCGGCACCTTGATGTCGTCGTGCAGATGCGGCCTCGGACAGCACCAGTTCCGGATCTGTTCCGAACGTCTCGACGCTCCACTCGGCGCCGGTGTCGGCGGTGTAGACCAAGCGCTTCCCGTCGTGCGCGAACTCGACCGCGACCGTCTGCGGCGGGTGGTCGGTGCGGGAGAAGCGCAACGCCGCTTCGCCGATCATCGTCTTGTCGCCGTCACCGACTTCGTGCCATTCGAACGTGTCGCCGAAGTCGCCGACCAGACCTTCGAGCACCGGCTCGAGCCCTTCGGGCGTGTACAGCGG
>CAWEDT010000006.1:0-622822 GCA_963807945.1 uncultured Actinomycetes bacterium | reverse complement strand
TGCCCCTCTGGCACCGGTACCAACGCAAAGCCGCCGCAGCTGGTCGACCTGATCGCGCTCCGGCCGGCCTCGCACCGACCCTCCTGGCGAAATCTGTCATCATCGTCAGCGTGGCAACCACTACGGGCAGCGGTAGCGGGGCCGGCGCCGCCGTCGAGGTCGACGGCCTCGTCAAGCGCTTCGGCGACTTCACCGCCGTCGACGGCATCTCGTTCTCGGTCGATCCGGGTGAGCTCTTCGGGTTCCTCGGGCCCAACGGCGCCGGCAAGACCACCACGATCTCGTTCTGTGCACGCTCCTGCACCGACGGCGGTCGAGGCGCGGGTCGCCGGCCACGACGTCGCGACCGCCCGCGACGAGGTGCGCTCGAACATCGGGCTCGTGTTCCAGGACGTGACCCTCGACGACTACCTCACCGGCGAGGAGAACCTGCGCTTCCACGCCGTCCTCTACGGCCTCCAGCGCCGAGATCAAGCGCGCATGGATCCGCTGCTCGACATGGTCGGCCTCACCGAATCGGCGCGAGTCAGCAGGCGTGCTGCTTCTCCGGCGGCATGAAGCGCCGGCTCGAGATCGCCCGCGGCCTGCTGCACACGCCGCGGGTGCTGTTCCTCGACGAGCCGACGATCGGTCTCGACCCGCAGACCCGCGCCCACATCTGGGACTACGTCGACGAGCTCCGCGCCGCGCGAGCGACGACGATGTTCCTCACGACCCACTACATGGACGAGGCCGAGCGCTGCGACCGCATCGCGATCATCGACCGGGGCCGGATCGTCGCCATCGACTCGCCGGGCGAGCTGAAGGCATCGGTCGGCGCCGACACCGTGACGATCTCGACCGCCGACGACCCACCGGCCGCGACGAGATCGCGAGCGCCTGGGCGTGCGAGAGGTGCCGAAGAGCGACGACGGCTCGTGATGAGGGTGCCGACGGCGAGGCGTTCGTGCCCGCATGTTCGCGCGATCGACGTCGGCGTCCGCAGCGTGAACGTGCGCCGCCCGAGCCTCGACGACGTGTTCATCCAGTACACGGGGCACGACATGCGCGACACCGAAAGCAGGGCCCGCTCGCCAGCGGCCAACCCGATGGCCGGGGCTTCCGAGCGCGCTGAGCGCGCGCGATGGCGATCGGGCACCCTTCCCCGAGTCGGCGCCAAGCCGGCAGCCGCGCAGCTCGTACAGCAACCTGCGCACGATCGGCATCGGTCGGTACCGCGAGATCATCCGCTTCCGCCGGACGCCGACGCGCATCGTCAGTCGGGCTCGCCCAGCCGATCCTGTTCCTGTTCGTGCTCGGCGCCGGGATCAACCGCTCGTCGGCCAGACGGCGTCGGCGGCGTCTAGTACCAGCAGTACATCTTCCCGGGCGTCATGGCGATGTCGGTGCTGTTCAGTCAGCCTGTTCTCGGCGATCTCGATCGTGTGGGACCGCGAGTTCGGTTCCTCCGCGAGATGCTCGTCGCTCCCGTTTCCCGCACCGCGCTCGTGCTGGCAAGGCGGCGGGCGGTGGCACGGTCGCGGCCGCGCAGGGGATCCTGCTCATCGTGCTGCACCGGTCGTCGGCGTCCACCTCGACGTGCTCAAGGTCATCGGGTCTCCTCGCTCGCTGGTGCTGCTCGCGTTCGCCTTGACCGCGTTCGGCATCGTGATCGCCAGTCGCATGCGGCGCATGGAGTCCTTCCAGATGGTGATGGGGCTCGTCGTGCACCCGATGCTGTTCCTGTCGGGTGCGATCTTCCCGCTGAACAAGTTGCCCGGTTGGCTCGCAATTCCCTGCCGGTTGAATCCCGCGACCTACGGGGTCGACCTCGCTCGCCGCTCGCTGCTCGGCGAACGGCGTCGCGTTGACCATCGCACACCATGTGGTGCCGATCTGGGCCGACATCGCGATCGTGTTGACCATGGGCAGCGTGCTCATGCGATAGCTACCCGCTTCTTCGGCCAGGTCGAGTAACAGCAGACCGAAGCCGGCCCGGCGCCCGTGATTCGACGTCAACGCGGACACGGATCGGCTGGGCGTCGACGTTCAACAACGTACGCAGGGACTGATGATCGTCGACGCCGACAGCGCTACGGCCACTTACCGGTTCGTACACCACGCCCGCGACGCCTATGTACGCAGGAGACCCTCGTGGGGAGCGAGACTCAGGCGCACGGGAATCGCGACCGGACGGCACGAACCGCCCGCCGGGATCGGACGCCGCATCAGCGACAGCACGACGGCGCCGCGCTCCGAAGCGGAAAGCGCTGCCAACGTTCGTCAGCTTGCCCATTCGCGGTAGGCACCTTCGAGCCTAACCCAACTTCACCGGCACGAGATGGGGAATCAGGATCAGCGTACGCGGCAGCTGCGCCGTCAACGGCAACCGCGGGATCGTCATCACGCTCCGCCGCAGCGCCGGGCCTGCGCCGGCTTCGTGCGCGGCCTGCGAAAACTCGTGCACGTTTCCCGCGAGACTCACGAGCAGCATCGCCGCGACCAGGATCACGGCCGGGCGCCAGGACCGGATGATCGCCTCCGCGGCGAGCGCCACTGCGGGTACGACGAGCGCGACGATCACGTACACGTAGCGGCCCGCTCACCGCGTTGTCACTACGACAACCGAGCCCGGCACTCCGGCGAGGTGCGCACTTCGCGTATCGCGGCCGTCGAGCCGACGAAGAAGAGTGCGGCCACCAGCAAACCGAGCGCCGATGCCACTCCGTCGGAGACCGGCGCACCGCGGCGGTGCACGAACCGCAACGCGACTCCCGCGCCGAGCATCACGAAGTACAACAGTCCGATTCCGTTGAGCCGCCCTAGGCCACTGAACGCCGGCTTCGATCCCCTGCACCGCGAAGCGAACCGCTCCCGACGCGGTGACGCCGGCGGTAGCGGGCACGTTCTGCGTGCCCGATCGCCGCGAACCAAACCAGATACGCACCGACCAGCAGCACAGTGTGCACCGAACACGATCCGCCAACCGCGGCGCAGGAGAACTGCGATCCCGACGCCCACCAGCATCGCGAGACCGAGACCCGAACACATCAGTGCCGCATACCGCACACGAGCCGCGAAGTCGTCGCGTCGACCGATCGGGCCCTGGTGCATCGCCAGGAGCAACTCCACGAAACCGAACATCAACGATCCCGCGAACGTGACCTGGAACACGATCACGATGTTCGCCGAGCCCGAACCCAGGAACACGAACACCACCGCGAAGGCCGTCGCCAACCACGGCCCGACGTTGGCCCGGAGCATGATCGAACGCAACAGCGTCGCGGTGACGAGGTGCACCACGACGAGCACCAACAGATAGGCGCCGTAGCTGCGGATGCCGGTCAGGCCCCAGAGCAACCGGTACTCGATGATCGGCAACGTGGTCCAGTGACCGGCGTGGGATCGGAACAGGTCGTGCAGGCTCCCGCCGGTGCGGTCGGCCAGGAAGTCCCCAGTCGTCGATGACGAACCAGTTTCGCCTACCCCAATAGAAGATCAGCGCGACCGCCGACGATCAGCACCAACGCGAAGGTCACCGTGGCCGCGCCGCCGCACTCCAGGAACGCGCGCGTTCCGGCGCGTTGCCCGTGGTTCGGTTCGACCACTGCGCCTCCGGCTCTTAGACCAGGATCGGGAGGTAGGGCGCCAGGATCGCGAACGGCGCAAACATCCACGCTTCGAGCGCGTAGCGATCACGGCTGAAGCCAGGCCAATCCCCGCCGTTGGCGTGCAAACACAGTTCGTCGAACAGCAATACGTCGCCCAGCTCGCAGCGCGGGCTGACGACGGGCGTCCCCGCGCAGATCGCCCGCAACTCGTCGGCATTCAACGGCGTCCACGAGTTGGCTGCATTCGGACGCACCGATGACTCGAGCCGGCGCGGGAGAACCGCGAGTCCGGGCACGTTCGGTGCCTTCTCCGCATTCGGAGAGCACGAGACAGATGTCGACGGCGCGCGTCTTCATACCCATGAACGTGCCGTCCTGGTGATACGAGGGCTTGATGCCCACCGGCACACGCCGCAGCATCGACTTGTGAATCGACAGCATCGCCGGTTCACCCAGATACACGTTGATCATCTCGAGCACGTTCGTGCTCGTCAACGCGTCGATGACCTGGAACAAACCGCGGGGCGAGTCGGCTGCGTACAGACCGGTGCCGCTCTTGCTGTACTTCCGCATCGACTCCGCACCGGGGTCGGCGGCCTCCCAGCTACGGCTCGGCAGGTACCACGGCGTGGTCTCCCTACCGGGCACGCCGCCCACATGCCGTTCCCAACCATCAAATGCGTGGTCGATCGTCGTTCGCAGCGCATCGGCTCGATCGCACGTTCAACAAGCCCGCGGACCAACAGCGATCCGTGATGCAGGATCGCACCGCCGAGGACTTCCATCGAGGGTTGGTCGACCGCCACCTCGGGAATGCGATCGATCACATCGGGGAACGGATCCGCGAGTTCACGAGGCCACGGATCGACGGGCCGGCTCGCAAGATCGGTCAGATCCGCGGCGACGTTGCGCGGATCACACCGCAGCTCGACGAGATGCACCTCGATCTCGGGGTCGGGCTCGATGCGATCGAGCTCCGTCCACGCCGCGATCGCGTCGTTCGACCCGCCCGTTGGCTTCGTGGTCCTCCCGCGCTCCGGCGTAACTCTGCCGTCCGAGCCGTCAATCGACGACGAAGATCGGCATCGAATCGCGAGTCCCATGGTGGGAATGTACCGTCAAATCGCGCCGGCCGAAAAGAACCTGTATGCAGCCGCGCCACACTGGTGTGATGGATTCCGACGTCGGGCTGTTCGGCCCGGAGAGCGTTGCGTGGCGCCTGCACTCGGCTCCGGCCATGCTCACGGGCGGCTTCCGCGCGCTGCTGCTCCAGGTGTGGCATCCGCTCGTGGCCGACGCGGTGGCGTCGCACTCCGAAGTCGCGCGCAATCCGTGGCGCCGCTATCAGGCGACGGTCGCGTTCATCACCGACGTCACCTACGGCGACGCCGAGGTCGCGCGAATCGCGATCAACCGCGTCCGTTCCGTTCACAACACGGTTGCCGGGGTGACGGCCGACGGCTCGCTGTACTCCGCCAACGATCCCGGGCTGCTGGGCTACGTACACGCGACGCTCGTCGACAGCGCGTTGCGCGCCGCCTCGGTCTACGGCCCCCGACTTTCATCCGCCGAGCAAGACCGTTACGTGTCGGAAATGGCGTGCGTCGCCGAGATGCTCGGTGTCGACGATCCCCCGCGTTCCGCATCGGCCGCGAGCGAGGTGCTGCTCGCCGATCCCGCGCCGCGGTCGACGCGGCCCGGACGTGACCTCGCGTGGCTGTTGATGCTCCCGCCCCTCCCGGCGTGGATGCGGCCCGCGTACGGCGTACTGTTCGCGAGCGCGGTCGATCTGCTCCCCGCCGCGCCGCGGTCGACCTCGCACTGCTTCCGGTGTGGCGACCGGCGCGCCCGGCCGTGCGCGCCGCGAACACCGCGCTGCTCGCCGGAACCCAACTCATCGCCAACCGGCGTCGCCCAGTCGCCCCTGGGACGATTCTCTGACGCCGGTTCGATTATTTCTTGCGCTTCTTTTGGGCCTTGCGGAAGAGCTTGCGCTTGGCCTTGCGTTCCTCTTCGGCGAGGATGTCGATGCCCGCGAGGTTCACGATGTCTTCGGCTTCGTCGAGCAACGCCGATACGTCGGCAGGGATGGCCTCCGGCGGCTCACTTGGCTCCCGCGTCGGGGCGAGTGATCCGTACTGCCACCCCGCGTCGATCATCTTGCGCTCGTACTTGGCGCAATCCGCCGGGCACGACCACGGCGCCTCGGGCGCGAGGTCGAGCACGCACTTACGCACGGCCTCGCCGTTCCCGTAGGTCCGGCTCTCGTAATGCTTGCAGTCGCTCCGCATCGTCACCCGACCATTCTCGCCGCGTTCAGCCGAGCCAGTTGGCGGCGTGCTCCAACAGGAACCGGCTCACGCTCAGGCAGCTCTCGAGGGTGTCGCACGGCACTTCCTCGCCCCGGCGGATGCCGAGTAGCGAGACCTTCTGATGGGCGACGATCCGCAACGTGCGCTCGGGGGCGTCGGTGACCGACGGATACGAGTCGGTGGCCGACACCTCGACCGGCAGCTCGCGGCCTCCGACCCCGGCGAGCTCGGTGGCGAGCACCAGCAGATCGGGGCCGTGGGGCAAGCGGCGGGAGCGCCCACGTGAAGCTGAGCGGGAAGTGAAATGTGTCCTCGGGGTCGCTCTCGTCGTCGAGCGCGATGACGGCATCTTCGAAGCCGAGCAACACGCGCGGATCGATCTCGAGCGAGAGGTAGAGATCCACCGGTCCCTCGCAACCCTCCTCGGGATGGAGGTCGACCTCCCACGTTTGGCGGAGCGAGTAGCTCTCGACGAAGTGGCGCTCGTCGTGCACATGAAAGCGGTGCTCGACGGCGTGGTCCTTGAGATCGGCTACGAATCCTGCAACGTCGATAACTGCCATGTCAGGGAACGAGCGTACCGAACGCGCGGCGCAGCCCGGTCGCTACGAACTCCATCGCCGCGTCGCGGTGTCGTACGCCGGGAGCCCGAAGAAGCCGTGGATCATGCCTTCGAAACACCGGTAGTCGACGGAGACGCCGGCAGCGCGCAGACGGTCGGCGTACGCCTCGCCTTCGTCGCGCAGCGGGTCGAACTCCGCGGTGAGCACGAGCGCGGGCGCGACGCCGCTGACGTCGTCGGCGCGCATCGGAGAGACGTGCCAGTCGGCGGGATCCACCTGACCGGTCGTGTAGCAATCGAAGAACCATCGCATCTGGTCGCGGTCGAGCAGGTAGCCCTCGCCGTTCGTGATGTACGAGCCGGTCTCGAAGTTCAGGTCGGTCACCGGATAGATCAACGCCTGGAACGCGAGCGCGGGCGCACCCGCGTCCCGCGCGAGCAGCGCGCACACTGCCGCAAGATTTCCGCCCGCGCTGTCGCCCGCAACCGCGATCCGCGCCGCGTCGCCACCGAGCTCCGCCGCGTGCGCGGCCGCCCACTGCAGCGCGGTCCAACAGTCGTCGAGCGGCGCGGGATAGGGATGCTCGGGCGCGAGGCGATAGTCGACCGACACAACGATCGCGCCCGACGCGTTCGCGAACCAGCGCGCGATGCCGTCGTACTGCTCGACGGTGCCGATCACCCAGCCGCCGCCGTGGAAGACGACGACGATCGGCAGGTTGGTCTCGGCGCCGGGGCGGTACACGCGAACGGGTACGCCGTCGGCGTCGTGGTCTTCCACCGCGTGAATCGCCTGCGGTTCCCCGCCCGTCATCGTGAGGTACAAGCCCCAACCGTCACGAGTCACCTGCACGCGCTCCTCCGGCGGTACCTCCACGCGGGTCGCATTGGTGAGATCGCAGATCGCTTGGGCTTGCGGGTGAAGCGGCATGTCAGACCTTTCTGAAGGCGGCGCGGAGCGCGGTGATCGCGGTGTCCCACGATTCACCCGCGGGCGGGAGAAACGTGTGCATGCCGAAGAACCCGTGGAAGAGCCCGTCGGCGCGCACCGCTTGCGTGGGAACGCCCGCGTCGCGCAGGCGCTGCGCGTACGCCTCGCCCTGATCGCGCAGCGGGTCGTACTCCGCAGTGATGACGACCGCGGCCGGGAGTCCCTCGAGATCGGGCGCGCGCAGCGGCGACATCCGCCAATCGGCGAAGTCGTGCGGGTGCGGCGGCGTATTGGTCGAAGAACCAACGCATCTGCTCGGTGAGCAGGAAGTAGCCCGTCGCGTTGTCGATCATGGAGTCGCTGTCGAACTCGTGATCGGTGACCGGATATACGAGGAGTTGGAGCACCGGGACGGGCAAGCCCTCGTCGCGGGCGACGAGCGCGACGACCGCGGCGAGGTTGCCGCCCGCACTGTCGCCTCCGAGCGCGACGCGGTGGCGATCGCCACCCAACTCGCCGGCGTTGGTCGTGATCCATTCCCATGCGGCAACGCAGTCGTCGACCGCGCCGGGGAACCTCGTCTCGGGTGCGAGGCGATAGTCGACCGACACGACGATCGCAGCGGCCTCGTCGCACAGCATGCGACAGAGGTAGTCGTGCGTATCGAGTGACCCCGTAACCCAGCCCCCGCCGTGGAACCACACGAGGATCGGTAACTCCGGTTCGGCGTTCGGGCGATACACCCGCAGCCGAAGCGCGCCCGGCGGGCCCGGGAATCTCCCGGTCGTCGACTGCGTACACGTCGAGCGTCGGCGCCGAGCGCGCCGCCGCATCCATCGCGATGCGCATGCTCTCGGGGGTGCTGTCGGGGTGGAACGCGATGTCGGAATCGGCGAGCAACTTCACGAGTGGCTCGGCCGCGGGATGGAGTGGCATGCGCTACCTCGAGCGGGCGGTCAGAGCCTCGGCCAGCGCGGTGAACGCCCGGCCCCGATGGGAGACGGCATGCTTCTCGGCCGCGCTCATTTGCGCAAACGTGCGGCCGTCGCCCTCCGTCGGCACGAACACGGGGTCGTAGCCGAAGCCGTTGTCTCCGTGCGGCAGTCGCCGCGATCACGCCTTCGACCTCGCCGCGCACCGCGAGCTCGCGTCCGTCGGGCCAACACGTGATCGCGACCGTCGCAAACCGGGCCGTGCGCAGCGCGGGGTACACGCCTTCGAGCTCGCGCAACAGCTTCGTCACGTTGTCGGCGTAGGTCGCGTCGGGGCCCGGCGTAGCGCGCCGCGTACACGCCGGGCGCGCCGTCGATGGCGTCGACCTCGAGGCCGGTGTCGTCGGCGATCGCCGGCAACCCGAGCGCGGCGACGAGTGCGGTCGCCTTGATGCGCGCGTTCTCCTCGAGGGTGGTGCCGGTCTCCTCGACATCGGGCTCGGCGGTCGAGCGCGGGGAGTGCTGCAGCCGACGCCGCGACCGCCGCCGGTCGCTCGAGCAGGAAGCCGATCGTGTTGTCGTTCACGTCGATCGCGTACGCGACGATCGGGAGGCCGGTGTGACCCACGAGGATCTCGATGATCTCTCGGGCCTTGTCGACGTTGCGGGTCGAGAGGACCAGCGGCAACGGCAGCGCGTTCATTGCGGTCGGGGCATCAGGGCCGGAGCGCGGCGCCTCTGCGACCATCTCGAGCTGGGCCGCCACGATCTCGCTGATCCCGGCTTCGGCGAGTCCGAGCAGGGCGTCGAGCTCGGCGCGGGTGAACGCCACGCCTTCGGCGGTTCCCTGCACTTCGACGAAGCGGCCGTCGCCTGTCATCACGACGTTCATGTCGACTTCGGCGCGCACGTCTTCGGAGTACTCGAGATCGAGCATCGGCGTTCCGTCGATCACGCCGACGGAGATCGCGGCGCACGGCTGCGAGATCGGGTGCCGGCTGAGCGCGCCGCTCGTGACCAACCGGCTGCACGCGTCGTGCAACGCGATCCAACCGCCACAGATCGAGGCGGTGCGGGTTCCCCCATCGGCCTGCAACACGTCGCAGTCGACGGTGATCTGCACGTCGGGCATCGCGCGCAGATCGGTGACCGCGCGCAACGAGCGGCCGATCAACCGTTGGATCTCCTGCGTGCGCCCACTCTGCTTGCCCTTCGCCGCTTCGCGCGTCACACGCTCGGCCGACGAGCCGGGCAGCATCGAATACTCGGCGGTGACCCAACCCTTGCCGGAGTTCTTCAACCACGGCGGAACCCGGCTCTCGAGCGACGCGGTGCACAGCACGCGCGTACGACCGAACTCGACGAGCACCGAACCCGTCGCCATCTCGGTGTAGTCCCGGGTGAAGGTGAGCAGTCGCAGGTCGTCGGCGTTCCGACCCGATGCGCGTGTGGTCACTCGTCTCCTGCAGTCGTTCGACGTACCTGTTAACAAGCGGCGTTAGATATGCGTGCTGAGGTGCGGTGCCGCGAGCGTGACCGCTTCCCCGAAGGCCTCGGAGGCCTCTTCGACGGAGGCTACCGGGTCGAGTGTCGGCCACAAATGGGTGATCATCAGCTTGCGGGCCGCGGCCTCGCGTGCGTACTCGCCGGCGATCCGGGCCGAATAGTGGATCGGCACCTTGATGTCGTCGTGCATGTAGGTGGCCTCGGAAAGCACCAGATCCGCACCCGCTCCGAACGTCTCGACACTCCACTCGGCGCCGGTGTCGGCGGTGTAGATCAAGCGCTTCCCGTCGTGCGCGATCTCGACCGCGACCGTCGGCGGCGGGTGGTCGGTGCGGGAGAAGCGCAACGCCGCTTCGCCGATCATCGTCTTGTCGCCGTCACCGACTTCGTGCCATTCGAAGGTGTCGCCGAAGTCGCCGACCAGACCTTCGAGCACCGGCTCGAGCCCCTCGGGCGTGTACAGCGGAAGGCCGAACCGCTCGAGGCCGTACCGGTACATCACGTGCAGGCCGTAGATATCGACGCAGTGGTCGGCGTGACCGTGCGTGATCACGACCGCGCTCAGCTCGTCGGGATCGATGTGCTGTTGGAGGTTGGTGAACGTGCCGTTGCCGCAGTCCATCCAGATGTTCGCGTCGCCGGCGCGCACGAGGTAACCGCTGCACGCGCCGCCCGCGGGCGCGCCGTACGAACCTGAGCAACCGAGCACGGTCAGCTCCACGACCAGGCCTCCACCGCGTCGACTTCCGGACCACAGAACCGCGTACCGAGTCGTCGAAAGGTTTCGACATCGCCGCTCGTCATGAACTGCACGCGGGCGCAGGGTAACGGTGCAACCCGGGTGCCTGCGAGTTTGTCGCGCACTTCGAATGCGGTCTCTTCGGCACTTGAGACAAGTGTCACACTCGGGCCCATCACGTCGGCGATGGTGCGGGCGAGCAACGGGTAATGCGTACACCCGAGTACAAGAGTGTCGACGTCGGCGCTCGACGATCGGCGCGAGGAGACGCTCGGCGAGCACATGGACCTGATCGGAGTCGACGTCACCCGACTCGACGAACTCCACGAAACCCGGACAGGCCGCGCACGTGAGATCGAGATCGGGATCGACCGCGGCCGCGGCCCGTTGGTACGCGCCCGACTGGATGGTCCCGACCGTCCCGATCACGCCGATCCGGCCCGTCTGCGTGGTGCGGCGGGCGGCGCGCATGCCGGGCTCGATCACGCCGGTGACCGGTACCGCAACGTGCTCGTGGAGATGGTCGAGGGCGGCGGCCGACGCGCTGTTGCAGGCCACCACGATCATCTTCACGTCTCGGGCCAGGAGCAGGTCGGTGATCTCCAGTGAGTACTTCAGGACCTCGCTGGCGGGCTTCGGTCCGTAGGGAAATCGGCCGGTGTCGCCGAAATAGAGGATGCGCTCCTCGGGAACGAGGTCGAGGAGCGCGCGCACGACGGTGAGTCCGCCGAGACCGCTATCGAAGACGCCGATGGGGCGCTCGTCGAGGGGCATCGTGGGAGGCCACGCTAGCCGGGCAGGGTGCCTCTCCCAGTGGTTGCCCAGGGTCTTGCCGGCGACGTATTCATGTGGCGGCCCGCCGCACCCGGTCGGCGACGGCGGCGCCGAGGGCCTCGCTCTCGGGTGGGAGAACCACGAGCAGCACGTCGAGCTCCAAGTCGTCGGCCGCCCGCAGCCGGGCGTAGAGCGACCGGGCGTACTCGTCGACATCGCGCGGTGCGTCGAGCACGGCCAGCTCCGGCGGGAGGCCGGACAACGTGTCCGCCGAAGCGAGCACGCCGACGCGTTGCCCGGCGGCCGCGAGCGCGAGCGCCCGATCCGTCACTCCGGCCGCGTCGACGATCTCGACGGTCGCCGCCGGCGCGTAGTGCGATTCGAGCGTGCCCGGCGCCGCGGTCTCGCCGCTCGTGCGCAGCACGAACGCGCGGCCGATCGCGGCTTCGAGTTGCGCCTGGCTCACGCCGCCGACCCGCAGGATGGCCGGCTCGGATCCGGTCACGTCGACGATCGTCGATTCGATCCCGACCGTGCAGGGCCCGCCGTCGAGCACCACTGACGACGTCGGTGCCGAGATCCGCGCGCACGTGCGCGGCGGTCGTGGGGCTCACCTTGCCGAACCGGTTCGCCGACGGCGCCGCGACTCCCCCGCCGAACGCGTCGAGGAGCGCGAGGGCGAGCGGGTGATCGGGAACGCGCAGGCCCACAGTGTCACGCCCGCCTGTGACCTCGGGCGCGATGCGTTCGGTGTTGCGCGTAACGACGAGCGTGAGTGGTCCGGGCCAGAACGTTGCGCCGAGGGCGTGCGCGATATCGGGCAAGTCGACGGCAAAGTCTGTGAGTTGATCCACGCGCGCGATGTGCACGATCACGGGATGATCGGCCGGCCGCCGCTTCACCGCGTACAGCTTCTGCACCGCGTGCACGTTCGACGCGTCGGCGCCGAGGCCGTACACCGTCTCGGTCGGGAACGCGACCAGCTCACCGGCACGCAGCACGGCCGCGGCGCGCTCGATCTCCGGTGTTACCAATAGTTGATGCGGGTCGCGCGCTCGACCACCTCGTCGAGCGGATCGGTCCACGCGCCCGACGACAGATACTTCCAACCGCCGTCGGGCAGCAGCGTCACGATCGTGCCCGAGTCCATCTGCTCCGCGGCCTTCGCGGCGCCGGCCATCGCCGCGCCCGACGAGATACCGGCGAACACGCCGCACTCGTCGAGGAGTCGGCGCGTCCACTCCACCGATTCGCGGGGACGGACGATCAACTTCCGGTCGAGCACGTCGGGATCGAAGATCGGCGGGACGAACCCGTCGTCGAGATTGCGCAGGCCCTGCACGAGCTCGCCCGCGGGCGGCTCGACCGCGACGACGCGTACGTGCGGTTGGCGCTGCTTCAGGTACTTGCCGACACCCATCAACGTGCCGCTGGTGCCGAGCCCGGCGACGAACACGTCGACCTCGGGGCAGTCGCGCATGATCTCGGGTCCGGTCGCCTCGTAGTGCGCCATCGGATTCGCGGGATTGCCGTATTGGAAGAGGAACACGTACTCGGGCGAGTCGGCCGCGATCTTCTCCGCCATGCGGATCGCGCCGTTGCTGCCCTCTTCGCCGGGCGAGGTCGTGACCTCCGCGCCGAAGATCTCGAGCAGCTGGCGCCGTTCGATCGAGACGTTCTCGGGCAGCACGATGCGCAGCTTGTAGCCGCGCAACTTCGCGACCGAGCGCGAGACCGATGCCGGTGTTGCCGGACGACGGTTCGAGGATCGTCGCGCCCGGCTTGAGCACGCCGTCTTCCTCGGCCATCTCGACCATCTTCGAGCGCGATGCGATCCTTCGACGAGCCGCCCGGGTTCTGCCCCTCGAGCTTGGCCCAGATCTTCACGTTCGGGTTCGGCGACAGTTGATGCACCCCGACGAGCGGGGTGTTGCCGATCAGGCCGAGAACACTGTCGAACTTCGGCACGTGGTTACGCGCCACCCGCCACGGCGGGGAGGATCGTGAGCACGTCGCCGTCGGCGAGTTTCGTGTCGAGGCCGTCGAGGTAGCGGATGTCGTCGTCGTCCTTGTAGACGTTGACGAACTTGTGCATGCCGCCCGCGTCGTCGAGCAGATTGGCGCGCAGGCCCGGGTACTTCTCGACGAGCGTGGTGAACACGTCGCCGACGGTCGCACCCTCTACGGAAACGCTCGGCTGGCCATCGGCGGCGGCGCGGAGCACGGTGGGAAGCTTGATCTCGACAGCCATAGGTGCAGGTTACAACCCGACCTCGATGGTCAGGATTCCGACCGCGCCCGCTTCGTTCCGTGTGCCTCAGAGGTCGATTTTCGGGGCCGCACGCACAATGAACGAGACGTGCGGCTCGGCTCGGCGGCCGTCAGCCGCGGTCGAGCTCTACTTGGCCTTCGGTGATCTGGCCGTCGACGATGCGGTAGGCGCGCAGCGACGGCTCGTCGTCGCGCAGGCTGATGATCGGGTACCACCAGCCGGGGTCGACGGCCTGGCGGACGTCGGTCGGTGACGGGTACGCGACGGTGTGGGTGTGGCTGTGCCAAACGCCGACGATCTCGTGGCCGAGCGCATCCGCCGCCCGCGACGCGGCGAGATAGTCACGGCCGTCGACCGTGTAGATCACTGCCGACGCGGCTTCGTTGCGGCACGGCCACGCCTTCGAGATCACGCCGGTCGGCTTGCCGTCGGCGCCCCACGGTCCGATCAGCAAACCGCACGCTTCGTTCGGCAACCCGTCGTAGACGTTGCCGATGATCGTGGCGTACTGCGACTCCGTGAGCCGCAGGATCGACGCGGCCAGACTCATCTACCCGCGTGCGGCTTCCATCGCGCGCCACACCCGCTCGGCAGTGGTCGGCATGTCGATGTGCTTCACACCGAGATGCGAGACCGCGTCGACGACCGCGTTGTGCACCGCGGGCGTCGAGCCGAGCGTCGCCGACTCGCCGATGCCCTTGGCGCCGAGCGGATTGTGCGGGCTCGGCGTCTCGGTGTTGAACACCTCGTACGACGGCAGCTCCGCCGCCGACGGCATCGCGTAGTCCATGAGGTTCGCGGTAATCGGGTTGCCGTCTTCGTCGTACTGCACCGTCTCGAAGAGCGTCTGCGCGACACCTTGGCCGATGCCGCCGTGCTGCTGGCCGGCGACGAGCAACGGGTTGACGATCTTGCCGCAGTCGTCGACCGCAATGTGCCGGAGCAGCTGGACCTTCCCGGTCTCGGAATCGACTTCGACCACCGCGATGTGCGAGCCGAACGGGAACGACGAACCGTCGGACACGTAGTCGAGCTCGTGCGCGAGCCGCTCGGCCATTCCCTCGGGCCGACGACCGGGATCCTTCACCGCGCCGGCCAGGTCGACCCACGACAACGTGCTCGCGGGTACACCGGCGACCTGCAATCCGCCTTCGCCGATCACGATGTCGTCGGCGCTGGCCTCGAGCATGTGCGCCGCGAGTTGCTTCGCCTGCGCGAGCACCTCTTCGCTCGCCTTGAACAGTGCGCTGCCGCCGATCTGCAACGAGCGCGAACCGCCGGTGCCACCGCCGCGCAACACTTCCGACGTGTCGGAATGCATGATGCGCACGTTTTCCATCGGCACGCCGAGCGCGTCGCTGATGATCATGGCGAACGTGGTCTCGTGACCCTGGCCGTGGGCGCTGGTACCGACCCGCGCGGTGACGGTTCCGTCGTCTTCGATCTCGACCTTGCCGTACTCGGCGTTGAACGTGAGCGGCGCGCTGATCTCGAGGTACGACGCGACGCCGATACCGAGCAGCTTGGTGTCGCCCCGCTCGCGGCGTGCGGCCTGCTCGACGAGCAACTGCGCGTAGCCCGCCTTCTCGACCGCGACGTCGAGCGCCTTCGCGTACTCGCCGCTGTCGTAGGTCGCACCGAGACCGGTGACCGTGAGGAACGGGAACGCTTCGGGCGGGATGAAGTTGCGGCGGCGGATCTCGACCGGATCGATGTGCAGTTCGTCAGCCGCCATGTCGAGCGTGCGCTCGACGAGATGGATCGCCTCGGGCCGACCGGCGCCGCGGTACGCGGCGATCGGGGTGGTGTTCGTGACCGCGGCCTGCCAGTTGAACTCGATCTTCGGGACGATGTACACGTTCTGCGACATCATCTGCGTGAAGAACGGCAGGAACGCGCCGACCGCGGGATACGCACCCGCGTCGGCGATCGTGCGCACGCGCAGGCCGGTGATCTTGCCTTCGCGCGTCAGGCCCATCTCGACGTAGTGAATGTGGCCGCGGCCGTGCCACATCGCGATCATGTTTTCGGAGCGGGTCTCCGTCCACTTCACGGGCCGGCCGAGCAGCAACGCAGCCTTGCTCACCAACAGGTACTCGACGATGAAGCCCGCCTTCGCGCCGAAACCGCCGCCGACCGCCGCGTTCGCGCCGCGCACGTTCGCGGGATCGAGACCGAGCTTCGCGGCGATCTCGTCACGCACGCCGTGCGGACCCTGCGTCGCCGCGTAGAACGTGAGACCACCCTCGGGCTCACCGGGAACCGCGACGATTCCGGCCGGCTCCATCGGGACGGGTGCGACGCGCTGGTTGACGATGCGCGCGGTGATCACGACGTCGGCGTCGTCGAGGATGCCCTCGACCGGACCGGTGCCCATGCCGTTGGCGATGTTGGATCCCTGCGCTTCGAACACGACCGGGGAATCGGCGAGCAGCGCGGCTTCCATGTCGACGACCGCGGGCAGTGGGTCGTAGTCGACGATCACGGCTTCGGCGGCGTCGACGGCCTGGGCCTTCGTCTCCGCGACGACCATCGCGACGATGTCTCCGACGAAGCGCACGCGGTCCCGCGCAAGCGGCGGGCGGTTCATCGTGGGCGGCAACATCATGAAGCCGTGGTGATCGGGCAGGTCGAGATCGTCGGCGGTGTACACGGCGACCACTCCCGGCATCGACGAGCGCGTCGCTCGTGTCGATCCCCTCGATCACCGCGTGCGCGATCGTCGACCGGACGAACGCCACGTGCGCCATGCCCGCGATCTGGAGGTCGTCGAAGTACTGGGTCTGACCCGTGAGGATGCCCGGATCCTCCCGGCGCCGGACGGGATTTCCGAGGATCGAACCGGCTGTGGGCATGCCTACTCCCGTGAGTCCTTCGCGTCACACCTGACGGCGGCGCAGACTACCGGCCACCTCGCTCGCGAGGTCTCAACCGGCACCCCTCATCCCTTGGGCGTTCCCGCCGATCGAGAGGTCGATGGACGGAATCGCCGGCGTTCAGGCGCGCATCAGCGACATCATCTCGCAGTTCCAGGGACCGCCGGTCAGCTCCGACGCGACTGCCGCGGTGAATGCCGCGACGACCGACGGCTCGGCGACCGACTTCGCGAGCCGCGCTGTCGCAGGCCCAGAGCACCAGCGCGACCAGCGCCACCGGCGCGGCCCTGCCGACGTCGGCCATGCCGACATCGGATGGCACGCTCAACCGGGCCGGCGTCGACCCGGTCCAGTGGGCCAAGGATTTCCTCACCCGGCTCAACGCTCCGATCACGAGCGAGAACATGCGGGCAATCACCGCGTGGGAGAAGGCCGAGGGAACCGCAGCGCGGTTCAACCCGCTCGCCACGACGCAGAGCGGCTTCAACGGCGAGACGAGCTTCAACAGTGTGGGCGTGAAGAACTACATGAGCTACGCCGACGGGCTCGACGCCAACGTCAAGGTGATCAACAACGGCCTGTACAGCAACATCCTCGCGGCCTTGCAGCGCGGCAACGACCGCGCACAGCGTCGCGCAGGCGATCACGAACTCGCCGTGGGGCACCGGCGCGCTCGTCGACAAGATCCTGTCGGCGCAGAACTAACCCGGCCGACCCGCGAACTACTGCAACATCCGGCTACGGCAACATCCGGTCGACGGGTCGCGGCGCGCGCCACGCGCGCTCGAACGGGAGTCGCCACGCGTCGGGTGCGATCAGCTGGTGAATCGCGTTCGGTCCCCACGATCCCGGCGCGTACGGTCGCACCGGCGGCGGGTTTTCGAGCAGCGGCTTGGACCGCTCCCACAAGCTCTCGATGCCTTCCGCGCTGGTGAACAACGTGTGGTCACCGCTCATCGCGTCGTAGATCAGGCGCTCGTACGCCTCCAGCAATTCGCTGGTGCGCCCGGTCTCGTGGAGCGCGAACTGCAAGCTCTGCTTGTCGAGCCGCATGCCGGTACCGGGCCGCTTCCCGTAGAACGAGAGCGACAGCCGTGACGCGTCGGCGAGATCGAAGGTGAGATGGTCGGGCCCGTGCGCGCCGACCCCCGAACCCGCCGGGAACATGCTCTTCGGCGGCTCCCGGAACGCGATCGAGATGATGCGCGCACCCTCGGCCATGCGCTTGCCGGTGCGCAGGTAGAACGGCACGCCGGCCCAACGCCAGTTGTCGATCTCGCAGCGGAGCGCGACGAACGTCTCCGTCTCCGAGTGGGCGCCCACGCCGGGCTCGTCGAGGTAGCCCTCGTACTGACCGCGCACGACCTGCGACGGCTCGATCGGGCTGAGCGAACGGAAGACCTTGTTCTTCTCTTCGCCGATCGACCGCGGCTCGAGCGCGGTCGGCGGCTCCATCGCCATGAACGCGAGCACTTGGAACAAGTGGTTCACGACCATGTCTCGGTAGGCGCCGGTCTTCTCGTAGAAGCCGATGCGCTGGCCGATCGACAACGTCTCCGGCACGTCGATCTGCACGTGCGCGATGTGCTGACGGTTCCAGATCGGCTCGAACAATCCGTTCGCGAACCGGAAGGCGAGGATGTTGAGCGCGGCTTCCTTCCCGAGGAAATGGTCGATGCGGAAGATCTGGCTCTCGTCGAAGGTTTCGTGCAGCGCGTTGTTCAACTGCACCGCGCTCGCGAGGTCGGTGCCGAACGGCTTCTCCATGATGATGCGCGCCCGCTCGGCCAAACCGACCTCACCGAGACCGCGCACCACTTCGGGCGCGGCCGCCGGAGGAACGCTGAGATAGTGGAGCCGAGCAACGTCGCCGCCGAGCTCGTCCTCCATGCTCGAGGACGGTCTTCGCGAGCACCTCGTTGCCCGCCGATTGGCACACGAAGAAGAGGTGCCCCGCGAACTCTTTCCACTCTTCCTCGAGGAACCCGTGGTGCGAGAACTCTTCGAGCGCGGCGCGGGCGAAGTCGCGGAAACCTTCGTCGTCGAAATCGTCGAGCGACGTTCCGATGATCCGGCACTCGGGCAACAAGCCGGCTTGGGCCAGGTGGAACATCCCGGGCAGGAGCTTGCGGCGCGCGAGATCACCGGTCGCGCCGAAGAGCACCATGACGTGCGGCCGCAGCGGCTTGATCAGATTCGAGTTGATGTCGGTGGGTTCATGCATCTCAGCCACCCCCTCTGACCGTTGTACGCCGGGCGGAACTCTCCGGTTCTCATCGGCACCCGAGGGTAACTCTCTGAGCCGTCGGCGCCGCCCTAACGTCGGCCTCGAAACGGACCGTTCAACCGCCGTTCACGGGAGCCCCACGGGAGTGGCATGAGACGCAGCATGAACGCCCGACTCGTTGCCGGGATCGTGCTCTGCGTCGTGGGCGTCGTCTGGTTCGGCCAGGGCGTCGGGTGGATCGGCGGCTCGTTCATGAGCGGCGATGCGCTGTGGGCCGTGATCGGCGCGTTCTGCATCGTGTTCGGCGTGGTGCTCCTACGCCCGCGACGCAGCTGACCGCGGTCGCGGATCAGTCCGCGAAGCGCGCCGAGACGTCGCGGAGAGTGCGCTCGCAGTCGGCGATCGTTTCTTCCAGGATCTGCTTGACGGGCATCACTTCGGTGATGCGTCCGGCCACCTGACCGCTGAACGCGAACGACGCTTCCATGTTGCCGCCGAAGTAGAGGTCGTGCACCGACTCGAGTTTCGGGATCACAGCGCGGTCTTCGCCTTCGGCCGCTTCGCTGAACGCGGTGCGCAACACGCGGAACGCGGGCGGGGCGTGACGGTTGAGGAGGAGCGTGTCACCTTCGGTCGACGAGCAGATGAGTTGCTTCCAGTTCTCGTGCACCGGCGATTCGGCCGCGCTCACCATGCGCGTTCCCATCTGCACGCCCTCCGCGCCGAGCACGAGCGCGGCCGCCATCGACTGACCGTCGCACACGCCGCCGGCCGCGATGATCGGGACGTCGACGCGGGACGCGATGAGCGGGAGCAACACCATCGTCGACGCGCCGGTCGGTGCTTTGAAGCCGCCGCCCTCGTTGCCTTCGACGACCAAGCCGTCGACCCCGGCGTCAACCGCTTTCAACGCACCGCGCAGCGACGGGACGACGTGGAACACCGTGAGACCCGCGTCTTTGAGTGCCCGCGTGAACTTGGTGGGGTCACCCGCCGACGTCGTGACGAACGAGACGCCGTTCTCCGCGACGAAGTCGACGATGCTCGCGTCGCGCACGAACAGCTGGGCGATGTTCACGCCGAACGGCTTGTCGGTGAGCGTGCGCATCTTCTGGATCTCTTCGCGCACGTCGCTCAACTGACCCGACGACGTCTCGATGATGCCGAGACCTCCCGCGTTCGATACGGCCGACGCGAGCTGGGCCCGGGCGATGAACCCCATGGGGGCCTGCACGATCGGGTGCTCGATTCCGAGAAGTTCCGTGATTCTGGTGCGCACGGCGTGGCACGCT
Organism: uncultured Actinomycetes bacterium; assembly: GCA_963807945.1. GTDB lineage: Bacteria > Actinomycetota > Acidimicrobiia > IMCC26256 > PALSA-610 > JBBQER01. The sequence continues at coordinate 602,809 of CAWEDT010000006.1, read as the reverse complement.
ACCCACATGACGTCTCTTCCCCACCCGGCCGCCGATGCTCCCGTGATCCTCGAGGTTGCACTCAACGGTGTGACCACCCGCCGCCGGAACCCCAACGTGCCCGCCACCGTGGAGGAGCACGCCAAGGACGCGCTCGCGTGCGTCGACGCGGGAGCGACCATCATCCACACGCACGCGCCCGACCTGGTCGTCGGCGCCGAGGAAGCCGCCGAGCAGTACGCCACCGCGTTCCGGCCCGTCGTCGAGCAGCATCCGGGGATCATCTGCTACCCGACCGTCGGGTTCGGTGAGACGCCTGCCGACCGCTACCGCCACGTGGAGCTGCTCGACGACATGGGTCTCGTGCGCCAAGGCGCGGTCGACACCGGCTCCGTGAATCTCGGCGGGACCGGTCGTGACGGACTCCCACCCCCGAGCGAGTTCGTGTACACGAACACGTTCGCCAAGATCGGCTACGAGATGCAGGTGTGCACCGAGCGCGGGCTCGGTCCGAGCATCGCGATCTTCGAGCCCGGTTTCCTGCAAGTGGTGCTCGCGTATTCGCGCGCGGGCGCGCTGCCGCCGGGCACGTTCGTGAAGTTCTACTTCGCGGCCGGCGGCTACCTCGGAGGCGGCGATCCCTTGTGGGGTGCCCCGCCGATCATCGAGGCGCTCGACCTCTTCCTCGCCATGCTCGGCGACGCACCCGTCGAGTGGGCGGTCGCCGTGCTCGGCGGATCGCTGCTCGACACCCCGATCGCGCGAGCGGCATTGGAGCGCGGCGGGCACCTGCGCGTCGGCATCGAAGATTGGGACGAAGGCCCCACGAACGTCGAGCAAGTAGCCGCCGCGGTCGCGTTGTGCGCCGACCTCGGCCGCCCCATGGCGTCAATCGAGGAGACCGAACAACTCCTCAACCTCCCCACATAACGGACATTTCACATGCGTCTGTGAACGACATCCTGGGTCGCTCACAGACGCATCACTGCTTCGGGGGGTCGCCGTTGCCGGTGGGCGGGCGGGACTCGGGAGGCTCGTTGCCGCGACGGAAAGGCCAGCGCTCCCGAAGCTTCTTGTGCACGTGCGCCGGCGCCTGCCCAGCCCGTTTCACGCCGGCAAGTCCCATCCCGATCCATTGCGCCATGTCAGCTCCTGATCCTCTTCGGACAGGTTGCTCGCTTCGTCCCGCAGAGTCGAGCACCGTGCATAACGGTCATTTCACATGCGTCTGTGAACGACATCCTGGGTCGCTCACAGACGCATCACTGCTCCGTCTTGAGGGGGAGTTCCTGCATGAGGGCGGTTTCTGCACTCGGGGGCTGCATGAAGCGTTTGACGTCGGCCAGGATCACGGCCATTCCCTCGTCGTTGTCGAAGAACTTGGTCACGAAGTCGGCGCGGGTCTCGAAGTGCAGTTCGGCGACGCCGTCGATCGCCTCGCCGCCGGGGGTCAGCGCCCGGCGCACCACGTTCTGCGTGTAGTTCCAGAGCCCGATGTGGTGGCGCGTCGCGAGCGGCGTGTGGTTCTCGGTCCAGTGCCGTACGAACTGCTCGTGACTCAGCGACTCTGCCCGGCGCATGAACGACACCATCTTCACGCCCGGCGCGGGCGTGCCGTCGGGGCTCGCACGCTCGGCGACGATCACACGGCGGGGATCGACGCGCCATACGTCGACGCGCCGCGCGACCGCGTGGAGCAGGTCGCGGCACGGAACGTCGTCGATGTCGTGGGCGCGTGTGAGACCGAGCGCGATCAGCGCGTCGCAATTCGGCACGTTGCCGGCCGCATCGGGCTTCCGGGTGTACATGCCCTGATCCGGATCGGCGAGGTTGACGACCAGCGACACGACCGACTCCTCGACGAGCGCTTCCGGCGCCCAGGCATCGACAATGTGGTCCCGAAGCGCGGCGGACGAAACGCCGGACGCCCGCCAGATCGCGATCAGGAGATGTTCGGTGGTCATGGGGTGTCGATCCACACGTCGCCGTCGAGGTGAGTGCCCGCGAGGTCGAGAACCCGGTCGGCGACGACTGCGTGGTCACGGGGCTCGCTGATCGCAGTGTTCGTGACGCCGACCGTACCGGCTTCCCACACCAGCAAGCCGACGCGGCAGTCATGGAACCACGAGTCGATCACGCTCGTGTCGTTGGCGCCTCGCTCGATGACCACGCCGGTGTCGCAGTGTTCGGCGAGCTGGTGATCGACCACGTTTCCGACGGCGCCACTGCCCTCGATGTTGACCGCGCGCATGACATGCCACGCGCGGTTCGAACGCACGACCGTGTTCTGCGCGTCGAGCACATGAATACCCCACCACCGCGTTTCGGTGCGGTTGTGGTCGACCCGGGTGCCGGCACTTCCCGCCACTCGGATCGCGCAGAGGTCGTCTCGGCACTCGTTGTCGGCGACCACGTGATCGGCGCCCCCGGCGATCATGATCCCGACGCCCCACCGCAACCCGTGCTGGTAGTTGGCGCGCACCTCGCAGTCGTTCGCGCCCATGATCGACACCGAACCACCGGCGATCACGTTGGCGTCAACCCGGTGACCCGATCCTCCGCTCAGCGCGATCGATTCCACGTGGCAGTCGCGCACCACGAGCCGGTCTCCCCCGCCACCGACGACGCACGTCGGCGGGATCATCATGTAGCCGGGAGCCGCACCGGTAACGGTGACTCGCTCGAGCGTCGCGTCGTCGCCCGCGAGCTGTACTCCGGCCGCGCCGCCGGCGTCGATGACGACCCGTCGTGCGCCCAACCGTCCGGCCGCGCGCAGCGTCACCCCCGCGGGCACCACGAGCGGGAACCGCTCCCCGATCGCGGTCGTGTACCGACCGGGACCCACGTCGACCACGTCACCGGCCACCGCGCCCTCGAGCGCCTCGGTGATCGTGGCGTAGCGCCGCTTGGCGCGCGCGGCACCGCCGGGTGAGCGCTCGGTGACGTCGACGTGTTCACGTACGCCGAGCTCGACGACGTACCGCGTGCCAAACCGATGCCGCTCGACACTCCGTGCGTCGACCACCAACGCGCCCGGCTCCGAGCGAAAGGCGCAAATGCTCACCCCCGGGAGTGCTCACCCGTTGCGCGCCGGACAGTCCGACGAAGCGCGGCTCCGCGGCGGACGAGAGGTCGAACGCGTTCACCGCGTCGCCCGTGCGGGTGTACCAGTGGTGACCCTGGCCGGGAACGTCGAACCGCTGCGACCCGTGGATCGCGTCGGCGTGGGCGCGCACCCACTCCCCCGCGTCGCGCAAGATGCGCGCCTGGATCTCGGGCACGGTGCCGTCGGCGTTCGGCCCGACGTTCAACAACAGGTTGCCACCCTTCGCGACCGTCTCGACCAATAGCGCGACCACTTGCGCGGCGGTCAGGTGGTCCTCGACCCGTTCGTTGCGATTCACACAGAACGAGTAGCCGAGCCCGCGGCACAACTCCCAAGCTCCGTCGGGCGCGACCGCGGGCACGTCGTACTCGTAGACCGCGAAGTCGGGGCTCGACGCGAAGAAGCGGTCGTTGAACACGATCTCGAATCCGCGCTCGGCCGCGACCGCACGCGCCTCGGCGATGATCTGGTCGGCCCGCCAGTGCCCACCCGGGTGGCCCCAGTGGCCGTCGCCCCAGAGCAGCGCGGGCTCGAAGCGCTCGACCAGCTCCTCGATCTGGGGGCGCATGAACGCGTCGACGTACCGCTCCTGATCCGGGTAGTCGGCGTGGGCCCAGTCGAGCAGCGAGTAGTAGCAACCGAACGTGTGGCCCCGCTTGCGCACCGCGGCCGCGAGCTCGGCCGTCACGTCGCGCTTGGGCCCGAGCCGCACCGACGACCGGTCGGAGTACACCGTGTCCCACCAGCAGAACCCGTCGTGGTGCTTGGTGACGTGCACGAGGTACCGCATGCCCGAGTCGTCGAGCAGCTGTGCGTAGTCGTCGGCGTCGAACTGGTCGAACGTCAGCTCGGGGATGAAGGCATCGAAGGCCCGACCCCGCGCGTGCTCGCGGTGCCAGGCGACCACCTCGGGTAAGGGGCAGCTCGGGTGCAGCACCATGTCGGGCCGGGTCTCGAGGAACGCCCAATACCAATCGGCGTACTCGTGCACCGGCGCGAAGGCGGGCACGGTCGCGATGTTCGCGTGCACGAACATGCCGTAGCGCTGCTCACCGAACCAACTCGGCCCGTCCGTCACGCGTGGGAGGGTACCGTCGGCGCTTATGCCGAACCGCGGCGACCGGGTCGTCATCTCGAATCGCAAGGCCCGCTACGACTATTTCGTGCTCGAACGTTACGAGTGCGGGATCGTGTTGAAGGGCCCCGAGGTCAAGTCGATCCGTAACGGTCGCGCCAATCTCCAGGACGGCTATGCCGCGCATCGACGACGGCGAGGTGTGGCTGTTCGGTATGCACGTGTCGCCCTACGAGTTCTCCCGCGGCGACCTCGATCCGGTACGGCCCCGCAAGCTGTTGCTCCACCACAAGCAGATCGACGAGCTCGCGCGTGCCACCGAAGAACGCGGCATCACGCTCGTGCCGCTCAGCGTCTACTTCAAGGACGGCCGGGCCAAGGTCGAGCTCGCGATCGCCCGAGGCAAGGCGCGCTACGACAAGCGCCAGGCCATCGCCGAACGCGACGCCAATCGAGACGTTCAGCGGGTCATGAAAGGCGAGCGCGAGTAACGCGACTCGCGCCCCGGCGCGCTCAGCCGGATCCGATGCCGTCGGCGGTCAGCAGCGACCGAATCGGGTCGGCCAGCGTGCGGGTGTATGCGATCGAGAGGTGCGAGAGGTCGTACCAGACGATCTTGCCGTTCACCATCGGATCGCAGATCGGAAGATACGGACACGCCAACTTGTCGATGTTGAGATCGAACACGTGCTTGTTGGTTCGTGCGAGCTCCCGGTAGTGGAGCTCAGTGGCTGACGGCCCCGGGTTCACGACGAACCGGCATTGATCGAGATACTTCGCGGTCGACAGGCAACCCAGCGGGTCGTAGCCCTGCGGGCCTTGCGGAATCGGCTCGATGATCACGATGTCACGCTTGCCGTTGTCGAACGCGGCGACGGTCTTGTCGGTCGCGGTTTCGATCGCCTGCTCAGCCGCGGGTGAACCGGTGACCAGCGGTCCGTTCGGACCGCCGAGGTGTTGCCCCTTCAAACCTTCCTTGTCGAGCGGTGCGTGGACCAGCACGATCACATCGGGGTTGATCTGCGGGATGACGCGCGTACGCACATCAGTCTTGAAGGTGAGGCAACTCTTGCGGTCGATCTGATTGAAGCGCCACAGCCCGGCCTGCCACGGACACGCGTCCCAGATCATCACGACCAGCGTCCAGTTCTCGGCTTTGGCGATCTCGGTGAACGGCGCGATCAACATCTGCGCGTGGCTGTCGCCGACGAGCAAGACCGTCTTGCCGGTCCCGTGCACGAGCGTGCACTTCGCCAACGACTTGTGCAGACAGGTGGGCGCTTTGCGGTCCTCTGCCTTGACCGCCTGCCAATCGAGGCCGGCCGGGACCGGCGTGACGCCGGTGGTCGCCGCGCCCGCAGTGCTGACCGCGCCCGCGTGCGGATTGTCGAGAATCGCGGGGACGAACACGAGCGCGCTGACCACCGAGACGATGAGCCCGAGCGCGATCACCGGACCGCGATACCGGTCGAGCCGCAACGAGGCGCGGATCGGGTGTTCCATCATCTGGAAGCTGAACGAGGCCAGGCCGGTCGCTACGAGGAAGGTGATCCCGACCGTCGACACCGTGCTCGGGTGGAACGCCTTGACCACGACCAGGATCACGAGCCAATGCCAGAGGTACGTGCCGTACGAGATCTTGCCCAGGTAAGTCATCGATCGGGTCGACAGCAGCCGCTTCACGATCCCGCCGTCGGCGACCTCGAGCGCGACGATCAGCACGACCGTCGTGATCGTCACCGCGATCCCGCGCTCGATGGCGTCGAGATCGATCCACGACGAGGCGATCACACCGAGCAACACGATGCTCGCGACCGTCGCGGCGCGCATCGCGCTGCGGTTGCGCTTCGCCCGCTCGATGATCGAGGGAACGAGCGCGAGCAACGCGCCGGCCAGCAACTCGTAGGCGCGGGTGTCGGTCCCGTAGTACGCGCGGTTCGGGTTGCTCGACCTCAGTGAGAGGGCAAACAGTGCCGACGCCAACGCGACGACTCCGACCACTCGCGCGATCATCCGCAGCTGCTTGGCCCGATCCATGCGGCGGGTCGCAACGAACGCGCCCGTGAGCGCCAGCGGCCACACCAGGTAGAACTGCTCTTCGACGGCCAACGACCAGAAGTGCAGCACCGGGTTCGTCACGATGTTCGCGCCGAAGTACGCGGTCGATTGGTGGATGAAGTACCAGTTCGTGGAGTAGAGAAACGCCGCTTTGAACGCGCCGATCGCATCTAGTTGCTCGGCGGGAGAGGCGATCGCGGTGTAGACGGCTGCGGTCACGATCAGGACGACGAACGCGGCCGGCAGCAGCCGGCGGAACCGGCGGGAGTAGAAGCGCCCGAGCCGGATCTTGCCGTTGCCGACGATGTCGCGCAGCAGGAGTTGCGTGACCAGAAAGCCGGAGAGCACGAAGAACACGTCGACGCCGACGTACCCGCCGGGGAACCAACTGCTCCCCGCGTGGAAGAGCACGACGAGGTACACCGCCACCGCGCGTAACCCGTCGAGGTGCGGGCGATAGGTCGCCCCTACCGATTCGGACCCGCCCGCGCTCTCGCTCTCGCCCACCGCGCTGGTCGTCTGCATGCTCCGCGGCAGCGTACATTCGCCGCGGCGGCTCAGCCCCTCAGTGCAGGCTCCGGCTCCCGGCTTTCGGCCGGCGGCTGTGAGAAGTCCTCAGGTTCGCCTTCAACGTTCACCCGCGGCAGCCATTCGAGCCACTTGGGCAACCACCAGTTGCGGTCACCGAGCAACTCCATCGTCGCGGGCACGAGCACGAGCCGGACCAACGTGGCGTCGATGAACACTGCGAACGCAAGTCCGAAGCCGATCAGCTTGAGCACGCGCAGATCCGAGAGCACGAAGCTGCCGAACACGCAGATCATGATCGCGGCGGCCGCCGTGATCAGCCGAGCCGTCTTGGCCAGACCGTGGGCAACCGCGAGCGAGTTGTCGCCGTGGGCGTCGTACTCCTCCTTGATGCGACTGAGGAGGAAAACCTCGTAGTCCATCGAGAGCCCGAACACGATCGCGAACAACATCATCGGAACCCAGGCCTCGATCGGGCCTTCCTTGCCGATGCCGACGACGTTCTTGACCCAGCCCCACTGGAAGATCGCGACGATCACGCCGTATGCCGCGCCGATCGACAGCAGGTTCATGATCACCGCTTTGAGCGGAACCAGGAGCGATCGGAACACGATCATCAACAAGATGAAGCTCAGTAGCAGGATCGCGATGAACATGAATGGGAGCCGTTGACCGAGCGTGTCGGCGAGGTCGACGCCGATCGCGGTCTGGCTCCCTACGAACATCTTCAAATCGGTTCCCGCGGTTGCCGCGGGAATCACCTTGTCGCGCAGGCGATGCACGAGCGACGTGGTGCTTTCGTCTTGCGGCGAGCCGTTGGCCTGGACGGCGATCAAGACGCCGTTCGGTGTCTGCACCACCCCACTGACGTCCGCAACGTCAGGATCGGCTTTGATCGCGGCTTGGAGCCGATCCGCGGTCGGACGATCCGACGCCTTGGCGTCGCCGACCACGAGCAACGGGCCGTTGATACCGGGCCCAAATCCTTGCGAGAGCAGGTCGTAGGCGCGGCGGGTCGTGAGCTTCGTCGGGTCGTTACCGGCATCGGCCACACCGAGGCGGAGCGAGAAGAACGGGATCGCGAGGATCAACAGGATCAGCAGGCCGCCGATCGCGGCCGGCCACGGCCGGCGCTGCACGGTCTGGCTCCAACGGGTCCAGAAGCTGCCCTCGGCCGAGCGCTTCTTCTTGGCGCTCGGGAGCGCGAACTTGTCGATGGTGTAGCCGACGAAGCCGAGTACCGCAGGCAACAACGTGACTGCGGCCGCCATCACGAACAAGCACCGCGAGTGACGCACCGACTGCGAGTCCCCGGATGAACGACACACCGATGACGAAGAGACCGAGCAGCGAGATCACCACGGTGCTGCCCGCGAAGAGCACTGCCCGACCACTGGTGTCGATCGCGTGCACGACCGCGCGCTCGGGATCCGCGCCGTCGTGCAACGCCTCTCGATAACGCGTACTGATGAACAGCGCGTAGTCGATACCGACACCGATACCGATCATCGCGGTCACTTGGGGCGCGAACGACGGGATGTCGAGCACCCGCGCCAGCAACGTGACGAAGGCCAGGCCGACTCCGATACCGAACAACGCGGTCATGATCGGCAGACCCATCGCGAGCAGCGATCCGAACGCGATCAACAAGATGAAGATCGCGGCGAGGATGCCGATCGCTTCGCTGGCGGGTTGCGTCTGGTCGGTGAACATCGAGCCCGCCAACTCGATCTGGAGGTCCGACGTTTTGTCGGCCTTGCTCACGATGTCTCGCATATGTGTCGCGAGATCGACCGGTACGTCGTTGGCTTGCACGTCGAACAGGATCTCGGCGTACGCGATCTTGCCGCCGCTCGAGATGAAGCGCGCGTTCGCGGGATCGTACGGCGAGCTCACCGACACGACGTGCGGCTGCTGCACCAACGCGGCCATCACCGGTTGGATCTCGGCCATGACGCGCGGCGAGGTCACGGATTCGGCGCCGTTCACCTTGAACACGAGATCGCCGGTGTCGCCCTTACGCGCGAAATCGCGCTTGAGCACGTCGAACGCCGACTGCGACTCGCTGCCCGGCAGCGAGAACGTCTTCAGCAGATCGCCACCGACGGTCTGCGCGAGCACGTTGACACCGACGAGCAGCACGACCCATGAGATCAGGACGCGCCAGCGATGCTTGTAGCAGTGGGCGGCGAGGCGTCGAAGCATGCCGGTCAGGCTAGGAGAACGCTCGAAGGATCATGGGCATCACCCCGAGAAATTCGGTGCGTCGGAAGAACTCAACTTGCCGGTGCGTCGGCTTGCTGCTTGGCGATCTCCGCGTGTACGGCTTCCATGTCGAGCGCACGCACTTTCTCGATCAGATCGGTCAACGCCGGTGCGGGCAACGCGCCGGGCTGCGAGAAGATCAACACCTGCTCGCGGAAGATCATCAGGGTCGGGATCGACATGATGTTGAACGCGGCACCGAGCGCGGGTTGGGCTTCGGTGTCGACCTTGCCGAATACGAGATCGGGATTGTCGGCGGCCGCCTGTTCGAACACGGGGCCGAACTGCCGGCACGGGCCGCACCAGCTCGCCCAGAAGTCGACGAGCACGACGTCGTTCTCGGTGACGGTCGCGTCGAGGTTTTCCGTGGTGAGCTCGACCGTGGCCATGGGTTCTCCTTGAGGGTGACCGGCAGAAAAGGGTTCAACGGAAGGCGCGTCGTCATCATTCCCGGGGCGGATTTGCGGTTACGACCGCCCGCACGGGCCGATCGAGGCGCACGTAATACCAGCTCCAGCGCATCAGAACCCGTAGTCGATTCTCGAATCCGATCAGGTAGTAGAGGTGCACGACGAGCCATGAGACCCACCCGATGAAGCCGGTGAGCTGGATCGGGCCGATCTGGGCGACGGCGGCCCGGCGCCCGATCGTGGCCATCGTGCCCTTGTTGAAGTAACGGAATCGGCGGCCGCGCTCGCCGCGCGTGATCTCGCGCGCGACGTACCGGCCCGCTTGCATCGCCGCGGTGGCCAGCATCGGGAGCGGTTGACCACCGTGGCCGGGTCCGGCCGCGACATCCCCGAGTGCGTACGCGTGCTCGACACCGAGAATGTGCAGGTGATCGTCGACGGCGACGCGATGCGAGTCGGTGCGCTTGATGCCGGGATGCATCGGGACCGACGTCGGCTGCACGCCGGCCGTCCACACGATCGACGCGGTGCGGAGCTCGGTGCCGTCGCGCGTCACGACACTCGTGGCGTCGACCGACGCGACGAGCACGTCGGTGCGCACGTCGACTCCCAGGCGCTCGAGCTCACGGCGCGTATAGGCAGAGAGGCGCGGCTTGAACGTCGGCAACAAGCGATCGCCGCCTTCGAGCAGCACGATCCGGAGCTCGTGCGGACGGAGCTCCGGGTATTCGCGCGGCAGCACAAGCCGCGCGAGCTCCGCGAGCGCGCCGGCGTATTCGACGCCGGTCGGACCACCACCGACGATGCAAAACGTGAGCAACCGCTCGCGTTCTGCGGGCTCGGTTGTCGCCGTCGCGCGCTCGAGGCACTCGAGCACGTGGTTCCGGAGCTGTATCGCTTCGCCCAGATCCTTGAGCCCGAGCGCGCGCGACTCGATCGCCTCGTTGCCGTAGAAGTTGGTGACGCTGCCCGTCGCCAACACGAGGTCGTCGTATTCGAGCACCGTGCCGTCGGCGAGGCGGACGTGCTGATGCGTGAAGTCGATGTCGACGACCTCGCCCTGGTGGTACCTGACGTTCGGCGCGCCGCTCAGCACCTTGCGGAGCGGCGCGGTGATCTCCGACGGCGCCAGCAAACAGCTGGCAACTTGATAGAGCAGCGGCGTGAACAGGTGGTAGTTGTGCGTGTCGATCAGCACGACGTCGACGGGCTTGTCGCGCAGCGCCCTCGCGCACTGCAGACCGCCGAATCCCGCTCCGATGATCACGACCCGGGGATGCGGACGCATCCGCAGGACTGTAGAACGAACCCCTCCTCGGGGCGCTATTGATCAGGTCGTGGGATGCTTGCGCCGCATGCGCAAGCTGTCGACTCGGTCCTGGGTGCTGGTCACCTCATTGGCCCTGCTGGTGACCGTGAGCGCCGCCTCGGCCGCGAGGATGCTCGCGAAGCAACGACCGATTCGCGACTCCGGCGGCTGCGCGTTTCCCGACGGGCTCAGCTACTGCCGCATGGCGCGCAGTCTCGCCGGTCGCCGGCCCTTCAATCAGCGTCCACTCGTTCCGCTGGCCGCGCGAACGGCTCGCGCGATCACGAACGTGAATCTGGTCTCGAGTTTTCGGATCGTCGCGGTCGCGGGGTTGCTGTTGACGTTGGGTGCGCTGGCCGCGTTGGGCTACGTCATCTCTCTCCGCGCGGGCACGAGCCGTCGTCACGCGGTTGCGATCGCGTTAGTGGCGGCGGCGCTCTGGTTCGTCACACCGTTCGCACTGCGATTCTCACTGACCGCGCCGGTGCTCACCGACGAGCTCGCCACCGCCCTCGCGATCGCGTGGCTGGCCTTGCTATTCGCGGCCGGGTCCAGACGCTGGACGTGGGTGTTCGCACCCATGGTCGCGGTGCTGGCGACCGCGGCGCGCGAGACCGCGTTCGCGGTGATCGCCGTGACGTGCGTCGTCGCGGCGGCGCTCAGGGTCATCGAGCGTCGCGATGCATACCTCAGCGTCGGGGCCGCGGCGCTCACGGCGGTCTTCGACGTCACCCGTCCGTTCAAGCCGTCGAGCTACGACGCGTTGAGCTCCTGGGCGAAGTGGTTGGGCAAGTGGTTCGACACGCCACGCGCGACGTTCACCGCGCTCTTGATGGGCGTCGGCTTCGCGGCGCTGGCGTTGCTACCGGGCGTTGTCTCGGGCGCGACGAAGGCAGTTTCCCACCCGCGCTACGTCTACGCGTTGCTCCCGGCGGCCATCGTCCCGCTGTTCCTGGCGACGTTCGGCGGCGCCGACGTGGCTCGGCTCAGCTCCGCCGCGACACCGGTCCTGAGCCTGCTGCTCGCGTTCTATCTCGTGCTGGTCGCACGGACGGAACAGATACTCATCCTGGCGGCCGGCGCCGCGATCTACATCCGGGGTTGGCATCTGTTCGGCGAGGTCGTGAGATCGGACGCGGGCTACGTCGCGTACTTCTTCGGCCGGACGACCTTCGAAACCGAGACGCTGGTCGCACTCGCGGTGATCGCGGTCGCCCTGGTCGTATCGAACCGTCGCGTGTTGCCGGTACGATGAACGCCTCTTCACGCGCCCTACCGTTCACGCACCAGGGCCGGGTCGTTCTCACGACGGAGAGACATTGACATGGGGGTGCGTGGCTTCGATCTCGGGGATCGAGGTGGGAGAAGCGAGCCGACGTCGCCTGATCGTCGTTAAAGAGTGGGCACAACCAATACATGCCAACAACAACAGCATGGCAATCGCTGCCTAAGTAATTAGGTAGCTCGCCCGCGCCGAGCACGTCACTCGCTCGGACGGTGCGTCATCGAGAGTGACTTACTTGCCGGCAAGGCCTCGGGGTCGGTGAGGACACCTAACGAGGATTGGGTGGCTGCAGAGTGCCGATGCCCGGCAGCTCATCCGAAACCAATCATCGGCTGCGCTCGGAGAAGCCCCACTTAGAGTTCGGGAGACGGGGGTTCGACTCCCCCCACCTCCAAGAGTGCTCAGGGTTCGTCCGTGAGCATTGTTGGAGGTGCGCCAGCCCCCCAAGTTGTCAACGTGGCGCCCACGGCCACGGCCTCGTAGTTGACGGGGAATCAGTGCCGTGGTCGACTGGCGCCAACTTTGGTGACGTCGGTGTCAGGTTTTGGCGTCGCCTCGACGGGGGGATACCGGATGAAGCGTTACCGCTTACGCGTTGCCGTGCTCGTTGTCGCGGTCGTCAGCCTGCTGGTATTCGCAGCCGTGCCCGCGTGGGCGGCGCCACCTTCCCCGCCGACGGGCGTCACCGCGCAGAGCGGCAGCACGACTGCGGCCGTCTTGTGGACGCCCGGCGCGACCAACGGCAACACGATCACCGGCTACACGCTCACTCCGTCACCGGCATGTAGCGGTACGTGCACCGGCCTGACGACGACCGGCGCGACCTCCACGTCGACGTCGGTTGGCGGACTGACCAACGGGACTTCGTACACGTTCACGGTCGTGGCGAACAGCAGTGGCGGCGACAGCTCGCCGTCGGCTGCTTCCAACGCGGTGACTCCGCACGCGAACAGCAATGCTTGTGCCTTCGACTCCTTCCCCAATATCCCGGGCGGCTCGAGCGAGCTCGCCATCCGCTGCACGCTCACGAGCGCGATCGGCGGCAGCGGTAGCAGCTACCGAGTGGAAGATCTGCCGTACGCGAACTGGCACACCGGCGCCGGCCGTTCGATCACGACGACACTCGCGACCTCGGCGACGAGTGCGGTCATCACCGCTTCCGCCGCCCACTTCGCCGCGCAAGACGTCAACGACGTCATCTCGGGTCCCGGCATTCCGAGCAACACGTTCATCAAGGCCGTGACCACGACCACCGCGACGCTGAACAAGGTGGTCGGATCGCCCGGCGTGGCCAAGGGCGCCAAGCTGACCGTCAACAACTCCGATGGCCGCACCGTTATCGCGACCGCCTACGGCACCAACACGATCACGTCGGCCACCGCGCACTTCTGCAAGGTCGGGTTGACCGGCTGCAACAGCGGCGTGACCCAGAAGAACGACGTCGGCCGCACCGTGAGTGGCACCCGCATCCCGCACGGCAGCGTGATCACGCTCGTGAACTCCGCGACCCAGGTCACGATCTCGCAGAACGTATTCGCCTGTCCTTCGGGCGTGACCGCGGCCAACTGCAACCAGGTTGGCCTGTCGTCGGTGCCGAACCTCTCGACGTCACGGCAGATCAAGGACGCCACCTTCATCTCGCCCAACAAGGTGTGCTCGGCCACGGCCGGGTTCACCCAGACCGACGTGAACCTGCCCATCGCGTCAGTCGCGGCGCCGTCGAAGTTCCCGGCCGGCGACTACATCGCGTCGGTCGGCGCGGGCGGAACCGGATGCGTCGGTAACACCTTCGCCGTCCTCCATGCCGCCTACACGGCCGCCGGCACGAACACGAAGGTGTTCATCGGAACCCGCAGCTCCGACGCACCGATCAACGGTGACGCGGTCATGTCGCTGGGATCCGAGCTCTCCGTTTCGCCGAGCCTCTCGGCCGGGCTCCCCAACTGCTCCGAGAACTCGGCCGTCGGGACCAACCTCGTCGGCAAGTGGCTGAACCCCGGGGCGTTCGACACGACGGCCCTCGGCCAGCCGTCGAGCACCACGATCACCGGCCCGCTCATCGCTCAGCTCGACGTGACCACCGGCGCCGGGAGCCCGGCCTTCGCCGGTTACGTCATGCTCGCCAAGGCGGGAACCGCCGGCGACACCGACACGGCTGCGCACGTCGACCTCGTGTTCCCTGCGCTGCTCACCGGTCTGGCGGTGTGCCCGTCACCGAGTGACGTGGGGGTCGCGACGACGTTCCGGTTCTTCGGCGAAACGCTGAGCCAGAGCGCCGCCGGAAGTGGAGACGTCCGCGACTTCCAGGACGTTCCCGCCGGCACGGCCGCCAGGATCGGATCGGTCTACGAGCACATTCTGACGGGACCAACACCGACGGAGATCTTCGCCGCATCGGGCTCCTGCATGATCAGCTTCCCGACCACCCGGGCCGACTACGCCTGCAGTGGTACCTAACTCCGCCCACCGAACCGATCGCTTCACCGAACTCATCGGCTCACGCCGCGCGACGCGACCGCATCCAGTAGAAGGCGGCCGCGAGCGCGGCGATGACCAACCCGATCGCGATCCAAAGTCCGACTGAGGTACCCGAGTCGCTCGTCGTCGAGGCCGCGGGAATGGTGGTCGTCGGGGCGACGGTGGTGGGAGGCGTCTGCGTGCCGGCGGTCGGCACGAGCTTCGCGGTTCCCGCGAACGCCTGGCGCACACGCGGCAACGCAACGAACCATCCTTTGATCACCGGCGGTCGCGTTCCGGGTGTGCTGGTGATCGGATCGAGCGCGGGAAACGCAACCCACACCTCGTGGCCGTTGGATGCGTAGAAGCTCGCGCGCGTCTCGATGGTGCCACCCCAGTTGCCGGTGACGTCGACCTCGAAGACTCCGAGCCCGGGCGGCGGGTCGTCGTGCACCACCGGTGATCCCGAATAGAGCCCACCGAGCCACGACTGCACGTAGACCGCGCTTTGGTACGCGTTGAGCGTGCGGGGTTTCGACAGACCAGGGCCGGTGATGACCGCGCCGGAGAACGCGAAGTTGCCGCCGATCGCGACGGAAGTAGGCAGCGAACTCGTCGTCGAAGTCGTCGACGCCGACGCGCCGGCGACCGATCCGACCGAGATCAACAGTCCGGCCGCTACCGCGAGCGTGAACAGACTGCGACGCGCGACGAGTGACGTACGGATCGAAGCCCTCGCTTAGGTGAGCGTGCGACGGCGCTTGCGTCCGGTCGCGCCGAGGGCGAGGAGACCCGCCGAGATGAGCAACGCGGCGGGAGCCAGCCACATCCAGACGTTCGTTCCGGTCCTCGGCAGCACCGTGGCGTCTGATCCCGAGGCGCTACCGCTGCCACCACCGGGCGCCGACGTCGGCGGCTCCTGGACCGGAGGCGCGCTGCCCTGCGCGGCCAGCGCGACGACGGTCGCGCTGGGATTGCAGTCGAAGGTGTTCCGAACGATGCCGATCGAAGCCCCGAGGTTGATCGTCGACACGATCGTCAATTTCTGCTCGTTGAAGAACACCGGATCCGTCGCGTTGTTCGGCGTCCACGTGGTGTCGGGCAGCGAGACGGTCGCGGTGAGCGGCTGGATGTGACCGCCGACAGACACGATCTTCGGTGCCTCATGGAACTGGTACGTGTGGGTGCCCTCTTTGGTGCCGTCGCCCGCGAGCAGGAACGTCACGTCACTGGGAATCGTGTCGCCCACATGAACGAATCCCAGATCAACACCCTGCGCCACGATCGAGCCCGGAATGGCGATGGTCGCCGTGGTCTTCGAGAGTTTGATCGGATCACCCTTGTGCGGCTGGGCGAAGGCGTCGGTCACGACGGTCAGAGTGATCGGAGTTTGCGACGCCGGTTGGAGCGGTGGGACCAGCGTCGTCAGGCAGCTGGGCGTCGAGGTGACCGACCCGTGGATCGTGACCTGGGTACCGCTCCCGAGGGTCGTAGAGGGTCCGGTCGAGCCCGGCTTGAACTTGTTGGCGATGATGCACGCGCCCGAGTTCTGATAATCGATGCTCAGGGTGTCGCAGCCCGAGAAGTCCTCGCTGTAGCCGTCGAGACCAGTTTCGGTGATGGTGTAGGTGCCGTCGGGCAGTTGGACGTTCGTGGTTCCGCTCGCATTGAACGTCCCGGTCTTGACGACCGAGTTGTCGTTCGCATCGAGCACCCGATATTGGAACGAAGCCGGGGTCGCGGTCCCGCCGCCGGCGTTGTCGACGGTGGTCGTAACGAGGATCGACGCGAACGTCCAGATGTTCACGACGGTGCACGCGGCCGGTTGCGCCACGCTGATCGTGATGCTCGCGCAGTGGCTCACGTGCTCCGAATACGGCGCGAGGGGATCCTCGTAGACCGAGTAGGTGCCGGGATCGAGGTGCACGACGGTCTTGCCGTTGGGGTTCCAGATGCCGGAGGCGGCCTCGGTGCCGTCGTCGTCTTTGATGACGTGGTAGACGAACGAATCGGGTCCGGCGTTGCCCGGCCCGGAGTTCTGCACCTTGGTCGTCACCGTGAGCGTCCCGGTCGTAACGCCCGGTTGCGCAATTGCGGCGCCGGCGGGTGCGATGCCCACGACCGCAACGATCAACGTGGTCGCGGCGAATGCACCGCAACGCTTCATGAAGTAGTTGCTCACAGCCGCACGCCCCCCGCCAATCGATGCCGCGCGAGCTTCTGTCCTCGTAGCGTCGAACCCCCAGCATTCCCCGTTCGGACCTGAGCTGGCAACCCCGCGCGTTACGAGGCTTCCGACGCGGCGCTTCTGCCACGCGCGTTCGAGCACCCGGAGCATCGTCTCGGGATCCTGCGCGCCCGGAATCGAGAAGCGCCCGTCGACCAGGAAGAACGGCACTCCGGTGATGTCCATCTCGATGCCACGTGCCTCGTCGGCGCGCACCTCGTCGGCGTACGCGTCGCCCGCCAAGACCGCGTCGACCTCGGTCGGGTCGAGGCCGGCCGACACCGCGAGCGGCGCCAGTTCGTTCGCCACGCCGATCGCGACGCCCTCTTCGAGATAGCCCGCGAGGAAGCGTTCCTTCACTGCGTCTTGCATCCCGCGCTCCTCCGCCAAATGCAGGAGACGATGCGCGTCGAATGACTGGCCGCCGCGGGCTCGGTCGAGGTGATAGTCGAGGCCCTCGGCCCGGGCCAGCTCCGTGATGTGCCGGTATTGCGCCGCGGCCTGCCCCACCGAGATCCCGTACTTGCGCGCGATCCGCTCGACGTTGGATCCCTCGCGGACCGCGGGCGCGTTCGGGTTGAGCTCGTAGCTACGCCAGACGACCTCGACCGGGTGATCGAACGACGCGACCGCGGTCTCGAAGCGGCGCTTCCCGATGTAGCACCACGGACACACGACGTCGGACCAGATCTCGACGAGCACACGCGGACTGTAGATCAGGCGAGGGCTTGGGGAATCTCGCTCATCGCCGCGACCGGGACCTCGACGATGCCGGCGATCTCGGCGGCGGGCCGGGGGCCGGAGAACAGGTAGCCCTGGAGGAAGTGGCAGCGCAGCTGGAGGAGCACCGCGAGTTGCTCGTGCGTCTCCACGCCCTCGGCGACCACGCTGATGTCGAGATTGTTGGCGAGCGCGATGACCGCGGCGACGATCGCGGTGTCTTCGCGCTCGGTACCGATCGTGCGCACGAACGACTTGTCGATCTTCACGATGTTGATCGGGAACGCGCGCAGGTAGGTCAGTGACGAGTAACCGGTCCCGAAATCGTCGAGCGACAGATTGACGCCGAGCTCGCGCAACTGGTTCAGGATCGCCTGCGTGTTGATCGTGTCGTCGATGAGCGTGCTCTCGGTGAGCTCGAGTGTCAGCTGCGTCGGATCGATGCCCGTGCGGGCGATCGTGCGCCGCACCGTGTCGATGATCTCGGTGGTCGCGAGTTGCCGGCTGGAAACGTTGACCGAAATACCCATGCGCCGGTCGGGCCACCGTTGCGTCCACGTGACGGCTTCGCGGCAAGCCTGGTCGAGCACCCAGGCGCCGATATCGATGATCAACCCGGTCTCTTCGGCCATGGCGATGAACTCGTCGGGAGCCACGAGACCAAAACCGGGACGCTCCCACCGCACGAGCGCTTCGAAGCCGCGAACGGTGGCGTCCTCGGCGTCGATGATCGGCTGGTACACGAGGCGCAGCTCGTCCCGGGCCACGGCCTGGCGGAGGCCGGCCTCGAGTGCGAGCTGGGTCGTCACCCATTTCTGCATCGCTTCGTCGAACAGCTCGTAACAATCGCGACCGTTGTCCTTGGCGCGGTACATCGCGATGTCGGCGTTGGCGATGAGCGCGTCGACCGCGGCCGAGCCGTCCTCACAGAGGGCGATGCCGATGCTCGCGCTCACGTTCACCACATCGTCGGCGAGTTGGAACGGAACCCGCAGTGCCGCGATGATCCGTTGGGCGACCTCGCTCGCGTGGTGCACGCTGTCGAGGTGTTCGCACACCACGACGAACTCGTCGCCGCCGACCCGGGCGACGGTGTCGATCTCACGCACCGCTTGTTGCAATCGCGCGGCCGCCTCGACGAGGAGCATGTCTCCGGCGCGCGTGACCCAGCGTGTCGTTGATCGTCTTGAACCGGTCCAGGTCCACGTACAACACGCCACACATGCGCGCGTCGCGTCGGGCCCGGGTGAGTGTCTGATCGAGTCGGTCGGTCAGCATCAGCCGGTTGGGCAGACCGGTGAGCCCGTCGTGCAGCGCCTGGTGCGAGAGCTGCGACTCCAGCCGCTTCTGTTCGGACAGATCGCGGACGATGCACGACGTGACCGGTGAGAATCCATCGACGACGATCGCGCTGGTCGAAACGACCATCGGGAACTGGGTTCCGTCCTTGCGCACGCCGGTGACTTCCCAGGTTCCGTGCGTCGCATATTCGTGCCCGACCGACTGCACGGTTTCGAGGTACTGGGCGAGGAGGCCGCGGAGGTCCTCCGCGAGCGTCATCGCTCCGGGCTGGCCGACCATCTCCTCGGCCGTCCATCCGAAGATCGCTTCGGCCGCGGCGTTGAACGACAACACCGAGCCATCCGAACCGATCGTGAAGATCCCTTCGGCCGCGTTCTCGACCACGGCCCGATGCAGCGCCTCGCTGCGACGCGCGTCTTCGCTCGCGCGCGCGAGCAGCACTTCGGCGCGTTGCTTGCCTTCACCGATCGCACCCGCCATGACGATGACGATCCCGAACGCGAACGCGCCGAGGAACCCGAGCGTCTGCGACGTCGATTGGCTCAGGAACGACGGCGCGAGGCCGTTGAGCACCAACAGCTGTCCGGCCGCACAACACACCAACGACCACCCGAGCACCGCGCGCCACGACGCCGGCCCCGATTGCTGCAGATCCACCAAGGCCGCGTAGACGAAGCACACGCCGAGCGCGGGCCCCCATCCGGTGAGGTAGATCACCGACATCACGGTGACCGTGTGCCAGAACACGCGAGCGTGGAGACGCCACGAACCGCGGGGCGCATCGATCCAGCGATCGAGGCGCTTGCTCAGCATGGACGACCCGCCGATCGCGAGCGCGTACGCCCACAGCGGCTCGTTGGCAACCAGGCCGAACCGTTGCGCGACCAGAATCAAGAGCAACGCAACGCCCTCGACTGCGTACAGCAGAACCGTCAGCGAGAACGTGCCGCCCGGGCCCGCGACGCCAGAATCGACGCCGTCCGTTTTCACCGCGACCGCCCCCGGCCCTGCCCCGTCCACCCAGGAACGATCGACCCCGCGACTGCCCTCCTGAAGCCCATCTCGGGGTCGGACCGGCCCGGCTCGGCGATACTCCGGGGATGGCGGACTGGGTCGGGATCACGCGGCGCAACGCGCGATCCGTGCAGACGACAATCGGGTGGATCTTTTGGGACCCGGGCGCGATCGAACGCTACGAACGGCTCGGGCTGCCGGGACCGCTCGGCTACCTCGCGTCGCGGGCCGCGCCGCTCGGGCCGGCCGGTGCCGACGCGACCATCGCCGCGTTCGGCTCGATCAGCCCGGCCGGGATCCGATACGCGTTCGACCTCGTCACACAGCACACGACGTTCGACGCGGTCTGGGCCGCTCGCAACGAGGCGGTGCGGACCGGCCTGCACGAGCACGCACCCGCGATCCTCGAGCCGCTCGCGGCGTTGGCTCCCACGCTGTGGCCGGTCATCGAAGCGCTGCCCACCAGCGGCAAAGTGTTCTTCGCGTCGCATCTCCGCATGCCGCGGAGATCGACCCCGTCCTGTCCGGCTGGCACGCGGTGAACTGCCTGCGCGAATGGCGCGGTGACCTGCATTGGGCGCTCGTCACCGCCGCCGGTCTCGACGGCGTGGAAGCGTCGATCCTGCACAACGCGTGGCTCGGATACGAGCGCGACTGGCTGGCCAAGTCGCGCGGGAGCGCGCCCGGCGAAATCGCGTGCGGCTGGCAGGCACTCGAAGCGCGGGGACTCGTGAGTGACGGTGAGGTGAACGGCGAAGGCATCGCACTGCGCCGGCACATCGAAGACGAGACCGATCGGCTCGGAACCATGCCCTGGGAGCTCCTCGGCGAAGCGGCGGCCGTGCAGTTCGCGATCGACTTCGAGCCGCCGTGCGAGCTGTTGTTGCGCCGAGTCGACGAGACCGCGGGCCCGAACTATCAGCCCGCGTTCGCGGCTGCGGTAGTCGGGAATCGACCCGGGCCCAGGACTCGGGCCGGTCGTGGGGGCGACGTCAAGGGCCGCCCGCATCGGGTCGATGTTCTGGGTGAGCGAGTCCGTTGACGCGCCCGGAGAGGGGCGTGCATGGAACTCGACATCGATATCGCCCTGGCCGCCGCGCACGCGCAGCGCGATGCGGTCGTCGCGCACTCGAGCGATCTCGTCATGTACTTCGAGAGCGACGGAACGATCGTGTGGGCCAGCCCCGCGACCCAGTCACTCTTCGGCGTCGCCGGCGAGTCCATCATCGGGCGCAACGGACTCGACCTGATTCATCCCGACGACCGAGAACGCGCGCTCGCCGACCTCATGTCGATCTCCGGTTTCGGAGATACCGTGCGGTGCGAGTTCCGCGTCGTATCCGACGACGGAACCATCTTCTGGGTCGAAGAGACGGCGACCAACCTCGTCGACGATCCGCACGTCGGTTACGTCGTCGCCAACCTCAACAACATCACCGCGGCAAACGCGACGAGGAAGCGATACGGCTCCAGGGTCGGCTCCTCGATGCCGCGGGTCAAGCCATCATCGCGATCGACATGGCGGGGCGCGTCTTCTACTGGAACACCGCCGCGACCCAGATGTACGGCTGGACCGAGGCCGAAGCGCGCGCCCTCCCCGCCGAGAACTTGCTCGCGCCGGCCGACGGTTGGGACGACGAGGCAATCGAGGTCGCCGAACACGTTCTCGCGGGCAAAGCGTGGTCGGGCGACTTCCTGACGACGCGCAAAGACGGGTCCGAGATCCCCATCTTTCTCACCGACACGCCGGTCTTCGACGACGAGGGCGTGCAGATCGGCATCATCTCGGTGTCGTCCGACATCACCGAACGCAAGAAGCACGAACAGGCCCAGGCCCACATGGTCACGCACGACGTGCTGACCGGGCTCGCCAACCGCAACCTGCTCGTGAACACGCTCGACCACGCCATCGCCGCGTCGCCGGTCGGCGCGGCCGGCGTCGGTGTGCTCCTCTTCGACATCGATCGATTCAAGATCGCGACCGACAGCCTCGGCCACGATCACGGCGACCAACTCCTCGTCGAGATCGCCGCGGTGCTGCAGGACACGATCGAACCCGGCGATCTCGCCGCTCGGTTCGGTGATACTTCCTTCGCGGTCGTGCGTTCCCGGCTCAAGGCTCCCGACGAGGTCTTCGAGCTCGCGGCCCGGATTCGCGCACGCTTGGGTGAGGGCGTAACCGTCGAGGCGGATCGCTACCTCGCCACCGCCAGCGTCGGGATGGTCATCACCAAGCCCGGAGCAACTGCGACCACAGCGCTGCGCGACGCCGAGACCGCGATGTACCGAGCCCAGGAAAAGGGCCGCGATCGGGCCGAGTGGTTCGATCCGTCGCTGCGCCGTGACGTCATCACCGACTTGGACGTCGAACGCGACCTGCGCAAGGCGATCAACTGCGACGAGCTCTTTCTCGAGTTCCAACCCGTGCTCGACCTCCAGACCGGCGACGTCGCGAGCTGCGAGGCACTCATCCGTTGGAACCACCCCGTTCGCGGCCGGTTGAATCCCGACGACTTCATCCCCGTCGCGGAACAGACCGGCCTGATCGTCTCGGTCGGACGTTGGGTATTGCGCCACGCGCTCACCGCCGCGCAGCTGTGGCCGGAGCCGGTGAAGATCGCGGTCAACCTCTCACCGCGCGAGTTGGCGGAACCCGACCTCGTCGCGTTCGTACAGGCGACGCTCACCGAGTTCGGCATCGCCGCGTCGCGTCTCATCCTCGAGATCACCGAGACCGCGGTGATCGAAGACCCGACCGCGGCCGCCCGCGCGATCGCCGCGCTCCGAGCGTTCGGCGTGCGCGTCATCATCGACGACTTCGGCACGGGCTACACGTCGCTTTCGTTCCTGCGCGACTATCAACTCGACGGTTTGAAGATCGACCGGAGCTACATCACCGACCTTGCGTACGGTTCGACCGCCATCGTCGACGCGATGATCCGCATGTCGGCGGCGCTCGGCATGCACGTGATCGCGGAAGGCATCGAGACGGAAGCCCAACTCGAGCAACTGCGAACGCTCGGATGCCGTTACATCCAAGGCTTCTTCGTCGGACTACCCGTCGCCTCGGCCGACCTACCGTTCATGTAAAGCGCGTCGTGTGGTGGTCGGCTCGTCGATCAGACCTGGCGGCCCAGGAAGTTGAGGAATTGCGGTCTGCTCGTCGGCGCCGGCCGGTGCCGCGATCTTCGGCCCGCAGACTCCGGGTGAGCGGAGCATGTCGTCCATCGGCTTCGCCAGCTCGAACGCGAAGTGCACGTCGGCGGAATCGAGCTTTTCATCGAGCCCGGCGGCCCGGGCGATGTCCCACGAGTGGACGATGAGGTCCATGAAGCCGAATCGGGAGACACCCTGTTCGAAGGTGCCCTTGCCCATACGGCCGTCATATTCCAACGTGGCGATCGCGGGATCGTCGAGCGCGGCCTGTATCGCGTCGCGTCCGTTGGCCCACGCGCCACGGGGGTCGTCGTCGAGCGACGGACCGGGCGGCACCTGTCGGTCGACGAGGCTCAGGAACATCGAGCAGTTGCCGGTCATATGGCCGACCACACCGCGCGTCGTCCACTCGGCGCACGGCGACTGGCTGTCCCACCGGTCGTCGGGCACGGCGTCGACGCGTGCGCTGAATTTCGCGGCCAGATCGCTGAAGCGCTCGGAAATCTCACTCATGACTGCGAGGCTAACGGCCGCAGGTCAGGCTTCGTCCGCCCACACGTCCATCAGCTCCAAGACGGCTCCGCCCCACGTCGTGACCATCGCACCGTCGAGGGCGTCACGACCCCGGGCGATCACGACCCGGCCGATGCGCGGTTCGTTGTTGCGGGGATCGAACGTCCACCAGCGACCGTCGAGCCACGCTTCGAACCACGAGCAGAAGTCCATCGGCAAATCGGGAGGTATCACGTCGATGTCGGGGATGATACCCGCCGACGTAGCGCGCCGGAATATTGAGCGCACGACACAACGTGATCCCGATCTGGGTGAAGTCGCGACACACCCCCGTGCGCGACTCCCACACGTCGTGTGCGGTGGTGAGCGCGTTGCTCGAGCCCACCTCGTAGCGGATGTTTTCGTGCACCCAGTCGCACACCGCCTGCACCCGTGACCAACCCGGTTTCACCGACTCGAACAATTCCCACGCCTGATCGTGGAGCGTGTCGGGCCAACAGAAGCGACTCGGCAGGAGATATACGAACGCTTCGTCGGGGAGGTCTTCGATCGCCACTTCACTGGCGTTGAAGTCGATCGTCGTCCGCGGTCGCGGACACGTCGACCGTCGCGTCGTAGCGCAGACCGACCGACCCGCCGGGAGTGTCACGCGGTCACACGCATTGCCGTACATATCGAGATAGGTGCGAGCCGCGCGCCGGCGGCTCCCAACGCTCGGTGACGATCCGATGATCGCCCTCGGGTCGCGGTCGCACCTGCCACAGCGATGGCGTCGTCTCCGGCGCCACGTACTCGAACTGGCAACCGACCCGTACCAGCACCTCGCCAGTCTTCCCGGCGGCCGTGAACGCGCTGATGCCCGAACGTGTCGGCAGTGTGAACTCGCCCCGATCTAGAACGTGATGATGTGACCGGTTCGGGGTGCGCTCTTGTTGGCGAGCACTTCGAGCCACGCGTCGCGCAACGCTTCCGGACCCTTGTTCTCGACGACGTCGACCCAATCCTCCACCACCGGCGCGAACCGTTGCCAGGCCTCACCGAACTTGCGGTCGAGCTCTTCCGCGACCCCAGTCACCCGTGCGCTTGGCGATCTGGTCGGGCGCGAAGAAGAACGCGGGCTGCGGGTCGGTCAGTCCCGCGGCGCCGAACGACTCCTGCGACGTGATGCCGACGATCGCGTCGTGGACGAGGCTCCGGCCGAGGTGGTCGCGGTAGTCGCATCCGCACGTCGGTGCTGCCGAGCACGTCGACGTACGTGGTCGAGCGCGTCGCGTCGAGGTCGTCGATCGCGTCGTACGCGACGACGCGGTCGTAGCACCCGAGGCTCTCGGTGAACTCGACGTTGCCGGCCGAGGTGAGGCCCACGACTTCCGGACCGTTGCCCTTCAGGAGGAACGCGGCTCCGTACGACGTCTTGCTCGACGCCGACGACACCGCGAGTACGTCGGCGCCGTAGTAGCCGTTGTCTTCGAGTTGATCGGCGAGCATGAACGATGTGTAGAACAGCGGCCGGTAGAGCACCTGCAGGTTTTCGCGGTTCGCTTCGTACGCGGGATCCGCGGTCGTGCGCGCGTACACGTTGTACGGCGACGGCAGCGCGGCCCGGTGCTCACTCCCGTCACGGAACCCGCGCTCATCCACCCGCGCCGGCCGAATGAGCAGGTGACCCGACGGCGGCAGGTAGCCGTAGACGCGCGTGCCGACGGTCACCCCGTCGGTACCCGATTCGACGACGTCGGCAAAACCCCAGAGCGGCACCAGACCGAGACCGGGCTCCGCCGGGAAGAAATCCCAGTAGTGCATCGCGTCGCCCATCAGCGCGTAGGTGACGTTGTTCGCGGTCATCCCGACCCGGTCGACGCGCAGCAGCGCCTCGCCCGCACCGACCTCCGGCGTCTCGACTTCGGTCAGTGTCGTGTTCGAGAGATCGTCACGGTCGACCGCGAGTGTCCAGGACTTCATTCGACGACCGCCTTCATCCGTTCGAGTGTGGTGCGCATGCCGTTGCGATTCGTCTTGCCGCGCGCCCAACCGAGCAACGCCCAGTAGATGCGGAAGAACACCTTGTTCGGCGAGCGCGAACGATTCGGTCACGTCGGTGCCGTCACCGTTGGGAGCCAGCTTGTAGCTCCACACGTTCATCGGGTTGTCACCCGGTCCGGTGCCGAACGTGAACTCGCGGCCGGGTTCGCTCACCATGACCGTGCAGGTAATCCAGTAGATCGGCCCGATCCCGTTCCGTTTCACGTGGCCGCGAAACTTCGCGCCCGCCACCGGACCGGTCGCGCCGTCGAGCCACTCGGCCTCGAACGTCTCGGGACTGAACTCACCGATGCGGGTCACGTCGCTGACGAGGTCCCAGACCTTCTCGGGCGGGGCGGACATATGAACGGTGACGGAGTCGTGCACGCCGAGACCCTACGCGGATACGGTCAGCGCGTGAAACTCACACCGCGCTACGAGGGCTCACCGATCATCTCGATCGACGGTGCTCCCGACGATCAGCTCGTTCCCGTCGTACGCCAGCGGAAACGCATGGCCAAGATGCTGACCGACCTCAGCGCCGACGAGTGGAAGACACCGTCACGTTGCGATGGTTGGACGGCACAAGACGTCGTCGCCCACTTGGTGAGTGTCAACGGGTTCTGGCAGATGTCGACGATGGCCGGCCTGTCGGGCACGCCGACGCGAATGCTCCAGAACTTCGATCCCGCGGCGTCGCCTCCGCTCATCATCGCTCCGATGCGCGAGCAATCACCGCAAGCGGTGCTCGACCAGTTCATCGCATCGAATGATGCGTACATCGACGCGCTCGAACGCGCTCGACGACGACGGCTGGTCGACGCTCGGCGAAGCACCACCCGGATTCCTCCCGATCCGCTTGCTCGCCGCGCACGCGTTGTGGGACTCGTGGATTCACGAGCGTGACATTGCGTTGCCGCTCGGGTTCACTCCGCCCGAAGAAGCCGACGAAGTGCTCTCGTCGTTGCGCTACGCGGCCGCGTTGAGCCCGGCCTTTGCGATCACGACCGGCACCGCGACCGACGGAGTGTTCGCGGTCGAGACGTCGGGCCCGGAATCGTCGTTCGCGGTGCAGGTGACCGACTCGGCGGCGGTGCGCGACAACTTCGACGCGGGCGACGCACCCTGCCTCCGCGGTGACGCCGTGGAGTTGGTCGAAGCCCTGAGCATTCGCGCCCCGCTCCCCGCATCGGCCCCGCCGGAATGGCGGCATGTGCTCGGCGGCCTCGAGCAGGCGTTCACTTAGTACTTAGCCGTCGTCGCGCGCGGCGCGGACGGATGACCTCGTCATCCCTCCCCCGCCGGTCAGCCGCACCGAGATCGCGACCGGGATGATCGTGAGCGCGAGCACGAACACCACCACCGCGTTGACCTCGGGCAGTTGCTGACCGAGCCGGATGGCCCCGAAGATCCACAGTGGCAACGTGTTCTGCGCGCCCGCGGTGAACGTCGTGACGATCACTTCGTCGAACGAAAGTGCGAAGGCGAGCAACGCGCCCGCGATCAGCGCAGTCGACAGCGTGGGCAGCGTGATGAAGCGGAACGTCTGCCACGGCAACGCGCCGAGGTCGGCCGACGCTTCGTTCAGTGACGACGACGTGCGCCGCAACCGCGCGATCACATTGTTGTAGATGACCACGATGCAGAACGTGGTGTGACCGATCACGATCGTCGTGAGCGAGAAGTTGATGCCGTTGAAGCTGAAGAACGACTGCAGCGCGATACCCGTGATGATCCCGGGCAGCGCGAGCGGCAACACGAGCAGCAACGAGATCGCTTCCCGTCCGAAGAACTTGAACCGGTGCACGGCAAATGCGGCCAGCGACCCCAACAGCAATGCCAGGATCGTCGCCTGGAGCCCCGCCTTCAGCGAGAGTCCGAGCGCGGAGCGAACCTCTTCGTCGTGCCACGCGACCGTGAACCAATGCGTCGTGTAGTGCTGGATCGGCCAGCTCTGCACGTTGGAACGGTCGAACGCGAAGATGATGATCGTGAAGATCGGGATGAACAGGAACAACAAGACGCCGAGCACCCACACCCCGAGTACCCACCGTGTCGCCCGGCGGTACATCTAGATCGCCTCGAACGCGCCGACGGCTCGCGCCGCGAGCAGGTACACGGTCATGATCACGATCGGAACCATGGCGAGCGCCGCCGCGAACGGGAGATTGTTCGCGGTGCCGATGTTGTCGTAGATGATGTTGCCGATCATGTTCGAGTTCGTTCCCCCGATGAGCAACGGCGTGATGAAGTCGCCGAGAGTGAGCGAGAACGTGAAGATCGATCCCGCGATCACGCCCGGCAGCGCGAGCGGGAGCACGACGTCGCGGAAGGTCTTCAGGCCGCGCGCACCGAGATCGCCCGAGGCCTCGATCAGCGAATCGGGTATGCGCTCCAACGCCGAGTACACGGGGATGATCATGAACGGCAGCCAGATATACGAGAACACGAGCCACATCGCGGTGTTCGTGTAGCCGATGTTCGGTGCCGGAAGCCCGAGATGATCGAACGCCCAGTCGAGCGTGCCGCCCTTGGTGAGGATCACGATCCACGCGTAGATCCGCGCGAGGTAGCTGGCCCACAGCGGTAAGAGCACCGCCATGAACAAGAGGTTTCGCACGCGATTGGTCGCGACCCTCGCCATATAGAACGCGAACGGGAACGCGAGGACCGCGTCGGTGATCGTGACCAATGCCGCGAGCACGATCGGTGCGCCAGATGATGTGCAGGTAGGTCGAGGTGAATACCTGGCGGAAGTTTTCGAGCGTCAGGTTGTGTTCGAGATGGTTCGTGAACGGGTTGACCGACCAGAACGCGGTCACCAGCATCGCGACGAGCGACGCCAGGTAGATCACGAGGAACCACGCGAGTGGAGGCGTGATCGTCAGCGCGGCCCGGAGCCCCGGTCGACGCCAAAGCGCCGCCGTGACTCCGGACACGCGAGACGACCGTTTGCCAGACGCCTCTTTGCGCGAAGGTTGTTTGCTCGGAGGAGCGTCCGTTGTCGTCACGAGCTATTCGTGATTACCCGGTGATCTCCGTCCAGGCGGTCGCCCACTTCTGGAACCCGACACAATCGTTCTTGCCGTTCCCGCACTGCGGCAGCGGCGTCTTCCAGAACTTGATCGTGTTGAAGTAGCTCTCGGGCTGATCGGCGTGCTCCGCCGCGCAGCTACCGGCCGCGAGCTGATCCATGATCTTGCACGCACCCGTGTTCGCCGGCGTCTCGCCGAAGAAGTTGGCCTGCTGCGCCTGCGGCTTCGGCGTACTCATGTAGGCCATCCACTTGTAGGCACAGTTGGGGTGCGGCGCCTTGGTGGCCAGCAGATAGCTGTCGGCCCATCCGGTTGCACCCTCCGACGGGATCGTGTCGGCCACCGGCTGCTTCGCCGCCTTCAGCGTGCCGGTCTGGTACGGCCACGCCGCTCCGACCACCGTCTCGTGGTTCTGGAACAGCGAGATCTCCTCCGACGCCAAGCCCCAGTACTTCTTGATCAGCGGCTTCTGCGTCTTCAAGAGACTCACCGCGGCATCGAACTGCGGCTGCGTGAGCTCGTAGGGATCGGTGATCCCGAGATCGGGCTTCGTCTTCGACAAGTAGAGCGCCGCGTCGGCGATCTGGATCGGGTTGTTCGGCACCGTGACCTTGCCCGAGTACTTCTTGTCGTAGATCGTCGACCACGAGGTAGGTGCGGTCGGGAACGCGGTCTTGTCGTAGAGCAACACGTTCGGACCGAACTCGAGCGACACGCCGTAGTGCACGCCGTCGATCGTGTTGAACGCCGGGTTCTGGAGGAACGGGTAGTAGTCCTTCCACCCCGGAATCAGGTTCACGTTCACGGGCCGCACGTCACCGCCGTAGATGAGGCGGAGGTCGGCGTCGCCGGATGCCGACACGAGGTCGTACTGACCGCCGCCGCCGTTGGCCATCAGCGAGACCATCTCGCTCGACGTGCCTGCGTACTTGGCGTTCACCTTGCAGCCGGTCTGCTGTTCGAACGGCTGGACCCAGTCTTTCTCGGCGTAGCCCTCCCAGACGACGATGTTGACCTTGCCCTCACCCTTGCCGATGCTCTTCAGCACCGCGAGCTTGCGCGGTCGGCACGGTGAGACCGTTGGTTCCACCCGACGAGTTCGACGGCGTCCCGCTCTTCGAGCTGCTCCCGCACGCGGCCAGCGTCAACGCCAGCGCGGCGATGAGCAGAACCGCGGCCTTCCAGCCTCGGACCTTCGATGTTGCTTGCATCAATGTTCCTCCTCGGACGGAGATTCCGCCGCGATCTCATAGGCCTGACTGTTGCGCCAGACGACCTGCACCCGCTGCCCCTGCGCCTCGAGCGCGTCGGCCGCGGCGGTTTCGAGGTTCTGACGAACCGCGACGAGCTCACCGCCGACGTCGAGCGTCACGACGTAGCGCGTCACCACACCGAGATACACGACGTCGGTGACGACACCTTCCTCTACGTGCGAGTCGGGAGGCGGCGTGGCATCGACCGCGAGCAGCTGCACCTTTTCGGGGCGAACAGTGATCCGGTGACCGTCGCGTTCCAACAGGTTGGACACGCCGATGAACCCGGCGACGAACTCGCTCGCCGGCCGCTCGTACACGTCGATCGGCGTACCGAGTTGCTGGATTCGCCCGCGGTCCATCACGGCGACCCGGTCGCTCATCGTGAGCGCCTCTTCCTGATCGTGGGTCACGTAGATGAACGTGATGCCGACCTCGCGCTGGATCCGCTTGAGCTCGATCTGCATCTCTTGGCGCAACTTCAGGTCGAGGGCGCCGAGCGGTTCGTCGAGCAGGAGCACGTCGGGCTCGTTCACGATGGCGCGCGCGAGCGCGACGCGTTGCCGTTGGCCACCCGACAGCTGTACCGGTTTGCGTTCACCCAACCCCGAGAGCCGAACCATGTCGAGCGCGGTATCGGCCTTCCGCCGGCGTTCGGGGCGCGGGACCTTGCGCACCCGAAGCCCGTACTCGACGTTCTGGAGCACGGTCATGTGCGGGAAGAGCGCGTAGTCCTGGAACACGGTGTTGACGTTGCGGAGGTACGGCGGATCTCGGGTCACGTCGACTCCCCCGAGCTCGACGGTCCCTTCGTCAGGACGCTCGAAGCCGGCGATCATCCGCAGCAACGTGGTCTTGCCCGAACCCGACGGGCCGAGCATCGTGAAGAACTCGCCCTCGGCGATCTCGAGATCCACCCCGGCCGCGGCCACGACGCCACCGAATCGCTTGCGGATCCCGGTCAGGCGGACAGCAGGCCGAGCAATGTGCGCGTCGATGCTCGCGGGTCGCGCCGCTCATATCGGACCCTGCATTTCGCCAAGGTATGGCACGAAGGCGGTCGAGGCGAGGATCACACGCGCGGCGCGCTGCTCACGATCGAGCCACACGGAATTGATCAGTGGTCAGGTTCAACTCGTGGGAGCTACGAGCGTGATCGCCTGCTCTGGGCAAGCAACGACACAGAGTCCACAGGCTCGACAGTCATCGGCCACGGCTTTCTAGACGCGTCCTTCGCGGCACATCTCGACAGTCTTGTCGATGCGGCGCTGGCGGGTCTCGGGGGCCTTGGCTTGTTCGATCGGGAGCACGAACCGCTTCTTGTTGCTGAGCGACAGCCCGTCGAAGAACTTCTTCGCGGCCGCGTCGCGGCGCAACGCCTTGGTGAGATCGGCCGGAATCTCGAGCTCGCGCTTCTCGGTGTCGAGCTCGATGTCGACCTTCACGGTGTCGCCCGCGGCGACGCCGGCCGCTTCCCGATTCTCGGCGCTGAGCGGGATCAGGAACTTCCCACCGCGCGGCGCGACGGTGCTGCGATACGTGTGCCCGTTGATCGTGACGCGCACCGCCGGTTTCTTACCCGAACCCAGGTCGTTCACGACCTTGTCGGGCACCACGATTCCGGTCGCGGTCTTGCCGCCGAGCTCGACCTTCGACGAGAACTTCATCGGGGGCTCTTCACCTCATCTATGCGCCAGATCCATACGCCAGCAATCGCTCGACGAGCGTATTCGGATGCGCGAGCGCGGGGAGATGACCACCTTCCATCTCGTCCGGGATGATGCCGAGCCGTTCCCGGACGACCCGCCGTTGGAAGTCGGCGGGAAAGAACCGATCGTCACGGCACAGGAGGAACTTGGTCGGCACGTCCGGCCACGAAGCGAGCGGCCACGGTTTCTCGAACGGGGTCCCCGACTGTTCGCGCGCGCCTCGTGCCATCGCCTCGGCTTTCACGTCATCCGGCACGTCGTGAAAGAACGTCTCGATCGGGTCGAAGTCGGCGGTGCTCTCCCAACCGGTGTTGGCCCACCAATCTCCCGGCGACTCGCCCGGGCACGGAACCATCGCGGCAACCAGGATCATCTGGTCGACGGGCACGCGGTCACACACCAACGGCGCGGTGAAACCGCCCAGCGACTGGGCGACGAGCACGAGATCCGTGCGATCGCCGATCGCCTCGACCACCGTGTCGGTGTACTCGGCCAAACCGGCGGTGTCGTCGTCGCACGGAAGGTCCATCGTCACCACGTCGTGGCCGCGCGCGTGAAGCGCGGGTGCGACGAGGTGCCAGTACCAAGCGTCGGATCCCGCGCCATGGATCAACACGTACGTAGTCATCGGCGCGTCTCAGTTCGAGAAGTCGGGAACTGCGCCACGCGCATTGTCGGCGCGACCCTTCGGCTCTTCCCACTCTTCCTGGCGGCCGAGCGCGGTCTCGTCGAGGAAGTAGTAGGAACCGCCGGTTCCTTCGGCACCGCGCGCGAACGAGGAGTAAGTATGGAACACGTCGTCGCCGACGCGTAGGAAGCAACTCTGACCCGGCTGTTCGCTCGACTCGCCCGGCACGATGAATCCCGCCTCGCCCCGCGCCTCGAACTCGGCCTGGGTGCGGTAGTTGTATTCGATCGGCGCCACCGACTCGTCGAGGGTCACGTGGAAGTCGTAGTTGAAGTCACTGCCGAACGACGAGTACCACGGGAAGGTCCAACCGCGCTTCGCCTTGTACGCCTCGATCTTGGGCAAGGGCGCCGCGCGATACGACCGCGAAGGACGTGTCGCGCATGTGAAGGTGGTCGAACAGGCCGTCGGAGAGCTCGTCGGCGCCCGCGGTACAACTCGGGCAGCCGTCGTCCCAACTCGGGTCGAACATGAAGTGGCGGATGATGAGCTGGCGCCGGCCCTCGAAGATGTCGAGCAGGCCGACCTTCCCGTCCGGCCCTTCGAACACGTAGTCCTTCTCGATCTTCACCATGGGCAACCTGCGCCGCTCGGTGTTGAGCGCGTCCCGCCGGCGGGTGAGCTCCTTCTCCTTCGCGAGGAGCTCCTTGCGCGCGGCCAGCCATTCGTCTCGGGAAACAACCTGGGGCAGGCTCATCGGTACTCCTCACGGGGGCGGACGGCGCTTGAAATGAAAGCGACTCGAACATTCAGACCGTACGCACCACCGAAATTCACCGGTGACTTCGGGCTCCACCGCCGGTCGTCATCAATGTGGAACCGGTGCAACGGGCGATCGTCGTCGTAGACGTGAGCGGGTTGGTCGAGCCCGACCCGGTCATGCTCGACGCGCTGGTACGGCTCCAGCTCGCGGCGCACCGGCTCGGAACGTCGATCCGCCTGGAGAACGCGTGCCCGCGACTCGTCGATCTGCTCGCGCTGGCCGGCCTCTCCGACGTGCTCCCGGCGCGGCGCGTCAGGAGTCGAGGTGAACCGGCAGGTCGAACAGCGCGAAGAGGTTCGGGTCGACGAAGAAGTCGAACCCGGCGATGCGGCCCCCTGACAACTCGAGCACGTGGATCGCCCAGGCCGAGTAGCCGCCGTTCGGATCCACCCGCCACTGCGCGAACCCGGGCGCGCCGTTGACGGAGATCGGCGCGAGACGGGAACCGGCGCACTCGCTTCCCGGTCCGCGCATCCACGCTGCGTACTCGTCGGCGCCGCGCAGCCACATGGGGTACGGCGGCATCTGCATCGTCGCGTCTTCGCGCAGCAGCTCGACCAGTGAATCGATATCGAAGCGCTCGAACGCATCCACGTACCGATCGAGCAGGTCCTGTTGCTCGGCATCGGTCGCATCCGACACGGTGCCCTCGGTCACGTTGCGATCGGCGAGCGTCGACCGGGCCCGCTGCAACGCGCTGTTGACCGACACGACGGTCGTGTCGAGCAGCTCGGCGACCTCACTCGCCTTCCACTTCAACACTTCCCGCAGGATCAAGACCGCGCGCTGACGCGGGGGCAGGTGTTGGAGCGCGGCAACGAATGCGAGCCGGATCGATTCCTTCAACTCCGTCTCGGCCGCGGGATCGTCGCCGGCGACCGCGATCACCCGACCATCGGGCACCGGTCCGACCCACATGTTCTCCGCCGTGATCTGCGGCACCGGCGCGTCGGAACGGCAGACATCCATGAGATCCATCGGGAGCGCGCGTCGGCGCCGGCCCGCCAACATGTCGAAGCACACGTTGCTGGCGATGCGATAGAGCCACGACCGGACTGCGGAACGACCCTCGAACCGATCGAAGCTCCGCCACGCGCGCACGAGCGTTTCCTGCACCGCGTCTTCGGCCTCGAACGCGGACCCGAGCATTCGGTAGCAGTACGCGGTCAGCTCGGTGCGGTGCTGTTCGAAGCCGAGCTCGGGAGTCGCTTCGAGTTCCGTCGTACCCGTCATGCGCAGACTCCTTGGCTGACTCCGAACCGCCACCGTACCGAACCCGTACCCGCTACCGCCGGGCGGCAATCACATGCCCTGTACAAGCTTGAACAACGCGCCGGTCGGGTCGGACGCCTGCGCCAAACGGCCGTACGGCGTGTCTTCCGCGGGCAGCACGACCTTTCCGCCGAGATCGACGATTCGCACCAACGACTTGTCGGTGTCGTCAGTGCCGAAGTAGATCGACCAACCACTCGGCGCTTCCGGCGGGAACATCGACGCGTCCATGATTCCCGCGACTTGATCTTCTCCGTCGTTGAGCGTCGTGTAGCGGAACTCGGGCGCGTCGCTCATCGCGCGCGCGTCTTCCTTGAACACGTCGCGGTAGAACTGCACGGCCACGTCGTACGCGCGGTGTGCAACTCGAACCACGCCGGCGTGCCGGTCTCGCCGAAGACGCCGAAGCCCTTGTGCAATCCGGGCTGCCACATCCCGATCGCATCGCCACCGGGGTCGGTCACCACGGCCATGCTCCCGAGCTCCATCACGGGCATCGCGGGAACGATCACCGCGCTGCCGTGCGCGGCCGCGGCGTCGACGGTCTTGGCCGCGTTGTCGGTGGCGAGGTACACCGACCAGCGGTCGGGCGAGCCCGCGTCGTCGTTGCGCATGCCGCCCGCGACCTGCACGCCGTCTTTCGAGAAGTTGAAGTAGCCGCCGTACTCGGGACCGGCCGTCTCGCACGTCCACCCGAAGAGGTCGTTGTAGAACGCCTGGGACCGGTCGGGATCGGCGGTGAACAGGTCGACCCAGCAGGGGGCGCCGATGGGGGCATCTTCACGTCGGGGCATGGCCGGCTCCTTCAGAGGTACTGGTTCGTGGTTTGGAGATTGGACTGTCCGGGATTCGAAAACTCATCGGTGAGATCGGCGGGCGGGCGGGGTGAGAGCGTTAGTCGGGCAGCATCGGAACGGACCAGCCCGGGTCCTGGCCCAACGACGCGGCCCGGGTCACGGATGCCGATCCGAACCGGTCGCGCACTCCGTCGACAGCGATGTCGAGCGCACCGTTACTCAGGCGGTCGAACGGCAACGGGAGTTGCAACACATCGCCGGTATCGAGATTGCCCACTGAGACTCCGAGCAACGTGACCCCGCGTTGTTCGATCGCCGGCATCACGTTGTCGAGCAACGCGCGCACGGTGGCGAGGATCGTCGGCGTGTGCGATGTGGTGTGCGGCAGCGTGTGCGAACGCGTGATGCGGGAGAAATCGTCGAAGCGCAAGCGCAACGCGACCGTGCGGCCCGCGCGCGACGCGGCGCGCATCCGCCGTGTCACCCGATCGACGAGCTGCGCGGCAACCGCGTCGAGTGCTTCGGCGGTCTTGGGTGATCGGCCGAGCGCGCGCTGCGAGCCGATCGAGCCGCGGCGCCGGCCGACCTGCACCGGGCGCGGATCGCGATTGTGTGCAAGCGCGTGCAGATGGCGGCCCGGTCCGGTGCCGAGCATCGAAACGAGCGCGGTCTCGGGCAGGCCCGCGACCTCGCCGACGGTGTTGATCCCCCGGTTGTGCAGTTTCTCCGCGGTGACCGGCCCCACGCCCCATAGCCGTTCGACCGCGAGGGGATGCAGGAAGGCGAGCTCCCGATCGGGCGGGACGACGAGCAGACCATCGGGTTTCGCGACACCACTCGCGACCTTCGCCAAGAACTTGGTGCGCGCGACCCCGACGGTGATCGGGAGCCCAACCTGTTCGAGCACGTCGGCGCGCAGTCGCGACGCGATCTGCGTGGGCGTACCCGACACGCGGCGCAGTCCCCCGACGTCGAGGAACGCTTCGTCGATCGAGAGACCCTCGACCAGCGGCGTCGTGTGCTCGAACACTTCGAACACCGCTTTGCTCGCGTCGGAGTACGCCGAGAATCGCGGCTCGACAACCACCGCCCACGGGCACAAGCTGCGCGCCTGACGCCCGTTCATCGCGGAGCGAATGCCGAACGCCTTCGCCTCGTAGCTCGCGGCGAGCACGACTCCGCCACCCACCAACACCGGGCGACCGCGCAGCCGCGGATCGTCACGCTGTTCGACCGACGCGTAGAACGAGTCGAGATCGGCGTGCAGAATCGTGGCTTCCCCCCGAACACCATGCGCCGGGCCTACCGCGTCTGCTCGCTCGCTCGTTCGAGGCACGAACATATGTTCGCCTCTCCCGGCGCCGCGCGCAACTAGCATCGTGGGATGTGCCGAAACATCACCGAGCTCCGCGGTCTCGAACCTCCGGCCACCCGCCAGGAGATCGAAGCCGCCGCCGAACAGTTCATCCGCAAGGTCACCGGGATGACGCGCCCGAAGGCTGATGTGGCCGAGGCGATGAAGGCCGCCGCGCTCGAGGTCGCCGACATCACCGAGCGTCTGCTCACCGAGGTGGTCCCACCCCGGCGTCAGCCGCCGAAGTCGGTCCCGCCGCTGCGGCGGCCCGAAGTGCGCAAGCGCCTCGGGCTCGAACCGCTGGTGGTTAGCTGAGCTCGAGCTCGAGCGCGTCGGCGGCTTCGGTCAGCACGGTGAGGTGGCGTTCGACCTCGCCGAGACCGGCGTTCATCGTGTTGACCGACACGTGCGTGGCCCCGGCCACGCGCCAACGGTCGATGTGATCGACGAGTGTGTCGACGCCGCCCTCGTCGGTCCAGCTGACGCGACCCTCCATACCGAGCCGCGCCGGATCGCGTCCGGCTTCGGTCGCGGCCTGCTCGACGATCGCGCGCGCGTCATCGAGCGCGGGCCCGGGCGGAACCATCGGGAACCACCCGTCGGCAATACGGCCCGCCCGTTTGAACGCCGGTTCCGACGCAGCGCCGAACCAAACCGGTATCGGGCGCTGGAGCGGCATCGGCGCGATGCCGGCACCGGTCACCTGTTCGTAGGTGCCGTTGAACGTCACGGAACGCTCGCTCCAGAGCAGGCGGAGCAGCTCGACCTGCTCGACGCTGCGCTTGCCACGGTCGGAGAAGTTGGTTCCGAGTGAGTCGTACTCGACCTTGTTCCACCCGAGCCCGACGCCGAGCCGGAAGCGACCGTTGGTGAGCAGATCGACCTCCGCGGCCTGTTTCGCGACGAGCGCGGTCTGGCGTTGGGGAAGGATGATGATGCCGGTCACGAGCTCCATCCCGGTGATGCCCGCGAGGAAGCCGAAGAGCACGAACGGCTCGTGGAATGTCGTGTCGATGTCGTACGGACCCCGCCACGGCGCGTGCACGTCGGGATCGGCTCCGAGCACGTGGTCGTACGCGAGGAGATGCGAGAAGCCGAGCGCCTCGGTGCGCAAGGCGTATTCACGAACGGCGCCGCGATCGGCACCGATCTCCGTTTGGGGGAAGACGACACCGATCTGCATCGTTTCTTTTTAGCGCGTCTTTCGGCCCCGCCGGTCGTGGTCTTTCGGTGCGGCCGGTCGTCGGGCACCATGGGCCCATGACGTATTCAGTGGTCGCGAGGGATCCCGAATCGGGTGCCTTCGGCGTGGCCGTGCAGTCGCATTACTTCGAGCTCGGCGCCGTGGTGCCGTGGGTCGAAGCCGGTGTCGGCGCGGTCGCGACGCAGTCGTTCGCCGAGATCACGTACGGCCCGCTCGGACTCGAACGCATGCGCAACGGTGAGAGCGCGGAAGCGGCGCTCGCGGCGCTGGTCGCCGCCGACGCGGGCGAGGCGATGCGCCAGGTGGGGATGGTCGACCGGGACGGGCGTGCGGCGGTTCACACCGGCGCCGGCTGCGTCGTGCACGCCGGACATCGCACCGGACCCGGTTGGACGATGCAGGCGAACATGATGCTCAACCCGACCGTTCCCGACGCGATGGCCGAGGCGTTCACCGGTGGGAGCGGAGACTTCCTCGACCGGCTGCTCGGCGCGCTCGACGCCGCGCAGGCCGAAGGCGGCGACATCCGCGGGCAACAGGCGGCCGCGCTCCTCGTGTCCGACGCCGAGCCCGGATCGCCGAAGGTGCTCCGTCTCCAGGTGGAAGACCACGATCGTCCACTCGAGGAGCTCCGCCGCCTCGTCGGACTCCACCGCGCGTACAAGGAGATCTCGATCGCCGAGGACGCGGTGCAGAGCGGCGACTTCGACGCGGTGATTCCGGCGATCGAACGCGCCTACGCGATCGCGCCCGCGAACACCGAGGTCAACTTCTATCGAGCGGCGATCTTCACGCTGTTCGGCGACCCGCGCGGACGCCCCGATCTCGACGCGTTCCTCACCGCTCACCCCGACTGGCGCGAGTACATCCGCCGACTCGTCGCCGCGGGACTGGTCCCCGAAACCCCGGAGATCATCGAGATCACCACGAACCCGAATTGACCGGTTTGAGATGCGTCTGTGAACGACATCTGAGGTAGCTCACAGACGCATGTCCCGGTTGGTACCGGTTGGGGGCGACATTGCCTCGGCGGGAGTCGGCCCGAGAGAATGCGGCTCATGCCGTGCGCACTCGGAGTCGACGTCGGGACGACCAACCTGAAGGTGGCGCTCGTACGCGACGACGCGACCGTCGTCGGGAGCGCGCACCGGCCGGTGCCGATCGAGCGGGGGCCCGATACCGCGACCCAGGACGCGGGCGCGATGTGGGACCAGCTCGTGAGCGCGGTGCAGGAAGTAACCGCCGCCCATCGCGACGCCGCCGCCGACGTGGTCGCGATGTCGATCTGCAGTCAGTATTCGTCGATCGTGCCGATCAACGCGCAGGGCGAGCCTGTCGCGCCGATGTTGATGTGGCAGGACCAGCGCGGCACCGATCATTCGTTCGAGATCATGAGCCGCCACGAAGACTCGTTCATGACATTTCTCGAGCGCCACGGCATCCCGCCGATCGGCAGCGGCCTCTCGTTGGGTCACATCCTCTACCTGCAGCTCGACGTACCCGAGGTGCATGCGGCGACGACCGCGTACGTGGAGGCGATGGACTACGTGACGGCGCGGCTCACCGGACGCATCACCGCGTCGCAGCACACGTCGTTCATGCTGCAAGTCTGCGACAACCGGTCGCTCGGCGCGACCACGTACGACGACGAGCTCGTGCGGCTCTCCGGTGTCGACGCGACCCGGCTCCCGCCGCTGGTCACCGTCGACGCGACGATCGGTCCGCTCCTGCCTGCAATTTCCCAGCAGCTCGGGCTCCCCGAGGCGACCGTCGTGTACGCGCCGATGAACGACACCGCGGCGGTCGCGATCGCGACGGGTGCCTTCACGACCGGCCGGGCCGGCCTCTCGATCGGCACCACGAGCGTGCTGGTCGACGCGGTGGCCGACTTCCGCACCGACCTCGAGCACCAGATCCTGTCGATGCCCGGTCCGTACATCGATCGTTACGTCGTGTGCGCGGAGAACGGGCTCGGCGGCAAGCTGCTCGAGCACATGCTCGAGCGGGTGATCTACGCGGACGACGCCCTCGCCGACCACCGCGTCGAAGATCCGTTCGCGCCGCTCGACGCCGTGCTCGACGCGACCGAAGCGGGCGCGGGTGGCGTGCTGTTCCTGCCCTGGTTGGGCGGATCGCTCGCCCCGACCGCGAGCGGCACGATGCGCGGCGGCTTCGTGAACATGTCGCTCGAAACCGGCCGGGCCGAGCTGGTGCGGGCCGTGGTCGAGGGCGTCGCGCACAACCTCGCGTGGCTGCTCCCTCACGTCGAGGCGTTCACCGGCGACGCGATCGCCGAGGTCGCGTTCGTGGGCGGCGCGGCTCGCTCGGCGCGGTGGTGCCAGGTGCTCGCCGACGTGTTGGGCCGGCCGGTCGCGCCACTCGATGCGCCCGAAGTCGGCATCGCCCGCGGCATGGGGCTGCTCGCGCTCGAGCGCCACGGTGTGCTCTCCCGCGCCGATCTCGACCGCGCGAGCGAGCAGACGAGCCTGCGATTCGAACCTGATGACGCGCGCCACGAGCGTTACGCATACCGTCAAGTGCAATTCGAAGCCGCGTACGCGGCCCTACTCCCGATCAGTGAGGCCCTTGCATGAGCAGCGCATATCCCTACGCAGAGACGCACGACGTGATCCGCGGCATGCCGTCGGAGGGACGCAGCCGCGAGTCGATCCTCGCCGAGCTCGCCGGCTTCGCCCACGACGAAGACCAGTTCTGGGAGGGCGGCAAGGTCTCCGGCACGATGTACTGCGGCGACCACGAGCACTACGACTTCATGGGCCGCGCGTTCGAGTTGTTCGCGCACGTGAACGCGCTGCAGCGTGACATCTGCCCGAGCATGACGAAGTTCGAGGGCGAGATCATCGCCATGACGCTCGACCTCCTCCACGCCGAGGCGATCGAGGGTGGTGAGCCGGTCGGCCTCGTCACGTCGGGTGGGAGCGGGAGCATCCTCCACGCGGTGCTCTCGTACCGCGAGCACGCCAACCAGACGCGCAACATCACCCGTCCGAACTTCGTGAAGCCGGAGACCGGTCACCCCGCGTTCGACAAGGCGTGCCACCTGCTCGGCGTCGAGCTGCGGCGCGCACCGATCGACCCCAAGACCACGCAGGCCGATGTCGACGCGGTCGCGGGGATGATCGACGAGAACACCATCGCGATCATGGGCTCGGCCTGCAACTACGGATACGGCACCGTCGACCCGATCGAAGCGCTCTCCGATCTCGCGCTCGAGCGCGGCGTCGGGCTGCATGTCGACGGTTGTCTGGGCGGCTTCATCCTCCCCTACGGCCGCGAGCTCGGATACGACATCCCGCTGTTCGACTTCCGCGTTCCCGGTGTCACGTCGATCTCGGCCGACACGCACAAGTACGGCTACGGGTTCAAGGGTTCGTCGGTGCTCGCGTTCCGTGACATCGCGCTGCGCAACAGCCAGTACTTCTTCATGACCGACTGGTCGGGCGGCAAGTACGCGTCACCCGGCATCGAAGGTTCGCGCTCGGGCGGACTGCTCGCGGCGACGTGGGCGGCAATGGTGAGCATCGGCCGCACCGGCTACATGGAGTACGCGCGCCGCATCTTCGAGACCGCGTTCGCGATGCAAGACGCGGTGCGTTCGCACCCCGAGCTGCGCATCGTCGGGCTGAACCCCACCTTCTGCTTCAGCTTCACGAGCGACGAGTTCGACATCTACCACATCAACGACTTCATGCGGACCCGCGGCTGGCGCTTCAACGGCCAGCAGTACCCGAACGGGATCCACATGGCGGTCACCCGTCCGCAGACCCAACCGGGAGTTGTCGAAGCGTTCGCCAAGGATCTCGCCGACGCGGTTCCCTACGCGATCGAGCACAAAGGCGAGAAGCCCGCGAGCGCGGCGGTATACGGCGGTATCGAAGGCGGGATGACCGACGAAGCCGACGACTTCATCCGCGCGGTGATGGCCGACATGCTCGACAAGCACCAGGGTCTCCCCCGCGAAATGGCCGGATAGCACCAATTGAGATGCGTCTGTGAACGACATCATGGGTAGCTCACAGACGCATCATGGGTTGGGTAGTCGATGAGGGCGCTCGACGCGTTCGGGCCGCGGTCTTGGGCGCGGCCGGAGATCACCGGTTTCGCGCGGCTGCCGATGACGACGTACCTCGAGCGCGACGGCGCGGTCTCGCTCGACGGTGATTGGTCGTTCGCGTTCCGGGACCGCCCCGAAGCCGTGACCGCCGAGGATCTCGAAGGGGCGACGGCCGGTTGGCGCAGCGTCGAAGTACCGGGTTGTTGGACGATGCAGGGCTTCGACCATCCGCAGTACACGAACGTGCAGATGCCGTTCGCGGGTCCGCCGCCCCGCGTGCCCGACGAGAATCCGACCGGCGTGTACCGGCGCGCGGTTGCCGTGCCCGCGAGCTGGGTCCGGCGCCGCATCATCCTCCACGTCGCGGGTGCGGAATCGGTGCTGTACGCGCACGTCAACGGCACCCCGATAGGAATGGGCAAGGACTCGCGACTACCGCACGAGTTCGACCTCACCGGCATCGTCGAACCGGGACAGATCTTCGACCTCGCGCTCACCGTCGTGAAGTGGTCGGACGCGACCTACCTCGAGGATCAGGACCACTGGTATCACGCGGGCCTGCACCGCACCGTGTTCCTGTACTCCACGCCGCTCGTGCACATCGACGACGTGCACGTGACCGCCGACTACGACCCGGAAACCGGCGACGGCCAACTGCGGGCGCGCATCGGCGTCGATGCGCCCGAGCGTCCGGAGCGGTTGCGGGCGCGCATCGAAGTCGCGGGCCAAACCGCTGACGCGCAGGTGCGGTTCGAGCACCCGACGAACTGGATCGTCAACTTCCTCCGGTTCGAGGGCCGGGGCGCCGATGTCTCGCTCACCGTGCCCGACGTCGAGCCGTGGACCGCGGAGACGCCCGCGTTGCACGAGCTCACGGTCACGCTCATCGATGCCGACGGCGCCGAGGTCGATTCGGTCGCGCTGCCGGTCGGTTTCCGGCGGGTCGAGATCCGCGGGCCCGAGCTGCTCGTGAACGGCCGCGCGGTCTTGATCAAAGGCGTGAATCGCCACGACCACGATCCTCGGCGCGGCAAAGCCGTGACGCGCGAGTCGATCGAAGCCGACGTGTTGCTGATGAAGCAGCACAACATCAACGCGATCCGCACGTCGCACTACCCGAGCGACGCGTATCTCTACGACGTCTGCGATCGGCTCGGCATGTACGTGCTCGACGAGGCGAACATCGAGACGCACGCGTACCTGCGCAGCCTGACCAAGGATCCGATGTGGACACCCGCGATGCTCGATCGCGTTACCCGCATGGCCCGGCGCGACAAGAACCACCCGTCGATCATCATGTGGTCGCTCGGCAACGAGAGCGGCGCGTCACCCGCGCACGTGATGATGGCGTCGTGGTTGCGCGCCTTCGATCCGACTCGACCCGTTCACTACGAAGGCGGACTGGGTGAGGCGCTGATCGCCAGCGGCGAACGTGACGTGCCCGCAACCTTGGCGGAGCCGCGCCCCGAGACCGACGTGATCGCGCCGATGTATCCCGAGATCGAGCATCTCGTCGAGTGGGCAACGCGCTTCACTCCCGAGAAGCCGCTCATCATGTGCGAGTACATCCACGCGATGGGCAACTCGTGCGGCAGCCTCGACGAATACTGGGACGCGATCCGCGCCAATCGAGGGCTCCAGGGCGGCTTCGTGTGGGACTGGGTCGACCAGGCGCTGGTGCAGAAGCTCGACGACGGCACCGAACGGCTCGCGTACGGCGGCGACTTCGGCGACGAGCCCAATGACGGCGCGTTCGTATGCGACGGTCTGGTCGCCGCCGATCGCACACCGCACCCAAGTCTGTTGGAGCTCACCAAGGTCATCCAGCCCGTGCAGATCCGCGCGCTCGACGCTGCGAACGGCGAGTTCGAAGTCGAGAACGAGCACGCGTTCGTCGACTTGTCGTGGTTGCAACCGCAGTGGGTCGTGCACGTCGACGGTGTGGAGATCGCGACGGGCGAGCTCGAACCGCTCGACACCGCGCCCGGCACGACCACCAAGGTCACGATTCCCCTCCCGGCCTTCGAGCTCACCGCCGGCCAACGCGCGCACCTCACGCTCTCGTTCCGCACCGCCACCAATCTCCCGTGGGCCCCGATCGATCACGAGATCGCCTGGGAGCAGTTCGAGATCGCGGCCGAACCGGGCGCCGCGCGCGCACCGGGCCCGACCGCCGAGACGCCGAAGCCGATCACCGCCTTGGAACCAACGGTGACATTGTGGCGAGCGCCGATCGACAACGAGACGTTCGGACCCGGCCACGCCGGGCGCTGGCAACTCACCGGCGTCCGCGACGGAAGTGCCGAGTTCGACGCCAGCACCGTGACCCGTCGCGATGGCGACGGCCTCACCGTGATGCACACCGTCGTGATCCCCGACACCCTCGACGACATCCCGCGCATCGGCGCCCGGCTCCGGCTCGGTCCCGGCGTTCACTCCGTCGAATGGCTGGGTGCGGGCCCGCACGAGTGCTACTCCGACCGGCGCGCGAGCGCGCGCATCGGGCGGTGGATCACGCCGGTCGATGATTGGCCCGTCGCCTACGTGCATCCGCAGGCCAGCGGGAACCGCATGGACGTGCGATGGCTGCGCTTCCTCGACGCCGACAACGAGCCGCTGCTCACGATCGACGAGCTCGACGACC
Source organism: uncultured Actinomycetes bacterium (assembly GCA_963807945.1). Taxonomy (GTDB): domain Bacteria; phylum Actinomycetota; class Acidimicrobiia; order IMCC26256; family PALSA-610; genus JBBQER01. The sequence continues at coordinate 558,589 of CAWEDT010000006.1, read as the reverse complement.
TCGAGGTCACCGTCGCGCGCGTCACCGACGAAGCGCTCGACGCGGCCGATCATCTCGAAGAGCTCGACCGCCGCGACGAGTGCTACGTGTGGATCGACGTGCGCCAGCGCGGTGTGGGGTCGGGCGCCTGCGGACCCGACACCTTGCCGGCGTACCGGATCGGTCCCGGCACCTACCACTGGAGCTACCGGCTCGGCTAGGACGTGCTGGTACGAACGTCCGACGACCGGCTGCCCACCTTGGCTCCGGGCTCGCTCGGGGACCAGACTCGACCCGTGGGATCGGTGGGGCGTTGATCGTGGCGCGCGCTGAGATCGGCGGGACGCGTCGCCTGGTACCGCTTCCGCGTGACATTCCGGAACCGGTGGCCGGCCTACCTGACCGTGGTGCTCCTCGTCGGGCTCCTGGGCGGCTTGTCGATGGGCGCGATCGCGGGCGCCCGCCGAACCGAATCGTCGTTCCCGAAGTACCTCGCGAGCACGCACCCTTCGGATCTGCTCGTGCTCCGCAACGACAGCGAGACCGATGCCAACACGGGTGATCCCGCGTTCCTCCGCCGGCTCGCGCACCTGCCGCACGTCGCGCGCGTGGAGAGCGCGACCTCGCCGACTCAGCAGCTGCTCGCGCCGGATGGATCCGTGGCCCACGACGCCACGCACGAGCTCTTCGATTCGACGGTGCAAATGACCGCCGACGTCAACGGCGAATTCTTCGACCAGGACCGTCCGTCGGTACTCGAGGGCCGGATGCTCGACCCGCAGCGCGCCGACGAGATGGTGTTGAGCGTCGGCGCCGCCGGAGTTCTTCACGCGCACGTCGGTGCCGTGATCCCGTTCGCGTTCTATACCAACAAGCAGACGAACTCGCCCGACTACGGCACCGGTAAGCAGACACCGGTGCGCCGGATCGGGATCAAGCTCGTCGGGATCGTCATATTCCACTCCGAGATCATTCGCGACGACATCGACTCGACGTTGAGGATCGGCCTGTTCAGTCCGGCGTTGACCCGTTCCCTCGCGACCTGCTGCTCCAACGGCCCGATCGCCGGAGTTCGGCTCGACCACGGAAGTCGTGACGATGCCGCCGTTGCGTCCGAGGTCAACGCACTTCCGAACACCCATGTGATCCAGATCACGGCCGTCCAACAGGCAACCGCCGAGCGGGCCGTGAAACCGCAGTCGTTCGCACTGGGCGTATTCGGTGTGATCGCCGCGCTCGCCACGCTGCTCATCGCGGGCCAGGTGATCGGGCGCCAGCTGCGCAACGGCACCCGCGACCTCGACACGCTGCGCGCGCTCGGCGCCAATCCCGCGATGACCGTTACCGACGGGCTGATCGGCGTCGTCGGCGCGATCGTCGGCGGCGCGGTGCTGGCCGCGCTGATCGCAGTCGCGCTCTCACCGCTGTCGCCCTTGGGTCCGGTCCGCCCGGTCTACCCGGGCCGCGGCATCGCGTTCGACTGGACGGTGATCGGAGCCGGGGTCGCGTTGCTCGTCGTTCTCCTGACCGCGCTCGCAGCGTTCTTCGCGTATCGGCGACGCGCCCCACCGCGTCGCGAAACGGGAGCGCCGCATCGTTCCTCGACGTTCGCGCGTCGCGGGAGCGGCCGCCGCGTCCGGGTTGCCGGTATCGGGCGTTACCGGCATTCGACTGGCGCTCGATCCGGGTCGCGACACGCGCGCCGTCCCCTTGCGTTCGGCCACCTTGGGCGCGGTGCTCGCAATCGTCGTCGTCGTCGGCACGGTCGTGTTCGGCGCGAGCCTCAACACGCTCGTCTCGCATCCCGCGCTCTACGGGTGGAACTGGAGCTACGAGATGATCGGCAACTACGGCGGCCTCGCCGACGTGCCGCTCCCGCAAGCGGGAAAACTGCTCGACCGCGACCCGAACGTCGCGGCGTGGTCGCGAGCGTCGTTCGGCGACCTGCGGATCGACGGTCGCGATGTGCCCGTGCTCGGGACATCCCCGAACGCCAAGGTTGGGCCGCCGGTGCTGTCGGGCCACGCGCTCGGCGGCGCCGAATCAGATCGTTCTCGGCGCGGCGACCCTCGCCCAGCTGCACAAGCACGTCGGCGCCACGGTCGAGCTCGACAACGGCGTGACCAAACCGGTGAAGCTCGTGATCGTCGGCACCGCCACCCTGCCCGCGATCGGCGCGATCGAGAGCCTGCACCTCGAGATCGGTACCGGCGCGGTGATCTCCGAGCAACTCATCCCCCCGCAAGCGCGCGGATTCGGCGACCTGCCCACCAGTCCCGAGGCCGTGCTCGTCCGGTTCCGCGCCGGAGCGCAACCCGGGACCGCGCGCCGCTCGCTGCAACGCATCGCGGAGGAGACGAACGTGCTCGGCCACGGCCCCCCGAACGTGCTGGCCGTGCAACGGCCTGCCGAGATCGTGAACTACCGAACGATGGGCAGCACGCCCGCGCTGCTGGGCGCCGCGCTCGCGGCCGGCGCGGTGGTCGCACTGGGGCTCACGCTGATCGCGTCGGTGCGGCGCCGCCGGCGCGATCTCGCGCTGTTCAAGACACTCGGCTTCACGCGCCGCCAGCTCGCCGCGACCGTCGCGTGGCAGGCCAGCATCTCGGTCGTGCTCGGCATCATCATCGGCATTCCGGTCGGGATCGTGATCGGACGCGTTCTCTGGGACCAGTTCGCGCAGGCGCTGCACGTCGTTCCCGACGCGACCGTTCCCGCGTTCACCATCGCGCTGATCGCGGTCGGCGCGCTCGTGCTCACGAACCTCGTCGCCGCGATCCCGGGGCGGCAGGCCGCGCGCACCAAGACCGCAGTGCTGCTCCGCGCCGAGTAGCGCTGACGAGAACGTAACGACTACGACCCGGCGCGGCGCAACGCCGGCGCGAGATTGCCTCGACGCGCGATCGTCAGACCGTCGAGACCCAACCACGCTCGCAGCGCGTCGAGCTCGGCCGCAGCCGCACTCGCGACCTGATCGACATCGACGCCGGGCTCGAAATACGCGCCGCGCACCTGGAGCGCGGACGCCTGGCGATCGGCTTTGAGGTCGAAGCGCGCGACGAGTTGGTCACCGAGCAGCATCGGCAGCACGAAGTACCCGTACTTGCGATCCGGCTCGGGGACGTAGACCTCGATCCGGTAGTCGAAGCCGAAGATGCGCAGCGCGCGGACGCGATCCCAGATGAGCGAATCGAAGGGCGAGAGCAGCGTCGCGGTCGACCGGGTCGGCGCCTTCGGGCGCGCGTTCGGGCACCGAGTACGCGGTCTCGTCCCAGCCGTCGACGCGTCACCTCCACCAAATCGCCGGTCGCGACGAGATCGGCGACGCATTGCTTCACGAACTTGGGTTTCAGCACGTAATAGCTCGCAAGATCGCGGATCGTCGCCACCCCGAGCGCTCGCGCCGCGATGAGAACGAGTTGCCGGTGTGCCTCCTCGGCCGGCGGAGTGGGCTGCGTCGAGTACATGCACTCGGGATCACCCGTTCCGGGAGGTCGTAGACCCGCTCGAAGTTCGGCGTGCGCCAACCGGCCAGCTCGCCCCGCAGGAAGAGATGCTCGAGCGTCACCCGGCCGAAGCTCCGCCGGTCCCACCATTCGCCGTCGCGCCGGCGCGGGTCCGTGAGTTGCCCGGCGGTCAACGCGCCCTCGCTCGCGCACCTCGGCGAACACGCTCGCGATGTAGTCGGCATGCTCCTCACGAAACGCGGCGCGTGCGCGCGATGCGCAGCGGACTGTCGCCGTACGGTCCCCCGCTGCGCCATTCGCCACCGGAACAGCGGATGGTGGTCGACCGGGAGCAGCGCGACTGCATGGCCCCAGTATTCGAACAGCTCGCCGCCGGGGCCGGTCAGGTCGTGCAGCAAGCCGACGTCGTACGCGCCCACCCGGCTGAACAGCACCAGGAACTGCGTTCGTTGCACGACATTGATCGCGTCGAGTTGGAGTTGACCGACCGCGGCGATCGCCGATTGCAGTCGGCGCTTCCGAATCGGCCCGGCTTGGTCGCGGTTGGCCCAGGCCCTGCGCGCCGACCGCGAGCCGCCGCGCCTGGTCGCTCGACAACCTGGCTCCCGGCGCGCATTGCGGGATCCTAAGAGTTGTCGGGCTGCCTTCCGGTCAGTCCGAGCAGACGGTCCTGCAACGACGCGCTCTCGGCCACCGGCACGGCCGGCCCGTAGACGCCGATGGTTCGCCACTCCTCTGCGTGCGGGCTGACTTCGTCCCAGATTCCTTGCACGAGATCATCGGGCAACTTGGTGTTCGCGTCCGATCACCTGCGCGAGGTCGTGGGCACGTAGAGCACGAAAGGAGTTGATCTGCCAGAAGTACTCCCGCGCGGTGTAGTCACCGAACGAGAGATGCAGCACGCGATCGAGATCGTCGAATCCCCGCGCCGCCGCGCACGCGCGTTCGACGATCGCGGCGAAGCTCGCCTTCGGGTCGTCGCCGAGGAGATCGCCGTCGAACTTGTCGCGACCCACCTCGTCCATCGTCCGGCCCGAGAGCGTGTCGGGAACCCAGGAGTCGTCGTAGGCGTGATAGTTGACGATCTCGCGCAGCGTCGGCGTGCGGTCGCTGTTGCGCATCGTGAAGCTCGCCGGCATCTCCATGGTCCACTGCTCGTCACGGATCTGCGCGATCACCCGGTTGAGCGCCTCGTCGGCGAGGACGAAGACTTGCGGTTCGTTCATCAACGTGCACAGTACGCGTCCGGCCGACGTTGCCGGCGGCGTCGACGGCCTGCACCGTGAAGCTCGTCGTCCCGAGCGGAACGAGCACGTTCTGGGTGGTGCCGGCCGCGCCCGACGGCGCCAGCGTGACCGACGTGTTCGACGGCAGGAAGTGAACGCGGTAGCTCGCGACGGTTCCGGAATACCAGTTGTCACCGGGCGCCACGAACGTCGCGTGCGCGGTGTGCGACCACTGCACGTTGCGCAGCGATACCGGGCGGTCGCGTGTCGACGCCGTAGTCGCCGGTGTTGCGTTCGTCGTGCGCGGCGTGCCACCACTCGTTGTTCCCTGCCGCGACGCCCGGGGTCTGCCAGGCGAACACGTATCCCTCGCGGAGACGGTCACGATGTCGGTGTGCCCGTTCGAGAGCAGGTCGCCGGCTGACGGCGCCCACAGATTCCAACCGCTGAAGAACTTCGGGAACCCGGGTGCCTGCGCACCGGTCTGCGTGAACGCGTGCACGGCCGAGCGAGTCGCCGCCGTTCACGATCTCGGCCGCGCCGTCACCGGTGACGTCGGCAACGATCGGGCCGCCGAGGAAGTCGAGTCCCTGCATCGTCGCCGGGAAGCCGGGCTGGATCACACCGCCGGCCGCGGTGAACGCGCGCTCGACGTTCTTGATGCCCGCGCCGCTACCGGCCATGAGCAAGCGCCTGGATGAGCGATGTGCCGTCGCTGCCCGGTTGCGCGAACGAGAGCAGGTTGCCCACGCCGAACTTCCCGAACGCGCCCGTCGTCGTGAACGCGGCCGGCACTTCGGCGCCGCCGCCGTACGTCGGTGATCGGCAACCCGTTACCGCCGAAGAGATAGGTCGGACCGAACGCGCCGCCCGCCGCGACCGCGGCCGACCCGGTACCCAGCACGTCGGCGGCCACCGGGCTGCCCGATCCCTCGGTGACGAATTCCTGCGCGGAGCCGTAGTACTCGGCGATGGTCTGGAACGAGTTGGGCCAACCCGACACCAGCGTTCCGTTCGAGTGGTAGGCGAACATGTGCGCCGTCGCGTTGAACGTGATGCCCGTGCCGGTCACGTCGCTGTACTGACTGCGCACGATGACCTCGGGCTTGCCGTCGCCGTCGATGTCGGCAACGGCGGGGTTGGTGTCGAGCTTGTGATCGTTGACGCGCGGTGTAGCCGGTCAGCACCGCCGGGAGATCCGCTTCCTTCACGAGCACGGGCCAACCGGCAACGCTCGTGCCGTTCGCGTTCCACGCGTGGATGTAGCCGTCCCACGCGGCCTGGATGACATCGAGCTTGCCGTCACCGTTCAGGTCGGCGAGCACCGGCGACGCGACCGCACCTCTCGTCGTGAGCCGCGTGAACGGCAACGACGGCCGCGGGATCGCGGGCGCGTGCACACCGGTGTTGAGGATCTTGGGCCAACCGGTCGCCGGCGTGCCGTTCGCGTTGAACACGTAGGTCGTTCCGGTCGTCGACGTCGCGACGACCTGCATCGAGCCGTTGTGATCGAGATCACCGGCGGCGACGTTGCTCACGATCGGTTCGTAACCGGGATTCACGCCGGCGTGGGTCTTCACCACGACGGTCGGGTTCGTGTGCACGGGCCAGCCCGGGAGCTCGGCGCCGGTTTGCGGATCGAGCGCGTGCACGAACCCGTCGGCGTCACCGAACACGATGTCGAGCTTGCCCGTGCCCTGCAGGTCGACGAGCGCCGCCTGGCCTTCGCCGCCGTGCCCGACCTGCTTCGGGAAGTTCGGGAGCAACGTCGGATCGTGGTGCACCGCGATCGCGCGCCGCTCCACGCCGACCCGGCCCGACGCGTCGGTGACCCGGAGGCGGATCGTGACCGTGTACTGCTCGTTGGTCTCGAGCGTCTTCGTCGTCGAGAGGTGGAACGCGGCGTTCCAGAACGACTGCGGAACCTTGGTGAGGTCGAGGCTGCCGAGCGTCCCGTCGAACGGCGCGGTCCCCGATCCGGTTGCCGCAGGGATGAACGCCGCGTTCGCGGGTTCGGCGCCGGGCGCGAAGTCGAGCGTCCACGTGTAATGACTCGAGCGCGGTGCGGCGACGTGGCCGGTGACCGGAACACTCTGGGTCTTCGTCGGGTCGTACACCGAGTACCAGTCGGGCGAGTTGATCCACGCGACGGGCGGGATGTTGCCGGCCTTGACGGCCGTCATCGCCTTCCAGACGTTGGGCCGGCCGTATCCGTACTGCAGGTCCCATCCCGGCTTGCCCGGCCACGGCAGTGACGGGTCGGCGATGTCCGACGAGGTGGCGCGCAACACCTGCACGACCTCGTCGTTGGTCAGGGGCGAGCTGATGACATGACTCGCCGCTTCCTGTTTGCCCCACGCGACGAGCAGCGCCGCGACGCCACCGACGGTCGGCGTCGACTCCGACGTCGTTCCGCCCGAGGTCGCGACGGAGAACATGTTGTGCGTGCCCCACGAGGTGTAGTTGGAGCGCGCGCGGAACGTCTTGGTCAGCGCCGCACCCGCGGGGTTGCCCGCGGTGTCGGCCACCAGCCCGTTGCCGGGCAAGACGTGCGGCCAGTACATGCCGCCCTGGTGGTCGGTCGAGTCGAAGTCGTTCGACGCCTCGACCATGATCACGCCGCGCTTCCAGATGCTGTCGACGGCCTGGCGCATGAACGACGAGTAGCCGAGGTCGGCGGTTACCGACACGATCACCGACGCGCCGGAGTCGGCGGCGAACAGCCACGCCTGGGCGAGATCGTCAGTGCGGTCGAGCGCTTCCGCGCCCGCCTTCACCGGCAGGATCATGCACCGCGGGCACACGCCCGCGCCGAGCAAACCGTTGTTCGCCTGCGCGGCGGCTTGGCGCATCTGGTTGTCGGAGTGTTGGTACGCGGCGTCGACGGTCGCGGGGTCGTTCTGGCGGTCGTAGAAATCCCAACCCGAGATGTCGTTCGACGTAGCCGTTGTGGTCGTGGTCGATACCGTCGGAGAAGGTCGCGATGAGGTCTTCGGGATCGAGGTACCCGTTCCCGTTGCGATCCGTCACGCGCGGATCGTGCGCGTAGTCCTGGATGTTGATCACGAGATCGTGATTCACGTCGTAGCTGGAGGCCGGTGCGCCGTAGTGCGTCGTGCAGGGCGCGGCGGTGCACGGCGTCGGCAGCTCACCGTGATTGATGTAGACCTTGTTGACGAGATCCTTCGCCGACGCGTCCTGCCAGTTGATCCCACCCTCGACGTACGCGATCACGGTGTCGGCGCGACCGGTCGTGTAGTCGCGCCACGCGCGATCGACCCACATGCCACTCGAGTTCTCGGGGTCGGTCGCGAGCGGCGACGCCGCGGGCAGATGGTCGAAGAGATACGTCTGGTTCCCGTAGTCGGGATCGTTCGGCGCCGACTGCGGAAACGCGGCGAACGCCGCGGTCGCCATGACGCACACGAGAAAGATTGCAACCCCAACGACCCCGGCCCTGCGCATGGACCGCCCCTACCCGCCGTGATCGAACGGCAAACCTACGTCTCGGTGAATTCGATCTCGTCGTGATGCCGTCGGCGCCGTCGGCCGATGCGCTGCGAATCTCGTACGTCTCGGTACCGATCTTCGTCAGCGCGACGCGCACGATTGCCGCGCCGAACTCGATGCGCATTCCGGCCGCGACAACCGCGGTGTTGTCCAGGCTCGGGTCGTCGGTCGAGATCAAGTGGAAGCGCAGCTCCGGTGCGCCGGCCGGGACTTCGATCACGAGTCGATGATCCGAGGCGACCGCGCGCACCTTGTGCGCGTCGACCAACCAGAGCACGCCGCGCGCGGCGCCCGCGCGCCAGTGCGCGGTCGCGGGCATGAACTGCGACCAACCGCCCCAGTCGATCCCGCTCGCCTCGGCGCCGATCATCAGCTCGGGCCCGATCCACGCGGTGACGTGACGCCGACGCGAGAGCTCCTGCGTAACTGTGCGCGTTGCGCCGAACGCGTGGAACTCGGCCAGGTCGTACACGAACGATCCGCGCGTGAGCCGATCGAACAGGGGCCCGGCCATCAGGTCGTGGCCGTGATCGACGATCGGTGCGTCGAGCGGCGGAAGCGGTGCGAACTCGCGACCCACAATCGCCCAGATCCACAACGAGAACATCGTGATGCTGCGCGTCGCGTCGGGATGATACGAGCGCGTGAACGGGCCGCAGAAGTTGCGGAGGTTCGCGTTGTAGAGCGCGCCCGCGCTCTGCCACACCTCGAGCTCCAGCCGCGCGCCGTGCGCCGCGAAATACGGATCGGGCGCGAACCGTTGCCACAAGTCGCAGCGCGTAGAGATCGATGCCGTAGTACGTCGGCGAGTTGAACTCGTCGAACGCGCCGAAGCGGTCGAAGTCGGCGACGATCGTCTCCGCGAACGCGCGTCCACGTGCTGCATCAGCGTCTCGTCGCCGGTCCGCCGCCCGTACCAACCGTCGAGCCAGGCGCGGCATCAGCGCGGGATTCGAGTAGCTCGGCGGGATCCGCCCGTCGACCTCGCCCGCGCACGCGAGCCCGATCGACGCTTCGATCGCGGCAACCAGATCGGCGTCGAGTCGATCGGAGAAGTCTTCGAGGATCACCGCGAACGTCGTGCCGACGAACTGGCGCCAGTTCGGGTCGTAGTCCTCCCACATCACCGGCTCCGCCGGTGGCTCGGGCCACTCGAGAAAGCGCCGGTACGTTCCGTGCACGACGGTTCCGGGCCGGTCGTACTGCAACCCGATGAGCGCGCGGATCGCGGCGACCGCCTCCGCGTGCGCGGCGTCATCCTCGGTGGCGAGTTGCGCGTACACGAGCCACGCCGTGTTCGGCACCAGGTGCAGCGTGTTGGCCGCGAGACCTGGATCGACGCTGGCGGGTGGCGCCCACACCATGTGCTCGACCGGATCCCACCACTGCATGCTCCACGCGTACGTGGTGTTCGCAAGATCGGAGCCGGTCACGAGTCATTCTCCCCGATCATGCGGAAGTGGGGGGTGTGCGCCCGAGATCGTCGAGGCGCCGCTGCAGGAAGTCGCGTTCGGCGGGAAGGGTCACGAGCGCGAGCGCCGACCGATAGGCCGCGGCCGCCTCTTCGCGCCGATCGAGCCGGCGCAGCAACTCACCACGCGCGCTGTGCAGATACGAGTACTGGTCGAGCGCACCGGTCGCGGCGAGACCGTCGATGATCGTCAACCCGGCGTGCGGACCTTCGACCATCGCGACCGCGACGGCCCGGTTGAGCTCCGCGACCGGTGACGACTCGATCCGGATCAGCTGGTCGTAGAGCGCGACGATCATCGCCCAGTCGGTCGCATCGGCGGTCGGGGCTCGGGCGTGCAGCCCGGCAATCGCCGCCTGCAACACGAACGGTCCGGGCCGGCCCGGCAACAGCGCGGCCTCGAGCAGATCCGACGCTTCGTAGATCATCAACGGATCCCACCGGTTTCGATCCTGATCTTCGAGCAGCACCACCGAGCCGTCGCCGGCGATACGCGTCTCGCGGCGCGCGTGGTGGAACAGCATCAGCGCGCGGAGCCCGAGCGGTTCGGGTTCACCGGGCATGAGGTCGCATACGAGCGTGACGAGATGGATCGCGTCGTCGCACAACTCCGCGCGCACGAGGTCGTCGCCGTCGGTCGCGAGATACCCCTCGTTGAACACGAGGTACAACACACGCAGCACCGCGTTCAGACGGGGCGCGAGTTGATCTTCGGGCGGCACGCGGTACGGGATGCCCGCGAGCCGGATCTTGCGCTTCGCCCGCACGAGGCGTTGCGCCATCGTGGGCTCGGGTACGAGAAATGCGCGCGCCGCTTCCGCGGTGGTGAGTCCGCCGAGCGTGCGCAAGCGTGAGCGCCACCTGCGCGGGCGTCTCGAGCGCCGGGTGACAACACGTGAACACGAGCCGGAGCCGCTCGTCGGCGATCGGCATGTTCTCGTCTCCATTCCCACCGTCGGGCCCGTCGTCGATCTGGTCGTCGGATGCGGCGTCGAGCAACACTTGGGCGGCGTGATGCTTCTCGTCGCGCCGGCCTTCTCGGCGCAGCCGATCGATCGCCTTGCGCCCCGCGGTCGTCGTGATCCAGGCCGCGGCGTTCTCGGGCGCGCCGTGCTCGGGCCAGTACTCGAGCGCGACGACCATCGCGTCCTGGAATGCCTCTTCCGCGAGGTCGAAGTCGTGCAGGGTCCGGATCAATCCGGCCAGCACGAGCCCCGACTGCTCGCGAAAGACTCGCTCGACGGCGGCCGCCGTGCTCTCCACGGCTTCCAGTCTTACGACGGAAGGCTCATGATCGGGCGGATCTCGATCGATCCGATCGTCGCACCGGGAATGCGCGCCGCGATCTCGATGGCCGCGTCGAGATCATCGCATTCGACGAGGTAGTACCCGCCGAGTTGCTCCTTGGTCTCCGCGAACGGCCCGTCGGTGACCACGGTCTCGCCGCTGCGCACGCGCACCGTCGTGGCCGTCGCGACCCCTTCGAGCGCATCGCCGGCACGGAGCACGCCGCTTTCGGCGATGCCCTCGGTGAACGCGCGGTACGCCGCGTGCATCGCATTCGCGTCGGCTTCGGCCGCCGGGAGCTGGGCCTCGTCGGTGTAGATCAGCAGCAGGTAGTTCATGTCACCTCACTTTACGGATCGAAGCGGTGGTTCTCGGCGCTAGCCCTGCTGGGCGAGACCGACGACGTGACCCTGCGGGTCGGCGATGAGCGCGAACGTGACGCCCGGGACCCCGACCGGCTCCTGCACGACCCGACCGCCGAGCTTCTTCGCGGCCGCGAGGCTCGCGTCGATGTCTTCGACGCCGACGAAGAACGTCACCAACTCGTCGTTGCCGCCCTGGAGCGGCCCGATCCCACCGGGAATCGTCTGGACGCCGGTCTCCACGTAGCTGTAGCCCGGGAACGCGCCCTCGGGATAGGTCCAACCGAACAGATCGCCGAAGAACGCCCGCGTCTGGTCGGGGTCGTCGGAGCGGATCTCGAAATGCACAACCGGGTTCGCCATAACAGTTCGTCCTCCTCGGGCGGGGCGCCCCTCTGGCGCCTCCTGCCCAGACGACGAACGGGTTCGCCCGAATCGACAGCTCAGACACGAAATTCAGCCGAACAAGAAAATCAGGCGTAGGAATCTCGGAGCTCGGTGCCGATGCGAGCGAGCTCCGTGCGCACGGCGTCGGGGCTGACGACTTCGACCTTGCTCCCGAAGCCGGCGAGGCGCACCGCGATCATGAACGCGGACCGGTCCCGGATCTCCACCTCGACCCTTCCGTCGGCGCGGTACCCGTCGGCAGCTTCGTTCACGGTCGCGAGCGTGCCGAACACCGATCGCAATACGCCCTCAACGCCGGCGTCGACGCGCACGACCGCGCGGTACGGCGCCCGCAGATCGTCGAGGGTCGCGACCGTCTCCCGCCACGTCGCGTCGAGATCGAAACCCTCGGGGCGTACCAGCGCGCGATCCGTAAGGCGCACTGACCGGACCCGGCTCACGCGAAACGTGCGCAGGCCCGCCTCGGTGTCGCCGATGAGATACCAAACCTGCGCCTTGGCGACGAGGCCGAGTGGGTGCACCGTGCGTTCACTTTCGGCGTTGTCCCGATCGCCGTAGCGCAGCTCGATCTGTACCGCGTCACTGATCGCGCGTTGGAGCGCGGCGAGATGCTTCGGCGCGGGCGCGCGGTGACGATCCCAATCCGAGGGATCGATCACGACCGCCGACGACGCCGCTTCCGCCGACGCCCGGAACTGCTCCGGCAACGCGCGTACGAGCTTGCGCAGCGCCGCCTTCACTTCCGGCGTGGCGGTGGCGGGGCCGGCGACCATGAACAAGGCCTGCGCCTCGGGCGCGGTGAGGCCGCTGAGATCGGTCCGCGATCCTCCGACCAGTGACCAACCACCCCCGCGACCGGGTTGGGAGTACACGGGTACGCCCGCCATCCCGAGTGCTTCGAGGTCGCGCCGGGCGGTCCGTTCGGAGACCTCGAGCTCGCGGGCCAACTCCGCGACCGTCACCCGGCCCCGGGCCTGGAGCACGAGCAGGGTGGCGACGAGACGATCGGCTCTCACACTGCGATCTTCTCCCGCAAACTGGCCATCAGGTGGCCACTTTAGGGGCGCATGATCACCTTCACACCCACCATCCACCCAAGACAGTCCACCCAACGCAGTCCACCCAACACAGTCCACCCAACACAGTCCGAAGGAGCCACCATGCCCGGCCAGGTACCTCCCGTCGCCGACGAACGTCAAGGGCTGCTCGCCTACCTCGCGCAGCAGCGAACCGTCATCCGCATCGCCGCCTACGGGCTGACCGACGACCAAGCGCGGCTGACCCCGAGTGCGGGCCCGTTGAGTGTCGGGGGTCTGATCAAGCACGTCGCCACGACCGAGCGGGGCTGGATCGACATCGTGCTGCAGCGCGAGCGGCCGGCCCTTGACGACGCGACCAACGACTACGAGGCGAACTTCCGCCTCGGCCCCGACGAGTCCCTCGCCGACGTGTTCCGCCTGTACGACGACGTCGCGCGCGAGACGGAATCGGTGATCGCGAGCATCGCCGATCTCGACCAAGCGGTACCGGTGCCGCAAGGCGTGCCGTGGTTCCCGAACGACATCGACGCGTGGTCGGTGCGGTGGGTGTTGCTGCACCTCATCTCGGAAACCTCGCGTCACGCCGGTCACGCCGACATCGTGCGCGAGATGATCGACGGCGCGACTGCGTTCCCGCTCATGGCGGCCGTGGAAGGTTGGCCCGCGACCGATTGGATGCAGCCGTGGGAGCCCGCGAGCGCGGTCTCCGGGGTAAACGGTTAGCGGATGCCGATGTGCGCGGCGGCACGCTTGCCGCTGCGCACCGCGCTTTCCATGTAGCCCGCGAGCGATTCGGTGTGCTCACCCGCGAAATGGATGCGATCGGTTCCCGCGCGCAGCGGCTCCCAGAACGCGCCGAGTTGATTCGGCTTGTACACCGCGTACCCACCACCCGTAAACGGCTCCGCCGACCACGCCATCGTCACCGCGGGACCCGCGACCTGATCGCGGCCTTCGGGAAACACCTGTTCGAGTTGCTCGCGCACCCGGTCGATACGCGACTCGGGCGCGAGTGCCGCGAGCTCCCGTCCGTTGTCGGCGGTCGTGAACGTCGTGAGCAATCCACCGGGCGCGTCGTAGGAGTCGGCCGCGTCCCACGAGATCCGATACGTAAGTTCGCTCATGCTGAAGCCGGACTGCCCGCTATCGCGCCAGAACGGAGTATGGAATTGGTGCACGACCTTCGTCGCGCCGCCGAGATCGAGGCCGGCGATTGCCGCCGCCAACGGCTCCGGCAACGGCGGATCGAACTGCACGTTGCGCAGAGGTAGCGGTGGCGCCGCGAGCACCACGTGGGCCCCGAAGTATTCGTGATCACGAGCCGTCACGCCGACGACGTCACCGACGCTGCGGATCGCCGTCACCGGCGCGTCGACGATCAGCGACGCGCCGAGCTCGGCCGCGATCGCCTTGGGCAACGACGCGTTTCCGCCCGCGATCCGCATCGTCTCCGACTGATTGGCGAGCGTGCCCGCGCTGCACGCGGTTTGCTGCAGCACGAAGAGCATTGACAGCTCCGTCAACTGCGAGTTGTAGAGCGACGTGTTGGCCTGCTCCGCGATGAATCGGGCCTCGGGCAGGAGCCCGAGTGTGTCGAGCCACGCCGAAACGCTGAGCGCATCGAGCTCGGCGGCCGCATCCGAGTGCGACGGGTGGTCGGGATCGATCTGATGCCGTTCCGCCAACCGTTCGAGCTCTTGGTACACGCGGCAGATAGTCGGCGAGGACCGCACCGTCTCGCCGCGCGGTCAGCTCGCCGAACGTGTAGGTCGCGCCGAGGTAATGGAACCGGCCGCCCATCACCCGGTCGATCGTCGATCCCGGGCGTTGCTCGGTCTCGAGCCCGAATCGCGTCACGAGGGAACGCAACGCGATGTGCGTGTCGTCGATCGACTCGCCGCCCACGTCGGCGCGCAGCCCGCGATCGAGCGGCACGCCCTCGTCGCCGCCGTACAACGTGTGCACCCGGCCGCCCACACGCGGCCGCGCTTCGAGCACGATCACGTCCCAACCGGCATCACGCAGAAAGACCGCCGCGGTCAGGCCCGCGAGGCCCGCGCCGACCACGATGACCCGGCCCGGCGCGTCGGGATCGGGACGATCGGAGACCTGGGCGACGCTCATGATCGGTTCACGCTACGCGCCGGGCCCGGCGCTCGTCGGCAACACGCGGCGGCCCCATGCGAAGCTGACCGAATGCGCTATCGACGGATGCCCATAGAAGTCGAGTCCCCCGAACAACTCGGGTACGACACGATTACCAACAATCTTTCCGAGAGCTCGGTGGCCGACCGCCGCTTGAGTGACCTCGGCCTCGGGCTCGGCCCGAACGCGGAGGCCCCGCTCGACGAGATGCTGCTCTGTTACGGCGACCACCTCGGCCACCCGGGCCTGCGGGAGGCGGTGGCCGCGGGCGGCGCGGGCCTGACCGCCGACCAGGTGCTGGTCATGCCCGGTGCGGCCGCGGCGTTGTTCGCAACAGCTACGTCGCTGCTCGAACCCGGCGACCACGCGGTGATCGTGCGCACCAACTACGCGACGAACCTGGAGACACCGCGTGCGATCGGGGCCAAGCTCGACATCGTCGACGTCAGCTTCGACGATGGTTGGGCGCTCGACGTGTCGCGCATCGTGGCGCGCGTGCAGCCGGGAACGACGCGCCTGATCTCCGTTACGTGCCCGCACAACCCCACCGGAACGATGTTCGATCTCGCGTCGCTCCACGCGTTGGTGGAGTTGGCCGAAAGCTCGGGTGCGGTGTTGCTCGTCGACGAGACGTACCGCGATCTCACCCACGGCTCGCAACTCCCGCTCGCCGCGACGTTGTCACCGCGCGCGATCAGCGTGTCGTCGATGTCGAAGGCCTACGGATTGCCGGGCCTGCGTGTCGGCTGGGCGATCTGTCGCGACCCGGAAGTTGCCGAGACATTGCTCGCCGCGAAGGAGCAGATGTTCATCTGCGGGGCGACGCTCGACGAAGCGATCGCGGGCCTCGTGCTCGCGGACCGCGACCGGATCCTGCCCCCGATCCTCGATGACGTACGTGCGCGCCTCGGGATCGTGCGCGACTGGCTGGCCGGTCAGCAGACGTTCGAATGGATCGAGCCCCGGGGCGGCGTCGTCGGACTCGTGCGCTTCGGCCCCGAGGTCGCGGTAGACACCGCACGTTTCTACGAGTTGCTCCTCGCGAAGCACGGCACCTACGTCGGCCCCGGCCACTGGTTCGAAGTCGACGACCGCCACTTCCGACTCGGATTCGGCTGGCCCACCGAAGCCGAGCTCCGAGCCGGACTCGCCGCCCTCACCGCCGCGGCGAAAGATTGCTCTTAGCCGGGGACGACTTCTACGTAGCCGCGCATGCCGAAGGCGAAGTGTCCGGGTAGGTGGCAGGCGAAGAGGTACCTGCCCGCCTCGTCGAATCGGTAGAACGTCTCGCCGAGTTGGCCCGGGCCTACCGACACCTCACCCGGCACCGGCGGATGTGCCGGGTGGGTGCCGCGTTCGTGCAGCCGGTGGACTTGCGCGTCACCGACGATGAACTCGTGCGCGATCGGATCGTTGTTCTGCACCCGGAACACGACCGTCGAACCAGCTCGCACCTTCAGGATCGCCATCGAGAAATGGCTGTAGTGGATGCTGACGGTGACCGTCACGAGTCCGGGTCCGAGCACCGTGCTCGCGTCGGCCTGTTTCGCATCCGAGATCGCGTAGCCCCCGAGCGCGGTTCCGGTTGCCAGCGCGATCGCGAGCGCGGCGCGGGCGAAGTGCTTCATGCCGGCGCTCCCCCACCGTGGCGGCGACGCCGGCCGAACGCACCGGCGAGCCCGAAGGTCGCGAGGCCCACGGCACCGCCGGCCGCGAGCGGCCACAACGCGCGCCCATTGGTCTCGACGATCGGACGGGCGCGCGCGGCGGTCACGCCCGCGTCGGTGAGTGACGGCACCGCCCCGGGCTGGGTACTGACCGCGAGGTCGTAGTCGAGGTCGCCCGCGGCCACGTCGAGCCGCAGGAACGTGAACCACATGTGCGCGGGAACCCAACCCATGTGCTTGTCGGAACGGAGATCCGAGAGCAGCAACGCGTTCGCCGACTCGTTGCGATCCAGGCTCAAGCCGCGGCCACCGGCCAGCAGGTTGGGCTTGGTGTCGGTGAGCAGGAACACGTCGGCCTGCACGATCTTGGTCTTCTTCAGGCCGAGGCTCAGGATGCGCAGCGGCACCCACGGCCGGTCGGTCTTCATCGTCACCATGATCGGCGTGCCGTCGCCCGTGTTCTGGCCGAGCTTCTTCGCGCGTGACGCGTCGAAACGCGCGGCCATGAAGATCGGGCTGCGGTTGGCGTAGAAGTCGAGCATCTCGGGTGCGTCGGGCGTGAGCAGGAACCCGTGACTCGTCGCCCACTTGCCGACCGCGTTGCCACCACCGCGCAACACCGTGATGTCGAGTGCGTCGATCTTGGTCTGGAGGATCACGACCGCTCCCGAAGCCGACGCGCTCTTGACCGAGTCGAACGCCTCACGCTGCGGTGGCGCGACTTCGCGTTCGAGCCGCTGCAACGTCCAGTCGCCGGCGCGTTCCACCTTGCGACGGCACCGCCGGAAGCGGAACGATCGAGCCGACCTCTTTGCCCTGGCCGCTGAACTCGAACGACGTGACGTAACGCTCGATACCGTCGTGATACGCGGCGAGCGTTGTTGTGCGCGTGAGTTGAATCGTCCCGTTCTCGCCGACCAGTCCTCCGCAGGCCGCGGCCGGCGCGGCCAGCAGCGCCACGACGACGCCGGCTCCGATCAGCGGCAACACCCAACGGACTCCGCGATTGAACATACGACCCCTCCGATCTCGATGATCAAAGAGGTCGGACGAACCGGCGCGCCGTCTGGTTCCCTAGCGCTCGAGCGAATTCCTCTGGTTGGCCGTATTGCGTGAGGTGCTCTCGTGCTCTTCGAGGCCAACCGCGGCCTTCAACTCCCTCACGTCCCGGTCGAGGTCGGTACCCGCGCCATCGGTCTGGATGTGGGTCATCAGGTCGGCGAGGCCGTCGGCAAGCGCGTTCAGCTTGTGCTGGATCGCCTGATCACTCCGGGTCTGGCTGTTCTGGAGGAGCGCCACCATCAAGAAGGTGATGATGGTGGTGATCGTGTTGATGATGAGCTGCCACGTGTCGATGCTGCCGATGATGAAGAACGACGGCGCCCAAACGATCACGAGGATCACACACATCGCGAAGAACGCGGCCCGGCTCGCGATCTTCGACGAGAAGCCCGCGAACCGATCGAACAGACCGACACGCGAAGACACCTCGCTCGGCATCAGCACCGGAGTCTCATGCGCGGTCATTGGACGATCCCCGCAATCACGTTGATGACCACGGCCAAGATCACGGCGCCGAACAGGTAGGAGAGCAGCGCGTGTCTGAGCACCGTGCGCCGAACCTTGCGGCCCTGAACATCCGTGTCGGATACCTGGAATGTCATGCCGATCGTGAACGCGAAGTACGCGAAGTCCTGGTAGTCGGGTGCGTCGTCAGACTTGAAATCGATGCCACCAACCGGCTCCGTGTAGTACTCGTGGGCGTAACGCAGCATGAACACGATGTGCACGACCATCCACGACAGCGCGACGGTGAGAACCGAAACGATGGTCAGCATTGCCTGGCCCTTGGTGTTCGCGTTGCTCGCCTTGAACAACGCGAGCGCCACGCCGACGAGGCTGACGACGCTCGCACTGAGGAGCAGGATCCTCGTCGAAACCCGCCCATCGTCCTCGCGCGTCGCGCGCTCGCGAGTCTGATCAGCGGTGAACCACACCACGGATACCAACACCCAGCCGACGAACGTCGCGGCCAGCACGTCCCAACCAACGAGAACGGCGAGTTGCCACGATCCGAACGTGGCCCCGATGCCTCCCGCAAGCAGGCCGAGGGCGACCACCGCCATCAGCCGCTTGCGGGACGAGGTATCCGGCATACCCCTTTGTACCGCCGCCGGATACCCGCATTCGGTTCTTCGGGTCAGACCTGCTCGACGCTGCGGCGGGTGCGGACGATGCGGCCCAGGCTCGCCGCGACCAACGCGATGATCCCGCCGACCATGATCGCCCAGCCGGTTGCCTGGCTCGTGCCGATGTCATTCAGGATCGTGGTGCTCGCGGCGCCGAGCACGACGCCACCGATAACCATGACGATGCCGACGAACACGATCAGGCCGCGTGCCGCGTAGCTCATCGCCCCGAGGATGAGCAGCAAGCCGGCCGCGAACTCGGCGAGTCCGAGCATCGCGCTCTGATCGGTGCCGGCGACGCTGACGACCGGGACGTTCAGCGAACCGTCGATGCCGGCGCGCGAGACGGCGATGATCCCGATGAGCGCGACGACGATGCCGAGCACGCCGGCAACGATCTGCCCCGGGCTGAATACGAAACGCGAAGATGCGACGCGGGTCTCGCTGCGCAGGTTGCCCGTATCGACGACTTCTCGATGTTCGACCATGCTCACGGTGCTCTCCATTCACGTATTCGCAACAGCACGGTTGCCGTCACTGTCCGCAGCCTTCCCGTCGCGCACACCGGTCAAACCGCGAGGTCCCAATCCCGCGACGCGGTTTGCCGAACGCGTGTTTCGGGTAGTGCACGCGCATGCGATTGTTGCGATTGACGGTCTTGGGACTCGCCGCGTACGGCGGCTACGTCCTGTGGAATCAGTACGGACGCCGAGTCGCGGCGCTCGTGCGCAGCGACGAACCGAGCGCCGATTCCCGTGTCTACAGCCGCTCGGAGCTGACCGTCACCGAGTGGGCTGCCGGTAGCGACGATCCCATTGCGCAGGCGAGTGCCATCCTCGCCGACAGTGACGCGCGCACGGAGCTCCCGCGCGACACACCGGGGGTCGAGCACCGCACGTCGGAAGACACCGTCGAGCCGTAACGCGCGTCACGCATGAACGCGTCGCGTCGCGCCTACGAATAGCGCGCGGCGCGAGTCCCCGGCGGGTTGTTCGCGCCGGGCTTCGCATCGGGATTCTTCACGCACACCTCACACTCGAGGCCATCGGGATCCCGGAAGAACACGCTCAATATCTGACCGAAGTCCGTGACGAAGTCGTCGGCCGCACCGCGTGCCATCAGTCGATCGCGGATTGTTTCGAACGCTTCGAGCGACGCGGCTTGCAACGCGAGATGGTCGAGGCGTCCCCGCTCGAACATCGGCGTCTGGCGTTGCGACTCGGTATTCCCCTTGATCTGGAACACGTTCAGCTCCGCCGACGGTCCGACGTGGATCACGGTCATGCGCACGTCGGGCTCGTCGTCGATCTCGAGACCGTCGCGCAGGACCACCGCGTCGAAGACCTCCGTGTAGAACGCCTGGAGTCGCTCGGTGTCGTTCGTGAGCACCGCGACATGGTTGAAACCTTCGGTCAACATGGCCGCCAGCCTATTCCGGCGCGAACACCGGCTCGATGCGAGGATTGGGCGATGACGACTGCACACGATCACCCCCGCACCGAGAGTGCGAGCGCGATCGCGCGCCGCATTCGATCGCGCGAGGTGAGCGTGATCAGCGTGGTCGAGGAATACCTCGATCGGATCGCGTCGACGAACGCCGCGATCGGTGGGGTTGCCTGGTCCGACGACGACGCCGTGCTCGACGCGGCGCGTGCCGCCGACCGGGTGCTCGACGACGACTCCGCGTCCGATCGGGCCGTTGCACGGCGTTCCGATCACGGTCAAGGACTGGATCGACGTCGCCGGTTTTCCCTGCGCGGGCGAGAGTGCGCGATTCCGCGACCGGCGCCCCGACAAGGACGCGACGGTCGTCGCAGCGCGTGCGCGCCGCGGGCGCGATCATCGTCGCCAAGACGGCAGCCGGTGACCGCGGCGAGGTTTACGGCCGCACGCGCAATCCGTTCGACGCGGAACGCAGTCCCGGCGCGAGCAGCAGTGGTGAAGGCGCGCTCGTGGGCGCGGGCGCGTCGCCGCTCGGGATCGGGAGTGACAGCGGCGGGAGTGTCCGCCTGCCCGCGGCGTGGTGCGGCATCGCCGGGCTCAAGCCGACCGCGGGCCGGGTCCCCAACACCGGGCACTTTCCCCGGATCGGCGCGCTGCACGACGGCCGCACGCAGATCGGCCCCCTCGCGCACGTCGTCGACGATCTCGAGTTGGTGCTCACGGTGATTGCAGGCGGCGACGGGTTCGACCCCGGCGTCGTCGACGTCCCGCTCGGATCGACCGCGGCGGTCGATATCTCGCAGCTCCGGATCGCGTCGTTCACCGAGGACGGGCGGGGCCGACCGTCGGCCGCGATCGCGCGCGAAGTCGAGCGCGCGGTTACGGCGCTGAAGAACGCGGGCGCCGTGATCGCCGACACCGCGGTACCGCCGCATCTCGACGAGGCGTTCGACATCACGCAGCGCTACTGGGGTCGGCGTGATCTCTCGGGACCCGAGGCCGACGATCTGCTGTGGGATTGGGATCGCTTTCGCCGGCGCCAGCTCGTGTTCTCGGCGACGGTCGACGTCGTGGTGTGTCCGGTCACGAGCGACGTCGCGTCGACCGGGTCACCCGAGCGCTCCGACTACGTGTTCACACTCCCCGCCAGCCTCACCGGCGCGCCCGCGGTCACGATTCCCACCGCGTTCGACGGCGCGTTGCCGATCGGAGTTCAGCTGGTCGGACGCAAATGGGAAGACGCCACCGTGCTCGCGGCCAGCGCGCGTCGTCGAGCGCGCCGCGGCTACTCGACGACCGTGACCCGCCGGAGGTCGGTGCGGGCGATCGCGCGGTCGCGGAGCTCCGCCAAGGCGACGCGTTGGGGATCGGCCATGTATTCGTCGAGCGCGGCTTCCGACGGGAACTCGAGCACGTGCGTTTCGAACGGCGAGTCGCCGTGTCCGTCAACCGCGCGTACCCGCTGGAGCACTCGAGCCCCGTAGGTGTCCAGCCGCGCCAGCACCTGATCCTCGTAGTCGATCAGCAGCTGTTCGCTTCCCGGCGTGGACCACAACTGGACCACCAGCGTCAGCACCACAATCGTCTCCCGCGTCCGCGTCGGCCTGTGCACGCCTCGGCCGATGACCGTAGCGTTCGCTCATGATCATCGTTACCGGCAGTGTGCACGCCCGCGCCGACGCTCTCGCCGACGTGCTGACGGCCAGCCTCGAACACGTCCACCGCTCGCGCACCGAACCCGGCTGCCTCTTGCACTCGGTGCACCAAAGCGTCGAAGACCCGCTGCTCGTCGTGTTCGTCGAGCACTGGGCGGATCGTGATGCGCTCACGACGCATTTTGCGCAGCCCGGCTCCAACCAGTTCGTAAAGGCGGTCGCCGGGCTCGCCGACCAACGCCCGACGTTGGAGATCTACGACGCGACACCGATCAAGCTCTGAGCTCGACCGGCACGTCGACGATCAAGGTGCCCTCGCGCCAGTCGGGCAGCTCCGCGCAAACATTGCCGTCGGGATCGATGAGCGCCGCCACGCCGGGGAAGTCTTCGTCGTGGGTCGAACCGGCCTGCGTCGCGATCGCGATCCAGAGGTGGCGTTCGCGAGCGTGGCGCTGCGCGTCGCCGATGCCACACCCGCGCCACCATTCCCACCCGCGCCTCCACGCGGCTTCGTCGATACGCCGCCCGTAAAGTCCCGGGGCCGCGCAGAACAGCACGATCTCGGCGTCGGTATCTTCCGCGTGCGCGAACGGCCGCTCGACGCCGCCCTCCGCGCAAATCGCGATCGCGCAGCGCGCGCCGGCGATCTCGAAGGTCGCGTCGTCGTCAGCCGCGGTGTAGCCCACCTCGTCATCGCCCAGGTGGCGTTTCCGTTGCACACCGACGATTCGGCCGCGGGCGGCAACGATCTGCGTGATGTACGCGGCCGCGCCGGCACCTCGCTCCGAGATGCCGAACACCGCGGCAACTCCGGTCGCCGCGGTGACCGCGGCGAGCTCGGCGATCACGGGATCATCGAGCGCGACGAGATGCTCCGGGTGACGGGACGGGTCGACCGATCCGGTCAACGACATCTCCGGGAACACGGCAACGGCACAACCGGCATCACGCGCGTCCGCGAGCACGCGGCGATGTTGCTCGAGGTTCTCGCTCGCGCCGCCCTTCTCGCACCGCAGCGCCGCCAGCAACATCCGCACGCACTCAGTGAACCACTTCGGGCGTGGGCGGGGCGTGCCACACTCGAACCGTGAACCCGTCCGCCGGAGGCCGCGACCACGCGATTCAGGCCGCCCACGATCTCGCCGTGCAGAACGGTGACGACGGCTACCTCGATCCCGAGTCGGGCTTGTTCGTGTTCACCGCCGCGTACCTGACGGCGCGCGGTACCTGCTGCGACTCGGATTGCCGGCACTGCCCGTACAAGAACTGCCCGTAGAAGAACTGCCCGTGGAAGAACTGAAGGCCACTCCGGGACCGCGAGATTCGAGTGTGCCAGGCTGGAGTCGTGCCCGAATCCACGCCCCCGATCTACATCGCGAGCCCGCTCGGCTTTACCGAGGCCGGCCGCCTCTACAACGACACCGTGTTGCTCCCGGCCGTGCGGGGCGCGGGCTTCGAGCCGCTCGATCCCTGGGATGTCGACGCCGAGATCCTGCGCGTGTTCGAGCTCGACCGCGAGGATCCGGAGCGCAAGCTCCTGCTCCCCGGCACCAACCGGGCGGTCGGCCGCCGCAACGCCGAGCTGATCCGCCGCGCCGCGGGCATGCTCGCGGTCCTCGACGGTGACGACGTCGACAGTGGCACTGCGGCGGAGATCGGCTACGGAACCGCACTGGGCTGCCCGGTCGTCGGGTTGCGGATGGACCTGCGCAACAGCGGCGACAACGAAGCCACCCTCGTGAACCTCCAGGTCGAGTGGTTCGTGCTCGAGAGCGGCGGGCAGCTGACCACCGCCCTCGACCAGGCGATCACGGCGCTGCGGGCGATCGTTCCCGCACGCGTCACACCTTCGTGACGATGGATCGACGCGAGTTCCTGCGGTTGGGCGCGATTGCGGGTGCCGCCGGCACGCTCGCGAGTTGCAGCTCGAGCAGCGACCAGGCGGCACGCATTCCGGGTTCGACCACGACGACCGCGCCCCGCCTCGAATCGGTCCTCGACGGAGCCGCCAACGACAGCGGGATCGACACCGTCGTCGTCTGCATGATGGAGAACCGCTCGTTCGACAGCTACTTCGGTTGGCTCGCGCGGGACGAGCAGTACCTCGAACAGGGACGCTCGCGGTACGGCTCGAAGTTCGCGATCAACGGCAACTCGTTTCAACAGTTCCCCGGCCCCGACGGCAAGCCGGTCAAGACCTTCCGCCGGGTGCTCGCCGACGAGCCGCAACGGTGGCGGGGGTGCAATCATCCCGATCCCGGCCACGGGTGGGAGCAGGGCCGCGCCGAGCGAGACGGTGGGTTCCTCGCACCCGGGAGCGCCAACGACAACTTCGCGCTCTCCTACTTCGAGGGCGCCGATCTCCCGATCTACGACCTACTCGCGCGCCGCTTCACCGTTTGCGATCGGTGGCACGCGTCGTTGCTCGGGCCGACGTTCCCGAATCGGGAGTACCTGCTGTCGGCGCAGTCGGGCGGCAACAAGACCAACTACATCCCGCTCGAGGAGGGTGGGTTCACCTGGCCGACCATCGTCGATCGGCTCGCGGCCGCGCGACGTGGACGTGGCCGAGTACTCGTCGGATCTCCCGCCGATCCTGTTGTGGGGTCCGTTGATGGCGAAGCACTCGCGCAAGATGGACACGTTCGCGAGTGACGCCGCCGCGGGCAAGCTCCCGAGCGTCACCTTCGTGTGCCCGGCGTTCACCGGCGACAACCGGACCGACGATCATCCGCACGGCGATCCTCGTGCAGCGCAGGAGTTCGTACGCGACGCGTTCGCCGCGTTTGCGAAGTCGCCGCAGTGGAAGCGGGGACTCTTCGTTCTGACCTACGACGAGTGGGGCGGGTTCTTCGAACACGTTGCAGCCCCCGACCCTGCCCGACGGACGGGCGAGCACGAACGACGCCGACAACTTCTCCCAGGCCGGCTTCCGGGTGCCGACGGTGCTGGCATCGCCGTACGCGCAGCCGGGGTTCGTCGATCACGCGCTCTACGACCACACGTCGATCCTGCGGTTCATCGAATGGCGATTCCTCGGTGCGCCCGCGCACGGTCCCGGCGGGTCCGCCGACAAGTGGTTCCTCACCGCTCGCGACCGGAACGCCAACAACATCGGCGACAGCCTCGTGCGCACGAAACCCGACCCCGAAATCGGTTTCGATCTCGATGTGAAGATCGATCCGCCCGACGCGCCGTGCCCAACCGCCGACGCACCGGTCGCGCTCCGCAACGTTCCCGTCGGGCCGTTCGAAGAAGCACTCCACCTCGGCTACTACGACCGCATCGGATACACGATCTAGATGACGACGATGTACGAGCGGGTCGGTGGTGCGGAGTTCTTCGATGCGTTGACGAAACGTTTCTACGACGGAGTCGCAACTGATCCGGTTCTTAGGCCGCTCTATCCCGAAGACCTCGAGCCGGGCCGCGCCCATCTGTGCGGGTTCCTCATCCAATACTGGGGCGGCCCGACCGACTACAGCGATCCGCGCGGCCATCCGCGGCTACGGATGCGCCACGTCAACTTCGCGATCGGCGACGCGGAACGCGACGCCTGGTTCGGTCACATGGCCGACGCGGTGAGAGCCGCGCATCTCGATCCTGCCGACGAGCAGGAGATGCTCGGCTACTTCGCCAACGCCGCGACCCACATGATCAACCGGCCCTGACCCAAGGACGTCTGAGTCGCGCGGGTCAGTCCATCTCGGCGAGCACTTCGCCGATGAGTTTCGTCGCCTTGTGCGCGGGGAGCGGCTCGCCGCCTTCGGCCTCCGCGACCTCGGCCGCGAAGTCTTCGACCGCGTGCACGCCCCCGACGAGCACGTGCCGCAATGCCTGGCCGCTCGCATCCGGATCGTCGAGCGCTTCCACCGCGGGCGCGACTGCGTGATCCGGCGACGTCGCGACTTCGTGGATGAGATGCATCGCTTCCTGACGACCGCTCGCGGTCGACACGACTTCACCGCGATCGGGGTTCTGCTCGGCGTCCCACTCGGCGAGCGCTTCGTCATAGCCACCCTCGCCCGGATGCAACACGCGAGTGTCGGGCTCGGCGCTCACCGGAGCGCTGGCGCCCTCAGCTGAAGCCTCGTCGTCGTCATCGCCGTGATGGCGCTTCTGTTGTACGGGGACGACGAGGGTTCCATCGGCATTGCGGACAATTGCCATCGGAAGGTCTCCTTGTGCATAGCACCGGTTCCCGCCGACAACTGAGGGTACCCAGGCCGGTCACTTGCCGAAACCAAACCGCGAAAACCAACAGTCGAAACCAAACAGTTATGCGGCCTACGGCGTGTCTGGTCCTGTGATGACCTCTGAGGCACACTCGCCGGTCTTGGCCGACGACGCCGCACGTCATTTCGACACATTCTTTCGAACCGAATACCCGCGGTTGTTACGCGTGTTGTCGGCCGCCGATGTGAGCGCCGACGACGCGCTGCAAGAGGCGTTCACCAAGGCCGCGCTCTCGTGGAAGGTCATCTCGACCTACGAGGACCCGGCCGGCTGGGTCCGCCATGTCGCGGTGCGACGGATGCTCGACGAACGCCGGTCGTCCCGGCGCAAGCGCGCCGCGATCGAACGACTGCACGCGCGGCTGCAGCCCGAGACCGGCGACGCCGATGCCGCGCTCGATCTCGCCGCCGCGATCGGTGAGCTGCCGACCCAACAACGCATCGCCTTGTCGCTCTTCTATCTCGGCGGTCTGAGCTCAGCCGAGACCGGCGACGCGATGGGTATCAGCCCGGGCGCGGTTCGCTTCCACGTGCACGAAGCGCGACTTCGGTTACGCGAACGCCTGGAGGTGCGCGATGACTGACGACGAGCTCCGCGACGATTTCGGCAACGATCTCGTCGAAGCGTTGCCGCGCCCGGTCGCGCGCGGCGACCGCGGAGGACACCGGAGTCGGAGTCGCGGTACAACGCCGCGCGCGTCGGGTCCGGACGCAACGCATGCTCGGCGCCGCGTTGGCCGCGGCCATCGTGATCATCGGCTTCGGCGCGGTCGTCCGGAGTCGGCACGACGCCGGACACATCCAGGTCTCGACCGCGCCGACGTCGACAACCACCGGTCCGTTCTCGCTGATACCGCTGACAACGGGCGTGCAGGACTGGACGTGGGTGAACGACAACCACGGCTGGGCGCTCGTCCGCCGGCCGTGCGGGAACACGGTGTGCGTCGGATTACGCGAGACCGTCGACGGCGGGCGCACGTGGAAATCGCTCCCGGTGCCCGACGCGCTCGACGCCGAGCTCTACGCCGACGCGAAGTTCGGCCCGGTCGCGGCCTGCGAGCAGAAGCCGTGTGTCGCGAGTGTGCGCTTCGCGACTCCCGAGGTGGGCTGGATCTACGGACCGGCGTTGTTCCAGACGCTCGACGGCGGCCAAACGTGGACACGAATCCCCGCGGCCCGCGTCGCCGACGTGGAGGCGGCGCACGGCATCGCGATGCGCGTCACGTCGAACGCGAGTGGTTGCGCAGCCGGGTGCAACTACCGGATCGACCGCCTGCAACTCGACTCGACGACCTGGAAGCCACTTCCGGGGGCGCCGCTGTATATCAACCCCTCGCTACTGCTCCAGGGCCCTGATTCGTACGCGATCAACATCCCCAACTGGGCGGGCGCGGGCCAGACGAGTCTCTCGATCTCGCGTAACGCGGGCCTGACCTGGACGGAGATCGCCGACCCCTGCCCCGGGAAGCACACCGGCTACCGAACATCATCCGCGTCCGCGGCGCCGAACGGCGTACTCGCGGTTCTGTGCGTATCGACCGACGAAGACCGGGCGGTCGTGCAGACGTCGACTGACCGCGGAAAGACCTTCGGCCCGCGTCGCGTCGTTCCCGGCACCGTGTTCGGACCGATCGCGGCGGCGTCGGCCGACACGATTGCGATGGGCTATTCGAGTCCGCGCAAGTCGGGCGTGATCGTCACCCATGACGGCGGCGAGAGCTGGCGCTCCGCGCTGGTCACGGCGGGAATACCGGCGCGCGCGGAGGACCTCGCGCCCACGATCGGCCCGACAATCGGCTGGCAAGACGCGCACACCGGACGCGCGTCGTTCAACACCGACTCGATCTGGACGACTCGTGATGCCGGTCGCACGTGGACCGAGGATCGCGTCACACGGTGACGACCCGTACGCGAGTTGCGATCGTGTTCCTGGCGGTGATCGTCAGTAGCTGCGCCACCAGCGCGACGCACACGACCGCGACACAGACCCGGCGCGTCGTCGCCCAGTCGAGCATCGTGACGACCACGACCAAGCCGGCGCCCCGGTTGGTGTTGTGGAAGGGTCCGGTCGAGCATCTGTTCTTCCACACGCTCGTGATCCATCCCGAGTTGGCGTTCACGTCGGAACCGATCGGTCAGGGTTTCCGCGACTACTTCGTGACCGTCGACGAGTTCCGCAAGATCCTCGAGCAGCTCGACGCGAACGGGTGGACGCTGGTCGACATCAACCGCGCGGTGCACGGCACCGCGCGCGTCCCGGTCGGGCGCAAGCCGCTCGTCATCTCCGAAGACGACGTCAACTACTACGACAACACCCACGCCCGCGGGCTCGGGTGGAAGCTCGCCCTCGACCACCACGGCAACGTGAAGGTGGAAGAGCACGATGCGACCGGCATCCACCTCACCAACCATGACCTCGTCCCGATGGTCGACAACTTCGTGGCCCGGCATCCCGAGTTCTCCGCCGATGGCGCCAAAGGCGTGCTCGGGGTCACCGGCTACGAAGGTGTGTTGGGTGAGCGGATAAATGATCGCACCGCGCCCGACTGGCCGGCCACGGTCGCGCGGGCCCAGGCGCTCGCGGCTCGGTTGCGCGCCACCGGCTGGACGTTCGCGAGTCACAGTTACGGGCACTACGACGAGACGAAGATCTCGGTCGACAAGCTGATCCACGACTCCGAGGAATGGCAGACGCAGGACGAGCCGATCGTCGGACCCACCGACGTCTACATCTATCCGTACGGCGCCGGGTTCCCGAGCGACTCGCCGCAAATCGCGGTGCTGCGGCGCTTCGGGTTCACGATCCTGTGTGACATCGACGTGGTCGCGCGGCTGACGCCCGCACCGGGCGTCACCATCATGACCCGACGGCATATCGACGGCATCTCGTTCGCCGACCAGCCGACCGCGCTCGCGCAATTCTTCGATGTGGCGACCGTCGAAAACTTCGCGGCCCGCGCGTCTCCGACGGGTGTCGTCAGCCGGTAACGACTGAGTCGTCGACCGTCAACTCGACCTGATGGTTGTAGAAGCACATCAAGCCGGTGATGCCCTCGGCCTCCGGAATCGGCTGCTCGTAGCTCCACACGATGCCGTCGTGCACGGCACCGTTGAGCTCGAGCGTCCAGTACGACGCCTGGCCCTTGAACGGGCAGGTCGTCTCGAAGCTTGTCGCGCGCAACAGATCCATACGAACGTCGGAACGGGGCAGGTAGTACCGCGTCGGCATGCCCGTTTCCTCGAGCACGACCGGATGATCCGTTTCGGCGATCACCTCGCCGTCGACTCGCACCACCACGTGGCGATCGGCGGGCGCGATGGAGACGGTGTGACCTGGGTTCATGAGAAGTGAAACTACGCCGACGACGCTCGCATTCCGGCATCACTCCACCGGTGGTGTGGCGCGGCGGGTGCCGGAGATCACCAGCAGGACACCGACCAACATCAGGGCCGCGGCCGGGTAGAGCGCGGCCGGCGGCGACTCGCCGAACCACCACCAAGCGAGCAGCGACGCGCCGACGATCTCGAACAGGATCGAAACCGAGACCAACACTGCGTCGATCCGCTGCAGCACCGCGTTGATCAACGTGTGACCGAGCAACTGCGGACCCGCGGTGATCAAGAGCAACCAGCCCCACGTTGCCGCGCTCGCGGGGATGAGGTTGACCCCGCCGATCAGCCCGGCGATCAGGAGCGCGACCGCCGCGATTCCGTAGCAACCGGTCGTATACGTGGCCGTCGAAACCGACTGGCGAACTTCCGCGCCGATCGTCACGTACAGCCCCGCCAGCACACCGCCGGCCAATGCCAAGGCGTCGCCGAACAACGCGCGGCTCGAGATCGACAGGTCCACTCCGGCGATCGCGACGATTCCGATCATCGCGACCGCGATCCCCGTCCACACTCTGCGGTGCACCGGTTGACGCGAGAAGATCGCCGCCCACACCGGCTGGGTCGACACCAACGTCACCGCCGAGGCGACACTCGTGTACGACAGGCTCGAGATCCAGGTCGCGAAGTGCGCGGCGAGCACGACCCCCGCGAACCCGATCATTCGACGCTCCCGCGGGTTCGGCGGGGCGTGCTCGCGCACTGCGAACGGGACCGTCGCCGCAGTACCGAGCGTCGTGCGCCATAGCGAGATGGTCAGCGCCGGCGCCGCGGCCTCCCGGACCAATGGTGCCGATGTCGAGACTGCCGCGATCGCGGTGACGAGCAACAGCGCATCGGTCGCCCGACGCCGATCGAGCGGCATTGCGCCATCATGCCCGCCTCCGGCTGACGCCCACCGTTGATATCGCCTCCGATATCGCCTTCGCGTTCAGTGTCCCGCCGGGTCGCCGTATAGAGTGCGTACGTGCCATCGAGACCCCGTGAGACATTCGTCGAGTGCGAGGAATGTCATCAAACCTTCAAGGCCGGCAAGTTCAAGGACGGGACGACCCCGACCACTTGCCCGCCGTGCCGAGTGGGTGTCGATCGCGAGGGCCAGACCATTTCGATCGACACCGAGTCGCGCTTCTAATCAGCGTTCGGTGCGTTGCCTGCGATAGCGGCGCGCACTTCGCTTCGACGCGGCACACGGATCGGATCAGTCGCGCCCGACCGGTGGGCGCAGCGACTCCTCGAACGAACCGGTCGCGGCGTCGACGAAGTCGTGTTGCCGCCACGCTTCGTACAGAACGACGCTGACCGCGTTTCCGAGATTCAAGCTTCGGTTCGACGGGCGCATCGGAATGTGAAGCCGATGGTCGCTCGGAAACGTGGCCAACAGCTCGTCGCCCAGCCCGGTCGCTTCGCAGCCGAACACGACGACATCTCCTGGTTGGTACGCGACGTCGTCGTAGCGGCGATGCGGCGTACGCGTCGTCGTCGCGAACCATCGCCGCTCGGAACCGAGCGCGGCCCGGCAGTCGTCCCATGTCTCCCACACCTGCGTGTCGGCGAGCTCGTGATAGTCGAGACCACCGCGCCGGAGCGCCGCGCTATCGAGATCGAAGCCGAGCGGCCGCACGAGGTGAAGTCGCGCGCCGACATTGGCGCAGAGGCGCACGATGTTGCCCGTGTTCGTGGCGATCTGGGGCTCGACCAAGACGACTTCCAACATCGTCTTCATTGTGCCGCGTCTACTGCGTCGAGCCGGTTCCGCCGCCGGGAATCGGCGCGTCCTCGAGCGAACGGCACGCCACTCCCGAGCACCGCTTCAACTTGACCAGGAGATTGTGGAACCGGGCCACCAGGTGCAGATACGCCGGGTTATAGACGATGTTGTGCAGCTCGTACGGGTCGCCGTCGATCGCGTACATCTCGCTGCGCCTCCGGTATTCCACGTACATGTAGTGCTGGGTGCGCAGGCCGAAGTATTTCGGGATGTATCCGGGTCCGATGATCGGAACGGTTTTCCCCGGTAACGGCTTGGCGTGCACTTCCGCTCCAATGTCGAGATCGTCGGGCTCGCTCGGGCCCGACCCCGATCCGTAGCTCGCCGAACACGACGCGCGCCAGTGCTCGAGCAAATACGCATGACGCGGCCGCGGGTCCACACTCGGATCGTGAAGAAGCGGCGCGAACGATCGGCCGTCGACGAAGGCAGGGATCGTGGCTCCGCCAAGTTTCGCGAACGTCGGTGCGAGATCGATGTTGCCGACCATGAACGGACTGGTCTTGCCCGCGGGAACACCCGGACCGCGCACGATCAGTGGGACGCGGATGTCGGTGTCGTACGCGGTTTCCTTGCCGGCCGGCATCTGGAACTGGCCGAGATGGAAGCCGTTGTCGGAGCTGAACACGAAGTACGTGGAGTCGAGGCGATGGGCCGCCCGCAACGTCGCGATCAGCTCGCCGACGCCACGGTCGACTGCCTGCAACGAACGGATCCGATCGCGGAAGAGACGATCGAGGCTGGCTATGCCGCGCGGGCCGAGATGGTGGAGCTGGCGCAGCCATCCCGGCTTTCCGGGAGGCAACACGTTGAAGCTCGGCGTGCGCGGCGCCCTCGCGTTCGGGAACCGGTTTCGATCGCGCCCCGCGGGCTTGGCGGGCTGATGCGGCGCGTACACGTTGAGGTACAGAAAGAACGGCTTCTCTTTCGTGGTTTGGATGAACTGTCGCGCCTTGTTGATATAGACGGTCGTCCCGTAGTCGGCGCGTTTGTGACCGAAGTGGCGCAGGTGCCCGTTCTCGTTCAGCACGTAGTTGTATTCGGAGTACGGGTTGCCGGCGGCCGCGCTGTCGAACTCGTCCCATCCCGGCGGGACGTACCTCATGCCCGCGGTGTCCGGATACTGGTTCAGGTATTTGCCGATGTACGCGGTGCGATAGCCGGCGTCATGCATCCACGTGCCGACCGTCGACTTCTCGATCCCGAGGCGGTACGCGGTCTCGAATCCACCGTTCAGGTCGCCGTTGCTTTCAACACCGGTGTTGTGCGCGTACTGGCCGCGCAGGATCGACGTACGAGACGGGCAACACAGAGAGTCGCTGATGAAGTAGTTGGTGAAGCTGACGCCCTGGTCGGTGAGAAGTCTCCGGACGGTGGGCATGTAGGCCATCTCCGCCCGATCGAGATCGTCGGTGAGCAGGAACACGATGCTCGGCCGGGCGGGTGGCGCGGGTTGCGCCCGATGCACCCTCGTGCTCTCACTCCCGCACGCCGTGGCCACCAGCGTGAGCGCGAGGAGGCAAACCACGAGTCGGCGCATTGACACGCGACAACGTAACCGAGCCGCGACCCACTTCCGAGTGCACCTCGGGGCGGTTTTACCGATCGCTTACCGACCGCGATCTCGTGAGTGTCGCACCCCGCGTGTTCAATACCGGCACACGCGTGCACCCGACGCGCAGCTCGGCGCCCTTCGGCGGTGCCCACCCGTCCTGCACGCAGATTTCGAATGGAGTCCTTCATGCCTACGTTCTTGCGTCGCTTCGCGACGTCTCTCGCTGTGGCCATCACAATTCTCGTCGGTTTCGCCGCCGCCCCGGCCAGCGCCGCGACGGCGCCCCACCTGAGCTACTACGGCGGCCGGGTCCTCAGCCACGTCAAGGTCGATCTGGTCGTCTGGGACCGTTGGTCCTACAGCTCGACAGTCCCGTTGACCGGCAAGCGGAGTATGAGCAGCTTCTTCCGCGGCATCACCGCATCGAAGTACATCGATTGGCTCAGCGAATACAACACCCCCACCCAACGCATCGGACGCGGCTCGCTCGAAGGCGTGTACACGGTTCACCCGCCGAGCTCGGCCAACGGGACCAGGGTGTCGGACACGCAGATCAACGGCGCGCTCCGCACGCTCATCGACGCCGGAAAGATTCCCAAGCCGTCCACCGATCGCGTGTACGCGATCTTCTTCCGATCCGGTCAAACCATCGTCACGCCCGATGGGAACTCCGCGAACAACTTCTGCGCCTATCACGACACGACCACGTACAAGTCGGCAACGGCCTACTACGCGGTCATCCCGTACGAAGTCACCAATCGCGGCTGTCGAACGGCATCGACCTACTTCAACAGCACTACGACCATCGTGTCGCACGAGCTCGTCGAGGCCATCACCGATCCCGGGGTCGGCCTCAACCAGTTGGCGTGGTACGACCGCTTCAACGGCGAGTCGGCCGACATCTGCGCCGGACCCTCGTCGGGGGTGAGCGTCGTCGGCGGCGACGGAGTGAGCTACACGGTGCAGCGCATCTGGAGCAACCGCGCCCGCGCCTGCATCGTGGCTCGATAGTCGGCAAGCGATGCGGCTGTGAGTTGGTGATGTGTCATCATCGCCGCGATGGCACGCCACTCACGGCCGCATCGCGTCGCCATGATCCTGGCGATGCTCGTGGCAGTCACCGCGTGCCAAGGAAGTTCCCATCCGGTCGTCAGTCACGAAACGACGACCACCACTGTGTCGGATGACTACTGCCGGGGGACCACCTTCGGCAGCCAGGTTGTCGTGTACAGCGCCAAGGGTCTCGAGTATTGGTACAACGACCTGCTCACGACATTCCAGGCGAACTGCGGCGTGCGCGTGGTGTTCCAGTCGGGACCGAGCGGCGACATGGAGGCGCGCCTGAAGCAGGAGGCCAAAGATCCGTTCGCGGACATCTTCATTGCCGCCGCACCCGACATGGCCGCGGCCGACGCCAACCATCTCCTCGAAACCGACGGCACTCCGGGATCCGCCGGCGTGCCCGACGATCGGTGCGGTCCCGGGCGGCATTGGTGCGACGTGTTGGAGAACTTCGTCTCGTTCGTCTACAACCCCAAGCTCGTCACGAACCCGCCGCGCACGTGGAACGACCTGCTGGCGCCCCGGTTCGTCGGCCAACTGCTCCTGTCGCGTCCCGATCAAACCGCCGACGGCTTGTCACTCCTTGTTCTGCTCGACCAAACGCTCGGTCGTGAGGCGGCATTGAAGTATCTGGCGAAACTCGAGCTGTCGGTGAAATCGCATTGGAACACGACCGACACGATGAGCCGGCTGGTTGCCTCCGGCGTCGCGCTCGTGGCCAATGGCGACCTCAGCGAGGATCTCAACGACATCACGCAGTATCACAACATCGTGATCTGGTTTCCGTCCAAGGACTCCACGCCGACCACGCTCGCGGTGCCCTTTGGAGCCGCGCTCGTGCGCGGTGGCCGCAACCGCGTCAACGCCGATGCACTGCTCCGGTTCATGTGGTCGAAAGACGGGCAACGCGGCGTAGCCGACGCGTCCGCGATGCCGGCCCGACCTGACGTCGTGCCCAACGATTGCCGTTCGCGCGATCTCCGCAAGCGGCTGGCCGGAGTGCGAATCCTGCGTCCCGACTGGACGCAAGTCGCGCGTGACCAACGCGTGCTCGCCGCCGCCTGGCGCAACATCAAGCGCGCGCCAGACGGGGTGCCGCCACCGCCGGCATCGATACCGCCGCTCCAACCCTGCTGACTCGTCTACAGATGCAGCACGAGCTCGCTCACGACATCGATCGTCGGCGACTCGACGACCGCGACGAGCTTCCCGTCGTTCAGCACCACGACCTGATCGCCGATGCACGCCGATCCGACATCGTGGGTGACGAGGATCACGGTCTGATCGAGCTCGTCGACGACGAGGCGCAACACATCGAGCAGTGCCCGCCCGCTACGACCGTCGAGATTTCCCGTCGGTTCGTCGGCGAGAACGAGGCTCGGCCTTCCGACCAGAGCGCGCGCAGCCGCGACCCGCTGCTGCTCACCACCCGACAACTCTGCGGGTCTGCGACGCATGAGATCCGAGAGCTGCAACCGCGCGATCACCTCATCGACCCACGCTCGGTCGAGCTCCTGCCCGGCGATCACCGAGGGCAACGCGAGGTTGCGTTCCACATCCAAACCGGGGTGGAGATTGAAACTCTGAAAGATCACCCCAACTCGCCGGCGCCGCACGATCGTGCGCATGCGCCGGCTCAAGCGCACCGAGCTCGACGTCGCCGAGGTACACCTCGCCCGACGTGAGCCGGTCGAGTCCCGCGAGGCAGCGCAGCAAGGTCGACTTCCCGGATCCCGAGGGACCGACCACCGTCGTGAGCCGCCGGGGCGCGAAGTCGAGCGTTACCCCGCCGAGCGCCGGTATGTCGGCGGCACTCGTCTTGTACACGCGGACGCCGTCGACAACGCGCGCCGCGTACGCGCTCTCGTCGCGCGATTCGGGTCGTTCACTTAACCGTGATCGTTCCACCAGTCGGCGCTTCCTCGGGGCACCGGACCCGGTAGGTACCCACCTCCAACGTCACGACGAAGGACCGCGTTTTCCCGGCCAGCACTCCCTCGACATCACCTCTGACGTGTCCGTTCGGATTCTGCACTTCCATCTCGGTGACCGCGTCGGATCCCTCTCTCGTAACGCGGAACTCGACGTCGCCCGGGTGCAGGTTGAAGTTCTGCGGCACACAGCCCTGCTTGGTCAATTTCACGTTGATGACCGGCGGACCGGGATCGTCCTTCGGACGCGCCGACGGCTTGTCGGAGCTGCTGCAACCGGCCATGAGGCTGATCGCAAACACTGCCGACAATCCCGCGCCCATCACTCGCGATTGCGACCGCATGATGATCCCCACGTTCACTCATGGCGACGAACCGGTGAACTGTACCCTGGCCTTTCATGGCCGAAGCGGTGCCTTGCTGAAGCTGCTGACGCGCGGTCTCCGGGCCCGTTGGACGCGGTATCTGCTTTCGGTTATTGCGATCGCGACCGGTGTGGCGCTCGTTTCGGGAACCGCGATCCTCGCGCAGAGCGCGCGCTCGTCGTACACGCAGTTGAAGCACCAGGTCTCGTCGGGAACCGATCTGTACGTCCGCGGTCCGGAGACCGACATCCGTCATGGGATCAGCGACTTCGCACCGGTACCCGACGCTTTGGTCGACCGAGTGCGCGCGGTCCCCGGTGTCGCGCAAGCGCAGGGTCAGGTGGTTCGCATCGGTCAGCTCGTCACGATCGCGGGCGAGTTTCTCGAGCCCGATCAACCGACCTACCTGTATAGCTGGATCGCATCGCGGAGCCTGCTGCCGTTCGTACTCACGACCGGGCACGCGCCCGCGGCCGCGGGCGAAGTCGCGATCAGCCAAACGACGGCCGACGCGGCGCGCCTTCGCGTCGGCGACGCGATACGCGTCTCCGTTGATGTCGGGACACCCTTGCCGGCGCGGATCGTGGGGCTGGTCAAGCCCCGGATCGGCGGCAACCTCGCCGGCGCGAGCGCCGTGTTCATCGACCGCGCCTGGGCACAACACATCACCAAGATCGGTGACCAATGGGATCTGATCGACGTCGTTGCCAAACGCGGCGTCACCGTCGACGCGCTGCGAGTACGCATCGCGAAGGTCGTGCCCGACGACGGAACGTCGGTGATCTCGAGCGCCGACTACGACAACGCGCAACTCACGAACCTCGCACGGCGGTCGAGCTCGCTTACTGCAATCCTGCTTGCGCTCTCGTTGTTGGCGCTGCTCGTCGGCGCGGGCGTCGTGTTCAACACGTTCAGCATCTTGCTCACCCAACGGACCGCCGAGCTCGCCTTGCTCAGAACCGTGGGCATGGCCCGCTCGCAGGTGTACGTGTCGGTTCTGGCCGAAGGCCTCGTCGTCGGCCTGGTCGCGTCGACGATCGGCGCGTTGGCCGGCGTGCCCGCTGCGTACGGACTGCGCGCCCTCACGGCACTCAGCGGACGCGACGCGGAGGTCAGCCGGATCCACGTCAGTCCCGCGGTCATCATCGCGGCCGCGATCCTCGGAACGCTCGCGTGCGTTGCGATCGCGGCAATACCGGCGCGCCGCGCGAGCCGGATCGCACCGGTTGCCGCGTGGCGCGCCGCGCAGCCCCCGCGCCCGGCGCCGATCCCCGTGCTCGGCGCCGTAGTGCCCACAAGCATGGCGGTGGTCGGTGCCGTCACGCTCATCGTCGGACTCGTCTCCAATCCGACGCGGGCGAGCCTGGTCGCGTCCGGCGCCGCGATCTTGACCGTCGCGATTCTCGTTGCGTTGCCGGTATTCACGCCGCGACTGTTCCGGGTGCTCGGCGCGCTGGCCGGGCGGACCGGCGCGTCGGGATCCGTGGCCGGTACGAGCGTCTCGGAGAGCCCGCGCCGCGCGATCGCGCCGGCACTCGCGCTCGTGTTGGGGCTCGGGATGGTCACAACCGTCGCGGTGCTCGGCGCGTCCGCGCACGCGGCAATGAGCCAACTCGTGTCGCGGGCCGACAAAGCCGACCTCGTCGTCGTCAGTGACTTCGCACCCGGGATCGACGTGGAGGCGATCGAAAAGGTCGCCGAGGCGCCGTCGGTCCGCGTCGTGTCCGAGGTCGGCGACGACACGTTCACCCGCGCCGGCCACACTGCCCAGTTCACCGCGATCGACAGCGACACCGCGAACCTGGTCCTGAACCTGCCGGTCGAGTCGGGCACGCTCGCGCACTTCGCCGACGGCGACATCGCGATCACGCAGGAAGCCGCACGCACATCGGGGTACCACGTCGGCGATTACGTGCCGGTGCGCTTCGGTATTCCGCAGCGACGCTACCTACGTGTCGCCGCAATCATCGCCGACAACGGGATCACACACGACTGGGTGATCCCGTTCGAAACGTATCGCCGCGGGTATCAGTCGGCACCGATACGCGCGGTCTTCATCAAGGGCGCACGCTCGGTTTCTCCGGCAACTCTTCGGAGCCAAGTCGATGTCGGCGTGAACGGCTTTCCCGGAGTATCGGTGCTCGATCCCCCGACCTACGCGCACGCGCAGGCCGTGAAGGCCGAAGGCCCGATCGCGCTCGTCCAGGCGCTCGTGGGTCTGAGCATCCTCGTCGCGCTGCTCGGTGTCGCCAACGCGCTCAGCCTCTCGGTGGTCGAACGCAAGTGGGAGCTCGGTCTGCTCGATGCGCTGGGTATGACGCCCGCGCAACTCTCGCTCACCGTGCAGTGGGAGGCGGTGTTCGTCGCACTCTCGGGAGTCGTCTTCGGTGTCGGCGCCGGTCTCGTGCTCGGCCTCGGACTCGCGGAAGCTGCAACCGTGCACGGTTTCACGCGCTTGACCGTTCCGTTCGGGACCATCGCCGGCGTCGCCGCCCTCGTCGTCGCCTTGGCGTTCCTCGCCGCAGCGCTCCCCGCCCGCCGAGCCGTGCAACTGAACGTGGTCGACCAGTACTCGTAGATTTATCAAGGCCCGGTACACCAAACGCCGCCCTCGGGCGTCGAACCGGATATGGGGGCCGAACTCACGCAGAGCGATCCGCCGACGGCCGAGCCGCCCACCCCTGCCCCGCGCCATGACGGTTTCGCGGATGCCTTCGACGATCTCTACGCCCGCGCGTATCAACAGGCCTACAAGCTCCTCGGAGATCGGACCGAAGCCGAAGACCTCGCGCAGGAGGCGTGCACGAGAGCGTGCCTGCGTTGGAAGCGGCTCGAGAATCCGCCGGCGTGGGTCGTGCACGTAACCACGAACCTGGCGTTCGACCGGTTCCGGCGCCTCCGCACCGCGGCCAAGTTCGGCCGGCCCGCGTCGACGGCCACCACCGATGTCGACGAACGTCATCTCGATCTGCACCGCGCGCTCGCGAAGCTTCCAAAACGACAACGTGAGGTGATCGCGCTGCGCTACCTCGCCGACTTGAGCGAGGCACAAACCGCGGCCGAGCTCGGTTGCTCGGTCGGCACCGTGAAGAGCCATGCCGCGCGAGGCCTGCACGCGTTGCGCACCACGCTCGATCTTGCCGACGAACTGGAGACGCCGTGAACATGTTCGACGATCTCGGGGATCCCTCGGGTCCTCCCGCCGGCGACACGCTCGAACGCGTGCTGGCGCGCGCTCGCCGCCGACGCGCCACCCGACGCGGCGCGTTCGCGTTTGTTGTCGTGGGCGCGGTCGCCGCGCTCGCAGTCGGCGCGAGCGCACTCGGCTCCGATTCGAAAGCGATCCACATCGCGGGTACGACGACCACGAATCCGGCGCCGACAACCACCGCTCCCCTGCCGACGAGCACGAGCAGCTCGACCTCGACGACCACATCGACGACGACGCAACCGCAAACCGGCACGAGCGAACGGTGGACCGACTCTGTGCTCACGATCACGCCACAGTCGCTCGGCGCGGTACGCATCGGCATGACGCTTCCGGAAGCCGAGACTGCGGCCGGGGTGCCGTTCGACGGCGCGGCCGACGGCGCGTTCTACCCGACCTCGCTCCCCACCGGATTTCCGCATCTCTTCGTCAACGAGGATCCGAGCAATCTCGTGTCGTGCTTCGGAGCCGAGATCGGCGACCCGACCGCGCTGCCGATCGTGTCGGCACCGCAGACGGTCTCGACACCGGAGGGCTTCCACCTCGGAGACACGGTCGCCCAACTTCTCGCGATATACGGGACCCGCGCGCATTTCCTGCAGGCCCCGGCGGGCGGCATCTCGCCGCGGGCCGGCTACGTCGTCGCCGAGCCCGACGGCAACCTCGCGTTCTACGTCGACAACAGCTCCACCAGGATCCTCGGGATCAAGGGCGGCGATTCCGCCCTGACCCCGAGCTCCTGCAGTGGATAGTGCGCCGGTAACCCCGGCAACGTAAGTGCCGTGTGCGCGTTACGGGAGGCGCTGGCTCCAGACCAGTCCGGCCGCCGACGTGAAGACCAACATGAGCAGGCCGAGCCCCAGGAACCAGGTGGTCATGCTCCGGGGAACAGTGTCGTAACCGACGCTCTTACGGATCTGGTCGTACACCGAATTGAGCTCCGACCCACTCACCGCGGTGAACGACTTGCCGCCGCTGCCCGACGCAATCTCCTGCATCGCCTGCGGATCGGCAGGGACCGAAACGATCTCGCCCTGGATTTGGATCGTCCCGCCCTGCGTGCCGAACGCAATCGAGTCGACGGGAACGTGGGCCTGCTTCGCCGCCGCGGTGGCCGCCGCGACGGTTTGCGCCGGAGATTCGCCGTCGCGACCCAGCGTCGGGGTGCCATCGCTCATCAACACGATCGCGGCCGCGGCCGGCTTGCCCTTCGCGGCCTTGGGTTGCGCGGCGATCGCCGCCAGCGACTGATAGATCGCTTCGCCGGTCGCGGTTCCGCCGTGCACTTGGAGCGAGTTGATCGCCGAAAGCACTGCCGCGTGATCGAGCGTCGGCGTCGCGACGAGGCGGGCCTGGCTGTCGAACGACAGCAACCCGACCTTCAGACCCGGCGGCAGCTTGTTGACGAAGTGACGCGCCGCGTCTTCGGCTGCCGCGATGCGGCTCGGCGCGACGTCGGTCGCGGCCATGGAACCCGAAGTGTCGATTGCGAGCATGATCGTGCCGCGCTGACGGGCGACGCGTACGTTGCGCGTGGGGTTGGCCAAGCCGACGACGAGTGCGAGCAACGCGACGAGCATCAGCGCGGCCGAGATGTGGCGCTGCCAACCGGGTCGACGGGGTGCGACCGATGCCAACAGGTCGACGCTCGTGAACCGCAGCGCGTACTTGCGCCGGGAACGTTGTGCGAGCAGGTACGCGCCGAGCAGCAACAGCGGAACGACGATCAACAAGAGCCGCAAGGGGGATGCGAAGCTCACGAGAAACTCCTCTCGGGTCCGGCCGTCACCGCGGTGAGGTTGGGGCGCCGTGCGTGACGCACGCGTTCGGCTCGGCCCCGCTCCCGCAGCGACCTACGGCCGGCTACGAACTTGACGATTTCGATCAGCCAGTCCCGGTCGGTTCCGAGCACGAGGTGCTCGGCACCGGTGGACCGAATCGCCTGGGCGATGGAAACCTGGCGCGCCTGCGCCGCGGCCTCGTAGCGGCTGCGCAGCGCGCTCGCGTTGGTCTGCACGTGCAGCCGCCGGCCGGTCTCGGGATCGACGAACGCGGCGATGCCGATCGCGGGCAGCACGAGCTCACGCGGGTCGATGGTCTGCACCGCGACGACCTGATGGTGGAACGCGAGGCGCCGCATCGGTACGACCCACTCCTGATCGTCGAGGAAGTCGGAGATCACGACGATCTGACCGCGGCGCGGCCGGGTGCGCTCGAGCTCGAGCAGCGCCGCCGCGACGTTGACCGGGCTCTCCGGCACACCGTCAGTTCTCGTTGCGTCGTAGAGCCGTGCCAACGACGCGAAGAGCGCGGCGCGCGTCGTGGACGGCCCGATCTTGGTGACCCGATCCCCACCGGCGACGAGTATCCCGAACCGATTGCCGTGCCGCGCGGTGAGAAAGCCGTACGCGGCCGCGGCGGAAAAGGCGACGTCGCGCTTCTCGCACAACGCGGTGCCGAAATCCATGCTCGGCGAGCGATCCACGATCACCCAGGTGTGCAGCTCGCGATCAGCCTCGGTCGTTCGAACCTGCGGCGTCAGCGAACGGGCGGTC
The DNA here is from genome assembly GCA_963807945.1 of uncultured Actinomycetes bacterium. GTDB lineage: Bacteria > Actinomycetota > Acidimicrobiia > IMCC26256 > PALSA-610 > JBBQER01. Next base: position 516,668 of record CAWEDT010000006.1, on the reverse strand, counting down.
AGGTTCCAATCGATGCGCCGGGCGTCATCGCCGACGTCATAGGTGCGAGTGCCCGCGGTTTCCGAGCCCGGCCCCGGCCGCATGCCGGCGAAATCGCCGCGCAGCATGCCGTCGAGGCGGATCGTGACTTGCAGCTCGAGTCGCCGCAGTTGCGCGGCCTTCGCCGAAACCGCAGCGACAGAGTTGTCCTCGGTCACGCGGTTTCCTGAAGCCAGTTCGGACCGGTGGCGGGAGTTTGCGTCGGGTGGGCATCGTCTTGTCGGGGAGTCACACTCGGCGCGGGAACCTTGGCGAGCACCTGACGAATGATGTCGTCGGTCGTCACACTCTCCGCGAGGGCGTCGTACGACAGGATCAATCGGTGGCGAAGCACCTCGGGGGCAACATCGAAGATGTCCTGCGGGGTGAGGAACCGACGGCCGCGGAGCACGGCCAGGGCGCGACCGGCCGCGATCATGCCGAGCGTCGCCCGGGGGCTCGCACCCAATGAGAGGTGCGACGCGATCTCGGGCAGCGCGCCGGCCGCGGGATCACGCGTCGTCATCACGATGCGAACCGCGTAGTCGAGGACCGCGTGGTGCACGAACACGTTGTCGGCAACGCTTTGCAACGTGAGCAACTGATCCGTCGACAACACCTGCGATGCCTTCGGGGCCGACACGCCCATGCGGCGTGCGATCTCGGTCTCCTCGGTGTACGACGGCTGATCCACGACGATTTGCATGAGGAACCGGTCGCGCTGCGCCTCGGGCAACGCGTACACACCCTCGGACTCGATCGGGTTCTGCGTGGCGAGCACGAGGAACGGGTTCGGAACGGGTTCGGTCCGGCCCGCGATCGACACGTGCCGCTCGGCCATCACTTCGAGCAGCGCCGACTGCACCTTCGCAGGCGCACGGTTGATCTCGTCGGCGAGCACGAGGTTCGCGAACACCGGACCCCACTCGATGTCGAACTCTTCACGCGACGGACGCCAGATGCGCGTGCCCACGATGTCGGCGGGCACGAGATCAGGCGTGAACTGGATCCGCGCGAACGACCCGCCGACCACATCGGCGAGGGTCGAGACGGTCAACGTCTTGGCGAGACCGGGAACACCTTCGATCAAGCAGTGGCCGCGGGCGAGGAGGCATACGAGCGTGCGCTCCACCATGCGGTCCTGGCCGACGATGACGCGCTTCACCTGGAACAGCGCGTCTTCGAGCAGTGCGGCGTGAGTTTCGGAATCTACGGCGGGCGTGCCATCGGCGGCAGACATCTATACCCCGTCCTTTTGGGTCGGATCACGAACGTGAGTTGTAATCGTCGCCTACGGGACTGGGAGGTAAGTGCGGGCTTCTTGAAGATTTCTTGTGAGTTCACTCAGCTCTTCGGGCCGACCTCCTAGCGAGCCCATCCCCACAGGCGCCGGAGCGGTGATGGTCGTTTGTCATGGTGGTCCTTACACACTCGTGGTCGCAACCGGGGCGCGACGGATCGTGATGTCGCCGAACGCGGTGCGGGCTCGCACTTCGACCGCGTCTTCACCCGCGGGCGGACGCTCGGTGCGCGTCGAGCTCGCTGCGCACGTTGCCGAAGCTCGTGTTGAGGTCGAGCCACGCGGCGACGCCTTGGCGGATACCGACCTCGACTTTGCCGGCCGCGGTGTGCGCGACGATCGCACCGCGCGCGACGTCGTTGAGGCGGACATCGCCGTTCGCAGTCTTCGCCGCGACCGACGCGTCGGCATGATCGACGACGATCTTTCCGTTGGCAGAGTTCACCCGCAGGTCGCCGGTGATCTCGCCGATCCACGTGTCGCCGTTGGAGTTCTTGACGACCGCGGGCCCGTCGATGCTCTCGATCCGCAGCGTTCCGGAGCTCGTGCTCACCTCGGCGTCACCGATGACGCGTTGCAGGGTGATGTCACCCGCGCTCGTCCGCATCTCGGCCGGGCCGGTTTCGCCGACGTTGATGTTGCCGGCCGCGGTCTTGAGCCGGCACTCGCCCAGCCGGCCCGGTGCAGTGGAACGTCGCGAGCGCCGCGTCTCCGCGCAGATGCGAACCGGCCGGCACGTCGATGTCGATGTCGACCGACCCGTTGCCGACACCGAAGGGCGCGAACGATCTCCAACTCTTCGGCGCCTTGATCAGCAACCGTCCGGCCGTGAACTCGACGCGGGTTTGCTTCGGCCGCGTTCACGTCGGACCGCTTCGCGCTGTTGCTGGGTCGAACCTCGACGACGGTGTCGGCGCGTTCACCGGCAACGATGCGAACTTCGCCGACGCCGATCTCGACGCTCACAGAGATGGGTTCGGGTGTGTCGAACGTAGGCATGGCAGTTTCCTTTTCGCTTTGTTCCGTTCAGGTGTTCCGGTCAGCGCGCCCAGCCCGAGTAGCGCTTCGCGCCCTTCGGGACACCGGGTTCCCGTCGAGGACCGGAATCGTTTCGTTCGAGTGCGGCGGTCGCGGCTCGCACCAGCCAGCTGTTCACCGACAGCCCGTCGGCGCCCGCCGCGTGTTCGATCCGCCCTTTGAGCTGATCGGGCATGCGGAGATTGATGCGCGACATCGCGCCGTCGTCGGCGTCCGCGTCCCCGAGAGGAGGGCCGGCCGACGGCGCGTTGTCATCGCCGCCGGGTGACGCGTCATCGGATGTATCCGGGGGCGGCGGCGTCACCACGAACTCCGGATCCCTCCCGCGCAGGCGGAGCTCTACGGATCCCGGTGCGAGGTCGGTGGTGATCTCCTCGGCCGCGGCCACCAACGCGTCCTGCAGCGCGAGCCGGATCGCGGAGTCGAGGGGCGGGAGGAGTCGCTCGGCGAGGGTACGAGCTTCGTCTCCCCCGGCCTCGGCCGCGATCACCAGCTGCCGTTGGATGTTCTCGACATACGTTCCCAATTCCATGGCACCACTTTGGCACCACTCTGGCATCACGTCAAGTGCCAGAATGCGCCACAGGTGATCGCGCGTCAACCCGTCGTAGACAATCGCCATATCGTCAACGTATGGTTGACGCATGACCGAAGACACTCCCCCGGCCGCTCCGCTCGCCAACCCGGTGCGGCTCGACGACCTGATCGACGCCATCACGACCGTGCACTCGGAGGTGCTCGAGCAACTCGCGAGCGCGATGGTCGCCGCCGATCACCTCGGCGACGTCGCCGACCATTTGATCGGGCACTTCGTCGATCAGGCGCGCCGGTCGGGCGCGTCCTGGTCGGACATCGGCAAGAGCATGGGCGTCACCAAGCAGGCGGCCCAGAAACGCTTCGTTCCCAAGGATCCCGCGGGCCCGCTCGATCTCGATCCGAGCCAGGGTTTCAATCGATTCACGGTGCGGGCGCGCAACGTCGTGGTCAACGCGCAGAACGAAGCCGCCGCCGCGCACAACGACGAGATCGGTCCCGAACATCTCGCGCTCGGACTGCTCAGCGAGCCCGACGCGATCGCGGCGAAAGTGATCGTCGGGCAAGGAGTCCCGCTCGAAACCGTGCGCAGGCGAGTGACCGCGACGTTGCCGCCGCCCGTCGACAAGCTGCCGGCGCTCATCCCGTTCGACGCGCAAGCCCGCAAAGCGCTCGAGCTCACCTTTCGCGAAGCACTACGACTCGGGCACAACTACATCGGCACCGAGCACATCCTGCTCGCACTACTCGAGCTCGAAGCCGGGGCCGGTGTACTCACCGGCCTCGGCATCGACAAGCCAACAACCGAAGCTGCGATCGCTCGCCGAGCTCGCCTCGCGCTAACGCTTGGCGTAGTCGACGAAGCCCTGCCAGTCGATGACGACGCACGGCTCGTCGCCGACGATCCATGCGTCGTGACCGGGCGCCATCACCGCGAAGTCTCCGGGGCCGTATTCCATCTCTTCGCCGTTATCCATGACGACCTTCATCCGCCCCGACACGAAATAGCCGAGGTGCGCGGCCTGACAGCTGTCGGTCTTCGCGATCGGCTTGACGTGCTCCGACCACTTCCAACCGGGGAGGAAGGTCGCCGCGGCCGACCGCGCCTTCGTCGAGGTTCACGAGCTGGAGCTGACCGGTAGCCCCCTCGAACGGTCGGGTCTCTTCGGGCGAATCGAAGCTCTTGCGGACTAGGCCTGCCATCTCGGACTCCTCCATACGGTTATTCGACTTGGATCCAACCGAGCAGGTCGTCCTGCCCGACGGTTTCGAGGAGTGCCGGATGGTCGGTGCTCATGTGATCTCGGATCGTCTTGATCACATCGTCGTCGCTGTCGCCTCGGGCGACATAGCCACATTCACATCGGATGATCCGGGCCATCACGTCCTCCTCCACTGTTGTACGCACACTCTGTTGACAGAATGTTGGCGTGACCTTGGAGCCGACGCCATCTACCCGGATCCAGTTGTGCGGGCCGACCGTCATCGAGATCGACGGAGCCCGGCTCGAGGGTCGACTTCCGGGGCGCCAGGGCCGGCTGCTGTTCGCGTATCTGGTGCTGAAACGTCACCGCGACACCGGGCGCGACGAGCTCATCGACGCGATCTGGCCCGAGAGTCCCCCGACCGCAGCGGAAGCCGGGCTCAACGCGCTGATCTCCAAGCTCCGCAAGATCCTGGGCGCGGACACGCTCGAAGGGCGCGCAACGCTGCGCCTCCGGCTCGACCCCGACGCCCGCGTCGACGTCGAGCTCGCGGCCGAAGCCGTACACCGCGGCGAGTCGCAGATCGCGCTGCGCGATTGGAAGCGCGCGTGGGGGCCGTCGCAAGTCGCGCTGTTCATTGCCGAACGCGAGTTCCTGCCCGGTGAGGACGCACCCTGGATCGACGAACAACGCCACGCGCTCGCGGAGATCCGGCTGCGCGCGTTGGAGGCCTATACCGCCGCGTCGTTGGGGACCGGCGGAACCGAACTTCCGACGGCGGTGCGCGCCGGCCGCCAACTGATCCGCCTGGTCCCGTTGCGCGAGAGCGGTTACCAACTCCTCATGCAGGCGCTGGCCGCGCAAGGCAACGTTGCCGAAGCACTACGCGTCTATACGAACTTGAACGACACCCTGCGCGACGAGCTCGGCGTCTCACCGTGCGCAACCACCCAAGCCGTGTACGACGAGCTCCTCCGCGCCTGAGCCGCCGGCAGACACGAGCCGCGTTACGCGGAGCCGGCGACACCCATCAGATTGCCTTCGGGATCGATGAAGTGTCCGATGACGAGATCACCGGCGGGATTCTTCTCGGGACCGAGCACGCGCTTTCCGCCCAGGCGTTCCGCGACTTCGAGCGCGGCCTCGACGTCGGGAACCGAGACGTAGAGGATCACGTGCGTGGAGTAGTCGTGGCCGCCGCCGACCCCGCCCCGGATACCGGTCCCGTCGTCGGCCGTGTAGCGATCCACGAACCCGTAGTTACCGGCCTCCGACACGGCATCCGAAATCTGCGCGCTCGTGTCGAACTCCCAATCGAACAAGCCGCCGTAGAACGCGTGGAGGCGCTCCGGGTGCTTACCGATTACCTCGAAGTGCACGACCGGTTGTCCCATGCCCGTTCTCCTCTCCTTGGCGATCACCTCACGCGGTACTGCGCGATCGCGGCGGTCGCGGAACTGACGTATCCGCCGCCGAACTTGATCGCGTGTACCACCAGCGGCGCGATCTGGTGCAGCGCGACTCGCTGTTCCCACCCCGGCTCGAGCGGAAACACCTCCGCGTACGCGGCGAAACATTCGGAGCCGAACCCGCCGAACAACCGCATCATCGCGAGGTCGAACTCGCGGTGACCGCCGTGCGCGGCGGGATCGATCAGCCAACTCCGACCTTCGGCATCGACGAGCCGGTTGCCGGCCCACAGGTCACCGTGCAACCGCGCCGGCGGCTCGCCCGTGTCGAACTCGGCGAGGCGCGCCGCGAGCAGTTCGAGGGCGCCAATCGTCGTCGGTGCGAGCACTCCCCCGTCGTGCGCCAAGCGGGCCAGCGGCAACAAGCGATTCGTGGCGTAGAACTCGGGCCACGTCGCGGCAGGGTTCGTTCGGCAGGCCGCGGCTCCCAGTGGTCCGGCGATCCTCCCGGCCGAACGCGGGCGCACCGGCCCGGTGGAGACGGGCCAGTCCGACCCCGAGGTTCCGTTCTGTCTCCGACCGCGCCCGACCTACGTCGATCCACTCGAGCACGAGGTGACTCGGTGGGTCGTCCGACACTGCGAGCACGTCCGGCACCGCGACCGCGCCGGCGGCCCGCAACCACGAGAGACCCGTCGCTTCGGTGGTGAAGAAGCCGGGCGGCGGCGCCTGATGGGTCTTCGCGAACACGCGGCGATCGTCGTCGAGCTCCACCGTGTACGCGAGCGCGACGTCGCCACCGTGCACGCGTGCCGCTCGAGTGATGCGCGCTCCGAGCTCAGCTTCGACTGCGCGGCGCAGAGCATCATCCATCCCGCGCAGGCTACGGCTCGTCAGTGGTGCTCGGACCGGCACCGCGCCGCAACAACAGCTCGATGATCTCGTGCTGTTGTTCCTTCGCGGCCGCGCTTCCCGACCCGCTGCGACCGGTGGTCTGGACTGCGAGGTCGTACGGAGTCGAGCCTCGCTTGTTCGTCAGGAGCGGATCGGCACCATTGGCCAACAGCGCATGCACGGCCGCGGTGCAGCGTGTGCGAACTGCTCGATGCAGCGGAGCGACTCCGCTGTTGTCGCGCGAGTTGGGATCCGCGCCCGATGCGACGAGGTAATCGATAACGTCGCGTTGGGCCGGCGGATCCCAATGCACCGCGTCGGGAGAGCCGTCGGCGGCGTAGTGGAGCGGCTCGGCACCGCGACGATTCCGGGCGCGCGCCGATGCGCCCTTGCCTACCAGCACTTGCGCCGTCTCTCGTTGGTAGGCCGCGGCAGCAATGTGCAGCGCGGTGTCGCCCGCGTAGACGTAGTGCGAGATCGCATCGAGGAAGTACGTCTGCGCGTCCTGCCGGGTGGTGGCGACGCGGATCGCACCGACCGCGAGCGCATCGGGCGCGGCGGCGAGGATGCGCGCGACCTCCGCCCGGTCGCGCGCCGCAATGACTCGATACAGGGCCAGCAGCGCGTCGTCGGTCGGATCAGTGGTGAGGTCAGGCTGCGTTATGGCTGATGAAAGTAGTGGTCCTCGTCGAGATCGGCGATGAGGCCAGGATGCGTGGGCTGCCATCCCACCAACTCGCGAGTCAGCGCGTTCGAGGCGGGGCTGTCGAGTGCAACGAGCGCGCCCATCCACCCAAAATGCGCAGCCGCGTCGTCGGGAGCGATCGAGACCACCGGGAGGTCGAGATGGCGCCCGATCACGGCGGCGATGTCGCGTATCGCCACGCCCTCCTCGGCAATCCCGTGGAGTGTCGAGCCCGCCGGCGCGTCCTCCAGCGCGAGTTGGAACAGCGACGCGGCATCGCGGCGGTGCGCCGCGGGCCACCGGTTGGACCCATCGCCGATATAGCCGGACGCGCCCTTGTCGCGAGCGATCGCGACCAGCATGGCGACGAATCCGGTATCTCCGTCACCGTGCACGGTGGGAGCGAGTCGCACGATCGACGAGCGGACACCACGCGCCGCGAACGCGAGCGTCGTCTCGGCATTGGCTCGCCGCGCCTGCGGACCACCCATCCGCCGCGCCGCTTCGGGATCATCGTGCCCGTCGTGCTCGGTCGCCACTTCGCCCGGGTTTGAGTCCGAGGACTCCGGAGGCGATGACGAACGGCCGATCGGAACCGGCGAGCGCTTCGCCGAAGGTCTCGATGGCGCGGCGATCGGCATCGGCCGCGCCGTCGAAGTCTCCGGCAAACGCGATCTCGTGCTTGAACGCGAGATGGATCACACCGTCGGACGCGTCCGCAGCGCGCTCCAAGACGTCGAGGTCGTCGATCGTGCCGCGCTCGACCTCCGCGCCGCGCCGCAGTGAGGGCCGCGGCCGAGGCCTCGGAGCGGGCCAGGCCGATCACCTGATGGCCGGCGCCGAGGAGGTCGGGAACCACGGCGGAGCCGATCCAGCCGGACGCACCGGTGACGAATACACGCATGAGCACGCTCCTGGTCGATGTCAGGTACTGTCATCACAGTAGCAGAGCGATGTCAGTCGCTGTCATCAGTGAGGATCGGCGCGATGCCGCGTTGGGAGCCGGACAGCCGGGGCAGGCTCGAACAGGCCGCCCTCGACCTCTACGCCGAGCGCGGCTTCGAGAACGCGACCGTCGCCGAGATCGCGGCGCGGGCCGGAGTCACCGAGCGCACCTTCTTCCGGTACTTCGCCGACAAGCGTGAAGTCCTCTTCGGCGGGTCGGGCGCGCTCCAGGAGCTCCTCGTCGACGCGGTCGCGGCGCGCCGGATTCCGCGGCGCCGATCGACGTGGTCGCCCTCGCCCTCGAGGCCGCCGAGCGTCATGTTCGAGGCGCGCCACGACATCGCCCGCAAGCGGCAGGCGATCATCGCCGCCAGCGCCGAGCTCCAAGAGCGCGAGTTGATCAAGCTCGCGACACTCGCGGCGGCGCTGGCCGACGCGTTGCGCAAACGCGGGACGCCCGCGGCGACCGCGACGCTCACCGCCGAAGCCGGGATCGCGGTCTTCCGAGTCGCGTTCGAACGCTGGGTCGAGAAGGGCAACCGGCAAGACCTCGCCGCGCTCATGCAAGCTTCGCTGGACGAGTTGAAGGCCGTAACCGCCGGCAAGTGACCACCGTCGCTCGAGCGGGCTCAGTCGGTGTGCTGCGCGGCCTCGGCGTCGATGCGGGCGACCGCGCGGTAGAAGGCCATCTCGAACGCCGACGCGCGCGGCCAACCGGCGTAGTAGGCGAAGTGCAGCACGACTTCCTGGAACTCCTCGCGCGAGATGTCGCCACTGGCGAGCGCGGCGTAGACGTGTTGGTTGATCGGGCTCTTCGACCGCGGCCGCCGCGACGCACGCGAGCGTGATGAATCGGCGCTCGCGGCGGGTCAGGCCGGGGCGATCCCACAGCTCTCCGAACACCGAGTCGACGACCCCGTGCTCGAGGTACGGACTGGCGGGCGGCGGCGCGTCGGACACCATGACCTCGCGGTAGCGGCGCCGGCCGGTTTCGGTGCGGGCCTCGGCGAGCTCGCGCTTGATGCGGTCGGTCTGGTCTTCAGCCACCGTTGTCTCCTCGGTCTTCGTTGTCCGCGGTCATTGCTCGTTGTTCATCGCACCGACCAGACCGCCGTCGACGCGGATGTCGCATCCGGAGACGAACGCCGCCTGATCCGAGCAGAGGAACGCGACCGCGTTCGCAATGTCTTCGGCGCGGCCGGGAAGCACCGTGTCGGACCCGACCGGTCGCCGCCGACGGGTGTCATCTCGGCCATCCGCGTCTTGATCGGGTTGTGCACCAGCTCGAGTCGACCCATCTCGGTGTCGATCAGTCCCGGCGACAGCGACACGACGCGCCCGCCGCGTTCCCCCCACGCGACCGCGGCCCGCTCGCACAACCGGATGACCGCGCGCTTCGCGAGTCGATAGGTCGCGCCCGGATGGGGATCGGCGCCCGCGAGCGACTCGATACCGCGCTTCGAGATCCGCGGCGAGCGGATCGTCGAGCAACTGCGTCCATCGCGGGATCGAACGCGCCCATGTGGCCCGACACCGAGGCGAGGCACACCGCCGCGCTGCCCGGGCCCGACGAGCGGCAAGAACGCGTCGAGCAACTGCGCGACCGCCGCGAGGTCGACGCGCAGAATCTCGCGCCAGCCCGCCATCGACGGCGAGAGCCCCGCGGAGTGCACGAGTGAGTGCAGGTCGCCGAGCGCGCCGGCCCGCGCCGCGAGCTCCACGACGAACGACGGTTCGCCCAGGTTGCCGACCGCGGTGCACACCTTCGCGGACGACTCGCGCGCGATGCGTGCGGCGGCCGCCGCGAGCCGGTCCTCGTCGACATCGGTGAGCAGCACCACGTCGACGCGCAGGCGCGAGCGCGAGCACACACGCCGAGCCCATCGCGCCCGCCGCACCCGTCACGACCGACGACGGTCGTCAACGCCGCGACGTTCCGGGTTGGATCTCCGACGCGAGTCGCGGACGCGTCGCTCGGGCCACCGATCGCGGCGCGCTCCGCGTCGCAAGCGCGCCTGCGCGCCCTCGGCGTGTCCGTCGCCGGGTCGCGGCGGCAGCGCGAAGCCCGTGTACGCGACCCGCCGCTCACGACTCGCCGGGTGCGTCGACCGGTGCAGCGCGCACGACATGTGCACGGTGAGGTCGCCGCGATCGGCGCGCAGCGTGACCCGCGGCAGATCGAGCTCGCGGTCGACCTGGGCGTGGGCGATGTTCGCCCGGTGCGAACCGGCAACGACGTCGAGCCCGCCGTGGGCTTCGTCGACCGGCGTGAGGCAGATCCCGACGGTGAGGCCCGAGCAGAACATCGAGTGGCCGCCGCGTTCGCAGTCCTTGTGCCACGGCAGGCACGCGAGCCCCTCGACGGATTCGACGCGCTTCACCAGCCCTTCCGCGGTGACCTCGGAGAAGTGCTCACCGAAGGGATCGCCGGGCCGGTGGCCGTCGCCGAGGAGCTCGCCGATCGCGAGGAAGCGGGCATCGTCGAAGCAGCGCGCGCAGCGACTCCGACTTCCGCGCGAAGTCGAGGATGCGGCACGGGTAGCTGCTCACCCGCGCGCGTCGCCGCCCACCACGACGCGCCGTCGTCGGGCACGCGCGTAGTCGACCGCCGCGGGCGAGGTCGGCGTCGACCGCGTCGATCTCGTCGTCGGTGAACACGCCCTGCAAGAGGAGGAACCCGGCTTCGGCGAGGAAGTGCGCCGCATCCGCCGGGCGATCGCCGAGCCGGAACCGCTGGTCGAGGTCGAGCGGCGAGCCGTCGAGCGCGCGCATCGTCACGTCGCCGGGCCGGTACACGCCGCGTCCGTCGAGCGCGGAGCGCAGCACGGGATCCCACGCGCAGAACGCCTCGTTCGACTCCGGGACTGCCGTCGACGCGCGCGCCGATCACGAGACCGAGCGCGGTCCGGCGTTCGTCGACGAGGTCGGCGAACGCGTCGCCGTCGAGCGAGACCGACAATGTCGTCGCGTCGCGCCCGGGAACGACCTCGAGGGTCCCCTCGCCGCGGCGCAACGTCCACACGTCGTCGTCGACCGCGATCGCGAGCGGCGGCAGACCGAGACGCTCCGCGTCGGCCGCGGCGCGCGCGCCGTTGCGCGTCGAGCGCGTCGCTCCACTCGCCGTCCCAGAACGCGGCGCGGCGTCGACGGGAGCGGACGCGCCCACGGGACGCGTGCGCGTGTCGACACTCGGCCGGTGCGATGTCGTCGGTTGCGCTCACCGGGCTCCTTCCGCAACGCCGCGCGGATGCCCGAGGAGCTCGAGGAACCGGTCGGCCGATTCGAGCAACACCGCACGGTCGGCGGCGCGGCTGCCGTCTCCCGGTCGAACAAGGCGATGTCCTTCGCCATGATCGGCCCGACGTGGTCGGCGATGAGATCGAACGATCGGAGCCCGGCGAACACCTCGAGCGAGAAGCTGCGCCCGCTCCCGCTGCGCAGCGCGTCGCCGAGCGTCGCCGGGTCGAGGCCGAGCGCGGAGCCGATCGCGAACGCATCGTGCGCGAGCGCGAAGTGCGCGGCGTTCAGCGCGTTGTTCAGCAGCTTCGTGCGCAGACCCGCTCCGAGCGCGCCCATGTGCAGGACCGGATTGCCGTACGTCTCGAGCACCGGCCGGGCGCGCGCCACGGCCGCGTCGGTACCGCCGACGTAGACGGTGAGTCGACCCTCGGCGGCGACCGCGCCGCCGCCGCTCACCGGCGCGTCGATCACGTCGACGCCGCGCGCCGCGGCCGCGTCGGCGATCTCGGCACACTCGTCGGCACCGATCGTGGAGTGCAACGCGAGCACGCTGCCCGTCCGCCATACCGGCGAGGACACCGCGCGGACCGAGCGTGACTTCGCGGACCGCCGCGCCGTCGGTGACGCAGATCCCGACCACGTCGCTCGCGCGCCCGAGCTCGACCGGATCGGCCGCGAACGTCGCGCGGCCCCGCGAACGGCTCGAGCGACACGCGCAGCGGCGCGCCCACAGCGTGGTCGGCACGCCTTGCTCGATGATCCGTTGCGCCATGCCGGCGCCCTGGCTGCCAAGGCCGATGAAGCCTGCCCTGGTCATCTGCACCCCCGAGTCGTGACGCCGCGCCCGGACCGCCGCGCCGCCGCGGCGGCCAACTCGGTCCGACTGTCGATCCCGAGCTTGGCGTAGATGTGCGCGAGATGCGACTTGACCGACGAGCGCGACATCAACAGACGCTCGCCGATCAACGGGTTGGTCAACCCCGCGGCGACGAGCTCGACCACCTGCGCCTCGGTGGGCGTGAGACTCCCCCATCCCTCGGAAGCACGGTTGCGACTGCCGCGTGCGCGCCGCGCGTACGCCAGCGCTTCCGCCAAGGAGAGTTCCTCGCCCCGACTGAACTCGTCCGCCCACTCGCGTGTACCCAACCTGTCCTGCCCGCGATCACACAGCGCATCGAGGCGTGCCTCGGCCGAAGGAACAGCAACGCACCCGAGTTCCCTGCGAGCGGCGACCGCGGCGCCCAACAGATGAGCCGCGACCGGCGCGTCACCGAGTTCCAGCGCCAGCGCGGCGAGCGCCTCGAGGGTGTCGGGCACGTCGCCGATCAAATCCGCCTCGATTTGGAGCGCGAGTGCGGCGTGCACGCGTACGCGGGCCTCTTCGACATCGTCGGTCAGCGCGGCGGTGCCGAGAGCCAGCTCGGACAGCGCTCGCTGTCGAGGGCTGCCCGTCCGCGCCGCGATTTCGCCCAGCGCGACCGCGTGCTCACGTGCGGCTTCGGCATCACCGTCCGCGAGCGCAATCCGAGCGAAGGCGTCCTGGACCAGGGCTGCGGTGTGAAGCGCCGGTTCGTGACTCAAACGCTCGGCGCGACCTCGAGCCGTCTGCAAGTCGCCCAGGGCGAGGTCCGCGCCGAGGAGAGCTACTTCGACGGTAGGGATCGCAACCCCGAGGTTGGCGCGTCGCGCTCGTTCGAGCAACTCCTCCCCGAGGGCTCGCGCTTCACGCGCCTGGCCGAGCCCAACGCGCGCTCGCACTTCGAACGCTCGCGCGATGAGACCCGTCATCGAGTCGTCGGTGCCCGCGAGCGCCCGGGCCCGTTCCGCGTGCGCGAGCGCCGCCGCGGGGCGCCGTGGCCGACCTCCGCCCACGCCATCGAGATCTCGGCCAGGCCGCGAAGCCACGGATGTCGGCCGGCCGACGGGACTGCGACGAACGCTTCGTACGCGCGGAACGCATCCGCGAAGCGATCTCGCATGCCCTCGATGAATGTCAGGCTGGCCAGCGCGAGTCCGAACGTGTAGTCGTCGTCGACCTGTCCGAGCACCTCGACGGCACGACTCGCCAAGCGAACACCTTCGATCGGATCGACCGTGTTCACCATCCCGCCCATGAGTTGCAGAGACAGACCGAGTGCGGACAGGTCGCCCGCCGCTTCCGCCAGCCGCAACGCGTCGGCTGCATGAGCGAACGCGGATTCATACTCCTGAGTGAAATTGGCGAGATTGCCGGCGGCCCAATGGACGACCGCGAGGCGAACGGGATCGCCGTCGGGAACAACGGCGAGCACGTGGAGACACGCGGCGAGACCTTCTCGGTAACGATCTCTCACCAACCAGGAACGAGCGAGACCGGCGGCCATCTCCAGCGCCGCGTTCGCGTCGTGCTCACACGCCTCGGCCAGCGCCGCTCGCAGGTTCGCGTCCTCGGCCTCGAGTCGCGCTCGGCCCCGCTCGGAGTCCAGCATGGTGTTCGCAGTACTGGCAAGTGCTGCGAACTGACGCACCGAAGCGGCGCGGACCTCATCTTCGTCGCCACTGACGGCGAGTTGCTCGGCGGCGTACTGACGGACGCTTTCGTGCAGTCTGTAACGGGCTGTGCCGGCTCCATCCACCATCGCGACAAGGCTCTTGTCAATGAGCGCGGCTACGAGGTCCAAGATGTCGTCGGCTGACAGCGGCGGCAGACCACAAACGGCCTCGGTGCTCGCAAGCGTGGATCCGCCTCGGAATACCGAGAGCCGGCGAAAGAGCGTCCGCTCGGCGTCGTTCAGCAATCCGTGGCTCCAGTCGAGCGAGGCCCGTAGCGTGCGCTGGCGTTCGGGCGCCGTGCGGGGCCCGTCACTCAACAACCGGAGTTGCCGGGACAAGCCTTCGGCGATCTCGGTCGGCGTCAGCACCGCGACGCGAGCCGCAGCCAACTCGATCGCGAGTGGGACGCCGTCGAGTTCGCGGCAGACGCGAGCGATGGCCTCCGTGTACTCGGGCCGAATCGCCAACTCCGGTCGTCGCCTTTGCGCAACTTCGAGGAACAGGCGGCCCGCATCCGACTCGCGCACGGTTTGGAGCGTGGCGCCCGATATCTGATCCGGAACCGACAAGGGCGGCGTCGACCATACGACTTCGCCGGAGGCATGGAGCGCTTCACGGCCGGTCGCGAGACCCGCAATCGCGCACAACGCGCGAGCAGCGTCTCCGCGATTCCCGCCGCGCCCGCGATCACCTGTTCGCAGTTGTCGAGGACGAGCAACGCCGGACGCAGGAGGAGCCGGTCGACTGCCGCAGCCAGCGGGTCACGCGTCCCCTCACCGATCCCGAGCGCGGCAAGCACGACGTCACCGACCAGCGCCGAGTCGTCGATGGTCGAGAGGTCGGCGAACACCACCTCTACGCCGTGCAGCCGATGTGCCCGCGCGGCGGCCTCGATCGCGAGTCGAGTCTTTCCGGCTCCGCCCGTTCCGGTAATCGTCAGCAGGCGGGTCGTGCCGAGCAAACGATTGATCTCGACCACTTCGGCCTCGCGGCCGATCAGCGGCGCCAGTCCTCGTTCGAGCTGTTCGCCGGCCGCGTTCATCAGATTCACCGGACCTCAACTGCCCAACCGAACCGTTCATCCAACCGGGCCTACGAATAGCCAGTTGGCCGATGTTTACCTCGCCGGCGACCAGTAGCAAGGCGCCGGACAAGAGTGGGCACGCGTCTCGTTGAAAGGACTTCGGCCATGAACCACCGAGCACGCAGATTGGCGTTCGCAGCCGGGATCCTCCTGCTCTCGATGTCAGCGTGTGGAAGTAACGGGAGCGCCAAGTCGTCGACAACGACCGGAGCTCCGCGGACGGCCGACAGCCCCCGCGTGGACGCAGCCTTTCAAGCACGAGCTGCGGCGGTGTGTAAAGCGGCGGGAGACAAGCTTCGTGCCCAGGGTGCGTTCCCGTTCCCCGACTTCAACCCTGAACACCCTGACCCGTCGAAGCTTGGCCGCATAGCCGACTACGAGGCCAAAACCGTCGCTACCGAGCGATCGTGGGATGCGCAACTCCTCGCGCTGGGCCAACCGTCCTCAGGAGAATCGGCTTGGAACATCTTTGTCGAGCGGATCGGTGACGCCGTCAAGGAAACCGCCGCACAACAAGTTGCGGCGCAGCACGGCGACGCCGCCGCGTTCACGCGGACCTTCCACGAGCTCTCGTCTGCCGGACTGGCGAACCACCAAATCGCCGTCCAGGTCGGGCTCCCCTCGTGCGATCCGGGCGCGCTCGGCAATCCCGATGCGAAACAACCGGTGCCCGTCCGGAGACCCTGAGCCGAATTTGGCGTTGCGTCCCTACTCCGGCTCGGGTTGGTGCGGATCGTCGAGGGTGAGGCCGAGCTCCTCGAGCTCGGTCTGGTCGATCTCGAGGAACTCGTCGAGAGTTTCCTCACCGTCGCTCTCCTCGGCCGCGTCGAAGCCGGCGAGCTCCGACACTTCGTCCCGGGCGTCGTCCCGTTCCTCTCGCGCGAGCTCCGCCTCTTCTTCGGGGCCCGGTTTGTCGCTTCGTCTGGGGCTCACGATGTGACTCCTCGTCTTCGAATTCAGTGTGTTCGTTTCGGTCAGATGTCCATGAGCAGTGATTCAGCCTCCGCGGCCAATGAGAGCCATCGCTCCTCGGCGGCGTCGACGCGGTTCTGGCTCGTTGCCAGCTTCGCGCCGAGCCGTACTAGCTCCTTGTGGTCGCCGCCTACCGCGACCAGCTCGGCCTGCACCGCGTCTCGCTCCACGATCGCGTCGGCGAGCTCGCGATCGGCGCGCCCCAACTGATGGCGCAATGTGCTGGGGCTCTTCGTCGACGCGGGCCGCGCCGCCGCCGGCGTCGCGCTCGGTCGCGCCGCGGGAGCGGTTGACGTCGAGCCGGCCGAACCGCTGACGCGGGTCGATTGCGCCGCGTGTTGCGCGAGCCACCCCGCTACTCCTCCACGCACGATCTCGGCACGCCCGTTGCCATCGAGCGCCATGACCTCGCCCACCGTGCGATCGAGGAACACACGGTCGTGACTCACGACGACGAGGATGCCGGGCCAATCGTCGAGGAACTCCTCGAGCGCGCGCAACGTGTCGAGATCGAGATCGTTCGTCGGCTCGTCGAGCAGCAACACGTTGGGCTGCTCGATCAATGTCAGCAGCAACTGCAGCCGCCGGCGCTCGCCGCCCGACAGCGTGCTGATCGGCGCGAACTGCCCGTCACCGTCGAACCAGAACTGGCGCATCAACTTGACGTCGTCGAGCGTGGGCTCACCCTTGTCGCCCGCGACCGCATCGCGCACACGCTGATTCAGGTCGAGATCCCGGCCGAGCTGGTCGTAGTAGCCGATCTTCACCGTGCGCCCGACGCTCGATCGATCCCGCGGTCGGTTCCAGCCGGCCCGCGATGAGATCCAACAGCGTGCTCTTGCCGGCACCGTTGGGACCGACGACGCCGACCCGATCTCCCGGTTCGAGCATGTAGTCGAACGGCTTCAAGACGAGCAACGATCCGCCGTCGCGTGCACTCGGCCACGAGAAGCCGACACCGTGCAGCTCGACGCCCTTCGATCCCAATCGGGAGCTGCCCAACGCGAGGCCGAGCTCACCCTCGCGTGCGGCCGCGGCCGGACCCGCGCGAGCAGGGCGTTCGCAGTATCGATGCGCGCCTTCGGCTTCGACGTGCGCGCGGCGCGCCGCGCCGCAGCCACGCGAGCTCGCGGCGGGCGAGGTTCTTGCGCGTCTGCTCGGCCGATCGCCGCCTGCGCTTCGCGTTCGGTACGACCGGCGAGGTACGCCGCGTAACCGGATCCCTTGGATCCCTCGGTCGGCACATGGAGGTAGGTCGCGCCGCGGTCGATCTCGAGCACCTTGTTCGTGACGCGGTCGAGCACGTGGCGGTCGTGGGTCACGAGGAGCAGACCACCGGTGAACGCCGCGAGCCATTCCTCGAGGTAGGCGATGGCGTCGAGATCAAGGTGGTTGGTCGGCTCGTCGAGTATCAGTGCATCCCACTCGCGTGCGAGCAGCGCGGCCAGCGCGACGCGCTTCTTTTGTCCGCCCGACAGTTCGTCGGTCGAGGTGTCGAGCAGGCCGCCCATACCCAGGCGCGAAAGCATCGCTTCGCCCTGCCACTCGTCACGCCCGAGCCCGTCGCATACCGCGGAGCGAACGGTGCCCGCCGGCAGCACCGGAAGCTGGGGCAATGCCCCGACGCGAACGTTGCGGCCCCGGCGCACGACGCCGGCCTCGGGTTCGCGGTCGCCGCTCATCATCGAGAGCAGCGTGCTCTTGCCGCAGCCGTTCAGACCGACGACGCCGATGCGATCGCCGTGCTGAGCGTGAGCGAGAGATCGGTGAACAGGGGACGATTCGGGCGGTGCGCCGCCAGGCCCTGGGCATCGATCAGAATCACGCCTCAGGCTAAGCGACGCTTCTCAAGGCGTGGTGTTGACGAGCGCGGTGCCGCTGAACGCACACCTCCCGGGATCGTCGACCACGCTGATGCTCACGGTGACGACATGGCGGGTGTCCGCCCAGATGAACTGGCCTTCGAGGCGCGGCGGCGCTCAGATTGAATGCCACGAAGTTCCCGGGCGCCACGGTCTGACCGTTCGCTGTTCACGGTGCTCGTCGCGGCGCCTCGCTGAACATCCAGTTGAGGGATGCGTCGGCGTCGCTCCGGCTGATGAACTCGAGGCCGTCGAAACCGGCGATGTCTCCGCAGTTGAGTTGGAGATCAAGCGATGGCGTGAGCAGGTCGTTGACGAAGTCGCCGTTGTCGAGGACGGTGTGGACGGGGATCTGTGCGGACGTGACGCACGACACCGAACCGGTCGCGCCGATTTTCGAAATCGCGGTCTCCGCCCGCGCAGGTTCCCGTGACCCGCTGCTGCAGGGCACTGGAATCCTTGCCGTCGAGCAGATCGGCGTTGAGGTTGGTGACCTTCGCTTTGGAATTGACGGTCAGCGGCGGGTTGCGGGGATCGGTGTGGATGCCGACGCCGGCCGCACCCGGAACGGGGACTCGAATTGGTGACGCGGAGCTGTTGCCCGCTCGTCGCGCCTCGCAGCACCGTCGACACGTTGACCCGGTTCGTGCCGCCCAGGTTGAACGGGCTGCCAAATGCCCGTACCGGCGAACGCGGCACTCGACGCGACGGCCAGGCCGCCCACGATCGCGCCCACCGACCATTCCCTTGACGAAGCGTGTTGTCACTGCATCCCCTTGCGTTGTTCCAGTGAAGTACGCCGGGGCGGCGGCGCCGGTTCTCGACGTTTCGGTGTCCCACGAAATGCCCCTGCGCCCGCGGTTGAACAGGGCGTACCGTTGGCGTCGTGGAAATCGGTCTTCTGGGATCTCTGGAAGTCCGGGATGACGACGGTCAGCCACGGTCGCTCGGGGGTCGGCGGCTGCAGACCCTGCTCGATTGCGCTCGCGCTGCGCTGCGGTGAGGTCGTGGCCGACGACCAGCTGATCGACGCGGTCTGGGGCGCGGACGTTCCGGCGAAGAGCGTGAACGCCCTGCAGCGTCAGGTGTCCAGCCTGCGGCGCGCGCTGGCGCGACGGGTGATGTTGTTCAGCGCCGCGGCGCCGGGTACGTGTTGGCCGTCGACAAAGCGACTGTCGACGTCTTCCGTTTCGAGGCCCTCGCCGCGGGCGGTCACGACGCGATGCGAGACGGCGATGTCGCACGAGCGCGGGAGCTGCTCGAACAGGCATTGGCGCTGTGGCGCGGCGACGCGCTGGCCGACGTTGCCTATGAACAGTTCGCGCAGGTCGACATCACGCGCTTGACCGAGGCTCGGCTCGTTGCAACCGAGGCTCGGATCGACGCCGATCTTCGCGCTCGGACGGGACGCGGGTCTGGTCGGTGAGCTCGAGCAGCTCGTGCGTCGAGCATCCGTTACGCGAGCACCTCCGCGCGCAACTCATGTTGGCGCTCGACCCGGGCGGGCCGCCAGGCCGACGCGCTGCGGTCGTATCAGTCCGCCCGCACGGTGCTCGGTGATGAGCTCGGCCTGGAACCGTCACAGGAGTTGCGGGCGCTCGAAACCGCGATCCTGCGCCAAGACGTCGCCGTCGTTCGCGCTGACGCCGCAACCGCCGCCGCGCCCGGCCCGCGAACGAATCTGCGTACCCCGCTGACCACCTTGATCGGCCGCCGCCGCGATCTCGATGCACTCCGTCCGGCGCTCGACGCGCAGCGGCTGGTGACACTCCTCGGGCCGGGCGGCGTCGGAAAATCACGACTCGCGATCGAAGCGGCTCGCGAGTCTCTGCACGCCGATGCGATCGATGTCTGGTGGGTCGAACTGGCCGACGTCGCCGATCCCGAGGAGGTGGTGACCGCGATCATGTCCGCGCTCGAAGTCGCGCGGACCGGAACCGGTGACGGGGATATCCGTCGCCTGATCGAGTTCTTGAAGAGTCGACGCGCGCTCGTCGTGCTCGACAACTGCGAGCATCTGGTCGCCGCCGCGGCTCGGATCGCACAAGACCTGCTCGAGTCGTGCGCGCAGTTGCGCATCCTCGCAACGAGTCGCGAAGGGCTTGCGATACCGGGCGAGATGTTGTGGGCGGTGCCGCCGCTTTCGGCCGATGACGCCGTGGCACTCTTCGTCGAACGGGGTCGGGCCGCGGATCCGATCTCGGACCTCGGGCGACGAGTCCGGGCCGACACGCGAGGCCTTGGCCGAAATCTGCAGCCGGCTCGACGGCCTTCCGCTCGCGATCGAGCTCGCAGCCGCGCGGCTGCGGGTCATGAACATCACGGAGCTCGCGGTGGGTCTCGAAGACCGCTTCCGCTTCTTGAACCGCGGCGCCCGCACCGCGCTCCCGCGCCAGCAGACGCTGCGCGCCGTCGTCGACTGGAGTTATGACCTCTTGTTCGACGACGAGCGCCTGGTCTTCGACCGGCTTTCCGTGTTCGGCGGGTCATGTACTGCCGCCGCCGCACGCGTCGTGTGCGCGGACGACGAGATCACCGGCGACGACGTCAGCGAGCTCGTATCCCGCCTCGTCGACAAGTCGCTCGTCACGGTGGAGACGGACGAGGTCGACGGCTACCTCCGCTACCGCATGCTGCAGACACTGGCCGACTACGGCCGCGAGCGCCTCGAGATCTCCGGTGAGGCGGAGCGCTCGTACGCCGCGCACCGGCGCTACTACGCGGATTTCTGCCTGCGGAGCATCGACGCGTTGCGAGGCGACAAGCAGCGCGGCTGGGTCCGCGCCGTCACCTCGAACCTCGCCAACCTGCATTCGGCGCTCGACGCGGCGGTGCACAACGGCGACGCCGAGACTGCGCAAGGGATCGCCGGATGCCTGGGCTGGTACTGGTGGTTCACCGGGCGCACCCTCGAAGGTTCGCAATGGCTCGCGCTCGCGGCCGGCGCCGTGACGGCGCGGTACGGGACGTCGCACGGGCGCGGCTGTTGGCCTGGACCGCGTTCACCGGCACGCCCGGACTCGCGCGGTGGGTCGAGCCGCAGCCCGGCGAGCCGCGTTTCCCCGGAGCGCTCACCGACGAGGAGACCGACGCGCTGTGCGCGGAGTCCATCGCACTCTTTCGCGAAGCAGGGGACGCGGATGAGCTCGCCGGCGTCGAAACCGCGCTCGCCGTCGCATACTCGACGCGCGGCAATTTCGTTCGGGCGGCCGAGCTCCTCGCGGACGCCGAGCAGATGCTCGCCGGGCTCGCGCCGGTACCGCGGGTGCGCGCCATGCAGGCGCTGATCGCCGCTCGGCGGGCGCTCGTGGAGGAGCGGTACGCCGACGCGGAGCAGAGCTTCTGGGTGACCATCGAGGCGCTCGACGCGATCGGCGCCGATGTGTACCGCGCGTTCGCGCTCCGTTACGCCGCGCGCCTCGCCGGGCGACGCCATGACAACGCTCGTCGCGTCGTCACGATCGAGGTCGCACTGGATCTGGCGCGCGAGCTCGGACTATGGGGCCTCGCGAACGCGTTGACGAACGATCTCGGTGAGGCAATCTTCGCCCTGGGGGACATCGAGCGGGCGCGAGACGCCTTCCAGTACTCGTTGACCGAGGCACGCGCCGCCAGTTCCCTTCCCGGTATCGACGAAGCTCTCACCTCGCTCGCCCTCCTCGAGTGGCGCGCCGGTGATCCCGATCGAGCCGCGCAACTCGCACGAGAAGCGCTCGAGATCGGGCTCGAGATCAACGATCAGGAGATCGTCGCGAACTGCCTCGCCGTTCTCGGTTTCGCGGCGGCGAGTCGCGGAGAACTCGAAGCAGCAGACGCGATTCATCGCGCGCGCATTGGAGCTTGCTTCCGAATCCGCCGAGCCGCTGCGCACGGCGCTCGCGCTGGAGGGCTTCGCGTCGACCGCGGTGCTCCGGGAGGACGGCCACCGCGCCGCCCGACTCCTCGGTGCCGCGGCGACGCTCCGCGAAGCCGGCCGCCACACTCGGGGCTGGGACTTCATCGCCGACGCGGCTGTCGATGTCGAAGAGCTCCTCGACCGGGCCGCCGCGTCCGGCCGGGGCCGAGGCCGCGTCACGCGCATTCATCGAGGGAGCCGCCGATCCCGGCGCGGTCGCGGCGGCGCTGCGGGTACCGGCCGGCTAGGAGCCCGATCCGGCGGGTCGCTCCCACGCCTCACGAGCGGCGGCGGCCGCCGCCTTCACCATGTCGTCGTCCGGATACTCGGCGAGATGCTCGCGGGCAAGGACAAGGACCCGGGCGTAGTGCCGGCGGTCGAGGGCGCTGACGATCTGTAGTTGCTGGCGTTCGCGACGGTCCATCTCACCTCGGCCATCTCACCTCGGCCATCTCCTCGCCTTTCACCTCGGGTGGCACGGTTCCGGCAGTCTCGCCGTGCGTCCTGACGCCTTTCGGGCGTGGCGCTGACGGCGAACGCCGCGCCCCGTCAGCCGGAACGGAACCAGCCGTCAGTCCCCTACCGGAGGATGGTCACGCCGACCAAAAGGGGACGACCCGATGACACCGACCACACTGGATTCGTTTCGGCGCGGAGACGCCGACGCGGTCCGCGAGCTGTATCGCGAATACGGACGCATGGTCTACGCGGTGGCGCACCACGTGCTCCGGCGGCGGGATCTGGCCGATGACGCGGTGCAGCAGACGTTCGTGCGCGCGTGGCAGGCCGCCGACCGGATCGATGTCGACCGTGACCCCGCGCCGTGGCTCGCGACGATCGCCAAGCACGTGGCGATCGACATCTCGCGCTACGAAGATCGGCACCGCGGGACCCCGCTCGCCGATGAAGACTGGCGCGACGGGGTGGCCGTGACCGTGCCACCCGACCTCGGCGTGGTCGACCTCGTCTGGCGCGTGCGGCGCGCGATCGACGCTTTGCCGCCCAAGCTCACGGACATCGTTCGCATGCAACACCTCGATGGCATGACGCAGCCCGAAATCGCCGAGAAGCTGGGTTTGGCGGTGGGAACCGTCAAATCACGATCGCACCGCGCGCACCGGATCCTCGAGTTACAGCTGCAAAGCCTGCGTTGACTCTGTTCACCTTGCAGTTGTCATGCTCAGCCGTTCTCGTCGTTCTCGTATCCGTGCGGATGTGTCGATTGCCAGCGCCAATGATCGGCGAGCATCTCGTCGATGCCACGCTTCGCTTCCCAGCCCAACTGCTCGCGCGCGTGCGTCGGGTTGGCGTACACCGTCGCGATGTCGCCCGGTCGCCGGCCCTCGACCTCGAAGGGAACGTCGCGACCGATCGCCTTCGACGCCGCAGCAATCACTTCGAGCACCGAGTAACCCTTCCCGGTACCGAGGTTGATCGCTTCGGCGCCGTCGATTGCATCGAGCCGCTCCAGCGCGGCGAGGTGACCCTCGGCCAGATCCATGACGTGGATGTAGTCGCGGACGCCAGTGCCGTCTCCGGTTGCGTAGTCGGTGCCGAACACGCGCACCTTCGGCAGCCTGCCGACCGCGACCTGCATCAGGTTCGGCACGAGATTGTTCGGGATCCCGTGCGGGTCCTCACCAATCTGTCCGCTCGGATGAGCTCCAACCGGGTTGAAGTACCTGAGGATGGCAATGTGCCAACGGTCATCCGCGCCGGCAACGTCGCGCAGCATGTCTTCGATGATGAACTTGGTTCGGCCGTACGGGTTCGTCGTCTCGCCCACCGGCGAACGTTCGGTTACCGGTACGACACTCGGGTCGCCGTACACGGTTGCCGACGAGGAGAAGACGAGTTTGCGCACACCCGCGTCCCGCATCACCTTGAGCAGGCTGATCGACCCGCCGACGTTGACGTCGTAGTAGTCGAGGGGCTTCGCCACGGACTCGCCCACCGCCTTGAGACCGGCGAAATGTACGACCGCATCGATGTCGTGCGCCGCGAATACCTTCTCGAGCGCTTCTTCGTCGCGAACGTCGACCTGATGGAACTCGAGGTCGCCACCAACGAGATCGCGCACGTGTTCCAGCGCAACCGGTGAACCGTTCGCGAGGTTGTCGACGACGACGACCGACCAGCCGGCTTCGAGCAGGACGACCGCGGTGTGGCTGCCGATGTAACCGGCGCCTCCCGTCAACAGCGCGGTACGACTCACCGGCGGATCATCGCGCGCGGACGCGGCCTTCGGGATCGGCGCCCTGCTCGTTCAGCGTGTAGAAGCGGAGCTCGAGCCCGTCGGGCGCGTCGAAGCTCATGATGGAGCCGATCGGGACGTCCACAATGGCGGAGTGGGACACACCGAGCTCATCGAGACGTTCGGCCCAGTGCTCGATGTCGGCGCGGCCGCACAACATGATCGCGAACGGATCGAAGCCGGCGAATCCCTTTGCGGCCGGCGCGTTCTCGCGCAAGCACAGCGTCAGATCGCCCTTCGCGTAGTACGAGACGCCGCGCACGACGCCGTCCTCGTCGTCGCGGAACTCCGTGAGGACCTCGAGGTCGAAGACACGCTCGTACCACGACCTGCTCGCCGGAAGGTCCGTGACGGGGATCTTGATGTGATGAAGGCCGAGGATCTCGCCGGCGTGCATGCCGCGATCTTGGCACGCACGAGACGGTTCAGTCGGCTGATCCGGCCGATCGTTCGGCTCGGCGGGCGCGCGCGGCCGGGTCCTGTTTGTAGTAGTGGCGCATGACTTCGTAGAGCTTGGGCTCGTGAAGTTCGAGCGCTTCCGGCACGTCGAAGAAAGCCTCGGTCGCGACCACGAAGAATTCGGCGGGGTTCGTCGCCCCGTAGGGCTGAAGGGGTGGCCGGTCGATGCCGGCCCGAAGCGCGTCGTACGCCTCGGTGAACACCGTGACCCACTCCGCCATGTCCCCGCGTTCGAGACGTGGTGTGCCGTCGACGATGTCGTCTCGCATATCCAGCTTGTGCGCAAACTCGTGGAACACGACGTTCTGTCCGCGGCCGGGATATCGCGCCGCCGACTCGGCCTCATCCCACGCAACCAACACCGGACCGCGGCCCTCATGCGCTTGGCCGAGCACCGGAACGACACCGTCGGTCACCGTGCCGGGCACCGGACCGGCATAGACGCCGCGCGATTGCATCGCCGTCGGGTACACGATGACCGCGCTGACCTCTCGATATTCATCGACGCTCAGACCGAGAACGAGCAGCGCGGCCTGCATGGCGATCGTGACGGTGATCTCGTCGACCAGCGTGAATCCGTGTGCCGCCTCCCAGTGCTTGTGCCGGAGCAGCCAGTCGGACGCCGCTACGAGCAGCTCCCGTTCGTCCTCGCTGAGCACATTCCACACCGCGACGTGCTGCTCGACGATCTCCAACCATCCGTCGGGCAACCCTCTCCGTCGATGCAGCACCAACGCAGTCGAGCACGCAGAGATGGCGTGCGACAATGCGGCTCGTGGTGGGCTCGGAATCGCTGATCAAGAGTGTCTGCCTGCTGGGCGGCGTACACGCCGTCGCGGTCGACGGTTCGGCGATCGACCTGCCCAGTACGAGCCAGCGCCGGTTGCTCGCGATCCTCGCACTCCACTCGCCGCGCCGGCTGCGATCGGAGTGGCTCGCCGACACCTTCGGGATCGCGCCCGGCGCGCTGCGGATGGCGGTCTCGAGGCTGCGATCGACTATTGGCGATGCGGTCCTGCAAACGGCGAGCACGGGCTATTCGGTGGTGACCGACGTCGATGCGTTGCAGTTTTCGGAGGCGGTCGCCCGAGCGGCCGATGCGAACGATCGGATGCGAGGCCTGGAGCGCGCGCTCGGACTGTGGACCGGCCCCGCGCTCGAGGAGTTCTCGGGCGAGGAATGGGCCGACGGCGAGATCGCCCGGTTGACCGAGCTGCACGCCGGTACGGTCGACGATTATGCCGACGAGCTGATCTCGGCGCGCCGGTCGGCCGACGCGGTCGCGGTGCTCGAAGCCCAAGTCGCGCGCCACCCGTATCGCGACAGCTCGCGTGGACTCTTGATTCGCGCACTGGCGAGCGCGGGGCGCCAGGGCGACGCACTCCGCGCGTTCCAGCAGTACCGCGCACTGCTCATCGAGGAGCTCGGGACCGAGCCTTCCCCCGATGTCGTCCGCATCGAGCGGCGCGTCGCCACCAGCTGGGACGGCATCGACACCGATACGTCCCGGCCTGCGGCGAGCGACGCAGTCACAGTCCCGCTCCCGAGCGCGTTGGCGCACGGGGCTCGCTTCGTCGGCCGCGCGCACGAGCTGGACGCGCTCACCGAGGAGCTCGCGCAAGTGCGGGGTTCGGGATTGCGCGGCGTGGTGCTCAGAGGCGAACCGGGGATCGGCAAGACCACCTTGTTGGCGGCGTTCGCCCAATTGGTGGGGTCGTCGGCCGACGCGACCGTCGTCTACGGGCGCTGCGACGAGACGGGGGTACCGCTCCAACCGTTCCGGAGCGTGCTGGCCGACTGCGTCGAACACGCGCCGGTCGACCTTCTGGCCGAGCACGTCGCGCGGTGTGGCGGCGAGCTCGTGCGGATCTGCCCGCGGCTTGCGACGCGAGTAGGCACCGCTCCGGACCCGACGGCATCCGACGACGCCACCGAACGATTCCTCGTGTTCGAGGCCGCGACCGATCTCCTCCGTCGTATCGCGACGCCGCGGCCGCTCGTGCTGATATTCGACGACCTCCAGTGGGCCGAACCGACTGCGCTGTTGATGTTGCGTCACATCACGCGCGCGCTGGCCGACGCGCCGGTTCTCATAGTTGCGAGCAGCCGCGAAGCGGGTGAGCACGCGTCCGAGCAATTGCGAGCCGCGCTGGCCGATCTCGAACGGGGCGAGCATTGTGGTTTGCAGCTTGCCGGTTTCGACGACGACGAGCTGGCCGATCTGGTCGCCATCGCCGCGCCCGTGACCGACGATCTCGAAGCGCGCCGCGTTGCCGCCGCGTTGCGGGCGGAGACCGCCGGCAACCCGCTCTACGCGTCGCAACTCATCCGGCACTGGGTCGAGTCGGGCCGCTTGGACGATGCGGGCGCGACCGCGTCGGACTTGCCGGTCGCGAGCGAGGAAGACGTACCGCCGAGCCTGCGCGACGTCGTATGGAGCCGCGTCAACGCGCTCGGTGCCGATGCGGCGCGCATCCTGACTGCGGCCTCGGTGCTCGGTATCGAGTTCTCCGAAGACGTGCTCGTCGACATGGTCGGGCTTCCGGAGTCGGTCGTAGTCGAAACGCTCGATACCGCGACGCGCGCCGGTCTCCTGGTCGACGCCGGATCGGTGCGGCGATCGACGCGGTTCGTGCACGCGCTCGTCGCCAACGCGTTGTACGCCGACCTGGGCCGATCGCTTCGCATCCGCTTGCACGGAGAAGCAGCGCGCTCGCTCGAGCAGCGCACCGACGACATCGGGCCCGATGTCGTGGTCCAGCTCGCCGCGGCATTGTGCGCGCGCGGGCTGGCCCGACGCGGCGCAGCGGTGGTCAATGCTCGCCGGCGATCAGGCTCTCGAACAGCTCGCACCGACCGAGGCGGCGGACCACTACCGCAGCGCGCTCGACACGGCCATCGCTGTGCATCGTCCCGACGCGGAACGCGCCGATCTGCTCGTGCGGCTGGGGGAGGCGCAGTTCCGGGCGGGTGACCCGCAAGCACAAGACACGCTCGCGCAAGGTGCCGACCTCGCGCGCCGCAGCGGCGCGTACGCCCTGCTCGTCCGGGCCGTGCTCGCGTCGAACCAAGGTTTTATGCGCGGCGATCAACATGCAACCGAATATCTCGCGGCCGTCGAGGCGGCGGTTGCGGTCGCGGACCAGGCCGATACCGCGACCTACGCGCGATTGCTCGCGCTGTTGGCCCAGTGCCTCGTCTGGACTCCGGACGCCGAGCGCCGGGTCGCGTCGGCGCACCAGGCGCTCGAGTTGGCCGACGCGCATCCTGATCCGACGTTGCTCGCGCGCATCGCGCCGGGCGTGCTCTGGGGACTGTGGGAGCCCGGGAGCGCCGAGGTCCGGTCCCGCGTCGCGGCGAAGGCGGTCGCGGCGGCCGAAGCATCCGGCGACCCGCGACTTGTCTTCGGTGCCCATCTCTCTGCCTTCGACATCGCGATCGAATCCGCCGATCATGTGACGGCCGCTCGCAGCCTCGCCAAACTCCGGGCGACGGCGCGCACCATCGGGGACCCACACCTGCGTTGGACGGTCGGCCTGGCCGAGACGTTCACGGCGACGATGGCGGGCCGCCTCGTCGAAGCCGAGGCGGTGGCGACGCAGACGCTCGAGCTCGGTATGCAGATCGGTGCGCCCGACGCCTTCACGTTCTTCGCCCCCCAGTTCTTCGCGATCGGCACGTTCGCCGGCCGCCACGACGAGCTCTTTCCGCTGGTGGAGCAGGCGACGAAGGACGACCCCCTGGCCATCGCGTTCAAGCTCGCATACGGCATCATCTGCCACGCCGTCGGGCGCGAGGAGCCTGCTCGTGAGATCCTCGACGACGGGATCGCGAATGGCTTCGCGGCGCTGCCCGTCGACAACCTCTGGACGACTTGCGTCATCGGCTACGCAATCCTCGCGATCGAGCTCGATCGCGCCGACGCCGCGGCTCAGTTGGTGCCCCTGCTGGAGCCGCACGCGAACGACGTCGCCTTTAACGGCGTGTCGAGTCAGGGACCGATCGCCGCCTATGTCGGAAAACTCGAGTCTCTGCTCGGGCGTCACGACGACGCGGAGGAACAGCTGCGCGCCGCGCTCGACATCGCCGAGGCGTTCGGATGGCAATATCACCGGGCGACCACGCTCTTCGCGCTCGCGCAGGCAAGGGATCGTCGGCTCGGCCGGCTCGACGCCGAAGGACAAGCCTGGCTCGGCGAGGCGTCCGAACTGTGCCGGACGTTGGGATTTCGGACCTGGATCCCCCGCATCGACGCGCTCGCCGCGGCTCAGCCTGACTGAGGTATCGAGGTCGCCGACACGATCTGATCGAGGATGGACTGATCCGGCAACGTCGGCGGCTCGAGCGTCGGCAATTCGCGGATGCGGCCGAACGCCTGCTCGATGAACGGACCCTCGATCACCGGGCTGTGACAGCTCGCGATCGTCGTGATGTCGAGGTTCTGCACGCAGTCCACGTACTCGCCGTACTTGTCGGTGTCGAGCATCGTCAGCCACGGGCTCACGGCACCGAGCGCGAACAGCCCCATGCCGTGGAACCAGAAGTCCTGCTCGAGGTCCGCGATCGTGGCACTCGGATCGGGCAGCGGAGTCGCGAACGTGTCGACGGCCCAGTACACGCCGGTCGTCGAGTCGTACAGACCGCGCGTCGTGGGCGAGTCGAACACGGGTGGACGCAGCGCGTGCAGTGTGCGGTCGCCCACGTCGAACGTCTCGCCGTGGACGACCCACTCGCAGCGCTCCAACGGGAAGTCGAAGCAGTTCGTATGCCGTTCGACCATCGCCCAGTTGCACACCAACCGCGCGTTGGGGCATGCGCTCAACGCCTCGGCGAGGTTGCCGGTGTGATCGACATCGTCGTGCGAGAGGAAGATCCAGCGAACGTCTTCGGGCTCGACGAGCGAGAAGACGTCATCCAGCCATTGCTTCCGATTCGCGGGCGTGCCCGTATCGACGATGACCGGCTCCTTGCCCAGGATCACCATCGAGTTGATGTACACGAACAACGGTTGACCGAGCGCAGGCTGCACCTGGTGGATCACGTACGTGTCGCGCGCGATCTTCGTCGGCGCGACGGTAGTTGTCGGTGCAATCGGGGCGAACGTCATGCTTCCTCCACCTACCGGCGTTACGGCAGGACCTTGTAGACGTCGATCGCCGTCTCTTCGGGAGGAGTCGGAAAGCCGCCCTCGATGCCGGCGGTCAGCTTCGGCAACAACGTGCCGTCGCGGAACTGCTCCCAGTTCTCCTTCGACTCGTGCACGGCAACGATCGTCCAACCGCCAGGCACCGCGCCCGCGACGTCCGCGATCTGACCTTTGGGCAGCTGGTTCGGGCCCGGGTGCACCGCCGCGATCGACGCTTCGTAGTTCGCTTTGGTGCCACCGGGAAAATGATGAATGACTGCGTACGCCATCGTGGCTCCTGACATCGAAGATCGGGTCTTGCGGGGGCTAACCGAGTTGCGGCGTGAGGCCGTCAACTTCCATCTCGAAGTACTCGTTCTCGGCCCAGGGTCCGACCGCGCCCTCGACGACGTCGCGTACCGCCGCCACCGACTCGCCTTCCCAGATGCAAATGCCGAGCGCGTGATCGCGAGTTGACGCGTGCACCGGCAGCGCGACACCAGCCGGGAGCCCGGCCTCGAGTGCCTTGGCTTCGGCTTCCTGGAACCCCTTGGGGTCGTGGATGTGATGAATGACTGTCACGAACATGGGAAATCCTCCAGCTTGTTGTTATGAGTGGATCTCGCTGAGCACCTAACGACGCGGTCGTTACGACTCGACGAGCATGACCATGGTCTCGGGACGCACACCGTCGGACTTCATGGCGTCGGCCGCGTCTTCGGTCGCCGAGCGCGGCTTGGAGCGTCTCCATATCGGGCACCGTGACGATCAGTCCGACCCGCTTCGTCTTGTCCGGATCGACGAAGGTCCGCACGGTCATCCCGAGCGGCCCGAAGAACTCTTCCCGCTTGGGTGAGCGCAGCCAATGATCGACATCGTCGACCTCGTGGAACACCATCACCGTGATCATGTGCGTCTCCGATCGAGTCGTCTCTCCGTCCGAGGACGACGATGACAGCGGAGGCGCATCAGTCGCGCATCACTTGTGATTTCGGGTCACGAACCTCGGATGACGCCGTCGTCGAGGTGTTCTGAATCGAGGTAGAGGCGGACGCTCGACTTGATCAGTGCGGCACTCGGCGCGATTCCAAAAGTCCGGTGGAACGTGTCGCTGTAATGCGACAACGATGCGAAACCGGCGTCAACGGCGCATCGCGTGAGGTCATGTCCGGCCAGCATGCCCTTGGCGGCATGCAGCAGGCGGGCCCACTGCTGGTACCGGCGAAAGGTCGTGCCGGTCTCGGCCGCGAAGAGGCGCAGGAAGTGAGAGGGGGATAGCCCCAGTTCGCTCGCCGTTGTGTTGGCACGGAACACGCGGCATGGGTCAGCTCGGATGTCGGCAGTGACGCGGCCAATCCGCCAGTCGGTGTCCTCGGCGGGTGAGGTGGCGACGGCGAGAACTCGGTCGACCTCGTAAGCTCCGGCCGGCGGCGACCAATTCGTCCTCTCGGCGATGATCGAGACCGTACGGTCCGACGAAGCGACGCATCGCGGCACCAACGAACTCGGTGTGCCTCCGTGCAGGCTCGATGAACAGCAACAGGATCCGACCCGCTGGTGCAATCACGCGGTGGAGTGTGCGAGCCGGCACAAAGGCGCTGCGAGCCGTGATCGCTCCGTGTCCGTTCGTCTCGAGAGTCAAGGGAGCGTCGAGGCCGATCGAGAGAACCGCGACGGCCGCGTCGTGTACGTCGACTCCGAGATCCGGTCCGATGTAGCAGACGTGTTCACGCAGGATCCACACGACCGGTGCGGCAGCGCACGTTTGTGGAAGCGGCGGATCCTCGGTTCCTGTCACGCTATCCGCACCTCGCGGCGCATCTGGCACACCGAACCTTGAGAAGTGGAGAACGTCATGTCACACGACACCACGGACAACTGGAAGAGTTGTACCACCGTCAGTCCGTTCGGCGAATGCGACCTGAACGTGGTGCAGGACGGCGAGCCCGACGCGCCGCCTGTTGTTGTTGGTCCACGGGCTGGCCGGGTCGACGGCGTGGTGGGACTCGGTGGTGCCGATGCTCGCACGCAACTTCCGACTCATCCGCGTCGACCTCAGAGGGCACGGCAAATCACCGAGCCCCCGACGAGGGTACGACACCGCAGCTCAGGCGCGCGGCGTCGCCGCGGCTTTGGACAGCCTTGGCATCAGCCGGTTCTCCGTAGTCGGGCATTCGACTGGCGGCTATGTCGCAACCGCGCTCGCCGAGCAGCGACGCGACGCGGTAGTCGCTCTCACGGTGATCGATACCGGGCCGAGCCCCGCGGCCATCATCCCGCAAGGACTTCTGAGCCGGCTTGCGCTGCTCCCGATACCGGGACGGCTCCTGTGGCGGTTGCAGTCCGAGGCCACGATCCGCAAACTGCTGCGCGCCGGCGCGTTCTTCCGCGAGGTCGACATTCCACGCGATGTCATCGCGAGCATCCAAGGCATGACCCACCGTGCCTTCGCCGGCACCGCACGAGGCTCGCTCGAATACATTCGCCGGCGCAGTGTCCCTGACCGGCTGGCAGCGCTCGGGTCTGCCGGTGCAGGTGATCTTCGGCGCCGAGGACCGCCGATATCAAGCGTCGCTCGCAACCGACGAGTACCGCGTGATTCCCGACGTACGCATCGAGTTGCTCGAGGGCGTCGGACACACCCCGATGCTCGAAGATCCGCAACCGACAGGCGTTTGCTCTCGACTTCATGGCCGACGTTCGGATCGCAACCGACATGCCGGTTAGCGCGATGCGGAGGTGCAGTTGTCAAGATCATCGCCGACCAACCGGGCCGCACGGTACGGCATCGCGATCGCAGCCGGCGGGCCTCTGGCTGGCCCGCGCCGCCTCGCAGATTGGCTCACCGACAGCCTGTTCCGGCGGCCGGGTGGCTGGGTAGCTCGATCCTTCTACCGAGATGCGAAGCCGCACCAGGAAGCGTTCCGCGAGACCCTGGCCGCACTCGCGCTCGGCCCCGAAGATCGCCTGCTGGAGGTCGGCTGTGGCGGGGGCGTCTTCTTGGAGTGGGCGATCGCCACCGGATGCACGGCGCGGGCGATCGATCACAGTGCAGAGATGCTCGCCTTGGCGTCTCGCCGCAACGCCTCGGCGATCACCGCGGGCCGCCTCGAGTTGCGCGACGGGGATGCCGGGGACTTGCCGTTCGCCGATGGAGAGTTCACCGCCGCCGCGACGATGAACGCCTTCTTCTTCTTCGACGAGCCCCAGGCCATGCTGGCCGAGGTCTACCGGACGCTTGCACCGGGAGGGCGAATCGCGATCCATACCGCGGCCACCGCGCCGTCGCTCGTCGCCCGTCGCATGCGCCTCTACAGCGATGGCGAGCTGCTGCGCATGCTCGAACACGCCGGCTATGAGCACATCACCGTGCGACGGACGGGACGGCGCGAGCAAATGCAGTTCGTCACCGCGAGCAAGCCGGCCGCATCCCAATAGCGAGGTCACATATGTCACGTCGACACGTCAGAGAAGACGCTCCCATTCAACGTGACCGTCGTACTCGTCATGCGCCGGGACGACAGGTGCGAACCCGACCTTTTCGAGGACTCGGAACGATGCGGCGTTGGTCGGAGCGACTGTTGCGACGAGCCGACGTCGGCCGGTCGCGCGCGCGGCCTCAACGACGGCCGAAGCAGCTTCGGTCGCATACCCGCGTCCGTGGAATCGACTGAGGAGCTCATAGGCGATCTCCGGCTCACTGATGCTCCCGCGGCCAACGATGAGCCCGCAGTAACCGATGAAGCCGGCATCATCGGCGCGCTCGAGCGCAAACAGGCCGAAGCCGTGCTCGGCAGCTTCCCGAAGCAGCCGCTCGATAATTTGTTCGACGGCTTCGACGGTGGCGCCGTAGTGGCGGGCACCTGGTCCACGTTCCGAGATCATCTCGGCGTGGAGCGGCGCGTCGTCGACCGAGAAGGGCCGCATAAGGAGCCGGTCAGTGGTCAACGACGTTGGCATTGAAGTGAACGCCGGCAACTCGTCGTCGTTCATGGTGCAATCGACACTAAACGCGTGCGCCCTCGCGTGGACGACCGACGGGTACCGGAGGGAGCTCGGAGCGAGAATGCGCGGTCTGAACACGTCCGCAACAGCTGGACTCGGATCAGGGAATGTGCAGTCCGCTGATGCTGCGCGCGACAACCAGCCGCTGGATCTCCGAGGTGCCTTCGAAGATCGTGTAGCTCACGGCGCTACGTCAGGGCAGTAGTTGCAGGTCCAGTGAGCACGCTCGACTCAGTCGCCTGGTCCGTCCAGTCCAGCGAGTTGCCGTGAGTTGTAGGGATGAAAGTAGGGACGGCTGCCGGGTCGGCACCCGCGCCAGAGCAGCCAGCGAGTATCCCCTACCGGCACATCGGGGATGCCGGCGCGGACGTCTTCGCCGCGCGGTTATGGGACGCGCGTTCGGGTCGGCGCCACGCTTTTCGACCGCGACCGATCGGCAGATATCTGCGCGCTTAGGAGCGCGATCGCGGCGCGGTGACCGCGAGCAGCTGCCACGTTCCCGGGACGCCTTTGAGTTCGTGCTCGCCTCGGTCGTCGAGTTGGTATGCGGTGGCGCCGAGCAGTTCGGCGACTGTTCGAGTGACGACGACTTCGTGCGCGTGCGCGTGTGCGGTGACGCGGGCGGCGATGTGGACTGAGAGGCCGCCGATGTCGTTGTTTTCTCGTCGGTCGATTTCGCCGGTGTGGATCCCGGCACGTATCTCGATGCCCAAGGCGGGAGCAGCCTGAGCGATTGCAATGGCCGCTCGTACGGCGTCGCCGGGCCGAGCAAACTCGATGAGATGCCCGTCGCCGGTCTGTTTCACGACGCGGCCACCACAGTCGTCGACCTTGGAAGCGACAACGTCGTCGAGGAACGTCAGCGTCCGGTGCCATTCATCGTCACCGATCGCAACGACCGCGCCAGTCGAGTCGACGACATCGGTGAACACGATGGTCGCGAGATCGCGCACGGCGGCGGTCGATCCGCCGGACACGAACCG
Organism: uncultured Actinomycetes bacterium; assembly: GCA_963807945.1. Taxonomy (GTDB): domain Bacteria; phylum Actinomycetota; class Acidimicrobiia; order IMCC26256; family PALSA-610; genus JBBQER01. Next base: position 482,229 of record CAWEDT010000006.1, on the reverse strand, counting down.
GATGATCTCGTCGACGACACCGCCACCCCAATAGAACGTCGATGACGCGCCTTCGAAGTAGCTCGCGTCCGGGATGCGTTCTGCGACGTCTCGGGCATCGTCCGCAGTCGTCACGGTGATGTCGCCGCTGTACACAACCAGCGTCGGCACCCTGACGTCCGGCAGCAACGGACGGATGTCGATCGATGCCAAGTGGCGGACCAACGCCGCCGCGCCACTCGGGCGGACACTCAACCGCTCCAAGCGCGCGCAGAAGTCAAGATCATCGGCGAAGTGCGGCACGATCGGAGCGAGGAACGCTCCCGTTCCCCACTGCAAGCGAACGGACTCAGCCGAGCGCGTCGAGTTCCGCATCGGAAGTACCGAGCCCGAAGCCCGTCGCGGCGGCGTTCTGCAACACCATCCGGTCGATCCGGTCTGATGCACCGACCGCCAGCTTGACCGCAGTGAACGAACCGTCGGCCTCACCACAGACGCAGAACCGATCGATTGCCAACGCTTTCAACACAGCGTCCACGTCGTCGACGTGTGTGTCGAGATCGCCCAGCCGCGACTCCGGCAGCGCATCCGAGACGCCGGTACCACGATGGTCGAGCATCACCAACCGGAAGTGCTCACCCAGCGACCGAAACCACCGGAGATGACCAGGATGCTCCCACAACGAGTCAACCGAAGCCCCGAACGCCTTCAAGAACAACAAGTCGATCGCGCCGTCGCCGAACACCTGATACGCAACGCGGTCGCGCCCGATGCTCGCGAACCTCGTCTCCGGTCGGAACATCGCGCCTCATCGTAAGGCGCCAGCCCTCTACAGCGCACAGTCCGCCCGATGCCGCGTGATCTTGCGAACCCAGATCGGCAGTTATGGCGAGCGCTCGGACGCGGTTCGGGGGGGCCACGATCGCGGACGCCAGCCATCAACGCTCTCCCGAACTCGTTGCCTTGATGTTCCGGCGAGATGCCGATCGCGGATACGAAACGACCGAGGAGCGGCGGTTACTCGGCGAAGCGACCAGCACGGCGTGCGGGGTGTCTCGTTCGCGATTGTTGCTCGTCACCGCCAGGGGTGCAGTTCGGGGGCCGGTCCTCGACCGAGGAGCCACGCCATGAGTTCGCGCTCATCGGCACGTCCCGGCAGTCCGGCGAGCAACCGAGGAAGTGCTTTGTTCACCAGGCCGTCAGTCCAGTCCGAGGACCGAATCGTGAGCCCGAGGTCGACGAGGTGCACTTCGACCTCCCACCATCGCCCGAACGGGAGCAGCGCGACTGGGTGCTCGTCACCGGCGCCGGTCCGCACGGCTCGGGCCCACACCTCATCAGGGAGCGACTGAAACAGGTCGTCGAGTGTGAGCGACCAGCTCGTCGCATCGTCGCGCAGAGCGGCGGCATCTCGGTTGGCTCCTGCTTCGATCTCCGCCGCTCGCCCGGCGCGGCCGCCCTCGTACTGGTCGATGACTTCCGATCGCACAGCGGCGTCGATCCGTCGACACATCGACTCCGCGTTTCGCGCGAGGTGCGCGAGAACATGGCCGACAGACCAGCCTGGCAGCTTCGAGGCACGCCTGACCTCGGCATCGCCCACGTCGGCCACCACGGATCTAAGCAGGTCGTGCGCGACCCGACACCCCTCGATGTCGGCTTGGGGCCTCACCGAGTCTCCCAAGGAACGTGGTAGCGGTGTCGGCCTTCGTCCCTCGCAGCCGGGTTCGGGTCGTCGGGCTGCCACGAGCCGTCGCTCCACGCTCTGACGACATTCGCGAGCGCGGGATTGAGTCCCGTCGCCGTTTCGTAGACCCCATGCCCCGCCATGAGGGCACATTCTTGCCGCGTCCCACACTCGTCGTCGGACTACGAACCGATACCGCGATCGAAGCGCATAATGCCCGCTCTGGCGTGATATTGCGAGAGTCGGGCCGCACAGAACGCGCGTGTGGGTGTCCCATATCGCGCGTCCCCGAACGACGCGCCCGGAGTCTCACCTATCGCCGGCACTGGGGCGTTCGCGCGTCGGTTGTAGTGATAGAGCAAGGATGCGCGGTCCCGACAGGACTGCACCACCCGGACTCGGATCAAGGAATGTGCAGGCCAGAGATGCTGCGCGCGACGACCAGCCGCTGGATCTCACTCGTGCCTTCGAAGATCGTGTAGATCTTCGAGTCGCGGTGCCACTGCTCCACCGGGTGCTCTTTCACGTAGCCGGCGCCGCCGAGGATCTGGATCGCCTCTTCGGTCACCTTCACCGCGACCTCACCGGCGTACAGCTTCGACATCGAGCCTTCACCGGCCGTGAACTGCTTGCCGGTCGAGCTCATCCAGCAGGCCGCGCCACACGAGCAAGCCGCGCCGCGTCGATCGTCATCTTCATGTCGGCGAGCTTGAACGCGATCGCCTGGTTCATGATGATCGGCCGGCCGAACGCCACCCGCTGCTTCGCGTACTCGAGCGCGTACTCGTACGCGGCCCGCGCAATACCGAGCGCTTGCGCACCGACCAGCGGACGGCTCGCTTCGAACGTGCTCATCGCGGCCTGCACGCGACTCGACTTGCCTTCACGCGCACGTGCGAGACGCGCGTCGAGCTTCTCCTTGCCGCCGAGCAGGCAGTGACCGGGCACGCGCACGTCTTGGAACACGACCTCGGCCGTGTGACTGGCGCGGATACCCATCTTCTTGAACTTCTGGCCCATCGTCAGGCCGGGCGTTCCCGGCGGCACGATGAACGACGCGTGGCCGCGGCTCTTCAGCTCGGGCTCGACTGCGGCGACGACCACGTGCGTGCACGGCACGTGCGTGATCCCGCCGTTGGTGATCCACGTTTTCGTTCCGTTGATCACCCACTCGTCTTTCGCTTCGTCGTAAACCGCGCGCGTGCGCAGTGACGAAACGTCGGAGCCGGCGTCGGCTTCGCTCACCGCGAACGCGGCGACGCGAATGTCGTCGGCGGTACCGAAGCATTGCGGCACCCACTCGCCGATCTGCTCGGGCGTTCCGTTGCCGAGAATGCCCGACACGCCGAGCGTCGTACCGAGCAGCGCGAGCGTGATGCCCGCGTCGCCCCACGCGAGCTCTTCGGAAACGACCGGGAACGTGATGCCGGTCGGGTCGCCGAACGCGTTGGCGATGAAGTCCATCGAGTACAGGCCGATCTTGGCCGCCTCCTCGATGATCGACCACGGCATCTCCTCGCGCTCGTCCCATTCGGGCGCGGCAGGACGGATGACGTCGGCGGAGAAGTCGTGGACCCACTGCTGGATCTGGAGCTGGTCTTCGTTGAGCTCGAGCGAGAACGGTGTCGTCGTCATGGATCCTCCGGGCGTCACCCTAAGTTACTGACCGGTAACCCAGCATAACCGCTGGAGAGATGCCTCAACCATCGGTCCGAACGCGACGAAAACCACCGAGCGAGGGGGCTCTGGAAGAGGGATTTCGTTTGATGCCGCGCAGTTCAACCGCGTTCCTACGCGTCGCCGCCTGCCTGTTGGCGCGTGGCGGGATTGGTCGTTACCGCGGGCTCGCCCGCCGCCGCCGAGAGGACGCCCGACGGCACCCAGTACCACCACATCACCTTCCCCGTCGACGGAACCGTCCACTACACCGACGACTTCGGCGACTGCCGCGAGGGCTGCACCCGTCACCACGAAGGCAACGATCTCCTCGGCGCCAAGTTGATGCACGAGGTCGCCGCGAGCAACGGCACCATCTCGTGGGCGCACATGAACAACAGCGGGACCGCGGGCAACATGCTCTCGCTCGTCGGCGACGACGGCTGGGAGTACTGGTACATCCACATCAACAACGACACGCCCGGCACCGACGACGGCAAGAATCCGGCGCGCTGGCGCATGGCGCCCGGCATCCACGTGGGCAGTCACGTGAAGGCGGGACAGTTCATCGCGTACATGGGCGACAGTGGCGACGCGGAAACCACGCAGCCGCACCTGCACTTCGAGCTCCACACTCCGCACGGCACACCGATCGATCCGTACACATCGTTGCGCCTCTCGCAAGGCCTCGCAGCCGGCGGCCAGTGCGGCGTCTCGAGCAACCCGACGCCGCACCCTTCACTGAGCGGCGGTTCCGGGTACTGGACACTCGGCGCCGACGGCGGCGTCCACAACTTCGGCTCCGCGAAAACATTCGGCTCCGCCCAGCTCGACGCGGGCGACAGCGCGGTCGCGCTCTCCCCGACCGCGACCGGCAAGGGCTACTGGATCGCCGACTCGCAAGGCGCGATCGATCCGCTTCGGCGACGCAACGCCGCTCGGGTCGACGGCCGGTATGCACCTGAACGCGCCCGTGATCGGCATGCAGACCACACCGACCGGCAAGGGCTACTGGCTGCTCGCGCGTGACGGCGGCATCTTCACGTTCGGCGACGCGAATTCGCGGGCTCGACCGGCGCCATGCATCTCAACGCGCCGATCATCGCGATGGCGGCCACGTCGACCGGCAACGGCTACTGGCTGCTCGCATCCGACGGGGGCGTGTTCACCTTCGGCGACGCGAAGTTCTTCGGCTCGACCGGGGCGATGACGCTCAACGCGCCCGTGGTCGGCATGGGCACCTCGGCCGGAGGCGGCGGCTACTGGCTGCTCGCATCCGACGGCGGCATGTTCTCGTTCGGCAAGGCCCAGTTCTACGGCTCGCTGCCCGGCACGGGTGCCTGCACCGACGCGGCCGACGCGGTGGCGTTCACCGGGACCATCACCGGTCACGGCTACTGGGTCGTGCTCGCCGACGGCCAGGTCATGCCCTTCGGTGACGCCGAGCACTTCGGCGACGCGCCCAAGAACGCACGGCCCGTGTCGCTTCGCGGTCAAGCACTAACCGGCACTCCGGCCGCTGCCTTCGAGCGTTCCCGTAGCATCCGGCGCTCGTGAACGGCTTCTCGGATCGCGCGGCCATCGTCGGCATCGGTGAGACCGAGTACGTGCGCGGCGCGGATCGGCTGCCGGTGCAAGCTCATGCTCGAAGCCGCGACCACCGCGATCGCCGACGCCGGCCTCTCGGTGGCCGACATCGACGGCATCATCCCGCCGCCCGGATACACGAGCAGCGAAGAGCTCGCGGCCAACCTCGGCATCGAAGACCTGCGGCTCGCGACCACCGTGCACATGGGCGGCGCGAGCCCGACCGCGTCGTTGCAACACGCCGCGCTCGCGGTGAGCGCGGGCATCGCGACGCAACGTGCTCGTCGTCGTCGGATGGAACGGCTACTCGGCGTTCCGGCCGCGCGAGGGCGTGCCCCGGCCGCGGCGCGGCATCGACGGCAGCGCGGTCGCCGACGTGCTGCTCGACTTCTACCTGCCGTACGGCGCGCGCTCCGCCGCGCAGTTCTACGCGTGGATCGCGACGCGGTACCAGCAGCTGTACGACATCCAGCCCACCGATACCGGATCGATCGCGCTCACGTTCCGCAAGCACGCGCAGCTCAACGCCAAGGCGCTGATGCGCGACACGCCGTTGACGATGGACGAGTACCTCGAATCGCGTTGGGTCAGTGAGCCGTTCCGGTTGCTCGACTGCTGCCTCGAGACCGACTGCGCGGCCGCGGTCGTCGTGACCTCGCGCGAACAGGCTCGCGACCTCGCGCATCCGCCCGCCGCGATCCTCGGTGCGGCCGAAGGCCATCCGTATCCGGCCGACGACATCACCAACCGCGCCGACCCGTTCCACATCGGCCTCAGCAACGCGGCGCCGGTCGCGCTCGCGATGGCGGGCGTGCAGGCGTCGGACATGGACTTCCTCGAGATCTACGACTGCTTCACCTACGTCGTGCTGCTCCAGATCGAGGCGCTCGGCCTCTGCGGTCGCGGTGAAGCGGGCCAGTTCGTTCGCGACGGGCGCATCGAGCTCGGCGGCGAGTTCCCCACCAACACGCACGGCGGCCTGCTGTCGCAGGGACACATGTGGGGCATGAACCACGTGGTCGAGGCGGTGCGCCAGTTCCGCGGCGACGCGGGTGCCGCGCAGGTGCCCGATGCCGAGATCGGTCTCGTCACCGGTTGGGGCGACTTCGGCGACGGCAGCATCGTCGTGCTCGGGAACGCCCGATGACCGCGTCGCACCCGGGCCGCATGATCCCGGATCCGATCGGACTGAACGCCGAGCTCTACGCGCACTGGGCGCACGGCGAGCTCCGGCTGCAGCGCTGCGACGACTGCGGAATCTGGCGCCACCCGCCGCGCTACTTGTGCGCGGCAGTGCAGCTCGCCCCGCTTCACCTGGGCGTTGTCGGAGGGCCGGGGCCGGGTGTTCTCGTGGACGATCACGCACCGCGCCGTCGACCCCGCGTTCGAACCTGCCCTACGCGATCGTCGTCGCCGAGCTGACCGAGGGTCCCCGGCTGGTCGGCACGCTCACGGGTCTCGAGCCCGCCGATTTGGCCCTCGATCTCGAGGTCGTCGTCGAGCTCGAAGTGGTATCCGACACGGTCGCGCTCGTGTCCTTCAGACCCGCCTGATCTGCGCCGATCAGATGAGGACTGCGGAAGGATCCGCGGCCGTAAGTGCTCGGGCCAGGACGGTCCGGTAGAGCGAACTCAAGGACGAGGTGGCCATGGACGGCCGTCGCGCACGCATGGTGCTGGGCGTTGGCAACGACGCGTCGGCCGAAGAAGTTCGGCGCGCATTCCGCGCGCACACGCTCGCGTCGCACCCCGATCGCGGTGGCGACCGCGTCACGTTCGAGCTCGTCGTGCTCGCGTTCGAGACGCTGCAACACGTCGACGTCTCGCACCGCCTGCCGGCCCGGCCGATGCTCCCGGGCGCCCGGCCCCGAGTCGACGTGTACGACTCCCCGTTCGCCGGCGCCCGCGCCGCTGCTTCGACGACGTTCTCCGCGCCGCAGTCGCCCAACAGTCACCGTGAGCTGTGGCCGGTAGCTTCCGGTCGTGGAGCTGTGGGAGCTGACCGCACGGGAAGCGATCCGGGAAACCGTCGCGTCGTACGCACACTGCGCCGACTCCGGCCGCTTCGACGACTTCGCCGCGCTGTTCGCGATCGACGGCGTGCTCGAGGTGCGCTGGCGAAGCACCACTCCACGGCCGCGACGCGATCCGCGCGTTCCTGCAAGGGGTCGGATCGCAACTGAGCGACGCCACGAGCGTGCCGACTGATCCGTCATCACGTGTCGAACCTCACGATCGACGTGATCTCACCGACCGAAGCGCGCGGCGCGTGTTACTTCCTCGCGATCACGGAGCACGGCGTCGACCACTGGGGCCGCTACCGCGACACCTATGTGCCCGACGGCGACCAATGGCTGTTCGCGCACCGCCTCGCCCGCACCGACGGCACCACCCCCGGCGGCTGGGCCGCCCAAAGAAGCCAACCTGCGTGAGTTGGCCGCGCTATCCGCGGTCAACTCACGCAAGTTCGGCGTTCTAGTCCTCGTAGGCCTCGATCGGGGGGCAGGTGCACATGACGTTGCGGTCGCCGTAGACGCTGTCGATGCGACCGACCGGCGGCCAGTACTTGCGCAGCCGCAGCGCGGGCACCGGGAACGCGGCGAGCTCCCGCGGGTACGCGCGTGACCACGCGTCGCTCGTGACGTCGACCGCGGTGTGCGGCGCGTGCACGAGCGGGTTGTCGTCGGCGGGCCACTCGCCCGCGGCGACGCGATCGATCTCGCCGCGGATCGCGATCATCGCGTCGATGAAGCGGTCGATCTCGCGCCCGGTCCTCCGATTCGGTCGGCTCGATCATCAGCGTGCCCGCGACCGGGAACGACATCGTCGGCGCGTGGAAGCCGTAGTCGATGAGCCGCTTCGCGACGTCGTCGACCGTGACGCCCGGTCTCGGCGGTGATCGGGCGCAAGTCGATGATGCACTCGTGCGCGATCAACCCGTTCGCGCCGGTGTAGAGCACCGGGTAGTGCGCGGACGAGGCGCTTCGCGAGGTAGTTCGCGTTGAGGATCGCGACCTGCGTCGGCACGCAGCAGCCCTTCCGCGCCCATCATCTTGATGTAGGCCCACGAGATCGGGAGGATCCCCGCCGATCCCCACGGCGCCGCACTGATCGCGACGCCACTCTCGGGCCCGGCGTCGGGTTGCAACGGATGGTTCGGCAGGAACGCCGCGAGGTGCTCGCGCACGCCGATCGGTCCGATACCCGGACCGCCGCCGCCGTGCGGGATGCAGAACGTCTTGTGCAAGTTGATGTGCGACACGTCGGCGCCGAACTTGCCCGGCCGCGCGACGCCGACGAGCGCGTTCAGGTTCGCGCCGTCGAGATACACCTGCCCGCCGTGCTCGTGCACGCACCGCGCAGATGTCGCCGATGTGCTCCTCGTACACGCCGTGCGTCGACGGGTAGGTGACCATCAACGCCGCGAGCTTGTCGGCGTGCTCGGTCGCCTTGCGTTCGAGATCGCCGAGATCGACGTTGCCGTTGTCGTCGCACTTGACCACGACCACGCGCAGCCCGGCCATCGATGCCGACGCCGCGTTCGTGCCGTGCGCCGACGCGGGGATCAGGCACACGTCGCGCTCACCTTCGCCGCGCGCCACGTGGTAGAGGCGAATCGCGATCAGCCCCGCGAACTCACCCTGCGAGCCCGCGTTCGGCTGGAGCGACACCGAGTCGTAGCCGGTGATCTCGGCCAGCCACCCTTCGAGGTCGTCGATCAGCTTCACGTAGCCGCCGGCCTGCTCGATCGGCGCGAACGGATGGATGCGCCCCCACTCCGGCCACGTGATCGGTTCCATCTCCGCGGTCGCGTTGAGCTTCATCGTGCACGAGCCGAGCGGGATCATCGTGCGGTCGAGCGCGAGGTCACGATCCGCGAGTGCGCGCAGGTAGCGCAGCATCTGGTGCTCGGATCGGTGCGCCGAGAACACGGGATGCGTGAGGAACTCCGACGTGCGTCGCAGCGCGGCGGGAATCGCGTCTGACCGCCGGTGCGTCGAGGATCGCGGCGGGCACGACGAGCGACGCTCCGAACGCCGCGCACACGTCACCGACGATCTCGACCGTGGTGGTCTCGTCGAGCGCGATCGACGAGCGTGTCGAAGTCGACGACGCGCAGATTGATCCGGCGCTCGCGCGCCGCCTCCGCGATCTCGTCGGCGCGGCCCGGGGACGCGAACGGTGATCGTGTCGAAGAAGTCGGCGTGCACGATCTCGGCGCCGGCCGACGTAGAGGTTCGTCGCGAGCAGGCACGTCAACCGGTGCACTCGCTCCGCGATCGCGCGCAGCCCGTCGGCACCGTGGTACGACGCGTAGAGCCCGGCGATCACCGCGAGCAGCACCTGCGCGGTGCAGATGTTGCTCGTCGCCTTCTCCCGGCGGATGTGCTGCTCGCGCGTCTGGAGCGCGAGGCGGTACGCGGTACGGCCTTCGGCGTCGATCGACACGCCGACCAGACGCCCGGGCAGCGTGCGCTTGAACTCGTCACGGGTCGCGAAGAACGCCGCGTGCGGCCCGCCGAAACCGAGCGGAACGCCGAACCGCTGCGACGAGCCGACCACGACGTCGGCACCCATCTCGCCCGGCGGCACGAGCAACGTGAGCGCGAGCAGGTCGGCCGCGACCGCAACCAGCGCCCCGCGCGCGTGCGCGTCCTCGATCAGCGACGCGGTAGTCACGAATCCGTCCACTGGCGCCGGGATACTGCAGCAGCATCCCGAAGCAGTCGGTCCCGGCGTACGCGGTCGGGATCGACCACCTCGATCTCGATGCCCAGCGCTTCGGCGCGCGTGTAGCACGACCTCGATCGTCTGCGGCAGGCAATCGGCGTCGACGGCGAAGACGTTTCCCTGCTTGCGCGTTCACGCGGTGCAGCAGCGCCATCGCCTCGGCCGCCGCGGTCGCTTCGTCGAGCATCGACGCGTTCGCGATCTCCATGCCGGTGAGGTCGGTGACCATCGTCTGGAAGTTCGTCAGCGCCTCGAGCCGGCCCTGCGAGATCTCGGGCTGGTACGGCGTGTAGGCGGTGTACCAGGCCGGGTTCTCGAGCACGTTGCGCAGGATCACCAGCGGCGTGATCGTGTCGTAGTAGCCGAGACCGATCAGCGACGTGAACACCTGATTGCGGTCACCCATCTCGCGGAGCAGCGCGAGCGCTTCGGTCTCCGACACGCCCGCCGCCGAGCGCGAGCGGCGCGTGCTCGCGGATCGCGTCGGGCACCGCCGCGTCGACGAGCGCGTCGAGCGACTCGTAGCCGAGCTCGGCGAGCATCGCCGCCTGCTCGGGCGTGCTCGGCCCGATGTGACGATCGGCGAACGCGGCGCGGTAGTCGGTCGGCCGCTCATCGTGTTACCCTCTGGGTTCTCTCGCGTCGGAGGCCGGTGCGGGCGCGCTGACGACCGCACTCCCCCTCTGTCGCGGAACCTGAGAGATTCGCTCGCCCGCAGGTCGGGTGACCCGGCCTGTCGACTCGCTTTCCCCGTCGGTGAGGCCGGCGCGCCCGAAGGCGTTCCGACCTGCTCTCCAGAGGTGCCTCACTCCAACGGTTCGGGTGCCTGAGAGTTTGCGGGGAGCAGTTGCTCCTTCGGCGCCCGGCTGCATGCAACGTGCATGCTCCGAGTCTCTCCCGCCAGAGGTCTACGGCTTGTCGGGCGCGACGATAGCGCGCACGCCTTCTCCGCTCGGTTACGACGCGGAGGCGACGCGGATCGCAGCCTCGGGTGTGAGCACCTCGAAGGCCAGGGTTTCCTCGAGGTAGAGGTTGACCACCGCCGCGTCGTGCGCGAGATACCCGAGCGAGACGTCCTGCCCGATGGTCAACCGTGCGTCTCCACCCCGGGTCGAGCAGACCAGCGCGCCGTCGACCGTCGGCGCCCACAACACCGGGCCGCCGGCGATGAGGCGGAGGTGCTCGAGTACCGGGTATCCACCCTTCTCGGTGGTCTCCATGACGCCGGTATAGGTGTTCGAGCCCAGCGCGACTGCGTATGGTCCGCCGACGCCGGCGTCGCGCAGGATCTCGATCGCGCGGGCGACGGCGCGCGGCACGTCACGCGTGTCGTCGTCGACCGGCACGGGTGGGTGCGGCGAGTACGCGGCCAGGCCATTCGAGTCGACGACCGATCCGTCGCCGAGCGCGATGGTGTCCTCCGCGAGCGCGAGCTGGCGGGCGGCATCCTGCACGGGCTTCAGGTCGACGTCGACCGCACCGCGGTCGAGCGCCTCGAGTACCGAACGCGGCAGGTCGAAGTCGGCCCGCAGCTCGATCAACGCGTGCGGAACTCGCGAGCGGGCCCGAACGCCTTTGTGGGTATCCGGGAGATCGATGGTGCGCCGGCTCGGAACCGCGTCGTAGTCCCAGCCGAACGGTCCTGCGAAGTCGACGAGCCGGCGTGAGGTGAGGAAGTGCGTGAGTGTTCGACGCGCTTCCTCTTCGACCTCGTGCCACGCGCCATCAGTGATCGGAGCGAACTCTCGTAGCAAGTGCACACGGCCAAACCGGGCCGGGCGCCGGGACGACGGCGCCTCACGTAGGATCTGCGCCTCACAGGGAGCGGGCGCCATGACCAATCGGTTCGAGTGCGACATCAAGAACGCCGAGAGCGGCGCGGAATGTGTGCTGACCGTCCGCGGCGACATCGACCTCGCCAGCGCGTCGGACTTCGAGACTGCTCTGCGCACCGCGCTCGACGCGGCTCCGAGCTCGATCGTGGTCGACCTCGCCGAGTTGAGCTTCATCGACTCGTCCGGACTCCGAGTCCTGGTATCGGTATCGAAGGACGCCCAGTCCCGGGGCGCAACGCTCGGGTTGCGCAATGTTCCGCGCCACGCGCAACGGGTGCTCGACATCACCGGACTGTCCGAGTGGTTCGACGGTCAAGCCAACAACTGATCGAGACCACATACCTCACGCCGACACGACGCCGTACTCACAACACAGGCATTCACAACAAGCGCGCGACGAGTTTGGGTACCCGTCCGCTCGGGGCACCCTAGTAGGAGACGGGAGCCACAACCTCCAACTGAAGGTCGGCATGGACGCGCACAGCACACAGCGCGAAACCTGCGTACTCCCGAGAGCCGCGAACTGCGCCTGCGATCGCTCGCGGATTCGTTACCTCGACACTCTCGGCCTGGGCAGTACGCGACACGTTCTCCGACGTTCCGTTGTTGGCATCGGAGCTCGTGACGAACGCGGTACGCCACGCCGAGGGCGAGGTCGGTATCTCGCTTCGACTCGAACACGACTGCCTCCGCGTCGCGGTGAGCGACACCTCCGACAAGTTGCCGATCATGAGCAATCTCGAAGAGGCGCGCAACGGCGGTTGGGGTCTGCACATCGTCGATCGACTCGCGTCGTCGTGGGGACTGGAGTCCGACGGTCACGGCAAGACCGTGTGGTGCGAGGTCGTAGATCGCCGCTCTGCACACGCGTCGCGCTAAGACCTCGCCGCGCTACGTGCGGTCGTCGTCGCGGCGTAGGTGTGCGCGCATCTTCTCGATCGAGCACGTCAGCAGTCGCGACACGTGCATCTGGCTGACCCCGATGCGGTCGGCGATCTGCGACTGGGTCAACCCGCCGACGAACCGCAGCTCGACGATGTAGCGCTCGCGATCGGTGAGCTGCGCGACCAGCGTCTCGGCCAGCAGGCGTTGCTCGACCAGCTCCGCCGGCCCGCGCTCGGGGTCATCGGCGAGCGCCGCGCGTCTTGTCGAGGCGATAACCGGGGTCGGAGGTCGGATCGAGCGGTGACGTGCCGTACGCGCTGTCGGCTTCCAGCGCCTCGAGTACCTCCTCCACCGACATGTCGGCCACGTCCGCGATCTCGTCGGCGTTCGGAGACCTCCCGAGCTGCTGGGTGAGCGGGCCGATCACCCGACCGACGGCGAGCACCCGCTCCTGGAGCTGACGCGGCACCCGCATCGCCCACGTCGCGTCGCGAAAGTGACGCCGGAGCTCGCCGAGAATGGTGGGCGTCGCGAACGCGCCGAACGACGTTCCCCGCTCCGGGTCGAAGCGCTCGACCGACTTCAGCAGCCCGATGGTCGCGACCTGCACGAGATCCTCGTCGGCAACCCCACGGTGGCGGTAGCGGTGCGCGAGATGATGGGCGATGCCGAGGTGTCGTTCGACCAGCTCATTGCGGAGGCCGCGATCGCGGCTCCGCCTGTACGCGAAGAAATCGGCATCGCCGTCGGCTCGATACACGGTCCGATGGGCGTACCCATCCCCAACCCGGCTCACACATGCCGTGCGTTTGCGCCGGCCCGCGGCCGGGTAACAAGCGGTCCTATGGAAACCGCCGAGTTCTCCCGCCACTGTCCGAGCCCGGAGTTGGGGATCCTGACGGTCCGGGGCGAGCTCGATATCTCCACGTCGTCCCGGCTGCAACACGAGCTCAACGACCTGATCGACGCCGGGACCAGCCAGGTGGAGATCGATCTGTCGGGCGTCGTCTTCATGGATTCGTCGGCGTTGAGCGCCCTGGTCGCGGCGCACGACCGTGCGGTCCGTCAGAGCCAGCGGCTCACACTGGCCAGTCCGAGCCCGGCCTGTTCGAAGGTGCTCGGTATAACCGGCCTCGATCAGCTCTTCGAGCTCACCTGACCGGAATCACCTCGACGCCCCTCCTGCGAGCGGGTCAGCGTCGCCCAGATCGTCTTGCCGTCGACCTCGGGCTTCGTGGCCCACGCGTCCGAGAGCGCGGCAACGATCGAGATGCCGCGCCCGCCGTCGCGATCCGGGTGGCCGTGGAGGTTCTCGGGCAGGACCGTGGACGCGTCGCGCACCGCGATCTTGATCTCCGCGCCGGTGAGAACCAGCGAGACCCGGAACGGCGACCGAGCATGCACCACCGCGTTGCTGGCGAGCTCGGTGACGATGACCTCCGCCTCCGCCAAACACCCTTCTTCACCCCAGCGCTGGAGCACCTCGCGCACGAACGCGCGCACTTCGCGGATCACTTCGGGCGCGGGGACGAACACGCGGTCGGACGCGTCGACGGCCGAACGTGTGAGCGGTTGGGCCACTGTGGTGGCGGGCGCGCGCAGGCGAATGACGTGCGAGTGCTGATCACAGACCTGCTTCGCAGCCGCGAGATCTCCCGACTTCTCGAGCGACGACATCGGGTACGCACAGAAGAGCGAGAACTCGCGTTCACGCCGAAGGTCGTTCCAGCGTGATTCCAGATCGATGGCGCCGTCGACCTTGCCGGCATCCCAGAGCAGGGCGACCATTTCGCCGAATGCATGAATCGGGCCGCCGCAATCGATGCCGTCGAACAGCTCGGACGCGGCGGCAGTGAACGCCACGGGATCGATCTGAGCGTCGTTCTCGAATCGGGCGAGGGTCTCGCCGGCGTCGCGGGCTACGTATCGGCCCGCATCGACGAGGTCATCGATCGGATAACCACGGGCGAGGAGTGCGGCTTGAATCGCAGCGCGGTGGCCGGGTACGGCGATGACGATCGCGGCGCCATCGCGGTCGAGGGCGCTACGCAGATATTCGACAACCGTCCCGACGAGTTCGCTCTCGCGCTCATAGAAACCGACGACGTGATCGGACCGCGTCTCTGTTTCCATGGCACCAACCATTCTGACATCGGGTGCCTACCCGGACGCGGGACCCGATAAACGCCTCTACTCATGCCTCTCTCGTGACGTCGCGCGCGGTCTTGTCGTCGCGTAGCCCCAGATAAGCGGGGTGGCGGATGCGTCCGCCGTCGGTCCATTCGGTGAAGCGCACCTCGGCGACGAGCTCGGGCTCGACGAAACGCGCGTTGCGCGGCACGCCGGGTCCGGCGAATGGACTGCCGGGCCGTTCGATCGGTGCGAGTAGTCCCTCGAGGCGCTCGAGCTCCCGCTCGCTGAACCCGGTACCGACCTTCCCGGCGTAGTGCAAGGTGCCGTCGGCTTCGTAGTACCCGAGGAGCAAGGCTCCGATTCCCCCGGAACGCCAGCCTTCGCCCGGTGACCAGCCGCCGACAACCAGCTCCTGGCGGAGCTCGTGCTTGATCTTGCGCCACGCGGGCGACCTCCGGCCCGACTCGTAACGCGAGTCGAGCCGCTTGGCGACGATGCCTTCCAAGCCGAGCTCGCGACTCGTAGCGAGCGCGGCGTCACCGCGCTCCGTGCTCGCGGGCGGAACCTGCCAGCGCGTCCCGCCGATCTCGAGCGCGTCAAGTGCGGCGCGCCGCTCGGTATACGGAAGGCCCGTGAGCAGCTCACCGTCGCGCCACAACAGGTCGAACACCATGAACGCGACCGGAACTTCTTGCGTAAGGCTCCGCAACGCGGCCGGATCACGCACGTGCATACGGCGCTGCAACAACTGAAAGCTCGGCCTTCCGTTGTCGTCGATGGCGACGATCTCGCCGTCGAAGAGAGCAGTCGTCGGGCCGAGCGCATCGCCGAGCACCGCGAACTCGGGATAGCCGGCGGTGATATCGCCGCCCTTCCGGTTCGTGACGCGCACCCGCGCCGCTTCGGCCGCGGCTCCGTCGACGAGGATGAACGCCCGCACTCCGTCCCACTTCATCTCGTATGCCCACCCGGGATCGAGCGGAACGTCGTGCACGAGCGTGGCGAGCATGGGCGCCAGATCAGCGGGGGGTGGAACCCGTTCGGAGGAACGACGCCGGCTCATGCCGCGTGAGTTCTACTTCTTCTTGGCGTTTGTCGCGGGTTACCCCTGCGCCGGCCGCGATATTCGCGCGCGTTTCCAACCACCGACACTCGGGAAGGGTCGCCCAGGTGATCGCATCGGAACTCGCCGCGTCCGCGGCCTCGCTCACCTTCGTCAGCGACGAGCAACCCGGCATTCGGCGCCGCAAATCCGGATCGGGGTTTTCATACCGTGACGGCGACGGAACGCGCGTCGGGGATGCTCGGACGCTCGATCGCATCCGCTCGCTCGCGGTGCCTCCGGCCTGGACCGACGTATGGATCTGCGCCGACCCCCACGGCCACCTCCAAGCGACCGGGCGCGACGCGCGAGGCCGCAAGCAATACCGCTACCACCCCGACTGGCGCGCGCTGTGCGAAGCGGACAAGTACGAGCACCTGCTCGACTTCGGACGCGTGCTACCGCGGATTCGGCGAACCGTACGGCGCGACCTCCAGCGCTCGGGCTTTCCGCGTGAACGCGTCCTCGCCACCGTCGTCGGCCTGCTCGAATCAACCATGATCCGCGTGGGTAACGAGGAGTACGCGCGCACGAACTCGTCGTACGGCCTCACGACGCTCCGCAATCGTCATGTACGTGACAAGCGCGGTGAGCTCGATGTTGGTGTTCCGGGGAAATCCAACGTCGAGCACCAAGTGACGGTGGAAGATCGCCGCCTCGTTCGAATCATCCGACGTCTGCAGGACCTCCCGGGCCAGAACCTCATTCAGTACGTCGACGACGATGGCAACCGGCGGCCGGTCCAGTCCGAAGACGTGAATGACTACTTGCGCGCGGCCGCCGATGCCGACGTAACTGCGAAAGACTTTCGCACCTGGATGGGAACGCTCCTCGCCGCCCAAGGACTCGCGGCGATCGACCGTCCCGAGTCTGATCGTGAAGCGAAGCGGGTGGTCACGAGCACGGTCGCGGACGTCGCCGCCCAACTGGGCAACACCGCCGCGGTGTGCCGGCGCTGCTATGTGCATCCGGCGGTTATCGACCATTTCCTCGCCGGCGACCTACACGACCTATGGGCGACGGTTCCCGGAACGCCGAAGCGGGATTTGCGGGCCGATGAACATCGACTGCTCGGGATTTTGCGGCCACATCGCTCACGGTCCGCCTCCCGGCGCGCCGCCGCCTAAGGTTTTGCCGGAACGACCCGGCAGGTAGTGGGGCACGCAACCATGGCAACGACTGACGACAAAGCCGCGCCAGTCGGTACGGCAGAGGTGAGGTCCGATGCCGGCGGGATGGTGGTGATCGCCCTCATTGGCGAGATCGACCTTTCGAATGTCGACCGCGTGCGCGAGCTGATGACCGAAGCCGTCTCCAACGCCCGCGAACGCCTCGTGTTCGAGTTGGGCGAACTGGACTTCCTCGACAGCAGCGGCATCGCGCTGTTGTTATGGGCGGCGGCTCAAACCGAAGCGGTGGAGCTGCGCCAACCCTCTGACATCGTGCGCCGGATCATCGAGGTCACGGGTCTGACCGAGATCCTGCACATGGACGCGAGCTGAACTCGTCTGGCTGAGGTTCACTCCGCCGCCGGCCGGCCGGCGGAGAGCGAAGTCGTCGACGCGACGCTCCTAGCGAAGCACGCCGATGATCAAGAGAATCAAGAGGACGACGAGGACGGTGCCGATGCCGATGTACATGTCATTCCTTTCTCCGAGTGAATACGATTCATTCGATGTTTCCCAAGTGCGCGCGGGTAGAAACCCACGATTGTCGAACGATTGTTGAAGTTGTCGCGCGGGTAAGAACGGTTGCATCATGAAAGGAAAGGAAGTCAGCGCATGGGAATGATCCGCAAATCACTTTCGGTCGGCACGATCGGATTGGTCTCGTTCCGGAGCAAGAAGGAACGCTTGGAACGAGCGGAACGCGCACAGTTGGCCGCCGAGGAATCACTCGAACGCGAACACGTGGCTCGCATCGCCGCCGAACGGCGGGCGAAGCATCCGAAGTCCAAGCGGCGGGCGAAGCGACGCGAACGCAAGCAGCCGCGCACGAGCGAAGCGGTCGCGGTTGCGGTCGAACGCAGTCGCAAAGCCGGTCGACGCGCGGGCAAGGCCGCGAAGCATTCAGTCGACCACGCGGTCGAGGAAGCGAAAGTCGCGGCCGAGTCGGTAAAAGAGTCCGTGAAGGACACGATCGCCGGCGACTAAACGTCGTGCTGTTGCAGCTGCTCCCGGAGTTGCAACAACGTGCGGGCCAATAGCCGGGATACGTGCATCTGGCTGATGCCGACCTGCTCCGCGATCTCGGCTTGGCCCATGTCTTCGAAGAACCGCAGCCGCACGATTGTCTGCTCCCGCTCGGGAAGGCCGGCGAGGAGCTCCTCCACGATCAAGCGGTGCTCGGCCAGCTCGAAGCCCGAATCTTCCGAGCCGATCCGGCTTTCGAGCGTGGTCGACTCCGCGCCGCCGCGGGGCGCATCGAGTGACGTCGGGCGGTAGGCACCACCGGCGTCCATCGCATCGAGCACCTCGTCTTCGCTGACGCCGAGGTGGGCGGCTACCTCCGGAACACGCGGCGCGCGCCCGAGCTCCTGCGACAGCTCGCTGACTGCCCCACCGAGCCGCAGGTGCAGCTCCTGGCGCCGGCGGGGCGGACGGATCGCCCAGGTCTTGTCGCGGAAGTGACGCTTGAGCTCCCCTTCGATCGTCGCGGTCGCGAACGTCGAGAACTCGAGATTGCGGCCCGGATCGAAGCGTTCGACTGCTTTCAACAGTCCGACGAACGCGACCTGTTTCAAATCGTCGAGTTGCTCACCACGATTCGCGAACCGGCGCGCCAAGTGTGCCGCAAGACCCTGATGCGCCTCGATCAGTTCGTTCCGGAGACGGCGCGCGCCCGTTTGCCGGTACTCGACAAACTTCGCTCGCTGTACCTCCCGCGCGTCGGCGTTCACGCTCGCGCTGCCTACCCCGGCCGCAGCGTGCATGTGAAGCAGACCCGGTCGTCGGCGATCTCGACCGTGTAGGTATCAAGAAACGCGTCGAGAATTTGGCGAGTCAAGATGTCGAGCTCGACCGTGCGGCCGTCGGCGGCCGGAGCGGAACCTTCGATCTGGAACTCGCTGCCGGCGATGGTGAACACCACGTCGAGCGTTTCCGGTTTGCAGACTTCGAGCGTCAGGTTCACCAACTCGCCGACGGCGACGCGAAGGTCATCGAGCTCGTCGACGTCGAATCCGAGGTTCGTTGCAATCCCGGACGCGGCGAGACGAACGATGCGAACGTACGCGGGCGTGGCGGGAAGGGAAAGACGAACCGCCTCGCCACGAAGGGTCGATTGCATGCATCGGCCTCTCAGTCGGGCATTGGACGCGTGCCCGCACTCTACCCCCGAGTGCGTCGCTGTTGAATCCTGAAGCCCTTGGATTAGTCGTCACATCTCGTGGGTATGCCGGGACAACTTGATCGACGAGCATCCGACCGAAGGGAAACACCATGAGCAGTGATTCGAAAGACAGCGGACCGGAGTCCGCGGCGAAGGGCGTTGTCGAAGACGTGAAGGGCAAGGTCAAGGAAGCGACCGGCGCGCTGTCGGGCCAGGACGAGCTTCGCCGCGAAGGCCAGGCCCAACAGGAGAAGGCGTCAGCGCAACGCGAGGTCGCCGAAAAAGAAGCCGAAGCCGACAAGGCCCGAGCAAAAGCAACGGCCCGCGAGGCGGAGCAACGCAGCCACCAGAGCTGATCGCAGTGACGAAGGCGACCGGGTAATCGCCCGGTCGCCACAGGGAGCCAAATCGTGGGAACGATCGCGGTGGTTGCGCACTCGGGCAAGTCGCTCGGCGGCGGACTCAACGAACTACGCGAAGAGTTGGCGGTCGCGGGCGTGGCCAATCCGCTCTGGTTCGAAGTCCCGAAGTCGAAGATGGCGCCGAAGCGCGTTCGCGAAGCACTCGACAATGGCGCCGAGATCATCTTCGTATGGGGCGGCGACGGCATGGTGCAGCGGTGCGTCGATGCGATGGCGGGTTCCGACGCGGCGCTCGCGATCGTCCCCGCGGGTACCGCGAATCTCTTCGCGTCGAACCTCGAGATCCCGAAGGATGTGCGCGCGGCCGTGGCCGTGGGCTTGGACGGCCACCGTCGCCGGCTCGACGTCGGAGAGATCAACGGCGAGCGCTTCGTCGTGATGGCCGGCGCCGGTCTCGACGCGCTCATGATTCGCGACGCCGACGGAACGTTGAAGAACCGGCTCGGTCGAGCCGCGTACATCCTCACCGGCGCGAAGAACATCTCACGTTCCGCGCGTGCGGACTCGCGTGCGCATCGACGGCGAGAAGTGGTTCAACGGCAAGGCGAGTTGCGTGCTCGTCGGGAATGTCGGCGAGGTGTTCGGAAAGGTCTCCGCGTTCCCCGACGCCCGGCCCGACGACGGCCTGCTCGACATCGGGATCGTCACCGCCAAGGGCGCTGTGGCAATGGACGAGAACACTGGCCCGCACCGCCGCGGGCGATGCGCTCCGCTTCGCCGTTCGTCGAGACGGCACGCGGCCGGAAGTTCGACGTCCGCTTCGCCGACGCAGCTCCCCTACGAGCTCGACGGCGGCGATCGCAAGAAGACGAAGCGCTTGCGGATCAAGGTCCATCACGAAGCGCTGACGGTGTGCGTGCCGGCGGTGACCGTCGTGAGCACCGCAACGGTTGTTCCCGAGACGTGGGAGCTCACCGGCGACGACGCCCGCCGCACGCTGCGCGACTGCGGGCCGTGGCCGCCTCTTGAAGGACGCGTTCATGCGACTGCGCGTCGCCGACGGCTTCAGCCATGCCCGGTCGCTTGCCTACGCGATCACCCTCACGTTCGTGCAGGCGATCATCGGCCTGATCGGGCTCGCGGTCGCGGTCGGCAATGCGGGATTCAGCCGGCTCGTCGCGCGAACGGTCAAGGCCGTCGTTCCCGGGCCCGGTGGAGACCTCCTCACCCAAGCCGTCGCTCAGGCGCATCGCGCCGGCGCGGCGCATCGCTACAGCGGACTCGTGTTCGGCCTGGTCGGCGCGTTGATCTCCGGCAGCACCGCTGCCGGACAGATCGAACGCGGGCTCAACCGCATCTACGGCGTCGAGCAGGACCGGCCGACGGTGAAGAAGTACGGCCTCGCGTTCCTGCTCACCGTGACCGCGGGCACGCTCACCGATCGGCGCCTTCGCCCTGCTCGCGTTCGGCCAGTCGATCGGCGACTCGATCGACAGCCCCGCGCTGAACCACGCGTGGCAGATCGTGCGGTGGCCGCTCGCAATCGTCCTCACGACCGGCGCGATCACGATGCTCTTTCGCTGGTCGCCCCGGCGGCATCAACCCGAGCCGTCGTGGCTGGCGTTCGGAGCGGTGGTCGCGGCCATCGGGTTGGCTCGTGGTCACCGCGGGCTTGAGCGTGTTCTTCACGCTGAGCAAGTCATTCGGACAGACCTACGGCCCGCTCGCGGGCATGGTCGCGCTGCTGCTGTGGTCGTTGCTCTCGGCGGTCGCGGTGCTGTTCGGCGGCGCAGTCGGCGCGCAACTCGAGGCGGTCCGCGCCGGTAACCACAAACCCCAGGACGCGGAAAAGGTCGAGCATTCCGAGCCCGACGCCGACGACCGCGGTCCGGCACCGGCGCCCGTTGGGGCTTCGGCGTGATGCTGAGCGACGAAGACACGCAGGGCACCGCAAGACCCGACGCGGGCGAGCGTATGCGCCGGACGCTCGAAGGTGTCATCGGCGTCCCCGCGACCGAGGGCAACCGCGTCGACGTGCTCCGCAACGGCGACGAGATCTTCCCCGCGATGCTCGAGTCGATCGAGAGCGCGAACAACACCGTCGACCTGTTGACGTTCGTCTATTGGGAAGGCCGGATCGGCCGCGAGTTCGCGCACGCCCTCGCCGACCGCGCTCGCGACGGTGTACGCGTGCGGGTGCTCCTCGACGCGTGGGGCGCGCACCCGATCGAACGAACGTTGCTCGGGTTGATGGAAGACGCCGGCGTCATCGTGCGCTGGTTCCGTCCGCTCGACCGGCTTCGTCCCTGGCAGGTGAACCACCGCACGCACCGCAAGGTGATGATCGTCGACGAAGCGGTGGGTTTCACCGGAGGAGTCGGCATCGCCGACGAGTGGCTCGGCAATGCCGAGAACGAATCGCAATGGCGCGACACCCACTTTCGCGTCCGAGGCCCCGCCGTCGACGGGCTCCGTGCCGCATTCCTCGACAACTGGGTCGAGGCCGACGCCGAGCTGTTCGACGAGTACATCGACCGCTTTCCCGACCAGCCCCACGCCGGCACGGCGGTGGTGCAATGCGTGCGGGGCGCGTCCGAAACCGGCGACAGCGACATCTACACGCTGTTCCGCACGCTCTGCGAGTCGGCCCGCACCCGGATTCGGCTCGCGACCGCGTACTTCGTTCCCGATGCGGAGATGGTCGAGCGACTGGTGCGCGCCACTCGCCGCGGCGTCGAGGTCGAGCTCCTCCTTCCCGGGCCGCACGCCGATAAGCGGTTCGTGCAGATGGCGGGCGAAGCGACCTACGCAACGCTGCTCGACGCCGACGTGAAGGTCTGGACGTATCAGCCGTCGATGCTGCACACCAAGATCATGACCGTCGACGGCCTCGTCTCGAACGTCGGTTCCGCCAACCTCAATGCCCGTTCGACCCGGCTCGACGAGGAGATCAACGTCGTCGCCATCGATCGGGCGCTCACCGACCTCCTCGACCGCCAGTACGACGAAGACCTCGAGCGCAGCGTCCGTATGGAACGCGGACGATGGGAACGACGCTCGCTCGTTCAGCGAACGGTCGAGACCGTGGTCACGCCGGTCAAGCGCTTCTTCTGAGCGGCTCGCACCGCCAACGCCGCGACCGCGAGACAGGCCAGCCCGAACAGAAAGCCGATGATGACGTCGGTCGGATGGTGAAGGCCCCGGTAGACCCGTGCGAATCCGACCGCCGCCGCGATGCCCACGGCCAGCAGTGCACTGGCGATGCGGGCAAGGTGGTTACGGGTGCAGCAAGCGATGATCAGGGCGATGCCGACGAACAGGACGGTGGCCGCGGCCGTATGACCCGACGGAAAGCTCGACGTCGAAGGCGTCGAATTGAGACGGTGAACCGCAGGCCGGGGCCGGGCGACGACGAATGTCACCGACAAGAACACCGAGATCTCGAGCACGAGCGCGAGCGTCAGGAACGCCGCCTCTGCGAACCGCTTGCGCAGTGAGAGGAAGCCCACAACGAGGGCCGCGCCGAGGACGACGGGAACGGTGTTGAAACCCGCGGTCAAGATCGCAGTTACATCGTTCATGAATCCGGTTCGATTCCGAGCGAAGTAGTCGTTCACATGCTCGTCCCACCGGCCAATCGTTCCGTCGAGCGCGTGCGTGAGCACAAGTCCGACCGCGAGTAGCACAATCGTCGAGCGCGACGTACCCTCGGAACATCACCCATGCCGACGCTCGATACGGGTGAGGTTCTTGTTCCGGTGCCGGCGATGGTTTCGCAGGCGCGTCCTGGAGAGCGGGTTGTAGAAGTGAGGGAGATTCTTCGGTGACGGACATGTACGAGGTTTGTCCGGGCCCGCGTCTCGGTAAACCCCTAGGCGTGAGAAGTGGACTGACGAGATGACGGTCATCGCTGTCGTTCTGGCGTGCGGAGCAGTCGGTGCTTGCGTTGCCGGCGCGATCGCGTGGGCGCTCCCGAACTTCGATCCGGCCGCGCCGCGCGCAAGTCGCGCGACCATCGCGCACGAGACGCGTGTTCATCCACGCGTCTCGTCGCGGCTTCGCCGCCGAACGGATCCCGCGAAACTGACCGGACTCGCACTCACCGTCGCGCTCGCGATGCTGGTCCTCGGGTTTGCCGCCGTCGGCGCGCTGCTGTTCATGGAACGGCACAACGCCGGACTCGCGCGCTACGACCTGAGCGCCGCGCGTTGGGGGGGCGACAACGCGACCAGCACTTCTACGACCGTCCTCCGCAACATCAGTCTGTTCGGAGGCACGCCGATGATGATCGGCGTCGCGTTGCTCGCCGCATTCACTCAGTACCGCCGGACCCGCACGCGCGCGGTCATCGGATTCCTCGCGGTCGTGGTGCTCGGACAGGTCCTGGTCACGAACCTCACCAAGGTGTTGGTGAATCGGCCTCGACCCAACATCCATCGCCTCACCGGGTTTTCGGGTTCGTCGTTCCCGTCGGGTCATGCCGCGACGGCCGCCGCGACGTTCGCCGCGGTTGCCCTGTTGATCGGGCGAGGTCGCACGCGGCGTACCAAGGCGTTCCTCGCCGCCGGCGCCGCGTTCATCGCGGTTGCCGTTGCAACGACGCGGGTCATGCTCGGTGTGCACTGGATGACCGATGTGATCGCGGGCCTGGCGATGGGCTGGGCCTGGTTCGCGATCTCGTCGATCGCGTTCGGCGGCCGCGTCCTACGGTTCGGTCAGCCGGTCGAGGTCGCCGCACAAGAGGTCAGTGCGCCGGATCCGCCAACCGATCCGGTTCGATCGTTGGCGTCGACCCGCGGTCGATAAGCAGCCCCGCCGCGTCGGCAGCTTCGAGCAACCCGCGCACCGCGGGCGTCGGCGCGAGGGCTCCGAACGACTTCTCCATCTGCGCGGCGCGCGCTTGCGCTCGCAGCAATTCACGAATCCCGGTCGAGTCGACGGTACGGAGGCCCGAGAGATTCACGAGCACGTTGTCGCTCGTCTCGAGCGCGTCGTCGAGCATGACGCGCAGCTGTCCGGTCAGCGTGACGTCGAGCGCGCCCGTGAGGAAGATGATCCGTGTTCCCACCGGCGGCAGTCTTTCCCTGGTGCCTGTGCGTTCAATCCCCACGGTGCGAGTTTGGCGCTCCATACCCGCGGGTAACTCCCAATTGCCCCCAGCACGAGGAGAGATGATGAGCGATCGATCGAGAACCAAGCCATCGGGTGCGACGCGCGCCGAGGAAGACAAGGACGCGCGCGTACAGTCGGGCGCAGATACCGACAGCGATGCCGCCGACGCGGACCGCGCGCCGACCCATGACGACCTCGACCCCGATGTGGCCGAGAACTATGAAGAAGCGATCGAACGTGGCGCGAACCAGCAAGGCGAAGGCCGACTCCCCTGAGATGCGACTTTCCCTGAGATGGAGGCACAGATGATGAAGCCTTATGAGCTGCCGGAGCTCGAATACGACTACTCCGCGTTGGAGCCGCACTACGAGGCTCGCACGCTCGAGCTGCACCACGGCAAGCATCACGCCGCGTACGTGAAGGGTGTGAACGACGCACTCGAGAAGTTGGTCGCGGCGCGCGCGAGCGGTGACCTCGGCGCCATCGTCGGACTCGAGAAGACGCTCGCCTTCAATCTGTCGGGTCACGTGTTGCACTCGTTGTTCTGGCTCAACCTCTCACCCGACGGCGGCGGCGATCCCGAAGGCGACCTCGGATCGGCCATCACCGAGTTCTTCGGTTCCGTCGACGCGTTCCGCAATCAGCTCTCCGAAGCCGCGATCACGGTGCAAGGCTCCGGTTGGGGCGCGCTCTCCTGGGAACCGCTCGGACAGAGGCTGTACATCGAGCAGATCTACGACCACCAGGGCAACACGGGTCAGAGCGGCGTTCCGTTGCTGGTCGTCGACGCGTGGGAACACGCCTACTACCTCCAGTACCAGAACCGTCGCGCGGACTACATCGCCGCGATCTGGAACATCGTCAACTGGGACGACGTCGCGAAGCGGTTCGGCCGCGCCCGCGACCTCGTGCTCATCGAGCGATAGCGCGTTCCAACTCGGCCTTGGTCATCTTCGACCGACCCTCGATGCCGCGCTTCGCGCGCTTCGTTGTAGAGCTGGGCCTTCGTTCGCCCGCCCGGACCCCGGTGCGAGCGAAGGCCACCGCGCCGGCCCGACGAGATGTCTTCGGTCGAGGTCCGGCTCGCGGTCTCGGACTCGCCGTGGCGGGCCCGTTCCTTGTTTACGGTCCGCGCCGCGATCTCCTCGGCGGTCTCGTTGTCTTCGCCGCGGTCGACGAGCCCTTCCTTGATGTGCTCGTACTGCCGCTCTCGCTTGGGGCTCCAGCTGTTCCTCGGCATGGTGATGGCTCCTCGTGACGTCGGCTCGGGCCCAGACGGCCAGGCCTGAAAATTCCCCGTCCGGGCGCGAGGCAAACCAGAAGCCGGCGCGCCGGGGTATCGCCGGGCGGCGTCCGGTGCTTTAATTCCCGGGTGACCCAGGGCGGTAGTTCGCGTGGACAGTTGATCGCGCTGGAATCCCATTTCCTCGACTGGGTGCAGGCCGCGGTACTGGTGACCGATCTCGCCGGCGTCGTCATCTACGCGAACCAGCACTGCGAGGTGCTGTACGGGCGCAATTCGAAGCAACTCGTCGGGGTCGACGCGATGTGCTTCGGTACCGAGGCCGAGAAACCGAGCCCGCTGGCGCGCTCCCTCTTTCCCGAGATCGCGAAAGAAGTGTTCAGCGGCCGCAATTGGGAGGGCGACTTCCGCATCGAACGGGGCGACGGCACAGCGGTCGATGTGCACGCGATCGACTCACCATTATTCGACGAGGCCGGCAACGTCACGGGGGTCGTCAGCCTCGCCTACGACATCAATGCGCCGCAGTTGTCGCAGGCCGATCTCGGCCGCATCGTCGCGGTGGCGCACATCCTGCGTGACATCGGCGAGACCCTGGTGGCGGAGCTCGATGCGGAACGCGTACTGCAGACCGTCAGCGGCGCGGCGCGCAAGCTGACCGGCGCATCGATGGCCGCATTCCTCGGGCTCCAAGACGCCACCGCCGGAAACGAAGCTCGGCTGGTCGTGCGCGGTTGTTCCGGACGCCGCCGAGCCGAAACGATCGGCGAGACGATCGCCGCCGACGAACCACTGTTCGCCGGCGCCCTCGCCGGCGACCGTCCGGTGCGATTCGACGACGTCTCGCTCGAACCCGAGCGCTTGGCGGTTCTCGACCTGATCATGCCGTCGCTGACACCGCCGTTGCGCAGCTGCGTCGTCATGCCGGTGCGCTCCCGAGCTGGGCACGTCGTCGGAGCAATGGTCGTCGCGCACACCGATGCCGGTCGGTTCGGGCCAACCGAAGAGTCGCTCCTCGCCGACATCTCGGGCCAAGCCGGCATCGTGCTCGACATCGCGCGCCTCTTCCGCGCGGCCGAGGTCGAGATCGACGCGCGCCGCCATGCCGAGGAGGTGCAGCGCTTCTTCGCGGAGACGAGCGCGGTGCTCTCGTCGTCGCTCGCGTATCCCGAGAGCTTCGAACAAGTCGGCCGGCTGTGCGTGCCGTTTCTCGCCGACGTGTGCCTGATCGACGTTGCCGAGGAGCACGGCGTCCGCCGGCTCGCCGCGGTTCACGCCGAGCCGGAGCGGGCGGATCTCGAGGCCGATCTCGAGCACCTCGCGCCGGGTTCGTTCATGTCGGTGCCGCTCGAGGCCCGGGGCCACACACTCGGCGCACTCACGCTCGTGTCATCGGGATCGGGACGTACGTTCGGGCCCGCCGACCTCGAGCTCGCCGAAGAGTTCGCCCGGCGCGCCGCCCTCGCGCTCGACAACGCGCGCTTGTACTCCGAACGCGATCACGTAGCCCGGGCGCTGCAATCGAGCTTGCTCCCGCCGTCGCTGCCGGAGATTCCCGGTGCCAAGGTGACGGCCCGCTATCGCGCCGCGGGCGAAGGCAACGAGGTCGGCGGCGACTTCTATCACGTGTTCCAGGTCGACCCGGGGTCGTTCTGGTTCGTGATCGGCGACGTGAGCGGCAAGGGTCCCGAAGCCGCGGCGATTGCCGGACTCGCACGCCACACGTTGCGCGCGCTGGCACTGCACGAGCGCTCGCCCCGTCGTCTCCTCACCGCGTTGCACAACACCTTGCTCCTCGGCGAAGGCCGCGGCGAGTTCGTCACGGTTTGCTGCGCGTTGCTCGAGGAACACGACGGCGGACAACTCCGGCTCTCGGTCGCGTGCGGTGGTCATCCCCCGCCGATCATCCGGCGCGCCGACAACACGGTCGAAATCGCGACCTGCACCGGACCCCTCCTCGGACTGCCGGTGAATCTCGCGTTCGTGGAGCAGTCAGTCGACCTCGCGATCGGTGACAGTGTCGTGCTCTACACCGACGGTGTTACCGAGGCTCATCACCGCAACCAGGATCTGTTCGGCGAAGAACGGCTCATGGACGTCATCAGCCACGCGGGCACGAGCGTCGACGAGGTCGCCGACGCGATCATCGCCGCGGTGAGCGACTACGGACCCTCGACCCCGCTCGACGACGTCGCGTTGCTCGTGCTTCGGATCGAACAATGACCGACTGGGATGTCGAATACGCACATTCGGAGCAGTCCGGCGCTCCCGTGCTCGCGGTGACGGGCGAGATCGATCTCGCCTCGGCGGCCCGGTTCGCGCAGGAGCTGGCGACCCTCGTCGACGACGAGAGCAACACCGTCCGCGTCGATATGTCGGCGGTGACGTTCATCGATTCGTCCGGCGTCCGTGAGCTCCTCGCCGCGAATCGAGAGGCCGATGCCAACGGGACTCGGCTCGTGTTGGCCAACCCGTCGGCCGCGTGCCGGCGCGTGCTCGAGATCAGTGGCGTGTTGACTGAGTTCGCGGTCGAGGGAGATCCGCACTCGTGACCGCGGCCCGTGAGGCGCTCGTACATCTCGGGCCCGACGTGTCGAGCTTGGGCGAGGGCCGCCGCTTCGTCGCGCAGACGTTACGCGACTGGAACGTCGACGAGGAGACGATCGAGCCGGTCATGCTCGTCGCCAACGAGCTTGTCGCCAACGCGATCGTGCACGCGCACTCGTCACCGGTGTTGTCGTTGGAAGGCGACGGATCCGACCTGCTGCTCCGCGTCGCCGACGACGCGGGTGACCTCGCGGTCAAGCGGCGCTCCGCACCCTCCGACGACGGCGGCCGCGGCCTGGTTCTAGTCGAGGCCTTGTGCGATCGGTGGGGAGTCGACGCGAGCGGATCCGGTAAATGCGTCTGGGTGCAGTTCGCCGGCGCCCTCACCTAACCCGCGGAAGGAAGAAACCGGCATGACGGCGAGCGAATCGCAGAAGAGCAAGTCTCCGGCTCAGCTCATCGACGGGAGAATCAAAGAGCTCGGCGACTGGCGGGGCGAGATGCTCAGCCGGCTTCGAGGCCTGATCAAGGACGCGGATCCCGACGTCGTCGAAGAGTGGAAGTGGCGGGGCGTTCCCACCTGGTACCACGACGGAATCATCTGCACCGGCGAGACCTACAAGACCATCGTCAAGATGACCTTCGCCAAAGGTGCGTCGCTGAAGGATCCGTCGGGCCTCTTCAACTCGAGTCTCGACGGGAACGTCCGGCGCGCGATCGACTTCCAAGAGGGCGAGAAGATCAACGAGAAAGCGCTGAAGGCGCTCGTACGCGCCGCCGTCACCCTGAACGAGTCGAAGGCCAAGCCGAAGCGCTGACCGGGCGCCGCTAGGGCTCGAAGGTGAGTTTCAGGGTTACGAGCTCGAAGGGGCGGAGGTCGAGGCTGACCGCGCCATCGGTGACGGTCGCGGGACCGACTTCGCGTTCCAACACGTCGGTGCGGATGGCGGATTGCACCGGTCGATCGAACGTCACGCGTACCGGGCCGCGCGTGCCCCACACTTCGCAGAGGCGCACGATCACCGCGTCTTCGCGGTCGGCCATCTTCACTGCTTCGACGGTGACGTTGGGCTCGATCGACTCGCACGATCGACGCACGCGCCGGCACGGAGCCCGGACTGCTCTGGACCAAAA
This sequence comes from uncultured Actinomycetes bacterium, assembly GCA_963807945.1. Lineage (GTDB taxonomy): Bacteria > Actinomycetota > Acidimicrobiia > IMCC26256 > PALSA-610 > JBBQER01. The sequence continues at coordinate 452,907 of CAWEDT010000006.1, read as the reverse complement.
TCACGTCGAGCGGCATGTTGAACGCCTCCGCTTCGGCGACCACGCCCGCGGTCCGGAGATCACCGGCGTGCGGAAACAGCGCGTACGAGAACTGATGCACACACTGATCGCTCTCCGGATCGGGCCAACCGGGTGAACGCAGCAGCGAGAGGCGCATGACGTTGCCGCGGATGTCGTAGCCGTACTTGCAGTCGTTCAGCAGCGCGACGCCGTAACCGGGCTCGCTCAGATCGGCCCAGCGGTGCGCGCACACCTCGAACCGCGCGACGTCCCACGACGTGTTCGTGTGCGTCGGCCGTTCGAGGTGGCCGTACTGGATCTCGTACGTCGCGCGGCTGGCGAGCACGTCGACCGGGAACGCGACCTTCAGGAACTTGTGGCGCTCGTGCCAGTCGACCTCGGTGACGAACTCGAGGCGGCGCGATCCGCTCGCGAGCCGCACCGTCTGTGTGATCTTCGATGCGCCGAACTCGCGCACGAATCGCACTGCACCACGGAGCGCGTCACTCTCGACAACGGCGATCGACGAGACCGCCGTGATGTCGGTGCGTGAGTCGAGGTAGTCGATGTCGACGTTCCACGCGTCGAACTCTTTCGGGTTGTCGTCGTGGAGCTGGAACACGTTGCCGCGCGCGCCGGGCGCGAGCACCTCACGGTTGTGCTCCTTGTCGAACACCGACGTGAGGAGACCGTCGGAATCCCACGCCACGCGCAACAACTCGTTTTCGAGCCGTTGATCGGAGACGAACACCGCCGGCACGCTCGATGGCGGCACCGCATCGGCGTCGATCGTCGCGTATCCACACGCAGGCACGTCGACGGGCACGAGCACGGAGTCGCCCTCGCGCCGCGATCTCGATCAGATCGTGCCGACCACGAGACGCGGCGTTGAACACGACATAGGGCCGCGTCATGCCGGCCGTGTCGATCTGACTCGCGACCGCCTGTTGTGCACGCTCGATCAACTCGGATGTCACATTCGCGATCTGGTTGTGGTCGCGCAGGCAGTCTTCGTTCGCCCAGTGAATGCTGGATCCCGGGATGATGTCGTGGAACTGGTTGAGGAGCAGCAGCTTCCAGGTCTCGTCGAGTACGGCGGTTGGATACTGCGGCACACCGGAACCCGGAAGCGCGGCGGCCACGACCGCCCAGAGCTCTGCCGCGCGCAGCGCCTGCTCGTTCTTGCGGTTGGCGCGCTTGATCGGGCCGTTGGTCGTGTAGGTGCCCCGGTGGTACTCGAGGTACAGCTCGCCGACCCACACCGGCAGATCCGCCGACTCCGGACGCACCTTGTCCCAGAAGCCCGCGACCGGTGTCGATCTCGACGCGCGGCGCCCCTTCGAGATCAGCGAGCCGCCGTGCGGATTCGAGCATCGCTCGCGTCGGTCCCCCGCCGCCGTCGCCGTACCCGAACGGATACAGCGAGCGATTCGACTCCGCCTTCTGCCGGTGCTGCCGTTCGCCCTTCTCGATCTCGCCGACGCTCATGTCGCCGTTGTACGTGTCGGCGGGCGGGAAGTGCGTCAGCATCGCGCGTGCCGTCGATGCCTTCCCACCAGAACGTGCTGTGCGGGAACCGGTTGACCTCGCTCCACGACATCTTCTGCGTGAGGAACGTCGTGACCCCCGCTTCCTTCAGGATCTGCGGGAGCGCGGCGGAGTAACCGAACACGTCGGGGAGCCAGAGGTCGGTCGTCTCCCGGCCGAACTCGTCGAGGAAGAACCGCTTGCCGTGCACGATCTGGCGCACGAGCGACTCACCCGACGGGATGTTGCAGTCGGCCTCGACCCACATGCTGCCGATCGGTTCGAACCGGCCCTCTTGCACGCTGCTCGCGGATCCGGTCGTAGAGCGGCGGGTAGCCGTCCTTCATCCATTGATACTGCTGAGCCTGCGACGCCGAGAATGTGTACTCGGGGTAATCCTCCATGAGCCGGAGCGCGTTCGAGAACGTGCGCGCGCACTTGCGCTTCGTCTCCCGGATCGGCCAGAGCCACGCGCTGTCGATGTGCGCGTGGCCGACCGCGCTTACCTCGTGCGCGTCGGCGCCGGCCTGGCGCGCGAGCGCGGGCGCAAGCTCGGCCCGCGCCGACTCGACCGTCGCGGACGTGACCGCGTCGTCGCGCTCGATCAGATCGCACGCAGCTTCGAGCGCAGCCCAAACACTGCTCGCGGCGCTCATCCCCACGAGGCAACACGTCGACGAGTTGTGACAGCACCAACATGTCGAAGTACAGCGCCTCGACGTCACGGCGGACGACCGCGAGCTCGGCCAGCCCGACGCGGTAGGTCGCGGTGCCGTTGAAGTCGGGCATGAGCAGCGGCCAGATCGTCGTCACCCCACGGCGGGATCGGGTTGGCCGCGGCTTCGATCAACAGATCGACGGCATCGCCGCCCGCCGCGGATTTCGCGACGACGTACTCCCGGTGCTTGAAGTGCAGGCCCTGGCGGGGCTGATCGCCGTCCCACACCAGGCCCTTCGGCGGTGAACCCGACCATGCCCCGCGCCACCGAGATCGATGAGCGCGACGACCTCCGATCCCCGCCACATCGGTCGGGATCGTCGGCGTGCATCCGGAACCACGTGGTGTCCCATGCGCCGCCCCACGACTCGCCCGACCTCGAACGGCTCGTAGTGCGCCGGCGCGCGCGTCCGCCACGCTGATCGGCTCGCCGTGCACATGGATGCGCGGATATCCGAGAGCGGCACCCGATCGCCGTAGATCGCGGGTCGCACCAGCCGTTTCAGCACCTGGTCGATGCTGACCTCGCGCGCTGTTCGCCGTCCTCGATCACGGCTCGAAGCTACGCCACCGCCCCGACTGCGCGAAGCTGACGCCCGATGAAGACCCGACCAAGCAACAGAAGACGAAGAATCACAGACCGACGAAGCCGCGCCGACGACGTCGACGAGCCCGACGCCGACGAGCTCGACGACGAGCGAGCTCACCGAACAGGACGAGCTCGACCTCAAGCGGCTCGACATCGCGCTCGTCACGCTCGATGACGAGTCCCTCCGGCAGCGGCCTCAGCGGCATCACCGAGAAGCAGCGCCAAGATCTCGCGGTGCAGCTCAACCTTCCCGCGCGCGACGTGCACCTCGGCGAAGGGCTCACCCCGCTCGTCCGCCGCAAGCTGCGCGGCATCGGCCGTCGACCGTCAGCAGCTGGTGGCGACGGCGCTCACCAACAAGGCCAACGACACGACCGTGCGACGCGCTCGGCGATCGCAGCGAAGACCCGAGCCGGGCCGACCTCGAAGAGGTGCTCCCCGACGTGATCGACGACTACGGCATCGAGCTCGCGCGCCTGATGGTCGCGTCGCTACGCGATGTCGGATGCGCCGTGCCGCGAGGCGATGCGCGAGCTCCTCGACACCGACGAGCGCTTCGTCATCCCCGAGGTGCCCGACGACGCCGACGCCGACGGCGAAGGACGCTCCCGAGCTTCGGGCTCGTGGCCCGGACGCCGCCCAAGAAGGGCGCGACCGACCCCGAGCGGGCCGAGCTCCTCGAGCAACGCAAGGCCGCGAAGGCCGAACGGCGCGCCGCCGCGCAACACGAGCGCGCGGCCAAAGCCGCGGCCCAGGCCAGCCCGCCGCGAAGCCCTCCACGCCGCAGCAGAGCGCACGACCCTCGTCAGACCCAACGTCACGTGAGTCTCGGACGCATCCAGGGTGGGAGCGGCTGTGGGGGCGGTTGGGGTTGCAGAATGGAACACGTTCTATTTCGGTCCCGAGAGGCGGATGCCCGATGCTCGATTGCGTGATCAAGGGCGGTACCGTCGTCGACGGGACGGGCGCCCGGCCGCCGGGCCGACGTCGGGATCCGCGACGGCCGCATCGTCGACGATCGGCGACGATCAACGAGGACGCGGCCGAGACGATCGACGCGGGCGGCCTCGTCGTCGCGCCGGGCATCGTCGATCCGCACACGCACTACGACGCGCAGCTGTTCTGGGATCCGGCCGCGAGCCCGTCGAACCTGCACGGCGTCACCAGCATGATCGCCGGCAACTGCGGCTTCACCCTCGCGCCGATCGCACCCGTCGACGCCGACTACCTCCGGCGCATGATGGCCAAGGTCGAGGGCATGCCGCTCCCCGCGCTCGAGAACGGCGTGCCGTGGAACTGGCGCACGTTCGGCGACTACCTCGGCGCGCTCGACGGCAACGTCGGGCTCAACGTCGGGTTCCTCGTCGGCCACTGCGCGCTGCGCCGCAACGTGATGGGCGCCGACAGCGTCGGCAACGAGGCGACGCCCGAGCAGCTCGACTCGATGCTCGCGTCTGCTGCACGACTCGATCGACGCCGGCGGACTCGGCTTCTCGACCACGCTCTCGTTCACGCACTCCGACGGCGACGGCCAAGCCGGTCGCGTCGCGCTGGGCGTCGAACGACGAAGTGCTCGCGCTGTGCCGCGCCGTCAGCGAGCACGAAGGAACGACGCTCGAGTACGTGACCGACGGTTGCCTGCGCGGCTTCTCCGACGCCGAGGTCGAGCTGATGGCGGAGATGACGCTCGCCGGCCGGCGGCCGCTCAACTGGAACGTGCTCACCATCGACTCGGCGGAGCCCGCAGCGCTACCACGACCAGGTCGCGGCGTGTGAGAACGCACGCGAGCAGCGGCGGCACCGCGATCGCGCTCACGATGCCGATCCTCGTCGAGATGAACATGTCGTTCCACAACTACTGCGCGCTGTTCATGCTGCCGGGCTGGTCCGAAGTGATGAGCCTGCCGGTGCCCGAGCGCATCGCCAAGCTGCGCGATCCCGAAGTGCGGCAGCTGGATGGACGAGCGGGCGCGCTCGCAGGAAGCGGGCGTGTTCTCGCGGCTCGCCTCGTGGGGTCGCTACCTCATCGGCGACACGTTCTCCGCCGCGAACGAGGGTCTCAAGGGCCAAGTCGTCGCCGACCTCGCGCAAGAAGCAGGGGCAAGTCGAACGTTCGACACGCTCGTCGACATCGTGATCAACGACGATCTGCGCACGGTGCTGTGGCCGCTGCCGTCCGACAGCGATCCGAAGTCGTGGAAGATGCGCGCCGAGGCGTGGGACCACCCGCTGGTGATGATCGGCGGCTCCGACGCCGGCGCGCACCTCGACCGCATGTGCGGCGCGCCCTACCCCACCAAGTTCCTCGGCGACTGCATCCGCGGCCGCCAAGCTCGTCTCGATGGAACGGTGCGTGCAACTGATGACGCAGATCCCGGCCGAGCTGTTCGGGCTGCGCGACCGCGGGCTCGTCGCGCGAGGGCATACCACGCCGACCTCTTCCTCTTCGACCCCGAGACGGTCAACACCGGCGAGGTGAAGCTGGTCGACGACCTTCCCGGCGGTACGTCAGCCGGCTGTTCGCCGACTCGTCGGGCGTGCACCGCGTGATCGTGAACGGCACCACGATCGTCGCCGACGGCACGCCGACCGACGCCCGCCCCGGCACCGTGCTCCGCTCGGGCCGCGACACCTACACGGTCCCGATCCCCGCCGACGTCTAGGTCGTTACTTGGCCGACGCTTCGAGCCGCGCCGCGACCTCGCGGTAGCGGCTGACCGGGATCAGGTGCACACCGTCGAACGCGCCGGAATCGCGAATGCCTTCGACGAGATCACAGGCCAGCGAGACTCCCGCGGTCGGGTCACGTTCGATCGCGGCAAGCCACGCGTCGGGGACGGCGAGCTGTTGGATGTCGGCGCTGATCTTCCGGGCCATGGCGACGCTCGGAACGACCATTACGCCCGCGTAGACGGGGCCGTCGAAGTCGATCTGCGCCCGCCACTCGAGCATCTCGTCGAGCGAGAACCGCACCTGCGCGAACAGGAAGTCGGCATCGCGCTTCCACGGCGGCAACGGACCCGCGCCGGCCGCGACGCCCGCCCGGAACGGGCGATCGCTTTCCGCCGGGAACGCGCGCAGCTCTTCGATCATCGACCGCACCGTGAGCTGGCCCGTCCGCGCGCCCGACGTCGGCCGGTCGCCGTAGACGAACAGGAACTGGTCGACGCCGTAGGCCGCCGCGGTCAGCAGGTCTCGCCGGAAGCCGAGCAGGTTGCGGTCACGCGCGTTGAGGCACGCGATCGAACGCCCACCCATCTGCTCCACCTCGTGCGCGACGGCAACACTCGAGACCGTCGCCGCGCCCGATGTGGTTGTCGGGGATCAAGAACGCGGATGCGACCTCGCTCAACACGCCGATCTGATGCCGCACGTGCATGAGGTCGGGCCGGGTGGGCGGCTCCACCTCGCAGACGATCTCGAACGGCCGATGCGACATGCGCAAAGAGTAACGGCGGATCTGATGGCAGAACGCGGCGTGTGACGCCGCGTTCCTACTTCTGATGGAGTTTGGGGCGGGTGACGCGGGTGACGTCAGCTGAACTGCGGGATGACGTGCTTGCCCATCAGGTCGATGGTCTGCATGACCTGCTCGTGACCGATGTTGTACGGGTTCACGAGGCACAGCAACAGGTCGACGCCCGCGGCTTCGTAGCGCTTGCACGCGTCGACGCACTGGTCGGGCGTCCCGAGCACGCACGCGCCGGAGTCGACGAGATACTCGAGGCTGAGCAGATCGAGTGAGCCGTCGTCGGAGACGGCGCGCATGTCGGCCGCGTAGCCGTAGTTGCCGAGCGCCTGCTTGCGCTCTTCCATCCACTCCGCAACGTGCGGCGATCTGGCGCGCGCCGACCTTCGGGTACCACTCGAACGACTCGCGCGCCGATCGCACGCGCTTCTTCTTCGGTCGGCGCGCACAAGGCCATCGTGAACGTCGCGGCCGCGTTGTTCACGAACTTGCCGATCGGGGTCGAGCACTGCGACACCGACGCGCGGTAGATGTCGATCTTCTTCTTCACGTCTTCGGGTGACACGCCGACCGCGAACGAGCACAATCCGAGTCCGAGCTCACCGACCTGCTGGTGACCGTCGTCGCTCGTGGTCGCGCCCCAGATCGGCGGGTGCGGTTGCTGCAACGGCTTGGGCTGCACTCGCCGTTCGACCGGCAACGACCAATGCTTGCCCTGGAACGACGTGCGCTCGTTGGTCCAGCAATCCACGACATGCTCGATGCCTTCGTGCCACATCTCGCGCGTGTCGGCCGGGTCGACCCCGAAGCCTTCGAGCTCGAGCCGCGTCGCCGAGCGGCCGGTACCGAAATCGACCCGACCGTCGGACAGCAGGTCGAGCACCGCGACCGACTCCGCGGTGCGGATCGGGTGGTTGTACGGCTTCGGTATGAGACGCACGCCGTAACCGAGTCGCATCTTCGACGTGCGCGATGCGATCGCGCCGTAGAGCACCTCGGGGTTCGAGCAGTGCGAGTACTCCTCGAGGAAGTGGTGCTCGACCGTCCAGAACGCCGAGAAGCCCGCGGCTTCGCCCGCGATCGCCTGGGTCAGCGTGTTCTTGTAGGCGAGATGCTCGCTGTCCGGCTTCCACGGCTTGGCGACGGGGATCTCGTAGAACAGGGCGAATTTCATCAGCGTCCTTAGTGAGTAATCGGCTTCGACGTCAGCGGCCGCTCGAGCGGGCGCAAAAGTGGAACACGTTCTAGCGCCGGTCGGCCAAGAAGGGAAACCGCGTGCGGACCTCCTGCACCCGATGCGGGTCGACGTCGGCGGTCACGATGCACTCCTCGTCGCCGCCACTCGCCAGGACCTCTCCGAGCGGGTCGATGATCGCCGAGTCGCCGACGTAGGTGAGCTTGCCGCCGGTGCCGACTCGGTTCACGCCCGATCACGTACGCCTGGTTCTCGATCGCACGGGCGCGCAGCAACGCCGACCAGTGCTCCCGCCGCGACTGCGGCCAGTTCGCGGGCACGACGTAACAGTCGGTCACGGGCGCGAGCGGCCAGAACTCGTCGGCGAAGCGCAGGTCGTAACAGACGAAGAACGAGCAGCGAACGCCATCCACGTCGACGGTGAGGAACGCGTCGCCGGCCGAATAGTGCTCGTGCTCGGCGCCGTACCCGAACGGGTGGATCTTGGCGTAGCGGTGCAACGCGCCGTCGGGTGCCGCGAGCACGAGTTGGTTGAACGGCTTCCCGCCACCGACCGGTCGTTCCGGAACGGATCCGCACACCCACACGTCGTGCTGACGGGCCTGCTCGACGAGAAACTGCACACTCGGGCCGTCCGGCGGGCTCGGCGATCACGATCGGTCGCCATCGAGAACCCGGTCGAGAACATCTCGGTCAACACGACGAGGCGCGCGCTGTCGCGCGGCCGCGCCGCGATCATCGGGCCGAGCCGATCGAAGTTCGCGTCGCGGTCTTCCCAAACGATGTCGTGTTGAACCGCCGCGACCCTCACGTCACAACCGTAGGCCTCCGAGCCCCGAGCAACACCAAGACCAGCACCGGGCCGACGACCGCGAGACCGAGCGTCACGAGGATCCCGATCCGATCGACCGTTTCCATGCCCGCCATGTTGATGTGGCGTGCGTGGTAGATGAAGTGCGGGACCGCGTTCACGAGCCACACCACCGACGCGACCCGCGCCAGCGTTCTGGTTCCTACGAACAGCGCCGCGAGCACGAGCACGACGAGCGCGAGGTTCAACGACCCGACATCGCGCACGAGATGCTGGTTGTAGGGACCGTCCATGCTGACCCAGCCCCGGCCGAGCGGGAAGTCGTCGTAGAACGAGCGGGGCGTGAACAACGCCTGAATGCCGACGCCGATCTGGCCGAAGGCCATGAGCCACAAGAGCAGTCGAACCCAGCCCGACAGCGCCGGTTCGATGCCGGCGCCGCGCACCGCGGCCGACCACGATTCGCGCGCGCTCGGGTAACGCGGCGACCACGACGTCGCTGTCCCGGAACCGCCGGTTCGACACCCGTTGGGAATCGCCGAGCGGGCCCGACGACCTTCTTGGGCGCCCGTAGCCGGTACAGCCGGCGCCGGCCGACGGCCGCGGCCAACGCCGCGCGTTGCTCGCCGCGGGTCATCGGCTCGTCGTCGACGACGTCGTAGGTAACCGCGTCGGCACGCTCAGCGCGGCGACCACTGCGCTCGCGGCGTCGTCGGCGTAGATCGACGGGAAGTAGCCGTCGGGGTCGCCCGGATACATCAGGAGTCCGCGCCGCGCGCTCTCGCGCCATCGTCAGCGTGTGCTCGCTGTCGGGCGCGATGAACATGCCGAAGCGCAACACGACACCGCGGCCACCGGCATCGGCGAAGCGCTTCGTTTCCGATTCCGCGGCCCGGACCGGCGCCGCGAACGCGTTGTCGGTGATGGCGATTGCTCGCGGCGTCGACCGAGCTCGTCGCCGTGATCGCCGTAGAGAAACGCGATCGACTCCTGCACGTAGCATCGTCGCGCCGGCGGCGAGCGCGGCGTTCACGAGGTTGTGCGATCCTTCGCGTGCGAATGCGCGTGTTCTCGTCCCATGCGTGAGGATCGGCCCCGCGCGCGAGGGCGGGATGTGCGTCGCCAGGTTGCAGACCACATCGTGGCCGGCGACTGCGGCGCGCAACGCGTCGGCGTCGAAGATGCTCACCTCCACCGGCGTCGCGCCCGAGCGATCGCGCCAACGCCGCTTTCTCCGGCGAGCGCACCGCGGCGGTGACGTCGTGACCCGCCGCGACCAGCGCGCGCACTGCCCGATGACCGATCACTCCCGTCGCACCGGCAACGAAGACTCGCATGACGACCTCCTCTCTCGCACGATCGCCCATCTTCGGGTGGCGATCTATCTCGGATACTAACTATCCGAGATAGGCGGCGGCAACTCGAAGCGGGAACCGGCACTCAGCGGCAAGAATGGAGCGATGCCCGACCTGCCCGATCCCCCCTATTGGGCCGTGATCTTCACCTCGCGGCGCAACGAGCAGCCCGGCGACGGGTACGCGGAAACCGCGGACCGGATGTTCGAGCTCGCTTGGGAACAGCCCGGATTCCTCGGGTTCGACACCGCTCGCAGCGACGGCCTCGGCATCACGGTTTGCTACTGGGACAGTGAGGCGCATATCGCTGCATGGAAGGCGCAGGCCGAACATCTCGAAGCCCAACGCGAAGGACGGGCCGCGCTGGTACGACGCGTACGACCTTCGGATCGCCCGCGTCGAGCGCGCGTACGGATCATCGGATCACTCGGCATGAAGGCGGGGCCGCCGAAGCGCATCCGCCTCGGACGACTGCGCACGTCTTGCGGTTGTTCCGCACCGGCGACGCGAAGATCATCGCGGCCGCGGTCGGCGAGAGTCTCGAGCATTTGAAGCCGTGGATGCCGTGGGCCGACGAAGAATCGGTCGACGAACGATTTCAACGGCAACGCCTGCGCGGCGTGCAACACAAAGCGTCGACGGGTGAAGAATGGCAGTACGGCCTCTTCCCCACCGACGAGTCGCGCGTGCTCGGCTCGTTCGGATTGATGACGCGTCAAGGTCCGGGCTCGATCGAGATCGGCTACTGGGTGCACGTCGACGAGATCGGCCACGGCCTCGCGATCACTCGCGAGCCGCGCGCTCACCAACGTCGCGCTCGGACTCCCGGGGATCTCGACCGTCTACATCCGCTGCGACGAGAGCAACACGCGCAGCGCCGCGGTCCCCCGCCGGCTCGGCTACAGCCTCGAACAAACGCTGACCCGCGCCCCCGAAGCGCCGGGCGAATCGGGTCGCCTCATGATCTGGGCGCGCCGCTTTCCGATCACCTGACTTCAACCCACCCGACACAGGCGCCCCATCCGGGAACACGGGCGTCAGACCGTCCGCCGAATTGGGCCGATCGACTGGAACCGGCGCATCCTGGTTCTTACACTCACCTCGGCACGTTCACCCCGAAACGGACATGGATGTCAGGCTGGGGCTAGGACACGGTCCGACGTGACGTTCGCGTCACGGCGGCTGGACGTGCTGTGGCCGGCGTCGCGTCGGTGGGGGGACCAGCGAGACCTGATCCGTTCCCGGTGCGGCGCCGGCCGCCCACTTACCGTCTACGCCGAAAGAAGTCAGGCCAAGGAAGTCAAGGACACGCGCGAAGCGCTTCTTCGATGCGTTCCATCGTGGGCGCGTCGAGCCGGTCGATCACGTCGAGCGCGACGAGGTTCTCGCGGACCTGGTCGACGCGACTCGCGCCGGTGATCACGGTGGACACGTGCGGGTTCTTCGCGCACCAGGCCAACGACAACTGCGCGAGCGTGCAGCCGAGATCGTCGGAGATCGGCCTTGAGCGCGCGCACCTTGGCCTTTGTCCGCTCGTTGTTCATCGAGTGCTGCAACCACTCGTAGCCGGGCAGCGCGCCGCGGCTTCCTTCCGGAATGCCGTCGAGGTACTTGCCGGTGAGCACACCTGATGCAAGCGGGCTCCAGATGGTGAGGCCGAGACCGATGTCGTCGTAGAGGCGCAGGTATTCGAACTCGACGCGACCGCGTGCCAGCAGGTTGTACTGCGGCTGCTCCATCACCGGCTTGTGCAGGTTGTGCTTGTCGGCGATGTCCCAGGCCGCCCGGATCTCGTCGGCGGTCCACTCCGAGGTTCCCCAGTAGAGCGCCTTGCCGCTCGAGACGATGTCGGACATTGCCCACACCGTTTCTTCGATCGGCGTGTTCGGATCGGCGCGGTGGCAGAACAACAGGTCGACGAAGTCGAGGCCGAGTCGTTCGAGCGAGCCGTCGATCGCCTGCGTCAGGTACTTGCGATTCAGCGTGTTCTGCATGTTGGGGACGTCGTGAATTCCCCAATAGAGCTTGGTCGAAATCACGTACGAGTGCCGCTCCCAACCGAGCTTGGCGATCGCGGCGCCCATGATCGTCTCCGACTCACCGCCCGCGTACGACCTCGGCGTTGTCGAAGAAGTTGACGCCGCCGTCGTAGGCCGCCTGCAGGCAGTCGGTCGCTTCGGTGATGCCGATCTGCGAGCCGAACGACACCCACGATCCGAACGACAACACACTCACTTGCAAACCGGACCGGCCGAGGCGTCGATATTCCATGTTCATTCCGAGGCTCCCTGCAGTTGCGACATGTACTGGTTGAGATCGAAGTAGTCGCGCCACGCGGCGATCTTGCCGGCGCGCACCTCGAAGGTACCCATGACCGGCAATTCGATAACGGCGTTCGGCAGCTGGAACACGTCGACCCGTTCGGTGAGGACCGTGTCGCCGTTCGCCACGATGTTCAGCACGCGGAACTCGACGCCTTCGGTGGGCGTGAGGAACATGTTGAGCAGCCCGAGGATCGCCTCGCGGCCGATCGCGGGCTCGACCGGGATGTTGTGGTACACCGCGTCGTCGGCGAAGTACTCGACGAGCTCGGCGGGCGTCGCACCCTTGCCGAACGCGGCGCAGAACTTCGAGACGAGATCGAGAGCATCGTTGGGCATGTCGTTGAGCCGGTCGTGGGACATGGCGGCGACCATATATCCCGAGCGAGCCGTCTCACCGCTCGGCAATGATGGAGCCATGGCCGGGACGATCTTCGAGCGAGGTACCGCGGTCGAACCGCGGTTCGACGGCAGCTACCTCGCGCACATCGGCGAAGAGTGGAACTGCCCGGTCGTGCCGCACGGCGGGCTCGTGACCGCGGCCGCGATACGGGCGATGGCGGCCGAGATCGGCGACCCGGAACAGGCGTTGCGCAGCGTCACGACCGTGTTCGCGGCCCAGGTGCTGCCGGGCGAGATCGAGATCGACGTGTCGGTGCTGCGCCGGGGGCGTTCGCTCACGCAGTGCTCGGCGACGGTCCGCGAACCCGGGCTCCGCCGCCGGCCACAGCCTGGTCGCGGTGTTCGGCGCCGAGCGTCCCGGCTTCGAGTTCACCGACGTGAAGCCTCCGGTCGTCCCCCAGCCGGAGGAATGCCCGTCGTTCGGCGACCCGCCGCCTCCGGAGTTCGCGGACCTGTTCGTCGAGCGCAACCACATGAACTTCTGGGACCACGTCGATGGTCGCCCGCGCGTCGGGTCATCCGCCGTGGGATTCCGTACGTGCCCGTTTCGTCGGAGCGCTCGGCCTGGTACCGGTTCAACGAGCCGCCGATGCTCGACGACGGTCGGCTCGATCCGCTCGCCGTGCTCACGATGTGCGACACGATGCCCGGCTCGGTCGGCGAACGCATGGGCCGGCGTGATCATTACTGGCTGCCGCCGAGCTGCGACCTCACCGTGCACATGCTCGGCGATGCGCACACCGAATGGATCCTCGCGGTCAACCGGTGCCGCCGCGCGTCGGCGGGGTACGCGTCGGCGGAGATGGAGATCTGGGACGCGACGCTCGAGCACCTCGTTGCCTACGCCACGCAGCAGATGATCTTCGTGTTCCCCGACGGGCCGCCGCCGCCCGATGAGCGCGTGCCGATCACCGAGCTTTGACAACGGGCGGGCTCCGTCAACCCAAGTCGGCCGGCCGCCTTACGCTGAATCCTTGTGCTCGTCACCATCACTTCCACGAATGCACCCGCGACCGATCTCGGGTTCCTGCTCCACAAGAATCCGGCGCGGCTGCACGAACGGGAGCTCTCGTTCGGTATCGCTCGAGTGTGTTACCCCGAGGCGACCGACGAACGGTGCACCGCCGCACTCCTCGTCGACATCGATCCGGTGCGTCTCGTCCGAGGTCGCAAGGGTGGGCCGTCGGGCAACAACTTCGCGCTTTCTCAATACGTGAACGATCGCCCGTATGCGGCGTCATCGTTCCTCGCGGTCGCCATCAACAAGATGTTCGGTACCGCGATGACGGGTCGCAGCAAGGACCGTCCAGAGCTCGCCGAAATACCGTTGGTACTCGAAGTGCATCTGCCGGTGGTCCCGGCTCGGGGAGGCGAGGAACTGCTGCGGCGGCTGTTCGAGCCGCTGGGATACGACGTGACGGCCGAAGCAATCGCGCTCGACGACACCATCCCCGCTTGGGGGGCGAGCCGTTATCTCGACGTACGGATCGCCGGCAACGTCGTCCTCAAGGATCTCCTCGAGCACCTCTTCGTGCTCCTTCCGGTACTCGATGACGATAAGCACTACTGGGTCGGCGACGAAGAGGTCGAGAAGCTTTTGCGGCGAGGCGGGGCTTGGCTCAACACCCATCCGGAGCGCGAGCTGATCACTCGTCGCTATCTGCGCCACGATCGTCGACTCACGAATGACGCTCTGGCCCGTCTCATCGCGGCCGACGACACGGCCGGCGACCCGGACGAGACCGCGGAGACGAACGACCTCGACGAAGCCGCGGTCGAACAACCAGTTCGGCTCAACGACCAGAGACTCGCCGCGGTGAAGACCGCGCTCGAATCCTCGGGTGCCCGCAAGGTCGTAGATCTCGGCTGCGGGCCGGGTGCGCTCGTTGGGCTCCTGCTGAAGGAGTCGTGGATCGAGCGCGTCGTCGGCGTCGACGCGTCATTCCGGGCGCTCACTATCGCCGCCCGGCGTTTGCGCCTCGACGAGATGCCACCCCGACAACGCGAGCGAGTTGATCTCTGGCAAGGGGCTCTCACCTATCGAGACAAACGGCTGCGCGAGTTCGACGCGGCTGCGGTAGTGGAGGTGATCGAGCACCTCGATCCGCCCCGGCTCTCGGCCTTCGAGCGAACCGTCTTCGGTGACGCGGGTCCGGCAACGATTGTCGTCACGACGCCCAACATGGAATACAACGCCCTGTTCGATGGCCTCGAGCCCGGCCGGCTACGTCACCGTGATCACCGGTTCGAATGGAGCCGCGCGCAGTTCGCGTCGTGGTGCGACGGCGTATGCGAACGGACGGGCTACGCGGTTGAGTACACGCCAATCGGTCCGGTCGACGAAAAACTTGGCGCTCCGACCCAGATGGCGGTGTTTCGCCGGTGAGCAACGAGATCACGATCCCCGAGTTGTGTCTGGTCGTGTTGGTGGGCGTGTCAGGCTCGGGAAAGTCGACGTTCGCGGCGCGGCACTTCGGCGCCACCGAGGTTGTGTCGTCCGACTTCTGCCGCGCACTCGTCGCCGACGATCCGAATGACCAGGCCGCGACCGGCGCCGCATTCGACGTCCTCCACATGATCGCGGCCAAGCGCCTCGAGTCCGGGCGAATAGCCGTCATCGACGCGACGAGTGTCCGCCAGGAAGACCGGGCACCGCTCGTCGAGCTTGCGCGACGTCATCACGTCTTTGCCGTCGCCATCGTGCTCGACACACCACCTGAGGTGTGTCAGGAGCGCAACGCCGGGCGAACCGACCGGAACTTCGGGCCCCACGTCATCAGAAATCAACGGAGTGCGCTCCGACGATCGCTCAAGAACATCCGACGCGAGGGATTCCGACGCGTCTACGTCCTGCGCGGCGCGGCGGAGATCGACAACGCAAGCGTCACACGCGAGCGGCTTTGGACTGATCGGCGTGATCGCACCGGACCGTTCGACATCATCGGGGACATCCATGGGTGTCACCGCGAGCTCGTCGAGCTCCTGACCACACTCGGTTGGACGGTAAATGCCGACGGAACCGACGCGTCGCATCCTGACGGGCGTGAAGCGATCTTTCTCGGCGACCTCGTGGACAGAGGACCCGCGACGCCCGCGGTGTTGCGGTTGGTGATGAGCCTGGTTGCGAACGGCCGGGCGATCTGCATCCCGGGCAACCACGAGAACAAGCTTCAGCGAGCACTCGCGGGCCGCAACGTAACGGTGAGTCATGGCCTGGCCGAGTCGCTCGAGCAGCTCGCGCGCGAACCGGCGGAGTTCCGCGCCGAGGTCGAGCGGTTCATCGACGGACTGGTCAGTCACGCGGTACTCGACGACGGCCAACTCGTGGTTGCGCACGCCGGACTCGCCGAGAACATGCACGGCCGGTCTTCGAACGCCGTCCGATCCTTCGCCTTGTACGGCGACACGACGGGAGAGACCGACGAGTTCGGGCTTCCCGTTCGCTATCCGTGGGCGAACGACTATCGCGGGCGGGCAGCTGTCGTGTACGGCCACACACCGGTTCCTGAGCCCACGTGGGTCAACGGAACGATCTGCATCGACACGGGTTGCGTATTCGGCGGTCGGCTGACCGCTCTACGTTGGCCCGAACGCGACTTGGTTTCGGTGCCGGCCGCCGCGACGTATTACGAACCGATCAAACCGCTGAGCACGCCCTCCGAACCGCGAGACCATGGAGATCTCGATATCGACGACGTGCTCGGCAAACACATCATCGAAACCCGGCTCAACGGCACCGTCACGATTCGCGAGGAGAACTCGGCGGCCGCGCTCGAAGTAATGAGTCGCTTCGCGATCGACCCGCGGTGGCTCGTGTACTTGCCGCCGACAATGTCGCCGCCCGCTACGAGTAACCGCCCGGATGTGCTGGAACACCCCGCTGAGGCGTTCGCCGCGTTTCGCAAGGATGACGTCGCCCGGGTGATCTGCGAAGAGAAGCACATGGGCTCGCGTGCAGTTGTAGTCGTGTGTCGCGATGCAGAAGTTGCCGCCCGCCGTTTCGGAGTCGCTGAGAGCGAAGCCTTCGGCGCGATCTATACGCGAACCGGACGCGCGTTCTTCACCGACCTCGCGATGGAGCGCAAGCTCCTCGATCGGATTCGGCAAACGTTCACTTCGTTGGGACTTTGGGAGGACCTCGCGACCGACTGGGCCGTGCTCGACTGCGAGCTCTTGCCCTGGTCCGCGAAGGCCGAGGATCTTCTCCGCACGCAGTACGCCTCCGTCGGAGCGGCGGCGACCGCGACGCTGCGCGCCGAGCGGGCTGTGCTCGAAGCAGCCGCAGCACGCGTCGACGACGCGACCGCGCTCGGCGGCGCGAGCTACCGAACGACTCAACATGGCGGAGCGCTTCGTCGACGTGTACCGTCGATACTGCTGGCCCGTCGACGGGCTCGACGGGATCACGCTGGCACCGTTTCAGATCTTGGCCGGCGAGGGCGTGGTACACGCGTTCGCTCCCCACGCGTGGCACATGAGCGTCAGCCGACGCCTCGCCGAGGCAGATCCCACGACGTTTCACGACACCGCGAACGTCGAGGTCGATCTCGCCGACCCGCTGAGCGAGGCCGCGGCCGTCGCATGGTGGGAGAGCCTCACCGCGGCGGGTGGAGAAGGCATGGTCGTGAAGCCGCACGACGTTGTGGCGCGGAGGGGAAACCGACTCGCCCAGCCCGGCATCAAATGCCGCGGTCGCGAGTATCTCCGGATCATCTATGGCGCCGAGTACACCTCCGCCGACCAACTCGACCGACTGCGGGAACGCGGACTCGGACATAAGCGGGCGCTCGCAATCCGCGAGTTCAGTCTCGGGATCGAGGCACTCGAACGATTCGTAGCGGGCGATCCGCTGTATCGAGTGCACGAGTGTGTCTTCGGTGTGCTCGCGCTCGAGAGCGAACCCGTCGATCCTCGCCTCTGAGCTACTTGAAGAGCTTCCAGAACATCGCGCCGACCTTGCGCTCACGACCCGATCTGGTCCACGGAATACCCGTCGCGCGCGACACGCGGCGTTTCGCGTTCGTGACGCCAAACTGCCGCTTCCAACTCCAGCCGCCCTTGTTCATTTCCGGACCCCGATCCCCAGACCACGATCCATCGTGGTTCGAGGATCGTAGACGCTGAGGCGGCAGCATCTACCGTGTGGACGTGGGGCCGACAGCGCCGAGAGGTATCGACTACCGAGCGGTTCGCCATCCGATCTTGTACGCCGTGTGCTCCGGCGCATACGGCGGAATCTGCGTGTTCACGCTGATGTACATCAAGTTCGCGCTCGACTCGGCGGAGTCTTTTGTCGAGGGTTTCGTCCTTACCTTCTACGCGGTGTTCACCTTCCTCGTCGTGGGACCGGTCTTCACCTTCATCCGATACCGACAGGTTCGCCGGTGGGAAAAGCGGAACGGATTGCCGAAGGCGAAGTGGCCCCATGCGGCCTGAACGTTGGGTGCCGGCCATCATCGCGATGTTCGTATTCGCGGCGTGCGGAACGAGCACGATCACCAAGGCACCGCACGTCGCGTCGCTCACCGCGTGCGCGTCGACACGCGAACGCGGCAACGTCGGCGAGCAACGTGGTGTACGCGACGACCGGCAGCTACCCGACCACGTTCACGCAGTTGACGAGCGGCAAGTCACCGCTCCTCATCGCCGGCCAGGGAACCACTGTCGCGGCGACCACGATCACCGGCGCGGACTGGAAGCTCACCGTCACCGGCGGGGGAACCACTCCGCCCAAGTTCACCTGCGCGAACTTGCCAGCGGGTTAGTACCGCAAACACCGTGCATGCATGGGTGCTATCGCCGGTGCTATCACCGGTGCTATCGCCGGTGCTATCGACCGGTGCTATCGCCGGTGCATGCATCGCGATTCGGACAGGGTCGCTTCACCGCTCGCACGGAATCAGGAATGGCGAACATCGCCGCTGGCGGGCGCCGCGGCGTCGGCTCGCTGGATGCCGCCGGACTGGACGCGCGGCACCGGTCGGTTAGTTCGTGCGGGGCGGGATGCTGCCCATCTTGCCGGCCTCGAAGTCGTCGAGGGCCTCGATGATCTCCTGCTTCGTGTTCATCACGAACGGGCCGTATGAGAACACCGGCTCCTTGATCGGCTGTCCGCCGAGGAGCAAGACCTCGAGCGGCGCGTCCGCGGACGCGTCGGCATCGACAACGACCGCGTCGCCCGCGCCGAGCGCGGCGACCTGCCCGTCGCCGAGATCCTTGCCGCCTTCGCCTCCGACGCGACCGTTGCCCGAGAGCACGTAGACGAGCGCGTTGAACTCCTTCGGCCAATCGAGCGCGAGATGCGCGCCGGGCTGGAGCGTCGCGTGCGCGTAGATGATCGGCGTGTGCGTGGTGCCGGGACCGTGAACGCCGGCAACGTCACCCGCGATGAGGCGGACGATCGCGTCGCCCTGCTCGTTGCGGAAGAGCACGAGCTGGTCACCAGTGATGTCCTGGTAGCGCGGCTCGGCGCGCTTGTCGGCGCGCGGGAGGTTGACCCACAGCTGTACGCCGTGCAGCCGTCCGCCGTCGCGCATCATCTCCTCGGTCGGCATCTCGGAGTGCACGAGGCCGGCACCCGCGGTCATCCACTGCGTGTCACCGCCGCGGATCACGCCACCGCCGCCGTAGGAGTCGCGGTGCTCCATCTCGCCGTCGATCAAGTAGGTGACGGTCTCGAACCCACGGTGCGGGTGGTCGGGCGCACCCTTGGCCTGACCGGGTGCGTACTCGACCGGGCCCATCTGGTCGAGCATGAGGAACGGATCGGTGTGCTGAAGATCGAGCGCACCGGGGAACGGCCGCCGCACGGGGAATCCCGCGCCCTCGAGCGCGTGCGCCGCGGTCGCGATCTGTTCCACCGCGCGGGCGTCGCCCTTCGCGTCGGGAACCACGGTCACTGATGTCGTGTCGGTGGGGGTTACGGCAGGCATGGGTCCTCCTCGGGTGTCGACTGAAGAACCCTTGCGTACGCAAGGATATTCCGACTGGCCCCGGGAACCGCCTCAGTCGAGGACGACGCTGGGCTTCGGCAGCCCGGCCGCTTCGCACATCAGGTAGTAGCCCTGGAGCACGAGGCCCGCGTCGATGATGCTCTCGACGTTGCCGTCGGCATCGAGGTTGAGGTTCGCACCCCAGATCGCGAAGAACACGTCGGTCGGCTCGGTGTTGTCCTCGGGCACGATCGAGCGTGTGCACCGAGCCCGCGGGCTCGTAGAGGAACGACCCCGCGGTGTTCACGAAGTCGGACTCCTTGTACTTCCACGCACCGGTCGTCGTGAACGCGTACACCGGACCGGTGTGCTTGTGCGTCTGCACCTGGTAGCCGGGCATGAAGCGATTGCGGATGACCCACAGGCCTTCGCGCTCCTTGATCTGGAGCACTTTGAGCAGCGAGCCGTCGCCGATGTCGACCCACGGCAACTCGTCGTCGCCGCGGTGAATGGCAGTGGGAATTTCGGTCATCGTCATGGGGTAACGGTACCGCCGACCGCCGGCGTCGGCACGACGACCAGCGGCATCTCCTTCGGCGCACCGAACGAGACCGCGGCCTTCGAGAACGCGATCGCGGTGGTGATCGTCGCGGTGAGCTCGACGATCTCCGCGGAGGTGAACTCGGCCAACAGATCGGCCCGCAGGGCGGCGTCGAAGCGGGCATCGGCGATGAGCGCGTCGGCCATCCGGATCGCGAGCTTCCAGCGGTCGGGAAGGTCGGATTCGGGAAATCCGTCGTCGATCAGGGCGACTGCGTCTTCGGTCAGCCCGGCCTCACGCGCACCCTCGAAGCGGAGGTTCTTGCAGATTCCGCAACCGGTGATCCGCGCGTTGCGAAGCCGGCCGACCTCCTTGGTCGGTTGGTCGACGACACCTTCCGACCAGAGCGTCCCGTAGTAGCGGTTGAACGCGGCCCAGATCTCGGGTTGATGATCGAACGGCATGCCACCACCCGCCGGCGGAGCAACGCGCGGGGCCATTAGGCCACGTCCAGTGCAACCGAGAATCGCGCCCGGGCGTCGAACATGGCTGCGGCGAGCACGAGGGTTGCGATTTGCTCGTCGGTGTAGTGCTCGTGCAACAACTCGAAATCGCGGTCGGTCAGTCCGTGCGGATCGAGTGCGTACTGCTCCGCGAATCGGACGCCGGTGCGCGCTGCGGCCGACAGCTGTTGTTCGTCGAACGGATCCGGTTCGCACCGGACGCGAGCATCGATGCGAGCGCGACACGCTTCGAGCGTCGGCGCGTCGATACCGCCGGTCCACAGTGAGTCGTACAACTCGTCGAAGCGATCGTGGGCGTCGGGACAGATTGCGAAGACCGAACCGAACGTCGCCGCACCGCCGTCGATCGGGAGCCACGTCATGATTCGAGATTACTCAGCGTCTCGACGAGCGCGCCCCGCTCGTCGTCGCTCAGGACCGTCAAGTGGCGGCCGAACATGCGATCGGTGCGGGCTTCGGCGAGCGCCCAACGCTGATGCAGTGGTTCGGTGTCGATGTGATCCGTCGGCCAGCCGAAGAACTTGAGCATGCCGGGCGTCTGCACCGCGATCGCCTCCATCGGGTGCAGCCCGACGGTGAGCACCGCCGCGCCGTGCAGCGCACCCCGCAGCTCGCGCAGACCGTTGAGCCGGTGCATCGACCAGCGCGCGGCGGATCCGTGGGCTCGGGCAGATCGCGCCAGCCCGCGAAGATCGGCGCGCCGCGACACGAGCGCCGCGGCTCGCACGCGCGCCGAGCAGCGTCGGCGCACGGCTCGCCAGTCGCGATCTTCCGGCAGCACTTGATCCGCCCAATCGGCGTACACCGTCGGCCCACGCCTCGCGCGGCTTGCCGGCGCGACATCACCGCCGCCGACCGGTCCCACGCCACCCGAACCGTCTCGCGCTCGAAGAACACGAACGCGGCGGTCACCACGTCGGCGGGAACGTCGCCGAGCGCACTCCCCCGTCCGGCGACGTAGAAGTCCATGCCCTCGAAGCCGAGCTCGCGCGCCGCGCGCGTACGCCTCGGGTTCGTCATGAGCTTGCTCGGCAGATTGACGATCGCGTCGCGCAGCTCGTGCGCGGCCTGCTCGGGCGTCATCGGCACTGCGCTCATGGCGTGAAGTACGGGTTCTGCGGTGGCCCGGCCGCGAGCATGTCGGACCACGGTCGGTGTACCGTCGCGGCCGGCAGTGAGTGCGGCGAGCGTCGCCGCTTCGTTGTTCGCGTACACGGCTCTCCTCGTCGTCGGCCGCGGGATTCACCCACACCGCCGCGATCAGCAGCAGCTCGTCGGCGTCGGCTTCCGACACGACGCTGCTCCGGACCGCCGCGACCACACCCGCGGCCACGCCCGCCTGCGCGGCACCCCACGTGAACGTTCGCGTGGCGGTCGTTCTTCTCACCGTCGACCGCCGACTTGTTGACGAACAACGTGAACGGCTTCACGGGAACGTTCGGGCTGCACGACCACGACGAACGGCGCGTGACCGAGTCTCGGCGTCGCGAGCGCGGTCGTCCACGCGGCGCCGACCGGGCCGTCCTTCGAGCCGAGCACCGTGTTCACGTGCGCGGCGTTCGGCCCGTCACCCGCGAACCCTTCGCCGATCTGCATGATGTGTCGTCAAGACGATGCGTCCGTAGCGCACTTCTTTCAACAGGTCGCTCGACATCGTGCCCGGCTTGGTGTCGTAGCCGAGGAGCGCGACGAGCCGGGGCGTCGTCCCGGCGATCGGGCTCACCCGGTGGATCGAGTAGCGACCGGCGAACACCAGCAACGTTCCCGGCGTCATCGGCAGCGTGACGACCGTGCTCGCGTTCGCCGGCGAGCACGCGTGCGACGTCGTCGTAGTGCTCGTCGTCGCCGGTGCGGATCTGGGGCGCGACTTCGAAGTCGCCACCCACGTCGGCGTCTTGGATCGCGAGCGACACGACGAAGTCGGTCCGGTCGAAGTGCCACTGCAGCTGTCCCCGTCGGTCATCACCGCGAGGTTCAGCGCGCCGAGCGGATCGGCGAACGGATAGATCGACGTCGAGCCCGAGAATCGCGGCGACGAATCGAGTGAGCTCGGGCCACTCGTAGAGGCGACGGATCGGCGAGTCGGGCGGGAAGAGGTCGTAGGCCGACCGCGTCGAGGTGTACTGGCCGAGCCACTGCTGCGGGTGATCGAGCGGGAACGACTCGTCGGGAAACCCGAGATACACGGTGCCGAGCCCGCCGCTGCGGTACGCGAGCCGAGCTCGAGTTGCCGGGCGTCCTCGACGAACGCCGGCAGCGCGTCGGCTCGCACGAAGTTCGGGATCTCGCACGCACCCGGTCGCCGCCATCTGCGCCCGCCCCTCGGGCACGAACGACCAGTCGAGATCGCACACGCGTCGGCGATATCAGCGATCAGCACGCCCGAGATCGCTACGCGAGGGACGGATTGTACGATTAGTCGCGTGACCGACCTCGATTACCTCGCCTTCGACGCCGACAACCACTACTACGAGGCGCTCGACGCCTTCACCCGCCACCTCGACCCCGCGCTCGGCGGTCGCTGCGTGCAGTGGTGCGAGATCAACGGCCGCAAGTACCACGTGGTCGGCGGACGGGTGAGCCACGCGGTCGTCAACCCGACGTTCGACCCGATCGCCAAAGCCGGCGCGATGCACGACTACTTCCGCGGCAACCCCGACGGCAAGCAGCCGTGCGAGTTCCTGCGCGAGCGCGAGCCGATCCCGGCCGAGTACCGCGACCGCGACGCGCGCGTCGCCAAGCTCGAAGAGTTCGGCCTCGAGTCGATCTGGCTGTTCCCGACGCTCGGCATCCTCTACGAGGAGCTGCTCGGCGAGGACGTGTTCGCGATCACGCAGACGTTCACCGCGTTCAACCGCTGGCTCGACGACGACTGGGGCTTCGCGTACCAGGACAAGATCTTCGCCGCGCCGTACATCTCGCTCTCCGATCTCGACTGGGCCGATCGGCGAGCTCGAGTGGGCCGTCGGCCGCGGCGCGCGCATGATCGTGATGCGCCCCGCCGCGCCGCACACCGCCGAGGGCCAGGTCCCGGTGAGCGATCCGCGCAACGACCCGTTCTGGGCGCGCGTGCAGGAGAGCGGGCCTCACCGTCGTCACGCACGCGGGCGACAGCGGCTACTCGAGCAACGGCTACGCGCACGACGGATTCGCGGCCGGGTTCAGCGGCGGCGGCTGGCGACCCAACGTCAAGTCGTTCCACATCGAGCGCGCCGCCCACGACTTCCTCATCACGCTCGTGTTCGACAAGCTGTTCGAGCGCTTCCCCGGCGTGCGCGTCGCGTCGGTCGAGAACGGCGCCGACTTCCTGCGCGACCTGTTCAAGAAGCTCACGTCGACGGCGCACAAGATGCCCGGCTACTTCACCGAGGATCCGGCCGAGTCGTTCCGGCGCAACATCTGGATCAACCCGTTCTGGGAAGACGACGTGCACGAGGTCGTCGAGCTACATGGGCGCCGACCGGGTGATCTTCGGTTCCGACTGGCCGCACATCGAGGGCATGCCCCGACCGCTCGACTACGCGGCCGAGCTGAAGGCGTTCGACGACGACACCCAGCGCAAGATCCTGCGCGACAACGCCCGCGAGCTGAACACGCTTCGTCCCGCCTGATCGCAGATCGAGCGATGGCCGACACCGCGACGATCGCTTCGCTCGCGACCGCGGGCGGCACCCTGATTCTCGCGGTCGCGACGTTCATGTCGACGCGCTCCGCGAACCACTCGGCGCGGATCGCGGAGCGCGCGCTCGACCTGAACCTCCGCCCGTGCTCATCCCGGCGCACGAGTGGGACCGACGCCGAACGGGTCACCTTCTTCGACGAGATCGTGCAGCTCCGCGGCGGGTTCGCAGCCGTCGAGGAACGCAACGGCAACCTCTACTTCGCGACGCAACTCCGCAACGTCGGCGCCGGGCTCGGCGTGCTGACGTCGTGGCTGGTCGAAGTGGCCCCGAGACGCGAACCTCGGCACGATTGTCGACTCCCACCGACGAGCCGCTCGCGGCGCTCGGCGTCCCGCCGAACTACGAAACGTTCGTCCAACAACAGCGGAGCCTCTACGTCCCGGCCGGCGACGTCGGCTACTGGCAGGGCGCGATTCGTGAGGGCGACACCGATCGGGGCGACGCCGAGGCGCTCGAGCGCGCGATCGAAGCCGGGGGCGCCTCACGCTGTTCCTGCGGTACGCCGACCAGGACGGCGGTCACGACACGATCACTCGCTACACCTCACGCCCGACGAGAACGGCGACTGGCTCATCGGGATCGTCCGCCACTGGACGCTCTGCGCTAGAGCGCCGCCAGAGGCGAAGTAGAGGTCGGCGACGCGTTGGCGTTGCCAGCCCTGGTAGCCGAGCAGCAGGTCGTTGACCTTGGCCCGGCGCAGGAAGAGGTGCGCGTCGCACTCCCACGTGTAGCCGACACCGCCGTGGATCTGGATGCACTCGGCGGTCACGTAGTTGGCGGCGTGCGCGGCGTACGCCTTCGCCGACGCGGCCGCGATCTCGCGATCCTCGACCTCGACGTCGGAGGCCCACGCCGCGTAGTGCACGCCGACGCGTGCGAGCTCGATCTCGCGCAGCATGTCGACGGCCTTGTGGCGCGTCACCTGGAACTTCGACAGCGGCTTGCCGAACACCTCGCGCGCTTGCGCGTAGTCGAGCGCGAGCTGGTTGGCGGCCTCGCTCACGCCGATCAGCTCGGCGCCGATGAGCACGCCCGCGTCGTCGATGACGCGCCGCCAGATGTCGGCGTGGTCGCCGGGCGGACCGACGAGCGTCGCCGCGCGTCTCGTCGAACTCGCATGCGCGCGAACTTGCGGGTGACGTCGAGGCTCGCGACTGCTTCGGCGTTGCGGGTCGCTCGACGAGGAACGTCTGCAGTCCTTCGCGCGTGCGGGCGGGCACGAGCGATCCAGTCGGCGGTGCAGCCGTCGGGAACCATCGGCTTCACACCGTCGAGCTTGTAACGGGTGCCGCGACCGTTGCGCGCGCACGTGCACGCGCTCGACCGGATCGCCGTAGCCGGCTTCGTCGAGCGCGACCGTTCCGCGCTGCGTGCCGGCCGCGAGCGCCTCGAGTTGCTCGTCGAGCCCGAGCGCGCGCGCCGCGAGCGTCGCGAGAATCGCCGACGAGAAGTACGGGCCCGGGAAGATCGCGCGGCCCATCTCCTCCTGCACCACGACCGCGTCGACGAGACCGAGCCCGAGGCCGCCCGCCGACTCGGGAACGAGCAGACCCGTCCAACCGAGGTCGACGATCTTGCGCCACACCTCGGCGCGTGACGCCGGCATCGTCGTGCTCGGCCATGCTGGCGCACGTATTCGTTCGGGCGCCTCGGCGGCCAGGAACGCTGCGCACCGAGTCGCGCAGCGCGATCTGCTCGGGCGAGAACGATGAAGTCCATACGGGCTGGGACGGTACCGCCAAGCTGACGGTAATGTCAGGTTCGTGGACTTCGCCTGGTCGCCCGAAGACGTCGCCTTCAAAGAGGAGCTCGAAGCGTTCCTCGACAAGGAGATGCCCGCCGTTCATCGAGCTGTGGTCCGACAACGAAGACGCCGAGGCATCACGCGGCGTCATGGGCGTCATGGACAAGCGCAAGGCGTGGCAGAACAAGCTCAACGAAGGCCGCTGGGCCGCGATTCTCTGGCCCGAAGAGTGGGGCGGCCGCGCGGCAACCACCGCGCAGCAGGTGATCTACACGCAGGTGATGGCGAAGTACCGCTCGACCGGCATCTTCAACGCCAACGGGATCGTGCAGATCGGCCCGTCGATCATCTCGTGGGGCACCGAAGATCAAAAGGCGCGCTGGCTGCCCGGCGATCCTCGACGCGTCGGAACACTGGTGCCAGGGCTTCTCCGAGCCGCAGGCCGGCTCCGACCTCGCGAACCTGCGCACGACCGCGATCCTCTCCGATGACGGCACGCACTACGTCGTGAACGGGCAGAAGACGTGGATCTCCTCCGCGCAGATCGCGAAGTGGGGCCTGTTCCTCATGCGCACCGATCCCGACCGCGATCGAGCGCGGACCGCAAGCACGAAGGCATCACCACGTTCATCGTCGACATGGAGCTCGACGGCATCGACATCCGGCCGATCCGTGAGATCACCGGCGACTCGCTGTTCTGCGAGGTGTTCTTCAACGACGTGAAGATCCCGGTCGGTGATCGCCTCGGCGACGAGGGCAACGGTTGGCTCGTCTCGATGGGCGCGCTCGGTCAGGAACGGGTCGGCAGCGCGGGCCAGGCGATCTCGATGGCCCAAGATCTCCGCACGCTGCTGCAGACCGCGAAGGCCGAGAACCCCGACGCGCTGCGCGACCCCGCGATCCGCGAACGGGTCGCCGAGCTGCACATGCAGATCGACTTCACCCGGCTGCTGATCGCGCGGGCGCTGTCGAAGGTGTTGAAGGGCGAGAAGGGCTGGCCCGAAGTGCCGCTGGCCAAGCTCCAGTGGGGCTACATCTCGCTGTGGCTCGCCGAGCTCGCGCTCGACATCCTCGGCCCGACCGGCGCGCTGCTGAAGGGCGCGCCCGGCGCCGTCGACGGCGGCCTGTGGGCCCGCAACTACGTGTGGCAGCGCTACACGACGATCGGCGCCGGCCCCACCGAGGTCCAGAAGAACATCATCGCCGACCGCGCCCTCAAGCTCGAACGCTGACGCGGTCTATACCGTCGCGAAACGGGCCGGCGAGAACGGCTCGCAGGTCGACCTCGGGATCCTTGCCTTGCGACGAGGTCGGCGATGAGCTTTCCGGAGAGCGGGCCGAGCAGCAGGCCCTCGGCGCCGTGACCGGTCGCGACGAACACGTTGTCGATTCCGGGAACGGACCGAGCAACGGCGAGTCGTCGACGCTCGTCGGGCGCAGGCCGACGCGGACCTCGCCGAGCGTCGCGTTCGCGAGGCCGGGCATGACGCGCAGCGCCTCGCGCATGATCTCGTTGACGCCGCCCGCGGTCACGTCGTGCGCGAAGCCGACGTCTTCGACCGTCGCGCCGACTGCGACGCGGTGATCCGCCCACGGCACCATGTAGTGGCCGTACACCTGTTGCACGATCGGCCACGCGCCGGTGTCGTGTTCGGCGACACCGAGATGCGCGATCTGGCCGCGCAACGGGAACGACCGGTAGCTGCACACCGAGCTGATCGCCGATGCGCGGCGTCCACGCGCCACCCGCGATCACCACCGCGTCGGCGCGATGACCTCCTCGCCGTCGATCACGACGATCACATTCGAACCCGCGCGCACTTCGTCGACGGAACCGACGCGCACTTCGACGCCGTTGCGTCTCCGCGCCGCGCCGGAGCGCGCCGCACATCATGCGGCCGTCGACCCGCGCCGCACGCGGGTGATGCAACGCGCGGAGGACCGTGCCCAGCACCGGAACCATCTCGCGGGCCGCGTCGGCGCTGATCTCGGTCGCGCCCGTCGCGCGCTCGGCCACCCACTCCCAGGCCGACATGTCGGTCTCACGGGTTGCGAGCTGCAGGATCCCGCAGCGGGCCCAGCCGTGGTCGGGATCGAGCTGCGGGACCAGCGCCTCGTAGTGACGGCCGGCCGCGAGCACGAGATCGACCCAGCCCGGCCCGTCCCGCTTGGCCGTCTCGGGCGAGAGGATCCCGGCGCCCGCGGCCGTGGCCCGGCCCGGGTCGGCCCGATCGACGAGCAGCGTCCGCGCCCCCGATCGGCCGAGCTCGTACGCGGTCGCGGTGCCGACGATTCCGCCGCCGATCACCACTGCGTCGTACCGGCCCTGCGCCATGCGCTCATCTTCGCTCACGGCGCCGGTCGATACCCCATAGTGCGACGACCGCGCGTGTCCGTGCGATCCTTCGGGGGAACGACTGCCAAAGTGGTTGGCCGAACAGTTGGCCGAGGTGTGATGGAAACGGACGACGAGAAGACCGGCGACGAGAACGCTCCCGACGTGGTCGACGCAGATCGTTCGGGCCAGCCGCGCGCTGGTTCGCATCACCGTGCAGCGCGCTCGCGGCGGGCAGCGACGAAGTCACACTGCCGCAGCTCCGAACGCTGGCCGTCGTAGTCGGCCGAAGGACCGCAGACGGTGAGCGCGCTCGCCGAGCGGCTCGACGTGCACGCGTCGACCATGACGCGTATGTGCAGCCGGCTCGTCGCCGCGCGGTCTCGTCGTGCGCACGCCGTCGGCGATCGACCGCCGCGAGGTCGTGATCGAGCTCACTCCGTCCGGCCAGAATCTCGTCGACATCGTGCTCGAGCAAGCGTCACCGCGAGATCGACGCGGTCGTGCGGCGCATGACACCCGAAGACCGCGATCGCGTCATCTCCGCGCTCGAGCTGTTCACCGAAGCCGCGGCCGACGGAAGTGCGCCGGCCGACGAGCACGCAACGCGCGAGCGCCGACACGATCGCGCCCGCCGGTTCCCGAGGAGACGGGCAGCGTCCGCGCGCGCAGTCGACTTCGTTAGTTGACGAGCTCGGCCATCGTGCGCAAGGTGTCGAGGTCGCCGTTGATGACGATCGACGTGACCGGGCTCGCCTCCCACGCTTCGAGTCGGTCGCGGATCCGCTCCTTCGAGCCGACCAGTGAGATCTCGTCGGCGAACTCGGTGGGAACGAGCGGGATCGCTTCGTCGCGCCGGCCTTCGAAGAACAGCTCCTGGATGCGATGCGCTTCGGCCTCGAAACCCATGCGGCTCATCAGCTCCATGTGGAAGTTGCGATCACGCGCGCCCATCCCGCCGATGTAGAACGCGAGCGCGGCTTTGGTCGGCATCAACCCGGCCTCGACGTCGTCGGTGATCGAGCAGCCCATCACCGTCACGCAGATCTCGAATCCGGGCCGCACCGCGCCGAGGGATTCCGCGTAGACCTCGGGCCGGAACGGTGAGTAGTAGAGCGGCAACCAACCGTCGGCGATCTCACCGGCCAGCGCGACGTTCTTCGGGCCTTCGGCGCCGAGCAGGATCGGGCAGGTCGGCGCGCAGCGGATGCGTGATCGATCGCAGCGGCTTGCCGAGCCCCCACGCGCCGGGCCCGTCGTAGGGCATGCGGAAATGTTCGCCCGGCGAACGCGACCGGCTCCTCGCGCCGGAGCACGCGGCGCACGATGTCGACGTACTCGCGCGTGCGCGCCAGCGGCTTGCCGAACGGTTGCCCGTACCAGCCCTCGACCACCTGCGGGCCGGAGACGCCGAGGCCGAGCGAGAAGCCGCCCGTTCGAGAGATGGTCGAGCGTGAGCGCGTGCATCGCGCACGACGCGGGCGTGCGGGCCGAGATCTGCACGATCCCGGTGCACAACCGGATGCGTCTCGGTGTGCGCGCCGATCCACGCCAGCGGCGTGAACGCGTCGGAGCCCCACGCTTCGGCCGTCCACACGGAGTCGAATCCGAGCTGTTCGGCTTCTTGTGCGAGTGCCACCGCGAACGGATTGGGCTGCGCGCCCCAGTAACCAAGTTGCAGGCCGAGTTTCACGCAGGCGTTTCTAGGGCAGCAGCGCGTGAGCGGTCCACCCTGCGGCAGACTGCGCTCCCATGGCGCAACATTTCGAGGGGGTCATCGGACGCGACTGGCGGGACTCGACGCCGTGGTGGCCGGAGGAGCCGGCCGCGCCGCGCGGCGCGCCCAACGTGCTGCTCATCGTGCTCGACGACGTCGGGTACGCGCAGCTCGGCTGCTACGGATCCGACATCGCGACACCGACCATCGACGCGCTCGCCGCCGACGGCGTACGGCTCGCCAACTTCCACACGACCGCGCTCTGCTCGCCCACCCGGTCGTGCCTGCTCACCGGCCGCAATCACCATCGCAACGGCATGGGCCGCGTCGCCGACCTCGCGACGGGCTACCCCGGCTACTGGGGCATGATCCCGCGCGAAAACGGCTTCCTCTCCGAGATCCTGCGGGCGAACGGCTACGCGAGCTACGCGGTCGGCAAGTGGCACCTCACGCCCGACGACGAGGTGAACATGGCCGCCTCGCGGCGAGCTGGCCCCTCGGTCGCGGCTTCGATCGTTGGTACGGATTCCACGGCGGCGAGACGCACCAGTTCGCGCCCGCGCTGTACCACGACAACCACGCGGTGCTCGCGCCGGGTACCTACGAAGACGGCTACCACCTGAGCGCCGATCTCGCCGACCGCGCGATCGAGTTTCTCTCGGATCTACGCGCGGTCGACGAGGAGCAACCGTTCTTCTGTTATCTCGCGACCGGTGCGTGCCACTCCCCTCATCACGCACCCGCCGGAATGGATCGAGCGGTACCGCGGACAGTTCGATCGCGGTTGGGACGCGTGGCGCGACGCGACGTTCGCGCGTCAGATCGAGAGCGGCCTCCTTCCGCCGGAGACCGTGCTCTCGCCCCGCCCGCACTGGGTGCCGGCGTGGGACGACCTGGCCCCGGAGGACCAAGCGGTCGCGGCTCGGTTCATGGAGTGCTTCGCCGCGTACCTCTCGTACACCGACGCGCAACTCGGCCGCGTGATCGAGTACCTCGCCGAGATCGGCGACCTCGACAACACGGTGATCATGCTGTGCTCCGACAACGGCGCCAGCTCCGAAGGCGGACCGACGCGGTTCGATCAACGACGTGCGCTCCTACAACGGCGCCGCGACCGGCCGGCGCGAGCTGCGCGCCCGGATCGACGAGCTCGGCGGGCCGTCCACCCACAACAACTATCCGTGGGGCTGGACGATGGCGGGCAACACGCCGTTCAAGCGCTGGAAGCGCGAGGTGCACGAAGGCGGCGTCGCCGATCCGTGCATCGTCCGCCTGCCCCCGGCCCTGCGGAGTGCCGAGTCCGTCGGCGGTATCCGGCATCAGTTTGCGCACGCGATCGACGTGCTGCCGACCGTGCTCGAGCTGGCCGGTATCGAAGTCCCCGACCTGGTCGACGCAGTTCCCCAGTCGCCGATCGACGGCACCAGCTTCGGCTACGCGCTGACCGACGCCGCCGCGCCCGGTCGCCACGACACCCAGTACTTCGAGATGCTCGGCTCCCGCGCGATCTACCACGACGGCTGGAAGGCGGTGACGTTCCACGCGCTGGGCAACATGTACGACGACGGGCTCGACGCGAACGCGCCGTTCGACGACGACGTGTGGGAGCTCTACAACGTCGCCAACGATCTCTCCGAGAGCAACGACCTCGCGGAGCAGGAGCCGGAGCGGCTCGCCGCCATGATCGAGCTCTGGTGGTTGCGAGGCGCGCCGCAACGACGTGCTTCCCCTCGACAACCGTCCGCTGGAAGCGATCCTGCATCCGCGCCCGCGCCGGCGCGGATCACGGAACCGCTACGTGTACCGCGCGTTCGGCGCGCCCGTGCCCGAACCGTCGGCCGTGCACCTGCCGAACCGGGAGCACACGATCACCGCGTCGGTCGATATCGCCGAGGGTGGTGCCGAAGGCGTCTTGCTCGCGATGGGGTCGGCGCTCGGCGGGTTCTCGTTCTACATCCGCGAGGGGAAGCTGCGTTACGTCCACAACCTGTATTCGAAGGAGCGCCACGTGATCGGCTCCGACGAGGTGATCGCGCCGGGCGCGCACGAGCTCGCGTACTCGTACACCAAGACGAAGGGCTTTTCCGGAACCGGCCGGCTGATGATCGACGGGCACGTCGTCGGCGAAGGCGAGATCCCGACCTTCACGCCGATGTCGTTCTCGGGAACCGGCGGCGGGATGACGTGCGGGTACGAGATGGGCCCGGCCGTCGGCGACGACTACGTGGCGCCGTTCCGGTGCACCGCGGCGATCCGGCGAGTGGTCGTCGAGGTCTCCGGTGAGCACGAGCGCGATCCGATGGCGGTGTTCCAGGCCATCATGTCCGAGCAATAGGCATGTCGGAGCAGTAGTGATGGCAAGGATGGTGCGCAGATGAACACGATCGCCGATCTCGTACGCGCCCGCGCCGGGGACACCCGGGTCGGGCTGCGCTTCGAGGACGAATCGTGGACGTACGCCGAGTTGGTCGACGCCTGCGCGCAGCGCGCCGCGTTCCTGCTTGCGCACAAGCCGGCCGACGCGCCGTTCCACGTCGGCGTGCTGCTCGACAACGTGCCCGAGTTCTGGATGCTGCTCGGTGCGGCCGCGCTTTCGGGCGCGACGCTCGTCGGTATCAACCCAACCCGCCGGGGCGCCGAGCTCGCGCGTGACGTGCACCACACCGATTGCGCGCTGCTGATCACCGAGTCCGGCCATCTCGACCTGCTCGAAGGTGCGGGCGACGTGGTGCCGGCCGATTCGCTGTTCGTCATCGGCACTCCGGAATGGGATGCCGAGCTCGCTCCGTACGCGGGCGCGGCGCTGCCCGACGTAGAGGTCGACCCGGCCGACGTGTTCATGCTGATCTTCACGTCGGGCACCACCGGCGCGCCGAAGGCCGTGCGCATGAGTCATTTCAAGCTCACGGCGTGGGGAACCAACCTCGCGGGCCGGTTCCCGCTCACCGCCGACGACGTGTGTTACTCCGCGATGCCGCTCTTCCATTCGAACGCGGCGGTCGCCGGGTACACCGCGCCGATGGCGGCCGGCGCGACCACTGTGTTGCGCCGAAAGTTCTCGGCGAGCGGCTTCCTGCCCGACGTCCGCAAGTACGGCGTGACGTTCTTCAACTACGTCGGCAAGCCGCTCACCTACGTGCTCGCCACTCCCGCGCTTCCCGACGATGCCGACTCGACCTTGCGGATCGGTTTCGGCAACGAAGCGGCGCCCCTCGACATCGATCGCTTCGCGGAACGCTTCGGCTGCGTCGTGGTCGACGGGTACGGATCCACCGAGGGCGGGATCAACATGTCGAAGACGGAGGACACACCTCCGGGTTCACTCGGCGCTCCGATTCCCGGCTTTCGGGCATCGATCCTCGATCCCGAGACCGGCAACGAGTGCGCGCCGGCGCGGTTCGACGAGAACGGCCGCCTGCTCAACGCCGAGGAAGCCATCGGCGAGATCGTGAACCCCGACGGCGCGGGCAGCTTCGAGGGCTACTACAACAACCCCGAGGCGAACGCCGAGCGGATGCGCGGCGGCATGTACTGGACCGGCGACCTCGGCTACCGGGATGACGCCGGTTTCTTCTACTTCGCCGGTCGCAACTCCGACTGGTTGCGCGTCGACGGCGAGAACTTCGCGGCGGCTCCGGTGGAACAGGTGATCTCGCGGCATCCGAGCATCGTGCTCGCCGCGGTCTACGCGGTCCCGTCGGCCGAGGTCGGCGACGAGGTGATGGTCGCACTGCACCTGCACGACGGCGCCGCGTTCGATCCCGAAGGATTCGTCGCGTTCCTCGCCGAGCAGTCGGACCTGTCGCCCAAGTGGACGCCGCGCTTCGTGCGCATCTCGCACGGACTGCCGTCGACCGCGACCCAGAAGGTGCTCAAGCGCGTGCTGCAGAGCGAGAACTGGGAATGCGCCGACGCAGTGTGGTGGCGACCCGATCGCGATCTCGAGTACCGCCGCCTCGACGCCGACGACATCGCCAAGCTCCGCGCCCGTTTCGCCGAGCGCAACCGCGAGCACCTGCTGGGTCGCGCGTAGTCGTCGCGCAACGGAACGACGCTTACGTGGTGGCCTTCAGCCGTCCGATCATCTTCGCGAGCAGGTCGTGCTCCAGATCCGAGCGCGAGCGGCTCCCGGAATCCGATGCCGGTCAGCGTCGCTACCGACCGGCCGGTCCGTACGAAGAACAGGTCGAAGGACACCGGAATCGAAGCCGCGGGCCCGGTGATGGTGGCTCGACCCTGAAAGCCCGCGCCTTCGTCTCCGGCCGAACCGGGTGAGACCGACTTGACCGTCACGTCAGTGACAGCGACGCCGGCTTGGCCCTTGAGGCCGGCCTCGAGCGCGGAACGGAAGAAGGGCTCGAAGCACTGCGCGGTGCTGTCTTTCTCGAGAAACGCCATCGGCTCGCTGATGTCCTTGGTGCTGCGGTCGATCTCGACGCTGCTGTCGATCTCGGATGCCGGACCGCTCGTGATCTCACCCTTGGCGAAGTCGGGCGAGTCGGCGTTCGGCTGATCGTCGCTTTTGTCGTCGACGAAACGCTTGGGGAGGTGCGTGCATGCCAAGAATTTCTGCTGGACCGACGCCGGGAGATCGCTGCCCGACGAATCCGTGTGCGGCTTGCCCGTATACCCGGCCGGGAGATCCTTCGCCGTGAGCACGGCCTTCTTCGCGAGCGCGTTGTCGGCGGCGAGCTGCTCGGATGTGCTCGGCGCGGTGCTCGTCTTCGCCGAGCTCCCGCAACCCGCTCCGACGAGTCCCGCGACCGCAAATACGAGAATCGCTCTGTTTGCCATACCGCGCATGCACCGCTCCCGTCGTCGTTCGACCGCAGCTTCTTTTGCGAGTTCGACGGGGTTACCCATCCCAGCTGGATGTCAACCGCACGAATACATGTTCCTTCAAGCGGTCAGATAACGATCCACGACTTGGTGCATGTGCAACACGTTGCTTTCCTGTTTCGACGCGAGGCGTGATCCGTCGAAGCCGCGGGATCGCATGCCGCGCTGGACGTTGGCGAGGTTCGTGTAGTCCTGTTCGGTGATCTCGCCCCACCTGCGTTCGCGCCAGTCGGCGTAGAACTTCCGCTCGGGCATCTGCCACGTCGCGCCCGGGCGCGGCCACTCCAACACCCACGTGTCCTTGATCGATGAGTTCGGGTCCCGACCGTTCGGACGCACGCGGAACAGGAGCGCGCTTCCCGGATACACCGGCCCGACCATGTTCGGGAACCAGAACACGTCGTCGGCACTCGTCATCAGGTCGGGAGTAAATCCCGACACGTCGAAGCCACGTTCCGCGAGCAACGTCATGCGGCGTTCCTGATACGCGCCGAGCAGCGTCGAGTCGGGCGGCGGTCCCGACGCGCGCAGCTCCTCGACCGCGGCGCGCTCTTCGCCGAGGAACGCGCCACCGAGGCCCGACACGAGCGCGCCGAGGATCTCACCTTCGTCGTATTGGTCGGCGCTGCAACCCGAGGCGCGGGCTCGGCCGCAACTCGCGGCGCGCGCCGGGTAAGCGTCCGTAATGGGAGTGCCGATCGAACTGCTCGTAGGCGATGCTCGTGTCGTCGGTCCACGGAAGGATCTGCTCGTGCAAGCCCTGCACGTGGTAGCTCTCGTTGAACGCGTCGACAACTGCCTTCCAGTTCGCGGCGATGATCGTGCTGCGGTAGGTGCGAAAGCGCAGGTCTTCGAATCGATACGGCGCCAGGATTGTCGGGAGCGGATCGAGGAACTCGAGCAGCGGTTCGGCGTCGAGATCCATGTTGACGAACACGAAGCCGCCCCAAGTCTCGACGCGCACCGGGCGCAACGCGAGATCGGCGGGCAGATCGGCGAACTCCTCGCGATCCGGCACGTGCGCGAGCCGGCCATCCAGCGCGTAGGTCCACGCGTGATACGGGCAGCGGATCGCGCCGTTCGGCGAACGCGCCGCAGCCGTCGGCGAGGCGCGTCCCGCGGTGGAGGCACGCGTTGTGGAATCCGGCGAGCGCTCCGGCTCTCGGTGCGCACGACGACGATCGAGTCGTCACCGATCGAATACTCGAGGAACGCGCCGGTCCCCTCGAGCTCCTCTTCGCGGCCCGCGATCTGCCAGACGCGCGGCCAGAGCCGCTCGAGCTCGAGCTCGGCGAACTCGTCGGTCGTGTAGCGCTCCTTGGGCAGGAAGCCGTCGGGGCGTACGAGACACTGGTCGAGAAATCGGTCGGGTGCCGTCATGCCAGAATCGGACTGTAGCGGCCGACCGCCGACCCCCGAACGTCCCGGAGCAGCACGCGTGGAGTTCAACATCGCCGATCTGTTCGAGTGCGTGGCCGACGCGGTCCCCGCCGCGAAGCAGTCGTCTGCGGCGCCGACCGCCGCACCTACGCCGAGCTCGACGAACGGGCGACCCGCCTCGCGCATTCGATGCGGACAGCCGGAGTCGGCGTCGGCGATCACGTCGGCCTCTACCTCCGCAACTCCGTCGCGCACCTCGAGACGATGCTCGCGTGCTACAAGGCGCGCGCGGTACCGATCAACGTCAACTACCGGTACGTCGCCGACGAGCTGCGCTACATCTGCGACGACGCTGACCTCGTCGCGCTGTTCCACGACGACGACACGACCGACGTACGTCGATGCCGTTCGCGCGCGCCGCGTTGAAGTTGATCGTCGTCGCCGGTTCGCCCGACTACGAACAGCTCGTGCAATCGGGCTCCGCCGGTTCGCGATCTCGGCCCCCGCTCCCCCGACGATCGCTACGTGCTCTACACCGGCGGCACGACCGGCCGGCCGAAGGGTGTGGTGTGGCGCCAGGAAGACATGTTCTTCGGCGGGCTCGGCAGCGGGAACCCGGGCGGGCCGCCGATCACCGCGCCCGAGGAGATCGCGGCATCGGTGCTCGACAATCCCGCGCAGCGGCTGCGCCCGTTCCTCCCGCCGGACGACGCCGGCGTCGACCAGTTCGTCTCGCTCGCGCTCGGCCCGCTGATGCACGCGAGCGGCCAGTGGTCGGCGCTCGGCACGTTGCTCGGCGGCGGCAAGGTCGTGCTCTACGGCGAACCGCACGTCGACATGGAACGCGTGCTCGATCTCATCGAGCGCGAGCGCGTCAACGTGTGCAATCTCGTCGGCGACGCGAGCGCCCGCCCGATGCTCGCCGCACTCACTGCGCAACCCGACCGATGGGATCTGTCGGCGCTGCGGCTGCTCGGTTCCGGTGGCAGCATCATGTCGGGCGAGGTGAAAGACGGTTTGATGGCCGCGCTTGCCATCGGTGCTCGCGATCGTCGAAGGCATCGGCTCGTCGGAGTCACCTGCGCAAGCGGTCGCGCGTCACGACCCGGAGCGGCACGCCGTCGGCGTCGCTGACGTTCGCGGCCAAGGCGGAGACGATCGTGCTCGACGACGATCTGCGCCCGGTACCACGCCGGGAGCGGCGTGATCGGCCGGCTCGCGACGCGCGGCCGCGTGCCCGATCGGCTACTACAAGGATCCCGAGCGCAGTGCGCGCACGTTCGTGGAGATCGACGGTGTGCGCTGGTCATTGCCGGGCGACATGGCGACCATCGACGCCGACGGCACCGTCCATCTGCTCGGCCGGGGCTCGCTGTGCATCAACACCGGCGGCGAGAAGGTGTATCCCGAAGAGGTCGAGGCGGTGCTGAAGGTGCATCCCGACATCGCGGATGCCGTGGTGCTCGGCGCGCCCGACGAACGGTTCGGCCAGCGCGTCGTCGCAGTTATCGCGGTAGCCGACGATCACGCGACGCCCGACCTCGAGACGTTGCAAGCGCATTGCCGCGAACAGCTGGCGGGCTACAAGGTGCCGCGGGCGCTGCACGTGGTGAGCGAGATCGCGCGCACGCCGGCGGGCAAGGCCGACTACGAATGGGCGCGCTCGGTCATCACCGCTGTAACCCGATCAGTGCTTCGGGCGGGGATCGCCCTTCTGGATCGTCGCGATGAGCGAGTCCGAGAGACCGAGCGGCGCGCAGCCGTGACTCTTCTCGCACACGAAGTCGAAGTTCTGCTTCGCGGCGACGTGGCACGACGCGCAGTCGGCGCCCAAGAAGTTCTTGACCTTTGCTCCGGAGCTCTTGATCGCGGTGCCGGTCGGCGACACGTTCAGCGAGAAGAACTCCCAATCGCCGGTCGACGGGCTGTATCCCTTGTGGCGCTTGACCATCGCTTCGGTCGGGAAGAGCTGGAGGATGGTACCGACGGGATACACCGCGCCCTTCGGCTTGTGGGCGACCGCGAGGACGGCCGCGAGATGGCCGTTGAGACTGCCGACGAAGTGATCGCCGACACGCGTCATCGTGTTGATGTTGACGAAATCCGCCGGCACCGGCGCGACGTCGGGCAGCGTCGTTGCTGTAGTCGGTGGCGCGGTCGTCGTGGTGCGCGCGACCGAACTGGAGCTGCTCGATCCGCCGCAGGCCACGAAGAGCAACGCCGCCAGCGCGCCCGTACTCACTACGACGAGGACACGCGCCCGTCCGTTCCGAGCCCGAGCGGTCATCTTCGGGATACGGCGCGCCCGGGCTATTGGTTCACTCGAACCAGTCCCACTCCCACGGAGTGATGGTCTCGAACGGTCCCGCGAAAACAATGTGAGATGTCGCATCGAACCGCTCTCGGCGCGCGGCTTCGATCGGCGCAAGGCGAGTCGCGACGTCGAGCGGATCATCGTCGAGCCAGCAGACCGTGATGCGACGCGCGCCCGCAGT
Organism: uncultured Actinomycetes bacterium; assembly: GCA_963807945.1. Taxonomy (GTDB): domain Bacteria; phylum Actinomycetota; class Acidimicrobiia; order IMCC26256; family PALSA-610; genus JBBQER01. The sequence goes on along the minus strand of CAWEDT010000006.1, from coordinate 414,330 downwards.
CCATCGGCGCGACGTCAGTTCCTCGGAGCTGGCGAACGTCCAGATCCCCGCCACACCGGACACGGCCAGGAGCGCGGGTTCGTGCTCGGTCACGAGCCAGCGCTCGTATTCGGCGAGCGCGGCACGATCGCGGGGTTCCTCGACGATGACGTAGAGGCCGCGGTGCGCACGGAACGGGACCGCTTCCGCCGAAACCAGCACTCGTGGCGCGGCCGATGTGTCGACCACACGGAACGGGCCGGTGAGATGCGCGCGCCGGTGCTGGTGGAACCGGTCGACGTCGATGCAACCGTGCACCGAGATCGAAGAAGTCGGTGAGCGTCTGCGCGATCGGATCGGCCATCAGGTAGCAGGTGACGTAGTGGATCGGATCGAGCGCGGCGTCGCTCACCGCGCGCGCCGCCCGGCAGGCGGGCGTCGACACCCACCGTTGCCCGTAGACGATCCCCGTCAGCGGGAACTGCTCGGGGAGATGGTCGAGTTGGTGCCACTCGTTGTAGGCCCGGTGCTCGCCGGGATCGGTCACCTCGGTGAACGAGAAAAATCCGAACGTCGTCTTCATGTGACGCGTTCATGCGAGCGGGTCACGCACGGCGATCGTGACCCGTGAGGTCGCGCAGAGCTTGCCGTCGTCGTTGCGCATCTCGATGTCCCAGACCCACGTCGTGCGACCCCGATGGAAGGCACGGGCTTCGGCGTGCACCGTTCCCTCTCCGCAGGGCCGGAGAAAGTTGGTGTTGTTCGACATGCCGAGTGGCACCTTGCCCAACTGGAGCACACCGTCGGCCGTCCCCCGGGACGCCAACGACTCCGCGATCGCGGCGTAGATCCCGCCGTGCACGATGCCCATCGGTTGACAGACGCCGGGCACCACCGCGAGGCGCGCCGGTGCGCAACCCGACCTCGACCAGATCGTCGACATCGAGGCCCATGACGGCATCGAACGTGGTCTCTGACGGCCAAGCGGGGTTCGAACGGTACGTTGGTCACTCGGTCGATGCTACGCGGCGAGCGGGGAGCCACGATGAGTGCGGGAACCTGGGAAAGTCATCACGCGATCACGACGCTGATGTACCACTACGCGGAGTGCGTCGATGCGGCCGACTTCGACGGGATCGCCGCGTTGTTCGCCAACGGGCGCATCACGAACGAAGGCGTCGACGGCGCGACCGTCGGCCCGGACGCCGTGCGCAAGCTCTACGCCGCGCACCAACCGCGTGCACTAAGACGGAACGACTGCGCACCCGGCATCTGACGACCAATGTGATCGTCGACATCGACGAGATCGCCGGCTCGGCGCAGACCCGCTCCGTCGTTCGTCGTGTTCCAGCAGACGCTCGGAGCTGCCGCTGCAGCCGATCGTCGCCGGGCGCTACCGCGACACGTTCGTCCGGCCGGCAACGAGTGGCGTTTCGATCGCCGGCACATCTTCGTCGATCAGGTCGGCGACGTTCGCGAGCACCTCACCTTCGACCTGTCGGGCTTCATCGAAAAGCACTGAGCCGGTTTCCCGATGGCCGACCCGAAGCGGCTGCTCGTCGTCTTCCACTCCCGCTCCGGCGGCACCCAGGCGATGACCGACGCGGTCGTCGCGGGCGCCAACGACGATGCGATCGAAGGCGTCGACGTGCGAGTGCAACGGGCCTTCGACACCACCGTCGACGACGTACGCGCGTGCGACGCGATCGTGCTCGGCACACCCGGAGAACTTCGGGTACATGTCGGCGCGATCAAAGACTTCTTCGAGCGGATCTACTACCCGCTGCTCGACGAGACGCCGGGCCTCCCCTACGCGTTGTTCGTGAAAGCGAGCACCGACGGCGACGGCGCGGTGCGCAGCATCGAGCGCATCGTCGCCGGCCTGCGCTGGAAGCTCGTGATGCCGCCGATCGTCGTGGTCGGCGATCTGCAGCCGGGCGACCTCGAGCGCTGCCAGGAGCTCGGCGCGACCGTCGCCGCCGGTCTCGAAGCGGGGATGTTCTGAGGCGGCGGCCGAATCGCGGCTACTCGCCTTGCGCCTTGGCGCTGCTCCGAGCAGCACGTCGATCTCGCCGAGGTCGGCGTCGGTGAGGTTCCACCCGCGGCGGCCGCGTTCGCCTGGCCTGCTCGGGCTTGGTTGCGCCCGCGATCACGCTGGCCACGTCGGCCGCGCGAGCAGCCATGCGATCGCGAGCTCGAGCAACGTGTGACCGTGATCGCGCGCCAACCCTTCGAGCGCTTCCACGCGGTCGAAGACCTTGGGGACAACGCGCTTTCGGAGGCGCGCTCGGCGGGCATGCCCGCGAGGCGGGTGCCGGCGGGCGGCGCCTCGTTGCGGTGGTACTTCCCGGTGAGCACACCGCTCGCGAGCGGGAAGTACGGGATGAACGCCATCCCGTTGCGGGCGCATGCGTCGAGCACGCCGAACCGCTCGGGACCGCGCCGGAGCAGGCTGTACTCGTTCTGCACGCTGACGAATCGCGCGAGTCCGCTCGTCGGAGCTGATCTTGCGTGGTCTCGTCGATCTGCTCGGCCGAGAAGTTGCTGCCGCCGATCTCGAGCACCTTGCCCGCGTCGACCAACTTGTCGAGCGCGGCCAGTGTCTCCTCGAACGGTGTGGCCGCGTCGGGAAAGTGGAGTTGGTACAAGTCGATGCGGTCGGTTCCGAGCCGCCGGAGACTGTCTTCGACTGCGCGCGCGATGTAGGCCGCGCTCGCGCCGCCCTTGCGTTCCTCGTCGATCGGACCACCGAACTTGGTGGCGACGATCACCTCGTCGCGGCGCGACCCGAGCGCACGGCCGAGGTACTCCTCGCTCCGGCGTTCCGCCGTAGATGTCGGCGGTGTCGAACATCGTGATGCCCGCGTCGAGCGCGGCGTGCGACGACCTGCTTCGGATGCGGCCTCGTCGATCCGACCACCGAAGTTGTTACAACCGAGGCCGACGACCGAGGCGTCGAGCTTGCCAATGCTGCGTGTTTCCATGGCGACAGTGTGCGCGCGTTCACGCGGCGACTCGCTGCGTCTCGACGCACGGATCGTGGCACGGCAGGAGCAGAGTCGGCGGGCGCCACCGCCGTCACCTCCTGCTCCCGCTCCGACCGTCAGCCACGCGATCACGCCGCCGCCGATCACCGAGAGCCCCGCGCATATGCCGAACGCAACCGCGACCCGCTCGGTGAGCACGGCGGGGGGCAGGGTCGTGTCGAGATGCACGATCGACAGGCAGCACCGCCACCGCCAGCAGGCCGCGAGCCGGGCGGCCGCGTTGTTCACCCCCGACGCGATCACCGAGCTCGCTATCGGGGACCGAGCCAGCACCGTCGACGTGAGGGGCGCGACCGTGGCCGACAGCCCGAGCCCGAACACGATCGCGGCCGGAAGCACCGTCGTGCACGTAGCTCGCGCCCGGATCGATGCGAGTGAACAAGCAAGAGGCCGCCGGCGATCACCAACGGCCCGATCGTCATCGGCAGCCGCGGGCCGATGCGCTGGGCCAGCGCGCCGGCCCGCGACGAGAGCAACAACATCATGATCGTGACCGGAACGAGCGACGCAGCCCGCCTCGAACGCCGAGTAGCCCAAAGCGATCTGGAGCTCGAGCACGACCATGAACAACGCGCCGCCGAGCGCGGCGTAGACCGCCAGGGTCGTGCGCGTTGGCGCCGCTGAACTGCCGATTGCGGAAGAGCCGGAGCGGCAGCATCGGATGCGTGCTGCGGCTCTCCACGAACCAGGAACGCGGCGATTGCGCCGATACCGATCGCACCGAGACGCAGCTCCCGCCGCACCGAAACCGTTCCCGCTCTCGATCAGTGCCCAACACAGCGACGGCCAGCCCGACCGCGGCGAGCGACCGCGCCCATGCCGTCGAGCGGAAGTTGCGATTCGAGCGCGACTCGGGAACGTGGCGCACGGTGATCATCACCGCGATGATCGCGAGCGGGACATTGATGAAGAAACACCCACCGCCACGAGAACGCGTCGATCAGCCAGCCACCCAGGAAGGGCCGACTGCGCCCGAGATCGCCGGCGAGACCGGCCCACGTGCCGATCGCGCGGCCGCGGTCGACGTCGTGGAACGACGAGCCGATGATCGCCAAGCTGCCCGGAACGAGCAGCGCGCCGGCCGCGCCCTGGAACGCGCGCGAGATCGCCAGCACGGTCGCGTTCGGCGCCGCGGCGCACACGACGCTCGCGACCGTGAACGAGCACGAGGCCGACCACGAACATCCGCCGGCGGCCGAAGCGGTCGCCGAGCGCGCCGCCGAAGAGGAGGAACGCGGTGAGCGTGACGAGGTACGCGTCGACTGTCCACTGCAGGCCGGCCGACGTCGGTGTTGAGATCCGCGGCCGATTGCCGGCAGCGCGACGTTCACGATCGTGCCGTCGAGAAACGCGATTCCCGAGCCGAGACACGGTCGCCGCGATCACCCAGCGTGCCGCCGGCGTGCCGAATCTCAGTTCTCCACTCGGAACCGCCATCACGCGAGTCTGCCGCTTCCCAACAACGCGCCGCGTCCACTCCCGGCGACTTGCGGCCACGAGGTCAGGCCGTATCCTGCGACGAAACGCCCCCGACCCTCTCGAAAGGGCCTTCCATGGACGACGCCGCGCTCATCGCGCGAATCAACGAGCTCATGTCGGAAGAGCAGACGCTCCAGGAGTCGCCCGAGCACGACGCGGCTCGTTTGCAGAAGCTCGAAGTGACGCTCGACCAGTGCTGGGACCTGCTCCGGCAGCGTCGGGCCCGCCGCGAGTTCGGTCTCGATCCCGACGGCGCGGCCGCCCGCGACGCCGACACCGTCGAGAACTACAAGCAGTAGCGAAGCCGCAGGTGCGACCGGCGCTCACGCGGCGCGGCATCGCCATGAGGCTCGGCTGCTACACCGGCGCGGCGCGGTGCCGCGAGCAGCGACCAGCCCGCCCACGACGGCCGCACCGATCGCGGCGACTCCGCCGAGCGCAAAGCCGATCCGCGGCCCGTACACCTGCGAGATCCATCCGACGATCGGCCCACCGATCGGCGTGCTGCCGAGGAACGCGATCGCGTAGAGCGCCATCACCCGGCCCCGCATCTCGGGCGCAGCCGTGAGTTGGATGGTCGTGTTCGCGACGGCGATGAATGCGAACGCCGCCGCGCCCATCGCGAAGAGCGCGACCGCTTCCGTCGCGAGTGTGACGGCGCCACCGAGGCGATCAAGATCGTGACGCCCATCGTCATCGCGAGTGTGATCAACCGGCTTGTACGAGACACCGCTCGCAGCGACGCGACCGACAGTCCACCGAGCACCGCGCCCAGGCCCATGGACGACAGGAGCAGCGCGATTCGCGCCCGCGCCCTTGCCGAACGTCTTCGTCGCGATCAGCGGGATCACGACCTGGAAGTTGAACGCCAGCGTTCCGATGACCGCCATCATCAGCAGCGGGACTCCGGACCATGGGCTCGGACCACGCGTAGCGGAAGCCCTCGCGGAGCTGGCCCTTCGCCCGCTCGACCGTGGGCAGGCGGTGCAGCAACGACGTGTCCATCATCGCCGAGCGCGACGATGACCGCGCACGTACGAGGCGGCGTTGATGTAGAAGCAGGGCGCGATGCCGAACACGGCGATGAGCACACCTGCAATCGCCGGCCCGACAACGCGCGAGCTGTTCATCACGACGCTGTTCAGGCTTACCGCGTTGGGGAGATCTTCGCGGCCGACCATCTCGAGCACGAACGTTTGGCGCGCCGGGTTGTCGATCACGTTGACGAAGCCGAGCAGCACCGACAAGAGGTAGACGTTCCACACTTCGGCGTGCCCGGTGCTCACGATGAGCCCCATGACGAGCGCGAGGACTCCGGCCGCGACCTGCGTGCCGAAGAGGATGCGGCGCTTGTCGAAGCGATCTGCGATCACGCCGCCCCACGCGCCGAAGAACAGCATCGGCAGGAACTGGAGGGCGGTGACGAGTTCCGAGCGCGGTCCCGCTCTTGTTCGTGAGTTGGAGGATCAGCACCGCTTGCGCGAGCTGCTGCATCCAAGTGCCGCTGACCGAGATCGTCTGCCCGATGAAGTACAGGCGGTAGTTGCGATTGTGCAACGATCGGAAGGTGTCGTGTCCGAGACGGCGGGCGCGCGTCATCGCGGATCCTCGGTGAGCTGTTCGAGCAATACTGCCGCGCGCGAGAGCACGGCGACGTCTTCGGCGCTGAAGGTGCGCAGGCGTTGCGCGAGGTACGCGTCCCGCCGACGGCGAACCGCCTCGACGAGCGCGCGACCTTCCTCCGTGGGGGCAACCCACGCGACCCGGCGATCCTCTTCGCTCTGGGTCCGGGTTGCGAAGCCCTCGTTGACGAGCACGTCGACGACGCGGTGATCGACGGCGGCTGCACGCGCTCGGCTTCAGCGAGCCCCGAAAGGGTGATCCGATCGCCGGCGACGATGGTCGCGAGCGCCGAAAGCTGCGACGGCGTGATGCCCACATTGGCGTGCTGGCGCAGACGCCGGCTCAGCCGCATCACCGCGAAACGCAGCCGGGAGGCAACCTCCGGCAGCGGCGCGACAGGTTCGGTAGCGAGCGTCTTGGACGGCATACAGTTAGCATAACTAATTAGCTAAGCGAACTATTTCCGGTCGCGAACCACTCCATCAGATGGGGCGGTTGGGAACACTCGCAAGCCCCCAAACTGGGGCTCCCGCGTCTCGACCGGTCCGAATCCCGGCGCAGAACGCCGAATTCGCGTCGCAAACCCACCAATCTGATTGGTGGTTCGCGTGCTGGTTTGCGACTGCGACTGCGGCGGCGACTTAGCGGCGGCGGCGGGGGGTGAGGTCGTCGGAGTCGCCGGCCAGGGCGGTGAGCTCGGCCATGGCGGTGCGGCGGAAGGCCTGGGACTCGGCGTTACGTTCGGGCTTCGTCTCGGCCTCGGGCTCGGTGGCCTCCTCGCCGTTCTCGGCGCCGGGGGCGGGGATGGGCTCCAAGCCCCGTACGAGCGACGCTTCGAGGTCGACCTCGGGCCCGCCGGGTCGTACCCGCACGATGTCGGGGTCTTCGGCGATGCGGAACTTCGGCGCGGGCTCGACGAGCTTCAGGGGGACCGGGTTCGGCTCGGCCGCTCGTGGCCGAACGCCGACGCAAGCGCGGCGTCGAACGTCGACGGCGGGGGCTGCCGGAATCTCCGGCGGCATCTCGACGGCGTTTCGGGGTGATGTCGACGGTCGGCATGGGCTCGGGCTCGGGACGGCGCTTCGCTTCGGACGGCGTGGTCGCCGTGAGCTTCGTTTCGTCGAGCTCGGCCGGCGCTGATTGCGACTTCGCGGCCGCCTCGGCAGCTTCGCGTACGCGACGCCGAGATCGCGGCGGGCGTGCTCCAGTTGGCTGCGATTTCTCGAGCGCTGACTTCGCTCTGCTCCAGCTCGGCCTGCGTCGCCGCGAGCTCGTCGCCGATGCTCGCGGCCTGCGTTCGCAGTTGTTCCGTGTCCGACTTCGGCGTGCCCGAGCTGCTCGGTCAGTCGACTCGGCCTCCGCCGACCGCTTCGTCACGAGCGGCCATCGCGGCGTCGAGCCTCGACTCGAGATCGGCCGAACGCTCGGTCGCGCTCTCGGCGGTGCGGGTTGCGGTCGAGAGTTGGGCAGTGAGGTCGGCGATGCGGGCCTGCGACGAGGAACGCTGGCGTCGAGCGCCTCGGCCTTTTCCGCCAGCTCGCTGCGGGTGGTCTCCAGCGTCGATGCCGTCGAGGTCGCGAGCGCGGTCGCCTCGGCTGCCGCCTTTTCCGCGGTCTCCAACGCCGTCCGCAGCGTCACCAGCTCGGTCTCCGAGCCTGTCGGCGCGCGCGGCTTGCACGTCGAGGTCGGCGAGCACGCGGGTCATGTCTTCCCGGGCCGCCTCGACCTCCGAGCGCAGACGGGAAAGCTCGCCGTCGCCGGTGGTGATTGCCTGCAGCTCGGCCGTCACCCGGTCCCGTTCGACGCACGCGGTGCGCCACGCCTCTTCGACCTTGTTGAAGCGAGCGGCGTCTTCGTCGGCGCGGCGACGCGCGCGCTCTCCGTCGCGACCTCGAGGTTGCGCTCGGCGACGCGCTTCGCTTCTTCGGCGCGCACCTGATCGCCGCGTGCGATTGCCTGCGCCTCCTGCTCGTCGTGCAGGCGCCGCGAATACTCGTCGAGCAAGCTGTCGTGGTCGAACAGCGTGCCGCGCATGCGATCGAGCTCGTCGACCACGCGTGAGTGCTCGTCGTGCACGCGTTCGATCTCGGTCTGCAGCTCCGTTCGCGCCTCGTGGTTTGCCGCGAACCGCGCCTGCGCCGCCCGCTGCTCCTCCGTGGCGCGGAGCCGTTCGATCTCGCGCCGCAGCGCGGAGGCGGTGCGTTCGGCGTGCGTCCGCGCGCCGACGCTTCCTCCTCCAGGAGCTGGCGCTCCTGCACGACCACCCGCCGCGCTTCTTCGGCGGCGCGCAGGTTCCGGCGGGCGAGAGCCTCGACCTCGGCGAGGCGCTTGCGGGCGCTCCGCCGGCCCCCGAGCGGTACAGCATCCACCGGTGCCGGCTCGACCGAGAGCACGGGCGCGGGCGGCAACGGCGGCCGGGCGCGCTCCGCGAGCATCTCGTCGAGGAGGAGCTTGCGAGTCCGCCCCGCCTCGGCGGTACCGAGGTCGGTGGTCGCGACCGGATCAGAGGGAGGGGCCATCCGCATGATTCTTCGGCGTCATACCCCTCTGCCACTTGACCACTCTGTCGTGAGAAAGTGTCCCGGAGCGGACGGATCAGCGCCGGTCAGCGGCGCCGGCCAGCGCCTCCTGGGCGATCGACGCGACGTGCGTGCCCGGCGCGGTCGAAGACCCGGGCGAAGGCGAGATCCCCGGCTGTCGGCGACCCCTCCCCCGCGCAGCTCGTAGAGCAGCCAGTCGTCGGCGCGCAGCGGCCGATGGAACCAGATTGCGTGATCGAGGCTGGCCGTGAACACCTGATCCCAGTTCGGCATCACCGGGTGGACCGACGAGCGCGGTCCCGAGCGGGTATTCGTCGGAGCAATACGCGAAAGCGCACGCCTGCAACATCGGGTCGTCGCCGAGCGGCTCGGGCACGCGGATCCACCCGAGGTCGTACGGCTCAGGGTCGATGCTGCCGCGACACGTCGCGGCGTTGGAAATGCAACCCGGGCGGCGTGTCGGCATCGGGCAGCGACTCCGGCGCGGGAACATCATCGGGCGCGGTGATCGCGGAGATGTCGATCGACGCCTCGGGCCGGTGAAAGCTCGCGATGAGGTTCAGCACCGCACCGCGCGCTGGTACGCCACGACCTGGCGCGTCGCGAACGAGCCGCTGTCGCGGACCCGTTCGACTTCGTAGAGCACGGGCAGATGTTCGTCGCCGGCCTGCACGAAGTAGGCGTGAAGCGACTGGGGCAGCAGGTGTTCGTCGGCGGTGAGCCCGGCCGCGCGCAGCGCCTGCGCCACGACTTGGCCGCCGAAGATCCGGCCCCAGCCGAGCACGGGGCCCGCGCCGAGGATAGGCATCGGGCTTGACCTGCTCGAGCGAGAGCAGTGAAACGAGATCGCTGACCGGATGGAGAGTGACGCCCATGGGGCGTCAGGTTGTCACGCCCGCGCTCGGGCGCGGCTACTGCGGGTCGGAGTGCTGCTCGTTCCGGCGGGCAACGAACTCGTCGAGCTGCGCCGGGGACGGCCAGTCGAACGGGTCGACCTCTTCACCGGGTGCGCTCTGCGGTTCCGAGCAGCCGCCGCCGCGAACAGCGGCAGCAGGTTCCCCGGCGTCGGCGGGCGCCGCGGCCGGAGCGCGGCGGTCCGCGGCGGCCGCGCGGGTGCGGCACGGGCCGGCGCCGGCGGCGGGGCGGCGCGGATCGGCGTGCTTCCCGACCGCGACCGACGTCGGCGACGGGTTCCGGCGCCATCGGGGCAACGCGCGACCGCGCGAGGCGAGCGGTCGTTTCGATCGACGCGACGAGCGCGGCGAGCTGCGCGGACCACCGCGCTGACCAAGGTCGGCGCGCGGCCATGGGCACGGCAGGCGCGGGCACGACGGCCGGACCCGAGGCCGCCATCACGGGCTGCGCCATCGGAACGGGCTTCGCGGACTGCGCCGGCTTCCGCGGCTCCGTCGGAACTCCGCGCCCAGCCAGATCGCGGCGGCACCGAACACGAGCGCGACAACGACGAGCGCGGGCCGCGGACACCGAAGAACCACGGGAACCGGTGCTCTCCGCATTTCCACGAGGCGAAGGCGGGGTCGACGCCGGGATGTCACCGGCTCCGCGAATCCGACCTTGCCGTTCCAGGTCGCTTCATCACCCTGACCGTCGTTGGTGGAAACCGAAACGGGCACGGTCTTCGTACCGCTCGGCATCACGAACGGAACGCGCTTGCTCGTGTGGGTGAGCGGTGCGGCCGTCACCTGCACCGGCGACGTCACCGGATGCGGCCCGCCGACGCGCACCGGTCCCCGACATCACGTTCGGTGTCGCGCCGGAGTTCTGGAACGTGACTTCCAAGTAGTCGGAGCCGGTGTGCCGCATGGCGCTGCACCTGCGCCACGCTCACCAACGCGGTGGCCGCGCCTTTGATGTTGATGGCGATGGGCAGGTCAGCCGCTCGCGGATCGGTGACCGCCGCGTTGTCGGACGCGCGGCGTCGCCTGATCGACAGTCGCGACCACACCCGCCATCACGTTTCCGGGATCGACGGTCGCGGGCGGCGCGACGTTCACCGAGACACGCACCTGCGCGCCGGGCTCGATCGTGCTCACGACATCGGACAGCGAGATCCAACTTCCCGGACCATCATTCGACGCGCCGTGCGCGTACGTCACGCTGTCGCCCGCTGACGCGGTCGCGTCCACGCCCGCGAGCCGAACCGTGAGCCGGATGGTGGAGCTGCGGTTCGCGACCACGAACGAGCGCTGCACCGATTGGCCGGGATCAACCGCGACGTCGAGGCGGCCGGTCGTGGGCCCGACGGGCGTGATCGTGAGGTCAGAGCCCGAGGAATCGGAGCGCGCGCGGACCCGGCCGCACCCGCACCCGCCGGGCCGGACTCCGTCGCTGTCGTCGTCGCAATCGCTACGAGCACGCCGATCAGGAAGACCGGCAGGGCTCGAGCCCATCTCCTCATGTTGGCCTCTCGGACGTCACCGTCTCGATCGGCCCCGAAGCCCGTCAGTTGACGACGGGAAGCAGCCAAAAGGCCAGATCAGGGGTGCTTACCCGGCGAGAACGGGATCCCGGCCGCGGCGCCGGCGCAGGGCCACCGCCCCGCCCACGCACGCCAGCGCCAGCAGGAGCACCCCGCCGAGCAACGGCGTGTACGAGTGCGACGACGCAGGCTTGGCCGCGACCGTCGTCTCCAGCAGGCCCTTCTGGAGGTTCTTCTGCAACGCCCCCGCGATCGTGATCGTGCCGTTCCACGTCGTGACGCGGTCGCCGTCATATGTGAGCCGGACGCTCACCTGATGATCGCCGGGCACGACGGTTTGGGTCCACGGCACACGGAAGTTGATCGCAGTGTGCGAGACGAACGTGTCGATCGGGAACGGAAAGTTGAGTTTCGTGTCGGCGACGGTCACGACGCCGTTGCCTTTCGTGAACGTGTTGCCGGTATTCGCGATCGCGATCATGAGCCGCAGTCCATCCGGCGCGGTGACCGGTTTTACGCTGCTTACGACGAGGCTGGCGTGAGTCGGTCCCGGTACGACGATCTCCACGGCGATCACGCGCTCACCCTGCAGCGTCACCGCAAAGCCGGCGTGGTTCCCGCCGGGAACCGTCGTGGAAGAAGATGCGAGCGGTACCCAAAGTCCGACGGCGGCGAGATACTCGCCCGGCTCCGTCTTCGGTGGCACGTGCAGCGTGAAGTCGACATCACGCGCTTCGCCCGGCTGCAACGTGAGCTCCGGCGTGGCCACGACAACCCAGGTCCCTGCGCGTTTCGCGGTCTGGACGGGGGTCGTGTACGCGCGCTCCGGTTGCGTCGCTCGTGTACCCGTCGAGGCCCGCGATCCGCACGTCGACGGCGTGCTTGTTCTTGTTGATGACGTACACGGTCTGCGTGACCGAGGCGCCTGGACTCGCAGTCAGTCGGTAGTAGTGGCTGTGCGGCGCGAGCGTCGACCCGGGCGCTGCGCTCGCGGTCACCGTGTCGGTGCCCTTGGGCGTGGCCGCGGCAGGAGACGCGCCGAACGCAATACCCGCGGACGCGACAAGAGCGACCGTTGTCATAACGGCCGCCACCCGGTTCCGCACCCGCCCCATAACGCCTCCGTGGGGTACTTGCCTGTCAACCCGTTGCGAGGTGCCGGCCCCGCTCGCCCAAGCAGGGCCGGCACGTCTCGTACTGGGTACTTCGGTACTTCCGGGCCGGTCTTTACGGACCCGGCTCCTACCGATTTCGCTTACGGGCCGTCGACGACTGAGACGTGTCGCGTGGCTCGTGTAGGTACCGACGAGCGCCGTGTCCGGAACGGTCAGCTTGAGGATGCGAGGCGAGATCGAGGTACGTCCCCTCACCGCCCGCAGCCGTGGCCGTCACGATCTTCTCGCCGGAGAGGTGAAGTTAGCCGCCGAAGCGTGCGGCACACACCGGTCATGTCGGCACCCGCCGCCGGAGTCACACTGCGGCGCACTCATCGACACGTTGCGCCATTTCGTCGTCGCCGGGGATGGTGTCGGTGCCGCTTCACCAGGTCGGGGACCGTGAGCAACACGTTCCAACCGTCGGCGGAACCGCTCGAGTCGATGATCGTGAACGGGTCCACGGTCAAGCTCGTGAGCTGCGGTGTGCCGTCGAGGGTGACCGGCGTGAAGTCGCCGATCACCGGCGCACCCGCGGGGTCGAAGTCGAGCGTTCCGGCGCTGACCACCAGGTCCGCATGGGCAGGAGCCGCCATCATTGCTGCGAGCAAAAGCGCAGCACTGGCCACCCCGAAGATCCGCTTCTTATTGAACATCGCACGCATCCTTGGTTCCCATCCCCGGCTTCCCTGCCTGGGCTTTGAGGGTCAATCGGCCGGCAATGGGGGTGCGAGGGGATCGCTTGAGGCTCAACCGTCCGAGAACCATGCTGCGTGGCCGACTGCAACGCGTTACGGGCGACGCTTCCAAGTGCGTCCAGTACGCGAGCTGTTCGTGCTCATTGCCGATGATCGACATGCGTGCCGGGTCGAGCGCGAAGCGCGGCGCCGACGTGAGGATCGAGATCGAGCGCGACCGCGGCGAGCATCGCGGAGCAGGTGGCCGTGCCCGAACAACAACACGTCACCGTCCGCGGCATCGACACGGGCCATGACCCGGCGCGGCCCGTTGCCGCGACCTCTTCGACGCTCTCCCCACCGGGAACGGGCCCCTCCAGACCGTCCAGTCGCGCCACTCGGGACCGCGCGCCCGGATCTCGTCGGAAGTGAGGCCTTCGAGCTCGCCGTAGTCCCACTCCCGCAGATCCGGATCCGATTCGCGCATCGGGGAACCCGGCGAGGTGCGCGGTCTCGAGCGCCCGGGACGGCCGGGCTCGCCAGCACGAGCGCGAACTCATGGACCGTGAGAACCGGCGCGAGCGCTGACGCCGCGGCGCGGCCGGCGGCGGTGAGGGCACATCGGTCCGGCTCGTGTGGCGCCCGCTCGCTCCACTCGGTCTGTCCGTGGCGGGCCATCCACATCCGACCCAGGTCGTGCCGGTCATCTCGGGTTTCACCGTCGCATCCTCGTGTGAAACCATCACGCGGTGGAGCTGGATCCGTTCTCCCACGAGTTTCACGAAGATCCGTATCCCGACCTACCGCTGGCTCCGCGACAACGAGCCCTGTTATCGCAACGAAAAGCTCGGGTTTTACGCACTTTCGCGCTATGCCGACGTGCTCGACGCATCGCAGCAACCGCTGCTCTACAGCTCGGCCGAGGGAACGATGGTCGAGCCGTTCGACACGAGCGCACTGCTCCCCATGATGATCTTCATGGACCCGCCCGATCACGATGTGCAGCGCAAGCTCGTGAGCCGGGCGTTCACGCCCCGTGCGATCAGCGACCTCGAACCGTTCGTCCGCAGACCGCGATCGACTGCCTCGAGCCGTTCCGCGAGAACGGGCGGCGGCGACTTCGTCGAAGAGTTCTCCGCGATCCTGCCCATGAACGTGATCATGGAGTTGCTCGGCGTGCCCGCGGCCGACCGCAACACGCTCCGCCACTTGATGGACGCAACCCTCGACCGCCTCGAAGAACCGCCGTTCATCCCCGACCACGCGATCGAGGCGATGGGCAAGACCGGCGAATACTGGAGCTCGCTCCTCGCCGACAAGCGTGCGCATCCCGACGACGGATTCATCTCGAAGTTGTGCGAAGCCGAGATCACCGCCGACGACGGCACCACCACCCGCCTCACCGATCGTGAGGTGATCGGCTTCGCGTCGCTCATCGGTTCCGCCGGCACGGAGACGCTCACCAAGCTGCTCGCCAACGCCGCCGTGCTGTTCCACCGCAATCCCGATCAGTGGCAGAAGATGCTCGACGATCCCGACCTGATTCCCGGCGCAGTCGACGAGACGCTGCGCTACTGGCCGCCGTCGCAATACCAGGGACGGGTGCTCACCGATGACGTGACCGCGCACGGCGTCGACATGCCGAAGGGCTCACGGGTGCTGCTGCTCACCGGCGCCGGCAACCGTGACGAGCGCGAGTACCCGGATGCCGACCGCTTCGACATCGAGCGGCCGAAGCACGTCGCGCTCGGTTTCGGCTACGGGCTGCACTTCTGCCTGGGCGCGGCGCTGGCCCGGCTCGAAGGCCGGATCGGCCTCGAAGAGTTCGCCCGCCATTCCCCAGCTACGAGGTCGACGAGGCGAACACCCACCGCGTGCACATGAGCAACGTCCACGGATACGCGAGCGTCCCGTTCAGGGCACTTTCATAAGGGTTCCACACGCTTTCGGGCACTCCCGTGGTAGCGTCCCGCCGTGCATTTTCCCCGTCGAACTGCCGGGGTTCGGCGCATATCCATCGTCGGCATCGTCACCGCGTTGGCTGTGACGTTTGCGGCCCCCGGCGCATACGCATCGAGTGACCCCCTCCGCGATGCGCAGAATCGGATTACCGCGGCACAGGAGTCGGCGGATCGAGCCGCGGCTGCCTACGACGCCGCGCAAACGACCTACTACACGTTGGAAGAAGCCGCCCGGACCACGCGTGGCAACATCGCGTCGCTGCGCGCGACGCAACACGGGTTGTCCGAAAGTGTCGTGGAACGCGTGGTCGCCCTCTACATGCGCGCGGGCGAGACTGACTTCGACAATCTGCTCAACGGTTCCAACGTGCTCGACGCCGCCCGCCGCGCCACCCTCGGGGCGGCCGCGAATGCGCACGACGACGCCGTGATCGGCCGGCTTCGCGCCACGACGCAAGATCTTGATATTCGCCAGGCTTCGTTGCGATCCCAACTCGCGGATGCGAAGACCGCGCTCGATCAGGTTCGCTCCGAGCAGCAGTCGTTGGAACAGTCACTGAACGACGCGCGCCAAGCCGAGCAAGATCTCCGCGGCCGGCTCGAACGGGAGCGTCGGGCGAGCGAATTCGCGGCCCGCTCGCGGCGCGCGGAGGCCGCCGCAACCTCTTCGTCTTCGTCTTCCTCATCCTCTTCCTCGGGCTCGGCGTCGAGCTCGTCACCGGTCTCCACCGACCAACCCGGGCAGATCATCGTGAGCGGCGAGTGGGTATGTCCGGTGCAAGGCCCGGTGTCGTTCACCGACACATTCGGCGCGCCGCGTAGTGGGCACACGCACAAAGGTGTCGACATGTTCGCGGCCCGCGGGTACGCCGTTGGTTGCTGTCGTGTCGGGCTCGCTGTTCTTCCAGAGCGATCCGCTCGGAGGACTCGCCGCCTACGTGACGGGCAGCGACGGCACGACCTATTACTACGCGGACCTCGCCGACTACGTAGGCGGCAACCGTTCCGTGTCAGCGGGCGAGCTCATCGGCCACGTCGGCACGACCGGCGACGCTGTCCGACGCGCCACCGCAACTCCACTTCGAGATCCGCCCCGGCGGACCGAACGGCGCCGCGATCGACCCGACGCCAACCGTCGCCGCGCACTGCTGACCCGACCGCATTGGCCTGGTCGTTGCGCCGTCCCCGGAACCCACTCTTCGCCATCAGAGTCGCGAATGCACCTCTCAGAGGTGCATTCCGACATCAAAGCTCTCGCGGGCAACATCTGTCGGTGTGGAATCGATCACTGGTGTATCGGTGCGTCGCGGCGAGTGCATGTGTGGTCTTCTTCGTGTCCTGCGGGAACGACACGATGAAATCGCTGGATCACGACGCCCGGCTCGTCACGCCGACCGGCACCGAGGAGCTGTCCCTGCAACACGTGTCTTGCGCGGCTCAGCCCGGCGACTCCAACTCGGACATCTCGGTCCGCATCCTCAGGGTCACCCCGCCGCTCGAGGTTGCCGAGGCAGTCAACGCACTTCGACACGGTTATGCGCGCCTCGGTTGGCAAACCTTCGAGAACCCGCATGGCCTGTCTCGTGAAGAGCACGGACACGTACACGGTGTGATCTTCACGCGACAGCCGTCGTCAGTTCGCGTCGAGGTTTCCGGATCAGAAGCGAAGATGTGCTGAACGCCCCGCTACGGTTTTCCTTATTTTGTAAGGGTTTTCGGAGGGTTGAGTGTCTCACCTTCGGCGTATCGTTCGGTGCGTGGCGTGTTGAGGCAGGCAGCCGCCGCGTTGATGGTTACCGCTAGGGACCGTCGATGAGTACGTAGAGACTCGTGATCTGTCCGTCACGAATGATGAGTACGTCGTGGCCGGTGGCGATTGGCGGTTCACTTCCCGTTCCGAGGCCCCACGTATAGGTCACAAGATCCTGCACCGTCTGGATCGGGCCGCTTCGGGTGATCGAGGTGCCGGGCAGCTGTGCTTGCAGCCCGGAAATCGCCTGCGTCATCCCGCTGTGCCCGCGGTGCTTCGTGTCGGGTTCGCCGATGAACACGTCAGGCGAGTACAGCTCCGCAATCGTGTTCGCCCGGTCGGGACCCTCGGGAGCGTTCCATGCATCCAGATGCGCGGCGACAACGCTTTCAACTGACCCGGTCATGCCCGCTCCTTCGGTCGGTTCCAATCGTGAAGCGGAGCAGACTGCCCGATCTCGTGCCGATGTGGCCAGCGTGTAGAGGGAGTTCTGACTCGTCGAGCGGGAGGGGGGTCGTGATGCTGGTCCCCTCGCTGCCGGACTGCGTCCTCGCACGATAAACCCCGCGGCGGCGTTCCCACAGTTCGGCGAAGTTCACGCGTAACGTGTGACGCATTTGTGCCTCGGCTCTGTCAGAAGAGATCACATGACGTTAAACCCGGCGGTCCCGGACGCGACCGACCGTCGACCAGATGCTTCGGCCGCGACCTATCGCAGCGTTGCCGTCTCTCTCGCGGTGAACTCCGTCGAAACGGTCGCGCTGGCTATGACCGCGTGGGTCACCGGCGCGGTCGCGCTGCGTGCCCAGACCGCGGCCAATGCGGCAGACACGGCCGTCGAGGTGTTCCTCCTTATCGGCGTGCTCAGCAGCGCGTGTCCGCCGGATGACACCCACCCACTCGGATACGGGCGCGAGCGCTTCTTTTGGTCCCTCTTTGCCGTGCTCGGCATCTTCATTGGCGGGAGCGGGCTCGCATTCAATGGCGCTCTCCGCGCCGCGCTGGACCCCTCGCCAATCGAAAACTACGCGATCGGGTACATCGTGCTGGCGACGGTGATCGTCTTGGATGTCTTCGCACTCGTGATCGTGTTGCGGCAGTTGCGCGAGGAGGCATCGGCGTGTGGAGTGTCGCTTCGCAGACACCTACATCGGAGCACCGACCCGGCGTCGGTCACAGTGGCAGTAGGGGGCGCATGCGCGGTGGCCGGAGGCATCATCGCCTTGCTGGGCCTGCTCTTCAGCGAGCAGATGGGAAACGCCACACCGGACACCGTGGCCAGCGCACTGATCGGCATCATGCTCTTCGTCGCCTCGATCTTCTTGCTGCGCGGCAAACCGCGACCTCCTGCTTGGGCGGGGCGCTCCACCCGCGACCGTGCGCGAAATGCGCCGAGTCATCGCCGCCCAAGAAGGAGTCGTCGACGTACCGGACTTGTTCGCCGTCGTCGTCGGTCCCTCGAGCGTCATTGTCGACGGCGACATCACCTTTGCCGACGACTTGGAAGTCCCCGCCGTCGAAGAGATCATCAACCGCTCGACGGCCGCCTTGCGCGAACACTGGCCCTGGATCGAATTCGTCTATCTCACGCCTGTCGCCCGAGCGCGCCCGTGCCGCGTTCAACGCACGACGACGCGGCCGCGCAGTTAGATCGTGAGCACGGTGCGGAGGCCGACGCCGGCGGTCATGTCGGCCATGGCCTCGTTGACCTCGGCGAGCGGACGCCGGGCGGTGATCATTCCCTCGAGGTCGAGGCGACCGGCCCGCCACAGCGCGATCAGACGCGGGAATGTCGCGGCGCCCGTTGCAGCTGCCGAGGAACGAGCCCATGATCTTGCGCTCGCTCATCGCGATGAACACCGGCGGCGAGAGGTTCAGCGTCTGGTCGAGCCCGCCCGCACCGACGAGCACGGTCGTGCCGCCGTTGCGCGTCGACCAGAGGCAGCTCTCGATCGCGACTCCTCGCACCGACCGCGTCGAACGCGTAGTCGACGCCGATCCCGTCGGTGATGCGCTTGCACGCGCTCCATCACGTTTTCCGACGTCGGGTCGATGATGTCGGTCGCGCCGAATTGCTCGCGGTCGTCGCGCTTCTCGGCAACGGGGTCGGACACGATGATGCTTGGTCGCGCCCGCGATCCGCGCGCCCTGCATGATCGCGATCCCGATGCCGCCCCCGCCCGCGACGAGCACGGTTGCACCTTCGGGAACCTTCGCGGTGTTCAACACCGCGCCCACGCCGGTCTGCACGGCGCAGCCGATCACGCACACGATCTCGAGCGGCGTGTCGGCGGGCCACCTTGATCGCCGCCCGAGACTCCGGCGTGATCACGTATTCGGCGAAGCCGCCGACACCGACGCCGCGCAACACGGGAGATCCGTTCCGCGACAGCGGCGTGTGACCGTCGGCCAGCACCCCCGTCGTCACGACTCGCGGCGTTGTTGACACAACAGCCGTACTCGCCGCGCACGCACCAGTAGCACTTGTTGCACGCGGCGATCGGCGACAGCACCACCTTGTCGCCGATTGCGAGATCGGTGACGCCGGCGCCGATCGCCTCGACGATTCCCGCGGCTTCGTGACCGAGAACGGTCGGCGCGATCACCGGGAACTGGCCGTTGGTGAGCGAGAGATCGGAGTGGCAGACACCGCAGTGACTGACCTTCACCAGCACCTCACCGGCACGGGGGTCTTCGATGTCGATGTCGCTGACGACTTCGAGGGCCTTCTCGGACGCTTCGATCAAGGCAGCACGCATAGCGCAGAAGCTAGCTTCCCCAGCTCGACGCCAGGGGGAACGGGTGGACATCTTCGACATCTGGGTGAACCTGGTGACCGAGCAGTCGTCGGCGGAGTTCCTCGGCCAGGACGAGAACGCGCACATCCCCGGCTACCTCGGGAGCAACGCAGGGCCCGCTCGGCGTGCGACGGTCTGCTGGCGTTGATGGACGAGCTCGGCGTCGCGACCGGCATGTTCACCGGCGGCCTCGACCGCCACACCGACCAGTTGCTCGAGACGTGCGACGCGCACCCGGGCCGGTTCCTCGTCGCCGGCGGCGTCGGTGACCCGTCGCGTCCCGGGCGGAATCGTGCGCGCGCATCCGCGAGCTCGCGCGAGCACCCGCGCTTCTCGATGGTGCGCGTGATGCCGCTCGCGACGCAGGTCGCGACCAACGACGCGCGCCACTATCCCGTGTACCAAGTGTGCGAGGAGCTCGGAATCCCGGTCGGCATCAACGCCGGTATCCCGGGACCGCGGGTGCGTTCGAAGGTGCAGCACCCGGAGCTGCTCGAAGACGTGCTCATCGACTTCCCCGATCTCGTCGTGATCGTCGCGCACATGGGCCATCCCGTACGAGGAGCTCCTCATGAACTACATGCGCAAGTGGCCGAACCTCTACGTGTCGTGCACCGCGTACGCGCCGCGTTACATGGACCCGACGCTCGTGGCGTTCATGAACACCAAGACCTACCGCGGTCGGGTGCATCTGGGGCAGCGACGAACCGTGGTTCCCGATGCGGCGTTCGCTCACCGAGGCGCGTGCTCTCCCGCTCGACGACGATGCGATGGCGCAATTCCTCGGCGGCACCGCCCGCCGGCTGCTCGACCGCGCCTGACCCGAGACCAACACACGGAGAGGAACGCCATGCCTGCAGTCTTCGTTCACGGAGTTCCCGAGACACCGGCGATCTGGGATGCGCTGCGCAGCAACCTGCAGCGCGACGACGTGATCGCGTTGCAGCTTCCCGGCTTCGGCTGTCCGCGCCCGAGCGGCTTCGGCGCGACCAAAGAGGACTACGTCGCCTGGCTCGTCGGCGAGCTCGAGAAGATCGCGCCGCAAGGGCCGATCGATCTCGTCGGCCACGACTGGGGCGGCGGTTTCACCGTACGGCTCGTGAGCACGCCGCGCCGATCTCGTGCGCTCGTGGGTGTGCGACGCGGCCGGGCTCGGCGACGTCAACTTCGAGTGGCACGACTTCGCGAAGATCTGGCAGACGCCGGGCGAAGGCGAAGAGTTCTACGCCCAGAACCTCGCGATCTCGGACGACGAGCGCGGCGCGATCTTCGAGATGTTCGGCGTCCGTCACGACGCCGCCATCGCGCTCGGGAAGCCGCTCGACCAGACGATGGTCGACTGCATTCTCACGCTCTACCGCTCGGCGACGAACGTCGGAAAGGAATGGGCGCCCGACTTCCACGACATCGACCCGCCGGGCTTGATCGTCCTTCCGTCCGACGACGTGTTCCTCGCCGCCGACGTCAGCCGCAACAGCGCAAAGCGCACCGGTGCGTCGATTGCCGAGCTCGACGGGCTCGGCCACTGGTGGATGCTCCAGGACCCGGAGCGCGGCGCGGCGATGCTCGAGGAGTTCTGGGCGACGTTGGGCTAGATCATCCGCACGCCGCAGCGCCGTGGCGATGCGCGATGGCTTCGAGCAGGTCCGTATCGGCGTGGGTCGCGTGCCGAGCGCGGCCGGGTCAGTGCGGTTCTCGGTGACGGCCTTCGCGAACACTCGCGCCGGCGCGATCGAGCGCCGGATCGCGTCGATCATCGCCGCGGCTTCTCCCTGGTCCTTCGGATCCGCGGGCGTCGTGGCGAGCCGCTTCGCCAATGCTTCGTAGAGGTCGGCAGTCTGCGATACCGCGGCCCCGCGCTGCGCCGCGGTTGCACTCTTCGGTGGCGCGGGCACCGAGCGAACCGAGCGCCGTGCAGATCGCCGAAGCCCGGCCGAAGAAGTCGGCACCCGCACGCGCCGGCGGTTCGAGCAGTCGAAACGATCTGACGAAACGATCGAAGGGCGCCGATCCGCCGCTCCGTTGCAACACAGTGAACTCGTAGAGGCGGCCGCCGATCACCACTTCGCGATCGCGGTAGAGCCCCTGGCCGGGCGTGAGTGACTCCACGGTGAACTCGATCGCGTCCCGGCCGAACATCGGCACGGTCGCCTGGTGGGTCACCTTGCCGCCGTCGCCGGCCGCGTTCTGTTGCGGGGTTTGCGGGCTGAGCGTCTGGCCCGGCACGAGCGAAGAACCGGGCAAGGCATCCGACCACGCGAGCTCGAAGCCCCAATCCCCGCTCCCGCTCGTGCGCAAGGTGTGGATCACGAGCGAACCGTCGGGTTCGGAGCTCAGCGCCGGCGCCGAGGGGAAGTCCAGACCGAACCGCCCCGCCGGGTCGACGTAGTGAACGGTCGCTTGCCACGGATCGCTCGCGGCGGGTTTTGCGCGGGGTTCGGCCGTCTTACTCGTCGTGCACCCGGCGCCCACGATCGCCGCGGCCAGACCGAGGCACACGGCTGCGCGCAGTCGGTGCCCGTTCACCCGGCGACGATATCCGCAAAACGGCGACGTACTCGCCGCGGGTGCGCTACCGCGCAGCGGATCACGTCAACGAGATCAACTCGCTTTTGGCGGCCTTCCACTGCCGCGGATGCGACCGCGCTCGCCCGCGGGCAGCACGACCTTGCGCAGCCGCACGTTGTGCGGCGTCACCTCGACGCACTCGTCGTCGGTGATGAACTCGAGCGCCTGCTCCAACGACATCACGCGGGCGGGAACGAGGCGAACGAGATCGTCGGAACCGGCGGCTCGGTGGTTGGTGAGCTGCTTTTCCTTGATCGCGTTCACGTCCATCTCGTCGGCGCGTGCGTTCTCGCCGACGATCATGCCCTCGTAGACCTCGACGCCCGGGCCGACGAGCATCGCGCCGCGTTCCTGCAGGTTCATCAACGCGTACGCAGTGGTCATGCCCCGCCGGTCGGCCACGAGACTGCCGGTCGGGCGCGTGCCGCAGCTCACCGAACCACGGCGCCCAACCGTCGAACACGTGGTGCAGCATGCCGGTGCCGCGCGTCTCGGTCATGAACTCCGTGCGGAACCCGATCAGGCCCCGGGCCGGGACGCGGAAGTCGATGCGCACCCAACCGGTGCCGTGGTTGATCATCTGCTCCATGCGGCCCTTGCGCAGCGCGAGCAACTGCGTGATGACGCCGAGGTAGTCCTCGGGGACGTCGATCGTGAGGAGCTCGACCGGCTCGTGCTTCTTCCCGTCGATCTCGCGGATCACGACCTGCGGTTTTCCGACCGTCAGCTCGAACCCTTCGCGGCGCATGGTCTCGACGAGCACCGCGAGCTGCAACTCACCGCGGCCTTGCACTTCCCACGCGTCGGGACGCTCGGTCGGGTTGACGCGCAGTGACACGTTGCCGATGAGCTCCTGCTGCAGGCGGTTCTCGACCTGGCGAGCCGTGAGCTTCTTGCCGTCCTGGCCGGCGAGCACAGAAGTATTGATACCGACCGTCATCGACAGGCTCGGCTCGTCGACGATGAGCGGCGGCAACGGCCGCGGGTCGTCGATGTCGGCGAGCGTCTCGCCGATCGTGATCTCCGGAATACCGGCGACCGCGATGATGTCGCCCGGCCCGGCTTCCTCCGCCGGCACGCGGTCGAGCGCGTCGGTGAGATAGAGCTCGGCGATCTTCACCCGTTCGATCGTGCCGTCGATGCGGCACCACGCGACCTGGTCGCCCTTGCGCACGCGGCCGTTCCACACGCGACACAACGCCAGGCGACCGAGATACGGCGACGCGTCGAGGTTGGTGACGAGCGCTTGGAACGGGTGGCCTTCTTCGTACTCGGGCGCGGGAATGCGCTCGAGGATGAGCTCGCACAACGGCTTGAGATCGCTGCCCTCGACGTCGGGGTCGGGCGACGCCCAACCGGCACGCGCGTTCGTGTAGACGATCGGGAACTCGATCTGGTGCTCGTCGGCGCCGAGATCGATGAAGAGCTCGTACACCTCGTCGAGCACTTCGGCGATGCGCGCGTCGGGCCGGTCGACCTTGTTGACGACGAGGATCACCGGCAGGTGCGCTTCCAACGTCTTGCGCAACACGAACCGGGTCTGCGGGAGCGGGCCTTCACTCGCGTCGACGAGCAGGAGCACGCCGTCGACCATCGCGAGCGCGCGCTCGACCTCACCGCCGAAGTCGGCGTGACCGGGCGTGTCGACGATGTTGAGGATCACGTCGCCGTAGCGAACCGCCGTGTTCTTGGCGAGGATCGTGATGCCCTTCTCGCGCTCGAGGTCGTTCGAGTCCATGACCCGCTCGTTGACGTCTTGGTTGGCGCGAAATGCGCCCGACTGCCAGAGCAGGGCGTCGACGAGGGTGGTCTTGCCGTGGTCGACGTGGGCGATGATTGCAACGTTGCGCAGATCGGAGCGCGCGGACATAAGGGCCTTCCAGAACGGGGAGGCACCATCTTACCGGCGGGCCCGGGTAGTTCAGGCCCGGTAGGTGTCCTCGTCAAGAAGGCTCGCACGGGCCTGCGCCGCGAACGGGGGCGGGGTTTCGTCCGTTCACGGTGCAGGCCCGAGGCGATCCTGGGCTACCGACCTATGTCGTGGTCGTAGTGGCGGCGGTGGTGGTTGTCGTCGGCGGAGGAACTCGAGTGATCGTGAACGGATCACCCGCTGGATGCACCTTGCCGGCTCCGATGATGATCTTGGTCGCCGGAACGGTATGCCCGTCCGACTGGAAAGCGAACTGAATCGATGTCGCACAGTGCGTCACGAAGTTCAGCCCGTCGATGTGGCCGTAGTTGGTGAACAGGAACGAGATGGTCTTGTGGTTGGCCGATTGGGCCAGCGTGTCGGCCGGCTCGAGCTTCACTGCACCCAAGTTCGCGAACGTCCCGTTCGCGACGAGCAACTGCCCGCTGAACGTTCGCAACGAGTCGGTGTGGTGCGTGACCCGGATGTGCCATCCGGTCGAGTCGTGCCACATGTAAACGCCGGCCGCGGTATTCGGATCGATTCCCACCGGCTTGCCTTGTGTCCACCCGGGCCACGGATCGTCGTGCGTAGCGCACGACGGTGGTGTCGTTCCGGATGCCGACGCAACTGATCCGCCGGTGATGGCCATGACCCCGCCAGAAACGAGCGCGACACCGACCACGGAGACCGCGGCGAGTCGCTTGAACCTGGCATTCCTCATGTTCCCCCCTCGAAGAGCATGTGAGCACGGTGTGTACGGAGCGAGTTCTTCGCGCCGTGCATTTGGGTTCCGGTGCCTGCAGGCCCTTCATCGGTGTCATCGTTCAAGGCATCGAAAAGGAAACACCCAAAGCCCTAGTGATTTGGCGGGCGATCGTCGTACGATCACGACATGCTTCCGGGGGGTCGCGCTCTGCAGTCGAACGACCGACTCGAGCGCATCTACCGCGAGCTCGCACCGGCTGTTCTCGGCTATCTCCGCGGGTCGGGTGCCGCCGAACCTGAAGATCTGCTGGGCGACGTTTTCGTTGCAGTGATCCGCGGTCTGCCCGACGTGGGCGACGATCCGGTCGCGTTGCGTCGTTGGGTGTTCACGGTCGCGCACCATCGGCTCGTCGACGAACGCCGAAAGGCCGCGACGCGTTCGCGTGACGTCACCCTCGACACGCAACCGGAACCGCTCGTCGACGATTGCTACGACGATGTGCTCAGCCGGCTCAGCGCGTCGCCCGCGGTGCGCGCGCTCGCCGCGCTCACTGCCGATCAGCGCGCGGTCGTGCTGTTGCGCGACATCGCGGATCTCTCGGTCGCAGACACCGCGGCGGTACTCGGCAAGAACGTCGGCTCGGTCAAGACGACGCACCGACGCGCGCTCGCGGCACTTCGCGCGACGCGTGAACGGGGAGGCCGTCCGATGACGCGCCGGAACGACGCCGTCACCGCGCTCCTCGCCGAGCTCCGCACCGAGCTCCGCACGCCGCCGACCGAGTCGCACGCCGCGGAACACGTTGCGATGATGCGATTCGAAGCGCAGCTCGTCTCGCCGCCGGCGCACCGCTCCCCGATTCGCGCCGCCGGTTACGCATCCCGGCGCCCGGCGTCGGGCCGACCGGCGTTCGGCGTCCAGATCCGGCGCCAGGTGTCGCGCGCGACATCAACTCGGGCCCGCCGTTTCGCCGCGTTGTTCGCGGCGATCAGCGTGATGTCGGGAAGCGTCGGACTCGACGCGGCCAGCGCACTTCCCGGCGCGGTGCGCCAGATCACGGATC
Organism: uncultured Actinomycetes bacterium; assembly: GCA_963807945.1. GTDB lineage: Bacteria > Actinomycetota > Acidimicrobiia > IMCC26256 > PALSA-610 > JBBQER01. The sequence goes on along the minus strand of CAWEDT010000006.1, from coordinate 388,633 downwards.
ACATCACCGACACGATCGTCCATACGTTCAGCGTCCCGCAGGCATCCGATCCGCGCTCCGAGGGTGCGGCCCCACGGATCGCAGCGGCCAACGCGATCGACGGCGCGCAGTCTTCCGGCCCGGCGACTGCGCCCACGGCCGTCGTGCCCGCTTCCGGCGAGCCGACGACGGCCGCGCCGACGAGCACGGCCGCGGGCGACGACGCACCGCAGGCCTCCGCGTCCGACGGGCCGAGCGTGACCCCGGTGACGCCTGCGGATCCGCAAGCGGGATCCGGTCCTCCGACCACCTCCCCGCGTCCGCCGAAGCACAACATGGGGAAGGATCCCGACACGCCGCCGGGCCTTCCCTCCGACTGGAACGCACGCGCGCGGTCGCGGCGGCCGCGCGCAACTCGAAACCTGCGCGCAGTCGACTGATCTCGCACCCGCCGGATGCCCGCAGATCGCCACGCTCGATCCGGCGGTGACGCCAACGAACGTGCGGTGGACGTTGTTGAACCAACCGCTCGCGGGTGCCACCGCGATCGCGCGGGCGAACGGCGTTGTGCACCAAGCCGCGATCTCCGTGTTCGGGTTGTTCCAGTTGCAGGCGTCGTACACGGTCGGCACCGACCCGCAGTTGCACTACGCGTACAGCAGCGGCGTCGCGCTCGCGACGATGACGTGGGACGGTACGAACCTGCTCAGCGTCACGTTCACCAGCGGATCCGTCGCCGATCACCTCCCGGCCGACGTGCACCTCCCGCCGTTCGAACGGCCGACCGGCGTCACCGACGCCGCGGTGCTCTCCGCCGTCCAATCCGGATTCGCGGCCTGGGTGACCGCCGGCGGCGGTTCCCTCGTCGGCGATCCGACCCAGGGCGCGGTGGTCTCGTTCGATTCGGTGCACGGCAACTTCACCGTGAGCGGCACCTACTCGAGCGCGCCGAGCGACGGCAGCGGCCCCGCCGTCAGTCACGCGTACACCGCGGCACTCGTCGCCAACGGCACCGTGCTGCAGTTGCTCTCCATCGCGGGGGCGTGACCGTGCGCCGCACGATCCGTACCCGCGGCGCGATCACGATCGCGGCCCTCGCCCTGGTGGTCGGTTTGGCGGCACCGACACTCGACCGGCGGGCGGGCGCGGCCGCGGGCGACATCATCCACAACCCGAAGGGCAAGTTCCTCGGGGTCGTGCCCAGCCAACCGAGCGGCGCCCCCGCCGCGTCCCGGGTTGCGAACCCGCACACGGGCTCACCGGTTACCTTCCACGGCGGTCCGGTGCAGCACTCGAGCACGGCCTACGCGATCTTCTGGGCGCCCTCGGCTGCGGCTCCGTTCCCGGCGAACTACTCGACGACCGTCGGCACCTACTTCACCGACGTCGCGCACGACAGCTTCACCGCCACGAACCCGTACGGCGCCGACGTGCAGTACTGGGACGGCACCACCTCGGCCAAGAAGTTCCTGTCATATGCGGTCACGTTCAAAGGCGCATTCGTCGACAACCACGCCTATCCCGCCAACGGGTGTCCGAACTATCTCCTCGACGACGGGACGATGAGCAAGCGCTGCCTGACCGACGCACAGATCGTCAACGAGATCAAGGCCGTCATCACCGCGCACGCGTTCCCGAAGGGCATCACCAACCAGTTCTTCCTGTTCACACCCAAGGGCATCGCCAGTTGCTTCACGAGCAGCGCGCTCTCGAGTGGCGGTTGCTACGACCCGCAGAACTTCCAGGGCTACTGCGCCTATCACTCGTTCTCCGGTACCGGCGCGCAAGCGGTGCTCTACGCCAACATGCATTTCGCGAACATCACCGGGTGCTCGTCGGGGCAGTCGCCGTCAGGCAACGACGCCGACTCCGTGATCAACGGGGTCAGCCACGAGCACCAGGAGACGATGACCGATCCGTTGGGCACGGCTTGGTACGACGTCGACGGGAACGAGATCGCCGACAAATGCGTGTTCACATTCGGCGCGCCGACCGGCACGACCAGCTTCGGTCAATACAACGAAGTCATCAACACGCATCAGTACTGGCTCCAGGAGATCTGGAGCAACCGGGCATCCGCCTGCGTGCAACGCAACACCTATCCGCAGCCGACCGCCTCGTTCACGTTCTCACCCGCGGCTCCCGCGCACGGCACGCCGGTCGCGTTCCACTCGACGTCACATCACGGCGACGGGACCGCGTTGACCTTCCGCTGGCTGTTCCCGACCGCGTCGCCCACGACCGCGAACCCGACCTATACGTTCGCCAGTGCCGGCACCAAGCAGGTGACGTTGATCGTCGCCGATACCCACGGCGATCAGAAGAAAGTGGTGCGCGCCGTCACCGTCAGCTGACGGCTGCAGTCGACGTTCACTTGCCGCGCCGGTGCTCACCGTTTTTGGTACGCGGTTTGGGCCATGCGGTCGCCGAACACGACTTCACCGGGACTCGCGCCGTCGACGTGACCCATGATCCCCTTGTAGAGCTTGTAGCCGAGCAGCTCGAGCAGGCGATCGGAGAACGTCTCCGCGATCTCGCGCGGGATGCCGAGATACGGGTTCTGCTGTTGGCGCACGAACCCCGGGCAGTACTGCACGTTCACTCCCAGCCGGTGATCGCTCGCGCTGGTGTTCGCACCGCCGCCGTGCCAGAGACTGCCGTGGAAGATCATCACCGCGCCCGCGGGCATCTCGAGCGAACGAATCTCCACGTCGGTCGGGGCGTCGGGTGATTCCGGCGTATACGGGAACCGATGCGATCCCGGAACGAATCGCGTGCCGCCGTTTTCCTCGGTGAAATCGGTGAGCGCCCACATGCTCGTCACCATCATCGGAACGTGCGGCAACGGCAGGTGGCGCGCCATCACGATGTCGTCGCCGTGCATCGGCTGCGGGTGCTCACCCGGACCGATGTCGATCGCCGTCATCCCCGAGAGCAGGCAGCCCCGATCGAGGAGGCGCTCGGCGATCGGCAACACGTTCGGGTGCACCGGCATCGTCTGAAAGATCGGATCCTTCGCCAGCAGGTTGTACATACGCAGGGTCGCGTGCCCTTCGGCCGCGGTCTCGCGTGGCGCGACGTGCAACTCGCCTTCGAGGCGACGGATCGTGTCGCGGAGCTGCCCGACCAGCTCGGGCTCGATCGCGTCTTCGACGATCGTGTAGCCGTCGGTGTCGATGCGCGCGAGGTGCTCGGCGAGCGTCGAGTCGTCGAGCGTGGCGAGGGTCATGCGAATCCAGTCGATCGCGACGGTGTGCCGTGCCAGGATCTCACGCATGCACGTGCTCGACAATGTACCGGTGTGGCACGCGCTCACCGGGCCCCACGCACCGCTCGCGGAGCGCGCGCCACGAGCCGCCCGGTACCAACCCGACGTATCGGTGTTCGGCGGGATCGCCGACGACGCGACACCCGAAGCGTGGGACGAGCTCCGTGACCTGATCGGGCCCGGCGGCGGGATCGTCGTCACCCGCAGCGATCTGCGCATCCCCGACGGCTGGCAGATTCTCCGCAACCTCCCGTGCCGCCAGATGTGGCTCCTCGGCGATCTGAACCTCGACCCGAGAGTTGGCGACCCGACGACAACATCGCTCGGCTACTCCACGCTCGGCCCCGACGACGTGCCCGAGATGCTCGAGCTCGTCGGCCGCACCAAACCCGGACCCTTTGTCACCCGCACCGTGGAGCTCGGCACCTACGTCGGTGTGCGTGACGAAGGCACGCTCGTCGCGATGGCCGGTGAGCGCCTGCACCCGCCGGGCTTCACCGAGATCAGCGCGGTGTGCACCGACGCATCACAACGAGGACGCGGCCTGGCGTCGCGTCTCGTGCAGGTGATCGTCGACGGGATCCGCGCCCGTGGTGAATTACCGTTCCTTAACCTCACCCAGGCGAACGAGTCCGCGTACCGCCTGTACGACGCGCTCGGCTTCGAGACCCGCGCGCTGCCCGACGTCGTCGGCGTGCGGGCACCTGATTGAGCCCAATGGACCAGGCTTCAGTCCGGACTCCTACGCCGGTCGCCTATTAGATTCTCTCCTCATGCGTGTGCCCCCGGCTCGGATCCTGTTCCCCCCGAAGACCGCGCCGCGATCCTCTCGATGATCGACGAAGCGCTCACGAGTGGGCAGCTCACACTCGGCGCCGATCGGCCGCGAGCTCGAAGAGGCGTTCGCGCTCCGCCACGGCACCCGCCACGCGATCGCGGTGAGCTCGGGCACGGCCGCGCTGGAGATCATCCTGCGCGCGATCGGCGTCGAGGACCGCGAAGTCATCGTGCCCGCCAACACGTTCTTCGCGACCGCGGCCGCCGCGGTTCACGCCGGCGCGCGCCTCCGGTTCGTCGACTGCGATCCGCAGACGATGTCGATCGACCCCGCCGATCTCGCCGGTTGCATCACCGCCGACACCGCGGCCGTGGTGATCGTCCACATCGGCGGCTTGATCACGCCCGCCATCGACGAGATCGCCCAGATCTGCGCGGAGCGCGGCGTCGAGCTCGTCGAAGACGCGGCCCACGCCCACGGCAGCGCGTTCGACGGCCGGGCCGCCGGTCACTTCGGCCGGGCCGCGAGCTTCTCCTTCTACCCCACCAAGGTCATGGCGGGCGGCGAAGGCGGGATGATCGTCACCGACGACGACAACATCGCCGAGGAAGCCCGCGTCTACCGGGACCAGGGCAAGGGCTCGTTCCACGCCAACTTCCACACCCGTATGGGCGCGAACTGGCGCATGAGCGAGCCGCACGCCGCGATCGTGCTGTCGCAGCTCCACCGCCTCGACGAGTTCATCGATCAGCGCCAGGTTCTCGCCGCGCGCTACGACGCGTCGGTCGGCGAGCTCGGCCTCGGCACGCTGGCGATCCCGGCGGCCGCGAGCTCCAACTACTACAAGTACGTCGTGTTCCTCCCCGAGGGCATCGATCGCACCGCTGTTCAAGCAGTACGTGCGCGCCGAGTACGACATCGGACTCTCGGGTGAGGTGTACGACACGCCGTTGCACCATCAGCCGGTGTTCTCGCAGCTCGACGATCGAGCGCTGCCCGGCTCCGAATGGTTGTGCGCCCGGCACGTTTGCCTCCCCCTCTACCCGGCGCTCGCAGAGGAAGACGTCGACTACGTCGTCGAGTCTCTCGCGTCGGCGCTCGAACACGAGGAGTTGCACGAGGTGCGCACCGGACGCATCTCCGCGAGCTAGGCGGGAGCTCATGACCCAGGAGACAATCGCCGTAACCGGCGGCGCAGGTTTCATCGGTTCGCATGTGGTCGACGCGCTGCTCGCCGCGGGTCACGAAGTGCGCGTGCTCGATCAGCGGGCACCGATCCAGCCGAACGCAGAGTGGCTCGAGGTCGACCTCCTCGACCAGGACGGGCTCACCGACGCGCTCAAGGGCTGCGGTCCGGTGTTCCACCTCGCGGCCATGGCCGACGTGAACCAGGTCATCGCGGAGCCGGCCGAGAGCGTCGCGGTGACGGTGCTCGGCGCGGCGCGCGTGCTCGAAGCGGCGCGGCGCGCCGACGCGGGCCGGGTCATCCTGGCCAGCACGGTGTGGGTCTACGCGGCGACGCGCGGCGACGTGGTCGACGAAGACACGCAGTTCGATCTCACCGCCGATCGCCACATCTACGCGTCGAGCAAGCTCGCGGCCGAGATGTTCTGCGCCGACTACGCCAACCTGTTCGGCCGCCCGTACACGGTCTTGCGCTACGGCATCCCGTTCGGTCCGCGTATGCGCAGCGACCTCGTGGTCGCGGCCTTCCTCGAACGCGCACTGCGCGGCGAACCGTTGCGTATCGACGGCGACGGCGCCCAGGAGCGGTCGTTCGTCTACGTGGAAGACCTCGCGGCCGCGCACGTGCTCGCACTCGCGCCGGTCGCGCAGAACCGCACCTACAACCTCGAGGCGAACGAGCCGATCTCGATCCGTCAGCTCGCGGAGACGATCGGCGAGCTGGTCGGCGACACCGAGGTCACGTTCGGCCCGTCGCGTCCGGGTGACTACAAGGCCCGCCGCGTGTCCAGCGAGCGGGCCCGCACCGAGCTGGGTTGGGCGCCGCAGTACGACTTCGAGGCCGGGCTCCAACGCACGCTCGAGTGGTACCGGCAGCGATGACCACGCCGCGACGGCCGCACGGTGCGATCGCCGGATCGGCGGCCGCCATCGCCGCATCGCGATCGTTCCCGCCTACAACGAGGAGCCGTCGGTCGTCGCCGTGCTCGACGAGCTGTACCCGCTGGTCGACGAGCTGGTCGTCGTCGACGACGGTTCGACCGATCGCACCCGCGCGGTGATCCAGGCGCTGGCTGCCCGGCCACGATCGCTGCCGCCTGTTGTGGCACGACGTGAATCAGGGCATGTCGGAGGCCTACCTCCTCGCGCTCACGTTGTTGCGCGAACGGCTCGAGGCCGGCGAGCTGTCGCCGAACGATCTCGTGTTCACGGTCGACGCCGACGGTCAGCACGATCTCGCGGTGCTCGACGAGCTGGTCGACCGCGACCGATCGACGGCGGCCTCGACGCGAACCTCGCCCGGCGCGACCTCTCGTATCACGGTCCGTACAAGAAGCTCGGCAACTCGTTGTTGAGCGGCTGGGCGAGCTTGTGGGCCGGCAACCGTCTGCACGACGTGGAGTCGGGCTACCGCATCTTCCGGCTCGGCTCGCTCGCGCACGCGCTCGACTTCTACACGGGTTACAAGTACAGCGAGACGGTCGAAGTCGCGGTCGTGATGTCGCGGCTCGGTTACCGGGTGCGCAACGATCAGCTCGTTCCCGTACCGGTCTCGCGCTCCCGCACCCGCCTTCGTGATGCCGTGATCGACCTGGCAGTCATCCCGGTCGCGGCCGCGCGCGTGTGGCACCGCGAGCCGAGTCCCGAAGACCGCGTCGTTCGCGCCGAGACATCGCGGGTCACCTCGCCATCGCCTCCGTGATCGCGGTGCTGCTCGCCATCGGGCTCGACTGGGGAACCAGCGGCCTCGCCATCGTGGCAACGCTCGTCACCGCCGTCGCCACGTGGGTGGTCGTGCGCCGCGCGGTGCCGGCGTCGTCGCTCGCACTCCTCGGTCCGCCCCTCGCCCTGATCGCGGCGTGGCTCATACCGCAGCGCCCCGACCTCGGCAGCGCAGTCGCGCTCGACCGCGGTCTTCGCCGCGGGCGCAACGCTGGCGGCGCCAGTCGTCCGGCGCCCCCATCCGTTCGTCCTTGCCATCGTGACCGTGCCCCTCGCCCTCCTCGCGCTGTTCCACCAGCGCAACGCACTGCTCGTCGTTGGCCGTGCTCGGGGTCACGACCGCGGCCGTCGTGTCGGTCTCGCTGGCGCGGCCCGCGGCGCTCCGATCGCGGCGCATCCGTACCGTCGCCATCGGGACCACGTTGGTGCTGCTGACGTTCGGGATGACCGGCTACTTCGGCGCGAGCACGGTTTCGGCGCAGTGGTTCGGCGGCGGCGTCACCCACGGACCGCGCAACAGCGGCCAGGTCGCGATCACCTTCGACGATGCCGTCAGCACCAACGTCACGCCTCGGCTCATGCAGATCCTCGACACGGCCCACGTGCACGCGACCTTCTTCATCGTCGGTCAGGGTCTCGTCGACGAGCCGCAGGTCGTGCGCTCCCTCTACGCCCACGGGCACCTCGTCGCGAACCACTCCTTCCATCACGACGGTTGGCGCTGGCTCGACCCGAGCTATCCCGAGCTCGAGCGCACGCAGATCGCGTTCCAGCGGGAGCTCGGTACGTGCCCGGCGTGGTTCCGCCCGCCGCACGGCGACCGCACGCCGTTCATGGCGCGTGTCGTCCGCAAGCACGGCATGCGTATGGCGCTGTGGGATGTCTCCGACGGCAACCGTCGCAACGAGACCGCGGCCGAGATCGTGAATCGCGTGCTGCGCCACGCACGCAGCGGGTCGATCATCAACCTGCGCGACGGCATCGACGGCGCGCCGGCCACCGACAAAGACGAGCTCGTAGAGGCGCTGCCCGCGATTCTCGACGGTTTGCGCGCCAAGCATCTCGCGCCGGTTCGGCTCGACCAGCTCGTAGGCGGTCCCGCGTACACGTCGTGTACCGGTAGCACCTCCCGCGGGCACACGTCCTGACCGACCACGATGGACGCTCGCGTCGAAGCGCGAGACCGCGACATCGACCGCGTCCCCGGCGGGAACATCGCGCTCGGGTTGATGGTGCTGGCGTGGATCGCCGTGCTCGCGATCTATCTCGACCATCGCATCGTGTTGACCTCCGACAGCATGAACAACTACGTGCACGTCTGGGGTATCGCGCACGACCTCTGGCATCACGGCCATCTGCCGTGGCGCATGCCGCTGCTCGGCCACGGCGACGCGTTCGCGTATCCCTACGGCTTCACGAACTGGACGACCGCCGCGATCGTGTGGCCGGTACTCGGCAACTGGGGCGTCACGCTGTGGACCGCGCTCGGTGCCGTCGGCTGCATCGTCGCCACGTTCGTCGCGTTTCCCGAGCTCCGGCACGGATGGTGGGCGGCGGCGGTGCTCGCGAACCCGGCGATCATCGAAGCGATGCTCTTCGGGCAACAGACGTTCGCGTGGGGCGCGGCGTTGTTGCTGTTCGGCGTGGCCGCGTGGCGGCGGAATCGCCCGCTCCTCGCCGCGGTGCTCGTCGGCCTCGGGCAGGCGACGCACGCCGCGATCGTGCTGCCGATCGGCGTGCTCCTCGTGCTCGCCTACCTGCCGTTCGCGCCCGATCGGCGCGCGCTGCTGCGTTGGTACGCGCTGTCGCTGCTGATCGCGTTGCCCGCGGTCTGGCTCGTGTTCGCATCCCCGGGATATGCCGACTCGTCGATGCGCGACCGGTTGGTGAACTTCTTCGGGACGCTCGGGCCGCGGATCCTCGTGATCGCGTTGCCGCTGATCTTCGTGCTGCTCCGCCGGACTGGCATCCGCGTGTTGGCGCCCCTGGCGCTGGTCCTGGCCTTGGCCGTCAACGTCGCGTTCGAACAACCGCTCAACGTCGACGTGGCAGTGGCGCGGAATGATCCGCAGCGCGAGCACCGCGACGCTCGACAACTACCTGCACTCCCCGCAGTTCGTTCCCGGCGCGACCTACCGGGTCCTCCGCGGCGCGGGCGACTCGAAGCTCGGCCTGTATCACGTGGTGCGCGCCGGCGGCCGGCTCGATTCGGAGCTGTTCCCCGAGAGCGAGGCGATGCACAGCTTCTCGAGCCTGGCCGAGTACGAGCAGCTCCTCTGTGACCGCCACGTCGACTACGTCGTCGCCTACGAGAGCTACGCGAAGTCTCGCCACACCAACGAGCTCGCGGTGCTCCGACGGCTCGAGGCCGCAACCGAATCCGCGCGTGCGCGTGCGCCCGATCCAACGGGCCTACGACCACGTGGTGTACTCCGTCGACCGGCACGGCTGCGCGAACCCGACGGCCTGAAACTCGCGCCATCATGTCGCAGTCGCCTCGTACGATGCCGCTCGTGGACATCGGCGATCGGCTCGTCCCGTTCGAGACCTGCTTCAACTTCCGTGACATCGGCGGCTACGAAACCGTCGACGGCCGCCGGGTCCGATGGGGTTCGGTCTTCCGCTCCGACACGCTGCACCGGTTGACGACCGCCGACCTCGAGCTCGCGAGCGAGATCGGCATCCGGACCGTGATCGATCTGCGCTCACGCGGCGAGCTCGAACGGAGCGGCCGGCTTCGGCCGGGCCCACGAGGTGGCGTTCCATCATCTCCCGGTCGAAGAGGAGATCCCCGCGGATCCCCCGAGCCGTGACCTCGCGGAACCGCCGCCGGGCGAGGTCTACGTGGAGATGGCCACGGCCGGACGCGCGCGGCGATCGCGAACATCTTGCGGGTCATCGCCGAGGGCGAGCACGCGGTGGTGTTCCACTGCTTCGCGGGCAAGGACCGGACCGGCGTGATCGCCGCGCTCCTCCTGGCGACGCTCGGCGTTCCCGACGAGACGATCGTCGCCGACTACCAACTGAGCGAACGTTCGCTCGCAGCCCGCGGTCGCCTGGGCCGAGTCGAACGATCCCGAGTGGGCCGCTCGGATGGCGGCGTTCCCACCCTGGCTCCTGCAGTCGCCCGGCGTGACGTTGCAGGCGTTTCTCGACATCCTGCGCGAGCGGCACGGCTCGATCGACGCGTATCTCCGCGACGCCGGCGTCGAGCGCTCCGTCGTCGACGTGTTGCGCGGCCGGCTCCTCGAACGCTGAATCGTGGAGCTCGACGAACGGCTCATCCCGTTCGACGCGATCTTCAACTTTCGTGACATCGGCGGTTACGTGACGATCGACGGCCGCCGCGTCCGAAGTGGCGTCGTCTTCCGGTCGGGACCGTTGCAACGGCTGACCGCCGCCGATCTCGAACACCTGCCGGAGCTCGGCGTCCGAACCGTCATCGATCTGCGCTCCGCGGACGAGCTCGCGGAGTGGGGACGCTTTCCCGATACTCGCCGGCGTCACCTTCCATCACCTGCCGTTCTCCGCGCCCGGCACGCTCGCCACCACGTTGCGGGTGATCGCCGAGGGCGACGAGGCAATCGTGTTCCACTGCGGGTCGGGAAAGGACCGGACCGGAATCGTCACCGCGCTGCTGCTCTCGACACTCGGCGTCCCCGACGCCGTGATCGGGGTCGACTATCAGCTCAGCGAGCTCGCGCTCGCGCCGTCGATCGCCTGGGCGGAAGCGAACGACCCCGCGATGGCAGCCGCGATCACGAGCCTGCCCGCCTGGAAACGACAGTCTTCACCCGAGACGATACGCGTCTTCCTCGACTTGCTGCGCGAGCAGCACGGATCGATCCGCGACTACCTCAGCCGACGCCGGCGTCGAGCCGCGACGTGTTCGACACGCTGCGCGCTCGGCTCCTCTGCGCCTGATCAGCTCCTGATCAGGCGCCGGTGGCCCGCCAGTTTGGGGTCCGGTAGCCGGCGGTGCCTGCGGCGCGTCGGCCGCGACCTGCGTGGCGAGCGCGTGGATCGCCTTCGTCATATCGAGGATCTGCTTGGAGATCGTCAGCAGATCTTCGTTCTGGTGTCTCCTCGGTCTGCACGATCTGCCACTGGTGATCGGCCAGCACCTGGCGCTTGGCGTCGGCGCGGTTCTGGCTGATCATCACGAACGTCGAGAGGAAGATCGCTTCCAGCGACACGATCATCGTGAGCAGGCCGAACGGGTAGTGCCTCGACGCCGAAGCCGATCCAGATCGCGAACCACAGCGATGTGGATGTAGACGAACGCCATCGAGCCCGCGAACGTCGTGATCTGGTCGGCGATGCGGTTCTGCGAAATTCTCGGCGCGTTGTTCGGCGATCTCCACGAGTGCCGGATGTTTGCGGCGGTGCCGGACTGGTCTGATGCTCACGATCGGTGTCCTCCCTTGCTGTCCGTCGGCGGTCCGCAGTATGGCTCCGCGGTACCCATATCGTGGCCCCGTGCCCGGGTCCGAACGGTGGATCGACCTTTGCGACCCCGATGACGCCGCGCTCGACGCCGCGCTCGACCACCCAGGTGCACTCGACCGCGCTCGCCCGCCTGCGCGCGCCAGCGGTGCACGACGACGAGCCCCGCCCCCGGCTCGAAGCCCACGGCAACTACGTGTTCGGCGTGCTCGTGCTCCCCACGATCGACGACAACGCCGAGGCCACCGTCCACGAGGTCGACATCGTCGCGACCCTCGACCGCCTCGTCACCGTGCGCAAGACCCCGGAGGGCGGCACCGCCTGCGACATCAGCGCGATCCGCGAGGCCGCGCTCCGCAACGACGCGTCTCCCGGTCTCAACCTGTACTACCTCTTCGACGAGATCGCCGAGCAGTTCCTCACGGTGGTCGACCGCTTCGACGACGAGATCGACGAGCTCGAGGACAACGTCGGCACGTGGTCGTCGCAGCAGGTGCGCGAGAAGATCTCGCACATCCGCCACGAGATCCTCGAGGTCCGGCGCGTGCTCGCGCCGTCACGCGACGCCGCGCGCGCGGTGCTCGACGATCGGGTCGAGCTCGACGGCGACGTCACGCTTGTTCCCACGCGATGTCGAGCTGCACTTCGCCGACGCCTACGACAAGTTGCTACGCGCAACCGACGGCCTCGATCTCGCGCGCGATCTGCTGAGCGGAGTTCGCGACTTCCACCAGGCGCAAGTCGCGAACGACCAGAACGAAGTGATGAAGCGGCTCACCGTCGTCGCGTCGGTGTTGCTGCTCCCGACGTTCATCGTGGGTCTCTACGGGCAGAACGTGAAGGGCTCGCCGGAGCTGCACTGGGCCCACGGCTACGCCTTCTCGTGGGCCGTCATCATCGCGACGACGATCGCCCAGCTCGTCTATTTCCGGCGCAAGAAGTGGATCTGATCAGGGGAAACGCGCGTCCCGGCCGCGTCCGGAGTCGGAGCGACACCGCCGAGCGTAACCCCTATTCTGTCCCGGACGAGGTGCGCGACCGATGCTCACCCCTGCGAAGAGAAGGTAAGGAAGTTGGCTACAGGAACAGTGAAATTCTTCAACGCCGAGAAGGGCTTCGGCTTCATCTCGCTCGAAGGTCAGAAGGACGTTTTCGTCCACTACTCCAACATTCAAGGTGACGGCTACAAGACACTCGAAGAGGGGCAGAACGTCGAGTTCGACGTGGCTCCCGGTCGCAAGGGTGATGAAGCTCAGAACGTTCGCGTGATCTGACAACCAGTCGCACGAAAGCAGTACACGTAGCGAAGCCGCCGGCCGTCGTGCCGGCGGCTTCCTCGTTCCCGTACAGTCACCGCCGTGACGACCCGAAGTCACCGGAACGATGCCCGCGGCGGTGTACGTGGGCGACGGCGAGATCGCGGTCCGCGAGCTCGACATCCCTGCACTCGGGCCGACCGAGGCGCTGGTCGAGGTCTCGCACTGCGGGATCTGCGGGACCGACCTGCACCTGGTGCTCGAGAAGTACGCCCGGCCCGACAGCGTGCTCGGCCACGAGTGGGCGGGCACGATCGCGGCCGTCGGCGCCGACGTGCAGGGCTGGGAGATCGGCGCGCGCGTCGTGCAGAACCCGATCACCGGCTGCGGCGAATGCCGCTCGTGCATACGGGGCCGGCCGTCGGTGTGCCTGCGGCGCGAAGCGCCCGACTTCCTCGACTTCTCGCACGGCGCGTTCACCCGCTACAAGGTCGTTCCCGCGGCGCGTTTGTTGCGCGTTCCCGAATCGCTGTCGACGCGCGCGGCCGCGCTCACCGAGCCGACCGCGATCGCGATCCACACCGTCAACCTCTCGGGCGCGCAACCCGGCGACCGCGTGCTCGTAACCGGCGGCGGTCCGGTCGGCCTGCTCACGACCGCGGTGCTGCGCGCGCGACGGCATCGACGACGTCACGGTTTCGGAACCGGCGCCGTTGCGACGCGAGCGCGCGCTCGCGGTCGGCGCGGCGCGCGTGATCTCGCCCGGCTGATCTGCCACCGCGCGCCGATGGGTCGGCCGGTTGCCGAGCCGTACACGCTCGCGTTCGAATGCTCGGGCAACGCGGCCGCGGCGGAGTCGGCGTTCGATCAGCTCGACTACGCGGGCACGCTCGTGTTCGTCGGGACCGGTCACGAGATGCCGCGCATCAACCACAACCGGGCCATCGTGCTCGAGCTCACGATCATCGCCGCGTACAACTACGACATCGAAGGCTTCGCACCGGCGCTCGAGCTGCTGGCGTCAGGGAAGCTGCCGCTCGACGCACTGATCGAGAGCGACGACGTGCTCCTCGACGACGTGCTCGCCACGATGCACCGCCTCGCGGCCGGCGAGTTGCCCGGCAAGGTCATGGTCCGCCCGGAGACGCGACGCGCGATGAGTTCCGGGCCGCCGCGGCTGAACCACGTCGCGATCTCCATGGATCCCGCGCTGCTCGACGACGCGGGCCGGGCCGAGCTGCTCGACTTCTACGGCGACGTGTTCGGCTGGACCGAAGGCGACAACACCGGCGAGATCGGCAACCCGCTGATCATGTACACCGGCGCGTTCGGCCAGTTCGTCTACCTCCTGCCCGGCGATCCGTATCTCACCGCGCCGGCGATGGATCACTTCGGCCTCCAGGTGTCGACGCTGCCGGAGCTCGAGGCGATCGTCGAACGGGCGAAGGCCCGCCAGGCCGCGTGACGAGCGGGTGACGCTGATCGACGTGCACGCGCGCACGACGCAGGGACCGACCCACGACTACACGCTCACCAGCGCCTACATCGGCTTCGTGATCCCGCTCCTCATCGAGCTCCAACACCTCGAACGCCACGAAAAGTCGGGCTAGAGCCGCGCACGATTCGCAGTCGAATGCGTGGCTCGATTCCCGAGGCTTCGGCTCGACGCGGGTCATTGCGTCAATGGCCGCGGCCATCGCCTCATCGACGGTGAGGCCGAGCTCGCTGCACGAGTCCGTCAACCACGCTGTCCAAAGGAAGATCCATCGATAACAGGATCGCTGCACATCTCGCTCCGGGTGCCATGAGTTGAGTCTCGGCGTATGCGGGCCGCACCGTCAGGGCACAAGGTCCCATAGCTCGTTGCGCCAAAGGGTTGGTGAGCGCCCGAGGGCCTGCCTCACGGCCCACGACGACGGGACCTCTGACCCTGCTGTCGCCTCCCGCCGCGATGACGACAACTCGGGGATGGGAAACAACTCTGGGATGGACAATATGGTCATCGTCGTGAAATGCCCAGCGTGCGACGATCGTGAAGGTCTCGGTGTCGGATGTGACCCTTCGCCGCTGCCAGGACGACGAAAGCTGGTCCTACCGGTTCACGTGTCCGCAGTGCCGACGTCTCAGTGTCTCGCCGACCAACGAGGTCGCCGGCACCGAAGCGACCGCGGCCGGATCCGGATTCGAGGAGTGGCGGCTCCCCAGCGGGCTCGGGAACGCGTCCCGGCGGACCGCCGTTCACCGCCGACGACGTGCTCGCATTGCGCAACCGGTTCCTCGATCCCAACTGGTTCGACGCGCTCCTCCAACGAGGCAACGACCTCCGCTGACCTTGCTGACCTCGGCGCGCGTCGTACACTCTCGCCGTGGCGCGCATCGACATTCCCGAGGGTCCGGGTGGCGACTCCGCGATGGTGTGGTCGTTGCGGCCCGAGATGGCGGGCATGGTCGACAAGATGATCAAGACCGCGTACCAGCGCAGCAAGATCCCGCCGATCGAACGCGAAGTCGCGCGCATGCGGATCGCGCAGCTCAACGACTGCGCGGCGTGCTCCACGTTCCGCGCACCGTCGGTGATCGAAGCGGGCGTTCCCGAAGATCACTACGAGCATCTCGAGGAGTACCGGACCTATCCCGGCTACTCCGATCGTCAGCGGCTCGCCATCGAGTATGCCGAACGATTCGCCGCCGACCACCGCAATATCGACGATGAGCTGTTCACGCGACTGCGTGCGCACTTCGCCGACGACGAGATCCTCGACCTCACGCTCTGTTGCGCAGTGTTCGTCGGTCTCGGTCGCACCCTCGAGGTGCTCCAAGTCACCGACAACTGCCCGATCGATCTCTAGTCCATCGACGTGTAAAGGCAGCGCCGCCATGGTCGACACGCTCACCAACGACTCGCTCGACTTCGATCGCTTCCACCGCGAGGAGCTGCCCGCCCGGCTCGCGGCCGGCAACGGCGCGCTCGCCGTGGACGACGCCCGCCTGATCGGCCCGCTCGCGATCCGCACGCCCGCGGGCGCGTACACGTACGTCGCCGGCACCGACACGATCGAGATCGTCGAAGGCGACGAGACCGCGAAAACAGTGATCTCGCTCGACGCCCCATCGTGGGAAGGACTCGTGCGTGATCTCGACACGCCGCCGGGACTGCTCTACGGCGGTCGCTGCGAAACGGTGCGCGGCAACCCGTTGCGCTTCGTGCGGTGGGAGCCGGCGCTGCGGGCGATGTTCCACGGGCGCCCGGTCTACGACGCCGAGCTCGTCGACCTCCATGGTCTCGACCCGGCCGCGACGTTCACGATGGACGACGTTGCGGATCATGCCGAAGAGATGCGCGACTTCTTCGACACGTGCGGTTACGTGCTGCGTTCGCAACGTGTTCACGCCCGACGAGATCCGCGCGCTTCCTCGAAGACACCGAGGTGCTGGCCGACGAAGCACGCGAAGGCGACAAGGTCTCGTGGTGGGGACGCAACGCCGCGGGTGAGACGGTGTTGTGCCGGGTGTTGCGCGCGGCTTCGCGTCCGCGCTTGCGCGCGCTGCACGACGACCCGCGCGTGCTGGCGATGGCCGCGCTCTCGCCGACGCGGGTCACCGCGCGGCGCAAGGGCGAGTCCGACGGCGTGACGGTGTTGTGGAAGCGGCCCGACGTGAAGGAAGGCCTGGCCGATCTCCCGTGGCACCGCGACTGCGGCATGGGCGGCCACGCGCTCGAACTGCCCGACCGTCGTGATGACGATCTGCCTCACCGATGGCTCGGAGGCCGCCGGTGAGTTGCGCGCGCTCCCGGGCTCGCAGCACATGACGCATCCCACCGTCGACGGGACCGAAGCGAACGCGCCACGCGGAGTGTCGTTCGCGGTGGGAGCCGGCGACGTGACGCTGCATTCTCCGACGTGTTGCACGCGTCGATGCCGCCCACGAGCCCCGAAGGCCCGCACCGCATCAGCGTGCTGCTCGGCTTCACCCCCGACGGCGCCGGCCATCACCGCGGCGAACGCCACTACAACGACGTGTTGCTCTCCCGCGACGACGGCCAAGTCCCCCACCTCGTCGACCACGTAGGCCGCCGCAAGCAGTAGTCGTTTCGTGAGGTCGACCCGTGCCCTGCTGTTAGTCGGCGCGGTGGCTGTCATCGCCCTGACGGGTTGCGCTGAGGGCGGCGGCCGTGCGACGGTCGCAGTCCAGGGAACGCTGCGTCAGCTCGGTGGCCCGTACCCCGGCACCGATCAGGGGGTAGCGGGAAGCGTTCGCCGCGCTCAGCATTGACGGGCGAGAGATCGCAACGGTCGCGACGTCGTCTGACGGCCGCTATGTCTTGCACCTTCCGCTCGGCAGCTACACGCTCGAAGGCAAAGCCCACGGCTCCGCCAACGGCTACTACTGCCAGGGCGGAACGCTTCGGGTTTCCCGGCCCGTTCGCAACCGCGTCGTGGTCTGCGCCATCTCCTAACTCGACCGGCGCGACTAGTGCCACGCATATCTGCCGATCCGCACACCGAATCAACTGACCGTCAACCTGTAAGTGTCTCACCCGTATGCGAACATACGTTCGTGACCACGACCATCTTCGAGATGCGACTCAACCGGGCGCAAGACCTGCGGGGATTGCGCTTGGAGTTGGGGTTGCAGGTCGACGCGTTGGATCCCGACGCGGTGCATCTCGGCGACGCGCTCGCGTTGTGGGAGGAGCTCGACGGGGTCGAACGGTTGGCGGCGTCGGCGAAGACGTTGCTCGCGGCGCGGGTTGCCGAAGCGGCGACGTGGAAGCAGGACGGGTTCCGGTCGGCGGCGGAGCAGTTGGCGGCAGTGTCGGGTTCGTCGGTGTCGGCGGCGCGCAATGTGTTGGAGACGTCGGAACAGGTGAAGGAGTTGCCGGCGACTGCGGCGGCGATGCGGGCGGGCACGTTGTCGGTCGCGAAGGCTTCGGTGATCGCGGACGCGGCGACGGTCGATCCCGACGCGGAAGGCGAGCTATTGGCCGGCGCCCACAAGCCGTTGGCGGATGTGCGGGAGAAGTGTCTCGCCGCCAAGGGGAAAGATCGGGACCGCGCGCACAAGCGGATCAAAGAAGGTCGTTACGCGCGGGAGTTCACCGATAAGGAAGGCGCGTGGAACTTCGTGGCCCGCGGCACTGCCGAGGAGGGCGCCCGGTTCCGGTTCGCGTTGGATCCGATCGTCGACGAGCTGTTCAAGGCCGCACGGGCCGAGGATCGTCAGGAGACGCGCGATGCGTATGCGTTCGACGCGCTGATCGAACTCGCCGAACGCGCATCCAACGGCGGTGGCGCGGATCGCGCGCCGGCGAAGAAACCGTCACCCCGGTTCTACGGACTGATCCGGGCTGATCTCGAAGCCCTCCGGCGCGGCTCAGTCGACGGTGACGAGGTCTGTGAGATCGCCGGCTGCGGACCCATCCCAGTGGCAACCGCGCGGGAGTTGCTCGGCGATGCGATCCTGAAGTTGGTGATCACCAAGGGGGTCGACGTGATCAACGTCACCCACCTCGGAAGACGGCCGACCGTCGCCCAACAGGTCGCACTGTGGTGGCAATCACCCACCTGCACCGCCGAAGGCTGCACAAGATCGCGGCGACTCGAAAACGACCACGAGATCGGCTGGGCCAACACCCACCGAACCGTGCTCGGCGACCTCGACCCGCTCTGCACACACATGCATCGCCTCAAAACCCTCGACGGCTGGGCCCTCGTCAAGGGAACCGGTAAACGGCCCTTCGTTCCACCCGACGATCCCCGCCACCCCCAATACCGACCACCGGCCGATCCATGAGCGCGCGAACGCGTCAGGCGTCGTAGAAGAAGGGGTCGTGGAGGCCGACGAGCGAACGCGCGCGTTCGGTGTCGGCGCGCTCGATCGCTTCGGGGCTGAGGTGGTTCACGACGTCGGTGGTGCGGATGCGTTGCGCGAGGTCGCGGCGGGCGTAGTGCACCTGGAGGAAGTAGCGGCCCTTGCCGTCTCGCGACGGAAGCCCGCGGTGCCAGGCGTCGGACACGAAGAACGACACATCGCCGGCCACGCCGTCGAGGATCGCGGGCGGACGACCGTCGTAGGAGAGGTCTTCGTCGTGCATGCGGTCGAACGGCGCGAGGCGGCCCGAACGATGACTGCCGGGAACGACCGCGGTCGGGCCGTCGGCGAGGGTGCAATCTTGCAGGAGGATGTGCGCACCGAGCGCGAACACCGGGTACGGAATCCGGTCGTCCCACGGGACGCCCTCGGCGCGCGGGATGTGCGGACCGCCGTCGCAGTGCCAGAAGCCCCCGGGAAACTCGGGCGGGTTGCGCCACGCGGTGTTGGCGATCACGTGGCAGTCGTCGCCGAGCAAGGGCTCGATCGTCTCGAGGATCCGCGGGGCCGCAATCGCGCGCTGGCACGCGGCGCTGCGGTTGAGCATCTCGTACCGGAACTCGTCCTTGTCGTCGCGCACCCGCTCGGGCGCGATCGTCTCGAACACGGTGTCGATTTCGGCCCGGATCTCGGCCACCTCGGCGGGAGTGAACACGCCCCGAAGCACGGTCCAGCCGTCGTTCTCGAGCTGCACGCTGGCCTCGGGCGCCTCGCCCTTGTAGAGCCCGACGTTCTTCATCAACCGGCGAATCACGGCCATCACGCTACGGGGCGGGCACGCGTAGGTAAACCCGCGCCATCATCTCTCGATGACGTCTACCGGCCCGATCGACTACGACCCCGGCTTCGGGCCGCTCGTGACGACCCGCGTCCGCATCGCGACGTGGAATCTCTGGGGCCGGTACGGACCGTGGGAAGCGCGGCTGCCGGTGATCATCGAGAACCTGCGGGCCATCAACGCCGACATCCTCGCCCTGCAAGAAGTCTGGGAAGACGACGAGCGGAGCCAGGCCGAAGAGCTCGCGGCGGCGCTCAGCTACGACGAACCGGTCTACGCGGCCAACCTCGAACGCGACGGCGTCCGCTCGGGGAACGCGGTGTTGTCACGCTGGCCGATCTTCCGCTCCGAAGTACGCAAGCTCCCGCGCACCGGGGTCAACGGTGCGGTCGACGACGAAGGCGAGGAACGGCTCTGTGTGTTCGCCGAGGTCGAAGGACCGCGTGGGCCGATCCAGGTGTTCTGCGCGCACCTGAGCTGGTCCGACGATCACAGTGCGATCCGACAGGAGCAAACCCGCGCGATCGCGCAGTTCATCAGAGAGACTCGGCCGCGCTCGTTCCCGGCGGTGCTGTGCGGCGACCTCAATGCCGAACAAGACAGCGACGAGCTCCGGATTCTCACTGGCGCTGCTGCGGCGCCGATGCCCAGGGTGATCCTTCGGGATGCGTGGCGGGCCGCGCGCAACCGGACGCCGGGCTTCACGTGGTCGAACGACAATCCGTTCGCGGCCGCGGGACTCGACCTCGACCGCCGCATCGATCACGTGATGGTCGGCCAAGCCAAACTCGGGGGCGTCGGTCACGTGCGTGCCGCGCACATCGCGGGCGACGTCCCGATCGACGGCATGTGGGGCTCCGACCACCTCGCGGTGGTCGCCGAGCTCCGCTACTAGCTCGCGCTGTCGTCGGCCTGCGCCTTCTTCACCGAGCGGTCCATCACCATCGCGACGACGCCCGGCAACAACCCGGTGACTTTCGCCAGCGCGCGGGTCGCGGCGTCGGGCACGATCGCGAACCGTTCCTTCTCGATGCCCTCGATGATGTTCTTGGCGACCTTCTCGGCCGACAGCGGCTTGATCGTGCCCGAGATCGCGTGCGTCTCCTTGGGCTTGTACTGATTCTCGTCGGCGAGCTGCGGCGTGTCGGTGTCGGGCGGAAACGAACAACCCACGTGAATGCCATACGGCAACAGCTCGCCCCGCAACGACTCGAGAAACCCGCGCACCGCGAACTTGGTCGGCGCGTACGCGGTGTAGCCGAACACGCCCACAAGTCCAGCGGCCGACGAGACGCCGACGAAGCTCCCCGCCCGCCGTTCGATCATCGCCGGAACGACCGCCCGGGCGATGTTGACGGTGCCGAAGTAGTTGACGTCCATCATCGTGCGGAACAGCTGCGGATCGAGGTCCTGGAAATAGCCCGGCCGCGCCTGCCCCGCGGAGCAGATCGCGATGTCGACGGGTCCGTGCGCGTCGGTCAACGCGGCGACGGCAATGTCGACCTGGGCGGCGTCGGCAACGTCGGTCGCCGCGACCGCAACCGTCCCGCCCGCGGCGCGCAACGACGCGGCGGCTTCGTCGAGCACGTCGGGCCGGCGTGCGATGAGCGAGACCCGGGCGCCCTTGTCGATCGCGAGGCGCGCGGTCGCGAGCCCGATCCCACTGGACCCACCCGTGATGAGCACGTGGGCGTTCGGAAATTTCGGCATGCGGGCTCCTCGGTTTGCCGGGAGCGTACGCCGCGAACGCGCATCGGGTTCGGGTCAGGGTTGGAGCAAGCCGACGATGCGGCGCGACGCGACGCGCAAGCCGACCGTGCCCATCACCGCGAGGTACGCCGCGTTGAGGAGCAGCGTCCAGTGGATATCGCCGAGCACCAACGACCGTTCGATGACCACGCCTTGATAGAGCGGCGTGAACCGGATCACGGCTTGGAGTCCGGCCGGATAGCGGTCGAGCGGGAAGAACGTCGCCGAGAACAGGAACAGCGGGATCAGCGCGAGGGTCACGTAGTCGAAGTCGACCCACGACCGCATGAATGTGGTCGCGGCCAACCCGGCGCCCGCGAACGCGAACCCGATCAGCACCGCGGCCGGCACCACCAGCACCGCCCACCACGACGGGACCAACCCGAACAGCAGCATCGTCAGCAGGAACGCGGTCGAGTAGATCGCACCGCGCATCAACGCCCACGCGACCTCGCCGCTGGCGACGTCGCCGGCATCGAGCGGCGTCGCCACGATCGCGTCGTAGGTGTGCGAGTACTTGTACTTCACGAAGAAGTTGAACGTGGTGTCGAGCAGCGCGCCGTTCATCGCCGCCGACGCGAGCAGGCCAGGCGCGACGAATTGCTTGTAGTCGACGTAGACGCCGCCGACCGGCAACTTGCCGACGAGCTGGCCCACCCCGATCCCGATCGACAACAGGAACAGCACCGGCTCGAAGAAACCGGTGACGAACACCCACCAGGTGCGCCGGTACGCGAGCACGTTGCGTTCCACCATCCGCCACGGGCGCCGGCGGCCGCTGAGCAACGGGACGAGCCGGAACCCGGCCTCGGGAGCACCCACTCGAGTGTTCACGCGGTCAGCCTCCGGGCGAAGGTACGCCGGCCCCACAACAGTCCGGCGCCGAGGCACGCGACGAGCACCAAGATGTGCAGCAGATCGGCCCAGAAGTGAAACGTTCCCGTGGTCGCGGCCCGGCAGAGCTCGACGCCGTGCCACAACGGCGACAGCACGGCCAACCGGCGCAGCCAATCGGGCAGTTGGGAGATCGGGAAGAAGGTCCCGGAGAACAACGTGAGCGGCAACACGATCGACGCGCATGATCACCGGGAAGATCAAGTCGGTCTCGAGGCCGACGGAATATGCGGCGAGCGGCGCGCGAGAACGCGGCCGCGCACAACGCGGCGGCGGGAATCGCGAGCACTCCCCACGCCGACGGCACCGCGCCGATCACGGCCGCAACGAACAGGAACGCGGTCGCGCCCAACACCGCCCGCAACGCGATCCAGAGCATGTAGCCGACGACGAGCTCACCCGACGTGATCGGGGTCGCGACCGTCCCGTGAAAGTTCTTCACCCATTTCACCGCGCCGAGCACCGGCCACATCGCCTCGTTGGCGGCGATCTGACATCGCGCTCCCGGCGAGCAGCCCCGGCGCGACGAATTCGAGATAGCTCAGGCCCTGCGACGTCACCGGTGTGCGCCTTCACGAGACTTCCGAGGCCGAGCCCCATTGCGGCGAGGAACAACACCGGCGAGAGGAAGGTGGAGAACACCGCGCCGCGCCACAGCCGGGCGAACACGCGCATCTCGCGTTCGACGACGCGCAGGACCGGAGGGGTCGACATCGAAGGCCTAGTCCTCGAGCGTGCGGCCGGTGAGGATCAGGAACACGTCTTCGAGGCTCGCCCGCCGCACCAGCACCGACGCCGCCCCCACGCCGTCGGCCGCGATCGCGGCGGCGGTCGCGTCACCGTCATCGGTGTACACGAGCAGGCGATCGGCCACGGCTTCCACCCGTGACGCCATCGTGCGCACCTTCGCGAGCACCGTGTCCTGGTCGACGGCCCGGGCGAACCGCAACTCCACGACCTCCCGGGTCGCATGCTCGGCGACCAACTCCCGCGGCGAGCCCTCGGCCACGATCCGGCCGCCGTCCATGATCACGAGCCGGTCGCAGAGCTGCTCGGCCTCGTCCATGTAATGCGTGGTGAGCACGAGCGTCACGCCGTTCTGCTTCAACCGGTAGAGCCGCTCCCACAGCATGTGCCGCGCTTGGGGGTCGAGCCCCGTGGTCGGCTCGTCGAGCAGGAGCACCTCGGGCTGGTTGATGAGCGCCCGGGCGATGGTGAGCCGGCGCTTCATCCCGCCCGAGAGCGGATCGACCCGCGAGTCCCGCCGATCGGAGAGCTGCACGAACTCGAGCAGCTCGGTCGCCCGCCGCCGGATCTCGGCGCGGGGCAGATCGAAGTACCGCCCGTAGATCATCAGGTTGTCCCAGACCGTGAGCTCGGTGTCGAGGTTGTCCTCCTGCGGCACCACGCCGAGCCGGCCGCGGATCTTCGGACCGTCGTGCGCCGGGTCCATCCCGAGCACCCGCAACGTCCCGCCCGAAAGCGGCGAGACGCAACCGATCATGCGCATCGTCGAGCTCTTGCCCGCGCCGTTGGGACCCAGGAATCCGAACGCCTCGCCGGGCTGGATCGCGAAGTCGATGCCGTCGACCGCGACGAACGACCCGAAGCGCTTCGTGAGCGCGTGCGCTTCGATGAGCGGAGCCGTAGAAGCCGAGACGCCGAACCTGACACGGCGATCGACGCTAGTGGGCGCCTGGCGGCGACCCCGTCGATTACGAGTTGACGCCGATTAGGAGATGACGAACGCGGGTGCTCGCGACGCTGACGTCGGTCGTGCACTCGCATGCACAGGTCCGACGCGAGGTGCACCTCGCGGCTCGGTCGCGAAGCGGAACGGCGGATCCCCCGGCCGGGGATCGATCAGGTCGAGCTCGATGCGCACGGTGCCGCTCGGCATCGTCACCCGCCTGGTCACGACTGCGTGGAACACCCCGTGGAGTGGTGTCGGATCGTGATAGATGACCCGGTCCCCGACCTGGCAATCGCCGTTCACGGCTACCTCGTTCGCAGTGCCCACCTGTTTTTCGGTAGTTCGCGGCCCAAAGCTTGAGTGACCGAAGCCACAAAACTCCCGGCCCTTCAAGAACTGATGCCACGCGTGCCGACATATGAGATCAGCTGCAACATGCAGTCGTCATCACGGTTCGTTTTTCATCCCAAGCAGCATCATTGCCATTCCTGATGACCCAGCCCCCGAGGACGAGGTGAGCGAGTACACCGCGAAAGCACTCGACAGCGACGGCGAAGTTCAAGCGTCGCTCGTTGTCGCCCAACTGGAACGCCGTCGGCCCGACACGTTCGCGCACTCTCAGCGCGTCGCCGAGCTGGCCGTACGCGTCGGTCAACTGGCGCGCCTCCCCGAAGATCAGATCCGTCAGATCTACTGGGGCGCGCTCGTGCACGACATCGGCGAGCTCGAAGTGCCCCAGGAGATCTTCGACATACCCGGGCCGTTGGCGACCGAGGAACGCGAGACGGTCGTCGAGCACACGATCGTCGGCGCCCGTTGGCTCGCGACCACTCCCGGCTTGGCGTCGCTCGTCCCGTTCGCCGCGCTGGCATCACGAGCGCTTCGACGGCACCGGCTATCCCGATCGGCGCGGTGGCCACGAGGTCCCGCTCACGATCGCGCTCGTCGCGGTCTGCGACTGCTGGGATGCGATCACCGAGCCGCGGCCGTACCGGTCGATCTGCACGTTCGACGACGCGGTTCGCGAGATGCAGAGCGGCTCGGGCCGGCAGTGGAGCCGCGTGCTCGTCAACTGGCTGCTCGAAACCGTGATGGCCCAGTGCGAAGGGCAAGCCCGCACCGGCTGACTTACGCTCCGGTGCGTGTCGGAGTCCCGCAAGCGCAGTTTCCGTTCGTGGCCGGTTGGCTATCAGTCGCTGCATCGTCTGAGCGAGCTCGTGAAGGAGTCGGGTCTGGAGCCCGAGCTGCTCGAGCTCGTGAAGATGCGCGCCTCGCAGATCAACGGCTGCGCGTTCTGCATCGACATGCACTCGAAGGACGCTCGCCGCGCGGGCGAGACGGAACAGCGCCTCTACGCGCTCAGTGCCTGGCGCGAGACGCCGTTCTTCACCGACCGCGAGCGAGGTGCGCTGGCACTCACCGAAGCGGTGACGCTCGTGGCCGAGACCCACGTCCCGCGAGCGGTGATCGACGAAGCCGCCACTCACTTCTCAGCGGACGAGCTCACGAAGCTCGTCTACGCGATCATCGAGATCAATGCCTGGAACCGACTGGCGATCACGGTCGGAGCACCCGAACCCGGTTCCTACAACCCCGAAGACAGCTGACCCCGGTCAGTCGTGGGTCTTGTAGTCGATCGGCGGTGCGCCCTTCACCGCGACCGCGAAGCAGAAGCAGTGGATCGCGCCGCCGCCAACCGGGCGCAGGCTGTGCACCGTGTCGGGCGGGATGTAGACGAGGTCGCCCGGATTCACGTCGCGGTCTTCGTCGGCGATGGTCATGACGCCGCGGCCCGACATCACGAAATAGAACTCGTGCGTCGGGTGCTCGTGCGGGTACACCGCGCTGCCGGGCGCAACCTCGAACTCGTTCACCAGCTCGAGTGAGCCGCCGTCGGTGAGATCGTGCATCTCCCGCGGCTTCACGAGGTACCACACCGGCACCGTGCCGTTGTGCTCGACCTCCGGCTCGACGTTGACGATCGACCGCACGTCCATGACCGCCCCTTGATTCCCTCGTCGCCGTTCGCAGGATAGTGGTCTAGCAGTATGCCAGCGCACCCGCGATGATCTTGCCGACCGCTCTCGTGCTCGGTGAGGAACGCGTCGTGACCCGACATCGAATCGATCACGTGCACGCCCGAGTTGTTCGGGATCAGCTCGGCCAGCTCCTCTTGGAGGCGCATCGGGTAGAGCCGGTCGGAGGAGATGCCGGCCGAGCGTGACCCGGCCGGTGATGCGCTTGAGCGCGGCCGCGATCCCGCTGCGGCCCCGGCCGACGTCGTGATGGTTCATCACCCGTGACAACACGATGTAGCGTGTTGGCGTCGAAGCGCCGGGCCAGCTTCTCGCCGTGGTACTCGAGGTACGACTCGACCGTGTACTGCCCGCCCGCGAACGGGTGCTCGTCGTTCTGGTGGCCGCGGTTGAACCGTTGCGTCGAGCTCGAGCTCGGTGCGGTAGCTGATCTGCCCGATTCCCCGCGCCAGCGACAAGCCCGCGCCACGGACCGGCGGGCTGCGTCGTAGTAGTCGCCGCCGCGGAAGTTGGGGTCGTTCTCGATGGCGCGGATCTGCAGCGAGCACAGCCCGATCTCGCTCGGCGGTCGCGGCCGCGCCGCACGCGATGATCACCGCGTGCGGGACCCGCTCGGGATAGGTCGACCGCCCATTCGAGCGCGCGCTGCCCGCCCATCGAACCACCGACCACGCAGGCCCAGCCGTTCGATGCCGAGCGAGTCGGCGAGCAGCGCTTCGACCGCGATCTGATCGCGGATCGTGATCGTCGGGAACTGTCGAGCCGTACGGCGTCCGCCGGTCTCGGGATCGATCGACGCCGGACCGGTCGTTCCCTGGCAGCCGCCCAACACGTTGGGTGCGACCACGAAGAACTGATCGGTGTCGATCGCCCGGCCCGGATCCGATCAGCGCGTCCCACCATCCGGTTTCGACGTGCCCGGGCTCCACGCCGACCCGCGGCGTGGCTGTCGCCGGTGAGCGCGTGCAGCACGAGCACCGCGTTCGAAGCGGTCGAGTCGAGCGTGCCCCACGTTTCGTACGCGACCGTGATCGGCCCGAGCCGACCACCCGCGCGCAACGCGAGCGGCGGATCGCGTGCAGACCGTCACGAACTGCCGGCGCCCGGGCGGATCACCCGGCACGCCACGCCCCCGTGACCGGAATCGGATCGGGATCAGCCACATCAACTCCAACCTGCGTGACTTGACCGCGTATAGCGCGGTGAAGTCACGCAGGTTCGCATTCGGGTTAGGCCGACTTCGCGGCGCGGAAGCCGGCGTCGAGGTCGGCGAGGATGTCGTCGAGGGTCTCGATGCCGATCGGACAGGCGCACGAGGCCGGGCGTCACGCCGGAGAGCTGCCTGCTCGGCGATGCTCGAGCTGGCTGTGCGTCGTGCTCGCCGGGTGGATCGCGAGGCTGCGCACGTCGCCGACGTTGGCGAGATGGCTGAACAGCTCGAGGCTGTCGATGAAATTGCGCCCCGCGTCGAAGCCGCCCTTGAGCTCGAACGCCATGATCGCGCCCTGACCGTCGGGGCGCGTACTTCTGCCCGCGGTCGTACCACTTGCTCGACTTCAGGCCCGGGTACGCGACCGCCGTGACCTCGTCGCGGCCTTCGAGCCAGTTCGCAACCGCGAGCGCGTTCTGGCAGTGCCGTTCCATGCGGATGCTCAACGTCTGGAGGCCCTGGAGGAACAGGAACGCGTTGAACGGCGAGATCGCGGGACCGATGTCACGCTGATACTGCAGCCGCGCCTTGAGGATGTACTGCGCGGGCCGCAGCTCCTCGGGCAGCTGCGAGAACACGAGACCGTGGTAGCTCGGGTCGGGTTCGGTGAACCCGGGGAAGCGTCCGCTCGCGACGTAGTCGAACGAGCCGCCGTCGACGATCACGCCGCCGATCGACGTGCCGTGACCGCCGATGAACTTCGTCGCCGAGTGCACGACGATGTCGACACCGTGCCGCAGCGGCTGGATCAGATACGGGCTCGCCAGCGTGTTGTCGATCGACGAACGGGATGCCGTTGTCGTGCGCGACCTTGGCGACGCCTTCGAAGTCGAGCATGTCACCCTTGGGTTGCCGATGCTCTCGCCGTAGAGCGCCTTGGTGTTCGGACGGATCGCTGCCTTCCACGCGTCGAGGTCGTCGGGATCGTCGACGAAGCTCACCTCGATTCCCAGCTTGGGGAACGTGTAGTGGAGCTGGTTGTAGGTGCCGCCGTAGAGCGACGAGCTCGACACGATGTGCCCGCCGTTCTCGGCGAGGTTGAGCAGCGCGATCGTCTGCGCGGCCTGCCCGCTCGCAACCGCGAGCGCGCCCACTCCCCCTTCGAGCGCGACCATGCGCTGCTCGAACGCGTCCTGCGTCGGGTTCATGATCCGCGTGTAGATGTTGCCGAGCTCGGCCAGCCCGAACAGTGCGGCCGCGTGATCGGTGTCGCGGAACACGAACGACGACGTTTGGTAGATGGGCACCGCGCGTGCGCCGGTCGCGGGATCGGCGTCGCCTCCCGAGTGCACCTGGCGGGTCTCGAATCCCCAGTCAGCCATGGTCATCTCCTCGTTTCGTCTTCTTCTTCTACGGAAATACCGAGCAAAAGTCCCGCTCGACGGTATGGAGGGAATCCCGACCAGTCAAGTAGGGTTTCGCATTCGAGTGTGAGAAACTCATTCATGCGAATTCGGTTCCCGAGCGCGACCCCCGTTGATGCGCCCCAGGCGCGAACGGTGCACGCGGCCGGCGATCGAGACGTCGGTGTGTACGAGTACGGCGACCCCGAACGGTTCACCGGTCTTCGCACTTCACGGAACTCCGGCCTGCGGAGCGGGCTTCGACTGGGCCGACGCGCCGCTCGCGCGCGCGGCTTGCGGATCATCGCCCCCGATCGCCCCGGCATCGGTCGCTCGACGCATGTCCCGATGCCGGCGGTCGCCGACTACGCCAGCGGAACTCGCGGTGCTGGCCGACGCGCTCGACATCGATCGGTTCACAGTGCTCGGATACTCGGGCGGCGGGCCCTACGCGCTCGCCGCCGCAGCCGCGCTCGGCGAACGGGTGCGTTCGACGCACGATCGTTGCCGGCGCGGGCGAGATCGGAACCTGGGCAACCTTCGCCGACCTGT
Source organism: uncultured Actinomycetes bacterium (assembly GCA_963807945.1). GTDB lineage: Bacteria > Actinomycetota > Acidimicrobiia > IMCC26256 > PALSA-610 > JBBQER01. The sequence goes on along the minus strand of CAWEDT010000006.1, from coordinate 359,870 downwards.
CCCGCAGCGACCGCCAGATGACGTGGCTTTCACTGCACGCTCCTCCCGTCGCCCGAGTCGCGTTGCGCGGCGCCGACCTCGGGACTCGACTGTTTCCGCGCGATCGCGTTGTGGTCGGCCACGACCGAGATGATCGAGCCCGATCGGGCCGTGATGCACGAGCTCGGCACGCCGCGCCACGCGCTCGCGTTGTTCACCCAAGCGCTCGCGCACAGCTCCGCCGGCGTCGTCGACGACTACGCGCGCCTGGCCCGTCCGTGGAATGTCGCACTCGACGCGATCACGACACCGGTGCATTGCTGGCACGGAACCGCCGACAACCTCGTACCCCTCGCGCACGCCGAGGCGCTCGTCGCCCGGCTGCCGGACGCTCACCTCACGACCTGGCCCGGCGAAGGTCACCTCGGATTGATCACCCACGTGAACGACGTGCTCGACGACCTCGCGCAAACGCTGCCCGAACCTCGATGACCGGTCGCGAGTTCAGCGAGGCAGACAAGATCAGCGCCGCCGCGATCGCGGTAACGCTGACGAGCACGACCGCGTCGCGCCAGGTGCGTTCTCCGTCTTGCGTGCTCCCGACCGCGCGGATCCCGCCTCTTGCGACGATCGCATCGCCCAAGTCGCGGGCCCGGCGCAGCGACACGATGATCGACGTCGACACGAGGTCATGGATCTCGATCACCCACCCGCGGGCGACGTCGCGCTGGTGCCCCTCGTGGTGGCGGAGCCGCCGGGCCGCGCTCAGCGTGCGCATCTCGTCGACGAGCAGCGGCAGGCACCGCAACGCGAGACCGATCGCGACGATCCACTCGTCGACCGGGAGGTGCAGCTTGCGCAGCGGCGTACCGAGGCGCGACAGCGCGGGCGGGATCGCGCCCAGCGGCGTCGTCCAGCCGACCAACGCGGCGGACGTGATCAACACGATCCCGAGGAACAGGAACCGCGCCGCGTCGGCCAACGCACCGCCGCTGATCGAAAGTCGGACCGAGATGCCACACCGGTGGCGCGGTCGACAAGGCGTTGGTCGCGAGACCGACCAACAACAGCAGGTAGAGACCGCGCGGAAGGCGTGGGAACGCGCCGAGCGGGATCGAGGCGACGACCAATCCGAGCAGCACCAGCCCTGCGAGCACCCCGAGCGAAAACCACGTGGGCGACGCCGAAGCCGTCAACGCGAGCTCGGCCGCGACGATGAGCTTCGTTCCCGCCCACAACCGGTGGACGAACGTGTCGCCGGGAACGAGGCGCAAGAAGGTGATCTCGGTCTCGCGTCGCTTCCTGCGCGTCGCGTCCTTCCGGGTCGCCTGTTTCTGGGTCAGGGACTTCCCCATCATGAGCGGTTCCCGCGTGCGATGTCGTTCTCGACCGACCGGCCGGGACCGTCGTATTCGATGCGGCCCGTCGACCAGCTCGATCTCGCGATCGACGAGCGCGGCCGGAAGATCGTGATCGTGGGAGACGCACACGAGCGTGAGCCCGCGTTCGCGGCGCAACCGGATCAGCGCGGCGCTCAACTCCGCGCAGCCGTGATCGTCGAGGCCCGCGAACGGCTCGTCGAGCACGAGCGCCTGCGGTTGCGAGGCAATCGCGCCCGCGAGCACGACCCGCCGCGCCTGCCCGCCGCTCAACTCGTCGACCCGGCGCGGGCCGAGGTCTTGCGGATCGAGACCCACGCCCGCAACGCCTGCCACACGCCCGAGTTCGACGCGCCCGACGCGGCCGTCGACCTCGGCGCCGACCGTCGGCCGCAGGAGTTGCAGCCGCGCAGTGTTGGAACGCCACGCCCACCTGCCCGACGACTGACGTGAGTGGTTGACCTTCGAGCCGCGCTTCACCCTCGCTCGGATCGAGCAGGCCCGCGAGCACCCAGGCCAGCGTCGACTTGCCCGAGCCGTTGTGCCCGATCGACGAGCACCGCCTCGCCGTGGATCGATCGCGCAGATCGATCGCCGGTGAGCGCGCGGTGGGCCCACGGCGTCCGGCGCGAGTACTCGTGGCCCGACTCCGCGCAAGCAGGAACAGCGGACCGTCCCTGCGCCGCGTGCCGGCGCGACGGTTGCGACGCTTCCCCGGCTCCGATCGCTGCCGTACCGGCTTCCGCCGCGCCGGCTCTGCCGGTTCCAGCTCCGGCGCCACGCGTCCGTGTTCGAGCACGATCGCGCGATCGGCGACCGCGGTCTCGACCGGGCGGTGTGTCACGTGTACGACTGCGATGCGATCGTCGGTCACCATCGAGCGGTAGCAGCGCGACGCAGCCGGTCGCGACCCACCGCATCGACCATCGCGGTCGACTCGTCGGAGATCAACAGCTGCGGGCGACGCGCCGAGCGCGGCCGCGACGGCCAGCCGCTGGAGCTCGCCGCCCGAGAGCGTCGATGTCTCGCGGTTGGCGAACGACGGCCAACCCGACCCGGTCGAGGAGCGACGCGACGTCGACGAGTTGGCGGTTCGGGCAGGCCCCACACGATGTCGTCGCGCACGCGGACGCCGAGCACTTGCAACTCGGGTCGCTGGAACACGATCGCGGTACCACCCGGTTTCCCGAGACCGGTCGGGCCCGGCCGTACGACTTCGCCGGCGGTCGGCGTGCGGCCCGCGAGCACGCGTGCGAGGGTCGACTTGCCCGACCCGTTGGGCCCGATGATCGCGACCAGCTCGCCCGGCGCGACGTCGAGCGATACCTCGTGCAATGCGTCGGCGGTCGCGCCCGTGTAGCGGTAGCTGACGTCGCTGCAGCGCGACCGGCACCGGCATCGGCGTGGCCGTCAGGGATTCGTTCGCGCGTTCGGCGCGCGCGTCGGCCGCCGCGTGATCGGTGTCGTCGTCATCACTGGCGAACGCAGCCTGAATTCTTCGCAACGTGGGCGCAGTGATTCGCTGCGCCAGGCCCGCGGCGATGATCGTAAGGAAGAGCACGACGAGCGGAATACTGATCCACCAGTACTGCAGGAACCGTTCGACGAAATCGTTGACGCGGTGCACGGCCGCGTCGAAGTTCAGCGAAGCGGAGATCGACGTGAGCTTCTCGCTCACCCACAGGAGCGCATGCTGGGTGCCCTTCCAGCTGTTGCTGATCTGGGTGAGCACCAACTTGCGGTTGGCCGAGAAGATCCAGAGCAGGGCGTCGATCGCGAGCGCGACGAGTGGCCACAGGAACAACACCGCCGCGCCGACCGTACGCCCCATGCCCCAACCCCGACGGGCCGAGCCGCCGACCACAGCCCCGAGCGCCGCGCACGCGAGCACGGTCGTGACGACCGGCGTGCCGAGCACCATGAAGCCGACGGTCGACGCCGCGATCGCTCCCGCGATGACCGCGCGCAGGCGGTTGCGCGCGGCGATCGCGGCCATCGGCACCACCGCGATCACGAGCAGCGCGCCGCCGAGGAACGGCAGGACCTGGCTGATGATCGAGAGCACGAGCGTGAGATCGGCGAGCACGACCGCTTCGGCGAGCTCACCCGCCCGCAACGGACCTCTTCGCGACAGACCGGCCCGCTGCATTGCCCCAGCCTACGATCCTCTCATGGCGCAAAATGTTCTCGGCGGCGAGCTCGAGCCCTGCAGCTTCGAGCCCCTCACCGGCTTCTACCGTGACGGGTGCTGCGACACGGGCGGCGACGACGACGGCGTGCACACCGTCTGCGCAGTGATGACCAGCCGAGTTCCTCGCCTTCTCCCGCGAGCACGGGAACGACCTCAGCACGCCGATGCCCGCCCACGGATTCCGCGGGCCTCGTGGCCGGCGACCGCTGGTGCCTCTGCGCGTCGCGCTGGCAGGAGGCGTACGAGGCGGGCGCGGCGCCGGCGGTCCGGCTCGAGGCAACCCACGCCCGAACACTCGAGTGGTGCGAGCTCTCCGCGCTCCAGGCTCACGCGGCTGTCGAGTAGAAGCGCTGAGTAAGTAACGTCCGAAACCCCGAACGAAGACGGTGCTGCCGATGCCTGCAACGAACCGAATCCTCGACGCCGAACCGGTCCCGTCGCTCGCCGCGTACCTCGCGGCCGGCGGCGGCAAGGGCCTGGCCGCGGCCCGCGCACTCGGCCCCGCGGCGACGATCGACGAAGTCACCGCGGCCGGCATTCGCGGCCGGGGTGGCGCCGGTTTCCCGACCGGCGTGAAGTGGCGCACCGTCGCCGCGAACTGCTCCGACGCTCGAGCTGTCGACCGTCGTCGTGAACGCGGCCGAAGGTGAGCCCGGATCGTTCAAGGACCGCGAGCTGCTCGACCGCAACCCGTACCGCGTGCTCGAAGGCGCGCTGATCGCCGCGTACGCGATCGGCGCCGACGAGGTGGTCATCGGCATGAAGCGAACCGCGACGCGCCACATCGCACGCGTACGCGCCGCGATCGCCGAAGTGCAGGCATCGGATCTCGCGACCGGTATCGAGATCGACCTCGTCGAAGGACCGCCCGAGTACCTGCTCGGCGAAGAGACCGCGCTGCTCGAAGCGATCGACGGCCGCTACCCGTTCCCGCGCATCGCACCGCCGTACCGGCGCGGCGTCGACGAGATGGTCGAGACGCCCGGCGACCTCACGTCCGGCTCCGGCTTGTCGGCGCACGTCGAGATGGCCGGACCGGGCGGCGAGACCGAAGCGCCGCCCACGCTCGTCGACAACGTGGAGACGCTCGCGCACGTGACCGTCGCGCTCGCCGAGGGCGCCGACTGGTTCCGCGAGGTCGGCACCGACGAGTCGCCGGGAACGTTCTTCGCGACCGTGAGCGGCTGCGTTCCGCACGCCGGCGTCGGCGAGTTCACGATGGGAACGCCGTTGCGCGAAGTCATCGAGACGCTCGGCGGCGGCGCCCGCCCCGACTGCACGATCAAAGCCGTGCTCCAAGGCGCGGCCGCCGCGATCATTCCCGCCGACCAGCTCGACACGCCCGCGAGCTGGGAAGGGTTCCAGGCCATCGGCTCCGGGCTCGGCGCCGCCGCGTTCATCGTGATCGACGACAAGGTCGACATCGCGGCGGTCGGCGCCAGCGTGTCGCGGTTCCTCGCGGTCGAGTCGTGCGGTCAGTGCACGCCGTGCAAGCAGGACAGCCTGCTCATCACCGACGTCGATGAACCGGATCGCGGCGTCGAAGGGCACCGAGGACCGACATCGGCCGTCGTGCGCCACCGGATCGACACCGTCACCTTCGGTGCGCGCTGCTCGCTCGCGACCCAGGAGTCACGTGGTGATCGGCAGCCTCCTCGACGCGTTCGGCGCGGAGATCGAAGCGCGCGTCGAGCACACCGCCCGCGCCGGCGAGCAGCTGGCGATCGTCCCGATGCTCGACCTGCGCGACGGTGTCGCGATGCTCGACACCGAGCACGCACGCAAGCAGCCCGACTGGACGTTCGGCGACCACTGGTCGGGCAAGTCGCCCGCCGACCGCCTCGACGACCACCGCGCCCGGCACGAAAACTCGTAGCAATCGCACGAACCTCTCGATGCCGTGGAACCTTTCGGGGTTGCCCGGCGTGGAAGAGGGGTGAGCCGCATCTCCGAGACCCGCGAGACGGATTCGACGCGGTGACGCGCCGCCTGATTGATGCGGTCGTCGAGTCCGACTTCGACCAGCTGTTCCCGGAGCTCTTCCGGTCGGCGTACCGGATCGCCTATCGACTCCTGGGCTCGCGGGAGGACGCCGCCGATTGCGCGCAGGAGGCGTGCGCGCGGGCGTGTGCCGACTGGCCGAAGCTGACCCGCGCCGGCAGCCCCGTGCCGTGGGTGGTTCGGGTGAGCAGCAATCTCGCGATCGACCGATTGCGACGCGTGCAGCGCACCCAGGGACGCAGTTCGTCTGAACGCGGCGGTGTTCGATCCCGACCCCGAACGGCTCGATCTCTACCGAGCGCTCGACGCGCTCCCCCGGCGGCAACGCGACGTGCTCGTGTTGCGCCACCTCGCCGACATGTCGGAAGCCGCGGTCGCCGAAGCGCTCGGCTGTTCGATCGGCACCGTGAAATCGAACGCCTCTCGGGCGCGCGCCGCGCTACGCGCCGTCCTCACGATCGAGGAGGAATCAACGTGAAACTCGAAGACCTCGACGACGCACGCGCCGATCGAGCCCGACGACCAGATGCTCTCGACCGTGCACACGCGCAGCCGCGCGTTTCGCCGGCGTCGCACCACGCAGCGATTGACGAGCGTGATGGCCGGTGTTGTCGTCATCGCGCTCGCCGGTGGAATCGCATGGACGCGCGTCGACACGAGCGGCAACCGACGCATCACGTTGCCGGCTGCGACGAGCACGACAACAACCGTATTGCCGGCGGCGATGACGCAGACGGCGATTACGGGCACCTGGATCGCATACACGATCGCCGGATATGGCTACGTGAAGAAGGGTCCGCTGGATCGGCCCGCGCTCAACTCCGACCCCCAACTCGCCTTCGACGGTCGCGGCCGCTGGACCGGATCCGACGGTTGCAACCACCTGAGTGGCGGGTACCGGCTCGACGAAAATGGGATCCATTTCGATTCTCGCATTGTCAGCACGCTTGTGAACTGCGGCGCCGATTTTCCCGACTTCGGGCAGATCGAGAAGGCGCCTCGCAGCGAGATTCGCGGCAACCAGCTCACGTTCTTCGGTGCGGACGGGATCGAAATCGCGCGCTTCTTTCGTCCCGACGTCACCGCACGAATCGACTTGCCATCGACGACGATGACCGCAGGCTCCAAGATGACCGGACATGTGATCGTCGAGAACAACAGCGGCCACGTGATCGAAGCCAGCGGATGCGGCACCCTGTTCCAAGTTCAGCTCGGGAACGACACGATCCACCCGGATCCCGCGTGGACGACATGCCTCCAGCAGCTCCCGATCCCGGTTGGTGAATCGAGCTACCCCGTTGCGTTCTACGCGTCGTACCTCGGCTGCTCCACTCCGGCCCAAGGCGATCTGAAAGCGTGCATTCCCAATGTGGGACCACCGCCGCTGCCGCCGGGTCAGTATCAAGCGCAGTTCTTCCAGAGCAGTCCCGTCGTCACCCCGGCGCTGCCCATCACCGTGAATGTCGTGCCGTAGCAGTCACGGCACTGACAAACTCGGTGCGTGCCCCATTGCATCGAGACCGCACGCATGACGTTGCGGCCGATCACCGTCGACGACGTCGAACTGCTCGTCGCGCTCGACAGTGACCCGGAAGTGATGCGGTACATCAGTGGCGGGAAACCGAGCTCGCGTGCCGAGACGGAGCGAATCGTGCTGCAAACGCTGGGTCATCGCTGGCTCGGCTTCGAACGTGACACCGGTGCGTTCGTGGGATGGTTCGGCATCCGCCCGTCGACCGCGAAGTCCCGCGAGCTCGGCTACCGGCTCCGGCGCGAGATGTGGGGCCAGGGGTACGCGACCGAAGGTTCCCAAGCGTTGATCGAGCTCGCGTTCACACAGCCCGGCGTGGAATATGTACGCGCCGAAACCATGGCCGTCAACACGCGCTCGCGCGCGGTCATGGAACGCAGTGGGCTGCGTTACGTCCGCACGTTCCATCTCGAATGGGACGATCCCATCGACGGCACCGAGCACGGCGAAGTCGAGTACGAGATCACGAAGGAACGTTGGTAAGGCCGGGTCACTTGCGCACGGATTCTCGGAAATCACCCGCGTCGGGGGATGGGGCAGCATTTGTCCGGTTCGATGATGAGGGAGAAATCGACGGAGCATCTGAGAAGAGGGCCAAATGACCGAGACCCGGAGTGTCGGATTTGAGGTCTACCCGGAGGAGCCTCCGGGTACGGGCTGGCTGTTCTTTGCCGGATCCATGCTCGGTCTCGCGGGGCTCATGCGCCTGCTCGACTCGTTTTGGGCGTTCCGGTACCACGGCGGTCTTCCCGACGGCTTACGAGATGGCGTACTCGGCTCGAACGTGAAGCACTACGCGTGGTTGTGGCTTTTCGTCGGCATCGCGTTGATCTTGGCGAGTTTCCTCATCCTGGTCCGGTCGCAGCTGGCGCGCTGGGTCGGGTATTTCGCGGCGGCCATCGGTGCACTCAGTGCGATGGCATGGATGCCGTACTACCCGGTCTGGTCCCTCACCTACGTCGGAATCGCCGTGCTCGTGTTCTACACGCTGGCCCGCTACGGCGGCCGACAGGCGGCGGAGTACTAGATCGCAATCCTGATCATCGAGCACGGGCGCGACGAGGAACGAGTGGAACCACAATCATCCGACGACGACATCGTCGTACGGATCACGGCCGCGGCGCTGACCAATCAGTTCACGACGCTCGACCAATCTCAGATCGAGGCGACCGTGCAACGCCACTTCACCGAGTTGCGGGCACAGGCGCGCATCACGACCTTCGTCGGCATCATCGCCGAGCGGCACGCACACGAGGAACTTCGAACACTCGACGGAAGCAGTTCCTAACCGACTCAGCGCGAGGTCTTGGGACACCGTGCCGAGCGCGTCACGCCGACCGTTCGATACCTTCTCGCGACCGAACGTGACGAGAGGACTCCCGCGATGATCCGCCTTACCGTTTCCTACCCCGCGACCGAGGGCGCCACCTTCGATCACGACTACTACCGCAACCAGCACGTTCCGCTCGCAGTGAAGACGTGGGGCTTGGACGGCGCGGAGATCGACAAGGGCATCGACGGCCCCAACGTGGCCGCGGTGCACTTCAAGTTCGAGTCGCTCGACGCGATGGGCGCGGCGATGGGCGCGGCGGGTACGCCCGACGTGCTCGCCGACGTCGCGAACTACACCACGATCGCGCCGGTGCTGCAGACCAGCGAGATCATCGAGTAGCAGCGAGCGCCGCACGCCGCGCCGATCAGATGACGTCCGCGGCCGCGTGCTCGAGCGCGATGAGCTCGTCGCGAACATCGGTGCCGAGCTCGACTGCGGTGCCGGTCTCGGGATCGATCAAGGAAACCTCGTAGCTCGCGTTGATTGCGTCGTCGCCGTCGCCGTCGACCGGGCGCAGGCGGAACGCCATCGTGAACGCGGTCGGGTGGATCTCGGTTGCGCCCGCGCCGATCATGACTGCGGTCGGACGACCCAGCCGCTCGCGACGCCGGCGACGTGCAGCACCCGACTGCGTGACCTCGAGGCCCAAGCGGTCCCGGATATCGCGCACGACAATGACACTTCTCGAGGTAGGCGGCACGCGTATCGGCGAGCCAACCATCGACCACATCGGCGAGCAGGACGCCGTCGGCGTCGAAATCGTCCGGACCGACGTCGAACGTCCGCAATACCACCCATCTCGACGCGAAACTCATGGCGGGAGACGCTACGTCGCCGCGACGCGCCGTGCGCAGGTAAAACGGGGCTTGTGAGCACCAACTCCGCTCCGTTCGCCGCCGGATCGATCTCGTTGCGGTGCTATCCGCATCTCGACCTTCCCGCGCCCGAGATCGTGCGCGAGCTGCGCGCGCAGGCCGCGCTCGCGGTCGAGCACGGCTTCGACGGGGTGATGACGAGCGAGCATCACGGCGGATTCGCGGGCTACCTCCCGAACCCACTCCAGGCCGCCGGCTTCGCGCTCGACGCGATGGCCGGCGGTTGGGCGGCACCCTGCCCGTTGCTGTTGCCGTTGCGACCGACCGCGCTCGTGATCGAGGAAACCGCGTGGCTCGCGGCGCGCTATCCCGGGCGCGTCGGTCTCGGCGTCGCGGCGGGCGCGCTGCCGATCGACTTCGAGATCATGGACACGACGATGGACGACCTCACCGCGCGCTTCGCCAACGCGCTGGAGCTCGTCACCCGCGTGCTCGGCGGTGGTGACGCGGGCGCGCTCGCCGGTGACCCCGCGATCGCGCACCTCCGCGATCACCCGATCCCGGTGCTCGAGCGCGGCCGGGAGCGTGACCGCGGCGCGGCGCGCCGCGTCCGATCGGCGCCGGGCTCGTGTTCGACTCGCTCTCCGACGCCGGTGCGCTGCCGCGAGCTCGTCGACGCGTATCGCGCCGCGGGCGGAACGCCGGCCGTGCGTGCTCATCCGGCGGGCGTGGATCGGCGAGCCGCCCGCCGAGCTGACCGCGCAGCAGGTCGACACCTACCGCAGCTACGCGCCCGAGGGCGCGGCCGCGAACTGGGGCAGCGAACGAGCTGGTCGCCGCGCCCGATCCGGCGGAGGTCGTCGGCCGGCTCGCCGACGCGGCCCGAGCGCCGGCGTCGACGCGCTCAATCTGCGGGTCCAGGTGGCCGGGGTCACTCCCGCCGACGCCCGTTTGCAGATCGAGCGCCTCGGAACGCAGGCGTGTACCCGCGATTCGCGACGTCCCTGTACCGTGGCGCGACATCCGACTGAGGGGCGATACATGCAGCTCTCCGACATCGACCTGCTCGACCGGGACCGCTTCACCCAGGGCATCCCGCACGAGTGGTTCACGTTCTTGCGCAAAGAGGCGCCGGTCTACAAGCACCCGGAGCCCGACGGGCCGGGCTTCTGGGTCGTCACCAAGTACGCCGACGTCGTCGCGGTCGGCCGCGACGGCACGACCTACTCGTCGGACCAGGCGCGCGGCGGCGTGGTGGTGCTCGAAGGCGAGACCCTGAGCATCGGAGTTCGAGCAGGGCGGCAACCTCATGCTCACGATGGATGCGCCCGAGCACACGCGCTACCGCAAGCTCGTCAACCGCGGGTTCACGCCGCGCCAGATCGGCGCGCTCGAAGACCGCATCCGCGAGCAGACCAACAAGATCCTCGACGAGGTGATCGAAGCGGGTCAGACCGACTTCGTGGTCGACGTCGCGGCCGAGCTCCCGCTCCAGGTGATCGCCGAGATGCTCGGCGTCCCGCAGGAAGACCGGCACAAGCTCTTCGAGTGGAGCAACCGGATGATCGGGAGCGAAGACCCCGAGTACATCGTCTCCGAAGAAGAAGTGATGAACGCGCAGGTCGAGATGTTCATGTACGCCAACGCGCTCGCGGCCGAACGGCGCGAGATGCCGCGTGACGACATCGTGTCGACGCTGCTCGACGCCGAGGTCGACGGCGACCGGCTGTCGGAGATGGACTTCAACCTGTTCTTCCTGTTGATCGCGGTGGCCGGCAACGAGACGACGCGTAACTCGATCTCGCACGGCATCCGCGCGTTCTGCGACCACCCCGATCAGTACCAGGCGCTGGTGAACGACCCGACGCTCGCGCATTCGGCCACCGAAGAGATCGTGCGGTGGGCGTCGCCGGTCATGTACTTCCGCCGCAACGTCACCAAGGACACCGAGCTCGGCGGCCAGAAGCTCGCCGCGGGCGACAAGGTGAGCATCTGGTACGTGAGCGCGAACCGCGACGAGGAAGTCTTCGACGATCCGTTCACGTTCGACATCCGGCGCTCGCCGAACGAGCACGTCGGCTTCGGCGGCGGCGGACCGCACCACTGCCTCGGCGCCAACCTCGCCCGCATGGAGATCTACGTGCTGCTCGAGGAGATGGCCCGCCGCATCCCGAGCATCGAGCTCGCCGGCGAGGTGCAGCCGCTGCGCTCCAACTTCATCGGCGGCATCAAGCACATGCCCGTGAAGTTCCCGAAGGGCGCGCGCGAATCGGCGTAGACGGCTCGTAGGCTGGCACCCCCTTCGGGAGCGTGCCCGCACGGTTCCGGTTCCACTCCCCGGAGTGCACGATGTCTCAATGAGCGCCGTCTATCTCCGCGCCCGAACTGATCTGCGCAACCGTCTGGGCAGCTGGCTGGTGATCGCGCTGATCGTCGGGCTGCTCGGTGGGGTGGTGACCGCGATCGTCGCCGGCGCGTGCCGTACCGAGAGCGCGTTCCCACGGTTCCTCGCGCAACAGCGATCACCCGACCTCGGCATCGTCACCTCCTCCTCCGACCAAGGCTTCGCGCATCTGTCCACCGCGCAGATCACGCATCTGCCCGACGTCGCCGACGCGGGCTCGGTGAATGGATACCTCGTCAGTGCGCCGGCGGTCGTCAATCTCGTCGCTCCGGTCGACTCGCACATCGGCCGGTCGATCCTGCGCAAGCGGATCATCACCGGGCGCGATGCGAACCCGCATAGTGCCGACGAAGCCACCGTCAGCTTCGTGCTCGCCCGAAGCGAGCACCTTCGAGTGGGCGAACGGCTACGGCTGCGCCTCGCCCAGCCGGGTCCGGACGGTTCGGTTCAGGTCGTGCCGATCAGCCTGCGCATCGTCGGGATCGACGTCACTCCGCTCGAGTTCCCACCGCAGATCGGCACCGGCAGCGAGACCGCGTGGACGACCGCCGCGTTCACGCGCGCCCACCCCCACCTGAACGCACTGGCGATGACGGTTCTCCAGGTGCGCGACCCCAGGCGGTCGATCCCCGTCGTCGAGGCCGCCCTGCGCCGCGCCGCGCACGGAGCCCCGACGCGGACCTGGCGAGTGGCCAGCTCGAATTCCAATACCGAGCGGTCGATCAACCTCCAGGTGGTCGCGCTGTGGATTCTCGCGGCGCTGCTCGGCCTCGCCGCGCTGCTCGTCGTGGGCCAGCTCCTGAGTCGGCAAAGCGCGCTCGAGGCCGACGAGCACCCCGTGCTGCGCGGGTTGGGCATGACGCGCCGGGAGCTCTGGTTCGTAGGCATGACCCGCGCCGTCGCCATTGGCCTCCTGCGCGGCGTCATCGCGGTCGCGCGTCGCTCCCGTCCCCCGACATCGGCGCGGCCGGCACGAGCGCATCGTCGTCGGCTACGCCGGTTCCAATCAGCCAGCCTTCAATTCATGTCGGCCGATCGCCGGGAACCCCCGCTTCGTCGGCACCGACACCGTCCACGGCGCTCAGGGTGCACGCATTACGCCTTCTCGCTCGGCCTCGTGCCAGACCCCGAAGAGCTCGAACCTGCGTGACTTTGCTAGTGCTGACGTGGCTGATACTCACGCCGGTTCGTTTATTTGGTGGTGTGGCGGGACTCTTCCCAGGTCATGCCTTGCTCGACGTCGTGGTCGTGGGGCAGGCCGAGGAGGCGTTCGGCGATGATGTTGCGCAGCACCTCGCTCGTGCCGCCGCCGACGGTGAGCGCGGGGCTGAACAGGAAGCCGCGCATCCACGGTTGCCAGCGTCGGTCACGTCGGTGCCGGCGAGCATGCCCTCCGCACCCATGAGGTCGCGGCCGAGCGTGAACACCTTCTTGCCGTGCGGGTCGGCGAGCGCCTTGCGCAACGACGCGTCGGGACCGGGACGCTTGTTCACCGCCGCCGAGATCATGCGCATGCGGTGGTAGCGGAGGATCTCGCCTTCGATGTACGCCTCGATCACGCGCTGGCGCATCACCTCGTCGGCGAGCCCACCCTGATCGCGCATCAGCTGCACGAGGTCACGCGCGCTCGGGCCGTAGCCCCATTGCAATCCGCCGCCGGTCGAGAGTGACACGCGCTCGTTGGCCAGCGTCGTCTTCGCCATGCCCCAACCGAGGTGCTCCTCGCCGATGAGGTTCTCGGCCGGCACCTTGCACGTCGGTGAAGAACACCTCGTTGAACAGCGCCTCGCCCGTCATCTCCCGAATCGGCCGCACCTCGATACCCGGGCAGATCCATCGGGATGATGAAGTACGAGATGCCGCGGTGCTTCGACACGTCACCGCGCGTCCGCGCGATGAGGATGCCGAACTTGGCGTGCGCGGCGAGCGACGTCCAGATCTTCTGACCGTTCACCCGGTAGATGTCGCCGTCGCGTTCGGCGCGCGTGCTCAGGTTCGCGAGGTCGGAACCCGCATCGGGCTCGCTGAACAGCTGGCACCACAACTCTTCGCCGCGTCAGCATCGGCATGAGGTAACGCTGTTTCTGCTCGTCGCTCGCGAGCGCGACGAGGATCGGGCCGCAGTGGCCGATGCCGATCGGGTTCACGGGCTTGGTCACACCGGCGCGCCGCATCTCGTCCTCGATGATCAGCTGCAGCTCGGGTTCGGCGTCGAGTCCGTACGGAGCGCGGCCAGTGCGGCACGACGTAACCGGCGTCGACGAGCTCGGCCGGCGTCGGCGTGGGATGTTCGCTGCGAACCAGGCGCGCACTTCGACGCGCCGAGGATCGTCTTCGGCGGGAAGGTCGACGTCCATGCCCGGAAGCTACTGGCCCGGGCGCTACGGCATCTCGGACGCGACGACCCACATGGCGAAGTACTGCGCGGCGCCGCCGTAGGCGTGGCCGAGCGCTTTGCGCGCACCGTCGATCTGGTGCTCGCCCGCCATGCCCCGCACCTGCAACGCGGCTTCCGCGAAGCGCAGCATGCCCGACGCGCCGATCGGGTTCGACGACAGCACCCCGCCCGAGCAGTTGACCGGCATGTCGCCTTCCATCGAGGTCGCGCCGCTCTCGGTCATCTTCCAACCCTCGCCGACTTCGGCGAACCCGAGATTCTCCATCCACATCGGCTCGTACCAACTGAACGGCACGTAGATCTCGACCGACGTCGAAGTCCTTGCGGGGATTCGTCACGCCGGCCTGGCGGTACAAGTCGGCCGCGCAGTCCTGGCCGCCCTGCGGGTTCACCGGATCGCGACCGGGGAACCAACCGAGCTCGGTGCGCACCGCGGTGCCGTGCACCCACGCGGGCGGCTTCGATCGCGGCTTTGCCACCCGCTTCGTTGGTCAGCACCATCGCGCACGCGCCGTCGGAGGTCGGGCACGACTCGAGGCGGTGGATCGGGTCCCACACCATCGGCGACTCCAGCACCATCTCGATGCTGATGTCCGTGAGCTGCAAGTGCGCGTACGGGTTCTTCAGCGCGTTCTTGCGGTCCTTCACCGCGACCATCGGGCCGACGTAGTCGGGCGCGCCCGAACGGTCGATGTACGCGCGGATGTGCGGCGCGAAGTAACCACCGGCGCCGACACCCCCGCTGCGGCCGCTCGAGAACGCGAAGTTGGTGTCGCCTTCGCGACTGCTTCTCGAACGCGACGCGTGAGCACGCGGTCGTGCATCCCGACTCGATCAGGTGCGTGGCGACGACCGCGGTGGAACCGCCGACGCTGCCCGCGGTGTGCACGCGCATGATCGGCTTTCCCGCCGCGCCGAGCGCGTCGGCGAGGTAGAGCTCCGGCATCATCACGCCTTCGAAGATGTCGGGCGCGGTACCGATCACGACGGCGTCGATGTCGTTCCAGGTCATCTCGGCGTCGGCGAGCGCGCGGATCGCGGCTTCGCGCACGAGGCCCGCCATCGACACGTCGTCGCGGCACTTCGCCATCTTCGTCATGCCGATGCCGACCACCGCGCAGCGTTCGGCCATCAGCCTCGTCCTTCCACGACGCACACGAGGTTCTGTTGCAGGCACGGGCCCGACGACGCGTGACCGAGCACCCGCTGCTTGCCGCCGATCGTGCACCTGGCGGAAGCCTCGCCGATGCGCACGAGGCCGGTCGACCATCACCGGGTTCGCGACCAGCGCGCCGCCCGACGGGTTCATCGCCACGTCGTCGCCCAGGCCGAGCGCCTCCGCGAGCACCAGCTCCTCCGGCGTGCAGACCGCCGACAACTCCGCGACTTCCACCCCACCGTTGCAACGCCGGCCCGCTCACCCGCCAGCTTCGCGGACGGCGAGGACGCGAGATCACGCACACCCGG
The DNA here is from genome assembly GCA_963807945.1 of uncultured Actinomycetes bacterium. Classification (GTDB taxonomy): domain Bacteria; phylum Actinomycetota; class Acidimicrobiia; order IMCC26256; family PALSA-610; genus JBBQER01. The sequence goes on along the minus strand of CAWEDT010000006.1, from coordinate 344,372 downwards.
GTAGTGCGGGTCGACGCGGTGGTCGATGCCAGCTGATCCATGCGGGCCGCGTCGCACACTTCGCGGGCGCGGTCACCGGCGACGAGCACGACCGCGGCGGCGCCGTCGACCGGCGGCCCGATGTCGTGCGCGCGCAACGGCGCGACCACGTATTCCGCCGCGAGCAGCTCGTCGGCCGTCTTGCGTCGCCCGACACCGCCGCGTTCGGATTGCCGACTCGCGTCCTGGTATCGCCGCGCGACGATCTCGGCGAGGTCCTTCTCGCTTGCGCGGTCTTCGCGCGAGCACCGCCTGCGCCTTGCAGCGCGGCGAGCGACACGTAGTCGGCGCCGATCGGTGCGAGGTAGTACGGATCGAGTTGGAACGTGAGCGTCTCGCGCAGTGATGCACCGAGACTGGCGCGGCCCGACGCGAACACGAGTGCGACGTCGACGTCACCGTGTTGCAGGCGCACCCACGCTTCGTAGAGCGCCCACGCGCCGTCCATCTCCACGTGCGACTCGGAGATCGGCGGCCACGCGCCCGCGGCTTCGAGCATCTGCACGAACGTGAACGTGCCGCCGGTGAGGTAGTCGGCGCTGCCCGAGCACGTGAAGCCCACGTCGCGACGCGTCATACCGACCGCGCCCAGCGCCTCGGTGATCGTCGGCAACAACATCAACGTCTCGGTCTGGCCCGGGCGGCTGGTCGAGCGGCGCCTGGGCAAAGGAAACGATCGCTACGTCACGCATGAGAGCCGCCCATTACAGAATGTGCTCCGCGATCTGTTCCCGAGTGAGATCGGGTTCTCCGGTGGGTTCCCAGTGATCGACCGCGTCGCCGAGGCCCATGCCCCGCGCGATCGACTGACTGTTCGACCCCGCGCCGCCGACTTCGGGGAACACCGCCCGCACGCGCATACCCATGTGCACGTCGACGATCGCGATGCCGTCCATGCGCATGACCATGATCGTGGTGTCGGCGCCGTCGAGCAGCAACGTCGCCTGCACGTAATCCTCGGTCTCTTCCTGCCCCTGGTACTGGAGCGGCGTGATCACCGAGAACGTGGTGATCGTGCCCTCGTTGGCGACCTCCACCTCGTTGGCTTCGGTCGTCTCGACCACGCATAACGGGCAGTAGCCGCGCGGCGGCATGTAGACCTTCCCGCACTCGGGACACTTGTGCCCGATGATGCGGCCCTTCGCGAGCTCCTCACCGAAGTGAATCGATCAACAACGACGGTTCGGGGACCTTGTACTCCACCTTGGTGTGGTGAGACATGAACTGCACGTCGTCGGGCATGCCGAATCAGGCCTCCAGCTCGAAGCACTCGATGTCGGAGAGGTGCCCGGTCGGTTTCCGCAGCCCACCGGATCTTCACGCGTGTGCCGGGTGCGGCGCGATCGGCCGCGCCCGCAGTCGAGCGCGTGCAACAACGGCGTGTCGGCACCGTCGAGCCGGACCAGCGCCCACGCGAACGGCCGGTCGAGCGGATGCGTGCGCAGCGGCTCCACGACCCACGCCGCGTGCACGATGACTCCCGCCGAACGCGACCTCGACCATTTCGCCGACGTCGTCGCCGGTGTCGGGGTCGTACTCGAACGGCGGCACGAGCACATGGCCGCCGGCAGTGCGCACGCCGACCACCTTTCGGTCCCGCAGTCCCGTGAGGAACGCCCCGATGACGGGACCAACGCTGCGTCGATACGGAAACTCGAGTGTCCACGTGGCCGCCACGCGCTAAGTGCTACCGCAACCCGTCGCGATCCGCGCCAACGGCGCCTGGTTCAGTGTCTTCAGCTCGACCAGAACCTCGTAGTACGGCTCGGCGCCCACGTTGACCGCGGTCTCGATCCCGCCCTTGGGAACGTGCACGACCATGCCCGGGATCACGTCAGCCTCCATGTAGTCGCGGTGCGGGCCGCTGGCATCGGGCTCCGGCTCGACCGCGATCCGGTCGCCGCGGATCTGGATGAGCAGATGATCGAGGTCGTGCTGGTGCACCGCGCTGCGCTCCCCCGGCGCGAGCTTGAGCACCCACACCCGCACCTGGTCGTTCTCGAACACGACCTTCGTCCCGACGGGTCCCAACTCACGATCGTTCGCTCATCGTCCCGACCCTAAGATCCGCCGCTCCGATTCAACAAGCCTGGGAGGGTCACGTGACGGGCGTTGCCATCGTCGGGACCGGGTTCGGGTGCATCACCCACCTCCGCGCGCTCGCGCGCCGCCGGCTTCGACGTGCAGGCACTCGTCGGCCGCGATCCGGCCAAGACCGCCGAACGCGCCGCGCGCTTCGAGGTTCCGAACGCGCACACCACCCTCGCCGACGCGCTCGCGCTCCCGGGCGTCGACGCGGTCGTCGATCGCGACGCCGCCCCACACCCACGCGCCGATCGCGCTCGGAGTCCATCGCCGCGGGCAAGCACGTGCTCTGCGAGAAGCCGTTCGCACGCGACGCCGACGAAGCAAGCCGGATGCTCGACGCGGCCGAAGCCGCCGGCGTGGTGCACTTGCTCGGCACCGAGTTCCGGTGGGCGATCGGGCCAGGCGTCAGCGGCACGCGTCGTGCAACGCGGCGAGATCGGCACGCCCAAGCTCGCGTCGTTCCTCCTGCACATCCCGATGCTCGCCGACCCCGCGGGCGAGGTCCCGACCTGGTGGGGCACCGCGGCCGAGGGCGGCGGCTGGCTCGGCGCGCAGGCTGCGCACGTGATCGACCAGATCCAAGACATGCTCGGCCCGATCACCGGCGTAAGCGCGTCGCTCAGCCAAGTTGCGGCCCGCGCCTGGGACGTCGAGGACAGTTACACCGTGCACTTCCGCACCGGCTCCGGCGTCGCGGGCACGATGCAGAGCACGGTCGGCGCGTGGGGACCGCCGATCTTCGTCACCCGCGTCGCCGGCGATGCGGGGACCGTCTGGCAGGAGTTCGACACCGTGCGCGTCGCCGACGCGAGCGGGACGCGAGAAGTGCCGACGCCCGAAGACCTGCCGCTCGCCGCGGCCGATCCGCCGCCCGGCGATCTGCTCACCACCGCCTACGACAGCCTGCACCAGTTCGGCATCGAGATCGTTCCGTCGACGCGTACTGTGCAAGACCTTCCGCGCGCTCATCGAAGGTCGCCCGGTTCCCGACGATCCCCCGGCCGGCGACCTTCGCCGACGGCCTCGCCGCGATGCGGGTCATCGACGCGATCCGCCGCTCCGATCGCGAGCGAATCTGGGTCGACATCCCCTGACCGGCGCGCGAGTGCACGCCGCGCATCACGCCTGATCCTCACGAAACGTCGATCGATTCGAACGCGCTGATCGCGGTCTCGGCCGAACCTTCCGCGGGCTCGGTGAGCGGGCCGATGTTCGGGATCAGCAGTGAGAGGAAGCCGCCGAGCGCGACCACCCCGGCCGCGAACAACAACGCCGGACGCGCCCCCGCCACCACCGACTGCTCCAACGCGTGACCGAGCGCGATCGCCTGCGCCTTCGGCGTTCCCGCCGGGGGCGCGAAGTTCACGCCCTGCGAATGGATCCGCCCGATCGTCGCCACCTTCACTCCGGCCGGCAACGAGATGGCGTGGCACCGAGCTGATCGCGTGTTTGATCGTCTGCGCGTTGAGCAGCGATCCGATCACCGCGATACCGAGCGCGGCTCCGACCTGGCGCACGGTCGTGTTCGTGCCGCTCGCGACTCCTGCCTTCTCCTTGTCGATATCCGAGAGGATCACGTTCGTGAGTTGCGAGCTCGCGAAGCCGACCCCGATTCCGAACAGCACGGAGCCGGGCAGCAGCGCGAGCAGCGTCGTGTCGCTCGAGATCATCAGCGCGACGACCGCGAGCCCGACCGCTTCGAGCACGAGTCCGACGCGCACGACGCGCGTCGTCCCGATCTTGCGCGTGCAGCCGCGCCGCCGATCGGCGCACCGAGCGCGATGCACACACCCATCGGCACCATGTAGGCACCGGTCCGCAGCGCGGTGAAGTGCTGACCGTCCTGCAACAGCACGGGCACGACGAGCAGGAACCCGAACTGGCCCATCGCGAGCACCATCGTCGTCTGCAATCCGTAGCGGAAGCTCGAGGTGGCGAACTGGCTGAACTCGAACAGCGGGTCCTTCCCGTTGCGTTCCTTGGCCCGCTCGAAGACGACAAAGCCCGAGAGGATCGCGACCGCGACCAGCAAGGCGACCGGTGCAATCGAGATCGGACGGTCGCTCGGCCACACCACATGGCCGCCGACGAGAAAGCGCGGAGCGGCCGGAACATGCCGTAGGTCGCGGCCTCGCTCAAGCCGAACACCGAGCGCGAACGACCCGGTCGCGATCATCGCCGCGCCGGGGAAGTCGATTCCCGGCCGCCGCGCCGGCGCGTTCGTCGCTGTCGCATCAACAGCAGCGCGCCGATGACGAAGAGCGGCGCCGAAGATCACGTTGATGCGCAACGCCCAGCGCCACGAGTACGTCGGTCGTCAGGAACCCGCCGACCAACGGTCCGAAGGCAACCGACGCGCCCGCGACCGTCCCCCACGCCGCGAACGCGATCGCCCGTTCGGCGCCGACGAAGGTGGTCGACAGGATCGAGAGCGTCGCCGGGATCATCAGTGACGCGCCGATCCCTTCGATGATCGCCTCACCGAGCACGAGCGTCGGGACGGAATGCGACACCGACGCGAGCAGCGATCCGAAGCCGAAGATGGCGGCGCCGATGATGAACATGCGCCGATGCCCGTACATGTCGCCGAGCCGGCCGCCGATGATGAGAAACGTGGCGAACGTGAGCGAGTACCCGGTGATGACCCACTGGAGGCTCGGGAGGTCGGTGTGGAACTCGCGCAGGATCGTCGGAATCGCGACGTTGAGAATGGTGTTGTCGAGAACCGGGATGGCGACCGAAACGATGACGACTGCGGCGGCGAACCAACGCCTCGGATCCGCCTCGGGCGGGTCGGAGCGGAGTGGCGGCGGTCATCGTCGGGATATTTGCATACGCAAGATTCCTCCCGGCCGAGCCCGGGCGAGATCCGGCGAATCCGTCGAACCCTCAGGACGCTCGCAGGCCGCTCACAAGTTGGCAGGCGATGCTGAAGCTGGACGATCAGCCGGACGCGTGCAGCCAGCAGCGAGGCGATGACCCATGACCGACGAGAACGGTGAAGATGTTCCGGTGACGGAACCTCCTTCCAACGACCCGGCTTCCGAACGAACCCGGCCCCCGAGATGCCCGGCTGGGCGAGCCCGCCCGCGTGGGGTCAGACTCCGCAGCAGCCGAGCTGGGATCAGCCGACGCAGCCGTCGAGCTGGGATCGGCCGACGTGGCAGCAGCCGCACGACCGAACAGCCCGCCTGGCAGCAGCCCACGCCCGCGCCGCCCGACGCAACCCGCCTGGCAGCCGGCCCGCATAGCCCGACGCCGGCCCACCTGGCGACGCCTCGGCAACGCGCCGGACACCCCAAGCGGGTGGCGCCGGCAGTGGCAGCGGTGGCGGCGGTTGGAACTACGGGTACGGCGGACTGTGGAGTCCCCCGCCCGAACCGCCGGCGCAACCGCCGAACTCGGCCCGGCGCGCGCTCGCCGCGATCGCCGATCGTCATCCTCATTCTCGTCTCGGGCTCGGTCGGTGCGGTCATCAGCGCCGCGGTGCACGACAACAACAACACGTCGACGTCGAGCACCGCACCGTTCCCGAGTGGGTCGGGCAGCAACCCGTTCGGCTCCAACCCGGTTACGCCGAACACGACGCCGAGCACGCGACACCAACACGATCGCGGCCAAGGTCAGCCCTCGCGCTCGTGGACATCTACACGACCATCCAAACGTCGAACGGAAGCGGGCAGGCCGCCGGAACCGGCATGGTCATCTCGTCGTCCGGTGAGGTGCTCACGAACAACCACGTGATCGCCGACGCGTCGACCGTGCGCGTCGAGCTCGTGTCGACCGGGAGCCTCGCACTCGGCGAAGGTCGCTCGGCTACGACGTCAGTCGACGACATCGCGCTGCTCCAGATCGACAACGTCTCCGACCTCACGACCGTGAGCTTCGCCGACGCGAGCAAGGTCGCAGATCGGTGACCCGGTGGTCGCGATCGGCAACGCCGGCGGCCGGGGCGGTCACGCCCGCCGTCGTCGGCCGGTTCGGTGACCGCCCTCGACCAGAAGGTCACCGCGGGCGACGCAGGGCACCGGCGACTCGGAGACGCTGCACGGGATGATCCAGATCTCGGCACCGATCGAACCCGGCGACTCCGGTGGCCCGCTCGTCGAACTCCAAGGGCGAGGTGATCGGCATGAACACCGCGGCCGCGAAGAGCGACGACTTCTTCGGTCAGGTCCGGATCGAGCACGGCGTTCGCGATCCCGATCAACCACGCGGTGCGCATCGTGCGCCAGATCCGCGACCGGCAAGGACAGCGACACCGTGCACGTCGGCGACCGCGGCATCCTCGGGGTGCAGGTGCAGACATCGAGACGTCGGCCACGCTGCAACACGACCGCCAACTTCGGGTGCGCTCGTCGCCGGCCGCCAATCGAACGTGGCCCGGCCGACAACGCCGGACTCTCCGGCGTGCGACGTGATCATCGCGGTCGACGGCAAGACGTTGCCAGCACGCTCGGATCTCAACGACGACGATGTTCCACGTATCACCCCGGCGACAAGGTCGACGTCGGCTGGGTCGACCACTCGGGTTCGTCGCACTCACGCCGACCTCACCCTGATCCCCGGGCCGCCTGCCTATCGAACCAGTACCCGATTACGGGACTCACGAGATCGCTTAGATCTCGAGCGGTCCGTACTCGATCTGCTCGACGAGCGAGGCGAGGCGCCCGGCGGCGACGCCCTTGCTCGAGGCGGCGGGTGAAGAACAAGACCCATCGCCAGCGGCACTGACACCGGCGCCGGCGATCGAGCCGAGCTCCACCCGCAAGAACAGCGGGTGCAGATCAGTCGCGACGCGGTGACGCCGACGAACGCGACGATGCCGAGGAACCACGCAATCATCGCCTGCGGTGGCCGTGCAGCGAGATCAGCGCCTGGGACAAGCATGAGCGCAAGGATGAACAGGCCGCTGCCGAGCGCCAGCAACGCGACGTCGGCGTTGCCGAGGTTGAACTTCTCGCCGAACAGGATGCGGCCCGCGAACGGCCCGATCGTCCCGCCGACGATCACACCGAGCACGCCGATACCGAACGACGATGATCACGAGCTGGCGCACGCCCTTGCGGTAGTCGTCGTCGCGGCCTTCGGTCACGAGCGTCGACAGCTTCGGCAACAAGCGCCGCCTGCACCGCTTGGAACAACAGGATCGGGATGCCGCGAGAGGAACAGGCCGACCGATGAAGTCGGCGACGAGCGCGCGCTGATGCCCGGCTTCGCGAGCACCTGCGCGCCGATGAACGGCGCGTAGCTCAGCACCTGCGCGAGCATCGATCCGCCGAGCAGGTATCCGAGGTTGGTCGAGAGCTCCGACTACGGCGCCGGCGGGCCCGGGCAGCGCGAGGCCCTTCTGCCCGTACATCGCGACGACGGTCGCGAGCAGCGGCGGAATCGCGAGGCACAGTCCGTACCAGAACGGGTTGGTGACGCCGGCGATCGCGAGCGGCACGCACGGCAAGAAGCGGATGATGCCTTCGGCCGCGAGGCTCAATCCGTACGCGCCGAAAGCGGCCCATTCCCGCGAACGCGCCGCGCGCCAGGTATTCGATGCCGAACGTGAACAACGCGATGATCAGGCACACGAGCAACCCGACGTGACCGTTGAACTTGTTGTGCACGATCTGCGTCGTGAGCGCCAACACGATGATCGCGATCGTCGATCACCACTGCGAACACGAGCCGAGCAAACCCGCCGTGCGCACGACCGGACCGCCGCCGACGCTACGTACCTTGCGTGCCGCGAGCGCGCGTCCGACCTCTTGCTCGAGCGGCAGGAACACACCCGGCGCGAGCACGAACACGAACACCCACAGCGCGTTCAGCGCTGCGTAGTTGGGTTTGCTCAGTCCGCGGAACGCCAGGATCTGGAAGCCGTACGTGGTGACGCCGGAGACCGTGAGGCCGGCGCCGACGGAGAACGTTCCCTCCGGCACCAGCGCCATGACGCGCACGCGACCGCGGACGCACCGCGCGTCGGGCTCTTCATCGGGCGCAGGCACTTGCGGCCCGGAAGGGACCTGGGGCGTCGACACCGTTTCCTCTCGTCGCTCCCGTCGGCTGCCCACAGTAGGCGGGCACCGGACGGATCTTGAATCTACCCCACGCGTCCGCGCCGGGATCATGACATGACGAAGATGAGACAATTCCCGGTTTCGACGTTGCATCTAGGTTTCGAACCGTCTCGTGCGACCGGAGGGGAGCAAACGCATGGAGTAGGCTCAAATTTGCATCGGACCCGAAGGCGGGCCGCGAAAGCACCGGGGACGGCCGTCAACGTGGCCCTCAGCGGGCGTCTGTGCATCGCATTGGCGCTCGTGCTGGCGGCGTGCGGGTCGGGCACCAGCCAGCCCGGCAAGATGCCGACACCACGCCCAAGTCCAGCGGCACCAACGCGCCGGTCGTGCAGGACGCTCGGGCGACGGTGTGACCACACCATCGATCAAGCTCGGCGTCGGCGCTCGTCGACTTCGACGACGATCAAGCAGTACCCCGACCCGACCCGCATACCGGCTGCAGCAGAACGAGATCTACAGCGTTCATCAAGACATCAACGACAACGGCGGCATCGCGGGCCGCAAGATCGTCCCGGGTTACAAGTTGTACCTCCCGCTCGGGAGCACCGCGAACACTCATTCCGCTGTGCACCTCGTTCGCACGACGACGACAACGTGTTCGCGGTCATCGGCACGTTCTATCGACCCTCGGGCGACGCGCAGACTCTGCATCGACAAGCAGGAGCAGCGCGTGCTGCTGACGTTCGACCTCAACCAAGCGATCATGGACAAGTCGCCGCCCGGGCTCATCGTCACTGCCGGAACATCCCGGAGCGCCGGTAACGATCCTGCTCACGTTGCTCGAAGAAGCGGCCACGCTTCGAGGGCAAGAACGTCGCGATCCTCGGCGACGCCAATCGGACGGCGGTCGTGAACGACGACGATCGTGCCCCGACTGAAGGCGGCCGGAGTCAAGCCGCGGCACGACTGGCTTGCTGACCATCGAGGACAAGGCGACACGACGGCAGCCCGAGATGCAGCTCGACAGCTTCATCGAGAAGTGGAAGACCGAGGGCGTCAACGTCGTCTTCCTCTCGGGCTACCTGGCATCGACGAAGCAGTTCGTGGAGAAGGTGCAGCAGAACTTCCCCGACATGCTCCTGATGAGCGACAACCAGGACACGTCGGGCCAGGCGCAACAGGAGCAGGCAGGCCGGGCACGAAGCCGAACCCGTACGAGGGCATCCTCACCGCGGGCGGCCCGCTCACCGCAGGAGTACGAGCGCGAGCCCGAACTGGAAGTACTGCACCGACATCTACAAGAAGGACACCGGCAAGCCGCGCCCGGACCGCGACGCAGACGATCAAGTCCAAGGGTGACCCGAGAAGATCGATCGACACCTACGGCACGATCAACGACGCGTGCCAGCTGCTCACGATGTTCCACGACATCGGCCAGCAGGGTCGGGCAAGTACCTCAACAACACCAACTGGATCAACACCGTCAACAACTTCGGTCACATCGAGAACCGGGGTTCGGGGCCGTACTCGTCGCTGCACACCGGCAAGTACTCGGCCGACGACAACTGGCGGCTCGAGTCGTATCGACTCGTCACTCGGGACGATCGGCCTTTGGAAGGCGCTCACGCCGCTCGAGAACGTGACGGGCAGCGGCTAACCAACCCGCCGGAAATACGGAAGTACGTAGTCGCCGCCGGCCTCCGGGTCGGCGGCGACCTCGCGCACCGCACATTCGACGCGCAGGCCGACCGCGAGCTCCGCCGACCGGGCAGTCGATGACGTTGCTGACGAGGAACACGCCTTCGTCGAGCCGCACGACCACCGCGCCGTACGGCGTGCGGTCGGCGAACGCGGGCAGCGTCGGCGGGTGCACCACGGTGAACGACCACACCTCGCCGGTTCCGCTGACCGCGTGCCACTCGCGCTCGGTTGCGCCGCAGTGCGCGCACACGGGCCGGGGCGGATGCCGGAACGTCTGGCACACCGCGCACCGTTGGATGCGCAGCTCACCCTCGGTGAGCCCTGCCAGAAGCGCGCGTCGTCGCGTCGGTCGGATCGGGCCGCGGCACCGGTTCGTTCGGCGCTCGCTCATCGGTCGACTCCGAGCAGCACCGCGCCCGACGGGTCGCTGATCGCGCCGCACACGAACGCGACCTCGGCGCCCTCGACCTGATTGCACGCGGTCCCGCGCAGCTGCCGCACCGCCTCCGGCAGATGGTTCACGCCGTGCACGAACGCCTCACCGTTCGATCCGCCGTGCGTGTTGACCGGGAGCCCGCCGTCGGGCCAACGGGTCGCGCCGCTCTCGATGAACGGCCCGCCCTCCCCCATCGCGCAGAACCCGTACTGCTCGAGCGCGAGCGGCACCGCGATCGTGAACGGCTCGACGATCATCGCGACATCGACGTCGGCGGGGGTGACACCGGCCGCGCCGAAGAGGCGCGCGGCCCGCGGTCGACCGCGCCGCCTTCCCGTTCCCCGAACGCGGCCGTCGTCGCGAAGAACGTCGGCGAGCTCGGTGTGGATCGGCGCGCCGTACTGAACCTGCGCGAGTACCGGCACCGCCGGCTGGGCGAGGTCGCGCGCGCGTTCCAGCGTCGTGACGAGCACCGCGGTGGCGCCGTCGTTCTCGAGGGAGCAGTCGAAGAGCCGGATCGGTTCCGCGATCGGACGCGACGCGGCCCAGTCGTCGAGCGTGATCGCGTCGCGCATGATCGCGTCGGGGTTGCGGCTCGCGTGGAAGCGCTGCGCCACGGCCTGCATGCCGAAGTGCTCGGCGCGCGTTCCGTACACGTGCATGTGCCGGCGCGCGATCAGCGCCATCTCCTGCGCGGGCGAAGCCACGCCGAACGGGTGCTGCCATTGCCGGAAGTCGCGCAGGCGGTCGCCGGCCTTCGCCCACGGTCGCCCACCCTGGTTCGGATCGTCGATCCGTACGACGCGGCCTTCGATCGATTGCGGGAACGGAACGCGACCACGCACTCGGCGGTGCCGCTCGCGACTGCGATCGCGGCGAGGCCGAGAAGCGACGCGGCGCCGCCACCACCCGAAGGCGTGCGCGCCATGAAGCGCAGCTCCGGGATGCCGAGCGTCGTGACGCAGACTCCACCTCGGCCACTTGTTCGATGTGGTAGCTCACGAATCCGTCGACCGCGGCGACCGGAACGCCCGGCGTCGGCGCACGCGGCGCGGATCGCCTCGCACGCGAGGTCGACCTCGGTGCGACCCATGTTCTTCGCGTAACGGGTCTGCCCGATTCCCGGCGACCGCCGCGCGCTCGGCATGCACAGACCTCAGATCGGGAGCGTCGCCGCGACGTCGGAAAGCCGGATGCCGCGGATCGCTTCCGCGACACGTCGGAATCGATCCCGCTGGCGCAGTACGCGAACGACAGACCGGTCGACGGGTCGCCCCAACCGACCTGGCCTGTGCGCGCCCGCGTGCCCGATCGAGCGGGCCGAGTTGTTCACCCCGAAGCTGCCGTACCGCACGAAGTGCTGACCGTCGTCGCCGGCGAGCACGAGGCCGAGGGTGCGGTTCACCGGAACCTGCATGAGCGTCGTCGGGCAACGTGCAACGCACGTTGGTCTTCGCGTCGTCGAGCACCGCCGGATCCCAGAGCCCGATCGGGTTGTGCATGACGCGCTTGGTAGAAGAGCGCGAGGTCGGCGGCGCGCATCGATGCCGCCGTCCGCCCGGCACGCCGGCGGCGATCGCCTTGGGCGCGCCGAGATGCAGGAGCTCCTCGCCGCGAGGTTCGCCGACCTCGACGAGGCGAACGATGTGATCCTGCTCGCCTTCGGGCAGGCCGAGCAGCCGCGGCAGGCCGAGCGGCGCGCGTCACCCGCTGCTCGATGTAGTCGCGGAAGTCGATGCCGCTCAACCGCTCGATGATGTCGGCGAGCACCCAGTGCGCCGACGTGCGCGTGATATTCGAAGCGCGTACCCGGCTCCCACTCGAGCTCCCACTTGGTGAACCGCCCGCGCCGCAGGTCCGGGTCGGGTCCCTCGATGGTCCGGCATCACCGCGTTCGGGAATCCCGACGGTGTGGAGCATCACCTGCTCGACCGTGACCACATCCTTGCCGTGGCGGCGAACTCGGGCATGTACTCGGCGACCGGGCGCCGCACGTCGAGCAAACCGTCGCCGATCAGCAACCACACTGCCGATGCCACGATCGGCTTCGTGCACGAGAAGATGCAGTAACCGGGTGTCGTTGGTCGCGTCGCCGAACGTCTCGAACGCGACGAGCTCGCCGTTGTGTCCCACCGCGAGCTGGCACGACGGCAGCCATCCGTTGTCCACGTCGGTGCGGGCCGTGTCGAACAGCTCTTCGAGTGTGCTCATCCGCGTGCCATTTCCGCGAAGGCGCGCAGCTCGCTGGCACATGCGGACCAGGCCTGTAGAGGATCTCGGTCACACCCGACGCCGCGAGCGGCTCCAGCCGGGCCCGCAGGTCGGCCGCGGTTCCGGTCCACGTGAACGCGGGCAGGAGATCGCCGTTCAGCAAGGGCCGGTCGCGATCGGTCACCCGCAGCAAATGGTCTTCGTGCACCGCGAGATGCCGCTGCGCTTTCGGTACTTCCTCGATGCGCGCCCGCCATTCCGATCCGCCGGGGAGACCCTCTACCGACGCGGGATCACCTTCGTACATCGCGTGGAACACCACGGTGAGCGCGGGGCCCGCAGCCGCGAGCGCACGATCCGAGCCCGGGCTCTCGCCGTCGTCGAGCACGGTTCCGAACACCAGCGCCGAGCACCAGCTGAACGACGGCTCACCGCCGCCGACCGTCATCACACCGTCGCCGACTCGCGCGCGACTTCCATCCCCTTCGGGCCGTTGGCCGCCACGATGATCGGCGTCGCAATCGGCCGCTTGGGCGCAATGCCGTCGGCGTGCAGCATCTGCACGAGCTCGCCGTCGACCTCGACCTGGTCACCGCGCAACAACGCGCGCACCTGCTCGATGTAGCGCTTGGTGTACACCCACGTGAGCGCGCGCTTGCCCATCGCCATACGGCCGGTGAAGCCGGTACCGATCGCCGCCACGGTCCGACCGGGTGCGAGCTGCTCGAGCGTCGCGATCGCGCTGGCCTGGGTGAGCGGATGGCGCAGGTTCGGTATGAGCACGGCCGGCCCGAGCCCGATGCGTTCGGTGCGCAATGCCGCGAGCGCGGCGATCACCCAGATGTCGGGATAGAGCGCGGGCGAGTCGTACAGCCACGCTGCTCGTAGCCGAGGCGCTCGGCCTCGACGATGTGCTCGACCGCGTCGAGACTCGGCGGAAATGCGCAGGAAAGTTCCATGGGCGTGCATGCTACGAGCGCGCCACCACCTCAGGCGACTGAGCTTGCCGGGCGAGTGAAGTCGCGCCGTAGGCTCGCCCCCATGGGAGACCGACTGGTTGGCAAGACCGCGATCATCACCGGCGGGGCGCGCGGTTCCGGCGCCGAGTTCGCGCAACGGTTCGCGGCCGAGGGCGCGGCGGTCGTCATCGCCGACGTGCTCGACGAGCAAGGCGAGGCAATGGCCGCGTCGATCGGATCCGGCGCCCGCTACGCGACTGCGACGTCACCAACGAAGACGACTGGTCGGCGCTCGTCGCCGAGGTCGGGACCGTCAACGTGCTGGTCAACAACGCGGCGGTGCTCGTGCTGCGCAGCATCGCCAACACGACCGTCGCCGACTACCGCCGCATCTTCGAAGTGAACGAGCTGGGAACCTTCCTCGGCATTCGCGCCGTGATCGAGTCGATGCGCGCCGCGGGCGGTGGTTCGATTGTGAACATCTCGTCGATCGACGGCGTGTTCGCGACGCCGGGAACCGCCGCGTACGCGGGTAGCAAGTTCGCGGTCCGCGGCCTCACGAAAACCGCGGCGCTCGAACTCGGTCCGCTGCACATCCGCGTCAACGCCGTCTGTCCCGCGGCCGGGAACATGGAGATGGTCACCAACGCGCTCCCGCCCGACTTCGATTTCAACGCCGTGATGGAGGCCGGCGGCGGCGACCGTGAGCACTTCCCCATCGGCCGGCGCGGCCGGATGAGCGACGTTGCCGACGCGGCATTATTCCTCGCGTCCGACGAGAGCGGCTTCGTGACCGGCACCGATCTCGTCGTCGACGGCGGAATCAGCGCGGGCATGATCATCCCCGGCGCATTCGGAACATGAGCAGCGTGATACCCACGACCTCGTCGTGCGCGGCGCGACCGTGATCGACGGCACCGGCGCGCAGGGCTTCGAGGCCGACGTCGCGGTCGACGGCGACCGGATCGTGCTCGATCGGCGACGTCTCCGGTTCGCGGCCCCGTGGAGCTCGACGGACGCGGCCTCGTGCTCGCGCCCGGTTGGATCGACACGCACACGCATCTCGACGCCAACCAGTTCTGGGATCCGCTCCTCACGCCGTGCACGCGCTACGGCGTTACGACGGTCGTGATCGCCAACTGCGGCTACGCGCTCGCGCCCACCGCCGACTCCCGAGCAACGCGAGTACGTGATCGAAGCGCTCGTAACCGTCGAGCAGGTTCCGCGCGACGCGATCGACGAATCGGTGCCCTTTCGACTGGACCGATCACGCGAGCTACGTCGCGGCGCTCGGCCAGGTCGAGACCGCGCTCAACCGGGCGTTACCTCGTCGGTCACCTTCCGGTGCGCGCCGGCGGTCATGGGGCCCGACGCGCGTGCACGCGCGTCGTGGCCACGGCCGACGAGATCGCGGCGATTGCCGAGCTCGTGGCCGAGGGCCTGCAGCTCGGCGCGCTCGGCTTCTCGACCGACCAGGTCGTCGGCAACATCGGGCCCGCCGGCACCGCGCTCCCCGGCCAGGTGTGCGACGACGACGAGTTGCTCGCCGTCGCCCGCGCGCTCGGAGCCGGGCCGGGTCCGGGCCTGTTCACGATGGCGCCGCGCGCGCTGCTGCTCGACCGGGAGCAGCGGCTCGAGCGACCTCGTGTGGCACGAACAGCTCGCGGCCGCGAGCGGCAAGGCCGGTGGTGATCGGCCCCGTGTTCGACACGTACGACGAGCCCGGCGTGGGTCGCGACCTGCTCGACGCGATGGCCGCCGCGCAGGCACGCGGCAATCAGGTGGTCGGCCAGGTCTCGCCCCGCCCGTTCGAGCTGTGGACCCGCCTCGACGCGCCCGGCGTGTTGGTCCGTGTGCTCCCGACGCTCAGCGCGGCGGTAAAGCGACGGCGGCGCCGATGCGCGTGCGCCGAGCTCGCGCGCGATCCCGAGGCGGCATGGCCCAACTCCGCGAGGAGGGCGCGAACATCCGTCCGAGCCTGATCTTCAGCGGTCGCTGGGATCACGTGCACGTGCGGTACTCGACCGCGCAGCGGCGACCTCCGCGACCGCGACCTCGCACACGATCGCCGACGCGCAGGGCCTCGATCCGGTCGAGGTGCTTGATCGACATCGCGATCGGCGACGACTTCGAGACCCAGTTCGCGATCGCGATGCGCAGCCCCGACGACGACCGGCTCGGCGAGCTCGTCGCGCACCCGGCCGCGCAACTCGGCGGCAGCGACGCGGGCGCGCACACGCAGAGCAACACCGACAGCTGTTACGCGGTCTGGACGTTGCAGCACTGGGTGCGCGAGCGGGGCGTGCTGACGCTTCGAGCCGCGGTCGCGATGCTCACCAGCCGCCAGGCCGAGCTGTTCGGCATCCGCGACCGGGGCCGGATCGCGGCCGGTGCGTTCGCCGACCTCGTGCTCTTCGACCCCGCCCGCATCGGGATCGACGATGTGCACTTCGTGGCCGACATGCCCGCGGGCGGCACCCGGCTCGTCGCGGAGCCGGTCGGCATCACGGCGAGCGTCGTGAACGGCGTGGTCGTCATGCGCGACGGCGAGCTCACCGGCGCGCTCCCGGGACCCTGCTGCGCGGCGGCTGAACGTCAGAACAGGTCGAGCGAGCCCAGCAGCCAAGCCAACACCATGACGACAATGCTGACGGCGAGACACAACGTCATCGGATCGAAGCGAATGCGGCGAGCGACGACGTCGGCGGCGATGTCACGGCGGGTCCGATTCGTGTCCCGCGCCCGCTGTTCCATCAGCGTGACCGCTTCGTCGACGGTGCAATCCGCCTGAACGCTCACCATGCCTGCGGCCTGGATAACCGTCGCGCTGCGATGACTCCACGTGGGCATCTGCGTGTCCCTCCGTCCCCCCATGAGCGTGGGCGCGATGGACGCACGGTTCAAGTAGAGAATTTCCAGAATGGCTGTGCGATGCAACGATCGAACTACCGCCGGCGCCGCAGCACGGCAATCGCGACGGCGTACGTGACACCGCCCACGAAACAGATCACGCCGTAGCGTCAAGGCCCTACCCGTCGAGTAGCGTTGCCGCGATCATCTCTTCGAGGTCGCGGTCGTCCCACCACGAGATCTGGAGTTGCTTGGCCCGCCGGAAGTACAGCTGGATGTCGTACTCGAGGGTGAAGCCGACGCCGCCGAAGACCTGCTGGGCCATCGCGGTCACGTCGCGGAACGTCTTGCACGCGAACAGCTTCGCCATCGGTGCGAGCCGGTCGATCGACCGCCGTTCGGCAGCGCGCCCACGCCGCTTCGTACACGAGGGTCTCGGCGCCGTCGACCGCGGTCGCCGCGTCGGCGAGGTAGTGCGCGATCGCCTGGAACGCGCCGAGCGGCTTGTCGAACTGCTCGCGGTCCTTCGCGTACTGCACCGTGATGTCGAGCGCGTAGCGCGCGCCGCCCATCGCCTGCGCGGCGAGCAGGACGATGCCGTCGAGCAGCGTCTCGTTCCACGTCGCCCAACCGGAGCCGGCGCCGCCGATCCGCGCCGACGCGGGAACGCGCACGCCGGACAACGACGACCTGCGTACTGCGTGTCGGACCCGATCGTCAGCTGCTGGTCGAGCGTCACGCCCGATGCGGCTCGGATCGACGAGGAACAGGTCGACGTCGGCGTCGCCGGCGCCGGTCCGCGCGAGCACGACGATCGCGGTCGCCGCCGACGCGAACGGCACGTGCCACTTCACGCCGTCGAGCACGAACTCGTCGCCGTCGGCCGTCGCTGTGCGTCTGCACGCCTCGACGGGCCGAAGCCGTTGCCGGGCTCGAGCCACGCGGTGGTGACGATCGCGTCGCCGGCCACGATCCGCGGCAGCCACTCCTGCTTCTGCTCCTCGGTGCCGGCCGCGCAGCAGCACGCCCGCGCTCATCACCGCGCTCACGAAGTGCGGCGACGGCGCGAGCGCGCGGCCGAGCTCCATGTAGACGACCGCGCCTTCGAGCGGGCTCATCTCGGAGCCGCCGTACTCGGCCGGGAACCATCAGACCCGATGAGGTCGAGCTCCGCCATCTGCTTCCAGAGCTCGGGCGGGAAGCCGATCGGGTCGTCCTCCAGCTCGCGCACCGTCTCGAGCGAGCGCGTACGAGCTGCACACGCCGCGCACCATCTCGCCGCAGCATCTCCTGCTCGGGCGTGAGATCGAGATCCATCAGTTCTACTCCTGCTCATGCGAAATCGTGATCACGGGCATCCATTGGTCGCCGCGGCGGGTCCACGGGTTGTCGTCGTCGTCGATCGGGCAGCGCGATGCGCACGCTGCAATCGGTCTTCAGGTCGCCGTCGACCGTCAGGCGCACGAGCAGCGCTCGCCCAACCGCACCCGCGTCGTCGGTCTCGACCTGCTCGACCGTCGCCGCGAGCACCATCGTGTCGCCGGGGAACACCGACCCCTTCATGCGGAACTTCATGCGCCCGAGCCGGCCCTTCGGTCCCGACCAGTCGGTGAGGTAGCGCTCGAACCACGCGGCCTGATTCGGCGTGTTCAGGAAGATGTCCTGGGTGCCGTTGCGGTTCACGGCGAAGTCGTGGTCGTGGTGCATCGGGCGGGTGTCGCGCGTCGCGAGCGCGCCGAGCACGACGGTGGTCGCGGTCACGTCGTACGCGAGCTCGGGCAACACGTCGCCCTCGTGCACGTCGGCGAGCGTCAGCATCGCCGCGTGCGTCGCGGTCGTTCGCTCATGACGCCTCCCGCTTGTATCCGAAGCCGGTGTACGACTCGACGCCGACGAGCTCGTCGCGCTGGTTGAGGTACTCGACGTCGATCACCCAGAAGCGGCCGGTGCCGAGCTTCGTCGTCTTCGGCTCGCTCACCGACTTGCAGGATCTGGCGGGTGCGCAAGCATGTCGCCGGGACGCACCGGCTCGTGGAACACGATCGTGTTGTCGGTCATCACCGCTTCGGGCAGCCCGAACTTCTCCTTCAGGTCGAAGTGCACCTGGAGCGGCAGCGCCTGCTGGGTGCGGCCCGGCGCCCAGTGGTGCGGACGGAACCACACCGAGAGCATCGTCGGCGGTGCGATCGGGCCGCCGGTGATCTCGGCGGCCGCCGTCGTCGTCCCAGAACAGCGGGTTGCCGTTCTCGACCGACGCGCACGACGTCCAGATGTAGCCGCGCTCCACCGGGAACTCGCCCGTCTCCTCGTACTGCACCTCGCCGATCAACGCCTCGATCTCGGCCGGCACGGTTGTTGTGTCCGCTCACGCGGCCACTCCTTCTTCGCGCAGTCGCGGCGATCTCGGCCGCCGAGTAAGCCGGCCTCGCCGAGCAGCGCGTCGGTGTCGGTGACCGTCGCGTCGCGCACCTCCGGACCGGGCTGGTTGCGGTCCATGCCCGCGAGCACCCAGCCGACCTGTTCGAACTCGCCGTGTCCGGGCGCGGTCGCGGTGCGCGAACACGTCGCGCTCCCGGAAGTGTGCGGCTCCTCGACCAGCTCGGGCACGGTCGCGACTTCGGACACGCACGTGTCGGCGGGACCGAGCTCGGCGACCCACTCGTCGCGCGTACGGCGCGCGAACGCGGCGCGCGAAGTCGGCGCGCATCGTCGTCCTGCACCGCGTCGTCGGTCTGGTGCGCGAGCCACTGCTCGCAGCCGAGCGCGCGGCACAGGTTGGCGAAGAAGTGCGGCTCGATCGCGCCGACCGCGACCCAGCCGTCATCGGCGCAGCGGTACACGTCGTAACACGCGTAGCGACCGGTGAGGATGTTGTGACCGGGCGCCGGGATCTCACCCGTTGCGAAGTACTCGTCGACGTACAGCGACATCAGCGCGACCACACCGTCGGCGACCGAGACGTCGAGGGTCGCGCCCTCGCCCGTGTTGCTGCCGCGGCGCACGAGCGCGGCGAGGATCGCGATCACCGCTTGCATCCCGCCGCCGGCCGCGTCGCCGATCGTCGCGCCCGGCAGCGCGGGGCCACCTTCGGCGTTGCGGCCCGAGCAGTCGAGGTAGCCGCCGACCGCGAGGTAGTTGAGATCGTGGCCGGCCCACTGCGAGCGGGGCCCGGTCTGGCCGTAGCCGCTCGTCGAGCAATAGACGATGCCCGGGTTGACCGCGGCGCACATCGCGTCGGCACCGATGCCGAGCCGGTCGACAACGCCCGGGCGGAAGCTCTCGATCACCACGTCGGCGCGCGCCGGCGAGCCGGAGGAACGCGTCGCGACCCGACGGCTGCCTTGAGATCGAGCAGCACCCGCTCCATGCCGCGGTGACCGCTGTACGCGTAGAACGGCGGCACGATCTGCACGCCCGACTGCTTCGGCGGCGGCCCGACCTTCACGACGCGCGCGCCGTAGTCGGCCAGCCAGCGCGACGTGCGCGCGGCCGGACCGACGCTCGACAAGTCGAGCACGGTCACGCCGTCGAGCATCCCCGGAGCCGTCGTCACGATCAGAAGTTCTTGGGGAGGCCGAGCGCGCGCCGGGCGATGATGTTCTTCTGGACCTCCGACGAGCCGCCGCCGATCGTGTCGATCACCGTGTAGCGGTACGTCGACTCGGCCCGGCCCTCCATCGGCGCGTCCGGCTCGACGCGCACGCGGAGCTGGCGCCCGGGTCCGCCGATGTCCATCGACGCGCTCGCGAGCCGGCGGGAGTACTCGGTCGCGAACAGCTTGTACTGCGACGACTCGACCGTCGGCGGCGGCGCTGTCGGGCACCTTCTCGCCCTTCATCGACGCGGCGACGACCCGCAGCCCGAGCACCCGCGCCACCTCGGCATCGGTCGCGAGCTGCGCGATCTCGCGACGGATCACCGGGTCTTCGCGCAGCGGCTTGCCGTCCGCGATTCGTGTGCGCACGTAGTCGACGAGCAGGTCGAGGCGCTGCTTGATCGGCGAGAACGTGAACATCGTGAAGCGCTCGAGGTCGAGCGCCTGCGAGATGTACTGGAAGCCGCGGTTCACCTCGCCGACCACGTACTCGTCGGGCACGAACACGTCTTCGATGAAGACCTCGTTGGTGCGCTCGTCGCCCATCGTCCAGATGCCCTTGATCGTGATGCCGGGCTGGTCGAGCGGCACGAGCATGAGCGTGATGCCGCGGTGCTTGTTGTCGGGATCGGTGCGCGTGCCGAGCCAGTACCACTCGGCGAAGTGCGCAGACGTGGTCCACGTCTTCTGCCCGTTGAGGATCCAACCGGGCTTGCCGTCGTGCTCGCTGCGCTCGGCCTTGAGCCGCATCGACGCCGCGTCGGAACCGGCGTTGGGCTCGCTGTACCCGACCGCGAACTCCACGTCGTTGCGCAGGATCTTCGGGAGGAACTCCTCCTTCAGGAAGTCGCTCGCCTCCTTGATGAGCGTCTTGCCGATGATGCCGACGCCCTTGCCGATCTGCGGACCGCCGCGCGCCGCGAGCGCCTCGTTGAGGAGGTACTCGTACACGCCCTCGCCCTCGGAGCCGCCGTACTCCTTGGGCCAGGTGAGGCCGAGCCAACCCCGTTCGCCGAGCTTGCGCATGAACGCCCGCCGCTTGGGCGTGTCGACGATCTGCGCCATGTTCTCCCGGGTGAGGTCGAACACATCCGGGTCGTCGTGCTCGTCGAGGAACTTCTCGACCTCCTCGGCGAACGCCCGCTGCTCGGGCGAGAACTCGAAATCCATGCGTGGCCCCCGGCTGATGCTCCGAAATCTGACGACCCGTCAGATGAGCCAGATCATACGAGGCCAACGCCGGGCCCAAACAGTTGAGCCCGCTCCGGAGTGTCTCGCCCGAGTGCGAACCACGTCGCCTCGCCCTGGCGCTGACGCTCGATCGCCGCGGCCGGCGTCACCGGAATCCATTCGATCGCCACCCGCGGCCACCGACCGGCACCCGTCGCCGTTGCTCCGCTCGACATCCGACATCGACATCGACAACGACGACGAGCGAACCGGCCGGCGACAGCCAGAATCTCCAGACGTTCACGCCGGTCACCGCCTCGAGTTGGTGGGCAGTCGTCGCCGACAATCTCCAACCCAAGAGTTGGGTCGTCCGGACTGTCGACAGTGGAGTTCATTGGCGCGATGTCTCCCCGTTCACCGGCTATGTGGGCTCGAGCTCCTTCCTGAGCGCCGACGATGCCTGGGTCGAGAAGGGTTTCGTCGGCTACCCGAAGACCGCGCCGGTGTACCGAACCCTTGACCGCGGGAGTCGTGGGAACGCGTCGGCGATGTTCCCAACGATTGCCAGCTGCAGTTCGTCGACACGCTCCACGGTTGGTGCACGATCATCGGCGCCGCGTTGGGATCCGAATCGGTCGACCTGTCGCGCACCTCCGACGGCGGCGCAACGTGGACACGCGTTTCGCGCACCGGCGTTCCCGGGAACTGGCCCGCTACACCCCATGCGATCCCGTTCGGTTGCGACAAGTCGGTGACGTTCACGTCGCCGACCGTCGGTTGGTCACCGTTCTGGACGGTGGCGGGCATTTCCGGGGCCTGGAGGCTTACGATGAAGGCCGATGTCCGACTCGAATCCAGTAACGCACGATGACCTGATCGCCCAGAACCGGCGGACGAGCTTCATGATGCTCGCCGTCGAGTTCCTGCTCGATCGGCGTGCTCGGCGGCGCGATCGGCTTCCTGCTCACGGGCTCGCTCGGGGCGGGCCTCGCGGTCGGTGCCGTGGTCGCCATCGTGGTCGACGCGATCGCCTGGTCGCGTCGCCGTCGCGCGCCACGATCTACGCTCACGCACGCGGTCGAGGTCACGCCGGAACAGGCGCCGGTGCTGCACAACGTGATCGAGGGCCTGTGCATCCGCGACCGGCCTGCCCAAGCCCAAGGTCTACATCGTCGACGACCCCGCACCGAACGCGTTCGCCTTCGGCCGTTCACCCAAGAACGCCGGCGTCGCGGTCACGACCGGGCTCCTCAACCTCATGTCGCGGCGGGAGCTCGAAGGCGTGCTCGCCCACGAGATGTCGCACGTGCGGAATCGCGACGTGCAGGTCTCGACGCTCGCGGTCACGACCGTCGGTGTGCTCGTCGCCACTCGCCGAGATCTCGGCGCGCGGGTCGTTCTTCTCCGAGCTGGGGCGACAACGACAACAACGACGGCGGCGCCTTCGTCCTGATCGCGATCGCGATTCTCGCCGGCATCCTGGCGTTCGGCGCCCGCCTGTTGTGCGTTCGGGATCTCCCGCCACCGCGAGGAGCTCGCCGACACCAGCGCGGTCGCGCTCGTGTCGCCCGACGGGCTGCGCAAGGCGCTCGAGAAGCTCGAGGCCGATCACACCGTCGCGCATCACGTGTCGCGCGCGACCGCGCACCTCTGGATCGTCACGCCGCTCGAGCTGGCGGGCAAGAAGACCAGAAGTCACAAGACGAACCACCTCTTCGACACGCACCCGCCCCTCGCCGAGCGCATCGCGATCCTGCGCAAGCTCGAAGGCCTCGATCCCGAACGAGCGCGGCCCGGTCGACGCACCGTCACCGGCGTGCCGGTCGACCTCGCGCACCTTTCGGACGTCGGCCGATCGCCGGACGCAGCCGGTTGTGCCCGCCGATGCCGCGGCGCGCAGGCCGTCGGCGACTGACCGGCGTCGCGCACAACCACCGCGGATGGGTCGACACGTCGACACGGTCGGTCGCACCGGTCGGGAAGCCGCCGGGCTGGTACCACGTCGACGAGCAAACCCTGCGCTACTGGGAAGGCGTCTCGTGGACCGACTGGACCGCGACCTGGAACGGCAAGAAGCTGGGTGCAACAGCGCCCGAGCCGACGCTGCCGGCCGAGCCGAGCGCACTCACGTGATCGGACCGTGGTAGCGTAATAACGCCGCGTTCGCGCAGGCCGGCGAGCTCGGCGTCGTCGAGACCGAGCTCGGCTGCGCAGCATCTCGGCGGTGTGCTCCCCGACCCACGGCACGCGCGTCTCGGGGCCCTCGGCCATCTTCGACAGCTTCACCGGGTTGCCGGGAACGAGCACCGGCTCGGCGACACCGTCGGTGCGCGGCATCTCCACGATCATGTGGCGCGCCGCGACGTGCGGGTCGGCGATCACGTCGGAGGCGTGGTTGCTCGGGCCGGCGACGATGCCCGCCGCGGTGAGCTCGCTGCGCGGCGCCGAGCTTCGTGCGCTGTCGACGCCCACGCGTCGACCGCGGGCCGGATCACCGACTCGAGGTGCGGCCCCCAACCCGCGCGGGTCGCGAAGCGCGGGTCGTCCTTCCACTCCGGGTGACCGACGAGGTCGGCGAGGTTGAAGAACTGGTGCTCGCGGACGATCTGCACGACGACGTAACCGTCGGACGCGCGGAAGCCTTCGCAGATCACCTGAGCGCCTTGTCGGGCTCGGGCCGCACACCCATTGACCAGAAGTTGGTGACGATGTCGGTCATCGACACCATCGCGTCGAACATCGCGATGTCGACGTACTGGCCCTGCACCGGTGCGTTCGCGGTGGCGCAGCGCGGCGAGGATGCCGATCACGCCGAACAGCGCCGAGCTGATGTCGCCGAGCGCGCCGACCGGGATCGTGACCGGCGGCTCGTCCGGATGGCGGTAGTCGTAGATGCCCGACATCGCCTCGACGATCGACGCGTAGGCGGGCCAGTCGCGGTACGGCGTCTCGACCGTGTTGCCGAAGCCGGAGATCGAGACGTAGATCGCGCCGCGGATGCGCGCGCGGCGATCGCGTCGTAGCCGAGGCCCATGCGATCCATCGTGCCCGGCTTGAAGTTCTCGGCGATCACGTCGAAGTGCGGCACGAGCGCGAGGAACAGCTCGCGGCCCTCGGGCGACTTCAGGTCGATGCCGATGCTGCGCTTGTTGAAGTTGTTGCGCAGGTAGGTCGCGCCGACGTTGCGGCCCTGCGGGATCGACCATCGCCGGCGTCGACGCCGCGCCCCGACTCGCCGTGCACCGGGTGCTCGACCTTCACCACGTCGGCGCCGAGCCGGGCCAGCAGCTGGGTCGCGTACGGGAGCGCCTGCATCTGCTCGGCCGCGAGCACGCGCACGCCGTCGAGCGGCTTGCCGAACGCGCTGCGCGCCGTCGTTGGCCACGTCGCCGAGTCGCACGGGCGACACTGTACGGGCGGCTTCCGCGTAGTTCGGCGCTCCCGGTACGTGCACGAGCGCTCCGCTGCGTAGAGCTCGCCGCATGGCATGCGAGGAATCATCAGTGCCGCCGGCTACGTCCCGTTCCGCCGCCTCGACCGCGGCCGACATCGCCAAGACGTTCGGCTCGGGCGGCGGCAAGGGCACCCGCTCGGTCGCCTCCTACGACGAGGACACCACCACGCATGGCCGTCGAGGCCGCCCGGCTCGCCCGGCGCTCGGCGCCCGAAGGCACCGACGATCGACGCGTTGTGGTTCTCGACCGCGAACCCCGCCTACCTCGACAAGAACAACGCGTCGGCGATCCACGCCGCGCTGCGGCTCGACTCGCAGGTGCGGCGCGCTCGACTTCGGCGGCGCGCTGCGCTCGGGCGTCGGCGCGCTGCGCACGGCGCTCGACGGCAACGGCTGCCGTGCTCGTGGTCGTCGTCCGACATCCGCAGCGGCCTGCCGACCAGTGCCGACGAGTCGCAGGGCGGCGACGGTGCGGCCGCGGTGCTCGTCGGCTCCGACGCCGACGGTCCGGTCATCGCCGAATACCTCGGCGCCGCGACCGCGACCGAGGAGTTCATCGAGCGCTGGCGCGCACCCGGGCTCGACCGATCGCTCGAAGGCGTGGGAAGAGCGCTTCGGCGAGGTGAAGTACGCGCCGCTCGGCGAGCAGGCGTGGAACGCGCGCGCTGAAGGCCGCCGAGCTCTCGCCCGATCAGGTCGACCGCCTCGATCGTCACCGGCATGCACGCCCGCGCGGTGCGCGGCATCGGCGGGCCGGCTCGGCGCGTCGAAGGCGGCGACGCGGCGACGACCTCGCGTCGACGGTCGGCAACACCGGCACCGCGCAGCCGGCGCTGCTCCTCACGAACGCGCTCGAGACGGCCGAGCCCGGTCAGGTGATCGCGCTCGTCGTGCTCGCCGACGGCGCCGACGTGCTGTTGTTCCGCACGACCGACGCGATCGCAGTCGTACCGGCCGGTACGCTCGGTCGCCGACGCAGATCGCCAACGGCGGCGCCGCTCCCCTACGGCAAGTTCCTCTCGTGGCGGGGCACGGTCACGCTCGAGCCGCCGCGCCGACCCGAGCCCGAGCGCATCTCGGCGTCGGTGTCGGGTCGCACCGAAGAGTGGAAGTACGCGTTCGTCGGCTCCCGCGACCACGAGAGCGGCGAGCTGCACCTGCCGCCCGCGCGCGTCTCGCGCGTCGGCGACGCGGTCGACGACATGGCGGCGGCGCCGATGTCGGAGGTCGAGGGCACGATCGCGCTGTTCACGATCGACCGCATCGCCTACTCGCCGAGCCCGCCGATCACGTTCGCGGTCGTCGACTTCGACGGCGGCGGCCGCCTCCCGGTCGAGCTCACCGATGTCGACGTCGACGCGCTCGCAGATCGGCGACCGGGTCGAGATGACGTTCCGCAAGCTGTTCACCGCCGACGACATTCACAACTACTTCTGGAAGGCGCGTCCCGTTCGCGGGCTGACGATCGTCGAACGAGGCACTGATGGGCTTCGCACGGAATCAAGGACCAGGTCGCGATCGTCGGGATGGGCTGCACGCCGTTCGGCGAGCACTGGAACAAGGGCACCGACGACCTGCTCATCGACGCGTCCGAGGAGACGTTCGCGTCGGCCGGCATCGACAAGGACGACGTCGACGCGTACTGGCTCGGCACCGCGATGTCGGGCATGAGCGGCATGGCGCTCGCCCGCCCGCTCCAGCTCGCACGACAAGCCGGTCACCCACGTCGAGAACTTCTGCGCGACCGCCTCGGAAGCGATCCGCAACGCCGCGTACGCGGTGGCGAGCGGCGCGTACGACGTCGCGATGGCGATCGGTGTGGAGAAGGTCAAGGACAGCGGCTACCAGGGGCTCGTCGGCGCGGCCAAGACGCCGACCGACGGCACCGGCCGCACGCTCACCGCGGCCGCGATGTTCGCGATGTGCGCGCCCGGCTACGGCAAGAAGTACGGCGTCGACAACGAGCAGATGCGCGAAGTGCTCGCCCGCATCGCGTGGAAGAACCACTACAACGGCGCCCGCAACCCTCGTGCGCAGTTCAAGAAGGAGGTCTCCATGGAGACGATCACGCAACGCGCCGCTCATGGCCGGCGGGCTCGGCGTCTACGACTGCTCGGGTGTGGCCGACGGCTCGGCCGCCGCGATCATCGTGCGGGCCGAAGACGCGCACAAGTACACCGACAAGCCGATCTACATCAAGGCGCTGTCGCTCGTGGCCGGCAACTGCTCGGGCAACGCCGACCCCGCGTACGACTACACGACCTTCCCCGAGATCGCGGCGACCGGTCGCGACGCGTACGCGCAGGCCGGCGTCACCAACCCGCGCGAGCAGATCGCGATGGCGGAGGTGCACGACTGCTTCACGCCGGCCGAGCTCGCTCATCTACGAAGACCTCCAGTTCGCCGAGCGGGGCAGCGCGTGGAAGGAAGTGCTCGCGGGCACCTTCGACCTCAAGGGCGACATGCCGGTGAACCCCGACGGCGGCCTGAAGAGCTTCGGCCACCCGGTCGGCGCGTCGGGCCTGCGCATGATGTTCGAGGCGTGGCTCCAGCTGCGCGGCGAAGCGCCCGAGGAGCGCACGGATCGGCAACGACCGCTCGCTCGCGCTCACGCACAACCTCGGCGGCTACCCCGGCGAGATGGTGTCGTTCGTCTCGATCCTCGGCCGCGAGCTCGGCTGACCTGGCTCGACGCGGCGCGCCGCCACGATGACTGTGCCTCGAAACCGGTGACAGCACGGGCGATAGCACCGGTGATAGCACCGGTGACAGCACCGGTGACAGCACCGGCGATAGCACCGGCGATAGCACCGGCGATAGCGCGGGTGCATGCACGCGATTCGCGGGGGTGTCGCAACCCCTCGCTACCGTTCGCCGTCATGCAGACACCGCCGCGCCCGGCAGTCGTGACGCTCCGAATGAGCCGATCGCTGCGAGACGCGTTGCACTCGGCTGCGGCCGCCTCGGGATGTTCCCTCAACGGGTACGCCCTGCAGATCCTGGCCGCGGCGGCGGGCGATGCCGCGCGATTCCGGAGCGCGGCCGCCGATGCAGCGGACGAACCGCGCGACCTCGCCCGCGACGAGCGCGGGTTTCCGCTGCAGTTGAAGGCTCGGAGCCTGCACATCGTCGCCCGCTCGGCCTTCTTCGAGGCGGTGGCGGCCGAATCCGATGTGGTCACCGCGGGTCGAGCCGTCGAGAAGCACGACCTCGAGGATCCCGCGTTCTTCGCCGAGTGGTACCGCAGCCGCGAGGAATAGCCTGCGCGCATGGCCAAGATCACGTTCATCGGCGCCGGAAGCACGGTGTTCGCCCGCAATCTGCTCGGCGACATCCTCGGCTACGAGGAGCTCGCGGAGTCGGAGATCACACTGTTCGACATCGACGCCGAACGGCTCGAAACCTCGGAGCTCGTCGCCCGCCGTGTCGCCGACGCGCTCGGCGCGCCGGCCAAGATCATCGCGACCACCGATCGCCGCGGCCGCGCTCGACGGTGCCGACTACGCGATCAACATGATCCAAGTCGGCGGCTACGAGCCGTGCACCGTGACCGACTTCGAGGTGCCGAAGCGATTCGGGTTGCGCCAGACGATCGCCGACACGCTCGGCATCGGCGGCATCATGCGCGGCCTGCGCACGATCCCGGTGATCGCTCTCGATGTGCGCCGACATGGAAGAGCTCTGCCCCGACGTGTGGTTCCTCAACTACACGAACCCGATGGCGATCAACTGCCGCGCCATCTCCCGGGCGAGCAGCATCCGCACCGTCGGGTTGTGCCACAGCGTGCAGGGCACCGCGTGCGAGCTGTCGCATGGATCTCGGGATCCCGTACCAGCGAGATCGACTATCTCGCGGCCGGCATCAACCACATGGCGTTCTACCTCCGCTTCGAACGCGACGGCGAAGACCTCTACCCGCGCTTGCAGGCGCTCGCCGAGTCGGGCGCGAGTTCCCGAAGGACAACCGCGTGCGCTACGAGATGCTGAAGCACTTCGGCTACTTCGTGACCGAGTCGAGCGAGCACTTCGCCGAGTACGTGCCCTGGTTCATCAAGCGCGACCGCCCCGACCTCATCGACGCGTTCAACATCCCGCTCGACGAGTACCCGCGCCGCTGCGTCGACCAGATCGCGCGGTTGGGACGCCGAGCGCGAACGACTCGAGCGCGGCGACGCGATCGAAGTGCAGCGCAGCTTCGAGTACGCGTCCACGATCATCCGCAGCATCGAGACGGGCAAGCCGCGCGTCGTCTACGGCAACGTCCCGAACGACGGGCTGATCGACGACCTGCCCGCGGGATGCACGGTGGAAGTTCCGTGCCTCGTCGACGGCAACGGCGTGCAGCCCACGCACATCGGCGCGCTGCCGCCGCAACTCGCCGCGCTGATCCGCACCAACGTCAACGTGCAGGAGCTCACGGTGGAGGCCGCGCTCACCGGTCAGCGCGACCACGTGTACCACGCCGCCATGCTCGATCCGCACACCGCGGCCGAGCTCGATCTCGACCAGATCCACGCAGCTCGTCGACGCGCTGCTCGACGCGCACGGCGACTGGGTTCCCGCACTCACGTAAGTTCAGCGTTCGTTCGAGAAGGAAGGACACCGTGCAACACGTTCGTCTCGGTCGCACCGGCCTCCAGGTCTCGCGCATCTGCCTCGGAACGATGACCTTCGGTCTGCAGGTCGACGAGCCGGGCCAGCTTCGCGATCCTCGACCACGCCGCCGAAAGGGCATCACGTTCATCGACACCGCCGACGCCTATCCGCTCGGCGGCGATCTCACGACGGTCGGCCGCACCGAGGAGATCCTCGGCAGGTGGATGAGCGGCCAGCGCGACCAGTACGTGGTCGCGACGAAGTGCTTCGCGCCGACGGGACCGAAGCCGTGGGACACGGGCAACAGCCGCCGCCACATCATGGACTCGATCGACGCGTCGCTGCGCCGACTGCAGACCGACTTCATCGACCTGTACCAGCTGCACTTCGACGACCGCGGCGTGCCGCTCGAAGAGTCGCTCGGCGCGCTCGACGATCTCGTGCGCGTGGGCAAGGTCCGCTACATCGGCTGCTCGAACTACCTCGCGTACCGGCTCGCGCAGGCGCTCGGGAAGAGCGAGACGCTCGGGCTCGCCCGCTTCGACTGCGTGCAGCCGCGGTACAACCTCCTCTTCCGCGAGTTCGAACGCGAGCTGTTCCCGCTGTGCCTCGACGAAGGCGTCGGCGTGATTCCCTACAACCCGATCGCGGGCGGGATGCTCTCCGGCAAGCACGACCGGTCGAAGCCGCCCGAAGAGGGGACGCGCTTCACGCTCGGCAACGCGGCGCCGCATGTACCAGGACCGCTACTGGCACGACAACGTGTTCGACACGGTCGACGCGCTCGTGAAGGTCGCCGACAGCGCGGGCATCCCGCTGCCGACGCTCGCGGTCGCGTGGACGCTCGCGACACCCGGCGATCACGTCGCCGATCGTCGGCGCGAGCCGGCCCGAGCAGCTCGACGCGACGTGCGCCGCGCGTCGACGTCACGCTCGAGCCCGACCTGCTGGCCACGCTCAACGAGCTCACCGCGCCCTACCGGCGGGGCGACGCGCCCCGCTGAACTAAACGGCGGTTGACTCAGAACGGCGGCTGACCGGCAGTCCTCAGCGGGCCGGGCGCCACATCGTAGTGACGGGCGGGCCGTCGTCGGGCAGCGTGAACTCCTCGAGCGGCACGAAGCCGAGGCGTCCGTAGCGCTCGAGGTTCTTCGGGTTGCTCGACTCGAGGTACGCGGGCACGTGCTCGGCGTCGATGCGCGCGAGGTTCTGCGCGAGGAGCTGTTCACCGATGCCGTGGCCGCGGTGAGTCGTCGTGCGTCGCGACGAAGCCGAGGTAGTAGTGCGGCTCGTCGTGCGGGTGCGCGGTCTCGAACCGCAACAACCCTTCGAGCACGGTCGACGCGACCGGGCGCCGAGCAGCTCGCCGAGCAGTCGACGGGATGCGCGCCTCGGCCTCGTCGGTGAGCTCGGGCAGGCCGGCGGCGGTCCACACCGCGATCGTCTCCGCGTGCGGCGCCATCCACGTGAAGCCGTGCGGCATCGCACTCCGTACGAACAACGGCCACCACCGGCGGAACTGCGCGGGCCGCTGATCGGCGTCGGGGAACGCCCAGCTCCACACGGGATCGTTGTGGAACGCGACCGCGATCGTGTTCGACCACGGCGTCGAGATCGGCGTCGGTTGCGAGGCGCGGGTCGAGGGTCACGACTCGACGCTACCGGTGGTGCGCCCGGCGGGCAGCGTTCGCGCGCGTGGGATTAGCTTGCGCCGACATGGCCGATATCGCAGTTCCGTTCTTCACCGCCGTGCCCGCGACGCCGCCGCCGTGGCCCGGCATCGTCGTCGTGATGGAGGGCAACGGCATCTCGCCCCAGCTGCTCGCGGGTGTGCGAACGACTCGCGCACGAGGGCTACGCGACCGTCGCCCCCGACCTCTACTGGCGCTTCGGCGGCAGTGATCCCGACAAGACGATGGAACACATGCGCGCGCTGAAACGCGCCGACGGGCTCGCCGACATCCTCGAATCCGTCGGGCTGGCTGCGCGCGATCGGCGCGACCAAGGTCGGCATCACCGGCTTCTGCATGGGCGGCGGCTACACGTACCTCGCGGCCGGCACCGGCGCGCGTCGACGCCGCGGTTCCGTTCTACGGCGGTGGCATCGCGCAGAATCTCGGCAAGGCGGAATGCCCGCTGCTCGCGTTCTTCGGCGGGAACGACGAGTGGATCCCGCGCGACCAGGTCGCGCTCGGTCGAAGCGCATCATCCCGGCGATGTCGTCGTCTACGAAGACGCGGAGCACGGGTTCATGCGCGACGGATCCGACAACTACCACGAGACCGCCGCGCCCGACGCGTGGACAGCGCATGCTCGCGTTCTTCGCGCAACACCTACAGGAGAAATGATGGAACACGCGCACACTCGGCAAGACCGGCATCCAGGTGTCGGTGCAGTGCCTCGGCGCCATGATGTTCGGCTTGTGGGGCAACCGCGACCACGACGATCAGCGTGCGGATCATTCATCACGCGCTCGACAACGGCATCAACTTCGTCGACACCGCCGACGTGTACTCGCAGGGCGAGTCGGAGGAGATCGTCGGCAAGGCGCTGAAGGGCCGCCGCGACGACGTGGTGCTCGCGACCAAAGTGCACGGCCAGATGGGCGAAGGCGTGAACCGGCAGGGCAACTCCCGCCGCTGGATCCGCTACGAAGTCGAGCAGAGCCTGCGCCGCCTCGGCACCGACTACATCGACCTGTACCAGATCCACCGGCCCGATCCGACGATCGAAGTCGAAGAGACGCTCTCGGTGCTCACCGATCTGTGCGCGAAGGCAAGGTGCGCGCGATCGGCAGCTCGACGTTCCCGGCGGAAGAGATCGTCGAGGCGCAGTGGGTCGCCGAGCGGCGCGGCTACGAACGCTTCCGGTGCGAACAGCCGCCGTATTCGATCCTCGCGCGCGGCATCGAGCGCGCGGTGCTGCCGACGTGCGCAGCGCTACGGGATGGGCGTCGATCGTGTGGAGCCCGCTCAACGGCGGTTGGCTCACCGGCAAGTACAAGCGCGGGCAGGAATACCCGAAGGGCACCCGCGCGTCGTGGGGCCTGATGGACGCGCCCGGAAGCGAAGCACAACCAACGCAAGTTCGACGCGATCGAGCAGTTCGAGAAGGTCGCGGCCGACGCCGGGCATCTCGCTCACGCATCTCGTCGCTCGCGTGGAGCATCGCGCACCCCGCGGTCACGTCGACGATCATCGGGCCCAAGACGATGGACCAGCTCGTCGACCTGCTCGGCGCGGCCGACGTGACGCTCGACGCCGGCGCGCTCGACCGCATCGACGAGATCGTCCCGCCCGGCCGCACGTTGCACGCACCCGACGACGGCTACGAATCGCCCCACCTCGCGGCGCTCCCGCCGCCGCGCCGGCGATAACCTCACCGAAAGGGACCGATCATGGAACACAGACGACTCGGACGCACCGCACTGCGCGTGAGCGAGCTCTGCCTCGGCACGATGAACTTCGGCCCGCTCACGACCGAAGACGACTCGTTCGTGATCATGGACCGCGCGCTCGAGCTCGGCATCAACTTCTTCGACACCGCCAACCGCTACGGCGGCCCGAAGGGCGCCGGGCACGACCGAGACGATCGTCGGCAACTGGTTCGCGCAGGGCGGCGAACGGCGCGAGAAGGTCGTGCTCGCGACGAAGGTGTTCGGGCCGATGACCGACTGGCCCAACGACGGCGGCCTCTCGGCGCGGCACATCCGCGACGCGTGCGAAGCGAGCCTGCGCCGTCTGCAGACCGATCACATCGACCTCTACCAGATGCACCACGTCGACCGGAACGCGCCGTGGGACGAGGTGTGGCAGGCGATGGAGACGCTCGTCGAGCAGGGCAAGGTCATCTACGTCGGCAGCAGCAACTTCGCGGGCTGGCACATCGCGCAGGCCAACGAGGCCGCGGCCAAGCGCAACTTCCTCGGCCTGGTGAGCGAGCAGAGCCTCTACAACCTCGCGTCGCGCACGGTCGAGCTCGAGGTGCTGCCCGCGTGTCGCGGCTACGGCGTCGGCGTCATCCCGTGGAGCCCGCTCGCGGGCGGGATGCTCGGCGGCATGAGCAGCGACGGCGACACGGCCGCGGCGCAAGAGCCTGAACCCGCGCTACGAGGCGATGCGCCCGCAGCTCGAGAAGTGGGAGAAGTTCTGCGCCGAGCTCGGCGAGGAGCCGGCCGCGGTCGCGCTCGCGTGGCTGTTGCAACGCCGGGAGGTCACCGCGCCGATCATCGGACCGCGCACGCTCGACCAGCTCGAAGGCGCATCGCTGCGGGCGACCGAGATCACCCTCGACGACGACTCGCTTGAAGACGATCAACGAGATCTTCCCCGGCCCCGGCAAAGCCCCCGAGGCGTACGCCTGGTAACGGCCCTGGTAGAGAAATATCTGGGCGTTCTCCTCAGATCAGGGAAGCGCGCCGCCGATCTACGGCAGTGATCACTCTCGGGAACGGCCCGCGATGACTATGGGAGCCACGGCGTTGATCGCCGTGGTCGCGTTCGTCGTGCCCATCGCGCTCACCTCGAGTGCGAACGCCGACCCGGGCGACCCGACGACCACGACGTCGGTGAGCGTGTCGAGCCCACTACATCGACGACGTTGGTCCCGCCGACCACGACCACCACCACGATCGCGCCGACCACCACCACCACGCAGATGCCGACGACCACGACGGCGTCGCCGCCGGTCAACGGTGAAGGCATCGTCATCGTCGGCGAGAGCGGCGACCGGATCAAGCCGCTGGCGGCGTGAACGCGCAGGCCACCGACCAGGTGCTCGCGACACACCGGCAGCTCGCCCACGCCCGTCTGGTTGACCGGCATCGCGTGCCTCGTGTCGGGTGCGTTCGCACTTGTCGTTCAAGCGCCGCCGGCACCTGAGCCTCTACCAGCTCAGGGCTGAAGCGTTCGTAACGAACTCGACGATCGCGGCGCGGAACGCCGGATCGCCGACTGCGCCCAGATGATCGCCGTGCACGACGCGAGAGATCGCGCCCGGATTCTGTCGGCCAGTAGCTCGGGCGCGCCGGCCAAGGTGTCGCCGTCGCCGACGATGACCATGGTCGGCACCGCGATGTCGGCCAGGCGCGTCTTGGCGTCGGGAGTCGCGGCCCGCTGGATCGCCGCCAACGCCAACCGATCCGCACCCGTGCGGTCGGCGAACCTGCGGAACGCCCGCGCCGACACGTTGGTGATGCTCGACGGATCTTCGGTTTCGAGCGCCTCCGCGATGGCGATGGCGCTGCTCGTCGTTGAAGCCGCGGCGGCCGACGACCGACCCGCCCGCCGATGCCGCCGAGCACGAGCGACCGGGTTCGCGGTTCGTCGGGAACGATGCGCGTCGACACCAACGCACCCATCGAGTAGCCGATCACGTCGACGTGCTCGACACCGAGATGATCGAGCAATGCCGCACGCGTCGCGTGCCATCGCGTCGTTCTCGTAGGCCGCCGGATCGTGGGGCTTTTCGGATTGGCCGTGCCCGCGGGCGTCGAGCGCGATCACGCGCGTCTACCGCGGCAACCAATGCTTCGACCACACCCGGCACCACCCAGTTGACGCGGTAGTCGGCGGCGAAGCCGTGCAGGAGCAACGCGTCGGGACCCGCGCCCGCAGTTACGTACTGCGATCTCCGTGCCGTCGAACGAAGCGAAGCGTTCCACTGGCAGTCCCCTTTCAGACGTAGTTAGGGTACGAAACCATGGGACTCAAAGTG
Source organism: uncultured Actinomycetes bacterium (assembly GCA_963807945.1). Classification (GTDB taxonomy): domain Bacteria; phylum Actinomycetota; class Acidimicrobiia; order IMCC26256; family PALSA-610; genus JBBQER01. The sequence continues at coordinate 309,544 of CAWEDT010000006.1, read as the reverse complement.
GTCGGCGCCGGACTCGGGCGCACCGGGACGCACTCGCTGCAAATCGCACTGCAGCAACTGCTCGACGGACGTTGCTACCACATGATCGAGGTGTTCGGACGTCCCGATGACATCCCGGTATGGCACGGCGCGATCGACGGGCAGATGCCCGACTGGAACGCCTTCCTCTGCCGACTACACCGCCACGGTCGACTGGCCCGCGAGCGCGTTCTGGCGTGAGATCGCCGAGGCGAATCCCGATGCGGTCGTGCTGCTCTCGTCCCGAGACGCCGACTCGCTGGTGGAAGAGCGCAAACAACACGATCTTCAACGTGACCCGGCGCGAGGTCCCCGCCGACGAACCCGCGCTGCAGGCCCAGATGGCGATGGTCGAGGCGCTTGTTCGAGCAGACCTTCACCAAGAACTGGACCGACGAGACCGAGGCGAAGCGCGCGTACGAGGCGCACAACGCCGCGGTGCGCGCGCGCGATCCCCGCCGACCGTCTGATCGACTACCGCACCGGCGACGGCTGGAAGCCGATCTGCGACAAGCTCGGCCTGCCCGTGCCGCAGAGCCCTTCCCGCACGTCAACACGACCGACGAGTTCCGCGCCATGACCGGAATGGACCCGCTCTAGCTGGACCGCTCTGAGCCGAGTATCAGACGCGGTCGAGCTCCAACATCCTGATCGCGTTGCCGCGCAGCACCTTGTAACCGATGTCGTCGTCGAAGTCGGCGAGCATCTTCTCGATGTACTCCTTCGAGTTCGGCCACGTCGTGTCGGTGTGCGGGTAGTCGGTCTCGAAGCAGATGTTGTCCTCGCCCACTTCCGACAGCGAGTGCAAGCCGTGGTGGTCGGCGGTGAAGCACCCGAAGATGCGGCCGTAGTAGTAGCTCCACGGCGGCTCGGGAATGAGCTCCTTCGACTTCTGCCACGCCTCGTGCTTGTCCCACACGGTGTCGGCCCGCTCGAGCGCGTACGGGATCCAGCCGATCTGGCCTTCGGAGTACGCGAGCTTGAGCTTCGGGAACTTGATGAGCTTGCCCGAGAACAACCAGTCGGCCATCGACGCCATCGAGTTGTTGAACGCGAGCGTCCCGCCCACACCCGCGGGCGAGTCCTTCGACGCGACGGGGTTGGTCGACGACGAGCCGATGTGCATGCACAGCGTCACGCCGGTGTCGTTGCACACCTGGAACACCGGATCCCAGTCGGGCTTGTGGATCGACGGCAGGCCGAGCTGGTCGGGAAGCTCGGTGAAGCAGAACGCGCGTACGCCGCGATCCGCGTTGCGCTGGATCTCCTCGACCGCGAGCTCCACGATCCCACAGCGGCATGATGCACAGCGGGATGTTGACGCCGCCCGACGGCGCGCACCACTCCTCGACCATCCAGTCGTTGTAGGCCTTCACGCACGCGAGCCCGAGATCACGGTCGGGCGTCTCCATGAACGTCTGGCCGCAGAAGCGCGGGAACGTCGGGAACGGCAACGAACCGTCGGTCCAGTTGAGTGCGAAGTCCTTGACGCGCTCGTCGCGGTCGTAGCAACCGGGCCGCATCTCGTCGTAGGTCATCGCGGTCATGACCATCTTCGACGGGTCGAACTTCGAGAGGTCGCCGTCGGGCGTCGCGTCGAGCGGGATCGCGACGAACCGCTTCTGCACGTAGATGAGCTGACCGTCGAGGTACCACGCGTCGCCCCACTGGCCGTCGGGGTCTTCCTCCATCGAGTACTTCGCGCCGGGGTGGAGCTTGAACGGCGCCCCACTTCTTGCGCTCGACCCGCGGGCCGCGCTCGCGCCACTTCTCGGGCAACCAGGTCTGCCACACGTGCGACGGCTCCACCACGTGGTCGTCGACGCTGATGATCTTCGGCAGCTCGCGCATGCGCGCTCCCGCTCTCGAAAGCTGCGGATCTGAGAAACCTGACGTTAGCGTCAGTTACGGCCCGTCCAGTCTCGGCCCGAGGCGACTCAGGCGAGGATCCGCCGGGCGAACTTCTCGACGAGACCCCGGCCCTCGCTCGGCCAGCCGCACACGAGGTAGTCGAAGCCGGCCGCCTCCCACGCCTCGATCTGCGCGGGCGACCCCGTCGAGATCGGCCTCGAGCGACAGCGACGCGGCCCGCCGGATCTCGCCCGGGTCCCGGCCCGCGGCGTCGCCGTGCTCGGCTGATCCGCTCCGACTTCTTGGCGAGATACTCCGGCGGCCCGAAGCAGTGCCACACGTCGGCGTAACGCGCCGCGATCGGCATCATGCGCTTCTCGCCCGACGCGCCGATCCAGATCGGCGGGTGCGGCTGCTGCACCGGGCCGCGGCAGCAGCGTCGCGTCCTGCACCTGGAAGTGCGCGCCCTCGAACGTGAAGCCGTCGGTCGTGAGCAGGCCGCGGACGATCTGCACCGCTTCCTCGAACGCGTCGACCCGTTCCTTCAGCGGCGGGAACGGGATGCCGAGCTCGGTGTGCTCCTTGTCGAACCACGCCGCGCCGTACGCGAGCTCGAGCCGGCCGTTCGACGCGTGATCGATCGTGATCGCTTCGGCCGCGAACACCGCGGGTGGCGATAGGTCATGCCGGTGACGAGCAGGCCGAGCCGCACGTCGGTCGGTGATGCCGCTCCACGCCGCGAGCGTGGTGTTGCCCTCGAAGCACTCGCCCGGGCCCTCGCCGTACATCGGCTGGAAGTGGTCGAAGCCCCAGATGCCGTCGAAGCCGAGCTCGTCGGCGAAGCGCGCGCGTGACGCGTTCTCCGACCAACGGCATCCGCTGCTGCGCAATATCGAGTCCGAATTTCATGCACGCGTTGTTATCACGGACTACCCGTCTCCCGCCCGGCGACCGTGTCGTATTCTCCGGTGCCATGACGAGATCGCAGTCGCTGAGTCACGTCGCCATGAGTGTCCGGCCGGAAGCCTTTACCGACGAGTGGCGCACGCAAGTGCTCGACTTCTACGGCGAGGTGTTCGGGTGGAAGGAGATCGACTCGCTCCGGCTGCCGGATCGCATGACCATCGCGGTCGGTTCGCGGCTACATCAACGTCCGCGAGCGCGCGTGACGACTGCGCCCGCGTACAACGGCTACGAGCACTTCGGCGTCTCGTTCCGGTTCCGCCGACGAGCTGCGCGCGGTGTGGGACGCACTGAGCGAGCGCGAGGGCGTCGCACTCCCGCCGATCAACGAAACGCCCGACGGGTTCCTCTCGTTCCGGTTTCGGTATCTGCTCCCGCTCGCGATCGAGCCCCAGTTCTTCCCGAGCGTGACGATCACTGCCCGCGCCGCGCGCGCCTCGCTCTCGCTTCCGTGGGACGATCCCGACCAGACCGATCCCGTCGCCGCGCTCGCGGCCGCGCGTTCCGAGCTCGGCGACACGTTCGAGGTCGCGTCGGGACGCGACCGCTATCTGTTCGTGTTCTCGCCGCGAGGGATTGCGCGCGTTCTACGCGCTGCCCGAACCCGACGCGAGCAAGGGCCTGGCCGACTACCGCATGCTGCTGCGCAAGCTGCCGCCGGAGTTGTTCGCGGGCGTCCGCACGCTCGCGCACGATCTCTTCGGCGCGCAGGACGTCGAGACCTACCTCGGCCACCTCGACCACGCGCTCGATCTCGAGCTCGCCGAGCTCGGAGACCGCGGCACGTTCGACGCGTTCGGGCTCGCCCGGCGCGTCGGCCATCGCCTCGGCCTCGCGTGTTGGATCGGCGATGCCGCGGCCGAGCCGCCCTGGTTCGACCGGCTCGTGGCCGATCTCGATCTGCTCGACGGCGCCGACGCGTTCGTGCACCCGGCGCGGATGCCCGACGTCGCGACCACCGAGATGCGCGCCGAGCGCGACGCGCTGGCGCGCTTCGAGATCGCGGTCGGCGAGCTCCTGGCCGACCCCGAACGCGATCACAGCGGCTTCCTCAGCGAGATCGCGCGGCGTTGGAGCGACACCGACGAACCCGAGCGCACGCAAGGCATCGCGCGCGACGTCGTGCTCCTGCACGTCGCCACCATGACCAACCTGTTCGCGGCGCTGGGCTGGACCCTCGCGCAGCTCGCGTCGCATCCCGATGTTCTGGCCCGAGTCGTCGCGGGCGACGCGGCGCTGCTCGAACGCTGCGCGATGGAGTCGATCCGGATCGGCCAGTGCTCGGTGATGTCGCGCACGGTGATGCAGGAAATCGAGATCGACGACGGCACCACGCGCTTCACCGTCGCGCCGGGCGTGATCGTCGCGACCATGCTCGCGTTGACCAACACCACGTCGGCGCCCGGGCTCGACTCGTACGACCCCGATCGCTGGGACGGTCGCCGGCTCCGCGCCGAAGACCAACTCCCGACGCGCGAAGCGGTCACGACGTTCGGGTTCGGTTCGCACCGCTGCCCCGCGCAGCGCTTCTCGCTGTCGGCGATCACGCGCACGGTCGCACGGCTCGCGGCGCGCTACGACCTCACCGCCGAGTTCGACGCGGTGCGCCCGATGCCCGAACAGATCGGCGGCGTCGGCCGGGCCGCCGATCCCTGCCCCGTCGCCTACCGCGAACGGAGTGCGTAGGCTCCGGCGATGCGCTTCGTAGACGTCAACGGGGTCCGGATGTCGGCGGTCGGGCTCGGCACCTGGCAGTTCGGTTCGAAGGATTGGGGCTACGGCTCGCAGTACGCCGACGTGGAGGCCGGCCGCATCCTCGAGCGCGCGCTCGATCTCGGCGTCACCATGATCGACACCGCGGAGATCTACGGCCGCGGGAATTCCGAGCGCATCGTCGGCAAGGCGCTGGGTGATCGGCGCAAGGAAGCGTTCGTCGCGACCAAGGTGTTCCCGATCGCACCCACGGCCGGCTGGGTCGAGAAGCACGGCCGCAAGAGTGCGGAGCGGCTCGGCATCGACGTGATCGATCTCTACCAAATTCACTGGCCCAACCCGGTGGTGCCGATCTCGCAACAGATGGAGGGCATGCGCCGGTTGCAGAAGGCCGGCATCGTGACCGACGTCGGCGTCAGCAACTTCTCGCTCGCCAAATGGCAGGCCGCGGAAGCCGCGCTCGGTTCACCGGTGCTCACCAATCAGGTGCAGTACAGCCTCGTCGCCCGCAAGCCCGACATCGAGCTCGTTCCCTACGCGCAGGCCAACGATCGCATCGTGATCGCGTACAGCCCGCTCGGGATGGGATTGCTCTCCGGTCGTTACGACTCCTCCAATCCGCCGACCGGTTCGGCCCGGCTGAACAACCCGCTGTTCCTGCCCGAGAACCTCGATCGGGCTCGGCCGCTGATCGAAGCCGTGCGCGCGGTCGCCAATGCGCACGGCGCGACTCCCGCGCAGGTCGCGCTGGCGTGGGTGATCAGTCACGACAACGTCGTCGCGATTCCCGGCGCGAGCAGCGTCGCCCAGCTCGAAGCCAACATCGCGGCGGTCGATCTCGAGCTCTCGGCCGACGACATCGACCGGCTCACCGGCGCGTCCGACGCATTTACCCCGCCGTCAGGCGTGGGCGAGTACGCCAAGGTTGCGAAGCGCCGGGCGTTGCGCCGCTAACGGTTCCCGGGATCCGACCGGCGCTCGACTTCCAACCAGAGCGGCAGGCCGACGGGCTGCTGCATCTCTTCGATGACGTGCGCGACCAAACCCGCGGTGCGCGCGACGAGCACAACTCCGCGCACGCTCTCGGGCGGGAGGCCGATGTCGACGAGCGCGGCGCCACCCGCGCCCGCGCCGTTGATCACCAGCCGCCGGCCCCGGCGTTCCTCGCTGACCGCTGCGACCTGGCTGAGCAAGCGCAAGTGTGGTCCGAGCAGGCCTTCCTCTGCCGCGAGCGCGTACAGACGCGGCGTGCGCGGATCTTCGTCTTTGTGCACCGGGTGGCCGAGCCCGGGCACCCGCGCGCCGGCCGGGAGATCGTCGAGTGCGAGCTCGGCGACCGCGTCGCAAGGTGGCGTCGTCGGGAGACTCGCCCGCGTCGTGGTCGCGTAACGTGTCGAAGAGGAACTGCGCGGTGTCACCGGTCGGTCCGAGGAACACGCTGCCCGCACCGAGCAACCCCGCGGCCACCGCGCCCTGTACCGCTTCCGGCGCACCCGTGTAGGTGAGCCGGGTCGCGAGCGCGCTCGGGGTGAGGCCGTGATCGGCGAGCGACACCAGCACCGCGTCGAGCATCCGCCGCTGCGGCGCGGTCGGCTCGCGCTTGGTCATGAGCAGATAGGTGAGCTCGGTCAGCGTGAGCCGGCCCATGATCTCCGACGGCAGGTCTCGCCCCGCAACCGTGATCGAGTCGGGGGTCGAGCTCCCGATCCAGGTTCGGGCCCAATCACTGCCTTCAGGTTCGTCGGCCGGCATTCAGCGAGCCTGCCCGCGCCCGGCGCCGAAGTCCATCTCGGCGTCGTTGCGATCAGGTGAGAGGCGATGCTTGGCCAGCCGACCCGTCGGCGTGTGGGGCAGATCGTCGACGACCTCGATGTAGCGCGGCACCTTGAACGCCGCGAGCTGCTGCCCCGCGAACGCGTGCACGGCGGCGAGGTCGACGGTGGCTCCCGGCGCCGCGATCACGAACGCCTTCACCTCTTCTTCGGAGAGCTCCGACGGCACCCCGATCACCGCGGCCTCGGCCACGTCGGGATGGCGTTCGAGCGCGGCCTCCACTTCCACTGGCGCGAGGTTCTCGCCCCGGCGCCGGATCACCTCTTTCTTCCGCCCGACGAACGTGTAGGTGCCGTCGGCGTTCTCGTGCACGAGATCACCGGTCCGCAGCCAACCGTCGACGACGACTTCCGCGGTCTCGGCGGGCATCTCGTAGTAGCCGCGCATGATCACCGGGTTGCGCAGCTCGAGCTCGCCGACCTCGCCGACACCGACCGCGGGCCGCTCCGGTTGGTCGGCGTCGACCACGCGCGCGTCGTTGACGTGGCCGAGCTCGGGATGCTGACGGGGCGAGCCGAGCGTTCCGTACGGGCGTTCACCGTGCCGCCAGATCGAGCGCGTACGGCGACTCCGACAGCGCGTACCCGCAGACGATCTCGATGCCGAAGCGCGCCTCGATCTCCGAGGTGCCGCTCGCGTTCCGGCGCGGGCCCCGTGTAGCAACGGCGGAGCGGATTGTCGGCGTCGTCGGCGCGCGCCGGTTGGCGCATCAGGATCTCGAGCATGGCGCCGATCGCGTTGAACTGCGTCGCGCCGAAGCGGCGGGCGTCGTCGAGGAAGCTGCTCGCGGAAAACCCGGGCCGCAACACCAGGCTCGCACGCGCCGCGATCGATCCGAGTGTCGAGTATGCGGGCGCGTTGATATGGAACAGGGGCAGCGTCGTCAGGAGCCGGTCGTCGGCGGTCAACTGCATCCAATACGGGAAGCCCTCTCCCGCCATCACGTAGGCGAGGTGCGTCTGCATCACGAGCTTCGAGCGACCCGTCGTGCCCGAGGTCGGGATCATCACTGCGACGTCGGCCGGATCGACGTCGGCGGGCCCACGACCGTCGGGTTCGGCGTCGAACCACGCCGCGATCTCGCGTGCGTCGGCGATCAACGTGGGCTCGACCTGCTGCACGAACCCGGCGATCTCCGTTTCGGAGCTCGCGGGATTGATCGGCACTTGGATCGCGCCGACTTCCATCAGCGCCAACCAACTCAGCACCACGTCGGCGGTGTTGGGCGCGGTGACCAACACGCGATCGCCGGTTCCGATCCCGCGGCCGCGCAGCCCGCTGGCGGCGCGCTCGACGCGCGCGAGCGCCTGCGCGTAGGTCAGCTCACCGGCGTCGGAGTACAGCCAGACCTTGGCCGGCGCGTCGCCGACCGCGCCCCGGAACAGTTCGGGAATCGTCCGCCGCATGCAGGAACTTCGGCCTTAGACGTGGAGCTCGTCGAGATCAACGGGCCGGCGGGCCGCGGCGCTGCGGTAGGCGGCCTCGACCAGCGAGTGGGCCCGGAGCGCATCGTCGACATCGGGGCTCGGCGCCCGCCCGTCTCGCAGTGCAGTCGCGAACGCGTGATGCGAGAAGTATTGGTACACGAAGACTTCCCGATCGGGATCGAACCCGTCGGCGGCGAACGTTTCCCGGCGCAACTCGTTCACGTCGTAGCGCTGCGCGTGTTGCTCATCGGCGCGGTGCACGAGGAACGAGTCTTCCGGGGCGCCGACGACGAAGTCGGTGGTGAGCTCGAGCGAGGCCCGCTCGAAGAACGCCTCGAGCCGGCGCTCCTCGCGGTGCTGCACGCCGTTGAACACGGTCACCAGATTTCCGACCACGCCGTTGCGATGCTCGATGGTGAGCGCGGCCACGTCTTCCACGGAATAGCCGAACATGCTGCGCGTGGTCGCGTACACGCGTTCGACCGGCCCGAACAACCAACCGAGAATGTCGCACGAGTGGATCGAATGCTCGAGCAACGCGCCGCCACCGGCTTCCGCGCGATCCGACCGCCAACTCGAGTGGCCGGCGACCACGCCGCCGGTCGGCCAGAACTGGTCGTCGCGCAATGTGTAGGCCATCGGCGCGCCCGACTCCCCCGACTCGATCATCGAACGCAGCCGCCTGATCAGCGGATGAAAGCGCGATTGGAACCCGACCTGCACCGGTATCCCCGCGTCGTGCACGAGCTTCACGATGTCGAGCACGACATCGAAGGTGGGCGCGAGCGGCTTCTCGGCGAAGCACGGCTTACCGGCCTGCGCGATCGCAGCCATGTAGTCGCGGTGCAGCCGGGTCGGCGTGATGTTGACGACTGCGTCGACCGCGTCGTTGTCGATCACCGCGTAACCGTCGGCGCCGGTGTGCTCGATCCCACCGAGGATCTGGGCGACGCGTTCGACGCCCGCGGGATCGGGATCCGCCGCCGCGGTTACTCGCACCAAGCCGTCGTCGGTGAGGAATCGCAGCGCGGCCGCGTGCGCCTGGGCGATCGAACCACAGCCGACGAGCCCGAGCCGGAGCGGCTCGCTCATTCCTTCGGGCTCACGGTTTCGCGGCGAAGCTCGGCGCGGCACTCGACGGACCGTGCAACGCGTCGATCGGGTCGTGGAGGTCGCCGTAGTACCCGAGCGCGTACGCGCCGCGCTGGTAACCCGCGAGTTTCGCCAACGCTTCGGGAAGCTCGCGCGCCACGTCCGGCGGGCACGCGAGGTACTGGTTCTCTTCCTGGCGCAACCAGGAGAGCGTGTAGCCGACGTTGATCCCGCGCCGGGCCCGCGTCGAGTTGTTCGCGCCACCGCCGTGATACAGCGAACCGAGATAGATGAGGACCGAGCCTTTCGGCATCTCCGCCGCGATCGTCTGATCGGGCGTACACCGCAGCTTGTCTTCCCAGTGATTGCTGCCGGGGATGACACGCGTGGCGCCGTTCTCCTCGGTGAAGTCTTCCATCGCCCACATCGTGTGGCACTCGACCTCGAAGCCCGATGGGAACTCGAAGAAGTCGAACGCCCACTGGTCGCGGTGCACGTACTGCGCGGGTTCGCCCGGACCGATCTCGATCACCTGCGTGAGATGGAGTTGATAGCTCGTGGCGTGATCACCGAGCACGCGGTCGAGCGCGCCGAGCACGATGGGGTGCGCCGCGAGATCGCGGAAGCCCGGCGACCGGGCGAGCAATGCGCCGGTCCGACGCGTGTTCCGGCCGGTGAAGTCGTCGGCGCCCGCATCGGTCGCCAGGATGTGCGGCTCGAGCTCGGCAGTGATGCGATCGATCTGCTCCGCCGAGGCGACACCCTCGACCACCGCGCAACCGGCGGCGCGCAGCGCGGCTTCGAGCTCGTCGACGGCTACGTCCGGACCGAATCTCGGCAACGTCAACATCGCGCCATTCTCGCCCATCACGTCAGCGTGAGCACATCAACTGGGACACGTCGTCGTCTGGATACCGGCGAGTCCCACCGGCTTGTACGGATCGGGATTGGTGCCGCCCGCGAAACGATCGGCGATCCAGTGCGCCATGTCGCCCGCCGACGGCCCGATCACACCTGCGTGGCTCTGGCCCGGGTAGATCCACCGCTCGAGGTCTTGGCCTATGCCGCACAGGTGCGTGGCCAGGATTTGCGTCGACACGACCGGGATCTGCTCGTCGCTCCCGCCTTGGATCATCAGCAGCGGCGCGCTACTCGGGTGCGCAATGTTCTCGGGGTCGTTGGCCATGAGCACGGTGCGCCACGCGGGAACCGAGAAGGGATCGCCCTTGACGATCGAGTTGATGTCGACGTTCCCGACCTGATTACTCACGTAGTCGGAGCATCCCTTGTCGAGCACCGCGGTGAGCTGTACGCCCGCGGGTGTGAGGATCTTGTCGAGCGGTGCGGCCGCGCCGTACTCCGCGTGCAAGCCACCGGCCGCCATCAACAGGTAGTAGCGGTACGGGCTGCCCTTCAAGTAGGTGTAGAGCGCGCCGAACTGCGACGGCGGCGCACCCGCGACGACGCCTTCCAGCTTCAGTTCCTTGGCGTAGGACGGCCCGATCGAGAGCGCGAACATCGCGGTCTGCCCGCCTTCGGAATGACCCCACACGACGTAGTGGTTGCTCGCATGCGCCGACGGGAGGTTGCGCGCCGCGCGGACGATGTCGATCGTGTTGCGCGCCGCGCTCACGCCCGCGATGTACGGAAGAATGCCGGGAGTGCCTTCACCTTCATAGTCGCTGGCGGTGACGACCCAACCGTGGTCGAGCAGCAGGTTCGCCAGGCCGACGTTGGATGCCGGGTCGAGCGACGGCGCACACTGGTCGGCCATGCCGTTGGTGCCGTGACCCCACGACACAACCGGGAAGCCACCGGCCGGCGGCGGCCCCTTGGGAATCGCGATGAGCCCCGTGACCGCGACCGGCTTGTTCGCCACGGTCTGCGACACGTACATCACGCGCATCATCGTGCCGTGCAGGCCCTGGGCCGGAACGGGCTCCGACTTGATGACCTCACCGGGCGTGCTCGAGAGCGGTTGCGGCACCGAATAGAACGCGGGCAGTCCCTTCGGTGCGGCGATCGGGGCTTGGGCGACCGCGGTGGTCGACGTCGATGTCGACGGGGTCGTGTTGCGAGCCGCGGTTTTCGCCGACGAGCTGCACGCGGAAGCGATCGACGCGAGCGCGACGCCCACGATGAGCATCGTTCGCATTCGCTTCATCATCATCCTCGTTCCCCCCACACCGTGAGCGGAGCCTACGCTGCCGCCCATGACCGAAAATGGCGACATCGAATCAGTCGAGCGAACCATCCCCCAGCCCGCGGAAGCGATCTTCGCGTTCCTGGCTGCTCCCGGACGTCATCACGAGATCGACGGATCCGGCACCGTCCGGGAAATGAAGAGCGGTCCCGAGCGTGTGAAGCTGGGCGACAAGTTCTCGATGTCGATGAAGCGCGGCGTTCCGTATTCCACGCACAACACCGTGGTGGAGTTCCAAGAGAACCGCTGCATTGCCTGGCAGCCCAAGGCGTCGGAGCCCTTCGGCACCGTCTTCGGCGGACCGATCTGGCGTTACCAACTCGAGCCGGTGGAAGGCGGTACGCGCGTCATCGAGTCGTGGGACATCGCGCCGACGCGGCTGTTCAAGCCCGTGCTGCGGCTCGGCCGCGCCCGCAAGGACACGCGCGACAGCATGGACGCGACGCTCGAAAAGATCGAGAAGCTCTTAGCTGATTCGTAGCTCCCGCTACAACGGCAGGTTGTACGCGTCGAGGGCTTCGAGCGCGGTGACGCTGCGGATGATCATCTCGCGGGTGAGCTCCATGTGGCGCGGGTCTTCCACCGTGAGCGCACCTGCCGCGATGACGGGATACACGAAGCCGAGCATCGCGCCGTACCGGTACATCTCGAACGCCCACTTTTCGTCGGGCGTCACACCGCGGTCCGCGAGGTCACGCATGTAGGTCGCGAACAACTGCTCGTACCCGGCGCGGTCGGGCACGTTGGCGCTCTGGGTCGCGAAGTACGCCAGGTCACGCGGTCCGACCGAACGGTCGATGAGCTGCCAGTCGACCGCGATCACCTCGCCATCGGGCGTGAAGAACATGTTGTCGAGGCGCCAGTCGCCGTGCGCGAGCACCAGCGGCGGTTGGGAGAGCTGCGCGAACAGCGCGGGGATCTGTTCGGCGTACCGATCACCGAACGCCTGCACCTCCGGCGTCATCTGCTCGGGAAAGAACTCCTGCACGCGCGGCCACGCAGTTTCGTACGCGAACGCGACGGCGCCCGGGTAGGGATCGTCGACGAGTCGCAACAACCATTCCGCCTCGTCGAGCGACGAGTCGTCCCAGAAGCACGCGTGCAGGTTCGCGAGGCTGCGGATCGCGGGGCGGGCCTCACTGACCGAGCAACCGGCGATCTGATCGAGCAGACGCCCGCGGGAAGCAACGTCTTCGAGGAGGAGCACCGCGTCTTGCGTCTCGGGATCGTGTTGCGAGTAGAAGCACTCGGGATGCGCGACGCCGGTACGCGCGGAAAGTTGTTCGTAGAATCCGGCCTCGCGTCCGTACATGTTGAGGATCGTTGCGACGAAGCGCGCCTCGTCGGTCGGCGCCGCCATCTTGGCCACGATCGTTTGCGCGCCGGCGGGACCGTCGAGCTCGAGCCGGAAGAGCTGACCGACGAGTCCGACTCCGACGCCGATCGGGGTCGGCGCGACGCTCGTGATCTCGCGGCCGAGCGCGTCGCTGCACCACTGCGGGGTCAGGTCGTCGACGGTGCGGGGAATCGCCATCAGCTCGCCTCTCGATCGGGTTGGGCGCGTACTCCGGTGAGCAGCATCTCGGTTATTCGCCGTGGTGTCTCGGTCAGGATCGGAAAGGCTGCGTTCCGCCGTGGGAGCCGGACGTGGCGGCGAGACTTCGCGATTCCGTCGACGAGGGCATCGACGACCGCGCCCATCTCGAGCTCGACTGCGACGTGCAATCGCGTGAGTCGTTGCAGCGCGCGTTCGGTCGGCGGGTGACCGTGGAGATGCTGCATCATCGAGCTCTCGACCGGTCCGATCTCGGCGAGCGTCGTCGTGATGCCGGTGCCCTTGCACTCGGCGCGCAACGCCGGCGGTGAAGTGGCTGAGTCCGGCTTTCGACGCGGAGTACGAAGCCACGCCCGGTAACGCGTTGGTGCCCGCGAGCGACGACACGTTCATGATGTGGCCACTTCCCCGGCTGCGCATCGCGGGAATCACCGCGCGACTCAACAGCATCGGCGCGAGGAGATTGATCGCGATGAGTTCTTGAATGCGCTCCGGATCGAGCTCGGTGAGCGAACCGGTGAGGTCGACGCCCGCGTTGTTGACGAGCACGTCGATTGGACCGTCGGCTTCGATCGCGCGCACCAGCGGGTCGATCGCGGTCGCGTCGGCGAGGTCGGCGGGATACGCGTCACCCCCGAGGTCTGCCGCGAGCTTGGCGATCGCGTCGTGTGAACGGGCGACGAGCGCAACCCGAGCGCCTTGCTGCGCGAGCTTCGTCGCGAGCTCGGCGCCGATCCCCCGAGACGCCCCCGTCACGACTATCCGTGCACCCGCCAACTTCATCGACCCGACTCCCCCGTCAGAGCCCGATCCTCGCGCGGTTCGTTGGTCGTGGCTATGACGACCTGTCGTATACGTCGGTGCCGAAGCACGCGAGGCCGGGGGCGCCGGCGAAACCGAGGTGTTGGAGGTGCCATACGTCTTCGAGGCTGCACAACAACGAGTAGTGGTTGTACGGCGTGGCATTGGTGCTGCCCGGCTTCGTGTCCGCCGAGATCACGAGTGCACCGACGCGACCACCGCCGGGTCCGTTCAACCCAGGCTTGGGCGCGTTGGGCGAGGGCGGCGTGTGACAGCACGCGCTCGCATCGGCGTCGTCGCCCGCGAGCTCGGCCTCGTCGAAGGTGATGATCAGCATCCCGCCGGCCTTGTACGCGGGCGACGCGAGGATCTTCGGCACCCATTGCTGCAACCACTGATCGGCCGAGGTGAGCCCGCCCGGCTCGCCGTCGACGCACGGCGCGTCGTGGCCGTCGTGACAGGCGTTGGGCGTGATGTACGACAGGTTCGGCGTACTCGCGGCCGACGCGAGATCGGCAGTCATCGCGTCGAGACCCACGACGTTCTGCGCACAACTCGGTTCGTCGATCACTGAGGCGAAGTACACGAACGGGTTATGCCGCGTCGCGTACATGTCGCCCGGGCGCGCAATCAACGTGGGATCGACGGTACCGATCGGGGGATGACGACAGGTCTTCGGCTCGGTCGCCGAGTTACCGATGTCTTCCTGGTACGCCTTCCAGGTCTTGCCCGCGGCTTCGAGCTGGCCCGCGATCGTCGGCACCTCCTTCGGGTACACGCAGCCCGACCCGAGCGCCTGGCCGAACGCACCGACTCCCGTCATCACGAATGGCGTGTAGGTGATGCAGTCGGCCTGGGTCTCGTGGTTGGGGGCCTGACCGCTGATCTGCGCGATGTAGTTGGGGAGACTGGCGTGGCCGGTCGCGAAGTACTGCGTGAGCAGCTGACCCTGCGGCCGTAACGTGTGGTTGAGGTAGACCGCGGGCGACGACGGCGTCCACGTGGCCTCGAAGTTCTCGTTCTCCAGGTTGATGACGAAGACGTGGGAGATCGGTGTTCGGGCCGCCGCGGTCGTCGTCGGCGTCGTCGAGCTCTCTGTCGTCGAACTCTGGGACGCGGCCTTGCTCGATCCCGATGACGAACAGGCGCCGAGGGTCAAGGCGAGCGCGGCAACCACGGCAATCAGGCGGAGTGAACGGCGGGTCGGCATGCGGCAGCATCGCACGCCCGCTCCGGCACCGGTTTCGCGCGGCGTCGCACCTGCGTGAAACCATGCGCTGGTGCCGTCGCTCCCGGGTCCGGCCGCGCTCGGGCGCGGGGTCATCGTGGAATCGGGCGCGCCCGTGCCCGAACCCTGGACCGAGGCCGCTCGCGTGGTCGTCGACGAGTCGGCGTTGGCGAACCCGGGCGAGACGATCGATCAGCTCCATTCGCTGTGGGCCACGCGCACGCCGGTGGTCGTGGATCTCCGGGTCGCCCGCGAGGCGTTGAGCGAGTCCGAGACCGATGATCGGCGTGCGCACGAGCTCACGCCGGAGTTCGACTTCTCGCGCGAGCGCCTCTATTTCCTCGTGCGCGCGAACAACTACGACGCGCGTGACGGCACCGCGCGGTGGGGCCCGGCCGCCGAAGCACAACGTCTGGGCGCGACCGCGGGTGGCTGGGCCGACGTGGTGCTGCCCGACGGCACCGCGGTGTGGTGCGACGGCGGGCCGCGCACGGTCGGACTCCTCCCCGATGAACGCATCTTGCACCGCGTCGCGATCGCGTCGGGGAGCTTGCGCCCCGACATCGATCCCGCCGAGAATCCCGAGCGGCAACGGCTCGCACCCGATCAACGCGCCGCGGTGCTGCACGCAGGTGGACCGGCCCGGATCCTCGCGCCCGCGGGCTCGGGCAAGACCACGGTCCTGACCGCGCGGTTTCGCCACCTCGTCGTGGAGCGCGGCTATGACGCCGCCAACGTGTGCGCGCTCGCCTACAACCGGCGCGCGGGCGCCGAGATGCAAGACCGGCTCGCCGATCTGCCCGGGGGCGCCCGGCACAAGGTGCGCACGCTCAACTCGCTCGGCTTCGAGATCGTGCGGCGCGCCCGTCCCGGCGTGCGTGTGCTCGACGAGCGCGAGATCCGGGAGCGGATCGAACCGCACCTGAAGCTGACGTTCCGGGCCAACACCG
This sequence comes from uncultured Actinomycetes bacterium, assembly GCA_963807945.1. GTDB lineage: Bacteria > Actinomycetota > Acidimicrobiia > IMCC26256 > PALSA-610 > JBBQER01. The sequence continues at coordinate 293,910 of CAWEDT010000006.1, read as the reverse complement.
ATGCGCTCCGCCCCTACCTCGAAGCGTTGGAAGAAGTGCGGCTCGGGCTCCGCTCCCCCGCGCACGTCGAGCGGCAACGCGGCGACGTTGAGGGATTCGCGGCGATGTTCGAGGCCTATCTCGACGGGTTGGCGCGCGACAACGCCACGGATTTCGACGGGCAGATCGCGTCGGCGATCGAGGCGTTATGTCGCGATCCCGGGTTACGGAGCGCGCTGCAACGCGAATGTCGCCACCTCCTCGTCGACGAGTTCCAAGACCTCCGCCCCGCGCACCTGCTGCTCGTCCGGCTCATCGCCGCGCCCGCCTACGACGTGTTCGGCGTCGGCGACGACGACCAGGTGATCTACGGCTACGCGGGCGCCAACCCCGACTTCCTCATCAATTTCGAGACCTACTTTCCGGGCGCGGGCGATCATCCGCTCGAGGTGAACTACCGCTGCCCGCCGGTCGTCGTCGACGGCGCGCGCACGTTGCTCGCACACAACCATCGCCGCGTGACCAAAGTGATGCGCGCGGGCCGGGACCCGGCCGACGCTGTCCGCGGACGCGTTGCAGATCACCCGGCGCGTCGGTGAAGACCTGGCCCCGCACGCGGCCGACCTGCTCGAGGAGTGGTTCACCGCCGGGATCGAGCCCGAGAAGATCGCGGTGTTGTGCCGGGTGAACGCCGGGCTGCTCGCGGTCCAGGTACTCGCGGACGATCGGGGCCTGCCCGTGACCGCCGCGGTCGGCGAGAACTTCCTGCGCCGCACCGGCGTGCGCAGCGCGCTCGCCTACCTGCGGATCGCGAGCGCGGTCGCCGAACGGGGCCAACTCCGGGGCGGCGACCTCGCCGAAGTCGTGCGGCGTCCGAACCGGCGCATCACGAGCCGCGTCGTCGACACGATCCGGAACCGCCGGTGGACGCTGCCGTCGTTGCGCGCGCACGGCAACACACTCAACTCGGCCGACACCGATCGGATCCAGGAATTCGCCGACGATCTCGACGGGCTCGCGACCCAGATCGCGTCCGACGACGCGGCGACGGTGTTGCGCGCCGTGCGCGACGACGTCGGTCTCGGCGCCGCGATGAGCACGCTCGACAACTCGGGCCGCGGGCGCGATGCGTCGCACCTCGACGATCTCACCGCGCTCATCGCGATCGTGTCGGTGCATCCCGATCCGGCAACGTTCGAAGTGTGGTTGCGCGAGCACCTCCAAGGCGTGACGGTCAGCGACGATCCCCGCGGCGCCGGGCCAGGTCACGCTCGCGACCGTCCATCGGGTGAAGGGCCTCGAGTGGGATCGGGTGATCGTGTTCGGCGCCCACGACGGGCTCATGCCGCATCGCCTCACCGACGACCTCGAAGAGGAGCGGCGCGTATTCCACGTCGCGCTCACCCGCTGCCGCGAGCAGGTCGTGCTCCTCGCCGACCAAGACGCGGAGATCCCGTTCATCGACGACCTCACTCAGGAACCCGAACCCTTCGATCCCGACGCCGCGGCGGAAAACCGGCTGGAGCGATCCCGCCGTACCGCCCCGTCGGGCAGCTTCGTTTCGCCCGGCTCGGCGTCGACCGATCCGATCGACGAAGCCCTGCGGGCCTGGCGGCTCGAGCGCAGCCGGGACGACGGCGTGCCCGCCTACGTCGTGCTCAGCAACGCGACCGTGGCTGAGATCGCGAAGTCCCAGCCCCGCAACCCACGCGAGCTGAGCCGGGTGTCGGGCATCGGGCCGACCAAGCTCGAGCGCTACGGCGAGGAGATCCTCCGGATCGTGAATTCAAGTCGGGACGAAGAATCCGCCGATCTCTGAGTCAGCCCGGGCGGGCGTAGCTCAAGGAGAACCATGCTCATCCTCATCGTCGGCGTGCTCGCGATCGCCGCGCTCGTGACGTTCCTCGTTATGCAGCGCAAAAAGGTGTCGCACTAACACCTCTCGCCGGCCGGGCTGCGGAGCGTTAGCGCAGCCCGAGCTGGCGCAGGATGGTTCCCGAGTCGAAGTAGACGCGCTCGCAGTTGATGAGCCCGTTCCCGGTCGGATCATCGGCGAAGAGGAACAACGCCGCCATCCGGCAGCGAAACTCCTTGCCCGTTGCGGCGAAGGGTCCGAGCGCGCCGGTGTGCGTTCCGAGCAGATCGAACTCGACCCACACGCCCTCGTCGGTGTGCTGCAACGCGATCACTTCGTTGCGCTGATCGTTGAACGTCGCCCGTGACGACGCGTAGTACGCGCGCACCGCGTCTTCGCCGTCGTGCACGTCACCGGTGGCGATGAGCTCATAGCGCGGATGCGCGAACGTCGCCATCGTCGCTTCGAAGTCTTGACGGTTCTCCGACTCCATGTGCTCGCGCACCACGGCTTCCCGGGCGGCGCGCACGGCGTCGGTCAGCGTCACACGTACTCCTCCACCACCGCGACCTCGACACCCTCTTGGTGGCTGAACTCGCTCGGGAGCCATCGTGCCACCGCGATCGCGGAGAGGCCAACGAGGATCGCACCGCCGGTCACCGCCAAGTGCACGCCACTCACGAACGAGGTCTGGGCGGCGACGGTAAGCATCTTGCCCGGGATCACCCGCAGTTGGTCGGCGACGTTCAACGCGCCCGCGAGCGACCCGCTCGCCTTGGACTGCTGCTCGGGGGTCAGTCCGCGGAGCGAGTGGTGCAGCGCGTTGTCGTAGCGGGTCGCGGCCAGGCTCCCGAGCACGGCAATGCCGAGGGAGGCGCCGAGCTCGCGGTGTGGCGTCGTTCATCGCCGAACCCGCACCGGCGCGGCGGGGCGGAACCGACGACATGATCGCCGCGGTCATCGGCGACATCGTGAGCGCGATGCCGGTGACGAGCAGGACCATGAAGATGAGTACCTGCCAGTAGGGGGTATGCAGCCCGAGCGTGCGGAACGAAAGCAGGCCGAGCGCGACGGTCACGAGCCCGAACGTCACGACCCGGTTCGCGCCGAACTTCGCGCTCAACCGGGGCGTGAGCGGCGCGACGATGATCATGATCGGCGCCATCGGTAGGAGTCGCAGCGCGGCTCCGAGCGGGCTGTAGTTCAAGACGAGCTGGAAGTACTGCGTGATGAGGAACATCACGCCGAACATCGCCATGAACACGAGGATCATGCCGCCGGTTCCGGTGCTGAACGCGGGGTTGCGGAAGAAGTGCATGTCGAGCATCGGCTCGTCGACATGCAGTTCCCACACCACGAAGAGCCCGAGCACGATCAACGACACTGCGAACGCGCCGAGCGTCGTCGGACTCGACCAACCGTTGGTGGGCCCTTGGATCAAGCCGTATACGAGGCTGGAGATCCCGACGATGGAGAGGCACGCGCCAACGGGATCGAGGCGCGCCTCTTCCGGATCCTTCGACTTCGGAACGAGGAACGCACCGAGTATCAACGCGAGTGCGATGATCGGGATGTTCACGAGGAACACCGAGCCGTACCAGAAGCGGCCGAGCAACCAACCACTTGCGACTGGTCCGATGGCGCCGGCCGCGCCCGTCGTTGCCGCCCAGAACGCGATCGCTTTGGTGCGTTCGTGGGCGGGAAACACGTTGACGATGATCGACAACGTGCTCGGCATGATGAACGCGGCGGCTGCACCCATGAGCGCGCGACACGCGATGAGTTGCCACATCGCGGTCGACGCCGATGCGAGTGAAGCGGCGATGAGGAAGCCGACGAGACCGCCCTGCAGCGCGCCCTTGCGGCCGAAGCGGTCGCCGATCGCGCCGGTCGAGAACAGCAATCCGGCGAACACCAGGGAGTAGCTCGCGACGACCCACTGCAGCTGCGATTCGGTCGCATGCAGCTCGCGGGAGAGCGTGGGGATCGTGACGTTGAGGCTCGAATTCCCGACGAAGACGATCAGGAGGCTCAGGCAGAGGACGCCGAGCATCCACCACCGGCGGGGATCAAGGGTGGGCGCGGGTTCTGTTGCCGGGGGCGCGTCCGTGATGGCCATCGGGGCAGCCTATGCAGTGGGCAATGATCGCCATTCACGCAGCCCATCACCGGAGAAATGCCGCCTACCGGGCATTTGTTTGATCTCCCCCGATCCGGGGCAAAGGACCGAGGCGGGTTGGCGAGCGCGGAGTCTCGCGAACCACGGAGGAGATCCATGTTGCTCACTTGGCCGACCTTTGTCGTGGAAAGACGCGTGAATCGACCGCCGGGCGCGGTGCAAGCCGGATTGCGGCGGAGCGACGCGCTGACGGTCGATACGCGGATCGAGCTCGGCCACGACGGCGAGTTGTGTGTCGAGACGCCGTGGCGGCCCGCGTTGTCTTGGCACTCATTGTCGTGGCGCGCGAACGGCCGGCTCGTGAACGGTCGTGGCCATCTCGTCGCGCGCGTCGAGATCGAGGTCGGCGAATGGTCCGACAACGCGACGCGGTTGCAGGTGCGCCCGCGTGCTCGCTGGTTCGAACGGTGGACCGGCCGCCACATCAAGCGCTATTTCGCGCTCGCCCATGACGCCGCCGACGAGACCGCACGAGAGCTCAACCAACTGGCGGTCGCACCGGAGACCCAAGCGACCTGGCAATTTCAAGCGCGCACACGCGATGTGAGGCTGATACCCGCTTGTGGGGTGTGACTCCAGTTCTCTCGCCGAACAGTCGATATTCATGAACGGCGGGGGCTCTTCGGATCTCTAAATTCCCAAGCGGAGGCACTCGCATACATGATTCCTGCCGAATACATGGCGTTCGAAACCGCCGTGACCGTGGGTTGTGTCAACTTCGAACGCGGGCAGCACGAAGGCCGAGTCTTTGGTCCGGATCGAGGCCGCGATCCGCGAAGCCGCGTTGCAAGGCGTCGACCTCCTCGTGTTCCCGGAGCTCGCGCTCACCGGAACGATCGACTGTTCGTGCCGCTTCGACGGCGGTGCGTGTCCGGCCCATCGGGAGCTGGCCGAATGCGTGCCCGGCCCGGCCACCGAGCACGTGGCCGCGCTCGGCGAGTGAGCACGACATGTACGTGGTGTTCGGCATGCCCGAGCGCGACGCCGACGATCCGAGCGTGCTCTACAACGCGGCGGCGGTGATCGGTCCCGAAGGGATTCTCGGTACCTACCGCAAGTTGCATCTCGGGACGTTGCCGTTGGTGACGGAAGGGATCACGTACCGGCCGGGCTCGTCACTCCCGTTGTTCGCGACGCGTTTCGGACCGATCGGCGTGATGATCGACTACGACTTCTCGTTCAACCCGGAGCTGAGTCGCCTGCTGATGTTGAAAGGCGCGCGGGTGTTGGTGAACCCGTCGGCCACAACCGAAGGCCCGGGCAAGCGCGACTACTTCGTCGGCACCGCCGCCGCCCGGGCGCAGGAGAACCTCGTCTATACCGCGAGTGCGAATCTCATCGGCGCGGTCGAGCGGACCGAGTATTCGGCCGGTCACCTCAGCAACCCGCGCGGCGACGACTACCTCGGTCACAGCGTGATCGCGGGGCCGGCGTTTCCGCGCTACAGCCAGGTGTTCGTCGAGGCCGGCGACATCGGAAGCGATCGTGAGCGCGACGCTCAGCTTCGACAAGCTCCATCGCTGGGATTCCGTGTTCCCGATCCGCCAATGGCGTGCGGGCCGTCAACTCGCAGCATCGAGACTCATCGCCGAGGAGTTCGCGGCGCTGGTGAAGGAACCTGCGATTACGTCGGTCTGACCGGACGCGTTGTTCAGGCGGAATCGAGCCCGAACACGCGATCAAGCGCTGACCAGCGACCGGGGCCTCGAGCGCTGGCGCGTGAAGCGGGCTCGACCTGAGATTCACCGTTTGTCCGGTTCGCGAACGGGTACTCGACCGGTGGCTACGAAGGTCCGCCGGCTGGGAAGGTTCCGGACCCGAATGCGTGGACGCGGGGTAACGATCGTTCGATTCCTGCTCGTCGGAGTGGGTGCGAGCGCGCTCGCGATCGGTTTCGTTGCGCACGACGCAAAGCGCGCCGAGGCGATCGTTCCTGCGATCGACGCACCCGAGATCACCGTCCCCCCGATCGCGCATTCCCCTGTCGCGATCCCTCCGGTGATCCGGGTTGCGCCGATCGCAGTACCGCCCCTTGCCGTTCCGCCGGTCGTCGACGTGCCACCGGTCGCGCCATCGACGGACTCGCCCGGCGCGATCGCGACGCCGGTCAAGTCGACTCCGGTCGCGGCGCCTTATGCGCCGGTGTCGCATCGCGTCGCGTCCGTGCCCGCGGCGCACGCGGTGCCCGTTTCACCCAAGGTCGTCGCCACGGCGACGGGCGCGTCGCCCGCGACCGCGTCCGTCGCCGCGGCGACACTCCACCGGGTTGGCCATTCGGTCGCGCACTCGGCGCGGACTCCGAGCGTGTGGCCCTTCTTCGGCCTCACGCCGTTCACGCCGACAACTACCAGTGACTCGCGCGGGACTCGGCGACCCGTTCCCGCTCGAACTTGCGATCGTCGTCGCGCTGGCGGCGACGATTGCCCTCGCCGGGCGCCGCTACTTCACCAGCGCCGCCCGGCAATCGTTGTTGTATGCGTCCTCGATCGAACCGCGCGGATAGCGCATGTCCGCGTCGTCGTCAGCCCTTCGATTTCGATCAAGGAGATCCGGCATGCGACCGTCCAAGATCATGGGCGGCGTATGCGCAGGTGCGTTCGTGCTGGCCATCGGCGCGGTACTCACCGGCACATCGCCCCCCGGCGTGCCGCGCGGCGGAACTTTGTTCTTCGGCGGCCCATCTGCGTCGAGCCCGATCCCTCCGCCGCTCCTCGGACCGCACGCTCCGCTGCGACCGATAGCGGTGGCCGAACCGGTCGCCGAGCGCGGTGGCGTGGGACATGCGGCGGAAGTGGTGTCGTTGTCGTCGACGGACGTGGGGAACGTCGGCGTTGTCGGCGGGGTCGTGCCCGGGGCGCAGAACATTGGCATTCCAGGTGATACGGCCAAGGGTGCGGCCCCGCCGGCAATCGCGCCGAAACCAACCACGCCGACGAAGCCGACCGCCGGCCCTCCCGCGGACGGCACCGGCGGAGTGACGACCGGATCCGGTGGCGGCGCGACGACACCTGATCCGCCGACATCGACACCGACGCCGACGCCGCCGGTTCCCCCGGTGACTACGACGCCGCAACCCAAGGGACCCGTAGTCACAGTCGTCGATGGGGTCGGCGACGTGGCCGGCGCAGTGACCGGAGGTGTTTCCGACGTCGTGACCGGCGTGGTCAACGGCGGCGCGTCCAGTGGGAACGCCGCGCCGAGCTCCGACGTGCAGCCCGCGTCGGCGCCGACGTCCGAGCCGGCGGACTCGGCGCCGACCGCGACATCGCCTCCAGTGACCGTCGCCACTCCGATCGCGACCGTGACCGTCGATCCGACTCCCGTGGCCACGAGTCCGGCCGCCGGCTCGGATCCCGGCCCCGCGACGAACCCGCCACCCGCGCCGGTGACCGTCGCGACTCCGATCGTGACCGTGAGCGTCGATCCCGCCGCCGCGACGACCAGTCCGCCCGACGATTCCGCCGTGCTGACCGTCTCGTCCGCTCCGCCACTCGCGGCCGACGTGGTTCAACTCGTCGCGCCGACCCCGGTCGGCGGCTTGCTCGGCTGACGTTTCCGGCGAGCGTCAACCCGAGTCAAGATGTCGGCTCGGTTCCGGCTGGCAAGGAGACTCCGATGGCGGGCAGTCCTCGCTTCGTGCACCTCGACGACTTGGCGTGGCAGGAGGTGCGACGCCAGCGGCACAACGACGAGCGTGATGTGTCGGTGCGGGAGAAGTGGCTCGACTTCTCGCCCGAGTTCCTGTCGCTCTACGCGAAGTGGGATCCGGGGATGATCGTGCAGCCGCACGGGCACAACAGCAATCACGTGATCTTCGTGCTCGAAGGCGAGATGACGTGCGGCGACGTCCGTTGCACGAAGGGCTCGCACATCGCGCTCGATCAGGGCGACACGTTCGGCCCGTTCGTCGCCGGTCCCGATGGCGTGGAGCTGTTCGAGGTGATGATGGGCGACCCGCGGTCGTTCCAAGCCGACCCCGAGGGTTACGAGCGCTTCCTCGCGGAACGCAACGTGGTGCAACTCCCGAACCCGCCGATCGACATGCCCACCTGGCTCGAAGACACGCGCAGCGGGGCGTGACGCGGAGTCTTCGGTCAGTCGGGATCTTCGATGCGCCGCCAACCGCCGGCGGCCCAGTTGCCACCGTCGACGTGCACGGTCGTCCCGGTCACGAAGCGCGCCATGTTGCTGGCGAGGAACACCGCGACCGACGCGGCGTCGTCGGGGTCGCCCATGAAACCGAGCGGCGGCACGACCGCGGGGTCGTAGGCGGCGCCGGCCGCGAGCATCTCGGCTCGCACATCGTGATCGCCGCTGGTCGGGATGGCGTCGGGTGCGATCGCGTTCACGCGGATGCCGAGCGGCGCGAGCTCGAGCGCGAGCGTGCGGGTGAGGTGCGCGAGCGCGGCTTTCATCGCGCCGTAGATCGCGAAGCCGGGTGCGGCCTGGTGCGCTTCGATCGACGTGACATTGATGATCGATCCGCCCGCGGGCATGTGCGGGACGACGCCGCGGGTGAGCGCAGTGATGTGGCCGAAGTTCTCGGCGATCATCGTGGCGTCGCCCTTTTCGGAGACGTCGAGGAACGGCGAGAAGAAGGTGCCGCCCGCGTTGTTGACGAGCACGTCGATGCCGCCGAACTTGTTGACGACACCCTCGACGAATACCTCACGGGCGTCGGTATCGCGCACGTCGAACAGGGCCGAGAGCGCGGCGTTGACGTCTTGCGCTTCCCGGTCGCAGGTCGCGACGGTGGCGCCGAATGCGGTACACATTTCGGCCGTCGCCCGCCCGATTCCCCGGGCCGCGCCCGTGACGACGACGATCTTGTCGGTCAACAGGATCGAGGCCGGGTCCATCCTCCGAACCTATCCGTAGAGGAGACGAGCAGATGACGTCAGATCCGAGAATTCCGCTCCCCGAAACCGGCGAGTTACGGGCCGACGCCGAGCAGCTCGTCGCCGCGATCGCGCCGCCCGGGCCGGGAGCCGGCGAAGACGATGGCCATCCTCGCCTACCAGCCCGATCTGCTCTCCCCGTTCCTCGGCTGGGCGGCTGCGCTCGCGCTGAACGGTGTGTTGTCGAAGCGTGACCACGAGCTGTTGGCGCTGCGCATCGCGTCGAACTACAAGTCCGAGTTCGAGTGGGTCGAGCACGTCGAATACGCGAGAGCCGCCGGGCTCACCGAGGAGGAGATCACCGCCGCCGCCGAGCCGGTCGAAGGCTTCGCCTGGACCGACCCCCAGCTCGCGCTCCTCCACGCCGCCGACGACCTCCACAAGCACGGCACCGTCAAAGACAAGAACTGGGCCGAGCTCGCGAGTCACTACGACAAGCAGTGCCTGGTCGAGATCCTCTTCGTCGTCGGCCAGTACGCCATGCTCTCAATGGTCGCCAACGCGGCCGGCATCTGAGTCAAGACCTCAAGTGAATCGGCGAACGATGACCGACGGCGTAGCCGGTCGGTCACGAAGCGACTACGAACTCGACCAGGACCGGCGTTCCCGGCACTGCGCAGCAACACATGTCGCGATTCGACGTTGTACTCGGCGTCTTCAGGTGGCCCCGATACGCTGCCAGTAGCTCGCATGAGCTCCAGTACCGCTAGGCGTATCTCGACATCGTCTTCAACGTCGGTCGAGACGTCCCATTCGTCGTAGGCGCTCTCAAACTCGATCGCCCAGATCACGGTCGGCAAGCCTCCGGCGCTCTTCCGCAAGCTTCCGACTCGAGGAATTCCGAATCATCTCGGGTGAGGCCAGCTTCGGCGATGCTGACGAGCAGACCGAGCCCAGGCACGTCGCCTCGGCATCGTCTTCCGCATTGCCTTTGGAGCTCGTTGCTCCTAGTGTCGGTCACGTCATGTCCTCCCGACTTCACTCGCCAGTGATGCGGCCGCAAGAAGAGCTCCGCTCAACGTCTCGCATAACGACGCTACCGGGCTCCGACCGGTCCGACATCGCATTGACTCTGTCACGCGCCGCCGTTCGCGTCGGCCGGCGTCCAGAAGGATTGGCGCACCGCGCGTGATCGCCGGCTCCCTTTCCCGGTCGCGCGCGTGATCGGGATCACATTGGAATCGCTCACCTTCGCCGTGTGGAGCGCCAGCATCTGACGTGCCCATTCCGCTTCGTCGCTCGTGACGCCGAGGTTCCGGCGCCGGAGCGTACGCAACCGCTTGCGGCCGGGAGTCGGACAAAGTCCCCGGTTGAGGTTCAGCGGCGGATCGAGATAGTCGAGCAGGTCGGCCTCGACCCGCGCCACGTTCGATGCATCGGTGAACGGCACGACAATGACGCTGAGATGCGCATGCATCCATTCCGTGAGCCGTCCATCGCCGGCTGCGTCGATCGTGTTGTGCGCCGGGCACCGCAGGTCGAGCTCTTCCCACAACATCGCCGCGAGCGAACGCCTGAATGTCGACGCCTTCGTGTTCTGCAAGTCACGAACGATGCCCTTGTTCATGGCTCGATCGGTCCGTGCGAGGAACAACGGCCCCTTGCGAATCGCCCGGAGCGGAGTGACCAGGAGCTCGTCGGCGGCGGCGTCACCGTGCCACGCGTAGATGCCCGGTCTCGAGCCCAGATCAGGCGGATCGGCGGGAAATCCCGCGCACGGCTCGGCGTTGCCCGGGTCGCGGAGCCAGTCGGCCAGCCGCTTGATCTCTTGGTCGTATTCGTGCATCACATCGCCCTCCTGCATCTCTCACGAGTCTGCACGGAGGGTGAGACACCCAACTCGGGGGCCTACAGGCGGCGTTCGTTCATCAGCTTGTCGAACTGTTCCCAGCGGAGCTTGGCCGCGATCTGGGCGTTGCCGGGGCGCCAGTCGACGCCGCCCTGGCTGACCCGGAGCTCGCCGAGCTTCTCGCCGTCGCTGCGGACCTCGAACACGACGTCGGCATGGAGCACGACCTTCGAGGTGGGGATACTCATGTCTACGTCGTGCCTCGGCATCGCAAACCTGCCCTTCGTGGTCGACGCACAACGGTATGCAGCTACGCGTCCTCCATCGCGGCAATGCGAGCGTCGTGCGGGAACGTGAGCGTGAAGCCGGACGGCGTCGAGGCAACGCTCGCCCGCTTTGACCTTGCACTCGGGACAGTCGACCGCGTCGCGCGTCGCGATCGCCTCCGCCATCGACTGTTTCGGAAACGTCTCGTCGACGGTCGTCTCCGACGCGGGCACATTCGACGCCGCGTGGTCGAGGAACGCGCACGCTTCGTCGAGGTCGACGCTGCGTTTCAACGGCGGGATCGCGGTGAGGAGTTGGTGGCGATAGTCCTTGAGCGCGAGCCGCGAGTCGAGCACCGCGACGACACCGCGATCGTTGCGCGTGCGGATCAGACGGCCGGCGCCTTGCGCGAGCACGAGTGCCGCGGCCGGGAGGTCGACGGTTCCGAACGCGTTCAGCCCCATCGCAGTGGCGCGATCGCGACGCGCCGCGTGCAGCGGTTCGCCCGGAGACGGGAACGGGATGCGGTCGATGACGACCAGCACGCACGAGACGCCGGGCGCGTCGATCCCCTGCCAGAACGAACGGGTGCCGACGAGCACCGACGTCTCGTCTTCCACGAACGAGCGGGTGAGGCGACCGACATCGGCGTCGCCCTGCGCGAGCACGTCGTGCGTGGTGCGTTCGCGCAACAGGTCGGCGAAGACGCGCACGTTGGCGTGCGAGGTGCAGAGCACGAGCGCGCGCCCGCCCGCGGCTTCGACCAAGTCGGCACAAGCGGTCGCCGGCCTGTTCGACCCAGGCGTCGCGGGCGCGGCCGGGATCGGGAAGGTCCCGGCCGACGTAGAGGAGTCCCTGTTCCTTCCAGTCGAACGAAGACGGCGTCTGCAACGGCACGTAGCCGCGGCCGGTGTGCGAGTCGCGTTCGCCGTCGTCGTTCTTCTCGCCCCATTCGCCCGGCGACGCGGTCGGGTCGAAGCCCATCGAGAACGCGAAGCCGGGGAACGGCGGCGCGCCGCCGAGCGTCGCCGACACCGCGATCACCGGCTTCGTGTCGAGCAGGCGCGCGCCCACCGCGCTGCCGACCGCGACGGGCGCGATGCGCATGCGATGCGAGTTGCGGGTCTTCTCGATCCAGACGACGTCTTGCTCGTCGGGGTTACCGAGGCGGCGCAGCACGTCGAGCCGCGCGACCGCGAGTTGCGACGCGCGTTTGCCTTGATCGGTGTCGGGCCGTCCGAGCTTGGTGTTCGCGGCGGCGAGCCGTTCCGCGGCCGAGTGCAGCGCGGAGCTGAGCGGCTCGTCGTTGGGAACGTCGACGCTGCCTTCGCGACTACTCGACGACGTTGGCGAGATGCTTGGCCGAGTTGGCGAGCGCGTCGACGAGCTTCATGTCGACACCGGCGCGGGCGAGCATGCCCGAGAGGCGAATGAGGATGTCGGGCGAGAGGTCGGCGCCGAACGCGTTGGTGGCGTTCTCGGCGAAGGCGTGGGCCTCGTCGAGGATCACGAGGTCGTGCTGGGGAAGCACATTGCCGCCCGCCGAGAGGTGCGCGCAGTAGAGGGCGTGATTGACGACGAGAATGTCGACGCCCATCGCGCGCTCCGCGCCTTCTCGGCGAAGCAGTCGTCGCCGTCGTTGCAGTTGCTCCGGCCCGGGCACTCCAAGGCCGTGCAGCTGACCGCCGCCCACGACGAGTCGGCGATCGCGTCCTCGACCTCGGCCCGGTCTCCGGTCTCGGAGCTCTTGGCGAACGCCTCGAGTCGCCCGAGTTGCGTCGAGAACGCGGCGACAACGGGCTGGTCGAAGAGCGCATCGGGCTTCGCGGCTGCGCGGAGCTTGGCGAGGCAGACGTAGTTGGATCGCCCCTTCAACAGCGCGAACGTGAACGGCACCGACCCATGCCGACGCAGCGCGGGAAGATCCTTGCCGACGAGCTGCTGCTGCAACGCGATCGTCGACGTCGCGACCACGACCTTCAGACCCAGAAGCAACCGCCGGCGCGAGATAGGCGAGGCTCTTCCCGGAACCGGTCGGCGCCTCGGCGACGAGATGGTGCCCGACGTCCATCGCGTCGGCAACGGCGCGCGCGAGCGATCGCTGACCGTCACGCTGTTCCCCATCGAGCCCCGCGACGGCCGCGTCGAGCAGCTCCAACGCGTCGGCCTTCCAGACACTCTGCACCAACAGATCATGGCTCACCGCGCACGCCGTCACGGATCCGGTGGCGGCTGGTTCTTCGGGTGCCGTGGATCATCAGGTGGAACGAACGGGCGTTTACCGGTGCCGGGGACGAGCGCCCAGCCGTGAACGGTCTTGAGTCGATGTTCGTGGGTGCAGAGCGGGTCGAGATCACCGAGGACGGTCGTGTGGGTCTTCGCCCAGCCGATCTCGTGATCGTTCTCGAGCCGCCGCGAACGTGTGCACCCTTCGGCGGTGCAGGTCGGTGATTGCCACCACAACGCGACCTGCTGCGCGACGGTCGGCGACCGTCCGAGGTGCGTCACGTTGATCACGTCGACACCCTTGGTGATCACCAACTTCAACACCGCGTCGCCCAGCAACTCGCGGGCCACGGAAACCGGGATCGGTCCGAGACCCGCGATCTCGCAGATCTCGTCGCCCTCGACCGAACCTCGACGCAACGCTTCCACGTCGAGGCGCAGCAATCCCATATACCGCGGCGACCGACTTCTTCGGCTTCTCGCCGTTCGCCGGCGAGTCGCCGGTTTCGCCCGCAGGTTCGGCGGCGCGGCGCGCCATCTCGATCAGCGCGTCGAACGCGTACGCCTCGCGTGGTTCCTCCCGACCCTCCGGCCCGCGCCGCCTTGAACATCTCGTCCAAGATCGGATCGTGCGCAAACCGAAACCGATCACCCTCGTCGGGCGTTCCGCGCGCGACCACGTTCCACGCGCCTTCCTTATCGGTGAACGTGCGCAAATAACGGTCCTTCTTGATCCGCTTGTGCGCCCGGTCCCGATCCTTCCCCTTCGCCGCGAGACACTTGTCGCGCACGGCCGCCAACGAATCGCCCGCACCCGACAACAAGCCGGTCTCGGCGTCAGGATCCACCGTCGCCGCCGACGCGATCACCTCCGCCTTGGCCGGCGACAACTTCCCGGCCCGCATCGCCGCCGCGGTCTTGGGCAACGCCTTGAGCTCCTTCGACGTCTCCAACCCATTGCGTGCCTTCGATACCGACGAACCCGATACCGCGGCCAACTGCTCCGCCGCCGACCGATACCCCTCCCGCTGCCACGTACTCGCATCCTCGACCCGCCGGGCCAACAGCGTTTTCGCCGACTCACCCAACCGCACCAACACGTCGAACGCCGTCCACATCGCGGGCGCGTCGAACACGAACACCGCATCCGGATCCAACTCGCCGACCAGCGCGCGCATAGGCGCCTGCAACGCCACGACGTCGCTCACCTGCACACCCACACGCTCATCCATAAGCACGATCGCATCGTCGCATACGGGTGAGACAGTCACCTCGGCAACCGACTGTCCGACCGACCTGGCAGGCTGCGATCCGTGACCGACCTGGCGACCGAAGCGCTCGACGCCCTCCACGATCTCGTCGGGCCCACGGCCGAGTTCCGGCCCGCGCAGCTCGAGGCGATCGAGGCGCTCGTCGCGGATCGCAGTCGGGTCCTCGTCGTGCAGCGCACCGGCTGGGGCAAGAGCGCGGTCTACTTCGTCGCGACCCGCCTGCTCCGGGCCCGGGGCGCGGGTCCCACGCTGTTGGTCTCTCCCCTCCTCAGTCTCATGCGCAATCAGATCGACGCCGGCGAACGCGGCGGTGTGCGCGCGGCTCGGATCACGAGCGACAACACCACCGAGTGGGAACAGGTCAGCGCCGACATCGACGCCGATCGGGTCGATCTCCTGCTCGTGTCGCCCGAACGGTTCGCCAACCCGCAGTTCCGTGACACCGTGCTGCCCACGCTCGCGGCGCGGTCGGGGCTCCTCGTGGTCGACGAGGCGCATTGCATCAGCGACTGGGGTCACGACTTCCGGCCCGACTACCGGCGGATCACGCGCATCCTCGATCTGTTGCCGCGCGGCGTACCCGTGTTGTGCACGACTGCGACGGCCAACGATCGCGTCGTCGGCGACATCGTCGACCAGTTGGGTGACGACCTGGTGGTGCTCCGCGGCGCGCTCGATCGCGAGAGCCTGGCGCTCGACGTGTTGCATCTTCCGTCGATGGCGGATCGGCTGGCGTGGCTCGCGCAGGCGATTCCGACGCTCCCCGGCACTGGAATCGTCTACGCGCTCACCATCGAAGACGCGCATCGAACCGCGGGTTGGCTCGCGCGCAACGGCATCGCGGCTCGCGCGTACACGGGCGGCGATCCGAACGAGAGTCGACTCGCGGTCGAGCAGCTGCTGCAGAACAACGAGTTGAAATGCGTGGTCGCAACGTCCGCGCTCGGCATGGGTTACGACAAGCCCGATCTCGCGTTCGTCATCCACTTCCAGACGCCGGGATCCGCGATCGCCTACTACCAACAGGTCGGACGGGCGGGTCGCGCGCTCGAGCACGCGTACGCGATCGCGTTGGTCGGCCGAGAAGACCGCCGGATTCAGGACTACTTCATCAGCACCGCGTTCCCGCCGCGGGCGGACGCCGAGCAGGTGATGGGCTTGCTCGATGAGGACGAGTGGATCACGACAGTCGCGATCGAGCGCGACGTCAACCTGCGCCGGTCCCGGCTCGAGAACATGCTGAAGGTGTTGGAGGTCGAAGGCGTCGTCGAGCGCAGCGGCCGCAAGTGGCGGCGCACGCCGAGGGAGTGGAAGTACCCCGAGGAGCGTCTGCTCGCGGTGACGGCGGCGCGCCGGCAGGAACAGGACCGGATGCGCGAGTACCTCGAGTATTCGGGGTGCCTGATGGAGTTCCTGCGCCGCGAGCTCGACGATCCCGCCGCCGCGCCGTGCGGACGGTGTGCGCGCTGCCTCGGCCACAATCTGGTTCCGCTCGAGATCGACCCCGCGCTGGTTGCCGACGCGGTGGCGTTCCTGCAGGGTCAGCACCGCACGTTCGAGCCGCGCAAGCAGTGGCCGAACGGCAAGGCGATCCCGCGTTGGTCAGCGGGCGGAGACGGGCTCGGTCCTCTCGCACATCGGCGACGGCGGTTGGGGCACCCTCGTGCAGGATCAGCGCGTCAGTGGCGCGTTTTCGAACGAGCTCGCACGAGCGCTGGCTGATCTCATTGCGAAGCAGAAGTTCGATCCCAAGGTCGAGTGGGTCACGTGCGTTCCGTCGACGCGCAATCCGAACTTGGTTCGCGATCTGGCCGACGCGAGTGGCGAGCATGTTGGAGCTCCCGTTCGCGCCGGTGGTGACGAAGGCCGAGGGAACCGTCCCGCAGAGCGAGCTCAACAACAGCGCCCAGCAGTACGCCAACGTGGAGCACGCCTTCTCGATCACCGCGCCGGTTCCGTCGGGCCCGGTGATCCTCATCGACGACATCGTCGATTCGCGCTGGACCCTGACCGCCGTCGCCGCGCTCCTGCGCGAGAACGGAAGCGGCCCCGTCCACCCGATGGTCCTGGCCGAGTCGAAGAGCGACTGAGGCGCGGTCACCGAGACCGAAGCGCGGATGTGACAGGGCCCAGCTCGCCCCCAGAGGTCTGGACATCGACCAATTTGCCGTCGGCGTGATCAATCGTCGCTAGCGGCTTTGGCTTGCGGAAAGCGATCCACGCCAGACTCTCACTTCATGACAAATGAGCTCGAGCCGGGTCTCTATGAGTCGCTGATCACGGGCGCGCTCGAACAGCGACTCCACGACGCGGCATCGCCGACGACTAGCACCGACCTCCGCGATCTCACCAACGTGCGGAAGCTTCCGATCGTTTTTCTCGGCACATCGGTGGCGTGGTTGCTCGCGCGATTGAGGCAGCACCGGAGAACGAGCGCGCCCAAGTGGCGGTTCGTATGGTCCAGAGGCTCGTCGAGGTGGTTTCGACGCTGAGCCAGGCCGTCGATACTGAGCAAGATCTTCCGCTTGATCCCGCGCGTGTCCTGGCGGCGATCTTGCGGCTCAAGCCCGACGGCTCTCCCGAGACGCTCGACGTCCCTCTCACGCCATTGCTCGACACCACATTGTTGACGAACTCCCGCGGCGAGCCGGCCGTCGGTCGAGAGCTACGCGTCGAGATCCATTCATCAGATTCGGTTGACGTCGTCATGGCCTTCGTTCGATGGAGCGGCATCCATCCGATGATGGACGTGCTCCGGCGCCATTGCGAAGCTGGCAAAAAGCTCCGCATCGTCACCACGACCTACACGAACAGCACCGAGCTCCGAGCTCTCGACGAGCTGAAAGCGCTTGGCGCCGAGGTCAAGGTCTCATACGACACGGCGTCGACACGCCTCCATGCCAAAGCGTGGCTCTTTCATCGTCAGAGCGGCTACTCGACCGCCTACATCGGCTCGTCGAACCTGACTCACTCGGCGATGGTCACTGGGCTCGAATGGAATGTTCGCATCTCGGGAGTGCGAAACCCCGACGTCGTCGCCAAGATGAACGCGGTCTTCGAGTCGTACTGGGCGAGCGGAGACTTCATCACCTTCGACCACGACGAGTTCCTCGAGCGCACCAAGACCACCGAGCGCGAGGACACGATCTTGTTGAGCCCGATCGAGATCGTGTTGCGGCCGTTTCAGGAACGGCTGCTCGAGCAGGTGGAGTTGGCGCGGACAGCCGAGCATCACCGCAACCTTCTCGTGTCGGCTACGGGAACCGGCAAGACCGTGATGGCGGCCGTCGACTACGCGCGCCTCGCGAACCCGTTTGCCGAGACACCGGCTGCTGTTCGTTGCGCACCGCCAAGAGATTCTCGAGCAGAGCCGCGCCACGTTCGCGTACGCGCTTGTGGGATGCGAGCTTCGGCGAGCTTTGGGTCAGAGGGAAGCGACCATCTCGATTCGAGCACGTCTTCGCTTCAATCCAGAGCCTCAACAGCTCCGGACTCGAATCGATCGACCCGGCGCACTTCGACGTTGTGATCGTCGACGAGTTCCACCACGCCGCAGCACCCTCGTACCGAATGCTCCTGGAGCGTCTGAGGCCGGTCGAGCTGCTCGGCATGACCGCGACACCCGAGCGTGCGGACGGCCTCGACATCCTCCGCTACTTCGACGGCGGATCGCTGCCGAGCTCCGCGTGTGGGACGCGATCGACCAGCAGTATCTGGTGCCGTTCTCCTACTTCGGCGTGCACGACGGCACCGATCTCACCGAAGTGCCGTGGAAGCGTGGGGCCGGATACGACGTCATGGCCTTGACCAATGTGTTGACGGCCGATCACGCGTGGGCGCGACGAGTCATCGAGCAGGTGCGGCTCAAGACGGCCGATCCGCAAGAGATCAAGGCGCTGGGCTTCTGCGTCGCGTCGCCCACGCCCGCTTCATGGCCGAACAGTTCACGCGCGGCCGGGATCTCGGCCGTCGCCGTCTGGGGCGACAGTCCGCCGGAAGAGCGAGACCCGCTCTTGCGCGATCTCGCCGCCGGGCGACGTCAAGGTGGTCTTCACGGTCGATCTGTTCAATGAGGGCGTCGATGTTCCCAACGTCGACACCCTCTTGCTGCTGCGGCCGACCGAGAGCCCGACGCTCTTCCTGCAGCAACTCGGCCGTGGACTCCGACGAGCCGAAGGCAAAGCGCTCTGCACCGTGCTCGACTTCGTTGGCAATCACCGGCGCGAGTTCCGCTTCGATCGCCGGTACCGAGCGCTGCTCGGCGGGTCCCGGCGCGACGTCGAGCGCCAAATCGAGAACGACTTCCCGTTCCTCCCGTCGGGATGCCACATGGAGCTCGACCCGGTCGCCCGCGAGATCGTGCTGCGAAGCATCCGCCAAGCGATCCCGTCGGACTGGCGAGCAAAGTGCGAGGAGCTTCGTTCGCTCGGCGACGTCGATCTCCAGACGTATCTGCTGGAAACCGGACTCGAGATCGAAGACGTCTACGCCAACAACCGCAGTTGGAGCGCACTGCGCCGAACCGCCAACCTGCCACCGAAACCAGCGGCCCGGATGAGGATCCGCTGCTCCGCGCGGTCGGGCGACTACTGCACGTCGATGACCGCGACCGGATCGACGCCTACCGATCACTCATCGATCGCGAGGCTCCTCCCGACTTGGGTGGCCTCAGCGCGTGAGCACCGGTTCGCGGTGGATGTTGATCGGTTCACTGGCGACTGCCGCGATGCCGGCGACGCTGCCCGAGAGCTTTGCGCATCTATGGGAACACCCGCAGGTCCGCAGCGAGCTGCTCGAACTCCTGGATGTGCTCCCAGAACGCATCGATCACCTGCACGCACCGATCGGGCTTGGCGACGTACCGATCGCAGTCCACGCTCGTTACACGCGTGCAGAGATCCTCGCCGCCTTCGCGATCGGAACGGGTGCAAAACAACGGGCCTGGCGGAAGGCGTGTTGTGGGATGAAGCGAGTAGCAGCGACTTGTTCGCGTTCACCCTGGACAAGTCGGCCGGTTCATTCTCGCCAACAACTCGATACCGCGACTACGCGATCAGCTCAGAGCTGATCCATTGGGAAAGTCAGTCCGGAACTTCGCTCGAGAGTCCGACCGGTCGGCGCTACACGAGCCAGGCCGAGACGGGCACCAATGTTGTCCTCTTCGCTCGGATCAGTGCCGTCGATCGAGCGTTCTGGTGCCTCGGCCCGGCGACATACATCTCGCACGAAGGCGAACGGCCTATCGCCATCACGTGGCGCCTGCACAATCGACTGCCAGGCGACCTCTTCGCCGAGTTCGCCGCCGCCGTCGCGTAGGCGCTTGGCGAAGTCTGCTGAACTTTCCCGTCAGAACAAAATTGTGACGGGCGTAGCCGCAAACCGACTATGCGACGTAACGTTTCAGAAAGAGCATGAAGGTACGCAAGGTCCTGATCGCATCTGCAGGCAGGGGATCGGGGTTGAAGTGCGTGATGTCGTTCCGGAGCCGCCGAACCACGTCAAGTCGACGAATGAATACTTGGCGGTCGACGTGCCAGTCGAGCCGGTCCCACGTGCTTGGCACCTCAAGCACGCGTTGGTAGTCGCCAATCGTCATGTCTTCGAACCCACCGATCCCGCGAACGTCCGCTGTCGCAGGCGGCGACGACGTCGTCTATGAGTAAGTGCACCGTGATCAACCGGCGGAGGAGCATGTCGATCTGACCGACGAGGAGGAAGGGCATCGAGAGTGCGCCGTAGGCGAGCACTACATCCGCCGCGGTGACGATGCCAGCAATTTGGTGGTCCGGTCCCTTAACGAAGATGAAGTCGTCTTCGTAAAGGCGATCCAGAACGTCAACGAGCTCTGCGTCATACGAAACGGCGTCCACTTGCACAATCGCAGCGCTCACTGGCGCTTCCGGATCATCGTGGCGAGCCCTCGCAATCGACCTCCAAGTGACGGCCCCACGCAGGTTGAAAGGACTACTCAATACCGCAAGTTGGGAGTAGTCATTCAGCAGCATCTTGGTGATCGCCTCATCGAACGTGCTCTGCGGCGACAGGGATTCCACACCGCCGAGCCCAGAGGGCAAGTTGCCGACGGTCAATCCGCGGTCCGGCAATGCTTCCTCTTCCTCGCCGTCGCCGGGTGGGTCAGTCCCGAGATTGGCGAGTTGTGAGAAGAGTTGGAGGCGTACCGGAGTATCCAGGCCAACCTTTCGGAAGTTCGGGCACTGGTGGTTAGCCCACTAATTCGCGCGAGCCGCTTCTCAATTGTAACGTCGACTCCGGATGATCGTGAGGATGTCCCCCATTGGCGATGAGATCACGCACCAAGACCTCCTGGGCTCTGCCGTGTTCCGCGTGCCGGTACGCGCACCCTTAGCAAAGGTGCGACGGCCGAGAGCTCCGGCACCATCGGCGCCAGCCTCTTCAGTTCTAGGGTCTCGAGCGTCGCTACTCAGGCCATCGAGATACTTCTGCCGCAGCGCGTCCAACAGCTCACCACTACGTGCACTGGCCCATGCCGTCCACCCATCCATAGCCGTTTGGCCGGCGACGGCTCTTGCCGCACTCGACGGCGTCTTGAACTCCTGCCCATCGCTCAACCGAATGCGTCCGTCCTTCGTGACACGCGTGCGTAGGTCTCGCCGATCCGTCGGCGGTCGAAAACCAGCTTGTCGCCAGCCGCGAGAAGCTCTGCCCGGACAAGATCGAGCACTCGCACGCGCCGGCCTGTCAGCGAGCCGCATGTTCCGTGAACCTTCAGTAGACATCCACACACCCCAGACCGTGATTCTGAGTCATTTCAAACCGCTTTCGTATCAGCGCAACTGGTTGACCGAATCCCTGTTCCCGACCCACGTCACGTCACTTCGCGCGCGTTGACTCTGACGTGCGCCGGCGTGATCGCGACGAACAGGGCGATTCCCGCGAGCACCATCAGGCCGGTTGGGCGGCCGAAGGCGCCGGAGACGGTGCCGACTATTGGGGGGCCGGCGACCATGCCTAGGTAGCCGGCTGCGGTTACTCCGCCGATTGCCAGCGCGGGGTGTTGAGCCTCGTTGCTCACGTCGGCGATCAGCAACGGCCACACGACTGAGATGCCGAGGCTTGCGGCTGCCAAACCGGCGGCGGCAACGAACGGCACAGAGGCCACCACCAGCGTCGCGATCCCGGCGGACGTGATTCCGGCGCCTAGCGCCACGGTTCGCCTTGTACCTAAGCGCCGCACGATTCCACCGCTGCCCAAACGCGTCGCGGTCGCCAACAGGTTCCCCACGACGTACGCAGCGACGCCGGCCAACACGCCGAGTCCCGTGTGCGCGCGCAGGTACAACACTCCCCACGTCGCCACTCCGCCTTCGACCATCGCCGACGCGGCGAACACCAACGCCAACACTGTCAGGCCCTCGTGCCGCAGGCCGATCAGCGCGCGAATCATCGACGGGTGATCGGCCGGCGCGGGCTCGGGAACGCGAGCGCGATACGTCACCAGGCCGTCGATGATCGCCAGCACCGCGATCCCCGCCCACACCACTCGCCACGACGCGCCGAGCCGCAACACGATCCCCGTCGTCGTCGCACCCAGCACGCACGCGAAGTTCCACAGCGCGTGGAACTGCACCAGCTTCGACGGTTCGGGCGCGAGCGCGTCGGCCGCGGTCACGTTGATCACCACGTCGATCAACCCACCGGCCGCGATCGCCAGCGTGAACGCGGGCGCGTACAGACCGATGTGCGGAGCGAGCGCTTCAACGCCGAGCAGCGCACCCCAGATGATCAGCCCCCGGGCGAGCGTTACCCCCGCAGCCCAACGGCCGATGATGATCCCGCCGACCGCGGCCACACCTGTCGCCGCGATGATCCCGGTCGCGAGCAGGAAGCCGAGCTGCGCATCGGAAAGATGGAACGTCCGCTCGATGTCGATCGCCGCCACCGCGAACGCGCCCGCGTAGAAGCCGAACAGGATGAATCCCGAGGCAACGGGTCGCAACGAGGGGCGCACACCGCAGTCTCGCGCTCGGAGATTGCAAAGATTAATCCGCTATCCTTGGGAAACTCCGGGAGTTGACGAAGGATAGATATGAGTGGCGCCGAGGTGGCGATCGAGTGGAACGGCCGGCCGGCGCGCGCCTGGCTGCCCGATCCGCTCGCCTCCCGTTCGCTCGACCTTCCCGTCGATGTCGCCCGAGCGACCGAGCGCGCCGCGGCCGGCGTGCTGCGGGTCGGCGACCGGCTCCCCCGCGGGCTCGAGCCCCTGGCCCGACTCCTCCTCCGCGCGGAGGGGATCGCATCCTCGAACATCGAAGGGCTGCGCGCGCCGACCGCGCTGGTAGCCGCCGCGGAGCTCGACGAATCCGTGGCACCTCACGATGCGGCGGTCGTCGCCGACAATCTCGCGGTCGTGACCGATGCGCTCACCCACACGCGCGGGACACATCGATTGAAGATCAGCGACCTGCACGAATGGCACGCGCGCTTGATGCGCAACAGCGAGCTCGCGTCGCATCTCGTCGGAGCGTTTCGCGACACGCAAGGTTGGATCGGCGGCCGCGGTCCCCAAGACGCGGCCTACGTTCCGCCCCCCGCGAACGCCGTGCCCGCGTTGATGGACGACCTCGTTGCGTTCGCGAACACAGACGACGCCGACGTGATCACCCAGGCGGCCGTCAGCCATGCGCAGTTCGAGACCATCCACCCCTACGGCGACGGCAACGGTCGCATCGGACGGCTGCTCGTGCTCTGGACCCTCGCCCGACGGCTCGACGTAGCCGTTCCCCCGCCGACGAGCGTGCTCATCGCCCGCGATCCGGGCGGCTATCTCTCGGGCCTGTACTGGTTCCGCACCGGCGAGCTCGCACGATGGGTCAAGTGGTTCGCTGACATTGTCGAGTCGTCGGCCGCCGCATCGCTCGATTGGGCGAACGAAGTCGACGCGCTCATGCACGAGTGGCGCGCTCGCATCGCCCGCGTCCGCGCCGACTCGGCTGCCCACTCTGTCCTCGAGATCCTGCCCGCCCATCCCGTCATCACCGCCGATACCGCGGCGCGATTCGTGAACGTTTCCAGCGCGGCAGCACGTACCGCGCTCGAACTCCTGGACGATCGCGGCATCCTCGAGCCCTACGAGGTGCCGACCACCGGCATCGGCCGGCCCCGGAAATGGTGGCTCGCGAAGGGCCTCGCCGATCTCATTCGCACTTGAGCGCAGGATCAAAAGCGGTTCCGTGGAGCCACTTTTTGCGCCGGCTGAGCAGCTACGAGTTGATGTGGACCGGGATGGTGCGGGGACCGCGGACTTGGCCGGCCGACCAGGTGACGGCGCGGGGATCGGCGAGCTCGAAGTCGGGGTAGCGCTTCATCCACTCTTCGAGCGCGACCTTCAGCTCCATGCGCGCCAGGTTCGAGCCGAGGCAACGGTGGATGCCGAGACCGAACGCGCTGTGCCGGTTCTCGATGCGATCGATGTGCACCTCGTCGGCGTCGGGGAACGCTTCGGGATCACGGTTGCCGGCCGGGAACGGCAGCAGCAACCAGTCGCCTTCCTTCATCGGGCAACCCTTGAACTCGAAGTCCTTGCGACGACGAGCCGCGCCATCGTCACCGGCGCGTACGCGCGGAGGAACTCCTCCACCGCGGTGTCCATCAACTCGGGCTCGGCCGCGAGCCGCTTGCGGTCTTCCGGGTTCTGCGCGAGGTGCCACAGCGACGCGCCGATCGCCGACCACGTCGTGTCGATCCCCGCGACCATCAGCAACACCATCGTGCCGCGCGACGTGATCGGGGTGGAGCTTGTTGCCGTCGAGCTCGGCGTCGAGCAGGAACGCTCGTGAGGTCGTCCTGCGGGTTCGCGATGTGCTCTTCGATGCGCGCGTCGAGGTACGCGTCGAGCTCGCCTTCTTGCTCGAGCTCGCTCGCGCTCTTCCGGCGACATGTCGACGTCTTCGATGATCAGATCTTGATGAAGCGCCGGAAGATGTCGGCGTCCTCCGCGGGGAAGCCGAGCATCTTCACGATCACGCCGACGGGAATGTGCTGCGCGTAGTCGACCGCGGCGTCGAACGCGGTCTTGCCCTCGAGCTCGTCGAGCAACTCGTTGCACAGCTCGCGCGTGAACGGCTCGAGCGCGGCGATCGGCTTCGGCGCGAACGCCGGCAACAGCAATCCGGCGGGCCAACTGCGTGGAACGGCGGGTCGGACGTGATCGGAGGCGCGATCCCGATCGGCGCGGGCAGATCGTTCTCGGTCGGCCGCTGATCGCTCACGATCGACGATTGCGAGAGGTGAAGTGCTCGGTGTCGTACGCGACCGCGGCCACGCCCTCCTGCGTCACCGGCAACCACGCGCCGCCGTATCGATTGGTGTGCGCGACGGGGCACGTCTCGCGCAGCTCGTCCCAGATCGGGTACGGATCGGCGACCCACTTGCGGGTCGGTGTGGTCGAAGTCGGTGGCGAAATCCTCTACCGGCGGGTGCTTGCGTCATCGACTCACTCCGTGATCTCGATCGCGTACTCGGGACAGTTGGCGACGGCCATGCGAGCCTTGTCTTCCAGCTCGGCCGGAACGTCGCCGTCGTTCAGCTCGTGCGCGTTGCCGAGCTCGTCGACGTCGAACAGCTCCGGCGCGATCGCGTAACAGCGGTTGTGGCCCTGGCACTTCTCCGGATCTACATGTACGCGCATCGACCCCAAACTAGACGACCGTGGCCCAACCGCCCCTGCGAAACTAGGGTTTGCGGGCGATCACCGGACCAGGAGACACACCATGTCGGAGAATCTGCGCCTGCTGGGCAAGTACAGCGAAGCGATGGCCGGCGGCGACGAGCAAGCCGTCTACGAGTTCTTCGCGCCGGAGTTCTCGAGCCACGTGACCGACCGGATCAATCCGGCCGTCAGCGGCACCGACATCCGCGGCTCGGAAGTGAAGTGGTGGAACGACGCGCGCACCGCGTTCCCCGACATGGTCTTCACCGTCGACCTGCTCATCGAGCAGGACGATGTCATCGTCTCGAACTGGACCGTGAAGGGCACGCACACCGGCGCCCCGTTCAACGGTGTGGAACCGTCGGGGCAGCCGGTCAACATCAACGGCACCGCGATCTTGCGCATGCGCGACGGCAAGATCGTCGAGCACTGGGGTGGGCCGCACTGCCAGGACGGTTACGGCCTCACCCACTCGCCTCGCTGAAATACGCGGCGCGGAGCGCCGGAGTTCTGATGGCTAGCGGCGAGAGAACTGAATATCGCCGTAGCCGTCCCACGTCTCGGTGATCTGGGTAACGACCACGCCATTGGAGTCGGTGACGTACTTGTAGGTCCTGCTCGTCGTGCACCACAGGCGCCCGACGTTCGGGTCAGGATCTGCGGCGGCACAGAACGTCTGTGGTTGGGGACCGGCACCCAGGTCGTACGTCGTGATGGGGCACGCCGTCGTGTTGTTGGCCCCGTCCGGCGTGCAATAGCTGTCGTAACCCCACACGAACTTGGCGGTCACGTGGGCAGTCGCGACCTGCTGCGACAAGAACGTAATCGTCGCGGGCTGGTTCGTATTCGGATCCCCGGTCGCGGCCGCGAAGTACGTGTAGTCCTTGCAGTCGCTGGCGCTCCCGTTCAACGTCATCTCGGCCTGGACGGCGCCGGCCGACGCCGAGCTTTGCGTCGAGATCGTCTGGCCTCCGCACAACTGCTGGGTCGCGGCATTCACCGTGTCGGAAGCAGTCGTCGCGATCGGGGTTTCGGTGCTCGACGCCGACCCGGTATCTGCGGAACTACCCGCGCTCAGGTCGGCCAAGGTGACGGTGTGCGTCCCGGTGCAGACGACCGACCCGTTCGGCGCGAGTGCCGCAGCCGGAACCGTCGGGTTGCACGAGAAGTTGTCCAACGCGGGGTTGTCCGACACGGTCACGTTGTGCAACGTGACGTTGCCGGCATTCGTTGCCGTCAACGTGTACGTCACGACCTGGCCGGGCTGCGAGTAGGTGTGTCCATCGAGATCGGAGGTCTTCGTCAAGGTCAGCGACTTCGTCTGGTTGGCGGTGACCGTGTCGGTGGCCGTCGACGCGGTCGGCGTCTCGGTGCTCGACGCCGAACCGGTGTCGCCGTAGCTGCCCCCGTTGAGGTCAGCTTGGGTCACGGTGTGCGTCCCGGTGCAGACGACCGACGCGTCCGGCGCGAGCGACGCGGCCGGAACCGTCGGGCTGCACGAGAAGTTGTCCAACGCCGGGTTGTCGGACACGGTCACGTTGTGCAACGTGACGTTGCCGGCATTCGTTGCCGTCAATGTGAACCCGATCGACTGGCCGACGTGGTCGTATTTCGCGCCACCAAGATTGTCGGACTTCGCCAAGGACAACGACTTCGTCTGGTTGGCGGTGACCGTGTCGGTGGCCGTCGACGCGGTCGGCGTCTCGGTGCTCGACGCCGAACCGGTGTCGCTGTAGCTACCCCCGTTGAGGTCAGCTTGGGTCACGGTGTGCGTCCCGGTGCAGACGATCGTGGCGTTCGCCGCGAGCGATGCGGCCGGAACCGTCGGGCTGCACGAGAAGTTGTCCAACGCGGGGTTGTCGGACACGGTCACGTTGTGCAACGTGACGTTGCCGCCATTCCTTGCCGTCAACGTGTACCCGATCGACTGGCCGACGTGGTCGTATTTCGCTCCACCAAGATTGTCGGACTTCGTCAAGGACAGCACGGGGGCACCGAACGTGAAGGTCGATTTGGACCGACGACCGACACCGAAGCGCTGGACGCCGAGGGCGGCGCCGGAACGCGAATCTGAATCGAATCGAACCCGGCTACCGCGCCGGTTGATGCGACGAACGCCGCTCCCTGCGAGGCGGGGATCGTGATCGTTTGGGTTGCAACCTGGGTTCCGGCGCGGTATTCGATCAGCTGGACCCGGCCGGTGGTCGAACCGCTCTTGTCTTGGTTCTGGAGGTCGATGTCGGCGCTGGTCAGCAGGCGACCCTGCACCAGGGAGTTGGACCCGACCGAGAACGTCAGGGCCTCGGCGGGCTCGAGCGACCAAGCCTGCCCGTATTGGCAGATGCCGGTTCGCTGCTTGTACGCGCCGACCGGTGCCGAGGTGGCAGCCCCGCCATACGTGTTGTTGGCGTAGTACGCGCCGCTGAAGTTGAGGATCGGCGTGCCGGACGGACTCGGCGTCGAGCAACCGCCGCCGCCGCTCGTGATCGACTGATTCGTGGGAGCCGAGCCGTTGCCGGGGATGTATCTGATGTAGGTGCCGCTCGAGCCCGACTGTTGCACGTATTGGATGACGTCGGGAGCCGAGGCGCCGGCGGAACCACCCGGCACCAACACCGCCGCAGCCGTGAGCCCGGACGCAGCGACCGCGACCGCCGCCGAAACCGCGAGCATTTTCCTCGATACGCGCATCGTGAACCGTCTCCCCGTCAATCGACTGCTTACCCGTGTTACCGAGGACGAGCGGACGTCGCACTGCGAGCAGGGCTGCGACTTGCGCGCACGAGTTGGTCCTCCCCGGGCCCTGAATTCACCCTCTTTCTAGCCCGCGAGCTTCCGCCGCGCAACGTGATGATTACCTGTCAGGAGCATGAGAACGCACTTCGTAGGCGCAGTGCGGCGCACCCGGCGACCATGTGCTGCACCCGTTCGACGTCGGCTCCCGGTAGCGCGGCCCGGATGAACTCGATCTCGCTCGAGCACGCCTGGCCATAACGCTGGGCGACCGCCCAAATCGCGCAGTTGTGCTCGACGATCCGGAAGACGCCGGGCCCCAGCACCTCGAACGTTGCCAGATACCCGTCATCGTCGAGGATGCGGGTGAGCTCGGCGACCTTTGCTTTCAACGTCCGCTTCTTCTCGAGCCGGGCGGTCGCGTTGCGGATGCGTTCGTCACGGCGGCGTTGGAACAAGCGTGTCGATGAGACCGGCGTCGGCCTCCGACGCGTAACCGAGCAACTCGTTGGTGAGCTCGCCGTAGGCCTTGGGGAACAGGCCATCGGCCTTCTCGGTGACGGTGTACGCGAGCTGCGGACGACCGCGCTGACCCTCGCGGCCGCGGGACTTCGGTCGCTTCCGCGAACCCGTCTTCGACCAGCGCGGTGAGGTGTTGGCGCGCGCCACTGACCGTCATGTCGAGCTGGCGGGCGATGTCGTCGACCGACGCTTGCCCGCGTCGACGCAACGCGTACAACACGGTGCGACGGCCTTCGGGCATGGTCGGGACGACGCGGTCTTCGTTCATCACGCAGCGCTCCGGGAGCAACAAATGACTGTCGCCGAACTCGTGCCACAAGTACCCGGCCCGATGCGCTTCGGAGTACGCCCGCTCCAACGCGGGGCGGCCGGCGATCGCTTCCAGCATCAGCAAGTGGGTCGCCTCGGGTTCGTGCCAACCGGTGAGCAGTCCGTCGACCGCGCGCACTCCCCGCTCGGGAGTCACGACGAGCTCGGTCCACCCTTCGCCCGGATGCGCCACGCCACGCGTATCGGTCACGGTCTCGAGCGCGCGCACGACGGTTGTGCCCGCCGCGATCACGCGCCCGCCCGCGCCGTGCACCGCGTTGACGTGCGCGGCCGTTGCCTCGGAAACGCGGTAGCGCTCGGGATACGGCATCTCGTGAGCCTCCAACGACGACACGCCCGTGTGCAACAGGATCGGCACGATCGTCACGCCCCGGCGCACGAGATCGACGACGATCTCCGCCGTGAACGGACGAGACGCGCTCGGCATCTCGGCGCTCCCCGGCTCGACGCCGAAGATCTGTTGGTACGCGCTCGAGCGGCCACTTGCCCGGCGCGTGCTGGTAGCGAATCGGCTCACCGAAACGCGCGAGGTGATCGAGCACTGTCGTCTCGAGGTGCGCGCGACGCGAGCCACAGCCGCCGGCGAACCGGCGAAGCGCTCGAACAGATGCACGTGCCCACCACCGGCCAACGTGATGTCGGCGCCGGTGAGGTCGTCGAACATCGCGACCGTCGAGTCGCCGGCCGGCTCGGCGCGCTTCGACCAGCCACAATCCACCGGGCATCTCGGTGGAGAAGTGCATGCGCAGCGCGCGGCCGTCGGGCGTCCAGCCGTCGATTGCGGCCGGGATCGTCGCCGAGGTGTTGACGACCAACGTGTCGCCCGCGCGCAACATGCGGGGCAGATCGCCGAACGTCGTGTGCTCGACATCAGTGTCGCCGTTCGACACCAACAGTCGCACGTTGTCCCGACCGCGCCCCCACACCTCGGGCGGTTCGTGCGCTTCCCGCGACGGATCGAGCGGGATCGCCAGCGCGGAATCGACCGGAGAGACGTGTTCCAGCACGGCGGTCATGACCCGACCTCCGCGGCGCGTACTCGCCCACTCGGCTGATCCCCGTTGATCAATGCGACCACACCGGGAACGACTGCCGCAGGCAGCGGGCGATCGGAGATGTCTTCACCGGGGAACGCGTCTTGGTGCATCTCGGTGCGCATGTCGCCCGGATCGACCACCAGCACACGTACGTTCGGCTGCTCGGCCGCGAGCACGCGAGACAACTGTTCGAATGCGGCCTTCGACGAGCCGTAACCGCCCCAACTCTCGTAGGCCTCGACCGCGGCGTCGGACGTGACGTTGACGATCGTTCCTGCCGACGCGTCGAGCGCGCGCGAGCAGCGATTGCGTCAGCGCGAGCGGGGCGACGACGTTGACCTCATAGATACGCCGGAACACGTCGAGGTCGATGCTCGGCCAGCGCCGGCAGCGGGCTCTCCCCCAACGTGCTCGCGTTGTTCACGAGCAGGTCGAGTCTTCCGAGCTCGTTCACCGCTTCGACGAGTTGGGCGCGGTGGGCGGGATCGGCGACGTCTCCGGGAATCGACACGACGGTCGTGCGGTCGGCCAGCGCCGATGCGGCCGGCTCGAGGCGATCGGCCCGGCGGGCGTCGATCACGAGCGCCCACCCGTCATCCGCCAGCGCCTCCGCCAGCGCCAGTCCCAATCCCTGAGACGCCCCCGTGATGAGTGCTACTCGTTGGTTCATGGCGACCTCCTGATCTCTACCGAGGAAGGTACCACAAAGAACAAGTAGTCACTACTTTTATTTCAGGCTCACTGCCTCGGGCTTAGGCGGCCTCGACCCGGAACACGGGGTAGCCGGGGGCGATGGCGGCGAGCTCGGCGTCGGAGGAGTCGGGGCCGACGCCGTCGAAGAACACGCCGACTTCCATCTTCCAGTGGTGGAGGTAGTCACGCAGGATGTCGACCTTGTCGGCGTCGGCGACGGGCACGCCCCGGAACTCCTCGATCCGGCGGCCGACCCGCAGCTCGCCGGTGCCGGCGGCCTCGAGGTTGCGCACCCACTGGGTCCGGCCACGCGGGGCGACGAGGTAGCGGGCATC
This sequence comes from uncultured Actinomycetes bacterium, assembly GCA_963807945.1. Taxonomy (GTDB): domain Bacteria; phylum Actinomycetota; class Acidimicrobiia; order IMCC26256; family PALSA-610; genus JBBQER01. The sequence goes on along the minus strand of CAWEDT010000006.1, from coordinate 263,106 downwards.
GTCGTGGTGGAGGAGGTTGACGGGGACCTTGCGCACCTCACCCGACGTGCGGCCCCGCACCCGGAGCTCACGGGAGCCGCGCACGCTCAGGCCGGCCCGGGTCAGGAACTGCACGAGCTTGTTGAACACGTTGCGGGTGAACCAGCTGGGCTGGAGGTAACGGGGTCCGGCGTTGACGGCTTCGTTGGTCATGGCGTTTTTCCCTTCGGGTCTGGTGCGAGAGCACTGCTCTCGTTGTTGCAGTTTGGACCTCCCGGGCCGCCGTGTCAAGAGCACTGCTCTCTTTTCATATCAATGCTCTCGACTGGGGCTACGCTGCACGCCATGGCCACCACCTCGACCGCGACGACGGCCCGACGGCCCGAGATCGGGCCCGGGCCGAGCTCACCGAGGAGATCAAGACCGTCGCCCGGCGCCACCTCGCCGAGCAGGGATCGTCGGCGCTCTCCCTCCGGGCCGTCGCCCGCGAGGTGGGCATGGTCTCCTCCGCCGTCTACCGCTACTTCCCCAGCCGCGACGACCTGCTGACCGCGCTCATCGTCGACGCCTACGACGCGGTCGGTGCCGCCGCGGAAGGCGCGCTCGACGCGAACCGCCGGCGCAATGCCGCGGCGCGCTGGATCGCCGTGAGCGAAGCGATTCGCGCGTGGGCGCTCGCGCACCCGCACGAGTACGCGCTCATCTACGGCAGCCCGGTGCCCGGTTACGCGGCGCCGCCCGACACCATCGATCCCGCGGCGCGGATCGCGTTGGCACTGCTCCAGATCGTCGTCGACGGTGTGGCCAACGGCGAGATCATCGAGGGCGAGACCGCGCCAATACCACGGGTGGTGCATGCCGACTTCGCCGAGCTGCGCGCGGTCGGCGCGCCCGGCGTTCCCGACGCCGTGCTCTCGCGCACACTCTTGGCGTGGTCGGCATTGTTGGGCAGCATCAGCCTCGAGATGTTCGGCCACCTGCATAACGTGATCCACGACTACGACGCATACTTCACGTTCCAGATGCGCGGCGCCGCCGAGTTCCTCACCACCGGAGCCTGACTCGATGCCCGACAACAACGTGCCCAACGACAAGACGACCGACGCGGACACGAGTAACGACGAGATCACCGTCGTCGACAATCCCGACGCCAGTCGCTACGAAGCGCATCTGAACGGCGAGCTCGCCGCGTTCGTGACCTACCGGCGCGCAGCCGGGCCGCATCGTGTTCGTGCACACCGAGACGCTCGACGGGTTCACCGGCCATGGCGTCGCGAGCCATCTCGTGCGTTACCGTGCTCGACGAGGCTCGCGAGCAGGGACTACAGGTCGTCCCGCGCTGTCCGTACGTTGCCCGCTTCATCGCCGAGCACGCCGAATATCAAGACCTCGTGCGCGCGCACTGACGGCACGCGCCCGCAAGCGCTAGCTGACCTCTGCGCTCAGCGAGCTGCCGCTTCCACATCGTCGTCGCGGGCGAGTGACAACGCGGGTGGCCGCACGATGCGGTCTTCCCGATCTGCACGTCGCGCTCGGCTGACCGCGACGATGCGACGTTCACACCAACAGGAAACCGGAAGCACACCCGAATCGGGCTTGACGCTCAAGAAATCGTGAGCTTCGTACACGAGCGGCGACCGCACGTACCGGCGGTGTCGACTGGCTGTCATCGTGTGAGAAGTCCTTTCGCGAACATCCAAGTGGCCCCGCGCAATGTGTAGAGGGAGTGTGAAGAAGCGTGACTCATGTCGCCACCACCCTCGAACGAGTGACTCACATCGGGTGCGCACGGTACGACGCAGCGCGACACTGCGCTCACGCCGTCCCGAACACCCCCTCCGCAATACCACTCGTTCGAGGGATGTCCTTACCCGGTTGCGTGGCGGAATATGCACTCCTCCGATCGTCGGCACGGACGCCGGCGATGGCTGCGGATGAATCCAGGCTCTGCGGCTGCGTACACGGGCCGGAGGCTGACGTGGGTCGGCCTCTGACCCGTAATCGCGGGGCATCTTGCCGACACGAATGCGACAGAGCAAGCGCTGTGCTGCTGCTGAGGCACTAGTGAACGCGTGTTGCCGTCAACCTGTGCTTCCAGTGCGACGAAACCGCGGATCTCCGGCAATTCGGGCGACCGCCTGCGCACGCGACGAAACACCGGTCTTCACGAAGATCGCCTTGAGGTGACTCTTCACGGTGTGCTCGCTGATCGAGAGCGCCTCGGCCATTTCGCGGTTCGACAGACCAATTGCGAGGAACGCGGCGACTTCACTCTCCCGCGCCGTGAGGCCGAGATCGTGACCGGGCCACGTCTGACCGTTCCGGCGCCGAAAGCTCGGGCTGACGACCACTTCCCCGGCGTCGATTGCGAGCAACGCGTGCACGAGCGCTTCCGCCGGCTCCGACTTCGCGAGCACGCCCGCGCGCCGGCCGCGATCGCGGCATCGCATTGTTCGTTCGTGATCGCCCACGTGTAGACGACCACCTGCCCGACACCGTACGTCGTCGCTCAGGGTGCGCACCCGGTCGATCCCGTTGCGGGGCTGGCCGTAAGTGTCGAACAGCGCAATGTCGACGTGCTGTTGCGGACCCACACCCACGTCGAGCTCGACGACGCGCAGACGGTCGCGAAACGGGTCGAGCATCCCGGCCAGGCCGCGCAACACGAGCTCGTAGTCGTTGACGAGGGCGACTCGCTTGAGCCGCGCCATTACAACTCGCCGCGTGCGAGCAAATCCACTGGATCTTGCATGCGCACCATTCCGAGGTAGCCCCCACCGCGGGGGATGCTGTCGTGCACGGCATACCCAAGTAGCTCTTGCGCTATGCGCGGCAGCGTCGCCGCGATCTCCGGTGGCGTCGAGAGATAGTTGTTCTCCTCGGTGCGCAACCAACCGAGGCAATAGCTGAGGTGCGCGCCCCGCCGAGGGCTTTCGGTGACGTTCGCTCCCCCACCGTGGATCGTGCCGCCGGTGTAGACGACGGCAGAACCCGCGGGCATCTCCGCGTACGCGATCTCAGCCGCCTCGGGCGCGCGCTGCTGGAACTGTTCCGCGGCGAGCAGCTGACGATCGGGCCAGCGATGGCTTCCGGGCACGACGCGCGTCGCGCCGTTCTCACGGGTGAAGTCGACGAACGCGATCACCGTCGCGAGCTGCAACTCGGGTGCGGGCTTCGGCACATCGCTCCACACCAATTCGTCACGATGCAGGAACTGCTCATCCGAGCCGGGACCGCGTTGCAAGAGATGACCGATGTTGAGCTGATAGCGCGCGCACGACGGCGCAAGGATGCGATCGCACAACGCGAGCAACAACGGATGACACATCACGTCGACCGCGAACGTCGGCGAGATCCCGGGCATCCCCGACACCTGTTTCGTGAACTGGCCGTGGAATGCTTGCAAGAGTGGGTTGAAGTACTCCTCGTTCGGGTCGGCCGCGGTCACCGCCGCCTCGACCTCCGCGTTGACCCGCTCGACGACATCCATGGAGAGCAACCCCTCGACGATCACCGCGCCATCGCGCTCGATGGCCGCCTGAATCACATCGGGATCACTGCCAACATTGAAGTGTTCGAGCCTCGCACCCATTTCAAAGAGGCTACGCCTGCACTAACTTTGGGGTTCTGTACACGATCGTGAGCCGTGAGGCTCGGTAGGCGAAACGCTGGGGGCTCGAACACGGTGGCCCGCTTCGTAGGGTGGTTCGTCGCAATCGGCATCGTCGTGCTCCTGCTCGTCGGCGCGGCGACCGCCGTTGCCGGGCACGCGGCCGGCGAGCGCGAAGCGGTCATCGATCTGCACGCCAAGACCCTCGGCCTCGCGCAGCTCCGCATCCAACCCGCAGTGACCGATCCTTGCTCGACGGCAATATCACCGCCGTCGGCGAAATGGGATCCGCGGTTCGGCATTACGTGCTCAATCCGGCGTCGGTGGCGCGGGTCAAGATCTGGAACAAGGACGGCACGATCGTCTACTCCGACGAAGCGCGGTTGATCGGTATGCACCAACCGCTCGACGCCGCGCGAGCAAGCCGCGCTTCGGTCGAATGCGGTGCGGTCGAAGATCGCCGACCCGTCGGCACCCGAGAATCGATTCGAGCGTTCCGACGGCAAGCTGCTCGAAGTCGACCTGCGCATCACAGGCGCCGAACGGCGAACCCCTCGTGCTCCAGGTGTTCTACCGCTACGGCGCGGTCACGACCGCGGGCACCCACGTGTGGAATCGGTTCGCACCATTCGGGCTCGGCGCGTTGGCGTTGTTGGCATTCGTGTTGGTCGTCGTCGGCTGCGTGCTCGCGCTCCGGTTGCGCCGGCGATCAGCGCGCATCCGTTGAGGCGCCCGCCGACCGAACCAGTCGCCCAACCAGTCGCCAACGAACCCGCCGAGGAACCCGTAGCCGAAGGAGCCGGACCCCGATCCGAGAACGGAATTGGTCGGCGCGCTCTCGCTCCTCATTGCGCGCTCGAACGGGGGAGGAACCACGAGCACGCTCGACACCGAGCGCGTGCACGACGACGATCCCACCCGACATCTCCGAGCTGCTGTTCCGCGCGACCCAGGAGACGTTGCGCAACCACGATCACAACACGCCGGTAACAGTCCGCGTCTCCGACCGCGACAACGTCGCGTCACTCGATGTGATCGAGCCCGGCGGGAACGGTCACGTCGACCTGCGCGCACTCACCGATCTCGTCGCCGACGCGGGCGGGCACCTACTCGTGGATGCGGCCGAGAACGGCGCGACGCGCGTGCACGTAGAAGTGCCGCTGCAATAACGCGCGGCGAACAGTTACGCCAGCGCGGGCGCGGGCGCGGCGACCGGTTCTCGGGTCGCCTTGTCAGCCGGGCGTTCGTCGGCGATGAGCTGCGCGACTTGGCGCATCGCTTCGTCGACGGGGATGCCCATGCGCTCGGCCAGGATGATCAGGTCCTTGGCGTCACTGCTGCTCTGTGTCGTCATCTCGCCTCGAGAGGGGGGATACGCCCCCTGGGCACGAGTCCCAGGGGGCGCATCTCTGGGATGCTTCACCACTCAGTATGACAGGAAACAACTCACGCAACATAGGCAACACAAACAACACCGAACACACTGGCCACAGAAGGTAGTGGCCTGAACTCCATGAGCGGAAAACACAACAGAGGGGTTGGGGGATTGGACGCCGGATTGCCTACGAATCCGGCGATAGCTAGATCGCACACTTTCCTATCGGCCTTACATGGCCTCATCCCCAAATAGTTCACCCTCGTAACAGGAAATTCAGGGATGGTTACCGCGGGGTCACTGGCAGCGCATCGGCCGCGCAAAGTGTCCGGAGTACGTTCGCGTTCTCGACGCTAGGTCCGAGATCAATGATCTGACCCACCTGGCGCACCGCCTCGTCGACCGGGATTCCCATCCGTTCGGCGAGGGCAATCAGGCCTTTGGCATCGGAGTTTTTCGGCGGTGTTGTCATCGCACCTCGAGGGGGGCGATGCGTCCCCTGGGCACAAAGTCCCAGGGGACACATCTAGGGGATGCTTCACCTTGCACTATGACGATCCGCACTTTCGCCACGCTTTCAACAGTGGCAACACGATCGCCGTGCGATTACGTCCCGTTAGGCGTTCACCGCAGTGGACGGATCCGAGTTGGGTCCGATCCCCCGACTGTTCGTGGCATTGACCCGACAGACGTAGCTCTTCCCGGCACCGAGCCCGGTGACCGTGATCGGACTCGCGGTGCCGGTCTTGTTCTTCGTCGCTCCGCCGTTCGATGAGGTGCAGGTGGCGTTGTAGCTCGTGATCGGGGCGCCGTCGGCCATCGGTGCCTTGAACGTGACCTTCAACGAACCCGATACGACCTTTACCACGGTCGGTACCCCGGGCTGGCCGGGAGCACCGGCGATCATGGCCGGGCTCATTGCCGAGACCGGTCCGAAGCCCACCGCGTTGCGGGCCGCCACGGTGAAGCGGTACGACACCCCGTCGGTCAACCCGGTGATGAACTCGTGGTTGGCGGTCGAAGTGAAGGTGACTGCGGCCTGCGCCACGCCGGCCTTCCACGGAGTAATGCGGTAGCCGTTGATCGGCGAACCACCAGTGCTGGCGGGCGCCGTCCACACAACCTTTGCACCGTGGTCGTTGAACGGAACACCGAACACGGCCGTCGGTGCGCCGGGCGCAGTCGCGGCCGGACACGGACCGGCGAGGTTGCTCGATCCGAGGAACGGCGTCGTGGTGACGTTTCCGGCGACTTGGCCGACTGCGGGTCCGCTGCTCTGGCCCCACCAGTTACAGGTGGCGTTCAACGTCGACGCGGCCGTGTTGTTGACGCCGTAGGTCGGGTTCGACGTGATGCCGTTGCGGTTCACGGTGAGGTGGGTCGTAAACGAGTCCGCAGTCTCGTCGGCGGCCTGGATGCCGGTCGCGTTCCCGCTGATCGTGTTCCCGTTGAGTGTCGCCGTGGTGTCACCCAAGGAACCTCGCCCGCGCGAACTCACTGAATCCCTGGACTGCGAAAACGCCGACCGACGGGTTGTTCGTAATCGTGTTGTTGGTGAGCGTCGCTGTACCTTCGTCGAGCTCGACGCCGACGTAGCGGTTGGCATTGATCGTGTTGGTGGCGATCGCCGCAGTGCCGCTGAGCTGGCCGCTGTAGATCCCGAGATCGTTACTGGTCACGTTGTTGTTCGCGACCGAGATCGCAGGCGCGGGCGACTGTCCGGTGATCGGGTCGTAGAGCACGATCCCGGCAGCCTGATCCTGCGTAACCGGATCCGCTCCGCAACCGGCGAGATCGCACTGATTCCCGCTCACGGTGTTGCCGGTGACCGTGCCCGATGCGCCTCGACTGATCTGAATGCCGTTCATGGCGATAGTGGCAGCAAGGCCGGGCAGTTGGTTGCCCTCCACGCTGTTGGTCGTGATCGTCCCGGTCGATCCCGGGCCGTCGATGACGATCCCGCCCTTCTGGTACCGCAGGATCGTCGCGTGGTCGACGACGAGATGGCCGACGATGCCGAGGGCGTTGGAACCCGCGCGGATCGCGACACCCTGCTGACAGCCCCAGAGACTCGCGCCGGCCGCGTTGAACACGTTGGTGACGGTGCCGTGCGAGAGGTTCAACGTCTCGCCGTCGGATACGTAGATGCCGGTGATCTGCGGTGCGCAGCTCGCGTCGGCATCTTCACCGCTTGCGCCACCGGACACGGTGAGCTGGCTCATCGTGACCGTGCTGTTCGCCGAACCGCATACCGACACCTCGGCCCGCACGCCGCCTCCGACACACGCGGAGTCGACCATGTTCGTCGGGCCTTGAATCATCGTGTTCGCTTCACCGGCACCCGTGATCGTGACCGGCTTGTTGACGACGAGCTGCTCGGTGTAGGTACCGGCCGCGACGTTGACCGTGCCGCCGCTCGACACGCGGTCGATGCCGGCTTGAACGGTTGCCAACGGGTCACCGGACTGACCGGTCGCCGCGTCGTCGCCGGTCGTGCCGTTGACGAAGCAGGTGGTGGTGCAACTGTCGCTCGTCGTGAGCGTGAGTCCGTCGATCAGGAAGCCCTGCCCCACGTTCGCGGGGTCGGGGTCGCCGCCTTCACGGAGCTCGAGGTTGCGCACGATGCCGCGTCTGATCGGCCAACGCCCCGCCGGTTCCGCCACCCGACTCGCCGCAGTACCGGTAGTAGTCCTCCCAGCTCGTACCCGATGCGACGAGGTTGCCATCGAGCAGTACGTGGACGATGTCGTTGTGACCGCCGGGAAGGAGCTGCATGTTGAATTTGAGCGTGTGCACGCCACGTGAGATACCCGTCGCGATGGGACTGTCGGTGAAGCCGTCTCCGGTGCCACAACCATCGTCGAGGTTGCCGGGTGATCCCAGCGGAGCCACGTCGACATAGTCGTCGAAGAAGAGGTTGAGCCCGCTCGGCGAGTCCTCGATCCGGACGTAGCTCATCCGCGCGCCGTCACCGCGGTCAGGAGAGACCGACAGGTGCAGTCCCGGCTGTTCGACCGACGGCGTCGTCGACGCGAACTGGAACGAGGCACTGAAATTGTTCTGGAGGGTTCCGGTCGGGAATCCACCCGTGTCGGCGCCGGGCTCGCCGGCGGCGTCGGTCGTCGACGGCGTGAAGGTCTGATTGCCGAACGCGCCGCTCGTCACTGCGTCGGAGATGCGGAAGCTCTTGGTACCGAAACTCCCGGGCGCGCCCGGGTACGAGCTGGTGTCGACGACTCCCTGATCGAACGCACCCGTGCTGGCCCAGCCGTTCTGGCCGTCCACGGAGCCGTTGGTATAGCCGGACTCGAAGGTGATCGGACCCTGCGTGTCGGCGCTCGCGCTCGTCGCCGAGCCGAGAACCGCCGCGGTGGCTCCACCTCCTATGAGGCATGCGCTCGCCAGAACCGCGACGAGACGATGAAACCTTCCAGAACGAGACGGCCTGACTGAATGCATCCCCATGCCCACTCCCCAATTCCCCACTCGGTTTTGAAAGGCCGTACACACGGCGCCGGAGCACCCGTGCGCGTCGACCAGGGCCGCCCACCGCGACCGAGCGGGAAGCTAGGGGCCCGCGCTTTCGTCACGCTTTCGTTTGCGTGCCCAGTACACCGTCGTACGACGCCGCGTCCTACGAAGCCCAGGTGTCCCGAGTCAGATGCGGGCGGATCAGATGGGGCAGATCAGATGTGCGCGTGCGCGACTTCTCGCACCAGGGGCTTGCGATCGACGAGCAGCGTCGGATCGCGGCGAAGAATGCGGCCGTGCAACCGTTGGAGATCTTCGTGCGGGTCGACGCCGAAGTCGTCGACGAGCAGCCGGCGGAGATCCTCGTAAACGGCCAGCGCTTCGATCTGTCGGCCGCTGCGGTAAAGCGCGACCATCTGATGTGCGCGCAGACGCTCGCGCCACGGATTCCCGTCGACCCACGACTCGATATCGGGCAAGAGCTCGAGATGACGTCCGCAGCGCAGATACGCCGCGTTGCGCGATTCGACCAGGTCGAGTTGGAGCTCGTGCAACCGCCGGCACGCGCGTTCGTGGAACGGGAAGTTCGCAACGTCGGCGAGGGGCTCACCGGTCCAGCATGCGAGCGCGGCCGCGAACTCGATCGCAGCCTGCGCCGGGTCGCCGACATCGAGCGCACTACGCGCGGCGACACCGTGCGCTTGCGCACGCGTGACGTCGAGCTCGTCGCGTTCGATCTCGAAGCGATAGCCCGCGGCATCGCGCACGAGATGTGACGCAACCGGACCGAGTGCATGGCGCAACCGGCACACCACGATGTGCAGTGCCGACTCCGGATGTTGGGGCGGGGTCTCGCCCCAAATGCCGTCGATCAAACTCGACGCGCTGACGGTGCGATTGGCATCGATCAGGAGGAGCGCCAGGAGCGCCCGTTGCCGCGGAGCCGCAATCTTCACGACGTGCCCGTTAGCCTGTATCCGTACCGCGCCGAGCACGGTGCACGAGAGGGTTTGCTCGATCATCAGTTTGGTTCCCCTCCGCACCACCGGCTGTGCAGTTCGGCAGCATTGTAGAACCTATTACGCGCGATTGCACAGTGAATGCACATTGTTTTATGACCGAGAAATGAAGCCTTCTTACAAATCAAATCCGCGCTACGAGCCAAATCCGCGGGTACGGGCCAAATCCGCGGTACGGGATCGCGCCCGCGTCGTCTAGCGTCGCACTGCGCGTTTGCGTGACCTCGATGGACAGGGCCGTCTAGGTAGATCTACTGAGACGGGGCCGGATGGGACCGACTGAGGCAAGGCCGATCGGCGAAACCGGCGCCCTCGCGCGTCGCCGCTCGGCGTCGTCGCAGCTGAATGACGCGCTGATCCTCGATGCCGGGCTGCACGAGATCGAAGACATCGGGGTCGACCGGCTCGCCATGAGCGCGGTGGCCCGCCGAGCGGGTCTGACCACCGGCGCCCTGTACGGCCGTTACGAAAGTGGAGCCGAGCTCGCGGCGGCGGTTTGGACCATTCGCGTACGAGATCGGCACTTTGATCTCCTCGACCGCGCGATCGCGATGCTCGTCGACCGCAGCATGCCGCTCGACCTCGACGATCTGCTCGCCGAGCTCGCCGCGCCCTCGACCGAGACGATGATCGCGCTCGATCTGCTCGGCACCGCCCGGCGCATCGACGAGCTCGAAGAAGTGGTGCTCGCCGACGTGCACGAGTGGCTGACCCGGTGGGGCGCGGGCGAGAGGTCGCGCCGGCGACGCCGTCGGGCCCAGGTGATCTACACGCTCGCGACGATCTGGGGAATTCTCCTGCATCGCGGGCCCGGCCGGCGGCGGGTCAATTGGAGTGGGACCCTCCTGCCCTTGTACTCCTCGTTCGCGCTGGACTACGACGATCCGCCGGATCGACTCGTCCCAATTGACGCGACCGTCGTGCGCGCGCAAACCGATGACCCAGTAGAAGACGCCCTCATCGACGCGGTGGCCGCCATCGTTTCCCGCGTCGGCTTGGAGCGCGCGACCGGATCTCGCATCGCGCGCCGCGCCGGTTTGACCTCCGGCGCGATCTACGGCCGCTACGAGACCAAAGAGGCGCTGCTCGAGCACGCGATCGACAGCCTGCTCGCCCGCCGGCTCACCGACGATCTCGGTTCGGTCGACGAGGTGCTGGTCGCGAGCGATCCGGGTGGCGTGACCGCGCAGATCGTCGCCGGGTACCTCGGCCCGGCCCGGAGCGACTGGCGCCGATTCCGCATCGAGGCGCACCTCGCCGCCCGCACCCACGCGCACGTCGCGGCCACGCTCGACCGCGTGCAGGAAGACGGCAAACGCGATTACCTCAGCACGCTCGGTGCTCGGACCGCGAAGGAACGGCGCGAGCTCGACATCGTTGCCCGCACCGCGCAGCTCACGCCGGTCGGGCTGGCCTTTGCCGACCTACTCGTTCCCGGCGTTCCCACGATCGACTGGCGACTCGTCCTTCGGCCGTTGTTGTCACCACCGGGCGGCTGACCGGATCACCCGTCGGAAACGGGTGCGCTCGATCGATGAGTAGTCGTGAGCGCCACAACTAGCCTCCCCGCGATGCGGGGCCTTCGCGGTCGCCAGGAGTACCAATTCTTCGGGGCGTTGTTCCGCGCCGGCACCCGGTCTCGCGTACGCCTGGTGGATGCTGCTTGCGCTCCGCGGTTTGCTCCCGGCCGCAATCGCGGTCGCGACCGGCGCGCTGATCGGCGCGGTCGACGGTGGCCACTCGCTCGGCGGTCCGCTCACCGCGGTCGGCATCGTGTTCGTGCTGTTCCAGGTGCTCACTCCGTTGCACCTCGCGATCAGCGCCAACCTCGGTAGCCGCACCGCGGCTTATCTCTATGACCGCTTGCTGCTCGCGACCACCGCGCCACCTGGCATCGCGCACCTCGAACGTCCGGATCTTGCGACCGACCTGACCGTTGCCCGCGACTTCGACCTCGGCATTACCGGTCCGCCGCTCGCGATCAGCATGGACTTCATCGCGAGCGGCCTGGTCGAGATGGTCGGCGGATTCGCTTCGGGCATCCTGCTGTTCGCGTTCGCCTGGTGGGCGGCGCCGCTGCTCATCGGCGCGTGGCTCTCGACGCACTATCTCCTGCGTGAGTCCGCGGTGTGGCGGGACCGCAACACCGACGAGGTGCGCACCGCGCAGCGCCACGCTGAATACGCGTACCGGCTCGCGGTCGACTCGCCCGCGGCGAAGGAAGTGCGGCTGTTCGGACTGTCCGACTGGGTGATCGAGCGATTCACCACCCGGCGCCGGCGTCTCTACGAGCTCCAGTGGAAGTCGACCCGGCTGCGCGAACGTCCGCTCGCATTGAGCCTGCTCGTCGTGCTCGGTGCGAACGTGCTGGTCGCGTGGTCGATCGCCAACGCCGCCGGCGACAACCGCATCACCCTCGATCGCACGATCGTGTTCCTCACCGCGTTGGTGGGAACATCGATGATCGCGTTCGGTGGTTGGAGTTGGGCGCTCGACGGCGCCGCCGCGCCGGTCGCGGCGCTGGCCCGGCTCGAGCCCCGCATGGCCGAAGCGGGCGCTCTACCTCTCGCCGCGGGTGCGGCGAGTGGGATGCCGGCGCGCGACATCCGCTTCCGAGACGTGACCTTCGCGTACCGGCCCGACCTCCCGCCGGTGCTCGACCACTTCGACCTCACGATCCCGGCCGGATCGTCGCTCGCGATCGTGGGCGTCAACGGCGCGGGCAAGACGACCCTCGCCAAGTTGCTGTGCCGGCTGTACGACCCGCAGTCGGGAAGCATCGAGATCGACGGCGTCGACCTCCGTGAGCTCGACATCGACGCGTGGCGCTCGCGTATCACGGCCGTGTTCCAGGACTTCATCCGTTACGAGCGCACGCTGCGCGCCAACATCGCCCCGCGTGGCGCGCCCGACGCCGCGATCCGGGAGGCGCTCCGCGAAGCCGGTGCCGACGATCTCGCCGACCTCGACACCGTGCTCGCCAAGTCGTACGCCAATGGCATCGACCTCTCCGGCGGGCAGTGGCAACGAGTGGCGCTCGCCCGCACGTTGTGCGCGGTGCGACTCGGCGCGGGCGTCGTGCTCCTCGACGAACCGACCGCCCAACTCGACGTGCGGGGCGAAGCGGAGATCTTCAGGCGCGTGCTCGCGGCTACCGCTCACACCACGGCAATCCTCGTGTCCCACCGGTTCTCGACGGTGCGCCAGGCCGATCACATCTGCGTGGTCGACAACGGCCGCGTCGTCGAGCTCGGCACCCACGACGAGTTGATCGCGGCACCGCGGCCGCTACCAGACGATGTTCGATCTCCAGGCCCAGCGCTTCGTCGATGATGTGGAGCTCGACGAGCACGGCGAGCAGGTGACGCATGAAACCCTCATCTGACGCCGACGAGCTGCCCCCGGCGCTGAGCTCGCTCTGGCGCACGGTGAAGCTCGGCTACCAGGCCGAGCCGCGTGGGCTCGTGCTCGCGTTCACGATGACGGTCGTGATGGCGTTGCCCGACGCGCTGATCGCGTTGTGGCTGAAGTTCCTCGCCGACGGCTTCAACCACCATGACAACAGCCGCATCGTCATCGCCGCCCTCGGGCTCGCGGCATCCGCGACGGCAACATGGTTCCTCAAGATCGTGTTCGACCGGGCGCAACGGCGTTTCCGCGACAAGATCTCCGTCGCGCTCGAAGCGCACGTCGCGACCCTGCAGGCGTCGGTCGCCACCATCGAGCACCACGAACGACCCGAGTATCTCGACCGGCTCTCGGTGCTGCGCAATCAGGTGTTCACGCTCGACCACCTGTTCATGTCGCTGTTCGCGACCGTCGGCTGGATCGTCCGGCTGGTGGTGACATTGCTCTTGCTCATGACGGTCAGCCCGATCCTCGTGTTCCTCCCGCTCTTCGCGATCCCGATCGTGATCACCGCGACCTGGCGACCGGGCGTGGAGCGCCGGGTCGAGGAGGCCGTGGCGCCGCACGACCGGTTGGCCAAGCATCTCTTCCTGCTCGGCACGACCGCGCCGCCGGGCAAGGAGCTGCGCGTGGACGGTCTCGGTCCGCAGCTCCGACGCGACCGGCGCGAATCCTGGGACGAGTGGTACCAGCCGATGGCGACGACGCGAATCCTCACCGCGCTGTGGCACACGCTGGCGTGGGCCTTGTTCGGTCTCGCGTACGTGGGCGCGATCGTCTACGTGTCGGTGCACCTCCATGCGAGCGTCGGCGACGTCGTGCTCGTCGTGACCGCGGGCAGCCGGCTCTCGCAATACGTAGGCGCCGCGGTCGGCGAGCTCGGATTCCTGCGCGGCATCTGGCTCGATTCGTCACGGCGCCTGGCCTGGCTCGAGGACTACGCCGCGAGCAAGGCCCGCACCGCGGAAGTCGCGGTGCCCGAACGGATCGACGACGGCATCCGCTTCGAGCACGTGTCGTTCTCCTACCCGGGGACCGATCGCGAGGCCCTCACCGACGTGAACATCGAGCTGCCGGCGGGTTCGGTGGTCGCGCTGGTCGGCGAGAACGGCGCGGGCAAGAGCACGCTCGTGAAGCTCCTCGCCGACATGTACACGCCGACGAGTGGGCGAGTCACCATTGACGGCGTCGACCTCGCGCGCATGGCGCCCGACGAGTGGCGCACCCATCTCGCGGGCGCCTTCCAGGACTTCTACCGGTTCGAACTGTTTGCGCAGGCGAGTGTCGGCGTGGGCGACCATCCCAACATCGACGAACGGCCGGCGATCGAGCGTGCGGTCGGGCGCGCCGGTGCGGGTGACGTGATCGACGGGCTCGCGGCCGGGCTCGACACCCAACTCGGGCCGACCTGGGACGACGGGGTAGACGTGAGCTTCGGGCAGTGGCAGAAGCTCGCGCTCTCCCGCGGCTTCATGCGCGAGGAGCCACTCCTGCTCGTGCTCGACGAGCCGACCGCGGCGCTGGATGCCGAGACCGAGCACGCGCTGTTCGAGCGGTTCGCGGAAGTCGCGCGCTCCGACATCGCGACGAACGGCGGGGTCACGATCCTGGTCTCGCACCGTTTCTCGACGGTGCGGATGGCCGATTTGATCGTCGTGCTCGACGGTGCGAGGGTCGTCGAGACCGGCACGCACGAGGAGCTCATCGCGCTGGGCCGGTCAGTACGCCGACCTGTACGCGATCCAAGCGGCCGCGTACCGCTGACGAAACGAGCCCGCCGTGTTGCCGTCCCGGAAGTCCAAGCATGCTGCGCGCCGGTTCAACGGCATGGCCGTCGCCGCGGGATCGATCCGGCTCGCGTCGGGACTGTCGTTTCTGGTTGCACCCGAAGCCGCCAATCGGTTGTGGGGCGACGCCGAAGACAGCGGGCCGACCGCGAGCCTGCTGTTGCGCTCGATGGGCTACCGCGACGCGCTGATCGGCGGCCTGCTGCTCGCGGCCGGATTGCGGCGCAAGGGAAACGTTGCCGGCTGGTTCCTCGCGTCCGCCGGTGCCGACGCCGCCGACCTCCTCGGCGGCATCGCCAACCACGGTCGGATGAGCCGTCAACAACAACTGCGCGGGCTCGGAGGTGCCGCGGTCGGAATCGGCGTGGGCGTGCTCGGCGCCTACCGCAGCTCGATGCGGCGCGCGGCTTCGACCGACGTGTAAGCGGCGTAGATCACCTCGAGCACATCCCGGCCGAGGCGCGCGTCCGACTTCGGCGCGCGCCCGTGGGCGATCGCTTCCGCGAAATCCTGGAGCTCCTGCGGATAGCCCTGCATCCAATCCTCGTCGGGTGCGGGGTACGACCATCCGGCCTTGGTCTCGAGCTTCTCGCTGAGGTACTCGGGTTCGAACACGTCGGGTGCGGGCGCGTACGCGCGCACCGCGGTGTTGGGATTGAGGTTCGCTTCGATCACCGCGTTCGATGCGAACACAGTGAGTTGGTTGCGCACCCCGCCCAACGTTGTGTCGGCCGCGGTCACCTCGGCGACGGACCCGTCGGTGAACGTGACGAGCATGGAGCCCCAGTCCTCCACGTCTTCGTATCCGGTGCGCAGGAACGGTTCGGGTTCCCGCTGGAACGCTTCGACCTTGGTGAGGGATGCGGTCTGCGCGATCACCGACTGCACCCGATGCCCTTCGCGGGCCTTGAGATGCAAGACCGCGGCGAGCGGGTGACAGCCCTTGCCGAGCAGCGCGCCGCCGCCGGCCGTGACCCAGTGCTTGTTGGGCTCGGAGTGGGTTCCGCTGTGCGACTCCTCGCCCTGCATGCGCAGGATCGTTCCGCCGGCCGCGTCGAGCAGGCGCTCGGCCTTCACGAACGGCGGCGCGTAGAGCCAGTTCTCGGCATAGCAAAGGTGGCGACCCGCCGCGTCGGCGGCCGCGAGCATCGCGTCGGCCGAGCGCAGCGCTTCGGCTTGCATCGCCGCCGCCGTCATCTCCGCGCTGGCGCGAAGCAGCCGGTGAGCGGCTTCTCGACGATCACGTGCTTACCCGCGTTCAGGGCCGCGACCGCGAACCGCTCGTGCAGATTGTTCGGCACCCCGAGATCGACGACGGTGACCGCCGGATCGGCGAGCAGCGCCGTCGAAATCCCGGTAGGCGGTCGGCAGGCCGAACTCGGTCGCGAAGGCCCGCGCACGTTCGGGGTGCGCGGCGGCGACGCCACGTACTTCCACCGAGACCCCGAAGACCTGGCGCCAACCCGCAATGTGGAGCCGCGCGACGAAGCCGGCGCCGGCGATACCGACCACGATGTCTGTCATTCCGACGATTCTTACGGATGGAGTGGCGCTTCGGCGGGCCGGGCGTGCAGCATCTCGGCGTGCCGAGCGAATACGTCCGCAATCAACCCGACTTCTTCGCGGTCGGGCCTGCGAGCGCACCGGCCGCGATCGACATGGGCGCCGGGATCTGGTGCTCGCCCGGGATGTCGTCGAGCTACCTGATCACCACCGCCGACGGCCGCATCGTCGTCAACACCGGGATGTGGTTCGAGGCCCGCACCCACAAGCGCAACTACGACGCTGTCACCACTGCGCCGACGCGCTACATCTTCTTGACCCAGAGCCACACCGATCACATCGGTGGTGTCGACACCTTCCGCGAGGACGGCACGCAGCTGATCGCGCAGGCGAACATCGCGGTGTGCCAGGCCGACGACGAGCGCATCCACGGCTTGCGCATCCGACGTTCGCTGCCGTTCTTTGCCGACGTGATGGGCCAGACGGGTTACGCCCGCGGCGACGACGCGACCATCCCGCCGTTGGCGAAACCGGCGCACGCCGACATCACCTTCGAGTCCACCTACGAGCTCAACTGCGGCGACCGCCGGATCGAGCTCATCAGCGTTCCCGGCGGCGAGACCATCGACTCGCTCGTGGTGTGGCTGCCCGACGACGGGATCGCGCTGGTCGGCAACATGTTCTCGGCGCTGTTCGGTCACTTCCCGAACCTGGTGACCGTGCGGGGCGACCGGCTCCGTAACGCCCTCGCCTTCGTCGACTCCGTGCAACGCGTGATCGACCTGGAACCGGAGTTGCTGCTCCTCGGCCATCACGGTCCGGTCCGCGGCGCGTCGACGATCCGTTCGGAGTGCGAGCGCATTCGCGACGCGGTGCAATACGTGCACGACGCGACGACCGCGGCGATGAACAGCGGCCAAGACGTGTGGACCGCGATGCGCGAGATTCGCCTGCCCGAATCGCTCGATCTCGGCGAGGCGTACGGCCGGGTCGACTGGAGCGTGCGCGCGATCTGGGAGACCTACGCCGGGTGGATCCAGCAACACTCCACGCTCGAGCTCTACGGCGCGGCGCCCGAGCAAGGCGCGAACGAGATCGTGGCGCTCGCGGGGGGCGCCGATGCCGTCGCACGGCGCGCGTCGGATCTCGTGGCGACCGATCCGCTGACGGCCGTGCGCCTGTGCGAGCTCGCGCTCGCGGTCGACCGCGATCACCGCGCCGCACTCGACACCTATCGCCGCGCCCACGAACTACTGCTGGTCGAGCACGGGCGCGCCAACTTCTGGCTCACGAAGTGGCTCGAAGGCGAAGTCCGCAGCGCCACGAATCGTCTCGACCGACTCGACCCCCAATGAAAACCCAACCGTGAGTGAGCCGATCTCCATCGACGATCTGCGCGAACCGCAGTTGAACGCGGACCAGCGCGCCGCCCTCGACTACGTCGCCACGCTCGACCTTCATCTCGACCCCGAGCTGATGCTCGCCGAGGCGCAACGCCGGGCCGGCCGCGACGACTTCGGGCCGCCCGACTTTCGCACGCGGCTCGACGCGATGATCGCCGCGGTCGAGGCCGACACCGGGCTCGGCCCGCTCGGACGCATGGTCATCCAGGGCCGCACGGTTCGGCTGCTGACCGCGCGCCTCCTGGTGGAGGACTTCATCCGGCGTCGGCCGGAAGTTCTCGACATCGAGCTCCCCGCGCCCATCATCGTCATCGGCCTGCCCCGATCGGGCACCACCCATCTCGTCAACCTCATCGCGGCCGACCGGCGACTGCGTTCGCTCCCGTTCTGGGAGAGCCTCGAACCGCTCCCGATGCCCGGCGACGGGACCGCTCGCAACGGAGTGGATCCGCGCTTCACGCGTTGTCAGGCCGACTACGAGATGCAGTTGCAGATGGTGCCGCTGCTCCCCGCGATGCATCACCAGTACCCGGCCGCGATCGAGGAGGAGATCGAGCTCCTCGACATCGACTTCTCGTCGTACACGCTCGAGTTCTACGCGCGCGTTCCCGAGTGGCGCGACTTCTACTTCACGCTCGACCAGCACGCGCACTACGCGTACATGAAGAAGGTGCTC
Organism: uncultured Actinomycetes bacterium; assembly: GCA_963807945.1. Lineage (GTDB taxonomy): Bacteria > Actinomycetota > Acidimicrobiia > IMCC26256 > PALSA-610 > JBBQER01. Next base: position 244,875 of record CAWEDT010000006.1, on the reverse strand, counting down.
CAGGTACTCACGTATCTGCGCGGTCCGAACCAATGGGTATTGAAGTCGCCCCAGCACCTCGAACAGATCCCGGCGCTGCTCGCGACCTTCCCCGACGCGACGTTCGCGATCACGCATCGCGATCCGGTATCGGTGATCCAGTCGGCGATCACGATGCTCGCCTACGGTGATCGCGTGCGCCGACCCGCGATCGAACCGGAGGCGCTCGCGGATTACTGGGTCGATCGCATCGACCACTTGTTGCGCGCGTGTGTGCGCGACCGTGATCTCTTGCCGGCGGACCGCACTGTCGACGTGCTGTTCCACGAGTTCATGGCCGACGACGTGGGCATGGTCGAACGGATCTACGAGCGCAACGACCGTCCGCTGACCCCGCAGGCTCGAGCCGACCTCGAGGCGTTCATGGCCGACAACCCCCGCGGCAAGCACGGCCAGATCGCGTACGACCTGCGCGGCGACTTCGGGCTCGAGCCCGACGCAGTACGCGCCCGGTTCGGTTACTACTTCGACCGGTTCCCCGTTGTCGCGGAGCGCGGATGAGCGAACCCGTCCGCACCGCGATCGTCGGCTGTGGCGCGATCGCGCACTGGCACCTCGACGCGATCGACCGCGCCCACGTGCCGATCGTCGTGACCGCCGCGATCGACCCCGACGCCACGAACGCGCAACGCATTGCCGACCGAACCAGCGCGGCGCCGTTCTCGTCGCTCGGCGCGGCCATCGCCAACCGCAACTTCGATGCGGTGCTCATTGCGGTTCCCCACCACCTGCACGAGTCGATCGCGATCGAAGCGTTGGACGCGGGGCTGCACGTGCTGCTCGAGAAGCCGCTCGCACCGACGCTCGACGCCTGTGACCGCATCCTCGCCGCCGCCCGCGCCGCGGGCACCGTGTTCATGGTGGCCGAGAACGCGCAGTACTGGCCCGAGGTGCTGACCGTTCGCGACCTCATCCACGACGGCGCGATCGGCACCGTCATCACCGCCCGGGCGGCCACGTTCTTTCCCGCGCTCGACGACTTCTACGGCGGCGACCAACCCTGGCGGAACACCGTCGCGGCCGCGGGCGGCGGCGTGGTGATCGACACCGGCTCGCACTGGCTCCGGCCGCTGCGGGTCTGGTTGGGCGAGGCGGTCGAGACCGTCGCCGCGCTCGGACGTCCGCATCCCGCCATGGAGGGCGAGTCGCTCTGCCGCGCGCTGATCCGGTTCGAGTCGGGAGTCGTCGCCGCGTTCGACGCGATGCTGACGACCGGCGCCATCGCGAACCAGCCGCTGTTCACGGTGACCGGCACGACTGGTGAGTGCACCATCGAGGGTTCGGGCTGGGTGAAGCTCCACGACGGCTCCGACTGGAAGGGCACGAAGGTCGGCGAGCGCGGCAGCTACCTCCAGTCGTACGAGGGTGAGTGGCTCGACTTCGCCCGGGCCGTTCAAACCGGATCGCCGCCCGCCGCGACCGCCGAGTACGCGCTCGGCGAGCTCCGGCTTGCACTCGCGATGTATCGCTCGGCCGAGACCAAGCAGTGGGAGCAGGTGTGGTCGTGACCAACGCGACGACCTTCGACTTTGCGGGCACCCACGTGCTCGTGACCGGGCGGAACCTCCGGCATCGGCCATGCGATCGCCCACGCGTTCGCCAATGCCGGCGCGGCAGTGACCATCACCGGCACGCAGCCCACCGCCGCCGACTACGACACCGACCTCGCGCGGTTCACGTATCACCAGTGCCGCATGACGGATCACGACGACATCGCAGCCGTTGCCGCGAGTTGCGAACGCCTCGACGTGCTGGTGAACAACGCGGGCCAGAACCTGCCCGGCGGCCGCAGCGAGTACGAGCCGGAAGTGTTCGAGGAAACGGTCGCGGTCAATCTCTTCGGCGCGTTCCGCATGGCGAGCGCGACTCGTGCGCTCCTGGCCGCGAGCGAGCTCGAAGGCGGCGCGAGCGTCGTCAATCTCGGATCGATGTCGTCGTTCTTCGGCATCGAGATGGTTCCGGCCTACGGCGCGGCCAAAGCCGGCGTCGTGCAACTCACGAAGACGCTCGCGGTCGCGTGGGCCAAGCACGGGATCCGCGTCAACGCGGTGGCGCCGGGCGTCGTCGAGACGAACATGACGAAGCCGATGATGCCGTTCGAGTCACTCACCGCGCCCCTGCTCGCACGCACGCCATTGGGCCGATTCGCCGAGTCCGGCGAGATCGCGCCCACCGTGCTGTTCCTCGCGAGCTCGGCCGCGGCCTACGTCACCGGTCAGACGTTCGCGGTCGACGGTGGCTTCTCGGTCGCGGGCTGAAGGTCAGCGCCAGGGCATGATCGCCATCATCATGGCGTCGGGGTCCTGCACCAGCTCGACGTAGAGACCGAGCGCGTCCCACGTGTCGAGGTAGCAGAACGTCAGGCTCCCGAACTTGGCGCCCATCAGCTTCGGGAATCCGGATTGCGGTACCGAGTGCGATGACCGCGTCGATGTCGTCGACCAGGAACCCGAGATGATGCAGTCCCGGTCCGTTCGACGCGAGGAACTCGACGTGCAGACCTTGACCGCGCACCGGCCGCAACAGCTCGATCTGCATGTTGCCGCTGCGCGCGAAGCCGAGCTCGAGCGCGCACGACACCTGATCGCCGCGGAGGTCGTAGTCGAGATCGTCGGCCGGCAGATTGACGAAGTCGCCACAGCCGAGCGACGCGCGCATCGCATCCTGCGCGCCGGCGAGGTCGGCCACGACGTACGCCTGCTGGAACAGCCCACTACCGATGTGCGCGAGGAGCGCGCCGACGTCGGACACGGAACTCCTCAGCTGAACGCGAAGGGCGGATATTCGTCGGTGAGCAACAGGAAATACGCCTGTACGCGCAGGCCCCAGCGAAACGCCTTGATCACGAAGTCCCGGAGTCCTTCCGGCCATTTGCCCGTGAAGAGCACAACGAAAAACGCGACTATCAGGCCGACGTACGCGACGAACAAGATCACGGCAAACACGATGACCTGCGGGATGACGAGAATGATCCGGAACGCACACGTGATCCGGTTCCGGTTCTCGAGTTGTGGTGCGAAGTCGACCCGAACCCGCGGATCGTCGCCCGGGTCGGCCGCGGTGAGCCCGAATGTGAACGGCGGGTACTCCTCGCGCAGGAACGCCGCGAAGGTCACAGTGCGCAGCGAATACCGGATGTACATCGTCTGCACGGTCGCGAGCCCCTCCGGCAGTTCGCCGGTGAAGAGGATCACGATCCAGGAGACGAGACCGATGACTTCGGAGATCAAACCGAGGATCCAGAGCACGAAGAAGTGCGGGATCGCCATCAACGCGTTGAGGAGCGGACGCCAATTCGCGATCTTCTCGGGCGGATCAAAGGTGAATGTCGCCGGATATTCGGCTCCCATTTGCTGCATCGCTACCCCCGGGTTTGCGTGCCGCGGACGCTACTCGGGTTCGGTGATCGCGACGATCAATCGTGAGCCATTCCGACTACCAACGCCGCCGACGCGAGACCGGCTGCCGATCCATGGAAGGGCACGCCGAACGTGAATACACCTCCGTCGGACGCCACGAACCAGTAGCCCTTGATGCCCTGATTCGTCATCCCGACGATCGGCTGGTTGAGGTGCATCGCCCCGGTTGAGCCGCGGAAGGGTGCATCGCCGAAGGTGAAGATCCCACCGTCGGACGCCACGAGCCAATACCCGTTCCGTGACGGCGTGGCCGCCATCCCGACCACCGGTTGGTTGAGATGCATCGCGCCGGTCGACCCGTGGAACTTCGCGTCACCGAACGAGAAGATCCCACCATCCGACGCGACCAGCCAATAGCCCTTGCCGGTGCGAGTCGCGGCCATTCCCACAATCGGTCGGTTGAGATGCATCGCGCCGGTCGACCCGTGGAACTTCGCGTCACCGAACGAGAAGATCCCACCGTCCGATGCCACCAGCCAATAGCCCTTACCCGTTGGCGTCGCCGCCATCCCGACGATCGGTTGGTTGAGATGCATCGCCCCGGTTGAACCGTGGAAGCGCGCGGTTCCGAACGAGAAGATGCCACCGTCGCGCGCCACCAACCAGTACCCGGGTGACGGGAGTCCGGCCATGCCGACAATCGGCTGTGAGAGTTGGGTCTCTACGAGGGTCCCGCAACTCGGCGCACCACCAAAGGGAAACACGTTGCCGTCGCTCGCCGCGACCCAGTACCCGGAGTGGTTCTTCTGGGCGATGCATGCCGTCGGTGCGGCGGCGGCACGCCCGCGGGCCCGGCGAACGCGCTCACGCCGCTGCGGGTTCCGATCAGCAGCAGACCGAGCGCCGCCGACGGCGACGCGAAGTGCGGCACCGCGTTGATCGTGATGGGGAAGCCGCTCGAAGACCGCGCCGGTTGCGCGATTGAGCGCGAAGAGCTGCGCGGTATCCCAGTTGACGGTCCAGACCACGCCACCCGCCAGGTCGGCGCGCCCTTGCCCGGGCCTTTCCAGCCGAGTGACATCGTGCGCTGCGCGATGTTGACATTCACCTGCTGGATCCCGTTGTTGCAGGGCACGTAGAGATGCGAGCCATCCCACGCGGTTGCGCCGTCGGCATCAACACCGGCGCACATCGCCAGCGATCGCACGATCGTCATCGTGTTCGTATCGATGAGCAGCCCCAAATGCTGCTTGCCGACCTGGAACAGCAGATGGTTGGGGAGCAGCACGGGCGCGACCGACGAGAGATCATTGTCACCGCCGGGGAAGGTCTTGACCGCGCCAATCCGGTGCATCGCGGCGGTGCGATCGAACTTCAGCACGCTCTCGCCGAAGTCGCCGGCGATCGTGGGGTCGGGGTTGCCGGTCGCGGCGTAGACGTTTCCGGCGGTGTCGACCGAGACACCGCCCGGCGCCCAGATCGCGCCTTCACCCGCGGAACCGCCATTGGGTGTGACGTTGAATGCGACCTTCCGAGTGCCGGCGCCGGAGAGCGAAACGAGCCAACCGTGGTACGGCCCGCAGTCGCCGGCGTAGCCGCCGAAGCCGATGTAGACGCGCCCGTTCGCGAACGCGAGACCCGTGCGCTGTTGGATGTAGAGCGGGTCCTGCGATCCGCCCGGATCGGCATTCGCGGAGACACGCGGAGCTCCGGTGAGCGTGTCGAGTCCGATGAGCTGATGATGAATGTGCTTGAACGAATCTTGCAGCGTCGCGACGACGTAGATCACTCGGCCACCGGTATCGATCACGGGCGTGGAGAGAATGCCCAGCGGATCAACGTTGCCGCAGCCGACCTGGGCCGGCACGTTGGTGACCGGAGGTCCGAGATGACGCTTCCAGAGCACCTTCCCGTCGTGCGCGTCGAGCGCGTACACGGTGTTGTTCTCGGTCGCGGTGTACACACGCCCGTTGAACACGAGCGGTTGCGCATAGACCGACGCGTCGAGCGCCGCGTTCCACGCGTTGTGCAACGGTCGGAGATTGGGCTCGCGCCGAGGCGTTCCCGGTGCGTTGGGAGTTACCCGTGACCGTCGGCCACGTCGAACCCGCGTAGGCCGCGGTCGTGGCCAACGTGAGCACGACCGCGAGCAGGGCAACTGCGAGGGCGCGACAACGCGGAGAGTTCATGCCTGACTCTTGCCCCGCGACGGGTAAGACAAAACGGCTTCCGGGGTGACCGGGCTACGGGCGCTCACCGCTCCACGCCTCGTCTTCGTCGTCCCAGGCCTGGTTGCGCGCTTCGACCTGTTCTTTCCAGTGCTCGGCCGCTTCCTTCGACGGGTAAGGGCCGAGGCGACGGTCGGGCGGACAACCGTCGGCGCGCTCGGCCGCCTTGTGGTCGAGGCACCAATACCACTGGTTGTCGTCGCTCATGCGCCTGCGCAATGTACCGGCCGCCGTTCACGGAGTGGTCGCGACGCGTCACGCATGGCCCATGGATATTGCGATGAGCTCCGCGTACAGCTCGTCGACGTCGATCGTCTCGCCCTGGCGCGCGAACCAACCGCACACATTCGTCAGATCCCGGTGGAGATACTCGAACGTGTGCGGGTTGGTCGTGACGTCGACCGTCTGCGGAAAATCGATGAACCACAGCTCGCCCTGCCACCACAACAAGTTGTACGCCGACAGGTCGGCATGCACGAAGCCCGCCTCTACCAGCAGTCGCAAGTTGTCGATCAGCTGCGTGAACGCCGAGCGAATCTCGCCGCGCGCCAATCTCGCCTCACTCAACCGCGGCGCCGCGCGCTCCGCGTCGCCGACGAACTGCATGAGCAGACCGTCGCCGCGCGGTCCCACCGGGTACGGCACGTTCACCCCGGCCTGCCACGCGTGTTGCATCATGTCGAGCTCGTGCCCGGTCCACCGACCGGTGAGCAGCTTCTTGCCGTAGTTCGTCATCCGCTCGGCCGCGCGTTGGTCACGCGACTTCGCGAACTTGCGGCCGTCGCGGTACGCGAGGTCGTTCATGAAGCTGTTCCCGCGTTGAAAGCCGAGCGCTTCGAGCTCGCCCTTCTGGGTAACGGTGCGCGGGCGATAGCGCTTGTGGGCCAGGAGACACGAACGATCGAGATACGACCGCTCGACGACGAAGACCTCGGCTTCCTTGCCTGATTTCAGATTGCCGAGCTCGAGCTCGACGTAGTCGAACTCGTCAGTGATGAGCCATGACGGCGTTGGGCGCACGAGCGCCTTCCTTTCGAGCGTTGGGAGATGCGACGCGGATGGCGTCCTCCCTCGACCCGGACTAGAAGGCAGTCGCGACGCGACGGAGGACGGTGGCGGCAAAGGCAGTCATGAGTGCGTCCTCCTTCTTCGTCGGTGACCGGTCAAGTGTCGCCGCTTCGCGCGCGCCGGTCAATCCAATTTCCTGCAGGCAGTTGACGCCGCGCACCTATTCACCAGACCGGAGCGAGGACCTCGGCGATGCGATCGGGTGCGAGCGCGCTCGGTGCGGGGCGGTCGGCGTCGGGGGCGAGGAAGCTGAGCACGACCGGGAACGCCCGCCCGCTCAAGGTCGTCCACGGCGTGAGGGAGTCGGCTGCGATCCAGCGCCCGGGCGCGGTTTCGATGCGGGCCAGCTCCGCCGTCGCGCGGCGCAGCGGTTCGTGATCGACGACCCACGTATTCGAATCGCCGGTCGACACGAGGCCGGCCGGGCTCCACCGGTCGGGGGTGTCGGCCCACGAATACGACGGCATCCACACGTCGTGGAACCACCCGTTTCCGTTGGGCCGATCGGGTGCGGGCACGGAAACGATCTGCGCGCGCTGACCGTGCTCGCGGTTGCGGACCTGCGGCCACAGCCAAACGGAGTCGGTTACAACCTCGTTCAACACGGGAATCTTCAGCATCGCCGCGAGATCCGGTTCCGACTGCGGGTACACGAACGAGACGAGACGATCCGCGACCGACTCGACGATCACGGCTCCCCGTGCCATGCGGTCGCCGCCGCGCTCGATGATCTCCCAGCCGGCCGTGACCGCGGGCGATTCGGCGAGAGAACCGTCGAGTACGGCGCTCACGATCTTCATGGCCTCGGCGTACACGTCGCCCACATCGGCCGGGCGCGCCGGACCCGACAACAGCAACGACAGCTCCTGCGCGAGCCGGAACCCGTCGCGGTCGGCCCACGCCAGGAAGTCACCCATGCCCGCCGCGGCAACGAGCGTGTCGGAGTTCGCGAGCGCGATCTCGCTTTCGAGCAGCGCGTACAACGCGAGAATCCCGTCGACATCGGCGTGATCGTTCACGACGAGGTCGGCATCACGTCGCGTGGGACTCGACGCATACCGCAGGCAGATCTCCGTCGACGTGTCGGCCTTGAACTCGGCCGCGGTCTGGTTCGGCACCCAATGACTCAGCTCGACGTCACCCGGAGCCAACGTGCCCGCGCCCGTGCCGTCGGCGTAGATCACGCGCGCGGCATCGGGTCGAGCGCGCTTCGATCCCGCGATGTGGAACCGATCGGTCACCGATGTGGGCATCGGCGCTCAGCCGGTATGACCCGGCGCCTGCGAGACCGTCTTGTACGCGCCTTCGCGCACCGCGCCGATCGCGGCCATCGCCCGCTGCTGACCCGCGCCCATCTGCTCCTTGGGCGGGAGACCGAAGCCGGTGTACATCACGCGCCGCTCGCGCTCGACCGGCGGCTGCGACATGTGGAGCGTGCAACTGCAGTGCACGGTCACGTCGCCGGTCTCGGTCGGGAGGTCGATGATCGGGAGGTCGGAGCTACTCCGCACGAACGCGGGCTGCACGAGCGCGCGGTGCGAACCCGCGACCACGCGCAACTGGCCCGACCGCGCGTCGGCGCCGGTCACCGAGATGCCACTCGTCAGGCCGCAACACCGGTAGGAGTGCATGCCGAGCGAGCAGTCCTTGTGCCACGGCACGTCGGAGATTCCCTCGACGACGCCGATCGGCTTGATCAGCGCTTCGATGCAGTTCCCCGTGACGCGAGGCAGGTAGTCGCCTTCCAGCAGGCGACCGATGCGCAGGAACCGTTCGCTCGCGAGCAGCTCCCGCACGCGCTCGGAGTGCTCGTGGAAGTACTCCATCCGCACGCAGCGGTCATCACCGTTCGCAGTCTTCGCCCACCACGAACGACCGTCGTCACGCACGTAGGTCGGCAGCGCGCGGTCCATGTCGGCGGAGATCTCGCTCATGATCTGGGGATCGAACCAGCCGCGGAGGTGCAGGAACCCGGCCATTTCGAGGAACGCGGCGATCTCCTCGTCATCGTCGCTCGGGGTGAACGCGCGGTGCAGATCGAGTGGGGATCCGTCGCGGTTCTCGAACTCGACTGCGCCACGCGTGTGCGCGGGCCGCATGTCGATCAGCGAGCGCAGCACGACCCACCAGTCGAGGAAGTCGCCGAGGTTGCCGCGCACCATTCGCAACGTGCCCGCGGTCAGGAAGGTCATCGGCGTCTTGAGGTCGTTGATCACGTCGACGAAGTCGGCGTCGGATAGCTCGACCAGCGCGGCACCGTCGGCGTTCTCGCGCAACGTGAACGCGGAATCTTCGAGCGCGAGCGTCCACGTTCCCGACGGGGTCGCGATCGTGAACGGCTCGACCCGCAGCTCGCGCGCACCTTCGAGCGCGAGCTCCGAACGTTCGGCGATCAGCGCCGGCAACTCCTGATCGAAGAACGCCCGAACGTCAACGTCTCGGATGTCGCCTTCGGTGCGCGTGCGATAGTCCAGCGAAACCACTCGACCCCCCGGTGGCTCGAAACCCTGTTCGAGCCACCAGTGTGCCGCGATTTCTCAGATGATGCGGGCGAGGTACGCCGCGTAGCGGTCGAGGCTGCTGTTGAAGCCGGCCTGCGCCTCTTCGGTCGCGAACATCGCGGGCACGTTGGTCTGGTGAATCCGCACCTCGGTGCGACCGTCGCCGAGATCGGTGAAGGTGCTCGTGGTCGTCATGCCGGAATCAGGTTCGGTGAACGAGAGCGTCTCGGGCGGGTCGATCTCGGTGTAGACCCCGTGCGTCGGGTACTGCTCGCCGGTCGCGTCGTTGACCATGACGGTCTCGAAGACGCCGCCGACGCGGAGATCGATCTTGATGCTCTCGAGCGGCGTATGCATGCCCACCGGGCCCCAGAAATGGGTGAGGTGCTCGGGCGTGGTCATGCACTCGAACATGAGCTCCCGCGGCGCGTTGAAGACGCGGGTGATGACGAGCTCTGTGGTTGTGGTCATGGTTGCTTCCTGTCTGGGCGGGGCGGATTGAGTTTGAGATCGGTGAGGTGTTGTTCGAGTTGGTCGAAGCGGTCGGACCAGACCTTGCGTTGGTCTTCGATCCAGTCGGTTGCGGTGCGCAGCGCGTCGACCTCGAGCCGGCAGGGCCGGGTCTGGCGGTGGCGGCCCCGCGAGACGAGTCCGGCGCGCTCGAGCACCTGAATGTGCCGGGACACGGCCTGCACACTCATCGCGAAGGGCTCGGCGAGCTCGTTGACGGTCGCTTCGCCGTGGGTGAGATGGCTGACGATCGACCGCCGGGTGGGGTCGGCCAAGGCCGCGAACATGGCATCGAGGTCGGGCTCGGGCAGGGTTGCGGTCGCCATGACCGTATTCAATCAGACAGTTGATAAAGAGTCAAGTTGAATATCAGCTGCCGAGACAAAAATGGCGCGCTACGCGACGCTCTCGAACCCCCGGGTCGCGACCCCGTCGGGCACGGCATCGGTGTGCGCGAGCGTCGCGAGGAAGTCGCGGGCCCACGCGTGCACGTCGCGGCGGTTCACGACCGTGCGGAGATAGCGCATACGCACGCGCGCTTCGATCGGATCCGTATCGAGCACCCCGCGGATCGCGCCCTTGATGCCGTCGAGGTCGTGCGGATTGACGAGAATCGCCTCGTCGAGCTCGAGCGCCGCGCCCGCGAACTCACTGAGGATCAACGCACCGGTCTCGTCGGCTCTGGCCGCGACGTACTCCTTGGCGACGAGATTCATACCGTCTCGCAACGGTGTCACGAGCATCACGTCGGCCGCGAGGTACAACGCGATGAGCTCGTCGAGATCGACGCTCTGATGCAGGTAGTGAATCGCGGCGTGGCCCACATCGGAGTAGGTGCCGTTCACCTCTCCGATCAGACGCTCGAGGTCTTCCCGTTCTTGTTGGTAGTGCGTGTCTTCACCGCGGCTGGGCACCGCGACCTGGACCATCACGTGACGCGGCGTAGAAAGCGTGCCCTCCGCGAACAGCTCGGCGACCGCCCGCACCCGTTGTTGCAAACCCTTCGTGTAGTCGAGGCGATCGACACCGAGTAGGACGAACTCGGGGTAACCGAGATCGGCTCGGATCTGCTGCGCGCGTTCGATCACGCTCGGCTGCGCGGCGCGCCGCACGATCTCGGCGGTGTCGATCGAGATCGGGAACGCGCCGACGCGCACCGTGCGGCCGTCGTACTGCAGGAGCTCGTTGTTCCCCACCGCGGCGGTGAGCCGGCGCGCGAGCCGAGCGAAGTTCGTCGCCGCGCCGGGCACTTGGAACCCGACGAGGTCCGCGCCGAGGAGCCCTTCGATCAGCTCGCGGCGCCAGGGAATCTGCATGTACAACTCTTGCGGCGGGAACGGCGTGTGCAAGAAGAAACCGATGCGCACGTCGGGACGCAACGCGCGCAACATCATCGGTACGAGTTGCAGGTGATAGTCGTGCACCCACACCGTCGCACCCGGCCGCGCCGCCTCCGCCGCAGCTGCGGCGTAACGATGGTTCACCTGGACGTACGCCTGCCACCAACTCCGTTCGAAACTCGGCGCGCGCACCGTGTCGTGGTACAGCGGCCAGAGCGTGCGGTTCGCGAAGCCGACGTAGAAGTCGTCGTACTCCGCTTCGGTGATCGGCACCGCGCGTAACGCGATGCCCTCATAGGACTCGGGTACGGCTTCCTCACCGAAGTGACCGGCCCAACCGATCCACACTCCCCCGCGCCGGCGCAACACCGGCGTGAGCGCCGACACCAATCCGCCCGGACTCGGGTGCCATCCGGCTTCACTGACCTCGGGTCCGCCGGGTTCGAAGCGCAACGGCAATCGATTCGAGATAACGACCAGACCCGAAGACTCGCTGCGAAGCATCCATTGTGCTTAGGTGGATACCCGAGGCAGCAACTGCACAAACGGCTCGCAGGTCACACGGGTCGGCCGTGTGCGCCACCGGCATTCGGGGTAGATCCGCGCCATGAACATGCAAACCATTCGGCCCGTTCTTTATGCCGGCAATCGTCTGCGCGCGCTGATGGACCGCCTCGGCGACGAACCCAAGCTCGACGACGCGGCGCGGTCACTCGAACGCGTGACGGGCGCGATTCCGAGTCAAGGTCCCGATCAAAGATGCGTTGAGCGGCACGTGGTTGGATCATCCGTTGCACCCGATGCTGACCGACCTTCCCATCGGGTTCTGGACGTCGGCGTGGGTCGTCGACATCCTCGGCCGCGAGCGTGACCGCGATGCGGCGCGCATGCTGATCGGCGCGGGTGTGCTGTGCGCGGTCCCGGCCGCGCTCAGCGGGGCCGCGGACTGGTCCGACACCGAAGGCGCGTCGCGCCGGGTCGGAGTCGTGCACGCGGTCGTGAACTCGTCCGCGCTCGCGCTCTACGCGGGTTCGTGGATCGCCCGCCGCCGCGGTCACCACGGCTCGGGCGTCGCGCTCTCGTGGGCGGGCGCAACGTTCGCAACGGTGGGCGGATTTCTGGGCGGCCATCTCATCGCCGCGTTGGGCGTGGGCGTCGACCACACCGCCTTCGAGGAATCCATCGCCGACTGGACGCCCGTCGCCGAGCTGGCTGCGCTCACTGACGCACCGACGCGGGTCGACGCGAACGGAACTCCAGTGCTCGTGTATCAAGACGGGGACGACGTGTGGGCGATCGCGGCGACATGCCCGCATCGGGGGGCGCCGCTCGAGGAGGGCAAGGTCGAGGGCGATGTCGTGATCTGCCCGTGGCACGGCAGCCGGTTCTGCCTGCGCGACGGATCGCTGCTCGGCGGTCCCTCGCCGACCGGAGTCGACGCGTACGAGACCCGGGTGCGCGCCGGAACCGTGGAGATCCGCTCTCGCCCGTGAGCCGCGTCGTATAAGGACTGACTCAGGGCGCGATGACGAGCTCGGAAATCTGATCGCCGGTGACCACGAACTGGTAGCGCAGGTCGACGACGCCGCCGGGAAAGTTGCCCTCGAGATGGTTCACGACGAGCCATCCGTCGGTCCCGACCGGCTCGGCACTCACGAGCGTGCGCGTGAACGTGTATTCACTCGCCGCGGTGGCGAGCCAGTGGCCGATCTCGTCGGCACCGTTGTACTCCTTGCCGTCGTCGGCGACCCGGGCGTCGGGTGCGAACGCCGACAAGGCGACCGCGGTGTCGTGCCGGTCGTGCGCGGCTTGATACCGGGTGATGACTTCGGGAAGCGCCACGGCGTCAACTGTACGACGCGGCTCGGTACGACCAGGATCCGATCCGGCTGCAAGGCGCTGCACCAGTCGTCCGCATGAGCTTCGCAACCGGCCGAGCTCACGCTCGGAACATGAACGAGAGAATACGAGTCAAAGGCCACGTCCTCGCGGTGAGGCCGATCGCAGTGACCGATGTCGACCGCTTGGCGCGGATGTTCGAGCGGCTCTCCCCCGAGAGCGTGCGCTTCCGGTTCTTCTCCCCGATACCTCGACTGTCGTGGCCGGCGTTGCTGCACATGGCCGACGTCGACCACTGCCGGCGCGACGCGCTCATCGCGCTCGACGGTGACGAGATCGTCGCGGTCGCGAGGTACAGCGCGCAGGCCGAACCGGAACCGAATATTCGCGAGGCGGAGCTCGCCGTCGTGGTCGAGGATGCCTGGCAACGGCGGGGCGTCGGACGCGAGCTGACGCGCCGCCTGGCCCGCCTGGCCCGGAAACGGGGCTACGACGCGTTCGTCGCGACGATCCTGCCCGACAACCGAGCCGCGCTTCGCTTGGTGCGTGACCTCGCGCCCGACGCCGACGTTCGGTTCGCCGGTGGTGACTACGAGGCGCGCGTCCGTCTCTCGGCCTGACGAATTGGGTCTCGGCTAGGGATCGGGCCAGGAGAGGCGGCCGAGCGCTTCGACCTCGGCCGCGTCGGCTCGCGAGCAGGAAGCCATTGTCGACCGCCCGGCGCGTCGACTCGGCGAAGCGATCGCTGTAGTCGGCGCGACCGCGGGGATAGCGCCGCTCGAATACGGACGCGTCGAGCGGCCGCGTCGTGCCGAACAGTTCGGTCATCGCGCCGGGCTGGCCGAGGCCGGAAAGAATCGCGACCGGCGCGTCGACCCACGGCGTACGAACTCCGCCCTGCGCGATGCCGGCGTCGTCGACGCGCAGCGCGCTTCCGTCGACATCGAGCCGGGGCGCGGCAGCCGGGGCGGTGCCGTCGCGCACCCAACGGTCGAGCCCGTCGATCGCGCGCTGCAACACGTAGTGCATCTGCGGTCCGGAGTTGATCGGCACCGCGGTGGGAATGCCCGATCGATCCGAACGCGCGATGAGATCCTCGAGCTCTTCCACCGGGAGCGATCCGGAGTCTTGCGGCGCCGCGCACAAGAAGTACGTGTCGCAGTGAGCCGCGCCCGCGACCTCCCAGAGCCGGAACCGCTCACTATCGGGCTGACGCGCGGTGAGGTACGCGAGGCGGCCCAACACGTCGGTTTCGCTCTGCACGACGAGCACCGGAACGCGCGCATCGGCCCGGATCTGGTCGCTTCCGACCAGCCGGGCGCGCCGTTCCGACTCATCACCCAATTCCCAGCCTTCGATCGCGGCGGCCGCGCCCGCGCCCTTGCAACAAGAAGCCGTCGAACACCGCGTCGCGCGGGTCGATCGCGTTCACGTACGTCGTGAGGTGGAACGCCGACTGCGATGCACCGACCGCGATCATGCGCTCGACCGGTAGTCCGTAGGTGGTCGCGAGCTCCGCCCGCACGGCCCGCCCGATCTGCGTGAACATGTCGTACGCGTACGCGTCGCCCGGATGATGTAGCGGCTCGTAACGCTCAGGCGCGGTGGCGCGCAGCCCGAGCCCGGGCAACACGCCGCCGCCTTCGATACCGACGCGCTGCGTGCTCACACCGATCCAGGTGTATCCCTCGCGTACGAGTTGGCGTTGGGTCGGCATCCAGACCGCGGGTACGTCGAGCCCACCGGTCACGTTCAGCCACTCGACGATCAGGGTGCCGTTCGAACGGGCGGCATCCGTCGGTCGGTAGACGACGATGCGCGTCGTGAAGTCGGCGGTGCTCGTCGGCGTCACATCCCAACGGCCGTCGGGTTCGCGCGGGCCGACGTCGGCGTAGGCCGACGCGGTGCCGGTGACGAAATGCTCGTGCGTGGAGTACCCGACCGAGGCGAGATCGAAGGCCACGGAGAACAGTGACGGCACACCATCGAGCGCGGGTCCGATCGTCGCCACAACGCATGATTGCACGCCGCCGAGTTCTTCGGCACCCGGCGGCGGCTTAGCATTCACGGGTATGCCTGACCGCCAAACGGATGATCGGCGCTGGTACGAGGGCACGAGTGGCTATCTGCGTTGGGGCCCGAAGTTCTTTCTCGCGATGGCCGTCGTCCTCTACGTCATCCATTTGAACCACTGGATCCAGTTCTCGACCACGCTCGTGCTCGTCGCCTTCATCCATAGCCGGTGGCTGCCGTGGCGGTTCGAGATCGAGGAGGA
Organism: uncultured Actinomycetes bacterium; assembly: GCA_963807945.1. GTDB lineage: Bacteria > Actinomycetota > Acidimicrobiia > IMCC26256 > PALSA-610 > JBBQER01. Next base: position 229,716 of record CAWEDT010000006.1, on the reverse strand, counting down.
CGGCCTCCGTCTCGTGTTCCCGTTCGGCCGGCACATGTTCATCAGCCGCAACATCGCGACCGTGCGCATCGATGTTGTCGGCGCGATGGTCTACGACTCGCGGCGGGGCAAGCTCGGCCTCGGCTATCCGCTGATGGACGGCATTCTCTTCCATCCCGGGCGCGAATCGTTGTTACGCGCCGCGTTCCTCGACCGCGGCTACACGGTCACGTGATCGAAGCCGAACGATCGGCGCGGCTGCTCGCCGCGCAAGCCGACGCCGCCGCGCTGTTCGACGCGATCTCGGAGTGCGCGATCCTGCAGCCCGGCGTGCTCGACAGCGAAGCGAGCCATGCCGTGCAGGAGCTCGCGGCCGATCGCTTCGGCGTCGTGCGCCATTGGCACAAGCGCATCATCCGCTCGGGTCCGAACACGCTCCAGCCGTATCAAGAGAATCCGCCCGACCGCGCCATGACCGACGACGACATCATCTACGGCGACTTCGGACCGCTGTTCGGCGAGTGGGAAGCCGACTTCGGGCGCACGTGGGTGCTCGGCACCGATCCCGACAAGCTGCGCCTCCGTGACGATCTCGCCGCCGTGTTCGCCGCGGGCAAGCAGTTCTTCGACGAGCATCTCGACATCACGAGTGAGCTGCTCTACGCAGAGATCGTGCGTCTCAGTGAGGAGCGGGGCTGGAGCTACGGCAACTTCCATTGCGGTCATGTCGTCGGCGAGTTCCCGCACGAGAACTTCGACAGGCGATCGCCGCAACTCGTACATCACCGAGGGCAACGCATTGCCGATGCGCCGCACCGATCCGTCGGGCCGCGTCGGCCACTGGATCCTCGAGATCCATCTGGTCGACCGCGGCCGCGAGATCGGTGGCTTCTACGAGCAGCTGCTCACCCTGGGCTGACGACTACGGCCGCCAGGCCCCGGCGAGTTGGCCGGTCGCGACGTTCAACCGGTTCCACAGGTTGATGTTGGCGATCGCGAGCACGAGCGCCGCCGCGCTCGTTCTCGTCGTAGTGCTCGACCACGTCGTCCCAGATCGCGTCGGGCACCGGGTCGAGCTGGTCACCGAGCCGGGTCATCGACTCGGCCAGCGCGAACGCGGCCCGCTCGGCGCCGGTGAAGTACGGCGCATCGCGCCACCCGGCCACCACGAACAGCCGCTCGTCGGTCTCGCCGAGCTGCTTCGCAGTGCGGGCGTGGCCTTCGAGGCAGGTCGAGCAGCCGTTGATCTGGCTGACGCGCAGGTTCACGAGCTCGATCGTCCTGGGCGACAGACCGCCCGTGCCGACTGCCGCGCCGACCGCCTGGAGGGCGTCCATCGCGCCCGGAACGATCATCGCGGGGTGGGTCATTCGTGCTTGCATGAGATCTCCTTGCATGACATCTCCTTGTCACATCGAGTGGATTCGCTTCGTCACCCTCATGACGAAACGACTCGCCGGAATGTGACCGGAGGAATGTGCCGGGGGAATGTGAACCGATGGATCAACCTGATGTGCTGGCCCAGCAGTTCGAGGCCAACCGGCCGCACCTGCGTGCCGTCGCGTACCGCATGCTCGGCTCGACCACCGAAGCCGACGACGCGGTGCAAGAAGGATGGCTGCGGTCGCAGTCGCGCCGACACGAGTGAGGTCGAGAATCTCGGCGGTTGGCTGACGACGGTCGTCGCCCGGGTGTGTCTCGACATGCTGCGCTCCCGCAAGACGCGGCGCGAGGACTCGTTGAGCACGCACGTTCCTGATCCGATCCTGAGTCGCGATCCGGGTACCGGCCCCGAAGCCGAAGCTGTGCTCGCCGATTCCGTCGGCCTCGCGCTGCTCGTCGTGCTCGAGATGCTCTCACCGGCCGAACGGCTCGCGTTCGTCTTGCACGACATGTTCGCGGTCTCGTTCGAGGAGATCGCGCCGATGGTGGACCGCTCCCCCGAGGCCGCGCGTCAACTCGCGAGCCGTGCCCGCCGGCGGGTGCAGGGCGCCGCGATTCCTGACCCCGACCTCGCCGGTCAACGCCGTGTGGTCGACGCGTTCTTCGCGGCGGCCCACGACGGCGATTTCGACGCGCTCGTCGCGGTGCTCGATCCCGACATCGTCCTGCGATCCGACGGGGGCCGGCTGCGGCCGGAGGTGTCGGTCGTCGTCCACGGTGCCGAGTCGGTGGCGCGCCGCGCGCTCATGTTCTCCGACCTGGCGCCGTTCCTGCGACCGGCGCTCGTCAACGGCGCGGTCGGCGTCGTGGTCGCGCCCGAAGGGACCGCGGTCTCGGTCTTGGGCTTCACCGTCAGCGGCGGGAAGGTGGTGGCGATCGACGCGCTCGCCGACCCCGAACGCCTGGCCGCGCTCGATCTCAGCGTGCTCGACGAATAGAGGCGTCAGCGATCGAAGACGCTCACGACCTCTACGTGGAAGGTGTGCGGGAACAGGTCGACGGGCGTAAGCGCCGTCATCTCGAATCCCGTGTCTCGGAGCAACGCAGTGTCGCGGCCGAGGCTCGCGGCGTCGCAGCTCACCAACACGAGCCGGCGGGCACCGCTCTTGTCGATCACCGTCACGCCGCGTTTCCCCAACCCCTTGCGGCTCGGGTCGGCGACCACGAAGTCGGCCGCGGTGGGTTTCCACTTCGTCACGTCGGCCGCCACGATCTTCACGGCGTGCGATCGCAGATTCACCCGGGCGTCGGCCACCGCGCTGGTCGACGACTCGACCGCGGTCGCCGACCAGCCCCGCGCCGCCAGCACACCCGCGAACAGCCCGACGCCGCTGTAGAGATCGAGTGCAGTGGTCGGCGTCCCCAGGTCATCGGCCGCGGCGGTGACGAGGCGAGCGAGCTCGTCGACACCGTCGGCGCGGGTTTGGAAGAACGAGGCGGCCGAAATGCGCCAGCGCTGCCCCGCCGCCTCTTCGTGGATGTGGTCGCTGCGGACGTCGCCGGGAACCACGATCCCCTTGCGGCTCGGCGTCGGTGCCGCGAGTCGCTCACCGGTTCGGCTCCCGCACCGCAACAGCACCTCGTCGGCGCGTGGATAGCGCGCGTCGGTGATGAGCGGCACGAGCAGCGGGTGGGCAACGAGGCAGTCGGCGATCGGCACCGATGCGTGCGAACGCGCGGCGCGAAAGCCGGCGCGACCGTCGGCGACCGCGAGCCGGACCGTCGTCCGGAAGCTCCACGGCACCAGCTCGACGGTCGGCTGTTGGGGGACGGCTTCGAGACCGCCGATCCGCCGCAGCGCGTCGAGCACGATGTCGAGCTTCAACGATCGTTGCGCGCCGGGCTCGATGTGTTGCCATTGGCACGCGCCGCATCCGTTCGCGAGCTCGGGGCACGGAGGGGCGACGCGATGCGGAGAGGGTTCGATGACGTCGACGACTCGCGCGGTGCGATAGCCGCGCCGTTCGCTCTCTACAGCAACCCGAACGCGCTCGCCGGGGAGCGCGCCGTCGACGAAGACCACTTGACCTTCGGCATCCCGTGCGAGCGCGCTGCCGCCGGCCACCATCGCGGTCGATACGAGCTCGAGCTGATCATCGCGATCTGTCACCCGGATGACGGCACCTGCGCCGGAAGGTCGTCGGCGCCGCAACGCCCACGCGGGGATGCCCGGCGCTTCCGAAACGCGACCCACGGCTTTGGCCGGGAAGCCGTCGATCTCGGTGCCCGCGTCGAACGTGGAACGTTGCTTGACGACCGCGCCCACACGGACCACGCAACCGGCACCGAGCACGCTGTGGTCGCACACGATCGCACCGGGTTCGATCACCGATCCCGCGCCGATCCGACAGCCGTGGATCATCGCGCCGGGTCCGATGATGACGCCGTCGTCGATGATGAGATCGTTGTCGGGAAGCAGGTGCAGCACCGTGTTCTCGAGAATCTGCACGTCGCGGCCGATCCGGACGGGTCCGTGCGAATCGCCGATGATCTTCACGCCCGCGCCGATGATCGTGCGGTCGCCGATCACGACGTCGCCCGTGATCTCGGCCGTCGGAAAGAGCGTCGCCGACGGAGCAACCGTCGGCACGATGTCGCGGTACGCGTAGAGCTGACCCATCCGTTGCTCCTGTCGTTGTTCGACGCGCGTCGCCGTTGCCGCGGGGACCGAGAGATCGCCGCCGCGCAGTCCTCGGAGTCGATCCAGGTCTTCGGGCGACGCGGACCGCACGACGCGCGCCGGGCGACCGACCGCGACGACGTCGTCGGGCAGCGTCATGCCCGCGGGCACAACGGTGCCTTCGCCCAGGAAGACGCGATCGCCGACGCGTGCGCCCGGCATCAGCATCGAGGCGTTCCCGATCTCGCAGAGATCACCGACCGTCGCCCCGATCACGAGGCACCGATGCCCGAACACCGACCGACGGCCGATGGTCGTCGGGATCCGCTCGGTGCCGACGACGACCGAGTTCTCGAGCACCGCGGAGCCGGTTCCGAGCCGGACGCCGCCCCCGCTCGAACGGAGCACCGCGCCCTGGGCGACCAGCGATCCGTCCCCAATCTGCGCCGAGCCGAGGACGACCGCGGAGCCGGCGATCAGGAACGATTCGGAGGTCGACATCACCTCGTCATTATCCCTTACGGCCGGATTACGGGTATCAGCGGAGTCGCGATTCGGGATTCCCGGCGCCCCGGGGCCCCGAAGCAGCCCGGGTCGGAATTTCGCCGATCAAGTCGCCCTCACGAAAGCCGATCTACGACTTTGGGATATTGGCGAAGGAGACGGGGACTTGGCGAAGCGCAAGTGGCTGCTGTACCCGTGCTTCGCGGCCATCGCCACCGCGGTCTACTACGCAACCGGTCGCCAGAGCATCGTCTTCAACGCGATCGGACTCTCCTCGCCGCTGTTGATCCTCGCGGGCGTGATCGTGCAGAAGCCCAAGGCGAAAACGGCGTGGTACCTGTTCGCGTGCGGGCAATTCCTCTTCATTCTCGGTGACATCCTCGCCTACAACTACACGAAGATCTTCGGCACCCCGCTCCCGTTCCCTTCGATCAGTGACGTCGCGAGCCTGCTCGTCTATCCGTGCCTTATCGCGGGCGCGCTCGCGCTGCTCCACCTCCGCGCGCCGCGCCGCGACATGGGCGCGCTACTCGACTCGGCAATCATCGCGATCGGCGTCGGCACGTTGACATGGGTGCTCCTGATCTCGCCCTACGCCCACGACGCCTCGTTGACACCGCTCCAGAAGTTCGTGTCCATGGCCTACCCGATCATGGACCTCATGCTGTTGTCGGTCGCGGTCCGGCTCGCGGTGAGCCGAGGCCGGCGCACACCCGCGTTCTACCTGATGCTCGTCGCGGTCGCGGCGCTGCTCGTGACCGACGCGCTCTACGGCTGGTTGTTGCTCAACGGCGGATACACACCGGGCTCGGGCTGGCTCGAGATCGGATGGATCAGCTTCTACGTGTTGTTCGGCTCGGCCGCGCTGCACCCGTCGATGCGCGAAGTCTCGCAGCCCCAAACCGACATGACGACGAGCACGGTCACTCCGGCGCGGCTCGCGTTGCTCGGCGCGGCGTCGCTGCTCGCGCCGCTCGCGCAAGCGACGCAGGCCCTGCGGCATCAGCCCCTCGACCTTCCCGTCGTTCTCACCGCCACGATCACGTTGTTCGTGTTGGCGATCGTCCGCATGGCGGGATTCGTGCGGGACCAGCAACTTTCGAGCCTGCGGGACCACACCTTGCGCGAGGCGGGCGAAGCGTTCGAAACCGCGACGAGCCGCGAGGGGATCTACCAGGCGACATCGGCCGCGGCGGAGTCGCTCGTCGGGGAGCGCTCGCACGTCCGCCTCTACATCGACGCGCGCACGGCCAACTTCGTCAGCCTCGAGACATCGGCACCGCTCCTGAACCAAGTCGATCGGCTGCACGACCTCACACCTTCCGACCGCGACAAGATCGAGGCCGGGGAGTCGCTCTCGATTCGAACCGCGTGAACGTGATCGAGGGGATACCGCGGAGCGGGAACGACGAGTTCGAATACCTCGCGCCGGTCGTCGTCGGCGAGGAGCTCACGTGCATCATCTCGGTCATCACCGAATTCACGCTCACCGACACCGCGTTGATCGGCCTCGAGACACTGACCACGCAGGTCGCGCTCGCCCTGGAAAGTGCCGCGCTCACCGAGGAGCTCGTGACCCGCAAGAGCGAGGCGCGATTCGCGTCGCTCGTGCAGAACTCGTCCGACGTGATCGTGCTCGTCGATCGCGACAGCACCATCCGCTACGCGAGCCCGTCGTCGACCGTCCTCGGGTACTCGCCGTCCGAACTCGAAGGCTGCAAGTTCGTCTCGCTGACCCATGCCGATGACGAGGACCAAGCCGCGGCGTTCATCATTGGAGCCGGCAATCGCGACAACGTCGGACCCTTCGAATTTCGGTTCCGGGCCTCGAACGGTCGGTACATCTTCGTCGAGGCTGTGCGCACGAACCTCGAGCAGGATCCCAACGTGCGCGGCGTGGTGCTCAACATCCGCGACATCAGTGAGCGCAAGGGTTTCGAGGAACAGCTCCGCCATCAGGCGTTCCACGACAAATTGACCGGGCTCGCGAACCGGGCTCTGTTCCAAGATCGCGTCGCGCACGCGCTCGACCGTCACCGCCGCGACACGGACACGATCTCGGTGTTGTTCATCGACCTCGACGACTTCAAGACCGTGAACGACTCACTGGGCCACGCCAGCGGCGATCAACTGCTGAGCGAGTGTGGCGATCGGCTCCGCGGTTGCTTGCGCCCGGCCGACACGCCGGCCCGGTTCGGTGGCGACGAGTTCGCGATCCTCCTCGAGGACTCCGACGGGACCTCGCACGTCGAGATCGCCGACCGAATCATGCGCGCATTCGACCCGCCGTTCTCGCTCGGAGGCAAAGAGGTCTTCGTGCGCGCCAGCATCGGAATCGCGACCGCGGGCGACGAAGAGTTCGCCTCGATGAACGGCCCCGACGCGTTGCTCCGGAATGCCGACACGGCTATGTACATCGCGAAGGAGCGAGGCAAGGCGCGCTTCGAGGTCTTCGAACCGGCGATGCACGAAGCGGCGACGCGCCGGCTCGAGCTCAAGGCCGACATGCAGCGCGCGCTCGAAAACGAGGAGTTCGAGCTCGAGTACCAGCCGATCATCGAGCTCTCGACCGGCGACATCAGCGGCTTCGAAGCACTCATCCGTTGGAACCATCCGACGCGCGGTGTGGTCGCGCCGCTCGACTTCATACCGTTGGCCGAAGAGACCGGGCTGATCGTGCCCATCGGTCATTGGGTGTTGCGCGAGGCGTGCCAGTTCGCAGCTCGGCTGCAAGCCGACTTCCCCGACGATCCCGCGCGGCACATGGCCGTCAACCTCTCGACTCGCCAGCTCCAGCATCCCGAAGTCGTCGAGCAGGTGCGCGCCGTGCTCGAAGCGACCGCGCTCGATCCGGGTTCCCTGGTCCTCGAGATCACCGAGAGCGCAATGATGGCCGACATGGGGGTCGCGATCGCGCGGCTGTCGGAGTTCAAGACGCTGGGCGTGCAGCTCGCGATCGACGACTTCGGAACCGGCTATTCGTCGTTGAACTACGTGCGCGAGTTCCCCGTCGACATCTTGAAGATCGACAAATCGTTCATCGACGGCCTCGTGAACGAATCGCCCTCGTCGTCGCTCGTCGCCACCGTGCTCGAACTGGCGCGCGTGTTGGAGTTGAAGGCGGTGGCCGAGGGCGTAGAGGGGTCCGATCAGCTCGAACACCTCCGGGCGCTCAACTGCGACTTCGGCCAGGGCTTCCTGTTTGCGCGACCGCTCGACGATGCGGCGCTCCGGGAAGTGCTGCGGGTCCGCCGTGAGGTGCCGGCGCCGGGTCAGGTCGCATGAATTCCCGTTGATTCCCGAACGGGTATAACGGCGGCATGCAACTTTCGGGAACCGGAATCTGGTCAGGACAACTCCGTTACGGCGACGCCGCCGTCATCACGGAAGCCGCCGCGGAGCTCGACGAGCTCGGGTACCGCGCGATCTGGATTCCCGATGTGGGCGGCGACGTTCTCGGTTCGGTCGAGCTGTTGTTGGGGGCGACTCCGCGCGCGGTGATCGCGACCGGAATCCTCAATGTCTGGATGCACGAACCGGCGGAGGTCGCCGGCCAGCGCGCCTCGTGGAGCGAAGCGTGGCAACGCCGGTTCCTGCTCGGTCTCGGCGTGAGTCACCAGGTGCTGATCGACCACAACAATCCCGGCCGCTACGCGAAGCCCTACTCGAAGATGGTCGAGTACCTCGACGGGCTCGACGCGGCCAAGGTCCCGTTCCCGGCCGACGCGCGGGTGCTGGCTGCGTTGCGACCCAAGATGCTCGGACTCGCGCGTGATCGCGCGGCCGGGGTCCATCCCTACTTCGTCCCACCCGAGCACATCGCGCGAGCGCGTGACATCCTCGGTGCCGACGCGATGATCGGTGTGGAGCTCGCGGTCGTCGTCGACACTGATCCGGCAACCGCCCGCGAGACCGCCCGCCGGCACACCGGTACCTACGTGAACTTGCCGAACTACACGAACAATCTGCGCGAGTTCGGCTACGGCGACGACGACTTCGCGGATCGCGGCAGTGATCGCCTGGTCGACGCGATCGTGGCGTGGGGAGATGTCGACGCGATCGCGAAGCGGGTAACAGCCATGCGTGATGCGGGCGCCGACCATGTGTGCATCCAGGTGATCCGAGCCGACGACGAGCTCCCGCGCGCCGAGTGGCGCGAGTTGGCCGCCGCGCTCATACCTTCTGCGTAACGCTCGAGGCGCGGGGCCGGGCGGCGAGCACACCGAAGCCGGCCGCGACCAGGGCGGCAATGCCGCCGATGAAGACCGGCCACCGCGCGCCCGCGACGTCGGAGATCGCGCCGAGGATCGGTCCGCCGATCGGCGTCGTGCCGATGAGCAATACCGTCTGCACGGAAAGGACGCGGCCGATCATCTCGGGGTCCGATCGGATTTGCGCGATCGACGTGGTCGCGGTCATGTACGCCACGCTCGCACCGCCCACTACCGCAGCGACCGCCATCGCGACCACGACATTGGGTACGGCCGACAGCACGAGCATCGCGGCGCCGAGCGACGCGGCGCCGATGGCCACGGTACGAATGCTGACCGCGGTCCGCCGGGCGACCACGAACGCCCCGATCAGTCCGCCGGCACTGAAGCTCGAATAGACGAGCGTGTACGCGGCGTCGTCGCCGTGCAGTCCCTTCTCGACGAAGAGCGGGAAGACGACCGTGAAGTTGTAACTGATCGTCCCGATGATCAACAGCATCGCAAACGTGACCCACAACTCCGGCACGCCCGCGATGTAGCGCAATCCGGCGCGCACCTGCCCCTTGCCGCGCGGGGTCACCGGCACGCTTCGCAGTTCGGCCGGTCGCATCATCCGCAACGAAGTGAGCACCGTCAGATACGAGATCGCATCGATCGTGAAACACCATCCGAACCCGACGGTCACGATGAGGAGACCGGCAATCGCCGGGCCGGCGATGCGGGAGATGTTCACCATCGCGCTGTACAGCGTGACCGCGTTCGGCACGTCTTGCTGCGGGACCATCTCGTTCACGAACGTTCGCCGTGCGGGGTTGTCGAACGCAAGCAGGCAACCGCCAACCGCGGCCGTTACGTAGAACGCGGCGAGCGGTGCGTGCGGCATGAATGCCAGCGCCGCCAGCACGAACGACTGCGCCATCTCGAGCGACTGCGTGACGTAGAGCAGGTTGCGCTTGTTGTGGCGGTCGATGATCACACCGGCCCAGGCCGAGAGCAGGAGAATCGGACCGAACTGGCAGGCCGACAACACGCCGACCGCGACCCCGCTTCCGGTGCGGTGGAGAACGAGAAGTGTCAACGCGACGAGCGTCAGCCAGTTGCCGGTATTGGAAACGGTCTGGCCGAAGAAGAACAGCCGGAAGTTCCGCGACCGCAGCGACGACAGCGTGCGCTGGGCGAACCCCGGCGGCTGCGGCGCGGATGGAGTCGGGTCGTCGATCACAACTGCATCAGTCGAGACTGCATCACGACGTTCTCCGCCAGTCGTTCGATCAACGGCGCGGCCGCCGCGAGCAGCTCGATCTCGGATGGCGAGAATCCGCTCGCCAGCGACCGTGCGATGCGCTGAGCTCGCGCGTTGCGCCGGCTGCCCAGTACCTGTCGCCCGGCCCTCGTTACGGAGATCACCGAGCGCCGGCCGTCTTCGGCATCGGGCCGGCGCTTGATGAGACCTCGCCCTTCGAGCGCGGCCAGCGTCGCGCCCATCGACTGCGGGCTGATCTGGTCGCGTTTCGGCCAACGCGGTTGCGGTCGTGGGCCCGCCGCGGTCGAGGTGCGCGAGCGCAGACGTCTCTGGCATCGTGAGGCCGTCGACGACCTGAACCTGCCGGACTCTGCGTACGAGAAGACCGATACTCACCAGCAACGAAGACGCAATGTGCTCGAGGTCGGGTTCGGATGCCATGTAGTAAGCCTAGCCTTATCAGTTCGTCCTTACAATATCGCAATCCCCAGTGCCGCGGAGGTCCAGGACGCCATGTTCATGATGCGGTTCGGCATGCGGTCGACCACGACCGACCCGGCAGCGCGGGCGGCGATGTACGGCGCCGCGCTCGACATGACGGCGTGGGCCGAGAGCCGCGGTTGCTACGCGGCCGTCGTGTCGGAGCATCACGGGGTCGACGACGGCTACCTCCCGTCGCCGGTTCCGCTCGCGGCCGCGATGGCCGCGCGTACATCGACGATGGCGATCAATGTGGCCGCGCTGCTGCTCTCGTTGTACGAGCCGGTGAAGTTGGCCGAGGATCTCGCGGTCGTCGATCTGCTCAGCCGCGGCCGGGTGTCGTACGTGATCGGCATCGGCTACCGCGACGAGGAGTTCGAGATGTTCGGCGTCGACCGCCGTTCCCGCGGACGGCTCGTCGAAGACCGCATCATCTTGCTGCGGCGATTGTGGGCGGGTGAAGAAGTCGAGTTCGACGGACGGCGCGTGCGCGTCACGCCACTCCCCTTCACCCCCGGCGGCCCGATGCTCGCGTACGGCGGTGGTAGCGAGGTCGCGGCGCGTCGGGCCGCGCGCCTCGGCATGTTCTTCCTCGCGGAGAGTCGCGACTCCAGCATCGAGGCGGCGTATCAGGCCGAAGCCGAACGCACCGGCGTGAGCCCGCTCGGATGCGCGTTCCCGACCGCCGACGTGCCGCTCACCGTGTTCGTCGCCGACGATCCCGAACGAGCGTGGGCCGAGATCGGCGAGTACCTCCTCGTCGACGCCGCGAGCTACGCGAAATGGAATGCGCACCGTCAGACCGCGTCGGTGTCGTTCGCTTCCACGGTGGAGGCGCTCCAGCACGAACGCGGCGAATACCAGATCATCACGCCCGACGAAGCCGCTTCCTACCTGGCGCGGCGGCGTCCCGCTCGCGCTCCAACCGCTCGTCGGCGGGATCCCGCCCGACGTCGCGTGGCGCTACCTCGAAACCGCCGCCGCGGTTACGGCGAGTGCGAGCGGGTGACAGACTCGCGGGGTCGTGACCTCTGGATCCCTCCTCCGCATCGACGGACTGACCAAGCGCTATCCCGGGACGACCGCGCTCGATGACCTGAGCCTGGAGCTGCCCCGCGGCCGCATCGGCCTGGTCGGTGCCAACGGCGCGGGCAAGACCACGACCTTCCGGCTGCTGCTCGGGCTCGCGCATCCCACCGAGGGCCGCATCGAAGTGTGCGGGCTCGATGTCGCCAAGGATCCGATCGGCGTGCGCGCGCGGCTCGGCTACATGCCCGAACACGATTGCCTGCCGCTCGATCAGACCGCGGCCGACGTGGTCGCAACCTTCGGGGAGCTGAGCGGGCTCCCCGCGCGCGCGGCGCGGCAACGCGCCTCCGACATCCTCGAGCTCGTCGGTCTCGACGAAGCGCGCTTCCGAGCCATCGGTGAATTCTCGACCGGCATGCGCCAGCGCACCAAGCTCGCGCAGGCGATCGTCAGTGACCCCGAGCTGGTACTGCTCGACGAGCCGACTGCCGGTCTCGATCCTGCGGGCCGCGACGACATGCTCGCGCTGGTCGCCCGGCTCGGTTCGTTCGGCATCTCCGTGCTGATGGCCACGCACCTGCTCGACGACGTGCAGAAGGTCTGCGACTACGTGGTGATGATCGACGCGGGTCGACTCGTCGTGGCGGGCGCGACCGAGTCGTTGCTCGAACGCACGGGCACCGTCACCATCGACGTCGGTCCGCACACGCGACGAGCTGATCGCCGGCATCGGAACGACCCGGCGGGCCATCGCGACCGACGGGGTCGTCGAGGTCGAGATCGCGGGCGACGACGATCTCGACGCGCTGCGCAATCTCGTCGCCGAGCTCGAGCTCCCGCTCTACCGGCTCTCGACCCGCGTCACGTCGCTCGACGAAGTGTTCCTGCATCGCGCCGAGGGAACCGCGTGAGCATGACCCGCACCGGCGGCGGCGAGACGGGCGGCGCCGTCTACGACCGGGGCTACCGGCCCTACGACGGACCGCGGGGCCAGCAGGGTGCGGCGACGTTTGCCCTGTACAAGGCGTCGATGCGCCGCGCGCTTGGGGCTGCGGCGGTCGTGGCGCCAGAAGGTCGCGCCGTTCACGCTCCTCGCCATCGTCACCATCCCCGCGGTCGTCAACGTCGGCATCGGCTACGTGACGCGTGACCGCTTCTTGTCGCAACGCTTCGAGATCATCAGCTACCGCGAGTACGTCGGCGTCTCGGCCGCGCTGCTGTTGTTCGTTGCGCTGGTCTGTCCCGACGTGATGTGTCCCGACCGCCGTCAGCACGTGCTGCCGCTGATGTTCGCCCGGCCGATCACCGGCGTCGACTACGTGCTCGCGAAGCTCGGAGCGATCGGCACGATCCTGTTCGCGTTCTCGTTTCTGCCCCAAGTCGTGCTGTTCGTCGGCAACATGCTCGTGAGCGACAGCGCGCTCAACTACTTCACCGGCCATCTCGACGTGCTCTGGAAGGTGCCGATCGCGGTCGCGATACTCGCCGCGTACTACACGGTGATCGGGATCTCGATCTCGTCGCTGACCGACCGCCGAATCGTCGCGGGCGCGTCGATCATCGGACTGTTCCTCGTGACGTCGATCTCCTCGGCCATCCTCGTCGGGGGCGACGATCGGTTCAGTGGCGGCTCACCGGGCGCGCTGGTCAACGTGCTGCGGCTACCGCTCTACCTCCGCGATCTCGTGTTCCTCGGACATGTCGCGCCGCGCTCGCCGCTGTCGGGAGTGCAGAACGGCGGGCTCTACGCCGTCCTGATCGTCGGCGGCGGTCGTAACGATCGGTGTCGTCGTCCTGCTCCGCCGGTACCGCTGGGTGGAGCGATGACAACCGCTCCTGTCGACAACTCACCACGGCGACCCCGCGTTCGCCGAACGGGCCACTGTCACCGTCGACAACGTGTCGGTGTGGTTCCGCCAGAAGGTCGCGTTGTCGGAGCTCAGCTGCTCGTTCGGGCCCGGGCGTGACCGGCCTGCTCGGCCCGAACGGCGCGGGCAAGACCACGCTCATGCGGGCGATCACCGGGCTCATCGACGTGAACCAAGGTTCGGTGCGAGTGGAGACCAGCGATCCGCGCCGCGATCGCGAGGTCTTCCGCCGGCTCGCGCTGGTTCCCGAAGACGAAGCGGTGCCGAGCGGCCTCACCGCGCGGCAGTTCGTCCACTACGTCGCCGATCTGCACCGAGTCGCCGATCGGAGCGCGCCCGAACAGGCGCTGCAAGCCGTCGAGATGCTCGATGTCGCCGACCGCAACGTCGACGCGTTCAGCAAGGGAATGCGGCAGCGCACCAAGGTCGCGGCGGCGCTCGTATGCGATCCGCACGTGCTCGTGCTCGACGAACCGTTGAACGGCGCCGATCCCATCCAACGGCTGCACCTGATCGCGTTGTTCAAACGGCTCGGCGACCAGGGCCGCACCGTGATCGTCAGCTCGCACGTCCTGAACGAGGTCGAGCGGTTGGCGCCGCGCGTGATCGTTCTGATCAACGGCCGGCTCGCGGCCGCGGGTGGACACCGCGCGATTCGTGACGCGATGGACGACCGCCCCCGGCATGTGCTCGTGCGCTCCGACAACGGTCGGCGCTTGGCGTCGGCGCTCATCGCGCTCGACTCGGTCAGCGGCGTGACGTTCGACCCGGTGCGCAACGGGACTCGTGATCGAAACGGCTCGCGCGCGCGACGTTGCGACCGCGTTGCCGCGCACTCGCGCGTGACGAATCGGTGCGGCTGCTCGAGGTACGCGCGCTCGACGACTCGCTCGAGAGCTTGTTCCGGGAGCTGATCCGATGAATGTGCGGTCGCCGAGAACGATGGGACGGCGGCGGTCGCCGTTCATGGCGATTCTCGGGTACACGCTCCGCTCGTGTTTCCCGCGCAAACGCTGGATGGCAGTGCTCGTGCCGTGCGCCGGCGCACTCCTGTTCGGCCTGCTTTCCTACGCCATCTCCGACAACGCGGAACGCGCCTTCGCGCGGGTCGGCCGCCGACGGCATCTACGGGCTCGTGGTCCCGATCGCCGCGCTCGTCATCGGCGACTCGGTGCTCGGGGCCGAGGTGCGATCAGGCACGTTCCACTTCACCTGGCTCTCGCCGACCCCGCCTGGCAGATCGTGGTCGGTCGGTGGCTCGCCGGTTCGTTCGTCGCACTGGTCACGATCGCACCCGCCGCGGCCATCGCCGCTCTCATCGCCGGATCGCCCGAGAGCGCCGGTCCCGCGTTCCTCGCGGCCGCGGTCGGCGGCGCCGCGTACGTAGCCGTGTTCATCGCGATCGCATCGCTCACTCGCCGGACCGCGGTCTGGTCGCTCGCGTTCGTGTTCCTCGTCGAACGCCTGCTCGGTCAAGCCCTCACCGGCATCGCCCAACTCTCCCCGACGTGGGAGTCGCGCGCGATCTTTCTCGGCGAGCTGAAAGACGTGCCGAGCAGCGTCGTGCGCGAGGGGATCCCCCAAGGTGGCGCCGCGATCGTCCGGCTCACGATCGTGACGATCGTCGTGCTCGCGATCGCGGTGTGGCGGATCGGCCACATGCGCTGGGCCGGCGCCTCCGACTGACCGATCTAGGTGGGGTCAGATCCTCGAGCGTCGCGACCGATGAGGGTGCGGGACACGAGCTGGCGTGAGAAACCCCAGAGCCGCGCGATCTCGGCGATGCTCGCGCCCTCGGCGCGGTGCAAACGCCAAAGCGCCTGGCGCGAGGTGCTGCGGGCCCGCTCGACCGCGTCGAGTCGATCCGTCAACGTCGCTCGCACCTTCCCGATGTCCATCAGTTGCGCGCTGTCAGTAGCCCGACCGCCCTGCGCGAGGTGCCGACGATTCGCTTCGAGTGCCGACTGGTACGAGCGCAGGTCTTCACGCGCTTCGCTCACGACCTGGATGAGCGAATCGAGATCTCGGATCGCGGTTTCGCGCAGCACCTCCGGCGAGTCTGCAGCCGCAGCCGGATTTCCGCTCATCACGAATTCGAAGTTACCGGATACGCGCGAACCTGATCTGGTGCCCCAGGGTGGAATCGGCAATCTCACGAAGACTTTGGTGCGTTTCCTCCGCGCGTTCGCGCATCAGGAACAAGGCTTCGTCGAGGGAACAGTTCGCTTGGACGGAAACCATCCCCGACGCCTGATGCACCTGGGCGCAGTATGGATCCGCGTCGTACATGTTCCTCCATCGCGCGCTCGGGTCATCGCGTTCATGACCGTCGTCCGTACGCTAGTGCAGATGTCAACACCTGTTGCGCCCGAGGTGAAGCCGCGCGGGCGCGGCGTGTCGCACGAGATCGCGGCGTTCGTGTTCCCGGTTCTCGGTCTCGGGTTGGTTGTCATCGCGCCCACAACCGCGGCGCGCTGGTCGGCGCTCGTCTACACCATCGGCGTCACCGCGATGTACGCGACCAGTGCGTGTTATCACCGCGGTCATTGGAGCCCGTCGACGAAGCGACGATTGCGACGACTCGATCACTCGATGATCCTCGTCGGCATCGCGGCCACCTACACACCGATCGCGGTCGTCGGACTCGACACGCGCAGCGCGCGCGATTCTCCTCGGAATCGTGTGGCCACTCGCGTTGGTCGGCATCGTCGTTCAACTGTTCTGGCTGCACGCGCCCCGTTGGCTCGTCGCCGGCCTCTATGTCGTGATCGGCTGGACGGCGCTCGCGTTCATCCCGGTCTTGTGGAGCCAGCTCGGAGTCATCACCTTCGCACTGATCCTCAGCGGCGGGGTCGTCTACTCGATCGGCGCCGTCGTGTACGCCACCCGCCGCCCGGATCCCCGGCCCGCCGTATTCGGGTTCCACGAGGTCTTCCACGCGCTCGTGATCGCGGCCGGGTTGCTGTTCTACATCGCGATCGCACGGGTGATCGTCACGAGTTGATGGTTTTGTCGTCGGGCCCGGTCGCGTAGCGTGGAGCGATGAGCACGCTGCCGGCAGGTGACTGAGCCGAGCTCGGCCGAGGTCAGCGTCGATGACGCTCCCGTGCCGATCTCGCGCCGCCACTGGTTCGGCTACGTCGCGGCACTCGTCGTCGCGGGGTTGCTCGTATACGCCGTCGTGATCGCGAGCGGCGGCATCCGCGACGCGCTCCACCAGTTGCGGCACGCGTCGCAGATCTGGCTCGTGCCCGCGCTCGCGCTCGAATTCACGAGCTACGCCGTCGCGGGACTGCTCCTGCTCATGCTGCGCGGCGAGTACCGCTCGATCGGCTGGCCGACGACCGCGCGAGTCGCTCTCGTCATGTGGGGCCTGGGCAGCCTGCTCCCCGCGGCGCCGGCCGAAGGCATCGCGTTGTCGACGTCGGAGCTCGGCCGCCGTGGTGTCAGTCGCCAACACTCGATCACGATGCTGCTCGTCGCGGGTTGGCTGCAGTTCTGGGCGTTGGTGTCGACCGCGGTCGTGGCCTCCGTTGTGGTCGACGCGATCGGACACCCCGATCCTGACGACGCGACGCGGCTCCTCGTCGTGGCCGCGGTACTGAGCGCCCTGTTGCTCCTCGTCGTCGCCGTCGCCCGCCGCCCGATCGTCGGCAAGCTCGCGGCCGATGTGATCCGGTGGATGCCGCGCTCATCGCAAGAAGACGCGCGACGAGTTGCGAGCCGCCGGCGTCGACGAGCAGGCCCGCCTGCTCAGCTTGCTCGGGCGCCCCGTTCATCGCGTCGCGCTCGGGGCTGCGTCTGCGGCTTGGTGGATCGCCGATGCCGGCGCGCTGTGGATCGCGTTGCACGCCACGCACGCCGACGTCGACTTCAGCGTCGTCATCCTTGCCTACGTCGCGGGCACTGTCGCGTCGTGGGTGCCACTGCTTCCGGGCGGCCTGGGCGCGGTCGAGATCGCGGTTCCCGCCGTGCTCCACCACTTCGGAGTGCCGTTGAGCATCGGTCTCGCGGCGACGCTGCTGTGGCGCGGAATGTCGCTGTTCCTCCCCGCGATCGGTGGAACGCTCGCTTACGCCAGTCTCCGCTCGCAACGCGTCGCGGCCGGGTAACGATGTTCCTCGCGCTCGCGTGCGCGCTCACTGCGACGGTGAGCTACGGCGTGGGAACCGTGCTGCAAGCCGCGGGCGCGCGGCGGGTCGCCACGGCTGAGCACCTCGATGTGATGCTGCTCGCCCGGCTCGCCCGCGAGTCGCTCTACATCGGGGGCCTCGCACTCGACGCCGTGGGTTTCGTCGCGCGTCGCTCATCGCGCTGCACACGTTGCCGTTGTTCGTGGTGCAGGCCGCGATCGCCGGCAGCCTGGGCGTGACGGCCGCGGTCGGAGCCGTCGTGTTCGGATTCACGCTGCGCGCGTCGGACAAGGTCGCGATCGGAGCGCTGCTCCTCGGACTGGCCCTGCTGTGCCTGTCGGCGGAACACGAGCCGGTCGCCGATCTTTCCCGGTTGGGCGAGTGGCTGTTGCTCGGCGGCGTATTCGTCGTAGTCGTCGCGGGCGCGTTCGCGGCCCGGAGCAAGAGTCGGCACGCCGCGACCGCGTCTGGCCGCGTGCGCCGGGTTCGGCTTCGCGGGAACCGCCATCGCGGCACGCTCGCTGTCGATTCCATCACCGGCGTGGCATGTCGTCGGCGAACCGGTCGCGATCGCGCTGGTCGGGTATGGCGCGTGCGGGCTCCTCATGTTTGCAAGCGCGCTGCAGCGCGGCGGCGTCACTGCAACTTCCGCGGTGTTGATCGTCGTCGAGACGACAGTGCCCGCGCTCGTCGGATTCGTCGCGCTCGGCGATCGGACCCGGCCTCACCTCGCGGTCGTCGCCGCCGCGGGCTTCATACTCACGGTCGGCGCTGCGCTCATGCTCGGTCGCTACACCGAGCCGGTGAACGCGGGAACCGAGTCGGCGTTATTCACCGAATGATTCACCGGCGGCGGATGCCGTCGAGCACGATGTCGAGAAGATACGAGTACCGGTCGGGATCGGTGATCGCCGGCAGGACCATCCCGCTCACGAGTTGCATGAGATCGGCCGCCGTAAGATCGGCGCGCACGATGCCCGCGCGCTGCGCGGGCTCGAGCATCATCTCGGCCGCGGCCAGAACCTGGCGGCGGGACTCGCTCCGGAGCTCCGGAGCCGCGTCGAACGCCACGTTCAGCTCGACGAGCATTCCCCGCTTGCTCTGCGCGTGCTGCAGATAGCCGCGCAGCCACTCGCACGAGCGCGTCCCACGGGTCTTGGTTCGCGCGTGCAACCGGTCGGCGAGTGCGACGAGGCCGGCGAGGTTGTCGCGGTAGACCTCTTCCACCAGGTCGGAGCGGCTGGGCCAGTTCCGGTACATCGTGCCGACGCCCACGCCGGCCGCCCGGGCGATCTGCTCCATCGACGGATCGCCGCCTTGAGTGGCGAAGAGGTCCCGGGCCGCATCGAGCACACGCTCCCGATTGCGGAGCGCGTCGGCGCGCATCGGACGCGCGGTAGTGGGCACGTCTGCAACTCCATCACGAGTGGTCATGGGAGGCAACGACTCCCTTGCTCGTCGGGGAGAGGCGGGTTGCAAAGCGGAATCATATTCCGTATAGTAGCGGAATGCCGTTCCGTTTGGAAGAGTCCGAGCCGCCGCACCCGGCTCGGACCCGCGGCGGTGGATCACCCTCGGCATCATGCTCATCGCGGTCCTGATCGCGGGCCTCGACAGCACGGTCTTGAACGTCGCCATCCCGACGATCCTGCGTGAGTTCCACACCACGTTGCCGAGTCTGCAATGGGTGATCACCGGCTACAGCCTCACCTTCGCCGCGCTGCTCATCATCGGCGGCCGCCTCGGCGACATCTTCGGCGCCCGCCGCATGTTCATCATCGGCGCCGCGCTCTTCGGAGTCGGGCTCGCTCGATCGCGTCGCTCTCGACCGGCGTGCCGTCGCTGGTCATCGGCGAGGCGATCATCGAAGGCATGGGCGCGTCGCTCATGCTCCCGGCGACGATGAGCATCATGTCGACCACGTTCGTCGGCCGGGAACGAGCCACCGCGTTCTCGGCGTGGGGTGCGGTGCTCGGCGCCGCGGTCGCGTTCGGGCCGTTGCTCGGCGGATTCCTCACCAGTAACTACTCATGGCGCTGGGCCTTCCGCATCAACGTGATCGTCGCACCCATCGCGATTCTCGGCGCGCTCCTCTTCGTGCGCCGCACTCCCCGATCGGATCAACGCGAACGGGTCGACGTACCCGGCGCGTTGCTCATCGCGTCGGGCATGTTCATGTTGGTTTTCGGCATCAGCGAGGGCAGTACCTACGGCTGGTTCGCCGCGAAGAAGTCGGTCGAGATCGCCGGCGCGACGATCTGGTCGACGACGATGCCCGTATCGATCGTGCCGATCGCGTTTCTCCTGTCGGCGGGCTTGCTGTTCGCGTTCTATCGAGTGCAGGTCTACAAGGAGCGCCACCACCGCGGTCCACTGTTCGAATTCTCCCTGCTGCAGCGGCCCGCCTTCCGCTTCGGGACGATCACCCTGCTGCTCATGGCGATGGGCCAGGTGGCGTTCCTCTTGGTCGTTTCGGTGGTGCTGCAAGACGGGCGTCACCTCTCCGCGGTCGATACCGGCCTCTGGTTGGTGCCGTCGGGAGTCGCGATCGTCTGCGGCTCGCAACTCGGCAACTGGCTGACCCGTCGCGTCGGGACGACGAACGTCGTGCGCGCGGGGTTGTTCATCGTCGCAACCGGGCTCGCCGCGACCGCGATCGCCGACTCACCCTCGCTGTCGTTCCTGTCACTGCTCCCGGGTTTCATCCTGGTGGGCGTCGGCATCGGCTTCGCCGGGTCGCAGCTCAACAACGTCATCCTCTCCGACGTGCCGCCCGAACGTTCGGGCGCTGCGAGCGGGGCGAACACGACGATCCGGATGATCGGTGCGTCGCTCGGCATCGCGGTGATCAGCTCGCTGCTCGCCACGCACACCGGGTCGAGTGCCCACGCGCTTCATGCCGCAGTCGATCGCGCCGTGATCTCGGGAACGCGCACCCCACTGATCTTCGCGAGCGTGATGGTGTACTTCGCATTCGGGCTCTCGCTGCTCATTCCGCAGGTCGGTCCCCGCGGGAGCCGGCAAGCCGATCCCAGCGACGACGACTACGAGCTGTTGATCCTCGAGTCGGAGCTCACCGGCGAATCGGCCGCGAACGCCTGACGGCCACTGCCGGCCCGGTTTGCCCCATCACACTTCGACGGTGAGAATCATCGGGCGCGGCGCGGTGCCACTTCAGATGACCGGGCCAGATGATGCGGGAGGGCCAATGGCCGAAGGAACGACGGCGCTGCAATTCGAGCCTCCGGGCCCGGGATCGTGGAACCTGGATCCGGTGCACTTCCCGCGTCCGGTGACGCGCTACTGGACGGAGATGCACCCCGAACCGTTCCGCCGGGGCACGCACGAGTTCATGGCGTACTACGGGACGCCGCTCGACGCGCTGGAGACGCAGTACGTCAACGGCTTCGCGTACAACACGATGCGGCCGGCGCCCGACGAGGAGATCCCGCAGCGTTTCGCGCGCGCCGAGGAAGTGTGGGAGCGCAAGGTCTGGCGCGAGCAGCTGCAGCGAGTGGGACGAGACGTTCAAGCCCGCCGCGATCAAGACCCACCGCGAGCTGCAGTCAGTC
The DNA here is from genome assembly GCA_963807945.1 of uncultured Actinomycetes bacterium. Classification (GTDB taxonomy): domain Bacteria; phylum Actinomycetota; class Acidimicrobiia; order IMCC26256; family PALSA-610; genus JBBQER01. The sequence goes on along the minus strand of CAWEDT010000006.1, from coordinate 208,634 downwards.
GACGCCGACGCACTCTCCGACGACGCGCTCGTCGCGTACCTCACGCGCTGCCGCGAGCACCACACGAACATGATCTTCCAGCACATGCGGTTCACGGGGTCGGCGATGCTGCCGGTCGGCGACCTGCTCGCGCACCTCGGGGCGTGGACGACCGTCACGCCGTCCGACTCGCTCGCCATGCTGCGCGGCGCAGCCCCGATCTCCGCGGGAGCATCGGGCGAGCTCGAAGGGCTCATCGCCGCGATCACGGAACGACCCGGCGGCGCGCGCGCTGCTCGACTCCGACGGCGACCCGGGCAAGACCCTCGCCGAGCTGCGCGCGTCCGGAGGCGACGTCGGCCCGGCGGTGTCGGCGTACCTCGACCTCGTCGGCTGCCGGCTGCTCGACGGCTTCGACATTTCCGGGCGCTACGCGCTCGAGCTGCCCGACGCGCTGCTGCGGTCGATCCGGTTGTCGGTCGCCGGCACCACCGGTGACGACGACACCGTCGACGCCCACATCGCCGGTATCCGATCGCAGGTACCCGATGAGACACCGCGCCGAGTTCGACGAGCTCCTCGGCGAGGCGCGCCTCATGTATCGCCTGCGCGACGAACGCGGCGTCTTCAGCGACATCTGGGCATCGGGCATCATGCGCCGCGCGGTGCTCGCCGCCGGTCGCCGGGTCGAGAGCAAGGGCGGAGTACACGACGCCGAGCACTTCGTCGACGCCGGATTCGACGAGATGTGCTCGCTGGTGACGGGCACGGGCGGACCGTCGGCCGACGAGCTCGCGCAGCGCTTCGCCGATCGGAGCTCGCGCACCGCCAAGGAGGCGCCCCCGTCGCTCGGGCCGCCGCCGCCCCCGCCGCCCGACCCGTCGGGCCTCCCTCCCGGCGTCGCCCGCGTCATGCAGGCGATCGGCATCGCGTTGGGCGAGCTGTTCGGCAGCTCGGAAGCGCGCGCACGAGGAGAACCTGCTGCGCGGCCTCGCGGCCAGTGGCGGCGTGTACGAGGGCCCGGCCCGGCGCGTCTCGGGCCCGACCGAGTTCGATCGCATCGTCCAAGGCGACGTGCTCGTCACCGAGTCGACCACCGAGGCGTTCAACATCCTGTTGCCGCTCCTCGGCGCGATCGTCACCGACGCGGGAGGTCTGCTTTCGCACTCGGCGATCGTGGCGCGCGAGTACGGCATTCCCGGCGTGGTCGGCACCCGCAACGCGACCGACCTCATTCCCGACGGCACGCGCGTACGGGTCGACGGCGACGCGGGAGAAGTGACGGTTTACCTGTGACGGAAGTCGTCCCGCTCGTCGACGCGCACGACGAATCGCGCTTCGGCGCGAAGGCGACCGGGTTGGGGGCAGCGGCGCGCGCGGGACTGCCGTCGCCGCCCGGTCTCGCGCTCTCGGGCGTGTTCGTCGACGAGGTGGCGGCGGGCAACGAAGAAGCCATCGAACAGTTGATGACCGCGGCGCGGCAATTGAAGGGCCCGCTCGCGGTGCGTTCGTCGGCGGCCGACGAAGACGGCGCCGACGCGAGCTTCGCGGGCCAGCACCTCACGTTGCTCAACGTGCCGACCGTCGACGACCTCGAGCGCGGCGGTCCGCGAGATCTGGTGGTCGGCGAACTCCGACTCGGCGATCACCTACCGCCAGCGCGTGGGCCTCTTCGCCCGCCCGAGCGTCGGCGTCGTCGTGCAGTCGCTGCTCGATCCCGACACCGCGGGCGTGATGTTCACGCAGAACCCGATCAACGAGGCCGACGAGCGGCTGATCGAGGCGAGTTGGGGACTCGGCGAGATCGTGGTCGCGGGCCGGGTCATCCCCGACACGTTTCGCATCGACCGCGCCGGCACGGTGCTCGAGCGCACCGCCGGCTACAAGAAGATCGCGATCCGGGCCGCGGCCGACGGCGGCACGTTCGAGGAGCGAGTCGCACCGGAACGCATCGAGCAGCTCTGCCTCGACGACGAGCAGCTCGCGCAGCTGCATGCGCTCGCGGAAAAGTGCGACGAGGTGTACGGGCCGGCCCGCGACATCGAGTGGGCGTTCGAGAGCGGGCAGCTGTATCTGCTCCAGTGCCGCGCGGTCACCCGCGCGGGATCGTCGCCGCGGCCGACCGCACCGGCGGCCACCAGTCGCGAGGTCGAAATGATCGAGCGGGTACCGCTCTTCGACCACATGAGTCCGCGCGACATCGAAGGCATCGCGGCGTTGTTCAAGGAACGCCGCTTCGCCGACGGCGAGACGATCACGAAAGAGGGCGCCGGCGGTGCCGCGTTCTTCGTGATCGAGTCGGGCGAGGCGACCGTCTCGATCGGCGGCCGGGTACGCGCGACGCTGACGGCCGGCGACTACTTCGGCGAGATCGCGCTCATCGACGAGGGCGCACGATCCGCGACGATCACCGCCAACGGCGAGCTCGTTTGCTACGGCCTCACCTACTGGGAGTTCCGGCCGCTCGTGCAACAGAACGCGACCATCGCCTGGAACCTGCTGCAGACGTTGGCGAAGCGGCTGCGCACCGCGCAGGACGATCACCCGGCATAACCCCTGCAGTCCTCACGCCGCATCGTTCGTCGAGAACTGGGCGCTCACGAACGCGAGCTTGCGGGGATCGACGGTCGAATGCAGGTCGTAGATCAACCCGTCGCGCAGCTTCAGCGACAGCATGATCACGAGCTTGTGCCCGCGGAACGCCAGAACCCCCGGGTTGCCGTTCACGGGCTGCGACACGAGCGTGACGTTGGCCTTCGGTCCGATGAACCGGAGCAGGTTGGGTGCGATCTCGTCGCGCCCGTGCACCGGCGGCAGCGTCACTCCTGGTCCGAGATCGGCATCGCCGACCGCGTCGGGATCGAGGAGCTCGAGCAGTCCGTCGACGTCTCCACCCGCGCACACCGCGATGAATCGCTGCGCGACCTGCTGCTGCTCGGCGAGATCGGGCTCGAATCGGTTGGGCCCGGTCTCGGTCTCGATGCGATGGCGGGCCCGGCTCGCGAGCTGACGGCACGCGGCGGGCGTGCGATCGACGATCGCGCCGACCGCGTCGAAGGAGAACTGGAAGACGTCGTGTAATACGAACACCGCGCGTTCGGCCGGGCTCAGTTGTTGCAGAACGACGAGCAGCGCCATGCGAATGCTGTCGTCGAGCGTGACGCGGTCGGCCGGATCGGGAAGCTCAGCTCCGGTGGCCACTGTCGTGTGCGTTTCCGCGATCGGCGTACCGGTCTCGCGGCGCGAACGCGCCGAGCGGAACTGGTCGATGCAGATGCGGCTCACGACGACGATGAGCCAGCCGCGGGCGTCGTCGATCGACGCGAGGTCGCGATCGAGCAGCCGGCTGAACGCCTCCTGCACGACATCTTCGGCGTCCTGGATGTTGCCGAGCATCCGAAACGCAAGATCGACCAAGTAGGCGCGGTGCGCCGACCAGAGATCGGCGAACTCGCCCGGGTGATCTTGCTCCGATCGAGTGTTACGACCGTCAACCATTCGAAAGCCTCCGTGCGATGGGCCCGAAGCTAGGACGAGATGGCGGTCCGGAATGTGACACGGCCTTCCGGTCACGTTTCCGATGGCCGCCTCGTCCTTCATGGCATCGGCTCCGTGACGGTCGCGGGCGAATGGGAGAGCGGAATGAACCTAGGAAGGCAGCGCAATATCGGAGCACCGGCGATCGAAGTGCGCGGGCTGCGCAAGACCTATCCCGGCGGTGTGGAAGCCGTGGCGGGGATCGACTTCACGGTGTTGCCGGGCGAGGTATTCGGCCTGCTCGGCCCCAACGGCGCCGGCAAGTCGACGACGATCGGCATGCTGACCACGACCGTCTCCCCGACGGCCGGCTGGGCACGCGTCGCCGGCTTCGACGTGGTTGACGACCCCATCGGGGCCCGCGCCGCGAGCGCGGTGGTGTTCCAGGAAGCAGTGGTCGACGCGTCGCTCACCGGTCGGCGGAACCTCGAGAACCATGCGCGCCTGTGGGGTGTGCCGAAGCCACTGGCCGATGTGACGATCAGCGACGTCGCCGATCGTTTTGGTCTGGCGGATCTGATCGATCGAACCGTCGAGACCTATAGCGGCGGTCAGCGCCGCCGGCTCGAGATCGCCCGGTCGTTGCTCTCGTCGCCGCAGGTCCTGTTTCTCGACGAACCGACGGTCGGCCTCGATCCTCGCATCCGGTTCGAGCTCCTCGATCTCATCGGCGACCTCCGCGCCAACGACGGCATGACCATCGTCTTGACGACCCACTACCTCGACGAAGCCGAGCGGCTGTGTGATCGCATCGCGATCGTCCACGCGGGCCAGATCGTGGCGATGGACACGCCGGCCGCGTTGCTCGGCGAACTCGGCCCGGAGATCCTCGAGCTGCGAGTCGGCGCCGATGTCGAGGCGTTGCTCTCGTTCCTACGCGCGCACGGTCACGCCGGGAGCGACGCGTTCGCAATCGGGGCAACGGTCACCGTTCCGTTGCACGGCACCCCGGCTCGCGATGTCATCGACCGCGTCGAGGAGTTCGGCGCGTCGGTCCTCGCAACCACCACCCGCCATCCGTCCTTGGATGACGTGTACCTCCGCCTCACCGGCACGCGTCTCGCGGCCTGAACCTCGAAGGAGTCCCACGATGTCGACCGTTGTCACTGCACCACGCTCACGAATGCAACCGAGCGTCGCCTCACCTCGCCCGGCCACCTCGCGGTTCGTCGGCTTTACGACGCTCTCGCGCCGGCGATTCAGCTTGAGCGCGCGGACGCCGCGCGAGATCATCGTTCCGCTGCTGACCCCGATCTTGTTCGCGTCGGTGATCGCGCCCGCGCTCGCCCAGAACATGACGGGCGGCCCGATCGACTACTTGAGCTTCGTCGCGGTGGGCACGATCGGCCTGCTGGTCCCGCTCAGTTGCGTCCTCGGTGGCATCGGGATGATCGTCGATCGCGACAGCGGCGCGCAGCGCGATCTGCTGGCCGCACCCATCCCGCGCTCGACGCTCGTGTTCGGCAACCTCTCGGTCTCGGTCTTGGTGAGCTCGTTCCAGGTTGCTGCGCTCATCGTCGTCGCGGTGTTGCGCGGCGCGACCTTCTCGTCGAACGTGTCGGGTATCGCGTGGATGGTCGCCGCCACGCTGGGCCTGGCGGTCGCCATGCACTCCTTCGCCGAGATCCTCGCGGCGCGCATTCCCAAGCAGGAGGAATACGTCGGAGTCGCGCCCGCGGCCGCACTCGTTCCCTGGTTCTTCGCCGGCAGCTTCTTCCCGATCAGCGCGATGCCCGCGGGCCTCACCGTCTTCGCAAAGATCCTCCCGCTCACCCACGCCCTCGCGCTCATGCGCTACGGGCTCGTCGATCACAGCGGACGCGGCCTGCACGACATCTGGGGCATGAGCAACGTCACGGCGATGGCCGCGCTCAGTCTCGGGGTCGTGCTCGTGTTCGCGGGTTCGATGCTCGCCTTGTCGATCCGGATCTTCACCCGCTCCGCCATTCGCTGACGAGATCGAAGTGAAAGGCCGGTGTTCGAGTCAGCCGTGTACGAGTGCCGGCTCCGCGAACGCGAGCAGCGCGGGACGATCGGCAGCGAGAACGAAGCCGGCCGCGATCGTCTTGTCGGCGTCGGCGTCGTATTTCTGGAGGTACGCGGCGCGCGTCGGATAGAGCTGCGCGATGCGGGCAGCCGGCAACGGCTTCGTCGAGCCGAGCAGGATGCACAGCAGGTCGGGGTTCGGGCCGGGGATGCCGGAGAGCGTTTGGACCGGCACGTCGACGGGCGGCGTGCGGATCCCGCCGAGCGCGATGCCATCGGCGTCGCGCTGGGCCACGGGTGTGCTGCCGGCCGTGACTTGAATTCGGCCGGCTTCGGGCGGCGCCTGACCGGTGCGCACCCACGCGTCGAGCCGGTGCAGCGCGGCGTTGGCGACGAGATACATCGGTCCGTTGTTGATCGGCGCACCGCAGTTGACGAGGCCGGCGATCGAGCCGAGGAGGTGACGATCGGCGTGGGCCGTACCCGCGACTTCCCAGAGCCGGAACCGGTTGTTGTCGGGTTGGCGCACCGCGACCGACTTCAGGATGCCGATGACGTCGGCCTCCGACTGGATGTCGAGGATGGGCGCGTTCACATCGGTGCGGAAGGTGGGCTCGACCGTCCCGAACGACGCGGTGATGTCGGCGAACTTCCCGGGACCGACGAGCGGCAAAGTCCCGGCTTCGCGGCTGTGGACGAGGAATCCGTCGAACTCGTGCGTGAGCGGTTGCACCCCGTCGTAATACGTCGTGAGCGCGAACGCCGACTGCGACTCGCCCGCCGCGAGCACCACGCTCGGCTCGACCCCGCCGAGCGGCGGACCGCCCTCGGCGGAGTGCGCGCGCGACCTGGGTGTAGATGTCGAACGAATAACCGTCGCCGGGATGGTGGAGCGAGGCGTAGCGCGCGGGGTCGAGTTGGGTCAGGCCCTTGCCCGCGAGGCCGCCGGCACCCGGCGCGGAGACGAGCACGGGTCCGCCCTGCCACGCCGATGAGCTCGGCGGAGACGCCGACCCACGCATCACCGCTGCGCGTGATCTCGTCACTGAGACTCGTCCAGTCGGGATCGGCGTCGATACCGCCGCTGACGTTGTTCCACTCGACGACGACCGTGCCGCTGAAGTCGGCGGGCTTCGCGGGGCGGCGGACGAGAATTCGGGTGCGGTACGTCGCCTTGGTGTCGGGCGTGAACGTCCAGCGCCCGTCGGGAGTCAGCGTGCCCTTCGGTTTGTATGACGTCGCGGTACCCGACGCCACGTACTCGTGCTCGACGTACCCGACCTGCTTCAGGTTCGGCGCGGTCGCCTCACCGATGAACGGCGGCTGCGCGCCGGTGATCTCGTGCGACAGGTCCGCGGCGGGTCCGGCCGGGCGTGGTTGCGTGGTGCTCGTCGACGAAGCGATCGTGGGCTTCGTCGTCGTGGTCGGCGCCGACTTGCTACTGCCGCCACTCGAACACGCCGACAGGATGAGCGCGCCCACGACGAGCGCGCCGCCCCATCGATATTTGTCCAGTTTCTTGACCATCTCGACTATGGACCGTATCATTCACGGCATGGCCGAGTCCGGCAACCTCGAACACCAAGCTTGGTACGACGAGGTCGTGATGCCGGCGCTGCTCGCATCGGCCCGTTCGACGTACGGCATGGCGATGCGGCGGGCGTACCTCGACGCCGGCTTCGACGACGTCCCCCGCCGAGGCATGGGGCTCATCGGGGGCATCGCCCGCAACGGGCCCGCCGCGCAGCAGGACCTCGTGCGGTTCCTCAACCTGTCGAAGCAGAGCGCGAGCCAGCTCGTCGACGCGCTCGTCACCCGGGGCTACCTCGAACGCTCGCCCGACCCCGATGACCGCCGGCGGATCGTGCTGACCCTCACCCCGCTCGGGAAGAAGGCAGCGGCGGCGGGAGCGGCCGCGGTCGACAAGGTCGACAGCGCGGTCAAGCGGCGCTTCTCGGCGGCCGAGCTCGCCACGACCCGGCGAGTGCTCGGCACAATGATCGGAATCGGCGAACGCGCGCGCGAACGGCGACGCGCCGCTAGACGGCGCGACATAGCGTCACCTCACGGCGGATCCGCGCCCGAAGGAGAGCCTCATGGCGACAGTGAGTGTGCGCTACATCGTCAACGACGTCGACGCCGCGATCGCGTTCTACTGCGGGCACCTCGGATTCCAAGAGGTCATGCATCCGGCACCGACGTTCGCGATGTTGTCCAACGGCGATCTCCGGCTCGTGGTCAGCGCGCCCGGCGGTGGCGGTGGCGGCGGCCAGGCGATGCCCGATGGCTCCGTTCCGGAGCCCGGAGGTTGGAACCGCTTCATGCTCGAGGTCACCGACCTCGCCGCGACCGTCGAAGGGTTGCGCGCGAGCGGCGCCCACTTCCGCAATGACATCGTGACCGGCGTGGGTGGAAAACAAATCCTGGTCGAGGACCCGTCGGGCAATCCGATCGAGCTGTTCGAACCAATCTTGCCCGAGGCCAAGTTGGATGCGCCCTAGTGGCGCGGTGGTTGCTCAAGTCCGAACCTGACGTCTTCTCCTACGACGATCTCGTACGCGCCAAGCGCGAAGGCTGGGACGGCATCCGCAGCTATCAATCCCGCAACTTCCTCCGCGAGATGAAGCGCGGCGAACAGGCGATCTACTACCACTCGAACGCGAAGCCGCCGGGTGTCGCCGGGATCTGCAAGATCGTCAAGACGGCTGAGCCCGACCCGACCCAGTTCGATCCGACGAGCAAGTACTACGACCCCGCGAGCAAACCCGAGGATCCGCGTTGGGACTGGGTCACGGTCGCGCCGGTGCGCGCGCTGCCGTTCGTCTCACTCGACGAGTTGCGCACGCTCCCCGAGCTCGCCGAATGCCGCCTGCTCGCCAAGGGCAATCGCCTGTCGGTGATCCCGTTGACCGACGCGGAGTTCGACACGATCGTCGCGTTCGCACAACGCAAGCGGAACTAGGCCCAGAGGGTCGACAGCTCCGCAATCGAGATGACGAAGGCCTGGCGGGGGAAGACCTTCTGCATCAGGACATCGTGGACCTCGGCGTCGAAATCTGCGCACGCGTCCTCGAGCACGTACACCCGGTAATCGCGATCGGCGGCGTCACGCACGGTCGACAACACGACGCCGCTCGTACTGATGCCGGCCAGGATCAACGTGTCGATACCGCGGTCGCGGAGCTGTTGATCCAGATCAGTCGTCGAAAACGCGCCGACGCGCGTCTTGCGCACGACGATGTCACCGGGCTCCGGGGCGACGGCTTCGTGCACCGCGGTCTCGGCCGCGTCGGCGTGCATTTGCAGCGCGCCCGTTGCCGCGATCGCGCTGAACCCCTTGTTGGTCTCCGGTACCGCGGCGAGCTCGGCATCGGTGAACCCGACGCGCACGTATCCGATCCGTCCACGGCGGGCGCGCACGGCGGCGATTGCCTCGCGGGCCCGGGCGAGCAGCGCATCGGGGTCGGGGACGCGGCTCACGATCCCCGATTGGTAGTCCATGACCAACAGCGCCGCGCGCTGCGGATCGATGCGCGGAACGTCGTCAGCCACGCGCCGGCGAGACGGTACCGAGCACCAGCGCGCACAAGCGGCGCGCGAGCTCGTCGGGATCGGCGGGACGATCGTCGATGAGCATGCGAAAGATGAGGAACGCGGGCGCGAGATCGACGCGCAGGTCGAGGTCGGGATCGTCGTCGCCGACCACGCGCGCGATCGGGCGGCGCAGATGCTCACGGGTGTCGGCGAGCATTGACTCCCGAAAGACTCGTCCGAGCTCGGGGTCGTTGCGCAACGCGGTAACGAAGCCGACGACGAAGCACGCCTTCGGCCCGAACATCTGGTGGGTCATCTCCTGGAACACCGCTTCGAGATCGGCACGCGGGTCGTCGGTCTCGGGCTGCTCGATACCGACCTTGGCCTGGCGCATCGCCGCGATGACGAGCTCCTGCTTCGTCGACCACCGCCGGTAGATCGTGGCGAGGCCGACGTGGGCGCGGTCGGCGACGTCTTGCACCCGCAGGTGGTCGTAGCCGACCTCGTCGAGCAGCTCGCCCGTGGCATCCAGGATCAGCGGCTCCCGATCGGCCGCGCGCTTGCGGCCCCGGGCCGGAACGGCCGGTTCCGGAGCCGCGACCGTGTCGGTGTTCGCCATGCCGGTCATCGTAGATGCCTTCCGAATATTCCGAGAGTATTTCTTATCGGAACTCTTGACTTCCGTATTGTAGCCCGTCATGGTGAGAACATCCACTTCCGGAAATGATGATTCCGGTTTCTACCGAGCCTCGGCTCCCCCCGGAGGTCCCCGATGTCCCAAACCCTGACCCGCGCCCGCCGGGCGCTGCGGAGCGCCGGAGCCCGATCTCACCCGGCCGATCTCACCCGGACGGCGCACCGCCGTGCTCGCCACGATGTTGCTGGCACTCGTGCTCGTCGTCGCCGGCGTGTCGATGATGGCGGTCGCGATTCCGTCGCTCACCGCCGCGCTCGGCGCCTCGCCCACCGACACCCAATGGATCGTCGACGGGTACACGGTCGCGTTGGCCGCGCTCCTGCTCCCGGCCGGCGCGTTCGGCGACCGGTTCGGCCGCCGCCGCGCCCTCGTCCTCGGCATCGCCATCTTCGGCGTCGCCAGCGCGGCGTCGGCGCTGAGCGACTGCGCGCGACATGCTCATCGTGTGGCGAGTGCTCACCGGCGTGGGCGCGGCACTGATCATGCCCGGCACGTTGTCGACGATCACGAGCGTGTTCCCACCCGAGGGACGCGCCAAGGCCGTCGGGCTGTGGGCCGGCTTCGCGGGCGCGGGCGGCATCCTCGGGATGCTCGTCGGCGGTGCCTTGCTCGAGCAGTGGTGGTGGGGCGCGATCTTCGTCGTGAGCGCGGTGCTCGCGGTTGCCGCGCTGATCGCCACACTCGCGACGGTTCCCGAAACGCGTGAAGGTGAGCACGTCAACCTCGATCCGCTCGGCGCGGTGCTCTCCGTGCTCGCGATCGGCGGCTTGGTGCTCGGCATCATCGAAGGTCCGAGCCGCGGGTGGAGCGACCCCGTAGCGCTCATCGGCATTCTCGGCGGTGTCGTCGCCGGCTTCCTGTTCGTCGGTTGGGAGCTGCGCACACCGGCTCCGCTCCTCGATCCCCGCCTGTTCAAGCTCCGCGGCTTCGCCACCGGTTCGACGTCGCTGTTCCTCCAGTTCTTCGCGATCTTCGGGTTCTTCTTCATCTCGCTGCAGTACCTCCAGCTCGTGCTCGGGTACGGCACGCTGAAGTCGGCGGTCGCGTTGTTGCCGATCGCGGTGGTGATGATGCCGCTGTCAACGGTGGCGGCATCACTCGCCGAGCGCTACGGGCAACGGATCATCGGTGCGGCCGGACTCATGATGAGTGCGGTCGGATTCGTCGTCATCGCGACGATGACGGTGAGCTCGAGCTACTGGGAGCTGCTCGTCGCGCTTGTTGATCATCGGGACCGGCACCGCGCTCGCGATGACACCCGCGACCAACGCCATCGTCGGTTCGCTCCCGCGGGCGAAGCAGGGCGTCGCGTCCGCCGTCAACGACACCGCGCGCGAGCTCGGCTCCGCGTTCGGTATCGCCATCCTCGGCAGCGCGTTCAACTCCGGCTACCGCAACCACATCGACGGCACCCTTCACGGATTGCCGCCGGTCGCACGCGCCGCGGCCCACGAGGCGCCGTCGGCCGCGATCGCGGTCGCGCACAAGCTGGGCGCGAGCGGCGACGCCCTCGCCGCCTCGGCCCGCGACGCGTTCATGGTCGGCAGTCGGTACGCGATGTACATGGGAGCGGTGCTGCTCGTCGTGGGCGCAGTCTTCGTCTTCCTGCGCGCGCCGAGTCAAGAGTTGCTCGTCGGAAGCCGCGCTCGACGACGAGTCGGGCGTGGTCGATGGCGAGCAACTCCTCGAGTTCCATCCCGCACTCACCTTGTCCGCCAACAACAGCACCGATCTCACTGAGGAGGTCCTCGCATGACCACGTTTCTCGTCGGACTCGACGATTCCAAAGAATCCATCGGCGCGCTCGCCGACCGCGGTCGGCCTCGGCGCACCGATCGAAGCGGAGCTCGTCCTGGTGTTCGTGCGCCATACGCCCTCGACGCTGGCCGGCAGTCCCGAGGCCCTGAGCGCGCACGAGCGGCGCTCGACGCGATCGCGGACGAGATCGACAGCACCGCGACCGCGCAGTTGAAGGAGTACCCGGGATCGTGGGAGCTCGTTCAGCGCGTCCGGCGATCCGACCACCGCGCTGATCGAAGCCGCGGTCGTCCACGGCGCGGACCTCATCGTCGTCGGCCACCGCGGCCACAGTGAGCTGATCGATCTCATGCTCGGCTCGGTGGCTTCGCGCCTGGTCCACCACTCGCCGATCTCGGTGCTCGTCGCCAAGCGCTGACCGCGAGACGTTGACGGACGCGGAACGTTACGGAGCCGGGTTGCGAACCAGTGCCGCGAGCGCGGCGAGCAGCACGTCACGCGCGGGCGGGCCGGCGGCGGGTCGAGGCGCGCCGCACCTGACGCGGCACGGCATCGGCGAGCTCGAGCCCGATCGCGAGCCCGCGCAGGATTTGCAGCAGCGCGCCGGGTGGGAGCACGTCGGCGATATCGCCGCCGGTCACTTCGGCGGCGAGGTCGGTCAGCAGCTTGCCGATCCGGGCTTGCTGGCGGCGTACGAGCCGGACGGTCGCGGCGTCCATCGTCGGGATCGCGCAGCAGGTTCAGCGTCAGCTGCTCGTAGGCGACGAACTTCGGCTGGCGGTAGAACCGCCAGATCACGTCGGCGAGCGACTCGAGGCGTTCGTCGAACGTGTCCCCCACGATCACCGCCGACTCGAGTGTGTCGATCAGCTCTCGCATGCCCTCCTGAAACGTGGCGAGCAGCAGCGACTCACGAGTGCCGAAGTGGTGCTGGATGACGCCCCAGGTGACGCCCGCGCGTTTCGCGATCCGGTTCGAGCTCGCGCGGTAGAGGCCCTCTTCGAGGATGCAGTCGATCGTGGCGTCGATCAGACGCGCACGGGTCTCGGGCGCGCTCGTCGCGGGGGCGTTCACGATTCGCGCGTGCTGACCGCGCCGCTCGGCGATGAGCCCGTCGATGCGGTCGTCGTCGTAGCCGATGTTCGCCAGCACGGTGCGCGTGTCCTGGCCGACCGCGATCGGCGGGCCCTGGATCGTCCCGGGTGTCTCGTCGAGGTCGAACAGCAGGCCGCCCACGTCCATGCGCCCGACCAGCGCCTGTTCGTACGACGTGACCCAACCCTTCTCGATGAGCTCGGGATCGTCGAACACCGACATCACGAAGTCGGGGTCGGCCACCTCACACGGGATGCCCGCGCCGTCGAGGAGGTCGAACCATTCGCACGCGGTGCGCGTCTTCATGTCGCCGCCGGCGAGGCGCGCGAACTCCGATACGTGCTCGTCGGTGACGAGCGCGACGCACAGCCAGCCGGCGGCCGTCTCGTGCAACCGGTACCGGTCTCCCCATCCGGTTTGCATCGCGTCGAGGACCGGGCGGTTCGCGGGCGTTCCGTCGGCGGCGAGCCACGTCATCGACGCGTTCAGCAGGTGCGCGTTCACGATCGACGTGTGGACGAACTGGCCTTCGCCCGTGTGCTCGCGGTGATACAGGGCCTGGAGGATGGCGATGGCCGAAAGGTAGCCGTTGCCCGTGTCGCCGAGCGAGGTATTCGGCCAGATCGGCATGTTGCCCGACTCGACGCCACCTTCCATCCACGACGTACCCGCGAGCGCGGCCGCGGTCTGGTCGTTGCCGGGCAGCAACATGCGGCTCGAGTCGTGGCCGCGGGTGTGGCAGTAGATCAACGCCGGGTTCACGTGCTTCAGCGACTCGTAGTCGACACCGAGCCGCTCGGCCGCGTCGTAGCGCATGTTGTGCTGCAGCACATCGGCGCCGCGCACCAGCTCGTGCAAGACCGCGAGTCCGTCGGGATGTTTGAGGTCGATCGCGATGCTCTGCTTGCCGCGATTGCACGACATCCCGAAGCACATCTGCAAGAAGAACCCGTCGAAGAGCGCGTTGTTGACGCTGATGACGGTCGCGCCGAGATCGGCGAGCAGCTGCGTGCCGAACGGCCCGGCGACCGCGAGACCGAGGTCGAGCACCACGACGCCTTCGAGCGGCGACGCGATCGAGCGGCGTGCGCCTTCGAGTACCGGCGGCCGCGGAGCGTGCACGCGCGGCCTCGGCCCGCACTTCGGCGGTGTGCTGCACCGGGCTGCGCCGCGGAACGGATTGGAAGCGGCGCGACCTTCTCGAAGCCGTACACGTGGCCCACCATGCGCATGCCGTCGACTTCGACGACGCTGCCGTCGCGCTCGAACTCGGGGTCGCGCAACGCCTCTTCCGGCGACCGGACTCGTTGCACCGGCACGCCGACCTTGGCGGCCAGACGAACCCAGTCGTCGGCGGGGAACTTCGCGACCGCGTCGCGCATCTCGTCGTAGAACGCGTGCAGGTCGGTCATCCCTTCGGGCGTCGGTGACAGTCGCTCGGGCGCGGCACGGGGCGCGCTCAACGCCGGTCCCGCTCCGAGCTCGTCGGTCTCCGCGGCATTCAGGATGAAGCGCGGTGCGGCCACCCAGTGGTGGGTCCAGCGGCCGTCGGAACCCTTGAAGAAACCCTTCGGCGCGCGCGGGTCGAAGACCCACGAGTTGAAGCCGGCGCGGTCTGCGTGTTCGACCCGCTGCCAGGCGCCGACAGTCGTCGCGAGCACACCTTGCAGCATCGACGTGTGCACGTGTTGGCCGCGACCGGTGAACTCCCGCGCGAGCAGCGCGGCATTGATCGCGACCGCCGCGTTGTAGAACGTCGCGAGGCTGATCCACGGGACACCGCTGAACAATGGTCCCGGGCGCGGCGCGCCGATCGTGCACCCGTCGGGTGCCACGCAATCGGGGAGGATCTCCGCGTGCGCGAGGCGTCCGATCGTGGTGCCGGCGACACCTCGGCTCTCGAACTGTTGGCCGGTGCGCGCCGCGACGAGCGCGTCGTACGCGGGGCGATGCGCGTGCTTCCCGGTTTCGCCGTACCCGGTGATCGAGCAATGGATCAGGCGCGGGTTCGCCGCGAGCAATGTGGCGTGGTCAATCCCGAGCTTGGCGGCGACACCGGGCCCGAAACTCTCGATCACGACGTCGGCCCGGCGTGCCAACGCGAGGAACACATCGCGATCGCCTTCGTCATGAAGGTCGAGGGTCGCCCGCCGCTTGCCTCGCGACCACAGCGCGAGCCCGAGAGCTCGGCGAACGGATCGCCGGCGGGCGCTTCGATGCGGGTGACCCGGGCGCCGTGGTCGGCGAGGAGCATGCCGGTCATCGGTCCGGAGATGCCCCAGGAAAGGTCCAGAACCTCGATGCCGGCGAGGATTCCCGCGGCCTCCGGGTTGCGTGAATTGCGAGGGTCGACTGCGTCGCTCATGTCGACATAGTATCCACTATGTCCACCACTCGGTGAGAACGGAGACCGCATGAGCACGGCAACCCGGGAACGTCTGATCTCAGCCGACGACCACGTCGACCTCGCCCACGAATCGGTCAAGGCCCATTTGGCGACGAAGTATCACGACTCCTACGACGCGGCCCTGCGGGAATTCGCGGCGTCGATGATGAACCTGCGTTCCGTGGAGGCCAACCAACGCTGGCGTGAACAGCAGCGCCTGGGCGCGCCGACTACGCCGGTCGGTATGGGCACCGGCAAGGGTCACATCGTCTTCGACGCCGCCGGTCACCGTGACTCGAAAGCGCGCCTCGCCGACATGGACCGCGATGGCGTCGACGCGTCGGTCACGTACTGCGAAGTGTCGGCGTTCCGTTACCTGCACCTCGTCCGCGAGGGTCGCAAGGAGTCAACACGCGCGTTCAACACCGCGCTCGCAGGAATTCGCGTCCGAGGATACGAAGCGGCTGATCGTCTCGTACCAGATTCCGATCCACGACATCGATGAGGCGATCACCGAAGTGCAGTGGGCCGCGGAGAGTGGATGCAAGTCGCTCCAACTTCCGGTGTTCCCGGCCGAGCTCGGCCTCGCCGATTACTGGGACGCGCGCTACGAACCGTTGTTCTCCGCGATCCAGGAGACGGGGTTGCCGATTTGCTGTCACATCGGGATGAACACGATGCTCGATGATCTCGCGCAGCGGGATCCGACACCCCAGAAGGGCATCTTCGTACCGATGGTGCCGCTCTCGTCGGCCGAGTCGCTCGGTATGTGGATCATGGGCGGCGTCTTCGAGAAGTTCCCCCGGCTCAAGGTCGTGTTCGTCGAGCCCGGTCTCGGCTGGGTTTCGTGGTGGCTCTACACCGCCGACGATCTCGCAACGCGCCAGGGCTACGAATTCCCGGCAATCACCGAACCCCCGAGCCATTACTTCCGCCAGAACGTGTTCCTTACGTTCGTCGACGAACCCGACGCACTCGAACAAGCTCGCGGCCGGCTCGGGCTCGAGAACGTGATGTGGTCGTCGGACTATCCGCACCCGGTGACGAGCTTCCCGAACTCGAAGTCAATCGTCGACGGGATGTTCGCGACCGCCGACCCGCGCGAGCGCGAGTTGATCGTGAGTGGCAATGCGGCACGGGTGTGGAACCTGTGACAACCCGCCCCGCGCCGCGTCCCACCGACGACAGCGCGGTGTACTGGGAAGCGGTCAGCCGGCACGAGCTCGTCGCGCAGCGCTGCACGGTGTGCGGCCAGCTGCGCCACCCGCCGCGACCGATGTGCCCGCACTGCCAGAGCCTCGAGTGGAACGAGCAACGACTCGCGGGTAGCGGCACGCTGTACACCTACGCGGTGCTGCACCACCCGCAGAGTCCCGCGATTCGAATACCCGGTGCTCGCCGCGCTCGTCGACCTCGACGAAGGGGTGCGCATCATGACCAACCTCGTCGGCATCGAGCCCGCCGCCATCCGCATCGGAATGCGCCTCACCGTTGACTTCGAGCCGACGAGCGACGGTGGCACGGTTCCGGTGTTCCGGCCCGACGCGGCTAGCGACAGCGGAGCCCGAGCATGACCCGCTCGCGTGCGCTGCCCCGCGACGCGGCCACGATCGCGGGCATGGGTCAGACCGAATTCTCGCGGCACGCGGGCCGGACCGAGCTGCAACTCGGGAGCGAGGCGATCGTCGCCGCGTGCGCCGACGCGCAGATCGGCGTCGGAGAAGTCGATGGTCTCGTCAGCTACACGATCGACCCGGTCGAGGAGAGCGAGCTCGTCCGCTCGGTCGGACTCCAGGAGATCGGCTATTCCGCCCGCGTGCCGTACGGCGGAGGCGGCTCGATGGGCGTGCTCATGCACGCGGCCGCGGCCGTCGCCGCCGGAGTCGCCGACGTGGTCGTCGCGTACCGCGCGGTGCGAGCGCGCTCGGGCGCGACGCGCTTCGGTGGAGCCAAGGTGGCCACGACGGTCGGCAACACCCACGCCGGGACGACGGCGACCCAGTGGTGCACCCCGCACGGCGCGCTCACACCGGCATCGTGGATGGCGCTCAACGCGACGCGCTACATGCACCAGTACGGCGTGACGAGCGAAGACTTCGGCCGGGCCGTCGTGCAACTGCGCGCGCACGCCGCGACCAACCCCGACCGTGGGGCTACGAGCGGCCGATCACGCTCGCCGACCACCAGGCGTCGCGTTGGATCGCCGAACCGTGCATTCGCATGTTCGACTGCTGCCAGGAGACCGACGGCGCGATCGCGCTGATCATCACGACCCGCGAGCGCGCGGCCGCGATGCCGCAGCCCGCGGTCGGGATCGCCGCGGTCGCGGGCGCGGGACTCTTCGAACAGGAGATCGCGTCCGACCACTACCGGCCCGACCTGGCGGTGATGGATTCGTCGGTCGTACTCGCCCGTCGCTTGTTCGACGACGCCGGGTTCCGGCGCGACGAGATCGACCTCGCGATGATCTACGACGCGTTCTCACCGATCCTGCTCATGCAACTCGAGGCGTTGGGCTTTTGCGGATTCGGCGAAGCGAAGGATTTCATCGGTGAGGGCAACCTCGCCGCGGAGCGGGTCGCTCCCCTGCAACACGAACGGCGGCTTGATCGGCGAGGGCTACATCCACGGCTTGAACCTGGTCACCGAAGCCGTCCGCCAGATCCGCGGCACTGCGGCCAACCAGCTACCGACCGTCGACCTCGCGTTGGTGTCGGCGAGCCGGACTGGCGCGATCCTCACGCGGACGTGACCACGCACCTCAGGGCGTGACCTCGAGCGCGGCGCGGTCCCATCCGCCCAATGTTGCCGCGCCCGCGTAGGTGGTCTCGAAGAACGACATGAGCATCGCGTCGGGATCAGCCGCGGTGCGCACCGCCGCGTACGGGAGCAGGAATTCGCCCAACGCTTCGTCGAAGTACGCGGCGTCCGGCAATACGGGCCAGTCGGCGAAGCCCGCCGGCTGCGGATACGCGTAGGAGTAGAAGGAACCCTCCGCGCTGCCGTTCGGCCAGAAGCCGCAACTGCTGACCTCGTGGCTGTACGCGAGCTCCTGCACCCAATCGGCACAGTGCGGCACCCCGCCCGGGTGCTTGGGCGCGAGTCGACCCGAGAAGCGCGTCACCGCGAGGTCGGCACCACCCCAGAAGAAGTGCACCGGGCTCACCTTGCCGATGAACTCTCCGCGGAAACGCGCCATGACGCGATGGATCTGCACGAGCGCGAGCCAGAACCGGTGGATGGCGTCGGCGTCGTACGCGTGGTGTTGCTCGTCCTTCGCGAACGGAATCGAATCGACGACCTCCACCGGCGCCGCCATGAGGTGCACGTGCACGCCGAGCTCATCGAGGGCGGTCATGGTCGCCTCGTAGAAACTCGCAACCGAGCGCGGCTCGAGCTGCACCTGACGCTTCCGCCCGTCAGACGTGCGGAGCTCGAGCACATGGTCGATGAGGTCGAACTCGATCTCGAGACCGATCGGGCCTGCGTGCATCAGCGACGTCGTGAGTCCGCGCGCCGACACGTAAAGCGTCACCTGCCACCAGTGATTGACCATCGGTTCCAACGCCAAGCGGATCTTCCCGACGACCTGCGTCCACATGTGGAACGTGTCGCGACTGTCTTCCCAGGAAGCCAGCGTGAGATCCGGCCACGCGCTCTCTGCCGGCGAAGCCACCGAGGAACCCGCTACTGGGCGAGGGAGGCCTGGAGCGTGATCTCGGGCACGCTCGCCAAGGCGCGACTCACCGGGCATCCGGCCTTCGCGGCCTGCGCGTGTTCGATGAACGCGGCTTCGTCGATACCGGGCACCCGGCCCACCGTGACGAGATCGATCTTGGTGATCGTGGGCGCGCCGTCGACCGGTCGCAGCGTGACGGTCGCCTCGGTCTGAATCGAGTCGGGCGGGTTACCCGCTTTGGCGAGCATGTTCGAGAGCGCCATCGAGAAACACGACGCGTGCGCGGCGGCAATCAGTTGCTCCGGATTCGAGCCCGGGCCGTCTTCGAACCGAGATTTGAACGTGTAGCCACCGCTGATCGTGTCACCGGCGGTGAACGTCCCGGATCCCGACGGCAGATCGCCCTTCCACTCCGCAGTTCCCTTGGCCGGCATGACGAGCTCCTTTGGCTAACCCAATCGGGTCAGCACATTACGGGTGATCTGTTCGATCTGCGGATCGCGGCCGGCCAGGCCGTGCGCCCAATCAGTCGACCCCGACGTGATCACGGTCGCGCCCGCCTTGTTCGTGTACGCACCGAGCACCGCGTGGCCGTGACGGATGCGCTCCATCGCCTCGGGATCACGCGTACCGAACACGCGTGACGCGATGTACTCCAACTCGCTCGGCTCGCCCGGCTTCGGCGGGCGCGGCGCCGATTCGCGCGTGAAGTGCTGCACCGGGCAGGTGCCGAGGATCTCGAACGTCGAGGGCGTGCCGTCTTCACCGGTCGGGTACGGCAGGCCGTCGCGGTAGGTGAAGTCGCAGCCGTCGCACTCGTAGCCGACGGTCGTTGCGCCCGCACCGAGCACATCGCCGTAGCCGAGTCCGGTGCCGTCGAAGATCCAGTGACCTTCGCGGTGCACGGTGTAGCCGCCGAGGCCGGCGGTCACGTTGCGACCGATGCGGTGATAGCCCCCGCGCACGAACGAGACGCCGGTCATGTGGTTCTCGGGCCGACCGACGACCACGTCGGACCAGAAGGTCGTCACCTCCGGTTCGCGTTCGGTTCCCATCAGTGGGTCGTTCTTGAAGAAGCCCTTGTAGCCGACCATCACATCGTGATCGTCGCCCTCGATGCGCACCTGCCACAACGATGTGTTGCCCGAGAAGAACGCGGCGTTCCCGCCACGCGCGACGAAGGCTTCGACGGTGTCGCGCATCCCCATCGACCAGTACTCGTCGTGGCCGACCGACAGATACAAGCTTGCGCCGTCCAACACCTCGGGGTGTTGTTCGAGGTCGGCGTTCGTGCACACGCCGATCTCGAACCCTTAGCGCTCGGCCCACTCGATGAACGGCAGCTCCCAATCGGGCCAACCGGCCGATCCCGCATAGCCCGACAAATGGTTGAGCGTCACGTAGCCGACGTGCGCGGCGTTTTGCGGATCGGGCGCGCCGGTGCCGGTGACGCGCCGACCCTTGCCCGGCGGCTTGTAGAGATAGCCCGCGGCCATCGGTCGCTGCATCGCAACGTGGGTTCCGCCGGTGTAGAGATTCGGTCCGCCGAAATCGTTGTAGGCGTGCCACGTGTTGGTCGCGAGCGCGACCACGATGCGCGCACCCGATGGACGCACGACGAAGAACGCGTAGTCGCGCCGTACTTTCTCGCCGACGTCGATCTCCATGACGACCTCGTAGTAACCCGAGCGCCACGCGGGATCGACGTCGAGCAGCAGCGCCGCGGGCCAGCCGCAGCCGTTCGCGGCCGCGTCCTTCGGGGTCGCGTGCTCGTCGGTCGCGACCGCGTCGGCCGTGAACACGACCTCGCGCTGCCCGCCGACTCGCGCGACCTCGACGCGCACCGGTCGCCCGCCCGCCGACGACATGTGCAGACCGACTTGCTCACCCGCGCTCGCCGACTCCGGCCAGCAGTACCCCGTCACCACTTCGCGTGCCATAGCCCGACCCTAACTGGGCCGTCTGGTTTCCAACCAGGCGAATCAGCCGCTCACGATCGTCGCCGCGAGCGCGGTGCGATGGTCCTTCGTCCACGGCGGACCCAATCTTGCTCGAGGCCCGTCCAACACCTGGTCGGTCCGCGCGCCGAGCCGGGCGGCGGCCTGACCGATCACGTCCTTCGCGTCGTAGAAGTGCACTTGCCAGTCACGAGCGTGGGCGAGCTCGGCGAGCACCTGCCGATACATGATCGCGTCGGCCCGAGCCTCGTACGGCGATCGCCGTTGGACGGCGATGTCGTCGGGAAAGTCGGCGGCCAGGCCCGCATCGAGATCGAGACGACCGGTGCGGGCAGCGCGGTTGCGAGCTCGTCGAGCGCGGCCGACGTCGCGCGCACAACCGACGCGCGCACTTCCGCCACCAGCGCGGCCGTGGCGGCAACATCGAGACGCGCGCTGTCGTAGTGAATGCGGTGCCGGCGTCACGCCCGGTTCCACCAGCTCGATCCGGCGCCGGTCAACGACCTCGTAGTCGGCCGACGCAGTTACCGCGACGGCCCAACCGAAGTGATCGGCAATTCCCAGCCGCATCTGTCAGTTAGTTCGGCGCCCACAGCGGTTCGGGAATCTCGTATCCGAGACCCGTCCCCCACCGGTTGCGGTACGAGACCTCGTGCACCGGGCGGCGCGGCGCCACATCCCAACGGCCGGTCGGGTAACCGAACGTCACGCAGGAGGAGAACAACCAGCCCTCCTCCGTCGGCACACCGAGGAGCTCGAGCACGGCATCGATCTCGAAGAAGAACACCGACGTCAGCGCGGAACCAACTCCTTCGGCGCGCGCCGCGAGCATCGCCGACCAGGTCGCGGGGAAGATCGAACCCCCGCTCGGGTCGTACTGCACGAAGCTGAACAACAGCATCGGGTACGCCTCGAAGTGATCGGCGAGATGCTGCGCGCTCTTTCGAACCCGCTCGAACTGCTTGCTCTCGGGATCGTCGGGATCAGCCGCGGCGGCCGCGATGCGCTCCTTGTAGATGGTGTCCCAGAGCAGGGCCATGCATCGGCGGTAGATCGGCCCGAGTTGATTGCGGACCTCGGGGTCGTCGACGACGAGGAAGCGCCAGTTCTGCGTGTTGCCGCCGCTCGGCGCGCGCACCGCGGCGTCGAGGATGCGTTGCTGCACGTCGATCGGGATCGGGTCGGGCTTGACCCGTCGCATCGCGCGCGTCGTGTAGAGCGCTTCGTAGATGTCCATGACCGCAGTCTCGCGCTCAGCTGCGCGGCGCGGGCCGGGTGCAGCGCAGGAGCAGCTTGTCGTCGCTGTAGTACTTGATCCACGGCAGGAAGGTGCCGGGCCGATCGGCGCTCGTATGTCCCGCGGCGGGAACGAAACCGATATTCAGGCGGGCCGCGGCAACCTCGAAGCCAACGGCGGCGAAGACCTCGGCGACCTCATCGATGCTGCGGAGCTCGGGGAGTCGCAGCTCCTCGATGCTGGAGCGATGCCAGTCGACCATGAGCGGACTGTCGGCGTGCACACCCATGACCGCGTAGTAGGCGGCGCCGGGTGCCAGCGCCTCGAAGATCGCGCTCGCGTGTGGAACCAGGTCGTGGAGCAGGTAGAGCACCTCGTGGCTGAACGCAATGTCGAAGTCGCCCCACCCGGTCGGCACGGAATCGGCCACCTCGAAGCGCAACGGTCGATCCCCGGTGAGACGACGCGCATCGGCGATCGCCCCCGCTCGCGGGGTCATAGCCGCAACCCTCGGCAATCGCGCCGGCGTCACTGAGCAGGCGGAGGAAGCCGCCCCGGTTACATCCGGCGTCGAGCACCCGCGTCCCGGCCACTTCGACGTCGATGGTGTCGAGCATCGCCTTCCAAACGAAGCCGTGCTCGTCCTGCATCGCCTCGTCGTCGGCTGCGCTGCGCCAGTACGAAGAATTCATCTGCGGCAAGCTACGTCGTCTTGATGAGGCCGCCGTCGATGACGAAGTTCGCGCCCGTCACGTTGGCGGTTCGTTGCGAGGCGAGCAGCACGACCAGCGTCGCAACTTCCTCCGGAGTGGTGAAGCGCCCGGTCGCGAAGCCACCGATGCCGGCGACCACTCGTTCCCGTGCCGTATCGGCGTCGACACCCATCGCCGCGCCGACCGTTTCCGCAACGCCGTGTTCGCCCAACCAGAGCTCGGTGCTCACCGGTCCGGGCGATACGCAGTTCACCGTCACGCCTTGGGGACCGAACTCCTGCGCCAACGACTTCGACAGGTTCAGCACCGCGGCTTTGGCCGCGCCGTAGTCGATCGTGCCACCGTCGGGTTGGAAGAAGGCGTTGACCGATGCGACATTGACGATCGACCCGCCGCCCTGCTGCACCATCGCCGCGCAGCGCGGCTCGGCTCGCGCGAACGTCGTGAAGAAGTTCATTTGCAGCGCCCACTCGAAGTCGGCGTCGTTCGTCGCGAGAAAACCGTCGAGTCGGAGCTTCACCGCTCCCACGTTGTTGACGAGGATGTCGATGCGACCGTGCTCGTCGATTGCGCGTTGCACCAGCTGTTCCGGCGCGTCCGCATCCGACAGATCAACCGCGACGGCCGTGACGTTCGCGAGGCCCTCGAGGCTCGAGATCTCGACGCGGCCCGGCGACGACGCGGGCGCCTTCGTCGGCGAGCGCACGGGTCACTGCCAGGCCGATGCCCTTGCTGGCACCCGTCACGACCGCGACCTTGTCGGTGAGCTTCAGATCCACAATGTCTCCCTCGAAAAGTTGGGGTTCGTTCCCCACGGCGCAGCCTCGCGGAGTTGGACGACTGGTCCGAATCAGGTTGCTTAGGTTAGGCTCACCTGACCATTCGCCTTTCGGAGGTGTTCCTGCATGCAACTGGGTTTCGGGCGGTTGGGGGATTGCGGGCGGTTACCGGGGGTCTTGCTCGCGGTCGTTGTGCTCTCGGTCGGGGCCGCGGCGTGTAGCTCGTCTTCGAAGGAGGCCGCACCCTCCACGAGCGCCGGCGGCTCGGGCGCGGCGGCCGCGCTCGACGGCAACATCACCGTCTACAGCGGTCAGCACGAGCAGACCGTCGAGCAAATTGGTGTCGGCGTTCGCGAAGGAGTCGGGCATCAAGGTCACGGTGCGCTCCGATGACGAGAGCACCCTCGCGAACCAGCTCCTCCAAGAAGGTTCCGACACTCCCGCCGACGTGTTCTTCGCCGAGAATCCTCCGGCGCTGAACGTGCTCGACGAGCAGCACCTCCTCGCGAAGACGAACCCCACGACGTTGAGCAAGGTGAATGCGGCCTACAGCCCCGACATCGGGCGACTGGGTCGGCGTGTCGGCGCGGTCAGTGGCGCTGGCGTACAACACGACCAAGATCCACGAGTCCGATCTCCCGACGTCGGTCACCGACTTCGAGAAGCCGGAGTGGAAGGGCAAGGTCGGATTCGCGCCGACCGAAACCGACTTCCAGCCGGTCGTCACCGCGATGATCAAGACCGACGGCGAAGCCGCAACCGCGAAATGGCTGAAGGCGCTGAAGGCGAACGCCAAGATCTACGAAGACAACGAGGCACTCGTCGCCGCGGTCGATCGGGGCGAGGTCGAGACCGGAATCCTCGACCACTACTACTGGTACCGCCTGCGTGACGAAGTCGGCGCGAGCAACGTCCACTCCGCGCTCCACTACTTCAAGGCCGGCGACCCCGGTGCGCTCGTGACGTGTCGGGGGCCGGCCAACTCGCGGCGAGCAAGCATCCGAAGAGCGCGCAGGCGTTTCTCGCGTTCCTGGTGAGCAAGTCGGGACAGACGGTGATCGCCAACAGCGAGAGTTACGAGTACCCGCTCGGTTCCGGCGTGCAGACCACGAAGGTCGACCGCAAGTTCTCCAGCTTCGGCACGCCGACGATTACGATCGCCGACCTGGGCGACGGCAAGCAAGCCATCACGATGATGCAGGACGCGGGCTTACTCGAGTGACCGATAGCCGTACGCGACTCGTATGAGATCGGTCCTATGAGATCGGCGGCATGAGCACGGCGTCGGCGCGTCGCCGGGCTCCGTGGTGGCTGGCCGGCGCGACTCTCGTCGTCGGAATCGCGCTCGCAGTACCGATCGTCGCGGTGATCTATCAGGCGATCGACGCGGGTTGGGCAACCGTGCATCGCACGCTTTCGGGTCAGCTGTTGCCGATGCTCCTGATGCACACGTTGTTGCTCACGACAATCGTGTCGGGCGCGTGCGGGTGCATCGGCCTCGGCGCGGCGTGGCTCGTCGAACGAACCGACTTGCCGTTCCGCCGCACCTTCGCGGTGCTCCTGCTGTTGCCGCTCGCGATACCGGAGTTCGTCGCGGGCTACGCGTGGGTGTCGATCGCCCCGTCGATCCACGGACTGTGGGGCGCGTCGCTGGTGATGACGCTCGCGCTCTACCCACTCGTGTACCTACCCGTTGCCGCAACGCTTCGGCGCAGTGATCCCGCGCTCGACGAAGTCGCCCGCAGTCTCGGCATTCGCCCGCTCGCGCGTTTCTTCCGGGTGACCCTGCCCTCGCTGACGCGACCGCTCGTCGGCGGGATGCTGCTCGTCGGTCTGTATCTACTCGCCGAATACGGCGCGTTCGCGATCCTCCGCTACCGCACGTTCGCGACTGCGATCTACAACCAGTACTCGCTCGGTTTCGACTCGCAGGCCGCATCGGTGCTCACACTCGTGCTGTGCCTGATCGGCGTGATCCTGCTGATGGGAGAGTCACGCGTCGGCCGGTCGTCGTTCCCCGGTCGCGATTCGGGTCGACCGCCGGCCCGCGCCCGGCTCGGTACGGGTCGACCGATCGCGTTCATCGCCATGCTCGCGTTGTGCGGGCTCGCGGTCGGCGTGCCCGTCGGCTCCATCATCCACTGGATGATCCGCGGCACCTCCACCACGTTGCCATCGGCGTCGGTCTACGGAATCACGATGCGATCGTTGGCGCTCGGCGGCATCGCCGCAATCGTCGCGACCGCGCTGGCCTTGCCGGTGGCGGTGCTCTCCGTGCGCCACTCCGGTCCGCTGGCGGCAACGGTGGAGCGAAGTGCGTTCCTCGATCGGGCCCTGCCCGGCATTGCAATCGGTCTGACGCTCGTCACGATCACCGTGCACCACCTCCGGCCCCTGTATCAAACGCAGGCGTTGCTCGAGTTTGCCTACGTGCTGCTGTTCTTCCCGCTCGCGCTCGTCGCGGTGCGGGCCGCGGTCGCTCGGGTTCCACCCGGGCTCGACGAAGCGGCGCGGTCACTCGGCTCCTCGCCCGTGCCGCGTGCTGCGGCGCGTGACGATTCCGCTCGTGCTGCCGGGGCTCGCGGCCGCGGCGACGTTGGTATGGCTCTCGGCCACAACCGAGTTGACGGCGACGCTCCTGTTACGGCCGAGCGGACTGCGCACTCTCGCCACCCAGTTCTGGCTCTACACGACCAGCCTGGCGTACGGGGCCGCGGCTCCGTACGCGGCGATCATGATTGCGGTCTCGATCCTTCCGGTCGTCGTACTCGCGCGCATGGCGCGCGGTTCGCGTGACCGCTCGACGCCCTCCCCGTTGTTGTGAGCGCCATCGAGGTCACGCATCTCGCGGCCGGCTACGGATCGGTCGCCGTGCTCATCGACACGACACTGCACGTCAAGAGCGGTTCGCTCACCTGCGTGCTCGGCGAATCGGGATGCGGCAAGACCACGCTCCTGCGCGTGATCGCGGGCTTCGAACCCGCGCGGGCGGGTGTCGTACAGATCGGCGATCGCGTGCTCGACGACGGCCGTAAGCGACTTCCCGCCGAACGGCGTCGAGTGGGCTACGTGCCCCAGGAAGGCGCGCTGTTCCCGCACCTCACCGTCGCGCGCGAACGTGGGTTTCGGTTTGCGAGACACGAATCGTCGCCCGCGTTCAGAACGTGCCGCCCGGGTCGCCGAGCTGCTCGAGCTCGTCGGCATGCAGGGTCTCGACGCGCGCTATCCGCACCAACTCTCGGGTGGTCAACAGCAGCGCGTCGCCGTCGCTCGGGCGCTGGCCGTCGATCCCGAGATCGTTCTCCTCGACGAGCCGTTCGCCGCGCTCGACGCGTCACTGCGCGAGCGCGTCCGCAACGACATCCGCGCGGTACTGCGCACGGCCGGCGTGACCGCGTTGCTCGTCACGCATGACCGGGCCGAGGCACTGTCGATCGCCGACGAGGTCGCGGTCATGCGCGACGGTCGCATCGCGCAGGTCGCGGCGCCACGCGGCTCTACACGCACCCCGCGAGCCGGGAGATCGCCGCGTTCGTCGCCGACGCGACCATGCTCGACGCGACGGTTCGCGACGGGCGCGGCAACACCCCGCTCGGGGATCTCGAGATCGCGGCCGGGAGCCCGGCCCCGAACGGCGATGCCCTCGCCGTGATCCTGCCCGACCAGATTCAGGTGCACGTCGATGACCACACCGGCGTGGTCGGTCATGTCATCCGGGCCGAATACTTCGGTTACGGCGCACGGGTCGAGATCGCGATGCACGACGGCGAGAAGGAATTCCGTCTGACCGCGCGTGTCCCGGCCGACGACGTGCCGGCCGAAGGCAGCGCAGTCGCGGTTGCGATCACCGGCCCGGTTTGGTTCCTCCCCCGAGACGGAGAGTTGCGAGACGGATAATCGAGGGCGACACCGGCGCTACAGGACGATCCACTGCCGGCCGTCGAGGAGCTCACGGGCGGCGTCGAGATGCCCGGCATGGCAGGCCGTCTCGGTGATCACGTGAAGGAGGATGAACCTGAGGTCCGGGACTTCCCAGTTGCCCCACCACGGATCGCGTTGCCGTGGCGCAGCATCGAGTGGAGTCGCCGCGATGATGGCGTTCGCCTGCGCGACTTCGTCCCGGTACAGGTCGAACACTTGCTCGGCCGGCACGCCCGGCGCGACCTGCCACGCGTCGCGGTCGGCATCGGATCTGTCGCCCAACCCGTCGAGCGATTCGCCGGCCACGATGCACCGGAACCAATAGTGCTCGTCGTCGAGGGCGAGATGATTGAGCATCCCCAATGCGCTCCAACCCGAGGGGAGCACCGGTTGACGCAGTTGTCCCTCGGAAAGACCTTCGAGGATGCCGAGTACATGGTTGCGCTGCTGTTCGAGTGAGTCCAGCAATCGCCGAGTCTCTTTGTTCATCCGGAAACGGTATTGCGTGCAGTCAGCGCCCGTTCGACATCGGCTTGCACGAGGTCGGCGTTGATGGCGATGGCCGCCGCCGACCCGGCGCCGGCCGCGGTGATCACCTGGGCGCGTGGATCGACGACGTTGCCGGCGGCCCACACGCCGATGGCGCTCGTGCGTCCGGTGGCGTCGACCGATGACGAAGCCGGCCTCGTTTACGTCGCAACCCAGCGCCGGCAACAGGCCGTCGGCGTGGGGAATGTTGCCCGGGCGGACGAACACCGCGGTTGCGTTCGATTACCTGGCCGTCCTGCGAGCTCGACGCCGGTCAACCGGTCGTCGGCGATCGACCAATCGGGTGACCTCACCGCGCACGACCTCCACGCCGCGGGCGTGCAGCTCGCGCGAGTTCGTCAGCGGTCGCGGTCGTACGTGTTGACGAAGAACACGACGTCGTCGGACCACTGCCGCACGAGCAGCGCATGCTGCACGGATCCCGGAAGTGTGCCCAGTACGCCGAGCGGCTGGTCGCGAACTTCCCAACCGTGGCAGTACGGGCAGTGCAGGAGATCCCGGCCCCATCGTTCGCGTACACCGGCAATGTCGGGAAGCTCGTCGGTTACTCCGGTCGCGAGCAAGATCCGCCGCGCCTGCGCACGACCGCGCCCGCCGGCGAGGCGGACCCCGAACCCGGGCTCGATCGTGGCCACCTGATCCGCGATGAGCTCCACGCCGTAGCCGGTGACCTCGGCCCGACCCGCGGCGAGCAGATCAGCCGGAGCCATCCCGTCGCGAGACAGGTACCCTTGCATGTGCGCCGCCGGCGCGTTGCGCGGCGCGCCGGCATCGACGACTGCCACCCGGCGTCGCGCTCGACCGAGCACGAGCGCCGCACTCAAGCCGGCCGCGCCGCCTCCGACCACAACCACGTCGTATGCGTTCGTGTCCATTGCGTTACCTCCGATGCGTTCCGACGGGCACTGATTCGGTGAGCGGCTGGATCAGGCGGCCGTGAGCTCGCGCTCGGGCTTCGGCGTCGACGACGTCGCGTGTCCTGCGGTGTGCCTTCGAGGTCGAGGTGCGGAAGGATCCGGTCGAGCCAGCCCGGGAGCCACCAGTTGGCCCCGCCGAGCAGGCTCATCGTCGCCGGCACGAGGACCATGCGAATCAGCGTGGCGTCGATGAGCACGGCGACGGCGAGGCCGACCCCGAACAACTTGCCGTTCGGGTCGTCGGTGAGGACGAAGGCACCGAACACGCTGATCATGATCAGCGCCGCCGACGTGATGACTCGTGCGGTGCTCGACAGACCGCGCACGACGGCGGTGTGGTTGTCACCGGTCGCCAGGTACTCCTCGCGGATGCGGGTCAGGAGGAACACTTCGTAGTCCATCGAGAGCCCGAAGAGGATGGCGAACATGATGAGCGGGAGGAACGGGTTGATCGGCATCGTGCTGTGCAGTCCGATCAGCTGGTTGCCCCAACCCCACTGGAACACCGCGACGAGCACGCCGTAGGCGGCGGCGATCGACAGCAGGTTCATGAGTGCGGCCTTGAGCGGGACGAGGACCGAGCGGAACACGATCATCAGCAGCAGGAACGACAGCGCGACGATTGCCACGATGAAGATCGGCAGCCGGCTGGTGAGGCGGTCGGACAGGTCGGTCGCCATCGCCCGGCCCGTGAGCGACACCTTCGCAGTCGTGCCGTCCACCGTCGCCGGCAGTACGTCGGACCGGAGGTGATGGACGAGCTCGTCGGTCCGTGCATCCTGCGGCGACGTAGTCGGGTTAGCGGTCAGGACGGCGGTGTTGCCGGCCCGGTTGAACACCGGCGCGGTGACCGCATCGATTCCGTGATCGGCCTGCAACGCGTCGTGGACTCGAGTGACTGCAACTCGGTCGGCGGCGTTCGGGACTTCAACGACCACTTGGATCGGGCCGTTGAATCCCGGACCGAAACCCTGCGCCAGCTCGTCGTAGGCCGTGCGCTGCGTGGTGTGCTTGGCCGCATTGCCATCGTCGGGGGCGCCGATGCGCATGCTGAGCGCCGGGACCGCGATCGCGCACAGCAGAGCCGAGGCTCACGATCGCGTAGCGCACCGAGTGGCCGCCGACGTGGTTGGCCCAGCGGCCGGAAACCGTCTCGTGCGCGGGCTTGGTGACGTGCGACTTGCGGTGAATCGAGAGCTTGTCGATCTTCGTCCCTGCCAGGCCGAGCAAACCGGGAAGCAGTGTGAGCGCGGCCGCCATTCCGACGATCACGACCAGGGCCACGGAAACGCCCATCGCCGAGATGGCGGGCAACCCGGCCAGGAACAGCCCGAGGATCGCGATGACGACGGTCGTGCCCGCGAACAGCACGGCCTGCCCGGCGGTCGCGGTCGCGGTACCGGCCGAATCCTCGACACTCATGCCCTCGTGGAGGTTTTGCCGGTGGCGAGTGACGATGAACAACGCGTAGTCGATGCCGACTCCGAGACCGATCATCATGCAGAGGATCATCGAGAACTCGGGCACGTTCATGAAGGCCGACAGCACGCCGACCGCGGCGGCGCCGACGAAGATTCCCATGAGCGCGGTCACGATCGGGAGCCCCATCGCAACGACGGAGCCGAACGCGATCAGCAGCACGATGATCGCGATACCGACGCCGATCAGCTCGCTGCTCGGAGGCTTCTGCTCGAGTTGCGCGAGCGGGCCGGTGAGCTCGACCTGCACGCCGCCGGCACGAGTGCGTTGCGCGACCGCCGTGGCGTCATGGAGTTGCGCGGCGTGAGCTTGTCCAGCGCGTAGGCGACGTCGACGTACGCCGTTTTGCCGTCGGCACTGACGGCGGCGGCCTGCGGAGCGAACGGATCCGTGACGCCGGCGACGCCGTGCCCGGTGGCGAGTTGCGCTCGGGCCTGGTTCACCGTCGGCGCGTGTGCGGCGTCGTCGAGCCGGCCCGCATCGGTGTGGAACACGATGCGGGCGGACTGACCACCCTGGCTCGGGAAGCGCGCGTTCAGCACGTCGGCCGCGTGCTGCGACTCGACGCCGGGCACCCGCTCGACTGTTGTCGAACTTGCCGCCGGCCGTGGCCTGCAGACCGATGACGAGAACGGCGGCCACCAGCCAGACGCCGATCACGACGAACGGGTGCCGGGCGCTGTTGCGGCCGAGGCGGTACAGGAATGCGCTCACGGGATCCTCCTGGAGTGGGCCCGCGGTCTGCGGGACGACCCCACCATCCAGGAGCGCGCTGACCTGGCGCCGCGCTCGGCGCTGAACTCCCGACCTACCTGGCTGGGCTTCAGGAGCGGGAAACCGCCGCCCGCAGCCGGTCGAGTCGTCCCGTTGGAACCACGGCACCCGGCACCGGCCTCGGCGCGCAACCCCTCGGCCTCGCGCCAGCAGGGCCGCCGCCGGCTCTGGGTCGCCGGCTTCCTCGGCGATCACGGCGAGCACGACGCAACACACCGCCGCCGCGGCCTGGAGGTCGGCCGCGGTGTCGACGCGGTTCCGGAAGCGCCGGGGCCCGCCCGCCCGGTAGATCTCCAGCGCCTCGGTTGCCGCGGCCGCGGCTTCGTCGTTGCGCCCGTGGATCCGGTCGAGCGCGGCGACGCCGGCGAGGGAGAGGAAGACGACCATGGTGTGTTGCACCCGGCGCCCCGAGGCGAGCGCCTGGCGGTAGACGGTCTCGGCGCGCGTCGTCTGGCCGTCTTCGAGCAACACCCATCCGAGGCGCGACAAGAGTGAACCGGTGAAGCCGCCGAGCAACGTCTGGTTGGTCTCGATGGCGGCCTCGAGCGCCTTGATCGCGGCCGGGTAGTCACCGGCGCGCTCGTCGAAATCGGCGACCATGCCAAGACACATCGAGTTCATGACGGGCCGGTCGAACCGGGCGAAGCCGGCCGTCGCGGCCCGGTAGTGGCGCTCGGCCGCGTCGAGATCGTCGTCGAGGAGCGCGAGCTTTGCCCGCGAGTACGACTCGCGAAGCAACGTCGAACTCGCTCTGCGGCGGTTCCGCGAGGAACTCGAGCATCTGCAGGCGGCGGCGGCGAGCCTCGGCGATGTCGCCCAGCGCCGCGGGCTGCTCGGCCCAGAAGGAGTACGCCAGCCGCAACGACTCGATGTCGTCGTGGCGCCGGAAGATCTCGATTGCCGCTTCCAAGTCCTCGTCGCTGTGCTCCGGCATGCCCGCGAGGAAGTCGATGAGCCCGCGGCCGGTCAATGCCAGCGCCCGCGTGCGCTCGTCGGCTTCACCGGCGCACGCGAAGGCGTCGTCGAGCCAGCGCTTGCCTTCGATCACCGTGCCCCGGAGCCAGTGCGGCCAGCTCGCGCCGCCCGCGATCATCAGCGCGGTGTCGGCGTCGGCGTTGGCGACCGCCCAATCGAGCGCGGCCCTGAGGTTGTCGTGCTCCTGGTCGACCGCAGTCAGCCACGCTCGCTGCCGGTCGCCCGTGAACGCGGCCGCGCTCTCCGCGCAGAGCCGGCGTAGTGCTTCGCCATCGCGTCGCGAGTGCGCGCGGCGTCTCCCCGTTCGGTGAGCCGTTCGCGGCCGTACTGCGCGAGCGTCTGGAGTTGCGAGAAGCGAACCCCGTCGCCGGCCGGCACCGCGATCACCAACGACTTGTCGACGAGGGCATGAAGGTGGTCGGCCAGGTCGCCTCGGCGATCGTCTCGTCCGCGCACACGGCCTCCGCCGTCGCCAGATCGCAACCGCCGGGGAACGCCGAGAGCCGTTCGAAGACGCGCCGCTCGTCGTCGAAGAGGAGCTCGTAGCTCCAGTCGACGACCGCGCGCAGCGTCTGCTGGCGGGGAGCGCGGTGCGCGACCCGCCGGTGAGCAAGCGGAACCGATCGTTCAGGCGCGAGGAGATCTGCGCGATCGGGAACGCCCGGGTGCGAGCGGCCGCGAGCTCGATCGCGAGCGGGAGCCCGTCGAGCCGTTGGCAGATGTCGGCGATCACCGCGTGGTTGTCGTCGGAGAGATCGAGCGGCGCGCCCGCCGCTTCGGCACGCGCCGACGAAGAGCCGCACCGCGTCGTCGGCCTCGAGCGGCGGGACGGGCCAGATGGTCTCGCCACCCACTCGCAGGCCCTCGCGGCTCGTGGCCAGGACGCGCAGTCGGGGGCAGCGGCGCAAGAGGTCTTCGGCGACCTCGGCCGCGGTAGTGATGACGTGCTCGCAGTTGTCGAGAACGATCAGGAGGTCGCGGTCACCGATCAGCTCGGCGAGCCGGGTCGGGTCCGGAAGCTCGAGCGCGGCCGCGATCGCGGCGCGCACGCCGGCCGGATCGCCGACCGGTGCCAGCTCGACCAGGCAACCGCCGAACGTCAGGCCCGCCGACGCGACGCGCGCCGCTTCCAGCGCGAGCCGGGTCTTGCCCACTCCGCCCGGTCCGACGAGGGTGACGAAGCGATCATCGACCAGCAGTCGCGTGAGGTCGCGCAGCTCGACGTCGCGCCCGACCAGCGGCGTCAGGGCTTCGGGAATCGCCGAGACGGCTTCGGCACGCGGCGATCGCGCCCGGATCGGCGCCCACGGGCGCGTCGAGCGAACGGTCCTGGGCGAGGATCGCCGACTCCAATTGGCGGAGCTCGTGACTGGGTTCGAGCCCGAGCTCGTCACCCAGGATGTGACGACCGTCCTGGAAGACACGCAGCGCGTCGGCCTGGCGGCCGGCCCGGTACAACGCGAGCATCAGCAGACCGCGCAACCGTTCGCGCAGTGGATGCGCAGCGACGAGCTGCTCGAGTTGGACGATCACGCCCTGGTGCCGACCGAGCGCGAGCTCGAGGTCGAGCCGCTCCTCGATCGCGGCGAGCCGCAGCTCGGACAATCGGGTAATCGCCGGTCGCCGCGAACTCCTCGTACGCGAAATCGGCGAGCGGCGTCGCCCCGCCACAGCGAATCCGCCTCGGCGAGCAGCGCGACCGCGCGGCTCGGATCGCCGTTGGTTGCCGCGGTCTGTCCCGCCGTGACGAGCTGCTCGTAGCGGTGCACGTCGACGGCCTCCGGCGGCAACTCGAGCACGTAGCCACCGCCGCGCATGGCAACGAGCTCCGCCGATCCCAACGCCCGGCGCAGCTTCGACGCCAGCCCTTGGAGCCCGTTGCGCACCGCCGCCGGCGGATGCTCGCCCCACAACGCGTCGACGATCTGCTCGGTCGGGAACGACTCGGCCCACATTGAGCGCCAGCACGGCGAGCAGCGAACGCAGCTTCGCGCCTGCGACGACGACTTCCGTTCTCGTCGTCATCGAGCACCTCGAGCCCACCCAACAACCCGACGCGCATGGGCCGACGGTACCCCGGCCCTCCACGACCTTCAGTACGAGGTCAGCCGCGAGTCAGCGCCCGGGCGCACCTTGTGACCATGGAGAACAACGCAATCGAGCAGGCACTCCTCGCGGTCATGGCCGCCGACAACGGCGACCCGGCCGAGGCTCAGCACCACATCGCGCACGCGCAAGGGCACGCCCGTGCGACCGCCCGTCGGGAACGCCAGATCGTCGAGATCGCGGCGTTGGTGATCGCGCATGACGAAGCGCGCGCCGCCGGACTCTCCCTCGAACACATCGCGGAGTTTCCCGATGATGCCGACCTCTTGGCGCCGCATCAGTGCGAAGTCAGCGGCGAAACAGCCGCGTCGTTCAACATCATCGACATGACCACCAACGAACACCCCTATCCCGTCCGCTTCTCCGTCGACTACCCCGACCGTCCCCTCAATCGAGTGACTACCGCCTTTCGGATCTTCGCCGCCATCCCGATCGCCATCGTGCTGACGACGGTGTCGGGTGGGATCTGGGAGTGGTCGCAGGGATCGGGAAAGACCAGCGTGGCCGGCGCGGGCGGACTGCTCTTCTTCGGCCCGCTTGCTGATGATCCTGTTCCGCCGGAAGTACCCGCGCTGGTGGTTCGACTGGAACCTCGAACTGCAGCGCTTCACCAATCGCGTCGGCGCGTACGTCGCGCTCATGGACGATCGGTACCCATCCACGACGGACCACCAGTCGGTGCACCTCGACTACGACTACCCCGACGCCGACCCGCGATCTCAATCGGTGGATACCGCTGGTCAAGATCTTGCTTGCGATCCCGCACTTCATCGTGATCGCGTTTCTCGACCTCGCCGCCCTCGTCATGGTGATCGGCGCGTGGTTCGCGATCGTGTTCACCGGCCGCTACCCCCAGAGGCATCTTCGACTTCGTGGAAGGCGTGATCCGCTGGAACAACCGCGTCATCGGCTACGCGATCACCTTGGTCACCGACCAGTACCCGCCCTTCAGCCTCGGGCGGTGAGTACGAGTGACAGACCGGGGATATCGAGACCGTCATTCGTCTCGTACGGAGACGACGCCACGCGCGAGTGATCGAGCAATGCTGCCTTGGCGTCGTCGGAGAGGTTCGCGACAACGCCGGCGATCGGACCCGCGAGGGCGGAGGTGTGTGTCCACCATTCGTCGAACGACGGCGCGTGGAACCGCACCGCGACTTGGTCGACATGGACGTCGCGGAACGCCGGCGTCGCGAGCGAGCCGACCGAGACGCCAACTCGTCGGCGAGCGCGAACGGACCCGGCATCCCGGGCGGCGGCACTTCGTGACCGACCTGGGCCGACACCGCGTCCATGACAATCGCCAGCCACGGATTGTCGGCCTTCGGACCCCACACCGCGGCTGCCAGTCGGCCGTCGCCGCGCAGCACCCGCCGGATCTCCTCCAACGCGGCCGACGGTCGACGGCGAACATCAATCCCTCTCGGATCACGACCGCGTCGAAGGAGTCGTCGGCCTCGGCGATCTCTTCGAGATCGAGCACCTTGGCCGTCACATTCACGAGACCGGCAGCCGTGGCCCGAGCGTTCACGATGTCGGCATACGACGGCACCACGTCAGAGCTGACGACCTCCGCGGCAATGCGCGCCGCGGCCAGCCGAGCCCACCGGGGCCGTCGGCCAGGACCAGCACTCGGTCGCCGGTGCCGATCGCAGCGCCATCGAGCAGCGCCTTCGTGACCGCCGCCGCGCGGTTGTCGAGGAAGTCGGCCCGTTCCGTCCACTGTTCGGCGACGCCCGCCCACATGGCGTGCACGTGCCGGCGCTTCTCATCACTCATGGCAATCTCCTATTTCGCTTCGAGTCATTACCCACTTCAATATAGTGTTACCATAGCGAAATCAGCGAGACTGTCAAGCCCAAGCGCACGTACAACTCCACCCGCCGCCAGGCCCAGGCGCAGGCGACTCGTCGCGTCATCCTCGAAGTGGCCCAGCGGCTGTTCGTGGCCGACGGCTACGTCGCAACAACGGTCGAAGGGATCGCGACGGAGTCAGGTGTGTCGGCCAAGACCGTCTACGACGCGTTCGCCACGAAGTCCGGGTTGTTGCGCGGCGTCTGGGATCTTGCGTTGAAAGGCGACACCGACGACGCCCCCGTCGAAGCGCGACCGTGGTTCCTGCAAGTTCTGGAAGAGCCGGATCCCGCACGCATGGTGAGGTTGATCGCGCACAACTCGGTGCTCGTGAAGCAACGCATCGGACCGGTGCTGCGTGTCATCCGCGCGGCCGCATCGGTC
Source organism: uncultured Actinomycetes bacterium (assembly GCA_963807945.1). Classification (GTDB taxonomy): domain Bacteria; phylum Actinomycetota; class Acidimicrobiia; order IMCC26256; family PALSA-610; genus JBBQER01. The sequence goes on along the minus strand of CAWEDT010000006.1, from coordinate 172,337 downwards.
GACGACGACAGCGCGGCGCTCTGGGCGCTCATCCAGTCTGACTTCCACGCCAATCAGCGCGCGCTCGTCGCCGCGATCGCAAAGCGCAAGGGCCTGAAGGCCGGCCTGTCGGTCGACAAAGCCGCCGACATCCTCTGGATGCTCAACCACCCCGACACCTGGCTCGCGCTTCACGACGAGCGCGGCTGGTCGGCCAAAGAGTTCGAGAAGTGGTTGGCAACGACCGCGACGCAGCAGTTGCTGAAGTAACCGGCGCGCTCGTTCAGGCTTCGCCGGCGAGACCGACGCCGGCGTAATGCTTCTGCGCGATCGCGAAACCGTCCCAATCCCAGGGGATAGGACGACCGGCGAGGCACGGCTCCAGCCGAGCCAGCGACGCGTGCAATCCGACGACGTAGCACTCGTCGATCGCGGCGTTCGCGTCGGTGACGAAGTGGCTCAGGCGGAGAACACAGCCCGCGTCGACCGGTTCCAGTTCCCAACGCATGTACGAACCGGGCTCGCCGTGGGTGTGTTCGAGGAGCATCGGCGGCTCGACGCGCAGGATCGTGCACGTGATCGTTATCGGCTCGTCGCCGGTTGCCGCCATCACCATCTCGCCGCCTTCCCGGAGGTCGATCGTGATGTCGGCGTCGAACGGCAACCACCACTCGGCCAGTCGTTCCGGAGTCGTAATCGCGTCCCACACGTCACGGATCGGATAGTCGAGATTGCGCTCGAATCGGATCACGCCGCCGTCGGCGGTGCGTTCCATGGTGCCGTCATAATGGGACGAGGTGACGTCGCTCATCAGTGTTCCTTCGCAGTCGGGACGATCTTCTTTGACGTTCGTTTCAGGTGATGCTCGAGCGCGTCGAGGCGCCGGGCCCACTCGGCTCGATAGGGCTCGAGCCAGGCGTCGAGCTCCATCAACGGCTCAGGACGAAGTCGGTACATCCGGCGTTGGGCATCGCGTCGGACCTCCACCAACCCCGCGTCGCGCAGCACCTTCAGGTGCCGCGACACGCCCGGCTGATGCATCCCGACTCGTTCGACCAGGTCGTTCACCGAACACTCGCGTCTCGGACCGCGTCGAGGATGCGGCGCCGAGTCGGTTCGGCGATCACTTCCAGGACCTCGAGTGCAGCCGGCATAGGCCGACTATACGCCTAGCCATATATACGTGCAAGCAGATTTAAGGAGCGGAACCGTGAAGCACATCAACCTCGGAATGCTTGATGTCGGGCGCATCGGCCTCGGCGGCATGGGCATGTCCGCCGCGTACACGGGAGCGGGCACCGATGACGCGGAGTCCATCCGCACGATTCATCGCGCACTCGATCTCGGCGTCACGCTCATCGACACCGCCGAGATCTACGGCCCCTTCACCAACGAGGAGCTCATCGGCCGCGCGATCAAGGATCGCCGCGATGACGTTGTGTTGGCGACGAAGTTCGGCATGGTCTCGCACGCCGGAGGTGGCCCGGGCCACCTCGACAGCAGCCCCGCGAACATTCGCACCGCAATCGAGGGCTCGCTGCGCCGGCTCGGCACCGACCGCATCGATCTGTACTACCAGCACCGCGTCGACCCGAAGACGCCAATCGAAGACACCGTCGGCGCGCTCGCCGCGCTGGTCGACGAAGGCAAGGTTCGCCACATCGGCTTGTCGGAGGCGGCCGCGGGCACGATCCGCCGCGCGCACGCGGTGCACCCGATCACCGCGCTGCAGTCGGAGTACTCGCTCTGGACGCGCGACCCGGAGCCGACCGTCTTACCGGTGTTGCGCGAGCTCGGAATCGGCTTGGTCGCCTACTCCCCCCTCGGTCGCGGGTTCCTCACCGGCGAGATCCGCTCGACCGCCGACTTCGCCGACGACGATTCGCGTAAGACCAATCCCCGCTTCACCGGCGAGAACTTCGAGCGCAACCTGCGCGCGGTCGACGAGGTCAAGGCCATCGCCACCGAAGTCGGCGCGACTCCCGGGCAGGTTGCGTTGGCTTGGGTTCTGGCCCAGGGCAACGACATCGCCCCGATCCCCGGCACCAAGCGCGTTTCGCCGCGTCGAGGAGAACACCGCCGCCGACGCGGTGCAACTCAGCCCGGAGCAGATCGACAAGCTCACCAACATCACACCCGCCGCGGGCGACCATCACAGCGAACAACAGATGCGGATGATCGAGCGCTGATCGCAATCAACCCGGCGATTGAGCACTCACGCGGAACTGCTCGTCGCTCAGCGGAGCGTGAGGTTGAACTGGCGCGGCGGTGGTCCGGCGTTGACGTGGGTCTCGACGACCGGCGCGCCGTCGACTCGAAATGTGACGGTCGCGCCGCTGCGGCACCCGGCGATCGAGTCCGGACCCACGACGTGCAGGATGTAGCCGTCGAAATCTCCGCTTCTCACGGAGGCGACGCCGCAGCGAGTCGTGCCGACGAACGCATCGACGCGCGCGCCGGCGGAAACGCGTTCACCATTCGGGCGATGCACCTCGCCATTCAACTCGAGCAAGGTCGGCGCGGCCCCTGCCGGTGCGCTGGTGGAAAAGTCGACTCTCACGCTCGCACGACCATGGGTCGGCCAATCGATCCCGCGCGTCGCGTACAGCTTCTTGTCGTCGGCGTAGGTCCACAACACGATCTGCGCGCCGCGTCGACCGCACCCGGCCAGTTCTTCTTCGCTGAAGACGCCGAGCGCGAACCGACCACCGGTGATCCTCGGGATCGAGACGTTGCACGGCGTGACCAAACCGTGATCGAGCACGACGGCCCCCACGAACCGCGCGTCGAACGCGGCGCCGTCGAGGCGGGCGATCCCGGTCAGCGACGCGGCGATGTTCGGTGGCATTCACCGTGGTCGATGACGGCGTCGCCTTGTTGTCGGTGGCACTCCCGCCGTCACACGCCGACGCCGCAATCACGATGATCGTGGCGACGGCGACTCGGCCGACAACTCCGTGGCGGCGCATGTTGTTCATACAACAGGCGGATCGATGTGGTTCCCCGCAATGTCGATCGCCGCGACCCCGGGGCGTCAGCCGCCGACGTTGGCGCCCATGATCGCCTTGGTCTCGAGGTACTCCTCGAAGCCGAGCGGACCCCACTCCCGACCGTTGCCCGACTGGCGGTAGCCACCGAACGGCGCGTTGAAATCGGGGCCGGCACCGTTCACGTGCACGTTGCCGCTGCGGATGCGGCGGGCCATCGCGTTGGCACGATCACTGCTGCCGGAGATGTAGCCCGACAGGCCGTAGTTCGTGTCGTTCGCGATGCGAACGGCGTCGTCATCGTCGTCGTAGCCGATCATCACCATCACCGGGCCGAAGATCTCTTCCCGGGCGATGGTCATGTCGTTCGACACGTGCGAGAACACCGTGGGCTGTACGAAGTAGCCGGTCTCGAGCCCGTCGGGCTTTCCGGGACCGCCGACCTCGAGCTTGGCGCCCTCACCGATGCCCTTCTCGATGAGCTGCTGGATGCGGCTGTACTGCGTGGCCGACACCACCGGCCCGATGTTGCTTCCGGCCTCGCGGGGATCTCCGACCACCACGTTCTTGGCCGCCGCCGCCGCGATCGCCGCGGCCTCGTCCATCCGAGCCGCGGGGACGAGCATGCGCGTGGGCGCGTTGCAAGACTGACCCGAGTTCGTGCACATCCCTGCGTAATCGCGGGAGATCACGGCTTCGAAGTCGGCGTCGTCGAGGATGATGTTGGCCGACTTGCCGCCGAGCTCCTGGGCGACGCGCTTCACCGACGGCGCCGCGGCGCGCGCGACTTCGATGCCGGCACGCGTCGAACCCGTGAACGACACCATGTCGACGTCAGGGTGCGCGGAGAGCGGTGCGCCGACGTTGATGCCGTCACCGTTGATGAGGTTGAACACGCCCGCGGGTACGCCCGCGGCGTCCATGATCTCGGCGAACAGGATCGCGTTCAACGGCGCGACCTCCGACGGCTTGAGCACCATCGTGCAGCCGGTCGCGATCGCGGGGGCGACCTTGCAGGCGATCTGGTTCAGCGGCCAGTTCCACGGTGTGATCATTCCGACCACACCGATGGGCTCGCGCACGATCAGCGTGGTCCCCATCGGGCGCTCGAACTCGAAGTCGGCCAGCACGGCACGCGCGGTCGCGAGGTGACCGAGGCCGGCGGCGGCCTGCGCGGCTTGGGCCAACCACAACGGCGCGCCGACTTCCTGGCTGATGATGTCGGCGAGCTCCTCCATGCGACTCGCGTACACGCCGATGATGCTGTCGAGCAGCGCGAGCCGCTCTTCCCGGCTCGTCACCGAGAAGGTCTCGAACGCGGCCTTGGCCGCGGCGACCGCGGCATCGACGTCGTCGGCGCCACCCATCGCGATCGTCGCGATCGGCTTTTCCGTCGCAGGGTTGATCACATCGAGCGTGTCACTCGTCAGCGGGGCGACCCATTGGCCATTGATATAGAACTGCATCGTGTGATCCACGGTCTCTCCCTGGTACGCAGACGGACTCGACCACTGCAATGTGGCGGCAATCGAACGATAGACCAGCGCCGCCGGCCCTCAGCCCGGGCGGCCGCGTCACCGACCTTCGGGTTACGCGACTGCGTCGCTGCGGCGGGGCAACACCCAGTCGGGTCGAGGGAAGTGGCACGTGTAGCCGTTGGGATAGTGCTCGAGATAGTCCTGGTGCTCGGGTTCGGCCTCCCAGAACGGCCCGGCCGGCGCTACTTCGGTGACGACCTTGCCCGGCCACAGTCCCGATGCTTCGACGTCGGCGATGGTGTCCTCGGCAACGCGACGCTGCTCATCGTCGAGGTAGAAGATCGCCGAGCGGTAGCTCGCGCCGATGTCGTTGCCCTGGCGGTCCCGCGTCGTGGGGTCGTGGATCTGGAAGAAGAACGCGAGCAGGTCGCGATACGACGTCTGGTCGGGGTCGAAGGTGATCTCGATCGCCTCGGCGTGGTTCCCGTGGTTGCGATAGGTCGCGTTCGGCACCTCGCCGCCCGTGTACCCGACGCGCGTGGAAAGCACTCCGGGGCGTTTGCGGATCAGATCCTGCATGCCCCAAAAACAGCCGCCGGCCAAGATCGCCTTCTCGGTGCGCGTGTTCGGTGTAGTGGCACTCATTGGACTGCCTCCTCTGCGTCATTCGCTTTCGGGTCGTCGGCTTTGGCGAAGACCTTCTTGTATTGGCCATAGCCCTCGGCATCGAGATCTTCGTAGGGCACGAAGCGCAGCGCGGCCGAGTTGATGCAATACCGCAAGCCACCTTCTGCAACCGGACCGTCGTCGAAGACATGCCCGAGATGGCTGTCACCGTGGCTCGACCGGACTTCGGTGCGCACCACGCCGAGACTCGTGTCGGTCTTCTCGACCACGTTGGCCGGCTCCAACGGAACCGTGAAGCTCGGCCACCCGCAACCACTGTCGAACTTCTTGGTGGACGCGAAGAGCGGTTCGCCCGAGACGATGTCGACGTAGATGCCCGCCTCTTTCTTGTCCCAGAACTCGTTGTCGAAGGGCGGTTCGGTCGCCGCTTCCTGGGTCACCGCGTACTGACGTTGGTCGAGCTTGGAGATCGCCTCCGGGTCCTTGCGGTAGTCGACACTCATCTCGGCCTCCTGTTCGCGGCTTCTAGTTCTACGCCGATAGCGGAACCGATGCGAGGCCTACCTCACAGGGTGAGAGGGGCCTCACATGGTCAGCGCGCCAACCTTTGCCGTAGCCCGGAGGAGCGCGGCGTTGGGCTTGTCGGGCAGCTTGGTGAGCGGCATCGCGAGCTCCTCGACCGTCGGGCCGTACTGCGCGGCGAGCGGCGCGAGCGCGTCGAGATCGAAGCCGTAGAGCTTCGCCGCGTTGCCCGCGAGCACGTCACGCATCTCGGCCTCGGGCACGTCGTGGAACACCGCGCGCAAGCTCTCCTTCGTGAACGGCCCCGAACCTTCGTCGTGCGGGTAGTCGTTGCCCCACATGAAGCGGCCGGGTGCGAGCGCCGAACGCGCCGCCCAGTCGGCCGGACCGGGGAAGCTGGCGCCGATCCAGACGTTCTGCATGAAGTATTCGGACGCCGAGCGCTGGACCGCGTTGTCGGCCGTGTACTTGAGCTCGCCGATCTCACCCTTGCGGACGTTGGCGATCGTCTGGTCGAGCTGCTTGAGCAACGGCGGGAACACCGCGGCCGAGGCCTCGGTCATCACGAACTTCATGCGCGGGAAGCGCTCGAAGACGCCGGAGAGCAACATGTGCACGAACGGCCGCAAGCTGTAGAACCCCACCTCGGAGATCATGATCATCGGGGTCGACGCGTACTTGCCGTAGTCGGGTGAACCGGTGCCGCCGTGCAACGTGACCGGGATGTCCATGTCTTGGCACGCGGCCCAGAGCGGGTCGTAGTAGGAGTCGTAGAGCGGCTTCACCCACTTGACGTCGGGGGCGACGTTCGGGAGGAGCACCCCGCCGCGCAATCCGTGTTCCTTGATCCACGTCGCGTCTTCGATCGCGTCGTTCACGTCGTTGAGGAAGATCTGCCCGATGCCCGCGCGCGTGCCGGGCCGGCTCGCGCAGAAGTCGACGAGCCAGCGGTTGTGCGCCTGCAGACCGGCGCGCCGGTGCGCGTAGTCCTCGGGCTTCGGCGGGCCGGCGAACAACACGAAGCCCGGGTAGAACGGCGGCACCGTGTTGGGGAACACGACTTCCCCGACGACACCGTCGGCGTGCTGGTCGGCGTCCCGGCGATCGTTGTCCCAGTTGCGGACGCGCAGGTCGGTGTCGCGCAGGTCCTTCCAGGGGTTCTTGTACTTCTCGCGCCACGCGTCGAAGTCGTCGAGATACGCGGGGTCGAGGTACTCGCGATACGTCCGGTGGTTCGCGCCGGCGTGGGTGTCGGAGGAGATGAGGGTGTAACGGGTGCTCGTCGTCATGGCCCCAGACTAGTATAAGATTCTAGTTCTATGCCAACGCCGGCGGTCGCCGACCACCTCGATCCGGATTCCCTCCCGCGCGGGCAGCAGGAGCGGCGCGATCGGATCGTCCACGCCGCGATCTCGCTCCTCGAGCACGGCGGCGAGTACGACGCGATCCAGATGCGTGACGTCGCGGGCGAGGCCGGCGTGGCGCTGGGCACGGTGTACCGGTACTTCACGTCGAAAGAGCACCTCTACGCCGCCGCACTTCTCGAATGGGCCGACACATTCCCGCCTCGCGAACCGGCGCAACGCGCGGGTGCGCGCAGCGACGAGGCGCAACTGCGCGCGCTGATGCGCCGCGCGGTTCGGGCGTTCGAGCGCTACCCGCAGATGATGCGCGTCGAGATCGTGATCGAGAGCTCGCCCGATCCGAACGCTCGCGCGCTGTTCGATCAGTTCGGTGCCCGCAACGTCGGCGCGCTCACGAGCTCATTGCCGTCGACTGACCCGGAAACGGCGGCCGCCATCGTCGAAACCGTCAACAGCGTGCTCGTGACGCGCCTCCGATCGTGGGCGCTCGGGCGCACCACGATCGGCGACGTCGACCGCGCGGTGCAGAGGACGCTCGACCTGATCTTCGCGCCCGCCGCTTGACATCAGCTGAAGGCGAGCGTGAGCGGAGCTACGCGGACTGACTCTCGATAGCTGCGAGAGCTCTTCGAAGGAACAAACTCCAGATCCACCGGCCGACGGCGTGGTGGACGGCATCGGCGATTCTTCCTTTCGGCCCGCGGCGAAAGCTGCGGTGCAGGACCAAGTCGACGTCGCTTCCGCCTTCTCGACCCGTGGCTCGGATCTCCCATGTGCTGCCCGGCTGGAAGATGTTGGAGTCGATGACCGTTGCCTTCACCGTTCCGGGGTGCGACCAGTCGTAGCGGTTCCGCTCCCAGAAGAGGCCGACGACCCAGGTCCCTTCCGTTACCTCGGCGAAGTTGTCGCCGCGCTCGTGAACCTCGACGCGCGCTGCCCTCACGTTCGCCCAGACATCCGCACGCCGTTTGGAGAAGTCGTGAGCGGCCTCGAGCACTCGCTCGGGAGCCAACCTGGTCGCGGCGGTGACCTCGATCGTCAACTCGTTGTGGCCGGTTTCCAACGAAGGTTGGTACGTATTCATGGATCGTTCCCTTTCGCAACCGGCGCGCTCGAGCGCGTCGAGCTCCTAGTGCTGCCTACGAGTACTCCCCAGGTCGCGACCAAGAAGACAACCGCGAACGCAGAGAGGATGAGCCAGTAGACGGCGGTGGACGCGCGGCCCGCGTTGCCGAACGACTCCAGCAATGGGGGCCCGAGCGTTGAGCCGCCGCGTGCGAGGATGCGCCGCGCGCCGAGGTCGTGGCCGATGGCCTCGAATGCCCACCGTGTCGGCATTGCGCCGCTGAATGCGGCGCCGGCCTTGGCCATGAGGTGCACGGGCAGGATTGCGCCCGCAAACAGCACGGCGGGAAAGCACAGCATCGGCAGCGCAAGTGTCGCTTGTGCAACGTTTCCGACTGCGGCGGAGGTCAAGAGGCCAAGGCTGAGTGCTGCGATGGCGCACAACAGCAGACCGACTGCGATTGACACGTAGGTCGGCAGTGAACGGCTGGGTATGCGGTCCAACCGACGAAGCACGCTGAGCATCAGCACGATCACGACGAGCAGAAACGGGACGAGGACGGTCACTTTCGACGCGACGTACGCGCCAATGCGGAGCCCGACGAGATGTTCGCGCCGCACAATCGTGCGCTCGGTGCAGATCTGGAGCAGGCCGTAGGTCAGCCCGAAGAAGAACGCGGCGAAAACGATCCAAAAGCCGATCATCACCATCGAGCTCGGGTCTGGGTTGTGAAAATCGAACGCGCCGGGCCGGAAAAGGACCGCAAACATCGCGACGACCAACACCGGTGACCCGACCAGGATCGCGAGCGTCAACGGGTTTCGCACGAACGTCTCGAGCGTGCGGCGCGTGAGGACGTTCCACTGAGTGAATCCGCTCGCTACAGGTCGCTTGTTCACATTGCCACGGGCGGCGGCGGGGGCCGGCGCCGGAAAGGTTGGGCGCACGGGAGCGTTGATCGTGTCCACATCCGCCAAGCACCGGTAGAGCTCCTTGACCGAGCCGACCTCGTACTGGCGTAGCGCCTCGTCGACGGTGCCGACGAAGCCGACCCGCCCACCACGCGCCATGAACACGACGCGATCGCACAGCGCGAGATCCTCGACCGAGTGCGTCGTGAACACGACCGTCGCGGACCGGTCGGCAAGTTCGCGGAGGTGGTCTATGAGCTCTGCGCTCGTGGCCGGGTCGAGCCCGGACGTCGGTTCGTCGAGGAGGAACACGCGGGGTCGGTAAGTAACTCGACGGCAATGCTCGCACGCTTGCGCTGCCCGCCGCTCAGGGAACCGACTCGGACATCGGCGTGCTCGGTCAACCCAACGGCGCTGATCGCAGCATCGACCGCGTCGTCGATCTCGGCCGTGGTTGTTGACGAAGGGAGCCGGAGCCGCGCGGCGTAGCGGAGCGTGTGTTGCACGGGGAGGTCGGCGTGGATGATGTCGTCTTGTGGCACATAACCGACCACGCCTCGGAACTTCCGCAGGTTGGCGTGCAGGTCGATGCCATCGAAGCGCACCCATCCGCCGCTCGCGGGAGCGATGCCACCGATCGCCTCCAACAGCATCGTCTTGCCGGCACCACTGGGACCGACGACCGCGACGAGCTCGCCCGCCGCGACTGCGAAGGACACGGCGTCGAGCACGGTGACGTCGCCGCGACCGCGCACTCGGACCCGCCGGGACAACTCATGGACATCGACGCACATGCCCCGGGGCTCACCGCCGGCAACCTGCGCTCTTGCTGCTGGTACGCCCAGGCGGCGACCGTCGCCACCGCGTGGTTCCCGCAGAGATACCGTCACGGCATGCCTCCTAAATAGCACGATCGTTCGTACAGTTTCGGTAGAGTACGACCGATCGTGCTATCTTGTCAACATGCAAGATCAACGAAAGCAGCGCGCTGACGGCAAACACACCCGTGAGGCCATCGTGCATCAAGCCGTGTCACTCGCGACGCTCGACGGCCTCGAAGGGCTCTCGATCGGCAACCTGGCTCGCGCACTCGAGATGAGCAAGAGCGGTATCTACGCGCATTTCGGCTCAAAGCAAGATCTGCAACTCGCCACCGTCAACGAAGCCGAACGGATCTTCCGAGCCGAAGTCATCGAACCTGCACTCGCCGCCGCGCCGGGAGTCGGTCAGCTCGTCGCGCTCTGCGACGCGTTCTTCGACCATCTCGAACGGCGAACGTTCCCCGGCGGCTGCTTCTTCGCCGGCGCCGTTCTGGAAATGGGCGCCCGCCCCGGACCGGTCAAAGAGCAGATCGCCGCGTTTCAGGAAGGAGTGTCGGCGCTCATTCACCAGTTCGTGGTCACCGCGCTCGAACTACACGAACTTCCCGCCGACGAGGACCCTGACGCACTCACGTTCGAGCTCAACGGCATCATCCTCGCCGCGAACAGCAACTTCGTCCTCCGCCAGAACCCCGGCGCGCTCAGCCTGGCCAGAACCGTCGTCCGCCGACGGCTCGGAATGACGATCACACCCACGCCGTCGTCGAACGCCGGCAAACGACGGCCGGCAAAAGGCAACGACAAGGCCCGCCGCCGCGAGGCCTAGACCGTCGCGCGCCCCGGTCCACGCAACAACTACCGGGTTACTCAGCACGATGTTGGCACGAGATCTAGAAGTATTCGAGGTAACGCAATTACTCCGATTTTTTCGGGGTTTTTCGGCCTTTCGATCTGGACTATCGAACACCTGTTCGATAGAATAGGAGCATGGATTCCGCGGTCGAGCAGCTGCACGAAACGATCGACGCGCTCGCCGCAACCGACCTCGGGTTCGGGTCGGGAGGCGACGAGCTCCTCGCGTTGGAACAAGCCCGCGCTCGCCTCGACGCGGAGGTCGCTCGTCGCTTACGCGCGTTCGACCGGTCCGGTGAGTGGTCCGCGCAAGGATCCCGATCCGCCGCCGCGTTCCTCGTTACCAACACCCGCTGCGCCCGCGGTGACGCCTACCGCCGCGTCCGCGTCGCCCGCGAGATCGAAGCGCTCGAACAAACCGCCCGCGCGTGGGCGGCGGGTGAGCTCACGACCCGCCATGTCGAGACGATCACCCAAGCCCGGAAAGCCGCACGCGCCGACGAGGAGTTCGCCGCCTTCGAACCGGCACTCTTGGCGGTGGCGCGGACCGGGTCACCCGAAGACATCGCGGTCGCAGTCCGGAAGTGGCGTGATGCGCTCGACGCGCACCTGAACCGCGACGGCGCCAACCCCGACGACCCGCCCGACGACACTGGCCCCGACGACACCAACCGCGAGACGATCGCCGACCAGGAATGGGACCGCCGCGGCGTCGACTACGCCAAATCCCTTGACGGGTTCGGCTTGGGGCGCATCACGCTCGAGCCCGAAGGCGCCGACATCCTCAACCGGGCGTTGCAGCATGCGTATCGCGAACTCCACCGCGCCGGCGATCCCCGCACACCCACGCAGCAGCGTGCCGACGCCCTCGTCGAGATCGCCCGCACCTACCTCGCCGCCACACCGTCCCGCGCCAACCTCCCCAACGTGCTCGTCCTCACCGACGCCGCCACCTTGCGCGGCGACCAGATCGGCGAATGCCGCCTCGCCGACGGCACCCGCATCTCGCCCGACACCGCCCGCCGCATCGCCTGCGACGCCAACATCCAAGAACTCGTCCGCGACGACACCGGCGTCCCACTCTGGTTAGGCCGCTCCACCCGCACGTTCACGCCCGACCAGTTCCGCGCCATGGTCGCCAGAGACGGTGGCTGTCGATGTTGCGGAGCGTCGCCCGAACATTGCGACGCGCACCACGTGAACCAATGGGACAACCTCGGACCCACCGACATCGACAACGGCATGCTCCTATGCCGCTACCGCTGCCACCGCGGCATGCACGAAGGACACTGGAACATCGTCGGGAAACCCAACGGCCGCCTCGAGTTCAACGACCGCGACGGCAACCACATCGCCGCCAGCGAACCCCGACCACCCGACGAACCCATCCTCACCAAACAAGGCCGCCAACACGCCCACCTCGAACAACTCACCGACACGCGCCTCGACGCGCTCAAACGCGCCGCATAGGCCGTTCGTCCCGCGACCTCTTGCCCTAGTGAACCGTGACTCCCTGCGATCCCGAGGTCACCTTCAGGTGGATGAGCGTGCCGGGGAAGCGCCATTGGTAGATGGTGGACGCGGTGGGCTTCTGGGTCGTGCTGGCCACGCCGGTCGATGACGTCGTTTTCGTCACGACGTACGTCCAGGTGCTGCCGGAATGCGCAGCCCGCTTGAAGAGCGCCACCGGCCGGCCGGTGATCGGCGCGCCGGTGCCGGCGTCGGTCAGCTTTGTCGCCAGCGTGACGGTGGTGCCCTTGGTGACCGTCTTCGAGGCGCCGATGCTCAGGTTGGACGCGTCGATCTGCGCGAACGTGAGCTTGCCGTTGCCGCCGGATGCGTCCAGGCTCAGCGTCCCGTGGCTGCAGCAACCGCCCGTCGATTCGGTGCCGGACGCGCCGCCGTTCAAGACTGAAACGAACGTGGTGCGCGAGACGACGGTCTTGTACTGGATCGCGATACGCCCGCCCGAGCCGCCACCACCGTCGCCGCAGCACCCGCCCGCGCCGCCGGCGCCGCCGGGGGCGATGAGCTCGCCCTCGAGGTCGACACTGTTCGCGTGGACGATGATGCCGCCGCCCGAGCCGCCGCCCGAGGCGGCGTCGCCACCGGAGGCGCCGTTGCCGCCGGAGACCGCGACCACGGCGGTGCTTTGCAGCGTGACGCTCGAACCGAAGAGGCCGATGGCTCCGCCACCGCCGCCACCGCCGGCCGGGCTGGTGCCGTTTCCGCCGTTCCCACCACCGCCGCTGCCGCCTTGCAACATGACATCGAGGTTGCCGTACGGCGCACCGCCCGCCGCGGTCGTGCCGGTTCCTTCGTTGCCGCCGCGCGCGCCCGACCCTGCGAACCCGCCGCCGCCGGAGCCGTTACTCCCATTGTTCGAGACTCCGCCGCCGCCGGACCCGTGGCCCTTCGTCGACGCGTTGGTGCCGCCGGCACCCCCACCCGCGCCGCCCGCATTGGGGCCGGCCGCGAAGTCAGTCGCATTCGTACCCACGCTCACGATCGCGCCGCCCACCACGATCGCGCCGGTCGACAACAGCTCGAACGGCCGGCTGCCGGTGGCGGTGATCGATGCGCCGGCCGGGACGGTGATCGTGTCGAACTTGAAGACGGCCACGCCGCCGACGTCGGTGCCGTGGACGAGGAGCGAGGGACCGGTGATGGTCATCGCGGTCGTGTTCGCGACGTACGAGTTCGATCCGAGGACCAAACTCGCGGCACCGGCCTGCGGTGCCGCGACGATGCCGCTGAACAGCAAGCCGCCCGTCGCGATCAGAACCGCCAGGGAATTCTTTCGTAGACGCATGAGCGGGTTCCTCCCCGTGTCCCGGCGAGGGGACGTGAACCATGGGCGACTGGCTCGGCACTCTCCCATAGGGCCGGCACCGAGTCGCGTATGGATCGGCGCCGGCTCGCCAAAACTCAAGCCGGAGCAATTAAAAGGCAGACTGACATCGTGCGCTTCGATGTCGAGCCCGATCCGATCACTGCGTCGGATGACGAGATCCGAGCGAGCCTCGTCGACGCGGCCATTCCGCCCCTGCTCGCGTCGGTCGCTCATCTGACCGGCGACCGCTCGATTGTCCGCGACGATCTGCTTCCGGACCTCACGCGCGTGCTCGAGCCCGATGCCGGTTACTCGCCGGAGCAGATCGCCGAGGCGCGCGAGCTCGCCGCCGGTGCGCTGATCCGACACCGCGATGCGGGCAGCCCGAAACAGCCACCGCTCACCGCGGCCGATCGGCGCGCGCTCGTTGAGTTCGTGAGTGGCGCGCCGATCGACGACGACGCGGAGTCGCTCTACGAGGCTGAGCTCGCCCTCGACGGTGCCGACTTGCGGCGGCCGACGTGGTCGGTCAGCGACATCAGTCCGGGTACGCGCGCGTGACCGTGGGCATCGTCGGCGCCGGCATGTCGGGCATCATCGCCGCGCACCGGCTCCGCCAAGCCGGCGTCGACGTCGTGGTGTTCGAGAAGAACGACGACGTCGGCGGCACGTGGCTCGAGAACGACTACCCGGGTTGCCGCGTCGATATCCAGAACCACTTCTACAGCTATGCGACCGCGCAGACACCCGACTGGCCGCAGTACCACTCGCCGCAGCCGGTGTTGCTCGACTACTTCCGCACCTGCATCGAGCGTTTCGCGGTCGCCGACTGCATTCGCTATTCAACCGAAGTGCTCGGCGCGCGCTGGAGTGAGGACGACTGCGCCTGGTTCGTCGAGACATCGTCGGCGGGACATGAACCCGAGACGCACCGGTTCGACGCGCTCGTGTCCGCGACCGGACAGCTCAACCGGCCGTTGATGCCCGACATCAAGGGCATCGACGACTTCACCGGACCGTCGTTTCATTCGGCTTATTGGGACTGGAACATCGACCTGCGCGACAAGCGCGTCGCCGTGATCGGCACCGGTGCGAGCGCCGCGCAGTTCATTCCCCGCGTCGCCGACGTCGCCGCGGATCTCGTGGTGTTCCAACGGACCCCACCGTGGCTCCTTCCGGTGCCGGGCTACGAAGACGACGTATCGGTCGCGCAGCGCGCGCTCCTGCATCACGTGCCACAGTTCGCGAACTGGGATCGCCTCTGGATCTTCGCCCGCACCCAAGAGGGCCTGTTGCCGCTGGCGACGGTCGATCCCGACTGGGACGGTGACGGCACCTCGGTGAGCGCGGCGAACGAGATGCTCAAGACGATGCTCGGCATGTACTACGAGATCGCGTTCCCCGACGCCGAGCTCCGGGCGAAGATGCTGCCGAGCTATCCGCCGATCGCGAAACGCGTCGTGCTCGACGGCGGCCGCTTCCCCGCTGCGCTTCAGCAGGACAACGTCACCGTCGAGACGACCGCGATCGACGCGATCAACGCCGGCGGCATCGCGACGACCGACGGATTGCAGCACGATGTCGACGTCATCATCTACGGCACCGGCTTCCAAGCTTCCGACTTCCTCACCCCCATGAAGATCGAGGGCACGGGCGGACGCGACCTGCGGGAGCAGTGGGACGGCGACGCCCGGGCGTACCTCGGCATCACGGTGCCGCACTTCCCGAACCTGTTTCTGATGTACGGCCCGAACACCAACATCGTGATCAACGGCAGCATCACGTACTTCTCCGAGTGCGAAGCCCAGTTCATCGTCGAGAGCATCGGCATGCTCCTTCGTGGAGGCCTTCGCGCAATGGAGCCGAAGGTCGACGTGCACGACGCCTACAACGTGCTGATCGACGAGGGCAACCACCAGATGGCGTGGGGCGTGAGCGACGTGAACACTTGGTACCGCAACGCCAAAGGCCGCATCGCCCAGAACTGGCCGTTCGACCTCGTGCGTTACTGGCGCCAGACGCGCGCACCGAACGCCGACGACTACGTGCTGCGATGAGCTCCATCTTGGTCGTCGCCAATCAGACACTGGGCGGGAAAGCCCTCGGCGCGCACCTGCGCCGGGCGATCGAGGCCGATCGCAGCGTCCGGTTCGTCGTCGTCGTCCCCGTCGCGGCCCCGGTGCTCGATGTCGGCGGCGCCATGGGTGCCATGAGCGGCGTCGCGATGATCGACACGTCGGTGCAAGATCACCTCAGCGACATCGCCGAGGAACGCCTGCGCGTCGTCCTCGAATGGCTGCGCGGCATCGGGGCCGAGGCCGAAGGCAACGTGGTGGGCGATCCGATGATCGCGATGGAAGCGGCGATGGCCTCGCAGACGTTCGACGAGATCGTCATCTCGACACTCCCCGCGAGGGTCTCGGGCTGGCTGCGCCAGGACCTCGCTCACCGCGCCACGCGCCGGTTTTCCGTACCGGTCACAACGATCACGGCCGCCGATGACACGTTGCCTCCGGCGGCCGCGCAGGTAACGAGATCATCGACAACTCCGAGTGAACCGAGAGAGCGAGCTCCCATGGCCGAAAGCGTGTACAAGATCATCGAGTTGGTCGGGACCAGCACCGAGAGCTGGGAGAAGGCGGCGGCCGCGGCGGTCACGAGAGCGTCCGAGACCTTGCGCGACTTGCGCGTCGCGGAGGTTGCCGAACTCGACCTCGTGATCGAAAACGGCGTCGTCAGCGCGTACCGCGCCAAGCTCAAGGTCTCGTTCAAATACGAAGGCGAGCAAGCGGTCTGAGCGGCGTCATGCGCATCCTGATGATCGGCGGCACGGGCCCGAGCGGGATACCGATCGTGCAGCGACTCGTCGAGCACGGGCACGACGTCACGATCCTGCACCGCGGTGATCACGAGCGACCGGAGACGCCGCCCGATCTGGTGCACATCCACGCCGACCCGTACGACGAGGTGTCGTTTCGAGACGCGTTGGCCGACACGACCTGGGACGCGATCGTCGCGATGTACGGACGGCTGCGAATGGTCGCCGCGACGACGGTGGGGCACTGTGATCACTTCGTGTCCGTGGGCGGTGTGCCCGCGTACCGCGGGTGGACGGACGCACAGTTGTTCGAGCCGGCCGGACTGCCGGTACCGGTCACCGAGGACAGCGCGCTCGTCGACGATCCCGCGCTCGACGAGAAGGGCTATCGCATCGTCCGCACGGAGCAGTCGGTGTTCGCAGCGCACCCGAACGCCGCGCACTTTCGCTATCCGTATCTCTACGGTCCGTACCAGCCCGCGCCACGCGAGTGGACGATCGTCCGCCGCATCCTCGACGGCCGGAAACGCATCGTCGTCGCCGACGACGGCCTGACGCTGCACCATCACTGCTACACCGCGAACGGCGCCGCCGCGGTCGTTGCCGCGGTGGAACATCCAGACCGCAGCGCGGGAACGATCTTCAACATCGGCGACGCCGAAGTGCTCACCGTGCGCCAGGTCATCGAGCTCTGCGCGCGCGAGCTCGACGCGGAGATCGAGATCGTGTCGATGCCGTACGAGCTTGCCGTGCCGGCGTGGCCGTTGCTCGCGCAGCCCTCGGTGACGCACCGGGTCCTCGACCTGACGCGCGTGCAGCACCAGCTCGGCCATCGCGACGTGGTGCCCGCCCGCGAGGCGGTCGGGCGAACCGCGCGCTGGCTCGCCGAGCACCCACCCGAACCCGGCGGGCTCGAGGAGATGGTGCTCACGGATCCGTTCGACTACGCGGCCGAAGATGCGCTCATGGACGCGTGGATCGCGGCACGCGCATCGGTCGCGCTCCCCGAGTTCGCGAACCCGCCCGGCTTCGGCCTCGCGTACAGCGGTCCCGACGGGCGGCCGCGGCTGCACGCGGAGTTCGCGGAATGAGCGGGCCGTTCGCCGGCGTGCGCGTCCTCGACCTGTCGATCGCGCTGACCGGGCCGTACGCGGCGGCACTGATGGCCGACCAGGGTGCGGCGGTGATCAAGGTCGAACGGCCGGGTATCGGTGACATCGCGCGGTGGGTCGGCGTCAGCGTCAACGGGATGAGCTCGCTGTATCTCGTGTGCAACCGCGGGAAGCGCTCGATCGCGGTCGACCTGCAGACTCCGGCCGGGCTCGACATCGTGCGCCGGCTCGCGGCCGACACCGATGTGCTGATTCAGAACTTCCGGCCGGGCGTGATGGACAAGCTCGGGCTCGGCTACGACGACGTGCGCGCGATCAACGGCGACGTCGTCTACGTGTCGCTCTCCGGCTTCGGCGCGACCGGCCCGTACCGCGATCGCAGCGCGTACGACACCGTCATCCAAGCGTACGGCGGGCTCGCCGCGAACCAATCCGATCCCGACGACGGCATCCCGGTGTTCCTGCGCCAGACCGCGGCCGACAAGGTGACCGCGTTGTACGCGGCGCAGGCGATCGGCGCCGCGCTCTACGCGCGGGAGCGGGGCCAAGGCGGTCAGCACATCGAGCTTTCGATGATGGACGCGGTCGTCTCGTTCCTGTGGGCCGACTCCGCCGCGAACGAGGTGCTGCTCGAGGCCGACGGATCACAACTTTCGAGCTTCGTCGCGGGCTTCCGGCCGATGCGCTTCTCCGACGGCTGGGGAATCGTGACCCCGACCTCCGATCACGACTTCGCCGGGATGTGCCGCGCCCTCGATGTAGACGGCTACGACGATCCTCGCGTCGCGACGATCGGCGAACGCATCAAGCACCGCGAGGTGACGGGGGAGATCGTCGCCGCGGTGCTACGCGCACGCCGGCGTCGCGCACCATGGCGGAGGCGAGCGCGCGCTTCGAAGCCGAGCGCGTCCCGTTCGCGATGATCCTCTCCCCCGCCGAGCTGCCCGACGACCCCCATGCGGTCGCGGCCGGATTGTTCGAGCTCCACGACCATCACGTCGTCGGGAAGACGCGCTTGCCCCGCCATCCGGCGCAGTTCGGCGCGACCCCGGCGGCGCTCACCGGCAACTCCCCGGCGCTCGGCGAGCACACCGACGCGATCCTCACCGAGCTCGGGCTCGAGGCCCAGATCGGCGAGCTCCGCGGGGCCGGCGTCGTCTCGTAAGCCCCCTTGCGGCCCGCCCGGCCACTCCCAGTGTGAAATCGGGCTCGGAGCTTCAAGTGCGGGCGCCCAAATGCCGAAGTTCTGGTCACAGACCGCGCGCGCCGCGCCAGGGAAAAGGGACCGTTCGCAATGAAACCTCGCCTCGTTCGCATCGCCACCGTCATCGCGACCCTCGCCGCTCTCGCGGCGGTCACGGGAGCCGGTCGCAAGTTTCACTAACTGATCCGCGAGCTAGACGATCGCGCGTCGATGAGCCTCCGAGACGGCCTCGACGCGCGACGTCGCGTCCAGCTTCCGCAGGATGTTCGAGACGTGAGCCGCCGCAGTACGGCGGCTGATGAACAGCGTCTCGGCGATGTCCGGGTTGCTCTTCCCGATCACCACGAGACGCAAGACCTCGAGCTCGCGCACTGAGAGGGCTTCGTTGCCGTCGACCGTTGTGCGCGCCGGGCCGAGCCGCAGTTGGTGGACGCGCGCCAGCGCCACGATCGCGGTGTCGAGACCCACGAAGCCGTGGGTCGTCGCCGCGGCTCGCGCCCGCTTCAGGAGCTCCGTCGCCACCGGACGGTCACCGGCGGCCAACATCGCCTCCGCCTCGCGCCAACGGAAGTAGGTCGCGTAATACGCAAACCCAATCGTCGCGAAGGCTTCGGCGGCGCGGTGCGCGCGGGCAACCACCTCAACTTGTCGCAAGCGCCCGACCTCGGCCTCGATCCCCAACGTGTACGCGTCGAGGAGCGGGGTTGCCCGCGAGCTGCGCGATGGACGTCTCCCACGCGGTGACGATCGCAACGGCGCGCGCTTCCGCGTCCTCGATCGCACCGATCGACTGATCGGCCGTCGCCGCAACTGCACTATCCGCCTCGATGCGCGCGCCGACCATCGCCAGGCGACCGTGCCAACACGTCTCGCGGTAGTTCTCGGCCGCGACTGCCGCTTCACCCCGGTCGATCGCACGCCGCGCGCCCTCGACATCGCCGTTCCAGGCCAAGGCATCCGCGCGCAGCATCTCGGTCTCGATGACGAAGTCGGAGTCCTTCGGCGCGGCGGCACCCACCACGTCGGGCCGCAGACCCTTGAGCACCTCGTCGGACCGCCCCGCCGTGTAGTCCACATAGGCGCGACCCGTCGCGCGGCCCACGCGTCGAATCCCTCCGTGAATACGTCGTCGATCGACGCCATCGCGGCCGCGGCGCCGGCGAGGTCACCCTGCATGCAAAGTGCCAGCGAGCGCCGACCGCGACTCACCACGAGGTAGCGGCGCAGCCCGAAGCGGTCGACGAGCGCATCGACCTCGTCGAGGAGCGTCACGGAACCCTGAAGATCCGGAAAGTCGGTCTTGAACGCGGCGTGGTTGTAGAGCACGAGCGCGAGCATCGATGGCGCGTTCGCGTTGCGGGCGATCTCCGCCGCCCGTTCGTACTCCGCCTCGACTCGCTCGAAGTCACCATCCGCCTCGTAACACCACGCGCTCACGAGATGCGCCCGGGCTTCCAGCACCGGATCGGTGACGCCTCCCAGCGCGGCCATCATCTGCGCGGCCGGCTCACGGACCTCGGTCGGCGTGCCGTACGCGACGAGATGCTCGACCCGACTCACGAGGAACCGCGCTCGCGCGACGGGGTCCACGCGATCGAGGACCGCCAACATGGTTGTCGAGAACTCGAACAACTCAGTCGCGCGATCGGCCTCCCACAACAGCGGGTACACCCGACCGGCCGCTTCGACGCCGCGGCTCGCGTCGAGCGCGTACGCCTCGTCGAGCCCGGCCCGGGCCAGATCCGCGGCGCGTCCGATGTGACCGGCGAGACCGGCAGCGTCGGCCGCGTCGAGCAGCAGCGCCGCGTGATCGATACCGGCGACTGTGGACGCGTCGTCGACTGAGTCCCACCAGCCCAACGCGAGCTCGTAGTCGTGGGACGCGGCCTCGAACGCGAAGCGCTTCTCCGCTTGGTCCGCCGCCGCAACCAGCCACCGCAACGCCGAGGACGCATCACGGGCCGCATCCCAATGCCGGGCGAGCTCCGCGACGCGGTCGATGCCGACCGCGACGGCCGGGTCAGCCGTGAGCGCGGCCGCGATCGCGGAGTGCAGCTCGACGCGCTCGTCGGGGAGCAGTTCGTCGAGCACGGCCTGGCGCAGCAAGGCGTGGCGGAAGTTGTAACTCGTGCCGTCGCTTCCGGCGATCAGCAAGCCCCGATCGACTGCAACGCGGCGGCCCCGCGTGTCGCATTGGCTTCGAGCCCGGCCGCGGCGGCGAGCCAGGCTTGCGGCGCGGTCGCGCCGATCACCGCGGCGGTCCGGACCAGGTGGCGACCGGGTTCATCGAGCGCGTTGAAACGGGCCAGCATCAGGTCACGAACCGTCTGCGGAACCCCGGTCGTCCCGAGCGCGGCCACGAGCTCCTCGACGAACAAGGGATTCCCGTCGGCGTCGTGCGCGATGCGCCGAACGTCGGCCGGGCTCGCGTCGGGACCGAGCAGAATCCCGGCCATCTCGGCGGTCGAGTCTTCCGCGAGCGGCGTGAGTGCGATTTGGCGAGTCGCGAGCCGCGCGAGTTGGGCAATCAGGTCGCGCTCGGCGGCCGCGTCTTCGGCGCGGTACGTGACGACGAGCAAGAGCGGCACCCGGCCCAGATTGTTGGCGACGTAGCGGAGCAACTCGCTACTCGCGGGATCGACCCAATGCAGGTCGTCGACCAGGAGGACCAGCCGCGTGCGCGACGCGACGTGCGCCAACAGCTCGACCACCGCTTCGAACAGCAGGTGCTGACCACCTGACTGATTGGCCGCCTCATTGGCAGGCTGGGCAGACCGATCGCCCCCGCCGTCGGCGGCGGCCTCGGCGAGCGACAGATGCGGGAGGAGACGCGTGATTTCCGACCGGACCCGGGGCGGGAGTTCGTCGGCGACGACGAGGTCGGCGTTACCGAGCAGCCGGCGCAGCAGTTCGGTCCAGGGCGCGTACGAGACGCCCTCGACGCAACCGCCCCGGACGACATGCGCGTCCTCGGCGACCGCCGCGAACTCCTCGAGCAAGCGGGTCTTGCCGATGCCCACCTCGCCGCGTACCAACACGAGCGATCCGGCGTCGGTCACGTCGCTCAGCGCCTCGCCGAGTGCCGAGAGCGCGGACTCACGCCCGATGAGATTCGGGGTGCGCTCGCGTCGCCTCACGATCTTCATTTTGGGTGATTCGATCCGAACGTGCATCCCCGCGGCGTCGTCCCACCGAGCGCGTTCAGTCCCGCGCTTTCTGCGAACTGGCAGCGTGACCAATAGTCGCGGAACGGCGGGGGCCGCATGATGACGCTGCGTTCAGTCGCCGACTCGGTGACCGGACCCCCAAACGTCGAAGGTCTCGTTCCAATATCCCCACCGCGAATGGGGCATTCGACGAAGGATGTGAGAGTGGGGTCGGCTGGGAGTGTCCGCGCTCCCAGCCGACTTCCGGGTAGAGCTCTGGGTCATCTTCACAGTCGGCCCCGCTCCGCTCCGGCGGACAATAGCCACGACCACTCGATCGGTCCAGCGCGCCTCGGTTCGCCGGTACCACCTCACATACGGACGACGTGGGGTGGTGCCGACGAGAGGTCGCCCACACCACGTCACATCGGCCTTTCACATCGGAACGATGTGGCGAACCTCCGCCATGTACCGGTCGGCTGCGAGCGCCGCTTCGGGCGAGCTTCCCTTCTCGCGGGCGTCGAGGTACGGGGCGTACCAGTCCCACCAATCGTGCTTCGGCGCGCGCGCCTCGAACGCGCCGTGGTGTTCGGCGGTCTCGTGCAGGAGCTCGGCCAGCGTTGCGACATCCATCCCGAAGCCCTCCTCGACTCGGTGTCCGGTGTTCGTGGAGCGCGCCCTTAGCGCCCGGGAAGCCGGGTCGTGATCTCCTGCAGGAGCCAGCTGTTGCCATCGGGATCACTGAACGTCGCGAACGAGGCATAGCTGAGCGATTCCGGTGCCGGGCCGGCGACCCGCCCCTTGGTATCCGTCGCCCCCGAACCTGCACGCAAATCCCGTTGCGCAATGGAATACCGGACCCACGTCGACGCCGCTACCGACCAGCTCGGCGCGCGTCGCTTCGATGTCGTCGACCACGAGATACACGGACTGCGACGTGCCGGGCGGCGCCGTGGTGAGACCCGTGCCGAACTGGACCGAACAATTCGAACCGGGCGGCGTCATCTGCACCAGGCGAAACGCACCGTCGGACGACGTCGGCGTCAAGGCGCCAACCCAACTTCGTGTAGAACGCCTTGGCCCGATCGACGTCGGAGACGGGAAGGACGAGCACTTCGAGTTTCATATTCATGAGTACGTCCCGGAACGCGGCAGCGGTACGAGACGAACGCTACCGACGCTCAGGCCCCGACGTCATAGGTCAGGTGGGTCGCGTTCGGTGACACTCGCACCTCACGCTGACGAAGTTGACGACGGGCAGCGCCGGCGAACAGTGGAGTTCCCGCTCCGAGGACGATCGGCGAGAGGTGAAGCACCAGCTCGTCGGCGAGGCCGTCGTCGAGACACTGGCGGACCACGTCTCCACCACCCATGACGACGACATCCTTGGCCCCGGCTGCGGCTTGCGCGAGCCGGACCGCCGACGCGAGCCCGTCGGTGACGAAGGTGAAGTCGAGCGCGAGCCGGATCGACTCGGGCTGGGAGTGAGTCACGACGAAGAACGGCGGGGTTCCGGCGTGCTTCGCGCCGTATCCCATCTCGTCGTTCCACCCCTGCGGCCCGTCGATGATGTCGAAGAGTCGACGGCCCATGACGACGGCTCCGGAACGCCGCTCGCGGTCCCGAGCACCTCAGCGTCGACCTCGTCGTCGCTGAACACCCACTCGTGCAGCGGCTCGCCGCCGTGACCCAGACCATGTTCGAGATCCGGGTCGGGCCCGGTGACGAACCCGTCGATCGACATCGTGATGTCCGCGATCACCTTCGTCATGCGAGTGCCTCCATTCGAGCGGTCACGAGTAGAGACCTCCCCTTCTCGGCGAATTCACCGCTCAGTTCACGACAGGCGCGGACGGCTCGCCTCGCCGCGGTGCCGACCACTCAGTTCACTGTCGAGTGTCTCCTGCGCCTCGCGCATGGCCGCGGCGTAGACCGGATCGCCCAGACGACGTATCCCCTCCTCGATAGCGACATCTTCGACTACCGCGCTCACCCACCAGATGTTCCCGAACGGGTCACGCACTCGGCCGGTTCGTTGCCCGAACGCGTGAGTGCTCGGCCGCGTGACGACGCGTGCGCCGGCCGCAACCGCGCGTTCGATCGTCTCGTCGGCATCGTCGACGAAGACCCGCAACATCGACGGAGTTTCGGGCCAGTCCGGTCGCCGATCGAACGCAAGGAGCACGGTTCCGCCGACGCGGATCTCCGCGTGCCCGATGGTGCCGTCTTCGAGAGGAACCCGAGCGAGCTCCTCGCCGTCGAACGCGGCAGAGATGAAGTCGAGCAGCTCGCCGGTGTCGCGGGTGACAATCCACGGTGCGACGGTCGTATAGCCGAGAGGTTCAGCGCCCATCACTCCCTCTCTGTCAGCCAGGCGGAAACCGATCGTACGCAGCCTGCAGTTCTCGTTCCGCCGCGGCGCGGTCGCGCCAACCCTCGATGCGCGCGTGCTTACCCGGCTCGAGCAGCTTGTACACCTCGAAGAATTGGCTGATCTCGTCCCGGAGGAACTGGTCGACATCTTCGAGATCGCGCACCTGCTGCCAGCGGGGATCGGTCGCGGGAACGACGACCAGCTTCGCATCCGGCCCGCTCTCGTCGGTCATCTCGAAGAGCGCAACGACGCGGACGTGGATGTGGCAGCCGGGAAAGGTCGGCGCGCCGAGCAACACGAGTGCGTCGAGCGGGTCGCCGTCTTCGCCGAGCGTGTTGGGAAAGAAGCCGTAGTCACACGGATAGCGCATCGACGTGAACAACGTCCGGTCGAGCCAGACCTCGCCGGTCGCGTGGTCGACCTCGTACTTGTTCCGCTCACCCCGCGGGATCTCGACAACCACCACTGCGTCCATCTCTTCGTCAGTCTTCGCCGAGCCGAGCGGGAAAGCCGCCCGTCGCGATCGGGCCCCATCGTTCGATGGTCAGCCGCAGCAAGCTCTTGCCCTGGCGCAGCATCGCTGCTCGGTACTCGTCCCAATCGGGATGCTCGCCGGAGATGGACCGGTAGTAGTCGACGAACGCGTCGAGCGCGTCGGGAAGTTCCAACACATCCAAGGTCCCCCACAGCTGTACCCAGGGGCCGTTCCATTCATCGGAGAGCACGACGGCCGCGCCCGCCGGACTCCGGCGTGCGTTATGGACCTTGGCCCGTTCCGGATAGGTAGACGTCACGAGCCGACCTTGATCGTCGAGGCCCGCGGTGACGGGTGACGCCTGCGGCGAGCCGTCGCGCCGGGTCGTCATCAGGATGACGTGATGCCGCGTGCGCAGGAACTCCTCGAGTCCGGCGCGGTCGACCTGCGTGTTCGTAGCGATCGAGCGCGGCGACATTCGCTCACAATAAAGAAGCTCGCGCGTGCAGTCATCGGTCGCGATGCGAGAATGCCGCCGGACTCTGCACTCCCGCGATGTGAGGACGACGGTCGTGAAGCTGATCGCAATCGAAGAACACTGGATCATGCCGGAGTTGACGGCGGCACTCGGCGCCATGCCCGTCCCCGACGAGAGCCTCGCCTTCAACGCGATAGGCGACCATCAGCCGCGCCTCGAAGACCTCGGAGCCGGCCGGATCGCCACCATGGACGATCAGGGCATCGACCTGTCGATCCTCGCCCTGACGCCGCCCGGAACTCAGCCGCTCCCGGCCGAAGACGCGGTGCGTTTGAGCCGCGCCGCGAACGACATCGCGGCGGCAACCGTCACCGGCAATCCGTCGCGATTCCGATCGTTGTCGACGCTGCCCATGTCGTCACCGCAACACGTCGCCGGCGAGCTCGAACGAGCGGCAGCCATCGGCCACGTGGGGACCATGGTGTACGGCCGATCCGGTGACCTCCTGCTCGATGACCCGGTATACGACGACTTCTTCGCGGCCGCGTCGGAACTGCGCCAACCGGTTTTCATCCATCCGCAACTGCCATCGGTTGCCGTGCGTGACGCGTCCTACCGCGGCTTCGACTCCATGACGGATCTGGCCCTCGCCACCTTCGGATGGGGATGGCACCTCGATGCCGGGCTCGCGGCACTGCGGCTGATCCTACGCGGCACCTTCGACCGGCATCCCGACCTCCAAGTCGTACTCGGCCACTGGGGCGAGATGCTGCTGTTCTGGCTCGACCGGGCCGACAGTCTTTCTCGCATCGCCGGTTTGCAACGATCCGTGGCCGACTACATGCGGACGAACTTCTTCATCACGACCTCCGGGATGCTCAACCCGGCGCTCCTGCAACACGCCCTGTCCGTGACCTCTGTCGACCGCCTGATCTTCTCGACCGACTACCCCTTCCAGCACCCGACCCGCGACGACATCAGCTCGTTCCTCGAGCACTTCTCCTCCGATGACGAACGTGAGATGTTCTCGTCGAGAAATGCCGCAACGCTGTTCGGCCTCGACGTTTGACAACGCGTCGGCGTGAACACGATTCGCGCCTTATTTTGTCGGGGTTTTTCGACCCTCAGGTCTGGACTATCGAACGTCTGTTCGATAGAATACGGAGCATGGATTCCGCGGTCGAGCAGCTGCACGAAACGATCGACGCGCTCGCCGCAACCGACCTCGGGTTCGGGTCGGGAGGCGACGAGCTCCTCGCGTTGGAACAAGCCCGCGCTCGCCTCGACGCGGAGGTCGCGCGTCGCTTACGCGAGTTCGACCGGTCCGGTGAATGGTCCGCGGAAGGATCCCGATCCGCCGCCGCGTTCCTCGTCACCAACACCCGCTGCGCCCGCGGTGACGCCTACCGCCGCGTCCGCGTCGCCCGCGAGATCGAAGCGCTCGAACAAACCGCCGCGCGCGTGGGCGGCGGGTGAGCTCACGACCCGCCATGTCGAGACGATCACCCAGGCCCGGAAAGCCGCACGCGCCGACGAGGAGTTCGCCGCGTTCGAACCGGCACTCTTGGCGGTGGCGCGGACCGGGTCACCCGAAGACATCGCGGTCGCAGTCCGGAAGTGGCGTGACGCGCTCGACGCGCACCTGAACCGCGACGGCGCCAACCCCGACGACCCGACCCGACGACACCGACCCCGACGACACCAACCGCAAGACGATCGCCGACCAGGAATGGGACCGCCGCGGCGTCGACTACGCCAAATCGATCGACGGGATCGGTCTCGGGCGCATCACCCTCGAGCCCGAAGGCGCCGACATCCTCAACCGGGCGTTGCAGCACGCGTATCGCGAACTCCACCGCGCCGGCGATCCCCGCACACCCACGCAGCAGCGTGCCGACGCCCTCGTCGAGATCGCCCGCACCTACCTCGCCGCCACACCGTCCCGCGCCAACCTCCCCCACGTGCTCGTCCTCACCGACGCCGCCACCTTGCGCGGCGACCAGATCGGCGAATGCCGCCTCGCCGACGGCACCCGCATCTCGCCCGACACCGCCCGCCGCATCGCCTGCGACGCCAACATCCAAGAACTCGTCCGCGACGACACCGGCGTCCCACTCTGGTTAGGCCGCTCCACCCGCACGTTCACGCCCGACCAGTTCCGCGCCATGGTCGCCAGAGACGGTGGCTGTCGATGTTGCGGAGCGTCGCCCGAACACTGCGACGCCCACCACGTGAACCAATGGGACAACCTCGGACCCACCGACATCGACAACGGCATGCTCCTATGCCGCTACCGCTGCCACCGCGGCATGCACGAAGGACACTGGAACATCGTCGGGAAACCCAACGGCCGCCTCGAGTTCAACGACCGCGACGGCAACCACATCGCCGCCAGCGAACCCCGACCACCCGACGAACCCATCCTCACCAAACAAGGCCGCCAACACGCCCACATCGAACAACTCACCCGCACGCGCCTCAACGCACTCAAACGCGCGGCCTGAGCGGCGCATACGTGCGCTGATCTGTCGCCGTGAGTGCGGCAAGATAACCCTGTGGGCGTCATGGGAGTGCGACGGCCCGTTGTTGTGGTTTTCGCCGTCGTGGTTGCAACGAGTGCTTGTTCGGGCGGAGGCGGCTCGTCGACGAGCGCGGCGTCGACCACGTCGACGACATCAGCGTCGACGACGCCGACGACACCTGCGAAGGTCGTCGTGGGCACGATCACCGCCACGATTGCGCCCGAAGCACTCCGCCTCGCGGAGGACGCCGACGTCGACCTCGCCCGCGAGATGCGGACCATCCTCGAACGTGTCGACCGCTTGTTGCGTATCTCCGCACCGGTCGCAGTCCGCGTAGCGGTGAACCCCAAGGCCGCGATCCCCGAAGTGGGAGTTGGCGGTTTCACCGATCCGGCGTCGGGCGCGGTGACCATCTCGCTCAGTGCTCATGCCCGAGTCCCGGTACGCGAAAGCCTCACCGTGTGGCTACGCATGGCTGTGGCGCACGAACTCGACCACAGCAAGCGCATCCTCGACGGTCCGGGCTACGGCAGCACGCTCGGCGAGGCACTCGTGAGCGAAGGGCTCGCGGACACCTTCGGCGTGTACGCGTACCCGCACACACCGCCCATCCCATGGGACCAAGCGCTCCAGCCGAGTCAGCTCCACCGCCTTGGCGCGATCGCACGCGACAGCGCCGCGATGACCGACACTTCGCACGTCCACAGTGTGTGGTTCTACGGCGTCGGCGACCTACCGAGATGGGCGGGCTACACGATCGGAGCGAGTTGGGTTCGCCACTTCCTGGCGACACATCCACAGACCAACGTGATCGCGGCCACCGAACTGACCGCCAACCAGATCACCGGGCAGTAGCGACGTCAGTCACCTCGGGCCTTTGCGCTGCGATCCCTCTCATCCCGAAGGGACATCGAGTTGTCGGCACGGATCTCGGCCGTCGACATAGCCGATGAATGGAGGGTAGATGCCGTAGAGCAATTCTTGCGCCCGGGATGGAAGGGACGAAGCGATCGTCGTTGGTATCGCCAGGGCCATGTTTTCGATCTGTCGGATCCACCCTTCGCAATACTGCGGCGTGATGCCCAGCCGCGTGTCGTTCGCAGCGGTTCGCGCTGCCGCGATGCAGCGTCGTACCGAAGAACACCACGACAGATCCGGCACTCATCTCGATCGTTTGGATCCGAGCGTCATCCGGCGCGACGACCTCGTCGGCGAAGAGATGGCTCCCGGGCATGATCTCCGTCGCACCGTTGGTATCGGTGAAGTCGTCGATCGCCCATATGGCCGACACGCCGAGGGCGCGGCGCGGTCGCGGCAGCACGCGCAAAAGCCGTCGTCGGCGTGCAGCATCTGCGCCGTCTCACCCGGATGCACGTTGATGGCGATGTTCGCGGACAGCAAATACGAAGGATTCAGCAACTCGTCGAGGAGCGCGAGCACCTCGGGGTGAATCACAAGATCGACGACGGCGGGCGCCTTGGCGAGTAGCGCATACAGCCGTTGCGATCGCAAACCCTCGAAGTCGTTGCGACCGAACGGAGCCCGGGCGAGATGCGGCGCAAGTTGTCGTTTGATCCGATCGATTTCGCTCGCGCCCACAAGATCGGGAAGCACAACGTAGCCATCGGTCCGGAACTGCTCGACGAACGCCTGGCTACTCACGCGGACATATTGGCCGCTCCGGCGTCGTAATACGAGACATCACGCGAACGGGACCGCGAAGTCGCAGTAGGGCGCGCTCGTCTCAGTGACCGGCTCGGTCGCGAGGTACGTCGTCCGCATGCCGAGATCCTCGGGCTTGAGGGTGAGTTCCTCGGGATCGAGGTCCTGCTCCTCCGCCCAGGCGCGCAACGCCTCCGACGCGAGTTGCCATTGCACGCCTGGGCTCTGACCCGGACCAGTCGATAGTGCATCGTTCGGGAGCGCGACGTACGCCTCGCGATGCGCGGGTTCAGTCCGCAAGCTCAGCTCCGGGTAGTGCGACGCAAGCACCTTCGCGTCCGACTCCGGGATCGGCTTGCACCACTCGACCGGGCCGTCGCTATCGGCGCTCACCTCACCCCAGTAGATGGAGAACATCGCGCCTTCTCGCCCGTTCATCTTCGGCAGTGGTCGCTCGCGCAGGATCGCGATGAACTCCTTGCCGAGCGCCCACGCGCCCTGTTCGTCGACGTTGCGCTTCAGGCAGAGCAAGCTCCGCTCGGGTATCTCTCTTGTGGCGACTTCGTACATGACTGACCTCTTTCCACTCAGTCGGTTTACGAGGTAGTCGGCGAGCTCGCGGCGCGCGTCGTGTGCCGATTCGACCTCCCGCCAGTGCGCCGCGATCCGCTCCGCGGCATCAGCCGGATCGCATACGAGCAGTTCCTTGATCGCGACAAGCGACAAGCCGAGCTGGCGCAACATCGCGACAAGGCGCGCGGCATCGAGCTGCGCGACGTCGTAGTACCGATAGCCGGAGGCTTCGTCGACACGAGCGGGCACCAGCACACCGAGCTCGTCGTAGAGACGGAGCGCCTTCACCGACAGACGCGACCGCCGCGCGAACTCGCCAATGCTGACTTCTTCCACGCCCAATACTCCCTCGTCATCGAGCCGGACAGCCCGACACATCGAGTGTGCGGCCTCCCCAAAGGGGAGAGTCAAGCCAAGCGCCGGCGCGTTGTTTTCGGCCGGCGCTTCCGCCGGGGTTTGGCAGTCGGGACCGGCTGACGTTCCAGCGCATCCAGGCGCCCTCGAATCGTCGTCAATGCGATGATGAGTCGTTCGCGGTCATTCTCGGAGAGGTCGGCGACCGCCGCCGTAATCGTTGCGTGGACGGCGGGCAGCGCCCGATCGACGATTCTCAGCAACGATGGAACGGACGCTACCCGGCGCGGCAGAACCCCGACCGCTCGGTCAACCGGTAAACGGCCGGCCGTCGACGCGGTCGATCGTTGTGAATTCCTCGACCGACTCGCGGCGCAGCCGGGTGATGCGCTTGACCGGATGCCCGAGCGCAACGAGGCCGGCGACCGCGTGCCCGTCGGCGATCCCCAAGAGCTCGCGCACCGCGGCTTCCTCGCGACAGAGCACCGTGGTCATCACGCCGCCGAGACCCGCGTCGCGCGCCGCCAAGAGAATGTTGTGCGCGAACGGATACACCGACGCGCCGCCGATGATGCTTTGCGGTCGAGTCCGTTGTCCATCACGGCCAATGCCGCCAACTCGACGACGAGAACGAGCAACACCGGTACCTGGTCGAGGTGATCGGAGAACGGCATCGGCGCGGAAGTCGCGCGCCTCGTCGAGGTCGACCGCGGGACCCGTCCATCGACCGGCGTCCAGCGGCGCGAACGGCACCAGGCCGCGCACGACGTGAGCCATGTACTCGCGCCACACGATCACATAGAGGTCGCGAATCCGGGCGCGCACCGCCGGATCTTTCAGCACGACGACGTGCCAGCCCTGGCGGTTCCCTCCGCTCGGCGCGAAACGCGCGACGTCGAGGAGCGAATACAGCACGTCATCGGGGACCGGCGCGTCGGTGAAGTCGCGAGTTCGCGGGCGTCGTTCGCATTGCCTCTTTCAATTCCATGCACTGTCTCCCAGGTTCAGAGTGATCAGGCGAGCACGTCGGAGAGCAGCGCGAGGACGCCGGCCGGGTCCTGCACGTGGATCTCATGCGTCGCACCGGGCTTTTCGCGGACGTCCCAACCGGCGGCCCGAAGTTGTTCGGGCACCGGTGGACGGACGACGAGGCTGCCTTCGGCGATGAGCACGGTGGACGGCACCGCGGGTGGTCCGATCGAGAACGGCTGATTGGTCGTGGAGGCCATGAGGCTCTTGCGCACGGCCGGGTCGAACTTCTTCCAGCCGGCACGAATCCGGGCGATCGCCTCGTCTTCGTCGACGGTCGCGCCGCCGGCGAAGACGAGCCGGCGGAGAACGACATCGGGGAAGCGCGCCTGGAACGGAGACACGTAGCGCAGAACGAACATGAAGCCCGGACCGATCTTGACGCGGGCTCGAGGGCGATGAGTCGCTTGGGCTGGAGCCGCGCGGCCGCGAGCATCACCGACAGTCCACCGAGCGACTGCCCGATCAGGAAGTCGAGTCCCTTCGGCAACGTGTCGACGAGGTCATCCGCGAAATAATTGAGGGAGTAGCGGTCGGCCCGCGCTGTCACCGTGACCGCGGAGATCAACGACTGTGACCGTGCAGTCGTGCTCGTCGGCGAGCAGCCGGGCGAACTCCGTCCAGTGGAGCGAAGAAGCCGAGAGACCGTGCACGAGGGCTGCGGTGCGCGAACCCGAGCCGACCGTTTTTGTGGAGAGTTGCATTGCGTCAGCCTCCGGGTACGACCTGGGTCTTGGTGCCGAGCCCGCGGCGGAATCGGTCGAGAGCATCGGGATACTGCTCGAGCGGGATCCGGTCGGAGATGAGCGTGCCCGGGTCGAGCACTCCCGCCGCGAAGAGCTCGGCCGCGCGCTCGAAGGAGTTCAGCACCGCCATCGACCCTGCGATGGTGATCTCGTTGTTGTAGATCTGGAACGGCGACCATGACGCAACCGCGGACGCGTTCGCGACGCCGAACTGTAAGAACGTGCCGCCGCGTCGCACGCGGCCGAGGCCGTCCTCGATCGCGGCAACGACACCCGTGCAATCGATCACGAGGTCCCAACCGCGCCCCGCGTCGAGCTCGTCGGCGCTGACGACCGCAGATGTGGCGCCGGCGGCCGTCGCCCGATCGACGCGCGCGGGATTGAGGTCGACCACATCGACCCTCGTTGCGCCCGAGCGCAGCGCGAGCGCGAGGTTGATCAACCCCATGGTCCCGGCGCCGTAGATCAGACAGCGATCGCCGAGGCGCACGTCGACGACATCGAACCCGCGCACGGCACACGAGAGCGGTTCGATGAGCGCGGCGTCGCGCAGGTCGACATGCTCGGGCAACAGAACACAACTTCCGGCCGGCGCCACTGCGAAGTCGGCCGCGCCCCCGGCGGTGGACACGCCGATAGCGCCCCATCGAGCACAGAGGTTGCCTCGCCCTCGCCGGCACTCCGCACAGGCGCCGCAGTACAAGCTCGGGTCGACGGCCACTCGGTCCCCGACTACGAGTTGGTCGACACCTCTACCGACGGCAACCACCTCGCCGGCGAACTCGTGGCCCGGCACGATCGGGAGCGACGGCGCGAACTCCCCTTCGAGGATGTGCAGGTCGGTGCCGCAGATGTCCGCAGGCCGCGACCGCCACGACCACCTCGCCGTCCTCCGGCGCGGGATCATCGATCGTCGCGACCTCGACCTCACCCGGACCGCTGATCACCGCCGCACGCACGGGTCGACCCTACGTCGATCTCGAGGCTTTCCTGTCGAGTACCTCAGGCGGTTCAGAGTGTCGTACTCGCGGAGTCGGCGCTGGCAACGACTGCGCGAAGCGCGGCAACGTGGCCCTCGAATGCGGCTCGCCCTTTGTCGGTGAGATGTACGCGCACGCGTCGCCGTCGGTCACTGACGAGACGTTCGAGCGCGATGTACTCGGCATCCTCCAATGTGGCGAACTGCTTCGAGAGAGCGGAGTCGGAAAGTTCGAGCCGATCGCGCACGAAGGCGAAGTCGATCCAATCGGCTGACGCCAGGAGCGCCACGATCGACAGCCGGGTGCTCGGGTGGATGAGTTCATCGAAGCGCGCCTCGGGCGCCGACCGAGACTTCGCTGTCACCGACTCGCGCTTTGTTCCGCGCGGTGACGCACGCCGCCATGAGCCGCGGGCCGCCCATGAGGACGACGATGCGGCGACGATGACGCTTGCGATCAACCCGGGTTGCGGTCGCTCCCAGGGCGTCGGCAACCAGCGCAATGAGCGACAGTGATCACAACGAGCACGAGGAGGAACCCGATGACAAGCGCCGGAACGTGTCGGCTGACGACATCCGAGCGCACGCTGAGGTGCGATGAGCCGTGGCGACCATCGATGACCCGAGCGGCAATCGTCGAGTGGACCGCTCCGAAGCACACCGTCGCAACGAGGGTCAACCAGGGATTCGCGAGGACAGCGATGAGGCCGAGGCCGATCCATCCGAGCGCCAGAGGCCTCGCCAGTACCACACGGGTATGTCGATCTCGTCGACGACTTGACGGCGGCGCAGCTCGATGTCGTCGAGCGCGCGGCCGGCGTCGGCGCGGGTGATGTCCTCCGGCATCTTGCGAACTCCCGTTTGACTTTCCTGTAGGAAACTCAGCGTACGGTTTCCTACTAGGAAAGTCAAACGCCCGGCGCTCACCCCCGTCATGTACACCGCCGCACTCATGCAGCAGCTCAGCGAGGCCTGACGATCGCGGCTCTTCGTTACTCCCGGTTGGTCCCGTCCAGTACCGCTGATGAGGTAGTTCGCGTGAGCCTGGTGTCGAAGGGCGCGGTTGGCGATGGCGGCAATGTGGCGCACGAGATCTTCGAGCTCGTCTAGCCAACACCCGGCGGGCCCTAGTCGGTGGTGACGAAGTCGATCAGTCGCTCGACCGCACCGACGACGCTGCCCTCGAGATCCTTGTAACTCTTGACGCTCGCCAGAAGATCGTTCCAGAGGTCGCGCGGTTCGTCGTAGCCGAGCGGGCGCAGACGCCTTCCTTGAACGGCTGACCCTTCGGGATCTCGGGCCAGCGTTCGAGCCCCATCACCCGCGGCCGAACTGCCGTCCACACGTCGATGTAAGGGGTGCCGGTGAACAACACGTAGGGACTCGACCAGCGCCGGGCAACCCGCTCCTCTTTACTGCCGGAGACGAGATGGTCGACCAACACGCCGAGTCGACGCGACGGTCCGGGTTGGAAATCGGTGAGGAAGGCCTCGATGTGATCGAGGCCGTCGAGTCGTTCGACGACGACACCTTCGATCCGAAGATCGTCGCCCCACACTCGTTCGAGGAGCTCTGCATCATGGATGCCTTCCACAACGATGCGCGACCGCGAGCGGTTCGGGCTCGGGCACCGGGAACCGCCACCGAACCCGACAGCGGTTCGGGGTGCCGCCGCGGTCTTCGATGGCGCGCGTCGCAGGGTGACAGGCGCGCCGTCGACGACGAACGCGCCGGGCTCAAGAGGGAACTGCCGGACAAGTCCCGTGTTTCCGGCGATCGACACCTCGCGGGACCGAACCGACTCCACCGTGCCGGAGAATCGACTGCCACGATGCTCCACGCGCATCCCTACGCGGGCATCGACGATCGGGTAACTGCATCGCCAGCCGCTCTCGAGGGCCAACCGGCCCCGCGAGGATGCCACCGGAGTTTTGCCGCGGCTTCACGACTGCGAATGTAGCGATACGTCCTCGAGTTGACGCGCTCTTGGTCAGCCTCGGCGACGCGATCGGCTGGCAGTTGCGCAGGCGCCTTTTTCGCCAACCCTCGCGCGCCAAATCCCGACATGCAGAAGGGCCGGTGCTCGCGCACCGGCCCTTTCCTGACTTGCGATGGTGGCGGGGGGAGGATTTGAACCTCCGACCTTCGGGTTATGAGCCCGACGAGCTACCAGACTGCTCCACCCCGCGCCGTGCCGGGCAGTGTACCGATCGGGTCTCGCCGAACCAAAGCGCAGACTGCTGACTCAGGTTCGGGGGCGACTTCCGTAGTCGCCGAACGGGTCGTCGCGTTCGCGCACGGCCTGGCGAAACCCCACGGCGACGGAACGCTCGACGAAATCGAGGCCCTCTTGGGTGTGGCGAGCGACGCCGTCAAAGAGCGAACCCAACATTCTCGACGCGTCGGGCGCATACATCTGCCGCGCGGTGTCGTTGAGCGCCCACTTGATCATCTGCAGCTGCTCGAGCGGGAGCAGCGCGATGCGATGCGCGAGCGCGCGGGCGTGCAGGTCGAGATCGTCGTTCGCAACACATTCGAGGACGAGCCCGAGACTCGCGGCCTCGGTGCCGCTGATCTCGTCACCGGTGAAGAGGTAACGCTTCGCGCGCGCTCCAGACCGAGCCGCGCGATCCACACCCACGGCGCCTCGGGTATCCCCCACACCCGCATCGGCGGATAGCCGAACCGGGCCGACTCGCTGCACACGATGAGATCGGCGTTGAGCACCATGTTGGTGCCGCCCGCGATGCACCACCCCTGCACCGCGGCGATCGTCGGCTTCGAGATCGAATGCAACTTCGCCCACGTCGCCGCGTAGCGACTGATCTCCCGGAGATCGGCGACGGAATCCCACACGTGCCCGCCGCTCGCTTGCGTCTCGCGCTTGGCCGCTGGTCGCCCAGTCGAGCTGGTAGCCCGCGCAGAACGCCGGACCTTCGGCTCGCAGCAGAACCGCGTTCACTCCGCGATCGTGGTCGGCCTCGTCGAGTGCGTCACCGAGCGCGTCGCGCAGCGCGGGATTGATCGTGTTGTACTCGTCGGCGCGGGTGAGCGTGATCACGCGGACACGGTCTTCGGTTTCGGTGCGCAATGAATCGGTCACGGCAACGTCCTCTCAACGAGTTCCGGTCGGCCGGCCCTTCGGCCACCGCGCGAGCACGGACTCCTCGGCCTTCACCAACCGGTCGATGCTGAAGTCGGGCGACTGGCACTCCGCGAAGATCTCGGATTCGAGCCGGTCGATCGGTGCGGCCCGCTTCGACCAACTCGGCGATCGGAATCTCGGGCGGGATGCGCAACACGCCGTGCATGTCGGCGACGAGCAGATCGCCGGTCTCGATGCCGAGCCCCGCGACCGTGACCGGTTCGTCGTAGGCGACGAACGCGCCGTAACCGTGCGCCGGTGAAACCGCGGTCGCGAAGGCGTGGAAGCCGAGCCGCTCGAGCGCGTCGAGATCGCGCACCGCGCCCTGGGTGATCGTGCCGACGCAACCGAGCGCCCGGTGCACGTTGGAGTTCCACTCGCCCCACATCGCACCCGCGGGCGGATCGTCGAGATCTTCGAGCACGACGATCTTCGGGCCCGCGATCGACTCGAGCCAGCGCCAATACTCCGGCTCGTTGATCGGCGTCGGTGCGACGTCGGGCGCGCGGTTCGTGGTCGCCTGCAGCGTCACCGCGTAACCCGCGCACATCCCGAAGTCGGGAAAGTGACACGTGAGCGGGCCGAGGTTGTAGCCCGTATTGGCCGGCACGACGCCGAACGCCTCGACCGCGTTGGCGAGGGTCGGGACGGTCAGCGTGCGGAGCTCGGCGAGCGCGTCCACAACCGGTCGCCGCTAGTCGGCGAGCCGGAAGCGTGTGCTCGCGACGAACTGCAGCGGACGCTCACCGTTGTCGTCGTGCTCGTGATACATCGCGAGCACACTCCCGTCGTCGAGCAGCGTGACGCTCGGGTAGCCGATGTGCTGATACACGCCGGGGTTGTCGTAGAACGCGGCGGGCACACCGCCCTCGCGAATCGTGAACTCGTCGGCGACGTCCCACGTGACGCCGTCTTCCGACACGCAGCCGCGCACGCCGTACGGCGGACGCCGGTAGCCGTAGATCATGAGGATGCGACCGTCGGGCAGTCGTCGCGAACTCGGCGGGATAACCCCAGATGTTCGTGAAGCGCGGCTGCGACCACGAGAAGCCGTCATCCTCCGACACGACGATCGCCATGTTCTTCGCGTCGCCGCTCGGGTTCACGTGGGTGCGCAACATGCCGACGATGCGCCCGTCGGGAAGCGTCACGATCGCGGGTTCCTCGAAGTCGACGATGCTCGCGGCGTCGAACGCCATCGTCGAGTAGTACTCCCAGTTGTCGCCGCCGTCGTCGGAGCGCAACAGCGCGGAGCGCGTCGACTCGTTCTCACCTTCCTCGCCGTAACCACGGATGCGGCCATAGACACCCATGAGCAACGAGTCGCCCAGCGGCCAACAACCCGAGCCGGCATCCGGCGTGCTTCAACGGTCGCGCGTTCACCGGGATCGGATCGCACCACGTCGCGCCGCCGTCGGTCGACTTCACGACGTAGGTACCGATCCAACCCATGGTCTTGAACGCCCACGTCCAGTCGCCGTGCTCCTCGGTGCGCGGCCCGCGCGTCCACGACGGTTGCTCCGGACGGATACCGCGCTTGAAGTACGCGGCCATCGTGAAGTTCACGAGCAACGTGCCGTCCTCGAGCTCGCAGATCCCGCAATCCCAGTTCGCGGTCGTGTCGGTGTACGGCAACACAACCGTGCGATCGGTCCACGTCTCGCCGTTGTCGCGTGATCGCAACAGCACGGTCTGACCGCTGTCGTGGTGATACGGAAACCGTTCCTCGTTGTACACGGCAACCAGGTCGCCGGACCGCAACCGGCGCACGTTCACTTGGTTGTAGGCGTGGGCGCGCGTCGCGTCGATGTCGACGACGCGGTGCTCGACGTCAGTGATCTTCATGAGGGCGAGACTACGACGGACCGCCGCGGTTGGACACGTGAACACCACGAGAACGACCATGGCCCGATGGACCTCGCCGAGATACTCGCCACGATGCCCTTCGCGGTTGCGTGCGGCATCGTGCTCGATGCCGCGTCGGCCGAGGAGGTCCGCGGCCACCTGCCGTGGGCGCCGGAGCGCTGCACGACCGCGGGGATGATGCACGGCGGCGCGGTCATGACCCTCGCCGACACCGTCGGCGCGGTGTGCGCGTTCCTCAATCTTCCGCCCGGTGCCTCGACCTCGACGGTTTCGTCGTCGACCAACTTCTTCCGGGCGGTGCGTGACGGCGAGGTGCGCGCCACGACCCGACCGCTGCACGCCGGTCGAACCACCATCGTCGTGCAGACCGAGCTCCGCAACACCGACGGCAAGCTCGTGGCGCTCGTGACCCAGACCCAAGCCGTCCTCAACGCCTAACCGCGCGCCGCTACTTCTCGGCGTCGAGCAACTTCAGGTGCTTGGGGCCGGCGACGGTTCGGTACGCGTCTTCGATGATCTCCGCGACTTCGGTCCAGTCGGGACTGCGATCGAGGCGAACGCCGAGCCAACCGCGATGGCCGACGTACGCGGGCACGTAGAACCGATCGGGCTCCTCGTCGACGAGCTCGCCCTGCACGCCGGGCGGCGCCGCGCACCAGAACCCGAGGATTCCGTCGCCGTGATGGTCGCTGTGGAACGTCAGGAACGTCTTCTTCCCGGCGATGAACCACGTGGGTGCGCCGTGACTCAGGCGTTCGGTCGCTTCGGGCAGCGCCATGCATATTGCACGCACGCGATCCAACGGAGTCTTGGCCAGCGGACTCTTGCGAGGCACGACGCGAGATTAGGGTTTCATCCGTGGCGCGCGACAGTGATGCGATCGAGCTCGACATCGCCGGGCACGCGGTGCGCATCACCAGCCCGGGCAAGGTGCTCTTCTCCGAACGAGAAGAGACCAAGCTCGATCTCGTCAACTACTACCTCTCGATCGAGGAGCCCTTCCTCCGCGCGATCGGCGGCCGGCCGGTGCTCATGGAGCGTTACCCGCACGGCGCCGAGGGTTCGTCGTTCTTCCAGAAGCGCGTGCCCGACAACGCGCCCGACTGGCTCGAGACCGCGATCGTCAGCACGCCGAACGGCACGTCGTCGAACGCGTTGGTGATCGCCGACCTCGCGCACGTCGCGTGGGCCGTGAATCTCGGGTGTCTCGGGTTCCACGTGTGGCCCGCGCGCGCCGACGATCCCGATCACGCCGACGAGCTCCGCCTCGATCTCGATCCCACGCCGGGCACCGACTTCGACGACGCCCGTGCGGTCGCGCACCTCGTACGCGCGCTGCTCGACGAGCTCGGCATCGTCGGCTATCCCAAGACAACCGGCAAGCACGGCATCCACGTCTACGTGCGGCTCCAGCCGCGCTGGGATCCGTATCAAGTGCGTTCGGCGGCAGTCGCGTTCGCGCGGGAGCTCGCGCGGCGCCATCCCGATGTCGTGACCGACGCGTGGTGGAAGGAAGAACGCGGCGAGCGCATCTTCATCGACTTCAACCAGAACGCGCCGCACAAGACCGTGTTCGGCGCGTGGTGTGTGCGGCCGCGACCGGGCGCGCAGTTGTCGAAGCCGTTCCACTGGGACGAGCTCGACGCGATCGATCCCGACGCGCAGACGATCGCGACGGTTCCCGCGCTCGTCGCCGAGCAGGGAGATCCGTGGGCCGGCGATCAACACCGATCTGCAATCGCTCGAGCCGCTGCTCGCACTGCACGAGCGCGACCGCGCCAACGGTCTGCAAGACGCGCCGTGGCCGCCCGTGTATCCGAAGATGCCGGGCGAGCCGTCCCGCGTGGCCCCGAGCCGGGCGAAAAAACCCGCCAAGAAAGCGGCCAAGCCGGCCAAGAAGGCAACGAAGACGCAATAAATCCCTTGCCAGCTATATAACTTGAGAGTAATGTCTCGGTCATGGCGGCACTGGAACTGTTCGACGTCGTGGCGGAGCCCAACCGGCGCCGCATCCTCGACCTGTTGTTGGCGCGTGAACAGCCCGTCGGCGATCTCGTCGCCGCGCTGTCGGTGAGCCAGCCCGCGGTGTCGAAGCATCTCCGCGTGCTGCGCGACGCGGGCCTCGTCGATGCGCGCGATCGACGGGCAGCGCCGCCTCTACCGCGTCCGCGCCGAACCCTTGCAGCGCGATCGACGAATGGCTCGCGCCCTACCGCGCGCTGTGGTCCTCGAGCCTCGACAACCTCGAACGGCATCTCGACTCGATGCCCGACTGACCCGACTGAATGGAGACCCCATGAACACCGAGCCCATGAACCGCGACGGAGTGCTCGAACAGATCGGCGACCAGTGGTGCGTGCGCTTCACGCGTGCGGTGCCGCATCCGCCGGAGAAGGTTTGGCGCGCGCTCACCGAACCCGAGCATCTCGCGTGGTGGTTCCCGACCGAGATCATCGGCGAGCGCGCGGCCGGCGCCGCGCTGCGATTCGAGTTCCGGAACGGCGAAGGTCCCGGTTTCGACGGCAACCATGGTCACGTGCGATCCGCCGAAGACCTTGGAGTTCTTCTGGGGCAAGGATCTCTTGCGCATCGAGCTCGAGCCGACCGCCGACGGAACCGTGCTCACCCTCACCGACACGTTGGAAGAGCTCGGCAAGGCGGCGCGCGACGCCGCGGGCTGGCACTACTGCCTCGATCGCCTCGACTTCGTGCTCGCCGGCACGCCCCGCGACGGGGACGACAGCTGGAAGGCGCTGAACGACATGTACATCGAACGGTTCGGACCGGCCGCGTCGGCTATCGGGCCTCCGGAGGGACACTCTTGACGAAGCGGATCTGATCGGTCGGCTCGTAGTGCGCCGACATCCAGAACGCTTCGGCGGTGTCTCCGCCGGCGCGCGATCGCGATGAGATGCATCCGGCGGACGCCTTGCTCGCGTAGCCATCGTTCGGCTTCGTCGACGAGCAGGGTCGCGATGCCTTGGCGCCGGTACGACGGCAGCACCGCCAGTCGGTACAACGTGCCGCGCCATCCGTCCCAACCGGCGACGATCGTCCCGACGATTGGCTGGGCCGGAGCCGTCTCCGTCGAGCGCGAGCACGAGCGCGCCCGGCGAGCGCGTGAGCGAGCGCGGCGATGGCCGTCGGCGTCGTCGGTGGTCGACGGCTCCGCGGTGGCGATCGATCCAGAACGCGAGCACCGCGTCGATGTCTGCGCGCGTTCCGGGCCTGAGCGTGATCATGGCCGCAGAATCTACGCTGACGGCATGACCTTTCGCGGCTGGCCTCAGGAAGCGCTCGACTTCTACGTCGGCCTCGAAGCCGACAACTCCAAGTCGTACTTCGAAGCGAACAAGGCGATCTACGACGAGTGCGTGAAGGCTCCGTTCCTCGAGTTGTCCGAGGAGATCGAGCGCGAGTTCGGGCCGCTGCGCGTGTTCCGGCCCAACCGTGACATCCGCTTCTCGAAGGACAAGACGCCGTACAAGATC
Organism: uncultured Actinomycetes bacterium; assembly: GCA_963807945.1. Classification (GTDB taxonomy): domain Bacteria; phylum Actinomycetota; class Acidimicrobiia; order IMCC26256; family PALSA-610; genus JBBQER01. The sequence goes on along the minus strand of CAWEDT010000006.1, from coordinate 130,923 downwards.
GCGGCCGCGGCGTCGACCGAAAACGAAGGCGGCGCCGCGTTCTACGTGCAGATCTCGGCCGCCGGCCTCTACGTCGGTTCCGGCTTCTACCACCTCGCGTCGGATCAACTCGAGCGTTACCGCGTCGCCGTCGCCGACGCGCGCAGCGGCCCGAAGCTCGCCACCGCGGTCGACGGGATTGCGCAAGCAGGGCTACGGCGTCGACTCCCGCGAGTCGCTCACGCGCGCGCCGCGCGGGTACCCCCAGGACCACCCGCGCATCGACTTGCTCCGCAACAAGGGCATGCACGCGGGCAAGGAATTCGGCGCGCGCCGCGCTGGTTGCACACCAAGGGCGCGCTCGAACGCATCGAGAAGGCCTGGCGTGACGCGGGCCCGATGAACCGCTGGCTCCAGAAGAACGTCGGCCCGAGCACGCTCCCCCCGCCCGAACCCCGCTGAGCGCGCGTTCACCGACCCCTGGCAGTCACGAACACCTGTTCGCTATCTTGAGTAGGTGAGCACGCTCCAACGGACACTGCTCGGATCGGGCGATCCCGTCGTCGATCCCGACGCGCCGGTCGAGCGCATCGAGCTCGACGACGAGTCGTGGATCGACGTCTCGCGCGACTGGTTGCTCGGTGCCGACACGTTGCTCGACGCGCTCGTCGAAACCGTCGACTGGAAGCAGGGTCGCCGTCCGATGTACGACCGCGTGCTCGACGATCCGCGCCTGTCGCGTTGGTACGCGGTCGACAGCGCGCTCCCCCATCCCGCGCTCGAGACCATCCGCGCCGCGCTCGAAGCGCAACTCGATGTTCCGCTACGCACGATCGGACTGAACTACTACCGCGACGGCAACGACAGCGTCGCCTGGCACGCGGATCGCGAGCTACGCGACCTCGCCGACACGCGCATCGCGATCGTGACCCTCGGCGCGCGCCGGCCGTTTCTCGTGCGCCCGACCGGCGGCGGCAAATCCCACGACGTGAAGCCCGGCTCCGGCGATCTCCTCGTGATGGGCGGCGCGTGTCAGATGCACTGGCAACACAGCGTGCCGAAGGTCAAGCGCGCCGGTCCGAGAATCTCCTGCTCGCTGCGCTGGACCAACACCACAAAAACCGAACCGGCGTGACTCGCTCGTCGCGGACCGAATCACGCCGGTTAGTGCAGGGGTCAGTCGCCGGCGACTTTCATCTTGATGACGGAGAACATCGCGCCGGTCGGGTCGGCGATAACGGCCATGCGGCCGGGCTCGATGTCCATCGGGCCTTGGATGACCGTGCCGCCGTTGGCCGTCGCGAGCTCGGCCGTCTTGTCGGTGTCGTCGGTGGCGAAGTAGATGCCCCACACCGACGGCATGCCCGGCATCGGCGGCTTCATGCCACCGGCGATGCTGCGATCACCGAGCTTGAACTCGGTGTACTGCATGTCGCCCATCCCCACGACGTTGGTTCCCCAACCGAGGAGCTTCTCGTAGAACTTCGCGGCGGCGGGAACGTCAGGTGACATGAGCTCGTTCCACGACAGCGTCGCGTGTTCGTTCACGAGCTGCGCACCGATGCTGTTCTTCGCCGTCCAGAGGCAGAACATCGCGCCGGTCGGGTCGGCGACCAAGGCCATGCGGCCCGCGTCCATCACGTCGAACGGTTCCATCACGACCGTGCCACCCGCGCCCGCGACCTGCGCGGCACTCGCGTCGACATCGGCGACGGTGATGTACGTGTTCCAGTGCGGCGGAACGCCGGGCATCGGGATCGGCGCGATCGCCGCGACGTCCTTCCCGTTCTTCCGCGCCATCGAATAGAACGACGGATTGCCGTCGGCGTCGTGACCGGTCGGAAGGTCTTCGAAGTCCCAATCGAACAGCGCGGCGTAGAACGACTTGGCGGCCGCGGGATCGGACGTCTGCAGGTCGACCCAACTCGGGGTACCGGGTGCGTGCTTCGTGCGTGCGGGCATGGCGGGCTCCTCTACGAAAGATCGCTTCGGAGCGGCAACCTACCCCGCTTGGGTGTTGTGATCTCCGGGGCCGAAACCGAACCCGGGCTTGCCGCCGGGAGCGAATCCGGGACCGAAATGATCTTCACCCTTCGGTCGGGTGTTGTTCACGAAATCGGTGATCCCGTCCTTCAAATTCTTCGCCAACTTGTCGGCCTGATCCTGCGTGAGGTGCTTGTCCTTCACTGCGGCATCGAGCTTCGACTGCGCGTCCTTGACCATCGCGTCGATGACCGTGTTCAGGTCGACGCCCTTGTCCTTCGCGATGTCGGCGATCGACTTGCCGGCGCGCAGATCCTGCATCAGCTCGTCGGACGTGATGCCCAACGCCTTGGCCGCGGGATCGATGTTGTTCCCGCGCAGCTCGCCGCCGAAGTGACCGAAACCGAAGCCCGGTCCACCCTTCCCTTGGCCGTTCGGTGCGCCGGGCATGCCCGCGAAGCTCGGCGGTACCGGCAGCGGGTTGTTGACGAGGTCGGTGATGTCGGACTTCGCGACCGCGGCCATCGCGTCGATCACGTCTTGCACGGGAACGCCTTGGTCCTTGGCGACGTCGGCGATCGTGGTCTTGCCGTCGCGCAACTTGGCGAGGAGGTCTTCGGTCGAGAGGTGCAGCGCCTTGGCGCCCGCCGCGAGCACGTCCTTGTCGGCGCCGATGACCACGCCGCCGAACCGGCCCCGATGACCACGGGCGTGCGTCGTGTCCTTCGGCTGCGCACCGTTGGTCGTGGTCGATGTCGACGAGCTCGACGACGTCGATGCGCCGGAAATCCCGGGAATGCCGATGAGGGCCCCGGCCACGCCACCCGCCGCTACTGCGGCAACCACTGCCGTGCCCGCAATCAACCGTCGACCGATCATGTGTGCTCCTCTGCAGCGTGTTGCTCTGGGTGAAGGATCGACCACTTGGCTGGCAATGTCCTGGGATTGCCCTGGTCAGTGCCCCTTCGGAAGCCTGAAAACATCCTGAGATCTCTCAGGTCGGCCACAGCGTGGCCACAGCCGGCGGCGCGAACATTCTCATGTGACTGACACCAGAGTCCTCGTCGTGGACGACGAGGCAACCATTACCGACCTGGTCGCGACCGCCCTCCGCTATGAGGGCTTCGACGTCGAGGTCGCCAGCAATGGCACGGATGCCCTCCGATCGGCCGAGACGTTCCGGCCCGACCTCGTCGTGCTCGACGTGATGCTCCCCGACCGCGACGGGTTCGCGGTCGTCAAGCGCCTCCGGGCCGACGGGCACCACGTTCCGGTCGTGTTCCTCACGGCCCGCGACTCCACCGAGGAGAAGGTGAAGGGACTGACCGTCGGCGGCGACGACTACGTCACCAAGCCGTTCAGTCTCGAGGAGCTCATCGCGCGGGTTCGCGCGGTGCTGCGCCGGACCGGGAGCGAGAACCGCGTCTCGGCGAAGCTCGAGTTCGCCGACCTCGAGCTCGACGACGACACCCACGAGGTCTGGCGCGGACCGAATCGCATCGAGCTGACCCCCACCGAGTACAAGCTCCTGCGCTACATGATGCTGAACGCCCGCCGCGCGCTCTCGAAGGCGCAGATCCTGGATCACGTGTGGGAGTACGACTTCGACGGCGACGCCAACGTGGTCGAGACCTACATCAGCTACCTGCGCAAGAAGATCGACAAGCTCGGCCCGCCCCTGATCCATACCATCAGGGGCGTGGGATACACGCTCCGGACGCCTCCCGAGGGATAACGGCCGGTGACACTGCGGACGCGCCTCACGCTGGCGCTCGTCGCGCTCACTGCGATCGGTCTCGGCCGTCGCCGCGATGGTCACCTATCACGAGGTCGGCAACTTCCTCGTGAAGCGCGTCGACCAGGAGCTCGACGTCGGCGTCGCAGAACGGTGGACAGCTTCTTCGCCGAACTTCAACGGGGGAATCCGTACGAGCAACGGCGTGCCAGCCGGGTACGTTCGGAGAGTTTCGCGACTCGACCGGCGCGGTTCTGAGCCGTCCGGTTCCCGCGACGTACCGGGACGAGCGAATCCCGTACCGCCCGCTCCCGAGCGGCCGCGACGATCTCGCACCGGCTTAGACGCCCACGCTCGCAGCGGCACCGCACTACCGTGTCGCGGACCGCGCGATGCCTGCAGGAACCGTCGGCAGCCGTGCTCGGGACGCTGGTCGTCGCGATTCCGCTCGCGCGACGTCGACGACACGCTCCACCATCTGCTCCTGATCGAGCTGCTCGTCGCGGCCGGCATCCTGCTCGCGCTCGCGCTCATGGCGTGGTGGGTCGTGCGCCTCGAACTCCGGCCGCTCGAGCAGATGGGCGAGACCGCGGGCGCGATCGCGGCCGGCGATCTCTCTCGCCGGGTCGAACCGGCCGACGACCGAACCGAGGTCGGCCGGCTCGGGCTCGCGCTGAACTCGATGCTCGGTCAGATCGAGACCGCGTTCGCGGAACGCACCGCGTCAGAGGCGCGGCTGCGCCGGTTCGTCGGTGACGCGTCGCACGAGCTGCGTACACCGCTCACTTCGATCCGCGGCTACGCCGAGCTGTTCCGGCGCGGCGCGGCCACGCGGCCCGACGATCTCGCCAAGACCATGCGCCGCATCGAGGAAGCCGCGGCGCGCATGGGCGTGCTGGTCGACGATCTCCTGCTGCTCGCGCGCCTCGATCAGGGTCGGCCCCTCGAACACAGCCCGGTCGATCTCACCCGCCTCGTCGCGGCCGCGGTCGACGACGTGCGCGTGACGTCGCCCGAACGCCCGGTGACCTACGACGCGAGCCGGACCGGTCGTCGTCAACGGCGACGAGTTCCGCCTCCGGCAGGTCGTCGCGAACTTGCTCGAGAACGCGCGCACGCACACCCCGCCGTCGACCGCAGTAGAAGTGCACGTGACGCAGACCGACGAGAACGCGATCGTCGAGGTGCGCGATCACGGGCCGGGCATGAGCGAGGAAGACGCGGCCCGCGCGTTCGAGCGCTTCTGGCGCTCCGACCCGTCCCGGACCCGTGAAAGTGGTGGCGCCGGGCTCGGGCTCGCGATCGTCGCCGCGATCGTCGAAGCGCACGGCGGCCGCGCCGAGGTCGAGACCGCGCCGGGCATGGGCGCAACGTTCCGCGTCACGATCCCGCTCACCGGACCACCGCTCACCGAAGTGGAAGTCGAGTCGTCGGACTTCGAGCGGCTGCCCGAGGTGCAACCCGAATCGAGCCCGGCGGAATCGAGTCCGGCGGAATCGAGTTCGGCCGAATCGACCTAGTCATGCCCGCCGTCGAGGTCGAGGAACTGGATGTCGACCAGCTCCGCGAAGCCGATCGGCGGGCCCTGGTCGCGTTCGAACAGGCCATGTGGGCGGAGTCCGAGCCCGACGAGCCGGCCATGGCGGAGGAGCCCGCGTTGTGGCTCGCGACCCGACAGAGCGCAAACGCCCGCCGCGTCACCTGGGCCGTGCGTGCGAGCCCCAGCCACGAGCTCGTGGGCGTCGCCGCGCTCAGCTTGCCGTCGCTCGACAACCAGCACCTCGGGTACGTCGAACTGCGCGTCGCGGCTCCGCACCGGCGGCACCGGATCGGCTCGGCACTCCTCGCCGCGATTGCCGCGCGTGCGCAGGCGGAGCACCGGCGCATGCTCTCCGCCTTCTCCTCGGATCTGATCGCGGCCGGCGACGAGTTCGCGCGCTCGGTCGGAGCCGTTGCCAAACAAGTCATCCGTCGTAGTGATCTCGACCTGCGCGCGGTTGATCATGACCTCATCGCCCGGTGGCTCGACGCTCCCAGCGCCGGGCACGAGCGGTACGAGCTCTGGCCGATCGTGGGCGCGTACCCCACCGATCAGTACGCGGCCATCGCCGAGATCGAAGCGGTGATGAACACGATGCCGCACGACGATCTCGATATCGAAGACGCGGTGATCGACGCCGACTGGGTGGCACAACGCGAGGAGCTGCAAGCGCAGTCGCCGGGCGAACGATGGACGATCTTCGCCCGCGAACGAGCGACGGGTCGGCTCGTCGGCTACACGCAAGTGTTCTTCTACCCGGACTGGCCCGGTCATGTCGATCAAGGCAACACCGGGGTGAACCCGAGCGACCGCGGCCACGGCCTGGGTCGATGGCTCAAGGCGGCGATGATCGACCGCGTGTTCCGCGAGAAACCCGAGTCGTTCCGCATCCGCACGAACAACGCGTTCTCCAACGCGCCGATGCTCGCGATCAACAACGAGCTGGGCTTCGTCGTCACCGCCGAGCAGACAGCTTGGGAAGCCGACGTCGACGAGGTATTGCGGCGCGTCGCGTCGGCGTGACGCCGACTAGGCCTCCGGCGCCACCTGCACGACGAGCTTGCCGAGATGGTCGCCGGAGAAGAGGCGCACGAGCGCTTCCGGCGCACGCTCGAGCCCGTCGAGCATGTCGATCTTCGCGACGAGCTTGCCGTCGGCCAGCCATTCGGCGAGTTGCGCGACCGCGGTTTCGTACTGATCCCAGTGATCGAGGGTGTTGAAGCCCTCCATGCGCGCCCGCTTGCCCATCAGATAGCGGGCGTTGTGCAGCGCGGGCGGCTTGCCATCGGTGTCGTACGTCGAGATGTCGCCGCAGAGGACGACTCGCGGCGCGCAACGCGAGCCGGCGCAGCACCGTGTCGAGCAACTCGCCGCCCACGTTGTCGAAGAAGATGTCGACGCCCTTCGGCGCGAGCTCCTTCAGCCGGGCCGCGACGTCTTCGGTCTTGTAGTCGATGCATGCGTCGAATCCGAGCTCGTCGACCACCCACGCGCACTTCGCGGCGGAACCCGCAATCCCGATGACCCGTGCGCCTTGGAGCTTGGCGATCTGCCCCGCGATCGATCCGACGCTGCTCGCGGCGGCCGACACCAGGAACGTCTCGCCCGGTTGGGGCTTCGCGACTTCGAGCACACCTACGTAGGCCGTGATCCCGATGTGACCGAGCACACCCAACACGTCGGTGAGCTTGACGGCTTCTGACACCATCGTGATCGGCGGGAACGGATTCGACTCGCACGACGCAGTACTGCTGCCACCCGGTGAGATGCATGAATGCCCGGCCGAGCGGGTACTCATCGGGATTATTGGTCTCGACGACCACACCCACACCGTTCGAACGCACCGGCTCACCGATCACGACGCCGGGCATGTAGTTGCCGCGCTCGTCGAGCCAGCCGCGAATCGTGGGATCGATGCCGAGGTAGCGCACCTCGAGCAACGCTTCCCCGTCTCCGAGCGGCAGGTACATCAACTTCTGCGACCGCGAAACAGTCTTCGGTCACCGCGCCGACCGGGCGGCGAGCGAGGACGACTTGGCGATTGCGGCGCGTGCTCTTGTTGCTCACGAAGAGCGGACGATACCCGTGCCTCGTTCTCGCGCAATAGTTTGGTGACGTGATTCCCCTCGAAGTCGATGAGCTCACCCCCGAATGGCTCTCCGATGCAATGGACGCCGACGTCGAGAGCGTCACCGTGCTCGACCGCCACTCCGGCACGACCGGGCGCGCCCACTTGGCGTTGACGGGACATGCGTCACTTCCCGCGACCGTGTTCGCCAAGCTCGCCCCGTTCGACGTCGAGCAACGCAAGTTCGTCAACCTGCAAGGCATGGGAGTCGCGGAGGCGCGGCTCTACCGCGATCTCGCGCCCGAGCTGCCCGTGCGCGTTCCCAAGCCGTGGTACGCCGAGTTCGAAGGTGACGGCACCGGTCCCGACGATCGCTACATCATGCTGCTCGAAGATCTCGAAGCCTCGGGGTGCCGGTTCCCGACGCGCGAAGACCCCGATATCGAGAGCCGCATCTTCGACATCATCGAACAGCTCGCGCGTCTGCACGCGCAGTACTGGGAGACCTCGCGCTTCTCACCACGCGGCGACCTCGCGTGGATCGCGCCCCGATCGACCGGCTCGGGCGACGGCGGCGCGTCGTTCGTACGCATGGCCCTCGACAATCTCGCCGACCGGTTGCCCGATGGATTCGTGAAGTTGGCCGAGTTCTACGTCGACCACGCCGAAGCCGTGCTCCAGCTCTACCGGGAAGGCGCGTGCACACTCGTGCACGGCGATCCTCATCTCGGCAATCTCTTCGTCGACACGATCAACGGTGACCGAACCGGATTCCTCGACTGGGCGGTGATCTCCCGCGCGCCCGGTATCCGAGACGTCGCCTATGTGCTCTCGGCTTCTACTCCCACCGAGATCCGGCGCGCCCACGAAGACGCCCTCCTGCTGCGCTACCGCGAGATCCTCGCCGCGCACGGCATCACGCTCGACGCGGAGACCGCGTGGGAGCAGTACCGCCTCTTCACCGTCTACGGCTGGTGCGCGGCCACGTGCACCGCGGCCATGGGATCGAAGTGGCAGCCCGAGCACATCGGACTCGGCGGCACCGAGCGAGCGACGATCGCGGCAATGGATCTCGACTCCCTGGGTCTGCTGAAGGAGCGCCTGGGCTGAGCCCGAATCGCCGGCCCCGGACGGTAGGAATAGTCTCTCGGAACCGAACGCCTGAAGGAGAAACGAATGTCGCTGTACGACACGAAACTCGCCGCCCTCGACGGCTCGCCCGATGTTCTCGCCAACGAGAAGGGCAAGGTCACGCTCCTCGTGAACGTCGCCTCGAAGTGCGGCCTCACCCCGCAGTACGAACAGCTGGAGCAGCTCGAAGAGAAGTACCAGGGCCAGGGCTTCGACGTGATCGGCATTCCCTGCAACCAGTTCGGCGAGCAGGAGCCGGGCACGCCCGAGGAGATCAAGACGTTCTGCAGCACGACCTACGGAGTCACGTTCCCGATGACCGAGAAGATCGAGGTCAACGGCGACGGTCGCCACCCGCTCTACCAGGAGCTCACCAAGACGGCCGACGCCGAAGGTGTCGACGGCGACATTCGCTGGAACTTCGAGAAGTTCCTGGTCGGCCGCGACGGCAACATCGTTGCGCGTTTCTCGCCGCTGGTACTTCCGGACGCGCCCGAGGTCGTCGACTCGATCGAGAAAGCGCTCGCCGGCTGACTCGGGGTCAGCAATAGTCGGGGCGTTGAACGAGTCGGAAGACCACTGGGTCGAATGGCATCGCGCCTACGACCGTGAAGACAGCCGGCTGCGTAAGCGGCTGGCGATCGTACAAGCGCAAATCCGTAGCGCGCTCGACAGTCGCGCGCCCGGACCGATCCGTGTCATCAGCATGTGCGCGGGGCAAGGTCATGATCTGATCGGCGCGCTCGAAGGTCACGCTCGGGCATCTGACGTGCGCGCCCGGCTGGTCGAGCTGCATCCGGGGAACTGCGAAGCCGCGCTCGCGACTGCACCGGCCGGCGTCGAGATCCTCTGCGGCGACGCGTCGCTGACCGCGTCGTACACGGGCGCGGTCCCGGCCGACATCGTGCTCGTGAACGGCGTGTTCGGGAACATCTCCGACGCCGACATCGTCAACACGATCGAGACGTTGCCGTCGCTGTGCGCGCCCGACGCGATCGTCACGTGGACCCGGCACCGCCGCGAACCGGATCTAACGCCGGCGATCCGGAAGTGGTTCGTGAACGCGGGCTTTCCCGAGGTCGCGTTCGAAGGGCCGGAGGGATTCATCTTCGGCGTCGGCGTCAATCGACTGGGCCAGCCGCCGGAACCATTCCGCGAAACGCAGATGTTCGAGTTCCTCGGCTCCGACCAGAACTGGGAAAACGGCCAACCGATTTAGGCCACGTCGGGGTGGGCTTGGTGGACGGACCAGGTTCGGTAGAGCTCGGCGTAATGGCCGCCCTGGGCGACGAGCTCCGCGTGCGAGCCGAGCTCGGCGAGCTTGCCGTCGTAGACGACGCCGATCCGGTTGGCGCGGGCCGCGGTAGAGAGACGGTGCGCGACGACGATCGTCGTGCGACCTTCCATCAGTTTCTCCATCGCCCGCTCGACGTGGTGCTCGGTACCGGGGTCGAGGTTCGAGGTCGCCTCGTCGAGCACGAGCACCGACGGGTCGGCGAGCGCGGCGCGCGCGATCGACACGAGCTGCCGTTCACCGGCCGAGAGCCGCGAGCCGCGCTCGCGAACTTCGGTGTCGAGCCCGTCGACGAAGGCGTTGAACCGATCGAACAGCCCGAGCACGCGTAGCGCGGTCTCGACCTCTTCGTCGGTGGCTTCGGGCCGTCCGACGCGCACGTTGTCGCGCAGGGTTCCCGCGAACAGGAAGCCTTCCTGGGGAACGACGACCACCCGCTTGCGCAGTGAGTCCAGCGTCGCGTCGCGCAGGTCGACGCCGTCGACCTTCACGGCACCGATCGTCGGGTCGTAGAAACGGGCGATGAGTTTGGCCAGCGTCGACTTGCCCGCGCCGGTCGGTCCGACGAGCGCGATGCGCTCGCCCGACGCGATGTGCAGCGTCACGTCGTGGAGCACCGGTTCGTTGGTGCCGTACGCGAACGTCACGCCCTCGACGTCGATCTCGCCGTGGCGCGGGAGGTCGACCGCGCCCGGGCGTTCCTTGATGCTCGCCTGGGTGTCGAGCACACCGAAGATCTTCTGCAGTGCCGCGCCCGCCGACTGCACCGTGTTGTAGAGCTGGCTGAGCTGGTTGATCGGCTCGAACACCTGCTGGAGGTAGAGCACGAACGCGGCGACCACACCGACCTCGACCACCCCGCGCGACGAGAGCCAACCGCCGTAGCCGACGATGACCGCGGTGGCCGCGACCCCCGCATACTCCACGAACGGGAAGTACTTGGCCGAGATGCGGGTGGTCACCATGTTGGCTTCGTACTGGTCTTCGTTGGTGCTCGCGAACCGCTCCGTGAACGAACCGGTGCGCCCGTAGGCCTGGACGACGCGCACGCCTTCGAGACCTTCCTGCAACGTAGTGAGGTTGGTCGAGATGCTGTCGCGGACTTCGAGGTACGCCTTGTTGGAGACCCGGCGGAACCAACGACTCGCGAAGAACAGCGGCGGCACGATGACGAGCACACCGAGCGCGAGCTGCCACGAGAGGATCAGCATGAACACGACCGCGCCGATGAACAAGAAGATGTTCTGCACGAACAACACGAGGCCCTGCGAGATGAGCTCCTGCAGCGCGTCGATGTCGGATGTCATGCGGGCGACGATCCGGCCCGTCTTCTCGGTCTCGAAGTAGTCGAGCGATAGCCCCATGATGTGGCCGAACAAGCGATTGCGCATCGTCCGCAGGAAGCTCTCACCGATGCGGGCGACGAGGATGATCGCGAGCCGGCCCAGCACGAGCCCGAGCACTGCCAGCGCGAGGTAGATCACGACCGCGAGGTTCAACGCGCCGGCATCGTGCTGCTTGATGCCGTTGTCGATTCCGAAGCTGACGAGCAGCGGGCCGGCCGACAACGCCGCGGCCTGCGCCATGAGCACAAAGGTCGCGACGATGACCGCGGCGCGCTGCGGCCGCACCATGGCGAGCAGGCGCTTCATGACGCCCTTCGCTTCGTCGCGCGACAACGTCTCCTCGGGAACGGAATCGCTCCAGAACCCGCCCATCAGAGCTTCACCGGTTCGGTGTCGTCCTCGACCTGGGTGCGCTTCTCGACCTCGGCGCGCGCGAGCACCTCGCGGTACTCGGCACTCGACACGAGCAGGCCTTCATGGGTCCCGTCGGCGATGACCCGCCCCCCGTCGAGCAGCACGACCCGATCGGCAAGCGCAATGGTCGCCGGCCGGTGGGCGATGATGATCGTGGTGCGGCCTTGCATCACCTCGGCGAGCGCGGCGCGGATCTCGTGCTCCTTCGACGGGTCGACCGACGAGGTCGCGTCGTCGAGGATCAGGATGCGGGGATCGGCGAGCACCGCGCGCGCGATCGCAATGCGCTGGCGCTGACCGCCCGACAGCGAATAGCCGTGCTCGCCGATGACGGTGTTGTAGCCGTCGGGCAGCTCGCGCACGAAGTCGTCGGCGCCGGCGAGCTTGGCCGCGCGCACGATCGCTTCCATCGACGCTTCCGGATCGGCGAACGCGATGTTGGACCGCACGGAGTCGGAGAAGAGGAACGTGTCTTCGAACACGAGGCCGACCGCGCGGCGTACGTCACGGAGACGCGCTTCGCGCACGTCGGTGCCGTCGACGCGGATGTGGCCCGCGTCGATGTCGTAGAAGCGCGGGATGAGGCGCGCGACCGTCGACTTGCCCGACGCGGTCGCACCGACGAGCGCGATCGCCTGACCGCCCGGGATCACGAGATCCATCCCGTCGAGCACGCGCCGGCCCGGCGCGTAACCGAAGCTGACGCCCTCGAACCGAACCTCGCCCGGACCCTCGGCGAGTGGCTTGGCGTGCGGCACGTCTTCGATCGCGGGATCGGTCACGAGCACGTCGTTGATCCGGCCCGCAGCGGCGGCCGAGCGGGGCAGCTGCGCGAGCAACATGCCGACCATGCGCAGCGGCCAGATCATCATCAGCACGTAGAGGTTGGCGGCCACGATGTCGCCCACCGTCAGGTGACCGGCGATCACCTGATGCCCGCCGAACCAGAGGATGCCGACCAGCCCCAACGCGGGGAGGAAGTCGAGTTGGGGGACGAAGTTGGCGCGCAGCTTGGCTTGGTCGATCGACCGGTCGTACACACTGTCGGCCTCGGTCGCGAGGCGGGTGCGCTGCAGCCGCTCGACCCCGAACCCCTTCACGATCCGGATGCCGGTGACGCTCTCCTCGACCACGCCCGAGACGTCGGACAGCTCTTCTTGCAACGCGAGGCCGACCGGGAACATGCGGTGACTGAACCGCGTCGCCGAGATGTTGAGCAACGGCAGCGCGGCCAGGGCGAAGAACGCGAGCCCGGGACTGCGCAACAAGAGGATGACCGCCACCGCGACCATCTGGATCGTGCTCGCGATCGTCAGCGGGATGAGCAACACGACGTTGTTGATCTGCTGGATGTCGGTGTTGGCGTACGCCATGAGCTGGCCGGTCTGGGCCCGATCGTGGAACGCGAAGTGCAGGGTTTGGAGGTGGGCGACCAGGCGCATGCGGAGGTCACGTTCCACCCGCCAGGCGAGCCCGAACGCGGCGTACCGGCGAACTCCGGTGGAGACCGCCTGCACCGCGCCGACCGCGAGGATCAGGAACATCCAATTGCGCGCCGGCGGTCCAGTCTTTCTTGGCCACGCCGTGGTCGACCGCGGCGCCCGCGAGCGACGGCACCGCGACGCGCGCGACCGCCCAGACCAACCCCGCGAAGATGCCGAGGAACAGCATCCCGCGGTGCACCCGAATCGCTTCGCGCATGAGCCGCCAACCGGGCTTCCGTTTCGCGCGTGCCTCGTTCACTAATCCCCCGGGGGCGCGCCACGCGACGATCGCGTCGAAAAGACAGGCCGGCGCCCGGGGGTCAGGCTACCAAGGGCCCCTTTGCGGCCTCGTAAGGATTTAACCCTGAGAGGACACTGCGAGACGGTGCCGTTCTTCGGCTTCGTGCAGGCAGTCGACGATCTCGTCGCCGACGAGCTCCTCGGTCAGGAGCAGCTCGTCACGCAGTGCGACCACGAGGTGTCGGTTGTTGCTGAGCAGCGAGTGCACGTCGGCCTTGGCCTGGCCGAGCAGCCGCTCGACCGCGGCGCGGGCGTCTTCGTTGGCGAGCACCTTGCCGACGATTCCCTGAGTGATCGGGCCCGCTTCGATCGCCTCGAACGAGACCAGCGATCCGGCCATGCCGAACGCACCGACCATCTGCGCGGCGATGCGGGTCGCGTGCGCCAGGTCGCCGCCCGGGCCGGTTCCCGACTCGCCGAAGAACAGCTCCTCCGCCGACATCCCGCCGAACGCGATCTTCATCGAGCCCAGCAACTCCGAACGGGTGCGCGTGTAACGCTCCTCGTTGTCGGAATGTGCGAGCAGACCGAGCGCGTCGCGGCGCTTGATGATCGACAGCACTTCGAGCTTGCGGTTCTGGCCGACGAGGTAGGCGACGACCGCGTGGCCCGCTTCGTGCGTCGCGATCGTGCACTTCTCGTCTTCTGTGTACTCGACCGGCTGCTTGAGCCCGATCTCCTCGGTCATCTTCGCCTGCTGCACATCACGCCAGTCCATGGCGTCCCGGCCGTCACGCAGTGCCCACACGAGCGCCTCGTCGAAGAGGTGCTCGATCATCACCGGCGTGTACCCGAAGGTCATCGCCGCGAGCACATCCCGGCGCTCTTCCTTGTCGAGCTCGGGAACGTGCACTTTCTTGTCGAGGTAGTAATCGATGATCTCGCGGCGTCCCGATCGCGTCGGCACGTCGAAGTGGATCGAACGGTCGAAGCGACCCGGCCGCAACAGGGCGGGATCGAGGTCGGCCGCGCGGTTGGTCGCACCGATCACCAGGATGTTCGCGGGAAGCGGCGGCTTCTTCTGCAGCCGTCGGTGCGCCGGCAACCACCGGTTGGCGAAGTCGACGAACTTGGCCCGGATCCGATTGCCCCCGATGGGCGAGTCGAACGACTGCAGCTGGATCAACAGCTCGTTGACGACACCCGAGATGCCCTCACTCGAGTTGCGGTTGACCTCGCCGTACAAACTGACCCCACCGGGCAATGGCGTCGACCTCATGCCACTCCGGGCGCCGGCGATGGCGTCGATCTCCTCGATGAACCCGATCGCGCCACCTTCTTCGCGGGCCGCCTTGCGCAGCTCCTTGAAGTAGTTGCGGATCTTGCGGCCGGTCTGGCCGTAGTACATCGATTGGAACGATGTAGACGAGACGAAGAGGTAGGGCACGCCGGCTTCACGGGCCATGGCTTTGGCCATGTAGGTCTTGCCGGTTCCGGGCGGACCCTCGAAGAGGATTGCCTTACGCGGATTGCCCCCCATGTGCTCCCGGAACGTCTGGTAGCCGAGGAACAAGTTGAGGGTGTTGACGACTTCGGTGCGGACCGGGCCGATACCGACGACGTCGTCCATCGTGACTTCGATCTCGCTGGGGTCGTACCGGATGTGGGGCGACTTCCCCGCGACCATCATCGGGACGATCAACACCACCGCGAAGATCGCGATCAGGCCGACCGGCAGGATGATCTCCATCTGCATCGGCGAGAAGCTCGGGAGCGCGAACCGGATCGGATTGTTGGTCGCGAGCCGGTAGACGAAGAAGATGCCGATGGGCGCGAGCCACATCAACAGCTTCCACAGCCGGCGTTGCCGGGTGCGCTCCCGGGTGCGGGCGACGTCGACCTGGGCGCCGTGGACGACCGAGTCGGTCCCCGCGAGCGAGCCGAGATCCATGTCTCCACCCTGAGCCGGTCGCGACCCGCTACCACGCCGGACACCACTGACGATCGCAAGGATCGCAAAGAGTGTCGCAGCTGCAGCCAGCACTACAGCGAGAACCACTTCGGACTCCGTTCTGGCGAGACCTTGAACACGGAGCGTAACCAACATTCCACGGTTAGGGAAGGGGCAGAAGGCCCGTTTTGGCCGTAGACGAGACGGGAGTCACGCCTAGGGTGCGCGAGTGACCTCTGCGCCGGAAGCGATCGACTCCCGCGCCGATCGGACCGCGCAGGGGCTGGTCGCGGTCGTGTTGCTGGCCGCCTTCGTGTTCCGTCAGATATGGATCGTGCCGGTATTGGCCGTGCTCGTAGGGGCCGGCGCCGCCTTCGGTCCGGGCGGCAACCCGTTCCTCCGGCTGTTCGAGGGATTCATCTCGCCCCGGATCTCGAAGCCGACCACGTTCGAGCAACCGGCGACGGTCCGGAGCCAAGACATTCTTGCCGTCGCACTGCTCGGCCTGGCGAGTGTGGCGGTCCTGATCTCACTCAATGTGGTCGCCTGGATCGTCGCCCTGGCCGAGGCGGGTATCGCCGTGATCGCCGCCACCACCGGCGTGCACGTGGGCGTGGTCGTACGTGACCGGATCCGCCACCGCCGCTAGCGGGCTCTCGTTCATTGGGCGGCGCGGACCGCGAGTGCCGCGATCACGCCGAACACCACGGTTGCGATGATCGTGGCGCCGGCCGGCGCGCCCGCCGGCGAGCCGACCGCGAATACGCCGAGCGCGCCGAGGACGCCGTTGCGGATGATGCCGGCCGGGCCCACCGGCGTGTCGAGCTTCGACGCGCCGAAGCACAGGCACGGAACCCGTTTCGCCTCGGCGCGGACGAGCACCACCGTGAACAACGCGAGCAGGACGACCGCGACGATCCCGGGCACCGCGTTCCACCACACGACGAGCCCGACCGCGACCAGTAACTCGGCGGCCGGCAGCAGCAGTGCGAGCAGCGGCGCGGCGCGTTTGCTCACCAAGGTCGCGACCTGTTCCCGCACCGCGGGCAGCGACCGCAGCTTCGCGATGGCCGAGCTGGCCAACACCACCGCGAGCACGATGCGCGCGGCAAGTGCCAGCGCCGCGTCGTTCACCCGCTACTGATCAGATCTCGTAGCGGCCGTATCCGCCGCGGTAGAAGAGCAACGGCTTGCCCTCGTGCTGGTAGCCGAGCTCGATGACCCGACCGACGACGATCACGTGATCTCCGGCATCGTGCTTGTCGACGGTTTCGCAGTCGACGAACGCGAGCGCGTCTTCCAGGATCGGCGATCCGGTGCGCCCCGGGGTGTACGCGATGCGAGCGAAGCGATCGGCACCCTTCTGCGCGAACAGCCGGCACACTTCTTCGCCGTCTTCGTCGAGAATGTTCGCCGCCCACTTCCCCGACGTCTCGATGCGCGGCCAGGTGGACGATGACTTCGCCGCGCAGAACAACACCAGCGGCGGCTCGAGCGACACCGACGAGAACGAGTTGCACGCCATGCCCACCGGTTCGTCACCGTCGATCGCGGTCACGAGCACGACGCCGGTTGCGAAGTGGCCGAGGACGGTGCGGTAGGTCGAGGCGTCGGGAGTGAGTGGACGCGGTGCCGACGGGCTCATTGCCCGCCCGTGGCGCGGTTTTCGGCCGGGTGCGCCGCAAGCTGCAACTGGAGCCGGTCGCGAGCGACCGTGACCTCCGGGATGCCCATGCGCGCGCCGAGCTCGCTCGCGTCGTTGGCGATGCGGTCCATGTCGTCGTCGCCGTGCACCGGGTCGTGGTGGAAGAGCACCGCGTTGCGGGCCCCGGCTTCACGCGCGACGTGCAGCGCGTACTCGACGGTGCAGTGACCCCAATGCCGCTTCGGTTCGTACTCCGTGAGGGTGTGCTGCGCGTCGTGGATGAGCATGTCGACGCCGTCGCAGAGCTCGAGCACGCCGGGCGGGATGTAGTCGTCGGCGTCGCTCACGACGGTGCCCGGGCCGTGATCGGGGAGGTACGCGATCGACACACCGTTCCATTCGACGCGGAAGCCCAGCGTCGGGCCGACGTGGCGGACCCAGCGCGAGCGCACCTTCGCGAGGCCGACCGGGAAGTCGTCTTCGGCGGTGTCGTGGAAGCGCACGTCGCCGACCAGGTCGGTCGGCCGGATCGGGAAGAACGGCGGGCGCATCATCTGGGCGAACACGTCGCCGAGCGCGCCTTCGGCCTGGCGCGGTCCGTAGATGTCGAGCGTCGCGCCCTCCACGTGCAGCGGCACGAAGAACGGCAGGCCCTGCATGTGATCCCAATGCAGGTGCGACAACAACGCGGTTCCGTGGAACACGCCTTCGACGGTCGTCCCGTAGGGCCGCAGGCCCGTGCCGAGGTCGAAGATGATCGGCGGCTGATCCGGCGGATTCGAGCACCACGCACGACGAGTGGCCGCCGTAGCGGGCGAACTCGGGGCCGGTGCACGGAGTGGAGCCACGCACCCCGTGAAACGTGACCGCGACGCCCCCCAGCACGGGGCGGACATTAGTCAACACAACACCGTTGACGACAGCAGGAGTTTGGTCGCGCGGTCATAGGATCCGAAGACCGGAGGCACCATGACGATCGACACACAAGCCGCTATACCCAATCCCCCGGGCGCTAATAGCGACGGCGTGATCCGGACCGTCGGCCTCACGAAGGTCTTCGCCGGCCGCGCCGGACCGCTGCGTGCGGTCGAGAGCCTCGACCTCACCGTGTACAAGGGCGAGATCTTCGGGCTGCTCGGGCCCAACGGCGCGGGCAAGACCACGACCGTCGGCATGCTGACGACCCGGGTCATCCCGACCTCGGGTGAAGCGTGGGTCGGCGGCATCGACGTGATCGCGCACCCCGCCGTCGCCAAGAAGAACATCGGTGTAGTTGCCCAGACGAACACACTCGACCGGGCGCTCGACGTGTCGGAGAACCTCTACTTCCACGGCCGTTACTTCGGCATGGGAGCGAAGGAAGCACACCGCAAGACCGACGAGATGCTCGAGAAGTTCCGGCTCGCCGACCGGGCGCGCGCCAACGTCGCCGAGCTGTCGGGCGGCATGGCGCAACGCCTCATGGTCGCCCGGGCGATCATGCACGACCCCGCGGTGCTCTTCCTCGACGAGCCCACCTCCGGCCTCGATCCGCAGAGCCGCCTCGCGCTCTGGGACGTGATCGGCGAGTTGCACGCGCAAGGCCAGACCATCGTGCTCACGACGCACTACATGGAAGAGGCCGACCAGCTGTGCCAACGAGTGGCGATCATCGACCACGGAACCCTGCTCGCGCTCGACACGCCCGAGAAGCTCAAGGCGACGATCGGCGCCGAAACCGAGATCCGCATTCGCGCGTCCGGCGACCTCGAAGTGCTGGCGCACCAGCTCGAAACGATGGACGGCATCGACAGCGCGCGCGTGCTCGACGACAGCGTGCTCGCGTACGTGAAGCGCGACGGACCCCGCTTGCCGGAGATCCTCACCTTCGCCGAGCGGGCCGGGTGTGCGATTACCGACGTCGCGGTGACGGAGACGACGCTCGAGACGGTATTCATCCAGCTGACCGGAAGGGACCTCCGCGAATGACGGCGACCGCGACCCGCACCGCCCCCGTCGAGTCCTCGCGCTCGTCGGCCCGACACGCGTTCGGCGCGCTCCTCCTGCGCGACATCCGCGTGCTGTTCAAAGAGAAGTGGATCTTCATCGGCCGCACGATCATGCAGCCGCTGCTGTTGATCTTCGTGTTCACCTACGTGTTCCCGAAGATCGGCCAGGGGATCGGCACCAACCCGTCGGAATTCTCGACCTTGCTCGTCGGCGGCACGATCGCGAGCGCGATGATCTTCCAAGGCGTGCAGGCGGTCGCGCTGCCGCTGGTGCAGGACTTCGGTTACACGCGTGAGATCGAAGACCGCGTGCTCGCGCCGATGCCGGTGTGGGCGGTCGCGGCGGAGAAGGTCGCGGGCGGTGCGATCCAAGCGTTGCTGGCGTCGCTGGTGGTGTTCCCGCTCGCGCTGGTCATCCCCGCCAACGAGGTACACCTCTCGGTGCACTGGCCGTACCTGATCACGCTGCTCCCCCTCGCCGCGGTCATGAGCGCCGCGTTCGGGCTCACGATCGGGACGCGGGTCGAGCCGCGGCAGGTGCCGTTGATCTTCAGCCTGCTCGTGATCCCGATGACGTTCCTCGGCGCGGTCTACTACCCGTGGAAGACGCTCACGCCGTTGCCGGTGCTCAAGGTCGCGGTGCTCGTGAACCCGCTCGTCTACATGAGTGAAGGGATGCGCGTCGCGCTCACGAAGGGCGTGCCGCACATGGCCGTCCCCTTCATCTACCTCGCGCTGATCGGCTTCACCGTCTTGTTCCTCAAGCTCGGAATCGACGGCTTCAAGAAGCGCGTCCTCAGCTAGACCGCCGTTACTTCGACGGGGTGGGGCCCGTCGCGCGGGCTTCGTGGACGGCTACGAGCGCGTCGCGGAGCTGCGTGATCCACTCGCCTTCGTTGTCGCGCACGAGGCGGACGCACCAGGCGAGCGCGTCGGAACGGCTGCGGGCGACGCCGGCACCGACGAGCGTGTCGAGTACCTGACGTTCCTGCATGCGCAGGCGGGTCATCACCGGCACCGCGAGCGTCGTGAACACGCGGCGTTCGTCGCCGCACACCGCGCCCCACGCGACCTTGCGGCCGGTGCGCTGCTCGGCTTCGTCGGCGATGCGCATGCGCTGCTCGCGCGTGTCTTCCCGGAAGCCTTGGATCCGCGCTTCGCGGGCGGTCGCCTTGACCGAGTCGTCGGCGTCCTTGGGGTACTCGGGCTCGGGGAGCGTGCCGACCACGAGGATCTCCTCGCGGTCGCTGGTCACCTCGGGCGGGCCGGCGAACCAGCCATCGGGCAGCCGCCCGGCGAACCAGGCAGCCAGATCTTGGGTCTTCGTCTGTGATGTCATTGCTTCATTACATCATTACTTCATTCGGCAGCGCAAGCCGGTGAGAGCCGCGAGATGGGGTTACCGTCGTCGTCGTGATCTTCATCGTCGGCATCGTCGTCCTCATCGTGGCGATCGGCATAGGTGCAGCGACGGGCGGGAAATAGCGGCGTCCCGGAGCGGGCCGGCAAAAAAGGGGGGCAACAGTGGTTGCGATTTCGGCCCCGGACGGGTTCGCCACAAGTCCGGGTCACGTCGTCGTTAGAAAACGGCTAATTGCCATCCACCTGTGGCGGGGCGGCGACGTGGCCCTCGGGCGGACCCGCGATCCCGGACCCGGATCGACCCCGGCCGACCGGGCAGCTGGTCAGGCGAGCGCGGCCCGGAGCCGGCCCGCGTACTCGACCATCTCGGCTTCGCCCTCGTACGTGTGCCGGGGCCAGAAGAAGCCTTTGAGGCCGTCGCCCTTGGTACGGGGCACCGACGTGCACGTGGAGATGCGGCACCGCCTGGCTCACGATGTTGTTCTGCGGCAACCCACGGAGCCCTGCGCCCCGAGACCTTCGACCAGTCACGCGGGTCGCGCGAGCGGGCGAACGACCGCGAACAGCGGGCTCGAGCAGACTCGGTCGGCAGGTCGGTGCAACGTGACCACGTGGATGCGGGGGATCACGAGCACGTGCCCCTTGAACACCGGCCGGTGATCGAGGAACGCGACCGACGTCGGGCTCGTCGAGCACGACGTGCGACGCCTCACGCCCGCGACGATCGCGCAGAACAGGCACTCGCCCGCGGCCATCGTGACGCGCGCTACTCGGAGGGAGATTCGTACGGACGCTGACGCGGCTTCGCCGCTTCGCGCGTCGGGACCATCACCTTGCGCCGGAAGTAGCAGACCTCTTCGCCCCGCTGGTTGAAGCCGCACGTCTCGACCGTCGACGATGCCGCGGTCGGGCTTGCTCTCGACTCCTTCTTGTCGAGCACCTTGGTCTCGGCGTAGATCGTGTCGCCGTGGAACGTCGGCTTCTTGTGTTGGAGCGTCTCGACCTCGAGGTTGGCGATCGCGACGCCGCTGACGTCGGGGACCGACATGCCGAGCACGAGCGAGTACACGAGGTTGCCGACGACGACGTTCTTGCCGAACTGCGTCTGCGTCTCCGCGTACCAGGCATCCGTGTGCAACGGATGGTGGTTCATCGTGATCATGCAGAAGAGATGGTCGTCGGCCTCGGTGATCGTCTTGCCGGGCCAGTGCTTGTAGATGTCGCCGACCTCGAAGTCTTCGAAGTAACGGCCGAACGGGCGCTCGTACACGGTCATGATTTCGAGACTACTGACCGGCCGCGTCGGCGTGGGCAGCAGACCGCGGGCGATCACGAGGCGCTGGATCTCGTTGGTGCCCTCGCCGATCAGCATCAGCGGCGCGTCGCGGTAGTAGCGCTCGACCGGAACCTCGGTCGTGTAGCCGACACCGCCGTGGATGCGCATCGAGTCGGTCGCGATCTCGAACGCGGTCTCGCTCGCGAACAGCTTCGCCATGCCGGCCTCCACGTCGGCGCGCTCGCCCGGCCTGCTTGCGCTCGGCCGCGCTGCGGGTGAGCAGACGCGCGGCTTCGAGCTTGGTCGCCATGTCGGCGAGCTTGAGCTGGATCGCCTGGTGCTCGGCGATCGGCTTGCCCATCGTCTCGCGCTCCTGCGGCGTACTCGAGCGCGGCGTCGAATGCGGCCCGGGCCACGCCGACCGCACGCGCCGCGATGTTGATGCGACCGACTTCGAGCGCACCGAGGATGTAGCCGAGCCCGCGGCCTTCTTCGCCGAGCAGCGCGTCGGCGGGAACGCGATGGCCGTCGTATGACATCTCGACCGTCTCGATGCCCTTGTAGCCGAGCTTGCCGATGTTGCGGCTCACCGTGATGCCGCCGCTCGTCGGGCCGGGTTCCTTCTCGACGATGAAGCACGAGATGCCCTCCTCGGTGCGCGCCGCGAGCGCGACGATGCCGGCGCGCTCGCCGTTCGTCACCCACATCTTCGTGCCGTGATCACGTACTCGTCGCCGTCGCGCACCGCGCGGCACGAGAGGTTGCGCGTGTCGCTGCCCGCGTCGGCTTCCGACAGCGAGAGGCACCCGCGGAGCTCGCCGGTCGCGAGGCGCGGCAGCCAGCGCTGCTTCTGCTCTTCGGTGCCGTGGTGCACGATGATGTACGCCGCGATCGTGTGCGTGTTGACGATGCCCGACAGCGACATCCAGCCGTACGCGAGCTCCTCGATCACACCGATGTACGTGAGCAGGTCGAGGCCGAGCCCGCCGTACTCCTCCGGGATCGTGATGCCGAACAGGCCGAGCTCCTTCATCTGCTCGACGATCGCCGTCGGGAACTCGTCGGCGTGCTCGAACTCGGACGCGACCGGGCATCACCTCGCGGGCGATGAAGCGGCGCACGGTGTCGATCAGCTCGCGGCGGATCTCCGGATCGGTTTCGACGGTCATGGCGCGGACGCTACGACGGCCGAGGTCCCGACTGCTCGAAGTGCGGCACCGTCGAGAACCGGGCCCGGGCGGCGACCGGTACCGTTGAGCCCCCGATGATGAACCACTCGCACATCCAGGGCTTCCAGCCGCGACGATGCCGTGCGCGGGCGCAAGGTGAACCGCCAAACGCTGCGCCGCGTCTTCACCTGGGTCCAGCCGTACCGCAAGATCCTCATCGGCTTCCTCTCGCGGTGATCCTCGACGCGATCGTCACCGCGATCCCGCCGCTGCTCTTCCGGGACCTCATCGACAACGCGCTCCGCCCGAGAACCACAACCGGGGCCTCGTGCTCGTGCTCGCGCTCGCCGCGATCGGGCTGGCGTTCGCCGACGCGATGCTCTCGCTCCTCCAGCGCTGGCTGTCGTCGCGGATGGGCGAGGGACTCATCTACGACCTGCGGGTCGCGTTGTTCGACCACGTGCAGCGCATGCCGCTCGCGTTCTTCACGCGTACGCAGACGGGCGCGCTGCAGTCGCCGCTTGAACAACGACGTGGTCGGTGCGCAGCAGGCCGTGACGACGACGCTCGGCACCGTCGTCTCCAACGTCATCAGCCTCGGCGGTCGTGCTCACGATCATGTTCGAGCTCGAGTGGCGACTCACGCTGCTGACGTTGGTCGTGCTTCCCGCTCTTCATCTGGCCCGCGCGCCGCATCGGTCCGCGCATGCAGAAGCTCACGCGGAGGGCATGCAACTCAACGCGGAGATGAACAACCTCACCGTCGAACGCTTCAATGTCGCCGGCGCGCTGCTCGCCAAGCTGTTCGGCAAGACCGACGAGGAGCGCGATCGCTTCGCCGACGCGCGCCGGCGGCGTGCGTGACATCGGCGTGCGCACCGCGATCTACGGCCGGATCCTGTTCGTCGCGCTCGGGCTGGTCGCCGCGGTCGGCACCGCAGTCGTCTATCTGGTCGGCGGCAACCTCGCGATCTCCGGCACGCTCACGACGGGAACGGTCGTCGCGTTCATGATCTACGTCGGCCAGATGTACCAACCGCTCGCGTCAGCTCACGAACTCCCGCGTCGACATCCTCACCGCGCTCGTGTCGTTCGAGCGGGTGTTCGAGGTGCTCGACTTCCCGGCGTCGATCGCCGACCGTCCGGGCGCCGTCGATCTCGTCGAGCCCGAGGGCCGCGTCGAGTTCGAGCACGTGTGGTTCCGCCACCCGCCGGGGAACCAGGTGTCGATCCCATCGCTGGAAACGCCGGGAACGCCGGGTGGCGAAGAGGCGAGCGAATGGATCCTGCGTGACGTCTCGCTCGTCGTCGAGCCCGGCGAGACCGTCGCGCTCGTCGGGCCATCGGGCGCGGGCAAGACCACGATCGCGATGCTCGTCCCCCGCATCTACGAAGTGAACCAGGGCGTCGTTCGCGTCGACGGCCACGACGTGAGAGACCTCACGCTCGACACGCTGCAAGCGGCGGTCGGGCTCGTGCCCCAGGACCCGCACCTCTTCCACGAGAGCATCCGCGCCAACATGCTGTTCGCCGAACCGAACGCGACCGACGCCGACATCGAAGGCGTTCTGCGCGCGGCGCGCATCTGGGATCTCGTCGACTCACTTCCCGATCGGCTCGACACCGTTGTCGGAGAACGCGGCTACCGCATGTCGGGCGGCGAGAAACAACGACTCGCGATTGCGCGTTTGTTACTCAAAGATCCCGCGATCGTGATCCTCGACGAAGCGACGTCGCACCTCGACTCCGAGTCGGAGGTCGCGATTCAACAGGCGTTCGACGAGATCCTCCAGAACCGCACCGCGATCGTCATCGCGCACCGCCTGTCGACCGTCGTCGACGCCGATCGCATCCTCGTCGTGGACGACGGAAAGATCGCCGAAAGCGGCACCCACAGCCAATTGATGGCCCGAGGCGGCTTGTACTCGGAGTTGTACCGCACCCAGATCGGGCGGGCCGCCGACCGACGACCGCGAGTCCGCGTAGAACAGTCCAGCCGCTACGATTCGTCGATTCCGCGATGACTGACGAGGACTCCCCCAGCACCGACAGCCGTCGCCGACGGCTCGCGACGCGAAAGCGCCGCACCCGAATCGTCGGCGCGGTCGTTGCCGTCGCGCTGATCGCGCTCGGCATCGGCACCGCGATGGCGTTGCGGGACAACGACAAGACCGACGCCACGCCCGCCGAACGCAAGTCGGCGACCGACCCCTCCGTACCGGCGCCCGATTCCACCGTCGTTCGCGTCAACAAGCTCGGCCCTCCGCGCCCGATCAGTCACGACAAACCGTTGAAGCTGTGGATCGGCGGCGACTCGCTCGCAGGATCGTTCGGGCCCGCGCTCGGCCAAACCGGCGGCGCGACCGGCGTCGTCGACGCGACGATCGACTACAAGGTTTCGAGCGGCCTCGAAGACGACGGCATCCGCAACTGGGACGAGCACGCGATGCAGGAGATGGCCGACTCCGATCCGGATCAGGTCGTGTTCATCATCGGTGCCAACGATGCGTCGATCGCAAGTACGTACGACGGCAACAACGACGGGGTGCCCGACTGGGAAGCCGGTTACCGCGAGAAGGTCCATCGCATGATGGAGATCCTCACGGGCGGCACCCGCCACCGCCTCGTGTACTGGCTCGGCCCGCCGACGATGGGTGACCACACACTCGAACAAGGGTGCGTACCTGCTCGGGAAGTTGATGCGGTCGGAGGCGGCGAAGTTCGCACCCGACATCGTGTACATCGACACCTACAAGTTGTTCTCCGACGAGAACGGGGACTACTCGCGCGACCTGCCCGACGAGAACGGCGAGATGCAGGAGATGCGCATCTCCGACGGCGTGCACTTCAGCGTCGACGGCGCCAAGTATCTCTCCGACAAGCTCTGGACGCGGCTCAACAAGCGCTGGCAGATCATGGCGCAGGCCGACCCGTCGCAGCCGATCGACTACACGATCGCCCAGGGCAGCAACGACTACGTGCCGGGCATCGGCCGCTACCGCCCAACCGTTCCGCAGTCACAGTCGTACGAGACGACGACGCAACCGTCGTCGGATCCCACGACCACGATCGATTCGGCGTCGACGACGACGCCCGCAACGAACGGAGTGTCGACGACCACACAACCGGTCGCGACCACCACGAAACCCACGGGCACCACACCGACCACCAAGCCCACCGGCCCGCCGCCCACGAAGAAACCGTGACCGCCCCGCGCTGAACGTCAGCGCTTGGGCCGGGGCGGCACTCGGTCGGTAACGTGGCGCCCATGAGTGACGAGCTGCGTGCAGCGGCCGCGGCCGTCGAGCTCGCGGGCACAGTTGTCGAGAACGCCGTGCGCGGTCTCGCCGAGCAGTCAACCGAGAACGGCAAGCTTTCGGTTGCCGCGCTCGACCGGCACCAGGCGATCGCGTACGACCTCGCCCACGCGGCCGCCGCGGTCGAGGGCTCCCGCGTCATGTGCAGTTACGGCGAGCACGGCGAGATGGAGTCGATGCTCGCCCGCGCGTACGTGGCCGACGCGGTGCACGATGTCGCCACTCGCGCGCTCGGGCGCAGCCAGGCGTGGGGCGCCGAGCGCGACGCGCTCGCGGCGACGATGCCGTTCGTCTCCGAACACCGCGCGCCCGAGTTCCTCGAAGCGCTCGCCGACCAGTGCGTGAAGCACGGCACCGGACCGACGCATCTCTCCGACGACTTCGAGCTCGTCGGTGAGACGTTCCGCCGCTTCGCCGAAGACAAGATCCGCCCCAACGCCGAACACGTGCACCGCACCAACGCCGACGTGCCCGAAGAGATCATCAGCGGCCTCGCCGAGCTGGGCGGCTTCGGCCTGTCGGTGCCCGAGGAGTATGACGGGTTCGCGACCGGCGGCGAGTCCGACTACATGGGCATGGTCGTCGCGACCGAGGAGCTCTCACGCGGTTCGCTCGGCATCGGCGGCTCGCTCGTCACGCGGCCCGAGATCCTCACGCGCGCGCTCGTCGCGGGCGGTACCGAAGAGCAAAAGCGCGCGTGGCTGCCGCGTATTGCGAGCGGCGAAGTGATGGTCGGCATCATGGTGACCGAGCCCGACTACGGCTCCGACGTCGCCGGCGTGAAAGTGACGGCAACTCGCGCCGACGACGGTTGGGTCATCAACGGCGTGAAAACGTGGGCGACGTTCGCAGGTCGCGCCGACGTGCTCATGGTGCTCGCCCGCACCGATCCCGATCGTTCCGCCGGCCACCGCGGGCTTGTCGATCCTCATGGCCGAGAAGCCACGCGCCGAAGGCCACGCGTTCGCATTCGACGACGATCGCGGCGGCAAGATCGAAGGCCGCGCGATCGACACCATCGGCTACCGCGGCATGCACTCCTACGAAGTCGCGTTCGACAACTGGTTCGTCCCGAGCGACAACCTGGTCGGTGGAGAGGCCGGGCTCGGCCGGGGCTTCTACCTCCAGATGGCCGGCTTCGAGAACGGCCGCTTGCAAACCGCGGCGCGCGCCGTCGGCCTCATGCAAGCCGCGTTCGAAGCGGGCATGAGCTACGCGCAGGACCGCAAGGTGTTCGGCGCACCGGTGTTCGACTACCAACTGTCGAAGGTCAAGCTCGCCCGCATGGCCGCGCTGATCCAAGCCGGGCGGCAGTTCTCCTACGACGTCGCCAAGAAGATGGCGAACGGCGAAGGCACGCTCGAAGCGTCGATGGTGAAGGCGTATGTATGCCGCGCCGCCGAGTGGGTCACCCGCGAAGCGATGCAACTCCACGGCGGGATGGGTTACGCCGAAGAGTTCCCGGTGTCGCGCTTCTTCGTGGACGCGCGCGTGCTGTCGATCTTCGAAGGCGCCGACGAGACGCTGTGCCTGCGAGTCATCGCCCGCCGCCTCTGCGAACAAGCCCTCGCCTAGCCCAAAGCTCGAACCTGCGTGACTTCACCGCGCATAGCGCGGCGAACTCACGCAGGTTCGCTGTGGTCAGTCGACGATGTGGAATTCGATTCGGTAGACGAGGGTGTCGTCGGTGACGGGGCCGGCGTGGGCGGTGCGTCGGCGCAATGACTCGCGGTCTTTCTCACCGCAGCGGCGGATATCCGCGGCGGTAACGCTCGAGAACGGCACCAGCTCCATGTCGTCGACCTCGAACTGCGCTTCGCCGATCGCGTAGCGGCCGCCGACCTTCACCTGCGGGCGGCTCCACAACCGGAACGACAGGGTGATGCGGCCGGCCGCGACATCCTCTCGCAACTCCCGGCTGAACTGCATCGACGCGGCCGGCAGATCGGCGCCTTAGTTGGCGCTGCGCTTCAATCCGGCGCGTTCGCCGCGGGAGACGACCTTGACCGCGACCTTGCGGGACGCTTCGTCGATCATCTCGTCACCGAACATCACCGCGCCCTTGCGGTCGCCTTCGGTGGTCGCCTTCTCGTAGGCCTCGAGGATGTCGACCGCGCGGTCGAACTGCTCCTGGCTCGTACCGAACACCTCGTTGAGGATCGTGACCTGATCGGGGTGCAGCGCCCACTTGCCGTCGTAGCCGAGGATCTGTGTGCGCTTGCAGAACTCGCGGAAGCCCTCGGAGTCGCGCACCTTCACGTACGGACCGTCGATCACCTGCAAGCCATTGGCGCGGCCCGCGTAGAGGATCTTGGCGAACGCGTAGTGGAAGTAGTCGCCGGGGTAGTCGGGAATGTCGAGGCCGCCGGCGAGCGACGGCATCTCCATCGACGCCGACATGTCGACCGGGCCGAGGATGATCGTCTCGAGCCGGTCGCTGGCAGCGCAGATCTCCTCGACGTTGATCAAGCCGCGCGCGGTCTCGATCTGGGCTTCGATGCCGACGCGCGATTGGCGGCCGGTCGTCTTCTCGATCTGGGTGAGCAGCAGATCGAGCGCGTGCACGTCGGCCGCGTACTCCACCTTCGGGAGCATGAGCTCGTCGAGTCGCTCCGACGCACCCTCGACCACTTCGATCACGTCGCGGTAGGTCCATTCGGTGTCCCACGCGTTCACGCGCACGCACAAGACGCTCTCACCGAAGTCGAGCGTGTTGATCGCGTTCACGACCTTGGCCCGAGCGCCCGGCTTCTCGAGCGGCGCGACCGCGTCTTCGAGATCGAGGAACACCATGTCGGCACCGAGGCCGGGTGCCTTGCCCAGCATCTTCTCGCTGGAGCCGGGAACCGACAGGCACGATCGGCGGGGAAGGTGACGTGAGCGCTCAGACATAGGGAGAGAGCGTAGAGCCCGGTCCCATATGTCTCCAACCGTGCGAAGCTTGCTTCGTGGATCCCGGCGAGATCGCGGCGGCGATCGGCGTGCTCTTTGTCGGCCCGATGGCGCACGGGGAGAGCGGCGGCGCATTCGAGGTCCGGAGTCCAGATGGAGCCGGCGCGGTGCTCAAGCTCTACACCGGAGACGTGCTCGACCTCGGCCGGCAGACCGCACTTGTCGATGCATTACGCGCCCGCGGCTACCCCGCGCCGGCCACGCTCGCGACCGGCGAAGTCGACGGAACCGCGTACGAGATCCAGGAGCGGGCCGCGGGTGAACCGATCGAGCAGCTGACGCCGGCGCTCCTGCCGCAGGTGTTGGCGCTCAACGCGCGCCAACGAGATGTCGGTTTGCCCGGCCGCGGCCCGTGGATCGACGAGATGGTCACGAGCATCCTCGCCGGGCGGGTCGGCTACTGCGAGCACGCCGCGATGTCGGAGCACTCGGATGCGACGCGGGAGCTGCTCGCTCGCCTCTTCCGCATCGCGGAACGCGCACGCGGCCTACCGGTCGCGGAGACCGGCGTCGTGCACTTCGACTTCTCGCCCTACAACGTGCTGGCCGACGGCGACCGCGTGACGGCGGTCGTCGATTGGCAGGGCGCGACGAATGGCGACCCCGCGTTCGATCTCGTGACCCTCGCGTTGTACACCTACGACTACGCGATTCGGGACGAGCTGCTCGCCGCCGCGGCCGCACAAACGGATCCCGACGCGCTCGTGCTCTACGCCGCGCACATGGTGCTCCGCCAAGTCGACTGGACGATCCGCCACGGCGACGCGTCCGAGGTGCAGTGGTTCCTCGGCATCGGAGCCGACCTTCTCGACGCACTGGAAGCTGAGTAGCCTCGATTCATGGCGACGATTCCCACGCTCACGTTGCACGAGATCGCCGACGGGGTGTTCGTGTGGTTGCAACCCGGCGGCGAGTCGGGCGTGAGCAACGCGGGGGTGATCGTCGACGACGACGGCATCACCGTTGTCGACTCGCTCATGGTTCGCTCGCAGTGGGAGCCGTTCGCGCGACGCGGTCGCCGCCCTGGGTGGTCCGGTGCGCCGCCTCGTGCTCACCCACGCACATATCGATCACGTGGGCGGTTCGCACGCCTTCCCGAACGCATCGGTGATCGGCTCACAACAGACGAGCGATCTCCTCGACGGCGAGATGCCGGTGGTTGCGTACAAGGCGTTCATGCCCGCGTTCACCGAGGAGTTCGACGATCTCGCCGAGATCGGGACCCGGCCGGTGACGCACCTCGTGACCGACGCGGCCCAGCTCACACCGCGCGTCGAGTTGCTGCCCGCCAACGGTCACACCGACGGCGACGTGATGGTGCTCGTCGCCGATGTCGACGTGCTGTTCGCGGGTGACCTGTGCTTCTTCGGCGTGACGCCGCTCGCGTTCCAGGGCGACCCGGCCAACTGGGCGAATGTGCTCGACGTGGTCGGCGACCTCGCCGACACGATCGTTCCCGGCCACGGCCCCGTGGGCGGAAGGGCGGAGATCAAGGAGCTCCAGCAGTACCTCCGCCACTGCGTCTCTGTCGCGCTCGGCAACGAACCCGCGATCCCGCCCGGTCCGTGGGACTCCTGGCCGGAGCGCGAACCGCGCGACGCGATCAACATCGAGCGCGCCCAGCTCCTCGCGCGCGGTGAAGACGAGATGCCGCAAGCCATGTTGCGCGCGATGGGCTTCTGAACGCCCGAGGTGCGCGGCTGCTACGGCTCGTCCGGCGGTTCCATCGGTGTGCGTTCTCGTTGACTCTCGATGAGACTGACCGAACTGGTCAACAACATCGCGACGAGTGCGGCGAGCATCGTCGTCGGTAGCAGGCGTAGGCCGCCCATCTCGGTGACGACGAGTGTCGAACCGAGCAAGGTCTTGGTCACACCGACGTTGGCCGCGACCATGAACGCGGCGATGACGATCCCGGCGTGCGCGTCGCCGAACGCGTGGTGTGTGAGCTGGCCGAGCGTGGCCCCCATGAAGAACAGCGGGATGATGAAGCCGCCGGGCCAGCCCGACGACACCGTGATCGTCGTCCCCAGCAGCTTGGCAACCACCGCGACGAGCAACACGCTCACCGCGAGCCGGTGGTGCAGGACGAAGCCGGTCTGGGCCTCTCCGAACGTCAACGCGTAGGGCGACCACAGCGCGAGCAGCGCGAGGACCAGCCCGCCGACGACGGGGCGCAGGTGCGCGGGACCCCAGCTGAACCCCCGCCGCAATCCGATCACCAGGTACGTGAACACGATCGCGACGAGCGCGCCGCCCGCGCCCGCTCCGATCGCCCAGAGAAAGTCGACGGGTCGGAGCGACGCGACCGGCGGGATCGTCCACACCGGCTTGACGCCCGCGCCCGTCAGCACCATCGAGCACGCATAGCCGGAGAGCGCACCGATGATCGCGGGCACCAGCGCTTCGTGGTACTCCATTCCGCGTCGGTGCAGGATCTCGAGCGCGAAGAACGCGGCGCCGATCGGCGCGCCGAACAACACCGCGAACGCCGAGGCCATACCCGCGATCGTCAAACAACGCGTCTCCGCGACGCTGGCGCGGCGCCGGCGCGCGACCAGACTCGCCAGCGTTCCGCAGGTGGTCACGAGCGGAGCCTCGGGGCCGGCCGCGCCCCCGGCAGAGATCGTCAACAACGACATCGGCACCAGCGAACGCAGCGAACGCACGTCGGCGGAACCGCCGGACACGTGGATGTTGTCGACCAACAGCTCGACATCGCCCGGGCTGCCGAGCACGCGCGCGATCACCACGATCGCGACACCGACACCTCCGAGCACCGCGAACTCGGCGGCCGCGCCGAACTGCTCGGGGGCCAGCACGTGCTGCAGCAGGTGGAGCCCGAGGAGGTAGGCGGCGCATACCGCGCCACCGCCGATGCCCACCAACAACGTCGCGCCCAGCCGCGCGGGAGACAGACCCAACGTCATGTCATCGAGTCGCTCGGCGCCGCCCTTCCAGAACATATCGTGATACGATATACCTTGTGCGAGCGGCCCCTGCCGACGACCTGACCGATGCCCAGTACCGCGAGCTCCTCACGTTCCGGACCGCGCTCCGCCGTTTCCTGCGATGGAGCGAGGACCAGGCGACCGCGCTCGGCCTCACGCCCGCCCAGCACCAGCTGTTGCTGGCCATCCGCGGCCTCGACGAGCCGCTCGGACCGACGATCGGCGCAGTCGCCGAGGCTCTCCTACTGCGCCATCACAGTGCGGTGGGACTCGTCGATCGCGCGGCCGCGGCCGGGCTCGTGGAACGCCGCTCCGACCCCGACGACCAACGCGTCGTTCGGCTGCGCTTGACTCCGACCGGCGCCCGCCGGCTGCGCCAACTGAGCCGCAAGCACTTCGAGGAACTAGAACGCACCTTGCCCGCTATCGGCGCGGCGCTGATCGCAGAAGCAGAAGTCGAAACCGAGATCGAAGGAGCACCATGAGTTTCTGGGGACACGAGGCACTCGCCGCGATCGATGCCGACACCGCAGCACGCGAGATCGAGGCAGGCGCGCAGCTCGTAGACCTCGGTGAGCCGAGCGACTGGCTGACGGGTCACCTCCCGGGCGCGCTCCTTGTCGAGCCCGAGTTGGTCGACGATGCCGCAACCGAGCTGTCGAAGGACAAGCCGGTATTGATCGCCGGGCGCCATCACGAGGTCACCGTCGGGTGTGCCGCGTATCTGCACGACCACGGTTTCCAAGTGGCGATCCTCGAGGGTGGTCCCGCCGCGTGGAAGCGGTCGGGCCGAGATCTCGTATACCCCGCCGGGAAATAGCGAGCTACGACGCGAGTTGTTCGTGTAGGAACGCGAACGCGCGGTCGTACGCGAGCGCGGTCGCCTCGGGCTTGTACACCTCGGGACGCTGGTCGTTCGTGAACGCGTGGTCGGTCCCCGGGTACTCGAAGAACTCGCCCTGCTTGCCGAGCGCCTTCAGCTGGGCGTCGAGCGCGCGCACCGACTCGGGATTCGCGAAGTCGTCGTTTTCGGCGTAGTGCCCTTGCACCACCGCCGCGAGCTTCGAGAAATCGGGTTGGGCGGCTTCCCACGGAATGATCCCGTAGAACGGCACCGTCGCCTTGATCTGATCCGGCCGCAGGGTCGAGAGCCACAACGCGACCCCGCCACCCATGCAGAAGCCGATCACGCCGAGTCCGTCACCGCTCACCGCGTCGTGCGCCGCGAGGTAGTCGACTGCGCCGCTCAGGTCCTTCGTCGCGCGTTCGAGGTTGAGCGACATCATCAGCTTGGCGGCCTCGTCGGGTTCCGACGTGTGCGCACCGCGGTAGAGATCGGGCCCGAGCGCGACGAACCCTTCGGTCGCGAGCCGCTCCACGACGCTCTTGATCTGATCGTTGAGGCCCCACCACTCCTGGATAACGAGCACGCCGGGACCCGAGCCCGACTCCGGCACCGCGAGGTACCCCTCGCCCTGCGTCCCGTTGCTCGGAAACGAAACCATCTCACCCATGACTAGTAACTCCCTCCGAGCTTCGAATGGTCCCAGGACACGGTCTTCTCCGGTTCGACGACGATGACGACGCGCTTGCGTCCCATCGCGCGCACGCCCTCGCGAACCATGTCGCTGTCGATCGGACCCCAGTAGCGCTCGTACACGTTGTCGCCGAACGCGAACACCTCGTCGAGGTCTTCGATGATCCGTGCTCGTCCGTAGATCGTCACACCCTTGAGCTCTTCGTACTTGGCGCCGCTCTCGACCATGACCGTGAGACGCGGGTCGCGGCGCACGTTCACGACCTTCTGCGACTTCGAGTACGTCCAGAACGCGAGCTCGCCGTCATGGCGGGCGTACCACATGGCTACGAGATGCGGCGTGCCGTCGCGGTTGATGGAAGCGACCTGCAACGTTCGCTGCTGCTCCAGATACGCCTCGATCTCGGCCGGGGCCATCGCGATCTGGTTCCGCTTGCCTGCCATCGCGTCCTGCTCCGTTCTGGCCTCTCGGTTCCGGCCGCGGGAGCCTAACCCCGGGAGTCCGCCTTGCTAGCGTTCGCAATCGTGGCCAAGAACCCCGATCCGCTGCTCCAGATCACGAGCTACAAGGACGTCACCCGCACGCTCGATGACTGGACGACCGTGTTCAACATCGCGGTCATCGTGTTGCCCGACCGCCCCGAAGCCGCGCGGTTCCTCCCCGTGATCGAACGTATCTACGCGACGTTCGGCGACAGCGACGTGCGCACGATCGTGTGCGTGCCGTCGACGAAGGCGATCACCAAGCGCATCCTCGGCAACGCGGTCGACAAGTGGCTGGTGTGGTGCGATCCCGACCACGCGTTCGTGAACAGTCTCGGTCTCGAGCGGCTGCCCGCGTTCCTCATGTTGCGCCAGGACACCAGCCTCGTCACCGCCGCGCAGGGCTGGAGTCCTACGGAGTGGCAGAAGGTCGCGCACGAGATCGCGAAGAAGGAGCACTGGACGTCGCCCCAGGTCAGCGGCAAGGGAGATCCCGCGCCCACACCGGGTTGGCCGGTCGCAAGCTGACCCAAAAGGTGCCGCGCCGGAGTTCGCGCGGCCTCGGCGCCTAGTGTTGTTGCCGATGTTGCCGATGAGGGGATCCACCGGCGCGCGTGCGGCCGGCGTGCCGCGGAAGACGCGCATCCGGACCGCAGCGGTGTTCGTCGCCACGGTCGCACTGCTCACCACCGGCGGACTCGCGAACGTCGCGCACGCGACGCCGGAGTCGCAGCTGTCGTCGGAGCGGGCGAAGGCCGAGCAGCTCCAAGCCGAGATCGAAGCGAACGGCAACCAGGTCTCGATCCTCGACGAGCAATACAACCGGGCGCAGTCCGCGATCCAGCAGACGACCGACCAGCTCAACGCCGATCAGGCCGAGGTCGACGCCAAGACGCGCGAGACCGCCCGGATCCGAACCCTCCTCGCCGACCGGGCCGCCGAGCTCTACATGGACGCCGGCAACCCCACGCCGCTCGGCGCCTTCGACGTCTCGAGCACCCAACAGCTCGGTAGCCGGTCGGCCTACGGCGCCGCCGCCGCCGACCAGGACAACCAGCTCATGGATCAGGCCAAGGTCGCGATCGAGACGCTCGGCCTGCAGCAGAAGTCGTTGGCGAAGGCGCGCGCCAAGGCCGTCGCCGAACGCGACTCGCTCGACGCGACGCGCAACCAGATCACCGCCGCGACGTCACAGCAAGAAGATCTGCTCGCCCAGGCGAACGGCAAGATCAAGGGTCTGGTCGATCAGATCGCCGCGCAGAAAGCGCGCGAGCAGGAAGCCGCGGCACGCGCGTCGATGGAAGCGACGGCCGCGCGTCAACAGGCCGAAGCGCAAGCTGCGCAACAGAACGCGAACACCGACAACACATCGTCTGACACCAGCGGATCAGTCAGCTCGGGTGGCGAGACGACCACGACGCCACCGCCGCAGGATCTCCCGGCGCCGAGCGATCACGCGTCGGTCGCGGTGAGTACCGCGGAAGCGCAGCTCGGCAAGCCCTACGTGTACGCGGGGTCGGGACCCGACGTGTTCGACTGCTCCGGCCTCACGATGTACGCGTGGGCGGCAGCCGGAGTATCGCTTCCGCACAACGCGGAAGCCCAGTACGAATCGCTCCCGCACGTGCCGATCGACTCGCTGGAACCCGGCGACCTCGTGTTCTTCGGCTCGCCGATCCACCACGTGGGCATGTTCGTAGGCAGCGGGACGATGATCGAAGCCCCCTATACCGGGGTCGACGTCCGCTACCACACGATCTACCGGCCCGACTTCGCCGGCGCCGCCCGGCCCTAGGTAGTCGGGCGCTACGGGATAACGAGCATGCCCAGCTCGGCTTCGAGCTGGGGGCGGGCCTTGGCGCCCACCGACGCCCGCTCGAGCCGGCCGTTGCGCACCAGGCCGATCATCGGGATGCTCTGCACGCCGTACTCCTGGGCGAGCTGCGGCTCCTCGTCGATGTTGACCTTCACGACCTTGTAGAAGCCCTTGCGCATCGCGGCGATGGTCTCGACGATCGGCGACACCTGCTTGCACGGTCCGCACCACGGCGCCCAGAAGTCGACGATCACGGGGAGCTCGCTCTTCAACACCTCGGCGTCCCACTCCGCGGTCGTGACCGACGGGACGAGCTCGATCGGATCTTCGGGTACCGGCTCGTCGGGGCGCTCCCCCGCGACGACGAGTCGCGAGCCAGTCGACCGCGTCCTGCAAGCTCTCCATCGCGACCTGGTGCGCCATCGGATACTCGCGGTAAACGGTCGGCACACCGAGCGCGCGCAACTGGCCGCGCGAGATCGCGTGAGCGCTGAACCGGGATGAGCGGATCGTTCGTCCCGTGTTGCACGAGAACCGGCGGCGCGTTCTCCTCGTCGAGATCGAACGCGGCGGTATCGATCGCCGGACTCATCGCGAGCGCGGCCAACGGCCGGGGCCGATCGCTTCGTTGCAGCGCGAGCCCGAGCGCGAGTCCGGCGCCTTGCGAGAAGCCGCCGACGATCGCTTCGCTCCGAGGCAGACCGAGTGCGGCCGACTGTTCGTCGAGCAGATCGTCGAGCTCCGCCAGCGACGTGGCGAACGTGCCCTCACTATCGGGTCCGGCGGTTTCCATGCCGCCGAATGCGTACCAACTAAAGCCCTGCGATCCCGGAACCGCGTAGGGGCACGCGGGAGCACCGCCGCGAGCTCGCCGTTGGGATCGAGGTAGGTGAGCAGGCCCCCGAGATCACGCTCGTCGGCGCCGAAACCGTGGATCAGGAGCGCGAGCCGAACCGAGCTCGAACCCTGCACGACGTTTGCGATCAATGCCATGTCGCTCAGGTTACGGGCCGGTCGCGACTCGGTCCGGTCACGTGGCCGCGGCGTGCGTGCGGTCACGCCGGCGGAGCCGCATCGCGAAGGCCTCGGGCTCGAGGGTGTGCGCGGCGCCGACGAGCGCGAGGTGCGTGAACGCCTGCGGGAAGTTGCCGAGCAGGCGCGGCGCCTCGGGGTCGTACTCCTCGGCGAAGAGGCCGACGTCGTTCCCCACGGAGAGCAGCCGCTCGAACAGCGCGTGCGCGTCGGCGGTCTTGCCCGGCGAGCGCGAGCGCCTCGACCAGCCAGAAGCTGCACGGCAGGAACACGCCTTCGCGTTCACCGATGCCGTCGACCGACTCGTGGGTCGGCACGTAGCGCATGACGAACCCGTCCGACGTGAGGCCACCGTCGGCGAAGTCGCGTCGGATCACTTCGATCGTCGACTCCACCCGCGGATCGGATCGCGGGCAAGAATCCCACGAGCGGGATCATCAACACCGCGGCATCGAGATCAGACGAGTTGTAGGTCTGCGTGAATGCGCCGATATCGGCATTGAACGCGCGTTCGCACACCTGGTCGTGGATCTCGTCGCGGATCTCGCGCCACTTGTCGAGCGGGCCCTCGAACCCGAGCTCGTCGGCGATCGCGAGCGCGCGGTCGAACGCGACCCAGCACATCACCTTCGAGTGGGTGAAGTGACGGCGCGGACCGCGCACCTCCCAGATGCCCTCGTCGGGCTCACGCCAACGTTTTTCGAGCGTGTCGAGCAGCAATCGCACCAGCGACCACGACGCATCTTGCAACGGCATGTCGGCGCGCACGCTCTGCCAGAGCACGTCGATGAGCTCGCCGTACACGTCGAGCTGGAGCTGTTCGTGCGCGGCGTTGCCGATGCGCACCGGCCGGGCGTTGTCGTAGCCGGGCAACCACTCGAGCTCGAGCTCGGTGAGTCGTCGCTCGCCGGCGACGCCGTACATCGTCTGCAACCGTTCGGGGTCGCCGGCCGCGGCGCGCAGCAACCACTGCCGCCAGCGCTCCGCTTCGTCGCGGTAGCCGCCCGCGATCAACGCCTCCAACGTGAGCGTTGCGTCGCGCACCCAGCAGTATCGGTAGTCCCAGTTGCGGGTGCCGCCCAACGTCTCCGGCAACGAGGTGGTGGGCGCGGCCACGATCCCGCCGGTCGGCATGAACGTGAGTGACTCGAGCGTCAGGAGCGAGCGCAGCACCGGCTCGTGCCACTGGCCCGTGTACACGCAGCGCGCCGACCAGTTGCGCCAGTACCTCGTCGTGCGCGCGACGAGCGCCGACGAGTTGTGCGGAACCGCGCCCGGGATCGTGCGAGGGGAACCAACCGAGCACGAACGAGACCTGCTCGCGCCGCGCCACCGTGAACTCGCCGACGGTCTTCATATCTTCGCCGCGCAGATCGACCGTCGTCCGCAGCGCCAAGTCCGTCGGGTCCGGCGATCGCGCTCCACACGCCGTCTACGGTCCGCACCCACGGCACGATCGAGCCGTAGTCGAAGCGGACGACCAGCTCCACGCGCATGTTCACTTCGCCGCTCAAACCCTTGACCGTGCGCACGAGCAGCGGGCGGTCGCGACCCATGACCAGGCAGTCGATGACGCGGACGCGGCCGCTCGGCGTGTCGTGCTCGGTCTCGAGCACCATCGTGCCCGCGAGATATCGGTGCATCGACTGTGACGGCGCGACCGGCGCGATCAAGAACCGTCCGTGGTCGGGCGTCCCGAGCAGCGCCGCGAAACAGGCGCCGCTGTCGAAGCGAGGAACGCACCACCAGTCGATCGAACCCTCGCGAGAAACGAGTGCGGCGGATTGACAGTCGCCGATGAGGGCGTAGTCCTCGAGACGCGCGGGACCGTCGACCATTTGGCGAAGCTACCCGGGCTAGCGTCGCGGGCAATGGCGAGTCCCCCTGGTCCCCGTTCACTCATCGGTGTCGACGTCGGAGGCTCGGGCATCAAGGCCGCGCACGTCGACCTCTCCACCGGCACCGCGACCGGCCGGATCCGGATCGAGACGCCGAACCCGGCGACTCCCGATGCCGTCGCGGCGGTCGCGGCGCAGCTCGTCGAGCAGCTCGGCGACGCCGGCCCGATCGGCTGCACGTTGCCGGCGGTGGTGGTCGGCGGAACCGTTCGTACCGCCGCGCACATCGACCCGTCGTGGATCGGCACGCACGCGGCCGCGGTGATCGGTCGCGCGACCGGCCGGCACTGCACCGTGCTCAACGACGCCGATGCCGCCGGCGTCGCCGAGGCGCGCTTCGGCGCGGCGCGGGGCCGGCGCGGCGTGGTGCTCTCGTGACCGTCGGCACCGGCGTGGGCACCGCGCTGTTGAACGACGGCGTGCTCGTTGCGAACTCCGAGCTCGGCCACATCGAAGTCGAGCGGCAAGATCGCCGACGTGTGGGCCTCCGACGCGACCCGCACCGAGAAGCAACTCTCGTGGGGCAAGTGGGCCGAGCGGCTCGACGCGTACCTCACGCAACTTCACCGCGGTGCTCTGGCCCGAGCTGATCGTGATTGGCGGCGGTGTCGTGAAGCATTCCGAGAAGTACCTCGATCGCCTCGAGCCCGGGCTGCGAGGTGCGGATCGCCGAGCTCGGCAACCTCGCCGGGATCGTCGGCGCCGCGCTCATGGCCGACGCGGCCAGCCCCGAGGGATCCTGATGCAGCTCGGCGTGATCGGTCTGGGCCGCATGGGCGCGAACATCGTGCGCCGGCTGCATCTCGCCGGACACCAGTGCGTCGTCTACGACCACAACCCCGACGCCGCCAACGCGCTCGCGGCAGTACGGCGCGATCCCGGCGACGACCCTCGCCGATCTGGCGTCCAAGCTCGACGCGCCGCGTGCGGTCTGGGTGATGGTTCCCGCGGGCGTGACCGGCGCGGTCGTCGACGAGCTCTCGTCGGTGCTCGCCGCGGGCGACGCGATCATCGACGGCGGCAACAGCTTCTACGGCGACGACATCGATCGGGCCGAACACCTCGCGACGAAGAAGATCGACTACATCGACTGCGGAACGAGCGGCGGCGTGTTCGGGCTCGAGCGCGGCTTCTGCCTGATGATCGGCGGGCCCGACGGCGCGGTCGCACGGCTCGATCCCATCTTCCGCGCGCTGGCGCCGGGCGTCGACGCGGCCGCCGAGCGCACACCCGGCCGCACCGGCGATCCCGCGCCCGAAGAGATCGGCTACCTGCACTGCGGGCCGTCGGGCGCGGGCCACTTCGTGAAGATGGTGCACAACGGCATCGAGTACGCGCTGATGGCGGCGTACGCCGAAGGGCCTGAACATCCTGCATCACGCC
Source organism: uncultured Actinomycetes bacterium (assembly GCA_963807945.1). Lineage (GTDB taxonomy): Bacteria > Actinomycetota > Acidimicrobiia > IMCC26256 > PALSA-610 > JBBQER01. Next base: position 90,949 of record CAWEDT010000006.1, on the reverse strand, counting down.
AACGTCGGTAACGCGCGACCGCACGCGCCGACGCGGAGACCGCGCCCCTGCGCAACCCGAGTCACTACGCGTACGACATCGACGTCGGCAAGGTCTCCGAAGTGTGGCGGCGCGGCAGCGTCGTCGCGTCATGGCTGCTCGACCTCACCGCGGCCGCGCTGCAGGAATCGCCGACACTCGACGGATTCTCGGGCCGCGTGAGCGACTCGGGCGAAGGCCGATGGACGGTCACCGCCGCGATCGACGAAGGCGTGCCCGCGCCGGTCATCGCCACCGCGCTGTTCGACCGCTTCACGTCGCAGGGTGAAGCCGACTTCGAGAACAAGCTGCTCTCCGCGATGCGCAAGCAGTTCGGCGGCCACGCCGAGAAGCCCGCGGGCTAGCTGCTCACCCGTCGGCTCCAGGAGATCGACGAGCCCTTCGGGGAACACCTTCTCGCTCGTCGTTGCGAGCTCGGCTCGAGTCCACCAGCGGTGCTCGAACAGCGAACGCTGCTCCGTGTCCTCCCAGCCGGAGGAGTCGACCTCGAACCTGGCGACGGTGACCATGAAGAACGTCTCGTTCTGGTCGAAGTGCCGACTCTCGAACTCGAACTCGATGTGGCGCTCGAGCACCACGGGCCCGAGGTCGGTGATCACCAATCCGGTCTCCTCGTGGATCTCCCGGCGCGCCGCGTCTTCGACCGTCTCACCGTCGTCGATTCCCCCGCCCGGAACCAACCACCAGGTTCCCGCTTCGGGACGGTGCGGATCGCCGCCCCGAAACAGCAGGACTCGACCAGCTTCGTCGACAAGGATCACGCGCGCGGCGCGTCGTTGCAGGCTCACGTCGTCACGTCACGTCGTCATGTCGTAGGTGATCCACGTGGTGCGGGTCGCGACCTTGTCGTAGAAGCTGCGAGCGCGGTAGTTGTCGTCGGCGGTGGTCCAGCGGATGATCGCCCACCCGCGGCTCCCGAGCCATGCGTTGCATCTCCGCGTACAGCGCTTCGACGGCACCGCGACCGCGTGCGGCCGGGTCGACGAACAGATCGTCGAGATATCCGCACACCGACCCGCGCAGCGGGCGAACCCATTCGCGCAGGTGGGCCAGCCCACGAGTGGACCGATCTCGTTTCCCGCGTCGTCGACGCGTACGGCCACCAACGCTTCGACGTGGTGCTCTTCGTGGATCCACTTCCAGATCTGGCGTTGATGCTCGTCACTCGTCGGCCAGTTGTAGAAGTCGGCGTAACCGCGGAAGAGGCGCGTCCATCCGTCGAACTCGTCGGCGCGAACGGGCCGGACGTTCCAGCTCGCGTGCGTCAACACCCATCGCTAGATGACGGGGCTGGCGGGATCGAGCCCGAGGAGCACGCGGCCCGCGATCTCGTAACGGGCCGGCGACAAGATGATGTGTTGCGTCATCGTGTGCAGGTCGCGCCAGCACCGCTCGAGCACGGTGTCGCGCGCCACCGCGTTCATCCCCGCGGCATCGTGCAGGAGATCCGCGGCTCGTGTGCGCACAACCGGACCGCGGTCACGGTGCCCAGCCGTTGGCGCCGCCAGCGTCATGTTGTCGAACGGCTCGCCCGCGGCTCCGTGCGCCCATGTGGCTTCGACGGCGTCGTGCAGCACCGCGCGCGGCCGCGAGGTACAGACCCTCGGCTTCACCGACCGCGATCTGCGCGGCCGGCTTCTCGGCGAGCCGGGTCATGCCGCCGGTCGGCACCTTTGCCGCCGCAAGCTCGACGAACCGGTCGATCATGTTCCGCGCCGCACCGACCGCGACGGCGGCGAGCCCACCGAGCTGAGCCCAGAGCGGGATCGCGGCGAACACTCCGAGCGCCGTCCTGCTCGGCGCGGAACGGCTCGAACGTCCACTCGGTCGGCACCATGACGCGGTCGAACTCGTAGTCGGTGCTGCCGGTCGCGCGCATACCGGTCATGTTCCAGGTGTCGAGCGAGCGCGGCGTGCTCGATCGGGAAGAAGTCCGGATCGGATCTGGATCATGTCGTCGTCGAGCACCGGCGCCTCATCCTTCATCACGATCGCGGTCGCCATGATGAAACGAGCGTGCGCGGAACCCGAAAGTAGGTCGCCCGGCCGCTGAACAGGAACCCGCCTTCGACCGGCTCGGCCTGCGCCGGCATCGGGTTCAGCGAACCCGCGATGAGCGCCTGCGAATCGCGGCAGATGGTCGCGAAGGTATCGGGCCCGCAGAAGCGCGCGAACAACGAACCGGAACACAGGATCGTGAGCGTCCACCCGGTCGACGCGTCGAACTCCGAGCACGCGCTCGAACACTTGCATGCCTTCGGGAATGGTGAGGCCGAGACCGCCGAGTTCACTCGGCACGAAACTCAGGAACAGGCCCGCTTCGTGGATCGCTTCGACGACCGCCGGCGCGAGATGACCGAGGCGCTCCGACTCGGCGGCACCCTCCCGCACGACGTCGGCGATCTTCTCGACCCGATCGAGCACTTCTGCAATATCGGGGCCGCTCACGCCGGGCAGCGTACAAGTTCCGCGAACTTTCGGCTCGGGTTAGGGCAAGTATGGAAGTGATGGCGGGAATCGAGATCCATGACGGGCAGCTGATCGCGTGCTCCGTGCAGCAGCCGGACGAGTTCGCCGCAATCTTCGAACGTCATTTCGACGCGATCCATCGCTACATCGCCCGCCGGTTGGGATCGGGCCTCGCCGACGATCTCGCGGCCGCGGTCTTCGCGGAAGCGTTCGCCGGTCGCGCCGGCTTTCTCGCCGACGTCAACGACGCGCGACCGTGGTTGTACGGCATCGCGACCAACCTGATCCGCCGGCACCGACGGCACGAGCGCGCCGGATGGCGCGCCTACGCGAAACACGGTGTCGATCCGTTCGGCATCGACGCGCACCCGCGTCTCGACGAAGTCGCGGTTGCACGCGCGCTCAGCCGCATCACCAAGGCCGACCGGGACGCGCTGCTGCTTCTCGTCTGGGCCGACCTCACCTACGACGACATCGCCACCGCGCTCGATATCCCGGTCGGCACGGTGCGATCCCGCATTCACCGGGCGCGGGCCCGGCTCCGCGTCGAACTGGAGAACTTGCAATGACACACGAGCTCGACGTCTTGCGCACAACACGCGCCGAGGTGGACCCGCCCAGCCCCGCGGCCCGAGCGGCTGCGCGCGCCCGATGGGACACCGACACCCTCGCGGTGGTCGCGCCGACACCGGTTCGTTCCCACTCGAGCGGCGCGCGCACGTTCACCGCGCGGGCGGTCATCGCGGCCGGGCTTGCCGCGGCGTTGACCGCCGGACTTTGGGTCGTGACCCGGGAACGCATCACATCGGTGAAGCCGAAGCACACCATCGCGGTCTCGTCACTCGCCGACACCCCCGTCCACGACCCCCAGGTATTCCTGTTGGTCGGGAGCGACACGCGAGCATTCGCAGCAACCGACGGTCGGTCGTACGGCGGCGGGCAATCGCCGGCCGCGGGTGACCGTTCCGATCTCATGATGCTGGTCCGCCTCGACCCTGACTCGCATCGGGTCACGACGGTGTCGATACCGCGTGATCTCCTCGTCGCCGTGCCCGGATGCGGTACCGAGAAGATCAACAGTGCGTTCGACTCCGCCCTCGTGTGCGGCGACCGGCACGGCGGGACCCAACTCCTCGTCGACACGATCACGAGCGATCTCGGCGTACCGGTGAATCACGTCATCGAAGTGCGCTTCGACCAGTTCGAAGCGTTGGCCGACGAGCTCGGCGGGTTGCGCATCAATTTTTCCGTACCGACGCGCGACTCGTACACCGGCCTCGACCAGCCGGCCGGCTGTTCCACACTGGCGGGCGACCAGGCGCTCGCGTTCGTGCGGGCCCGGCACTACGAAGTCGAGGTCGACGGCCGGTGGAAGGAAGACCCAACAGCTGATCTCGGACGTATGAAGCGCCAACAACTCGCGCTGCGCCAACTCGCCGCCGCCGCAGACGCGCGCGCCGGCACCGATCCTCGCCCGCTACTCCGCGCCCTGTTCGATCACATCGTCGTCGACAGTGGCTTCACGGCTGATGACGCGATCCGGTACTTCGCGGCGCTGCGGCGCGATCACCAGGACAGCGTCATCACACTGCCGACCGTCGTGAACACGGCGCACGGGGATCCGAACAGCCTCATCCTTGCGCCCGATGCTCAATCAGTGCTCGACGTGCTGGCCGGTCGCGGCGCGCCCATGGGAATCCAACCTCCGGCCTCGACTCCGACCCAATCAACGTTCCCAGCGCCTTCCGCCTGTTAGGTCAGCGCGCGTCGTCGGCGGGTTCGTTGAGCGGGCGCCAGGCGTGGCCGGTTCCGAGGAACCGGTGTTGGCCCGCGGGTCCGTCGCTGCCCGCTACGTAGTCTTCGGGCGCGCCCGACTCCCACGCGTCCAAGACCGGCTCGACGATGCGCCACGACCACTCGACCTCGTCGAACCGGAGGAACGGAGTGTGGTCGCCGTTCAACACCTCGAGCAGCAACTGCTCGTACGCCGACGCCTCGTGGTCGTCCTTCTCGGTGTACTCGGCGCGCAACACCGACTCCCGCGCTTCGAGATCGAGACCCGGCTTCTTGGTGCGCACCACGAGCTCGGTGCATTCGTACGGGCTCATGCGGAACACCAACCAGTTGGGCTCCGCGTGCTCGAGCGGCGTGTGCCGGAACAAGTGCGTCGGCGGCTCCTTGAACCGGTACGCCACCTCGTGCGCCTTCGACCCGAGCCGCTTGCCCGACCGCAGGAGTACCGGCACGCCTTCCCATCGCCACGTGTCGAGATGCAGCCGCAACGCCGCGAACGTGTCGGTGCGCGACGTGGGATCGACTCCGGGCTCGGCGCGGTATCCGATGCGCGGCGTGCCTTCTACGAGGCCGGCCGTGTACTGGCCGCGCACCGCGTCGATCGTCGGGATCCACCGTGCGTACTGCCTTGAGCACCTCGACCTTGTGGTCGCGCAACATCTCCGCGTCCCACAGCGCCGGCGGCTCCATCGTCGCGAACGTCATCATCTGCACGAGGTGGTTCTGGATCATGTCGCGGAGCGCGCCGATGCCGTCGTAGTAGCGCGATCGGCCCTTCGACGCCGAGCGTTTCCGCGACCGTGATCTGGATCTCGTCGACGTGCGCCGCCCGCAACACCGGCTCGATGAACCGGTTCGCGAACCGGAACACCAAGAGGTTCTGCACCGTCTCCTTGCCGAGGAAGTGGTCGATGCGGAAGATCTGGTCTTCCCGCCAGCCCTTGTGCAACTTCTCGTTGAGCTCGAGCGCAGTTTCGAGATTCGTGCCGAACGGCTTCTCGATCACGAGCCGGCGCCAGCCGTTGGTCTCGTCGCACAGGCCCGGCCTGCGAGATCGTCTCCGCCGCGTCGGCGAACACGCCCGGCGGCAGCGCGAGATAGAAGATCGCCGGTCCGTCGAGCACGTCCTTCAGCACGCGCAGCGACTGCGACCGAAAGATCGCCACCGTGGAACTCGATGCGCTCGATGAACTTGTCGAGGTACTTGTCTTCGTACTCGCGCGCCGGCGAGGTCGATCGCGGCGCGCAGGTTCTCGTGGAACTGATCGGTCGTCCAGTCCTGGCGCGCGTATCCGATGATCCGGAGATTCTGCGAGCCGGTCGCGGTGCTCGAGCGACAGCAACGCCGGGAACAGGAGTCGGGCGGCGAGATCGCCCGATGCGCCGAGCACGACGAGCGTCGGTTGGTTGCTCACGCTTCTCCTCTCGAGTGCGGTCTCGCCGCAGGCTACGTGCGCCTCATGTGGCCGGACATGTCGCCGAAGAGGCGGGGGTCGAAGACGCGTTCGGTGAACCGCCACGCGCCGTCGACGTGCTCGAACCGATCGAGATATTCGCCGGCCAGGATCGGCTGAAGCCCCTGTCCGGTCACCTGCAGCACGGTAAACGAGCTGCGCGCGGTGGCGCGTCGCGCCGTCGACCTGCACGGTCACGTTCGTGATCTGGTGCTGGGTCCTGCGGCGTGCCGTCGGCGTAGATGATCACGTTGTCGTAGTTGGTGCGGGCCTCGGCGGTGCCGCGCTAGCCGGCGGTCGTGACGGGTCGATCCGAGCTCGCCGTGCTCGAAGAGCGCGGCGACACCGTCGAGATCACCCGCGTCGAGGCGGAACGCGTACTCGTGGATCAGCGCCGTGATCTCGTTGATCGCGTGGGCAAAGTCGTCGCTCACGGCCGGCACCGGATCGGCACCGTCGCCCAACCGCGGACGTTGCCCGAATGCACTCGCGTGCAGCCCGCTTCGTCGATCTCATACCCGGGCATCGAGCGCAGGATCTCCTCGAGACTCACACGCATCTCGAGTCGGGCGAGCGCGGCGCCGAGGCACACGTGGATGCCGTGACCGAACCCGACGTGCTGGACCGTCGAATCACCGGTCGAGGTCGAACTCGTCGGGCCGATCCCACACCCGCTCGTCGCGGTTCGCCGAGCCGAGCAGCAGCAACACCTTCGCGCCTTCCGGCATCTGCTCGCCGTGGAGATCGACCGGGCGGGTCAGCGTGCGCGCCATCAGCTGCGTCGAGCCTTCGTAGCGCAGGATCTCCTCGATCGCGTCGGGAATGCGGCGCGGGATCGTTCACGACTTTGGCCGCGCTCGCTCGGATACTGCTGGAGCGCCAGCAGGCAGTTGGCGAGCAGCTTCGTGGTGGTCTCGTTGCCCGCGATGATCAGCAGGAAGCAGAAGCCGACCACCTGCTGGTCGGAGAGCGCTCGGCGCCGGTACCCGGCGGGCACAGCGCGGTCGGTGAGATCGTCGGGCGCGATGCCCGTTCGGCGACCGCGGCGCGGCGTTCGGCGACGAAATCGCAGAAGTACTTGAAGAGATTGATCGCGGCCGTCGATGCCGGCGGGCGTCACGTCGGGAACGCCCTCGTCGCGATCGAGCAGCGCGTTGGTCCAGACCCGGAGCTGCTCCTCGTCGGCCGCCGGCACCCCGAGCATGCGGGCGATCACATCCATCGGCAGCCGCGCCGCGTAGTCGGCGACGAGATCGCCTTCGCCCTGCTCGCACAGCGGGGCCAGGAACTCTCTGCGCCAACGTGCGCACCGCCGATTCGAGAGTCGGCGACGCGGCGCGGCGTAAACGCCCGGCTCACCATCCGGCGGAGGTCGGTGTGATCGGGCGGATCGGTGGTGAGCAGCATCGGCAACGAGTTGTCCTGCTCGAGCGTGATGCCGTAACGCGAGCAGTACGTCTGCGGATCGTGCAACGCGGCGAGCACGTCTTCGTAACGCGAAAGCGCCCAGAAATCGAGGTCCGCGTTGTAGTAACAGGGCGCGTTGTCGCGGAGCTCTCGATACATCGGGAACGGATCGTCGTGGAACTCGTGCGAGTACGGATTGAGATCGACGACGGTCATCGCGCGATCTAGTCCGCCGTCGACGAGCAGCGACACGCCGTTCACGTACGAGACCGCGTCGGAGCACAGCCACACGATCGACTCCGCGATCTCGTTCGGCGTGGCCATGCGCCCCATCGGCATCCGCCGCAGCATGCTTCTCGCCGTCGTCGGGCTGCGCGTCGAGATAGCGCCTTCATCGGCTCGGTCTCGGTCTGGCCCGGCAGCACCGCGTTCACGCGGATACCCGATCGGGCGTACTCCTGCGCGGCCTGCTTGGTGAGGCCGAGCACGCGCGTGCTTGGCCGCGGTGTACTGCGGCTGACCGGGCGCGGGCAACCACTCCCGCTCCCGACGAAACATTGACGATCGCGCCGCCGGCCCTGCGCGACCATCTGGCGCAGCTCGTCCTGCATGCAGAGGAACACGCCGGTCAGGTCGACGTCGATGACGCGCTGCCATTCCGCGAGCGTGTGGTCGATGAACGGCTTCGGCTCGACGCTGATCCCCGGCGATGTTGCACGCCCAGTCGAGCGCGGCCGAAGCGCTCGACCGCGAACGACGACCATCTGCCCGACCGAGTCGGGATCGACCGTGACGTCGGCGTGCACGACGCCGCGCGATCGTCGGCGCCGATCAGCGGCGCCGTCTCGGCCGCGCCCGATTCGTCGACGTCGGCGAGGACCACCGACGCACCCTGCTCGGCCGAGCACCAGCGCCGTCGCACGGCCGATGCCGCTCGCGCGCGCCGGTCACGAGCACCACCCGGCCGTCGAGATCGCCGGTTCATGCGGCATCGGAGCGGTCCGCGGCCGTCGAGGGATCTGGACGGGCCGGTCCTGCTCACGCAGATACGAGAGCGACTTCACGATCGAGCCCGTTCTCGCGGGCCGGATCGCAGGTCGCGAGTGCCAGCGTCGCCTCGGCCATCGCCTCGATCGGTTCGAGCCACTCGGGCGGCAGGTCCATCATCGCGGTGGCGCCTTCGGTCGCGACGGCCATCTCCGGCGCGACCGCGTTCACGGCGATGCCGCGCCGGACCGAGCTCGGTCGCGAGCGCCTGCGTCAACCGGTTGAGCGACAGCCTTGCTCGGCGCGTAGGTCGACGCCCGGGCGAACTGGCCGGACGGCTTCGGGCTCGGTGGCGCGGGAGTCGGCGATCACCGCTCGCGATGTTGACGATCCAGCCGCCGCCCCGCTCCCGCATACCCGGAACCGCGGCCTTCGCGAGCAGGTACGGCGTGATCGCGTTCACCTCGTACGCGACCCGCAACCGCCGCTCGGAGGTCTCGTCGATCGAGAGGTAGAAGCAGGCCGCGGCGTTGTTGACCAGCACGTCGACCGGGCCGAGCTCGGCCGTGACCTTGGCTGCACGATCGCCGGCGCGATCGCACGCCGCGTCGGAGAGATCGGCGACGATCGGGAGCGCGGTTCCGCCGTCGGCCGAGATCTCTGCCGCCGACCTCGGAGAGCGAACCCTTGAGGTGACCACCCGAACCGGGTTCGAGGCTGCGGGCCACAATCGCGACCCGCGCGCCCTCCGCCGCGAAGCGCCGGGCGATCGCCGCGCCGATGCCCCGACTCGCTCCGGTGACGATCGCAACCCTGTTGGTCAGTGCATCGCGCATGGCGGGTGGACAATAGTTGCGTGGTGCCTCCCCGTCGTTTCCTCGATCGTCTTCCGCCGCGGCACTCGCCGCCGCGGCACCCGGCCCGCGCTCGAAGTCGGACCCGATCTCGACGATCGCGACTTGCGCAACGTCTCAGCGATGTCATCGCCCACCTGCTCCAATCGCCACGACACGACCACCGAGCGGGCCGAAGTGGCGGCGATCGCCGACGCCTACAACTCGCTCTCCGATCTGGGCAAGGTCCGATTCCTCACGCTGCTGCCGCGCGACTTCTGGACCGACCCCGCGCACGGTCGATCGGGCGATCGCGGCTCGCAGCGCCGCCGCGGACGGACGAGGTGAGCAGGCGGGCGCCGAACGGGCGCTCCGCAACCGCGCTCGCCCCCGTCGGCCGCGGCTCCTCGGCTCTTCACCGGCCTCGACGACGGTGTGAAGTTCCTCGTCGACCTGCGCGCCGACGAGTTGCGGCTCGCCGCCGGTCCCGAGGATCTCCACCGACGACGGCGATCGCGCTCACCGATCTCGACAACGAGCTGAAGTCGCAGCTCGCGACGTTGTTCGACGTCGGCCTGCTCGAGCTCCGGCGCATCACGTGGGACGCGCCGGCCGCGCTGCTCGAGAAGCTGATCGAGTACGAAGCGGTGCACACGATCAAGTCGTGGGCCGACCTCAAGAACCGGCTCGACTCCGATCGCCGGTGCTACGCGTTCTTCCACCCCGCGATGCCCGACGAGCCGCTCGTGTTCGTGGAGATCGCGTTGACGACCGGCACGCCGTGCGAGCTCGCGCCCCTCCTCGACGCGCGATGCCCCCGAGCTCGCATCCCGATCAGGCCGACACCGCGGTGTTCTATTCGATCTCCAACTGCCAGCCCGGGCTCGCGGGCGTGAACCTCGGCACCGCGCTGATCGAGCAGGTCGTCGAGCGAGCTCCGCCGCGACCTCCCGAAGCTCCATCGCTTCGTGACGCTCTCGCCGATTCCCGGACTACCGCGCCTGGCTCGACACGACGCTGCCACGAAGGCGATCTCCGCGCGCACGAACGCGCGCTGCTGCCCGCCGCGCCCGAACGCGTGCTTAGCCCGCCTCGCCGACCCGGAATGGAACGTCGACGAAGCGATCCAACCGGCCCTGGTCGCGCTGTGCGCCCGTTACCTGACGACGACGCACGACGGTCGCGTGCTCGATCCGGTCGCGAACTTCCATCTCGCCAATGGTGCCATGATCCAGCGGATCAACTGGCTCGCCGATCCGAGCCCACTCGGCCGGGAACGTTCGGCCAGCCTCATGGCCAACTACGTCTACGAACCCGACCGCATCGCGGCCCGCGCCGACGCCTTCGTCGCCCGCGGTGAAGTCGCCGATGTCGAACGCGGTGCGGGAGCTCCTCGGAAAGTCGGCCCTAGCTTCCCTCGCCCATGGAGAAGCTGATCTATCTCGATATGGGACCGGCCGTCGCGTTCCGGCGCCGACGTGCGCACCCAACTCATCGACGACATCGCGCCGAAACTCCTCGCGCTGTCGAACCGCGCGGGCTTGCAGATGGACGTCGACGACGAAGACGCGCCGACGTGAAGCCGATGGTCGCGATCCCGGGCGACGAACTGCCCGTGCGCGCGCTGGTGTCGATCTGGCTCGACGCCCACGACACGCGCGCGCCGTACGAAGAAATTCTCGCCAGACCGTCGGCATCCGCCGCGCCGGCTATCTGGTGACGGAATCGCTGTACCGCGACTACGGCGACAACGAGCACGCGCCGCCGCGCGACTGGCCCGACGGTCAGCGCTCCCCCGGCATCATCACGCTCAGCGTGTTCGACAAGCCGGCCGGCGTCAGCGACGAGTCGTTCTACGGCCACTGGTACGGGCACCAGTCGCCGATGTCGGAGTGGATGCAGCCCCGAGCCCGTTATCTCCGCAACGCCGTGACCCGCGCGCTCACCCCGGGCGCGCCGACGTACCGCGCCATCGTCGAAGAAGCGTGGCCGACGATCGACACCGTCACCGACATCTACAAGTTCTTCGGTACCGCTGCCGGCGAGGGCGACGTGCTCGGTGAACGCATCCGCATCATGCTCGACAGCACCAAGCTGCTCTACAACCCCGACACGATGCGCAACTACACCCTCAGCGAATACATCCTGAAAACCCCCTAACGAAGTCGAACCGGCGTGACCTGGCCGCTATGGTCTGCGAAGGTGACGCAGGTTCGCTGGTTTAGGCGAACTCGGCGGCTTCGTATTCGAGGAGGCGGTCGTAGTTCGCTCGGAGGTCGGCGCGTTTGGCGGGATCGTGGGCGAGGTTGACCATCTCGTGGGGATCCTCGCCGAGGTCGTACCACTCGTGTTCCTGGTCGACGAAGTCGGCGTCGACGTCGTAGAGCTTGCGCCCGGGATCCTTGCCCCAGAGGCCCGTTCCCGGCTTGCCACCACCGAGGCCGTAGTAGCGGGCGTACTTCGTCGTGCCGTCGAAGAAGCCGCGGATCGCGTAGCGCGTGTTGTTGATCCGGTTGGTGTGCGCGGTGTCGTGCGCGAACAACACGTGGTCGCGCACGGACGTGGCCGGATCGGAAAGCACCGGCGAGAGGTCGGTACCCGAGAGCGACGGCTGCGTCGCGGGATCCACGCCGCCGAGCGAGACGATCGTCGACGCGAGATCGACGTGGGTTCCGAGTGCCGTCGTTCGCGTGCCCGGCTTCGTGACATCCGGGACGCGCACGATCGCGCGGCACGTGCATGATCTCCTCGTACACGAACGGCCCCTTCGAGCGCAGGCCGTGCGAGCCGCACATGTCGCCGTGGTCGGAGGTGAGGATCACCATGGTGTTGTCGTACTGGCCGGTCTCTTCGAGCGCGGCCATCACCGTTCCGAGCGACAGATCGGCCATCTGCTGGAGCTTCACGTAGTAGTCGAGGTGCCGGAGCCAGCGACTTCTTGTCGGACGGATCGATGTAGCCCCACAAGCCGTGCTGTTGATCCCAACGCCATTGCCGTTGCGCTTCGGGCTTGTCGAGCAGGTCGTCACCGAAGTTCGGCGGCAGCTCGTCGCACACCTCGTCGTAGTGGTCGGAGAACAACGGCAGCACGTCGTCTTCCTTCCACTTCGCGTGCTCGAGCACCTTCGCGCGACCGTTCGACGACGTCGGGATGCGCTTCGCCGTACCAGGGCTGGTCGATCGGATACCACATCACGTCGTGCGGGTTGACCAGCGCGACCGTGAGGAACCACGGCTCGTCGAGCGTCGCCGCGTTGGCGCGCAACCACGCCGCCGCGTTGGACGCGATGATCGGATCGAAGTGCGCGCCGGTACCGGCCCACCCCATGAAGTGGCGGTCGTTGCCTTCCCAGTCGGCGAAGCCGTACGCGGTCATGTCGGGTGACACCGCCTGCGAGCAGTGCCACTTGCCGATGTAGCTCGACCGGTAGCCGTTGTCACGCAGGATCGAGCCGATGGTGGGAATGCCGGGATCGAGCTCCACGTGCTCGGGCATGATCACGTTGTCGACCACGCCGTGCTGCGAGATGTACCGACCGGTGAACAGCGACGCGCGTGACGGCGAGCACGGCGAGCTGTGCGTGTAGTGATTCGTGAGCTCGAGCCCCTCGGCGCGTAACCGCTCGCGCCACGGCAACCGCACTGACTCCGGCAGCCAGCCGCGGTGGCGCTCCTGATCGGAGACCACGAGGAGAATGTTCGGCTGCTTCATCGTGTGTCACACTGCCTTGCGTGGAAGAACGCCCGCCGGTTTGGATCGGTCATGCGGTGCTGACCGTGAGCGACGTCGAGCGGTCCGCGGCGGTGGTGGCACGATATCGGCATGCGCGAGATCGAGCAGAACGCGCCACGTCGCGGTCTTCGAGCTGCGGGGCGGCACCCATCTCGTGCTCGTCCCCGGCGAACCGCAGGGCGGCGACGCGCCGTTCGACCTCATGGTCGAAGACCTCGACGCGACGCACCGCAGTGGTCCACCGCGCGCGGCATCGATGTCGGCCCGATCGACGCACGGCCGCAATCACACGACGTCATTCGAAGCGACGGATCCCGACGGCTACCGCGTCACCTTCAACAGCTCCCACGTGATCGGCCCGGTCTGAGCACGCGGCGTTCTCGGCAATTTTCGAACACGCGGCCTGAACGTCTAGCCCGCGAAGCCGTCGAGGAAGCCGGTGAGACCGCTCGGCTTGTGATCGCCGAACGCGAGTTGCTCGAGCACACCGAGGCCGACGCGGTCACCCCAGCGTCGCGCGCATGACCTGCTGGATGTGGATGTTCCACGGCTCGAGGTTGTCGAGCTCCTCCACCTTGTGCGCTTCGGAGCCGACCGCGTTCTCGCCGTGCCAGCGGCCGTGGCCCCACTCGGGATGCGAGTAGCCGAGGCCGCGCATGCGGAACGTGAGCAACGGCTCGAGCTCGATGACCTCGTCGGCTCCGCTCGATGCCGCGACGGAGCATCCGCAGTGTCGCGCACCGCGGGAACGGCGCAGGCCCGGCTGCCCAGCGGAGATCTTGACCACGGTGGCGGCGAGGTGCTCGATCTTCTGCTCGCTCGCCTCGACGCCCCACGTCGGGATCGTCGTCGACCGATGAGCTGCAGCAGCGCCTGGCTCCCGACGAAGCGATCACCGTTGGCGCGCTCGAAGCAGAGAAAGTGCGTGCAGCAGTCGTCCCAGTTGATGGGCGCCCAGAGGAAGAAGATCTGCGGCACCGTGAGCACCGGGCGCGGCCGGGTCGGGATCACCGACCGGACGCACGCCCCACGAGCGGTCCTTGGTGCCGTACATCGCGTCGATCGGAATCTCGGTGCCGTCGGCGACGATGCGGCCCGACCACTTGCCCCACTGCGTGAGGCGGGTCGAGTCCATCATCGAACTTCGTCCCGGCGGTGATCGTCTGGCGCGGCTCTTCGAGCGCGACCGTGCGGCCGGTGAACGTGACGTCGGCTTCGATGCCGAGGTCGGCCGCGTCGACGCGCACCCGCGTGATCCGCAACGGCTCGACCACGTCGATCGTGAGCGGCCCGATGTGCGTCTGCGATGCGGTCTTCGGGAATGCGACCCGACGCGAACACCGACCGCTGCACACCGTTGTGCACGACCGCAGAACGCGCCGTCGATGATGCCGCGGTTCGGGTACACGGCCATGCCCGCACGCGAAGTAGAAGTCTTCGGTGTAGCCGTTGAACCAGAACCGGTCGTAGTGGTTCGGATCGCCGCTCGCAGGATGCGCGATCGGCAGCGCGGTCTGGTGGATCGGATAGTCGTCGAAGGGCGTCAGCACGGCCGAGACCGTAGTGCGCCGTCTCGCTCACGCCCCGCCGAGTGCGTCGGCGAACCGGCGGACGATCTCTGCGAGCACCGCCGGCGCGTCGGCCGGGTCGCGGTTGAACGCTCTGCAAGGTCACGTGCACGTCGGTCGCGCCGGCGGCGACGAGATCGGGCACCGACGCCATGCTGCGCGCCAGATCCGGCCGGCCGTCGCTCACCGCGTTCGATGCGGAGCGGCGCCTGCACCTGCAGGACCGACGGGTCCCGGCCGGCAGCCGCACCAGGCGTCAATGATCTGGCGCTGCCATCGGCGATGTCGGCGAGTCGAGGCGCCCATGATCGGGATCCACGCGTCGCCCCACCGACCATCCGCTCGAGATTCCGCGCGTGCAGCGCGCCGCCGATCCACAGCGGCACTCCCCCGGGCTGCAACGGCTTCGGCGCGCAGTACGATTCGTGGAACGACAGCGTCGGCGTGTCGATCGCGGCCGGCGTGTCGCGCCACAACACCTTGCACGCGGCGAGCGTGTCGCTGAGCAGCTGTCCCCGCGCTGCGCGAAGTCGACGCCTTCCGCGTCGTACTCCTCGCGTTGCCAACCGGTACCGACGCCGAGGTCGAGCCGGCCGCGCGACAGACACGTCGAGCGTCGCGGCCTGCTTCGCGAGCAACGCCGCCGGACGCAGCGGCGCGATGAGGATTCCCGTCGCGAGCCGAACGCGCGTCGTCGCCGACGCGATCGCGGCCAGCATGATGAGCGGCTCGAACCACGGCGCTTCGGGAGGAACCGGAAATGTGCCCCATGCGTAGTTCTCGGTGTGCGGACCCATCACCACGTGGTCGACCACCACGATGCGATCGATGCCGGCGTCCTCGACGGCCCGGGCCAGATCGACGAACCGGTACCACTCGTCAGGTGGGAACAGCGATCCGTAGTTGGCCAGCCCGATGGTGAGGGTGGGTCGCGTCGATGCGGGGATGATCCCACCTGCGCTGCCTGCGCCTGATATCCGCGCCCGTACACTCCGCGCCATGCGCCGGATGATCCTCCTGATCGCCGTACTGTGCGTCTCGCTCGCCGCCTGCAGCAGCTCCAGCCAAGAGCAGCGCATCCACGACCACGACGAGCCCGCCGACGACCGCGGCAACGACCACCACCTCGACGCCACGCCGACGACGACTGCCGTCGACGACGATCACGAGCCGACCGTGCACGAAGTCCGCGTTCGTCGTAGTCGGTCGACCCCAGTGCGCACACGATCACGCTCGACCCGATGGAGTTCCTCACGGGTCCGGCCGCGACCGCGGCGTTCCGCCAGACGAATCCGACGCGACCGGAGGACCCGCCAACGACTACTTCATCGTCAATCCGACGAAGGATCGACGTCGTGATGCCGCTCGCCTCGACGACGCGGCGTGCAGCTCGTGCTCGCCGGCGGCACGCCCGAGAACCCGCCCGGTCGACTCGACGCTGGCGCACTGTCGACCTACTCCGGGCTCGGCCACCGCCGTTCTGGATCACGATCGACCATGGTCAGGTGACCGAGGTCATCGAGCAGTTCGTTCCCTAGACTTTCCTCAATCCCAGGAGGTCGTGATGTTCGAACGCATTGTCGTCGGTGTCGCCCGGGTCGAGAGCGCCCAGAAGGCCGCGAACTACGCCGTCGATCTGGCGACCAAGCTTGGTGCGGAGCTCCACGTGGTGATGGCCTTCTCCAGGAGCGACACCAGCCCGGCCGCGAACGAGCGCCAGCACGCCGAGGGTTTTCTCGAATCGATCGTGCTGTCGTCATCGATACCGATCCGCACGCACGCGCTGCCCGGCGATCCCGCGGCCGCGATCATGCGCGTCGCGGGCGAGATCGATGCCGATCTCATCGTCGTCGGCAACAAAGGCATGCAAGGTGCGGGCCGAATTCTCGGGAGCGTCCCCAACACCATCGCCCACAAGACGAGCTGCTCGGTGCTGATCGTCAGTACTTCCTGAGTAGCTCCGAACGGGCGCTTACTCGACGCGGAGCGGAACGCGGTGCGCGATCGTCGCGTGACGACGTGCCGATCCGCAGTTCGAAGTCGCCGGGTTCGACGGTCCAGTCGTCACGTGTCGACATCCCAGAACGCGAACGCCCGTCGATCGAGCTCCAACGTCGACCTCGCCCGTCGCTCCCGGTTCGAGGTGCAGCTTGGCGAACGCCTTGAGCTCGTGCACGGGCCGATCGACCGACGCTTCCGCGTCGTGCACGTAACACTGCACGACCTCGGCCCCGGCGCGGCGAGCCGGTATTGCGAACCGGCACCGCGACGCGCACCGTTCGCGCCGGCCGTGAGATCGGCGCAGCGTCATCGCGGTGTGCGAGACCGTGGGCGCATCGAGCGAGAACGACGTGTACGACAACCCGTGCCCGAAGCAGAACCGCGGCTCGATCAGGCGCGCGTCGTACCAGCGATAGCCGACGAACACGCCCTCCTCGTAGTGCACTTCCCCACCTTCACCGGGGTAGGTCTTGAACGCGGGCGTGTCTTCGATACGGACGGGAATGGTCGTCGGCAACTTTCCCGACGGCGACACGTCGCCGGAGAGCACGTCGGCCAGCGCGTTGCCCCACTCTTCGCCCGCGAACCAGCATTGCAGGATCGCGCCCACAGTCTTCGGCCCAATTCATCTCGACCGGCGACGCCGCGTTCACCGCGACGATCGTGCGTTGGTTGACCGCGGCGACGGATGCGCACGAGCTCGTCTTGCGGCGGCGGCAGCGTCCATCGAATCGCGATCGGCGCCCTCGGTCTCCCAATCGCCGTCGGTACCGACCACGCACACGACCACGTCGGCGCGCGCCGCGAGCGCGACCGCGCGTTCCATCAGGTCGGCGGGCGCCGGCGGCGTACAGCCGATCGCGAGTCCACCCATCGAGTGACCGGCCGGGACGAACTCGACCTCGAGTTGATGCGGCTCGCCCGCGACGAGATCGAACTGTGCCGGTCACCTCGGAACTCCCGAAGCCCATGAACGCGTCGCTGCGACCGGTCGGCTGCCAGTTGTCGACGACGAGCTCGCCGTCGATCGACAACTTGGCCCGGCCGACCTGCACGAGACCGAACGTCCACGTACCGCTCTCGGGCGCGACCAGCGTGCCGGTCACCCGCATCGAGAACTCCTCGGGCACCTCCGGCGTGAACGGCCCGGTGAACGTGAACCACGCCCGGTTCGCGGGCTCGACGAGCACGGGCTCGCCCGCGCGCTCGCGGCCCGCGTAGTACGAGACGTGCATCGTCCCGTCGAACACGCTGTCGTCGAGGATCGGCGTTTGCTTGTAGCTCGAACACCCGCGCTCGTGCTCGATCCGGAACGTGGCGCCGAAGCGATCGCGCAAGCCGGCCAGCGGCGTAACCGGAGTGAACGCGGAGACCCGCGCGCTCCCGCCGCCTTGGATCATCGCGACCGCGGCGTTGGGCCCGATCACCGCGAGCAGCGGGAGCTCAGTACCGGAGCTCGTCGCGGGCATCGCCTCGATCGGGAGCGCGTCACCGCGGTTGCGCAGCAGCACGAAGCTCTCGGCCGCGGCTCGGCGCGCCACGGCGCGGTCTTCGGGATCGTCGATCGACTGTTCGGCGACCGGATCAGGGTGGTCGAGCGCGCCGGCCCGGTCGAGCAACACGAGCATGCGCCGAACCTTGTCGTCGAGCACCTTCTCGTCGACCTCGCCCGCGCGCACCGCCTCGGCCAACGGGGCACTGAAGAACTGCGCGGGCCCCGGCATCTCGAGATCGAGGCCCGCGTTCGCGGCGGGAACCGTGCTGTGGGTTCCGTACCAGTCCGACATGATCACGCCGTCGAACGCCCACTCCTGCTTGAGGAGATCGATGAGGAGCGGATGTTCGCTGCAATACGTTCCGTGCACGCGGTTGTACGCGGCCATCACCGACCACGTGCCCGCTTCGAGCACCGCAGCTTCGAACGGGACGAGCGAGATCTCGCGCAACGTGCGCGCGTCGACCTCGGAGCTGATCGTCATCCGCTCGAACTCGGAGTCGTTGGCGACGAAGTGCTTCACCGAACAGCCGACGCCGGTTGACTGCACCCCGCCGATGTACGCGACCGCCAAGCGCGCGGAGAGGAACGGATCCTCGGAGTAGCACTCGAAGTTCCGGCCCGCGAGTGGATGCCGATGGTTGTTCACCGTCGGGGCGAGCAACACGTGCGCGCCCTTGCGCCGAGCTTCGCCGCCGATGCGTTCGCCGACCGTTCGTACGAGGTCGGGATTCCAGGTCGCGCCGAGCGCGGTGCCGCACGGGAACGACGCCGAGTTCCGACCCGACCACCGTTCACCGCGCGCGCCGCCCGGCCCGTCGGTGACCTTGAGCGCGGGGATGCCGAGGCGAGGCACGGCGGCGGTGTGCCACAGGTCGACGCCGGCGACCATCGCCGCCTTCTCGTCGACCGTGAGCTCGCCCAGTAGCTGATCGATGCGTGCGTTCATGGCGGCCATCCTCGCATCCGGCCTCGAGTTCCCGCACCCGCCCCGTCCCGACCGTCGGCCCACGCTCTAGTCTCCGGAACATGATCCGCTCGGAGACGCGTGACCACATCGCGACGGTCACCATCGACAATCCGCCCGTCGAACGCGTTGCCGGTCGCGGGCTGGTTCGACCTGGCCGACGCGCTGCGCGCGGCCGGACGCGACAAGAACGTGCGCGCCGTGATCCTCCAGGCCGAGGGCAAGGGCTTTCAGGCCGGCGTCGACATCAAGGAGCTCGCGGCCGACCCCACCAAGGAGAGCCTGGTGGAGGTCAACCGTGGGTGTTGGGAAGCGTTCGGCGCGGTCTACGACTGCGCGGTCCCGGTGATCGCGGCGGTCAACGGTTTCTGCCTGGGTGGCGGCGTCGGGCTCGCGGGCAACGCCGACATCGTGGTCGCCTCCGACGACGCGACCTTCGGGTTGCCCGAAGTCGATCGCGGTGCGCTCGGCGTGGCGACCCACCTCGCCCGCTTCGTTCCGCAGCACAAGCTGCGCGCGATGTTCTTCATGGGCTCGATGATCACCGCGCAGGAACTGCTCGCGTTCGGGACCGTCGAGCGCGTCGTTCCCCGCGCCGAGCTGTACGACGACCGCGCTCGAGATCGCGAACGTGATCGCGGCCAAGAGTCCGATCGTGATGCGGCGGGCGAAGGAATCGCTCAATCTGATCGACCCCGTCGACGTGAAACGTTCCTACCGCGCCGAGCAGGGCTTCACCTTCGAGCTCAACCTGTGGGGCGACAGCGACGAGCTGCGCCAGGCGTTCGTCGACAAGCGCGACGCGGCCTTGCGCGACGACGCGTAACGGGCCATGGCTGCGAAGCGCCGGTTCTGGGGCTGGGGCGTCGAAGGCGCCGGACCGGACCGCGAACAGCAGGAGAAGATGGGCGAGACGATCGCGGCGCGCTTCGGAGCGGAGCCGCGGACGCCGATCGAGCCGCCGACGATCGAAGAGCTCGATCTCCGCGAACCGCGCGTCGCTCCACCGGATTCGCTCGCGCACCTCTGTACCGTCGATCCCGAGGAACGAGCCGGGCACACGTACGGCAAGTCGTTTCGTGACATCTGGCGCGGACTGCACCGCGACTTCTCGCAGCCGCCGGATCTGGTCGCGATCCCGCAGACCGAGGACGACATCGTCTCGCTGCTCGACTGGTGCAGCGACTCGCGCATCGCAGCGATTCCCTACGGCGGCGGCTCGTCGGTAGTCGGCGGCGTGGAGTGCGACGTCGATGATGCCTACGTCGGCGCGGTCAGCATCGATCTGCGCGCGCTCGACCAGGTCGTCGAGATCGACCGCACGTCACGCGCCGCTCGCGTGCAAGCGGGCATCTTCGGGCCCGCGCTCGAAGACGAGCTGCGCCCGCACGGGCTCACGCTGCGCCACTTCCCGCAGTCGTTCGAGTTCTCGACGCTCGGCGGTTGGCTCGCGACCCGCTCGGGCGGTCACTACGCGACCTTGCACACGCACATCGACGACTTCGTGGAGTCGATCCGGGCGGTCACGCCGCGCGGCATCTGGGAGAGCCGCCGGTTGCCCGGTTCGGGCGCCGGTCCCTCTCCTGATCGCATGCTGCTCGGCTCGGAGGGCGCGCTCGGCGTGATCACCGAAGCGTGGATGCGGCTCCAGGATCGGCCGACGTTCCGCGCCTCCGCCACGGCCCGGTTCTCGTTGTTCGGTGCCGGCGTCGACGCCGCGTGCGCGATCGCGCAGTCGGGACTCCATCCCGCCAACTGCCGGTTGCTCGATCCGCTCGAAGCCCAACTCACCGGCACCGACGATCAGGGCGACACGTTGCTGCTCATCGCGTTCGAGTCGGCTGACCATCCGCTCGACTCCGCAATCGCGCGAGCCGTCGAATGCGCACGCGACCACGGCGGCCGAGTCGCGGACGATGCGATCGTCGTGCGCGACGGGAGCGAGGCCACGGGCGCCCGCGAAGGCGCGGCCGGGAGTTGGCGTAACGCGTTCGTGCGCGCGCCGTACACCCGCGACGCGATCGTCGCGCTCGGCGTGATCAGCGAGACGTTCGAGACCTCGTGCACGTGGGACGGGTTCGATGCACTGCACGACGCGGTCACAACCGCCGCGCTCGACACCGCGGAAGCCGCGGGTGCGTGGCCGGCCGTGATCACCTGCCGGTTCACGCACGTGTATCCCGACGGGCCCGCTCCCTATTTCACGGTGCTCGCACTCGGCCAGGAACCGGAGCAGCTCGCGCAGTGGGCGGCGATCAAGGCCGCGGCGGCCGATGCGATCATCCGCTCGGGTGGCACGATCACGCACCACCACGCGGTCGGTCGTGACCACCGGCGTTGGTACGACCGTCAGCGCCCGGATCTGTTCGCCGACGCGTTACGCGCCGCGAAGCAATCGCTCGACCCCGCGGGAATCCTCAACCCCGGCGTGCTGATCGACCCGTAACGGAATTAGCCCGAGAGAATTAGCTGGGCGCCGACGCCGACTCCGCGGCCGCCGCGAGGCGTTCGAGCGTCTGCTCCATGCCGGCGCGGTTGTGCGTGGCGCGATCCGGAACACCGGTCGCCATCCCGGAGATCGGCTTGAAGACACGGCCGCGCTGGTCTTTCCACGTTTCGGTGACCCGGCACCCGGTCGCCGTCTGCTCGAACGTGTAACCCCACTCGGCGACGTTGAACGGCCCCGCGGTGACGCGGAACGAGAACCGGCGGCCGGGGTCGGCGTCGACAACGGTCGACACCGACTTCCAGGACTTCTTGCCGATTCGGTTCGACCCGCGGAACTTGGCGCCCGCCTTGGGACCGGTCGCGCCGCCGAGCCAGGTGCAGCTCTCGTTCTCGGGTGAGAACTCGCCCATTCTCGTTACGTCGGAGACCATCGCCCACAACGTCTCGGGACTGGCGGCGATCTCGCGGCTCACGCTGACGGTGTCGCTCATGGGGCGGCAAGGTAGCAACGATTCACCGATTTCGCGTCGGGGGCCCGGGCCTGCGTGCCGCACGGCCAAGTAGCGTCGTCGGCTCATGTACCGCGCCGTCATCTTCGACCTGGGTGGAGTGGTTTTCCCGTCGCCGTTCGAGGCGTTCGATGCCCACGATCGCGACGCCGGCCACGCCGACGGAACCGTACGCGGCATCATCCGTACGAGCAGCGAGACCGGTGCGTGGGCGGCACTCGAACGCGGCGAGCTGTCGCTGCCCGAGTTCCATGCCCAACTCGAAGCGGAGGCACGCGAGGTCGGAGTGCAGCTCGACGCGCCACGACTCATGGCTACCGTCACCGGGGGTTCGGTCCCCGGCCCGCGATGGCGACGGCCATCCAGCGGATCCGCGCCGCGAAGCTGCGCACCGCGGCGCTCACGAACAACTGGCCCCGCCCCGACGGCGCCGAGTTCCCGCCGCCGGGCAATGGACTCGGGTTCGATGTCGTGATCGAGTCGGCTGTGGTCGGGCTGCGCAAGCCCGACCCGCGCATCTACGAGCTCGCGCTGAGCAAGCTCAGTGTCGACGCAATCGACACCGTGTTCCTCGATGATCTCGGCATCAATCTCAAACCGGCGCGGGCGATGGGTATGACCACGATCAAGGTGACGGATCCCGACCGTCGCGCTCGACGAGCTCGGCGCCGTTCTCGGACTCGAGCTGCGCTGATGGAGCTCCTGTGGGTGCGTCACGGTGAACCGGTACGGATCGAACCGGGCACCGGCGTGCGCGCCGATCCTCAGCTCACCGCACGCGGCACCGAGCAAGCGCAACGCCTCGCGGCATGGCTCGCGTTCGAGCCGATCGACGCAATCGTCTCCAGCCCGTTGCTGCGCGCGGTCGACACCGCGGCACCGATCGCGAAGAGTTGCGGCGTCGAAGTCGAAGTGGTCGAAGGCCTCATCGAGTACGACTCCAACTCCGACCACTACATCCCGATGGAAGAGCTGCGCGCCAACAAGGACGAGCGCTGGCAGGCCATGGTCGACGGCACGCTGGGACATGTTCGGGGCCGATCTGCCCGACGTGTTCAGAGCCCGGGTCGACGAAACGGTCACCGAGTTGATCTCGCGCTTCGCGGGCAAGCGCGTGGTCGCGGTGTGTCACGGCGGCGTGATCAACGTGGCGCTCGGATCCGTGCTCGGGATCGAGCAGCCACTGTGGTTCGAGCCGGGGTACACGTCGTTGTCGCGCATGATCGCATCGCGCACCGGGATCCGTACGGTCGCGAGCTTGAACGAGCTCGCGCATCTCGAAGCGACGCGAGAACGGCCATGAACCCGGCCGACGCGAACGCCGATGACAGCGCGGCGACGGTGCGAGTCGAGCACGACGGTCCGGTCACGATCGTCACCATCGACCGACCCGAAGTCCGCAACGCGGTCGATCGCCCCACCGCGGCGTTGCTCGCCGACGCGTTCCGTGCGTTCGACGCCGATGCCACGAGTGCCGTCGCGATCCTCACCGGTGCGGGCGGAACGTTCTGCGCGGGTGCCGACTTGAAGGGTGTGAGCGAGGGCCACGGCAACGTCGTGACCGAAGACGGCGATGGACCCATGGGGCCGACGCGCATGTTGCTCACGAAGCCCGTCATCGCCGCGGTCGAAGGGCACGCGGTCGCGGGCGGCCTCGAGCTCGCGGTGTGGTGCGACCTGCGCGTCGCCGCGAGCGACGCGGTGTTCGGCGTGTTTTGCCGGCGATGGGGCGTACCGCTCGTCGACGGCGGAACCGTTCGCCTGCCCCGCCTCATCGGTCACTCGCACGCGCTCGATCTCATCCTCACCGGACGCGGCGTGAGCGGCGACGAAGCCCTACGCATGGGTCTCGCCAACCGCCTCACCGATCCGGGCGGCGCGCTCGCCGCGGCGCGCACGCTCGCGCACGACCTATCCGCGCTGCCGCCCATCTGCATGCGCGAAGACCGACTCTCGTCCTACGAGCAGTGGGGCGCACCGATCGACGAGGCGTTGCGCATCGAGCTCGGCCACGCGCAGACCACGATCGCGTCGGGCGAAACCCGTGACGGCGCGACCCGGTTCCGCAAGGGCGCGGGTCGCCACGGCGCGCCCGCCTGAACGTAAACATTGGTCGGATTCGCCTCGTAGAGGGAGCTGCGCTCCGTCGAGCGTCGCGACTCCTCGCCTAAACTCGCCGCTCGATGAGCACCGCAACCACTCCTGAGGTCCCGCGCGAGCGCACCGTCGCCGACGTCATGTCCCGACCGGTGGTCACGGCCCAACCGGCCGAGACGGTCGCGGTTGCCGCGCAACGCATGAGCGACGGCAAAGTCGGGTCGGTGGTGGTGATCGACCACGACGAACGCGCCATCGGCATCCTGACCGAACGAGACATGATCCGGCTCGCGGCTGCGGGCTCCGACGCGTCGACCGCGAAGGTCTCGGAGTGGATGACCGGCGAGCCCGACACGATCGCGCCCGACGTCGAGGCCCGCGCCGCGTTCACGAAGCTCGCCCAGCACGGCTACCGCCACATTCCGGTGGTCGACGGGCAGCGCCTGGTCGGCATCGTCTCGATGCGCGACCTCATGCGCGTCGCGATGATCCAGCCTGCGGAAGCGCAGGCGCACGAGGTTCCGAAGGGACTCGAAGGCGTCGTCGTCGCCGACACCACCGTTGGTGACGTGCGCGGCCTCGAAGGCTTCTACCACTACCGCCAATACAGCGCGGTCGATCTCGCGCAGTCGCGTCCGCTCGAAGACGTCTGGTACCTGCTCTTCAACGGGCAGCTTCCCGCGACCGTCGCCGAGCGCGACGCGTTCGCCGCCGATATCCGCACCCGCCGCGCGATTCCCGAAGCGGTCGCGTCGGTGCTGCCCGAGATCGCGCGTGCGGGCGAGACCTTCGTTCCGCTCGATGCCTTGCGCACCGCGATCTCGCAGTACGGGGCGACACTCGGCTTCAAGGCCTCGCTCGATGTCGACGCCGCCGAGCTCCGTGACAACGCGATGTCGACCTGCGCGGTCACGCCCACGCTGATCTGCCGCGCTGTGGCGGGTGCGCCAGGGCCTCGATCCGATCGCACCGAAAGATGAGCTCGGCTACGCAGCCAACTACCTCTACATGATGCAAGGTCGCGAACCGACCGCCGAGCACACGGCCGCGGTCGAGAAGTACCTCATCTCGACGATCGACCACGGCTTCAACGCTTCCACGTTCACCGCGCGAGTCATCACGTCGACCGGTGCCGACCTCGGCGCGGCAGTCGTGGGCGCGATCGGCGCGATGTCGGGTCCGTTGCACGGTGGCGCACCGAGCCGAGCGTTGCAGATGCTCGACGAGATCGGCACCGCCGACCGCGCCGAACCCTGGTTGCGCGCGGCGGTGGAACGCGGCGACCGGCTGATGGGCTTCGGCCACCGCGTCTACAAGACCGACGATCCGCGTTCGCTGATGTTGCGCGGCGTCGCCGACAGCCTCGGCGGCGAGAAGATGGATCTGGCCCGCCACATCGAAGCGACCGCGGTGAAGGTCCTCGACGAGCTCAAGCCGGGCCGCCGCCTCTACACGAACGTCGAGTTCTACGCCGGCATCGTGATGGACCGAGTCGGGATCCCGCGCGAGCTGTTCACACCTACGTTCGCGTCGAGCCGCATGATCGGGTGGTGCACGCACGTACTCGAGCAGGCCGCCGACAACCGGCTCATCCGACCGAGCGCGCAGTACGTCGGGCCCCCGCCGCCGCAGCCGGTACCGCCAATCTCCTGAAAATCTCTCGGTCAGGCGCGCTAGCTTCCGCGCCATGACCGACACGTTTCCCCGCGCCGAGATCGAAGCCGCGTTCGCGCATCGAGCGCGAGCTGAACGACACGCAACAGTGGGAGGCCTACGCCGACCTCTTCACCGACGAGGGCATCTACGTCGAGCACGAGATGGGAACCTTTCGCGGCCGCGACGCGATCCGCGCGTGGATCGTTCCGTGCATGGCGCCGCTCGTGAACGCGGGCTGGGACTACCCGCTCGACTGGAGCATCTTCGACGGCAACCGCATCGTCTTCCGCTGGCGCAACCGGCTCCCGAATCTCGACGGTCGGGCCGAGCCGTACGAGTTCGCCGGCATCACCGTGTTGGAGTACGCCGGTGACGGGAAATTCTCGTACCAGGAAGACGTCTACAACATGAAGGAGTGCGAGAAGGTCATGAAGGAATGGTTCGCCGCGGGCGGCAAACTCTGACCTTCGGATCTGCTTGCGGTCAGATCCCCTCGCGGAGCGCTTCGACGAGATCGGGCTGCATCAGGTCGAGCTTCAACTCGAGCAGATCGAACACCTTGAGCGGCGGGCCGTCGTGGAGCTCCGACATCTCCGCGGGCAGCCGCCAACTGACGAACGGAGCACCCGCCGCAATCGCCTCGAGCGCGGGACCCTGACGGGTGAAGGCCGCGGCCCGGCGATTGCACCCGGGGCACATAAACCAGTACGACCACTCGACATCGTCGACGCAGACCCGCACGGTCACACAACCGGGATCGACGTGAACTGCACCGCAGTCGGGGCAGTCGACCTCGATCGCATGTTCCATGGTTCCCAGGGTGCCCACGGCCCGACCCCCACAAACCTGCGGCAACACGTGTTCGCCGGCAGGACTGGATAGTGGGTGGGTGCCCGGAACAGGATTCGAACCTGTACGCCCCCGAAGGGACCGGCGGGTTTAAGCCGCCTGCGTCTGCCATTTCGCCACCCGGGCCGCAGCGATCGAGGCTACGCCGCGGCCGATACCCCCGCAGCCGGCACTTGGGGTGACGAGACCGCGTCGAGGAGTGTCGCGCGGATACGGCCCGGCCGCGGCACCCTCGAGCCGGTTCGCGATGACGATGCCCTCCACCATGTCGGAGAGCACGTCGGTGAAGACCCGATCGCGTAACACGACGGCTACCACCGGGCCGCCCGGGAGCCGGCGGATCGTACGCGGGGCTCCGGGGCGACGCGGTGGAGATCGGAACGCCGGCACCGTCAGCCCCGCCGCACGCGCCGCGGCACCCAGGTGACGCGCCGCGTGGGCGAAGCGAACAGTCGACGATCGGTCCATCACCGCTCATTGAATACCGAGGGTGCGACACGCACCTCCCGTTTGCTTCTGCGCCCCGATTCCGGTTGGCTTCTCGGGATGACCGACGCCGACCAACCGCAGCGACCCGACGTCGCCGCGGCCCGCGTCCGCGGGTCGATGAGGCCGACGTCGACCTCGTCGCCGAGGCCCAGGTGATCGACCAGAAGGGCCAGCTCGTCGCGGTGCCCTGGCGGGGCCCGGCCGACCAGCCCACAGTCCCCGACGTCCGCCGCTCCGACGTCGACGCATGGGGCCGCAGCGACCACTTCCGCGCATTGTCCCGCCGGATCTACGACCCCATCTACAAGTACTGGCACCGGGTCGAGTGGGAGAACTTCGACCGCCTCCCGGCACCGGCGGCGCCCTGATCGTCGCCAACCATGCAGGCGCGATCCCGCCCGACGCGCCCGCGATCATGCACGGGATCGAGACCCGACTGAACCGCAAGGTCTACGGCCTCGCCGAGAATCTCTTCCGAGCGATCCCCGGCGTCGGCACGCTCTGGGCGCGCGGCGGCGGCGTCGCCGCGCATCCCGACAATGCGTACCGGCTCCTGCACGACGAGGGTCAGCTCGTGCTCGTGTTCCCCGAGGGTGCCAAAGCCACCGGCAAACGCTTCACCGAGCGCTACCAGCTCCACCGGTTCGGCCGCGGCGGCTTCGTCGAGATCGCCATGCGCGCGGGGGTGCCGGTGATCCCGATCGCGGTCGTCGGCGCCGAAGAGGCAATGCCGATCGTGTTCAAGAGCAGCCGCGCCGCGAAGGTGCTCGGGATCCCCTACTTCCCCGTCACCGCGAACATGCTCATGATGGGTCCGCTCGGCCTCGTCGGCTATCTCCCGTCGAAGTTCCGGCTGCGCGTGCTGCCGCCGGTGCATTTCGACGTCGCGCCCGATCAGGAGCGCTACTCGCGCAGCCGGGTGATGGACGAGTCGGAGCGCATTCGCCAGACCGTGCAGGAAGCCCTCTACGACATGCTGCGCACGCGCCGCAGCGTCTGGTTCGGGTAGCTCGCGTGCGCGTTCTCGTCACGGGGTTGAGCACGTTCTGGGGCGGCACGGGTCGCGCAGGAGCTCGAGCGCCGGCCCGACGTCGAGGTGGTGGTCGGCGTCGACACGCGCGACCCGCGCATCCCGCTCGAACGCACCGAGTTCGTGCGCACCGACTCGACGTATTCGATCCTGGCGCGCATCGTCGCCGCGACTCAGGTCGACACGATCGTGCACACGCACCTGATCGTCGACTCCACGCGCGCGAGCGGGCGCACGCTGCACGAGATCAACGTGATCGGGACGATGAGCTTGCTCGCGGCCGCGGGCGCATCCGGAAGCCCCGTGCGCAAGGTCGTGCTCAAGAGCTCCGGCCTCGTCTACGGCGCGAGCCGGGCCGATCCCTACTTCTTCCGCGAAGAGATGACGCGCAAGAGCCCGCCGACCACCAACGTCGAGCGGTCGCTGCTCGAGGTCGAGGCGTTCCTGCGGGACTTCGCCGACGACAGCCCGCACGTCACCGTCACGTTGCTGCGCTTCACCAACGTGCTCGGCGACGATCTCGACACGCCGTTCGCGCTCGCGCTGCGGCGGCCGGTCGTGCCCGAGATCCTCGGTTTCGATCCGCGCGTGCAGTTCGTGCATCAGGCCGACGTGGTGGGCGCGCTGATGTACGCGACGAACAACGACGTGCCCGGCGTCTACAACGTGGCCGCCGACGGCAACATGCCGTGGAGCGAAGTTTGCACGTTGGTAGGCAAGCCGCGCGTTCCGCTCTCACCGGTCCTCACGAACCTCGCGGCCGAACCGCTGCGCCGGCTGCGGCTCTGGGATCTTCCGCCGGAGGCACTGCAACTGCTCCGCTTCGGTCGCACCCTCGACAACACCCGGTACCAGCAGGCGGGTTTCCGGTACCAGTATTCGAACGCGGCGACGGTCGAAGCATTCGCACGCGGCTTGCGGCTGGCCAAGACGATCGGCGACAAGAACCCGACCTACCGATACGAGCGCGAGGTCGAAGACTTCTTCCGGCACTCACCCGCGGTGATCCGGAACGACTGAAGGATCACATCTGATGGAGCACATTCGCGTCGAGCAACGCGATCGCGTCGCCGTGGTCACGCTCGTCGACCTCGAGCGCCGCAACGCGATGACCGCGACCATGGTCGCGGAGATCGTCGAAACGTTCGACGCGCTCGAAGCCGACGAGTCGGTCGGCGCGGTCGTGATGACCGGCGCAGCGCCCGCGTTCTGCTCGGGCGCGGACGTTGCCGCGCTCGGATCGCTCTCGGGCGAGAAGACCGAAGGCGGGCGTCGCTCGATCACGTCGATCTACGAAGGGTTCCTGCGCGTGCTGCGCTCATCGCTGCCGACCGTCGCCGCGGTCAACGGCCCGGCGGTCGGCGCGGGCATGAACCTCGCGCTCGCGTGCCACGTGCGCATCGCGGGCGAGTCGGCGCGCTTCGATACCCGGTTCCTGCGCATCGGGTTGCACCCGGGCGGCGGGCACGTGTGGCTGCTCGAGCGGGCCGTCGGTCCCCAAGCCGCGGCCGCGATGATGTTGTTCGGCGAGCGGATCGACGGTGCCCGCGCCGCCGAGGTCGGGCTCGCCTGGGCGTGTTATCCCGACGGTGAGCTCGTCGACCGGGCGGTCGAGTTCGCCTCGGGCGCGGCCGCGATTCCCGAAGAGCTGAGCGCGGCCGCCGCGGCTACGCTCCGCGAGGCCCCGTGGCAGCGCCGACTTCGATGCTGCGGTCGCGGCGGAGGTGACCCGCCAGACCTGGTCGCTCGGACAGGGCTGGTTTCGCCCCCGATAGGCCATTGACCCGAAGCATCCCGCTTCGTACGATACGTAGCTCTCACCGGTTCGGGACGTGCTACCGGTTTGGGCTTCTCACCGGTTCGGGACGAGAGGGGGTATCGGCGTTGGAGACTCTTCCGCTGCCCGACCTGTCTGTTCATGCTCGCCGATCCCGACGCGAGCGCGCTGCCCGTCGTGCCACAAGAAGCTTCATCGCCGCGGCCGCCCGATCGTGCTCGGCGACAAGACGCATTTCGGCACGCAGGCGCCGACCGACATGGATCTACTGCTCGCCGAGCGCGCCGAACGGCGCGCAGGCATCGTTCGCCAACGATCCGCTCGTCGCCGCGGACCCGGCCGCCCGCGACGCCGGCAGCAGCCGAAGCGCCGCGCCAGTTGAAGCCCAGCCGCCCGTCGAAGCTCCCGAGGCCGAAGCACCGCCGGCGTTCGCCGCGCCGCCGTACGTTCCGGCCCCACCTCTCGAAAGCGCGCCTCGAGCGCGTGCCGACGCGATTCAGCACACGACGATGTTCGAGCCTTCGCAGCTCGATCCCGAGATGCGCCAGGTGCTCGACAGCCTGTACCGCAAAGCGCGGTCCGAGCCCGACGACGAGACTCGTCCCAGGCTCGGCGTCAGCGCGACGACGAACCGCGCGACCAACTCGGCTGCGCGCTCGCGCCATTCTTCGAGCGTGATCGCGTAGCGGATGTGGTCCTCGTAGACCCCCTGGATCTGCAGGAACCGTTGCGCCGTTCCCTCGTCGCGCAGTCCGAGCTTCTCCGCGACCCGGCGGCTCGGCGCGTTGCGCGGCACGATCGCCGCTTCGAGCCGGTGCATGCGCAACGTCTCGAATGCGTACCGGATCAGCAGCACGACGCCTTCGGGCATGTACTCGTTGCCGCCGCACGCTTCGTCGATCCAGTAGCCGATGTACCCCATCTGGAACGGGCCGCGTTGCACGCTGCCGAGGCTGACTTCGCCCGCGAAGCGGCCGTCGGCGAGGAACAGGCCGAAGCCGTACGCCGCGTCGAAGTGACGTTGCCGTTCCCACGCCGCGCACCGGGCGCGGAACGCCTCGTAGTCGAGCGCGGGATCGGCGCTGCCGGGCTCGGGGATCGGCTCCCACGCGTTCGAGCCAGTCGCGGCACGCGGACTCTCACCTCGCGCCACGCCTCCCAGTCTTCGGGCCGCAGCGGGCGCAGCAACACGCGTGATCCGACGAGCTCGGTCATGCCACGCTCTCCGCGATCGCGTCGAGGGTCGCGGGATCCTCGAGTCCGGACAGGTCGCCGGGCGCGTCGCCCGTGACGACGGCGCGGATCGCGCGCCGCAGCACTTTCGCACTGCGCGTCTTCGGCAGCGCGGTCGTGAACCGGATCTGCCGCGGGCTTGAACGACGGGCCGAGCGCGTCGACGACGCGCTTCGAGATGCTCGGCGCGCAGCGCGTCGTCGGCGGTCGATCCGGGGCCGACCACGGCGAAGACCCAGAGCGCCTCGCCCTTCAACGCGTCGGGTATGCCGATCGCGGCGGCCTCCATCACCGACGGGTGCGCGACCACGATCGTCTCGACCTCCGCCGGCCCGAGCCGCTTGCCCGCGAGCTTGATCGTGTCGTCGGAACGGCCGTGGAGGAACCACTGACCGTCGTCGGACACACTCGCAAAGTCGCCGTGCCACCACACGTTCGGCCAGCGCGACCAGTAGGTGTCGAGGTAGCGCTCCGGATCCTTGTACAGGCCGCGAGTCATCCCCGGCCACGGCTTGGTGCAAACCAACTCGCCGACCTCGCCGCGCACCGGATGGCCGCTCTCGTCGAACACGTCGACCGCCATGCCGAGCGCGGGTCCGCCCAGCGAGCACGCCGAGAGCGGCGCGACGACGTGGGGCGACAAGAAGCACGCGCCCACTTCGGTGCCGCCGGAGATGTTGATGACCGGGCACCGACCCTCGCCGACCACATCGAAGTACCAATGCCACGGACGCGTCGTTCCACGGTTCGCCGGTGCTGGCGAGCACGCGCAGCGACGAGCGGTCGTGCGCGTTCACCGGCGCGTCGCCGTGGGCCATCAGCGCGCGGATGAGCGTGGGCGACACGCCGAGCACGTTGACGCGGTGGCGTTCGACGAACGCCCATAGGCGAGCCGGCATCGGGATAGTCGGGCGCGCCGTCGTAGAGCACCAGCGTGCCCGCGTTGGCGAGCGTGCCGATGATCTCCCACGGGCCCATGATCCAGCCGATGTCGGTGAGCCAGAACAGACGCTCGCCCGCCGCGCAGATCGGTTTGGAACGCGACTTCCTCCGCGATCTTCACGAGGAAGCCGCCGTGCACGTGGACCGCGCCCTTCGGCTTGCCGGTCGTGCCGCTCGTGTACGCGACGAACAGCGGGTGCTCGCTCTCGACCTCCACGCGCGTCGAAGCGATCAGGCTGATCGCGGGTGAGCTCGGTCGAGCGTGAGATCGCGACCCGGCGTCATCGGCAGATCGGTGCGTCCGAGCCGGGGCACGACGACGACGGTGTGGACGGTCGCGACCTGCGCGACCGCGGCGTCGGCGGTCTCCTTCATCGGCGACGGTCTTGCCGCGCCGCGTGAACCCGTCGGCGGTGATGAGCGCGACCGCACTCGCATCCTCGAGGCGGACCGCGACCGCGTCGGCGCCGTAACCGGAGAAGATCGGGAGAAACATCGCGCCGAGCTTGGCGACCGCGAACAACGCGGCCACCGTCTCCGGCACCATCGGAAGGAACGAGCCCGACCGCGTCGCCCGCACTTCACGCCGCGCGCCGCGAACCCCGCGGCCATGCGATCGGTCAGGGTGCGCAGCTCGGACCACGTGAGTGTGCGGACGTCGCCCTCTTCGCCTTCCCAGACGATCGCGGCGCGGTCGCGGATCTCGGGATCGTCGGCGTGGCGATCGAGACAGGTGACCGCGATGTTGCAGCGGCCACCGGTGAACCACTTGGCCCACGGGATGCCGTCGCTCACGTCGAGCACCTGGTCGTAGGGCTCGGAGAAGCGGATGTCGAGAAAGCGAACGACCGCGTCCCAGAACCATTCCGGCTCGTCGATCGAGCGCGCGACCAGGTCGGGAAACGTTGCGATGCCCTCGGCCGCCATGAAGCGCGCGACGTTGCTGTGCTCCAGCAGATCGGCGTCGGGGCGCCAAACGACGGCGGGAGCGGGCATCGGCGGGGAATCTACCCGTGCCGCGCGAGCCGGTAGCGTGCGAAGCGTGGCCGAAACGAAGCACCGATGACCCGCTGGTATGGATCGACCTCGAGATGACGGGCCTCGAAGTCGAGCGTGATGTCATCGTCGAGATCGCGTGCATCGTGACCGACGCCGACCTCAACGCGCTCGACGACGGCATCGAGCTCATCATCCACGCCGAGCCGGAATCGCTGAAGCAGATGGGCGACTTCGTGCGCGAGATGCACACCAAGTCGGGACTGCTCCCCAAGATCGAGGAGTCGGAGATCAGCGTCGCCGACGCCCAAAAGGCGACGCTCGAGTACGTGCGTACGCACGTGCCGACCGCATCCTCGGCGCCGCTCTGCGGCAACAGCATCGGCACCGACCGCCGCTTCCTCGCCGCGTACATGCGCGAGCTCGACGACTACCTGCACTACCGCAGCATCGACGTTTCGTCGATCAAAGAGCTCTGCCGCCGCTGGTACCCCGCCGTCTACAAGCAGCGCCCCAACAAGTCGGAACACCACCGCGCCCTCGACGACATCCGCGAGTCGATCGAAGAGCTCCGCTTCTACCGCAGACAACCTCTTCATCGAACCCACAACCCCCGAACCTGCGTGAGTTGGCCGCGCATAGCGCGGCGAAGTCACGCCGGTTCGCTCTAGAGGAGCTCCTGCAGGGCGCCGAGGAGGGTGGTTACTGATTGTTCGCGGGCGCCGTGGCCCATGAGGCCGATGCGCCAGCCCTTGCCCGCGAGCTCGCCGAGTCCGCCGCCGACTTCGATGTCGTAACGGTGGAGCAGCTCGCCGCGGATCTTGGCGTCGTCGACTCCTTCGGGGAGCCAGACCGACGTGAGCTGCGGGAGCCGGCGCTCCTGCGCGAACAGCCGGAAGCCGAGCTCGGGCAAGGCTTGCTGCAAGTGCGCGCCGACCTGCGTGTGCCGCGACCACGAGGCTTCGAGTCCTTCGTCGAGCACGCACGCCGAGACCGGCGTGGAGCGCGTAGAGCATCGAGATCGGCGCGGTGTGGTGGTACCGGCGCGCGCTGCCGACGTAGTCGGCGATCAGACCGAGGTCGAGATACCACGACTGCGGCGGCTGCTCTCGGCTGCGGACACGCGCGACCGCACGATCCGAGAACGTGACCGGTGAGAGGCCGGGCGGAACGCCGAGGCACTTCTGCGTGCCCGAATACGCGGCGTCGATCCGCCACTCGTCGACGGTCACGGGGATACCGCCGAGCGACGTCACCATGTCGACGATCAGGAGCGTGTCGGTGTCGGCGATCGCGGCGAGTGGCGCGACGTCGTTCTCGACGCCGGTCGACGTCTCCGCGTGCACGACCGCCAGCACCCGCGCGCCGGGGTTGGCACGTTGGGCCTCGAGCAACCGTTGCGGATCAATGGCGCGGCCCCACGGTTCGTCGACGCGCACCACTTCGGCACCGCACCGGCGCGCCACCTCGCACATGCGCTCGCCGAACACGCCGTTCACGCCGATGATCGCGGTGTCACCCGGCTCGATCAGGTTGACGAAGCACGTCTCCATCCCGGCCGAACCGGTGCCGCTCATCGGCAACGTCAACGTATTCGCAGTTTGGAAGACCGCGCGCAGCCGGTCGCCGATCTCGTCGAGCACGACCAGGAAATCAGGATCCAAGTGCCCGAGGACGGGACGCTGGAACGCCTCCATCACCTCGGGATACGGGTTCGACGGGCCGGGCCCGAGCAGCAATCGTTCCGCGTGGCTCATGAAGGGGAAGCTACGCGATCGAGCGGGCGAGGCCGTCGAGGATGTCGGCCTCGGAGATGAGCATCTCGTCGAAACCCCAGTGCCGCATGACGGAGACGATCACGATCACGCCGCCGACGATCACGTCGACCCGGCCCGGTTCGAGACCGGGATTGTGCTTGCGCCGCGAGATCGGCTCGGTCGCGAGCGTGCGGAAGATCTCCTCCGCCGCAACCCGTGACAGCCGGAAGTGGTGAATGCGCTCGCTCTCCGACGCGTCGACGCCGAGCTCGATCGCGCCCATCGTCCACGCGGTCCCGGCCGTCCCGATGAGCGTCTTCGCGTGCGCGGCGCCGGTGACCGCCCGGTCGACGTCGGTGAGGTGATCGCGCACGACCGACACTGCGACGCTCAACTCTTCGGGCGACGGCGGATCGGAGTGCAGGAACTGCTCGGTGAGCCGCACGCAACCGACATCGATCGACATCAACTCCGCGGGCTCGGCGACCCCCGCGATGAACTCGGTGGAGCCACCGCCCACGTCGACGACGAGATACGGCTCGGGCTCGGTCAACCCCGCGGTCGCACCGATGAACTCGGCGCTCGCTTCCTCTTCGCCGCTCAAGAGCTCGGGCCGCTGACCCATCAGCTGCTCGACCGGATCGAAGAACTCGTCGCGGTTCGTCGCGTCTCGCGAAGCACTGGTTGCGGTCATGCGTACGCGCGTGACGTCGTTGGCCGCGATCACGGCTTGGTACTCGGTCAACACCTTGAGCGTGCGCGCGATCGCTTCGGGATCGAGCCGGCGCGACTGGTTCACGCCCTGACCCAGCCGCGTGATCCGCGTTCGGCGATCGATGGTCGTCAGCTGCGCGTCGCGGCCCGGACCACTCACGTCGGCCACGAGCAGACGGGTCGAGTTCGTGCCGATGTCGACCGCGGCAACGCGCGTCACGAGGCGTCTTCTTCCGCGAGCGCGGCCGCAACCCACCGACCCACCGGATCGTCGCCGCCCGCGAGATGGAACGCGTAGTGCGCGTGGAGACACTTCACGCCGCGTCGAGTACCACCGACCCCGCCGTGCGGACGCGGACCCTCGTGGCCGACCGGTAGCGCGGCGTCGCGTTCGGCCGCGTAGCGATCGTGCGCGGCTTGCAACTCGTCGGCGTCGACCGCGGCCTCGGCCGCGCGCACGCCGCCCGCCGACTCGACGCGCGCGACGCGCGTTCCGAGCGCCGGGTCGACGAGCCAGAACCGGGTCGGCATCGGGGTGCCGTCATCGAGCAGCGGCGAGTTCCGGATCACGACCGGTTCGCCGCCCGGCGCGCGGACCACGATCTCGAAGGTGCCGCGCGGCGCGCGGCCCAGGAGCACCGTGAGCGCAGCAACGTCGGATTCGGTGACCGGCACGGCGCCGAGTCTACGAAAGGAGACGAATCAGGGAGTCGTCGTGGTCGTGGTGTCGCTGTCGCTGCCGGGCGCCTCGACCACGTCGTAGGCCTGCTCGCCGGGCATGACCATGTTGAACTGCTCGCGCGCCAGGCGTTCGATCTCGCTCCGCGTCTTGAGCCGGCTGGCCTGGCGTGCCAAGACCGCGTTCTGAGCCTGCAACACGTCGACGGCGTGCGCGGCCTGGCCGACTTGGCGTTTCTGCGCCAGGTAGGAACGGGTCGGGAACACGAACAGGAACATCATCGCGACCAACGCGAGCGACACGACCGCGATCCGGGTTCGTGGCGCCCACGCGATACGCCGCGCCGCCTGCGCGCGCGACTCCACGTCGACGCGTTCGCTCGCTTCAGCCCTTTCGATCGGGTCAACTTCCGTCCGATCGCGTCGCTCTCGTCGATCGCGTGGCTCTCGTCGATCGTCGAGATGGTTCGTCGGTCGTTTCGTCGCTCATGTCACACCCGCAAACGCGCGTCCGCCCGGATACGCGGCACCTTCGCCGAGATCCTCTTCGATCCTTAGGAGCTGGTTGTACTTGGCGACGCGATCGCTGCGTGCGGGCGCGCCGGCTTTGATCTGGCCACAATTCGTCGCGACCGCGAGGTCGGCGATGGTCGCGTCTTCCGTCTCACCACTGCGGTGCGACATCACCGCGGTGTAACCGTTCGACATCGCCAGGGAGACCGTGTCGAGCGTCTCGGTGAGCGTCCCGATCTGGTTGACCTTCACGAGAATCGAGTTGGCGACGCCGGTGTCGATCCCCCGGCCCAAACGCTCGGAATTGGTCACGAACACGTCGTCGCCGACGATCTGCACGCGCGCACCGAGCTGCTTGGTGAGCGCGGCCCACCCTTCCCAGTCGTCTTCGGCCATGCCGTCTTCGATCGAGATGATCGGGTAGCGATCGCACAGCGTCGCGAGGTAGCCGACCATGTCGTCCGAGGTGAGCGTGCGCCCTTCGCCGGTGAGTTGGTACGCGCCGTCGCGGTAGAACTCCGTGGCCGCGGCGTCGATCGCCAGCGCGATCTCAATACCGGGCTCGTAGCCGGCGAGCGCGATCGCTTCGACGAGCAGTTTGAGCGCGTCTTCGCTCGACGGGAGGTTGGGAGCGAAGCCGCCTTCGTCGCCGACACCGGTCGAGAGCCCGCGCTCGTTCAGCAGACCTTTGAGCGCGTGGTACGTCTCCGCGCTCCACCGCAGCGCTTCCGTGAAGCTCACCGCGCCGACGGGCACGACCATGAACTCCTGGATATCGACGTTGTTGTCGGCGTGCACGCCGCCGTTCAGCACGTTCATCATGGGGACCGGCAGCACGTGCGCGTTGGTGCCGCCGATGTAGCGATAGAGCGGCATGCCGCACTCGTCGGCGACGGCTTTGGCCGCGGCGAGCGACACGCCGAGGATGGCGTTCGCGCCGAGGCGGCCCTTGGCGTCGGTGCCGTCGAGCGCGCAGAGCGCCGCGTCGAGCACGCGCTGTTCGGCGGCGTCGAGCCCGACCACGGCGTCGCGGATCTCGCCGTTCACGTGGGCGACCGCGTCCTGCACGCCCTTGCCGCCGTACCGGAGCTCGCCGTCCCGGAGCTCGACGGCCTCGTGCGCGCCGGTGCTGGCGCCGCTCGGGACCGCGGCCCGGCCCCGGGCGCCGGTCATGAGCTCGACCTCGACCTCGACGGTCGGGTTGCCGCGGGAGTCCAAGATCTCCCGGCCGGCCACGTCATCAATGATGCTCACATGCACTCCTGTGGTGAGTGTTGCGAATGTAGCGGGTCAAACCGGGGCAATGGGGGCGAACGTGCGTTCGGCGCTGCCGGCGCCGGCCGCCCGATTTGATGGCGAAACGCGGTCTGTCAGACCGCGTTCCTACTTCTGATGGCATCTTGGGCCCGATTCTCGGCGAAAACCGTCCGATCAGGCGAGGCGGGCGGCGAACCACTCCGACTGGCGCTTGGCCCCACGCTCGTGTGATCCCGCAGTCGTACACCTGGAACGTGTGCGGCATCTCGGGCAGCACGAAGAAGTCGACATCGACGCCGGCCGCGGCCGCGCGGGTGGCGAACGTGAGGGAATCGTCGAAGAGATGGTCGGACGTACCCGCCGCCACGAAGCATGGCGGCATGCCGCGCAGGTCGGCGAAGCACGGTGAGACTTCGGGGGCCCGGCGCTCGTCGGAGGTCATGCCGGGGACGAAGCATTCGCCGCGCAAGCTCCATGAACGCGGGCGAGAGCACGTCGGGTCCCTCGGTCACGCGCACGCCGTGCTGACTCGGATTCCCGCCCCAGTCGTGCACCCCATAGGTGAGGTTCAATCCGTCGACCCGATCGATCGCACCCATCTCCCGCACGCGGAGCGCGACCGCGGCGGCCATATAACCGCCGGCCGACTCGCCGCCGATGAGCAACCGTTCCGATCCGAGCTCCGCGGCCACGCCGTCGAGCAACGCCCGCGCCACCGCCGCACCATCGTCGGGTCCGGCGGGCCAGGGGAACTCCGGCGCCTTGCGGTATTCCACCGACACGATCGCGACGTTGTGCTCACCCGCGAGCATCTGGTTGGGGATGTCCATCAACGACGCCGAACCCGAGATCATCCCGCCGCCGTGGAAGTGGAGATAGACCGCGCGCGCGTCACCCGCGGGCCGATGCACCCGGCAGGCCACACCGCCGATCGTGCGTTCCTCGGCTTCGGGTACGGGATACGTGTTGGCGTCGATCCCGGCGCGAGCGAGGGCCACCTGCTCGTCGCGTGACAACCCGGCTGAAGCCGACGCGTCGACCGCCATGAACTGGCTGCCGCCCGCGACCACCTCGCGCGCCTCGGCGCGCATGGCCTCGATCTCGTCCGACCACAACCGCATCATCACGAACCGGTCGGGCCGAATCGTTCGGCCAGGCCCCGGAAGATGCTGATGACCTCGACCGGGATCGGAAAGATGATCGTGGAGTTCCGCTCGGTCGCGATCTCGGCCATCGTCTGCAGCGTACGCAGCTGCATCGCACCCGGATTCGCGCTCATCGTGTCGGCCGCCTGACCGAGCCGCTCGGCGGCTTGCGCTTCACCCTCCGCCGCGATGATCTTGGCCCGCCGTTCTCGTTCCGCCTCGGCTTGACGCGCCATCGCGCGCTGCATCTGCTCGGGAAGCCCGACGTCTCTGACCTCCACGAGATCGACCTGCACGCCCCACGCCTCGGTCTGCTCGTCGAGTGCGGTCTTGAGCTCGCTGTTGATGCGATCTCGTTCGCCGAGCAACTGGTCGAGCTCGTGGCGACCGATGATCGAACGCAGTGACGTTTGCGCGACGAGTTGCGCGGCGTTGAACCAGTTCTGGATCTTGATCACCGACGCGACCGGGTCGACGACACGGAAATATGCGACCGCGTCGACCGCGACCGTCACGTTGTCCTTGGTGATCACCTGTTGCGACGCGACCGGAACCGCTTGCGTCTGCAGGTTCACCTTCCGCATCTTGTCGAGAAACGGGATGATGTAGAAGAGGCCGGGCCCCTTCGCGCCGACACAACGGCCGAGGCGAAAGATCACGCCCCGTTCGTACTCCTGCACGATCCGGAGACCCTGAAGGAGCACGATGAACAGAACGATGACGATGATGACGATTGCGATACCGACAGCCATGGAAGACCTCCGTCGGTGAACCTACTGCGCGCTCGGGCCCGCGCTCTCCCATAGGTCACGCACGCGCTCCGGCGGCGCGCCGGCAAGATCGACGTTCGCATCCGCGGCGAGCTGCTCCATCCTCCGGAAGCGATCCTTGTACCGACGAGCCCAGCTGGCCAAGGCCGACTCCGCGTCGATGTCATGATCGCGTCCGAACGCGGCGGTCGCGGCGAGTACCGCGCCCAACGCCGCTTCGACATCAGCGGCATCCGCCGCGTCGGCGTCGATGAGCCCGCGCACCGCGCGCTCGAGATCGAGCTCCGGCTCGAGTCCGATCGACGATCCCTTGCGGAACAACTTCTGCGCCGCGATCAACGACGGCAGGCCCGCGGTCACGCCGGCCACGAGCGACTGGTCGTCCTTCTCGGTCTTCTTGATCTGTTCCCAGTTGGTGACGACCTCGCTCGCGTCGTTCACCTGCACGTCACCGAACACGTGCGGGTGCCGGCGAACGAGCTTCGCGTGCACGGCGCGGGCAACGTCGGCAACGGTGAATGCGCCCGCTTCGGCCGCGAGCACCGACTGGATCATCACTTGGAAGAGGAGGTCGCCGAGCTCGTCTTCGAGTGCGTCGTACGCGCCGATGGGAATGTCGCCGCCGGGCGCGTCGGGCGGGAGCAGCTCGATCGCCTCGACCACTTCGTACGCTTCTTCGAGCACGTGCCGGCGGAGCGAATGATGCGTCTGCTTCGCGTCCCACGGGCACCCACCGGGACCGCGCAGTCGTTCGGTGAGCGCGAGCAGTCGCGCCAACTCCGGACCGACGGCAACCGATCCGGTGTCGACGAACAATGACGTGAGGTGATCGGGTTCGACCTCGCGGTCGAGATCCTCGAGCGCAACAGTGAACACACTCTCGTCGGGCAGACCGAGGCGTTGGAGCACCGTGATCTCATGATCGGGAGCGAGCGTCTCGAGCAACGCGAGCTTCACGTCGGAGCACACCTGACGCGAGTCGCACTGCGCGAGGAGCATCGGACCGCTGGCCCCGGCCGCGTCGATCGCAAAGGAGCGCGCGTCGACGACGCGCGCACCGTGCATCGGGTCGATGTCGAGTCGCCACCATGCGAGGTCGACGAACGAGATACCCGGAATCAGCTCGATGTCGAGTCCGGCGGCGCGCACGAGCTCGACGCTGCGTTCCGCGACCGTCGGGCTGCCCGGAACCGCGTAGACGATCTCACCGCGTTCGCGGGCCGTCTCGACCACGCGATCCGCGATCGCGGCGTAGACCGCGTCGAAGTCATCGGCGCTGTCGTAGAGCAGGTCGAGCGGCTCCAGCTCGATGCCCTCACGCGCAAGATCGACGACCGCGGGATGGCGCGCGGTGCGAACGAAGCGCACCGGCACCCGCTCGAGCGCGGCGCGTGCGGCCGGGAGCAGCAGGTCGGCACCCGCCGGCCCGAGCCCGACCACGACGACACGCGGCTTGCGCACGACTTACGGAGTTCCGGTCGCCGCGGCCGGGAGGGTGGTCGCCGTTGTCGTCGAGCCGTCACGCGACGTCGCCGGGTTCGGCGGCGTGTTCTCGGTCACTTCGTAGCTGACCTGGCCCTGCGCGTCGGTGGTGTGGCCCCAAGTCCCGAAGCGGGGATCGACGTGCACCTTGTATTGCTTGAAGAGCCCGTTCACCGCATCGCTGAAGTTCTTCGAACCCGCTTGCTGGAGCGCTTGGGTGACCTGTGCCTTCACATCGGCGTAGGTGGCCGCGGCCGCCTTGGTGACGAGGATGACGTGGTAGCCGAACGACGAGTGCACCGGCGCGGTCGGCACCCCGACCGTCGCCGCCTCGGCTGCCTTCTGGAACGGGGCAACGAACTCGCCGGCCGTGAGGCAGCCGAGCGTGCCGCCCGCCGGCGCGCTCCCGGTGTCGGTCGACTTCGCCTTCGCGAGCGTCGCGAACGACGCGCCGGCCGCGAGCTGCGTCTCGATCGCCTGGGCCTCCTCGGGAGTCTTCACGAGGATGTGCGCGACGTCCTTGCCCGAGGCGCAACCGAACTGCGCCGCGTGCGACTGGAAGTACGCCTGCCCCGCCGCATCCGACGTGTCGACGTAGGTCGCGAGCAGCGCCTCCGACCGCGCGGTGCGCTCGGTCATCGTGTCGCGGAACGACTTGGGGAACGCCGGGAAGATATCGGCACCGGGGAAGATGGAAGCGGCGTCGGTAGCGGCCTTCTTCTCGATCGCGGCGGTCACGTGGGCATGGCGCGTCTTGTACAACTCGTCGATCGTCGCCTGCTGAATGAGCTGGGTCAGCCAAATCGCGGTGAGCTTCGAATCGGCCGAAAGATCCTTGGTCGCGTTGATCGGCGGGTTGAGGGTCTTGAGCGCCTTCAGGAACGGAGCGTTGTTCACGATGCCGCGCACTTCGCTCAGAAGTCGGGCGCGGCTGACGTGCAACGTGTGCGCCTGACCCTTGGTCGTGTAGGTCATCGTGGCGGCATCGTCGAGCGTGCTCGACGTGCCGTTGCTCCCGCATCCGGTTCCAACGAGTGCGACGACGACGAGCGCGATCAAGAGCGCAAAGGGGCGTTTCATCCGGTGGATCGTATCGGGGCGGCTTCCGCGGGAACGATCGCTTCCAGCAATTTGAGCAGAGCCTCGGGAAGCGAGACATCGGCGGTCGCGGAAACCGGCACGATTACGACGTCGCCGACGACTTGGGCGCGCGGTGACAGCCGCTGCAAGCGCACTTCCTGTGATTTTCTCAGCTCCCAACCTTCGAATCGGGCGCGGCCCTTCTGCACGGAAACTGCACGGATGCCGAGCCGCAAACACTCCGCGCGCAGGCGGGCGACGTCGAGAAGCACCGCGGCCGGCGCGGGCGGTGGGCCGTAGCGGTCGTTCCATTCGGCCCGAACATCTTCGACGTCTTCGGGAGTCGTGACCGCGGCCAGCCGTCGGTACGCCTCCATGCGCACGTCGTCGCGCGCGATGTATTCGCGCGGAAGATGCGCGGTCACGGGCAGATCGATCTGTACGTCTTCGGTGACTTCGCGCGCGGTCTCGGTGAGTTCGTCGACCGCTTCGGTGACCATCTCCACGTAGAGGTCGAAACCGACCGCGGCAATGTGACCTGACTGTTCGGCACCGAGCAGGCTGCCCGCGCCGCGGATCTCGAGGTCGCGCATCGCGATCTTGAAACCGGAGCCGAGCTCGGTGAACTCACCGATCGTCTTC
Source organism: uncultured Actinomycetes bacterium (assembly GCA_963807945.1). Lineage (GTDB taxonomy): Bacteria > Actinomycetota > Acidimicrobiia > IMCC26256 > PALSA-610 > JBBQER01. Next base: position 48,138 of record CAWEDT010000006.1, on the reverse strand, counting down.
AGCCGTTCGTACGCCTCTTCCGAGAGCTTGTGATCGCTCGGATACAACAGGTAGGCGTAGGCGCGTTGCCCGCGGCGACCGACGCGGCCGCGCAACTGGTAGAGCTGCGCGAGCCCGAGACGATCGGCCCGGTCGACGACGAGTGTGTTCACGGTCGGCATGTCGAGACCGCTCTCCACGATCGTTGTGCACACGAGCACGTCGTGTTCGTGCTCCCAGAACTCCTGCACCACGCGCTCGAGGCGGTTCTCGTCCATCTGACCGTGCGCGACCGTGACCCGCGCTTCGGGAACGAGCTCGCGCACGTCGGCGGCCACGTGCTCGATGTCTTTCACCCGGTTGTGCACGAACAGCACTTGACCTTCACGCAGCAACTCGCGCCGGATCGCCTCCGACACCGCGCGCGGGTCGTACTCGTTCACATACGTGAGGATCGGTTGGCGATCTTCGGGCGGTGTGTTCACGAGCGACAGATCGCGGATGCCCGTGAGCGACATCTCGAGCGTGCGCGGGATCGGCGTAGCCGTGAGCGTGAGGATGTCGACGCTCGTGCGCATCCCCTTGATGCGCTCCTTGTGCTGCACGCCGAACCGTTGTTCCTCGTCGACGACGAGGAGGCCGAGATCCTTGAAGTGCATGTCGTCGGAGAGCAGCCGGTGCGTCCCGATGACGATGTCGACTGTGCCGTCCTGCACACCCTTGACGACTTCGGTCTGCTCCTTCGCCGACAAGAAGCGCGAGAGCACCTCGACGCGCACCGGGTAGTTCGCGAAGCGTTCGCGGAACGTCTGACCGTGCTGACTCGCGAGCAACGTGGTGGGCACGAGGATCGCGACCTGCTTGCCGTCGAACACCGCTTTCGCCGCCGCGCGCAGCGCGACCTCGGTCTTGCCGTAGCCCACGTCGCCGCACACGAGCCGGTCCATCGGAATGGGTCGTTCCATGTCGGCCTTCGTCTCGACGATCGCCTTGGCCTGATCGGGCGTTTCCTCGTAGGGGAACGCGTCCTCGATCTGATGTTGGAACGGCGTGTCGGGTGCGAACGCGTGGCCGGGTGTCGCCATGCGCCGCCGGTAGAGAACGACGAGCTCACCCGCGATGTCCCTGACCGCGCTGCGCACTCCGGCGCGCGTCTTTTCCCAGTCCGCGCCGCCCATTTTCGAGAGTCGCGGTGTCTCTCCGCCGGTGTACTTACGGATCAGGCCGATGTCTTCGGAGTCGACGTAGACGCGGTCGGTGCCTTTGAACTCGATGACCAGCCGGTCGCGCGTGATGCCGAACATCTCGCGCGCTTCCATGCCGAGGTAACGGCCGACGCCGTGCACGCGATGCACGACGAAGTCACCCTTGGCCAGACCTTCGTAGTAGTCGACACCGCGGCGCGCGCCCCGCGGCTTGCGGTGCACCCGGCGGCGACCGGTCAGGTCCGCTTCCGCGACGATCGCGAGTTGGATGCCCGGCAGCACCACGCCGCGATCGAGCGGCGCGATCACGACGTGCACACCCGGCGCCTGCAACACCGCGCTCGACGCGTCGATCGCGCTGACCCGATCGACCTGCACGCCCTCTTCCGAGATCAACTGCTCGATGCGATCGGCCGAGCCCGTCCCTTCGGCCGCGATGAATACCTTGAACCCGTCGGTGCGCAGCTTCGTGAGCCGGCGCCCGAGCGCGTCGGTGTCGCCGACCACCGGATCGAACGCGGTCGCGGCGAGCACTGCAGTATCCGGATTGTCGGGACTGCTCAACACCGGCACCGTTTGCGCCTTCGTGTGCGCGAGCAACCGTTCGAACGGCAACGACAACCGGGGCGACGTCTCGAGATCGAGCTTCGCACCCCACGTGGTCGAGAGCGCCGACGCGAGCGCGGCTTCTTCGTCGAGCAACTCTTGTGCCGCGGTCGCGCAGTCGCTTCGGCTCGAACAAGGCGACGATCGCGCTCGCGGGCAACAAGTCGGGCAACAAGTGCTCGGTCGGTGAGAGCCACGGCAGCCACGACTCCATGCCGTCGAAGGTCTGGCCTTCGGCCAACCGCTCCCACTGCTCCGAACCCCACGGCTCGGTCCGCAACAATTCCGCGGCGCGCTCGCGCACCTCGTCGGTGGCGAGCAGCTCGCGCACGGGAAAGAACCGCGCCTCGTCGACCGAGATGGTCGAGCGCTGATCGGCGACCGAGAACTGCGAGAGGCGATCGACCTCGTCACCCCACAGATCGATGCGCACGGGATGGTCGGCAGTAGACGGGTAGATGTCGACGATCGCGCCGCGCACCGCGATCTCGCCGCGCGCCTCCACCTGGTACTCGCGCCGGTACCCCATCGCGACGAGTTGCTCGACCAGACCATCCCGGTCGAGTTGGTCACCCGGCCGCACGACGATCGGCTCGAACGCCTCGACGTGCGGACCGAGCCGCTGCACCAACGCGCGCACCGGAGCCACGACCACGGCCGGCAAGACCGAGGGCTCGTCGTGGCCGTGCCGCAACCGCCAGATGACGCGCAGCCGCCGGCCCATGGTCTCGATCGCGGGCGAGACCCGCTCGAACGGCAGCGTCTCCCAGGCCGGGAACAGCTCGACTTGGTCGGGCCCGAGGTACTCGCGCAGATCGGCGGCGAGCCGTTCGGCTTCGACCCCGGTCGGTACTGCGAGCACGACCGGGCGGCGCGCGGTAGTGGTCGCGAGCGTGGCCGCGAAGAGTGCGCGCGCCGGTTCGGGAACCGCGATCGGGCGCGCGCGCCCGCCGTCGCCGCGGCGACGATCGGGTCGGACCCGAGCAATGTGGTGAGCCCGCCGAGGGCAGGAAGATCAGGCATTTCGGCCAACAATCCGAGGTCAACGATCAGACGTGAACGCGCAATAACCCGGGACGCACGCGCGCCCGGGGTTCGTTCCATTCACACTAACTGAACGCCTGCTCGCTTCAGTCCGTGACCGAGCGGCCGTTGTAGCGGTTCATCGCGGCGTCGACCCCGTCGGTGAGGATCAGCTCGACTGCGTCGGCCGCCTCTTCGAGCGTCACCCCGATCTGCTCGCGGTCCCGCTTCGAGAACCCCGACAACACGTGATTGGCGCCGCGTTCCTTCGACGGGGGTTTCCCCACCCCGATGCGCACCCGCGCAAACCCGTCGTCGTGGAGGTGCTGCTTGATCGAACGCAGCCCGTTGTGCCCGGCGAGCCCGCCGCCGAGCTTGATGCGCAACTCCGCGGCCGGGAGATCGAGCTCGTCGTGCACGACGACGAGATGATCCGGCTCCACGCCGAACCGACGCGCCAGCGGAGCAACCGCCTGGCCGGAGTCGTTCATATAGGTGGTCGGGATCGCGAGCGCCATCCGCTTGCCGTTCACGCGCACTTCGTCGACGGTCGCGCGCAGCTCCTTGCTCTTGCGCAGCTTCCCGCCGTGGCGCTTGGCGAGGAGCTCGACCACTTCCGCGCCGACGTTGTGGCGCGTCTTGGTGTACTCCTCGCCGGGGTTTCCGAGGCCGACCACGAGCAGGTCGGCGGGTGTTCCCGTGCGCGCCGACGAACGCGTTCCGCGGCGCAACACGAGAAGCTCCTACTCCGACGAGCCGGAATCCTCGGACGCCGCGGGTGCGCCCTCGGCACCTTCGGCCGGCTCGGCACCCTCTTCGCCCTCGACCGCGGCAACCTCGCCCTCGCCCTCGGCGAGTCCACGGGGAACCGAGATCATGGCGATGAGCTCGCCCGGATCGTTGGCGATGACGACACCCGCCGGCAGCTGCACGTCGCTGACGTGAAGTTGATCGCCGAGCACGAGTGTGGCCACGTCGTGCTCGATCTCGGTCGGCAACTGACCGGGAAGTCCTTCGACGGTGAGGGTGTGCATGAGCTGTTCGAGCATGCCGCCCTGCGCGACGCCCTCGGGCGTGCCGAGCAGCGACAAGCGCACCTCGGCGGTGATCGTCTGGTCGGCACGCACCCGCACGAAGTCGACGTGGGTGAGCGTGCCCTTCACCGGGTCGCGTACGACCTGGCGCGCGAGTGCGAGGTGGTCGCTCCCGTCGATCTGGAGCGTGATCAGCGTGTTGGCACCGGTGCGGGAGGTGAGGATGCTGCCCAGCGCCTTGGCCGACACCGTGACCGCGATCGTGTCGCTACCGAGGCCGTACACGACTGCAGGCAGACGACCCTCACGGCGCAGGCGGCCGGCGGGGCGACTCCCCCTCTCGGGGCGAACTTCGGCAGGGAGCAGGGCATCGGGCATGGCGCGAAACGTCCTCGTGCAATCGGCGGAACGTCAGATGGTACAGGCTCGCCCCCGAGCCGTTCTGATGGCTAAACGCGGCACCACGCGCCGCGATCCTCCTTCTGATGGAGAATTGGGCGGGTCTGGCGGCCGTGGGTTAGACGTTGTCGCCGCCGAAGAGCTCGCTGACCGAGTGGTCTTCGAACACGGCGCGGATCGCGTTGGCGAGGAGCGGGGCGATCGAGAGCACGACGAGGCTGTCGAACCGCTTGTCGTCGGCCACGGGCACGGTGTTGGTGACCACGACCTCGCGCACGCGGGAGTTCTTCAACCGGTCGACGGCGGGACCCGAGAGCAGGCCGTGCGTAGCGGCGATCAGTACCTCACTCGCACCCCGGTCGAGCAGCAGATCGGCCGCACTGACCACCGTGCTCGCGGTGTCGATGATGTCGTCGACGATCACGCACGTGCGACCCTCGATCTCACCGACGACCTCGGTCGCGACCGCGACGTTGTGCGTGCCCTTCGGTCGGCGCTTGTCGATGAACGCGATCTCCGCGTTGAGCCGGTCGGCGAATCGACGAGCGAGCTTGCCGCCACCCGCGTCAGGAGCGACAACGGTGATCGGACCGGCCGGCAACTCGCGCGCCAGATAGTCGACGAGCACCGGAACCGCGGTGAGGTGATCGACCGGGAAGTCGAAGAAACCTTGGATCTGGCCGGTGTGCAGATCGACGGTCACGACGCGGTCGGCGCCGGCCGCGGTGAACATGTCGGCAACGAGTCGGGCGGTGATCGGTTCGCGACCTTCGGCCTTGCGGTCTTGACGCGAGTATCCGTAGAAGGGCGACACCGCGGTGATGCGCTTCGCCGACGCGCGCTTCGCCGCGTCGATCATGATCATCTGTTCCATCAGCCGGTCGTTGATCGAGTCGGCGTGCGACTGGAACACGAATACGTCGGCGCCGCGAATGTTCTCGCCGTACCGGCAGTAGATCTCGCCGTTCGCGAACGTCGAGAGCGCGACATCACCGAGCGGGATGTGCAGGTGTTGCGCCACCTCGGAGGAGAGCTCGGGGTGACCGCGTCCGGCCACCAGGATGAGATTCTTCTTGGTGACGAGCTCCATCAGTCTCCGTTTGGTTCGGGACGATCGGCGGGATCGGCGTCGCTGGCCCCATCCTCGCGCGTCTTCGGACCGGCGGCTCTGGAATCTCGGGCCGGCACGCCTTTGACGAGGCGACCGGGCGGCACATCGTGCGTGACAACCGATCCCGCGCCGGTCTCGGATCCGTCGCCGAGCTCCACCGGCGCGACGAGCGACGTGTGGATGCTCGTGTGCACGCCCTCGCCGATCGTGGTGCGGTGTTTGTTCACCCCGTCGTAGTTCGCGGTGATCGTGCTCGCCCCGAGGTTCACCCCGGATCCCACGTCGGCGTCACCGATGTAGGAGAGGTGCGGCACCTTGGCGCCTTCACCGACGTCGGAATTCTTCACCTCGACGAACGTTCCGACCTTGGCGCCCGCGGCGAGGCGGGTGCCCGGCCGCAGGTACGCGAACGGCCCGACCTGGCAGTCGTCGCCGATCTCGACGCTTCGGCTCACCGTGTTCTCGACCACCGACCGTTCGCCGACGACCGTGTCGACAAGATGACAGTCGGGTCCGACCACTGCGCCGGCCGAGATCGTGGTGCGCCCTTCGAGGATCGTGCCGGGCAGCAACCGCACATCGGACTCGATCGCCACGCCGGCGTCGATGTAGGTGCGGGACGGATCGACCATCGTCACGCCCTCCAGCATCCAGCGCCGGTTGATGCGACCCCGCAACACGGCCTCGGCACTCGCGAGCTGCAGCCGGTCGTTCACGCCGAGTGCCTCGGCCGGATCGTCCACGGTGACGGCGACCACTTTGTGGCCGGCGGTCCGCAACACCTCGATGACGTCAGTGAGGTAGTACTCGCCCTGGGCGTTCTCCGGACTCAGGCGCCGCAGCGCCGGGGCCAGGAGATTGCGGCGGAAGCAGTAGATCGACGTGTTGATCTCGTCGACCTCGAGCTCCTCGATGTCGGCATCGGCATGCTCGACGATGCGGGCCACCCGATCGTCCTTGTCGCGAATGATCCGCCCGAGACCGGTCGGATCCGCGAGGTGCGCGGTGAGGATCGTCGCGGCCGCGTCTTGGTTGCGGTGCTCGGTCGCGAGCAATGCGATCGTCTCGGCGCGCAGGAGCGGCTGGTCGCCGGGCAGCACGAGGATGTCGTCTTCGGCGTCGAGATCGTCGAACGCGCTCGACGAGAGCGCGACCATCACCGCATCGGCGGTGCCGCGCTGCACGCGCTGCTCCACGAACTCCACCGGGACCTCGGTCACGAGCTGCTCCTGGAGCGTCTCCTTGACCCGGTCGCCGCCGTGGCCGACCACGATCACGACCCGTTCGAGCACGCGCAGCTCGGCCAGCGCGTCGACCACGTGGAGCACCATCGGACGACCGCACAACTCGTGCAGCACCTTCGGGGTGCCGGAGCGAAGGCGTTGACCTTCGCCGGCGGCGAGTACGACAGCGGCGAGCGGACGGTACGGGCTCATGAGCTACCTATCGGCACATTCGGCTCCATCGGCTGCGACTCTCGGAAGGACGGTCCGGTGGTGGGTGGCTCGGGGGGAAGGTTTCGAACCTTCTCTCAGGGCTTCAAAGGCCCTTGTGCTGCCGTTACACCACCCCCGAAGGTGGTGTCCAAGGTAGTAGGAGGACCGTCATGGAAGAATTCATTGCTTGGCACACCACGAGGGTGCTTCGGCGCACTGGACGTGCTCCCGCGCCATGGACCCTGCGTAGCCCCGTCCAAGGCTTCGTTCCGCGCTCCGTGGCGCGGGAACGGATGAGTTGGGTGTTCTGGCAACACGACTCACGGACGGGTGTCCAGCCGATGCGATACTCGAAAATCTGTCCGTTGACGAACTCCCCCGGCTAGCTCACCTCTTACCTGGGATGCAGAAATTTCGCAAGCGTCTGCGGCGGGCCTGGACTCGCAGCGCAGCGCCGTCTCCGCTTCGCTTCCGATGCTTGTCAGTGTTTGACACGTCCCCACACGCTTGCAAAGCGGGTGACTCCTTGACGTAGTCGACGATGACTCCCAACGAGACCGTGACGTTCGGGTCCGACTTGAGCCAGTCCCGCATTTCAAAACAGGCGTCGCAGAAGCTCGTGACCAAACGCCTGTATCCAACGTCACTCAGTCCACGTAGCTCTCCCACGTAGGCACGGTCCAAGTCGCCCTTGAGGTCAAGGACTTCTTGCCACTTCTCCCACCACGGGCGGTCGGGTCCGAAACCAACAGCGATGTGCTCCGCCTCGGAGAACACAAACACGTCGTGGTCAAACACTTCTCGGTACTCGGGCTCGTCTGGCGACACGCCCAAAACGTTACCGCTGACTGCGCCACTCAGAACCGCAAGACAACCCGGCTGTCTCGACAATGAAAGGAGCCGACCACGATGCCAGACAGAGAGCCCGTGTGCGTGAAGAGACTGACGCACAAAGGACCCGTCACAGCGACGGTTGCAGGCATCAGCGTCACGTTCACCTGCGCTGACTGCGAGCACTCTTCGCAGTCGTCTCGATGGGGACTATCCGTCGAGTTGGGCATGCGCTCGTTTGAGCGCCTGTCGAGCCCATTGGAGCGTTGCGTTGATGTCCGGCGACCCACTAGCCGAGCTGGTCCCGACCGTGAGCGCGGTGTAGCGGTTGACCGGTACGGCGATTATGTCGGCGGTGATGGTTTGGATGCCGTCTACCGTGCCGTTGAGTTGGTAGGCAGCCTCGTTGCTGGCGAGGGACGGAACGCCCAGCGTTGACACGGTCCAGGCGATGTTGTTTGTCGTGTCCTGCACCGCGCCGCATTCGAGTTGCGAGCGGATATCGGCGACCAGTGCCGCACCACCCGCGCTCGTGTCAATCTGGAGCTCCTCGAAAAGTATTGGGCCAGACGGGGGCCGAACCGTTTCCTTCGTGTCAACTGGCACCTGCGGGGTTAACCCACCCGGACAAGACACGGTGTTGTTGTCAGTCACGGCGTTGCTTTCCGGGGCTTCCGTTGTCCCCGGAGGAAACTGAGACAGTGGCACAAGCGCCGCGTGTGCGGCCTCCGAGGAGGTTTGCTCTTTGTGGCTCGTTGTCTGTCTCGCGATGAGTAAACCGACCGTCCCGCCGATTACGACTACGACGGCCACGATGCCAACCAGAAGCGCTGGATTGCGGCGCTTGGCGTCGGGCGTCACGGCCCACCTCGCACCGTCCCACCATCGCGGTTGCCCGCTACCGGCCGGGTCGAGATACCAGCCTGGACCCGGAATCTCGTTCACGGACTCAACCGTACGCTTGCTACTTCGGTGCCGTCGTACAGTCCGGTATCCGCCGCCGACCCCAACGGCGTACCGCGTGGCGGTGGAGTTCCACGACGACGCTGAGGAGTTCTCGGCGTAGTGTCATCACTCGTGTCGGATTCAGAATCCATCAAGGTCGTGAAGTTGGCTCCCGGTGAAGTGGCGGACAAGGCCGTACTCGACGCATTGGCGGCTGAGGGTTGGGAACTCAAGTCATCGCAAGATGACCCACGCGGTACCGAACTCACCTTCCATCGTCCGGCCGCCTCAAACTGAGTGCGTTACTGCAGCCGACAGCCTGCGTGGTCGGATTCGTACGGTTCGCCCTCAGGAGTGGCAGTCCGGCGAAGCGCCTAAGCGGGCGGATGTGACGCGCACCGGTCGTCGCCCGGACACCGTCGACCGGGCCGACAATCCCCGTCGAGCTGCACTCGACCTGCTGGGAATGTTGATGCTCGCCGGAGTACTGCTCGCAGGCCCGTTCGTCTTCGTCGGCATCCGGATCGATCTCGCCCGCCGAGTTCCGGCGGCACGCGGAGACGCGATCAAGCACAGCGATTGCAACGCGTTACGTGACCAACTCGACCGGTTGCGACTCGACGCCGACAGCGATCCGTCGTTCGACCTCGCGGGCAGCCGAGGCGCCACCATGCATCTCATCGTCGAGCGGGGTCGAAAACTGCGCTGCCGGCCCGAGCTCCAGACGACCTCCGACTGAGACCGCCCGACTGAGACCGCCCGCGGCCTTCCTGATAGCGTGCCCCTCCGCCATGGGATCCCTGATCAAGAAGCGCCGCAAGCGCATGCGCAAGAAGAAGCACAAGAAGCTTCTGAAGAAGACGCGCTGGGCGCGTCGCCAGCAGGGCAAGTAGTCCCAATCCCGGTCACGGGACGATCCGCACGCAAGCGTCGATCGTGTGCCCGACGACTATCTGACCTTCTACGACCTCGCTGATCCGCGCCCGCGCTTCCTCGGCCTCCTCCACGGTGGCGAAGAGCAGTGCGTACGACGATCCGCTGCCCGCCAGGAGTGCGGGCGCACCGGCCGCGTGCTCGATCAACACCTTGAACGCGGCGAGCCGCGGTTCCACGGCGTGCGCGGCCCGCTCGAGATCGTTGCGCAGCGGTGGGAGACCGTCGATCTCGACGGTTTCGCCGACCGGACCGCCGAGCGTGTCCCACGCGCGGTAGACGGCCGCGGTCTCGCAGCCGAAGAGTGGCGTCGCGATCACCACTGCGAACGAAGGAATCGGCGTGGGCTCCAACTCGTCGCCGATCCCGCGCATCCGCATCGCTCCCCCGCCGCTGAGACAGAACGGGACGTCGGCTCCCAGCGCGGCCGCGAAGCGATCGACATCGGCGGCATCCACTTCGATCCCGGCCAACTTCGGTGCACCGATGAGCACCGCCGCCGCGTCAGCCGACCCGCCGCCGAGTCCCGCTCCCATCGCGATCCCCTTGTGCAGCTCGATGTCGATCTTCGCCCCGAGCCCGAGCGCGGCGCGCAGCGCGAGGTTGTCGTCGCCGCCGGGAACGCCCGCGCCTTGCAGCCCGGTCACCAACAACGAGGGCGCGAGCGTGGGCCGGAGCACCAGTTCGTCATGGGGTTCGCTCACCGCGACGACGAGCGCGTCGAGCTCGTGGTAGCCGTCGGGACGAGTTCCGGTGACCTCCAACGAGAGCGTGAGCTTCGCGTGCGCGTGGAGCCGACATTCCGGCGGCGCGCCGGTCGCGACGATCTGCGCCAACGCCGACCACTCCGGTAGTTCGAGCGTCTCGGCGCGCGCGGCGGGATCGATTCCGGCGCGGCGCAGCGTCGCTTCCGCATCCGGACCCAGCTCGGCGCTCAACACGCGGCGCAGCATCTTGCGCCGGGTCGAGAATCCCACGCGCACGAGCTCGAACATGCGCTCCGGATCCGCGACCGCGATGGCGGGTTCGGTTCGGCGCTCCAGGCGCACCAGCGCGCTGACGACTTTCGGCTTCGGGATGAACACGCTCGCAGGCACCGCGCCGACGAGCTCGGCGCGCGCGTAGTACGCGACTTTCACCGACACCGCGCCGTAGGCCTTCGTGCCCGGAATCGCGGCGAGTCGTTCGCCGACCTCGCGCTGCACCATCACGAGGAACCGGCTGATCATCGGCGCCTCTTCGAGCGCGCGCATGATGACCGGCGTCGCCACGTTGTACGGAAGGTTCGAGACCATGATCCAGCGTTCGCCGTCGGCGAGCAGCTCGGGCCCAGTCAACGGTGAGCGCGTCGGCCTGCACGATCTCCACCGGCTTGCCCGCGACGACGGTCGCGAGCACGTCGGCCATGCGGTGGTCGAGCTCCACCGCGCGGACGGTCGCGCCGGCTGTCGCACAGCGCGAGCGTGAGCGAGCCGAGACCGGGACCGACCTCGATCACCCGGTCCCCGGGCTGCACGCCCGCGAGGCGCACGATGTGCGCGGCCATGTTGGTGTCGGCGAGAAAGTTCTGACCCAGCGCCTTGCTCGGGCGCAGGCCGTGCTCCTTGAGCAGCGCCTGGATCTGGGTCGGGGTCACCGCTCCACGCCGAACACGCGCGCCGCGTTCGCGCGCGTCAGGTCGGCGATCTCACGGACGTCGGCGCCGCGTGCGGCTGCGAGCGCGGCGCCCACGATCGCCACGTACGCGGGCTCGTTGGGCCGGCCTCGGTGCGGGACCGGCGCGAGGTACGGGCTGTCGGTCTCGACCAAGACCCGATCGGCGCGCGCGATCGCGGCCGCGGCGCGCACGTCTTCGGCCGACTTGAACGAGACGATCCCGCTGAACGACAGGTAGCAGTCGCGATCGAGCGCCGCGCGCGCTTCATCGGGACCGCCGGTGAAGCAATGGAAGATCGTGCGCGCGGGAACGCCTTCGCTGTCGAGGACGCGGAACGTGTCGTCCCACGCGTTGCGCGAGTGGATCATCAGCGGACGATCGACGGCTTTGGCGAGTTGGATCTGACGCCGGAACGCGGTCTCCTGCTCCTCGTGCGGTGAGTGCTCGTAATGGAGATCGAAGCCGGCCTCGCCGATCGCAACGCAGCGCTCGGCTCTCGGCGAGCGCGGCCAACCCGCTCCACTCCGACTCGAGATCCTTGGCGTCGTGGGGGTGCAACCCGACCGTCGCGTACACGTCGTCGTAGCGCGACGCGAGGTCCACGGCCTGCGTCGACGTCTCGAGACCGGTGCCGACACACACCATCCACTCGACGCCGGCGGCGCGCGCCCGGGTTACCTGGGCGTCGGCGTCGTCGGGCGAGAACCGCGCCTCGCCGATCTCGAGTTGCAGATGGCAATGCGCGTCAACCCAGGCCAGATCTGTCGTCAAAAGGGCATCCGCTGTCACGTTCTCGCTCTCTCACTCGACGTCCTTGCGCGGGAACAGCGGTTCACCTTTCTCCACCTTCGCGCCCGCGGGCAACTGACCCCAGGCCGCCGCGGCGGGAACGCGCTGATCCTCGGGCCGACCGGGCAGTCCGAGGCGGCGCCACAACTCGGCCGCCGCGTTCGGGATCACCGGCGACGCGAGCAACGCGACGATGCGCAACGACTCGAGACAGTCGCCGATCACGCCCGCGACCGCCTCGGTGTCGCCGGCTTTGTTCAGCGCCCACGGCGCGCGGTCCTCGATGAACGAGTTGGTCGCGCGGATGAGATCCCATACCGCGCCGAATCCGGTCGCGAAATCGAGCTGGTCGAGCGCGTCGGTCATGGCCGCGTACGTCGTGGCCGCGACATCGGCGAGCGGACCGTTCTCGCGCGTTTCGGGCACGACACCACCGCAGTAGTTCACGGCCATGTTCAACACGCGGTTCGCGAGGTTGCCGAAGTTGTTGGCGAGATCGGTGTTGTACGCTGCACCATGCCTTCGTACGAGAAGTCACCGTCGGGTCCGAAGCGTTGGTCGGCGATGAAGTGGTAGCGGAATCCGTCGACACCGAAGTCGGCAACGAGATCAGCGGGCGCGATCTGGTTGGTCTTCGTCTTCGACATCTTCTCGCCGCTCACGAGCAACCAGCCGTGGGCGAACACGCACTTCGGCGGAGCCAATCCGGCCGACATCAACATCGCGGGCCAATACACCGCGTGCTGGCGCAGGATGTCTTTGCCGATCAGGTGGTAGTCGACCGGCCACCACTTCTCGAAGCGCTCGGGATCGGTGCCGTAGCCGACGGCGGTGCAGTAGTTGAACAGCGCGTCGGCCCACACGTACGCGACGTGCTTCTCGTCCCACGGGAGTTGCACGCCCCAGGTGATCGACGTGCGGCTGATCGAGAAGTCGTGCAGTCCGCCGCGAATGAGCCCGAGTACCTCGTTGCGCCGCGAGTCGGGCTGCACCGCTTCGGGATGCTCGGTGTAGTACTCGAGCAGCCGGTCGCCGTAACGGGAGAGCTTGAAGAAGTAGTTCTCCTCGGTGACGTGCTCGACCGGCCGGTCGTGGATCGGACAATTGCCGTTCACGAGCTCGTCTTCGCTGTAGTACAGCTCGCACGAGACGCAGTAGAGACCTTCGTAGAGACCGAGCTCGATGTCGCCCGCGTCGTAGATGCGCTGGAGAAAGTCCTTCACCGCCACGTGGTGACGGGGCTCGGTGGTCCGGATGAAGTCGTCGTAGGCGATGTCGAGCGCGTCCCACTCGTCGCGGAAGACGCCGGCGATCGACTTCACCAGCTCGGCAGGTTCGAGACCCTGGGCCTCGGCCGCCCGCTGGATCTTGAGGCCGTGCTCGTCGGTGCCGGTGAGGTAGAAGACCTCGTCGCCGAGCAGCCGATGCCATCGGGTGAGCACGTCGCCCGCGACCGTCGTATACGCGTGCCCGATATGGGGCACGTCGTTCACGTAATAGATGGGCGTCGTGACGTAGAAGCGGCTCACGTCTCCCATTGTGCCGTCCGGACACCGACGTGGAGTCGCTCTTTACAATCCGGCTCGTGGCTCTCGCACTCGAAGACCTACTCGCCGGCCAGCGATGACGCGGCGATCGAGGCAATGGTGCGGATCGCTTCTCCACCCGCGCTCCTCGCCGCGGTCGCGCACGCCACCGGCGAGCTCTCGCTGCTCCGGGACGACCTGCGCCCGGCACCCGATCAGCTGCGAGACCCGGGCGGGGGCATGTCGCGCGAGCAGCGCCGAGCCGCACGCGACCTCGCGGCCGAAACGCTGCGCGGGCTGCGGGACGGCCGGATCACGGCGAGACCCACCTCCGACCGGACCGCGCTGCGCTCGATCATGGAGTTCGCGCTCGCCGAACAACTCTCCGACTCCTACTTCGCCTTGCTCGTCGAGGAGCTCGCGCTGCCCGGCGAAGACCTGCGCGCGCCTGACTGGGAGAAGGACCAGATCGATCCGGCCCGGCCGTTCCGCGTGGCGGTCGTCGGCGCGGGCATGTCGGGGCTCTCGGCGGCGCACCGGCTCGCAGCAGGCCGGCGTCACTGTGGAGATCTTCGAGAAGAACGACGACGTCGGCGGCACCTGGCTCGAGAACCACTATCCCGGCTGCCGGGTCGACGTGCCCAACCACCTCTACAGCTACTCGTTCGCGCAGCGTGACAACTGGCCGCAGCAGTTCAGCACCGCAGGATGTGCTGCTCGACTACTTCCGCGCACTGCGCCGACGACTTCGGGCTCACGCGACCACATCCGCTTCGGCACCGAGGTGCTCACGGCGGAGTATCAGCGACGCCGACGCGGCGACTGGAAGCTGACGGTCCGCAATCCCGACGGGACCGAAGCTGCGGTCGAGGTCCACGCACTCGTCGAGCGCGGTCGGCCAGCTCAACCGGCCGAACCTCCCGAAGATCGCGGGCCGTGAGTCGTTCGCGGGTCCGTCGTTCCACTCCGCGGAGTGGGACGACTCGGTCGATCTCGCGGGCAAGCGGGTCGCGGTGATCGGAACCGGTGCGAGCGGGTTCCAACTCATCCCCCGGGTCGCCGATGAAGCCGCCGACCTCACCGTGTTCCAACGCACGCCCAACTGGTTCATCCCGACGCCGCAGTACTCACGACGACATGACTGCGCCGATGAAGCAGCTGTTCGCGACGGTGCCGCGCTTACGGCCCGTGGTACCGGCTCTGGCTGTTCTGGCGCCTGGCCGAAGGCGCGCTGCCGGCGGCGCGCGTCGATCCCGATTGGCCGCGTGACAACGGATCCGTGAGCGCGCGCAACGACGAGCTACGCGGCGTTGCTCACGCATGTACCTCGAGTCGGAGTTCGCCGACGCACCCGAGCTGCGCCCGCACGTGATCCCGACCTATCCGCCGTTGGCGAAGCGGATGCTGCTCGACAACGGATCTGGGCGCGCACGCTCAAGCGCGACGACGTGCAGCTCGTGACCGACGCGATCGACTCGATCGATGCCGACGGCATCACCATGGCGGACGGTACTCACCACCCGGTCGACGTGATCGTCTACGCGACCGGCTTCCAGGCCTCACGCTTTCTCACCCCGATGCGCGTCACCGGGTCGCGACGGTCGCGATCTGCACGAGCACTGGGACGGCGACGCGCGCGCCCACCTCGGCATCACCGTGCCCGGCTTCCCGAACTTCTTCTGCCTCTACGGACCCAACACGAATCTCGTGGCGAACGGCAGCATCATCTTCTTCTCGGAGTGCGCGGTCGGCTACATCGTCGAGTGCGTGCATCTGCTGCTCACCGAGCACAAGCGCGCGCTCGACTGCAAGGTCGACGCGTACGCCGCGTACAACGCGCGCGATCGAAGAGGGCAACGAGCAGATGGCCTGGGGCGCGTCGACGGTGAACAGCTGGTACAAGAACGCGGCCGGTCGCGTCACCCAGAACTGGCCCGGCTCCTTGCTCGAGTTCTGGGAGCAGACCCGCGCCCCCGACCCCGCTGACTACGAGTTGCTCTGAGGATGACGCTCAGGCGCGCGGCTTGGGTTGTGTTCGCAGTGTTGGTGGTGGGCGGCTGCGTGTCTCACCGCAAGCCGGTCGCCATCGCGTTCGGTGGTCAACACGGAGTCGAGGTCAGTGCCGACGACCGAGCGTTGTCCTTCGCGGCGCCGAGTTGCCACGGCAAGCCGACCGTGCGGGTTCGTGAAGGATCGCAAACGGTTCACTTGCAACTGACGACGGACACCGGCGGCACCAACAAGTGCGCCGACCGCGTCATCGTTCGGCTTCGGCGCCCACTCGCCACGCGAGGCGTGATCGACGACACGACCTCCGCCGCTCTCCAAGTTCGAGCTACGCCCATGTGTGAGATCCGAGATCCCGCCCGAGTGTGCATGACTGTCCGAGGCGACCGGATGAACCAAACGGCGTTCGGACTGGCGCCCGCGTCGCAGCTGACGATCGCCGACAGCGAAGGCGGGCGCTTCTTCGGGTCGAGCGACGCCAACGGTCGTGCCGATCCGGGAACGGCGACCGACTTCGGCCGCCGGATCTCGACCACGTTCATCGGCACCTCCTCGGCGGGCAAACGGTTCGTCGCGACCATCCATTGGGCAGCCGAGCAGGGCGAGCTCCCGAGTCGCGCCGATGATCCGTCGCTTGCGTCGTGTGGTGACGCGCAGATCGCGGCGATGCAACGCGGTGACTTCGGCCGAGGATGCGTGCCGTCGGACAATTCCTAGAGTGCGTCTCTCATGCAAGGTCGCGAGTTCATGACCTGTCGAACGCCGGCGATTGGCCGCGGCAAACGTCGCGCCGTCAGGCGTTCTAGCCCTTCACTTCGACGACGTCGCCGAGGTGGATCTGCCAGCGGTCGAACGCACCCTCGGATGCTTCGATCGCGAAGTACGAGTGGAACACGAAGCGCGAAACGCGTCCCGGTTTCAACTCCGAAATGTGCAGCACGAAGCCGTAGCGATCACAGAACGCGACGTCGATCGGGAACTGCATCCCGAACGTGTGCACCTGCCGGCACGGGCGGAGCACGAGCACGCCGTCAATGTGGTCGCGACCCAGGAGTCCTTTCCGGCGCACCTTGCGGGTAACGGCTACCTCGGCCGCTGCCAACACGTCGTCACCGCGTACGAGCCAGGGCATGGTGTTCCGAAATGGTCAGACGTTGAAGCGGATCTCGAGCACGTCGCCGTCTTGCACTTCGTATTCCTTGCCCTCGACGCGGCAGCTTGCCGACGTCACGCGCCTTCGACCACGAACCGATCTCGAGCAGATCGCGCCAGTCGATGACCTCGGCCCGGATGAACCCGCGCTGCAGATCGCTGTGGATCACGCCGGCACACTCGGGGGCTTTGGCACCGGCTCGGAACGTCCACGCGCGCGATTCGTCTTCACCGGTCGTGAGGAACGTCCGCCGGCCGAGCAGGTGATAGGCCGCCTGCGCGACGGTGGCGAGCGCCGACTCCGTGACGCCGTACATCTCGCGCATGTCGGCGCGGTCTTCGGGAGCACACGCGGCGATCTCGGCTTCGATGTCGATCGGTACCGCGATCGAGTTGGCGATCGTGCCCGCGGCTTTGTCGTCGACCGTCTCGCCCGTGTTCAACACCACGAGCGTCGGCTTGGTCGTCAGGCAGAAGACCGGTGCGAGCTTGGCCAGATCACCCGGTTCGAGCGTGGCGCGCGCCAGCGGGGTGCCGTCGGACAGCGCGGCGTGGGCGCGTTCGAGCGCGCCGACCTCGGCCGCGATCTCCTTGTCGCCGCTCTTCGCGGCGCGGCGCTGGCGGTTGAGTCGCTGCTCGACGCTCTCGAGATCCGCCATCACGAACTCGAGCTCGAGCGCATCGAGATCACCGGCTGCGTCCGACTCGACGCCGCTCTCGTCGAACGCCCGCAACACCACGAGGATCGCGTCGCAGTTCCGCACCGCGCCCAGCACCTTCGCGCCGAGTCCTTCACCGGGTTTGAGCCCCGACGGCAGCGCGATGTGGACGAGCTCGAAGCCCGCGGCAACCACGTTCTTCGACTTCGACATCTCGGCGAGGAGGGTGAGTCGCTCGTCGGGAACGGAGGAGATCCCGACCGCGGCCTCGTACTCGCTGGGCGCCGGAAGCCCGGTCAAGGCGCTGAACAGGCGGTTGGCGCCGGCCCCCGTGAATCCGACCAGTCCGAGGTTCTCCATCGGGGCGCAGGCTACCGATCGGGTACCTTGTCCCCCTTCCGCACGATGACCGAAATGCCGACGGCGAGGCCGAATCGATGAGCAAGAAGACCAAGAAGCGCAAGTTGAAGGCCCGCCGCAACAAGGCCAACCACGGAAAGCGCCCCCGCGCCGGCAAGTAGGCCCGCCCGGCCCGAACCGGCGTGAGTTCACCGCGCTATGCGCGGCCAAGTCACGCAGGTTCGTTAGTGAAGTGCCTCACCGAGCCAGCGGGCGCCCTTCTCCACCGCGGCTTTCGGCGCTTCCTGCATCACGCCGATCACGAGGCTCGCGATCGTCGTGGCTCCCAGTTCCTTGCGCCACGCTTCGTCGGCGCGGGTGAACGCGCGTTGGATGCCGCACACGTTCTTGTACTCACGGGCGGGCATTGCAGTCGGGCCTCGGCGCCGGATCTCCGTGCACCGGAACGCGGGCTCCTCCCCGTCGATCGCCTCGACCACGTCGAGCACCGTGATCTCCGCCGCCGGACGGGCGAGCCGGTAGCCGCCGCGTGGACCCTTGACCGTTTCGAGCACACCTGCGCCCGCGAGCGACTGGAGGTGCTTCGCCAGATACGCCGACGGGACGCCGTGGTACTCGGCGAGTCGAGCCGCGGGGAGCGCGGAATCCGGCGGCAGCACCGCGAGCAACGTGCACACGTGCACGCCCCATTCCACTCCGTCCGACAGCTTCACAACACGGATAGTAGCTGTCCGCGATAGCGGTCAGCGCAGGACGCAGGTGTACACGGCGTAGGTCTGCGGCGGCGCGTACTCCGCGGCGCGGATCTCGAAGCCGCAGTGTTCGAGTATCGACTCCAGCGCCCAGGAGTACGGGCTGTACTCCGTGCGGACGTGCTCCTCGAGCTCCGCTCGCGTCCAGCCGACTTCGCCGTTCGCGGTGGCACCCGCGAACCAACGTTCCAAGACCGCGCCGGCCTCAGCCGGTTCGAACGAATACACGAGATCACGAACGCGCAACACGCCACCCGGCGGGAGCAGGTTTGCGACCCGTTCCAGCGCGACCGCCTTCCAGAAATCGGGAAGGTGGTGCAAGGCGTTACGCGAATACACGGCCGCGACCGGTGCACCTACGTGGTGGTACGAAAGGAAGCCGGCCTCGACGACGCGCACGTTCTCGACGCCGAGCTCTCGACACCGGCGCCGGATCGCATCGAGCATCGGAACGGATACGTCGACCGCGACCACTTCACGACACCAGGGCGCCATCGCCACGGCAAAGGTTCCGGTGCCCGCGCCGAGATCGACCACGACACTGCCTTCGTTCACACCCGCGTCCGC
Source organism: uncultured Actinomycetes bacterium (assembly GCA_963807945.1). GTDB lineage: Bacteria > Actinomycetota > Acidimicrobiia > IMCC26256 > PALSA-610 > JBBQER01. The sequence continues at coordinate 29,167 of CAWEDT010000006.1, read as the reverse complement.
GGAGCGCCTGTACGTCTTCCGATGGATCAGTGCCCGCTTTGCGGTCGTAGCGGGCGACGTATTCCGCATCGAGATGTTCGGGACCGGCGTGGGCGGATTCGTCGAATTGCCAGGGTTCCCGGGCCATTCCCGGAACGGTAGCGGCGATGCCCTCGATACCATGCCGCCCCGATGGCAACTGTCGACGAGGTCGAACTCCTCCCTGACGCCGAGCAACACAAGATGCTCATGGCGACGCTCGAGCGCGTGAACCGCGTGAGCAACGCCGCGCGCGCCGCGGCGCTCCGCGAGAACGCGTTCGAAGGCGCGCCGTTGCGCGAGCTCGTAAAGGAGGAGCTCACCAAGGGCAAACTCCCCGACGGATTCACCAAGCCCATCACCGATCGGGTCGAGCTCTCGCTGCAACGCCGAGCCGGTAAGCAACAGAAGTTCTCGACGTATCAATCGCTCACGCTGCCGCCGTCGGCGTTCAAGTGGAACACGTCGGATCGCGTGACGATGCTCACCGCGGCCGGACGGCGAACGATCTCAGTCCGCGTCGACATGAGCCGTGGCGACCTCCGGCCGCCGCTCGCGGGCCGACCCGCGATGCTCACGTTCCGCAACGGAGAGTTCGAGTTGCTCGCGGCCGACGTCGACCGCAACCCGGTCGATGACGACGACGACTACTGATCGGGACTACTGACGCGACTCCTTACCCGGCTCGGCGCGACTTGCTCCCGGGCCGGGACGCACGTCGATCGACTCGACCAACAACGTTTGCGCGGCCTGACCGATCGGGCCCTGCTCGTCGTGGAGTCGAGTTTCGGCCAGCCCGACGCCGTGCGGCTGCACCCACGCACCCGACTCGAGGCAGATCCACTCGCCCACCGGATGGCGGTGCAACGAGATCGTGATGTCGGCGTTGATGCCCGACGCGTGCGTGTAGCGCAACGGATTGCCGACTCCACTCCCGAAGTCGGCCGCAGCCGCAACTCGCGCGCACGGCGACAATTCCTCGCCCGCGACGACCGGGCACCGCAATCGCAACCACGCGACTCCCGGACCGGGCTCCATCCAATTCCCGCGGGCGATGCGCACGTCGTTCGCACTCCAGAAGCCGATGTCGCCGGAACCGAAGAACGGGGGCGGGTCGCCCGCTTCCGCGAGCCCGGGCGGCGCGTCGGCAACGATGCCGACCGAACCGCTCGTGTCGACCGCAGCGGTTCGCAGTCGCAACACCGTCGCGTGCGCGACTTCACGCTCGTCTCCGTCGAAGAGTGACGCTTCGAGCCACTGCACCTTCCGACCGGGACGCATCGTGCGCGCCCGCATCGTCAGCGGCGTCAGCGGCACGGGCCGGAGAAGCTCGACCGTGATCCGTGCGACGAAGTTGGCCGGACCGGGATCAAGTGTCTCGCACACATGCGCGAACAACGCGCTCGGCGCGCCACCGTGCATCGCGCGGATCCCACGGCCCCGCGTGAGCGGAGTCGGGACGTAGCGATCGCCGTCACGCTCGAACAGCGCGCCGAACGTCTCGATCGGATCTTCGCTCACGAGCCGGGATCGTAACGGCCGGGCCTCACCACGAGTCGAGCCGTTGTAGATACGAGAGCATCGCCGCCGTGGTTTCACCAGGGCGTTCCTGTTGCGTCCAGTGCCCGCAGTTCTCGATCACGATCTTCTCGAGGTTGGGGACGCGCGCTTCCATGCCGTCGGCCATCTTCGGTTTGAGCACGCGGTCACCGTCGGCGCAGATCATGAGGCACGGCACATCGATCGTGCGGTCGGCGATCGGCGCGGTCAGCTCCCAGTTGCGATCCATGTTGCGGTAGTACTCGAGCGGCGGCGTGAGCGACCCTTCGGAACTGAACGCGCGTTTGTACACGGCGAGCACTTCCGGCGGGAACGCATCGGCGACGAAGGTCGCAGGACCACCGAACATCACGTCGACGAACGTGTCATGCGCGTGACCGCCCCACGAGAAGACCCACTCGGCAACACCGCGGTCTTGGAACTGTTCGAGGTAGTACGGACGATCGGCGCTGCGGCTCCGGAGCAACTGCACCGGCGGCATCGGTGAGCGGGGCAGATCCGGCGTGTTCACACCGATCACCCCCGCGATGCGCTCGGGTATTGACGCGCCATGATCCAGACGAGGAGACCACCCCAGTCGTGGCCCGCGATCACGACCCGGTCGTGACCCAGAGCGTCGACGAGACCGATCAGCGTCCCGTTGATCCATTCGCAGTCGTAGGTGACGTCGGGCTTGTCGGACCGGCCGTAACCCGGCATGTCGGGCGCGATCACGTGGAAGCCGGCCGCACCGAGCGGCTCCATCTGGTTGCGCCACGAGTACGCGATCTCGGGAAAGCCGTGCATCAGGAGCACGAGTGGCCCCTCGGGCGGACCCGACTCGAGGCACCAGAGCCGAACGCCATTGGCCACCACGTACCGACTGCGCACATCGGCACGCTAACGGGGAACCAGAGGGGCGGCCCCGGCGTCGAAGCAACCGACGGTCCGGCAAAGGGAGACGCAATGCGCATTCGATATTTGGGCAAGTTCGGCACGGCGGCCATCATCGGCCTGGCGATTGTGACCGCGGCGGGCTGTTCATCGAGCAGCAAGCCCGCGGCCAAGCCGGCGGCGCACCAGAAGGCCGAGCTGGTCGGCTCCGAAGGCACGTATCACGGGCCCACGATCGTCGTCGCGGGTACCGGCCAGATCATGGGAACTCCCGACACCGTGACGCTCTCGCTCGGCGTGCAGACCGTCGGCGCGTCGGCCGTCGACGCGTTGAACAGCAACAACGTGAGCGCAACCGCGCTGATCGACACGTTGAAGCAACACGGCGTGCAAGCCAAAGACATCCAGACCAGCAACCTGTCGGTCAATCCGAACTACGACAAGTACGGCCACATCACCGGATACAGCGTGTTCAACTCGGTAACGGCCACGCTGCACGGCGTGAAGGGCGCGGGCGTGATCATCGACGCCGCGGCCAACGCGGTCGGCAACGCGATCACGTTCAACGGCATCACGTTGTCCATCGGCGATGACAGCTCGCGCTCGCTGATCGCCAAGGCGCGGAAAACGCGGTCAAGCAGGCGATCACCCACGCTCGCCAGCTCGCGGCCGCGGCCGGAATGACGCTCGGCGCGGTGCGCGAGATCGACGACACCGCTACCCAGACCCCGCCCCCGCAGTTCTTCGGAGCGGACCAGGTCGCCAAGGCCAGCGCGGCCGCGGTCCCGATCGAGGCCGGATCGCAGCAGCTCTCCGTCAATGTGTCGGTGACATTCGCCGTTTCGGGCTGAGGGAGTCGGAAGTACGCTCGAACGAATGGCTGAGGGTCCTCGATTCACCACGCACATGAGCGATGAAGACGCGCTCATGTGGAACGTGGAGAAGGATCCGATCCTGCGGTCGACGATCGTGGCCGTCGCGATCTTCGACGGGGTACCCGACTTCGCGTCGTCTCCGCGACCGGATCAACCGGGCGACGTGCTCGATCCCGCGGTTACGGCAGCACGTGCAGTCGCCGCCGTTCCGGCTCGGTCCGCCGCGCTGGTCGGTCGAGGAGACGTTCGACATCGACTTCCACCTCCGCCGCATTCGGCTCCCCGAACCCGGCACGGAACGCGCGCTGCTCAACGTGCTGCAACCGATTGCAACCGCGGGTTTCGATCGGGCCCGGCCGTTGTGGGAGTTCACGCTCATCGAAGGTCTCGTCGGCGCCGACGGAACCGAGAACGCGGCGTTCGCGATGAAGGTGCACCACTCGGTCACCGACGGTGTCGGGGGCATGGCTTTGCTCGCGCACCTCGTCGATCTCACCGCCGACGCCGGTCGAGCCGACCGGCGACGCGCCCGCGAGCCCGGCGACCGGAGTCGATGGACGGGGTGAGTCTGGTTCGCGACTCGCTCACGCACTCGTCGCGGCGCATGTCGGGGATCACCCAGACGGATGCCCGGCACCGCGCGTGACGCCGTGTGGGCGATGGTGCACGATCCGATCGGCAGCGCGCTCGGTATCGCTCGCACCTTGGCCTCGGTCGGCCGCGCGCTCGCGCCGGCAACGATGCCGATGTCGCCGATCATGCGCGAGCGCGGGCTCGGGCGCCGCCTCGACTTCTTCGATCTCTCCCTCGACGACATCAAGCGCGCGGGCAAGGCCACCGAGGGCAGCGTCAACGACGTGTTCGTCGCGTCGGTAGTTGGTGGCTTGCACCGCTACCACGAGCGCCACGGTGACTGTCCCGACGCGTTGCGCATGACGTTACCGATCAATCTGCGGCGCGAAGGTGACGACGCCGCGGGCAACCACTTCGCGCCCGCGCGCTTCGCGATCCCGGTCACGATCGCCGATCCGCGCGAACGCGTGCGCGCCATCCGGCGCGCTCGTGCGATCAACAACGCGCCGAGCCGTTCCTCCAGCTGACCGGACCCCTCGCGGGGGTGCTGAATCGCTTGCCGACCACGACCACCACCGCGCTGTTCGGCGGCATGTTGAAGTGTTGTGATTTCGTCGCCACCAACGTTCCCGGGCGCGCCGGTGCAGGTGTACGCGGGCGGCGCTCGTGTCGATCGCATGTACGCGTTCGCGCCGCCGGCGGGCTCGGCGGTGAACGTGTCGCTCATCTCGCACATCGACACGTGTTGCATCGGATTGGTCACCGACACCACCGCGGTTCCCGACCCCGACGTGTTGGTCGAGTGCATCCGGGAAGGGTTCGACGAGCTCCTCTCGCTATCTTGACCCGGTGCACGCAGATCTAGCTCCAGACCGTGACGGTCGAGACCTGGCGCGACGAGGGTTGGGTACTGATGGAAGGTCTCGTCCCGACCGACGAGATCGATGCCGCGGTCGCGGATCTCCAGCACATCTTCCCGACCGCCGCCGAGTATCACGCCGACCCCGAGGCCGAACACGAACGCTGGCTCGGGCGGCCGCCGCCGTCACGCGAGGTCTGGGTGTGGCCCGAAGCCGGGCCCGGATTCCGCCCCGAGCAGCACATCTGGCAGGGCCAATTTCCGTTCCCGGGTTCGGGTGCGCTCAATCGGCTGTGCGTGCACCCCGCGGTCGTCGACTTCGCCGAGCGCGCCCTCGCCACCACCGATATCCGCCTCTACCAAGTCGCACACCGCGGCCAAGTTCACGGGCGAGACGAACTACGAACAGCCGATGCACACCGATCGGAACCACTCGTGGCTCCCCGCGCCGAGCGGGCCGCCGTGGTGGCACGTCGAGCTCTTCCTCTACCTCTCCGACGTCGACGAAGGCACCGCGCCGACACATCTCGTCAAACGCCGCGACGCCGAGGGCCGCGACACCGGCGCGCCGCTGATCATGCCGCAGCAGGATCCGGAGATCTACGCGGCCGAACGACCCGCGGCCGGTGTGCGCGGTTCGCTGCTCGCATATCGCAACGATGTGTTCCACCGCGGTGTCAATATCACTGCGCCCGGCGGCGCGCGTTTCCTGCTGGGCGTCGCGTACAAGCTCGCGGGCTACGAGTGGATCGGGTACATCGCACCGCAATCGAAATCCACGTCGCCCGACTGGGTTGCGTTCGCGGAGAGCTGCTCACCGCGTGAGCTGGAGCTGTTCGGATTCCCGCCGCCCGGTCACCCGATTTGGAACGCGGAGCTGCTCGACGCGACGGCGGCGCGCTACCCGAAACTCGATCTGGGCCCGTGGCGGGCGTCGGTATCGTGATCCGGTGAACGCCCGCCCCATCACGCTGCCCGCCAATCTCCGACCGCACGACGGACGCTTCGGATCCGGTCCGTCGAAGGTTCGCGACGAGGCGGTCGCCGCGCTCTCGGATGCCGCGCCGTCGTTTCTCGGCACCAGCCACCGCAAAGAAGGTGTGCGCGGCGTCGTCGGTCGGATCCGCAGCGGCGTCACTGACCTGTTCTCGCTCCCCGATGGCTACGAAGTGCTGCTCGGCAACGGCGGATCGACGCTGTTCTGGGACGCCGCGGTCTTCGGTCTGATCTCCGCAGCGCAGCACGCACCTCGTGATCGGCGAGTTCTCGTCGAAGTTCGCGGCGGCCGCTCGCGCGGCGCCCCACCTCGAGGAACCGCAGGTGTGCGAGACGGCACCCGGCCTGAAGCCGGAGTTGCCCGATCACGTCGACGGCGACGTCTACGCGTATCCGCACAACGAGACGTCGACCGGCGTGATCGTCCCCGTCCACCGGCCGGCCGACTCCGACGCGCTCGTGGTGGTCGACGGCACCTCAGCCGCCGGCGGGATGCGCGTCGACCCGGCCGCGTTCGACGTCTACTACTTCGCGCCGCAGAAGTGCTTCGCGAGCGACGGCGGCCTCTGGCTCGCGTGCTGTTCGCCGCGCGCCATCGAGCGGATCGAGGAGATCCACGCGAGCAGACGGTGGACGCCGGCGACGCTCGACCTTTCGATCGCGATCGAGAACTCGCGTCTCGATCAGACGTACAACACGCCCGCGCTCGCCACGATCTTCCTCCTCGACCAGCAGCTGCAATGGATGCTCGCCAACGGCGGGATGGAGTTCTCGGCCGGTCGTTGCGAAGCGTCGGCCGGCACCCTCTACGGCTGGGCCGAAGCGCACCCGCACGCAACGCCCTTCGTGAGCGATGCCGGTTCGCGGAGCCACGTGACGGCGACGATCGACTTCGACGAGGCCGTCGATGCCGCCGCAGTTGCCAAGGCACTCCGGGCCAACGGCGTGGTCGACGTCGAACCGTACCGAAAGCTCGGACGTAACCAGCTGCGGATCGCGATGTTCCCGGCGATCGAGCCCGATGACGTCGATTTGCTCACTCGCGCAATCGACTACATCATCGAGCAACTCGACACCTAGCAACGAGGCTCCATTGCTGCTCCTGCACGAAGTCCATACCGTCGCCGGCAAACACGAAGACGAGTTCGAAGGCGCGTTCCGCGACGGCTGGATGCCGAAGCTCGGAGCCGACGACGACGCCCGACTCCTCTACTTCCTGCGGCTCGCGCACGGAACCGGTCGGGCGTACCACACGGTCACGATCACTGCGCTGCGCGACGGCGCCGCGTACGAGCGGCTCGCGACGCGAGTGCAACGCGGCGACCTGCGGAGCTGGGCCGCCGACGTCGACCTCCTGCGCCACGAGGTGAACGGCAAGCTGCTGCTCCCGGTCGACTGGTCACCGATGGCCGACCTCGATCTCTCGACCGTGCCGACCGACGGTCGTGAGCACGACGCGGTGCTCTACATGGAAGACGAGCGCGTGGCCGCACGAAGGTTCACTCGATCAGTACCTCGACAAGGCGCGCACGCACTACGCGCCGAGCTTGGAAGAGCGAACCGCACGGTCGTTGCTCACGCTGCTCGGGGTGTTCCAAGCCGCGCTCGGTTCGGCGCGTCGACGCGAGGTCGTGCTTTGGCAACGGGTCGACTTCCCGGAACGGCTCCCGGCGCTGTTCACCCGCGAGCTTCCCGCCCACGTGAAGGGCCCCGGCACCTGGATGCACGACGCGCTGGAAGTGCGTGACGATTGGGAGAGCCGGCTGCTGCGCAGCGCCGCCTGGTCTCCGCTCGGCTAGTGCGCGATCAGCTTGGGCTGCGGACGGGTGACCGGCTTCGCCGACAGCACGCTGACGATCAATAGCGCACCGGCGATTCCCACGAGCGCGAGGATCGACTCCCCACGGACGCGTCGGCGCGGGTGCCTTGCCCAGGCGGTGAACCGACAGCGGCGTCACGATCACTTGCGGAATTCCGGTCGATGAGGTTCCGGTCACCGACAACACGTTGATGTCGAGCGTCACGTCGGCAGGAATGGTGACGCGAGCGTGGACCGCACCGTCGGCATTCGCCGCCACTCGAGCGAGCGTGTCTTGTGCTTGCCCGATCGCGACGGTGACGCGTTGCCCCGCGGACCAGCCGGTTGACGTGACGGTGATCGCGGTGCCGGGTGTCGGCGACGCGTTGCTCACCTTGACCACACCAACCGCGTTCGCGGCACCGGCCATGAGGAACAGGAACACGGCGATCAACGGGACGATGAGCAGAAGTGGGCGATGCTTCATGGTTCCTTCATCGGATTTGGGGCGAGAAAGCTGAACGTCATCGCAAACAGTTCCCGGCTCGATTCGCGATCGCGGCACTGCGCCGCCACTGGCGCAGCTCGTGCTCGTCGATGCCGTTGGTGAGATAACAGAACGAGAGACCGGTTTCCGGATCTCCCCACGCGATCTGGCCGCCCGCACCGTTGTGCCCGAACGCACGCGCGGAAACGGTGCGGCCCATGCCGCGCGATACCCGAGCGTTCGTCGTCACCCTTCACGATGAGTCCACGCGTTCGGTTCGCGGGCACGCCCATGAAGTCGGGGAACGAATTACGCACGGTGGAAGTAACGTCGGAGAGCACCTCCGGCTTCCACATGCCCAGCGGATCGTGCAGCAGCGCCTGGTAGAAGAGCGCCATGTCGGCCGCGGTCGCCACGCCACCGCCGCCCGGTACACCGACCGCGCACACGTCGGGCTGGTTGAACCGAAGCAGCGCCTCGGTCGTCACCTCGGTCACGGGCAGCTTGCGAATCACCGAGCACCGCCTCGAGCTCGTCGGGCGTGGCGTGGGCACCGGTGGCGACCAGCGTGTTGATGTCGCCTTGCTCGGCGACGGGCACTCCGAGCTGCAGGCCCGTTAGACCGAGCGGCTCGATGACGCGAGTGCGGACGAAATCTCGGAAGTCCGACCCGGTGATGCGCTCGATCAACTCGGCGAGCACCCAGTGCGCCGACGTCGCGTGGTACTCGAAGCGTGTGCCCGGCTCCCAGTTGCAGCGCCAGCTCGCGAAGCGCGCCAGCCGCCGCTCCTTGTCGTCCCAGTCGAGCGGATCGAACGGTGCGCCCGGGAAACCCGACGTGTGCAGCATCACCTGCTCGATGGTGATCACGTCTTTCCCGTTCGATGCCGAACTCGGGGATGATCTCGGCGACGCGACTCGTCACGTCGATCGCGCCTTCCCCCATCAGGATCCACACCGCCGACGCGACGACGGGTTTCGTCGCCGAGAAGATGATGTAGCGCGACTCGGGCGCGCGCGTCGCCGAGCGTCACCCACATCGCGAGCTTTCCGTTGCGCGGCGAATGCGAGCTGGCACGAGGGCACGTGCCCTTCGTCGATATCTCGTTGCGCTCGGGCGATGAGATCGGCGACCAGATCCGGGTCGAGTCCGAAGGCGGCGGGATCGTCGGTGACCTGACGGGAGAACGGCGCATCGCTCATGTCGGCGGAGGCTAATCCGCCCGCGATTTGACCATTGGGCGCCGACGGGCTGGCATGCCCCGATGGACTTCAACGACTCACCGGAAGACATCGCCTGGCGCGAAGAGTGCCGCACCTGGCTCGAGGCCAACGCACCCGCCGTGATCAGCAAGAACCCGCGCGACATGGGCGCCTTCGAGCCGAGCGGCGGCGACTATCTCGCACGGGCCAAGCGCTGGCAGGCGATGAAGTTCGACGCCGGATACGCGCGAATCACCTGGGAGCCGGAGTTCGGCGGCCGCAACGGCACGACGATGCAGCAGATCATCTTCGGCCAGGAAGAAGCGAAGTTCCCGGTGCCGACCGAGGTGTTCGTGATCGGTCTCGGGATGATCGCACCGACGTTGCGGGCGTGTGGCACCGACGAGCAGAAGCAGCGTTACCTGACCAAGCTCCTCCGCGGCGAGGAGATCTGGAGCCAGCTGTTCAGCGAGCCGGGCGCGGGCTCCGACGTCGCGTCACTCTCGTCGAACGCGGTGCTCGACGGTGAAGAGTGGGTGCTCAACGGCCAGAAGGTGTGGACCTCGGGCGCGCAGTACTCCGATTTCGGCGAGATCGTGTGCCGCACGAACCCCGACGCGGAGAAGCACAAGGGCATCACCGCGTTCATCGTCAACATGCGAGCGCCCGGTGTCACGATCAAGCCGATCAAGCAGATGAATGGCGGATCCGGATTCAACGAGGTGTTCTTCGACGACGTGCGCGTGCCCGTCGATCACGTGCTCGGCGGCGTGCACGAAGGCTGGACGGTCGCGATCACGACGCTGATGAACGAGCGCGTCGCCATCGGTTCGGGTGGCGGGGGTGGCGGCGGGCGCGGCAGTGTGCACGACCTCATCGATCTCGCCCGCAGCCGCGGCTTGAACAACGACCCGCTGGTGCGCCAACGCCTGGCGGGTCTGTACGCGAAGAGCCGCATCGCGAGGTTCGCGAGTCATGCGCACGTTGACCGCGGCGTCGCAGGGCAAGGTCCCCGGACCGGAAGGCTCGATCGGCAAGCTGTTCGGCGGGCAGATGATGACCGAGCTCGGCGAGCTCGCGATCGACCTCGTCGGCGCGTCGGCGATCGCCGATGCCGACGGCGACTACCGCTGGCACCAGCCGCTCCTCGGCGCGCCCGCCGCGCACATCGCCGGCGGCTCCGACGAAGTGATGAAGAACATCATCGGCGAACGCGTCCTCGGCCTCCCCGGCGAACCGAGAGTCGACAAAGGCGTCCCCTGGAAAGACGTGTTGCGCTAACCCCTGATTCGCATACGTTGAACCGCGGCGGCGCCGCTAGGAGTCGCGCAGGAACCGACGGATCGCTTCGTCGTCCGGATGCCCCCAACCAAGGCAGAACGGGTGACCCGCCGGGTCGGCATAGACCTGATGGCCTTCGACCGCGCTCAGATCGTCGGCCGCCTTCAGCAACCGCGCGCCGAGCGCGATGGCCTCGGCGTGGGCTCGCGCCGGATCATCGATGTGCAAATCGAGATGAACCTGCTGCTCGATTCCATCGGGCCAATCCGGCGGGACATGGTCGGGGGCGAACTGCACGCCAATCACCCATCGGCCGTCGGCGTCGAACACGCTGTGCCACCTGGAATCGGTTAGAACGCGACCGCCCAGCATTCGCGCCCAGAACGCGCTCTCCGCCGCCAGATCAGCGGCGTCGAACACGACCACCTGCCGAACGATCTCCATGCAGCCTCCCTCGAGCAATGTCAGCGGAGCGGGAGTAGATCCGCAGTTGTACGCGCGGGATGTCGGTACCAAGCCGCGAGGTTTACGCGCCGCTGATATTGGTGAACCAACAGACGCGGTGTCGTGAGGACTGATGCGAGAGCGAGGTGTCCACATGAAAGCGATCGTGGTGACGGACGAGGCTGCAGGTACGGCCGGAATGACGCTGGTGGAGCGGCCCGAGCCGGAACCGGCGATAAACGACGTCGCGGTTCAGGTTCGTGCGTCGGGATTCGTCCCGACCGAGTTGGCGTGGCCCTCGACCTGGACGGATCGCCTCGACCGTGACCGAACACCGTCGATCCCCGGCCACGAGCTGGCCGGAGTAGTCACCGCCCTCGGCTACGGCACGACGGGACTGTCGGTGGGACAGCGGGTGTTCGGCCTCACCGACTGGTATCGCGACGGCACCCTGGCGGAGCATGTGGCCGTCGAGGCGCGCAACCTCGCGCCGCTGCCGGGCGACGTCGACTTCACGGTGGGTGCGAGCCTGCCCATCTCGGGCCTGACCGCGTGGCAGGGACTGTTCGAGCACGGCCGCCTTCGGGCGGGGCAGCGCGTCCTCGCACACGGCGCGGCCGGCGCAGTCGGTTCGATGGTGACCCAGCTCGCATGTGAGTTCGGTGCGTACGTCATCGGCACCGGACGTGCCGCCGACCGTCAGCCGGCGCTTGATTTCGGCGCGCAGGAGTTCGTCGACCTCGACAACGACGCGCTCGAAGACCTCGGCGGAGTCGATCTGGTTTTCGATGTCATCGGCGGCGACGTTCAGAAGCGGTCGGCTGCTCTGGTTCGAGCCGGAGGAACGCTGGTGACAATCGTCGGGCCGCCCGAGGCGCGGCCCGCGGACGGCCTGGCGATCGACTTCGTCGTCGAGTCCGATCGCGCCCAACTGATCGAGATCGTCCGGCGAGTGCGTGACGGACGGCTCCGGACGAACATCGGCAACGTTTCTTCCCTCGATGATGCCGTTACGGCCCTCAACCCGACCGAGCGACGTCAAGGGAAGACGATCATCAGCGTTCGTCCATAGGTTTATGACTTGGGTTCGGCCGGCTCCGTGGGCTCGGTCGCCTCTTCGCCGGCGACGACCAGCTTGTCGATGGCCTTCTGACCGCCGCCGTTGCCGCCGGTCCCCAACGTGCGCATCAGGGTGGCGGCGAGGCCGTCGAGTGCGCCGCCCCCGCCTCCCGTCACGAGCACTTCGGGCACCACGGTGATGTGGCCTTCCGACACTGCGTTCGCGACTGCGACCAACGCGGTCGCGGTCTGACCGAGCGCTTCGGTCTGCGCCTCGTAACCCGCCGCGCGCGCCAAACCCAACGCCTCGGTGGCCTTGCCCTCCGCGAGACCGATGGCCTCGATCTTCGTGGCCTCGGCCCGGCCGGTCAGCTCCACGTACGCCGCTTCACCACGCGCCTGCGCTTCGCGCGCTTGCGCCTCGTTGTCGCGGATGCCGATGCCGACCGCGGATGCCGCGAGTTGCGCCTGCATGTCGGCAGTTCCCTTGGCCTTCTCCATCTCGACGCGTGCCATCTCCGCGCGCTGCTGCTCCTCGAGCGTCGCCTTCTCCTGGTTGGCGATCTCGCGCTGGGTCAGCACCGTCACCAGCTCGGCCGGGAACTCGACGTCTTGGATGTAGACACCACGCGTCTCGACGTCGTACGCCACGAGATATTCGGTTATCGCATCGAACGCGCTCTGTTGCACCTGCGCGCGGGTCTCGATGAACTTCACCGCTTCCAGGGCCTGCAACGTGTTCCGGAAGTGGTTACCGACCGCGGCCTGCAGCACCTCGTTCACGAGGTTCTGCATGGTGCCGACCATCGAGATGACTTTCGGCGCGCTGGTGTCGGGCACGTGGATCTGCACCTGCAGGTCGATGCGGAACACGAAGCCCTCGCGGCTCTTCGCCTCGATCGGCGACAGGTTCGCATCGAGATTGTGCGCAGTCGACACTGCAGTCGCCCAGTTGAGCGTCAGGATCGATGTCGGCACGATCTCCGCCGCGTAGACGCGCGGGTTGATCGCGTACTTGCCGGTGCGCAACGGCTCCTGCCAGATACCGCGGTGGCCGGGCCGCACGATCGAACCGAACTTGAACTCGGCACCCGACGTGTCGAGCGTCGGCAGGCCCACATAGGCCTTCATGACCGCGACCTCGCCCTGGTTCACGACGAGCATCGGCACCATGTCGACGCGCACGAGGAACGGGTTCAGCAGGTACGCGCCGTAAAGGAGCGGGTCGTGCTGCAGACCGATCTTGCCCCCGCTGTCGAGGAACTTCTGGAAGTCCTGGTAGTTGTTGTGCAGCGTGTTCTTGCTGCCGAGCAACACGTCGATGATCTGCGAATCGACCGTGCCTTCCACGTGCTCCATCGCCGCGATGTCGTCGTAACCGCCGAGCCGGCTGGCGATGTCGCCCAAGGGCAACGGCTCTCCCTCGAGCGCGGTGACGATGCCGACCATGTCTTGCGGACCGACTGGCGCGATCACGACGACGCGCAGCTGCTCCGGCGTAAGCCCGAAGGTCTCGGCGCGCAACACGCCACCGGAACCGCGCACCCGCTCCACCAGATCCGGCGAAACGGTGAGGCCATAGACCTTGCCGCGAGGTGATCACCATGAAGGCGACCGGGTGAATCGGCAGCAACGTTCCCGGGGAAAGCAACGTGCGCTGCACACCCTTTTGCCCGCCGCCATTGATGAACGTGTCGACGTGCGCGTAGTTACCGAACTCGGGCTTGTAGACACCGCTCTTGTTACCGATCGGCAGCTGCTGGCCGACCTGGGCGATGACCACACCGATCTCACCGGCGGGTACCTGCACCCACGGGAACTTCTTCACACCGAAGATCGGCCACAACTTGAACCGCAAACCCGGCATCAGGAGCTTCGCCTGGTAACCCGCCTCGCCCTTGAAGGCGATCGGGTTGTCGTCTGCGAGCTTGCCGAGCCCGAACCGCTTGGTCACCAACCCGACCTCGGTCGGGCCGATCGTCTTGATCGATTTCAACAAACAGACAGCAACCAGAACCACGATGATTCCGACAAGTGCCAGTACGACGATCATGTTCTCCCGCTTCCCGCGCCTCGCGCCGTTTCAAGTTGTTCGCGAAGTGCAACCTGGGGGTACCGGGCCAAACCTGCCCCATGCGACGGAATATGTCGAATCTGACCTAGCGGATAAGAAATCAGCGCGCGCCGCCAGAACCGCCGCCGCCTATCGACGACGACGGTTCCGACAAACCGCGAAAGTGTGCGCCCTGACCGGCGTCAGCCGGCGGGAAGAACGATGGTCTGGTACTCGGTGTAGGGCCCGATGCCTTCGGGGCCGAGCTCCCGACCGATACCCGACTTCTTGAACCCGCCGAACGGGCTGTTGAAGTCGAGGATCATCGACGAGTTGATCGCGACCACACCGGTACGCATGCGTGCCGCGATCTGCTCGGCGGCCGCCGGATCCGACGTCCACACCGAACCGCAGAGTCCGTAGTCGGAGTCGTTGGCGATCTTGACCGCGTTGTCGACGTCGTCGTAAGGGATGACCGACAGCACCGGGCCGAAGATCTCCTCCTGCGCGATGCTCATCGAGTTGTCGACGTCGGCGAAGACCGTCGGCTCGACGTACCAACCGCGGTCGAGATCAGCCGGGCGTCCACCACCGGTGACGACCCGTGCTCCGGCGGCCTTCCCGGCCTCGATGTATCCCTGCACGCGAGTGCGCTGACGCTCTGCGACGAGCGGGCCGATCTGGGTGGAGTCGTCGAGCGGGTCACCGACCTTCAACGCGCCGAGCGCGCTGCCGAGCATGTCGACCACTTCGGAGTAGCGCTTGCGCGACACGAGGATGCGGCTCTGGGCACCGCACACCTGACCGTTGTTCATCACGCCGCTCTGCACGAGCGCATCCAGCGTGGTGTCGTCGAGGTTGGCGTCGTCGAGCACGATCGCGGCCGACTTGCCGCCGAGCTCCAACGTGCACCGCTTCAACTGCCCACCGCACAGCTCACCGATGCGCATACCTGCCGCGGTCGACCCGGTGAAGCTCGACCTTGTCGATCTGCGGGTGCTTCACGAGGTGCTCGCCGGTCTCGCGACCCGCGGGGATGATGTTGATGACGCCCTCGGGAAAGCCGGCTTCGATGATCGCCTCGGCCAGGAGGTAGCTGTCGAGCGGCGTCTCGGGCGACGGCTTCAACACGAACGTGCAGCCCGCGAGAAGACCGGGGCCGAGCTTCAGCGCCGCGATGAACAGCGGAACGTTCCACGGCGTGATCGCGGCGACGACGCCGACCGGCGCGCGGCGGACCCGTACCGGACCGCCCATCATGCCGGTGCGCGTCTCGACCCACTGGTACTCGGTGGCGAGGTTCACGTAGGAGTCGAGCACCATGGTCGATGAGAAGACCTGGCCCATGATCGACCACTGCTTCGGCGACCCGTTCTCCGACGAGATGGTGTCGGCGAGATCCTGGGCCCGAGCCTGGAGCGATGCCGAGAGGCGACCGATGGCGGCAGCACGCTCGACGGGCGGCATGTGGGGCCACGGTCCGTCGTCGAACGCTTTACGCGCGGCGGCGACGGCACGATCCGCATCAGCGGTCGAGGCGTGAGGAACCTGACCGATGACTTCCTCGGTCGCGGGCGAGATCACCTCGATGACTTCGGAACTGTCGGGTGCGACCCACTCGCCGCCGATGTAGAGCTCCTTGTAGGTCTGCATACCTGACTCCTTATGGAACGCGAACTAGAACGCGTTCCAGCCTAGGCCTCGAAATCGCCCCGGCCCATTTGCTCGCGAATGGTGACGACCTGCGGGTTGGTCATCGACCGCCGTTGCCAGTTCGCCCCGTCGACCACCAGGGTGTTCCCCGAGATGAAGCGGGCGTACGGCGACGCGAGAAAGGTCGCCGCCCAGCCGAGCTCCTGGCGCTGGCCGACGCGTAGCGCGGGCTGGCAGCCGTCTTTGTCGTCGGTGCGGTCGAGGTTCCCGCGGATGTCGTCGGTCATGTCTTCGTGCGGGAAGAGGCCGGGCACGAGCCCGTTCACCGCGATGCCGTAGGGCGCCCACTCGACGGCCAACGACTCGGTCAGGTTCTTCACGCCGGCCTTGGCCGCAGCGGAGTGCACGAACCCGGGTCCGCCCGTCCACGCGTACGACGCGCCGATGTTGATGATCGAGCCGGGGATTCCTGCCGCGATGTGACGGCGCCCGAACTCGCGCGAGCAGAGGAACGTGCCGTTGAGCGTGATGTCGACGACGGTGCGCCACGCGTTCGGCGACATGTCTTCGGCCGGGACCGGGAAGTTCGCGGCCACGTTGTTGACGAGCACACCCGGAAGGCCCGAATTCGCGCTCCGCGGTGTCGAACGCCGCCGCGATCTGGTCGGCGTCGCGGATGTCGCAAGTGACCGTGCACACGCGCGCACCCACGGCTTCGATCGCGGCGCGGCCCGCGTCGAGATGTTCGGCCTTGCGGCTCGCGATCACGATCGCGGCACCGAGCCGCGCGAACTCGGTCGCGATCCCCTTGCCCAGGCCGGTACCGGCGCCGGTCACGAACACGGTGGTGCCGTCGAACGTGCCCGCCGGCAACGCCGACGCGCCGACCGCCGGCGGCTTCGGCAATCCGATGAGCTCACTCACTCGCTGCCCACCTCTCCCGGTCTCAACTTCCGGTGTAGCGCGGCGGGCGCTCTTCGGCTCGCGCCGCGCGCGCAGCTCGGCCATGTCGTCGCTGCGGTTGATGAACGTCTGGTAGATCATCTCGTCGGTCATCGACGAGCGCACTTGCGGCTGCGCGAGATGACGAATCACCTCGCGCGCCATCTTCACCGAGACGGCGGGCGCGGCCGCGATCTGGTCGGCCATCTCACGCGCGATCGCGTCGAGCTCGTCGGCGGGAACGATCCGGCTGACGATCCCGTGCGCGAACGCTTCCTCCACCGGCATGATCCGACCGGTCAGCACCAGGTCGCTCACCAAGCCCGGGCCGCACATCTCGTAGAGCACACCGACGCCGCCGGTATCGGGGATCACTCCGTAGCTGAGTTCGGGCAACCGGAAGCGCGTTCCCTCCGCGGCGATGCGGATGTCGCAGAGCAGCGCGCGCTGGAACGATCCGCCCATGACCCAGCCCTTGCACGCGACGACAACGGGCGCGTCGATGTCCCAGAGGCGTTGAATGCCGCGGTGGCCGCGCCGCATCAGCTCGTGGTGCGTCAGCTCGGTCTTCTGGGTCCCGATCGATCCCGCGTCGCGGCCCGAGGAGAACGACTTGCCTTCACCGCGCCACACGATCGCCCGGATATCCGTGCGCGCCGAGAGCTCCTCGAGGATCGCGAACAGCTCCGCGTCCATCTCGTCGTCGAACGCATTGTGCTTGTCGGGGTTGTCGTTCGTGATCGTCGCGACCGCGCCATCGACGTCGAGCCGAACACGCGCCGGGGTCGGCTTGTTTGCAGACACGGCTGCCATCGACCCGAAACTATCTGCTTCTCAGGCTCGGGGGCGAGGCTCGATCGGACGTCGGTAGCGAAGCTCTTCGCTGGTGAATCGGCGAGCGTCCCGGGCGGCCCGTTGCGTGCGGAGCGCGGTGTAGCACTCGTCGAGCTCGCGCTCGATGGCCGCGAGCCGAGTCTGCGCGGCGGCCGATCGTCCGGCGGTCGCGCCCGCGTGCGTGAACAGCTCCGTGCGTTCGGTCGCAAGCCGCGAAACGCGCTTCCCAAGACTTGCTTTGTCGTCGACGTCTGCCATCGCTACTCCTCAGCCCACGACCGCGCGCTGAGTGGCGAGGTATCCGAACCTCACAATCCTACCCGAACCCGACACGCATGATTTCCGCGTCGCGTGCGTCAGGATCAACCTGACGTGTGCACCCAAAGCCGTGCGAGTGACCCTCGGCTACAGTTTCGGCGGCGAATCGACCGAACTGGTTGGTCGGTCGCGATCAGAAACGAGTTTTCAGTGGCATCAGGCACGGTCAAGTTCTTCAATGCGGACAAGGGCTACGGCTTCATCTCGCGCGAGTCGGGCGACGACATCTTCGTCCACTACTCGAACATCGCCGGTGAGGGCTACAAGTCGCTCAACGAGGGCCAGCACGTCGAGTTCGACATTGCCCCCGGCAAAAAGGGTGACGAGGCGCAGAACGTCCGCGTCGTCTGAATCCCGCGTGTCCTGAGTAAGGGCGCACAGCGAAGTTCGAGCCGCCGGCGCACTCGTGCCGGCGGCTCTTTCGCGTCCGGAGGCTGCCGATAAAACGGGATGCAGTCGGAACCCGCGTTCGGGAATCCCAAAGCCGGTTATATGCTGGCTTCGCCGTTTAGAACGAGCACCCAACCCCGGACCTCGGTTGGAGCACGGACCCCATCCGGCCTGCACTCTCACCAATCGAGGCTGTCTTGACTTCAACACTGACACCACCGGTAGAAGCCCGCGCGTCACCACCGATGCGGCTCCCACACCCCCGCCCTCCCGGGCCGGAACCTTCGCCTCCCGAGCGATTACTGGGCTCCTCGTGATCGGACCCGCGGTTGCCCTCGGGTTCGCGATACCTCTTCTCTGGGGCAGCGTCGTGCACCTGCACGACATCGTGCTCTTCGTCATCTTCTATCTGGTCAGTGGCTTCGGCGTCACCGTCGGATACCACCGTCTCTTCACGCACCGGGGGTTCACTCCGACGCGCACCTTGAAGATCGCGCTCGCCAGCGCGGGATCACTCGCGATGGAAGGCTCGCTGATCGGTTGGGTCGCGAACCATCGCAAGCACCACGCGTTCAGTGACCGCGCCGGCGATCCGCACTCCCCGCACGACGAGCGTGAGGGCTTCGCGGCTCCCGTGCGCGGCTTCTTCCACGCGCACATCGGTTGGCTGTTCAAGACCAACGCCACCTCGGCCGAGCGCTACGCGCCCGATCTCATGAACGACGCCGACGTCGCGATCATCAGCCGCCTGTTCCCCTTGTTCGCAGTCTTCTCGCTCGCGGCGCCCTTCTTTCTCGGATGGGCATGGTCGGGAACGATCGGCGGTGCGCTCACCGCTCTGCTCTGGGCGGGCGCCGCACGAATGATGTTGTTGCATCACGTGACGTGGAGTGTGAACTCCATCTGTCACATGTTCGGCAAGCAGCCCGCGACCGAGCGCGACCACAGCACGAACTTCGCGCCGCTCGGTGTCCTTTCGTTCGGCGAGGCGTGGCACAACTTCCATCACGCGCACCCGCGTTCGGCTCGCCACGGCGCCCTTCCGCACCAGATCGATCCGTCGGCCGCCATGATCCGCGTGTTCGAACGCGCGGGTTGGGCAACGAACGTGCATTGGCCGACGGCCAAGCAAGTCGACGCCTGTCGCGTCTGACACTTCCGAGGCGCGAGCTCGCGTGGTGCTTGCCAACTCGATCCTGACCTGCCAACGTGCGGACCGTCGTCGGCGCGCGGCTCGGTGACCGGCCAAGTGGTACACCGTTCGACACGTCCAGTCGTTGTAGTGCCTTCGCTGAAGTCACCTGAAACCGAGGAGCTCCCCGTGGCCGACAAGTCCCCGAAAAAGGCGAGCAACAAGAAACCCGGTAAGTCGCTCAAGGAAAAGCGCGCCGACAAGCAGGCGAAGAAGAACGAGAAGCGCCCGGGCCTGTAACCGGTGCTCGAGCTCGGGCTCGACGGGAAGCACGCATTCGTAGCGGGAGTGGGCGGAGGGATCGGCAGCGCGTGCGTACGCGCGCTCGTCGCAGCCGGAGTCGACGTGACCTGTTTCGACGTCGACGAGGCCACCGCGACTCGCAGCCGCGACGCGGGCCGGAGCGACTGGACTCGCGCTGTCCGGTGACGCGCGCCGGCTCGACGACGTGCGCTTCACGGTCGAGAAGGCAATCGAGCAGCGCGGCCCGATCGACATCGCCGTCGACGTGGTCGGAGGCGCGTTGGGGCCGCACCGTCGATCTCGACGACACCGCCTGGGACGAGTCGTTCGATCTGGTGCTGCGGCACTTCTTCAATCTCGCCCGGGTCGCCGGGAAGCACATGGCGGATCGCGGCTCCGGAGCGATCGTCGCGATTGCGTCGGTGAGCGGGATCACGTCGGCGCCGTTGCACGGGCCCTACGGGCGGCGAAAGCAGGGCTCATGTCACTCGTGCGAACGCTGGCCGTCGAGCTCGCGGGCGATCAGGTGCGGGTGAACGCGGTGGCGCCGGGCGCGGTGCTCACACCGCGCGTCGACGCCTTGATGAGCGCGGAACGCAAGGTGGAGTCAGCCGCGGCGATCCCGCTCGGGCGGCTCGCCGCACCCGCCGACATCGCCAATGCCGTTGCGTTCCTCGCCTCGGACCTCTCGTCGTACATCACCGGCCAAACGATCGTGGTCGACGGCGGGGCGACGGCCCAGTTCCCGCTCTCCCTCCGCGCATGAGACACAGAACGCGTTCGTCCTCGCGCTGGGCCTCGCAGCGTCCGCGATCACCAGCTGCTCGTCGTCGAGCAAGCCCAGTACTGCGTCGACGACGTCGACCGCGTCGACCTCGACCGTCTCGAGCACAACGACGACGAGCCCGCGCACGTTCGGGCCGGCGACGATCACGAGTCAGCAACAGTTGCCGGGCGGGTACCAACAAGGCGTCGCCCGGGTGCCGGGCGGCTGGATCTTTTCCGCCACCGACAGCCTGTGGCGCACCGACGACCAGCTCAACGTGGTGAAGCACATCTCGCCCGCCATCCCGCCCGCGTGGAAGGCGAAGGGCTTCGACCACATCGGTGACATCGACGTGGTCGGCAAGTACATCTACGCGCCCTTCGAGGAGCCCGACTACTCCAAGGGCCATCAAGCGACTGCGCGCTACGACCGGAAGACTCGCTCCGCTTCATCGATGCGGTGATGTTGCCGCAGCACGAGAACTCGTTCGTGACGGTCGACCCCACGACGATGACGGCTACTCGATGGACCATTTCGACGGTGCCGCGCTCCTGCGCTACGACGTGCCGACGATGGAAGTCACTGCCACCGCTGAAGATGAGCAAGGCTCCTGCATCACACCCAGGGCGCTGACGTTGCACGGCGACAGATCTGGATCTCCACCGACGACCGGTTCAGCGGGGTGTACCGCGTCGACATGCAGACCGGTCAGGTCAGCCTGTCGCGAAGATCGGCCATCCGGGCGGCGAAGGTGAAGGGATCGACGCGACGCAACTCCCGATCGGGTCTCCTTCACGCGTTGTGCGTCGACAAGAAGTACCGTTCCGGTGTGGTTCGAGCACATTCGGGTGCCAATCTCGTGACCGTGGTGCGAGATTGCAATGACGACAACGGCGGAAGAAGCGATCCGCAACGCGCACGCGTGGTTCGAGGTGAACAGCGGCTGGGCCCCGCCCGACGAGGACAACCTCGCCGAGTGGGTCGCCGACGGTGTGTGCCGGTGTCCCGACGGATGCATCGTCGCGCCCGGCGCGTGGTGCGAGCACGGGCTCGCCTCGTGGTGGCTGATCCTGCCGCGCTCGACTAACCGTCTCGACTAATCGGCGAGCATCTCCGCCAGCAGCGCGCGCACCCGTTCGTCGATCGCGTCGACGATGGGGCGCACCTCCTCGATGCGCTTTCCCGCAGGGTCGGTGAGCTCCCAATCGAGGTAGCGCTTGCCGGGGTAGAACGGGCACTCGTCTCCGCAGCCCATGGTCACGATCACGTCGGCCGCGCGCGCGGCCTGGTCGGTCAGCGGCTTCGGGAACTGCCGGTCGGGATCGAGCCCGCGTTCGCGCAACACCTCCGCGACAACGGGGTTGATCGCGCTCCCCGGCTGTGAGCCCGCGGAACGAACGCGCACCCGGCCCTCCGCGTAGTGCTCGGTGAGCACCGCGGCGGCAACCGAACGACCCGCGTTGTGGATGCAGACGTACAGCACTTCGGGGACAACGTCGGGCGCGGTCGTCATGGCGTGTCGATCGATTCGACCGCGGGATACAGGTACCAAACCAACGCGGCGCCAATCGCAGCACCGACGATCTCGAACGCGACGAAGGCCGGCATGGATCGCGGCGCGATGCCGGCGAAGGTATTGGAAAAGGTGCGCGCGATCGTGACTGCCGGGTTGGCGAAGCTGGTCGACGACGTGAACCAATACGCGGCGCCGATATACGCACCGACCGCGAACGGTGTGACCGAACCACGGCCGGACCGAGCGATGCCGAAGATCACCAGCAGCAGCCCCGCGGTCGCAACCACTTCGGCGAGCCACACCCCGCCCCCGACCGCGTCTTCGTCGACCACTCGACGGCCGGCGCCGAGAACATCAGGTTGGCGACGATCGCGCCGGCGATCCCGCCCGCGATCTGGGCGGGGATATCGACCGAGCGCGGCGTTCGAGCCCGCCGAACGCGGCGTCGGCGAGGCTCACGACCGGGTTGAGGTGCGCGCCCGACACCGGCCCGAGCGCGAGGATGATCGCGATCAGCCCGGCCGCGGTCGCGGCTGCGTTCTCGAAGAGCTGCAGGCCGACATCGTTCGGTGAGAGGTGTTGCGCGGCGATCCCGGAACCGACGACGACTGCGACGAGCATCGCGGTCCCGACGAACTCCGCGACGCACCGGCGCCCGATATCAGGTCGCATCTACAAGAGCGGCGCGCAGTGCGGCGAGCCGCCCCGGAACCACGGTCCAGAAGATCCAACGGCCACGCTTCTCGCCGGTGAGCAGCCCCGCGTCGACGAGCGCTTTGGTGTGGTGACTGATCGTGGGCTGCGACTTGCCCAACGGGATCTCGAGATCGCACGAGCACACCTCGCCCGCAGCGGCCACCAAGCTCAGGAGCCGGAGCCGGATCGGGTCGCCGAGTGCGGCGAACACCTTCGCGAGCTCCGCGGCTTCCTCCTCCGCCATCGGCTCCGCCGAGATCGGTGCGCAGCACACACCCTCATCGAGCTGGATCAGCGGAGAACGCTTCGTAGCCACCACACCTCCCGCACCATTGACAGATGTCGATGGATTCGCGAAGATCGATACATCGACATACGTCAATATATACGAAGGGTC
The DNA here is from genome assembly GCA_963807945.1 of uncultured Actinomycetes bacterium. Classification (GTDB taxonomy): domain Bacteria; phylum Actinomycetota; class Acidimicrobiia; order IMCC26256; family PALSA-610; genus JBBQER01. The sequence continues at coordinate 6,141 of CAWEDT010000006.1, read as the reverse complement.
GCCGGATGTCACGAGTCCAACTCGCACTGAACGTTCCCGACATCGATGCCGCAGTCGACTTCTACAGCAAGTTCTTCGCGACCGAGCCGAACAAGCGCAAGCCCGGCTACGCGAACTTCGCGATCGACGAGCCGCCGCTCAAGCTGGTGCTCTTCGAAGAACCCGGGCGCCGAAGGGCCGGCTCAACCATCTCGGCGTCGAAGTGATGTCGACCGACGAGGTGCGTGCGCACCAGGCCGCGTCTGACGTCCGACGGACTCGCGCCGGTCGAGGAGAACGGCGTCTGTTGCTTCGCGAACCAGGAGAAGGTGTGGGTCGACGGCCCCGACGGCGCATGGGAGATCTACACGGTGCTCGAAGACAGCGACGCGTTCGGACGTCGCCTGCGCACGTCGACGACGCGGGTGACTCGTTGTGCTGCGCCTCGGTTCCCGAAGCGCAGACCCGCTGCTGCTGAGCTCTATCGGAGCCTTCCGCCGGAGGCGTGGCCGCCGGTCGCGCCGTTCATGCAGCACGTGTGAGTGCGTTGAGGCGCGTGCGGGTGAGTTGTTCGAGGTGGGCGTGTCGGCGGCCTTGTTTGGTGAGGATGGGTTCGTCGGGTGGTCGGGGTTCGCTGGCTGCGATGTGGTTGCCGTCGCGGTAGTTAAATTCGAGGCGACCGTTGGGGTTTCCGACGATGTTCCAGTGCCCTTCGTGCATGCCACGGTGGCAGCGGTAGCGGCACAGCAGCATGCCGTTGTCGATGTCGGTGGGTCCAGAGGTTGTCCATCGGTTCACGTGGTGGGAATCGCAGTGTTCGGGCAACGCCCCACAACATCGACAGCCGCCGTCTCTGGCGACCATCGCTCGGAACTGGTCGGGGGTGAACGTGCGGGTCGACCGGCCGAGCCACAGCGGGACGCCGGTGTCGCCGTGAACGAGTTCTTGGATATTGGCGTCGCAGCTGATGCGCCGGGCGGTGTCGGGGGAGATGCGGGTGCCGTCGGCGAGACGGCATTCACCGATGTGGTCGCCGCGCATCGTCGCCGGGTCGGTGAGGACGAGGATGTGGGGGAGGTTACGCACGCGAGGGTTTGCCGGCGAGGTAGCGGCGAGCGATTTCGACGAGCACGTCGGCACGCTGTTGCGTGGGGGTGCGGGGATCGTCGGCGCGGTGGAGTCCGTCGTCGGCGGCATTGTAACGCCCGGTTGAGGATGTCGGCACCTTCGGGCACGAGGGTGATGCGACCGAGACCGATCCCGTCGATCGATTTGGCGAAGTCGACCCCGCGGCGGTCCCATTCCCGGTCGGCGATCGTCTCTCGGTTGGTGTCGTCTGGGCCGGGGTCGTCGGGCTCGGGGTCGTCGGGGTCGGCGCCGTCGCGGTTCAGGTACGCGTATCGAGCGCGTCGCGCCACTTCCGTACTGCTTCGGCGACGTCTTCGGGTGACCCGGCCCACCGCGACGGCCAACAACGCGGGTTCGAACGCGTCGAACTCCTCGTCGGCCGCACGCAGCTTCCGCGCCTGCGTGATCGTTTCGACGTGGCACGTCGTGAGCTCACCCTCAGCCCACCCGCGGGCGGTCTGTTCGAGCGCTTCGACCTCACCGCGACACGCACACGGCGGTAGGCGTCACCACGGGCGCAGCGGGTGTTGGTGACGAGAAAGCGGCGGCGGATCGAAGACCGCGCGGACCATTCACCGGACTGGTCGAACTCGCGTAGGCGACGAGCGACTTCGGCGTCGAGGCGACGGCGGGCCCGTTCCAAGGCGAGCAGCTCTTCGCTCCCCGACCCGAACCCGAGGTCAGTTGCGGCGAGCACGTCGATCGTTTCGTGCAGGCGCTCAACCGCGATATCCATGCTCGTATTCTATACGAACATACGTTCGATAGTCCAGACCTACAGGCCGAAAAACCCCGAAACAATAAGGCGCAAATCGTGTTAACTGAATGGCACGCCGCACGCGTCTCCTACATCCGCGACGCGCAACGCCATGCGCAAGTCCCTCGACTCACGCACGCGCAGAACGAGGCGATGGATCTCGTCGAGGCGATCGCCAAGCGCCACCTCTTACGCCTTTGGCTCGCTGCGCACGACTTCGCGAGCGTGGAAGGAATGCTGCGGTCAGGCATCCCCCAACGGCGCTGACTTCGGATCATCGAACGCGTCGCGCAGGATCTTCTCGAAGCACCTCGAGTAGTCACGGGTGTCGTACGGCGGCCACGGAGGAACCGGCGTGTAGCCGTTCGACTCGTACAGCCCTAGCGCATCAGGTTGGAGCACGCCGGTTTCGAGCACAACTAGCGTGTAGCCCAACCGCATCGCTTCCGCTTCCAGGTACGCGAGCAGCGCCCGACCGACACCTTTCCCGCGGACATCGGGTTTGACATACATGCGCTTGCCTTCCACGACGCCATCCTCGAATCGCCGCAGAGCCCCGCACACGATCGCAACCGAGTCACCGATCTCATCGCGATCGAGCGCCACGACGAATCGGTCCGTCGCCGGGTTGTGTTCCTCGGGATGGAAATTGCTGCGTCCGTCCATCGGGAACACGTCGGCATAACGACGAGCGAGCTCTACGGATAACCCATGCACGTCCGCCCACGACCCTCGGCCCGCCCGAGCGAGTAACGGCGCGACTCAGTCGGCCGCAGGGTGATTCGGAGGATCGATCTGGAAGATCGTGCGTTGCGTCTTGATCACCGGACCGTCGAGCGTCATCACCAACTGCTTGCCCACCGGGACCACGAAGACCATCTGCCCGGTCTTGTTCGTTCCGGATGTATACGTTCCGTCGAGACCCGTCGTGCCCTGCGGACCGCTGATTGCGGAGTGGCCCTTGCCGGTCTGATCGTTCAGTCCGAAGAGCTTCCGCGACTCGACCGGGATCGATCCGCTGCCGTCGTACATCATCGTGATCGTGACGCCGATGTACTGCTGACCGGCGGGCAGCGCGGGCAGGCCGGCTGCTGAGAACGGGCGTGTCACCTTGGTGACACCGACCCGCCAGTCGCCCGGTCGGGCCGGTATCTCACCGACGTCGAACGGGATCGGATTCGGGATCTGATCCGGATCCCCGGGCGTCGTCGTCGTCAGCGGCGGAAGCGAGTTCGTGGTCGACGACGCTCCCGAAGCCGAAGTAGGCGGCGTGCTCGTCTTGCTCGAGCTCGAGCAGCCGACGCAACGCGAGTGCGATGAAGGTCGCTATCAGCAACTGTGTACACGTCAGCGCGCAATTCGATTTCACTCCTGTCGCGAAACTTGAGGAGGTCCGGGCATCCGTGCCCGGACCTCCACCAGTTTGATGCCGTCGTGCTCTGAAGGTTAGAGCGCGGGCGGGTTCAACTTGCAGTGCGACTGCGGGAGGCCAACGCCGCCGGTACCGGCGAGCGGAAGCGGCACGAAGCCGGCCAGCGTGATGTTCGGTGCCAACGTGCCACCGCAGATGAGGCCAGCTCCACCACTTGCGGCCGGAGCAACACCGATGAACTTCTCGATGTCGACTTCCTGGTTGGTGTAACCGGCGGGGTGACTAGCTGTCCGCTCGACGTTGAACACGTACCGAGTACCGAGGAAGCGGCTGGGAGTCGTGTTCACCGTGGTGAGACTCGGTCCCTGGCGGTTGCTCGTGGTCGTACCGAGCTTGCCCAGCGCTGCGCCGTTACGCAGGTTCGCCTCGAAGCCGGACGACTGTGCCTTCCACTTCGAGAAGTCGAACGCGTAGATCGCGTTGGGCTTGCTCGCCGTGGTGACGCCACGGGCGTCGTGCTCCTCGATGCTGATGCTCAGGTCGTTGTGAGCGGCATCGCAGTTGTTGTCGATGGCGTTGTTGTTGAGCAGCTTCGACTGGAAGAAGCTACGGGTACCCGATCCTGCCTGCGGGATGTACTTGACGATCTTCGATCCCACCGGTGCGCTCGAGTTCACTGTGTGCCAGTCACTGATGATCGGCAAGTGAGTCGTGGCGTTGCAGGTGTAGATGTTGATGAGCTGCTGCTGCGTGAGGCCTGCCGCCGGCGCGTGGGTGCCGGGGAAGGTCACGTAGTCGACTGCACCCAGGGCGTAGGCCCAGAAACGCAGCGCCGGAGTCTCACCGGCGTTCGGGACCGCGTGACGAACGGGCAAAGTCGATATCGCTCACCGTGTCCGCGTTGAGGGCGGTGATACCCGCACTCGAACCGTTCGGCGGTGTGTCGCCGGGCGTCACGTCGCTGGGCAGACCCACGGTGGTCGAATCCCAGACGAACGACGGGTTGATGTCGTCACCGGGCACGAACGTGCCGGCCGGGAACGGCGCCACGTTGAGCGGCGGGATCTGCGTCACGAAGTCGCCGTCGGTGTTCTTGGTCTTGTCGACGTTGTACGCCGTCGATGAGGTTCTCCATCATGAAGTACGTCGTGTCCGACCCGGCGGCCGCGATCGAGTTCTTCGATCCGGTCAGAACGGTCGGACCGGCGCCGGCCGGAGCTGCGAGCCCGACCATGGTCCCGATCGCCGCGATACTCGCCACAACGGCGAGTTTCCTACTTCGATTTCGCACGTGAGTTCCTCCTCGAGGAGTTTGCAGGTGGTGTGTTGTGCCGGGCCCTATTCGGTCAGACCGGAGTGAACGCGGAACACGGAGAAAGCGACGCCCAGGTAAAGCCACGGCGACAACTGGGAGTCGGTCAGAGCGTGGCGGGGAGCAGCATCACGACGTGCGAGAAGAAGAGCCAGGTCACGAGTGTCACCGCGGGGACGAATACCATCCAAGTCGTCCAACGGGACCAACGGGTCATCGCGTACACACCGAGCAGTAGCAGCGCGCACGAGGAGCTCGAGCCAGACGAGCACAACGGCGATCGCGCCGCTCTCCCCGTCAGCCCGAGCCCTTCCGGGTCGAGCGTCGTACTCAAATTGGTCGGCGCGTACGGCCGCTCTACGAGCTTCGCGGTCACGACCAGCCGGCGGTTCGCCCGCAGCGCCGGGTCGGCGGTGATGAGTGTGAGCCGGTTGTCGCCGTAGTCACCGAACATCGACCCGTTGGTCGCGGCGTAGCTCTTTACGCCGGTGACGCGATACGTCGAGTTGCCCTGGCCCGTGACCCAGGAAAGTCCAGTATCCCCCATCCCTGATCGCTTGTTTGTTACAATCCTCGCCGCTGTAAAGCTCAACCCCTCCGCATGCTTCGCAAGATTGACTGCGGCTGCGTTCGCGATGCGCTAATGCCGTCGCTGCGAAAAAAAGGACTTCGCCGCCGGCAGGTCGGACAGAAAAACTGCCTGTAATCTTGTCGGATAGGCAGTGAGCCACGCCAGCAAAATAGAAAACGGCTGCATACCAGTGCGCATCGACGGAGGACGTCTGGCTCTAACTCTAGGGTCGCCAGAATTGACTTCGATGATGCCCGCAACAGTGCCCACATCCAGGCCGGAGCGTGCCGGGCAATATCCAATCCCTACCCTCAAAACTCCAGTCGTCCGGAGGTCTAAAGAGACAGGTCAGGGGATTTTTCACCCCCACAGCTCCCCGGCGAGAAATCCATTGTGAGGCCGCCCACCCCACCGGACTGACAATCCAAAACAAACTCGCCACTGCGCTGGTGGTCCGCGTCTGGTAGCTGTCAGGCTCGTTGGGTGAAAGAATTTCACTCATCCCTGCAAGTCAGGGTCACGAGAAATGTCCGGGCAATAATGTAGGACACGACCCCCTGTGCCCGAAACTAAAATATCAGATTACTTCCTTTACCGGATATTCCTATATATCGGGTTACGCCAGTAACCGGATTATACAGAAAACCCGGTTGAGGGTGATATCGGATGATTGAAAATACCAGATATTACAATGGACCGGGTGTGATGAGAAACCCGGTTTCTGCAACAATCGGGTAAAGCTGCTCATCCGGTCTTTTCATTCATCCGATTATGCTCTAAATCCGGTAATATCACATATTGGATTACCAAAATGCCCATCGTGACGGTTGCTTCGCCAAAAGGCGGGGCAGGAAAGTCCACGGCGTCCGTCATTCTCGGAACCGAGCTGGCACACGCCGGGGCGGATGTAACCTTTCTGGATTGCGATCCGAACAAGTCGATCAGTATTTGGGCCGGTCGGTCCAAACTGCCGCCGCGCATCACGGTCCGGTCGGACGTAGGGGAGTTTGAGATCGTTAAGG
>CAWEDT010000005.1:0-221235 GCA_963807945.1 uncultured Actinomycetes bacterium | reverse complement strand
CGCCGAAGCATTCCACGCCAGCGTCAGGTTCTCCGACATCTTCCCGTTCCCGCTGGCCTGCAGGATCGTGCCCGTCGAGCTCAACGACGTCGCGCCCGTGACATTGAGCTGTCCGAGCACGCAGGTTGGCGCCGCCGGCGCGAGCGTGGCGATCGACACTCTGTTCGAGGTCGCGGAGTTCGCTCCGGCAAAGGCGATGACCTTGAAGTAGTAGGTCGAGTTCGAGGTCAAGCTCGTAACGGTGAAGCTCATAGGTCGACGCCGGGAGGCCGGCGATCGACCGAGAAGTTCCCGGCCGGGAACGACGGGTTCGTCGAATACTCGACGGTGTACGACGTCACCGCGGCGCCGCCCGCCGGCTGCGACCACGTCGAGCGGAACTTGGGTTTCACCGGCGGGATCGGGCAAACCGACGATCGCGTTCAGCACCGGAGCCATCGGATCCAGCAGGGTGGTCGTCGTGGTGGTCGAGGTGCTGCCACCCATCGGTCCCACGTACTTGCCCTGACCGCCGGGATAGAGAATCGAGTCCTGGCGCACCGTGTGCGTGCCCGCTTGATCCGACCAGGTGACGATGACTGTCAGATGCTTGTACGCCTGCGTATAGGTCGTACTCGCGTCGGCCGCATCGGTCCACGTCACGTAACGCACGACGCTGTAGGTCGTACCGCCCTGCACGATTCCGGTGGTCGTGGGAGCGAACTGTGGAACCAACGAACCGGTGGTCGGAGCGTTCGGACCGAGATTGACCGTCGTGAGCCCCTCGAACGACGCGACGTAACCCGGCTGATCCGAGTAGAAGCCGACCTGCGGATACGGCGTCGCCCGAATTCCCTCGATCTCGCGGCTGGCGATCGAGGCGCCGTCGGTACGGCGAGCCGAGATTCCGGCCGTCCGAATCGAGGCCCAGAACGCGCCCGCCAACGGCCCGATGACCATCGCGAGCACCGCGACCGCCATGACGACTTCGACGATCGTGAACCCGTCCTGGCCTACAGACTGGCGGTTGCGACGCCGGACGCGCATCCTTGTACCCCTTGGAATTGTCGTCACAGTTATCGGCCCGCACCCCGCTGCTGAGGCTCCTATCGGCATCTCGAGGCTTCGACCAAAGCCCGGCGCGGCGACAGAACGAACTTTTCTTTAGGCCCGAAATGGCCGAAATTGGTGAAACGTCTACACCCGCTCGAACGATCCATACCTGCAATGCAGGTCCGTTCGCCGGGCGGCGGACGACGGGTTGAGGCGCGGGGAACCTTCGGGGGCGGGCTGTGGGCGGGCACCAGGCGAGGCGAGATCAATCAGGCGCGGCGCTCGTCGAGATGGCGATCGTCGTTCCCCTGTTGCTGTTGCTCGTGTTCGGGATCCTCGATTTCGGGGTCTTCCTCTTCCGAGACATCGAGCTGACCCAAGGCGTACGCGAGGCCGGACGGCAAGGCGCGGTCGCGTTGTACAACGGCGGAAACGCGGCCTGCAACGTCGGTACACCGACCGACAATCTGGTGTGCCTGACGAAGCAGCGCGCCGGGCGTATACGGACATGGCCGTGCACGTGATCGTGCCGAGTAACACGGTCGGCTCGCCCTTCGCCGTGTGCGCAACCTACAAGTCGAGCGCGGTCACCGGCCTCACCCAGCCGTTCCTCCCGAAGTACATGCACTCCGAGACGATCATGCGGCTCGAGCAGGCGCCGCACGAACGGACTGACGACCGGCGGCCCCGACGCGGATCCCGAAGGGAACGGCTGGGCTTCGTGCAAGGCGCCCACATCGAGACGCACGGGCGAAGGACGAATCCGGCGCGGTATTGGTCCTGACCGTCATCTCGCTGGTCGCGCTGCTCGGCATGAGCGCGCTGGTCGTCGACCTGGGTGGAAGCTACGCACAACGCCGAAAGATGCAGAGCTCGGCCGATGCGGCTGCGGTCGGCGGCGCCCAGAATCTCGCGGCCGGAAGCACGTCGGGCGCGGCTGCGCAGGCCACAACGCTCGCGAACGAGAACCTCCCGAACCGCACGCTGAACTGGAACGGATGCACGGGCGACACGTTGCCGACGACGCCGCTCAGGTTCACCGCCGTTCCGGGCAGAACTGCATCTCGTTCAGCCAAGACTTCAAGCGCATCCGCGTACGCGTGCCGCGCCGAGACCTTCCCGACGTTGTTCGGAAAGATCCTCGGCTTCTCGAACACCAGCACCAGCACGGTCGCGATCGCGAAGGTGCAGAACGTCGGGAACGGCGGCGGTCTCGAGCCGTTCGCGATGGGCGCGAACGTTCGGGAGCCGGCGACTACTGCCTCGACTCGGGCGGCAACGGCAACAGCGTCGCACCCTGCGACGGACCGACGACCGGCAACTTCGGCGTGCTCAGCTTCATGGACTGTGGACTCAACAGCGGCTTGGACGACGACCTCGCCGCCGGCGCCGATCACGTGTACACGTCGAATCCGACCGGCATGCTCGCCGACATCCCCGACGACTGCAGCGTTGCCGGCCCCAACACGGTGCTCAGCGATCCCGGCAACCGGCACGGCCAGGAAACGAAGGGGCTCCTCACCGGCCTCGGTCCGTTCGCCGACGGTCAACCGGCGCGCTTGCTACGGGTGCCGCAGACCTGCAGCTGCGTTCTCCCCCACTTGGGAAGTCGTGAGCGCACCGTGCGGATCGCAAGGCGCGATCGACAATCGGCCGCTGTGGGAGTTCATCCCCACCGGGCTCGGCGCCGAGGTACCGACGTCGTGTCACCGAGAGACGTTCGACGACGTTGCTCGCGGCGACCCCGCCGGCGCAGCAGAAGGACCGTCATGCATCTGGCGCTAGTCCCGTGCATCACCGACTACGTGGCGTCAGGAGCTATCGGCCCCGGTGTTCACCGCGAACACCGGGAACGTCGTCGATCAGGGTCTCCCGATCTACGACATTCAGTCGTCGCCGCGCTTCGTGTACATGCCGCAGATGTGGGATCCGACTCCGGTCAACGGTCGGAAGACCTATCGCATCAAGAGCGTTCCGCGCGGTGTTCATTCAACGCACCGGAGCACAACAACTCGTCGTCACCCTTCGAGCCGGGGCCATGGAATGGCAACACCCTCCCGGATAACTCGGCGGCCTACACCGCGGCGCTGGTTCTGCCGGCGCCGCGGTCCGGCTGCAGTCCGACGCCGACCGACTCCTGCGGAACGATGCTTCCGGGCACGCTCGGATCGATCGGATCCGGGCCCACGGTCATCGGGGCGAACGCAGTCGTCGAGCTGATCGGCTGACGAAAGGCGCGTCGCGCGGGACCGCGCCTAGCGGTTGCGCCGCTGGCTCAACAGGTCGTCGATGGGCTCGCGGAACACGAGCAGCGCGACCAATAACAGGATCAAAAGCCCCAACACCGCCATGAAGGGGAGACTTTAGACGCTGGGCCGCACGCCGTCATGATCTTCGGGCAAGAAACGGTGGTTTCGGTACGAAAGGGTGCGACCGACCTAGAGGTTGACCGCTTCCATCGACGGGAAGATCGGGATCAGCTGGTCGAAGCCGGTGACCGTGAGCGCGCGCGTCACGATCGACTCGGGCGACAAGACCAAGCGGAGGCTCGTCGCGCGTCGGAGCATGTCGAGCATCGCGATGCCGGCGCTGTCGAGGTACTGCGCGGCACTCAGGTCGAGCACGAGCCCCCTCCGCGCGCGCAATCGCGCAACGTCCGGCCGATGGCCGCGGCGTTGGACTGATCGATCTCGCCGGTGAGACGCGCGACGACGACGTCGCCGCGATCATCGACTTGGAGGTCGTGGATGGCTTCGGTCACGCGGCCTCGCTGAGCATCGAGAGCACCAGGGTCACGATGGTCCCTTGCTGGTCGGTGTCGATGTGGACATCGTCGGTGAGCGCTTGCATCAACAGGTGTCCGCGGCCGCGGCCGCCGGTGAAATAGCCCTCGGCGCCCGGCTGCCATTGCCCGGAGTCGCTGACGCTGACGATCAGCGTGTCACCGCGAACCGCGGCCTCGACGCGAACGACTTGAGAGTCGTCGCGCGCGCTGCCGTGATCGATCGCGTTGGCAACCGCCTCGCCGACCGCGAGCACGAGCTCGGTCGCGGCGCCGACGCGGCGCGCCGATTTCGTCGAGCCACATGCGAAGGCGGTGTCTCGAGTCGATCGCTTCCTCCGACTTCGCAGGGATCACGTCGACGAAGAGCAACGGCGCGGTGCCGGTGGTGCGCACCGCGACCAGCGCGACGTCGTCGGCGGCGGCCTCGTCGGACTCGTCGAGGAGCTCGCCGAAGATCGCGTTCTTGAGCCGCCGGAGCGGGAGGTTCCAATGCTGCGCGACGACGCGCCGGAGCCGCTCGAGCCCGACGTCGATCGACTCTCCCCGGCGCTCGACGAGACCGTCGGTATACAAGAGGAGCAACGAGCCGCGACGGCAGGCTCCGGGATGCGGCCGCGGGCCGCGGGTCATGCACATCGATGCCAAGTGGCCACGAGCGTGCCCCCTCGAGGTAGCTGACCGAGCCGTCGGGCGTCACGACGATGGGCGGCGGGTGTCCGGCGACGGCATACGACACCGTCTCGTCCGCGGGATCGATGACCGCGAAGGCGACGGTCGTGCATTTGGCGCCCGGAACGTGCTGCGCATAGTTGTCGAGGATCGCGATCGCGTCGGCCGCGTCGGCGGCTTGCATGGCCGTGACTCCGAGCGCGGCGCGCAGCTGGCCCATCGTGGTCGCCGCGGCCAGACCCTGTCCGACCACATCACCGACTGCGACCGCGAGGCGACCGCCGCTTATCTCGACCGCGTCGTACCAGTCGCCGCCGATGGCCAGGGTCGCGTCCGACGCCTGATACCGGGCGCGCACGATCGCCGTGGTGCTCCGGACGTCGAGCGCGAGCAACCCGAGCTGCAGCGTGCGCGCGACGGACCGTTCGAGGTCGAGCATCTCGAGCCGTTCGGCGGCGCCGCGAGACGACGGCCGCCATCTCGAGCAGGGTTGCCCGCGTCTCCGCGTCGAAGTCACACGGCTGGATCACGGCGATCCCCACGGATCCGAACACCTCGCCCGACACGCGCCGCAACGGGAGCACCGCCGCGCTGTGCACGTCGGCGGAATCGACATCGTTCATCAGCGCCGGAAACTCGGCCGCTTGCTCCTCGCGAGTCCCGAGAAACAGCGGCCGCTCCTCGTTCACCGGCCGCGTGAGGTGCGTGTCGACGGAGAGTGGCGTCCTGAGGAACCGAGCCTGAACGTCGCCCGGGAGTCCCGTGCCGCCGAAGTAGTGGCGCAGCATCGACGGATCGTCCCGCTCGACGATCGCGAACACCGCAGTGGCGACGTCGCCCAACCACGATGTTCCGCGGACTACGGCCTCGGCGATCTCTTGCTCGCTCCCGGCACCGGTCAGCAGCGAAGCGAGATCGGCGACCGCTTCGGCCGAGAACCGGCGAACCTGTTCGGCGGTCAGCGCCTCGCGGCTGGCAACGGCATCGCTGACGTCTTGGGTGGTTCCCCAGATTCCGATCACGTCACCGTCGACGACCAGCGGCTCCATGTAGGTACGTACGTGCGCCCGCACGGCCCCGCCCCGAACGACCCGATGCTCGATCGCGACGGCGCGGCGCGTCTCGATTGCGCGCTGATATGCGCTCCCGACGAGATCCAGATCGTCGGGGTGGATCGACGCGATCAGCGCCGCGAACTCGCCTTCGGCAGTCGCCGAGGGCGGCAGTCCGAACATTCGCTGCAGCTCGCCGGAGAGCACCGCGGTACCCGCGACGAGGTCGACCTCCCAGGTGCCGAGCTGCGCCAATCGCTGCGCGGCTTCGAGCTCGCGCAGCGCGACCTCCAACTCGCGTCGTGACGTTTCCAACGGAGTGATGTCGCGCGACGCAACCAGCACGCCGTCTTCGAACTTCGTCGCCTGCACGGTGAAGAAGCCCGAGACCTGACGGCCGTCGATCTCGTCTTCGTAGGGCAGCACCGGAACGACGAGTGGCTCGCCCGTCTCCACGACCCGCCGGTAGCCCGCGATCAATTCGCCCGCCGGCGAGCACCGGATACATCTCGGAGATGCGGCGGCCGATGAGCTCCTCCCGCGGGCGACCCGCGACATCCACCGGGGCGTCGTTCATCCAGTAGATCTCGAAGTCGACGATCTCGCCGGCCGCATCGCGCACGCAGCGCTCCAGGACGACGAGGTCGAGAATGCTGTCGAGGGCGCTGCGGAAGCGCTGGTCGAGGCCGTACCGGTCGTCGTCAGCGTCGTCGTCCACGTGGCCTCCCCCGGAGCGCTCGGAGACCACGATAGAGAGTCAGGTCCGGGTGCGGCTACGAGACGATCCGGAGCATCTCTTCGACGCTGAGCTCACCCCGCACGACGCGCTTGATCGCGGCCCGGAGCATGGTGTCCATGCCCTCCTCGACCGCCACGTCTTCGAGCATGGCGCGTGACGCCCGCTCGAGGATCAGGCGGCTGACGCCTTCGGTGACGGGCATGATCTCGAAGATCGGGAGGCGCCCGCGGTAGCCGGTACCGCGACACGCTGCGCAACCGACGGCGCGCCGCACGGTCGCATTGTGGAGCTCGTCATCGGTGGCGCCGAGGCCGCGCAACTGCTCGAAGGTCGAGTCGTCGGCTGCTTCGGAGCAGTGCTCACAGAGCTTGCGGGCGAGTCGCTGCGAGGCAACCAACGTGAGCGCGGACGCAACGAGGTAGGGCTCGACGCCCATCTCGATGAGACGCATCGGCGCCGACGCGGCACGAGTCGCGTGCAACGTCGAGAGCACGAGGTGACCGGTGATGGCAGCATCGGCCGCGATCCGCGCGGTGTCGGTGTCACGAACCTCACCGATGAACACCACGTCGGGGTCGGAACGCAGCACAGTCGGCAGCGCGGTGGGGAACGTCAGGCCCGGCGCGCGCATTGATCTGCATCTGCTTGATGCCATCGAGGCGGAACTCGACCGGATTCTCGACCGACACGATGCTCTTGGTCCGGGTGTTGACCTCGGACAGCACCGCGTAGATCGTCGACGTCTTTCCGGAACCGGTCGGGCCCGCGATGAATACCGCGCCTTGCGATGCGGTGAACGCGGGCATGAAGCGAGCCCGTTCTTCGGGAGAGAGCCCCAGACTCGAGACGCCGAGCGCGTCACGGATCGGGTCGAGCAGTCGCAGGATCACAGCCTCGCCCGCGGCGGTCGGCATGGTGACGACACGCACGTCGACCGAACGACCGTCGATCGTGAGCGAGAAGCGACCGTCTTGTGCGAGCCGGTTCTGCGCGATGTCGAGGCCGGCGAGAATCTTGACGCGGCTCACAACCGGGCGCAGCAGCTCGAGCGGGACCGTGGACGCGTCGTGCAAGACACCGTCGATACGCATCCGGATCGCGATGTGCGTGGAGTTGGGCTCGATGTGCAGGTCGGATGCGTGATCAGTGATCGCCTGGCTCATCGAGCGCGTTGACAAGCCCGACGATCGGACCCTCATCGGCTGCGTCGATCGAGAGCGCCACGGCCTCGACCTCGGCGCCGTAATCCACCTTGGCCGACTCGACGGTCTCGACGATCGATACGCGGTACACCTGGTCGATGGCCGCCCGCAGGTCTTCCTTGACCGCCATCGCGGCGATGATCGGCTGGCGGGTGACCATCTGCAGATCGTCGAGCGCGAACAGGTCGGTGGGGTTCGCCATCGCCACGACGAGCTGCTCGCCCCAACGCTGAATGGCGAGCGCGTCGTAACGGCGCGCGACATCCTCGGGGAGGAGCGCGGCGATGATCGGGTCCGGTGGCTTGGTGCGGAGGTCGGTGAACGGAACGCCCATGTGGTCGGCGAGCACGCGTGCGAGCTCGAACGACGAGAGCGCGCCGAGCTCGACGAGGATGTCGCCGACGTGCCGGCCCGACGTGCGCTGAATCTCGAGCGCTTCGTCGAGCTGTTCGTTGGTGATGAGGCCGCGGTCGATGAGCGTGGTTCCGATGCGACCGAAACGCTCGGTGCGCACGCGGCGCGTCCACGGGTTGTCGTCTTCCGACTCGGGCTCGGGTGACACCGCGGTTCCGGTCGACTTCGGCGAATTCCGCCTCGGCTACGAACTCGTTGACCTCGGCCTGCTCCGATCCTTCGAACTCCGGCTCCGGCGCGCGCTCGATGACGATCGGCGCGGGTTCGGGCTCGGGCTCGGGTTCCGGCTCGGGCTCGGGTTCCGGCTCGGGCGCGGCCGCAACTCGGGTTCGGGCTCGGGTTCCGGCTCGGGCTCGGGCGCGGCCGCAACTTCGGGTTCGGGCTCGGGTTCGGGTTCGGGCTCGGGCTCGTCTTCCAGGATCGCTTCGAGCTCGACGTCGTCGACGACTGCCTCGGGCTCGGGCTCGGGCGCTTCGACAACTTCCTCGACGACTTCCGACTCGATCGCCGCGGGCTCGCGCTTGCGGAACGGACGCGGCTTGGGGACCCGCCCACGCACCGGAACCCACGCTTTGGGCGGCGGCGGGGCGTCGGCGACTTCGGCGATCTCTGCGACTTCGGTGATCTCTGCGACTTCGGTGATCTCTGCGATCTCGGCGATGATCTCGTCGAGCTCGTGCACCTCGGCCGTCGTCGGTTCGGCATCGGTTTCGGTCACGACTTCGACCTCGGTTTCAAATGCCGCCGCGGGCTCCGGTTCGGGCTCGGGTTCGGGCTCGGGTGCGACTTCGGGCTCGGCGGCAGTCTCGGTCTCGATCGCAGCTTCGAACACGGGCGCGTCGGTTTCGACGATCGCCTCGAACGGAGGCGGTTCGTACGCGGCGGCTTCCTCGACCCGACTCTCAACTTCACTCTCGTCGGCATTTTCGGCGGCACTCTCGACCGGGACCTCGCGGCGGTCTTGCGCGCGACGACCCCAACCGCGCCGGAGCTTCGACGGCCGAGGCGCGGTCTCGGGCGCGCTCGCGACATCGGCGGCCGGCGCGTGTGCTTCCTCTGCGGGCGATGGCGGAGTGGTCGCGGCCGGCGCCGCGAACGGCGGTGGCTCGACTCGGAGGCGCAGCCGAACCGGGAAGGAACGTGTCGCCCTCCGCGGCGAAGCTCAACAACGCTTCGCGCGTCGGCGCGCGCCGCTTCGGGGTCGTGGTGCTCGCCCGCGGTTTGCGAAGCGATCGGACCCGAACGAGAAGAACGAGTCGACCGACTCGAAGACCTGCGGTGCAACCTCGGGCTCCGGCGGCGCGGGCGGCGCTGATGCCTCAACCGGTTCCGGTGCTTCGACGGACTCGGGAGCATCGAACGACGGGGGCGCTTGCCACGACGCGGGCGCGAAGAACGAGACGGGCTCGGGATCAGCTACGGGCTCGGCAGTCTCGGATGGCGACGACTGGTGGATCGGCTCGGGCGTGTGGATCGGCTCGGGCGTGCTGGATCGGCTCGGGCGTGCTCGATCGCTCTCGGGCGGTTCGGCCGGTTCGGGCGTGTGGATCGCTTCGGGCTCGACTCGCTTCGGCAGGCTCGAAGAACTCGTACGGCTCCGCGGCCTCGGGCATTTCTGGCTCGACCGACGGCTCGACCGGCTGGGCGGCGACAACTTCGGCGAGCTCGCCGGCGATGGCTGATTCGAGTGCCGCGAACTTCTGGAACGACTCCGACTGCGCGAAGGGTTCGGGCGCCGTGGACTCTGCGAGCGGCTCGAACTCGGCCTGCGGGCGTGAAGTCAGCCGGCGGCTCGAACTCGGCCTGCGGCGCGGCGGGGCCATCGAGCGCGGGCGCCTCTTCGTCGGCCGGCGCAGTGCGGATCGCCGCGAGGCGCTCTTCGAGCGAGGTGCCGCGTTTTCTTCCGCCATCCTGACCCTTTCTCGGTCGGGGCCCGCATCCGCCGGTCTGGAACCCCCGTAATCTCATCGGCGCGCCCGGCCCCGACTCGACAGGAATTCCGTCGGCTAAATGCCCCAGGCCCGCCTTAATCGGACGCGACCGCCGTCTCGGACAGCCAGTCGGCGAGCGGGGCGGAGCCGATCAGGGCCGGGAACGTCTTCGATCGGGCGGGGCCGGGAGAACAGATATCCCTGGAGGTACGGGCAGCCGAGCTGCCATCAGCTTGGCGAGCTGGGCATGGTTCTCGATGCCCTCCGCGACGACGCGGAGATCGAGATTCTTGGCGAACGCGATGACCGCCGCCATGATCGCGGTGTCTTCGTTCTCGGTCCCGATCGCCTGCACGAACGACCTGTCGATTTTCACGATGTTGATCGGGAACGTGTTCAGGAACGTCAGCGACGAGTAACCGGTTCCGAAATCGTCGAGCGAGACGTTGACTCCGGTGGCGCGCAGATCGCGCAGCAGACCTTCGGCCGCGCCGACGGTGTCGTCGATCAGCGCGCTCTCGGTGACCTCCAACGTGAGCATGTCGGGCGGGAGCCCCGATGCGCTCGAGTGCACCGGCAACCAGTCGGAGCACGTCGCCGGAGAGCAGTTGGCGGTTCGACAAGTTCACCGAGATGCCGAGTCGGCGTTCGGGCCATTGCCGCCACCACTCGGCCGCGTGCCGGCACGCTTCCTCGAGCACCCAACTGCCGATCTCGAGCATGAGCCCGGCCTCTTCGGCCATCGCGATGAACTCGTCGGGCGCAACGAGACCGAAGCCCGGGCGTTCCCAACGCAGCAGCGCCTCGAAGCCGCGGACGAGTCCGGTGTCGGCCGCGATGAACGGCTGACAGAAGAGGCGCAACTCGTTGCGGGGCACCGCGTAGCGCAGCGCGGCTTCGAGCGCGACCTGGGTGGTCACCCACATCTGCATCGCTTCGTCGAACAACTCGTAACGACTGCGGCCGTTGCCCTTGGCGCGGTACATCGCGATGTCGGCGTTGGCGAGGATCGCATCGGCGGGTTCGGTGCCGTCGGCCGAGAGCGCCATGCCGATGCTCGCGCTGCACGCGGGATTCGTCGGTGCCGAAATGGAACGGGGCTTCGAGCGACGTGATGATGCGCTCGGCGAAATCGGCGGCTTGATGCACGCCCTCGATGTCTTCGCACAGCACGACGAACTCGTCACCGCCGAGACGCGCGACCGTGTCGGTCTCCCGCACCGCGGCCTGAATCCGGGCCGCGGCCTCGATGAGCAGTTGGTCGCCGACGGTGTGGCCGAGCGTGTCGTTGACGGTCTTGAACCGGTCGAGGTCGACGAAGAGCACCGCGAACATCCGCTCGCGGCGACGCACGCGGGCGAGCGCCTGCTCGAGCCGGTCGGTGAGCATCACGCGGTTCGGGAGCCCGGTCAGCGGATCGTGCAACACCTGGTGCGAAAGCTGCGCCTCGAAGCGCTTCTGGTCGGAGAGATCGCGGATGATTCCGGAGATCGTGGGCGGCGCGCCTTCGACGGTGATCGCGCTCGTGGACACGACCATCGGGAACATCGTCCCGTCGCGCCGCACGCCGGTCGTCTCGACTTCACGACGCTGTACGGCCTCGATCGCCCACCTCCTGATACCGCTCGAGGAACTGCTCGAGCGAATCGTGCCGATCAGGAGTCACGATCGTCGAGACCGGGAGCCCGACGATCTCCGCCGCGTCCCAGCCGAACATCGCTTCGGCCGCGGCATTGAACGAACCGACCGTCCCGTCGGACAGTGACGGTGAGAATTCCTTCGGCCGCGTTCTCCACGACCGCGCGGAAGTGCGCTTCGCTGCGCTGCGCGTCGTCGCGGGCCTCGGCGGCTTCGCGCGTCTGCTCGGCGAGCTCGCCCTCCGCCGCGTTCCTTGTACTCGAGGATCGCGCCGGCCATGCGGATCGCGATCGCGAACACGAACGCGCCGAGACCACCGATCGTCTGCGCTTGCGAACCGGTGAGGAACGACGGCGCGATGCCTTGCCACACGAGGACCTGACCCGACCGCGGCACCCGCGAGCGACCAGCCGAGCGCGGCGCGCCACGCGCCGGCGCCGGCTTGTTGCAGATCCGACAGCGCCGAGAACGCGTACGCCATGCCGAGCGCCGGACCCCAGCCGCTCATGTAGACGACCGCGGTGACCATGCTGACGTGCAGCGCGACACGCACGTGCAACCGGAGTGATCCGGGCGGCGGATGCGGCGCCCACCGCTCGACGAAGAGCCGATGACCGCGGTGCTGCTGATCACTGCGAGATACGCCCACGCCGAACCCGCGACCAGGTTGAAGTGCAGCAGGATGATGAGCCCGACGAGCGCGATCGGACCGACGACGTACGCGAGGAACGCCGGCGACAAACCCTTCTTCACGACCGCGGGCGGCTCGATCGTTTGGGGCGCGACTGTTCCGGCCCCGCCTGGCTCACCTGATTCGAGCCGATCGACATCGGCGCCAATGGGCCGCGAGCCA
Source organism: uncultured Actinomycetes bacterium (assembly GCA_963807945.1). GTDB lineage: Bacteria > Actinomycetota > Acidimicrobiia > IMCC26256 > PALSA-610 > JBBQER01. The sequence goes on along the minus strand of CAWEDT010000005.1, from coordinate 208,920 downwards.
ACCGGCCCCAGCCCATCCAGTCCGTTCACTCTCCCAGGATCGGCATATCCCGGAGGCGGCTGTAGGTCGGCGAACGAGCTGGAGAGTTGGTTCTACTATCCGGCGAACAGGGCCTCGCCGTAGAACCGCCCGGATCCACGCCGGATAATTCGACGGCCGAAGATTCCGGCTGCCGCGGGCCTGGATGCCGCTCAGCTGGCGGGCCGGCACGCCGATTAGCAGCAGTGGCAGGTCGACCCGCACCTGACGCCGGCTTCTCGCTCATCGAGCTGTTGATCGCGACCGCGATCATGGGAACCGCGGTCATCGCGCTCGTCACCGGCATGGCCACGGTCCTCAACAGCTCGTCGCAGAATCGCCAGGCGACGACCTCCGCGATCGTCGCGCGGGACTACGCCGAGGCGCTCAACGTGGCGGTCGCGCAGCCGGGCGCGTGGTGCAGCACCTCGTACACGGTTTCGTTCACGCCGCCGCCGGGCTACACGGTCACCCCGACCGCGGGCGCCTGCCCCGCGAACAACGCGACGACTCCGCAGTTCCAGACGGTCGCGATCGTCGTGACCTCGCCGTCGAGCGCGACCGAGAGCCTCACCGTCGTGGTCCGCAAACCGTGAAGGCGACGATGATCCGCCGCGGCCGGCGCGGCCGAGGCGAAGACGGGTCGGCGCTCGTGCTCGCGCTGTTGTTCCTCACCGTGAGTGCGGTCGTCGTGTCCGCACTGATGACGTTCACGACGACGAGCTCGAGCGCGACGATCGCGCTGCGCAACGCACGCGGCACCGACTACGACACGACCTCCGCGATGGAAGCGGCGATCGCGACGATCCGCGTCGGTACCACCGAGGGCTACGCGGGCCATTGCCTCAACGGCGGGTACACGCCCAGCGTGGACGCTGAACAACCCGAGCCGGCCGGTTCGCGTCGATTGCTACCCGCAGTCGAGCTCGGCGACCCAGCGCCGGGTCGTGCTCTCCGTATGCCCGAGCTCGGTCAGCGCGCCGTGCCCCGACGCGAGCTCGCTCCTGCGTGTCGACGTGATCTTCTACGACGACGGAAGCTTCGGCCGCGCGGTCGAGCGTGCAAACGTGGAGCAACCAGTGAACGCCGAGCGCGAGCCGCGGCTCGACGAAGGCGGGTTCACGCTGGTCGAGCTCCTGATCGTGATCGTGATCGAAGCGCTCATCGTCGGCGGGCTCGGCAGCGCGTTCATTCTCGTGATGAACAACAGCGCGTCGGTGAAGGACACGCTCAGCCGCAGCGAGGACGCCCGCATCGCCGCCGCCTACATCGTGAGTGACGCTCGGAACTCGAGCGGGCCGGAAACGTCGTTGTCGGACACCGGGTCGTGCCCCGACCCGGCCCCGCCCGTCGCTCGGAACGCCGAACGCGATCGTGCGCTTCAACTGGGACAGCACGAGCTCGGCCGGTGCGACGACCGCGAACGTCGTGAACTACGTGCTCGTGTCGAACTCGCTGCTGCGGCGCCAATGCCGCAACGGGACGCTGGTCGGCGACGCCGTGCTCGCGAACAACATCGCCGGCGTAGCCGTCGCGTGCGCGCCGACCGCGGACTGCACGGGGACTCCCACGACGATCACTGCGACCGTCACCGAGACCCAGGACTCGAACGGCGGTGCCGCGTATCAGTACAGCCTGACCGGCGCGTTCCGGAAAGCCCTCGCCGTCGGCGCGCCGTTGCTCTCGATCAGCGGCCCGGCGTCGTTGCCGGACTGGACGATCAACCGGCCCTACCCGTCGACGTCGATCATCGGATCGGGCGAGGGCGGCGGCACGTACAGCTGGTCGGCGAGTGGCCTCCCGACCGGTTTGACGATCGACGCCGGCACGGGCGCGATCAGCGGCACCCCGACCGCGGCGCGGTGCTGCGACCGCGACGATCACACTCAACGACTCGCTCGGCGACCCGGCCGCGACGCGGCAGTACACCGCTGACGATCAACGCCGCGCACCGACGATCACCACGACTTCGCCGTTGACCGACGGCAGCGTCGGAGTCGGCGTACAGCACCACGATCACGGGATCGGGTGGCACGACTGCGTACAGCTGGTCGGCGACCGGACTTCCCGCCGGACTCACGATCAACGCGACGACCGGCGTGATCTCGGGTACGCCGACTGCCGGCGGAGTGTCGACCGTCGCCGTCACGCTCACCGACGCGGCCGGCGCCATGTGACCAAGAACCTCTCGCTCACCATCGCCGCGTCCAGGCCCCGACGATCACGAGCGTCGTCCTGGCCAACGGCGGCGCGACCCCGGGCCGGCTCGAGGACGGACGACACGATCACGGTGACCTTCGGGTCCGCAGATGAAGCGTCAACAGCTTCTGCTCGGCCTGGTCGGGCGACGGCACGGACCAGTCACTCCTGGCCGCCAACGACGTAAAGTGAACATCAGCAACGGGGCGGCCGGCGCCAACGACGTGCTTACCGTCACCAGTGGAAGGTGCACGTTCCACTTCGGCTCGATCGACCTCGGTTCGGGCAACTACGTCTCGAGCCGCGGCTTCCTTCTGGGGCAACGGGACCAGCAAGTCGACCATCACCTGGACTGCGAGCACGCACACGCTTGACCTCACGCTCGGCACGCTGCTATCCGGCACGGTTGCCACCGTTGCGTCGAGCGCGCCGATCTACACCGCGTCGAACTCGATCGTCGATCCGTCGAACAACGCGATCTCGAACTCGCCGTACCCCCTCGCCGCGGCGAAGCAGTTCTAAGACGCGAAACACCCCACCTGGGGGGACCAGATGGGGTGTCGCGGAGATCGTGCCGCGGTGGGGACGATAGAGACACGACCTGTCGGCACGGGTCTTACGAGGCGCCCCGTCTGTACTTCCCGGAGAGAGGACCCGTCGACGTTTCGCACCGACATGGCATCACACCAAGTCGGCACGTCGCATACAAGCGTCGGCGCCGAACGTTCACACCTGGTCAGGTAGTTGGCCACCTCCGCGTCGCCCGCGCGTCGCGCGAGGTTCAGTGGAACGCGAGTGGCCGGCCCGTGGTCCGCACGGCGCTCAACGCCTCATCCTCGGAGAGACCGAACGGACCCATCAAATACGCGACGATCTCGCGTTCGGTGTAGTGCGCCGCGAACAAGAGCTCGACGATCGCGCACAGTTCGGTGAATCGGTCGGTGTTCATGCGGCCGGCGCCGGGGTTGGGACACGAACAAGGCGGTGCCTACTCCTGAAGTCGTGGATCGGCAGGTCACCGCGTGCCGTCCACTGCGGTGCCGGCAACCGGCGGTCAGGGTTCACTGCGTTGATCAGGGTGTTATCGAGGTCGAAGAACGCGGCGCCCGTCACGAGTACAGCGTCGACCTTCGACGCGAATGCCGTCTGACGAGGAAGCGACGACTGCGCGACACCCACGCGAACAAAGCGAGTCCCCGCCTCGCGGGAGCGAAGGCGGGGGACTCGACACCAGGCCCAGGGGGAGGAACAGCCCAGACAGACGGACTACCCGCCGCCCCCGCGCCCCAAACGCCGGCACTCGATGCGTCTGTGACCCACACATCGTGTGGGTCTGCGACGCATCGGCGTTAGAGGGCGGTGCTGGTGGTGAGGAGCTGGGCCATCAGGCGTTGCTGCTCGTCGAGGCGGGCCTGCTCGGCGCGGAGATACTCCACCCGAGCGCGAACCTTGCGCAGATCGTCGTCGACCTGGGCGAGCCACGCCCGCACCTGGTCGGCCGCGATGCCGCGAGCCGGGCGCACCGGGCGCAGCGACGGCCGGCGCGGCGCCAGTGCCGCGGCCGGTACGAGTGCCGGTGCCGCTGCCGCTGCGTCGGTAGCCCACACATCGTGTGGGTCTGCGACGCAGCGCGCGGGGCGGCGGGCTTCGAGGGCGGCGAGGACCTCGTCGGCGTCGAGCGTCGGGTCGGCTTCCGCGGCCTCGACCGCGACCAACGAGATGTCGATCGGGTCGCGGCGGACACGCGGCGGGCGCTGGAGGCGCAACGCGGGTGAAATCACGGCCTTCTGATCGGCCGCGGCGACCTCGGGGTTAGACGAACTCGATCCGCGCCATGGGGGCGTTGTCACCCGGGCGCGGGCCGAGCTTCAGGATCCGCGTGTACCCACCGTTGCGGTCGGTGTAGCGGGGCCCGATGTCGACGAAGAGCTTGTGCGTGACGTCCTTGTCGTGGATCGTCGCGACGACCTGGCGCTGCTTGTGCACCCCGCCGACCTTGGCCTTGGTCACGAGCTTCTCGACGTAGGGCCGCAACGCCTTGGCCTTCGTCTCGGTCGTCGTGATGGCTTCGGCCTCGATGAAGTGCGCGGCGAGGTTGGCGAGCATGAGCCGCTGGTGCGACGCGCTCTTCCCGAACCGCTTGCCCTTCTTGGGTGCCGGCATCGCTTACTCCTTCACCCGCAGCGAGAGCCCACGCTCGTCGAGCTTCTCGATGACTTCTTCGAGCGACTTCGAACCGAAGTTCGTGATCGCGAGCAGATCGTCTTCGCTCTTCTGCACGAGCTGACCGATCGTGTCGACGCGGGCCCGCTTGAGGCAGTTGCGCGGACGCTCGGAAAGGTCGAGCTCCTCGATCGCGAGGTCGAGGTCAGGCGACGTGCTCATCGGCGAGGCAACCTCACCGAGCTCGAGGCCGCGGGGCTCGTCGGCGAGCTCGGCCACGAGCTCCACGAGCTTGCGCAACGTGTCGCCGGCCGACGCCAACGCGTCACGCGGGTTGATCGAACCGTCGGTCTCGATCTCGAGGTTGAGCTTGTCGAAGTTGGTCGCCTGCTCCACACGGGTCGGCTCGATCGAGAACGACACGCGCCGCACGGGCGAGAAGATCGCGTCGACCGGAATCACGCCGATCGTGACCGTGCGCTTGTTGCGCTCGGCGGAGAGGTAACCGCGGCCCTGCTCGACGGTGATGTCGAACGCCAGGCGGCCCGTCGCGTTGACGGTCGCGATGTAGAGGTCGGGGTTGAGGATCTCGACGTCGGCAGTGGTCTGGATGTCGCCGGCGTGAACTTCGGCCGGGCCGCGCTTGTCGAGGCGCAGCGTGACCGGCTCGTCGGAGGTGCAGGTGAGCACGAGATCCTTGAGGTTGAGGATGACGTCGGTGACGTCTTCCTTCACACCCTTGATCACGTCGAACTCGTGCAACGCGTCGTCGAACCGAACCTGGGTAACCGACGCGCCGGGAATCGATGAGAGCAACGTACGGCGCAAGCTGTTGCCGAGCGTGTGGCCGAAGCCGGGCTCGAGCGGCGCGATCGTGAAACGCTGCAGATTGCCTTCGGCCTCGCCGGCTTCGATTTCGGGTCGCTGGATGATCAGCATGAAAAGCCTTCTTCTGGGAAGTCCGGGTATGTCTGGAAGAGCTGGTGATTACTTGGAGTAGAGCTCGACGATGAGCTGCTCGCGCACCGGGATGTCGATCTGCTCGCGCAGCGGCAGATCCCGCACGGTCGCCTTGAGGTCGGCGACTTCCACCTCGAGCCATTGCGGCACGGCGCGGTCGAGCGTGTCGACGTTGTGGCGGATCACGATCATCTTGCGCGCCTTCTCACGCAGCGAGACGACCTGATCCTTCTTCAACGTGTACGACGGGATCGTCACCCGCTGGCCGTCGACCGAGACGTGACCGTGGCGCACGAACTGACGCGCCTGGTTGCGACTCGATGCGAAACCGGCGCGGAACACGACGTTGTCGATGCGGAGCTCGAGCAGGCGCAGCAAGTTCTCACCGGTAACGCCGGGCTGCTTGTTCGCCTTGTTGTAGATCAGCTTGAACTGCTTCTCGAGCAAGCCGTAGATGCGGCGGCACTTCTGCTTCTCACGAAGCTGGAAGAGGTACTCGCTCTCGCGGATGCGACCCCGCCCGTGCATGCCGGGGGGATACGGGCGCCGCTCGATCGGGCAGCGCGCGCGTCTCGCACTTCGTGCCTTTCAAGAAGAGCTTCATGCGCTCGCGCCGGCAGAGCCGGCAAACCGGTCCGGTATAGCGAGCCATCAGACCCTCCGACGCTTGGGCTGGCGGCAACCGTTGTGCGGGATCGGCGTGACGTCCTTGATGCCAACCACTTCGATGCCGGAGTTCTGAATGGAACGGATGGCGGTTTCACGGCCCGATCCGGGGCCCTTCACCATCACGTCGACCTTGCGGACACCGTGATCCATCGCGCGCTTCGCCGCGGCCTCGGCCGCGAGCTGCGCCGCGAACGGCGTGCTCTTACGCGATCCCTTGAAGCCGACGTTGCCGGAGGACGCCCACGAGAGGCAGTTCCCCTGCTGATCGGTGAAGGTGATGATCGTGTTGTTGAACGACGACTTGATGTGTGCCACGCCGTACGCAATGTTCTTGCGTTCTTTGCGCTTGGGCCGGCGTCCGCCGGCGACAGGCTTCGCCACTGATTACTGCTCCGATGCTCGTTACTACCTGCGGGCGCGCTTCTTGCCGGCGACCGTCTTCTTCGGACCTTTGCGGGTACGCGCGTTGGTGCGGGTGCGCTGCCCGTGAACCGGAAGACCCTTGCGGTGACGCAGGCCCTCGTAGCAACCGATCTCCATCTTGCGCTTGATGTCCTGCGCGATCTGGCGGCGCAGGTCACCTTCGACCTTTACGTTCTGATCGATGTAGGTGCGGAGGCGGGCAACCTCTTCTTCGGTGAGGTCGCGCACACGGGTGTCACGCGAGATGCCGGTGGAGTCGGCGATCTGTTGGGCGACCGTGCGGCCGACGCCGTAGATGTACGTGAGCGAGATCTCCAGCCGCTTCTCGCGGGGAATGTCGACACCGGAAATACGAGCCATCGTGCTCCTAGCCCTGACGCTGCTTGTGGCGCGGGTCGACGCAGATGACCCGCACCGCGCCGTGCCGACGGATCACCTTGCACTTGTCGCACATCTTCTTTACCGAAGGTCGAACCTTCATGAGACTTCTTTCGCGGGCGGGGGCCGACTCCGGAACGGGAGCGGCGCGACTTCAGGGGAACTGCTTTGGAGAACTGCTTGGGGAAACGAACTACTTGTAGCGGTAGGTGATGCGGCCTCGGGCCAGGTCGTAGGGCGTGAGCTCGACCTGCACCTTGTCGCCGGGCGCAATGCGGATGTAGTTCATGCGCATCTTGCCGGAGATGTGAGCGAGCACCTTGTGCCCGTTCTCAAGCTCGACACGGAACATGGCGTTGGGCAGCGGCTCGGTGACCGTGCCTTCGACCAGGATCATGTCGTCTTTGGGCTTAACCAGAACCAGTCACCACCTCAACACTTGGTACCACGATTGCAATCCCGCCGGCTCCGAGAGAGCCAGGCGCGCCGAAGGGCATTCGGCCGACCTAAAAGAATACCGAAAACCCCTGGTTATCGCCAGCCAGGCGATCGACGGGAGGGTGAGGATTTCGGGGCCGTTGTCGGTGAGGGCGACGGTGTGCTCGAAATGGGCGGAGCGGGAGCCGTCGGCGGTCACCACGGTCCAGCCGTCGTCGAGCAGCCGGGTCGAGCGCTTGCCGGCGTTGAGCATCGGCTCGATCGCCAGCACCATCCCCGTCCGCAGGCGCATCCCCCGGCCCGGCGTCCCGAAGTTGGGGACCTCGGGGTCTTCGTGCATGGCCGTGCCGATCCCGTGCCCCACGTATTCGCGGACGATCGAGAACCCGGCCGCCGAGGCCTCGGACTCCACCGCGGCGCCGATATCGCCGAGCCGGTTCCCCATCACGACCTGGGCGATGCCCGGCCTCGAGCGCGGCCCGGGTGGTGTCGATCAGGCGCTGCGACTGCCTCGTCGATCGATCCCACCGGGATCGTGATCGCGGCGTCGCCGTGCCAGCCCTCGATGATCGCCCCGCAATCGACCGAGACGATGTCGCCGTCTTCGAGCACCCGGTCGTCGGGGATGCCGTGCACGATCACCTCGTTCGGTGAGATGCAGGCCACGGCCGGGAACCCGTGGTAGTTGAGGAAGTTGGAGCGGGCGCCCCGCCGGTCGAGCACCTCGCGGGCGGCGGCGTCGAGATCGGCAGTGGTCGCGCCGGGCTTGGCCGCCCGGGTGCACACCTCGTGCATCTCCGCGACGACCCGTCCGGCCTTGCGCATCAGCGCGATCTGCGGCGGCGTCTTGGTCAGGACCACGTACGCGGCTCTCGACGCATCACTAAACGCTGTCGTTGGCCGAGACGTGTTCGCTCACGGCCTTCACCAGCCGGTCGAACACGTCGTCACCCTCGCCGACACCGTCGACCTCGGAGAGCATGCCCCGCTCGCGGTAGTACTCGATGATCGGCACCGTCTCCTGCTCGTAGAGCTCGAGCCGGCGGTCGATCGCCTCTTCGGTGTCGTCGTCGCGCTGCACCACTCGCGCAGCCGCAGGTGTCGCAGGTCCAGTTGACCTCGGGCGGCAGATTCACGTGGTACACGCGCTGGCAGTTCTCGCAGACGCGCCGGCCGGCCAAACGGTCGAGCACGATCTCCCGCGGGACATCGAGGTTGATCGCGAGGTCGAGGGGGCGGCCGTCGAGGACGCGGTCGAGCTCCTGGGCCTGGGGCAGCGTGCGCGGGAAACCGTCGAGCACGAAGCCGTCGTTGAGCGGGCCGCCGGGCGCGAGGCACTCCTCGATCACGCCGACCACGATCTCGTCGGGGACGAGCTCGCCGCCGTCCATGTAGCGCTTGGCTTCGAGCCCGAACGCGGTCCCGAGTGACGCCTGGGCGCGAAAGATCTCGCCCGTGGACAGGTGCACGACCCCGTAGTGGTCCGCGAGCCGACCCGCTTGGGTTCCTTTGCCGGCTCCTTGCTTGCCGAGCAGGACGAGGCGCGGATCCGCACCGATCCCGTTCAGCTCAGGAACCCTTCGTAGTTACGCATCATCAGCTGGCTGTCGAGCTGCTTCATCGTTTCGAGCATGACGCCCACGGTGATCAGGATCGACGTACCGCCGAATGGGAACTGCTGAATGTTCCAGAGCTTCAACACGAACATCGGGATCAGCGCGATCACCATCAGGAACAGCGCGCCCGGCAACGTGATGCGGTTGAGCACCTTCGCCAGGTAGCGCTCGGTGGGCGGCCCCGGCCGGATACCCGGGATGAATCCACCCTGCTTGCGGATGATGTCGGCTTGCTGCGCGGGGTTGAACGCGATCGCCGTGTAGAAGTACGCGAAGAACAGGATCAGCATCCCGTACGCCAACACGTAGAACCAGCTCAGCGTTCCGTTGCCGACGAGGTTGTTGCTGATCCACGTTTTCGCGCCCGACCAACTGGCCGGCAACACGGTCGCGAGGATCGCGGGGAACGACAGCAACGAGCTCGCGAAGATCACCGGGATAACACCCGACTGGTTGACCTTCAGCGGGATGTAGGTGCTCTGGCCGCCGTACATGCGCCGGCCGACGACGCGTTTCGCGAACTGCACCGGTATTCGGCGCTGCCCCGACTCGACCGTCGACGATCGCCGAGGATCATGAACAGGGCGATGATGATGATCACGGTGAACTTGAAGGCGCCGGACTCGGTGAGCACCGAGCCGCCCTGGAACGGCAAGCGGGAAACGACCGACGTGAAGATCAGGATCGACATGCCGTTGCCGATCCCGCGCTGGGTGATCAGCTCACCGAGCCACATGACGAGCGCGGTACCCGCGGTCCACGTGAGGATGATGAGCCCGGCGCGGTACGGCGTGAACGGGTCGATCAGCTTGGTGCCCGCGGGAAGGGTGAAGCCCGACTGGCCGAGCAGACCACCGTTGCCGCTCTTCATCACGAACACCAACGCGGTGCTCTGCATGAGCGCCAACGCGACCGTGAGGTAACGCGTCCACTGCGTGATCTTCTTCTGACCGGTCTGGCCCTCTTGCTGCCACTGCTCGAGCTTGGGGATCACGACGCCGAGCAACTGCATGATGATCGATGACGTGATGTACGGCATGATCCCGAGCGCGAACACGGCGCAGCTGGTGAGCGCGCCACCCGAGAACAGGTCGAGGAATCCGACCGCGCCCGCGTTGCCGTTCTGAGCCGCGTGCTTCAAATCCAGGATCGCGTGGAAGTCCACGAACGGGACCGGGATGTACGACCCGATCCTGAATATGAAGATGATGAAGATCGTGAAGAAAACCTTGTTCCGGAGGTCAGGGACTCGGAACATGTTTCGCAGGCGCGAGAGCCCAGACATGGGGCCGACGACCTCCTGTCGCTTCGGAGTTTTGGAGTGTACCTAGCGGTTCGTGAGGGCGTTCCCTCGGGCCGGCGGACGACGGTCACCCCAAGGGGCGGGAATCACCGAAGTGGATCCCCCCGCAGCCTCGATCGCGCTGACTGCCGTATTCGAGAATCCATGCGCGCGGACCGTGAGCTTCTTCGTGAGCTCGCCCCGGCCCAACACCTTGATCAGGCCCCGCTTGGCCACCAGGCCGTGCGATCGGAGCAGGTCAGGGGTGACCTCGGTGCCCGCGTCGAAGAGCTCGAGCGTCTCGAGATTCACGACGTGGTACTCCACCCGGAACGGGTTGGTGAACCCCTTCGACTTCGGGGTGCGACGGTGGAGCGGCGTTTGCCCACCCTCGAAACGGGGCGAGACGGTGCCACGCGCGCCTTGGCCCTTGCTCCCGCGGCCGGCGGTCTTGCCGCCCTTGCCGCCGATGCCACGGCCGACGCGGCGCTTGGGCCGCTTGGAGCCCGGCGCCGGCTTCAGATCGTGCAGCTTCATTGCATCTCCTCCACCCGGACCAGGTGCGGAACCCGCGCGAGCATGCCGCGGATCTCGGGCCGGTCGGGCAACACGTTGCTCGATCCGATCTTGCCGAGACCGAGTGCGCGCAGCGTTCCGCGCTGCTTGGGCTTGGTGCCGATGCTGGAACGCACGAGCGTCACCTTCATCGTCCCTTCGCCCTTGTAGGTCTTGTCCACCATGTTCATTGCTACGCGACCTCGTGGATCTCGTGCTTACCCGCGCGCTCGCGCTCGCGGTACGCGTTGAGCATGCCCTTGGTGGACACTTCCTCCGCCGACTTGCCCCGCAGCTTGGCGATGTCGTCAGGCCGGCGGAGCGAGCGCAACCCCTGCATGGTCGCGCGCGCGACGTTGATCGCGTTCGCGGACCCCAGGGACTTGGCCAGGACGTCGTGGATACCCGCCGACTCGAGGATCTGACGGGCGGCGCCACCGGCGATCACACCGGTACCGGGCGCGGCCGGCTTCAGCATCACGCGTGCGGCGTCGTGCTCCCCCATCACCTGGTGGGTGATGGTGGAACCGGCGAGCGGAACCGCGAAGAGATCCTTGCGGGCTTCTTCCATTCCCTTTTGGATGGCGGCCGGGACTTCTTTGGCCTTGCCGTAACCGAGGCCGACGTTGCCGTTCCCGTCGCCGACGACCACGAGGGCCGTGAACGAGAAGCGCCGGCCGCCCTTGACGACCTTCGCGACTCGGTTGATGGCGATGACTCGCTCGTCGAGCTGACCTTCGGGCATCGAATTCCTCTCAGAGCTGCAATCCGGCGGCGCGGGCGCCGTCGGCGATGGCCGCGACGCGGCCGTGGTACTTGAACCCACCGCGATCGAAGATCACGGACTCGATCCCGGCGGCCTTGACCCGCTCACCGATGAGCTTGCCGACCTCGGTCGCCGCGTCGGTCGTGGCGGTCGCGTTCGCGCGGAGACTGCTCTCCATCGTGGACGCGCTCGCGACGGTGTGACCGTTGATGTCGTCGATCGCCTGGACGTAGATGTGCTTGTTGGAACGGAACACCGCGAGGCGCGGCCGCTGCGCGGTCCCCATGACCTTTTTGCGGACGCGGCGGTGCCGCACGATGCGGTGCTGTCGTTTGGTGAGGCTCATTGCTCGATCCTCTACTTGGCCGACTTGCCGGCTTTGCGCTGCACGCGCTCGCCGGCGTAGCGGATGCCCTTGCCCTTGTAGGGCTCGGGCTTGCGGAGCTTGCGGATGTCGGCGGCGACCTGCCCGACGAGTTGCTTGTCGAAGCCGCGCACGGTGATGCGCGTGGGCTGGGGAACCTCGAAGGTGATCCCCGGAGGCGCCTGCACGTAGACGGGGTGCGAGAAACCGACCGCGATCTCCATCTTGTCGGGACCCTGCGCTTGTGCGCGGTACCCGACACCGACGATCTCGAGATCCTTGGAGAAGCCCTCGGACACGCCGGTGACCATGTTCGCGATCAGCGACCGCTGCAGACCGTGCAACGAACGGTTGCCGCGTGCGTCATCGGCGCGCTCGACGAGCAAGGTGTCGCCGTCACGGGTGACGGTGACGTCGCCCACCACGTCGAGCGCGAGCTGGCCCTTCGGGCCCTTCACCGCGACGTTGGTGCCGTTGATCGTCACGTCGACACCACTCGGGACCGTGATCGGCTGCTGTCCAATTCGAGACATGGCGCGCTCCGCTACCAGACCTGACAAAGGACTTCGCCGCCGACCTTGCGCTCGCGCGCTTCACGGTCGGTCAGCAAGCCCAGATTCGTGGACAAGATCGAGATACCCATGCCCCCGAGAACGCGGGGAACACCATCAGCCTTCGAGTAGACGCGCAGCCCCGGGCGCGACACGCGCTTGATCCCGGAGATGGTGCGGCGGCGATCGCTCGAGTACTTCATCCGGATCGTGAGGCGACGGCCCGGGCGTCCGGGCTGGTCGTCGACTTCGAAACCGGTGATGTAGCCCTCGCGCTCGAGAATCTTGGCGACGGCTTCCTTCAGCTTCGAAGAAGGCATCGGGACGTCGTCGTGGAACGCCACGTTGGCGTTACGAATGCGCGTCAGCATGTCGGCGATCGGGTCGGTCATCGTCACAGCAGGGCCCCCATCACCACGAGCTCTTCGTCATACCGGGAACCTCACCCGCGTGCGCCATCTGGCGCAGGCACAAACGACACAACCCGAAGTCGCGGTACACCGAGCGCGCTCGGCCGCACTTGCGGCAGCGCGTGTACCCGCGAACCTTGAACTTCGGCGTTCGCTGTTGCTTTTGTACGAGTGCTTTCTTAGCCATCGATCACCCCTGGCCGTCACGACGGAACGGGAAGCCGAGCGCGCGCAGGAGCGCACGTCCCTGGTCATCCGTTGCCGCCGTAGTAACGATCGTTATGTCCATACCCCGAACCGTGTCGATCCGGTCGTAGTCGATCTCCGGGAACACGAGTTGTTCCGTGAGCCCGAACGTGTAGTTGCCGCTGCCGTCGAACTGCTTCGGCGACATGCCGCGAAAGTCTCGGATGCGCGGGATCGCCAAGCTGACGAGCCGGTCGTAGAACTCCCACATCCGGTCGCCGCGCAACGTGACTTTGGCGCCGATCTCGTTGCCCTCACGCAGCTTGAAGTTCGCGATCGACTTCTTCGCCTTGGTGACCAACGGCTTTTGGCCGGTGATCGTCGTGAGGTCGGTGATCGCGCCGTCGAGCAGCGAACGCTGCTGGGTCGCGCGACCGACACCCATGTTGATGACGATCTTCGAGAAGCCCGGCACCTGCATGACGTTGGCCAAGCCGAGCTCGGTTTGGAGCGCGGGCTTGATCTCGGTGTCGTACTTCGTGCGCAGGCGCGGCGTCTCGGCCTTGTCGGCCGTCTGGGTCTTCCCCGCCATCAGACTTCGCCCTCGCACGAGCGGCAGATGCGCGTCTTGGAACCGTCGTCGTTCATGCGGTACCCGATGCGCGTCGCGCCGCACTTGTTGCACCACGAGCGCGACGTTCGAGACGTGGATCGGCATCTCCTTGTCGATGATGCCGCCCTGCATCGTGGCGCCCCGCGGCTTCTGGTGCCGCTTCACGACGTTGATGCCGGCAGTCGCCGTGACAATGACCTTGTCGCGCTCGGGGATCACCAAGGTGATCGTCCCGCGCTTGCCGATGTCTTTGCCCGACAGCACCACGACCTCGTCGCCCTTACGTAGTTTCATAGTTAGAGCACCTCCGGCGCGAGGGAAACAATTCGCATGAACTTGCGGTCACGCAGCTCCCGGCCGACCGGGCCGAAGATGCGTGTGCCGCGGGGTTGCATCTGGTCGTTGATGAGCACGGCCGCGTTCTCGTCGAAGCGGATGTAGCTGCCGTCGGGACGGCGCTTTTCCTTCTTCGTGCGAACGACGACGCACTTCACGACGTCACCCTTCTTGACCGATGCACCAGGTACGGCGTCTTTCACGGCCGCGACGAACACGTCGCCGATGCTCGCGTAGCGTCGACGTGTGCCGCCGAGCACCTTGATGCACAACACCTCGCGCGCGCCGGAGTTGTCGGCGACACGAAGGCGGGACTCCTGCTGGATCATGACTACCGCGCCCTCTCGAGAACTTCTACGACGCGCCAGCGCTTCAACTTCGACAACGGGCGCGTCTCGGTGAGGCGGACGCGGTCACCTTCGCGTACGTCGTTGTGGGGTCGTGCGCGTAGAGGTGCTTCGTGCGCTGCACCGTCTTCTGGTAGCGGCGGTGCCGCACCCGGTCGACAACCGCGACGACGACCGTCTTGTCCATCTTGATCCCGATGGCGATGCCCTCGCGGATCTTGCGGCTGTTCGGCCGCGGTTCCGTCGGCTCGTCGGCCATCACGCCTCCCCTTGAGTCGACTCGTGCGCAACGATCTCGCGTCGCGTCGCAGTGTGTGCATCCGCGCGATCTCGCGCCGGACGATCGTCAACCGGTTCGTGTCCTCGAGCTGGCCGGTCGCGTGACCGAAGCGGAGCTTGAACAACTCGTCTTTCGCTTCGGCAAGGCGGAGCTCGAGCACGTCGTCGGTCAACTCGCGGAGATCGGAAGCCTTCGTCATCACTAGGCCCCTTCCTCTTCACGCATGATGAACCGCGACTTGATCGGCAGCTTGTGGATCGCGAGGCGCATGGCTTCGCGGGCGATCGATTCGGTGACACCGGAGAGCTCGAACAGCACGCGGCCCGGCTTCACGACCGCGACCCACTGCTCGGGGTTGCCCTTGCCCGAACCCATACGGGTCTCGGCCGGCTTCTGGGTGACGGGCTTGTCGGGGAACACGTTGATCCAGACCTTGCCGCCACGCTTGATGTAGCGCGTCATCGCGATACGAGCGGCTTCGATCTGACGGTTCGTGATCCAGCCCGGCTCCAACGCCTGGATGCCGTACTCGCCGAACGCGAGCCGGGTACCACCGGTGGCCTGGCCTCTCATCCGCCCGCGTTGCTGCTTGCGGTGACGGACCTTGCGCGGCATCAACATGATCAGTCCTCACCCCCGCGGAAGTGGGGCGTCTCGTGGTGCTCGCGGGTGCGGCGCTCGATCTCTTCTTCCTCGGCGAGCAAACGCTCGAGCTCGGGATCGGCCTCGCCGAGCAACGGCTTGGCAACGGTGGTGTCGTCGGTGCCCTCCGGGGAGGTCGTCGTGACGGATCCTTCGTCGCCCTCGGGGCGACGGCGCCCGCCACCCGCGCTGACGACCCGGCGACCGGGTCCGGCGGTCTCGCCTACGGCCATCGCCGCTTCCTTGGCGATCTTGTCTTCCACCGCGCTCTTGTAGGGAAGGATGTCGCCTTTGTAGATCCAGACCTTCACGCCGATACGGCCGAGGGTCTTGGCTTCGGCGAGCCCGTAATCAACGTCGGCCCGCAACGTGTGCAGCGGTACCCGGCCTTCGCGGTACCACTCCTTGCGGCTCATCTCGGCGCCACCGAGACGACCGCTGCACTGCACGCGAACGCCGAGCGCGCCGGCCTTCATCGCGGTCTGCACCGCGCGCTTCATCGCCCGGCGGAACGAGACGCGACCACTGAGCTGGTCGGCGATGCCCTGCGCGAGCAGCATCGCGTCGATCTCGGGCTGCTTGATCTCTTGGATGTTGAACTGGATCTTCGGGTTGCCGCTGATCTTGCGCAGCCCCTCGCGCAAGCGCTCGGCTTCGGCGCCGCGGCGACCGATGACGATGCCCGGACGCGCGGTGTGCACGTCGATGCGAAGACGATCACGCGTGCGCTCGATCTCGACCCGGCTCACGGCCGCGCGCTCGAGCTGCTTCCGCAGGTAGTCGCGGATCTTGTAGTCCTCGATGAGGAACTCGGTGTACTGCTTCTTGTCGGCGATCCACCGCGACTTCCAGTCGGTGGTGATGCCGAGGCGGAAACCGTACGGATTGACTTTTTGACCCATCTGCTTACTCCTCGCCGGTTTCTTCGGCGTCGGTTTCGGCGACCGTGGTTTCTTCAACCTGGTCTTCCGCGACGACCGTTTCGCCAGCAGGTTCAACCGTCGGCTCTTCCACGGGCTCGGCGTCGGTGTGCTCGTGGTCATGGTCGTGATCGTGATCGTGGTCGTGCTCCACGACCTCTTCGCGCTGGCGCGAACGGCGCACGCGCTCGGAGCGACGGCGTTGCGCAGTTGCCGCGCCGCGTCCACTCGACTCTTCGCTGCGACGACGCGACTCCAACTCTTCGGGCGCGTAGCGGGCGAGCAAGATCGTGATGTGCGAGGTGCGCTTGCGCACGCGGAAGTAACGACCGCGGGCACGGGCCTGTCCCGACTTGCGGGTCGGGCCTTCGTCGGCCCAGGCGCGCGCGATGAACAGCTCGTCGGCGGGGAGCTGCTGGTTGTGCTCGGCGTTCGCGATGGCCGAGTCGAGCAGCTTCAAGATCGGGTCGGCCGCGTCTTTCTCGCACAGCTGGAGCACGCGGATCGCGTCGTCGACCGGGAGCCCGCGCACGAGGTCGAGGACCTGGCGGATCTTGTAGGGAGACGTGGGGAGGTAGCGAACGGTTGCGCGCGCGCTCGGTGTGTCGAGAGTTACAGCCATTAGCGGCGCACCGATCGTTCCTGACCGGCGTGGTACCGGAAGGTGCGGGTGGGCGCGAACTCGCCGAGCTTGTGACCGACCATCGCCTCGGTCACGTAGACCGGGACGTGCTTACGGCCGTCGTGCACCGCGATCGTCTGGCCGACCATGTCGGGGATGACCATCGAGCGGCGCGACCAGGTCTTGATGACCTCGACGGTCGCCGGCGGCGTTGACCGCGGCGACCTTCTTCGCCAGGTGCTCGTCGACCCAGGGACCCTTCTTCAAACTGCGGGGCATACGTATTACCTCCGTGCGCCGCGGCGTACGACGGCGACGAATGATGAGCTGGTCGGACGACTTGCCCTTCTTGCGGGTGCGTCCTTCGGGCTGGCCCCACGGCGACACCGGGTGGCGTCCGCCGGAGCTCTTGCCTTCACCGCCGCCCAACGGGTGGTCGACGGGGTTCATGGCAACACCGCGCGTGTGCGGGCGCTTGCCCTTCCAACGGTTACGACCGGCCTTACCGATCGAGATCAGGCCGACCTCGCTGTTGCCGACGGCACCGACGGTGGCGCGGCAATCGATCGGGATGCGCCGCATCTCGGTCGATGGCAGTCGGATGGTCGCGTACACGCCTTCCTTGGCGATGAGCTGGATCGAAGCGCCGGCGCCGCGTCCCATCTTCGCTCCCGCGCCCGGCTTGAGCTCGACGTTGTGCACGACGGTGCCGACGGGGATGTAACGCAACGGCAACGCGTTGCCGACGCGGATCTCCGAACCCTGACCGCTCTGCACCATGTCGCCGACGTTGAGTCCGGCCGCGGCGATGATGTAGCGCTTCTCGCCGTCGAGGTAGTGCAGCAGCGCGATGCGGGCGTTGCGATTCGGGTCGTACTCGATCGCCGCGACCTTGGCGGGCACGCCGTCTTTGTTGCGCTTGAAATCGACGATGCGGTAGCGCTGCTTGTGGCCACCACCACGGTGACGCGACGTCATACGCCCGTAGGAGTTACGGCCGCCGGTCTTGGGCTTGGGCTTGGTCAGCGCCTTCTCGGGCTTCGACTTCGTGACTTCGGCGAAGTCGGAAGCCGACTGGAATCGGCGCCCGGGGCTGGTCGGCTTACGTTTGCGGATAGCCACCGCTAGCTCCCGAAGATGTCGATGGACTCTGCGCCGGGGGCGAGAGTGACGATGGCGCGCTTACGGGTCGCGCGCGACGACCACACACCAGAGGTGCGGTTGCGCTTGCGCTTTCCCTTGCGGTTGATCGTGCGGACGGATGCGACCTTCGTGGCGAAGAGCTCCTCGACGGCCTTGCGGATCTCGATCTTGTTGGAGTCGGGCGCGACGAGGAATGTGTAGACGTTGGCGTCGTACGCCTCGTAGGACTTCTCCGACACGACCGGCTTGATGATGATGTCGCGAGGATCTTTCACGATGCCTCTTCCGCGTCGGTCTCGTCGGTCTGGGCGGCGTCGGTCTCGTCGACGTCGTCGGGAAGGGCGACCGTGCCGTCGCCGAGGCGGGCGACCGTCTCGTCGAGCGACGCCTTCGAGAACACGAGCCAGTCGTTGAGGAGCACGTCGTAGGTGTTGAGCTCCTCGGGGAGGAGGATCTGCACGCGCTCGCCGAGGTTGCGCAACGACTTCCACACGTCTTGCTCGGTGCGGAAGAGCACCACGAGCACACGCGGGTCACGCTGGAAACCGCCATAGCGGCTCCGACCCTCCTTGGCGTCGACCATCGGGGTGTCGGGCTTGCGGACCTTGCGCAAACCGAGGCTCACGAGCAACTTCACGCCCGACTTGGTCTTCGGCTCGGTGACACCCCAGTCGTCGACGACGATGAGCTTGCCCTCGGCCGCGCGATCCGAGAGCGCGCTGCGCAGCGCGAGACGGATCATCTTCTTGGGCGTGCGTTGCGAGTAGTCGCGGGGTGCGGGCCATGGGCCACACCGCCGCCGCGCCATTGCGGCGCCCGGATCGAACCTTGACGGGCACGACCGGTGCCCTTCTGGCGCCACGGCTTCGCACCACCGCCGCGCACCTCGGCGCGCGTCTTGGTGCTGTGCGTACCGGCCCGCTTGGCTGCGAGCTGCGCGGTGACCACTTGGTGCATCACCGCGACATTCGGCTCGATGCCGAAGATGTCGTCGGGGAGATCAACGCTCGCGCCCGACGCGCCATCGGCCTTCTTCATTGAGAGTTTGCTCACGCTTTGACTCCCGCTTTGATCGCGCTGCGCACGAACACGAGTCCGCCGGCCGCGCCGGGAATCGAACCCCTGATCAGCAGCAATCCGCGCTCGGCGTCGCCTTCGACGACGTGGAGGTTGAGCGTGGTCACGCGCGTGTTGCCGAACTGGCCGGCCATCTTCATGCCCTTGAACACCCGAGCGGGCGTTGCGCAGGCACCGATCGCACCGGGTGAACGGTGCTTCTTGTGGTTACCGTGCGACGCGCCCTGACCGTGGAAGTTGTGGCGCTTCATCACACCGGTGAAGCCGCTGCCCTTGCTGATGCCGGTCACGTCGACCCGGTCACCGGCGGCGAACACGTCGGCGGCGATGATCTGGCCGAGCTCGAAGTTGGAAAGATCGTCGACGCGCAACTCGGCGAGGTACTGCTGCGGCGGACCGCCGGCAGCCTTCAGGTGACCGAGCTCCGGCTTGTTCAGCCGCGTCGCCTTCGTGTCACCGAACGCGAGCTGCACCGCGGTGTAGCCATCGCGCTCGGGCGTCTTCAACTGCACGACCCGACAAGGCCCGGCCTCCACGACGGAGACGGGCACGACGCGGTTCGCTTCGTCGAAGATCTGGGTCATACCGAGCTTGCGGCCCAGAATCCCTTTTTGCGACATCGCTGTTCCTCGATGCGAGTTGACTCACGCGAACGCTCCGCACGGGGTCGACCCCGGCGGAGCGTGTATCGGATGTGCCGCGCGGTTCCCCGATGCTGGGGCCTTCGCGGGCCTCGGTTGGCTTCGCGGGCAGACCCGAGGCAGGGGTCGCACGCGCATTCACGATCTGCGTACTTCTGGCTGAAGTACTACGGGCTGAAGTATTGCTGGGGCGGCTCGAACGTCGGACCGGCAGAGCGGTCCCAGAGCCCGGTAATACTAGCGAACCCGCCCTATCGTCGCTACTTCATGGCCCTGGACCGGGAGTCGCATTCGCACGATATCGAGGGCGGGCGGGGCCATTGGTGGACCGACCGGCTGTGGGCCGAATCGGCGCACCTCCCGATCGAAGACGTCGAGATCGAGTCGATCGCCGAGTTCGACATGGACTGCTGGTTCCACGGCGTCGCGCCGACCTGCCGCCAAGTGGCCGACCACGCCCGGCGCATCAACACGGCCGACCTCGACCATCCAGTGATCCTCTCGGCCGACGGGAGCCTGATGGACGGCGGCCACCGCATCGCGAAGGCCTACCTGCTGGGCCAGACCACGATTCGGGCCCGCCGCTTCCGGACCGACCCCGATCCCGACTGGATCGTGCCTATTTCCGGGCTTCGAGGGTGAACATCGTCGGGAGGCGCTCGGGCATCTCGGCCAGGTGAAACTTGGCGTCGGGCCCCTCGACCATGTGCGGGAGCGCTTTCCACTCGCATTCGGTGTGCTCGCGCAGTGCCGTGATGGTGAGGCCGGCGTCGATCACGGCCTGCACGATCTCGCCGAGCCCGTGATTCCACTCGTATTGCTCGGGCGAAGCGATCGGCGGCCCGTCGGTGTACGTGACGGCGTTGACCCAGTGCTGGGCCGATCCCTCGAAGTACGGGAGGGTCACGCGCAACACATCGTCGTCGGTTTCGTCGGAGAGCGTGTAGAGCATCGGATGCCCGTCGCGGATGTACAGCCGGCCGCCGGGGCGCAGCATCGCGGCGACGACCCGGGCCCAACCGGCGATGTCGGGAAGCCAGTTGATGGCGCCCACACCCGTGTACACCAGGTCGAACTGCTCGGCGAGCGCCTCGGGCGTGGCGTAGAGCTCCGACTCGACGAACCGCACGTCGACTCCCGCGGCCGACGGCCAGATCCCGTGCGACCGCCAACGCGCCGGGTGAGAAGTCGACGCCGGTCACGCGTCCGCCGAGGCGCGCCAACGAGATGGTGTCGGCCCCGATATGGCACTGGAGGTGCACGACGTCGAGACCGGTGAGATCTCCGAGCGCGGCCCGGTCGTACGCGACGACCGGACTCAGCCGATCGGGATCCGCGGCCAGACCGGCGAGGTCGTAGTCACGCGAGCCCGCGTGCACCGGCACCCGCGACTCCCAGTTGCGCAGGTTCGCAGCCCGGTACTCATCGATGGACGCCGAAGCTAGCCTCACCAGGAATTATCGCGTGTCAGAAAGGAACCGCCGTGCCGACCTACATGGACCGCCACGACGGGGTGACCGTCTCGCCCGAAGAGCTCGCCCAGGCGCACGCGGCCGACGTCGCGGTGCAGGCCAAGCACGGCGTCAGCTACCTCAACTACTGGTACGACCGCGACTCCGAGTGCGTGTTCTGCTTCGTCGACGCGCCCAACAAGGCCGCGGCCGAAGCGGTGCACCGCGAGGCGCACGGGCTGACGGCAAGCAAGATCATCGAGGTCGAGGGGCAAACGCTGGTCAGCTTCCTCGGCGGCATGCCCGTGCATCCGGTCGGCGAAGCCCACGCCGACGCATCGTTCCGGGCGATCCTCTTCACCGACATCGTCGGGTCGACCGATATGACGCAGCGCCTCGGCGACGCCGGCGCGATGGAGCTCCTGCGCACCCACGACGCGATCGTCCGCGGTCATCTCGCCCAGCGCGGCGGCAACGAGGTGAAGCACACCGGCGACGGGATCATGGCGTCGTTCCCGTCGGTGTCACGCGCGATCGAATGCGCGATCGCGATTCAACAAGCCCTCGAGGCCCATTCCGCCGACGCGGAACACCCCATCCTGATCCGGATCGGCGTCAGCGCGGGCGAACCCGTTGCCGAGCACGACGATCTCTTCGGGGCCGCGGTGCAGCTCGCGGCACGCGTGCAATCACGCGGCCGCGGGATCGATCCTCGTTTCGACCGCAGTACGCGAGCTCTGCGTCGGCAAAGGCTTCACCTTCGAAGCGCGCGGACCCTTCGAGCTCAAAGGCTTCGAAGAGCTGATCCCGCTGTTCGAGGTGCGCTGGCGCCAATAGCGCCGGCGCGATCCGGTCGGGTCAGACCTGCTTGATCGACACGTCGACACCGGCCGGAAGGTCGAGCCGCTGGAGCGAGTCGACGGTCTTGCCGGTGATCTCGACGATGTCGATCAGACGCTTGTGGATCCGCATCTCGAAATGCTCACGGCTGTCTTTGTCGACGTGCGGTGAACGAATGAGCGTGTACTTGCGGATCTCGGTCGGCAGCGGCACGGGACCCCGCACCTTTGCCTGCGTACGCAGGACGGTCTCGACGATCTTCTTCGCCGACTGATCGATGACCTCGTGGTCATACGCCTTCAGCCGAATGCGGATCGTGCCTGCAGTATTAGGAGCCATGTGACTGCCGACCCTACTGCATGATCTTGACGACGCGACCGGAGCCAACCGTGCGGCCACCCTCACGGATGGCGAACCGCAGACCTTCGTCCATGGCGATGGGCTTGCCCAACTCCACGGTCATCTCGGTGTTGTCGCCGGGCATGACCATCTCGGTGCCTTCCGGCAACGCAACGGTTCCGGTGACGTCGGTGGTCCGGAAGTAGAACTGCGGGTGGTAGTTGGTGAAGAACGGCGTGTGCCGGCCACCCTCTTCCTTGGTCAGGATGTACACCTGCGCCGTGAAATGCGTGTGCGGCGTGATCGCTGCCCGGCTTCCCGAGCACCTGGCCGCGCTCCACATCTTCCTTCTTGGTTCCACGAAGGAGCGCACCGATGTTGTCGCCGGCGCGGCCCTCGTCGAGGAGCTTCTTGAACATCTCGACGCCGGTGCACGTGGTCTTGGTCGTCGGACGCAGACCGATGATCTCGATCTCCTCACCGACCTTCACAACACCGCGCTCCACCCGACCGGTCACGACTGTGCCGCGACCGGTGATCGTGAACACGTCCTCGATCGGCATCAGGAAGGGCTTGTCGATCTCACGGGCCGGCTCGGGCATGAAGGTGTCGACCGCGCTCATCAACTCGAGGATCTTCGGCGTCCACTCCGCGTCGCCTTCGAGCGCCTTGAGGGCACTCACCCGAATGACGGGGGTGTCGTCACCGGGGAACTCGTACTCGCTCAACAACTCGCGGACCTCGAGCTCGACCAGCTCGAGGATCTCCTCGTCGTCGACCATGTCGCTCTTGTTGAGCGCGACCACGATCGAGGGAACGCCGACCTGACGAGCGAGCAAGACGTGCTCGCGGGTCTGCGGCATCGGACCGTCAGTCGCGGCCACGACCAGGATCGCGCCGTCCATCTGCGCGGCACCCGTGATCATGTTCTTGATGTAGTCGGCGTGACCCGGGCAGTCGACGTGCGCGTAGTGCCGGTTCTCGGTCTCGTACTCCACGTCCGCGATCGAGATCGTGATGCCACGCGCCTTCTCTTCGGGCGCCTTGTCGATCTGATCGAACGCGGTGAAGTGGTTCTTGGAGTTCTGTTCCGCCAACACCTTCGTTATTGCAGCCGTCAACGTCGTCTTGCCGTGGTCAATGTGACCGATCGTTCCAATGTTCAAGTGCGGCTTCGTGCGCTCGAACTTTTCCTTAGCCATGACTGAACCTCAGCTCTTTCGAAAACGAAGACGTGGTGGGGTGGTGGTGGATGATCACTCGCCGCGAACTCGGGCGATGATCTCTTGGGAGATCGACTCCGGTACCGCTTGGTACGAGTCGAACTGCATCGTGTAGGTCGCGCGACCTTGGGTGCGCGAACGCAGGTCCGTAGCATAACCAAACATCTCGGCGATCGGCACGGTCGCGTTGATGACCTGCGAGTTGCCTCGCTGCTCCATTCCGCCGATCTTGCCCCGGCGGGAAGACAGGTCGCCGATCACGTCGCCCATGTACTCCTCGGCGGTTACGACCTCGACCGCGGCAACTGGTTCGAGCAACTGGGGCTTGGCGCGCCGGGCGGCTTCCTTGAAGGCCATCGAGCCCGCGATCTTGAACGCCATTTCCGAGCTGTCGACGTCGTGGTACGAACCGAAGGTCAGTCGGGCCCGCACGTCAACGAGCGGGTAGCCGGCGAGCACGCCGCCTTCCATCGCCTCTTGGATACCGGCATCGACCGCGGGGATGTACTCGCGGGGAATGACGCCGCCCCGGATCTCGTCGACGAATTCGTAGCCGCCGCCGGGCCCGGTGGGCTCGAGCGCGATGACCACGTGGCCGTACTGACCACGACCACCGGTCTGGCGGACGTAGCGCTGCTCGACCTTCTCGACCGCTTGGGTAATGGTCTCGCGGTACGCGACCTGCGGCTTGCCGACGTGGGCGTCGACGTTGAACTCGCGCATCATCCGGTCGACGAGCACCTCGAGGTGGAGCTCGCCCATGCCGGCGATGATCGTCTGGCCGGTGTCTTGATCCGTGTGCACCACGAAGGTCGGGTCTTCGTCGGAAAGCGAGTTGAGCGCCTTACCGAGCTTGTCCTGGTCGATCTTCGTCTTCGGCTCGATCGCGACCGAGATCACCGGAGTCGGGAACTCCATGCGCTCGAGAATGATCGGATGCGCGCGCTCACACAGCGTGTCACCGGTGGTCGTCTGCTTGAAACCGAGGCCCGCGACGATGTCGCCCGCATACGCGACGTCGACGTCTTCGCGCTGGTCGGCGTGCATGCGCAGGATGCGACCGATGCGCTCCTTGCGGTCCTTGGTGGAGTTGTAGACCTCCGCGCCCTTCTCGAGCGTGCCCGAGTAGATGCGGAAGTAGGTGAGCTTGCCGTAGGGGTCGGCGACGATCTTGAACGCGAGCGCCGAGAACGGCTCGTCTTCGCTGGCCTTGCGCTCGACGGTCTCCTCACCCTTCATGTCGGTTCCCTGGGTGGGGGGAAGGTCGAGCGGCGACGGCAGGTAGTCGACGACCGCGTCGAGCATGGGCTGTACGCCCTTGTTCTTGAACGCGGAACCGCAGAGCACGGGGACGAACTCGAAGCGGAGCGCGCCGAGCCGGATCGCGTTCTGGATCTCGGCCGTGCTGATCTCTTCGTCGGCGAGGTACTTCTCGAGCAGCGCGTCGTCGACGTGCGCGATCGTCTCGAGCAGCTCGCCGCGCGCCTTGGTGGCCGCATCGGAGAACTCGGCCGGGATGTCGATGATCTCGAACGCGGAACCTTCGCTGTCGTCGGTGAGCGGCCACACGATGGCCTTCATCTCGACGAGATCGATCACGCCGCGGAACTCGCTCTCCGCGCCGATCGGCAACTGCACGACCGCGGTGACCGCGTCGAGGCGGTCGCGGATCATCGAGACGCAACGATCGAAGTCGGCGCCGATGCGGTCCATCTTGTTGACGAAGCAGAACCGCGGGACGTTGTACTTGTTGGCCTGGCGCCACACCGTCTCGGTCTGGGGCTCGACGCCGGCGACCGCGTCGAACACCGCAACCGCGCCGTCGAGGACGCGCAGGTTGCGCTCGACCTCCATGGTGAAGTCGACGTGGCCGGGCGTGTCGATGATGTTGATCTGGCAGTCGCGCCACTGGACGGTTGTCGCGGCCGACGTGATCGTGATGCCGCGCTCCTGCTCCTGGATCATGTGGTCCATGACCGCAGCGCCTTCGTGGACTTCACCGATCTTGTAGGTACGACCGGTGTAGAAGAGGATGCGCTCGGTCGTGGTGGTCTTGCCCGCGTCGATGTGGGCCATGATCCCGATGTTGCGGGTCTTCTCGAGCGGAAATTCGCGTGCCATGTTTACGTTCCTTCGGATTGGCCTGTAAAGGGGCCGGGGGGCTCGGACAGTGTTCGACCGGGCCCAGAGGCCCGGTCGGAGGCGCGGGTCGGACCCGCTACGGCGTCGGTCGCACTTAGCGTCCTGACGCCGCCTCCTGTGTCACTGCTCGAATCACCATCGACAACTCACTCTCGGTTACTTCGCCGTCGCGAAGCGTCACACCTATTACCTATTGATTGATCGGTCCCCAGCTCGCTCTTACCAGCGGTAATGCGCGAAAGCCTTGTTTGATTCCGCCATCTTCTGGAGATCTTCGCGGCGCTTGATCGCGGCGCCGATGCCATTGCTGGCGTCCATCAGCTCCGCCGACAGGCGCTCGGCCATGGTCTTCTCGCGGCGCTGGCGGGAGTAGCCGACGATCCAGCGGATCGCCAGGGTCGTGGCCCGCCGGGGGCGCACTTCGACCGGGACCTGGTAGGTCGCACCGCCGACCCGCCGGCTCTTGACCTCGAGCTGGGGGCGGACGTTCTCGACGGCCCGCTTCAAGACGGTGACGGGGTCGCCACCGGTCTTGCGGCTGATCTCTTCGAGCGCCTTGTAGACGATGTGCTCCGACGTGGACCGCTGCCCGCGCAGGAGCACCTTGTTCACCAGCTGGGTAACGACCACCGACCGGTAGATCGGGTCGGGCATGAGCTCACGCCGGGGGGCCGGACCTTTACGCGGCATTTATGCATCCCTCTTCGCGCCGTAACGGCTGCGGGCCTGCTTGCGATTCACGACGCCGGACGCGTCGAGGGCACCACGGATGATCTTGTAGCGGACGCCCGGAAGGTCTCGCACCCGACCGCCGCGCACGAGCACGATCGAGTGCTCCTGCAGGTTGTGGCCGATCCCCGGGATGTACGCCGTGACCTCGACCCCGGTGGTGAGGCGAACTCGGGCAACCTTGCGCAACGCCGAGTTGGGCTTCTTCGGGGTGTGGGTGAAGACGCGAGTGCAGACACCGCGGCGCTGGGGCGAGCCCTTCAAAGCCGGCGTTTTCGTCTTCTCGGTCTTGCTCTCGCGTCCCTTGCGGACGAGCTGGGCAATCGTGGGCACGCGTGTTCCTTCTAGAAAATTCTCGGGCGGGCGTTCGTACTTCAGGAGGCTTACTTCAGGAGGAATGCTTGAGGAGAATGGGCTTCGCGGCGCTCAGGCGCGAAATACCGGCGCCGAAGCCAACGAGCCAGGTTAGCAGCGGAACGCGCCAACCACCAAGCCGCCTCGTTGCGGCGCAGCCGGGGCTTGAGAACACCGCGATCGGTGCCGATGACCAAGCGTGACCCCTACGGATACCGACCTCATCGGCGCGCCCGAATCCGTACTCCAGCCGACCGACACCCCCGGCGTAACGCGGGACCGCTCGAAGCGGTACATCTCGGTCGCCGCGAAGTTCTGGATCTCGCTGATCTTTGCCCTGCTGTGGGTCGCGGGATCGATCTGGCTTTCGCTGCCGTGGCTTCGTGATCTCCGCGGGTACGTCGGCGAAGTGGGCGCGATCGTGATCGTCGCGCTCGTCGCGTACATCCCCGCCCTGATCATGGCGTTCATGGCGATGTCTCTGCTCCTCGATCGCCAGCCCGAGCTGAAGCTCTCGCATTCCGGTACCGGAGTGACGGTTGTGATCGCGGCGCGCAACGAGGCGGCGGGAATCCGGGAGACGGTCCAGTCGGCGATCCGCTCCGACTATGCGGGGCCGGTCACGTTCATGCTCGCCGACAACGGCTCGACCGACTTGACCTGCGAGATCGCGACCCACGCTGCGGCCGAGCTCGGCGTCGCGCTCGTGGTGGTGCACGAACCGAAACCGGGAAAGGCGAACGCGCTGAACCAGGCGCTCCGGCTCGTCGAGACACCCTTGGTCGTCACGCTCGATGCGGACACGCTCCTCCATGTCGAGGCGCTGGGCCGGCTCGTGGCGCGAATCGAGAGCGCGCCACCCGACACCGTTGCCGTAGCGGGGGCGGTGATGATTCGTAACTCGCGCAAGAACCTGCTGACTCGCATGCAGGAATGGGATTACTTCCTCGGTATTGCCGCGGTGAAGCGCATGCAGGGCCTCTACCAATCGACTCTGGTCGCGCAAGGCGCCTTCTCGCTCTACCGAAGCGACGAGCTCAGACGCGTCGGCGGTTGGCCCGACGCGATCGGCGAGGACATCGTCGTGACCTGGCGCCTCCTCGAGACCGGCGACCGCGTGTTGACCGAACCGACCGCGATCGCGTTCACGGATGCGCCGACGCAGATCACGCACTTCATGCGGCAACGCGCGCGCTCGGGCCCGCGGCATGATCGAGGCGCTCCGCGTGGTTCCGCCGTGGCGCCAGCGCCGAGTGCTCTCCCGCTTCGTCGCCGGCATCGATCTCCTCATCCCGCTGCTCGACATCGGCTACGGACTGATCTGGGTTCCGGGCATCGTTCTGGCGTTGTTCGGATTCCCGATCATCGTCGGCGTGTGGACGCTTGCGGTCCTACCGATCACGCTCCTCGTCTACGGAGGGCTGCGGCGGTACCAACGGCGCCGGATCTTCGCTCCCCTGCAGCTCAAGGTGCGGCACAACCCGTTCGGCTACATCGCCTTCATCCTCGGGTACCAGCTGTTGTGCTCGGCGGCATCGTTGGCCGGTTACGCGCAGGAGCTCGCCGGCGCCCGGCGCCGCTGGAAGTAACCCGGCCCGGTACCTTCGCCGGGCGTGCGCGTCCCGACGATCCGCTTCGGACTGCAAGCCGGCCTCGACGACGATCCCGGCGCGTGGCTCGAGCTCGCCCGCCGGGCCGAAGGCGCCGGGTTCGACACCCTCTACGTCGCCGATCATCCCGGCACCACCGCATCGCCATTCGCGGCGTTGGCGGCGGCGGCCGGCGCCACTTCGACCCTGAAGCTCGGCACCTACGTGCTGAATGTGGGCGTCCGCGATCCACTCTCGATCGCGAGCGACGCCGCGACCGTCGACGTGATCTCGCAGGGGCGGATGGTGCTCGGCCTCGGCGCGGGCCACACGCCCGCGGAGTGGACGATGACCGGGCGTGACTTCCCGAGCGCGGGCGCGCGGGTCGGTCGGCTCGCGGAAACCGTCGACGTGGTGATCCGCCTCTTGGCGGGAGAGGTCGTGACCCATCACGGCACCTATCTCGACGTAGACGAGGCGTATCTCCTGGCGCCGCGCCCGGTGCAGGATCGGATGCCGTTGCTGATCGGCGGCAACGGACCGCACGTCGTCGCGCTCGGCGGTCGCGTCGCCGACATCGTGAGTCTCACCGGCGCCGCGCGGACCCTCGCCGACGGTCATCGCCACGAGGTCGACTGGACCTCAGCCGCAATCAGTGCGCGGGTCGATCTCGTGCGGAGCGCGGCGCCCGCCGCCGGTCGGCCGGTACTCGACGCACTCGTGCAACATCTCGCGATCACCGACGATCGCGCCACGGCCGCGCAACAGGTCGCCGCGCACGTTGCGGGCGCGACCGCGGCCGACGTGCTCGGCGCGCCGTACGTGTTGCTCGGCTCGCTCGACGAGATCGCCGCTGAGGTCGTCGCGCACCACGAGCGATGGGGCTTCGCGTCGTATGTGGTGCGACCTTCGGCGTTCGACGCGGCCGCCGCGCTCATCGATCACCTTCGACGCGCCTGACCCACGAGCCGTACAATTCCGTCGGATGATGGATCGGCCGGAAGCCGCGCGTGACCACTGGGAAGGTCACGCCGAGAGCTGGATCGCGCTGACCCGCAGCGACCCGGCGTACGACGAACTCAATCAGCCGAGCTTTTTCGAGTTGATACCCGCGCCCGGGCGCCTGACCATCGAGGTCGGGTGCGGCGAAGGCCGCGTGGCGTGCGACCTCATCGCACACGGTCACCGTGTCGTCGCGCTCGACGCGGCACCCGCGCTCGTGCGCGCGGCGGTCTCCCACGAGGTGGCTCCGCCGGTCGCGGTCGCCGACATCGCGGAGCTACCCGTTCGCGACGCGGCGGCCGACATCGTCGTGTGCTTCATGGTGCTGATGGACATCGAGGATCTCGACGGCGGGGTCGCGGAGCTGGCCCGGATACTCGAGCCGGGCGGCACGCTGTGTGTAGCGATCCTGCACCCGATCGATTCGTGCGGGCTGTTCATCCCGGGCGACGAGTACCCCACGTACTACATGGGCGAGTACCTGCAGCCGATGCGTCATGTGCTCGATTTCGAACGGGGTGACGGCGGAACGATCCGATTCCGGATCGAACACCGCCCGATCGAGCACTACTTCCGCGTGTTCGAAGCCGCGGGACTCACCGTGACCGCGCTACGCGAGCCGCGGCCGAGCGAAGAGATCGCGGCCGAGTACCCGATGCTCGCGAATGCGCGGCGGATCCCGCCGTTCCTGCATCTCCTCGCTAGGCATAGCGCTCGGTGAGCGTGAGAGCTTGCGGGCCGATCTCCGACTGCCCCACCGCAACGCACTTCGGTCCGGCCGTGCACGCCACACCCGCGAACGATGCGATCTGGGCACCGGCGGGGTTCGGAGTGAGACCGACCTTCCAGTCCGTACCGTCGAAGCTCTCTGCGAATGTCTTGGTCACGCCCGCGCTCACGTACTCGCCGACCGCGACGCAGCTCGTCGCGCTCGTGCACGAGATGCCGGCGAGGTCACTGGACGTCGCGCCCGCGGGATGGTTGCTCAGCGTTCCCGCCCACGTCGATCCGTTCCAGTGGAGCACGAAGCTCACCTTCACCCCGCTCACAGTGCCTGCACCAACCGCGTAACAGTTGACTGCGGTAACGCACGCGATGCCCGAGAGAGTGCTAACACTCGCGCCGACCTTGCTCGGAGAGGCGACAAGCGTCCAACTCGTGCCGTTCCAACGCTCCGACATCGTCAGTGTCTTCGCGCCCGACTGGAACGTGCCGACCGCGAGACAACTCGTTGCACTCACACACGCAACTCCGGTCAGACTCGGGGCGTACCCCGACGGGTTGGGCACGGCGACAACGGACCAGCTCGCTCCGTTCCACCGCTCCACCAACACTTTCGATTGGGAGGACGCCGTGTCGCCCACGGCGAAGCAGCTCGTCGCTCCCGTACACGCAACACTGCGCAAGATCGAATCACCGGCCGGGCTCGGCGCCGTCACCACCGACCAACTCGTTCCGTTCCACCGCTGACCAAGGTGCTTGCTCGAGGCCGCCGTGAAGTAGCAAACCGACCGCGAGGCAATTCGTCGGACTGGGGCACGCGATCCCGTTCAGCTGACCGATGCACCCGACCGGCAGTCGGCTCGTCACCGACCAGCGGTTCCGTTCCATCGTTCGATCAGCCGTCCGCTCGTTGCCCCAACCCGCGGCGAAGCAGTTCGTTGTGCTCGAACACGCCACCGCCTCGAGCTCCGCGATCGTCGGTTCCGGCTGCGTTCGCCGCTCGTGACGATCGACCAGGTCGCTCCCGTTCGCCGCTCGGCGAGGGTCTTCGAACCGGCTGACGTGCCCGTGTAACCGACGGCCAGGCATGTGGTGCTGCTCGTGCACACCACGCCGGAAAGCACGGTGGCGTCCGCGGCCGCATTCGCAGTGGCGGCCACGGTCCAGGTGGACCCGTTCCAGATTTCGGCCAGCGTCCGGTATTCGCCGGGAAAGTCGACGGGGTCGTTGTAACGCCTGCCGACCGCGGTGCAACTCGTGGCGCTGGTACACGAAACTTGTGCGAGATCGCTGTTCGTCGTATCCGGGCGCGTTCGGACTGGCGACCAGCGACCACTGGATTCCATCCCATTTCTCGATCAGCGTCTGCGGGATATATCCATTGATGCTGAACGCCTGGTAGCTGCCGACCGCCAAACAGCTCGTGGCGCTCGAACAGGACACGCCGGACAGGTAGTAGTTCTGCAAGTTGTCGAGCGGATCCGGTGGAGGCGCGGCGACCGATTCCCGCGACCAGGTCGAGCCATCCCATCGCATCGAGAACGCCTGCGCCGCGCCGCCCTCGAAGGTCCCGGTTTGGAACGAGAACACGCCGACCGCGAGGCAACTCGTCGCGCTCGAGCATGACACCGAGTTGAGGAACCAATCGGTCGTGCTGTCCGCGACCATTCGATTCACAATGGTCCAGCTCGTACCGTCCCAGCGCTCGACGACCGATCCGTTCCCGGAGCCGACCGCGAAGCAATTCGTCGCGCTCGTACACGACACGCCGTTGAGCTCGCTGGCGCTCGCACTCGGGTTCGGGCTTGCGACGACGAGCCACGCCGTGCCGTTCCACCGCTCGACCAATGTCTTCGTCATCGACCCGGTGGCCGCGCTTCCAACCGCGAAGCAATTCGTGGCGGACGTGCACGACACGGCGGCGAGTCCGGCGCTGGTCGCGCCGGCCGGTCTCGGGGCGGCGACCAACGTCCATGCGGTGCCGTTCCACCGCTCGATCAACGTCAAGCCGTCGCGCGTCGCCGACCGCGAAGCAGTCCGTCGCGGTCATGCACGAGAGGCCGGCCAACCCACCGGTGAGTGGGCCCGGCGGGCTCGGGCTCGCGGTGATCGACCACGCGGGGGCCGCGCCCGCGGGCGCCGCGACCACGGTGATCGTGGCCGCGATGACGCTGCAGACAACGAGCAAGACCGCATGGCCACCGTCGCATCGGACCCCCCAGTCCGTGGCACCGACGACGTGTTTAGCCGATGGCGACGAGAAAGGCCTCCAGACGCTCCCGATTCCCGGCTATCTCCACGTCGTTCGGAGTCAGCCGGCTGTACAGCAGCAAGACGAGGTCGGACGCAGAGGCCGACGCGGTGACGACCGGCTGCTCGTCCCCGGCGGCGAAGGTCGTGCCGGTGTCGGTCGCGTGGAACGCGATCGGCACGTCGCCGCGGAGCTGGCGGGAGATCCACAAGAACTCGTCGACACCGTCGTTTGCGAGTTCGGCCGGCAACGGATCAGGTTTGCCGGTCGCCGCGAGTTGCGCGTCCCAACGATGCACGGCCGCCTCCTGCACCTGGTGACGCGCGATCGCGCCGACGGTCTTGTCTTCGTTCCACCACGTCCACGCGGGCGTTTCCCACGGCACGTCGTGCAGCGCGTCGAGCAACTCGCGCGTCGACGATCGGAACCATGCGCCGAGCGCGTCGCGCCGCGTCGGGGACATGTTCCTCGGGCGGGGGTTGCCGCTCCGTCCCGCCGACGCGCGCGGCGTGCGCCCAAAACCGCTGCACGCGACCGAGATGCCCGATGAGCTCCGCGAGCGACCAGTCGGGACACGACGGCACCCGTGCGTCGAGCGACGCGGCCGAGATCGTCGCCGCCGCCGCCGCGCTCTCGGACTCGATGAACCGGAAGATGTCGTCCCGTTCGAGCATCACCCGAGGCTACGTGGCGCCCGTCGACGGATCATTTGATGGCAGAACGCGGTCGTGACGACCGCGTTCCTACTTCTGATGTCGAAAAGTGGTGCTCGGGAGTGCTCTTGCGACTCTGATTGCAAATTGTGCGGGAGCGCAAAGGGCCGGCCTTGCGGCCGGCCCTTCGCTCACACCACTAACTGATTACTCGCCGGCGGTGGCTTCGCCGGGCTGATCGGTGTCGCGTTACTTCGCCGTCGCCGAGGTCGAGGTCTTCGAGCGCCTTGATGGCGTCGGCGAACTCGCTCTCGCCACTTTCGGTTGACAGGCTCTCGGCAACCGGGGCCTCGGTCGACGCGGCCGGGGCGGGAATCTCCGCTTCCGGTTCGGTCGACCGCAGCCGGGGCGTCGGCGAGGATCCCGAAGTCGGGTGCGGTCTCGCGGGGTGCGCTGGCTTCACGCAACCACGTGGCGAGGTCCATCTCCTCTTCGGATTCCGACGTGTAGAACGGCAGCGGCTCGTAGTCGGGGGCAAGGGTCTTGATGTCGCGGTAGAGCGGCATCCCCGTACCGGCCGGGATGAGCTTGCCGATGATCACGTTCTCCTTCAGGCCTTCGAGCCCGTCGGAGCGACCCTCGATCGCAGCCTCGGTGAGTACCCGCGTCGTCTCTTGGAACGATGCGGCCGACAACCACGAGTCGGTGGCCAACGACGCCTTGGTAATTCCCATGAGCTCGGGACGACCTTCGGCGGGACGCTGGTTCGACTCGACGAGTGAACGGTTCTCCTCGGCGTAACGACGAGCATCGACCTTCTCACCGGGCAGGAACGCACTGTCGCCCGGCTCGGAAACGGTCACCCGTCGCAACATCTGGCGAACGATCACTTCGATGTGCTTGTCGTGGATCGACACACCCTGGTCGCGGTACACACGCTGCACCTCATCCACGAGGTACTGCTGGGTCTCGCGAACACCCTTGATCTCGAGCAGCTTCTTCGGGTCGAGCGGGCTCTTGCCGTCACCGATCAAACGGTCGCCGGCCTGAACCTCCTGGCCCTCCTTCACCGCGATGTGCGCACGACGCGAGACCGCGTATTCGAACTCGGTCCCGTCGTCGGCCACCACGGTGATGACCTTCTCGCCCTTGTCGTTCTCGCCGATGCGAGCGACACCCGAGACGTCGGCCATGAGCGATGCGCTCTTGGGCGTACGAGCCTCGAACAGCTCGACCACACGAGGCAGACCGTGCGTGATGTCCTCACCGGCAACACCGCCGGTGTGGAACGTACGCATGGTGAGCTGCGTGCCGGGCTCACCGATCGACTGGGCGGCGACGATACCGATCGCCTCGCCGAGATCGGAGATCTTGCCGGTTGCGAGCATGCGGCCGTAGCAGCACGAGCACACACCCGACACGGTCTCGCAGGTGAGCACCGAACGCACCCGCAAGCGGGTGATGCCCGGGTCGTCGGCCAGCAGGCGCATCACGTCGTCGTCGACCTCGGTGTTGCGAGCAACAACCGTGCCGTCGGCGAGGGTGACATCTTCCGCCAAGCAACGACCGAGCAAGCTCGTCTCGAGCAGACGCCAGCTCTCCACTCCGGGGAGCACGTCTTCCACCCAGATGCCGCGCTGCGTGTCGCACGCAATCTCGCGCACGATCAGCTCCTGCGCGACGTCGACGAGTCGACGGGTCAGGTAACCGGAGTCGGCAGTACGCAGAGCGGTGTCGGCGAGACCCTTGCGTGCGCCGTGAGTACTGATGAAGTACTCGAGCACCGAGAGGCCCTCACGGAAGTTGCTCTTGATCGGGCGGGGAATGATCTCGCCCTTCGGGTTGGCGACGAGGCCACGCATACCGGCGATCTGACGCACCTGCATGACGTTTCCTCGGGCGCCCGAGCCGACCATCATGTCGATGGGGTTGAACGGCGTGGAGGACATGAGATCCTGCATGGCCCGCGTCACCTGGTTGGTGGCGTCGGTCCAGATCTCGATCTCCTGCTGGCGCCGCTCGTCGTCGGTGATGATGCCGCGGTCGTACTGGTTCTCGACCTTGGTCGCCTCGCCCTCGAACTTCTCGAGGAGACCGGCCTTGGCCGGCGGCGTGGTGACGTCGGAGATCGAGATGGTCAGTGCCGAACGGGTCGACCACTCGTAGCCGAGGGCCTTGAGCCGGTCGAGGCTGTCGGCGACGACGGCCTTGTCGTACATGCACCACGAGCTCACCGACCACCTCGGTGATGTCGCGCTTCTTCATCGTCCGGTCGACGAATGGGAAGTCGTCGGGGAACGCGGTATTGAGCAGGAACCGACCGAGCGACGACTCGACGAGCACTTGTGAAGTGCCGTTGCTGCCGTACTCGCGCAACACGATGCTCTTCGGCGCGCCGTCTTCCGACGGACGTTCGAAGCTCTCCACCGGGAACTTGCCGGCCGGCATCCGCACCTTGATCTTGGTGTGCAGCGAAATGGTTTCGCCCGCAGCGGAGTACCGCTCTTCGTAGGCGGCAACTGCCTCGTTGAGCGACGAGAAGACGCGGCCGGTTCCGGCACCGTCGACCTGCTCGGTGAGGTAGTAGTGCGCCGATGATCATGTCTTGGCGAGGGCACCGCGATCGGGCGACCCGACGCCGGCGACAAGATGTTGTGCGCCGAGAGCATGAGCATGCCGCGCTTCGGCCTGCGCCTCCGCGGAGAGCGGAAGGTGCACGGCCATCTGGTCACCGTCGAAGTCGGCGTTGAACGCCGAGCACACGAGCGGGTGGATCTGGATGGCCTTGCCCTCGACGAGCACCGGCTCGAACGCCTGGATACCCAGACGGTGAAGGGTTGGTGCCCGGTTGAGGAAGACCGGGTGCTCCTTGATGACCTCTTCGAGCACGTCCCAGACCTGCGGACGGGCGCGCTCCACCATGCGCTTCGCGCTCTTGATGTTCTGCGCGTACTCGAGATCGACGAGCCGCTTCATGACGAAGGGCTTGAAGAGCTCGAGCGCCATCTGCTTGGGCAAACCGCATTGCTGCAAGCGCAGCATCGGCCCGACGACGATCACCGAACGACCCGAGTAGTCGACGCGCTTGCCGAGCAGGTTCTGACGGAACCGGCCCTGCTTGCCCTTCAACATGTCGGAGAGGCTCTTGAGCGCGCGGTTACCGGGACCGGTAACCGGGCGACCACGGCGGCCGTTGTCGAACAGCGCGTCGACGGCCTCCTGGAGCATCCGCTTCTCGTTGTTGATGATGATCTCGGGAGCACCGAGGTCGAGCAGTCGCTTCAACCGGTTGTTGCGGTTGATCACGCGGCGGTACAGGTCGTTGAGGTCGGAGGTCGCGAACCGGCCACCGTCGAGCTGCACCATCGGGCGCAGGTCGGGCGGGATCACCGGCACGACGTCGAGGATCATGCCGAGGGGCGAGTTGTTGATCTTGCCCGAGTCGTCGCGGCGGTTGAACGCCGACACGACCTTGAGGCGCTTGATCGACTTCGCCTTGCGCTGACCCTTCGCGGTGGCGATGGTCTCCTTGAGCTCGGCTTCGACCTCGGAGAGATCGAGGCGCGAGACGAGGTCCTTGACCGACTCGGCACCCATGCCACCGGCGAAGTACTCGTGGTAGCGGTCGACGAGCTCACGCCAGACGCGCTCGTCATCGACGAGCTGCTTCGGCTTCATGGTGCGCAGCGAGTCCCACACCAGCTTGAGCTGGGCGAGCTCCTCTTCGTAGCGGCCGCGGATCTCCTCGAAGTCCTTGTTCTTCGCCTTCTCGGCGCGTTCGAACTCGTTCTTCTTGGCGCCGCGGTCCTTCGAGCTCTTCGAGCTCCTTGACGTAGAGGTCGTCACGCTCGCGCAGCTTCACCTCGCGCTCGCGCTCGACGTCGCCGACCTCGGCCTTCATCTCGGCCTCGAGCGACGGGAGGTCCTTGTGCAGACGCTCGGTGTCGATCCAGGTGACGAGGTGCGCGGCGAAGTAGATGACCTTCTCGAGCGACTTCGGTGCGATGTCGAGCAGGTAGCCGAGGCGACTCGGCACACCCTTGAAGTACCAGATGTGGGTGACGGGCGCGGCGAGCTGGATGTGACCCATCCGCTCGCGACGGACCTTCGAGCGCGTGACTTCGACGCCACAGCGCTCGCAGATGATGCCCTTGAAGCGCACCCGCTTGTACTTGCCGCAGTAGCACTCCCAGTCCTTGGTCGGACCGAAGATCTTCTCGCAGAAGAGTCCGTCCTTCTCGGGCTTGAGCGTGCGGTAGTTGATCGTCTCCGGCTTCTTCACCTCACCGTTCGACCACGTGAGGATGTCCCCCGCGGTCGCGAGGTTGATGGTGAGCCGGTTGCTTTCGTTTACGTCGAACACGTACCCCACCTCTCAGAGCCGCGCGCGAGCACGCGCCGCGTCTTCTTCGTCAGTTCCACGCTCGGGCCTCGACAAGTCGATGCCGAGCGACTCGGTCGTGCGGAACGCGTCTTCGTCGAGCTCCCGGATCTCGATCTCCTCGCCCTGCTCGTTCATCACGCGCACGTTGAGGCACAGGGCCTGCATCTCCTTGATGAGGACCTTGAACGACTCCGGAATACCCGGCTCGGGAATGTTCTCGCCCTTCACGATCGCCTCGTACACCTTCACGCGGCCGAGCACGTCGTCGGACTTGATGGTGAGGATCTCCTGCAATGCGTACGCAGCTCCGTACGCCTCGAGGGCCCACACCTCCATCTCACCGAACCGCTGGCCACCGAACTGCGCCTTCCCACCCAGCGGCTGCTGCGTGATCATCGAGTACGGACCAGTGGAACGGGCGTGGATCTTGTCGTCGACGAGGTGCGACAGCTTCAAGATGTACATGTAGCCAACCGTGACCGGCCGGTCGAACGGCTCGCCCGTACGACCGTCGAACAACGAGACCTTGCCGTCGATTCCGATCAGGCGCGTTCCGTCGGCGCCGTCGGGGTTGAGGTTCGAGAACAGCGTTTGGATCGTGGGGATCTCGGTGCCGGTCTCGTCTTCCTCGTCCCAGTGCGCACCGTCGAACACCGGGCTCGCGATCCACACCGCGGGCTCCGTGACCGGACGGGTCTTGTTGCCCTTGTCGGGCTTGGTCTTCTCGGGGTCCCAACCGTGACGCGCCGCGTAACCCAGGTGCGCTTCGAGCACCTGACCGACGTTCATGCGGCTCGGGACACCGAGCGGGTTGAGGACGATGTCGACCGGTGTGCCGTCGGCGAGGTAGGGCATGTCCTCGATCGGGAGGATCTTGGAGATGACACCCTTGTTGCCGTGGCGGCCGGCGAGCTTGTCGCCCTCGCTGATCTTGCGCTTCTGGCCGATGTAGACGCGCACCAACTGGTTCACGCCGGGCGGCAGCTCGTGGCCGTCGTCACGGGCGAACACCTTCACGTCGATGACCTTGCCGGTCTCGCCGTGCGGCACCTTCAAGCTGGTGTCACGAACCTCGCGGGCCTTCTCACCGAAGATCGCGCGCAGGAGACGCTCTTCCGGCGTGAGCTCGGTCTCGCCCTTGGGCGTGACCTTGCCGACCAGAATGTCGCCCGGGCCGACCTCGGCGCCGATGCGGATGATGCCGCGCTCGTCGAGGTCCTTGAGGATGTCTTCGCTCAGGTTCGGGATGTCACGAGTGATCTCCTCGGCACCGAGCTTGGTGTCGCGGGCATCGATCTCGTGCTCCTCGATGTGGATCGACGTGAGCACGTCGTCCTTCACGAGGCGCTCGCTCAACACGATCGCGTCCTCGAAGTTGTGACCCTTCCAGGGCATGAACGCGACGAGCAGGTTCTTCCCGAGCGCGAACTCACCGTCCATCGTGGACGGACCGTCGGCGAGCACGTCGCCCTTCTTCACCTGCTCCCCGGTAGCCACGATCGGCTTCTGGTTGATGCAGGTGCCCTGGTTCGAGCGGCGGAACTTGGCGAGGCGGTGCGCCACGCGGCCGTTCTTCTTGTACTCCATCGTGACGGTGTCACCGGAGACGTCGATCACCTGACCGTCGTCGGCGGCGAGCAACACGTCGCCGGCGTCACGCGCGGCACGCGCCTCGACACCGGTTCCGATGTAGGGAGCGGTCGCCCGCAGGAGCGGGACGGCCTGACGCTGCATGTTGGCGCCCATGAGCGCGCGGTTCGCATCGTCGTGCTCGAGGAACGGGATGAGCGCGGTCGCGACCGACGTGACCTGCTTCGGCGAGACGTCCATGTAGTGGACCTCGCCGGGCGTCACGTAGTCGATCTCGCCGCGACCGGAACGAACGAGCACGCGCTCCTCGAGGAAGTTGCCCTGCTCGTCGACCCGCGCGTTCGCCTGGGCGATGATGTACTCGTCTTCGTCGTCGGCGGCGAGATACGCGATCTCGTCACTGACGCGGCCCTTGTCGACCTTGCGGTACGGCGTCTCGATGAACCCGAAGCGGTTGATGCGCCCGAAGCTCGCGAGGTAGCCGATCAGGCCGATGTTCGGGCCTTCCGGCGTCTCGATCGGGCACATGCGCCCGTAGTGACTCGGGTGCACGTCTCGCACTTCGAAGCCCGCGCGCTCACGGGACAGACCGCCCGGCCCGAGAGCCGAGAGGCGCCGCTTGTGCGTGAGACCCGCGAGCGGGTTGGTCTGGTCCATGAACTGCGAGAGCTGCGAGGAACCGAAGAATTCCTTGATCGCCGCGACCACGGGCCGGATGTTGATGAGCGTCTGCGGCGTGATCGCCTCGACGTCCTGGGTCGTCATGCGCTCGCGCACGACGCGCTCCATGCGGCTGAGGCCGACGCGGAGCTGGTTCTGGATGAGCTCGCCGACAGTGCGCACCCGGCGGTTGCCGAAGTGGTCGATGTCGTCGGGGAAGTAGCCGGCGTCGCGGTTGTGCAGCTTCACGAGGTACGAAACCGTCGCGAGGATGTCGGCCTTCGTGAGCGTGAAGTCGCCGCTGCGGCCTTCGACGTTGGCGTTCGGGATCTCGAGGTCGAAGCGCTTCAGGCCGAGGAGCGGGTACTCCTTCGACAGCTTCTTCGAGACCTTGTGCCGGCCGACCTTCGCCTGGTCGTAACGCTTGGTGTTGAAGAACAGGTTCTCGAGCAGCGCACGTGCGGAGTCGGGCGTCGGCGGTTCGCCCGGACGCAGCTTGCGGTAGATGTCGATGAAGGCTTCGTCGACGCTGGCCGTGTGGTCCTTGTCGAGCGTGTTGCGCATCGACTCGTACGGGCGACCCTGCTCGTCGGTGATGAGCGCGAGGAGCTCCTCTTCGGTCTCGCCGAAGCCGAGCGCCTTGAGCAGCACCGTGACCGGCTGCTTGCGCTTGCGGTCGATGCGCACGTAGACGACATCACGCTTGTCGACCTCGAACTCGAGCCAGGCACCGCGGCTCGGGATCACCTTGGCGTCGACGATCTCCTTCTCGGGAGAGGTCTTGTCGGCGTTGACACCGAAGTAGACGCCGGGCGAACGGACGAGCTGCGAGACGACGATGCGCTCGGTGCCGTTGATGATGAAGGTGCCGCGAGCGGTCATCATCGGGAAGTCCCCCATGAAGACCGTCTGCTCCTTGATCTCACCGGTCTGCGCGTTCATGAACCGCGCGGTGACGAACAAGGGGCGCGCATACGTCATGTCGCGCTCACGGCACTCGTCTTCGGAGTGCTTGGGCGGGTCGAAGACGTGGTCGGTCAGCTCGAGCTTGAGCTGGCCGGTGAAGTCCTCGATCGGCGAGATGTCGCGCAGAACTTCGGCGACTCCCTCCTCGAGGAACCAACGGAAGGAATCGGTCTGGACTTCGATCAGATTCGGGAGGTCTTTGACCTCACGCAACTTCGAGAAGGACAAACGCTCACGGGACGCGAGACGAGCCAACGTCACTCCAATCGGGACTTGGTCACGCTGATGTGCGAGCCGAGTTGCTGTACGCGCAGAAAAGGCTTAGACGCGAAGCGCCCGAGTGGTTCGGGCGCGCGTCGACAAGAGCCTGGAAGATCGGAAGGCGCGAGCGGGCAAACACGGCTCCGCCGAGCATAGCGCGTGGCTACGCCCGATGCCAATACCGATTGCCGACGGGCCGGGGCCCCTTTCGGGACCCTGGCTCGTTCAATGTCGGCGCAGGATACGACGAGGCAGGCCCGGTATCAACCACCTTCTGGAAATTCCAGGAGCCGGTTACTTCATCTCCACCTGGGCGCCGGACTCCTCGAGCTTGGCCTTGGCCTTCTCGGCGTCTTCCTTCGAAGCCTTCTCGATGACCGGCTTCGGGGCGCCGTCGACCAGGTCCTTGGCCTCTTTCAGGCCCAGGCTGGTGAGCTCGCGGACCGTCTTGATGACCTGGATCTTCTTGTCACCGGCTGCGAGCAGGATCACGTCGAACTCGTCCTGCTCTTCTGCGGCCTCGGGTGCAGCCGCACCGCCGCCACCGCCGCCGCCACCCATGACGACCGGCGCGGCCGCGGTGACACCGAACTCCTCTTCGAACGCCTTGAGGAACTCGTTCAGCTCCAGCACGGTCATGTTCTTGAAGACCTCGAGCAGGTCCTCTTTGCTCATGGTTGCCATCAGTTCGCTTCTCCCGTTGTTTCTTCGGTCTCTGTTGCTGAATCTGTCTCGGGCTCCGGAGCCGCTTCGGGCTCGGGGGCTCGGCGTCTCTGCCTCGGCCGCGACTCTTCCGGCTCGGCCTCGGCAGCTGCGTCCTGGGCGGCTGGCGCCGCTGTCCTCGGACGGGCGCTGCT
The DNA here is from genome assembly GCA_963807945.1 of uncultured Actinomycetes bacterium. Taxonomy (GTDB): domain Bacteria; phylum Actinomycetota; class Acidimicrobiia; order IMCC26256; family PALSA-610; genus JBBQER01. Next base: position 167,307 of record CAWEDT010000005.1, on the reverse strand, counting down.
TCTGCAGGAAGGGTGTCGATCAGGGCCTTGATGCCGTAGGCCATGTTGCGGGTGAACGCCTGGAAGAGGCCGGCCGCCTTCACCAGCGGGGCCTGGAAGCCGCCGGCCAGCTTGGCGAGCAGGACTTCACGCGGCTCGACGTCGGCAAGCGCCTCGACGTCGCGGACGGTCAACACCCGCGGTCCGAGCATCCCGCCCTTCACGATGAGGTTCGGGTTGCCCTTCGCGAAGTCCTTGAGCGCCTTGGCCGCGGTGACCGCGTCGCCCTCGGGGCGGACGAAGGCGATCGCCACCGGCCCTTCGAGCAGCTCGGCCATCTCGGTGAAGCCGGCATCGGCGGCGGCCCGGCGGGCGAGGGTGTTCTTGTAGATCTTGTAGTCGGTCGACGCGGGCCGGAGCGCGGCGCGGAGATTCGCGAGGTCGGTGACCGTGAGGCCGCGGTACTCGGTGAGCATCGACGCTTCCGCGGTCTGGAGACGCTGCGTGATGTCGTCGATCACGGCCGACTTGCGCACTTGCTGCGCGCTGTCGGCGGGAGCCTTGGTGGGCATGGCGGTTCCTCTGCGAGTGGGCTTCGGTCTGACGGAGCTGAGACCGGGCGTTTCGCGGGACCGCGCGGCTGGGGCCGCGAGCCATGCTTTTCGCCTCTTCCGGCGGGCACCTGCGGTGCCCATTACCTCGGAAAATCGAGACCGGAGGTCTACAGCGTTCGAGTGACGGCCGGTGAGGTTATCAGCCGGCCCGAAAGCGGTCCCGCGGGACCGCTTCTGCAAGCGGTTCCGCGGAGCCACCTTCTTGCTACATCGTTGCGAGCTCTCCGACCTCGACTCCGCCGCCGCCTTCCAGCGCGGGGCAGCCTTTGGCCAGGGTGACCGCGGACTCCAGGTCGTTGGCGGTGATCAGCGAGTAGCCACCGAGCACACTCCCCGACCCGCAGTTCCCGAGGGTGCTCCGTGTGAACACGGGCAGACCCGCGTCGACCACGGCGTCGCCCATCTCCTCGAACCACGCCATCCACTTGGCCATGCCTTCGGGCGAACCCGTGTCGCCCTCTTGAATCCGATAGGTGAACACGTAGTTGGGCATCGATTGACTCCTCGCGTCGTCTCCCGCCCCGTTGGCGGCAATTACCTACCCGACGAACGGGAACCTCAAAATCGACACCCGAATAGGGTTCCGCGGCAATGCCGGTGACGCCGATGATCCGCGACTTTCTCGTGCAGCTCGAGGAGCTGCTCGACAAGACGCCTGCACCGGGACTCGACCGGGACCGGGTCGAGATCACGACCGGTGACGCGGTCGCACTCGTTCGGCTCCCCCACGTCTCGGGTCCCGACCGCGACGTGGAGCTCCAGGTGCAGGACCGGTTGGTCATCGTCTCCTACGGCGGCGAGCCGCTGCACCTGCGCGGCACCCGCGAGTTCGCGCTCCAGTTCGTCGAGGCGCTGCTCGCCGGGCGCCTCGAGATCGAGGTGCACCGAGGTTGGCTGTGGCGCACGACGAAGAGCTACATCGACGGCCGGCCGCGGCCGTTCCTCGTCACCCGGATGCCGGTTCCCAGCCTGTCGCCGCGCACCGATCGCATTCGAGTCGGATTCGGCGAGACGTAGTCGTTGACCGGCAACGTTTGTCGAGTTCGACGGGCAACCACTAGCCGACATCGACTCGAAACCTCCGGCGCGAAGAGACAGCGCCCGAAATCCATGCACGCGCCGGTGCTATCGCCGGTGCTATCGCCGGTGCTATCGCCGGTGCTATCGCCGGTGCTGTCGCCGGTGCATTCATCACTATTCGGCGGGGGTCACTGCAGTCCGCCCCGCCGCAATTTCGCGTGGGCGAGTAGCGCCTCAGTTTGAGCTACTCGGAGCACCCGCCCAACCGGAAGCCATAGAGCACCACGGCCGCGATGAGCACCAAGGCGAAGAGGCTGACAACCGACACCCAGAAAACAAGAGCGGCGGCACGCGTGTCGTTGTTCTTCCGCGCTCGTGCCAATGAAGAGAGCGTGAGAGCCCCGGCAAATGCGACGAACGCGGCGAGCCACATCCACTGAGGTGCTGCGCTCGTCTGTGGGTCGCACGTGTGCGACCGCCGCGTGGTACCGGTGGTGCCGAAGGAAATGACCGCTGCCTGTTCCTGAGCGCATCCGCAGCAGAAAGATCAAACTGAGCCGCGAACCGTGGGCGCGACAATTTCGACCGCAGGGTAGAGACTCGACGTGCGGCCGTCTCATCGGCACGCGCCCCGAGTAATGCGGAGGCACGGAATGGCAATAGGCCAGATTCTGCAATTTTCAGGTGCCGGCATCGACAAGTACGACGCGGTGCAGAAGCAGCTCGGCTGGGACAACGACGACGGCAAGCCCGACGGGATCCTCGCGGACGCGGCCGGATCGACCGATGCCGGCTTCTGCGTCATCGAGTGGTGGGAGTCCGAAGCCGCCTGGGACAAGTTCTTCGCCGACCGGCTACGCCCCGCGTTCGAGATCGTCGGCGACATTCCGCAGCCGCAAGTAACCCGCTTCGAGGTGCACAGCAGCTACGTCGCGAGCTGAATCACGGCGCTAGGTCGTGGGCGCGCCCGGCAGGTATGCGGCGGTCGTGCCCGCGATCGGCATCGGATCCATGCCGAGCTTGGTGTGATCCCACGACCGGATGCGGATCGGATCGACGCGCACCACCACCCGTTTGTGGAGCATGAACTCCACGAGCGGCTTCACCTCTTCGGTGTAGGGGCCGTTGTAGCGCTCCCACACACTCACGCCCACCTGCCAGATCGCGTCGGGATCCTCGACGACCTCGCCGGTGCCTTCGATCGACACGCCGCGGAGCGAGTCGTAGGTGAGTCCGTCCTCGATCATCACGGTGATCCGGTTGTCGCGCCGCAGGTTCACGGTCTTCTGCGCGCGGGCCTTGGTCTCGAACCAGATCTTCCCGTCGATCACGCCGTACCACATGGCCACGAGATGAGGAACGCCATTGGGCGCCATCGTGGCCATGGTCGCGGTGCGGCTGCGGTCGATGAACTCGACGATCTCGTCGTCGCTCATCACGATCTGCGAACGTTGGTTGGTTCCCATGACGTGTATGACCGGTAGCGAGGCGGAAGCGCTCAGGCCTCGGCCTTCTTCTCCGTGTCGATCTTGACGCCCGGGCCCATCGTCGACGAGGCGGTGACGTTGCGCACGTACTTCCCCTTCGAGGAAGCCGGCTTCGCCTTCATGATCTCGTCGAGCACGGCGCCGTAGTTCCGCACGAGACTGTCGACGGGAAAGCTCACCTTGCCGATCGGCACGTGCACGTTGCCGAAGCGGTCGGTGCGGTACTCGACCTTGCCGCCCTTGAACTCGCCGACGGTCTTGCCGACGTCGGTGGTGACGGTGCCGGTCTTCGGGTTCGGCATCAGGCCGCGCGGCCCGAGCACCCGGCCGAGCTTTCCGACCTGACCCATGAGGTCGGGAGTCGCGATCGCGATGTCGAAGTCGAGGAACCCGCCCTCGACCTGCTTCACGAGATCGTCGGCACCGACCACGTCGGCGCCCGCGTCGCGAGCTTCCTGGGCGGCGTCACCCGCGGCGAACACGGCGACACGAACGTCTTTGCCGGTTCCGGCGGGCAGCGAAACGGTGCTGCGCAACATCTGGTCGGCCTTGCGGGGGTCGACCCCGAGCTTGAAGGCGACCTCGACGGACTCGTCGAAGTTGCGGGTGGAAAGCGACTTCACCAACTCGAACGCCTGGGCGGGTTCGTGCAGTTGGGTCTTGTCGAACTTCTTGGCGGCGTCGGCGTACTTCTTACCGGGCATGTTCGCTCCTTCCGAGCTCCCTCGAGTTGTCCCTGATCGCCGACCGAGGTCCTGCCGGCGGGGAAATCACTATCAATATGAAAGCGTCAGTCGACGACGTCGATTCCCATCGAGCGGGCGGTACCCGCAACCTGGAGCATGGCGCCTTCGATGTCGATCGCGTTCACGTCGGGCATCTTCACTTCCGCGATCTCGCGGATCTGCGCCTTGGTGACCTTGGCGACCGACTCGCGACGAGGAGTCGACGAGCCCTTGTCGATACCCGCGGCCTGGCGCAACAGCACCGGCGTGGGCGGGGTCTTGGTGATGAACGTGAACGAGCGATCTTCGTAGATCGTGATCTCGGCCGGGATCACCGTGCCGCGCTCGGGACTCCGTCTGCGCGTTGTACGCCTTGCAGAAGTCCATGATGTTGATGCCGTGCGGCCCGAGCGCAGTTCCGACCGGCGGCGCGGGAGTAGCCGCACCCGCCTGGATCTGGATCTTCACGATTGCCGCGACGCGTCGCTTTGCCATGTTTCCTTGCTCTCTGGTTCTTGTTCGTTACAGCTTGGCGACGTCGCCGAACTCGAGCTCTACCGGGGTCTCGCGACCGAAGATGTTCACGAGCACCTTGAGCTTCGAGCGGTCTACGTCGATCTCGCTGATCACACCGTTGAAATCGGCGAACGGACCGGTGACGACCCGCACCTGCTCGCCCTCCTCGTATTCGAGGCGAGGGCGAACCTTCTTCTCGATCGGCGCGCCCTCTTCCTTCACACCGGTGCCGAGGATGTCCTCGACTTCACGACGCGAGAGCGGTGTGGGCTTGGCGCCGCTGCCGACGAATCCGGTGACACCGGGCGTGTTGCGCACGACGTACCAGGCATCGTCGTCGAGACCCATGCGTACGAGGAGGTAACCGGGGAAGACCTTTTTCTGCACGACGACCTTGCGGCCGTTCTTGAACTCGATGACGTCTTCCATCGGGATGACGACTTCGAAGATGCGGTCTTCCACCGCCATCGAACGCACGCGGCTCGCGAGGTTCTGCTTCACCTTGTTCTCGTAACCGGCGTACGTGTGCACGACGTACCAGCGGCCGGAACGGTCGAAGGGACTCTGCGCGGCGCTCGACTCGGACTCGGTGACTTCCTCGACCTCGATCAGCTCGGCGTCGCCGAGATCGTCGGCGGTGGCCTCGACAACTTCTTCGGCTTCAACGGCTGCCTCTTCGACGACCGCTTCGATCGCCTCTTCGGCGGCTTCGGCCATCTCGTCGGCCGCGTCTTCCTCGGCCTCGATCGCAGCGTCGACGACACCGGGGTCGTCAACGGCGACCGCGGCTGCGGGCGCGTCGGAGTTCTGGGGGAGTCGAAGGTGTCGGAGATCATTTGAAGATGTGGTTGACGGCGCCGCCGGCCAGCCAGTCGAAGAGGAAGATCAACGACGTCATCACGACCACGCCGATGATCACGATCACGGTCGAGTTGAGGATCTCGGGCCGGGGTGGCCACGCCACCTTCTTCATCTCGCCCTGCACCTCGCGGAGGTACGAGCGAGGAGTGGTGCGCTCGACCTGAGGGTTGACCGACTGGCGTCGCTGTTCGGGCGTGCGCGGTTTGTCGGCGCCCTGCTTGGCCATCTGTCGTTTGACCTGTCGGTTCATACGAGGTTCCGTGTCTACATCTGGGCGTTATGAGCAGGGCAGGAGGGAATCGAACCCCCAACCGCCGGTTTTGGAGACCGGTGCTCTGCCAATTGAGCTACTGCCCTTCGGCGCGGTTCGGGCCAAGGCAGGATAGCGGGAGTCGGGTACGGCCCGCGAGCGGAGGCTCGCGGCCTGCGCTTCAGCGACTCGGCGCTTCAGCCGGCCAGCCGCAGTGAACGTTTGCGGGAGCGGGCGATGAGCAGGGCGGCGGTGGCGCCCGCGGCGACTGCGGTGCCGCCGATGGCGCCCGGCGTACGCGAGCCGGCGGCCCGACAACAGTGTTCGCCGCGCGCCCTCTTCGGCGGCATCGGTGAGCGCGGCGAGGGTCTCGCCGAGCAAGCCCGGTGTGGGCTCCGCGTAGCGGGTGCGCAACAAGGCGAGGGTGCGGAGCAGTCGGCGGTAGCGGGCGAGCTCGGCCTGGCAGCGAAGACAGGTCTCGACGTGGAGTGCGGCCTCGGGATCGGCGTCGTGTTCGCCGTCGACCAAACCGGGCAGGAGTGCGGTCACCTCTTCACACAGCATGAGCCTCGGCTCCTTCTTCGTAGAGCACATCGCGCAGCTTGCGGCGGCCGCGATGCAGCCGAACCTTCGCCGCGGCAACGGTGATTCCGAGCTCTTCGGCAATCGCCTCGTGAGAGAGGTCGTACACGTCTTTCAACACCACGACGCTTCTGAGCTTGGGGGGCAGCTCGTCAAGGGCGAGCGAGATTCGTTCGAGGGCTTCGGCCGACTCGGCCATCGCCGCGGGCTGGAGGTCTTCGCGTTCGTCGGCGGGCTCGAAATCGTCGAGGAACGGATCGGCCTGCTGACGCCGCCGGCGCTTCACATGCGTGGCGGCCGCATTGGCGGTGATCCGGTACATCCAGGTGGAGAACTGCGCCTCGCCCCGGAACTTGCCGATGCCTCGCCACGCTCGCAGGTAGGCGTCCTGGACCACGTCGCGCCCGTCCTCTTCATTGCCTGTCAGGCGACGCGCAAGCGTGAACGTGTCAACGAAGGTTCGCCGAACCAGCTCGTCGAAAGCTTGTCGGTCGCCCGCCTTCGCGGCACTGATCAGCTCGGCCTCGTCCAATCAGAACTCCGGTCTCGGGATTGCGGCCATCTGACCTGGTCAGGCCCCAAAAGGTTACGCCCCCGGGTGGACCCGGGGGCGTAAGGCCAGATCGGCGGGAAAACGGACTAGCGGGTCTCTTTGTGCGTGGTGTGGCGCTTGTCCCAGCGGCAGTACTTCTTCATCTCGATGCGCTCGCGGTCGTTGACCCTGCTCTTCATCGTGATGTAGTTGCGCCGCTTGCAGTCTTCGCACGCCAGCGTGATCTTCACGCGCTTCTCGTTCTTGGGCATGGGCGGAGATTACTTGATGATCTTGACGACGCGGCCGGAGCCGACCGTGCGGCCACCCTCGCGGATGGCGAACCGCAGGCCTTCGTCCATGGCGATGGGCTTGCCCAACTCCACGACCATCTCGGTGTTGTCGCCCGGCATCACCATCTCGGTGCCTTCCGGCAACGCAACCGTGCCGGTGACGTCGGTGGTGCGGAAGTAGAACTGCGGGTGGTAGTTGGTGAAGAACGGCGTGTGCCGGCCACCCTCTTCCTTGGTCAGGATGTACACCTGCGCCGTGAACTCGGTGTGCGGCGTGATGCTGCCCGGCTTGGCCAGGACCTGACCGCGCTCCACATCTTCCTTCTTCGTACCGCGAAGGAGTGCGCCGATGTTGTCGCCCGCACGACCCTCGTCGAGGAGCTTGCGGAACATCTCCACACCCGTGCAGGTCGTCTTCGTGGTGGCGCGCAGACCGATGATCTCGATCTCCTCACCGACCTTGACCTGACCGCGCTCGACGCGACCGGTCACGACGGTGCCGCGACCGGTGATCGTGAACACGTCTTCGATCGGCATCAGGAACGGCTTGTCGATGTCACGCGTGCGGCTCGGGCATGAACGTGTCGACCGCGCTCATGAGCTCGAGGATCTTGGGCGTCCACTCCGCGTCGCCTTCGAGTGCCTTCAACGCGGAGACGCGCACGACGGGCGTGTCGTCGCCGGGGAACTCGTACTCGGTGAGCAGCTCGCGGACCTCGAGCTCGACCAGCTCGAGGATCTCCTCGTCGTCGACCATGTCGGACTTGTTCAACGCCACGACGATGCTCGGCACACCCACCTGACGGGCCAACAGCACGTGCTCGCGGGTCTGCGGCATCGGACCGTCGGTCGCCGCGACCACCAGGATCGCGCCGTCCATCTGCGCGGCACCCGTGATCATGTTCTTGATGTAGTCGGCGTGACCCGGGCAATCGACGTGCGCGTAGTGCCGGTTCTCGGTCTCGTACTCCACGTGCGCGATCGAGATCGTGATGCCGCGCGCCTTCTCTTCGGGCGCCTTGTCGATCTGATCGAACGCGGTGAAATGGTTCTTCGGGTTCCCCTCGGCCAACACCTTGGTGATCGCCGCCGTCAACGTCGTCTTCCCGTGGTCGATATGACCAATCGTTCCAATGTTCAAGTGCGGCTTGTTGCGCTCGAACTTCTCCTTAGCCATCTGACCTCTCCGAATTCGTGCGTCGGTGCGGGTTGATATTGGGGCGGGACATGCGGGTGTTGCGCTGAGGTGGGGGCGGTAGCGGAGGCGGGATTCGAACCCGCGACCCCACGATTATGAGCCGTGTGCTCTTGCCAACTGAGCTACTCCGCCGTGCAGGGGCAGGCTCACGGCCTGCACCAACGAGCCCCCTTACGGAATCGAACCGTAGACCCCTTCCTTACCATGGAAGTGCTCTGCCGTCTGAGCTAAGGGGGCGAAGCGGTAGAAGGTTAGCCGAGCCCCACCGAGGCGCCGGCCCTGGTTACGAGTGGGTTGTCTTCTAGCGTGGGCCGCCATGCGGACCCGACTCGCCGAGCCTCGCGACGCGGAAGCGACCCGCGAGATCTACAACCTCGAGGTCGTCGAGGCGACGGTGACCTTCGATCTGGTGCCCCGGTCTTCGGCCGAGCAGCGGGCCTGGATCGCCGAGCACTCGGGCGGGCATCCGGCGATCGTCGCGGTCGACGATGACGACCAAGTGTGCGGCTTCGCGTCGTTGTCACCGTTTCGGCCCCGGCCCGCGTACGCGCCGACCGTCGAGGACTCCGTGTACGTGCACCGCGAGCGCCGGGGCAACGGGATCGGCGAGCTCCTGCTCCGCGATCTCCTCACCGTCGCCGCCGACAACGGCTTCCACTCCGTGATGGCCCGCATCGTCGGTGGCCACGACACGTCGATCGCGCTCCACCAGAAGTGCGGCTTCGAAGAGGTCGGCATCGAACGCGAAGTCGGCCGCAAGTTCGGCAAGTGGCTCGACGTCGTCTTGATGCAGAGGATGCTCTGAGCGCTACTTCAGGTGGCCGGCTGACATGACGGTTTCGAAGTCGACCTTGCGCGGCGGGTTGGTACACGACGAAATCGCCGGCGTAGTAGCGCTCGAAGGGAACGCCGAGGCGAACGAGCCCGCGGTGGTAGATCGGGCCGGTTGCCGATCGGGTCACGAACACCGCGGGCGGGTGGGGATCGGCGGCGACTGCCCGATCGAACGGCGGGTAGCGCTTGAACGCGCGTGGCGAGCCGATGATGCGTTCGTTGGTCTCGAACGCGACGCGGTACGCGATCCAGTAGTCGGCATCGAAACGGGTCACGTGGTGCGCCTCGAGCGCGCCGATCAGCGGACCGGTTCGCCGCGGCATCGCGACGTCGGGAGCCGACGGTGACGTGCAACAACGAATGCGATGCACACCGTCGACCGACACGGCGAGCGCGGCGACGAGCAACAAGACCTGTACGACGGGATGGCGCGCCGCGTACACGAGCAGCAACGCGATCGCGGGGAGTACGAACATCACGTAGCGGCCCTCGCCGATCACACCATTCACCGGGAACGCGCCCCACAACAGCGGGAAGGCGAGCACGACGAGGATGAGCAGCCACGGCTTGGGGCGCCGCCGCACGATCGCGATGGTCGCGGCGACGAGCATCACCACGTAGATGATCGGGAACACGACCGGCACGATCCATCGCTCGATGACGTTGAGCCCGAGCGCGACGGGCAAGCCGTGGCGGAACAGCAGCTTGATGTTGCCGATGTAGCCCAGGTCGAACTGATGCGACGCGGGCACCAGCGCCGCCCACCCGTTGCGCGCGTTCCAGACGAACCACGGCAACGCGCCGACCACCGCGCCCGCGAACGCGAACGCCATTCCGATCGCGAACCGGCGTTGCTCATGGCGGAGCTTGTACGCGAGCCAGATGAACCCGGGAACCGCGAAGTAGAGCATCTGCGGGACTCGTCCACCAGCCGAGTCCGCCGAGCAGGCCGAGGAGGATCCAATCGCGCCGGCGATCCGGTCGGTCGACGAGACGAATCGCCGCGAGCAGGAACGACAGCCCGAGGATCATGCAGGCCCAGTAGAAGCCGCGCTCCTTGGTGCTGAGCCATACGTAGTTGGTCGGCCAGACCCAGAACGCGAGGCCCGCGATCGTCGCGCCCGGTTCGCCGATCGTGCGCCGGCCGAGTCGCCAGACGAGCAACGCGGATACTGCGCTCATGCCGATCGGCACCGCTTTGAGCGTGGCGGTCGACGACCCGAAGACGGCGAACACGCCCGCCATCACCATCGCGGTCAGCGACCCGCCGTAGTTCTGACCCCAGTAGAAGGTCGAGAACTCGTGCTGGTGCAGCATGTGCCGCGCCATCAACCCGACGATCGCCTCGTCGCCGTCGAGTGCGCCGGTCGGCAGCCGCAGGATCCAGACCCGCAGCGCAATCCCCGCCGCGATCCCGAGGATCACCGTGATGCGGAACCACCATGCGCGTGGCGCACGAGGCGCCGGCGCGGCGATTTCGTCAGTCTGGACAGTCACCTGGTGGGCCGGGTTGGATTCGAACCAACGTAGCGGTAACGCAACGGGTTTACAGCCCGTCCCCTTTGGCCACTCGGGTACCGACCCCTCTGCGTAATCTAGCAGCGGCCTTTCACCGGTTGTCCTGAGGAGCAGCACGCGATGCCCAGCTTTGACGTGGTATCGGAAGTCGACGTGCAAGAGGTTCGCAATGCGATCGACCAGGCGCACCGTGAGCTCGCGACACGCTTCGACTTCAAGGGAACCGACAGCACGATCGAGTTCAAGGAGAACTCGATCGAACTCGAGTCAGCCTCCGAGGAGCGACTCAAGGCCGCCGCGCAGGTGCTCGAGGAGAAGATGGTCAAGCGCAAGGTCTCACTGAAGGCGCTCGACTACGGCAAGGTCGAAGAGGCCACCAAGGGCCGGGCCCGCCAGACGGTGTCGATCCAAGTTGGCATCAGCGCCGACAAGGCGCGCGAGATCGGCAAGTACTTGAAGGGCCTCGGGCTCAAGGGTGTGCAGCACCAGGTGCAGGCCGACCAGCTGCGCGTGACCGGTAAGAAGCGCGACGACCTGCAGAAGGCGATCGCGTCGTTACGGGAACACGACTTCGGCGTGCCGCTCGACTTCACGAACTTCCGCGACTGAGCGCTCGTCGCGCTAGGCGGAGATCGTGGTCAGGTCTTCGCCGAAGACGATCTCGCCGGTGAAGTGCTCGCGCGCGATGGCGATCCATTCGTCGGCGCCGCCCGCGGCGGGAGTGGGGATCTGGTGCGTCAACACGAGCGTGCGCACTCCCCCGCGTGCCGCGGTCTGCGCGGCCTGCACCACCGTGGAGTGGTAGTCGATCGTGTCACGGAAGCGCTGCATCGGCACCAGGTTGACGAGGTCGTCCCGCAATACGGTCTGCACGTAGATGTCGGCGTCGCGACACAACTCGTCGAGGCCGGCGCAGGGCACGGTGTCGCCTGCGAGCACGACCGCGGTGCCCTCGTGCTCGATGCGAAACGCGATCGTCGGCTCGGCCGGGCGGTGATCGGTACCGGCGACCACGACGCGTACGCCGTTCTCGTCGAGGATCGTTCCCGTCGGAGACTTCGGCGATCTCGGTTGACGGCTCCCACGTGAGATCTTCGTGATGCGCGATGCGGTATTCCACGTCGGGCTGGAGCATCGCCCGCATGCCGGCCATCACCTCGACGGTGCGCGGCGGGCCGAATACCCGCAAGGTCTTCTCCGTGGGGTTCATCACCCAGTGGGTGGTGACGACGTCGTTCAGATCGCAGATGTGATCGCTGTGCAGATGCGTGAGCAGCACCGCGTCGAGCATGAACGGCAACACGCCCGCGGCCGCCATGCGCATGCAGACCGCGCGGCCCGCGTCGACGAGGAGTGTCAGTCCTCCGGCTCGAACAAGCGTCGCCGCACCCGCGCGATCGCGGTCGGGCAACGGATTGCCGGTTCCCAACAGCACGACTTCGATTGTCATCGAAGGAACGTAATGCGTCAGTGCATGTGACGGAGGCGGGCGACGCGCTCGGCGGTCGGCGGGTGCGTCTGGAACCAGCCGGCGAAGTTCGCCTTGCGCCCGGCGAGCGGGTTGATGATGTAGGCCGTCGCCTGCGCGGGGTCGATGTTCATCGGAACCTGCTTCGACGCGGCGTCGATCTTCTCGAGCGCCCGGGCGAGCGGTTCGCCGGTCCCGAGCAGCTCGGCGCCGCTGTGGTCGGCTTCGTACTCGCGTGAACGGGAGAGCGCCATCTGCATCATCACCGCGGCGAGGGGCGCCAGGATCATCATGGCCAACGCGCCGAAGATGTTGTTGCCGCGGTTGCGGTTGTTGCCGCCGCCGCCCATGCCGCCGAACATCGCACCCCACATCGCCATGCGGGCAACGAACGTGATGCCCATCGCAGCCGCGGCCGCGACCGAGCTGATGAGGATGTCCCGGTTGGCCACGTGCGAGAGCTCGTGCGCGAGCACACCCCGCAACTCTTCGTCGTCGACGATCTGGAACAGCCCTTGCGTCACCGCGACCGCGGCGTGCTCGGGATTGCGACCGGTCGCGAACGCGTTCGGCTGCGCGGCGGGACTGATGTAGATCGCCGGCATCGGCATACCCGTACGCGAGGTGAGGTCGCGCACGATGGCGTAGAGCTTCGGCGCTTCAGCTTCGGTGACCGGCTTCGCGCCTGCGGCCCGCACCGCGAGCTTGTCGGAGAACCAGTAGGAACCGCCGACGAACACCACGCCCAGGATGAGGCCGATGAACAGGCCGCCGGAGCCGAAGAACGAACCGACGAGCATGAACAGCGCGCCGATCCCGGCCAGCAGGGCTGCAGTTTTCACACCATTCTTAGACATGCCTGAAAGGGTAGATCCCGATTCTGAGCGCTGGCTGTCAGCCCGCTGCGGCGACGGTCGCGGGTTTGATCTCCTTCGGGTGCATCGAACGAGCGACCGCGTCTTCGTAGGTGATGAGCCCGTTGGCAACGAGATGGTTCAGCCAAGTCTCGAGCGTGCACATGCCCTCGGCGCGCCCGGCGGCGAGGATGTTGCGGAGCTGGTGGGTCTTGCCTTCGCGCACGAGCGACCGGACCGCGTTGTTGGCGATCAACAGTTCGAACGCGGCGATCCGGCCGCCGCCGACCCGCGGGATGAGGCGTTGCGAGATCACACCGGCCAAGCACGACGCGAGCTGCACCCGGATCTGGTTCTGACGTTCCGACGGAAACATGTCGGATATGCGGTCGAGCGTCTGGGGCGCGTCGTTGGTGTGCAAGGTCGCGAACACGAGGTGGCCGGTCTCGGCGATCGACAGCGCGAACTGAACCGTCTCGGGATCCCGCATCTCACCCACCAGGATCACGTCGGGGTCTTCCCGCAGCGCGGCGCGTAGAGCTCGTGAGAACGAGTGCGTGTCGTTGCCGACTTCGCGCTGGCTCACCGCCGACGACTTGTGGGTGTGTACGTACTCGACCGGGTCTTCGATCGTGATGATGTGGCACTTACGATGCGTGTTGATGTAGTCGATGATCGCGGCGAGCGACGTCGACTTCCCGGAACCGGTCGGGCCGGTGACGAGCACGAGGCCCTGCGGAAGGTTGGAGAAGTACTCGACCGCGGGCGGCAGCCCGAGCTCCTCGAAGGTCGGGAGCTTCAGCGGGATCATGCGCAGCGACATCGCGAGCGCGCCCATCTGGAAGAAGCAGTTCACGCGGAACCGGGCGACCTCGTTGTAGGAGAACGAGAAGTCGACTTCTTTGTTGGCGCGCAACTCGGTCTTGAGGTCGTCGCTGAGCACACCGAGCACGAGGCCCGTCACGTCGTCGGGGCCGAGCGTGGGCTCACCGGGAATCGGGATGAGCTGCCCGTCGACGCGCATCAACGGCGGGCTGAACGTGGTGATGAGCAAGTCGCTGCCCCCGCGCGCCCAGAGTGCGGCGAGGTAGCGCTCGATCGGCGCGAGGGTCAAACCACCGAGGCTCATACGTTCGTTCCTTCCGGCGAAAAGGGTGGGCCGGCTACGAGAGCCGGCCCACCACGTTCGCGAGTCTCTTGCTTGTGAGCTGCGCTTAAGAGGTGCAGCCGTTGGCGCTCGGGTTGGCAACCAAGCTGATGGTGCCGGTGTCATCGATCTTGTAGTCCACCGGAGCAGACTTCAGGAGCGTGCCGACGCCGGCGGGCGCGGCGTGGGCGCCGTCGAGCATGTCCATTGCCGTCGCGGGCGCGCCACCGGCGTCAGCCGCCGTGGGGTACCGGCCGACGTTGGCCTTGTATGCCTCGAGCGCGGTGGTGATGGTCGACTTCTCGGTCGCGCACGCGTTCGACTTGGCGTTGCTCGTGAGGTTGCCGACCGCGAACACGACGATGCCGGCGAGGATGCCGAGAATCACGATCACGATCAGCAACTCGACGAGGGTGAAACCCCGCTCGAGCAGATTCTTCGGGTCCTCGTGGGACCGGTTTCGGTTCAACACTGGATGCGTCCTTTCCCATGGCGAGGAGTGCAACGCATCCCCCACCTCCGCCGTGCAGCCTCCTGCACCTTCGCTACAAAAGACGGCAGAACCGTCGCCCGTCTGAATGGGCTCAACGACCTATTCGCCGCTACTTCTTCGGCGCGGTGTTGAGCAATTTCGAGGAGTTGAAGACCCCGTACATCGCGGAGATGAGCGCGATCGCGACAAACCCGACGATAAGACCCATGAAGATGATCACTGCAGGCTCGAACAAACTCGTGAGCCGCTTCAGCTTGTACTCCAACTCCTGGCCGTAATACTGCGCGGCGTTCTCGAGCTGGATGTCGAGCGTTCCGGTGTCTTCACCCACTCGCATCATCTGACTCGCGGCGCGCGGGAACAGGCGCGTGTCCTGGATCGGGAGCGCGAGTCCTTCGCCTTCGAGCATGCGTTCACGCGCGCTGGCGAGACCTTGCTCGAACACTTGGTTGTTCGCGCCCTGGATGGCGGCGTTGAGCGTTTCCGGTAGCGGCACGCCGGCTTTCACCATCGCACCGATGATCCGGCACACGCGTTCGGTGACGGCGAACAGCACGACGTCTTTCACCAACGGGATCCGCAGGAACAGGCGATCGCGTAGCAGTCGGCCCTTGTGCGACTTGTGCATCCACACCATGACGGCGACGAACGCGAGCAGGAGCGACGCCCACACGTACCAAAACGTCTGCGACGCCTGCGAGATGTTGATCAGCAGACGCGTCGGGAGCGGCAACTTCGCTTGCAGGTTCTTGAAGAACACAACGAACTTCGGCATGACCCACACCGCGAGGATGACGACGGTGAGGATCGACGTGACGAAGATCACGGCCGGATACACCATCGCGGCCTTGACCTTGCTCTTTGCTTCGAGGTCGCGTTCGATGTAGCCCGAGAGCTGTTCCAGCGCGATGTCGAGCTGACCGGTGAGCTCCGCCGATCGCAGGATGCCGATGTAATACGGCGGGAAGACCCGCGAGTGTTCCGCGATTGCTTCCGAGAAGGGAACGCCGTTGTTGATCTGTTCGCGCATCGTCGCGACGATCTGACGGAAGCGCTTGTTCCCGGAACCGTCTTCGATGACCTCGAGCGCTTCGGTGATGGGAATGCCGGTACGCACGAACGCGGCCATCTGCCGCGAGAAGTGCATGATCTCCTGGCGGGGCACGCGCTGCGGCGACAGCTCGATCTCGTTGAAAGTCTTCTTGACCTTGACCTGCTTGACCTCGAGGTTCTGGAGGAGCAGCTGGTTGCGGAGCGCGTCTTCGCTCGGCGCCTCCAACTTCTCCTTGAACTCGTTCCCCTCGGGACCGACGGCGACGTATCGATACGTGGGCACGGTGCGTTACCTCACAGCACGTACACGGTGCGCAGCACCTCGGCGATGGTCGTCTGGTTCTCGGTGACGAGCCGGATGGCCTGATCGCGCAACGTCGTCATGCCCTGCTCGATCGCCAGCGCGCGGAGCTCGGCGTGCGGCGCGTTGGTGACGATGAGCTCTTTCATCTCGTCGGTCACCGCGAGCACCTCGTAGATGCCGACCCGATCGAAGTAGCCGGTGTGACCGCAGAAGTTGCAGCCCACGCCGAGCACGAAGTCGTCCTTTTCGGGGGAACCGCCGCCGCGCTCGAAGAACGAACGTTCCTCGGGCGTCGGCACGTAGGGCTCGGCGCAGTGTTCGCACACGCGGCGCACGAGGCGCTGACCGACGATGCCGAGCAACGACGACGCGATCAGGAACGACTCGATGCCCATGTCCATGAACCGGTGCAGCGCCGACGTGGCGTCGGTTGCGTGCAACGACGAGACGACGAAGTGCCCGGTGAGCGCGGCCTGCGTCGCGATACGTGCGGTCTCGATGTCGCGGATCTCGCCGACGAGGATCGCGTCGGGATCCTGGCGGAGCACCGAACGCAAACAGCTCGCGAACGTGAGGCCGGCGGGTTCGTTGACCTGGATCTGGTTGATCGTCTGGAACACGTACTCGATCGGGTCTTCGATCGTGACGACGTTGATCTCGTCGTTGTTGATCGCGCTCAACGTCGCGTACAGCGTGGTCGTCTTGCCCGACCCGGTCGGTCCGGCGCAGATCACCATGCCGTACGGCGATCGGATGAGGTCGTAGTAGCGGTCGTAGGTCTCCTGCGCCATGCCGAGCGCGGGAAGCCTGATGACCGCCGCGTCTTGTCGAGGATGCGCATCACGCACTTCTCGCCGAACGCGGTCGGCGCGGTCGACACCCGCACGTCGAGATCGCGACCGCCGATCGTGACCGCCATCTGCCCGTCTTGCGGACGCCGGCGCTCGACGATGTTCATGTCGGACATGACCTTGATCCGGCTGACGAGCGACGGGCCCATCGGACCCGGCAGCGTCGTGATCTGGTGCAGCGCGCCGTCGGTACGAACGCGGACGCGCACGGTTTCGGCCATCGGCTCGATGTGCACGTCGGACGCGCGGTCGCGTACGGCCTGCTCGAGGATGACGTTCACGATCTTGACGACGGGCGCGTTCTCGTCGACAACGGTCTGGACGAGTGTTTCCTGCGGCTGGGCCGCCTTGCGCTCCTCTTGGCGCGCTTCGAATATGCGGAGCGCGTCGCCGAGCTCGGCCGACGGCGCGTAGGCGCGGTCCAAAGCCTGGTCGAGGTCGCTGTGCACGGCGAGCTTGATGCGAACCAATGACCCGAGCAGCTCGATGAGTTGCTTGTCGAGGTTCTCGGTCATCGGATCGGCGACCGCGACTTCGACGCGGCTGCCGACTCGATGGGTCGGCAACGCGCCCAGGCGCCGGGCGTCGTCTTCGCTCAGCAGCGCGACGACTTCGGGATCGATCTCGGCCCGGCTGAGGTCGACGACCATCATGCCGAGCTGGTCCGCGAGCACATCGGTAAGGACGCGCTCGCGCAGGAACCCGAGCTCCACCAGGATCCGCCCGAGGCGCTGACCCGATGTCGACTGATGCGCGAGCGCTTCGCCGATCTGCTCGTCGGTGACGAGACCGCGCGACACGAGCAAGTCACCGAGGCGCAGGCCCATCGGCGCGGGCGCGATCTCCTCGGGTTCTTCTTCAGCTTCGATCTCGGCGGCGACGGCCGCTTCGATCTCGGTCGCGAGATCAGGAGCCAGCGCGGGCGCGGGAACCGGTGCGGATGCCACGACCGGCGGTGGGGCCGGTACGTAATCGGCGATTCGATCGACGGGCGGTGGCGGCGGTGCGGGGATGGGTGGCGCGGGAACCGGCGGAGCCGGCATGGGTGGCGCGGGAACCGGCGGTTCGGGCAGCGGAACCGGCGCGCGCTGCGCCAACGTCCATCCACTCTCGGCCGGCGCACCATTCCCGTTGCCCGAAGGCAGAATCGTGTCGTGCTCAGGCGCACCGTTCTCGGCCGCACCGTTTTCGGCCGCACCGTCCTCGGCCGCACCGTTCGGCGCGGCCCGCGCCGGAGTAATCCTGGGGCGAACGCTGGGTCCGGGTCAGCCGCATGACGCGACTTCCGACGTGCGGTCGCGAGACCGCGAGCGCGCTGCCGTTCGGAACATGCCCTCTTTTCGGCGGGTTCCGGCGCTTACACCAGGCTTTGCCGCCTCGGCGGTGGCTTCAGTCGTAGTACCCGGAGTGGACATATAGGCACGGAATGCCCTCACCCCGGAACATGGCGACGTTGCGGCGATCGTCCTCGAAGGCCAGCCGGAGCTCGAACCCGGCCGAGCGCAACTCCCACACCGTGAGCTCCTTGAAGTCACGAGCGAGCTCGTAGTCACCCCACGGCCGCATGATCAGCAGATCCCAGCGGATCTCGTACCGGCGGAGCCACGCCTCGGTGAGGTGATGGATCCGATGGGGCCGGGCGGTGAGCAGCACGATCTGGAGCGCGGGATCGAGTAGCTCGATCACCGTTCGCACCTCTTCGATCACGCGGTCTTCGCCGCACGCGTCGAAGAACGCGCGCCAATCCTGACGGGGCGACTCGAGGTAGTGCTGGCGGCGCGACGCGTCGGAGAGCACGCCGTCGATATCGACGACGACCGCCGCGCCGGGAGTCAGCGGCTCGTCGCGCCAGGTGTAGTGCTCGGGAAAGTTGCGCACGAAACGATCAGTCTTCGGTCGGGGCGGCGGCGAGGTAACGGTCTTTGATGCCGTCGACCACTGCGGGATCGGCGAGCGTGGTCACGTCACCGAGCGCTTGATCCTGCGCGACGTCACGCAGGAGCCGGCGCATGATCTTGCCCGAGCGCGTTTTCGGCAGCTCTTCGGTGAAGAGGATCGACTTCGGCTTCGCGATGGGGCCGATGAGCTCGGAGACGTGATTGCGTAGCTCCTCGACGAGATCGTCACGCGGCTCGAAACCGGCGCGCAGGATCACGAACGCGGCGATCGCCTGACCCGTCGTGTCGTCGGTCTTCCCCACGACCGCGGCTTCCGCGACCGCGGGATGGTCGACGAGTGCCGACTCGACCTCGGTGGTCGAGATGTTGTGACCCGACACGAGCATGATGTCGTCGACGCGACCGAGCAGCCAGAAGTAACCGTCGTCATCGCGCTTCGCACCGTCGCCCGCGAAGTACTTGCCCTCGAAGCGACTCCAGTACGTGTCCTGATAACGCTGCGGATCGCCCCAAATCCCGCGCAGCATCGACGGCCACGGGCGGTCGAGTGTGAGGTAGCCCCCACCCGGGATGCCGACCGCTTTGCCCGCGTCGTCGACGATCCCCGCGGAGATACCGGGCAACGGGAACGTCGCGCTGCCGGGCTTCAACGTGGTCGCGCCGGGGAGCGCGCTGATCATGATGGCGCCGGTCTCGGTCTGCCACCACGTGTCGACCACCGGACAGCGGCCGCCGCCGATGGTCTGGTAGTACCAGACCCACGCCTCGGGATTGATGGGCTCGCCGACGGTTCCCATCAAGCGCAACGACGACAGGTCGTGCCGCTCCGGGAATTCGTCGCCCCACTTCATGAACGTTCTGATCGCGGTGGGCGCGGTGTAGAAGATCGACACCTTGTACTTCTCGACGATCGACCAGAGCCGGTCGCGATCGGGAAAGTCGGGCGTGCCTTCGTAGAGGACGCTGGTCGCGCGGTTCGCGAGCGGGCCGTAGACGATGTAGGAGTGGCCGGTGACCCAGCCGACGTCGGCGGTACACCAGTACACATCGGTGTCGGGCTTCAGGTCGAACACATGCTTGTGCGTGTACGCACACTGGGTGAGATAGCCGCCGGTGCTGTGCATGATGCCCTTGGGCTTGCCGGTGGTGCCCGACGTGTAGAGCAGGAACAGCAGATCTTCGCTGTCCATCTCCTCGCACTCGCACGTTGGCGCTTGCCCGGGCACGGTGTCGTGCCACCACACGTCACGGCCCGCTTGCATCGCGACGTCGTTCTCGGTGCGGCGCAACACCAGCACGTGTTCGATCGACGGCGATCCCGCGACCGCTTCGTCGGCGATGTCCTTGAGCCCGACCACTGCACCGCGCCGCCACGCGCCGTCGGCGGTCACGAGCACCTTGGCTTCGGCGTCGTTGATGCGGTCTTTCAGTGACTGCGCGGTAAAACCGCCGAACACCACGGAGTGCGGCGCGCCGATGCGCGCACAGGCGAGCATCGTCGCGACCGTCTCGGGGACCATGCCCATGTAGATCGCGACCCGGTCGCCCTTCTCGACACCGAACGATCGCAACGCGTTGGCGACACGACAGGTCTCTTCGAGCAACTCGGTATACGTGACGGCAAGGGAATCGCCGGGCTCCCCTTCCCAGTGGAACGCGACCTGATCGCCGTGGCCGGCCTCCACGTGGCGGTCGAGGCAGTTGTACGAGACGTTGAGCTTCCCGCCGACGAACCACTTCGCGAACGGCAGATCCCACTCGAGAATCGTGTGCCACTCGCTGGTCCAGTCGAGCGCGAGCGCCTCCTGGGCCCAAAATCCCTGCCAGTCGCGCTCGGCGTCTTCGTAGACCAGGGCGTCGGTGTCGAGCGCGGTCTTGCGGAACGACTCGGGCGGCGGGAACGTGCGCCCCTCGGTCATCAGTGCTTCGAGCGCATCCCTTGTCTCCGCCATGTTCTCCGCTCCCTGTCTCGGATCGCGCCGCAGGCTACCGAGCCGGGTAGTCAGCGCGAGAAGGTCAACACGCGGTGTGCGCCGAGGCCCGCCGGATCACACAGTGCCGCGGCTTCGGTGGCCCGGCTCCGGCCCGCCACCGCCTCGAGATCGCCGATGTGGGCACGCGCTTCCCACGTGCGCCGGCCCTCCTGCACGAGATCCTCGATACCGAGATCGCGCAACCATGCTGCTTGCGACCAGTCGGTCGCGAGTGCGAATCCCGCAGCGCGCGCGGCGTGGCCGACCTGCTCGCGCACCACATCGGCGGTGAGGTCCTGGTCACCGGGTGCGGCGAGCGGGTCGCCGCCGCGATCGTGCGCCTGGTAGGTCCGCAACCAGCTGTCGGCCCCGCGCTCGAGCAGCCCGCGCACGCCGTCGACGTAATCGATCGCGACGATCTCGCCGTGCCGGAGCACGCGACCGCACGCCGCGAACCACTCGTCGATTCCGCGCGGGATGGGCAACCGCGCGCCGCGCGCGATCGCGGACCCCTCGGTGATATCGCTCAACGCACGCGCGTCGGCCGCTTCGGCCGGTACCAGGATCTCGGTGAGCGCGGTCTCACCGAGTGCTACGCCTCCGGGCGCGCGCAGCGCGACCCGCACTTCTTGCCAGCGCGCGCCGTCCCACTGCGCGATACCGAACGGGAGATTGTCGAGCAGCTCGTTGGCGAGCAGCACCCCCCGGAGCTCGAGCGCGGGGAGCTCGTCGAGCGCGACGAACACGGGACCGCTGCCCGCGAGCGGGACCGGCGCGTCGTCGGGCGAAGGCTGGGTGAACGGACCCAACGCCTCGTCGGCGGGCTCGAGGGAGAGCAGGTCGCGTTGCTGGTCTCGCAGCACCGCGGATCGTTCGACGAGCACGTAGTGCAGCGCGCGTGCGCATTCCGGCTCGGCGCGGGCGACCTCACGCGCGAGCCGGCCCCGGCCCGCCCCCGCTTCGATCACGAGGAACGGATCGGGCGTGTCGTGCGCGTGCCACGCCCGGTCGAGCGCGCGGGCGACACACGCGCCGAACAGCGGCCCGACCTCGGGACTGGTGACGAAATCGCGTCCGGAGCGGCCGGCGCCGCGTCCGGTTGCAAAGAAGCCGGCATCCGGTTCGTACAACGCCGCTTCGACGAACCGGTCGAACGGGATCGGGCCTTCGCGGCGGATGAGCCGGGCGATCGCTTCTGCCGCCCGCCCGTTCATCAGACCGAGCTCAGAACGCCCGCTCGCCGATCCGCGCGAACACCTGCGGGTAGACGCCGACGAGCACCACGACCGCGCCCATCAGTGCGATCGCACCGGCGAGCGCGGGCGGGACCACGATGGGGCTCCGGTCTGCGCCTTCCGCGGGCTCGCCGAACCACATCTTGCGGACGACACCGAAGTAGTAGAAGAACGCGATCACCGAGTTGAGCGCCGCGATCACCGCGAGCGAGACCCCCCATCCGGTGCCGGCTTCGATGATCGACCGGAACATCACGAACTTGGCGAACCAGCCCGCGAAGATCGGGATACCGGCCAGCGACGCCATGAACGTGGTCATCGTGACCGCGAGCACCGGTGAAGTCTGGAACAGTCCGGAGTACGACGAGATCTCGGCGCTGTGCGTGCGCCGGGCGACGGCGATCACCACCGCGAACGCGCCGAGGTTCATCGCGCCGTACACCAACAGGTAGACAACCACCGCCGACATCGCGGTTGCCGCGACCTCGGTGTTGCCGTTGGCGCCCGCGATGCCCGCGGCCGCGAACGGCACGAGCATGAAGCCACCTTGCGCGATCGACGAGTACGCGAGCATGCGCACGATGTTGGTCTGGCGCAGCGCGGCGAGGTTTCCAAATGTCATCGACGCGGCCGCGAGGATCCAAATCGCGGCCCACCACGAGTGCGCGCCGCTGCCGTTGGTCCCGTAGAACCCGAAGTAGATGATGTTGATGAGGGCGACGAACCCACCGGTCTTCGACGAAACCGACAAGAAGGCAGTGACGGGCGTGGGTGCGCCTTCGTAGGTGTCGGGCGCCCAGAAGTGGAACGGCACCGCGCTCACCTTGAACGCGAAGCCGATGAGTGACAGGAACACCGCAACCGTGAGCAACGCGGTCGTCCCGTGGGTTCCGACGTAGTGCGAGATCTCCGACAGTTTGGTCGACCCGGTGATCCCGTAGATGAACGACATCCCGTAGAGCATCAGCGCCGACGACAAGACGCCGATCAGGTAGTACTTCACGCCCGCTTCGTTCGAGTCGCGATCGTGCTTACGGAACGTGGCGAGGATGAACGTGGGGATCGAGATCGTCTCGAGCGCGACGAACAGCGTGATGAGGTCGCGCGCTGACGCCATGATGCTCAGGCCGAACGTCGACGTGAGCATCAAGACGTAGAACTCGCCCTTGTAGTAGTCGCCCTCGCCGATGTAGTCGACCGAGATCAAAATCGTGATGTAGGTGGCGACGAGGAAGAAGCCCTTGAGCGCGAGCGCGTAGTGATCGACCGCGTACGCGCCGCCGAACATGTAGCGATCTTCTCCGCTGTACGCGAGCGTGATCACCGGAATGAGCGCCGCGAGCACCCCGATCGACGCAATGCGCGACGACTGCCAGGCATCCCGGTCGGGAACGATGAGATCGGCGACGAGCACCGTCGCGATCGTCACCACGAGGATGATGTCGGGCGCGAGCGCGTGCCAGTCGAAGACCGGGTTGGCCGAGTGCGCGGAGTCGATCAGGGCGGCGAGCACGTCACCGAGCTCCGGTCACTTGATCACGTTCGCGATCGCGTCGGTCATGTGGGTGACGGCCCCGTCGGTGACGTGGAACACGATGTTCGGGAAGAGACCGAGCGCCACGATGAGCAGGAGGATCGGGAGCCACGCGGTCCACTCGAAGGTCGTGACGTCGTGGATGTGTGCGCCCTCGAACTCCGGCTTGGGCACGCCGAACGCGACCTTCTGCAACATCCACAACAGGTATCCGGCCGCGAGCACGGTGCCGATCGCGGCGACGACCATGTAGAAGCGGAACAACGGCTCGCTGAGACCCGGCGCGGGACTGAACGACGACAGGAGCGCCGGGAACTCGCCCCAGAAGCCGGCCAGTCCGGGAAGCCCGAGACTCGCCATCACGCAGAAGCCGAGGATCCAACCCATCTTCGGAGCCTGGCTGAGCATGCCGCCGAGGCGCGACATCTGGCGGGTGCCGTAGGTGTGCTGCACCGAACCGGCGATGAAGAAGAGCATGCCGGTGATGAGACCGTGCGCCACCATGCCGAAGATCGCGGCGTTGATACCGAACGACGTCATGGTCGAGATCGCGAGCATCACGAAGCCCATGTGCGCGACCGACGAGAACGCGATCAGCCGCTTCATGTCCGTCTGCGCGAGACAGCCGAGCGCGCCGTAGATGATGCCGATCACCGCCAGGCCACCGATATAGGGGGCCCAACTACTGGCCGCCTTCGGGAGCATCGGCAACGCGATGCGGATGAATCCGTACGCGCCGAGCTTCAGCAGGATCGCCGCCAGGAGCACCGAGCCGACCGTTGGCGCTTCCGTGTGCGCATCGGGCAGCCACGTGTGGAACGGGAACATCGGGACCTTGATCGCGAACCCGAGGAACATGCCGCCGAAGATCAGGAGCTGGGTGCTGTGTACGAGCCCGGCTCCCGCGGCGCGCGTGAGCAGCACCATGTCGAAGCTGTGCTGAATACCCGGCAGGTGCGGGTTCACGTCGACCTTGAAGTACAGCGCCAGGAAGCTCAACAGCATCAGCGCGGACCCGAACAGCGTGAACAGGAAGAACTTGATCGACGCGTACTCGCGGTTCGGACCTCCCCACACGCCGATCATGAAGAACATCGGGAGGAGGACGATCTCGAAGAAGACGAAGAAGAGGATCAGGTCTTGGGCGATGAACGTGCCGTTCATCCCGACTTCGAGAATGAGGACGAGCGCGAGGAACGCCTTGGGGTTGTGCGGCTCGGGGAAGTGGTTCCACGAGTAGATGACGCACAACAACGTGATGAAGGCCGAGAGCAGGAGCATCGGCAGCGAGATGCCGTCGATCGCGACGTGGTAGCGGCTGTTGATGACGTCGATCCACGGCTTGTTGACGTCGAACTGGAGCCGGTTCGTGTGGTCGTAGTCGAACCGGAAGCCGATCACGACCGTGATCACGAACGTCGCCAGCGTCGTGAGGAGGGCGACCTGCTTGACGGCCTTTTCCTCGGCGCGCGGAATGAGCATCAGGATGCCTGCGCCAACCGCCGGGATCAGGACCGTGAGTGTCAACGCCCACGAGTCGAACGGGTTCATCGAGCCGATTCCCCTCCGCTTACGTAAAGAGCCACAACGACAAGGCGAACAGCCCCACCGCAATAACCAGGAGCAACGCGTAGAACTGCAAACGACCGGTCTGCACGCGGCGAACCTCGCTGCCCGCTTCGCCGGTCACGGTCGCCAAACCGTTGACGAGTCCGTCGACACCTCGCTGATCGATGTATTCGTACGTGAACCGGCCGAGGACTCGAGCGCCGCGGCCGGTGTAGTTCAAGACGTTGTCGATCACGTTCTGGTTGAACCAGTAGACGCCGCTCGCGATCGGACCCTTGATGGAGGCGACGATGATGTCGGTGTAGAGCACGTCGAGGTAGTACTTCATGACGAGGAAATGCTTGCCCGCGGTGCGAGCGAGTTGTGCTCGCTGAGATTCTGCGGACCGTCCTTGAGCCAGTAGTACGCGTAGCTCGCGCCGATGCCCAACAGTGCGATCGCGACCGAGACGACCGCCAGCGGAACGCTGAACTTGGCCGTCTCCACCGGCACGAACGCGACGCGTGGCTGGAACCACTGTTCGAACTTCTCGATGCCGGGAGCGTTGATGAGACCGGCGAAGGCCGCGAAGAACGTCAGCACCCAGAGCGGACCCGTGATGAGCCGGTTGCTCTCGTGCGGACCGTGCTCGTGCCCGGCGTCGGCGTGCGGACCGAAACCGGGGATGTAGTCATCCTGCTCCTCGGCCAGGTGGTGCTCGACGAGCTCGTCACCCTCGGCGAGGACTTCGGCCTCGTGCACCTCGGCCAACTCGTGGGCGACCGATCCGCGGTACTCGCCGAAGAACGTGAGGTACACGCACCGGGTCATGTAGGCCGCGGTCATGAACGCGCCGACCAAGCCGACGATGACGAACCCCTGGTAACCGTTGTGACCCGCGTTCACCAGGATCTCGTCTTTCGACCAGAACCCGGCGAGGGGGAAGATTCCCGCGAGCGCGAGTGTGCCGATCATGAACGTCCAGAACGTCTGCGGCATGTACTTCTTCAGGCCGCCCATGTCCTTCTTCATGTCGAAGGAGTGGTGAGATCCCGAGTGGCTCACCGAGCCCGCGCCGAGGAAGAGATCAGCCTTGAAGAACGCGTGGGTGAAGAGGTGGAACACGGCCGCGGTCCACGCGCCCACTCCGAGCGCCATCACCATGTATCCGAGCTGGCTGATCGTGGAGTACGCCAGCACCTTCTTGATGTCGTCCTGCACGAACGCGAGCGCGGCCCCGATGATCACGGTGATGCCGCCGATCACCGCCATCGTGTTCAAGCCGCCGTGGCCGGGTGTGCCGATCGACAGCCCGTGCCAGAAGACCGGGTAGAGCCGGGCGCCGAGGTAGACGCCGGCGACCACCATCGTCGCCGCGTGGATCAGCGCCGACACGGGGGTCGGGCCGGCCATCGCGTCGGGGAGCCACGTGTGTAACGGGAACTGACCCGACTTGCCGATGATCGCCAGCAGGAACGCGAGCGCAGTCCACATCACCAGCGTGTGCGACACGTGCGAGCTCGAGGCCGCGGTGTTCACGGCGAGGATGTTGAACGAGCCGTGCCCACCGGTCGCCCGGTCGACGAGCCAGTAGCTCATCACGACACCGATCAGGAGTCCGATGTCGCCGGTACGGGTGGTGAGGAAGGCCTTGAGCGCGGCGTCGGAGTTCGGCTTCTCCTCCCACCAGTGTCCGATGAGCATGAACGAGCAGAGGCCGACGAGCTCCCACCCGACGAGCATCTGCAACGTGTTGTCGGCGACGACGAGGAGGAGCATCGACGCGGTGAACAGGCTGAGGGCCGCGTAGTAGTGCGTGTACCGCCGGTCATTGCGCATGTACTCGGTGGAGTAGATGTGCACGAGCAGCGAGACGAGCGTGACGACGAACATCACGATCGCGGCGAGCCCGTCGATCTGGATACCGACCGTGAGCTTGACGCCCGCGTTCTCGAACCAAGTGAGGTGGTGGGTTACCGGTTGAACCTGGGCCAGCGTTCCTTCCGAGCCGAGCCGGCCGATGCTCCGCCCGATCGCGCCGATCGCGCCGACGTGCGCGCCGTCGGCATCGCGGACCCGCTGGATCCACTGGTAGAGCGTGCCGCAGGAGAACACGAACGACGCGCCGACCGCGACGATCCCGATCTCGGATCCGTGGCGCGGGAACCGCTTCCCGAACAAGAGGATCACGACGAAGGAGACGGCCGGTATCAGCGGCACCAGCCAGGCGTGGTCGAGAAAGAACACCCGTCAGCCCTTCAACGCGTCGACGTCGTCGAGATCGGCACTATGAAGATTGCGGTAGATGAGCAACACGATTGCGAGGCCGACGCCCACTTCGGCGGCGGCGATCGTGAGCACGAACAACGCGAACACCTGTCCCGTTACACGGCCGGCATCGTTGTTGTGCAACGCGCCGAAGGCGACCAGATTGAGGTTCACTGCCGCCAGCATCAACTCGATGCTCATCAGCACGAGCACCGTGTGCTTGCGCGTGAGCACGCCGTAGATCCCGGTGCAAAAGAGGAACGCGCTCAGCAGGAGGAACTGGTTGAGCAGCATCAGTCCCTCCTCGCCAGCACGACCGCGCCGATCAGCGCGCCGAGGAGCAGCACACCGACGACTTCGAACGGGATGATGTAGATGCGGAACAGCGCGTTGGTGATCTCGTTGGTGCGCACCGGCGACGTGAGATGCACTTTGTCGGCGTGGTAGGTGTGCACGAGCAGCGAACCGAGGATGCCGGCGAGGAAGAGTGCCGCCGCGGCACCGGGCCACCGCAGGTCGTTGTTCAACGACTCCTTGGGGCTCATCGGCGCACGGGTGAGCATGATCCCGAACAGGAACAGCACGATCACCGCGCCGATGTAGACGAGTACCTGGACCCAGGCCACGAACTCCTGGCCGAGCAACAGGAACTGGGCCGCGCCGCCCGCGAGCACGATCACGAGGTACAGCGCGGCGTGCACGATGTTCTTCGTCGACACGACGCCGAGCGCGCCGATCACCATCGCCGCCGCGATGATCCCGAAGAAGATGTTCTCGGCGACCACTACTTCTTGGCCTTCTCGGCGCCGAGCTCGAGGGGCTCGGGCTCGGGCACGGTTTCCATCCACTCGCCGAGCCGGTCCTTGTCGTGGAGCAGGTTGGCGATGCGGGTCTCGGAGTACTCGAACTCGGGGCTCCAGAACAGCGCGTCGAACGGGCAGACCTCTACGCAGATGCCGCAGTACATGCAGAGCGCGTAGTCGATGTCGAACCGGTCGAGCACGCTCACGCTGCGCGGGCGTCCGCCTTCGCGACGAGCGGGGCGCTGCTCTTTGTGACCCTCGATGTAGATGCACCAGTCGGGGCACTGGCGCGCGCACAGCATGCAGACCGTGCAGTTCTCTTCCTTCAACGCGATGACGCCGCGAGCGTGCGGCGGCGGGTCTTCCCGCTCGTGCGGGTACTGCACCGTGACCGTCGGCTTCATCATCGTCTTGAACGTGATGCCGAGGCCGGTGAACATGCCCTTGATCTCGCGCTTCATGTTTAGAACGCCACCTTCAGTACGCCCGTTGCGAGAATGTTGACGAGCGCGATCGGGATCAACCACTTCCATGCGAGCGCCTGCAGCTGATCCTCGCGCAACCGGGGGTAGGTAAAGCGAGCCCAGAACATCAAGAAGCTCACGAACATCACCTTGGCGAACAGCACGAGCGGCCCGAGCCAGTCGGCGGCGACGCCGTGGACCCACGGAACCGACCAGCCACCGAGGAAGAGCGTGGCGGCGAGCGCCGAGAACGCGAACGCGGTGCCGAACTCACCGATGAAGAAGAAGAGGAACCGGAAACCCGTGTACTCGACCATGTAGCCGGCCACGAGCTCGGATTCGGCGACGGGCATGTCGAACGGGGGCTGGGTCAGCTCGGCCTGGGCGGCGACCATGAAGAGGGCGAACCCGACGAACTGCGTGAGGATCAGGGGCTGACCCAGACCACTGAAACCGAAGATCGATCCCGTCTGTTGGAAGTGGACGATCCCCTGCAGGTTCATGGTGCCGACCTGCACCACCACGCCGACGACGGCGAGCACGAGCGGGAGCTCGTAGGCGATGAGCTGCGCGGCAGCGCGCAACGCGCCCATCAACGCGAACTTGTTCGAGCTGGCCCAGCCCGCCATCAGCACACCGATGACCGAGATGCTCGACACCGCGAGCGCGTAGAACACGCCCACGTCGAGCGGCGCGACCACGATGCGCGGCCCGGCCGGGATCACGACGAACACGAGGAAGGTCGACAACACGACGACCGCGGGCGCCAGCGCGAAGACGCGCCGGTCGGCCTCGGCCGGCATGATGTCTTCCTTTTGCATGAACTTCAGGCCGTCACCGACGAGCTGGTACCAACCGTGGAAACCGCCCGGGTCCATCGGACCGAGCCGGCTCTGCATGTGGCTCATCATCTTCAGCAGGAACGTGTAGCCGAGGATCAGCGCGGTGAGCGGCACGAGGCCGAGCACGATCAATGTCTTGATCGCGAGCGTCGTCCCCCAGCCGATGTCGAACGCGATCACGCTCATCGGTCGATGTCCCCGAGGATGAAGTAGAGGCTCGCGAGGATCGTGATGATGTCGGGCACGTACACGCCGCGCAGCATCCACGGAAGGATCGAGACGTTGCTGAACGACGCGGTGCGAATCTTGGTGCGGAACGGTCCGGTCGCGCCCTTCGAGACGATGTAGTAGCCCATCTCGCCGAGCGGGTTCTCGGTGTTGACCCAGACCTCGCCCTCGGGCACCTTGATGATGCGCGGCACCTTCGCCATGATCGGGCCGCTCGGGATCTGGTCGAGCAGCTGCAACACCATGCGCGCCGACTCGCGCGTCTCCTGCAGGCGAACCCAATAGCGCGCGAACGAATCACCGTCGGGGTGCGTCCACACCTTCCAGTCGAGCTCGTTGTAGGGAAGGTGCGGGTTGCCGTCGCGGCGGAGGTCCCAATCGACACCGCTGGCGCGGATGTTGGAACCCGACACTCCGTACGCGGCACCGAGCTCGGCCGGGATGATCCCGATCGACCGCGTGCGCTGTTCGAAGATCGGGTTGCCGACGACGAGGTTCTCGAATTCGTCGCACGACTCGAGCGTCTTGGCCATCGTGGCCCGGCACTCGCTCATCCAGCCCCACGGCAGATCGTCTTTCAAGCCGCCGATGCGGTTGAAGTTGGGGTGGAAGCGACCGCCGGTGACGGCCTCGATGAGGTTGAGGACGTATTCGCGGTCGCGGAAACCGTAGAACGCGGGCGTGATCGCGCCGACCTGCAATCCCATCTCGCCGAGGAACAACAAGAACGTGGCGATGCGGGAAAGCTCCGTAAGGATCGTGCGGATGTAGAGCGCGCGCTTCGGCGCCTCGATCCCCATCAGCATCTCGGCGCCGGCGATGAACGGCACCTCGTTCGCGAACGACGACAACCAGTCGATGCGATTGATCAGCGTGGTGATCTGCGGGTAGGTGCGGTACTCGGTGAGCTTCTCGTAACCGCGGTGCATGTAGCCGATGACCGGATCGGCTGCGATCACACGCTCGCCGTCGAGGCGCACGACCAGGCGCAACGTTCCGTGCGTCGCCGGGTGCTGCGGTCCGAGGTTGAGGACCATGTCGCCGGTGTCGAGCTCGATGTTGACCTGCGACTCCGCGAGCTGACGCAGCATCTGCGGATCGAGGTGCACCTCGGGCAGCTGGCCGGGCGGCGGGAGCTCGGTGCCGGTGGTCACGAGGCCTCCACTGCGGCGGGCTCGTCGACCGGGTCCTCACCGGGCATGGGCTCGACGTCGACGAGGCCCGGCCACGGCTTCACTTCGCGCGCGAGGAGCGGATAGTCCTTGCGCAGCGGGTGCCCTTCGAACTCGAACGGCAGGTAGATGTGGCGCAGCGCGGGGTGGCCGTCGAAGGAGATGCCGAACATCTCCCAGGTCTCGCGCTCGTGCCAATCGGCGCCCGGGTACACCGAGACCCACGACTCGGCGCGCAGATCGGCTTCGGGAACGTCGGTTTTCAACACGACGCGCTGGTGCACGCCGCGCGTCGACGAGACGATCGCGAAGAGTTGGAAGCGCCCTTCGGAACCGGCGACGCCGTAGGTCGTTTCCTTGGGCTGCGCGGGCGTGGACGTGTCGCCGGAACCGTCTTCGACGATCGCGGGCGCCGGCATCCAGTCGATCGCGGAGATGAACGAGAGGTAGTCGCAACCGAGCTGGGTCTTGCAGAACTCGGCCACGCGCTTCCACGCGTCGAGCCGCACCCGGACGACGGCATCGCCGTAGGTCGCGCCGTGCTCGATGATCGCGTCGCCGAGCTCGGCTTGGAGCCGCTCGAGCATGCGCGTCGCCGCGTCGTCGAGCGCGCCCGCTTCGACGATGGTCGACTCGGGTGCGCTTTCTTCCGGCGCAACTTCCGTTGCGGCTTCTGCGGGCGACTCTTGCGGCTCGTCAGGCAACGACGATCGGCTCCCGTTGCGTGGCGTTCCAGCGCTCGGACGTCTCGTTCTGGATGCGCTCTTGCAGCATCACGATGCCCTGGATGAACGCCTCGGGTCGGGGCGGGCAACCGGGCACGTACACGTCCACCGGGATGATCTGATCGACGCCCTTGGTGACCGAGTACGAGTCCCAGTAGGGGCCGCCGCAGTTCGCGCACGAGCCCATGGAGATGACGTACTTGGGGTCGGGCATCTGCTCGTAGAGGCGCTTGATCGCAGGCGCCATCTTGTCGGTGACCGTGCCCGAGATCACGATGAGGTCGGCTTGGCGCGGGCTCGCGGGGAACGGGATGACGCCGAGGCGCATCACGTCGTAGCGGGGACCGGCGAGCGCGACACCCATCTCGATCGCGCAGCACGCGAGACCCCACTGCAGCATCCACAGTGAGTACTTGCGGCTGTAATTGAGCAGCCACGTCATCGGTTTGGGTGCGTGATTCGAGCTGATCAAGCCCACTTGAGGAGCCCCTTGCGCCAGACGTAGCCGAGGCCGAGGAGCAGCACTGCGACGAAAACGGTCATCTCGATCAAGCCGAACCAGCGCAGCCCTTCGACGTCGACCGCCCACGGGAAGATGAACACGGCCTCCACGTCGAAGATCACGAAGAGCAGTGCATAGATGTAGTAGCGGACGTTGGCCTGGCCGAAGAGCGGGAGCGGGTCGGAGCCCGACTCGTAGGTGATGTATTTCTCGTCCTGGGGCAGCGTCGGGCGCAGGATCCGGGCGATCGTGAGCATCGCTCCGACCATGCCGAATGCAGCCACGACGAAGACCGCGACGGCCAGATACTGCCTATAGAACTCGGTCACGACGCGGCTCCGGGACCAGGCCGGGGAGGGATCGCCGCGGAGTATACGCGTGGGCTTTTCGTGAAAGAGAAATGGGCCGGCGC
This sequence comes from uncultured Actinomycetes bacterium, assembly GCA_963807945.1. GTDB lineage: Bacteria > Actinomycetota > Acidimicrobiia > IMCC26256 > PALSA-610 > JBBQER01. The sequence goes on along the minus strand of CAWEDT010000005.1, from coordinate 135,124 downwards.
CTTCTCGCGTTGACCTCTACATCGCCAACTCGCATATCCCCCAACAGGTCACCCCGAGCCGGGCCGATGTACCCCGAATGGGAGCACGCCTGCCGTTCCCCCCGGAGGCCGGGCGCGCGCGCCCCGACCCCCCGAGGCGCCGCGAACCGCGTTCGTGCTGTCGGGCGGCGGCAACCAGGGCGTGAGTCAGGTCGGGATGCTGCGGGCGCTGCTCGAGCGCGACATCGTCCCCGATGTGGTCATCGGGACCTCGGCCGGCGCGCTCAACGGCGCCGGGATCTGTTACGCCCCCAACCTCACCGGGGTCGCGCAACTCGCCGCGGTTTGGGAGCAACTGCGCTCTGACCACGTGTTTCCCGGCGGAAAGATCCATCGGGCGTGGAATGTCGTGCGCCGGGGCACCCATCTCTTCGAGAGCGTGGGGCTCGAGGCGCTCATCCAGCACAGCACTCCGGCTCGGTCGTTCTCCGACCTCGAGATCCCGCTGCGCGTCATCGCCACCGACCTCGACACCGGCGAGGAGGTCGTGCTCGCCCGCGGTCCGCTCAAGCCCGCGCTGCTCGCGAGCACCGCGCTCCCGGGGGTCTTTCCGATCGTCCACCACGACGGCCGGCGCCTGGTCGACGGCGGGGTGGTCGACAACGTCCCCCTCTCCCACGCGTTGGCCGGGCCGGTCGACCGGGTCTTCGTGCTGAACGTCTCGTCGGGATCGCACGACCGGATGGAACGGTCGCCGCTCGACGTGGTGATGACCAGCTTCACCCACGCCCGGAGTCAGCGCTTCGAGCTCGAGCTGCGGTTCGTGCCGCCGGAGATCGAAGTGGTGGTGCTCCCCCGGCCGCCCGATCCCCGCGATCTGTTCGACTTCTCGGGCGCCCGCGAGCTCATCGACGCGGCCTACGACCTGGCCAACGAGTCACTCGACCAGGCCTCGGTGCCCCGGGTCGACCGCGGCGCAGCGCCGCCGGTTCCGCATCCGGCCCAGATCCGGATCGAGGCGGGGCGAAGTCGCCTAGCTCTGGAGAGTTAGTGCCCGAGGAGTTGGGTGGCGTGCTTGGCGAAGTCGAGCATGCCCCAGGGCAGGATGCCGAGGAACAGCACGGCCGGCCGCCGAGAGCGTGAGCGCGGTCCGGGTCCCGAGATCGATGAACGCGCGTGAGGTGGGGTCGGGCAGCGCGTCTTCTTCGGAGGGCGCGTACATCGCGAGCACGATGCGCAGGTAGACGAACGCGGCGATCACCGACGCGAGCATGCCGATGAGCGCGAGCTCCCAGTGCCCGGCGTCGATCGCGGCGCTGAACACCGACAGCTTGGCGACGAACCCACCCGTCAGCGGCACGCCCGCCTGCGCGAGCAGGAACAACGTGAGCAGACCGGCCAACACCGGTTGGCGCCCGGCGAGGCCGCGATAGTCGGAGAGCGCGTGGTTGTCGTCGCCCTTGCTCGCGAGCACACCGACCACCGCGAACGCGCCGATCGTCATCACCGCGTACGTGAGCACGTAGAACAACGCCGCGCTCGTTCCCTTCGCGGTCGAAGCCTGCACCGCGATCAACACGAAGCCCGCGTGCGTGATCGACGAGTAGGCGAGCATGCGCTTCACGTCGGTCTGCACCACCGCCGCGATGCTCCCGACCAGCAGCGAGAGCACGGCGAGCGCCCAGATGATCGGGCGCCAATCCACGCTGTAGAGCGCGAACGAACCGACGAACACCCGCAGCAACGCCGCGAACGCGGCCGCCTTGGTTGCCGACGGCCATGAACGCGGTCACGGGCGTCGGCGCACCTTGATACACGTCGGGGGTCCACATGTGGAACGGCGCGGCCGCGACCTTGAAGCCGAGCCCGACGAGCAGGAACGCGATGCCGAGCACGAGCACGCCGTCGTGCAGCAGCGTCGTGCTTCGCGAGGAAGTCGGCGATACCCGTGAGGTTGGTGGTCCCGGTGCCGCCGTATACGAGCGCGACGCCGTAGAGGAACACCGCCGACGAGAACGAACCGAGGATGAAGTACTTGAGGCCCGACTCCTGGGACGTGACGCGGCGCCGGTCGAACGCGGCCAGCACGTAGAGCGCGATCGAGAGGATCTCGAGCGACAGGAACACGGTGATGAGGTCGTTGGCCGACGTCATCAGCATCATGCCCGTGGCCGAGCACAACATCAGCGCGAAGTACTCGGGTCCTTCGAGGTGCTCGCGCTTCAAGTAGCTCGACGAGAGCAGCAACGCGAGCAGCGTCGCGATGAGCACGACCATCTTGGCGAAGACCGCGAACCCGTCGACCGCGACCAGGCCGACTTGGTGATGCGTGGCGTCGCTCGTGAGCATCGCCTGGTACGGACCGTCGTTCTGCACGAACGCCCACTGCACCGCGGTGAAGATCCCGGCGCAGAACACCCCGGCGATCGCGGTGAGCAGCGATGCCGCGTGGACGCGCGGATCGTGACGGATCAGCGAGCGGCCGAGCACGATCACGAGCGCGGCCGAGAACAGTGCGATCTCGGGCGCGATCGCGAACCAGTCGATCGACGGGGTCTTGATCGTCGGTCACCGCCGCGAGGAGCGCGATCACTTGCCCGCCTCCTGCGTGCCGCACGGGCCCTGGTAATACACGTCGTCTTTGTGCAGCGTGTCGGACGCGTGCTCCACGCCGTTGGCATCGACGATGCAGAACTTTCCGGTCGCGTTGACTGCGGGCGCGTGGTGGTTCGAGTGCGTGTCGACCTGGGTGACGAGCGCGTCGACGCTCGGCTGGAGGCGGTCGAGCACCGGCTTGGGGTAGAAGCCGAGGAACAACGACAGGCCGAGCAACGGCACGACCGTGCAGATCTCGCGGAAGCCGATGTCACGGGTGGCCGTGTTCTTCTCGTCGGGCTCGCCCGTGAACGCGCGCTGCACGGCCCACAACAGGTAGACCGCGGCGAGGATCACACCGGTGGCCGCGGCGACCGCGTACCAGCGGCTGGTGAGGAACGCGCCGAGCAACGCGAGGAACTCGCCGACGAACCCCGAGAAACCGGGCAGGCCGATCGACGCGAACGTGGCCGCGATGAACAACCCGCCGAACACGGGAACCGCTTTCCACAAGCCGCGGAACTCCGAGAGCTCATAGGTATGCCGTCGGTCGTAGAGCATGCCGACGAGAAGGAAGAGCGCGCCGGTCGTGAGGCCGTGCGAGAGCATCGTGAACAGCCCGCCGGAGATGCCCTGGCTCGTGAGCGCGAACGTGCCGAGCACGACGAAGCCGAGGTGCGCGACCGACGAGTACGCGATGATCCGTTTCAGGTTCGGTTGCATCGCGGCGACGATCGCGCCGTAGGTGATGCCGATCACCGCGAGCACGAGCAAGTACGGCGCGAGGTCGACCGCGGCCTGCGGGAACATCGGGATCGCGAAGCGCAGGAACCCGTAGGTGCCCATCTTCAGCATCACGCCGGCCAGCACGACCGAACCCGCAGTCGGCGCGTCGGTGTGCGCGTCGGGCAGCCAGGTGTGGAACGGCACGAGCGGCACCTTCACCGCGAAGCCGATCGCGAACGCGACGAACAACCACTTGGCCGTGGTGAGCGACATCGACGACGCGGTCGACGACCACGCGGTGAGGATCCGCACGTCGAAGGTGAGCTGCCCGGTCGCGTGCTGGTGGAGGAACGCGACCGACAGCAAACCCACGAACAGGAACGCGGAACCGGTCATCGTGTAGAGGAAGAACTTGGTCGCCGCGTAGCGGCGGTTGTCGTGGCCCCAGCCCGCGATGAGGAAGTACATCGGGACGAGCACGAGCTCGAAGAACACGAAGAACACGATCGTGTCGAGCGCGAGGAACACGCCGATCACCGACATCTCGAGGATCAGCATCCAGAACGTGAACGACTTCGGCTTCTCGAGATTCGCCGACGCGAGCATGCCGATCGGGATCAGCAGCGTCGGTGAGCGCAACCATGAAGAGGCTGATGCCGTCGACGCCGAGGATCCAGCGGATGCCCAATGCGGGCATCCAGGAGTGGTCCGACAGGAACTGGTAGCCGCCGGGAACGGGACTCGTGTCGAACTGGATCAGCAGGTAGATCGCGAGGCCGAGCGTCGCCGCGCTCGCCACATAGCCCGACGATGCGCGTGAGCTCGGGCCGGCGCGCGGGCATGAGCAACGTCAGCACCGCGCCCGCGGCGGGCACGAAGATGAGCGCGGTCAGGAGCGGGAAGCCCACACCGGACTCGTGCACGGCGGCGGCCGCGATCAAGCCGGTCACAGCGTCGCCCTCGTTCCGATGAACAAGACGAGCAGCACCGCGCCGGCGACGATCGCGAGCGCGTAGTTACGCACCAGGCCCGTCTGCACCTTGCGCAGCCCGCCGCCCGCGCCGCGGAACAGGCGGCCGACACCGTTGACCGCGCCATCGATCACACCGCGGTCGACGCCGTCGCTGAGGAAGCGCGCGGCCTTCGTGACCGGGCCACTGACGAGGCGGGAGATCCCGTAATCGAAGTAGTAGCCGTTGTCGAACACCTTGGCGAGCACGCCCAACCGCTTCTCGCCGGGATCGAAGCCGTCGGCGTCGAGACCGTTCTTGTAGAACGCGCGCCCGACGACGATGCCGACGACCGCGACCGTGAGTGCGATGGTCGACAGGAGGAACGCGAGGCCGAACGACGACGGTGTGATCTCGGGAGCTGTGCGCAGGATCGGCGCGAGCCACTGATCGAGGAAGTTGATGTGGTTGTGCTCGAACGGCAGGTCGACGGCCGCGCCGGTGAGTGCCAGGCCCGCGAGCACGAAGAGCGGGATCAACATCGTGATCGGCGATTCGTGCGGCGTGCGTTCGTGCCCGTCGTCGTGATCCGAGGCCACGTGATCCGGGTTGGCGCCATGTGCTGCGACTGCTGCCAGCGCTCGCCGTCGTAGAACACGAGCCACACCTGGCGGGTCATGTAGAACGCGGTGAGCGACCGCGGCGACCAGCCCGACCGCCCAGAGCCCGTAGTTGTGAGAGAAGAACGCCTTGGCCAGGATCTCGTCCTTGGCCCAGAAGCCGGCGAGCGGGAACACGCCCGCGATCGCGAGCCAACCGATCATGAAGGTGGCCGCGGTGAACGGCATGTATTTCTTCAGGCCGCCCATGAAGCGCATGTCTTGCTCGTCGTGCACACCGTGGATGACCGATCCCGCACCGAGGAACAGCAGCGCCTTGAAGAACGCGTGCACGATCATGAGGAAGATCGCGGCGCTGTAGGCGCCCACGCCCACGGCGAGGAACATGTAGCCGAGCTGGCTGATCGTGGAGTACGCGAGAACCTTCTTGATGTCCTTCTGCGTCATCGCGATCGTCGCCGCGAACAGCGCGGTGAACGCACCGGTCCACGCGACGATCGTGCCCGCGTGATCGGAGGCAGTTGAAGAAGGGGTTCGCGCGGCACGATCAGGAACACGCCCGCGGTCACCATCGTGGCGGCATGGATGAGCGCCGACACCGGTGTGGGGCCCTCCATGGCGTCGGGCAACCACACGTAGCAGCGGGAACTGCGCGCTCTTGCCCGATCGCGCCGACGAAGAGCAGCAGCGCGATGGCCGTGACCGACGTCTGCGAGAGGAGCGGCGCCGCGTGATTGGCGGCGGCGTAGTCGAGCGTGCCGACCTTCTCGAAAATGAGGAACATCGCGATCATGAACCCGAAGTCGCCGATGCGGTTCGTGACGAAGGCCTTCTTGCCCGCGACCGCCGCCGAGTTCCGCTCGAACCAGAACGAGATGAGGAGGTAGGAGCACAGACCCACGCCCTCCCACCCGAGGAACGTGACCAGGAAGCTCGAGCCGAGCACGAGCACCAACATCGACGAAAGGAAGAGGCACAGGTACGCGAAGAATCGGCTGAAGCGCGGATCCCCGTGCATGTACCCGATCGAGTACAGCGAGATCAGCGAGGCCACACCGGTGACGAACAGGATCATCGTCGTGGAGAGCGGATCGGTAAGGAACCGCATGTCGACGCGGAACGTTCCGGCTTGTATCCAGGTGAAGCCGTCGCTCACGTTGACGCGCGCGTTGGGCGGGAGCGAGTGCAGCGCGAAGAACACGATGACCGAGGCGACGAACGCCAGCGCGATCAATCCGGTCGCGATCCATCCCGCGAGCGGCTCGCCGATCCGCTTGCCGAAGAACAGCAGCAGGACCGCGCCGAAGGCCGGGATGACGGGTATCACCCACGCGAGATCGAGGAGATGGCGAGCGGTCATCCGCGTCAGCCCTCGAGTGCGTTCAAGTCGTCAGCGGTCACGTGATGACGGCGCCGGAAGATCGCGACGATGATCGCGAGCCCGACCGCGACTTCGGCCGCGGCGACCACGAGCGTGAAGAACACGATGACCTGGCCGCCGATGTCGTTGAGCGCGTGGGAGTACGAGACGAAGGTGAGGTTCGCGGCATTGAGCATCAGCTCGATGCACATGAACATGATGAGCGTGTTGCGCCGCACGAGCAGGCCGACGGCCCCGATCGTGAACAGCGCCGCCGCCAACGTGAGGTAGTAGCCCGGCGTCAGGCTCGCGACCGCGATCACGAGGCGCCACCTTTTCCGACCGGGGTGCCGGCCGCGGGCGCCGCGCTCACGTTCGCCGCGCTCACATTCTCTGGGCGCTGACCGCTGCGGCGGGCCAGGGAGACGCCGCCGACCACCGCGATCACCAGCAGCACCGCGGTGATCTCGAACGCCCACACGTAGTCGGTGAAGAGGCTCACCGCGAGCTGATGGACGTTGCCGTCGCGCGGCACGCTCAACGCGCCCCGCACTGTGTGCTCGCCGGTGACCCAGTGGCGACCGGCGAGGAGGACGATCTGCGCGAAGAGCAATACGCCGAGACCGATCGCGGCCGGGCGTTGGAACAGGCTCGGTTCCTCGAACGACTCGTGCTGGTCGACGCCGAGCAACGCGATCACGAACACGAACAACACGACGATCGCGCTCGCATACACGACGACCTGGATGATCGCGACGAGCGCCGCGTCTTGCTGGAGGAACAGGATCGCGACACCCACGAGCGTGAGCAGCAGGAACAACGCGGAGTGCACCGGGTTGTGCGCGAGCACGACACCGAGCGCGCCGGTAATCACCGCGACCGCACAGACGTAGAAGATCAGTGCCTGCATCAGCGACCCGGTCCCGATTCGTCCAAATGGGGCGCGGTGTCGGCGTGCGACGGGGTCAGCTCACTCTGGCCCCTTTCCGCCGGCCGCACGCCGAAGCCGAGCTCGCCCGACCAGCCGATGCGACCTTCGAGGTCGGCCGATCCGCTCGGCGACGTCGCGCGCATCCACGCGCTGGTGTGGTCGTCTTCGCCGCCGGTCCACAGCTCCCACGGCATGCGCTTGGCCCGGCCGTCGTCACCGACGATGAGCTCTTCCTTGGTGTAGATCGCATCCGCTCGGTTGGTGAACGAGAACTCGAAGAGCTTGGTCTCGGTGATGGCCTCGGTCGGGCACGCCTCGACGCAGAGATCGCAGTGGATGCAACGGAGGTAGTTGATCTCGTAGACGAAGCCGTAGCGCTCACCGGGCGAGACCGGATCGTCGACCGGGTTGTCGGCGCCGCGCACGTAGATGCACTTCGCCGGGCACACACCCGCGCAGAGCTCGCACCCGATGCACTTCTCCATCCCGTCCTCGTAGCGATTGAGGACGTGGCGGCCGTGCTGACGTTCGGGCTTCACGTGCTTGACCGCCGGGTACTCGGTGGTCAGACGCGGCTTGAACATCTGGCGCAGGGTGACGTTGAAACCGGAGAGGCGGCCCATCAGCGGAACTCCTCGACGCGTTCGCCGGCCTTGGGAATTGCGAGATACAGCGTGAAGAACGCGACCAGCGCGATGCCCGCGCTGGCCGGCGCGGTGATCCACGGATTCCAGTTCTGATCGTGGCCGACGAGCAGCGCGGTCGACACCAGCACCCACAGGATCGCGATCTCGATGAGGTACTTCCACCCGAGCGCCATCAACCGGTCGTAGCGCATGCGCGGCAGAGATGCGCGCAGCCACACGGTCACGAACAACAACCCGAGCACCTTCGCCGTGAACCAGAACACCGGCATGAACCACACGTTGATCACGTTGTTGCTCGCGAGGAACCCGAGCCCGGGACCCGACGGACCGCCGAGGAAGAACGTGGTCGCGATCGCCGACATCGTGATGACGTTCATGAACTCGGCGAAGAAGAAGATCGCGAACCGGATGCCCGTGTACTCGGTGTGGAAACCGCCGACCAGCTCCTGTTCGGCTTCTACGAGGTCGAAGGGCGGGTGGTTCGTCTCGGCCGTCGCCGCGATCAGGAAGATCGCGAACGGAATCAGTGCCCGGAGCCAGAACCAGTCGGCCACGAACGAATCCCACCGCGCCCACGATTGCTGAGCGGCGATGGCGTGCGTCGAGAGCGTCTGCGCCTGGATGAGCACGCCGAGGATCGCGAGGGAGAACGCGGCTTCGTACGACAACAGCTGCGCGGTCGCGCGCACCGATCCGAGCAGCGGGTACTTCGAACCCGACGACCAACCCGCGAGCATCACGCCGTACACGCCGAGGCCCGACATCGCGAGAATGAACAGCGCGCCCACCGGGAGATCCGCGACCTGCAGATAGGTGAGGTGGCCGAGGATCGAGACCGTGCCGCCGATCGGGACGATGCAAAACATCAAGAAGGCGGGCATGATCGACAGGTAGGGCGCGAGCCGGAACACGGGCCGGTCGGCCGTGTTCGGGATCGACTGCTCCTTGAAGAAGAGCTTGATGCCGTCGGCCAGCGTCTGCAACACGCCGTAGGGGCCGGCCCGGTTCGGACCGATGCGGTTCTGCATGTCGGCGATGACCTTGCGCATGCCCCAGATGTAGAGCATCACCGCGACGAGCAGGATGACGAACGCGGTGACGACCTTGATGAGCACGACGCCCAGCACCGACCACGACACAGTGACCGTTGAAGAGCGGATCGAGCGCGAGCAAGGCTCCCTCTCACTGAATCGTCTCCACGCGTACGTCGGTGACCGCGGTGCTCGCGTCGATCAACGCCGCCGCGCCCGAGCCGTCGGCGGAGAAATCGAGACGACCGACGCCCATCGGCACACCCGCGTCGGCCTCGATCGCGATCACCTGCGTCCCGCGGGTCGACATGACCTTCACTTCGGTGCCGGCCTCGACGCCGATCCGCAGCAGCTCCTGCGGGTTGACTTGCAACGGGAATGGCCGCCGCACGCGCGTCAGCACCGGGCTCTCGCTCACGAGCCGTCCGTTGTCATACAGCCGCCGACCCGCCACGAGGCGCAGAGCGTACGCGTCGCGTGCCGGAACGTCGGCGTTCGCGACGACGCCGTCCCATTCCCACAGCGCCGGCCCGACTCGCTCCGGCGTTTCGGGTTCGGCTTCGCCTTCCGCGGCTTCAGCAGCTTCGCCGTCGGCGGTCTTCGGTCGGGGCGGCGCCGGCATCTTCGGGTTCGCCTTCGACCTTGATCGGGTCCCACGAGGTTCCCGAACCGTCGTCGGCGAGAATCGACAACGCGCGGGTGCGGAGCACGATCTCGTCGTGGTGATCCCGCAGCGGAAGCACCACGCCGTCTCGCGCCCGCTCCATCAACGCGGCGGTGACACCTTCGAAGGAAGGAGCGAGCCGCGCCATCTCGTCGGTGAGCTCGTCGACGGTCGCAATGTCGATGTCGGTCCCGAGCCAGCGCGCGAGCTCGAGCGCAATGCGCCAGTCGGTCATCGAGCCGCCCTCGGCCGCGACCTTCTGGTTGACGCCCTGCACGCGACCTTCGAGATTCGTGATGGTGCCGCTTCGTTCGCCCGCGAGTGTCGGAGGCAACACGACTTCGGACCGACGCGACGTTCCGGTGAGGAAGCCGCCGACCGCGATCATGTGCTTTACGCCCGCGATCCCGCGGCGGGCGAGATCGGCGTCGGGGAAGTCGGCCACCGGATCGGAACCGAGGATGATCAGCACCTCGATCTTGCCCGCGGCCGCCGCTTCGAGGATCCCCTGCGCGTCGAGCCCCTTGGCCGCGGGAAGCGTGCCGCCCCACGCCTCGGTGAACCATTCGCGGCCGGCGTCGAGCGTGACCCGACCGGGGAGAAAGCCCGGGACGAGTCCGGCTTCCATCGCGCCGTGCACGTTGCCGCGCCGGAGGGCCGAGAGAAAGACCACGTCGGGGACCGCGCGCAACGCGTCCGCGGCGCGCATCGGCCACGGCCGGCGACTCCGCCATCGACGGACGGCCCAACACGACGACCACCGGTCCGGGACGATCGCCCCGCGCGTTCTTGATCAGGTCCAGCGCGTCGGCACCGAGCTCGTCGCCCGGAAGCGTCCGCGCCGTCACAGTCGCGTACTCCGACAAGCCGTGCGCGGTCGCGGCGAGATCGACCAACGGAACCTTCAGCTCTACCGCGGCGCGCCGAATGCGCAGATGCAGGACCGGGAGCTCCTCTTCGAGATCCGGACCGAGCAACACGATCGCGGCGGCGCGGTCGCAGTCGGCGATCTCGGCGCGCGGAACGCCGAGCACGAGCTCGGCGGGAAGCCCGTCGCCGATCTGGGCGTCGACGTTGTCGGTGCCGATCACGCTCTTCATCAACCGGGTGAACGCGTAGGCGTCTTCGTTGGTGCCGCGCGCGCCGCCGAGCAGCGCGATCGATTCGGGGCCGTGCGCGTCGCGCGCGCTCCGGATCAACGCGGCGGCGGCATCGAGCGCGTCCGGCCACGAGACCTCTTGCAGCTCGTCGCCGACGCGCCGGTGCGGTTCGATCACGCGGTTGTCGGAGTGGATCCACTCGATGCCGTAGCGACCCTTGTCGCAGAGCCAACCGTGGTTCACCGGCTCGGAATCGACACCGAGCAAACGGACCAACCGGTTCGACGACGACTGCATCGCGCCCCGGCACTGCACCGCGCACGCGTTGCACGAGGTTTCGACCGTGTCGAGATCCCACGGCCGGGCCTTGAACCGGTATTGCCGCGCGGTGAGCGCGCCCACCGGGCAGATCTGCACGGTGTTGCCGGAGAAGTACGAGTCGAACGGCTGCTCGGTGAAGTTCAGCACCTGCATGTGGTCGCCGCGGTCGACGAAGTCGATCAGCGGATCACCGGCGATCTCCTCGGCAAACCGCGTGCACCGGCCGCACTGGATGCAACGCTCGCGGTCGAGGAGCACGAGGTCGCTGAGCTCGATCGGCTTCTCGAAGTGGCGCTTCTCCTCGACGAAGCGTGACTCGCCCGGACCGAACGCGAGCGTCTGGTCCTGCAACGGGCACTCGCCGCCGCGGTCGCACACCGGGCAGTCGAGCGGGTGGTTGACGAGGAGGAATTCGAGCACGCCGTCTTGGATCTTCTTGACGGTGTCGGATTGCGTGTTGCAGACCATGCCTTCGGCCACCGGCGTGGTGCACGCGGGCGGGAACCCGCGCATGCCTTCCACTTCGACGAGGCACATGCGGCACATGCCGACCGGCTTCATGCGCTCGTGCCAGCAGAAGCGCGGGATGTACACGCCGTGCTCCTGCGCGGCCTTGATGAGCAGCTCGCCCTTCTTCGCCTCGAAGGTCTTCCCGTCGACGGTGACCGTGACGGTGTCCTTCTCGACTTCGGGCTTCGGCTCCGTGGTGGTCACGCGCTCGCTCCTGCATTCGCGCTCAGGCTGTCTGCCGCGAGTCGGGCAGTGATCTCTTCACGGAAGTACTTGTCGAGGCTGGCGATCGGCGAGACCACACTCGGCCCGAGTGGGCACAGCGTGGTCTGCGTGAACGGCGCGGTCGCGACGTTGGGCGAGATGCCGGATCCGACATCGATCAGGAGATCGAGATCTTCGGGCCGGCCGAGTCCGTGCGACATGCGGTAGAGCACCTTCTCGATCCAGCCCGTTCCCTCACGGCACGGCGTGCACTTGCCGCACGACTCGTGGGCGTAGAACTTGGCGAGCCGCCAGGCGACGAGCAGCGGGTCGGTGGAATCGTCGAACACCATGACCGCACCCGACCCGAGTGTCGTGCCGAGGTTCTGCTGCACGAAGTCGATGTCGTAGATCGCGTCGAGGTGTTCGTCACGGTCGACGAGCCATTGGAACGACGCGCCACCCGGCAGGAAGAACTTGAGCTCGTGCCCGTCGCGGATGCCGCCCGCGAATCCGTAGATCACGTCGCGGAAGGTGCAGCCGAACTCGATCTCGTAGTTGCCGGGCTTCTTCACGTGACCCGAGATCGCGACGACGCGCGTGCCGGTCGACTTGTTCACGCCGATCTCCGCGTACGCGGCGCCACCCATCGCAACGATGTGCGGGACGGTGGAGAGCGTCTCGACGTTGTTGACGACGGTGGGCTTGGCGTAAAGGCCGGCGATCGCCGGGAATGGCGGCTTGAGCCGCGGCATGCCGCGCTCGCCTTCGAGCGACTCGATGAGCGCGGTCTCTTCGCCGCAGATGTAGGCGCCCGCGCCGCGGTGCACCACGATCTCGAGATCGAATCCCGAACCGAGAATGTTCGAGCCCAGGAAGCCCTTGGCACGAGCGGCGTCGAGCGCCTGCGTGAGCCGGTCGTAGCCGAGCGCGAACTCGCCGCGCAGGTAGACGAACGCCTGATTGCACTGGATCGCGTACGCCGAGATGATGATGCCCTCGATGAGCTGGTGCGGATCGCGCTCGACGAGCATCCGATCCTTGAACGTCGACGGCTCGCCTTCGTCGCCGTTGACCACCAGGTAGCGCGGGAACAGATCGCCGGGCAGGAACGACCACTTCTGGCCGGTCGAGAAGTTCGCACCACCACGCCCGCGCAGACCCGAGACTTTTACCTGCTCCTGCACGTCGGCGGGATCGCCTTTGGCGAGCACCGCGCGCAACGAGTCGTAGGCGCCGCTCGCGAGCGTGCCGTCGATCGTCCAGGAGTCGTCGGGCCGGTCGTGCAGCCGCTGGGTGACGATGCGCCGCTCTTCGGAGATGGCCATTAGGTGAGCGACCCCGAGATCGTGCGCGCGGTGCGCGTGCCGGACTTGTAGTCCTCCACGAGTGACTGGGCCAGCTCGGGCGTGAGCTTCTCGTGGAACTCGTAGTTGACCTGCATCGAAGGCGCGCCTCCGCACGCGGCGAGGCACTCGACTTCTTCGACGGTCACGTCTTCGTCGAGCCCGTAACGCGTTCGAGCTGCTCGAGAATCTCGGGTCCACCGGTGACGAGGCACGTCACGTTGGTGCACACCGACACGACCAACTTCCCGCACGGCCGGCGCTTGAACATCGTGTAGAAGGAACAGGTTCCCTGCACTTCGGCCGCGGTGACGCCGGTGAGCTCCGCGATCTCGCCCATCGCCTCCGGTGACAGCCACCCGTTCTGATCCTGCGCGAGATGCGCGAGCGGCAGGATCGCCGACTTCGGGCGCGGGTAGCGCGCCACGATCTCCTTGGCGCGCGTGCGGTTCGGTACGCCTCGCGTGCAGAGAACGCCGTCATCGATCGACCTCGCCCATGATCGGGTCGACGCTCGACACGATCGCGACCGCGTCGGCCACCAGCGCGCCGGTACCCATCGGCTCGATCGACTGCAGGTTGTAGAACGACGGGCCGCGGATGTGCATGCGCACCGGCTTCCCGGATCCGTCGCTCACGATGTAGCAGCCGATCTCGCCGCGCGGCGACTCGATCGCGACGTAGGTCTCCCCCGCCGGCACCTTGAACCCTTCGGTGAAGAGTTTGAAGTGGTGGATCAACGCCTCCATCGACTCGTCGATGCGGGCGCGGGGCGGCGGCGTGAGCTTCTTGTCTTGCGTGCGATAGTCGCCGGCGGGCATGCGCTCGACGCATTGGCGCACGATCTTGATCGACTCGTGGATCTCGGAGAGCCGCAGGCGGTAGCGGTCGAACACGTCGCCGTTCATGCCGTACATGACGTCGAAGTCGACCTCGTCGTACGCGAGGTACGGCTGCGCCTTGCGCAGGTCCCACGCGAAACCGGTCGAACGCAGGATCGGTCCGGTGATGCTGCGTGCGAGGCACTCCTCGGTGGAGATGAGGCCGAGGCCGATCGTGCGCTCCCGCCAGATCGGGTTCTCCGACAGCAGCTCGTCGTACTCGTTGATCCCCGTGGTCACGGTGTCGCACAACTCGAGCGCCGCTCCTGCCAGCCATCGGGCAGATCGGCGGCGACACCGCCGGGACGGATGTAGTTGTGGTTCATCCGCAAGCCGGTGATGTATCTCGAGGTAGCGCAGCACCTCTTCGCGCTCGCGCCAGCCGTAGAGCATCATCGAGATCGCGCCGATGTCCATGCCGTTCGTCGCTTGGAACAACAAGTGCGACGACATGCGGTTGAGCTCGACGAGCATCATGCGGATCCACGTCGCGCGCGGCGGCACGTCGACGTCGAGCAGACGCTCGACCGCCATGCTGTAGACGAGCTCGTTCGACAGCGGCGACGCGTAGTCCATGCGCGTGACGTTGGTGCCACCCTGCACGTAGGTGAGCTCTTCGCCCGTCTTCTCCATGCCGGTATGGAGGTAACCGATCACGGGCTTGACGCGCACGACCTCTTCGGAGTCGAGCTCCATCATGAGGCGCAACACACCGTGCGTCGACGGGTGCTGCGGACCCATGTTGATGATCATGGTGTCGTCGGACTCGTCCTCGGGCCACATGCCGCCGCCGGTGAGCACGACCTCGCGCACGCGCGGCTTCGGCTTCAGCTCCTGGGCGCCCTCGTCGGTCTGACGTTCGAGTCGCGCTTCTTCGCGCAGCTGGTCGGCGTCCTCGTGCTCGGTCCGGGTGAAGTCACTCATCGCGGGTGCGGGTCCCCTTTGAAGGTCACGGGAACGCGTGCCGGACGGGTAGTCCTTGCGCAGCGGATGTCCGTCCCAATCGTCGGGCATGAGGATGCGCGTGAGATCGGGGTGGCCCTCGAACTCGATGCCGTACAGGTCGTAGGTCTCGCGCTCGGGAAAGTCGGTCCCGGGATACACGCCGGTGAGCGACGGCACCTTCGTGTCGTCGGAATCGGGCACCGCGCAGATCACACGGATCCGGCGATTGCGGACGTGCGACAAGAAGTTGGCGATCACCTCGAACCGCTCCTGCGCCACGCCCGCGGCGACGAGCTCGACCGGCGCGTAGCGCTCACCGTCGAGGAGGTGATCGGCGGCGGTGATGTCGACGCACATCGTGAACTGCTGCTCGTCACGCAGAAACCCCGCGACGTCGGCGAACACCGACGCGGTCGACGTAGAGAACCGGCTGGCCGTGACTGCGCGTGAACACCGCGCCGTCGAAGCGCGCCACGCACCGCGGCCGCGACTTCGTCGTCGGGTACCGCTACCCGCTCGGGTGCGTCGGGCTCGTGCTCGTCTTCACGAGCGCCCGCGTCGTCGGCTGCCATCGATGCGGTCCCGGCCCTCAGGATCCCGCCGGCGCGGTTGCGCTGGGACTGATCGCGACGGGCGTGCTCGACGGCGGCTCGTTCAACATGATTGCGGCGCCACCCGTGGGCGATGCCTCCCGGCGGCTGAGCAACTCGCCGGTGCGGATCTGCTCGTGCAGCGTGAGGATGCCGTGCATCAGCGTTTCCGGGCCGGGCGGGCAACCGGGCACGTACACATCCACCGGCACGATCTGGTCGACGCCCTGCACGATCGCGTAGTTGTTGAACATGCCGCCGCTGCTCGCGCACACGCCCATCGAGATGACCCACTTGGGCTCGACCATCTGGTCGTAGACCTGCCGCAGCACCGGTGCCATCTTCTGCGACACGCGACCGGCGACGATCATGAGGTCGGCCTGACGCGGACTGGCGCGGAAGACCTCCATGCCGAAGCGCGCGAGGTCGTAGTGCGCGGCGCCGGTCGCCATCATCTCGAGCGCGCAGCACGCGAGGCCGAACGTCGCCGGGAACACCGAGTTGCGGCGCCCCCAACGCACGACGTCTTCGAGCCGACGCGGTCATGAAGTTGTGCGGGATCTGGTCGAGGCCCATCAGGCGGCCTGCCCCTCCGCTTCGTCGACACGCGGATCGTGGCTCGGGATCGAACACGGCCTTGCTGGTGCGCAGCAGCGGTCCGGGCAGACGCTCGAACACGTCACGCACCGGCGCCCACTCGAGCGCGCCGACCGACAGCAGGTACGCGAACGGAATCAGCAGCGCGAGCACGAACACCGCCATCGCGATGAGGCCGAACACGCCGAGACCGCGGAACACGAGCGCGAACGGGTAGAGGAACACGATCTCGACGTCGAGCACGATGAAGCTCATCGCGACCAAATAGAACTTCACCGGGAAGCGCTCGGTCGATTCGCGCTTCGGGAACGATGCCGCACTCGTAGGGCGCCTGCTTCGCCGAGTTGGGGCGAGACGGCGCGAGCAATTGCGAGGCGACGAACGACAGCATCACGAAGGCGACCACGAGTGCCGCCATCACGAGGATCGGCAGGTAGTCGCTCATGAATCGCTCATGCTTCCAACTCCTTGGCGGCCTTTCCACTGTTGGCAGCGGGACCGCGCGCCTCGGACCGGGCCGATTTCGGAGGCTATCCAACACCGGGGCCCGAACTCGATGTCACGGGTCGAGAGGGTCACGGTCGAGATCACCGGTCGGGTCAGGCCTCGGGTGCGAGCCGGACGATCGCGGCGACCACGCGGTACGCCGCTTCGGCGGGACCGATCTCGTCGGGACGCATGAGGTTGGCCATGATCCGCAGCACCCACTCCATGAGCGTGCGGCTCCGGAAACCGACGCGGGTCAACTCGCGCATGACCGCGGGGTTGCCGATGGCGCGCACGAAGGTACGAGCGACCTTGAAGTAGAGGCCGTAGACCTCGTCGAGCCGCTGCGTGTACGTCTCGAGCGCGGCCCGATCGCCGGTGACGATTGCCAGGTCGACCGCGTCGGCGGCGAGGCGACCGGTTTCGTACGCGAGCGAGATGCCTTCGCCGTTGAACGGGTTGACCGAGCCGGCGGCGTCGCCGACCACGAGGTGCTGCGGGCCGACCCGGGGGGTCACCGACCCGCCGGTCGGGAGCTTCCCGCCGGTCGGCGGGCCGGTCGAGGTCTCGGGCGAGATCCCCCACCGCTCGGGCGCGGTGGCGCAGAACGCGTCCATCAGGTGGCTGGTGTTCACGTTCTTCCACCCCGTAAAGGTGGAGAGCAGGCCCACCCCGACGTTGACGGTGCCGTCCCCGACCGGGAATATCCACCCATACCCGGGCAAATGGTTCCCGTCCCGGTCCCGGATGTCGAGGTGGCTCTCGATCCAGGGGTCGTCGTGGAGCGGACTGGTGAAATAGCCGCGAATCGCCATCCCCAGCGGGATACGTGCGGTTGCGGGCGGTGCCGAGCGCCCGGCCGAACCGGGAATTGGCGCCGTCGGCGACGATTACATACGCGCGCCCGCACCTCCCGGGTCTCGCCGGTGTCCTTGTTCTTCACGACGGCACCGACGACGACCGGACCGTCCCCCAGAACCGCCCTCTACCAGGGGTTCGATCGCCTCGGTCGCCGACCAGAGGGTGGCGCCGGCCTTGACCGCGCCCTGGGCGACCATGTCGTCGAGCTCGCTCCGCCTCACCACATATCCGTAGTCGGGGAAGTCGGGGTGCTCGGGCCACTTCAGCTCGAGGGTGATGCCGTGGCCGATCGAGCGCAGCCCGTCGAATCGCTGGAACTGGGCGAGTGGATCGGCGAGCCCCATGTCGTTGAGCTGGCGGACCGCCCGCGGGGTCAGGCCGTCGCCGCAGGTCTTCTCGCGCGGGAACCGCTTCTTGTCGATGACGAGCACCCGATGGCCGCGCGTCGCGAGCCAGTACGCGGCGGCGGAACCGGAAGGCCCCGCGCCCACGACGAGCACATCGAACTGCGTTTCCACGGCACCCATGATCACACTTCGGGCCGGCTTCGGTCGCACCCTGGAATTTCCCTGCCGGTACCTGGCGCGCGATGTGCCCGAGCCCGATCTAGCGTGGTAGCAAGAGTTTCGCGCCGACTGCGCGGGCCTCGAACACTTCGAGACCGGTTCAGTGCCTCTGTACGAGTGCTTGCCCGACAAGGAGCGCCCGGGCCATGCCCGATATCCACGTGAGCATGCTTGCGCTGCACATCCCCAATGTGCTGCCGAAGACTGTGCCGTGGATCGACTACGGCGCGAACGGCAAGGGCTTCTACATCAATCACCACTCGCAATGGGTGCGGCACGCGGGCCGGATGATCTGGGCCACGTTGATCTTCGCGATCGGCATCGGCATCGGCTTCTGGCTCACCCGGAAAC
Source organism: uncultured Actinomycetes bacterium (assembly GCA_963807945.1). Lineage (GTDB taxonomy): Bacteria > Actinomycetota > Acidimicrobiia > IMCC26256 > PALSA-610 > JBBQER01. The sequence continues at coordinate 116,863 of CAWEDT010000005.1, read as the reverse complement.
CCAAGCGCGCCGAGCCCGCGACCTGGGCCCAGACAATTCTTGGTGCCATGTTGGTGTGGGGAATGATGGCGCTGGGATACGGCACGATCCCCCACGAGTGGTTGACGTTCGGGAACGGCGTACCTCAACTTCAACACGGCGACGTTCGTGATGCAGAAGAACCGGTTCATCCACTTCGACATCACGAGATCGGTCGCTGATCGACTATAGGGACGACGGTTATCTACGGGATGGTGCTGGTGCTCCAGGTCTGGCTGTTCGTGCGGTGGCAGAAACGCCCCGTGCTCGAACCCGCCGCCGACGGCGAGACCGCGCGAACCGAAACATCTGCCGGCCCCTTGGCGCGCCTCATGCGCCGCCGGGAAAAGCGCGTCTCGGCCTACGGCCGGCCGGTCACGACCTCGGGTGACACCTGATGGCCCGCAACGACGCGAATCCGCCGATGCCGGAGTTCTCGACCTCGTACGTGTTGCAGGAGGTCGACCCCAAGTGGTTGACCCAGGCCGTCAAGCCGAAGCAGTTCCTGCACATCGACCAGGCCGAGTGCATCCTCTGTGAAGGCTGCGTCGACATCTGTCCTTGGAAGTGCATCCACATGCTCTCCAACGACGCGATCGACGAAGCCGTCAACGCCGACCAGCCGGGCGACGACCCGAAGGACCACGTGTTCTTCGTCGTCGACGAAGACGTGTGCACACGGTGCGCGCTTTGCATCGACCGGTGCCCGACCGGTGTGATCATCCTCGGCAAGGTCACCGACAGCTGGCGCGAGGGTGACCCGAACGAACGCACCAACCGACACGGCTACGCCTACGGCGTCCGCTTCTAAGGGAGAAGCGCTCCTTGGCCATTGGAAACGGCAGCGCAAACGGGCACCGGCCGAAGCTGGCTGAGCGCGTCGCAAAAGTCGGCGACAACACGCGTAGCTCGCAAGCGTGGAACGCGATCTTCCGGCCCGGCTCGGTGTTCCGCAAGGGATACACCGACAGCCCCCGTAACCGCTCCTACGTGATCATGAACAACGTGCTGTACCACCTTCACCCCGTGAAGGTGAAGCGGCACGCGGTGAAGGTCTCCTACACGCTGTGCCTCGGCGGCCTGTCGTTCTTCTTGTTCATCCTGCTCACCGTCACCGGCATCTTCTTGATGTTCTTCTACCGGCCGACGGTCACCGACGCGTACGCGAACGTGCAGACCCTCGAGACGTCGATCGCGTTCGGATCACTCGTACGAAATATGCATAGATGGGCGGCGCACCTCATGGTGCTGTCCGTCTTCTTGCACATGGCGCGCGTCTTCTACCACGGCGCCTACAAGTCTCCGCGCGAGTTCAACTGGGTGATCGGCATCATCTTGTTGCTGCTCACGCTGTTGCTCTCGTTTACCGGCTACCTGCTTCCGTGGGACCAGCTCTCGCTGTGGGCCGTCACCGTCGGCACGAACATGATGGGTTACACGCCCGTGTTCGGAGGCTCGGTGAAGTACGTCTTATTGGGGTCTAGGGAGATCAGCGGGGAGACCTTGCTCCGCTGGTACGTGCTGCACGTGTTGATGCTGCCGTTTGTGATCGTCATCTTCATGGCCGTCCATTTCTGGAGAGTCCGCAAAGACGGCGGAATCTCCGGACCGCTCTAGGCGCGAAGGGAGGCGAAGAGTCCCATGCCCGAAGTTCCCGAACATCTGCTCAAGCGCAGTCGCGAGCGTCGCAAGGCGCTCGGCCTCCCCGTCGAGGGCGAAGAAGCCGACGAGACCGCAGCCGAAGCAGCTCCTCCCGCCGACGCGGGCGGCGAGGCAGAAGCCGTCGAAGTCCCGGCTGCGGCCGCGGCATCCGACGCCGGCGACGCGATCACCGAAGACAAGGGCGGCATTCCCGCGCACCTCCTCGAGCGGTCGCGCAAGCGCAAGGCCGCGCTCGCCGGCGGCGGTGGCGACGCGGCACCGGCGGCGGCCGGCGGCGGTGGCACGGCAACGGCCGTCGCGGCCGCCCACACCGACCGGCACCGGTCCCGGCGGCCACACGCAACGCCTCCTCACCGTCGTCAAGTCGGGTTCGATCCAGCAGACGCGCGCCGAAGCGCAAGACAAGGTGCACGTCTGGCCGCACCTCTTGATGCTCGAGTTCGCGTCGATCCTCTCGCTGATGGCGTTCATCACGATCTTCTCGGCGATGGTGAAAGCGCCGTTGCTCGGCCTCGCCGACGTCAACGCGACGCCGAACCCGTCGAAGGCGCCCTGGTACTTCCTCGGGTTGCAAGAGCTGCTGAAGATGTTCAACCCGATGGTCGCCGGCGTGCTGCTGCCCGGCATCGCGCTCGCGCTGCTGGCCATCGTGCCGTTCATCGACAAGAACCCGTCGAAGAAACCCGACGACCGGAAGTTCGCCATCACGATGATGACGATGTTCCTGATGATGTGGGCGGTGCTCGTCATCATCGGGTGCTTCTTCCGAGGGCCGGGCTTCAACTTCACGTTCCCGTGGGACAAGCAAGGCATCTTCTTTGAGCTTTAGGAGCCATCGGTGGCAGTAGCCATCCCGATCATCATCATCTTCATCGTGGGAATCGCGACGGTGATGGTCTTCGCCAACCGGCGAGGACGCGCCACCGGCGAGCTGTCGCGCGAGACGCGTCAGCGCGACGCGTCGTCGGAACCAGCAGCGGCGTCCGAAGCGTCGACGTCAACCGATCTCGAGTCGACCGGGCGCGAACGGGCCGACGAGACGCGCGCCACCTACGAGAACGTTCCCGCCAAGCGCGGCCGCGGCGACGCGGTCATCTGGGAGCCGGTCGACGAGGAAGAGCTCGGCATCGCCCGCCGCCAGTTCCTCAACCGCGGCATCCTCACCTTCACCGGTCTCGGCGTCGGTGCCTTCGGCGCCGCCTGCCTCGGGTTCCTGTGGCCCACGGGCACCGGCGGGTTCGGCGGCAAGGTCGCGGCGGGCACGTCGATCTCCGACATCAACACGGCGATCACAACGAAGGCCGCGCCGTTCTACATTCCCGAGGCGCGCGCCTACATCGTGCAGTACCCGAAGGCCGACCTCCCCGCGGCCAAGAAGGTCTACAGCGCCGTCACCTACGCGGGCATGGAGCAAGGACTGGTCGCGCTCTACCAGCGCTGCGTGCACCTCGGCTGTCGCGTGCCGTGGTGCCAGACGTCGCAATGGTTCGAGTGCCCGTGCCACGGCTCCAAGTACAACCGCGTCGGCGAGAAGAAGGCCGGCCCGGCTCCCCGTGGCCTCGACCGCTTCGCGATCATCGTCAGCGGCGACAACCTGACCATCAACACCGGCGACATCGAGATCGGGCCTCCGATCGGTACCAACACGACCGGTCAGCAACAGGAAGGCCCGCTTTGCGTCTGATCAGCACTCATCGTCGCCAGCTCTCGGCGATGGATGCCGCGTGGAGCGTGTCGTGACAGTTCGCCACGTTCTCATCGCGCTCAACATCATCGCGGTGCTCGCCGTCGCGATCTATTTGATCTGGGCCGTGCTCTCGCCGAAGCGCGAGCCGGAAGACAACGTGCCCGCGAACCTCCAGGAGTTCTATCCCGACGAGGAGCTCGAGGGCCGCCGGCTCGAACGCGTGCAGGGTTGGGCGCTGTTGTTCGCGGCGGTGGTTGCCGTCGCGCTGCCCATCTACTGGCTGCACGAGCCGTCGCCGACAAGCGGAAGCCGCGAACTACTTCGACAAGAACGCGGCCGAGCGCGGCGAGGTGCTGTTCTCGAACGCGTTGATGCCCAAGTACGACTCGGCCACCTCGCTGCAGTGCGCGAACTGCCACGGCTTGAAGGCCCAGGGCGGCCCGGTGCCGGTTCAGGTCAACGGACAGTCGGTCGTCTGGCAGGCGCCCCCGCTCAACACCGTGTTCCTGCGCCTCAACGAAGACCCCAAGTGCCCCCAGATCGATATCCGCCCGACGCTCACGTGCGCCGTCACCGACGTCATCACCAACGGCCGGCCGGGCACACCGATGCAGCCGTGGGGAGTCGACGGCGGTGGCCCCAAGAACGACCAGTCGATCCAGGACCTCGTCGCGTACCTGCGCTCGATCCAGCTCACGCCCAAGCAGGCCCAGGCGCTGAGCGCGAAGAACCTGGAGCTCGCACGCACCGAGCCCGAAGACAACGAGAAGGCGGCCGCGAAGCAGCTGAAGGACGACCAGGCGACCCTCGCGACCTCGCGAGCGGCCGCGGTCAAGGCGCTGAAGTTGACGGACCCGACCGACGCCGAGCTCAACTCCGCGTGCGCCGACCTCATCAAGCAGGTCACCGCCGATCCGAAGAAGGTCGCGGACCGCCCGGCCGCCGTGGCCTGCGGCACCTATACGACCGACCTCGCGACCGTGAAGTCGGATCAGGCCGCGCTCACGTGGACGCAGGAGTGGGTGCGCCGCCGCAAGAACGTGCAAGACGGCCAGCTCCTGTTCGAGTTGAACTGCGCGCGCTGCCACACCGCGGGGTGGTCCACGTTCGATCCCACGGTCCCGGCCGACCAGCCGGGTGGGGTCGACTCGCTCGGACTCCCGGCCGGTGGTGGTGGAATCGGCGGTGGAACCGCATTCAACCTGCGGGACCGCGACGAGATCCGGCGCTTCGGCACCGACGAGTCCGGCGGCTTCGAAGCCCAGCTCGAATTCGTGCAGTCCGGTTCGTTCAATCACAAGGCGTACGGCAACAGCGGCATCGGCACCGGGCGCATGCCCGGCTTCTCGCAGATGCTGTCGAAGACAGTACATCGAGGAGATCGTGAGCTACGAGCGTTACTGCCTCGAAACCTCGACGTTCCTGACGGCCGAGCCGGTGTGCGAGACGGGCACCGGACCGCGGACCCCGGCCACGACCACGACGAAGGGGAAGTCGGCGGGATGATCTCCCATCTGTTGATCACCGCCGCGGAAGGTCCGGCCCACCCGAACCTGTGGAACCCGACCATCCTGGGTGTGCTCGTCGTGTTGTCGGCGATCGGCTTGTTCTGCGGCTCGGCCTACCTGTTGCTCGCGACCAACCTGGGTGGCCGCCTCGGCTTCCTCGTCGCCTTCGCGTCGCTCACCGGATTCATGGTGCTGCTTGAGCACGCTGTGGTGGACGTCGGGTAACAGCGGTATCGACCCGCCGCACGGCCACTCCCCCGCGTGGAAAGTCGTAGAGGTCGTGAGCGTCCCGTCGGATTCGAAGATCCCCGCGGTGCACAACGCGCTCACCGAGGGCACCCGCGCCGACGAGACCGAGCTCGCGAACCTGCGCCCGGCGATGGACGCCGCGCTCGTGCACGCCGCCATCGTCGAGAACGCACCCGCGGTCCCGCAACCACTCGCGCAGTTCGAAGCGTCGCTCGACTACCTCACGGATTTCAAGGGCTACAAGACGGCGGTGATCGGCGGCGGCACCAGGAACCTGCTCTGGCACAACCCGCGGTACGCGGTCGTGCAGTTCTGTCCAACCGAGCCCGTTGTGCCCGTCGGTGCGGCGCCGGCCTGCGATCCGCTGAAGAACACGCAGTACGCGATCCTCACCTACGACTTCGGCTCGCTACGCGAACCCGTCGTGTTCCAGTTCTGGGTCCCGTCGGTGTTGCTCTTCGGATTGTCACTGCTCGGCCTGCACTGGTACGAGACCGACGCCCGCAAGCGCAAGCTGGCCGGGAGCGCACCGGTTCCGGCCCCCGTTCCGAGCGCATAGGAGACGGCCATGTTTCTCGCGCAACAGCTCATCGATGCGAGTAAAGACGGCGGCGCCGCGTTCCTCGCGTTCGCGATCATGGTGTTCCTGTTCGCAGGCTCGCTGTTCTACATGGACAAGGTGCGCCGCCGGCGCGAGGACCGCAACAACCGCAGCTCGCACGATACTCAGTTCGCGATGACTGCTGAGCTCGTGCAGGGCCGTTCCCAGACTTCGCGGGAGTTCGTGCGAATCGCCGTCGAACTCGTGCAGCTCGACGCCGCCGAACCGTGCGCCACGGCGCGATCGGGTACCTGCGGATCGCCCGTCGCGTGCCACACGACGACACGCACTGACTGCACGACCGCTTCCACCTCGAAGCCCCAGGGCCGCGCGACGCGGCAAACATCGTCGACCATCCCGTCGCTTCCCCGCCGCTCCGCGATCAGCATGAGCTTCGTCACCGGCGCGCGGAAGCGTGGCCGCGACGCGCATGCCGAAGCGCACCTGGAACGTCAGTCCGGGATCGGGCGGATGCATCGGGGCCCAGGAGCTGAACAGCCCGACGACGCGAACCCGTTCGGGCGCGACGACCGCGCACGCGAGTGCATGAGGTCCGCCACCCGAGTAGCCCAACACCGCGAACCGGTCGATGCCCATCTCGTCGAGATCGTCGACGACCATCCGGGCGATCTCGGCGAGCGACGCGCCGGGCGCCGCCGCGGTCTGGCGGTACCCCGGTCGTTCCGCCATCAGCCAGCGGATGCCCGAGTGCTTCGGCGACGTCGGGAAACGGGAGACCGTCGTGATCCTTCGCGGTCCCGTGGAAGAACACGACCACCGGCCCGGCGGGATTCCCGGCTTCGAACCACCGCATCCCGCTGCGCCCATGATGTTCCCGGATCACACGGGTCCGGTCGCCGTCATGTCAGCAGAATACGGCGACCTCGGTTCCGGTTCCCGCGTGACCGGGATTCGACGCGTAACCCGCGTTCGTGTGCACGACGACGATGTGCTGGATATCGCCCGAGATGCTCGAACCGTTTTTCGCGACCGAGCTCGCGACGAGCACGCCCATGTACGACGGCAGCTGCCCGTCGAAGTTCGCGCTGTTGCCCGGCCCGGTCGTGAACGTTCCACCGCACGCGGGCGGTGCGCTGCTCGTCGTCTCGCCGAAGCCCTTGAAGCTGTTCGGTGCACCGCCACCGGAGAGCGAGTTCTGCTTCGCCCACTGCGCGCCCCAGAACGTCACCGATGCACCCGGTACCGCGCTCTGGTTCCCGACCACGAAGCCACCGTTCCCGAGGAACTCGAACACGGTGAGCGTGCTGGTCGCGTCGGCGCAGGCGCCACCGACGTCGCAGATGTGGATCTGCAACGTCTGCGGACCGAGATCGGCCGCCGAGTAGGTGTGCGTGCCGTCCACGTTGAAGTCGACGCCGTTGGGCACGATCGTGCCCGCGGTCGTGTTGCCGTCGCCCCAGTCGATCGTCGCCGAGTATTCACTCGGATCCTGGCCGGCATCCGCGGGCGGATTCGTGTCGCTGAAGCTCGCGACCGTCGCGTGTACGGGATTGGAGGCGACGATGTTGCGGCCGGTCGCGATCAGCGGCGCGTCCACGACCTCGGCGGTGAACGGCGTCGACGACGACAAACCGGCGCCGTTCGTCGCGGTCAGCGTGCCGTGGTACGTGCCTTCCTCGACGTAGATGTGCGAGGGCGTGTTTCCGGTCACGGGTGGCGTCCCGTCGCCGAAGTCCCAACTCAGGCTCGGCGGCCCACAATGCGGATCACTGCTCGCCGAGCCGTCGAAGGCAATCGCGAAGCCTTCCACGCCCGGGTAGGTGTGGGTAGATCCCCCTCCCGGATCGGCAGTCGGCGGATCGAGGTCGGGCAGGACCGGCCCGAGGTCCGCGGTTCCGTCCGCGGCCGAAAGCCGCGATCGCCGTGCTCCCCGAGCGCGGCGTGGGCGAGGTCAACGTGCAGCGTGAAATCGGGAAGGGCGGTGATGTCGGCGACGATGTCGAGGCCGACGACCACGGAGTACGCCACGTTGCCGTTGAAGCCGGTACTGGTGAACGAGTCGTTGAGATCGTTGCCCACGGGTTGCGTGCACACGATTCCCAGCGAGTCGCTCTGGGTATCGCTGGTCGGGCTGAACGTGAACGAGTGGTCCGGGGTGATGCCCGACCCGCCGACGACCGCGGCCTGGCGCACACTGGTGACACCATTGCCGTTGACCGTCGCCTGGATGGTGAAGGTGGGATTCAAGTCGATCGACACCAGGCCGGGGAGCACCGGGAAGCTCACGAGCGTGAACGTGAGCTTCCCGCTGTTGCATACGTTCGCAGGACCACCGACCGGCGGCAGTTCGCACGGAAAGGTGAAGGCTTTCGAGAGGTGCGGCGACACCGACGTAGTCGTCTTCTTCCAGTCGGCATCGCCGTTGTTCTTCACGACGAGCCCGACAAACGCGTCGAGGTTGAAGGTGGCGGTGATCATGCCGTTCTTCGATGTGAACGCGTTCTGGGTCGGGAGCGTCGAGCCTTGGCGCAGCAGTGAGTCGTCGTACGACACCTTCGTGCTCGTGTCCGACGTCCACGTCGTGCCGATGTTGGCGGACAGTTGGGCAGCCGCGCCGGACTCGTCGAAGTTGGTCACGAGGAAGTCGGGCACGCAGTCGTCGCAGACCTGCAGGCCCGTGTCGAACAGCGAGATCGGCGCGGCCGTCCCCGACAGCACCTGGGTCACGGTGCGATCCGCCGGGGCGGCCGCGGCGGGCCCGGCGACCGCGCCGATCAGGCCCGTCAACATCAGGACAACGAGCAGGCTTCGAAGGGGCAGCCGACGACGCATGGGGTTCTCCCCGGATTTTCTTGAAATGGCGGCACGCCGCTCGTCTGGCGAGCGAACAACCGTCTATCGGCGGCGACGCCTGTCAATCTTGAGTCATCGGCTCGAGTCATCGGCTCGAATCATCGGCTCGAGTCATCGGCCGGTCTAACGTCGCTCGGTGATGAGCCGGCGCGCGCGTGGGTCAGGTCTTCTCGTCGCGGTGGTCGTGCTCGCCGCCTGTTCGGGCGGCAGCGCGCACGACTCGGCCCGAAACACCGCCACGACGACGGGCGAGTTCCCGAGCTGCGAGCGCCCGTTGGTGACCTCTACCAGCCCCCCGCCGGGATGCGCCGGGCCGACCCGGGAACCCTCATCTGGGCCCGGCTCTTCGCGCAGCGACTGGGCGACCCGGTCCTCTACCCGAACGCCACGATCTGGCAGCTGCTCTACCACTCGCCGCGACGCCAATGGTCGCGACATCGCGGTCTCGGGCTTCGCGGTCGTGCCCAAGCGACCGGCGCCGGCGGGCGGTCGTCCCGTGTACGCGTGGGCGCACGATCTGGCCGGCCTCGGCGACAGCTGCGCGCCCTCGAAGAAGATCCCCGCGAACATCCCTCCGTACGGTCGCCCGCAAATCGACCGCGGCGCGGTTCTCATCGCAACCGACTACCAGGGACTGGGCACGCCGGGTGACCATCCGTACCTCGTCGGCGCTACTGAAGGTCAAGACGTGCTCGACAGCGTTCGCGTGGCCGCGTCGCTCCCGCAGGTCGGAACCATCGGCCCCGTCGTGATCGCGGGCAAGGGACAGGGGGGCCAGGCTGCGCTCTTTGCCGCGCAGATCGCCCATACGTACGCGCCCGATCTCGACATCCGCGGCGTGTTGGCGCTCGGGCCGACGGCCGAGCTCGCGACCACGACGTCGCTCATCGACAAGTCATCGCGCCGCATCGGCGTCGCGGTGATCGCCGCGGCCGGACTACACGCGGGTGATCACGACTTCGATCCACGGAGGTACCTCACACCCGCGGCGGCCGGCGACCTCCCTCGGGTTACAACCGAGTGCGCGGCGACCACCATCGCCCGCTACCGCACGCGCGCGCACCGAGCACGGTGATCGCGCACGGTCCGAACACGATTCGGGTCCTGCACAATCTGCTCGTCGCCAATTCACCCGGGGGTTCGGATCCGCACACTCCCGTCCTGATCCTCCAGGGCGGAAGCGACGGCAACACGCCGGCCGCGGCAACCGCGCGGCTGCGCGGGAAGTACTGCGCGCTCCACGCGACCGTCGTGCGCACCGTGTATCCCGGCGCGAACAGCGAGAGCGTCGTCAAGGCCGCGCAGCCCGCCGCGCTGCGGTGGATCGCCGACCGCTACCGCAACCGCCCGGCGGCAACTGGCTGCAAGTAGGGCGACTGCAAGTAGTTGCCCGGTCGGTTCCGGAGTACGGTCTCGCCCCGATGCCGGAACGTATCGATGCGGACGTGTGCATAGTCGGCGCCGGGTACGCAGGACTCACCGCTGCCCGCCGCCTCCATCAAAACGGTAAGACGGTCGCGGTGGTCGAGGCTCGCGATCGGGTCGGCGGCCGGATCTGGACCCAGCAGCTGTCGGACGGCACGCCGGTCGACCGGGGCGGCGCGTGGCTCGGACCGAAGCACGACGCGATGTTCGGGCTCGCGCGCGAAACCGGCGTCGCGACGTACAAGACCTGGGTAAAGGGCGCGCATCTGCTCGTCGACGGTGACCGCACCCGCCGGTACACGGGGCTCATTCCCAAGATCAGTCCGCTGGCGGTCGCCACGATCGCGTGGACGCAGCTGAAGATCGACCGGATGGCGAAGCAACTTCCGATCGACGCGCCGTGGGACGCCAAGCGCGCGGCGGAGTGGGACCGGCGCACCGTCGCCGACTTCATGGCGCACACGAACATCCGGACCAAGATCGGTCACGATCTGTTCGAGATGGCGGTGCGGGGATTGTTCACCGGCGACCTGAACGACGTGTCGTTCCTGCACCTGCTGTGGCTGGTGCGTGGGCACGGGAGCATCAACACGCTGTTCTCCATCGAGAACGGCGCCCAGGAAAACATGGTCGACGGTGGCGCGGGATCGATCGCGCGGATCATGGCCGACGAGCTCGGCGACGCGATCCACCTGAGCGCGCCGGCGCGTTCGGTCACGCAGCACGACCGATCATGTGGTCGTCAGCAGCGACGATCTCGTCGTTTCGGCTCGGCACGCAGTGGTCGCGGTTCCGCCCGCGCTCGCGCTGGAGATCGCGTTCGATCCGGTCCTCCCCGAAGACCGGCTGACGCTGTACCGCAACGACGTGGGTGGACCCGAGACGAAGACACTCGTCGTGTACGACGAGCCGTTCTGGCGCGCCGACGGCTTCAGCGGTCAGACGTCGGAACCGAACTCGGCGTCCGAGGTCACACTCGACGCGACGCCGATGTCGGGCTCTCCGGGCGTGATCGGGTCGTTCACGTTCGGTCCGGTCGCGGATCGCATGGACGCGCTCGATCCCGCCGAACGGCGCAAGCTGGTGCTCGCCGCGCTCACCGCGCGACTCGGGCCGCGGGCGGCGTCACCGGTCGAGTACATCGAGACACCGTGGTGGGCCGAAGAGTGGACCCGCGGCTGTTCGTTCGCGCACATCCGCCCCGGCTTCCTCAGCCGCTACGGACCGTTGCTCCGCGAACCCTTCGAGCGCGTGCACTGGGCCGGTACCGAAACCGCGACCAAGTCACACGGCGCGATGGACGGCGCCGCGCGCTCCGGCGAACGCGCCGCCAACGAGATACTCGACCGCACGTAACCTCGCGATCCGCGCGCAGTCGTCGAACCGAGGGCCGAGTTGTACACGTCGTTGACGCGAGCGATTCAACGGCACTACGGACACCGGCCGGTTCGGCGCGTGTGCCCGGAGTGCGGTCTGAACGAACCCAGTCTTGACACGTTCCCCGCCGGCAACCTGATCGGCGGCGCCGCGCTGCTGTGGGCGACGCGTGACAAGCGTCCGGTACTGGGCAAGACCCTGCATTGCCCGCGTTGTGGTGCCGCAATGTCGCTCACCGAAGAACTGGAACGGCGCAAACGCAACAAGGGATGAACGACGCGGGCGAACGCTAGGTCGCGCCGCCGAGTTTCCACGCGTCTTCGTGGCTTTCGCCGGCGGCTTCGCCGAACGCGGTGAAGGCCGCGCTCAGTGACTTGCGCAACTCCGGCGGCACGCGTTCGACGATCTGCTTGATCTCGCGCTTGCGCCGGGCGCTGACGGTCTTCAGCAGCGACTGACCCGCGGGCGTGAGCGACAGGGTTATCTCCCGTCGGCTCTCGGGTGACGTGAGTCGTTGGATCAGGCCCTTGTCGGCCAGGCGATCGCACAATCTCGTCGTCGTCGACGGATGGATCGACAAGGACTCGGCGAGACTCGACACGTTCTGCGGGCCGCGGGCGCCCAGCAGGACGAGGGCTCGGTACTGCACGAGTGTGACCTCGCCCTCCACCGCCGCCAGCGAGCGTGCCGCAACCCCGATAAGCGCGCGTGACGCCACGAGGATCGACGTCGAGAGCTCATCGATATCGGAATCGCCGGCGCGCTTGTCGGCCTCGGGGCGCGCCTTGGCGGGGTTCATCGCCGAACGATAACTCGTCGCATAGCTCGCCTCTCGCGCTGCAAACACGAGGTGCACCAACGAGAAGCCGCTGTGCACCAAAGAAAGAGGACGGGCCGGCAGGCCCGCCCTCTCTCGTTACCTCACCTGTGTATGTCGCTAGCAACCAACCTGGATCGCCGACGGGCTCGCAACGGTGCAGGCGTTCGTGTTCGACGGCTGCTCGGCCGCGTTCGACGTCACCTGGGCGCCGCTGGCACCCGTGTAGAGGTGGCTGGTCCCCTGCGGCTCGGGGAGGATTCCGCGCTCGCCGCCGCCACCACCGCCGGTGAAGGACGGGTTCGACGAGGACTTCACGGTCAGACCCGAGAAGTTGAACGTGGTGGCGTCACCCGTGCCGGGGCACAGGCCGATCGTCACCGGCAGGAACGTGTAGTTGACCGAGTACGAGCTGGGCCCGTTGACCGACGTGGTCGTCGTGTAGTGCTGCTCGAGATAACCCGCGAACGAGGTCGACGCGGTGTTGAAGTCGAACTGGGCGATGCTCGTACCGGGCTGTGCGGTACCGCTGAACTGGTTGGTCGCCGCGTTGATGGTGGTGTTGTACCCACCGGGGTTCTTCCACTGCAACGGGATCTGGAAGCCCGAGATCTTGTCCGCCGCGCACGGAGGCGAGGTCGGGCTGACGGTCGGGTTCACCTGCAGCAGGATCGCCAGGGTGCCCGCGACATCGCCCGTTGCCGGAGCGGTCTTCGTGGGCACACCGATCGACAGCTTCTTCGCACCCGCCGGAATCTTGGCGGTACCGGCCCCGGCGATCGTCGCCGAGCTGCCGTCAGCCGCAACGGTTCCGATGCGAGCACCGGCGACTGCCGGAATCGCGGGGTTGAAGATCACCGGGAGGCCGACGTCGGTCTTGGCGAACTCCGCCGTAGCCGACGTGATCGTCCGCGATCCGCCCGTGGGTGCGGTGTAGTCGGTCACGAAGCGAGCAGAGGTCGGAGCGTCGGCAGGAGACAGCGTGATGACCTGATTGCTGGCAGTGCTCACTCCGGTGAATCCACCCACGCAACTCGTGCACGCGAGCGTGACGGTGGTCGCGTTCGTCACCGATGCGATCGTCGCACCGTCGGGAAGGTCGCCACCGCTGATCCGCTTGCCGACGTCGGTCTGCGTCGTCGTGCAACCGGTCAGTGCGGGCGTGCAGAAGTGCGCGGTCGCCGACGTGACGACATTGCTCGCGGCAGTCGTGTGACCGTCGGTGACGGCCCGGCCGGTGTCGTTGCTCACGAGCACCTGCGCACCCACGCTGTTCGTGCAGTTACCCGTAGCCGGGCCCGGGCTGGCGGGACACAACGGTCCGCCCGCGAGGGTTGCCTTGCTCAGGGTCACGACCGTGATCTGGGCACACGCGGTACCCGTCGCGGCCGCCACGCTCTTGATGAACGTGCCCGGGTTGATGAACACGCCCGTCTTCGTCGCGCTGGACGCGGCGAACTCGATGCTGTGGTTCACGTCGGCGGCGGTGATCGCCAGGTTGCCGGCGGGAATGCCAGTCTGGCCGGCCGGGCTGTTCGCACAACTCGCGACGACGGTGTTGTTCGTCGGACGCGACTTGATCGTGAGCTTGCCGGCCGTCGAACTGTTCGTGCGCTGAACCGTGACGTTCACGCTGCGCGCGGCGCCGTAGTGCCACAGTGCATCGTCGTAGTCGGTGACGGTCAGCGCGGATCCCGCGCCGGCGTTCGAGAAGGTGCAGGCGACGATGAGACCGCTCGCGTTCCCCTGCGCCGCGGGGTTCATGGATTCATTGCACGAACTTGCTGCGCCGGCCGGGCCGGCAAAGATCATGATCGAACTGGCAGCCATCAAGGCCGCAGTCAATCCGACGAACAACCCGCGACATCGCATCCGCGACCTCCTGGAGAGTGACGGTGGGAGTGAGCGGTCCAGACGTAACCGCCGGCTCGCCTCGAGGAGACGGGGGGTCTGCCCCCTCGAGGAGCGAACCGACGGCTTGACCTGAGACCGTGCTTGTACACAACAGTGCTCCCCGCACAACAGTTGTCACTATACATGCTTCCGTAAGGTCGTCAACCGGTATACAAATGGAGTGGCGTTGACCGAACATGCGGTGGTGATCGCGGGCGGCGGCCCGACCGGCCTGATGCTGGCGGGCGAGTTGGCGTTGGCGGCGATCGACGTCGTGATCGTCGAGCGGCGCGCGAGTCAGGAGCTCGACAGCGCGCGCTCGCGCGGTCTGCACTCGCGCACCATCGAGGTACTCGATCAGCGCGGCATCGCCGACCGGTTCCTCGCGGCAGGCCAGGCCGTGCAGATCCAGGGTTTCGCCCGGATCCCGTTGGACATCAGTGACTTCCCGACGCGCCACAACTACGGGCTCGCGCTCTTGCAGATCTACTTCGAGCGCATACTGGCCGGCTGGGTCGACGAGCTCGGGGTGCCGATCGTTCGCGAACGGGAAGTGACCGGCTTCGCGCAGGACGACACCGGCGTCGACGTCGAGTTGTCCGACGGCCAGTCGCTACGCGCGCTCTACCTCGTCGGCTGCGACGGCGGCCGCAGCGTGATCCGCAAGGCGGCCGGCATCGACTTTCCCGGCTGGGATCCGACGACGAGTTGGATCATCGCCGAGGTCGAGATGAAACAGCAGCCCGAGTTCGGCCTGCGTGAGGGCGGTGGTATCGGCCCGGTGGAGGACACCGGGCGCGTAGGGGTCGCGCTCGAGGAACGGGATGTCGAACACGCCGGCGAGCCGACACTGGCGGATCTCCGCGCGGCACTCATCGCTTCCGACGGGACCGACTACGGCGTGCACAGCCCGACGTTCATCTCCCGGTTCACCGACATGACCCGCCAAGCTGCGTCCTACCGCAACGGACGTGTACTGCTCGCAGGTGACGCCGCCCACGTGCATCCTCCGCAGGGAGGCCAGGGGCTCAACCTGGGCGTGCAGGACGCGGTGAACCTCGGATGGAAACTGGCCCAAGTAGTCAGCGGGACGTCACCCGCGAGTCTCTTGGACACGTACCACGCCGAGCGCCATCCGGTCGGTGCGCGGGTGTTGCACTACTCCATGGCACAGATGGCGCTCAACGGCACCGACGCGCGCACCGCGGCGTTGCACGACACGTTGTCGGAGCTGTTGCGCATGGACGAGCCGCGTAAGCGCATCGCGGGGATGATCGCGGCGCTCGACATTCAGTACGACCTCGGCGCCGGACACCCGGTGCTCGGGCGGCGCATGCCCGACCTCGACGTGCACACCGCCGACGGTCCGACGCGCGTCTTCACGCTGCTACACGACGCCCGGCCCGTGCTACTCGACCTCGGCGGTTTCGACAGTTCTTCTCGGGCGAGCTTCGACATTTCGCCGTGGGCGAATCGAGTCCGCTTCGTCGACGCCGCGGTACGACGGCGGGTGGGAGCTCCCGGTCATCGGCGAGGTCGCCGCGCCGCCGGCCGTGTTGATCCGACCCGACGGGCATGTCGCCTGGGCCGGAGACGCTCACGGACCCGGAGCTGCCGCGTGCACTGGCGACCTGGTTCGGCGCCGCGAGTCCGGCTTAGACGCTTTCGGCGACCGCGTCGATCGTGCGGTCGATGTCGGCGTCGGTGTGGGCCAAGCTCGGGAAGAGCGTCTCGTAGCCGCTCGGCGCGAAGTACACACCGCGATCCAACAGACCGTGGAAGAGCTTCGCGTAGCGCTCGTGGTCGGCCGACTGCGCGGCTTCGTAGTTGTGGACCGGTCGCCGGCGAGAAGAACAGCCCGACGAGTGTGAACGCGCGCGTGACCTGCGCGGCCACGCCGGCTTCGTCGAACACGCGGCCGCAGGCCGTCGGCGAGTCGCGTCGCGGTCGCTTCCAACGCGTCGTACGAATCGCCATCGAGCTGCGCGAGCACCGCGAGGCCCGCGGCGGTCGCGAGTGGGTTTCCCGAAAGCGTCCCCGCTTGGTACACCGGGCCGAGCGGCGCGAGCTCGTCCATGAGCGACGCGGGCCCGCCGAGCGCGGCGAGCGGGAGACCGCCCCCGACCACCTTCCCGAAGATGGAGAGATCGGGCGTGATGCCGTAGCGACCCTGCGCGCCGCCGAGACCGACGCGAAATCCCGTGATGACCTCGTCGATCACCAGCAACGCGCCGTGGCGCGTGCACCGTTCGCGGAGACCGGCGAGGTAGCCGTCGGCCGGGAGAACCAGACCCATGTTCGCGGCGATTGGCTCGACCAGGATCGCGGCGACGTCGGCGCCGTGTTCGGCCAGCGCGGCGTCGAGCGCAGCGAGATCGTTGTACGGGACGACGATCGTGTCGGCGACGGTTCCGGGAGTGACCCCCGCCGAGCCCGGCAGCCCGAGCGTGGCGACGCCGCTCCCCGCCTGCGCGAGCAACGCGTCGGCGTGGCCGTGGTAGCAGCCCGCGAACTTCACGATCTTGGATCGTCCGGTCGCGCCGCGCGCGAGCCGCACCGCGGTCATCGCGGCTTCCGTGCCCGACGACACCAACCGCACCTTCTCGACCGACGCCACCCGATCGCAGATCGCCTCGGCCAGCTCCACCTCGCGAGTCGTCGGCGCGCCGTACGACGTGCCTTCGGCCGCGGCGCGCTGTACGGCGTCGACCACGACCGGATCCGCGTGCCCGAGAATCGACGCGCCCCACGACTGCACGTAGTCGAGGTACTCGCCGCCTTCGGTATCGACGAGGTACGCGCCGTGCGCGCTCGCCACGAAGAACGGCTTGCCACCAACCGAGCCGAACGCGCGCACGGGCGAGTTGACGCCGCCCGGGATGCGGGCTTGGGCCCGCGCGAACCACGAACGGCATCAGGATGCTTGCAGGAGCTCGGCGACCTCGCGAGCGAAGTACGTGAGCACGATGTCGGCACCGGCCCGTTTGATCGCGAGCAGGTGCTCGAGCGCGACTGCGGTGCCGTCGATCCAACCGAGCTGCGCGGCCGCCTTCACCATCGCGTACTCACCACTCACGTGATACGCGGCGACGGGAACCTCGAACGCGTTGCGAATCTCCGCGATCACGTCGAGATACGCGAGCGCAGGTTTGACCATCACCATGTCGGCGCCCTCGTCGACATCCTGCGCGACCTCGGCGATCGCCTCGCGCGCGTTCGCGGCATCCATCTGGTAGCCGCGCCGGTCGCCGAACTGCGGGGCGCACTCGGCCGCGTCACGGAACGGTCCGTAGAGCGCCGACGCGTACTTCGCGGCGTAGGCGAGGATCGCGACCTGCGAGAAACCGGCGCTGTCGAGCGCGGCGCGGATCACGCCCACCTGGCCGTCCATCATCCCCGACGGCGCGATCACATCGGCACCGGCCTGTGCTTGCGCGACGGCGATGCTCGCGTAGCGCTCGAGCGTGGCGTCGTTGTCGACCTCACCGTCGTTCGTCAGCAGACCGCAGTGACCGTGGTCGGTGTACTCGTCGAGGCAGTCGTCGGTCATCAACACCAGGCTGTCGCCCACCTCGTCGCGCAGCGTGCGTAACGCGATCTGCACCACGCCGTCGGTGGCGTCGGCCTGCGAGCCGCGCGCGTCCTTGTCGGCCGGGATGCCGAACAGCACGACTCCGGGAATGCCGAGATCGGCGAGTGCCCGCACCTCCTTACGGAGGCTTTCCTGGGTGTGCTGCATCACTCCGGGCATCGAGACGACCGGCTCCGGCGCGTCGATGCCTTCCTTCACGAACAGCGGGGCGACGAGGTCGTCGACGCTCAGACGATGCTCGGCCACCAGGCGCCGGAGTGCGGGCGTACGCCGCAGCCGGCGCAGGCGATGTTCGGGAAACGACACGGCGCGATGGTACCTCCGCGGGTTCCGCCGAACCGGTCAGCGCAGGGTCTTCAGCACGGCCGCGACGAGACCGTCGATCGTGTGCGGATCGGCCTCGGCGTCGACGCGCAAGCCGAGCGCGCGGGCGGTCTCCGAGGTGACCGGTCCGATCGAGATCACCGAGGTGTTCGGCGTCTCCAACGCGACCCACCGCGTCGCAGAAGTTCTTCACGGTCGACGACGACGTGAACGTCGAGCGCGTCGACTTCTCCCGCACGCACACGCGCGAGGTGATCCGGATCGGGTGGAACGGGAACGGTTCGGTACACCGCGAGCACATCCACGGCGTACCCGCGCTCGGCGAGTCCTTCGGGCAAGCACGTCGCGGGCCGACGCCGCCCGCGCGATCAGCACGCGTGCTCCCTTGGACTCGGGATCCGGGAACGCTTCGAGCAACGACTCGGCCACGAAGCGGGGCGGAACGAGATCGGCGCGTACTCCGTGCGTTGCGAGCGCGTCCGCGGTGCCCGGACCGATCGCGGCGACGCGCACCGTGGCGAGCGCGCGGGCGTCGAGTCCGCGCCGCGCGAGCCCGCGATCGAAGAACGCGTCGACCCCGTTGGCCGACGTGAACACGAGCCACGCGAAGCTGGTCGAGCTCCGGGAGCGCGAAGTCGACGGGCTCGAGTGCGATCGACGGCAGCTCGATCACCGCGGCGCCGAGTTGCTCGAGGCGCGTGCGCAACTCGCTCGCCTGTTCACGGGCCCGGGTCACCACGATGGTTCGGCCGAACAACGGCCGCTCTTCGAACCAGCCGAGCTCGAGGGCGGCGACCGCACCGACAACGATCGCGCTGGGCGCCTCGACACCGAGTTGATCGATCGTGTCCAGCGTGGCCCGCACCGTCCGTTGCTCGGGTCGTGTCCCCCAGCGCACCGCGGCAACCGGCGTGGTGCCATCGCGCCCGCCCGCGATCAACGCCTTCGCAATCTCGCTGACGCGGCCCGCGCCCATCAGCACGACGATGGTCCCGCCGGCGCGCGCGAGCGCGTCCCAGTCGGTGTCGGTCGTTCCCTTGGCCGGATCTTCGTGACCGGTCACGATCGTGACGCTGGTGGAAAGTCCGCGGTGCGTCACCGGAATCCCGGCGTAGGCGGGCGCGGCAATCGCGCTCGTGATACCGGGGACCACTTCGAACGCGACGCCCGCGTCGCGGCACGATTCGGCTTCTTCGCCGCCGCGACCGAACACGAACGGGTCGCCGCCCTTCAACCGAACGACTTCGAGACCGGCTTTCCCGCGCTCGACGAGCAGTTCGTTGATCTGGTCCTGCGTCATCGCGACGCGGCCGGGCGCCTTGCCCACATCGACGAGCTCCGTGTTTCCCGACGCGAGTTCGAGCAACGCGGGCGACGCGAGCCGGTCGTACACGACCACCTCCGCGCGCCGTAGCAACTCCGCGCCGCGCACCGTCAACAGCCCCGGATCACCCGGTCCGGCACCCACGAGATACACGGTCACGCCACAAACCCCATGTCGAGGAGGTCGCGACCGCCCTTGCCGTCGAGCAGATCGCGCGCTGCTTCCCGGCCGACCTCGTCGGCGTCGGAACCCATCACGCGTGTGCGCAGCACGATGTTGCCGTCGAGTGACGCGAGCAACGCGTCCATGACGAGCTCATCGGATTCGGTCAGTTGCGCGAGCGCGCCACACGGGAGGCTGCACCCGCCGCCCAACTCCGAGAGGAATGCCCGCTCGGCGCGAACTTCGCGGTGCGCGCCGACATCGTCGATCGCGGCGAGCCGGCGCGCGGTGTCGGCGTCGTCGGCCCGGCACTCGACGCCCAGCGCGCCCTGCGCGGCCTGCGGCAACAACACCGAAGGATCGAGCACCTCAGTGGCCTGATCCATCAAGCCCAACCGTTGCAACGCGGCAACCGCGACGACCACCGCGTTATGTCCTTCGTCGGCGCGCTTGCGCAATCGCGTCTCGATGTTGCCGCGCAACGGAGCGAACACGAGGTCGGGACGAGCCGACGCGAGCTGCGCCGCGCCGGCGCACCGAACCCGTTCCGACGCGCGCACCCGTCGGAAGACCATCGAGGGTCGAACCCACCAACGCATCGCGTGGGTCACCGCGCTCGGGAACCGCGGCGAGGATCAGACCGGGAGGCGTATCCGAAGGCAGATCCTTGGCCGAGTGCACCGCGACGTCGGCGAGCCCGTCGAGCACGGCTTGTTGCACTTCCTTGGTGAACACGCCGGTGCCGCCGATCGCGTGCAGGTCGGCGCGCTGATCACGATCGCCGGTCGTGGAAATCAGCACGAACTCGACCGGTTGGTTCAGCAGCGCGCCGACGCGTTCGGCCTGCCAGCGCGCCAACGCGCTCGCGCGCGTTGCTATCCGGATCATTGGGCTATCCGGATCACCAGGGTTAGTCCTCGGATGACGGAAGGTCGAAGAGCGCGGCGAGCGCGTCGGCGTAGAACTCGCCGCGCGGAGTGCCGGCCGCGTCTTTCACGCGCACCGTGGGCTCGTGCAACAGCTTGTTGACGATGCCCTGCGTGAGGGCCTCGACCACGGCCCGTTGGTCGGGATCGAGGTGTTCGAGCTTGGCCCGGAAGCGTTCGATCTCGCGCACGCGCACGTCTTCACCGAGGTCGTGCAGCGCGGTGACGAGCGGTGCCACCTCGCGTGACGACCGGTCGGCGCGGTAGCGGTCGATCTCGGCCGCGAGGATCTCGCGGACCTTGCCGATCTCGCCCCGGCGCTTCTCGGCCGAACGGCGCGCGTAGTCCTTGAGGTCGTCGAGGTCGAGCAACGTGACGTCGTTGATCTCGCGCACACCGGGATCGATGTCACGCGGCAACGCGACGTCGACGACGAGGAGCGGCTTCCCGCCCCGGCACGCCATCACCATCTCGACGGTCGCCCGTTCGATCAACACCTGCGTCGACGCGGTCGACGACAACATCACGTCGGCGTCGACCAAGGTGTCGGCGATCTCGCTGAGCGGAATCGCCTCGGCACCGATGCGCGCCGCGGCTTCCTGGGCGCGCTCGAGCGTGCGGTTCGCGATCCAGTACCTTTTCGACACCGCGGGCGCGGCAGGGTGGATGCGAGACCGGTCGCCATCTGACCCGCGCCGATCACGAGCACCTTCGCGCCTTCGAACGTCCCGAGATGTTCGGCGGCGACCGAGACCGCGGCCGACGGGATCGACACGGGATGACGGCCGATACCGGTCTCGGTACGAACGCGCTTGCCCGACTCGACCGCGTGGCGGAACAAGCCGGCGAGTTGCGGGGCCGTTCCCTCGCGCACCGCGGCCTGCCAGGCCTCGCGAACCTGGCCGAGGATCTCGCTCTCGCCGACGATCATCGAGTCGAGCCCGGCCGCGACCGCGAACAAGTGCGCAACCGCGGCGTCGTCGTAATACGTGTAGAGCAGATCGGCGAAATCGTCGGGACTGGCGCCCGAGTAGTCGGCGAGAAACGCGCTCGACGTCACCGACCGCGGGATGGAAGTGCGTGCACCGCGCGTAGACCTCGATGCGGTTGCACGTGGACAGCACGACCACCTCGACGATGTGCTCGCGAGCGACGAGATCGTGGAGGACCTTGGTGAGGAGCTCCTCGGGGACCGTCATCCGCTCGAGGAGGGTGACGGGAGCGGTGCGGTGGTTGAGACCAACCACGATCAGAGACACGAGTTCAGGAGCTCCTTCGCCTCTGCGACGCGTCCGGCGCGGACCAGGTCAACGATGCCGGAGTCGAACGCGCGTTGCCAATCGGCGTCTTCGCTGGAACGCCCGGATGACCGCCAGGCTTCCCGGGCCTCGGAGAGCAGCTCCAACAAGACCTCGTATTCAGGGCCGATCTCCTCGCTCAAATGGCGCCGGAGGTACGTGGCCAGGGCCGGGCTGCGCCCGCCCGTGCTCACGGCGACCACCAGGTCGGACCGGCGAACCACCGACATCATCGTAAAGGCGCAGTTCGCCGGATCGTCGGCACTGTTGACCCACACCCGGGCGGCCTCGCCGGCGGCGAATACCGCGGCGTTGACCTCGGGAACATCGGTTGCGGTGAGCGCGAGCCAGGCGCCGTCGAGATCGCCCGGCGCGTACGGGCGCTCGACCAGCGTGCACCGGCCCGCCTCGGCCCACGCCCGCACCTCTTCGCCGACCGTCGGTGCGATCACGACCACGTCGGCGCCGAGGTCGAGGAGCGGTTCGATCTTGCGGGCCGCGATCCGGCCCGCGCCGATCACCACGACGCGGCGGCCGCGCACGAGCAGGTTCACCGGCATCCCGGCGAAGCCCGACTTCCCAGTGAACGACGGCATCAACCCGCTCGTTCGGCCGGTCGGGCCGCGGGCGCGGTGCCCCGACGCAGTTGGTAGAAGGAGAGGATCTGGAGCTCGATCGCGAGGTCGACCTTGCGCATCGAGACGCTCTTGGGGACGGTCAGCACCGCGGGGGCGAAGTTGAGGATCGACCGCACCCCGGCGTCGACCAGGAGATCGGCAACTTCCTGCGCGACCGGCGCGGGAGTGGCGATCATCCCGATCGCGATCTTGCGGTCGGCGACGACGCTCGCGAGCGACGCGATCGGCTCGATCGTGAGGTCGCCGACCTCCACGCCCACGAGATCGCTATCGGCGTCGAGCAGCGCCACGATCCGAAAGCCTCGCGCGCCGAAGCCGCGGTAGTTGGCGAGCGCCCGCCCGAGGTTTCCGATCCCGACGATCGCAACCGGCCAATCCCGGGTGAGCCCGAGCTCACGCGAGATCTCGTGGAGGAGGTAGTCGACGTCGTAGCCGACGCCGCGCGTGCCGTACGACCCCAGGTACGAGAGGTCCTTGCGCACCTTCGCGGCGTTGACGCCGGCGAGCTCGGCCAGGCGCTCCGACGAGATCGTGCCGACCTCGTGCTCGGCGGCCTCGAGCAGCGCGCGGTAGTAGATCGGAAGCCGGGCGACGGTGGCCTCGGGGATCCGACGTCGTGCCGTGTCAGCCACCCCGTCGCCCTCCGTGTCTCGACACACTGTTTCGGGGCCAATGTTCACCGGCCACTTTGTCCGTTTCCAAGCGTACCGACCTTGTGACCGGATTCTCAAAGTGTGGCCGCACCACTGCCAAAGTGTGGGAAACGCCAGTTCCAAAGTGTGGGACTGGTTCCTTGCGGCGTACGCTCGACCCGCCCATGGTCGCCGGTCTCGCCTTTGTCGCCACCGCGATCGCCACCCTGTTCGCCCAGGCAACTGCGGTGCGCTGGTCCCGGTCGCGAGCCCCCCACCAGGGTGCATGGACGATCGCGCTCGCCCTGTTCGCCCTGGCCTCGGCCGCGCTGGCCACCGGGGCGTCGACCGGCTGGGACAAGGGCACGTTCCGGGCCTTCTTTCTCCTCGGCGCGGTCCTGAACGTGCCGTGGCTCGCGCTCGGCACCGTGTACCTGCTGATGGGGCGCACGGTCGGCAATCGAGTGCGGATGGGACTCGTGTTCTTCAGCGGGCTCGCGCTCGGGGTGATGCTGACCGCGCCGATGCACGGGACCATCAGCCCCGACCAGATACCGGTCGGCAAAGACGTGTTCGGTCCGTTACCGCGCGCGCTGGCCGGCGTCGGCAGCGGTGTCGGCGCGATCGTCGTGTTCGGCGGCGCGGCGTGGTCGGCGGTGCGGTTCGCGCGCGCTCGCCGTCCGGGTTCGGGGAAGCTCGCGGGCGGCAACGGCCTGATCGCGCTCGGCACGCTGGTGCTCTCGAGCGGCGGCCTGCTGCAGGGGATCGTCGGATCCGACGAGGCGTTCGCGCTCACGCTCGTCGCCGGCATCGCACTGATCTACGCCGGCTTCGCGGTCGCGTCGGGAGTGCGGATCACACTTTCGCCGGGAGCCGCGGCGCGCGACGAAGACCGGCGTCAGGCGTCGGAAGCGAGCGAACGCCGGAGCAACTTGCCGGCGAACGAACGCGGCAACTCGTCGACCAGCTCGACGCGCGTCGGCAGCTTGTAGCGCGCGAGGCGCCGGCCCGCGTGGCGCAACAACTCGACCGGGTCGGGAGTCCGACCGGGCTTCGCGACCACGTACGCGACCACGGTCTCGCCGGTACGCGGGTGCGGTTCGCCGACGACCGCGACATCGGCGACGTCGGCGTGGGTCGCGAGCACCTGCTCGACCTCTCCGGGATACACGTTGAATCCCGAAACGATGATCACGTCTTTGGCGCGTTCGACGAGTGAGAGCCAACCGTCGTCGTCGACGACACCGATGTCGCCCGTGTGCAACCAGCCGTCGGCCAGCACACGCGCCGACGTTTCGGCATCGTGCCAATAACCGCTGAAAACATTGGGTCCGCGCACCAGAATCTCGCCGGGATCGCCGTCGAGCACGTCTTGCCCGTCGGTGTCGACGAGGCGCACCTCGACTCCGGGAAGCGGCGGTCCGACCGAACCCGGTCGCGGTGTCGCCGACACCGCGCTCGTCGTCACGACCGGCGAGGCCTCGGTGAGCCCGTAGCCGTCGTGCACGTGCACACCGAATCGTTCGAACATCGCGGTCACGACCGCGGGCGGGAGTGGCGCGGCTCCCGAAACGCAGAGCCGCACGCGCGCGAACGCGTCGGCGGGCGCCGCGTTCTCGTCGAGCCCGAGCCACGCTTCGAGGATCGCGGGGACCGCCGCGATAACAGTGACGCCGTCGGCGCGTACGCGCGCCAACGTCTCGGTGGGATGGAAGTGGTCGACGAGCGAAACCGCGCCGCCCGCGGTCAACGTGAGCCCGAGCACGACGTTGAGGCCGAACACGTGGAAGAGCGGCAACACCGCGAGCGCGACATCGTCGGGACCGACCCGCAGCCCGGGATGAGCCTGCATCTGCGCGAGGTTCGCGAGCAACGAACCGTGGGTGAGCATCGCGGGCTTCGGTGCGCCCGCGGTTCCCGCGGTGAACAGCAACACCGCGAGATCGTCATCGCCTCGGTCCACCGGTGCGAGCGGTGCCGCGGGCAGCTCGTCGAGCGCGTCGGGATCGAACACGAACAACGGGACTTCGGTGGAGCACTGCGCGCACGCGCGGCGCGCGAGATCCGCCAAGCCCGGTGACGCAACGACGAGGCGGGGCTCGACGACGCCCAGTTCCCGCGCCAACTCCAGGGACGGCGACGTCCCGTTCACCGGGACCGCGACTGCGCCGGCCGTGAGCGCGGCGAGGTAGGCGATCACGAACGCGGCCTCGTTGCCGGCCAGGACCACGACCCGATCGCCGGGCTCGACCCGGTCGGCGAGCCGGGCGGCAAGGCGGCCGGAGCGATCGGCGAGCTCGCCGTACGACATCGGTTCCGGGGCGATGAGTGCGGTCCGATCCGGCGTCGCGCTCGCACCCTGCAACAGGGCCGCCCCGAGGTTCACGGGCCGGAGGCTACGGCCCGATTCCCCGCCCGGCGACTCATCCGAAGGACACCACGGAGAGTGAGAAATGATCCTCAAGAATCGCGCGGACCGTGTCGTTATCTTGTCCTGTAGCGAGAGCGGGCCGGAGATCGGCGGGGGGCGGTACTACCAACCCTCGGTGTCGAAGGGCTCTCTCGCCCAAGATCGGGGGTTCCGGTCGCGGGTGTGGGCGTGTGGTCGATCCGGGGTAACCCGGAACGGTCACGCAACGTAGCCTCCCAGCCCGCCCCAAAGCGTCCGCACGAGCGGCCGGACCCCTGTATTTCTTGGTCGCACTGGGCTGAGCGGCCGGCTGGCGCCGGCGAGTGGAGGCCCAGTCACTCCCGTCTTGGTCGCACGCAGCTGCGGGGCCGGCTGGCGCCGGCGAGTTGAGGCCCGCGCTCGCCGGCCAGCTCGCTTCGCTCTCGGCGGCGTGCTTCAGCTTCGTCGCCGTCGCCGCTATCTGCCCTGGACGGTGAACTGGATGATGGCGGCGAGGAAGATCGCCACCAGCAGGACCACCAGGACGAGGCTGGTTCCCCGCCTCATCGGTCGCCCTCTTTGCGGCCCAACCCGATCGGGACTCCGGGCTCGGCGCTGATCCCGGGCGCACCCCGCTCGGTCGCGACCGTGATCGGGCTGCCCGCGTGCACTCGCAACTCCGTCGCCGCCGAACGGCGGTCGAGGGCCAGCGCGCACATCCCGTACGAATCGACGAGCAGGATCAGCTCCGACGGCTTGGCGTCGGCGAACGCCCGCACCCAACGGGCGCGACGCGTGGTCCGCTCGCCGGCGGGCGTCGGGTCGCCGAAGCTGACCTCCACCGCGTCTCCGGGACGCGCCCCGCGGTCTCGAGCTGTTCGGGTGCGATGTTGAGCTGGCAGTTCCCGAAGCGATCGACCCACAGGACCTCGCCCCGGATCTGCCCGGCTTCGTCTTCGTTGGGAAGCGGAACGATCGCCGGCGTGAGCGAGGTGGCTTCGATCTCCGGGCCCAGCACCGTGATCGGGATGCCCGAGAGGAGATGCGCGGCCGCGGGCGCCATGACGTCACGACCGGCGAAGGTCGGCCCCGGCGACGGGAGCTGATACTCGACCGACGTCAGCTCGACGACCCGTTGCGGTCCGCCGAGCATCGCGACCGCGGGCGCGAGGAGACCATTGTCGGGCCCGACGAGAAATCCGTTCTCGACCTCGACCGCGATGCTGCGCCGATCGCTCCCAACTCCCGGATCGACCACCGCCAGCACCACCCCTTCGGGCAGGTACTGCACCGCCCGCACGAGGGCGAGCGCGCCCGCGCGGACATCGAACGCGGGCACGTCATGGGTGATGTCGACGATCCGCGCCCCCGGCGCGATGTCGAGCATCACGGCATGACAGACACCTACGAACTCGTCGGTTCTTCCGTAATCCGACAGGAACGAGACGAACGGGGGACGATCAGTCACCCGCCGACGCTACCGCCCAACTCTGAGCTTTCTGTCAGCCGGCTTGCGTGTATCCGGACGCCAGATAGGTGTCTACATCACCCTCTGCAACCCGGAACGACCGACCCACTCGCACGGCCGGAAGCTCACCCGACTTGATCAATCGGTACACGGTCATCGACGAAACCCTCATCAGGTCGGCGACTTCCTGCACCGTCAAAAAGCGCGCTTTGCTCAATCCATAGCCCACGCGGTCACACTCCCCTGCTCCACCCGCTCCGAGCGAGAGTACGTCTTTGGGAGGCGAGTTGTCGAGGGTCAACTAGCGAGGCGAGTGGGAAGTCACACTCCGAGTCCGCCGCAACTCAGGGAGTCGCAAGGGCCCGTTCCAGCAGGGGCCGGTACGCGCCGGGGGGCCGATCGGTCCACATCGGAACGACCGTGCAGTGCCGATTTTTCGGGGGACCGACCACCAGCGCGCTGTGATCGAGGCCCGCGAACGCGATCGTCTCGACCCCCGCGTCGACCGCCACCTCGGCGTAGGGACCGTCGGCGATCACGAGTGCCGGGCGCGGAATCATGAACAGCCACTCCTGGGCCGCCTCGAGCCCGCGCACCGAGCACAACGACTGGCCGTCGGTGACCACCGCGACGCCGTCGACCCAACGGAGGTACCGGTCGGCTCGGCCGTCGACCCGCATCGGGCCCGCGTCGTCGCCGTCGGCGACGTCGGCACCGGAGATCCGGGCGAAGCGGGCGAGCGCGAGATGAAAGGTCAACAACGAGGCCGGAAGACTCGTCGCCAGCGCGATCCGGGCGTTCGCGTTCGCAACCTCGCTGATGCGCGCCACCGCGTGCCGCGCGGCGCTGATCGTCAGCGCGGGATCGATCCCGGGGTCGGCGATCGTCGCGCCGAACACGCGGCCGACGGCGGCCCACGCGTCGTCGAGCGGCGCGCCGTGCACACGGTCGGCGGCCGCTCGTTCGACCGCGCGCCGGAGCACCGAGCGGTGAGCGCCGACGAATCGCCGGCGACGTGCGGTGCGTTGGAGAACGTCTTCCAGCGACGGGCGGCGGCACGATGTACTGCGGCCCGACCGCGCGTCTCCAAGTGCGGCGGACGATTCTTCGATTTGCTCACTGGCCGAGCTCGCGGGAGCGGCGGGACGCGGCGCTCACCGCGTCGAGGATCGCGGCGCGCACGCGCGCGCTTCGAGCTCGCGCAATCCGGCCGCGGTCGTGCCGCCCGGCGACGTCACCGCGGCACGCAACGCGGCCGGCCCTTCGTCGCTTTGCGCGAGCAACGTCGCCGACCCGAGCAGGGTTTGCGTCACGAGTTGCTCGGCAACGTCGCGGGGCAGGCCTTCGAGCACGCCGGCTTCGATCATGGCTTCGGCAACCAGGAAGATGTAGGCCGGGCCGGATCCGGAGAGCCCGGTCACCGCGTCGAGCGCGGGCTCGCCGACCGTCACGACGATTCCCACCGCGCCGAGCAGTCGCGCCGCGAGCTCGAGGTGGGGCTCGCCCGCGTGCCGACCGCCGGCGATCGCCGACGCGCCGAGGCCCACCAGCGCGGGCGTGTTCGGCATGGCCCGCACGACGGGTCGACCGGGTGCGAGTGATTCCAGCGTGGCGATGGTCACGCCCGCCGCGATCGACAAGACCAACGCGTCGATGCGCAGCGACGCTTCCGCGCCCTGGAGGCTGGCGGGGACATCACCGGGTTTCACCGCGACGATCACCACGTCGGCGTCGGCGACGGCCCACGCCGGGCTCGGCACGACGCGGATCTTCGGGAAGAGCTGTTCGAGGTCGCGGCGACGATCGGCGTCGACTTCGGCGACCGCGATCTCGTCGGCGTCCCAACCGCCGTCGAGGAGACCGCCGAGCAGGGCGGAACCCATCTTCCCCCCGCCGATCATCGCGACACGCGGCATGCGGGCAACATAACCACACCACGCAACGAACCGGGCCCGAGGAACCTTCGGAACGACGCCGCACTTCCCCGAACGGCGCCGCCCCTCCCGCACCTCGGGCCCGGCAGCTTGCGTCGTCTTGCGACGACAAGAGCGACCGTAGCACTCTCGCTCAACGCACTACAAGACCTCTTGACACAACTTTACGAATCTCTACACGCAAGTGATCGGAGGTCAGGATTTCCGGAAACCGATGCCGATCGTCACCTGGAACCAGCGTTCGGTGAGCTCGTAGAGCACGCCGATGATGCGGTCGAGCTCGTCGACGTCGAGATGCTCGAGCAACACGCGGCCGACGAGATAGCAGTCGCCGTCGGGACCGATGGAGAAGTGCGCGCCGTACGTCGTGTGATTGCGCTGGAGCATGAACCGGTACAGCGCTTCATGATTCGCGGGCGGGTCGGGAAGGAAGTACACCTCGTAGCGCAGTGTGCGTTGATGCAGATCGAAGTAGATCGTCGCCGCGTCGCGGCCGTCGCAACCGAAGCGCACGTACCAACGCGGGATCTCCGGGTCGTACTCGACGGTCTGCACCCACTCTTCGCGGGCGACGGGCCCTTCGAGGTGCGCGGCGATCAGACGCGTGCTTGTCCGCACGGAACGCCTCGTCGAGCGCGAGGTCGTCACTCATCGCCGGGAGCTCCGGTCAGTCGCAGCGCACGAGGCCGCGCGCGACGAGGTCGCCGTAGAGGCGGCGAAGTCGTGCGGCGGTGGTACTCCACGAGTAGCGCCGGGAGTGCGCCGACGCGGTCGCGCCGATCTCCGCCGCGAGCTCGGGATTGTCGAGCAGCGTGGCGACCGGCGCCGCGTACGCGGCGGGATCGTGACCCTCGACGAGGAAGCCGGTGGTGCCGTCGTCGACGAGTGAGCGCAGACCGCCGACCGATGCCGCGACGACCGGCGTGCCGCACGCGGCCGCTTCGAGCGCGACCAGCCCGAACGACTCCGCACGCGACGGGACGATGCACACATCGGCGGCGCGGTAGAAGTCGGCGAGCCGATTGTGCGGCTGGGGCGGTACGAATCGCACGTTGCCGGCCACGCCGAGATCATGCGCGAGGGCCTGCACCCGCGCCAGCTCTTCGTGGCCGTCGGCGCCGCTCGGCCCACCGACCACCATCAACGTGGTGTCGGGATCGTCGAGCTCGGCGAGACAGTGCACCGCCATGCCCGACACCCTTGAGCGGTTGGATGCGACCCGCGAACAACAACGTACGGCGACCATCGAGACCGAGCCGGCTGCTTCGCGACACTCGGCGTCGGCGGGAAAGAACACCGAATGGTCGACACCGGGCGGAACGATCTCGACCCGTTCCGCGACTGCGCCGTAGAGCGTCTCGAGCTGATCGCGCTCGTCGTCGGTCGACGCGAGCATGAGATCCGCGCACGCGATCACGTCGTGCTCGGTGCGGGCCCGCTGATCGGGATCGTCGTCTACGCCCGCGTCGGCCTTGACCCGGGCCAAGGTGTGGAACGTCGCAACCAGCGGAAGATCGCGCAGGTGCTTGAGCTGATGCGCGACCGCACCCGACAGCCAGTAGTTCGCGTGGAGCACCTCGACCGGTGGTGCCGCTTCGAGCAACCGGTTCGTCTCGGCGACGAACGGGTCGACGAGGTCGAGCAACTCGTAACGCGGGAGCGGCATGCGCGGGCCGGCGGTCACGTGCACGACCCGGAATCCGGGCTCTACTTCGACGACCGGCTGCTGGTTCTCGTCCTCGGCGCGGGTGTAGACGTCGCACTCCACACCGGCGCGCGCCAGGGCCGACGCCAGCGCGCGCACGTAGACGTTCATGCCGCCGCCGTCGCCCGCGCCGGGCTGCGCCAGCGGCGACGTGTGCATGCTGAAGACCGCTACCCGCCTCACCGAGCCTGACGATGAGGCGCTCCCAGACATGGGTCGGAGACTACCCAAGGTGCCGGCGATTCCAGTCGCTCAGCCCGCTTCGTCCTCACGGTCGCCCTGCTGGAAGGAGCGGTAGATCTCGATCAGGACCTGCTTCTGGCGCTCGCTCAGGGTCGGATCCCGGAACACCGCCGCGACCAGGTCGGGAGGATCGCCCGCTTCGTCGAGGATGCCGGCGCGCACGTAGAGCGTTTCGGCGGAGATGCGCAGGCCCCGTGCAATCCCCTGGAGGATCTCGGCCGACGGTTTGCGCAGACCTCGTTCGATCTGACTGAGGTACGGATTGGAGATCCCCGCCAGCTCACTCAACTTGCGCAGCGACAGCCGAGCGTTGCGGCGCTGATCGCGAATGAAATCGCCGAGGTCGTGCAGGCGGGTCTCGAGCGAGTCCAGCGACTCCGACTTCATCCCGTGGTCCCGGCGACCCTCCGGCTGACGATCACGCGATCGATGGCGTCGATGACGCGGTGCATCTGCGTGCGGAGGTCGGAGAGCTCACGCTCGAACTCGTGCAGCGCGGCGATCGTGGCGACGAGCTCGTCGAGGTCGATCGTCGGCAGCTTGGCCAACGTGTTGTCGACCACGAGGTTCTCGCGATGATCGGGCCAGTGCAGCTCGATCGTCGGGGCGTCGGTGCCCGGCGCGCCGCGTGTGGTCGCAACGGTCGAGCGACCCGACTCCGCGCTCAGGATCCGCGGGAGGTCGGCAACCAGGTCGCCGACCGAGCCGCCGCGCTCGCGGCGCGCCAGTTCGGCTTCGAGGATCTCGACCCGGGCTTGCGCGAGACGCCGGAAGTACGAGAGCGCCAACTCGGCTTCGGCCGACTCTTCGTGCATCGCGCGCAGCTCGTCGAGCGCGGCGCGAATCCAGTCCTTCGATGTAGGCCGGTTCGAGCAGGCGTTGTACGCGTTCCGTGGTGACTCCCCAGTCGGGCGGCGTCAGGCTATCGCAGGGGTCATCCGCCGCTGACCGGTGGAAGGACCGCAACTTCGTCGCCGTCGGCGAGTCGGGTAGCGGTGCCTTGAGCCGGATCGTCGCCGTTCACCCAGACCCGAGCGGTTGCGAGCACGGTCACGAAGTTCGGCCCGTACGCGGCGCCGGCGGCATCGAGCAATGCACCCACCGTGGAGTCGCGTCGACGTCGAACTCTTCGGCGCCGCGACCGGCGGCTTCGCGCGCCGACGCGAACAGCCGGAGCGTGACGGTCAACTCGTCTCTATCCGGTCGATCAAATTGGCGGAGTCGGCGGGCGGGGTGTCGACGTTGGTACGCGCGCTCGGGATCGCGTCGAGGCGCTCCGGCGCGATCGGCTCACCGGTGACCTCGTCGATTCCGTAGGTCCCGTCGTCGAGCCGTTGCAACGCGGCTTCGATCTCGGCGAGCTCGTTCTCGAGCTGCTCGAGAATCGCGATGTCCTTCTCGCGTTCGAACAGCTCCGAACCCTGATCGCCTTGATGCAACGGAGTGTGCGAGAGGTCGCCCGACTGATCGGCTTCCTCGTCGTCGAGACCCTCGGAGCGCAGATCGTTGATCAGACCTTGGACCCGTTCCTGGTCGGATTGCAGGCGGCTGCGGGCCGCGTCGTCGTCGAAGTTCTGCGTCATGGCGGGAAGCGTATCCAGCCGGGCGCCGCTTCAATCAGCCCGATGGGTCAGGTGGGATCGAGGCGCGCAGCATGCGGGCGTGGTCGTCGAGGAGCTCGGTGAGGAGGTCGAGCCGATCGCCGGTCGTCGCCGCTTCCAACACCCGTTGCGCGTCGAGCGGGCCGATCGGCGCGAGCGCGGCGATCTCATATGAGGCCTGCGCCGGTGCGGCGTCGAACTCCGGCATCTCGGGCAGGCGCGGATCGATGTGGCGGTGGAGGTCGCACACCGCACTGAACGCGCTCAACACTCGGGCGCGGCGCGCCCCGTCGGCATCCGATGCGAGGTCTTCGAGCTCGACGACCTCGGCCTGCGGAAACGGATCGTCGGGCAACCACCGGTTGATCTCGATGCGGCGCATGCCGACCGTCGCCAGCGCGTAACCGCCATCGGGGAGCTCTTGCGCCTGCACGATCCGAGCGACGGTGCCGACTCCGAAGCGCGTATCTCCGCCACCCACTTCGCTGCCCCGCTCGATCAGCACCACTCCGAACTCACCGTCGCCGCGCAGCACCTGTTGTGTCATGAGCCGGTAACGCGGCTCGAACACGTGCAACGGCAGCAGCGCATGCGGGAAGAGAACAGTGCCGAGCGGGAACATCGGCATGGTCGTGAGATCCGGCATCGTCCTGATTTCCGAAATGGTCAGTTCATGCCCGCGCGCAGCGCCCGGACCCGCGTCCGTAAGCGCTGGGCGAGGTCGGGATCCGCGCGGTCGGTGTCGGCTTCGTCGGCGAGACCATCGAGCTCGCGCGCGGCGCGCATCACGTCGCCGGTCGCCGCGAGCTGGTCGGCGAGCAGGAGGCGTTCCTCCGCCGTGATGCCGGGGATGTCGAGGTGAAGGCCGCACATCCACGCGCGTTGCACCGGGTCGGCGGCAAGTTTGCTGCGCTCGAGGTTCGCGAGCATGCGCGCCACGATCGCGTGCGGCGCAGTGGGTGCGAGAAAGCCGGGCTGAAACGGCATCGCCCCGCCGTAGACGAGGTCGAAGCGGCGTCGGCATCCATTCGCGTCGAGGCAGGCGCCGCCGTGAAACGGATCGCACCACACGTCGCCGCGCGCGCCGTCGAGCACCAGGAAATGGCCGGGCATCCCGACGCCGCGTACGTCGATACCCAGCCGTCGTCCGACCGCGATCATGAGCACCGAGAGCGTGATCGGGATCCCGAGGTGACGATCGATCACGGAGTCGAGGAACGAGTTCTCGGGATCGTCGTAGTGATCGATGTTGCCGGCGAAGCATTCACGCTCGAACAGGAACGCCGCGAGCGCCTCGAAGTCGGTCGCATCGGAGCGCGTCGCGAGATCGTCGAGACGCGTGCTCCACTCGTCTACATCGAGACCGGGGTGCGCGTGCGCGGCAATGCACAGCGCGGCGATGTCGAGCGGCAGCTCGGCGGAAGGTTGGTTGACGGCCGCGACGAATCGCTCACGCGGGTCCACGATCCCGACGGTAATGCCCCGCGGGAGATCAAGCGGTCAGGAGATGAGGCGCTCGATGTAGGTGGAGCACCAACCGCGGTACCGATCCCGCAGCTCGGGTTCTTTCCAATCGGCGCCCGAGACCACATTGCGACAGCTCGGCGTTCCGCACGAGCACGCGAACTCGTCGTAGTCATCGGTGTCGGTCATGGCGTAGTCGAAGCAGAGCTCCTCGCCCGCGTCGACGGCGCGCATGGTGACGAGGAGGACGGAGCCCACGATCCCGCAGTTCGGCTCACACGAGTGGTTCACGTAGTCGGCGTCGTCGAAGGGGAGGGCGCTCGCGAGAAAGAGGTCGTCGTCGATCTGGAGCGCGTGGATCTGGACCTCATGGTCGAGGTCGCTCAACTCGGAGCGGGTCACGACATGGCCGCCGAAACCGGCCACCGTGGTGTTGGCGGGGATCGCCTCGACGGCGAAGACTCCCCGGCCTTTGGCGCCCGCGGTACGAGTGACTGCGAGCGGGCTGAGCCATGACTGACGCACCGCACCTCCTCTAGGTGGAACCGGCTCTCGGTGGAAGCATTTTGGCGAGTGACCGCTGGTGATCGAGGAGCGGGCAGAATACAGGTGTGGGAAAGCGACAAGAGCGCGAGAAGCTGGCTCGGCGACGCAGTGCGGCCGCGCGCCGATCCGGAACGAGTCATGCCGAAGGTGCCGTTGCGACCGACGCGCCGCGACGCACGCCCGTGCGCGCGGGGCGACTCTCGCCGCACCGGTCGGTCCCGGCCGACATTCCGCGGCCGCCGTACGCGCCCGATGCACCGGCGCTGATGCCGGCGGTCCCGCCCGACGAGATTCCCGATCGCATGCGCGCCGCGGGCCGCGCCGCACGCGAAGTGCTCCTCGAGGTGGGCGCCGCGGTCAGAGCCGGCGTCACGACCGACGAGCTCGACCGGATCTGTCACGAGGCGTACATCGCACGGGGCGGCTACCCGAGCACGCTCGATTACAAGGGCTACCCGAAGTCGCTGTGCACGTCGGTGAACGAAATCATCTGTCACGGGATCCCCGACGACCGTCCGCTTTCCGACGGTGAGATCGTCAACTGCGACGTCACCATCTATCTCCACGGTGTGCATGGCGACTGCAGCGAGACGTTCCTCGTCGGCGACGTCGACCCCATCGGCCGTCATCTCGTCTCTACGACGTACGAGTGCTTGTGGAAGGGCATCGACGCGGTGAAGCCCGGCGGCCGGATCTACGACATCGGCCGCGCGATCCAAACGCACGCGGAAGAGAACGGCTTCAGCGTCGTGCGCGCGTTCGTGGGGCACGGCGTGGGTGAGGTGTTCCACACCTCGCCGTCGGTCCCGCACTTCTACGACCCGCACGCCGACACGGTGATCGAGCCAGGTATGACGTTCACGATCGAGCCCATGATCAACGAAGGCTCGTGGGACCTCGGCCGCATCTGGCCCGACGGGTGGACAGCACCGACGCGTGACGGCTCGCGCTCCGCGCAGTTCGAGCACAGCCTGCTCGTGACCGCGACGGGAGTAGAGGTGCTTACCCTGCTCCCCGGGGAGACTCGGTAGCCCGACACCCTCCCAAAAGTCCATCAGATGTACGAACGCGGCGCGTGACGCCGCGTTCCTGCTTCTGATGACAATTCGGGTCACGGGAGCGGCAGTCGGTACACCTTTCCGAGTCCGCTCAAATCCTTCGGTTCCGGCGACATACCCATGCCGAAGCCGCCACCAGAAGCGTCGAAGAACACTTGGAGCGCGGTGCCGTGAATGCCCGTGGTCGCGGTAGCCGGCCGAGAGCAGCCGTTGCATACGAACTCGCCGGTGACCTGGACGACGTAGATCGGCTTGCCGGTCTTCGTGCCACCCCAAATCGCCCACGCCCGGGTATCGGTGGTCGCGACGATCTCGGCGGAGATGGGTGCTTTCACGACGGCATTCGGATCGCTGTTGGCTGTCACCTCGCCGGCGACGTTGTTGATGATTTTCTCCAGCGGCGGAAACTCTGTAGTCGTTGCCAGCGGCGGTGTCAGGTCAAGTCGGTACACGGTCCCGAGTTTGGAGAGATCCGCCGGTTGGTCGCCGAATCCGAAGTCAGTGGCGGTGCCAGTGCTGTCGAATCCCACCTGGAGCACTCGGCCAGTGCGGGGCAGGTCTCCGGCCCTTCGGATCCCTTGGCACTCCTGACAAACGAACTCGCCGGTTACCTGCGCGACGAAGATCGGCTTGTCGTCGCGCGTACCGCCCCAAATCGCGTATGCCTTGGTATCAGTCGTCGCCACAATCTCGGCCGAAGTCGGGTTCTCGACGACAGCTTTGGGATCTGCGTTGCTCCGTACCGTCCCGGTGAGCGACGCAATCATCTTCGAGAGCGGAGGAAACTGGGCCTCTGTCGCGAGCGGGATGGTCGCCGGCGTGACGACGGTCCCGGGTATCGACGATTCGGTGGGCGCCGGTCCGGACACCCGCACCTCATGGGTCGCGGGCGACTGGCGTGTCGCGACCAGCGCGACGACTGCGAACACGATCGCGACCCGCGACGACCGATCCGGAGCGGCGAGCGCGGCGAATGCGCGCGCCGGCGCAGCTCATCGGCCGGCGGCCCTTCGGGAACGCGCTGCCAACTCCTCTTCGACCGACCGCTCCAACACGTTCATCGCACGTCCTCCTCGATCCCGTCACTGGCCAGTACGCCGGCTAACCGCTCCCGCGCCGCGGCGAGTGTCGACGCAACGGTTCCGCGTGCGATCCCCATCGCGATCGCGATATCGGGCTCGGTGAGATCGGCGACGTAGCGCAGCACGACCGCGACGCGCTGACGCTCGGGCAGCGCGCGGACGATGTCCCAGACCTCACCGGTCGGCATCACTTCGTGCTCGGCGCCGGCCAGGCGCGGGAGCAATCGGGTCTCGAACCGGCGCCGGCGCAATCGGCGCCGCAACACGTTGAGCGCGACGCGTTGCGTCCACCCACCCGGCGACTCCATCACGCGTACGCGCTTCCAATGCGCGACCGCTCGCGTGAACGCTTCGTCGGTGGCCTCCGCCGCGAGATCGGCGTCGCCCGACAACGCGAGCAACGAGAGATAGACGCGCGGCCGTTGGTCGGCGTACCACTCGTCGAAGTCGATCTCCGCCACGACCCTCATGCTCCCCTAAGTCACGGGACGCCCGAAACGTTGAGCCGGTAACGTCGATTCGTGCGACTGGCTGGGGAGAAGGCGGTGATTACCGGCTCGACGTCGGGCATCGGGCGCGCGATCGCCGTCGAGTTCGCGAGAGAGGGTGCAACAGTCGTCGTGACCGGACGCGACCAAACCCGCGGCGACGCGGTCGTCGCGGAGATCACGGCCGCGGGCGGCACCTCCGTGTTCATCGCGGCCGATCTCGGCGACGAGGTCGCGACCACCGGGCTCGTCGATGCGGCCGCCGATCAGATGCAGGGACTCACCGTGCTCGTGAACAATGCGGCGGGCGGCGATGCCACCGACGCGGCGATCGGCGATCTCGGTACCGATGCCTGGGATGCGATCCTGCGCGTCGATCTCACGGCTCCGATGTGGTGCGCCCGCGCCGCGATCCCGCACATGCAGCGCGCCGGCTCACGGATCGATCGTCAACATGTCGAGCCGCCAGGCCGAACGCGCAAGCCGCGGGCTCGCGGCGTACGTGGCCGCGAAGGCCGGGCTCAACGGGCTGACCCGTGCGATCGCAGTCGACTACGCCGATGCCGGCATCCGTTGCAACACGATCAGCCCGGGTTACGTGCTCAACGATCGGCGCGATGCCGACATCACTCCCGAACGGCGGGCGCGCTTCGAGGGCATGCACCTCACCCGGCTCGGTGCCGCCGCCGACGTCGCGTACGTGGCCGTGTATCTCGCGAGCCGTGAATCGGAATTCGTCACCGGCATCAACCTCCAACTCGACGGCGGCAGCAGCAACGCCCGCGCCCTTACCCTCGGATGACTGGCACTCTCGGATGACCACGTTGACGATGCATCCGCGTGCGTGCGTGAGCGCGATCTCCACGTTCGGTCTCGCGCTCGACGAAGACCTCGCGTTCTGGGCCGCGCACGACATCGACACTGTCGGCGTGTCGGTCGCCAAGCTCGAGCGGTTCGGATGGGTCGAGGGAACCCGGCTCGTCGCCGACGCGGTTGCCCACGGTTTGCGGGTCGCGAACCTCATCGGCCTCGGACCGTTCCATCTCGCCGATCCCGCGCAGTGGGCGAAGCAACAAGAGCGGCTCCTGCACACGCTCGACACCGCGGTCGCAGTGGGCGCCGAGTGCATGGTGTTCACCACGGGTCCGTTCGCGCCGTTGTCGTGGGAAGAGGCGGCCGACGCGCTCGAGCTCGCGTTGAAGCCGGTATTGCAGGTCGCGCGCGAACGCAAGGTTCCGTTCGCGATCGAGCACACGAACTCTCTGCGCGTCGACGTGGGCTTCGTGCACACGCTGCGCGACGCGATCGACCTCGCGTGACGACTCGACACGGGTGTGTGCATGGAGCTGAACGTGTGCTGGGCCGAACGCGGGCTCGCGGAGACGATCCGCGCCGGCGTCGACCGCATCCGGCTCGTGCAGGTGAGCGACTTCAAGGTCGGCACCATCGCGTCGTCGCAACGGCTCGTACCCGGCGACGGCGACGTTCCGATCGCGCGGATCCTCGGGCACGTGATCGACGCCGGTTACGCGGGCGTGTTCGACCTCGAGCTGATCGGCGCCGCGATCACCGCCGAGGGCTACGACGTGGCCGTGCCGCGTGCGGTCGAGGCACTGGGCGCCATGCTGACGGATGCTCGGCGTCTAAATCGGTGCCAGTTTACGAGAGGCGGCGGGCCCCACTCCTCGGGCGACCGGCGGGGTCCGATCGGGATCGGGCGACCCTCTGTGTCGGCGACCCGGGAGAAATAGACGTCGGGCCACTCGATGACCTTGCCGTCCTGCACGAGGAGCTGCACGACCCAGGCCCGGGCCACGCCCCGCCCGTTCGTCGCCTCGACCAGACGCTGCTCCAACACCGCCGCCTTCCCCTCGCGCCGCAGGTAGCGCATGGCCCCGACGAACTGCTCGCCCGGGAGCCCCTCCGACTCGTAGAGCACGTGCACTTCGCGGGCCGCGACAACGAGTCGATCGCGTCGGAGCATCTCGATGAATCCGTCGCCTACCTCGTTGCGCACGTACGCGCCGCGGAGATCGTTGAACAGCCGCACGGTCGACGCATTGTTGAGGTGGCCTTGCGCGTCGAAGTCGTCGGCCCTCGGTTCGACGGGAACGACGAACCGAAATCCCTCGGCCGCCAGCGCCACCGCGCCACCGATCGGCGCGTTCGAGGGTTCGTTCACGCCCACATGAACGCGCCGCCGTCGGCCATGAACGTGTGACCGGTCAGATAGCGACACGCGTCGGAGCACAGGAACCAGGCCAGCGGACCGATGTCGAGCTCCGGATCACCTTGGCGCTTCATCGGACAGTTCTCGATGAAGATGCGATAGCCCTCACTCACCTTGCCCGCGTCTCCGTGATGCGTCGCGGCCGCGG
This sequence comes from uncultured Actinomycetes bacterium, assembly GCA_963807945.1. Taxonomy (GTDB): domain Bacteria; phylum Actinomycetota; class Acidimicrobiia; order IMCC26256; family PALSA-610; genus JBBQER01. The sequence goes on along the minus strand of CAWEDT010000005.1, from coordinate 77,560 downwards.
GCGCGATCGCGTTCACGACGATGCCGTCGATCGCCCACTCGCGCGCGCGGTGCGCGTGAGTGCGCGGATCGCTTCCTTCGACGCGTTGTACGCGGCGAACCCGGCACCACCGGTAATGCCCATCGACGACGCGAAGTTGACGATGCGACCCCATCCCTGCGCGCGGATGTGCGGGTAGACCGCTTGCATCGCCCACAAGCGTTCCCTTCACGCCCGAGTCGTAGAACACGTCGACGTCGTCTTCACTCACGTCCGCGATCGGTGAGAGCGGACGAAACGTTTGCGCGTTGTTGATCAACCCGTCGACGCGGCCGAATCGCTCGATCGTCTGCGCCACCATCGCGTCGATCTGATCGCGCTGTTGGATGTCGCAGACGACGCCGTGATTCGTGATGCCCAACTGGTCGAGCTCGGCGCAGGTCTGCGCCATGAGCGCTTCCTTCCACTCGGCCACCACGATCTGCGCCCCGCCCTTCCCGAGGTGCAGCGCCATGCCCTTCCCGATCCCCTTGCCCGACCCGGTGATGATGACGACCTTGCCGTCGACCGCGTGCATCCCGGCCGCTTCCGTGTTCGCCGGACCCCTCGTTCCCGATGGTGTGTGACATGCGTGTCACCCTAAGGGCCTCGTACGCTCCGCTGCCATGAGCGACGGCACAGGAAAATTGGCTGGTCAGACGGTGATCGTCACCGGCGGCGGGAGCGGAATCGGTCGGGCGACGGCACTCCGCGGGCCCGCGAAGGCGCGGCGGTGGGTGTGCTCGACCGCCACGCGCAGAACGCCGAGGAGACCGTCGCCATGATCCGCGCCGCCGGTGGGAACGCCGAGCGCGTATGCGTGCGACGTCGCCGACGACGCGTCGGTCGCGGCGACCGTGGCACGCGGTGAATACGGACCTCGGTCGTGTCGCCGGCGTCGTTACCGCGGCGGGCATTTTCCACGGACCCGATCTCCGGCTTGCCCACGAAGTATCGGTCGAAGACTTCATGGTGGTACTCAGCGTGAACTTGATCGGCACGTTCGCAGTGATCAAACACGCGCTTCCGCAACTGATGGACGGCGGTGGCGCGATCGTCACGATCGCGTCGACCGCGGCGATTCGCGGTCACGGCCAAGGCGCGGGTTACAGCGCGAGCAAAGGTGGCGTCGACGCGCTGCACGCGTTTGCTCGCGGTGCAGTACGGACCGCACGGCGTGCGCGGCGAACTGCGTTTGTCCCGGCGGTGTCGACACACCGATGACCGGCGGTGTGTTCGCGAGCGAAGAAGCGCAACAACGCGCGCGTCGCACGGTGCCGCTCGGTCGTTACGCGCAACCCGAAGACATCGGCGACGTCGCGGTATTTCTCTTGAGCGATGATGCACGACATCTGACGGGGTCGACACTGGCAGTAGAGGGCGGCGCGACCATCGCGTGATTGCCGCGCACCGGACATCTGACCCACGGGGCGGAAATTTCTTTGGCCCGCTCAATATGCGGCTCATCTGCGGGTTCTCGCATTTCGTCCAACGATCGCCACACTGCGTGAGATCAAGACTCGCTTACACGGGGGGGATTCACTTAGCGTCCTTCGCGCATGCCCCGGCCCCTCCCAGGTCGTGTCGGAGGCAGCGCAGGTGCGGCGGAGCACCGCGTAGCTAAGCACCGCATTGCCATCGCGCTGTCGCGAACGACATCACTCACTCGAGCCACCGCGCTCGCGTCCGTCATCGCGCTCGCGCTCGCCGGCGTGCCCGCGATGGCGTCGGCGCAGGAGTCGTCGCTCTCGAGCCTCCGCAGCTCGATCGACGCGACGGCCAACCAATGGTTCGCGGCGCAGGCCCACTCCGCCAATCTCGACAACCAGATCGAGTTGCTCTCCAAGACCCTCTCCGACGAGGAGCACCGCGTCGACCGAATCCGCAAGATCGCCGACCAGCGCGCGGTGCAGATCTACGAGGACAGCACCCAGGGGCTCGGCACCATGCCGTTCGGCAACGATCCCCTGGAGATCGGCCGCCGGGCCGCGCTCGATCGGGCAGGCCGACGCCGAGAGCCAGCACTCGATCGACGAGTTGAGCTCGTCGGTGGCCGACCTCACCGCCCGCCGCGACGACCTCAGCCATGCCCGCTCCGATCTCACCAAGACGCTGCACGAGCTCGACTCGCGGCGCAAGACACTCGACGCCCAGCTCGCGACCCTCCAGCTCCGCTCCACGACGCGCGGCCAATCGCACCGTGCTCGCGGCCGAGATCGGACGCACCCGGGTCGCATCGGCGCTCCACTCGAGCAGTGACTCGAGCAGTGAGCGCAACCGCGACGGCCACTCCGGCGCCGACGACGCCGGTCGAGACCACCGCCCCGGTCACCGTCACGCCGCCGCCCAGCTCGGGTCGGGTCAGCCCGCACCACAACGACCCGTTCCTGGTCTGCACCCGCACCCGAGAGAGCGCGGGCGACTACACCGTCGTCAGCGCGAGCGGCTACTACGGCGCCTACCAGTTCGCCCCCACGACCTGGGACGTGACATCCAGCCACGCGGGCCGGCTCGATCTGGTGGGCGTGTTGCCATCGGCCGCGTCGGAGTACGACCAGGACGAGATGGCATGGGCGCTCTACCAGTGGCAGGGCAACGCGCCCTGGGGTGGCCGCTGTTAGCTCTGGTCGCTCACGACCGCGCGCCGAGGCGTGCGATTGCGTCGTGGAGTGAACAATCGGCGAGGGAGCCGAGGCGCAGGTCGGCGGCCGACAGGTCGAGTGATCGCGTCATTGCGTTCGGGACCACGACACACCACAGGCCCGCGGTCTTCGCGGCGGCGACGCCGTTCGCCGAATCTTCGACCGCGAGCGCGCGATCGACATTGACCCCGAGCGCCGCGCACGCGGCGAGATAGGTATCGGGCGCGGGCTTGCCTGCGCGCAGCTCGCCCGCACACATCACGTGCTCGAAGTGGCCACGCAAACCCAGCCGGTCGAGATGCCCGAGCACCCAGTCGTCGGGAGAGCTCGACGCGATCGCGATGCCGAAACCGGCGGCGGTGGCGTCGGCGATCCAGGTCGTGACACCCGGCAGCACGTCCTCGGCCGCGAGCAGCGCGTCTCGGTGGGCGCGGCGTTCGGCGTGCATCTCGTCGAGGTCGACCGGACGGGCGGCGCGGGCATGCAGCAGGTCGAGGAGCTCCTGATCATCGGAGTCGGTGCCGATGATGACGCCCCACTCTTCGAGCGTCGGCGGCGTCGCGCCGTACGACTCGAACGCGGCGCACCAGGCGGCGTACACCGGCACCTCGGTGTCGAGCATCAAACCGTCGAAATCGAAGACGACCGCCTCGATGGTCACGAACCGAATCTCATGAGAGCGAGTCCATGGGGTCGATCGGGCTGGCCAACGACACGCCGCCATCGGCCGCGACGATCTGGCCGGTGACCCAATCGAGCCCGCACACGGCCACAACCGCCTGGGCGACTTCGTCGGCGGACCCGATTCGGCCCAGCGCAGCCCGGCCCGCGACCCGCTCGCGGTACCCCTGCATCTGATCGGTCGCCGCGAACATCGGCGTGTCGGTGGTTCCCGGCGCGACGCCATTCACCCGTATGCCGTGGGGTCCGAGCTCCCGGGCCGCGACTCGCACCAGCGCCGCGAGCCCCGCCTTCGACACGGAGTAGTGCGCCATCGATCGGTCGGTGAGGAACCCGGACACGCTCGTGATCGCGACGATCGCGCCCGGTCGTTCCTGTTCGACCATCGCCCGCGCGCACTCGCGCAGCGTCATGAAGCCGCCGCGGAGATTCACGCGCATCACGCGATCCCACTCGTCGGTGGTCATGCCGAGGATCGGGCTCATCCCGCCGATGCCCGCGTTGACGATCGCGACGTCGATCGACGGGAGGAACTCGACCGCGGCCTGGACACTCGCGACGAGCTGGGTCTCATCGCCGACATCGCACGGAAACGACGCGTCGGCCGCGGGCGCGTCGTGCCGGTCGAGCACCGCGACCCGCGCCCCGGCCTGTTGCAACTGGCTGACCGTCGCCGCGCCGATGCCACTCGCGCCGCCGGTCACGATCGCGCCCGCACCCCGGAGATCCATAAGGGAGAGACGCTAGCTTCGGGCTCGATGAGCGAAACCCAAATACGGGAAGCGTGGTTTGGCATCTATCTGCCGCAGCTGCGCATGTCGTTCGACCGCATCCTCGAACGCACGCTCGTAGCGGAAGCGGCCGGCTTCGACTCGGTGTGGCTCATGGATCACTTCGCCGCGCCGCGCGCACCCGAAGTCGACACCTTCGAAGGGTGGACGGTCGCGACCGCGCTCGCGGCGCGCACCTCGACGATCCGCATCGGCCATCTCGTGTTGTGCGATCCGTTCCGCCACCCGGTGCTGCTCGCGAAGATGGCCGCGACGTTCGACGTGATCTCCGGCGGCCGGCTCGAGCTGGGTATCGGTTGGGGCTCGGTGCCCGACGAGCTCGAGACCTACGGGTTCGGGCCGGAACCGCCCGCGGTGCGCGCCGCGAAGCTCCGGGAGACGCTCGAGATCCTCGACCTCATGTTCGCGGGCGAGATGTTCGACTACGCCGGCGCGCACTACACGCTGAAGCGCGCGATCGGCCGGCCGGTTCCGGTGCAGTCGCGCGTTCCCGTGCACATCGGTGGCGGCGGACCCAAGCTCACGATGCCGCTCGTAGAGCAGTTCGCCGACTGGTGGAACTGCCCGGGCTACGCGCTCGACCGCATCGACGAGCTCCGGCCGCTCGCCGGCAACGCGCGCGATCTCGACCCAGCACCCGATCGGCCTCGCGCTCGACGCGGCATCGCGTGACGACGTGATCGCAACCGCGCACCGTCGTTTCGGCACCTGGGGCGGCGTGATCGCAGGGACCGCGACCGAAGTCGCACAGGAGATCGCGGCGGAGGTGAACCGGGGCGTCGAGGGTTTCGTACTGCAGTTCTCCGACTTCGGGACGCCGGAGACGATCGAGCACTTCATGACGGAGGTCGTTCCGTTGGTGCAGAGGGAGACGAGCTAGATGGACACTCCGATGAAGGCCGAGTCGGTCACCATCACCGGTTTCGGCGGCGACGAGATCGAGGCGTACTTCGCGACGCCGACCACGCCGGGACCGCATCCGGGTGTCGTCGTGATCCATCACATGCCCGGCTACGACCGTTCGACCAAGGAGATCGTGCGCACGTTCGCGACCTACGGATACGCGGCGCTGTGCCCCAACCTCCACTACCGGTATGCACCGGGCGCCAAAGCGACCGACGCCGCCGGCGGCCGCGATCGAAGCGGGTGGAGTTCCCGACGACCAGTGCATCGGCGACGTGCAGGGTGCCGCCGACTGGTTGCGCGGCGTCGTTCACCCGACGAGGCCGAATCGAACGGGCGGGTCGGCGTGATCGGGTATTGCTCCGGCGGCCGCCAGGCGTACGTGGTTGCGTGCAGCGTCGACTTCGACGCCGCGGTCGACTGCTACGGCGGACGCGTCGTCGCCACGCCCGGAAGATCTCACGCCCGCCCGCCCGATCTCGCCCGTCGACCGGACGCCCGACCTGCGCTGCCCGCTGCTCGGATTGTTCGGCGTAGAAGACGGCAATCCGTCACCCGAGCAGACGGCGGTGATCGAGGAAGCGTTGCGCGCGAACGGCAAGACCTACGAGTTCCACACCTTCGAGAACGCCGGCCATGCGTTCTTCTCCGTCGATCGCCCCAACTACCGCCTCGACGCGGCGCGCGACGGGTGGAAGTTGATCTGGGACTTCTTCGGCCGCTACCTGCAGTAGCCGACCGCACGGAGAGAGCGCGCGCGATCACGTGCGGAGGCCGGCGCGGATCTCCGAGATGATCGAGCGGCCATGATCGGGGTCGACGCCGAGCCAACTGCACGCCGACCACGGTTCGTTGAACACCATCGTGCGGAACGCCGGCGGCCGCGAGCGCCTTTTCAAAATGGCGGGCCTTCTCCCACGCCTCGTTGGGGACGATCGCCCACTGCATCTTCCCGAGCTCGGTGGCCGCGGCACTCCAGCGCGCCGCCATCGCCTCGATGTCTGCGGGCTCGATGCTCGGAGCGCCGCCCGAGGTGCTGATGTCGGCGAGCATGAGCGGCCCCGGAGGAAACTCGGGATCCGCGGCCAGGCGCGCGATGTGCTCCGCCCATTGCTCGGGCGTCACATCACCGTCCCAGACGATGAATGTGCAACCCGACGAATCGCAGCGATAGCCGATACCCATACATGTAGAAGTTTGGCGCGGCACCGATCGCCGACGAGCATCGGCGAGTCAACCTGTGCATTGCTTGTCACCGCGATCGCGGCGGGCGGGCAATCGTGGGTGTACGTCTTCGGATTTCTTGCGAGTGCCGGACTCACTATTCATGCGGCGCGAGTCATCAACCGGGAAAAGACTGTCGCGACCTAGTGTCGAGTCGTGGAGAAGGATCGGGTTCAGGCATTCAGCGACGGTGTGATCGCGATCCTGATCACGATCATGGTGCTGGAGCTGAAGATCCCGCACGGCCATCCCGACAGCGCGCACGTGTCGGCATTGAAAGATCTCGTGCCCGTGTTTCTCACCTACGTGCTGAGCTTCGTGTTCCTCGGCATCTACTGGAACAACCACCATCACATGTTCATGGCCACGCGGCGAGTGAACGGTGCCGTGCTGTGGGCGAACCTTCATCTCCTGTTTTGGCTTTCGCTCTTCCCGTTCTTCACCGGCTGGATGGGCGAGAACCATTTCGCGGAGACTACCTACTGCCGCGTACGGCGTCGTGCTGTTCATGGCCGGCATCGCCTACTACGTGCTCAAGACCACGATCATCGCCGCGCAAGGTGACGACACCGCACTCGCCGATGCACTGGGACGAGACATGAAGGGCAAGATCTCTCCCGTCATCTGCGCGGTGGCGATTCCGCTCGCATTCGTGAACCGGTGGGTCGCGTTGTCGCTGTATGTGCTCGTCGCGCTGATGTGGCTCGTGCCCGATCGTCGTATCGAGTCACGAATCGCGGGGCTCTAACTTCCCGACGAACTCGTCGAGCCGGCCGACGACCTCCTCGACGGTGTCGCAGTCGTGTCGAGCTCGAGTGCGTACACCGGATAACGGTGCACGACGTCGGCCTGACCCCGAACCAGGCCAAGCTCGCGGTCGCCCCGAGCCGCTTCGCGTTGCGACGCGACCTCGACGTCGCAGTGAACCGCGACCCACATCGCGCCGAGACCGTCGAGCGCCTCGCACCAATCGAGCCACTCGGGCTCCTGGAGCGACACCTCGTCGACGATCACGTTGATTCCCGGCGAGCGCGGTCTCGCGTACTGATCGGCGGTACGCGCGCATCAGTCGTTTCGCCTGATCGCCAATGTGGAAGTTGGCGCGGTCGCCGTCACGCACCAATTGCACGCCGTCACGCGCGAGCGAGCCGGCCCAATGGCCCGACCTCGACCCAGCGGGCCGGCACTTTCCCGATGAAATCGTCGAGCGCGACCACGATCCAGAGCTCACCCGCCTGCGCCGCGCAACTCCTGGAACGCGTCGGCGATCGACGTCTTGCCCGAGCTCGACGTGCCGTTGAGCACCACGATCCGTCCCGGCTCGATCACGCTCACATGCTCGACCACGCCGACATGCCCAATCACACCGAATGATCGTTCAGTCGACGGGCCAGCACCGCGCATCGACGACCAACTCGGTGATCGCGTCGGCCGACATCGACCGGGCCAGATGAAAACCCTGCACCCGGCGGCAACCCAACCGCTTCAGGTGTGCGAGCTGATCCTGGGTTTCCACGCCCTCGGCGGTGACCTCGAGATCGAGCGCGGCCGCCATCGCGACGATCGCGGCGACGAGTGCCGAGTCGTGCGGATCGGTACCGAGACCGTCGACGAACGCGCGGTCGACCTTCACCGCGTCGAGCGGGAACCGCTTGAGATAGCTGAGCGACGAGTAACCGGTTCCGAAGTCGTCGATCGTCAGCCGCACGCCCGACCGTTTGAGCCGGGCGAGCACGTTCCCGAAGAAGTCGACGTCTTCCATGAACACGCTCTCGGTCAGCTCGAGACAGAGACCTTTCGCCCGGGCGCCGCTCTGCAACAACACCGCCGCGAGTCGCGCCGCGATCGCAGGATCGAGGAGCTGACGCGTCGAGAGGTTCACGGCGACGGTCATCGAGCGGTCGATGCGCTGCCAGCGCGCGAGCTGCCGGCATGCACGGTCGAGCACCCAGGCGCCGATCGGCACGATGAGTCCGGTCTCCTCCGCGAGCGGGATGAATTCGTGCGGAGGCACGAGGCCGCGTTCGGGATGCTCCCACCGCAAGAGCGCCTCGGCGCTGACCATCCTCCCGGTCTGCAGATCGATGATCGGCTGGTACTCAACTTGGAACTCTTCGCGTTCGAGCGCGCGCTGCAACGAGGAGGTCGTCGACATCCGGCGCTCGCCACGCGAGCGCAATGCCTCGTCGAAGAACTCGATTCGGCCCCGACCCAGTTCCTTGGCGCGGTACATCGCGGCGTCGGAGTCGCGCAGCAGGACCTCCGGCGTGGAGTCGGCGTCGGCCATCGCGATGCCGATGCTGGCAGTTACTCGCATCTCCTCGCCGCCGCTCATGCAGGGCAGGCCGAGCGACTCGAGGATGCGCGACCGCGATGACCTCCGTCTCGATCGGCAGTCACGTCGTCGCACACCACGACGAACTCGTCGCCACCGAGCCGGGCCGCGGTGTCGCCGGGCCGGATGGCCTGCGAGATCCGATCGGCGACGATGCGCAACAGCTCGTCGCCGGCGGAATGGCCCAGCGAATCGTTGACGTCCTTCAGCCGATCGATGTCGATGAAGATCACACCGGCTTGCGAGTTGCGGCGCCGCGACGACGCCAAGCCCTGCAACAGGCGATCGGTGAGCAACGACCGGTTGGGGAGCCCCGTAAGGGAGTCGTGCAGCGCCTGATGCGCGAGCTCCTCCTCCATCGCCTTGCGTTCGGTGATGTCCTGGAGTTGCGAGAAGAAGTATTGGGGCTCTCCGGTCTCGTCGCGCACGAGGCTGACGTGACACGACGCCCACACGACGCTGCCGTCGGGACGAACGAACCGGCGCTCGTCGGAGTAATTGTCGTGGCCGGAAGTGCACCCGCTTCCTCACGAAGCCGCTGACCGGTACTTCGTCACTGGGTATGTAGGCGTTCCACGTGCGCCCGAGCAGCAATTCCTTCGGGCGCCCGAGCAACGCGCATGCGGCCGCGTTGACACGTACCGCCAATCCCTCGACATCGGCGATGACCGCGCCGATGGCCGACTGCTCGAAGCCGATCTCGAACCGGGTCTCGGCGTCGCGACGATCACGTTCGGCTTCGAACCGATCGGTCTCGTCCATGATCGTGCCGAGCAGCCGGACGATCGCACCGTCGGCTCCGAAATCGGCGATCACCCGCGTGCGAACGGTGCGCTCCGACGAATCGGCACGGACGATCCGATAGACGGCGTCGAACGCCGCTCCGCCTTGCATCGCCTCCGTCCACACCTTGATCACGCGGGCGAGATCCTCGTGATGCACCGTCGACACCATCAGGTCGGTCGTGGGTTCGAGCGCGGGGTCGACGCCGAGCACGCGGTAGAGCTCCTCCGACCACGTCATCTCCCACGTCATGCGATCGAGCTCGAAGCTCCCGACGTGCGCGATTCGCTGCGCCTCCGCGAGTCTTGACTGGCTCGCCTCGAGCTCGCGCCGTGCGAGCTCGCGCTCCGTCACGTCGATGCACACACCGATGGTCGCGACCAGTTCTCCGTCCGGGCCGAAGAAGGGCGTGGTGCTGACGTACATCGGGACTCGCACACCATCGGCGCGGGCCACCGTCACGTCGCCGGCCCAATGTTCGCCTCGGAGCCATACGGCGAAGATCGCGCGCACCTCCTCGATTGGTTTCTCCAACCGAATGAGATCGGCGAGATTCCGGCCGACGGCGTGGCGCTCCGAGGAGCCGAACATGTCTTCTGCGGCGCGGTTCCAATAGACAACCGTGCCGGACGTGTCGATCGCGACGATTGCCTGCCCGACCGCGTCGAGCAGCTCCGTCTCGAATCGGAGCGCGTCCTCGGCCGTCTTGCGTTCGGTGACGTCGACCAGGACGACGCCGATCCCGATGACCTCGCCGTTCAACGAGACCGGGTACAGGCTGGTCAACCAGTGCCGCCGCGGCCCGGGCGGTCGGGCGAGTTGGAAACGGGAATGTCGAGCACTGCTTCGTCGTGGTCGAGCACATGCCGGTACAGCGGCTCGAGCTGCGGCCAATGGGCGGGCGCGATCTCGGCCACGCGCCGGCCGAGGTGATCGGCAACGGTCGTCCCGTTGACGGCCGCGAGTGTCTCGTTGATGCGCAGCATCCGGAAATCACGGTCTACGAACCCGAACCCGAACGGTGCCGTCGAGATCACCGTTTCGAGCAGGGTCAACGCCTCGGCCGACTCGCGATCGGCGATGCGGCGGGCGAAGCTCGACCGGCGATCGTCGTCGATGTCGGTCGCGGTTCCGATCCAACGCACCACGACGCCGTGCTCGTCGCGAATCGGAAGACTGCGAAATGCATGCCAGCGGTACTCGCCGTCGAAGCGACGGATCCGGTAGTCGAGCCGAAGGGCGGTTTGGGTCTGCGTCGCGTACTCCCACGCGCGCCGGCCCCGGTCGGCGTCTTCGGGATGAACCAGCGAGACCCAATCCCAACCGAAGTTCGCTTCGGGCGCGAGCCCGGTGTAGGTCGTGCCCTGGCGATTGAGGTAGTCGGTTGCCCCATCGGCGTCGGCCATCCAGACGATGTGCGGAATCGACTCCGCGATGAGACGCAGGTCGGCATCGGCCACGGGCGACTCGTTCGTCGTCGAGGAGCGCGTCATACCTGCGTCACGTAGCCCCAACCCGTTGGGTCTGTTGCCGCCCCCCGGGGAGGGCGAAGCGGTCCCGCGCCTCATAGGGTGTTTCGACACTTGGCAACTCGACCTGAAGATGCGAAGCGCCTGAACCCACGATGCGGAGACCAGGAGATGGCACGAGACAACTTCATCGGAGGGGCCTGGAAGCCGGCCCGCAGCGGAGCCACCGACCGGGTCATCGACCCCGCGACCGGCGCTGAGCTCGACGAAGTGGCTTCCAGTGATTCCGCCGATGTGAATGACGCGGTGGCCGCGGCCGCGGCCGCGTTCGAGGCCTGGTCGGGCACCACTCCCCGCCAGCGGTTCGAGATGCTGAGCAAGGTCGCCGACGCCATCGAAGCCGACCTGCCGACACTCCAGGATCTCGAGGTCCGCAACGTCGGCAAACCGCTTTCCATCATCGACTTCGAGATGGACCTCACCGTCGACAACTGGCGCTTCTTCGCGGCCGGGCGCGCGCTTCCTCGACGGGCGCGCGTCCGGCGAGTACATGGAAGGCCACACCTCGTTCATGCGCCGTGACCCGATCGGCGTGGTCGCGTTCGATCGCGCCGTGGAACTACCCGCTCAACATGGCGACGTGGAAGGTCGGCCCCGCGCTCGCGGCGGGCAACACCGTCGTGCTGAAGCCGTCGGAGCTCACGCCCCTGAGCGCGTTGCGCCTGGCCGAGATCACCGCCGACATCCTGCCTCCCGGGCGTGCTCAACGTCGTGACCGGTGACGGCGAGCACACGGGCGCGTCGCTGGTGAAGCATCCCGATGTCGCGATGGTCTCGCTCACCGGCGACGTCGCGACCGGCATGGCGATCGCGCGGGCCGCATCCGATTCGCTGAAACGCGTGCACCTCGAGCTCGGCGGCAAGGCGCCGGTGATCGTGTTCGACGACGCCGACATCGAAGCCGTCGTCGCGACGCTCACCGAGACGGGCTACTACAACTCCGGCCAAGACTGCACCGCGCCGTGCCGCGTCATCGCAGGGCCGGGCGTGTTCGACGGCGTCGTCGGGCAGCTGACCGAGTCGGCGGCCGGTGTGAAGACCGGCAACCCGCTCGACGCCGACACCGCGATGGGGACCGGTCGTCTCGGGCGAGCAACTCGCTCGGGTACGCGGCATGGTCGACCGTGCACGCGAAGCCGGCGCCGAGGTCACGACCGGTGGCCACGTACGCGAAGGGAACGGCTTCTTCTACGAACCGTCGGTCGTCGTGAACCCGGCCCAAGACTCCGAGATCGTGCAGAAGGAAGTGTTCGGGCCGGTGATCACGGTGCAGCGCTTCTCCGACGAGGCGCAGGCGCTCACATGGGCGAACGACGTGAAGTACGGCCTCGCGGCGAGCGTCTGGACGAGTGACGTCGGGCGCGCGATGCGAATGGCCAAGGACCTCCAGTTCGGCACGGTGTGGGTCAACGACCACATTCCGCTCGTGTCGGAGTTCCCCCACGGCGGCTTCAAGCAGTCGGGCTACGGCAAGGACATGTCCATCTACGCCATCGAGGCGTACACCGAGATCAAACACGTGATGGTGAAGCTGTGACGACCGGCGAGAACGACCCCCTGAGTGTCAAGGCCCGCGAGATCGCCGAGATCGAGCAGGGCCGACTCACCGATTCCACTCCGGTTTCGCACGCGCTGTTCGAACGGGCCTTGCGTTCGATGCCGCTCGGCGTCGCCTCGTCGTTCCAGATCGGCGACCCCTACCCGATCTACCTGCGCGAAGGACACGGCGCGTACGTGACCGACGTCGACGGTCACGAGTACGTCGACACCCACGGCGGCTTCGGCTCGATGGTCGTCGGCCATGCCCACCCGAAGATCATCGAGGCGATCGAACGCGCGATCCGAACCGGCTCGCACTTCGCGGTTCCCACCGAAGACACCGTGCTCTTCGCCGAGGAGCTGTGCCGGCGGTTCAACCTCGATCAGGTCCGTTTTGCGAACTCGGGCACCGAAGCGACGATGAGCGCGATCCGTATCGCGCGCGCCGCGACCGGTCGCGACGACATCGTGAAGATCGAAGGCTCGTATCACGGTCATCACGACGCGGTGATGTTCTCCGTCGTCCCGAACGCCGACCTGATGGGCGGACGCGAGCAACCCGCGTCGGAACCGACGTCACTCGGAATCCCGAAGTACCTCCGCGGCCACACGCACGCGGTTCCGTTCAACGATCTCGAAGTGCTCTCGAAGCTGCTCGACGAGCGCGGCGACGAGATCGCGTGCCTGATCATCGAACCGGTGATGATGAACATCGGCATCGCGGTTCCCGATCCCGGCTATCTGCAGGGCCTGCTCGATCTCCTGCACAAGCACGGCGCGTTGCTCATCTTCGACGAGGTGAAATCCGGCGCGACGATCGCGGCCGGCGGCGCGATCGAGCGCTACGGCGTGCAGCCCGACCTCGCGTGCTTCGCCAAGGCCATCGGCGGCGGCACTCCCGCGGCCGCGTTCGGCGGCCGGGGCGACGTGATGGAAGTGATCGCCCGCGGCGCCGCGCATCAGGGCACGTTCAACGCCAACCCGCTGGTGTGCGCGGCCGGTCTCGCGGCGCTCACCGAAGTGCTCACGCCCGATGCGTACGTGCACCTCGGCCACCTCGGCACCCGCCTCGCCCAAGGTTGCAAGGCCGCGCTCGACGCCAACGGCATCCCGGCCCACACGGTGGATCTCGGCGCGAAGGGCTGCGTGTCGTACCGGCCGGAGCCGCTCCGCAACTACCGAGACTTCCTCGAAACGAACACCGATCTCTACACGGCGTCGTACCCGTGGATGGTCAACCGCGGGTTGTTCATGACGCCGGGCGACGAGGAGCAGTGGACGCTTTCGGTGCAGCACACCGACGCCGACATCGACCGCTACGTCGACACGTTCGCCGATCTCTGCGCGACCCTCAGCGGGTCGACGTGATCTCGGCTCGACGCTGATTCTCGCTACTTCCCGCGCGGGCTGCCGTGGTGCTCTTCGGCGCCGCGGGGCAGGTCTTCGAGCCCTTCGGTCGACGAGCGAACGGCGTCGCGGTTCGCTTGCTGCAACTGGGCGAAGATCTCTTCGCGGTGCACGTCGATCGACCGGGGCGCCTTGATACCCAGACGTACCTGATCACCGCGCACCTCGAGCACGGTCACGACGATCTCGTGACCGATCATGATGCTCTGGTTGGCACGTCGCGTAAGCACGAGCACGGGGTCCTCCCTCCGTGGGGCCGCCGTGGAGGCCGAAAACCGAGCATACGGGTTTCACGTCCCATACGCGCGGAGCCTCGGTACTCGCGCGCGCTTCGCTTCCGCGAACGCGCGGCGCGGGATCACAAGCCGCGCGATCCGCCCGCGCAGCGAGATCCAGCGTGAGATCCAGCGAGAAAATCAGCCCGCGAACGCGAGCGGTGCGCGCACGCTGTGACTCGTCGTCGGCAACACGACCTGAGCGGCCTCGTGCGTGTGACGGTTCACGACGATCGGTCCGAGCAAGTTGAGCGTCGCCTCGTCGGGGCGATCGCGCAATGTCACAACCGCGAGCACGATCGCGTCCTCGGCAACGGAGAGACCCAATCGTTCGGCGGTCGAGTCGTCGAGGTCGAACTCGTACTCGGGGTAGAAGACCCACGGCGGCACCACGACGAAACCCACGTCGGAGTCGTCGACGGATGTCAGCAGGAGGTACGGGCTGCCCGGCGGGCCCCACGGCTTCAGCGAGAAGACGTGGACGTGCGGAAAGCCCGGGAGGCCGGCGGCGAACCGGATCTCCACGAAGTCGGTCTGTGCATCCGTCTCGAGCATGGACACCTACTGCAAGAAGGCGGCGAGCGAGGGCTGGATGGCCTTCGCTGCCGCGGCGAGCGCCGATTGGTACGTCGTCTCCTGGGCCTGCAGGTTCATCAGGACCTGGGGCAGATCGACGTCCTCGACGTTGGAGAGGTTCTGTTGCATCGTCGATGCGTTGGTTGTGTTCTGGTTCTTGATCGTCTCGATCCGGGCGTAGGTCGCACCGGTCAAGGCCTGTTGGGTCAAGACGTTCTGGGTCTGCGTCTTCAGCTGCGTTCCCAACGCGTTCAGCGACGTTCCGGCGCGGACCGCGTCGGAGATCTGCGCGAGCGTGGTGAACAAGCTGTTGCCGGGCGGACCGAACACGGTGTCGCCATCGACGTTGACCTGCACTTGCACGCCGGGCGCGACGGTTCGCTCAATTGGCGCCGCCGTCCCGACGTAGTTCCCTGACGCGTCGTAGGCGACGTTCCCGGACGCGGTGCCGCCGAACAACGGCCGGTTGCCGTACTGCGTGTTCGCGAGACCGAGAATGCTCTGCCGAAGCTGATCGATCTGGTTCGCGATTGCATTGCGACCGTTCTGATCGGTCCCGGCGTTCGCGGCCTGCAACACGAGCGAGTTGATCGTTTGGAGTTGCGTTCCTACCGAACCGAGCGTCGAGCCCGCGGTACCGAGCCAGCCTTCGGCGTCGTCGATGTTCGTGGAAAGTTGCGTGTTGCGACTCAGCGACGAGCGGATCGAGAGCGACTCCCCGATACCAACCGGCGAGTCCGACGGCTTGTTCAGCTTCTTGCCGGTCGACGCCTGGTTCTGGAGATCCGCGATGAGGGCCAGATTCCCTTGCAAATTCTGAATCGAGCTCTGCGCGAGCGACTGGTCTGCGATGCGGCCGATCATCGTTCGGCCTTCGGAGGCTGGTGCTCGCGATCAGGTGTTCGTCATCAGTTTCCGACCATGTTGATGATGCTGGTCAGCATCTCGTCGATGGAGCTGATGAACTTGGCCGAGGCTTCGTAGGCCTTCTGGTACTCGACCATGTTCGTCATCTCTTCGTCGGTGTTGACCCCGGCTTGAGAGGTCCGAGCCGCATCGAGGCTCTGTACTGACTGAGATTGGATGTTTTCCCGGGTCTGCACGTCTTTGGCGGCGACACCGAGTTGCACGATCATCGTGTTGTACGCGGTGTCGGTTCCGGTCGTCGACGACGACATGTCGCCGAGTTGGATCGCGATGCTGGCGTCGAGCGGACCCTTGCCCGCCACTCCGGTGGTAACTGCGGCCGGGTTGCCGGAGACGAGTGCGGAGAGCCCGAGCGTCAGCGCATTGGTGCCGGAAAAGAAGGCGCGACCACCGATTCCGTCGCTGCCGACCGGGGTGCCGCCCAGCAAGGTCGCGAACCCAGTGTTGGCTCCGCTCGCCTGCACCTGCAGCGCGTGAGTCGCAGTAGGCGCGATACCCACGGAAAGTGATCCGTCGGTGTTGGTCGTCACGGTGGCGGTTGCATTGCCCGCGCCGATCGCGGTGTTGATCGCGGTCTGCAACGCGGTTTGGAGTGCGGCCGCGCCACCGGCGCCCGACCAGTCGGCGCCGGTGATCGAAACGGTCGTGGGCGCGGCGCCGTCGAGCTCGAGTGAGAACTGCAGCGTTCCCGCGGCGCTCTGATCTTGCGCGGCCGGCGTGAGCGTTCCCGAAATCGGGCTGACGACGTTGTTGACCTGATCGCGCAACGTTGTCGCGACACCGTCGAGCTGGGTCATGAAGCCCGGAATCACGGTGTTGATGTCGTTGAGCATGGCGCCGGCCTGACCCGACGTGACCGAAACCGCGAAGCCGCCCTGTACGACGCGGAACACCGCGGTCGGACCGGACGAGTCGAGCGTCAACGCGCTCGCGTGGTTCTCCGAAACAAGGTTCGTGCCGTTCAGCGACACCGTTACTTGATCGTTCGGTCCGGTTTGAATCGTGCCGCCGGTGAGCGAAGCGAGCTGGTTCGCGAGCTGGTCGCGCTGGTCCTCGAGCTGGTTGACGTTCAAACCGGCGAGGCTGCCGCTCTTGATCGACCCGTTGACCTGCGCGAGCGCGGTCGCGGTCGTGTTGATCTGCGTGACGAGATTGCCGAGCTGCGCGGTCTCGCTGGTCTTCATCCCCTGGAGCGTGTTGGCCGCGGCGTTGATGCTCGTCGCGACCGTCGTTGCCTGCTGGAGCAGAACCGAGCGCGCACCGGGATCGCCGGGATTGTTGGCGACGGAGTCCCATGCCGACCACAGATCGGAGATCTGGGATGCCAGGCCCGAGTCGCTGGGCTCGGCGAAGACGTTCTGCACCTGCTGAAGCGTCGTATTCGACTGATCGAGGCTCGCCAATGACGCGTGCTGCGCGCCGGCCTGGATCTCGAGGAACGCATCGCGAAAACGGGTGATCGACGAGATCTGCACGCCGCTTCCGTCGCCCGTCCCTGTCGACCAGATCGCCGGCACCAACCCGTTGCCGAGCGTCGTCATGTCGGCCGCCTGGCGCGTGTATCCGGCGGTGTTCGCGTTGGCGACGTTGTTCGCGGCGACTTCGAGCGCGCGCTGCTGCGTCTTGAGCGAGCTCAATGCGATGGAAAGCCCGCCAAAGCCCATCAGACTGCCTTGTCGACCAGACGCAACGCGAGCGAGCGATCGGGCATGGTGCCGCTCGCGTCGTAGGAGTCGATGTCGATCTCGCCGAGTGATGACGAGCGCTTCGCGCGCCGCGACCTGACCGCGCTGGAGCATGTCGCGATTCGACTTCGTGATCGAGTCGATCTCCTGCGCGAGGGTCAACAGCGTGCGGCGGTGTTCGGCGAAGATTCCGTCCCACGGAGTGGGCGCGATCGCCGCGAGCTCACGGAGCGACGGCGTGTCGGACATGCCGAGCTCACCGGCCGAGCCGGCGACTGCCATCGCGCGTTCGAGCTCGACGCGCTTGATCTCCTCGAGGATCGTCTCGACCTCGCGGGTCGTGTGCGAGAGCCAGCGCGTTCGCCCGGACGCGAGCACGAGCTGTTCCTCTTCCAGCTTGAACACCAAGAGCTCGAGGAGCTGGCGTTCACGCCACAAAATGTTCGATATCTCACTCAGCGACATCGTCTACCTCGCGATCGCCGCCATCGGGCTGGAACTGATCGGCCGGATGTCTCATCGGCGGGGAGGTACCGAGATATGAAGGATCGCGACACGGAGCGACGAAGGTCACCCACGGCCCTCTTGTTTGGTCGCACCCAGCCGTGCGGCCGGCGGCGCCGGCGAGTCGAGGCTGCGCGCTCCGCTAGATCACCGCAGGAGGCCGAGGCTTACGGCCCGGCCGAGGCACTCGTTCCGATTCGTGGCGCCGAGCTTGGCGTAGATGCGCACCAAGTGAGACTTCACCGTCGCCAGCGTCACCGAGAGCGTCGCCGCGATCTCCCGGTTCGATCGGCCCTGGGCGAGGCACGCGAGCACTTCGCGTTCGCGCGTGCTCAGCAGCTCCGGCACGCGGTCGTCGAGCGGCGGTAACTCGACACTGCCGGCCAAGGCGCGGTGCAGCGACGACACGATGTAGGGCTCGCCCTTGAGCACCGAGGCGAAGACGTCACTCAGGTCGTCGGCGCTGCCGGACCGCAACGCGATCCCGCGCGCGCCGAGCGCGATCAGCGTCCCCACGACGTGTTCCTGACCCGTCGCGATCAGCGCGACCACGGTCGGACGGGGCCGCACGCGCAGCACCCGGCGCACCGTGTCGACGGTCGAGAGGTCGGCCGGGAAACCGACGACGACGAGATCGGGCTCTTCCAACGCGGCGACGCTGGCGAGCTCTCGACCGGAGTTCGTCTCGGCGACGACTTCGATCCCCTGGGCGTGCAAAACCGCCGCAACCCCGAGCCGCGCGAGCTCGAGCTCGTCGCCGACGACCGCTTTTCGGTCGTTTCGAGGTTCGTCCATGGCAGCCTCCCGAGCTCCGCCACCTGCGCATACTACCGACGGTGCGGAGATCTCACGGTACGTGCCCAGAAACTTCAACCCT
Organism: uncultured Actinomycetes bacterium; assembly: GCA_963807945.1. Classification (GTDB taxonomy): domain Bacteria; phylum Actinomycetota; class Acidimicrobiia; order IMCC26256; family PALSA-610; genus JBBQER01. The sequence continues at coordinate 58,864 of CAWEDT010000005.1, read as the reverse complement.
GGGATGGATCAAGCGCCGATGCCGCTCCCGTCGAAGCCTTCTTCACAACAAACGCACTACCAACATACGGATCAACCAGCGGGAGCGGGGGGACAGAGTGAAGAGCACGATGCAGATCGATGCCGAGCAGGCGAGGGTCGAGGACCAACTGGTCCGGGAGCACTTGCCACTCGTGCAGTACGTGGTTTCCGAGGTCGCCCACCGGGTGCCCAACCACGTGAGCCGCAACGACCTCGTGTCGGCCGGAATGCTCGGCCTCGCGCAGGCGGCGCGGAGCTTCGACCCCGAGCGCGGCATTGCGTTCGACCGGTTCGCATCCACCCGCATTCGCGGCGCCCTGCTCGACGAGCTGCGCGGCCGCGACTGGGCCAGCCGCTCGGTGCGTTCGCGTGCCCGCGGCCTCCAGGCCACGCAGGAAGAGCTGACCAACCGCCTCGGCCGGGCGCCCAAGCCCGAAGAGGTCGCGCAGTCACTCGGTATCGCGCCGGAGACCGTGCACAAGCTCGTCGACGACGTGCACCGCGCGACCGTCCTCAACTACGACTCGTTGGTCGTAGAAGGCGACGCGGAATCGTTCATTGCCAGCACTGACGACGGTCCCGAGGACACGCTGCTCGATCGGGAGAAGAAGGCGTACCTCATGGATGCGGTCGGTGCGCTCCCCGAGCGCCTGCGCCGCGTGGTGATCGGATACTTCTTCGAAGAGCGTTCGATGCAGGACCTCGCCGACGAGCTCGGTGTGAGCGAGTCGCGCATCTCCCAGTTGCGGGCCGAGGCGTTGTTGTTGCTCCGCGACGGAGTCAACTCGCAGCTCGAGCCCGATGCAGTTCCCGAAGAGCCGCGACCCAACGGTCGTGTCGCCCGCCGCAAGGCGAGCTACTACGCGGCGGTCGCAGCCGGCTCCGACTTCCGGACCCGCTTGTCGGATCGTCCCATCGCCGGCGACGAAGTCGTCGAGCACACGCGTGCCGCGGTCGGCAGCGCGTAAATAACGGAACGGCACGAAATCTCGTCCGTGATTTCCTCAGATCCGGCGCATTCCTACCGACCAGGAATGCGCCGGGACTGAACCCCTCGGCTGAGTTCGAGGAGAGCGCCTCGGCCCCCACAGGACGGGGTCGCGTACATCACGGAGGAGAACGCGCGATGCGCATCAACACAAACATCATGGCGTTGAACGCCTACAACAATCTCGAGAACACCAGCGCCAATCTCACGAGCAGCCTGCAAAAGCTCTCGTCGGGTTATCGCATCAACAAGGCGGCCGACGACGCGTCGGGCCTTGTGATCAGTGAGAACCTGAAGTCGCAGGTGTCGGGTCTCCAGCAGGCCACCCGCAACGCCCAAGACGGCATCTCGGTCGTACAGACCGCAGAAGGTGCACTGTCTTCGGTGCAGGCCATGCTCCAGCGCATGCGTGACCTCGTGATCCAGTCGGCGAACACCGCCGCCTCGGACTCGACGGCCCGCCAAGCCGCGCAGAACGAGATCGTCCAGCTGCGCAACGAGATCGACCGCGTCGCGAACACGACGTCGTTCGGTAACGCCGAGTTGCTCAACGGCAGCTTCGGTGCGCAAGCCGCTCGCCTCTCCGGGACAACCGTGGGCGCGGGCTCGGGCATCACGCTCGGCAACACCGGCACCGCCACGTTCGACCTCGTGCTCGACTCGGGCGCGGCGGCGAGCCTGTCAGTGACGGTCACCATCACGACCGGTACCTACACGACTGCGGCCTCGTTCCAGACCGAGTTGCAGAACGACATCGACGCCGCGGTTACCGGCAACGCCGGCTTCACCGGTGCGGTCACTGCGCACGTGCGTGACCTCGGCGGCGGCGCCTGGTCGGTCGAGCTCGTCCGCAACAGCACCGACACTGCGGCCAAGCTGACCACGACTGCCGTCGGCGCCAGCGTCCCGGTCCTGACCGCAGGCACCGCGTCGACGGTCACCACCGGCGGCGGCGTGTTCCAGGTCGGCGCCAACGTGACCGCCAACGACCAGATCACCCTGTCGATCAACGACATGCGGATCACCGGCGGAACCGACGGTGCGTTCACGTCACTGTCGGGTATCGACGTGACCAACACCACTGCGTTCGCGAGCGCCCAGACCCTCATCGACGGCGCCCTCGACGAAGTCTCCAGTGACCGGGGTCAGCTGGGTGCGGTGCAGAACCGCTTCCAGTCGACGATCTCGAACCTGCAGGTCAGCAGCCAGAACCTGACGGCATCGGAGTCGCAGATCGCCGACACCGACATGTCGCTCGAGATGGTGACCTTCACCAAGAACCAGATCCTCTTGCAGGCCGGCACGGCGATGCTCGCCCAGGCGAACTCCGTCCCGCAGTCGATCCTCAAGCTCCTCCAGTAAGCACCCAGCTCCTCGAACTGATGAAGGGACGGCCTCCGGGCCGTCCCTTCTTCTTTGGCCCTCTTCGTTCTTCGGGAGTGACGGTCGGCACCTATTCGGGCACCCGGGCACTTTGGCCTACAGCTGACTGATGCCGCAGCCGAATCATTGCTCGCAATCAAAACGGGGCCCACGGATTGGGCCCTTTGGCCATTCACGGAGGAGAACGCGCTGATGCGCATCAATACGAACATCATGGCGTTGAACGCCTACAACAACTTGGAGAACACCAGCGGAAGCCTCTCGGCCAGCTTGTCAAAGCTGTCCTCGGGTTACCGCATCAACAAGGCTGCTGACGACGCTTCCGGCCTCGTCATCAGTGAGAGCCTGAAGTCTCAGGTCTCCGGCCTCATGCAGGCAACACGGAACGCCCAAGACGGCATCTCGGTCGTGCAGACCGCAGAAGGTGCGCTGTCTTCGGTGCAGTCAATGCTCCAGCGCATCCGCGACCTCGTGATCCAGTCGGCTAACACGGGAGCGTCCGATGGGACGGCTCGTCAGGCCGCGCAGAACGAGATCGTGCAGTTGCGGGACGAGATCGACCGGGTCGCGAACACGACCTCGTTCGGTAACGCTTCGCTGCTCAACGGCAGCTTCGGCGCTCAGGCCGCTCGGATCCAGGCGACAACGGTGTCGGCGGCGAACGGTCTGACGATCGGCAACACGGCCACGGCCACGTTCACCCTCGTGGTGGACTCGGGCGCGACCGCAAGCCTCTCGGTCACCGTTGCGATCGTGACCGGTACGTACACCACTGCGGCGTCGTACCAGACCGAGTTGCAAAACGACATCAACGCGGCGATCACCGGCAACGCCGGCTTCACCGGCTCGGTCACCGCGCACGTGCGTGACCTCGGTGGCGGCGCGTGGCAGGTCGAGCTCGTCCGCAACAGCAGTGACACCGCGGCCAAGCTCACTACCACGGCAGTCGGTGCCAGCGTTCCGGTCTTGACCGCAGCGTCGGCCACGACGACCACCAACGGCGGCGGCGTGTTCCAGGTCGGTGCCAACGTCACGGCGAACGACCAGATCCAACTGTCGATCAGCGATGCCCGGATCACCGGCGGCACCGACGGTGCCTTCACCGCTCTGTCCGGCATCGACGTGACCAACACCACCGCGTTCGCGAGTGCCCAGACCTTGGTCGACGGCGCTCTCGACGAGGTGTCCAGTGACCGTGGTCAGCTGGGCGCGGTGCAGAACCGCTTCCAGTCCACGATCTCGAACCTGCAGGTGACCAGCCAGAACTTGTCGGCATCGGAGTCGCAGATCATCGACACCGACATGTCGCTCGAAATGGTGAACTTCACCAAGAACCAGATCCTCTTGCAGGCCGGTACCGCCATGCTCGCGCAGGCGAACGCCGTTCCGCAGACGATCCTCAAGCTCCTCCAGTAAGGGAGCTGACCCAAAGCGTTGCAGTAGCAGCCGGGGCTGACAAAGAAGCCGGGCTCGGGGGGTACTGCAGCCACGGACTTTTGGTCCGATAGAGAGGTGGGGGAGGCGACTCCCCCACCCCTCGCGGGAACGGCGTTCGAACACGAAGCCGTTGCCGCGAGGTGCATCGAGAGGAGCGCAACGTGACATCGGCGATCTCCGGTTCGGGGACGGACCCCACGGCCGTCACGACAACGGGACCGACCGCGACCGCGGTTACCGGCACCAGTGGCGCCGTGACGCAGACGATCTCCGGTTTGTCCACCGGGCTCGACACCGGCGCGATCATCGCCCAGCTCGTCGCCGCGCAACGCGCCAGCCGGGAAGGTCCGATCAACTCGCAGATCGCGACCGCCAACTCGTCACTGCTCGCGTACTCGCAGATCCAAGCCGACACCACGCTCCTGCAGGCCGCCGCTCGCGCGCTCTCCGCGCCCTCGGCGTGGCAGGCACTCACCGCGCAGTCGTCGAACCCGAATGCGGTCGTCGTGTCGGCCGGCATCGGATCGTCGACCGGCAATCTCTCGTTCAGCGTCGACCAGCTCGCGACCGCGGGCAGTGTCCGCTCCGCCAACATCTTCAACAGCGGTTCCGCACAACTCGCATCCGACAGCGCGATCCTGCTCGCGACCGGCGGGCAGACCATCGGGTTCTCGACGTTCGCGTCGGACAACGCGCTCGACCATCGGTGCGCACTCGGTGACGGTCACCCAGTCTTCGGAAGGTGCCACCAAGCTCGGCGACAGCGCGCTTGAGCACGTCGACGATCATCGACGGCACCAACGACACGATCCAACTCAGCATCGACGGCAACCCGTACACGCTCACGCTCGCGCACGGCACCTACACCGCGACGCAACTCGCGTCGGCGGTGCAGGACGCGGCAACCGGCGCGGGTGCTCCGCTCACGGCGTCGGTCGACGGCGCAACCGGCAAGCTCTCGCTCGCAACCACCGAAGAGGGAAGCGCGGCGACGCTGCAAGTCACGGGCGGCAACGCGCTCACCGCGTTGAACCTCTCGACCGACGGCTCACCCGCTCTCCGGTGTCGACGGCAAGGTCAGCGTCGACGGCGGTCCGGTGCAGACCTTCAGCAGCATCGCCGCGGGCCAAGCGGTCACGTTGAACGCGGCGGTCGGAACGATCAGCGCAACCTTCTCCGGCGGGCTCCGCGCGGGCACGGTCAACACGATGAACGTGTCGACCGGCGACGGCAGCTTGCAGACCGTGGTCGGCGCGATCAACGTCGCCAACGTCGGAGTGATCGCGAGCGCGGTGCAGGTCGGCGTGAACCAGTACCGCCTCCAACTGACGTCAGCGACGACCGGCGTGCTCCACGACCTCAATGTCGCGGGATCCGAGTTCGGCGCGGGCGCCGGCGGTCTCGTCTCGGTGAATCAGGCGGCCGACGCGCAGCTCACGATCGGTTCCGGTCCGGGCGCGTTCACGGTGACGTCGGGTTCGAACGTCGTCACCGGGCTCATGGCCGGCGTCACGCTCACGCTCGTCGGCAAGACGACCGACCAGGTGACCATCTCGAGCGCGCACGACAGCTCCGGCCTCGCCGACAAGATCCAGGCCATGGTCGACGCCGCGAACCAGCTGCACCAGACGATCTCCGACCTCACCTCGTACGACCCGACGACCAAGACCGCGCAACCGCTGACCGGTGACTTCTCCACGACGCAGCTCTCGAACGCGCTCGCCACCGCGCTCGAAGACGGGATCGCGGGATCGGCGCTCGTCAGCCCGAGCCTCGTCGGCGTCACCGCCGACAAGACGGGGACGTTCCAGTTCGATCGCTCGACGTTCCTCGCCGCGTACAACGCGAACCCGTCGGGCATCGCCAAGATGTTCACCCAGGGCGGCTCGTCGGCCAACCCCGACATGAGCTTCATCTCCGCGTCCGACTCGACGCAGGGCGGCTCGTACAGCGTGAACGTGACCCAGCTCGCGACGCAGGCATCGTCGGTCGGGCTCAACGGAACCTGGCCCACCGGTGTCGCGTCGTCGATCGGCGTGCAAGTGGGTAGCAGCCAGATCTCCTACCAGGTGAAGGCGACCGACACGCAGGCCGACGTGGTCACCGGATTGAACGCCGCGTTCGCCGCCGCGGGCATGGCCCTCGCCGCGAACGTCAACACCGACGGGATCCAGATCGCAACCGTCGGCTACGGGCACAACTCCCAGTTCTCCGTGGCCTGGGACGGCACCAACTTCTCGACGTTCGCCGGCACCGATGTGGCCGGGACCATCAACGGCGTGACCGCGACCGGGAACGGGCAACAGCTGCTCGCGCCGTTCGCGACACCCGGGTTCGGTGGGCTCGCGCTCAACATCACCGGTTCGACGCTCGGTGATCTCGGCACGTTCACGTACAGCCCGGGCATCGCGCAACGAGTGAGCACCGCCGTGAACTCCGCGACCGACGCGGTCAACGGCTACATCACGACCGCGCAGAACGCACTGCACACGCAGCTGCAGAGCTTCACCGACACGATCGCCGACATGGAGCTCCAGATCCAGCAGTACCAGAGCCTCCTGCAGATGCAATTCACGAACATGGAGACCATCATCAGCACGTTGAAGACGACCGGCGACACGCTCACGAACGCGCTCGGTCAGCTGCCGAAGTTCTCGGGTAACTGATCCCGACATGGCATCACTCGCATCAGCTCGCAGCCAATACGTCAGCGATTCGGTGACCACGATGTCGCCGGGCCAGACGATCGTCGCGCTCTACGACCGCATGTTGCTCGACCTCGAGCGCGCGATGACCGCGATCCACGACGACGACGTGTTCGGCGCGCACAGTGCACTCGTTCACGCGCAGGACATCATCGACGAGCTCCTGGTGACGCTCGACGTGAAGACGTGGGCCGGAGCCGCGAGCCTCGCCGCGCTCTACCGTCACATCAAGGACGAGCTCGTGGCCGCGAACATCCACAAAGATGTCGCGCCGCTGCTCGCGTGCAAAGACCTCCTGATCCCGCTGCGCGATGCCTGGCGCGAAGCCGCGGGCATCGTCGCGCCGCATCCGCAGGGCCTCCCATGAGCGAGAACAGCGCCGTGAGCGAGAACGACACCATGAGCGACAGCTGGAGCAGCGTGCTCGAGAAGATCGAACGCGATCTCGCGGCCGTGGAGGCCGCGCTCGACGACGACGCGCCCAACGGCGATCGATCGATCCCGACGCCGACGCCCCGGTCGCTGCCGAGCGAGCCCATGCCCGTCGAGCTGGCGCCCCGCGCCGAGTATCTCCTCGTGCGGACCCGCAGCCTCGAGGCCCGGGCCCTGGCCGACAAGGACCGCATCGCCACGAGCCTCCTGGCCCTGGCCGGCCGCCACCAGGCCCGGGAATCCGGACGAACCGGACGGGTCGTAGACATCGCCGGATAGGAGTTTCGGGCCTTCACGAGCGCACCTTCACAGCCGCTCGGCTGCCGATCAGATCCGGACGAAATCGGGATCCGACCAAGCAGTGGAAGGCGCTCGTGGCGGAACGATCAAGAGGGGGCCAGGCGCTCGGCGCCTCGCTCGATGAGCTGCTGATCTGCGCGGTCGAAGCCCATCAGCGCGGCGACCTCGCCCAGAGCGAACGGATCTGTCGCCAGATCCTGGAGTCGGACCCCACCGAACCCGGAGCCGCGCAGATTCTCGGCGCGATCCTCTCCGAACGCGACGACTCCGAGGAGGCGATCGAGCTCTTCGACGCCGCGGTTGCGCGCGTCGGCGAACTCGATGTCGACAACGTCGGCTTCTACAACAACTTCGCGAACGCGCTTCGGCGCGGGAAGCGCAACGGGCAAGCCGAGGTGCTGCTCCGCCAGATCGTCGGCATCCAACCGAAGAGCTGGCACGCGTGGCACAACCTCGGCCAGGTCCTGAAGGACAGCGAGCGGTACGACGAGGCGGTCGCGCCGATGCGACGCGCGACGCAGCTCGCGCCGGAGCAGGGTCCGAACCACGCGGTGCTCGGCGAGGTGCTCTACCACCTCGGGCGTCTGCGCAGTGCCGAAGTCTCGCTGCGCAAGTGCATCGAGCTCGGCTGGGACACCGACGTGAATCTCTGGACGTTGCTCGGCAACACCGAGCGGCTGCTCGGCGATCTGCCCGAAGCGATCGTCTGTCTCGAACACGCGCTCACACTCTCGAAGGGTTCGGCCGCGGCGCGGAGCAATCTCGCGATCGCCTACGGCCAGGTCGGCCGCTTCGACGAAGCGATCGAACACGCCCACCGTTCGATCGTGCTCGAACCCGACACCGACATCATGCACTCGAACGCGTCGTACGTCTTGCTGACCGCGGGCGAGATCGTCGAAGGCTGGGCGGAATGGGAGTGGGGCCTGCTCGGCCCGCGTGGCAACGAGCGCCCGACGAACACACCCCGCTGGACGCCGGAGAACCGTGACGGTCGAGTGCTCTGTTACCGCGAGCAGGGCATCGGCGACGAGATCCTCTTCGCATCCTGTTATCCCGACCTGATTGCAACCGCGGCCGACGTCGTGATCGAAACCGATCCCCGCGTCGCCACCCTGTTCGCGGGTCGTTCCCCGACGCCGAAGTGCGTGGGCAGACGATCAACCTCCGCGCCGGCAGCGTCGCCGAGAGCGAGACGATGCACGACTTCGAGTACGCGATCCCGGCCGGCAGCCTGCCCGGCCACTACCGCGCGTCGCTCGCCGACTTTCCCGAACGCGACTCGTTTCTCGTCGCCGATCCCGAACGGGTCGGGGCGTGGAAGCAACGGCTGGCCGACGTCGGGCCCGGCCCGTTCGTCGGCATGTCGTGGCGGAGCCGGTTGAAGACCGCCGAACGCCGCCTCGAGTACACGCAGCTCGACCAGTGGGGTGAGCTCTTTGCCATCCCGAACGTGCAGTGGGTCAACCTCCAGTACGACGACTGCGAACGCGATCTGCGCATGGCCGAGCGCAACTTCGGCGTGCAGATCCACCGCTGGGACTGGCTCGACCTCATGAACGACTTCGAAGAGGTCGCGGCGCTCATGCAGTGCCTCGACCTCGTCGTCGCACCGCGCAGCGCGGTGTCGATGCTCGCCGGCGGTCTCGGCGTGCCCACGGTGATGATGGGCAACCGGTGGGACTGGTCCGACCTCGGCAGCGACACGTCGCCGTGGTTCCCCACGATCCAACTCGTCTTCCGCCACCTCGGCGACGAATGGGACCCCGTTCTCGCGACCGCGGCAACCACCGTGCGCGCCGTCGCGTCCACATCAAATACAACTGAGGAGCACTGATGCTCGATCTCAACGGTTCGACGATCCTGCTGACCGGAGCAACCGGCTCATTCGGCAACGCGTTCGTCGAGCGCGTCACCCGGTGCTGGCCCGACGCGGTCGTGCGCGTGTACTCGCGTGACGAGCTGAAGCAGTGGGAGATGCGCGCCAAGTTCGGTGACGAGCAGGTCCGCTACCTCATCGGCGACGTGCGCGACCGGGCCCGCATGACGCGTGCGGTGGAAGGGGCCGACATCGTCGTGCACGCCGCCGCGATGAAGCAGGTCACCGCGTGCGAGTACAACCCGTTCGAAGCCGTGCGCACCAACGTGCTCGGCGCCCAGCACGTGGTCGACGCCGCGATCGACGCGCACGCGCGCAAAGTCGTCGCCCTCAGCACCGACAAGGCCGTGAACCCGGTGAACCTCTACGGCGCGACCAAGCTGTGCGCCGAGAAGATCTTCGTGCAGGGCAACGCGTACGCCGCGCAACACCAGACCCGCTTGGCGTGCGTTCGCTACGGCAACGTCGTCGGCTCGCGCGGTTCGGTCGTCCCGGTGTTCCGCGAGCAGCTCGAGCGCGACGGCCGGCTGACGATCACCGATGATCGCATGACCCGCTTCTGGATCACGCTCCCCCAGGCCGTCGATCTCGTGCTCTACGCGCTCGAGAACATGGACGGCGGCGAGGTGTTCATCCCGAAGATCCCGTCGATGCGCGTGACCGACCTTGCGGAGGCGATCGCACCGGGCGCGCCCCGGGACGTGATCGGGATCCGGCCCGGCGAGAAGTTGCACGAGCTGCTGATCACGTCGGACGAAGCGCGACACACCATCGACGCCGGCGACGTATACCTCGTGATGCCCGAGCACCCCTGGTGGGACGAGCTCGGACCGACGACGGTCGGCAAAGCCGTCGACGACGAGTTCGAGTACGCAAGCAACACGAACGAAGAATGGCTGTCGATCGACGAGCTCCGCTCGGTACTCGCGGCCTGACCGATGCACGCCACGATGATCGACATTCCCTACGGCCGCCAGACCATCGACGACGACGACATCGCCGCCGTCGTCAACGTGCTGCGCGGTGACTGGCTCACCCAGGGCCCCGCGATCGAACGCTTCGAAGCGGCGCTGTGCGCGGCAACCGACGCGTCGTGCGCGGTCGCGTTCGCATCCGGGACCGTCGCGTTGCACGCCGCGTTGTGGGCGGCGGGCGTCGGCAAGGGCGACCGCGTGCTCACGTCGCCACTCTCGTTCGTCGCCAGCGCCAGTTGCGCGCTCTGGGTCGACGCGCAGCCCGGGTTCGTCGACATCGACCCGAAGACCCTCAACATCGACCTCGGCGGGATCCCCCGCTGCGACGCGCTCATTCCAGTGCACTACGCGGGCCTGCCGGTCGATCTCGCGGCACTCGTGAACCGGCCCCGCGTGATCATCGAAGACGCGGCGCACGCGCTCGGCGCGTACACGCCCGACGGTCCGGTCGGGAACTGCGCCCATTCCGACGCGTGCGTGTTCTCGTTCCATCCGGTGAAGACGGTGACGACCGGCGAAGGCGGCGCGGTCACGACGAACTCGCCGGAGATCGCGGCCCGGCTCCGCCGGTTCCGTTCGCACGGCATGGTGCCGGTGTCGGATCAGGGCGGCTGGTACTACGAGATCGCGGAGCTGGCTCCGAACGCGCGGATCACTGATCTCCAGTGCGCGCTCGGCGCGTCACAGCTCCGGCGACTCGAGCAGTTCGTGACCCGTCGCAACGAGCTCGCGGTGAACTATCAGGAGCTGCTCGTGGGTCTCGACGTCGAGATCGCGCCGGCCGCGCCCGAACACTCACGGCACGCGTACCACTTGTTCCCGGTACGGGTCCCCCGCCGGCGCGCGGTGTACGACTCGATGCGGGCCGCCGGAATCGGCGTGCAGGTGCACTACGTCCCGATCTATCGCCACCCGCTGTTCGCGCCGTTGGGCGTGGCACCGTCGGACTACCCCGAGACGGAGCGCGCCTACGAAGGCCTGCTCTCGCTCCCGATGTACCCGACCCTTACCGACGCCGACCAACACCGCGTCGTCGAGACCCTCGCGCTCTCGCTCGCCCGTTAAGCCCGAGGACGCCCGCCCCGCGCGGGATCGCATCCATATATGCCATATGGGAGATGTTGCCGTCCGGGCGGCAACTCAAGATGCCCGTATGACGACGAACGACGACCTGGCAAGCTTCGCAGCAATGACGAATGGCGACTCGGTCGGAACCGACGTGCACCTCCCGACGGGAACCGTCACCTTCCTGCTCACCGACGTCGAGGGATCCACGCCGATGTGGGAAGCGGACGCGGAAGCCGCCGCGGCCGCGATGACCCGTCACTACGAGTTGCTCGACGCCGCGATCGTGTTGCACGGCGGCGCGCGGCCGCTGGAGCAAGGCGAAGGCGACAGCGTGGTCGCAGTGTTCACCCGCGCCTCGGATGCCCTCGCGGCGGCTCTCGACATCCAGCGGGCGCTCAACGACGAGGTGTGGCCGGGCGATGAACCGCTTCGGATCCGCGTCGCGCTCCACACCGGCGAGGCGCGGCACCGCGGCGAACGCGTCTCGGGCCCGGACGGCGACGCCGAAGGCAACTACTCGGGGCCGGCAATTATTCGGTGTGCGCGGCTGCGGTCGATCGCGCACGGCGGTCAGGTCATCGTCTCGGACTCCGCCCACGATCTCCTCGTCGACAACGCGGTCGACGGTGTCGCGTGGCGCGATCTCGGCACCCATCGCCTCAAGGGTTTGGAAAGGGTCGAGCGGGTGTGGCAGCTCTGCCATCCCGACCTCGCCGCGGACTTCCCGCCGCTGCGCTCGATCGACGTGAGCCCGAGCAATCTTCCGGTCGACCTCACGAGCTTCGTCGGTCGTGACGCCGAGCTGCGCGAGGTGCGCGACGCGTTGCAACGCCAACGAGTGGTGACCCTCACCGGCACGGGTGGGTGCGGCAAGACCCGTCTCGCGCTGCGCGCCGCCGCCGAAGAGTTGGAGAACTTCGCCGGCGGTGTCCGCTGGATCGAGCTCGCGCCGCTCAGCGATGCCGCACTCGTGCCGCTGGCGATTGCCACTGGTCTCGGCCATCGTCCCGACCACGGCCGGCCCTGGACCGAGACGCTGCCCGAACAGCTCGGCGACCGCGACCTCCTCGCCGTCCTCGACAACTGCGAGCAGGTGCTCGAATCCACCGCGGCGTTCGTCACCGAGCTCCTGCAACTGCTCCCGCGCCTACGGATCATCGCGACCAGCCGGGAGCCACTCGGCATCGCCGGCGAGACCGCGTGGCGGGTTCCCTCGCTCGATGCGGAAACGTCGCAGTCCCTCTTCGTCGACCGGGCGCGTCAGGCGCGCGCCCGCTTCGAGCCCGACGAGGACGACCTCGCATCGATCGCGCGCATTTGCACCCGCCTCGATCATCTTCCGTTGGCGATCGAGCTCGCGGCGGCGCGGGTTCGGATGATGCAGCCGGCCCGAATCGCGCAAGCGCTCGACGACCGGTTCCGCCTGCTCACCGGCGGCGGACGAACCGTCATGCCTCGTCAGCAGACGCTCGAGGCCTCAGTGGCGTGGAGTCACGAGCTGCTCGACGAACAGGAGCGCGCGGTGCTCCGCCGACTCTCGGTGTTCTCGAGCGGTTTCACGCTGGAAGCGGCGGAAGCCGTATGCGCCGACGAACTCGTCGACTCTTACGCGGTACTCGAGCTCGTGACCAGGCTCGTCGACAAGTCACTCGTTCAGGTCAACGACGAATGCAGCCGGTATCGCCTGCTGGAAACCATCCGCCAGTACGCGAGCGAACGGCTTGTCGAATCGGGCGAGAGCGCCGATGTTCGCGACCGGCATCTCGAGTTCTTCTTACAACTCGCCGAAGCGGCGGCACCGACGTTCGTCACGGGCGCCGGACCGGCGTCGCTGGCGCGGCTCGACGAAGAGCAGGACAACCTCGATGCCGCGCTCGACTGGGCCGAGGCCGGCGGTGCGCAGGAAACGATGCTCCGCATGGTCACCGCGCTCGCTCTGTTCTTCGAGCTGCGCGGCCATCTGGCCGAAGGCGTGCGCTGGTTCGAGCGTGCGCTCGAAGCCGATGGCCCGGAGTCGGTTTTCCGCGCCCGCGCACTCTGGGGTGCCGCCCACGTCGCCCTGTACGCGCGCGAATACGGAATCATGATGCAACGTGCGCCCGAAGCACTCGCGATGGCCGAATCCATCGGTGACACGTGGACGCAGGCGCGCGCACTCAACACGATCGGCTACGCGGAAGTGTTCCTCGACCCGGGCCGGGCCGGCGACACGCTCGCACGAAGCATCGCGCTGGGGCGCGAGATCAACGATTCGTGGGCGATCGCCGACGGGCTGAAGATGTTGAGTGCCGCGAGGGCGACGCAACACCGCCTGGACGCGACGCGTGCGACCATCGACGAGCTCGGCGACGTGGCGACGAAGCTCGGCAACCTGTTCTTCCGTGCGTGGTATCGAACGGGCAACGGCTTCATAGCCCTGGCTCGAGGCGATATCGGAACGGCTCGGCGCGAGCTCGAGTTCGCGCTCGACGACTGTCGAGCAGTCGGCGATCCCTCGACCGGTTCGATCGCCTCGTCGTGGCTCGCCGACGTCGACACGCTCGCCGGCGACTATCCGGCTGCGGCGCGGCGCCTCGATGCCCTCAACCGCCCGGTCACGGCCGACGACTTCCCGGCCGACGAACCCACCGTGATCGCATCGGCCACGTTGGCGCTCGGTATTGCCGACCCGCAAGGTGCGCTCACGGAGCTCGAGAAGCTCGCGTTCACCGACCACGGCTTCGTAGTTCCGGTCTGGGCATCATGGTCATCACTCCTACGCGGCGCCGCACACTTGGCACTCGGAGACTGCGACGCCGCGGCAGACGCCCTCGACACCGCGCGCCGCTACGCCGGAGCGCCGCTCGACAACCCGTATCTCGCGGCAGGCGCCGACTACCAGCTGGGTTTGCTGGCTCGGCGCCGTGGGCAGGCGCGCGAATCCGAGCGGCTACATCACGATGCGCTCGCGATACGGCATCAACACGGCTTCCTTCCCGGCGTCGTCGATTCGCTGGAAGCCCTGGCCCGGCTCGCCGCCGACGGGGAGAGCTATCCCGAGGCCGCTCGCCTCTTGGGAGCAACCTCGACGGCGCGTACGACCAATGGCTTCGCCCGACGACCCGTCGATCTCGTCGAGCACGACGAGCTCGTCGCGCTGATCCGGGAGAACCTCGGCGCCGAGGAGTTCGGCTCGGCGTGGTCCGAAGGTGAGGCGCTCACCACCGATGACGCAATCGCTTACGCAGCCCGGGCGCGGAGCGAACGCAAGCGACCGTCGTCGGGGTGGGATGCGTTGACACCCATGGAGAATCAGGTCGTCGCCTTGGCGGCAGAGGGCCTGACGAATCCGCAGATCGCCGAGCGGTTATTCGTCGCGCGCGGCACCGTCAAGATCCACCTCAGTCACATCTTCTCGAAGCTCGGCGTGTCGACTCGAGCCGAGCTCGCGAGCGCGGCAACTCGGCGGTCGTCGGAGCCCTGACGCTGCGACCTAGGGTCTCGGGCCGTGGCTGACAACGGCACCATGCGCGCGTGGCGTACGCACGAGTACGGCGAGCAACCGACCGAGGTGTTGCAACTCGACACAGTGCCGATCCCCGATCCCGAAGCGGGCGAGGTGCGCGTGCGGGTGCAGGCGATCCCGCTGAACCTCAACGATCTCGAGCGCATCAACGGCGGCAACATGATGGTGCGGCCCGAGCTGCCCTACAGCCCGGGCATGGAAGTGATGGGCATCGTCGACGCGTGCGGCGCGGGCGCGGAGGAGTTCGCGGGCCGGCGCGTCGTGGCCACCACGAAGGGCGCCAACGGAGGCTTCGCCGAGTACGCGATCTGCCCGACCGCAGCGGTGTTCGACATTCCGGAATCGATTCCACTCCCCGACGCGGCCGCGCTGTTCTTCCCGTTCCACCTCGCGTGGCTGGGCTTGTTCGACCGCGCCGACCTGCAACCCGGTGAGAGCGTCCTGATCCACGCGGGCGCGGGCGGATCGGGATCGGCGGCGATCCAGCTCGCGAAGCACCGCGGCGCGCGTGTGTTCGCAACTGCAGGCAGCGACGAGAAGGTTGCCCTGTGCCGGGAGCTCGGCGCCGACGTCGCGATCAACTACGCCGAGACCGACTTCGGGCCGATCGTGCTCGAAGCGACCGACGGCCGCGGGGTCGAGGTGGTGTTCGACAACGTCGGTGAAGCCGTGATGGAAGCCTCAATGGGTTGCACTGCCTACAACGGTCGCTACCTGATGATGGGCTTCGCGTCGAACAAGGTCGTCGCCGACGAGCCGTTCATCGTGCCCCGCCGCGTCGCGCTCGGAAACTTCAAGCTCTGCGGCGTCTTGCTCGCGTACGCGCCGCCTGATCTCGCGCAAATGGTGAAGACGGCAATGGGTTGGAACTTCGCATCGAGCGAGCTCGGCGCGCAGATCAATCGTGAGATCGTCGCGCTGGTGGAGCAAGGCGCGATCAAGGCCGTTATCGGCGACGTCGTCGACTTCGAAGCGCTCCCCGCCGCCATGGAGGCGATGGCGAATCGCCGGTCGACCGGCCGCACGATCGTGTTGCTCGGGTAGTTTCAGATTCAGGCCATCGGAGGCCGATAACAGGCGCACGCCTATTGCCAGGGATGGTGCCCGTGCTCGGAAGACAACGCCTCATCAAGTTCGCATCGGCAGTTGTGGTCTCGATGCTGTCATGTGGTGCGGCCTGGGGCATGACCGCGGCGACGGCTTCGTCGCATGCGTCGAACATCGATCAGACCGAGGTCGACGGCTCCACCACCACGTCGGCGGATGCGACGACGAGCACCGAGTCGACCACCACCGAGTCGACGACCACGACTGATTCGACCACGAGCACGACCACCGAGTCGACGACGACCACCACTACCACCGCAACGCTCGCACCGACGCCGCTGCCCGGAACCTGCAATCACGGAGCCGACGTGTCGAAGGTCGCGCACGAGGCGCCGAGGGGTCACGGCAACGAGCACGGCCAGGCGGTATCCGCGGCCGCGCATCACAAGTGCCACGGCACCGACGACGCCGGGGATGACAACGACGCAAAGACCGCCGAGCACGAAAAGCACCACGATCAGAGTGACCACGACCAGAGTGACCACGACCAAGAGTCGGGCGACGACTGACCTGCCGACAATCGGGCCTCGGATGATGGGTGCTATTCGGCTCGGAGTGCCCGTGTTGGTTGCAGGCGAGACGCACGGCGCGCGGGTAGGTATGCGACGGCGTTGACCGCGATGAGTGCGGACGCGATGAGTGCGAGCAGCAGTGATACCGGGACTTGTGGGGAGTTGACGACCCCGATGCTGTTGGCGACGGATCGCCAGATCGTCGTGCCGGCGACAAGCCCGAGAGGGACTCCCAGCAGGAGGCCACCGATGGCGAGGGTGGTCGCTTGGGATGCGACGGCCCCGCGGACTTGTCGTTGTTTGAAACCGAGCGCTTTGAGGATCGCGAGCTCTCGGCGTCGTCGGCGGGTTCCGTTGATCAGGGTGTGGCTGATGGCGGCGAGCGCGAGGAATGCGAGCAGCGCTGCCAGCGCGGCGGGGAACCAGTCGGTTTGGCGGAGTCGCGTGATCTCGACGGGTTCGTTCGGTCCGGTTGCGGGGGTCGCTTGTGGTGCTGCGGGATCGAACAGGAGCTTCTGGATACGGGCGTCGACGGCAGTTCGATTCGTGCCGGGTCGGAAGGTCCCGACGAGGTAGCGGGTGAAGTTCTGGCTCGATGGGCTTCCTTGCGGGCCGAGCAAGGTGTTGAAGCCGGGCTGGGTGAACCACGCACCGTCGGCCACGGGTTGTGGATCTCCGAGCTGGGGGAATTCGACGACACCGACGATGCGGAAGGTTGCGCGTCCGCCCGGTCCTTGGGCGGTGATCGTGTCGCCGACGTGTTTGTGGAGCGCGGCGAGTGTCGCTGCTCCCAGCGCGGCTTCGCGTTCGGTGCCGGGAGCATGGCCGCGGACGACCTCCGGGCCGACGGTTCCGCGTATTGGGAGGTCGCCGAAGCCGACGCCGGCGCGGCCGCCGAGCTCGACGTTGGCGTAGCAGAGTGCGGCCAGCGTCGCGACGCCGGGTTCGGAACCGACGCCTCGGTCGCGCCCATTACATGCGGTGTCTTGGGTCGTTTCGACCTTGAAGTCGAATCGTGAGCCGTACATACCGGGGGTGGCGGCAAGGTGAGTAACGCCGGCCGAGAAGACGAGCAGTGTGGTCAATCCCGCGGCTGAGAACGTGGTGGCGAAGAACGCCGAGCGCACCGGCACTGACCGGTCTCCTCCCCCGTTGTCGAGCGCCATGTGCAGTCCGGCATTTGTGCTCACGGGCAGGCCGGCGGTGCGAGTCAATTCGAGCGCGCGTGCCGCAGTTGTCGATCGGTTCGAGCCGCGGGCGTTGCGAGACCGAGCGCGTCGCGGCTACCGCCGCTACTGCGCCTATCGCGGTGACCGTCACGAGGATGCCGATGAGGCCGAGGCCGAGCGTGACCCAATCTGCGTGCAATCCTGGATCCGGATCGGCGCGGCGTGCGACACCAAACGGATACAACGGTGACAGCGCAACCGCCGCGGCCACAGCCATCAGCGCGCCGGCCAGTGCGGCGACGAACACGCGGGTGCTGCTGATCGCCAACCGTTGACGTCTCGACAACCCCAACGCGAGCAGGACCGGTTGTTCCGGCTGGGAGGATGAAAGTTCCCGGTCGAGCACGATCGCGATCGCGCCGATACCGGCGATCGCGGTCACGGCCGCGAAGATGAACAAGGCAATCGCGAGGACGTGGATCGCGTCGCCCGCGCCCGTGTTGTCGATATTCAGGCTCTGGATCTGAAAGTTCGGTACCCGCGCAAAGATGTGCTGCGCGCGCTCGCAGTCACGGTCCGGACGTCAGCCGGCGTGACCGTCCGTATGCGCAGGGCGAGACCACCGAACGTGCCGATCTTGTTGCCGTACTCGGCGTTGAAGGCCGGAGGAAGTGCAAGGACACCACCCTGCCCGCCCCGTTCGCCAAGATCGAGTGGACGTCGCACGATCCCGATAATCCGCAGACGGATGTGCGGACCCGCCGGTTGGACGAACTTTCCGGTCGCGAAGATGCGCGGAATCTGGGACGGCGTCCACGACGCGAGGCCGAGCGTGTCATTCACGCGAAGATGCGCAAGATGCGCCAGCGACTCGTCGATGTCGATCTGGTCTGCAACTGCGGGATTCTCGAGGCGCCCAGATATCAAACGGGGCGATCAACTGCGTTGTTCATCGTCCCGTTCAACGCGGCGCCAATCGCGACGTTCTGTACCGAAATGTTCGTCGGTTGCACCGCATAGGTTCGAAGGACCGCGATCGCGGCGATACCCGGTGTGCGCGCGAAGGCAGCCATCTGCCGGGTGCTCGGTGGCGCGAGCGTGAGCTCGACATCGGCCGACCGGCTATAGCTATTGAACCGCCGCAGCGCCGAGTCACTCCGACGGGCGCCCGCCACCGTCGCCAACACGAGAGCACCGACAAGCCCGACGAGAAGCGCGGCGGCAACAGTCCCGAGCCACCGACGCCGCAACTCGCTCACGGCTACAAACGCAATCGCCCGCACACCACCCCTCTCCCCGCGCCGATCCGAACCACCGGAACCGAAACGGATTCTGTCAACTGGACGAGCGACCCGGACGTCGGGTCATTCAGCCAAGGAACAGGCGATTCACAAGCCAGACGACAATTGGACTCCGGTCACAACACGAAGCCAAGGGCGCCATCCTGCGCGTGTACGTAGTGCCAACACCACCAACGACTCAGCCGAACGTCGGTCCGCCGCGTTGCCGGCGATGGGTAGGCGAAATGAAGTCGTGCGGCGACGACCAACGGGTAACGATCTCGCGGCGAGCCATCTTCGCGGTCGCGGCCGATCGTGCTCACGGCCGCGTGCGGTAACCACAACGTTCCGCCCGGAGGTGACCCCGGGAACCGGCGGTTGGACGACATCGGAAGTGATCAAGTCTTTCGGCGGGTACCCGACGACGCGGACGCGAGCGGTCCCGTCGTTCGCACGCCGGCGCGTTACCGCAAACCAGGTCTCGACGGCGGCGGGTGGCACGGTCCCGCCGCCACGCTGCAGTTCACGAGCAATCAGCCACCAGGTTCAGTGTTTGCCTACTACGCCGACCGAGCTACCGATTTCGGATGGGTCGCGACGGGCAACAAGAACGTCCTCGGCTATCCGGAAGCGTGGGCGAAGACCTACCCGGACGGCACCCGAGCAAATCTGACCCTCACCGATCTCGACGTCCGAGCCCGGACGCGTAGTACCAACAAATACGTTTTGAACGCAAGCGCCTGAACGCCCCATTGCCTTCGCGCTCTCGGTCGGTGTTCGGTTGGGGTGCGAGACTGCGTCCGTGGACGAGGTCGAGACCCGGTATGTGAAGTCCGATACCGGCTGGATTGCCTACCAGGTGGTCGGGTCGGGTCCGGTCGATGTGCTCGTCGTCAGGCCGAGCATGTTCCCGATCGACCTCATGTGGGATGAGCCGGCGTTGGTGCGGTTTCTCGATGGGTTGTCGTCGTTCAGCTGCCACGTGTGGTTCGACGCTCGGGGAACGGGGGCGTCGGATCCGATCGACGAGGCCGAAGGTCGACTCGTCGAGTCGATAGTCGACGACATGGTCGCGGTGCTCGACGAGCTCGGCTGCGAGAAGGTCGTGGTCCTTGGGCCGTACGGACCGGCGGCGTTGTTGTTCGCGGCGACACATCCGGAGCGAACCAAAGCGCTCGTGCTCGTGAATCCCTATGCCCGGCTTTCTCGAGCGGATGACTATCCCGAGGGCTTCCCCGATGATTTCGTCGACGAGGTCTTGTCGCTTTCGCGAGCGGTGGGCCACGGGATGGGGTCTGCAGCGCTTGGCGCCCAGCATGCGCGACGACGTTCGCTTCGCTCGTTGGGCGGCGCGCGCCGAGCGCTTGAGTCTGAAGCCGGTCGACGTGGCCTGGCGGCTACGGAACATCTATGACGCGGATGTACGTGACGTGTTGGGTGCGATTCGGGTCCCGACGCTGGTGGTCTATCGCGCCGGCACCGGCCCTCGCGCCGCGCAGGCCCGGTATGTCGCCGATCACGTCGCGGATCGAAGCGCGTCGAGTTGACCGGGGACGATTTCTTGTTCTTCGTGGGAGACACGAAGCTGATGCTCGACTCGATCGAGGGGTTCGTGACCGGGGGCGTCGCAGTCCGTGACGACAACCGGGTGCTCGCGACGGTGATGTTCACCGACGTGGTCGGCTCCACCGAACAACTCGCACAGCAGGGCGATCGGCGCTGGCAAGAGCTCCTCGACAGTCACGATACGGTCGTGCGCCGCGAGATCGAACGGTTCCGTGGTCGCGAGATCAACACGATGGGCGACGCGTTCGTCGCCACGTTCGATGGGCCCGGCCGCGCCGTACGGTGCGCAGGTGCGGTGCGCGACGCGCTCGAAGGGCTCAGTATCCGTGTCCGGATCGGACTGCATGCCGGCGAGGTCGAACGGCGTGGCGACGACATCGGCGGCATCGCCGTCCACATTGCACAACGGATCCAAGCGCTCGCCCGACCCGGCGAAGTGCTCGCCTCGTCGACCGTCAAAGACCTCGTCGCCGGATCGGACATCATGTTCACGGACCGCGGCACGCACGCGGTCAAGGGTGTGCCCGACGAATGGCGAGTCTTCACCGCGGAGGCATAGACGCCCTTCGCGGACGCGTGCGGTTCGGCGTGAGAGTTCTCCGCGGCCGGCCGCCCGAGATCTACCGTCTTGATGTGTCGCAACCCGTGAACGCGCTCCAACGAGCTTGGTGGAGTGCGCGCCGGACTGTCAGATGGACACCGCCCACAGTTGCCGAGATCGGGTTCGTGTTGAGAGCCGGCCTGGCCGCCGGAATCTCGTACTCGCTCGCGCTGATGGTCACGAGTGTGCCCAACCCGCTCCTGGCACCGGCGACGGCGATCGTCACCGTGCAGGCAACGGCATGGACGTCACTACGAACGGCGGTTCAGCGCATCGTGGCGGTCGTGATAGGCGTGATCGTCGCGCTGGTCGTCGGTCAGGAGCTCCCGCTGAACGGTGTGACGGTCGTGTTGCTCGTTACCGTCTCGCTTGCGCTCAGCGTGCTCGTGCTGCGGTTCTCGGGCGGCGCCGCGAACCAGCTGCCGATCACCGTCCTCCTCGTGCTCGCGGTGGCGTCGTTCGGGAAGCGGAGCTACGGCGTCGGCCGCGCCGTCGACACGATCATCGGGGCGGTCACCGGCGGCGCCGTCTCGCTCGCATTTCCCGCATCGCGTCTGCGGGACGCACACGACGCGGTCACACGCCTCGCCGCCGAGGTCACGGGATGCCTCGGTGCGATGGGAGCAGGACTGCAACAACCGTGGCCTGAGGAAGCGACCAGCTCATGGGAGGACCGAGCGCAACGGGCGCTCACACGTTTCGCGTGCCGTGCCGTCGACGCCATCGGATCGGGCCGTAGCGCCGCGCGCGGAACTATCGTGATCGCCGCCATCCTCGGTGATCTCAGCCGGTACGAGGACACCGCGCCCGCGGCTGGAGCGGATCAGCGTCAGCGTCTCGGAGATTGCGCGTGGATCTCTACCCGGCTGTGGCGCGGAACTCCCGGTTCGCATCCGCCGGCGCCGAGCTCGGCGCGCTCCTTGCCGCGTTGTCCGACGTGGTCCGGGCCCTCGGCCACGAGCTCGACGCCCCGCGGACGACGACACGTTACGCGCCGCGCTCCAGAACGTGTACTTCCGACGGGACGAGACCAACCGAAGGTGCGACGTGCCGAGCTCGCCTCGCGGTCGAGCGGCCGACGCCGACACGAGAAACGCACGAGACCCCGTGGCCGACGAGTGGCTCGAATACGCCGCGGTTCTGGTACGAGCCGATGCCATCGTCGCTGATCTGCTGCCGCCCGCCCAATGAGCGGCGAGCAAAGCTTCGAGTCGGTCTCGAAAAGCTTGTCGAGTGGGACGGCCCTCGCCCAGGCGCAATACTCCGTGAGTGACATTCGGACGGCGGCTCGTGGGGAGCCTGTGCATCGCGGTCGCGGCGGTCGCTGTGCAGCGGAAGCCACACCTCCGCTCCGACACCGACCACAACGTTCCACGCGACGAAAACACTCTCGCTGCGACCGCTCCTCGCGACCGTCGTGCAGAAGGGCTCGTGTCCGGCCGGGACCGAACCGGGCGAAATAGCGGGCAGTTGCTACAGAGTCGGCCCCGCGTTCATCACGCAGGCCGACATCGCGACCGTGGACGCGATGTATAACGACGTCACCGACGAGTGGGTGATCACGATGGAAGTCGCCCCGACCGTGCTCGTCGATTCCTCGACGAGATGCACGCCTCTGGTGAACCGAGACAATCGCGATTCTGATCGACAACCACGTCGTGACGGAACCCAGGATCAATCCCGGCATTACGGGCTCCCTCTTCCGAGATCTCGAGTCATCAGAACTGGACGATGACGCAAGCCGTCGAGACCGCGGCCGCCATCGCCAAACCGAGCCGGCCTCCGTGCACCGCGTGGACATGCCCGACGTCGACCACCGGCGGCGAGGACGGGATCACGGCGCGGCTGTGACCGCGCGGTTGCCTGCAGTTGGTGATCGGCATCTCCTTCTCGAGTCGGCAGCGTGATCGACGCGGCCACGTTGCGCGTGGCGTTCCGCCGTGTGGACGAGCCGATCCCCCGCGCGCTCGCAACCATCGATGCGACGGAGCTCCTCGCGATCTGCAGCTACAGCCGGTTGCCGCCGCCCGGAGCAATCAACTCCGACAACGACGTGCCCGAATGGCGTGGTCATGCCGGTAGTGACGGACATCGCGATCGACGCCGACCTGCACGTCATTCGTCACCTACCGGCGATCGTGCGTTTCTCTTCCCGGACAGTCAGCTGTCAGGTTCGGACCTCTGCGACAACCAGCCGAACGGGCCCTGAGGTCACACGTGAACCGGAAACCCTTGTTCGTGTAGATACTGCTTGGCTTCCATCGGGGTCTGCTCGGTGAAGTGGAACATGCTGGCCGCCGCGACCGCGACGCGCCGCCGGCACCGAGCACGGCCGCCATGTGGTCGAAGGTGCCGGCGCCGCCCGATGCGATCACGGGGATCGAGACCGCCGCGCTCACCTCGCGCAACGGTCCTACGTCATAGCCCTTCATCACGCCGTCTTCGCTCGATCGACTGGCAGCAGGATCTCTCCCGCGCCGAGCGCTTCGACGTCACGCGCGACCTCGACCGGATCCCGGCCGGTCGCGACCGTTCCCGACTGCGTGCAGACACCGCACCGTCACGGACGTCGATGGAGACGACGACGCACTGCGAACCGAACCGGTCGGCGGCCTCGCGGACGATCTCCGGCCGAGCGAGCGCGGCGGTTCCGATGACCACCTTGTCGGCGCCGACCGCGAGCAGCGCGCGCGACATCGTCGACGCTGCGGATGCCGCCGCCGACCGTGAGCGGCATGAAGCACTCGTCGGCGAGCTCGTCGATGAGCTCGAGATCGGGGCCGCGGCCCTCCGGCGTCGCGCGCACGTCGAGGAACACGAGTTCGTCGACGTCGCGCAGGTTGTAGACCTTCACCGCCTGCATGGGGCTGCCGACCGCGCGCCAGCGAATCGAAGCGAACGCCCTTCACCAGACCGAAGCCCTTGTGCAAAAGCGTGGGGATCACGCGGATCTTCAGCATCTCGTCACGCGTCGTACCGTCAGGAAGTTGGCCAGCAGGCGCAAGCCCCACTGCTGACTCTTCTCGGGATGGAACTGCACGCCGTACCGTCGCCGCGCTGCACGGCAGACGTGAACCCGCCGCAATACGGCGTGGTCGCGAGCACGTCGGCGGGTTCAGTACACGCGACGTGGAAGGAATGCACGAAGTAGAAATCGGCGCCCACGGGGATGCCCGCGAACAACGGCGAATCGCCGACCGGCGTGACCTCGTTCCAGCCGACGTGCGGAATCCGCGCGGTCGGCGGCGGTCGCCACGAAGCGCACCACGCTCGCGTCGACCGAACCGAGCCCCTGGGTTTGCTCCACCTCTTCGCCGTCGCCGCCATCAGCTGCATACCAAGACACACGCCGAGGAACGGCGCGCGCTCGTGCATCACCTGCTTGGCCAGCGCCTCGTCGAGTCCGCGCGCCCGCAGGTTGGCTCATCGCATCCGGGAACGCGCCGACACCGGGCAACACGATGCGGTCGGCGGCGTCGAGATCGGCGGGATCGTCGGTCACGTAGGGCCGGGCGCCGACCTCTTCGAACGCGCGCTTCACCGAGTCGAGATTGCACATCCCGTAGTCGACGATGGCGACTCGCTGCGGTCGGCTCACATCAGGCTCGGCGAGTCAGGTCACGTTGTCGTAGTTGATCTTGGTCAGCTCCATGCGATCGTCGCGCACGAGCTCACCCCGGTGGTCGGTCTCGAACAGGCGCTTGTTGGTGAACCGGTCGCACACCGCGATGAACTCGTCGAACGACATGTCGATGTTCGCGAGCACTTCTTCGATCGGCTTGCCGAGATAGGTCCACGGGAACGCGCCGTCGTGCCGCTTCACCAGCTCGAGCGCGTCGGCGCGCTGCAGGCGCCCTCGACGAACATGCATCGAAGCGATGTCGGTCGCCGCCCGAACGCGTACTTGATGAACTTGAAATAGTCGTGAATGCCAGTCTGATGGTTGTCGAGGTTCTCGTAGTTGCAGAGCGAACCCTCGATGGTTCCCGGCCAGGTCTCGAACCCGTACGACTGGGCGAAGATCGCGTTCTGCAATCCGTCCCACGGCATGTAGTAGCCGAGAAAAATGCCGGTCACGCCGACGCGCTGCGAGGTCTTCGTCGGAGGGATACGTGTAGGGCACGAGGTGACGGTTCTCGACGCCGGCCTGACCGACGAGGTCGCTCACGCGGAGGCCGAGCAGGCCACCGAACTCTTCCAGCCAACGACGGGTCAACGTGTTACCGGTCGCAGCCGCGGCCGGACCGCCGTACTCGTTCTGCGGGTTCTCACCCCACACGATGAGCTTGATGCCCATCTGCACCGCGAGCCGCACCGGCAGCGTGAAGATGGTCACGTGCTCGGGCCACGAGATGTCGCCGACCTGGCACAGCGCGAGCTTGTTGATGCGGCGCCGCACGTTCTGGTTCGTCGTGTACTCGATGAAGTCGACGCCGAGACCCTTCAGGTTCTCGATGTTGCGCCGGCCGATGTCGGACAGCTCGTCGGTCGTCGCGGTCACGCACAACGGGTTCATCCCGAGCTCGAGCATGCGGATGACCTGCGTGGTCGAGTCCTTGCCGCCACTCACGCCGATGATGCAGTCGTATTCGGTTCCACTCTTCGAGCGGTAACGCTCGAGCACGACGTCGAGCTCGGCGCGGCGCGCGTCCCAATCAACCTCGCCCCGGCCTTCGTAGTGACGGCACGCGCTGCACACGCCTTCGTCGTCGAAGAAGATGTCGGGCTTGGTCTCCGGGATCAGGCACCGCCGGCAGTACACGATTGCATGGTCGGATTCGCCCCGGAGCGGGCGGCTGGCGCCGCCGTCACTCGTCGCGACTCCTCCGCTTTGGGTTTCAAGCGCAGTCATGCCGTCTTTATCGGCATTTCCGGCGCTCGTTCCAGGACCCGCTTCAGCCCAAGGGAATCAAGACGCCGAGGGAACCCGTTCGTCGATGTGCCAGTGCTCGCCCCGGGCCGCGAGCCGGTCGAGGAAGGGCACGGGGTCGAAGGCCTCGGGGCCCAGCACCCCGGATCCCGCCCACGTTCCCGCGGCCGAGCAATTCGAGGGCGATCACCGGGTTGATCGCCGTCTGCCACACGACGGCCTGCGAGCGATGGCGGGCCATCGTCTCGGCGTTGTCGGACAGGTGGTACAGGTAGACCTCGCGCGGCTCACCATTTACGCCGGTGCCGGTGACCCATGTGCCCGCGCACGTGCGGCCGCGCATCCGATCGCCGAGCGTCGACGGGTCGGGCAGCACCGCGGCGACCACATCGCGAGGTGCGATCTCTACTCCGCGCACGCGCACCGGCCTGGTCGACGAGAGCCCGGTCTTCGCGAGGACCTGTAAGACGTCGATGAACTCCTGGCCCAGGCCGTACTTGAACGAGACGCGCCGGCAGTCGACCCAACGCGGGATGAGCAGCACCTCTTCGTGCTCCACGTGCACGCACTCGACCGGGCCGATGCCGTCGGGGAACACGAACGTCTCGGGCTCGGAGAACGGCGGCAACGTGAAGAATCCCCGGCTCGCGTTCCCACACGAGCGGCGGATTGAGGCACTCCTCGATCGTCGTCCAGATCGAGAACGTCGGCGCGAAGTCGTAGCCCTCGACCACGAGGTCGGCGCCGTCGCGAACGCCGATCTCGTCGATCTTGGCGAACAGGTGATCGGCGGCGTACTTGGCGAAGATGTCGGACAGGCCGGGCTCCACACCCATTCCCACCAATGCCAAGTAGCCCGTGTTCACTCCACGCGTCAGACGCCGCGAACTGGTCGGCGCCGAGCATCTTCCCGGGCAGCTCGTACGGGTGCTCGGGGTGCGGCTCCGACAACGTCATCGCCATGTCGATGTAGTTGCAACCGGCGTCGAACGCGGCTGCGAAGATCGCGGGGTTGAGTCGCGGATCGCAGGCGTTGACGATCATGTCGATGCGCTCGGCTCGGGCGAGTTCGGTGATCGCGCCGCGATCCGAGGCGTCGAGCGCGCCGCGCCATGAAGCGCGTCTCGTCGAGTCCGGCGATCGCGCGCGTCGCGCGGCCACCGTCGAGATCGGTCACAACGATGTGATCGAGCCCTTCCGACGCGTCGGCCGCGATCGCGATCGCACTGCCCACTCCACCCGCGCCGACGACCAGTACTCGCATCGCGTCACGCTAGGCGACGCATACATCACGCCGGAGCAGCCGGAACGATCCGTCGTGCCCGACGTCGTGAAAGCCGACGCGGGCGAACGCGCGCATCGACGGCGTGTTTCCCGTGTGCACCGACGCGGTGAGCGTCGTCACCTGGGGGTCGGACGAGACGTCTTCCAGCAGGGCCTCGAGGAGCGCGGTACCCAGACCCTGACCGCGGAACGTGGGCGCGACCGCGATGCCGACCTCGCCGACTCCGGAGCGAACCTCGACCCGAACGGTTCCCACCGGTTCACCGGAGAGCATCGCGATTCGCATGCGCACCCCGGGATCGTCGATCACGCTGGAGAACCACTGTGCGTGCTCGGCGCGACCGATCGGCCGGTGCGAGCGACTGTGCCGCACCGCCGCTTCATCGTTACGGCACGCGAGGAAGAACGCGCTGTGCTCGCGACCGGCCGGCACGAGTTGTACCGCGCCCGGCTCGGACGGCACACGGGCGCCGACCGCGGCCCACGCCGAGCGCCACGAAAAGTCGTCGTCACCCATCTGCGCCACGATCCGGCGCACGAACTCGAGATCATCGGCGGTGTCGACCGTCCAACCCTCGCGCCCCAGCGGAAGATCGTTGCGCATGTTCGCGAGTGCGAACCGCTCGGGACGGCGGTAGAGGAACGGCGTGACGTGCTCGCGCTCGGCCGGGTCCGTTGCTTCCGCGTGCGCAAGGCGCAACGCGGCCGCAGTCATCACTTCGCAGTCGAGGCCACGAGGGAAGGTGCGCGGGAAGACGTTGGAGGTGTAGTCGGCGGCGCGATCGAGGTGACGCGCGAACACCGATTCGATCAATGCGGGATCGGCGAGCGGGCAGTCGGCGGTCAAACGGATCACGTGATCGGCCGGATGCGCGTCGAGCGCCTTGACGAAGCGGTCGAGCACATCGGCTTCCGATCCGCGCACTACCGGATGCCCGGCCGCGTCCGCGATCTCGGCGACCGCGTCGTCGCGCGCCAGCGTGCTGGTCGCGACGACCAGCTGGTCGACCCGGAGGTCGGCGAGCCGGTCGAGCATGAACCGCAGCAGCGGACGCCCCGACAGATCTTGGAGCACTTTGCCCGGCAACCGCGTCGAACCGGTACGCGCCTGAACGACGCACACCGACGAGCGACCCGGACGGCTCATCGAACGGGAGCCTGGGTCACGATCTGCTCGATCGCGTCGGCAATGCGCGCTGCGCCCTTCCCGTCGATCGCGGAACCGGCCGCGGTGCTGAGGGTGAGGCGCCGACCCCCGTCTTCGATGAGGTCGGTGATCGCGGTGGCAGCGGTGGCGGCTGTCGCGCGTACGACCGCGCCCGCGTTGGCCAATCCGGAAACTGCGCGGCGCTGGTTGAGCGCCAACTCGAGTGCGATCACGGGACGCGCAAGCCGGCACGCCTCGAGCATGGTCACTCCGCCCGCGGTCACCACGATCCCCGCGGCGGCGAGCTCGTCGGTGAGACCGTCGGGAGCATGAACCGCGACCACGCCCGCGGGAACGGAATCGGAACCCCACGGCCCGACCACGAGCCTCACTTCGATCGCGGGAGCAGACGCGTGCACAGCGGCGGCAACCTCGGCGCCGATGCCCCGATCGTCGGCGGCACCGGTGGTGACGAGCACCCGTTCGACCGGGCCATCGACGCGCGCCGGCGGAACGCGCGGCTCGGCATCGGGAACCAGCGCGTAGGCGGCGCCCGCGAGTACTCGTGACGCGAGCTCATGCACAGCTCCGTCGGCGCCGGGTGACGGATCGATCACGATGTCGACGTCGAGATCGCGCGCGAGGTCTTCGATCGCGACCACCACGTCGGCCCGAAACCGGTCGTTGTCGTCGGCGCGAACGCGGTAGGAGTCGACAACAACGACTTCGCTGCGCATCAGGCCGAACTTCGGCAGTGAGAACATCTGGCAGTCGTGGCCACGCGCGGTCAGCACAGCTGCGAGCGCTTCCACCCGGCGCCGGTGACCGAGGCCCACACCCGGGCCTTCGTCGAACGTGAGCAGCATCTCGCGCGTCACAGCATCTCCCAGGTGAGCACCTCGTCGTCATCGATGTCGACGGCGGCGACGCGCCCGACCAGCGCCTCTATGAGCTTCGGCGCGATGCCGTGCCCCGGGCGTTTGATCGTCAGCATGTCACGGGTGATGCGCACACCCGCGGGAATCGCGCACGCGGCGACCACCGAGCGGCGCGCCTTCGCGTACATCTCGACCCGTTCCTCGTCGGATGGACCGCGCTTCACGCCGTCGCCCAACGCGGCCTCGACGTCACGTACGTGCGCGACCAGCTCCTTGAGCTCTCCCGGTTCGATCGCGAAGGGGTGATCGGGGCCTGAGCTCGTGCGATCAAGGGTGAAGTGCTTCTCCAACAGGCTGGCACCGAGCGCGATTGCGGCCGCGGCGACGTGCAGCCCGAGTGTGTGGTCCGACAAGCCGACCGGCGCGTCGAACGCGGCGGCCATCGTCGGGATCGCGCGCAGGTTCATGATGTGAGCCGGCGACGGATACAGCGACGCGCATTGGAGCAAACACACTTCGGGGGCACCGGCCGTGCGCGCGGTGGAAACTGCGTCTTCGATCTCGCCGAGCGAGGCCATGCCCGTCGACAGGATCAGCGGACGACCCTTGCTCGCCGTGTACTCGATGAGCGGCAGATCCACGAGCTCGAACGACGCGATCTTGAACGCGGCCACGTCGAGCGCGTCGAGCTCGTCGACCGCGGCGCGATCGAAGGGGCTCGAGAGGAACTCGATGCCGGCATCGCGGCTGTCCGCGGCGAGGATCGGCTGCCACTCACGCGGGAGTGCGAGATCTTCGAGCAGCTCGTGCGCAGGCTTGGCGCCGAGCTCGCCGAGATAGTCGAAGCGCGGCGTCTTGGTGGAATACAGCGTGCGGCCCGAATAGGTCTGGAACTTGACTGCGTCGGCTCCGGCCTCCGCGGCGACGTCGATGAGACGGCGCGCGGTGTCGAGATCACGATTGTGATTCGCGCCCGCTTCCGCGATCACGTAACACGGATGTCCGGAACCGACCTCCCGGTCGCCGAGCCGGACTGTCGCGCTCATCGATCAGAGGCCACGACGGCGACCGCTTCGAGGATGCCGGCCACGTCTTCGTCGCCGCGCTGCTCTGCTTCGGTCGCGAGGCCGTGCAACACGGGAACCGGCAACAAGCGCACGACGTCATCGGTGGTGAGGTCTTCGGCGGCTTCCATCGACAGGCCGTGCACGAGCACGGAGTACGCCTCTTGCGCCGCGCCTCGATCGAACAGCGCGGTGGCGATGGCGAGCGCGGCGAATCGGTGTGGACGCGGCCATCGCGACCGCGGAGTCGGCGAGCGCGGGCGCGATGCCGAGTACTTCGAGCACGGCGGGAACGACCTGGTTGTCCGACAACCTCGGTGCGGCCTTCTCCAGCAACTCGCGGGCCCGGCGGTCACCGAACGCGACGTGCACGAGTGCGCACGCGCGCACCCGCTCCAACGGGTCGACCGACTCGTCTTCGGCGCGGGCGAGCAACGGGCAGGTGCGGCCCATGCCGACGCGGCGCATGCGAGCGGACCACTCCATGGCGCGGATGCTCTCGAGCTTCGCCGCGAACCGGGGAACCAGTGCGAGCACCCGAGCGTCACCCGGGTTGCGCGCCCAGATCACTTCGGCGATGCGGTCGACGCCGGCGGGCTCCGAGTTCCGGAGCGCGGTGATCACCTCGAACGTGCGGTCGTCGGGGATGAGCTCGATCGCCTCGGTCGGGTCGAAGTCGGTGTCGGCGCACAGACGCGCGAAGGCGTCCCACACCTCGGTCGCGTAGCGATCGGTCTCGAACGTGGCGAGCACCTCGGTCCGCGCGCGGTCGACGTCACCATCGAGGTACGCAACATCCGCGCGGGCGATGCGAGCCGCGGTCACCGAGCAGGGGAACCACGCGTCGCTCGGGTCTTCCACCTGATCGAGCAGGCGGCGGGCACCGTCGCGGTCGTCGAGCTGCAGGCGGGCGCCGGCCTCGAGGAAGTCGCCGAGGTCGGGGCGACCCGAGTTCTCGCGGACGATCTCGGCCCAGGCCTCTACTTCCCACGGCCGGTGGGCACTCAGCAGCAGCCCACCCACGTACGCCGCGGCCGACGCGCGCACGCTCGCGTCGGTGGCCCGGCCGCTCGCGAGCTCGAAGTAATCGAGCGCCTCTTCGTCACGGAACTCGGCCAGCAACTCCCGGGCGCGATCGAACTCCTCGCACCCCGAAAGATCCCCCTCGACACTCGCGGCCATTCCCGCTCCGATCCGTTTTCGAGACATCTACGTTTCGACACATCTAGACGGTTCCTCGATCGGCATCCCGCGGCACCCCTGAAGTCGCACTGGCCCTGAAGCGACCCTTCCGCGCGCCCGTGCGTTCTTCTCAACTCGGGCGCCGACGCGCCGATCGGGGACTCGCACAGGGCGGAGCAGGGATTGCTCGCCATTACCCGCCAGGACGGATGGGGACACTCTCGGGCGGAGGGTGAGGCGTGTTCGACCTCACGATTCAGGCGATCCAGACGTCGCTCGACGGTCTCGCCGCGCGGCAGCGCGTGATCGCCACCAACGTGGCCAACGCCGAGACGCCCGGCTACCTGTCGCAGAACGTCAACTTCGAAGACAGCCTGCGCGCCGCAGTCGCCAGTGGCGATCCGGGTTCCACCGATATCTCGACCACGACCTCGAGCGCGCCGACGTTGCCGAACGGCAACAACGTGAACGTCGACGAGGAGACCGTGGCACTCGTCGACACCGGGCTGCGCTACCAGCTCGCCACGACGTCGATCAACAACGAGTTCAGCGTCATACGCGACTCGATGCGCCAGGACCTGTAATGGCGATCTTCCCCGTTTTCGACACTGCGAGCTCGGCGCTCAGCACCAACCGAATCTGGATGGACGCGATCGCCGACAACCTCGCGAACGTCAACACGATCAAGCCGTTCGACCAGCCCGCGTTCCAAGCAGAGTTCATCCAGGCGCAGGAGCTTCCCTCGAACCCCGGCGATCCGGTCGGAGTCGGTGGGGGTGTGACGGCCGCCGCGGTGAAGTACGGCAGCGCGGAAGGGATCTTGCACTCCGATCCCGGCAACCCGCTCGCCAACAAGGACGGCATGGTGCGCTCGCCCGACGTCGACGTGGCGCAGAACATGACCGACCTGATCCTCGCCCAACGGGCGTACCAACTGAATCTCGCGGTCATCGACCGCGCGCACGACTCCTATCAGCAAGCCATCGAAATCAACGGGCGGTAACGGATGACAGTCTCCCCGATCGGGGCGCTGATGAGCGCGGCGACCGCCGCACCGATCAGCGCACAACCCGGCGCGGCCGCAGGTGCCGGTGCAGGCCAAGTCGCAGGCGCCAATGCACCGACCGGCGACTTCGGCAACGTCGTCGTGAACGCGTTGCAAGGCGTGCAGGACACGCAAGCGAACGCGAGCAACCTCGCGGTGCAAGCCGCGACCGGCGATCTCGTCGACGTGCACAACTACACGATCGCCGCGACGGAAGCGTCACTGCAGACGCAGCTGACCGTCGCCGTACGTGACCGCGCGGTCGAGGCGTTCAACCAGATCATGGGTATGCAGATCTGATGGCCGCAATCGATCTCGATCGGATCAAAGACCAGGGGAAGCGGTTCGTAGACGGCTTCACCCCCGGTCAGAAGGCAATGACGATCCTCGGTGTGATCGCGGTCGTGTTCGCCGGGATGGCGTTCACCAAGTGGTCGAGCACCACCGACTACGCGCCCCTCTACACGAACTTGAGCGGCGCCGACGCGGGCAAGATCACGCAGTCACTCGACTCGGCGGGCATCAAGTGGAAGCTCGCCGACGGCGGCGCGAGTGTGCTCGTGCCGGCCGACATGGTCTACAAGGAGCGCGTTGCACTCAGTGCGGCGGGGAACGCGCCGTCGACCTCCGACGGGCTCGCACTGCTCGACAAGGAAGGCATCACCGCCTCCGAGTTCGTGCAGCGCGTCGACTACCAGCGTGCCATGCAGGGCGAGCTCCAGAAGACGATCGAAGCGATCAGCGGCGTGTCGGCCGCGACCGTGAATCTCACGATCCCGCCCGACCAGGTGTTCGTCGGCGCGACCTCCGACCCGCCGAGCGCGGGTGTGCTGGTCCAGCCGTCCAGTGGTGAGCTCTCGACCGACAAGGTCCAGGCGATCGTGAACCTCGTCGCCTCGAGCATCCCGAACATGACGCCTGACGACGTGACCGTCGCCGACTCGAACGGCAACGTGCTCAACGCGCCCGGCATGGATCTCGCGAGCGGCCAAGGCCTCGAGCAGCAGAACGCGTTCGACGCGGGTCTCGGGCAGTCGGTGACGAGCTACCTCGCCATGGCGCTCGGTCCGAACCACGCCGCCGTACACGTGCAGACCGACATGAACTTCGACAAGACGAAGAAGACGAGTCTCACGACGAGCGCACCCAAGGACAAGAACGGCAAGGCCCAACCGCTGGCGGCGGCGTCGAACACCTCGAAGGAAACCTTCACCGGAGCCTCGGCCGCCGGCGCCGGCATCCTGGGCACGACCGGGACGCCGACGGCGGGCACCGGAAGCTCACCGCAGAGCTACTCGAAGACCACGAACCAGACGACCAACGCGCTCAACCAGGTGCAAGAAGAGATCGACCAGGCTCCCGGCAAGATCAACCGCCTGTCGGTCGCGGTGCTGCTCGACAGTTCCGCGGTCAAGCCCGCCGACGTCGCCAACTGGACCAAGCAGATCCAGACCGCAGTCGGTTACGACCCCAAGCGCGGCGACTCGGTGGAGGTCACGTCGGTCGCATTCAGCTCCGCGGCCAAGAAGGAAGCCAAGGCGCAGTTGAGCGCCGGTTCGGGCGGAAGCACGGGCGGGATGATGGACATGCTCCGCAGCATCATCACGCTGGCGATCGTCGGCCTGGTGTTGTTCTTCGCCTGGCGTGCGATCAAGAAAGCCGAATCGAACCGGGTGCCGCTGCGGGTACCGCTCGATCTTCGTGAGCTCGAAGCCGCCGAACCCCGCCGCGATCGGGCCGGCATCGATGCCTCGCCTCGATGCCGAGCAATACGCCGTCGCGCGCCGCGGCCGGCCCCGCGCTCGACTCGGGCAGCGACGGCGAGCTCGGCGATCTCATCGAACACCAGCCCGACGAGGTCGCGCAGACCTTGCGGTCCTGGCTTGCTGACCGGAGGGCATGACGGTGGCAACCCGAGGCTTCAGCGGAGTGCAGAAGGCCGCAATCCTCGTCATGCAGGTCGGCAAGGAGCGGGCCGCTCCGATCCTGCGTTCCATGCGCGAGCAGGAAGTCGCCGAGATCATGTCGGAGGTCGCGCGGCTGCATCACCTCGAGCTACACGAGATCGAAGAGGTGATGGGCGAGTTCCGCGACACGTTCATCGCGCGCGCCCACGTCGCCCAGGGCGGTTACCAAACGGCACGGGAGCTGCTCGAGTCGAGCTTCGGCGGTACCAAGGCCGACGAGATCCTCGACAACCTCGGTGTCACGATGGTCGCCGCGCCGTTCGAGTTCTTGCGCCGCGCCGACACGCGTCAGGTGCTCTCGTACCTGCAAGACGAGCACCCGCAGACGATCGCGCTCGTGCTCGCGCACATGCATCCCGAAGCCGCGGCGATGGTGATGGGCTCGCTGCCCGAAGAGCAGCAGCGTGACGTCGCGATCCGCATCGCCACGATGGACCGCACGTCACCCGAAGTGATCGAGCAGGTCGAAGCGATCCTCGAGCGCAAGCTGTCGACGGTTATCCAGCAGTCGGACTTCGCGCAGGCCGGTGGGCTTCAGACGCTCGTCGACATCCTGAACTCCTCCGACCGCGCCACCGAACGCCTGATCCTCGAAGGACTCGAACAACAAGACGCCGAGCTCGCCGACGAGGTGCGCAACCGGATGTTCGTGTTCGAAGACGTCACCAACCTCGACGACCGCTCCGTGCAGATGGTGTTGCGTTCGGTCGACGCCAAGGAGCTCGCGGTCGCACTCAAAGGTGTCGACGCCAAGGTGCGCAGCAAGATCACCGGCAACATGTCGGAGCGCGCCGCCGCGAACCTCACCGAAGAGATCCAACTCCTCGGACCCATCAAGCTCAAGACCGTCGAAGAGGCGCAAGCATCGATCGTTCGGGTCATCCGCACGCTCGAGGAAGCCGGCCAGATCGACATGTCGCGCGGCGGCGAGGAGCTCGTTGTCTAGGGAACGCACTCGAGTCCGCGTCATGCGGGACGTGTCCCTGATCGCGCCGGCGGCCGAACTGGGCATGGTGACCGCGCGCGCCGCACGCAGTCTCGTCGTCGATCCGAACCTGATCGAGAGCGCGCTGCGCGAGGGCAACGAAGCCGGATACAACGAAGGCTTCAACAACGGGTACGCCGATGGGATCGGCGAGGCGCGAGCGCGCACCGAAGATCTCGCGACCCGGCTCGCCGGCCTCGTTCCGCAGTTCGGTGAGGCCGCCGCCGCGCTCTATGCGCGCGAAGCGACCGGCCGGCACGACATCGAAGATCAAGTGGTGGCAGTCGCGTTCGAGATCGCCCAAGTACTGCTCGGCCACGAGCTCACTCACACCGAGCAGGCCGGGCGCGACGCGCTGGCACGCGCGCTCGACTTCGCGCCCGAACAAGGCCAGGTGGTTGCCCGCCTGCATCCCGACGATCTCGCCGCGCTCGGCGACCCCGCAGATCTCGCACCGGGGCGCTCACTCGCAGTCGTCGGCGACGCCTCGCTCCGCCCGGGCGACTGCGTCGTCGACGTCAACGGCTGCCGCATCGACGCCCGCCTCGACTCCGCGATCGAGCGCATCCGCGAAGTGTTGGGGCAATGACCGCCCAGCTGTTCGAGCCCCTGCTCGACTCCGTACTCGACGCGGCGCGTCCGCACGTGTCGCGGGACGCGTCGCGCGCGCGTGCTCGGGCTCAATCTCGAAGTCGAAGGCATGCAGCTCCCGATCGGGAGCTCGGTCACGGTTGCCACCGACCACGGCCCGGTGATTGCCGAGGTCGTGGCGATCCGCGACGACACGTTGGTGTGCATGCCGCTCGGCGATCTGCGCGGTGTGCGCGCCGGCGACCGCGCCCACGCCGCCGAAGGCGCGACCTCGATTCCCGTCGGCCCCGAGCTTCTGGGCCGCGTGCTCGACGGATTGGGCCGCCCGATCGATGGCGGACCGCCGCTGCGGCACCTGCCGCGCGTTTCGGTCGAGCACCAGGCGCCGCACCCGCTCTCGCGCCGCATGATCGACACGCAACTCCCGCTCGGCGTGCGCGCGCTCGACACGTTGATGCCGTGCGGTCGCGGGCAACGCATGGGGATCTTCGCCGGTTCCGGTGTCGGAAAATCGACGCTGCTGTCCATGATCACGCGTGGCACCGAAGCCGCGGTCACCGTGTTGGCGCTGGTCGGAGAACGCGGTCGAGAAGTACGCGAGTTCATCGAGAACGATCTCGGACCCGAGGGCCTGGCGCGCGCGGTCGTGGTCGTTTCGACTTCCGACGAGCCCGCGCTCGTGCGCCTGCGCGCCGCGTTCACCGCGACGCGTATCGCCGAGTGGTTCCGCGACCAGGACCTCGACGTGCTGCTCCTCATGGACAGCCTCACCCGGTTCGCCATGGCGCAACGCGAAGTCGGCCTCTCGGCCGGCGAACCCCCCGCGACCCGCGGGTACCCGCCTTCGGTGTTCGGACTCCTCCCCCGCCTGCTCGAACGGGCCGGTGCATCGGATCGCGGCAGCGTTACCGGCCTTTACACCGTGCTGGTCGAGGGCGACGACATGATGGATCCGATCGGCGACGCGTCCCGCTCGATCCTCGACGGGCACATCGTCTTGTCGCGGTCGCTGGCGACGGCCGGCCACTTCCCGAGCATCGACGTGCTCGAGTCGATCTCCCGCCTCGTTCCCGCGATCACCCAACCCGAGCAGCGCCAAGCCGCGACCGAGATGCGCCGCCTCATGGCCGCGTACCGAGACGCGAAGGACCTGATCGAGATCGGCGCGTACGTGTCGGGCACGAACCCGCTCGTCGACCGCGCAATTGCACTCCGAGAAGCAATGGATGGCTTCCTCCGACAAGACCTGGATGACGTTGGCTCTGCATCGGACGCGTGGGCCGCGCTCAATCATCTCGTCGGAGGAGGTAGCGGTTGAAGCGCTTCCGGTTCCGACTCGAACAAGTACTCCGCGTCCGCCGCCTCCAAGAGGACATGGCGCGCGCCGAGCTCATGCACGCGCACCGCGAAGCGCGCGCGGCCGCGGATCGTGTGAACGCGCGGATCGCCGACTATTCGGACACCCCCCGTCCGGGCGGAGAGCAGGCGTTCGACGAGTTCCACCGCATTCAATTCCGGCTCGACAACGCGGCCGGTGCGATCACGGTCGCCCGCGTGGGTTACCAGCACGCGCTCGGCGTCGTCGACGACCGGCGCGCCGACTGGACCGCGGCCCACCAACGGGTGGCCGCACTGGAACGGCTCGAAACCCGCCGCCGCGACGAGCACGCCATCGAGGTCCGGCGCGACGAGGACCGTCTGGTCGACGACCTCGTCGTTGCCCGCCACTCCCGAGGAGCCCACGAATGAGCATCACCCCCGTTGCGAGCACCGCGTTGGAGTCGCTGAGCTCCGACCCGGGCAACGACGCGCCCGCATCGGGGTTCGATCTGTTGCTGGCGAGCGCCGAGGCGAACCCCGAGACGGCGCGTTCCGACAACCCCCGTTCCGACAAGGCCCGCGACTCGCACGCCCACGACGGAACCGATCCCGCGAGCGGAAGGGCGAGCGCCAAGACCGCGACGGACAAGACGACAACTGACAAGTCCGGGCCCGACAAGAACGCCGAGACGAACGACGACAACACGGCGATGCTCGCACCGCTCGCGCCCGCGGTCACGCCGCCGACACCCGCGCCCGCGCCGGCCGGCAACTCGGCCGCAGCCGACACCCCGCAGGTCCCGACGCCGACGCAACCGGTCATCATCACGCCAACGGCGCAAGACCTGGTCGATCCGACCGCGACCGACCCGGCTCCCGCGACCGACCCGACCGCGGTCGATCTTCAGACCGTTGTCGAAGCCGCGCTCGACGACGCCGGTCCGGCGACTTCCGTCGCCGCGACACCCACGCCGCCGCGAGTCGGAAACCCGAACGACAAGAACGCGCCCGGGCCGCCCGAGCACGCGAACGCAGTGTTCAACCGGACCTCGGACGACACCAACCCGCCGCACGAAGCGACACCGACCCCACCGGCAAACGCGAACGCGATCGCGAACGCCAGCGCGAACTCCGCCCTGGCCAACGCGCCCGCCGCGACCACCGATCACATCCGCGTGCCGCCCGAGAACACGCCGGCTCGGCCCGAGGGACCGAGCACGAGCGCGCTCGATGCGACGTCACCTACGCCACCGGCATCGGCGCCGACCGCGAGCACCACGGTCGTCGAAACGGTGACCACCACACCGGCCGCGGCGCCGCCTCCCCCCGCTGAGCAGCTCGTTTCGGTGCTGAAGCCGATGCGGGAAACCCCGAACGGCTCCTACACGTTGCACCTCGAGCTCAAACCGCCCGAGCTGGGCCGGATCGAGTTGCGGGTCGAGATGCGCGACGGCGTGATGCACGCCTCGATCCACTCCGACCGCGAAGGCTCGGCCCAGATGCTGCGCGACGCGCTCAGCGAGCTGCGCGACCGCCTCGACGCCGCGAGCGTGCGCACCGGAAGCCTCACGGTCAGCGACGGCAGCGTCGGCGCCCGCGACCACGACGGCGCCAACGCGAACGGCCAGTCGGGCGCGAACGGGCGCGACGACGTCGCGAACGCGAACGATCTGCCCACCGCGCTCAACACCGCCGGAACCGATCTCGAGAGTGAAGCCACGTCGTTACTCGACGTGCGCGTGTGACCAACGCAAGGACAATGCGATGACTGTCAACCCTGTCTCCACCATCCAAACCGGTTCGGTCCCGAGCTCGACGGACTCCACCGGCTCGACCAACCAGATCAACCAGGACACGTTCCTGAAGCTGTTGGTCGCGCAGATGAAGTACCAGAACCCGCTCTCGCCGACGGACAGCACCGCGTTCCTCACCCAGACCGCGCAGTTCACGACCGTCAGCACGCTCCAGCAGATCGAAAAGGATCAGCAGGCGATCCAGCACACGAACCAATTGCTCGCGGCGAACGGCATGGTCGGCCGCGGCGTCACGTACTCCACGACCGGCATCGCGCCCACGACTCCGACCGCGACCACGCAGGTCATGGTCGGCGGCAACCTCGCCCAGGACGCGCCGGTCGGCAAGCGCGTGAACGTCACCACGTCGGTCTACAACTCGATCGGGACGAAGGTCCCGCTGCAACTGGAGTTCACGCGCACCGCCGATGGTTGGTCGATGCAGGCCTCGAGCAACGGCAAGGACATCGGCGGCCCGAAGGACATCACGTTCGACGCGACCGGCGAGCGCACGAGCACCAACATCACGATCCCGGTGTCGGATCTCGACTCGCTCCCGGATACGCACGGCACGTGGCCCGCAGCCGGCTTCACGATCACGATGGGTGATCCGAGCGATCCCGGCCGGCTCGCGATGGGCACGGGCGCTTCGAACGCCGGCGTGTTCGAACAGGACGGCGGCGACGGTCAGACCCTGACCGGTGTCGTCACCGGCATCCAGATCACGGCCGACGGCCCGCAACTGATGATCGACGGCCGCGCCGTACCGCTTTCGGCAGTGACGGAGGTGCAAGCACCGGCTCTGTAGTCCCGACCCACTGCCTACACGTCTCTCGAAAACCCGTCTCTCGAAACCCCGCAACAACTTCGTTCTGAAATCCCTTACGGAAGGACTCCACCATGCTTCGCTCGATGTTCGCCGCAGTCTCCGGACTCCAGGCGCACCAAACGTTCATGGACGTCGTCGGTAACAACATCGCCAACGTCAACACCACCGGATTCAAGTCGAGCACCGTCCAGTTCGAGGACCTGCTCAGCCAGACGATGCACGGCGCGGCTTCGCCGTCGGCCGGCACCGCGGGCGGAACCAACCCGGCGCAGATCGGTCTCGGTGTGCGACTCGCGGGCATCGGCACGAACTTCTCGCAGGGTGCCTCGCAACAGACGGGTCGCGCAACCGACTTCGAGATTCAGGGCGACGGTTTCTTCGTCGTCAACCAGGCCGGCGTCCGCGCCTACACCCGCAACGGCAGTTTCTCGCTCGACGGTCTCGGCCAACTCGTCACCGGTGACGGCGGGCTGCTCCAGGGTTGGCAGGCCGACCCGAACGGCAACGTGAACACCAACGCGAGCATCGGCCCGCTGAAGATCCCGGTGGGCGAGACCATCGCGCCGGTCACGACGTCAACCATCAGCATCGGCGGCAACCTGCCTTCCGACACTGCGACGGGCGGCACGATCAACATCTCGATCGACGCGAACAACAGCCTCGGCGGATCGATACCGCTGCGCATGCAGTTCACGAAGGTCGCCGACACCGCGGGCAGCGTCAACTGGACGGTCACGACCTTCGACAGCGGCAACAACGTCGTCGCCGGACCGAGCGCGGTGAAGTTCAACACGTCCGGTGCGCTGACGACCGGAAACATCACGCTCACCCAGGCCCAGCTCAACGGGATCGCGGGCACGAGCGGCACGTGGAACGCGGGCGGTATCTCGATGGACTTCGGCGCCGCGACCGACGCCGACCGGCTGACCGGTTCGGCCACGTTGAACAACGTCAGCGCGCTCTCCCAGGACGGTTCGAGCATCGGTTCGTTGGTGAGCTTCAGTGTCGGCCAGGACGGG
Organism: uncultured Actinomycetes bacterium; assembly: GCA_963807945.1. Taxonomy (GTDB): domain Bacteria; phylum Actinomycetota; class Acidimicrobiia; order IMCC26256; family PALSA-610; genus JBBQER01. The sequence continues at coordinate 17,964 of CAWEDT010000005.1, read as the reverse complement.
CTGATCTCCGGTGTGTTCTCGAACGGCCGCACGCAGGCACTCGGGCAGATGGCACTCGCGAACTTCGCCGACCCGTCGGGTCTGATCAAGGAGGGCGGTTCGCTGTTCACGACGTCGCCGAACTCGGGCCCACCCCAGATCGGCGTCGCCGGCGCCGGCGGGCGCGGCACCCTCACCGGCGGGACGCTCGAAGGCTCGAACGTCGACCTCGGTCAGGAGTTCACGAACATGATCCTGGCGCAGCGTGGCTTCGAGGCGAACGCCAAGGTCATCACGACCTCCGACGAGCTCCTGCAGGACCTGGTGAACCTCAAGCGGTAAGCGGGCGGAAACGGGCCCGTCACGCAAGTGGCGGGCCCGTGTAATTCGCCAGCGTTTGTTCATGGACATGGCGGGCTTGCCGATAAGTCAGCCATGGCCTGGAAGGGCCTTCCTCGAGGTCCAAGGATGGATCGATGATCACGGTTACGCGTCTCAATGGTCCGGCGTTCGCACTGAATCCCGATCTGATCGAGCGCATCGAGTCGACACCCGACACGGTGATCACGCTGGTCGACGGGGCCAAGTACGTCGTTTGCGAGAGTGTCGACGAGCTCGTCGCACGAGTGCGCGAGTCGAAGGCGTCGATCATCGCTCTGTCGCACCTCCTCGAGCATCCCTCCAACGAAGGACCGACGCTGCGCGTCGTTCCCGACGGCAACTCGGAGGCATGACATGGCGAAAAAGAAGAAGGCCGTAACCGAAGGCGAAGAGGGCGAAGCCCCCAAGAAGGGCAAGAAGAAGCTGATCATCATGATCACGGTGATCGTGCTGATCGGTGGGTTCGTCGCCAAGTCGATTCTCCTGAAGCCCGCACCGCTCACTGCCAAGCAGGTCGCGTACAACGCCCAGCTGGCCGAGGCGACACTGGCCAACCTGTGCGCGTCGCACAACGACCTGCCCGTTGAGCCCCTGCCCGTCGCGCCCGGAACCAAGGCCGCGAAGCCCGCGACCGGCGCGACCACCACGACCACGGCCCCCGCCGCGGCCGGACCGGTCGATTCGCTCGACGCAATCACGATCAACTTGGCGGCCGGTCACTACCTGAAGGTGGCGCTGGCGCTCCAGGTCCCGGTCGGGGTCGATCCGAGCACGGTGAAGACCACCGAGAACTGGGAGGCGGTAGCGCTCAAAGCAGCGATCGACTCCCTGTCGGGACGGACCGTCGACGACCTGGCCTCGGGCCGGCGCAAGGCCGAGCAGAGCATCGGTGACGCCGTGTGCCGCGGGACCGAGGGCAAGGTCCTCACGATCTACTTCACCGACTTCGTGATGCAGTAGAGAACCCCCCGGAAACCCCTGTACTACGGCGCCGGTAGGCCGATCTGGACTCCGTGGCCGTCACGACTGGAAGCAAACGCGGTCGGGAGTCGAATGTGGTTCCGTTCGACTTCCGGCGCCCCAACAAGTTCAGCCGCGATCACGTGCGCGCGTTCCAGATCGTGCACGAGACGTTCGCCCGTCAACTTTCGACGGTGCTCGCGACGACGTTGCGCTCGGGCGCGCAGTGCACGCTCGGCACCGTCGAGCAGCTGACCTACGACGAGTACGTCCGTTCGCTGCCGAACCCGTCGTATCTGATCGTGTTGTCGCTGAGCCCGTTGCCGGGCGCGGCGATCCTCCAGTTCCCGTTGCCGATCGTGTTCGCCGCGATCGATCGCCTCCTCGGGGGCACCGGCGATTCGGTAAGCCCGAAGCGCCCGCTCACCGAGATCGAGTCGAACCTCATGCGGTCGGTTGTCGACCGGACGTTGCGCGAGCTCGAGTACGCGTACGAAACACTTGTGCGCGTCGAGGCCGAGATCGTGCAACAGGAGTTCAATCCGCAGTTCGCACAGATCGCGGCACCGTCCGACATGGCGATGGTCGTGTCGTTCGACACGCGCATCGGCGAGAAGCACGGCAACGCGACGATTTGCGTTCCCTTCTCGACGATGCAGCCCGTGCTCGAAAGCCTCGCCAGTCAGTCACTGTTCCAGGATCACCGCGGTCAAGACCCGGTGTTGTGGCAACAGCAACTCGAGCGTGCGATCACACGTGTGTCGGTACAGACGTGTGTGCGGTTCGCCGACGTCGAGTTGAGCTCGGCGGAGATCGTCGGCCTCCAGGTCGGCGACATCGTTCCCCTCGACCATCCCATCGAACTACCCGTGACGATCAGCGTCGACGGCGTGACCTGCAACCAGGCCGTGATCGGCCGGCGCGGGAAGCGCCTTGCATGCCTGGTCGTCGACGGGGACCAGGAGCACGAAGCATGACGCTCATCGAAGACCTCGCCGCGACCAACGATCTCGCGCTGGCGGTGACCTCCGCGCTCGAGCAGGTGCTCGGCGTCGACGTGATTCTCGCGGTCGGAATGCCGCAACAGGTTGTACCGGGCGCCGACGTGCTGCCCGAAGGAACGACCCGTTCGGTGTCGCTGGTGCTCGGCGGCGCGCTCGACGGTGAGATCGGTCTGATCGTGACCGACGCGTTCGGGATCATGCTCGAAGCGCACGCCTCCGACGAGATGCTCACGTCGGCCACGTCGTCGGCGCTCGAAGCCGGCGCGACCGCAATGGGCGCACTCGCCGCCAACACACTCGGTGGGGGCGAATTGCAGCTGGGCCGCGTCACCGAGGTCTCCGTCGACCAACTCACGACCGCCGACGGCAGTGGGATCCTCGTCTACCCGCTCCTCCAGAACGACGAGCGCGTCGCGTGCCTGGTCATTCGCCTCGACGAGGCGAGCGAAACGGCCACTTCGGTCGCGCGTCACGAGTACGCAGTGCTCGGCGAAGGTGCGCCCGGCTTTGCCGGAAGCCGCCCGCTCGCGATCCTCAACGACGTCGAGATGGGTGTCACCGCCGAGCTCGGCCGGCGCCGCATGACCGTTCGGGATCTGCTCGCGCTCACACCGGGTTCGGTCATCGAGCTCGACCGCGCGGCCGGAACGCCGGTGGACGTGCTCGTCAACGGAACACTGATCGCGCGCGGTGAAGTCGTCGTGATCGACGAGGAGTTCGGAATCCGCATCGCGGAGATCGTCGCCGCGGAGCCCATGGGCGCGGTCTGATGTCGACGACGTCGACGCTCGCGCTGTTCGGGCGCCTGATCGTCTCGCTCGGTGTGGTGATCGGCCTCATGTGGGCCGCGGCGCGGGTCATTCGCAAACGCGGCTTCGGGGGCGTCGGCGGTGGCCCGTCGCGTCGACCCGGCGTGCAGGTCGACATCGTCGCCCGGCGCACGCTCGGTCGGAACTCGTCGATCGCAGTGGTCCGGGCCGGCAACCAGGCGATGGTGGTCGGTATCACCGAACAGCAAATCACGAAGCTGGCCGACGCCAGTCTCGCGGAAATTGATCTGCCGGGGGAGAGCCAGTGGACGGCATCTCCGCCAGGGCCGGACGGCCCGACTCCGTCATGGAAGGCGATGCTCGAGCAGTTGCGGGACAAGACCGTACGAAGCTGAGCGTCACCAACCCGGCGGGGTTCTGTGACCATTAAGTCCCGGAAGGGCAACGAAGGCACGCCCCGCAAGGGCAACACTGGGACGCGGCGTCGCCTCGCGACCGCTGCGATCTTCGCGTTCAGCGTGCTCGCGACGGTCGCGGCTTTCATGGTGACCGCGCCGGCCGGAGCCGCGCCCGGCGACGTCACGACGCCCACCGCGCCGACCATCACCGCGCCCGCGATCACGGCGCCGACGATCCCGACTCCCGACCCGTCGACCGACGCAACCGGCGCGACCGGTACTGACGGCAAGGGCTCGATCTCGATCGACCTCGGTGGGCTCGGCGCGAACACCGATCCCAAGCACCCGAATCAGAAGCCGAACCAGAGCGTCGTCATCATCTTGTTGCTCACGGTGCTGGCAATCGCACCCGCGCTCATGGTGATGCTCACCAGCTTCACGCGCATCGTGATCGTCTTGTCGCTGACGCGCAACGCACTCGGTCTCACCGCGATCCCGCCGAACCAGGTGGTGGTCGGGCTCAGTCTCTTCCTCAGCCTGTTCGTGATGGCACCGACGTTGACCAAGATCAACGATCAGGCGCTCCAGCCGTTGCTGAAGGGCAAGATGAGCTACAGCCAGGCCTACGACAAGGCCCAGGCGCCGTTGCGGACCTTCATGGAGGGCCAGGTTCGCAAGAGCGACCTGAGCCTGTTCACGGCCGCGTCCGGCGAGAAGCCGGCGAAGACGCACGACAAGGTCCAGATGACCGCGCTGGTTCCCGCGTTCGTGCTGTCGGAGTTGAAGACCGCATTCATCATCGGGTTCGTGATCTTCATCCCATTCCTCATCATCGACTTGATCGTCAGCTCCACGTTGATGTCGATGGGCATGTTCATGCTCCCACCGGTTCTCGTGTCACTCCCGTTCAAGCTGTTGCTCTTCGTGATGGTCGACGGCTGGGCCCTCATCGTGAAGTCGCTCATCACGAGCTTCCACCATTAGCTACGCGTACGCGGTGCGCCATCCCGTATCAACACTCGAGAAGGAACTCGCATGACCGACCACGCAGTCATCAATATCGCGGTGCAGGCCATCCTGCTCGCGACGAAACTCGCGGCGCCGATCCTCGGCGTGTCGCTCGCGATCGGTCTCGTCATCGGGTTGCTGCAATCGGCGACGCAGATCCAGGAGCAGACGCTCACCTTCGTGCCGAAGCTGGCCGGAGTCGCACTCGTCATCCTGCTCGCGGGGCACTGGATGCTGGGCGAGACGGTCGCGTTCACCCACACCCTCTTCAACATGATCCCGCAGTTGCTCCAGAGCTGAGCCGTGACCGTCGCGATAGATCCGCTGGCCGTCACGGCCTTTGTGCTCGCGCTCGTGCGCGCCGCGGCGTGGCTGTTCGTGTCACCGCCGTTCAACACGCGCATGATCCCGACCACGGTGAAGGCCGGCATCGCGGCCGCGCTCGCGCTCGGATCGGTGTCGCACATCGCGAATCCCCAGTTGCCGACCAGCACACCGGGTTTCATCTTCGCGTTGCTCGCGCAGGTGCTCGTGGGCGTCACGTTGGGCATGTTCACCTTGCTCCTCGTGAGCGCGCTCCAAGCCGCGGGATCGTTCGTCGACCTCTTCGCCGGCTTCTCGCTCTCGCAGATCTACGACCCGCTCGGCGGCACGCAGTCGGCCGTGTTCGGGCGCTTCTACCAACTGCTCGCGGTCACGTTGATGTTCACGACCGACGCGTATCTCATCCTCGTCAACGGCTTCTTCCGTTCCTTCCAGGTGATCCCCGCCGGCGGCTTCTCGACCGAGACGATCTCCACCCTCCTCACGAACAACATGGGCCAGTTCCTCATCGCCGCGATCGAGATCGCGGGACCGGTGCTCGGCTGCCTGTTCCTCGCCGAGATCACGCTCGGCCTCCTCGCGCGTGCCGCGCCGAACCTCAACGTGTTCTCGCTCGCGTTCCCGCTGCGCGTCATCATCGCCCTGATCGTCGTCGCGATCGCGATCCCGGTCGTCGCGCCCGCGCTCGGCAACTTGGTGCGCGACGCGGTCGCGCCGCTCGGGCACTGATCCAACCCGGCGACTGACATGGCCGGCGGCGACAAGTCCCAGAAGACCGAAGCACCTACACCGCGCAAGATCAAAGAAGCGCGCGAGAAGGGCCAGGTCGCCAAGTCGCAGGACCTGTCGACGTGGGCCGCAATGCTCGCGACGATTGTGCTCCTCCAGATGACCGTGACGCGCGGTGCGACCGCAATGACCGCGGTACTCCAGAACATGCGCCTCGAGATCGCCAATCCCGATCCCGCGAGCGCGATGAAGTTCATGGGCGCGTCGGCGTTGAAGGCGGCAGGGGTTCTCGCGCCGATGTTGCTCGGCATGATGTTGATCAGCGTCGTCGTTGGTCTCGGCCAAGTGGGGTTGAAGCCGGCGATCAAGAAGCTGAAGCCCGACTTCGGCCGGCTCAACGTGTTCAAGGGCATCAAGCGCGCGTTCGGCCCCCAAGTCTGGTGGGAGCTCACGAAGTCGGTCGCGAAGATTGCGGTGCTCATCGCTATGGCCTGGCCGACGGTGGCGCACGCGGTGACCACGTTGAGCAAGACGTCGAACGGATCGATCGGGAGTCTGGCCGCGATCGGCGCGGCAACCTCGCTCACGCTCCTGCGCAACGTCGCGATCGCCGGTCTCGTGATCGGAGGCGTCGACTACATCGTGCAACGGCGCCGGGTCATGAAAGAGCTGAAGATGACCAAGCACGAAGTGCGCGAGGAGATGAAGCAGCACGAAGGAAATCCGGAGGTCAAGCGGGCGATCCGGTCCCGGCAGATGTCGATCAGCCGCAACCGGATGATCGGCCTCGTGAGCAGTGCCGACGTCGTGATCGTCAACCCGACGCACTACGCGGTCGCCTTGAAGTACGAGTCGGCCCGGGGCGCGCCCGAAGTAATCGCCAAGGGAACGGGCGACGTCGCCAAGCGCATCCGGGAGAAGGCCGAGGAGAACGGGGTGCCGATCGTGCGCGAGCCCGTACTGACCCGGACGATCTACTGGGCCTGCGATCTCGGTCAGGTCATCCCGGTCGACCTCTACGAGGCGGTCGCCCAGCTGCTCGCCTTCGTCTTCGGGCTGCGGGCCAAGGGGCGGGCCCACGGCTACCACGAACTGCCCAAAGCGTCCCTTTTGTAGAGGGGCTTCCCTCTCATCAAAGAACATCATCGCGCCGATGAGGTGCGGGGGACGGATCTCCCCACCTCATACCGGTGCCACGGATGGCGGGCGACGGGGCCTGGGCAACTGTGAAGAACCGCATCGGACAGATCGCGATTCCGGCCGCGATCGTCGGCATCGTGGTGATGATGGTGGTGCCGTTGCCGCCGCCGCTGATCGACCTTCTGCTCGTCAGCAACATCGCGCTCGCCGTACTCGCACTTGCTCGTGAGCATGTCGACCCGCCGCGTCCTCGACTTCTCGATCTTCCCGTCGTACCTCCTCATCGCGACGCTCTTCCGGCTCGCGCTCAACGTGTCGGTCACCCGCCTCGTGCTCCTGCACGGATACGCGGGCAAGGTGATCGAGTCGTTCGGTCACTTCGTCGTCGGCGGATCCGTCGTCGTCGGCCTCGTGATCTTCCTCATCCTCATCGTGATCCAGTTCATCGTGATCACCAACGGTGCCGGACGCGTCGCCGAGGTCGCGGCTCGGTTCACCCTCGACGCCATGCCCGGAAAGCAGATGGCGATCGACGCCGACCTCAACTCCGGCCTCATCGACGAGACCGAAGCGAAGCGCCGCCGCAAGGAGACCGCCGACGAAGCCGACTTCTACGGCGCGATGGACGGTGCGTCGAAGTTCGTGAAGGGCGACGCGATCGCCGCCATCGTGATCGTGATGATCAACCTCATCGGCGGGTTCGCGATCGGCGTGTTGCAGAAGCACATGTCGTTCAGCGACGCGGTCTCGCACTACAGCTTGCTGACCGTCGGCGACGGGCTGGTCGCGCAGATCCCGGCGTTGTTGATCTCGCTGTCGTCGGGTCTGATCGTGACCCGGGCCGCAACCGAGAGCGACCTCGGCACCGACCTGCTGCAGCAGTTCACGAGACAGAAGAAGACGCTCCAACTCGCCGGCGGCGCGATCTGCCTGATGGCGATCGTCCCCGGCCTCCCCAAGGTTCCGTTCCTGTTCGTGGGCGGGATGCTGCTGATCCTCGCGGCGCGCTTGCCATCCGACGTCGAGCTCCTCGACAAGGCCACCGAAGCCGAAGCCGCAGTGGATCTCACCGAGCCGCTCTCACCCGACGCGCCGGAGCGGATCGCGACCGACATGCGCGTCGAGCCGCTCGAGCTCGAGATCGCGTTCGATCTGGTCGACCTGGTCGACGCGAGCAAGGGCGGCGACCTGCTCGACCGCGTGCGCGCGCCTGCGCCGCAAGCTCGCGCTCGAGCTCGGCATCGTCATCCCGCTGGTACGTACGCGCGACAACATGGAGCTCCCGTCGCACACGTACACGATTCGCGTTCACGGAGTAGAGGTCGGGCGCGGCGAAGCCCCGCAGAACCACGTGTTGGTGCTCGGCGACGACCAACCCGGTCTGCCCGGCACCGCGACGCGCGAACCGGTGTTCGGGCTTCCGGCGCGGTGGGTGCCACTCGAGTTCCGGCACCAGGCCGAAGTCACGGGCGCGACCGTCGTCGACCGCGCGTCGGTGATCACCACGCATCTCGCCGAAGTCGTGCGCCGCAACGCGGGCCGGCTGCTCGGCCGCCAGGACGTGAAGCTCCTGATCGATCTCGTGAAGCAAACCGATCCCGTGGTCGTCGACGAGCTCAACGCGGCCGGCATCACCGCGGGCGAGATCCAGCGCGTGCTCCAGTCGTTGCTCGACGAAGGCGTCGGCATCCGCGACCTCGTGCGCATCTTCGAGGTCGTGTCGGAGCGTTCCCGCGTCACCAAGGACGTCGAACAGATCGTCGAGGCGGTGCGCACCGCGCTCGGCCCCGCGATCTCCTCCGCGCACGCCCGCAACAACAAGCTGCCCGTGCTCGCGCTCGAACCGATCATCGAGCACTCGCTCGCCGAGGCGTTGCGCGCCAATGATCACGGCACCTTCCTCGCGCTCGACCCGCAGGTCGCCGAGCAGCTCGCGACCGCGGTCGCCCAAGCCGCGCAAGAGGCGGAGATGAAAGGCATCGAGCCCGTGCTCGTGTGCTCGACCCAACTCCGAGCCGCGTTGCGCCGACTGCTCCAGGCCGCGGCGCCGCGCTTGCCCGTTCTCGCGTACACGGAGCTCGGAGCACAGCTCGAGCTCGACACGATCGCGGTGGTGAACCTTGGCCAGCCAGCAGCAGTTTGAGGGTCCCGTGCTCGAGGACCTCCTCGAGCGCGTACGCACCGAACTCGGCGCCGAAGCGCGCATCGTCGCCGCGAACCGCGTGCGCAAGGGCGGGATCGGCGGCTTCTTCGCCCGCCAGGCGTACGAGGTCCTCGTCGAGCCCGTCGACCGCGCGACGGTCGAGACCGCGGCCCGGCCGACACCGGTACGCGTCATCGACGCGCCCGCGTCGTCGATTCTCGATTTGGCCGAGGCCGTAAGCGAGCACGAGCGCAACGATGTGATCGACCTCGTCGACGAACACCGCGTGTCGACCGAATCGCGCAACTTTTCGGAAGTCCTCGAACGCTTCACGCACTCAATTGGTGACGACCTCATCCTTGCCGAAGATGGCGCCGTCGGCACCGCCGTGCCTACGCCGTTGGCGAGCGAGCCCGACGAGCCCGTGGTGTTCGACGACGACCACGATCTCATGGGTATCGCGGTCACCCCACCGGCGCCCGTACCCGCGTCGACCCGCGACCTGGGCCGCCGGATCGTCCGTTCGAACGCGATCCTCGAGCGGTTCGAGACGCAGCTTTCCCGCCTCGGTCTGCCCGCCCGGTTGATCCCGCGCGGCGCGGCCCAGAACGAGATGAAGGGCGCGCTCGTGCAGTCGCTCGTGCGCCTGCCCGCAGTACCGGCGGTCCCAACGGGACTCGGTGTGGTGATCGTCGTCGTGGGTGCGAACGCGGCACCGGTGCACTTGGCTCGAGACCTCGCGATCGAGGCCCACCTCGATCCCGACGACGTGGTGCTCGTCACGCGCGGTCAGTTGGGTGACGGCATCCCCGCCTGGCTCCAGATGAACGACCCGCAAACTGCGCACGCCCGCCGGCGGAGCTGGCAGCGTCGCGCGCAGCCGACGATCGTCGCGCTGAGTCTTCCCGCGATGTATCAATCGCTGCCGTGGGCGCGCGAGATGCTCGACAATCTCGAGCCGACGATCACGTGGGCGGTCGTCGACGCGGGCTGGAAGCGCGACGACATCGCGCATCGCATCAACTCGCTCGGCGGAATCGACGTGCTCGCGCTCGAGAATCTCGATGACACTGTGAGCCCGGCGTCCGCGCTCGAGCTCGGTATCCCGGTCGGGCGCCTGGCGCGCGAACACGCCTCACCGCTCACGTGGACCGAGCTGCTGCTCGAGCGCGTCCACGAGGAACGTCAAACCCACGAGCGCGACCAAGCGCGGATGCACCATGACCTGGCCGGAGGGCGCGATGACCTGGCCGGAGGGCGCGATGACCTGGCCGGAGGGCTGGCATGAGGCGGCCTTCGGTCGACCCGTCGTTCACCTTCGCGGTGAGCCTCGTGCTGTCGCTACTCCTGTGCTACCCGACGTTCATGAACATGATGCACGGGCGCATCGACGTGACCCAGGGCGCGATTCGCTACCTCGTCGCGTTGGCGATCTCCTGGTGTGGAGTGCACGGCGTTGCGACGCTGGTCGCGGGTTACGCGAGCCAACCTCGCCGGCCGATGCCACCCCGTCCTCCGGCGGTCACCCAGAACACGCGCCGCCGCAGTGACAGCGAAGAAACGTCGGAAGCCGACGCTGCCTAACCCGCTAGGCGCTTTGGTCTCTCGGCCGTCAGGCGCTTTGGTCTCTCGGCCGTCAGGCGCTTTGGTCTCTCGGCCGTCAGGCGCTTTGGTCTCTCGGCCGTCAGGCCGCGCTGCTTTGGCGGCCCTCTTCGCGAGCGATCTTCTGACGCCGGCGGAGCACACGGTGGCGTTCGACCGCGGTCAGACCGCCCCAAACGCCGTCGCCCTGGCGGGTCGCGATCGCGTATTCGAGGCAGGCCTCGGCGACCGGGCAGGTCGCGCAGATCGCCTTGGCCTCGCCCGCGAACGTGTCGGAGACGGGAAAGAAGATCGCCGTGTCGGCGCCTTCGCAGGCGGCTTCGGCGAAGAAGTCGGTTGATTCGGATTGCTGGGGTTCACGAGACATCGGACTGCTCAACGCTGCCAACCAGTGCCTCATTCCCCAATTCGCCCTAGCCTTCCTGCCGTGATCCACCGGTGCCGGGGCGGGCGATGACAGACATCGGCCACTGCCGCCACTGCGGGCACACGCTCGTGCCCGACGCCCAATTCTGTGAAAGCTGCGGCGTAGCGGTCCCGGCCGCGGCCCCGGAGGCGGTTCCGGCGGGATCACTTACGCGCGGCGCTTCCGGCGTCGATACCCCCACGATGGCCATTCCGACCACCGATTTCGGCCCACCCGGACCGGACGATCCGTACGAATGGGAACCGCGGCGCCGAGTGCTGCCGTGGATCGCCGGCGTCGTCGCGATCGCGCTGATCGTCGCCGCGGTCTTCGTCGTCATGGGTTCGGGCGACAAGCACCGGTCGGTGACGTCGAAGGCGCACATATCGGGCCCGGTCGTGATGCCGTGGGTCGTCACCTTCAAGTTGTCACAGGCGATCACGCTCCTCGCGAAGGACGGCGTCGACACGAGCCAGATCGACGTGGTTCGGGTGCCACGCGTCGACATGAGTCCGGGCACCGTGATCACGCAGGTCCCGAGCGCGGGCATGACTGTCGACCAAGGCGTCACGCTCACCGCGGCCCGGGCGCCCGACGCGCTACCCAACTTCGTCGGCAAGGGAGTCAACACCGTTCTCGCGACGCTCTCCACGCTCGACGTGAAGTTCACCGTCGACGACTTGTTGGATGCAGCCGTTTCCGACGGGACCGTTCTCGCGCAGTCGCCGCCCGCCGGTTCACCGTTCTCCCGAATGGTCCGCCTGACGGTCGCGCGCAAGCCGATACCCACGAACCTGGCCGACCTCACCGGCGTGGGCGCGACGCCGGCGCAGTCGGACGGAGCGGTGCTCGCGGGAGTCGCGTACCCCGACAGCCTCAGCTGGCGGGTGCCGGTATGCCCGGGGACCCAACCGGCGACGGTCAGCTATTTGCTCGCCGGCCACTACCGCAAGCTGACGACGACCGCAGGGGTGAGCGCCGACCCCGCGCATCCCGCCGACCAGGTGCACCTCGACATCGCCGTCGACGGCGCGGTCGTCGTGAGTAGGGACCTCGACCAACAGTCGTCGGTACCCGTCGACATCGATCTGGTCGGCCACCAGCAACTCGCACTCACGTTCACGGCCGTCGGCGCCACCGGCCCCCAGTGCTGGAACGCGGAAGCCACGCTCGGGCGAGCCCGCCTGCTGTCGATCGCCCAAAACCGCTGAGAAACGAACCGCTGGGCATCACGCCAGGAAGTGGCCGAGCGCAGCCGCGAGTGCTTGCGCTTCGCGTTGACGGAAATCGGGACTCTCGAGCAGCGCGACGTCGGTCGAGTTGCGCATGTTGCCCGTCTCGATGAACACCTTCGGGACGTTCGAGAGGTTGAGGCCGCCGAGATCGGTCCGCTCCGCGAGACCATCGGTCGCGTAGTAGGTCGAGGTCGGCATCCCCGTCGCGAGGAACGCGTCGCGCACGTCGACGCCGAGGCGTGTGCGACGCCGAGTAGATGTCGTCGGTGTACCCGGCCACGAGCGCGGGGACCAACACGTGAAAGCCGCGCCCGTTCGTCGGGCCGCCGTCGGCGTGGATCGAGATGGCCGCGTCCGCGTGAGCGCGGTTGCCGATCGCGGCGCGCTCGTCGATACAGGGACCCCAACCGTCGTTCGTAGTTCGCGTCATCACGACGTTGGCGCCCGCGGCCGCGAGCACATCCCGCAATCGCAGTGACACGTCGAGCGTGTACGCGGCTTCGGTGTACCCGTCGTCGGTCTGGGTGCCCGTCGTGTCGCACGCGCGCGACTGCGTCCCGATGAAGATCGGCCGGTTGATCTCCGACGGGTGCGCGTAGTTGCCGCCGTCGTGGCCGGGATCGATCGCGATCGTCTTGCCCGCCAGCGATCCGAGATCGACCTCGGTCGGCGCCACGGCAACCATCCCAAGCGAAGGCGCGGTCGTCGTCGGGGCCACCGTCGATGGTGGTGCACTCGATGTGGTCGCGGCTGCAGTCGTGGTCGGCGCGACGGTGGTGGTCGTCGGCTTCGCCGTTGTCGTGCTCGCGGGAACGGTCGTCGTCACCAGACTCGTGCTCGTCGCCACCGTCACCTGGTGCGATGCGCTCCCGCGGTTCGCGGCGCGATTCCCAGGCCCCCGAACCCCAGGATCACGAGCACCGCGATGACCCGAACGCGGACGGGCGTGAGTGAAGCATTCATGCGCTGCCTCAATCACGCCGGTTCGAGAGGTCTTGGCGGAGGAGTTTGCCGATCTCGTTGCGGGGCAGCTCGTCGAGCACGGTGACGCCGGCCGGGACCTTGTACGGCGCCATGCGCTCGCGGCACCAGTCGCGCAATGTGTCGGCGTCGGCAACGGCTCCGGGCGCGAGCACGAGGTAGGCCCACGGGACTTCACCCAAGCGGTCGTCGGGAACCCCCGCGACCGCGGCGTCGCGGACACCCGGGTAGTCGCGGAGATGCTCTTCCACCTCGTCGGGGAAGACCTTCAGCCCGCCCCGATTGATCATCGAGCTGACGCGTCCGTCGATCCACACGAAGCCGTCGTCGTCGATGCGCGCGAGATCGCCGGTGCGCAGCCAGCCGTCAGCGGTGAGCCGGTCGCCCAATGTTTCCGCGTCGACCGGAGGCGCGGCGGCGGAACGCACTTGCAGCTCATCGTCTTGCACGCGGACTTCGATGCCCGCATGTGGACGCCCGACCGCGCCGAGCTTCTCGGGACCGAATTCTTTCCAGTCGGCCGCGCTCCAACCGACCACCTCACCGCCGAGCTCGGTCTGGCCGTAACCGTTGAGGATGCCGACGCCGAACCGCTCGTGAAACGCGCGGGCGTGGAGCGGCGAGAGCGGCGCCGACACACTGCGCACGTAACGCAACGGCTCGAGCGAGGTGACACTTTCGTGCTCCAACAACATGACCATCGCCGCGGGCGGGAGCACCGACGAGCGGATGCCGTGCTCGCGCACGAGGCGGGCGAACTCGGGTGCGGAGAACTGATCCATCAGCACGACCGGGACACCGAGCGTGAACGCGAACAGCACCTGGTAGATCCCGGCCCACAACGACAGCGAAACGGGGACGAGATTCGGCATGCGGGCCCGCTCACCCGGCTGCTTGCCCCGCAATGTTCCGATCACTCCGTCGAGCAAGCCTTGGATCGTGTCGTGCCGGAGCGGCACCGCTTTCGGGCGACCGGTCGTGCCCGACGTGAACTGGATGATCGCCTCGCTCCCGTCGAGCACGCGCGGCGACGCGGGTGCGAGCACACGCAACTGGCCACTCGCGGCGTCCAGGACTCCGGCCATGCCCGTGGTTTCGATCGCGCGCTCGCGTTCGACCGCCGGGACGCGTGGGTTGAGCGGAACGAACGCGCCTTCTGCGTTCCACACCGCGAACCACGCGGCGATGGTCGCGGGCTGGTTGGCCCCCAACACGCCGATCGGGCGCCCACCGAGATCGGCGGCGTGCAACGCCTCGGTGAAACGATCGACGAGCGCGCGCAGCTCTGCACGCGTCGTCGCGATCTCGCCGGAGTAGACGACCGCGTCGTCGGGATCGCCGGCGAGCAACGCCGCGAGCGACGCGCTCAAGGCCCGATCTCGGAGAGCGGGAGCCGGTCTTCGACCGCGGGTTGGCGGCCGATGCGCAACGGGCCGAGCGGCGCGTCGACCATCAGCGTGCGCTGCACATCGGTACCGAGCGCGATCAGGCGGTGCCGCCATTGCGCGAGCGCACCGCGGTCCCATGCCCGTTCGAAGGTCGCCCACGTCTCGAGGTCGGGAATCGCCCAGATCACGATTGCCTCGCTGTCGTTCCCCATCATCACCCGGAATGCGCCGACACACTTCAAGCCGAGCTCTTCGACCGCGGTCCGCCCGGTCTCGGCGAGCGCGTCGAGGAAGGCACGGGCGCCGCCGATCGGCGCCCGCACGATCTCGTGCGCGTACACCGCACCGTTCGTTCCCGCCTTGGTGAGCTCGTCGATCGTCGGGCTCCAGCGCTCGGGGGCGACGATCCGATCGAACCCGCCCGACCGCAGCTCCGACGCGACCGACCACCACTCCGCCAACGACGGGTCCTGCGCGCCGTGGCCGACGAGCTCGTGCTCGAAGTTCGCGGCGAGACCCTTCCAACCGTTCAGCTCCCACATGTTCACGACCTGCGGCCAAGCACCGGTCGATCCGACCGTGGCCCACACCCCGAAGCAGTTCATGTGCCGTTCGCGACGCGCGACCGGTACCCAGTTCGCGGTCATGTGGTGCATGTACCGCGCGCGGTTGTGACCGTTGATGTTGATCAACTCGTGGATGTACAGCTTGCGGTTCACGGCGTCCTACTGACGGGTCGGCTACAGGTCGTCGACGTACGCATCGGTACCGGGGATCGTACGGAGGAACGGGCTCGCGAAACCGACGGCCGGTAACCGCGCGAGCGTGGGCTCGACGCGCGCTCGCCACGCCTCCAACGGATCACCCGCGGTGAACCCGAGCACCAGCGTGTGATCGGGCGGATCCGTCTGCGACAGAAGCGTCAGCTCAGGAGTGAGGCCGACGGTCACGGGCACTTCCGGGCCCGCGATCTCGCGTGCGCACGCTCTCGCGCCGAATCGCAGCCGGGCGGCACCGCGACCGCGATCACGCCCGCGAAGCCGTGGTCGAGCGCGACCGCGGCCGACGGCGCATCATCGGCACGCACCTCGCAGCAGTACCTGTACACCGCGGTGTGGATGTGATCGCGCCCGACGAACATGCGGTCCTGCGCGCAATCCTTCCATCTCGTTTGTCACCCACGCGTCGCCACTCGGTCCTGCTTGCCGTCGAGCAGCCACACCGTTGTGAGAAACGAACCGCGCCGGGATCGCCGAACCATGTCGCGCCCGGCGGCCGCACGGCTTTGCATGCCCGGTTCGCGACCCACCGCGCGCCGGCGAACGCGCCCGGGCCGCGCAGTGGTCGCCGCGTAGAAGTGGTCGCGTTCGTACCAACGGTTGAACTCGCGCGCCTGGCCTTCGTGCGGTTCGATGAGCGCGACGACCGCGGTACCGATCCCGACTTCGGTCACGTTCGCCTCGCCCAGCGGCTGCCACTGGGGCTCGCGCTTCTCCGCGAACGTGCGGGGTCCCTCTTCCTGATCCGGGTGCCCCCACATGCTCACGAGCTCCTGCGCCCCAGCTCGGCACGCATCGGTCAGCCCCAGCTCGAGCGCACCCCACAGCGCGCGCTTCGTCGCCGCCATCGCGGCCGGCGAGTTGCGGGCGATCTTCTCCGCGAGCTCCTGGGCCGCGGCCCGCAACCGGTCGGGCGGATCGACGACCTCGCTCACCATCCCGAGCTCGTACGCGCGCGCCGCCGACATGCGCTCGTGCCGGCCGACGAACGCCATCCGCATCACCGCCTCCACCGGCATCTTCTTCATGAGGCCGATCGCCTCGATCGCGACGACCTGGCCGATCGACACGTGCGGATCGAAGAACTGCGCGTCGGCGGCCGCGAGCACGATGTCGGAGTCGGCGACCCAATGGAATCCCCCGCCCGCGCAGATGCCGTTGACTGCGGTGATCACCGGCTTCCACACGTCGTTGTGCCACGCGGTGAAATGGAGATCGAAGTTCTCGACCGACTCGCGGTAGCGCTCCATGCCCGCGCCGTCGGATGCGATCTCGGTCACGTCGACGCCGGTCTGGAACGCGCGGCCCTCGCCGGTGTGCACGATCACACGTACCTCGGGGTCGGCGTCGAGCGTGCTGCCAGGCGATCTCGAACTCGTCGCGCATGCGCGCGTTCATCGCGTTGAGCTGGTCCGGACGATTGTTGAACAGCCACCCGACCGGGCCCACCCGCTCCAAGCGGAGCGTCTCGAGCTCGGGATAGGTCATCGGCCCAACCCCTTCATGAGAGAACCGTCATGTCGTCTCCAGTGCTTTCCACATGCGCGCGCTTGGCGGCCGCCAACGCGTCGGGTTCGTTGCGGGCGATCAACTCGGCGAGCGTCCTGAGCTTCGGTGCGCAGCTGTTCGGGCGGGTCGACGACCTGACTGACGATGCCGAGCTCGTACGGCGCGCGCCGCCGGCATCCGCTCGTAGCGACCGGTGAACGCCATCCGCAGGATCGGCTCCATCGGCGACTTCTTCGCGAGCGCGATCGTCTCGTACACACTGGCCTGGCCGACCGACACGTGCGGATCGAGAAACGACGCGCCGCTCGCCGCGATCACGATGTCGGCATCGGCGACGAAGTGCAGACCCCCACCCGCGCACACGCCGTTGACCGCCGCGATCACCGGCTTGCTCACGTCGTTGTGCCACGCGGTGAAGCGCAGTTCGAATCGCTTGGTGCGCGCGGCTCTGCTCGCGCAGCGCTTCGGGGTCGCGACTCAGCTGCGCGACGTCGAGCCCGGTCTGGAACGCCTTGCCCGCGCCGGTGTTCACGATCACGCGCACGTCGGGATCGCGATCGAGCTCGAGCCACGCCGCTTCGAGCTCCTGCATCATGCGCGCGTCCATCGCGTTGGCGGCTTGGGGTCGATTGAAGATCAGCCAGCCCACCGGACCGTCGCGCTCGACGAGCAGTGTTTCGTACGCCATCGCGTTCCCCATCAATTCCGGGGGGTCTCGCGCCAGGGCGACGGCGGTACGGGTCGGGCTCGCGGGGCAGGCCGAGCACACGCTCGCCCACCACGTTCTTGTTGACCTCGGTCGTGCCGCCCTCGATGGTGTTGGCGCGGCTGCGAAGCATGCCGCGTACTTCGGCCGGCAACGACTCGCTGTATCCCGCTGCGCCGCTCCCGTCCCATGCGATCGCGTCCATGCCGAGCAGGTCGACCGCGAGCAGCTGCACCCGTTGGTTGAGGCCACCCTGGTGCACCTTGCCGATCGAGCTTTCCGGACCGGGCGAGCGGCCCGCCTTGACCTGGGCGCGTACCCGCTGGTTCGTCCAGTCGCGGATGCGCTCCTCGCTGTAGAGCCGCATCAACTCCTGGCGGACGTGTGGGTCGCGTGCCCGGTCGCGATCACGCGCGAGGCCGAGCGCGTGGTCGATCCCGCGGCCACCGATCCGGTCGACGCCGCCGGAGCCCGCGCCGGAAACCATCTGCCGTTCTCCCGAGAGCGTCGCGTTCGCGACCT
>CAWEDT010000004.1:0-188609 GCA_963807945.1 uncultured Actinomycetes bacterium | reverse complement strand
GCGATGACCAGTGGATCACGTTGTGTCACGAGTGCCACGAGCCGCAGCCCCCTGCGTAAAGTTAGGTGGATGACCGACCTCGGACCGCTTGGGCCGCTCGATCAGATCGTCGACACGTTCGCGACGGGTCTCGCAGTCCGACCGTCGTGGACCGAGAAGATCTGCGCGGACGGCCTGTGCCGGCGATGGTTCGATCTCACTCGGCTTCGGGCTCGGGAACACCCTGAACCGTGGCGTCATGGATGCGTATGCCGGGCGTGTCGCGCGGAACCGAGCAATGGACGGTCCGTGCGAAGCCGTGTCTCGGCGCCGACGGCGACGCGACCGTCGGGCCGATGCGCTACGAAGTGTCGATGCAGCGCATCCGGTTCGCGCTCGAGGCCAATGACGTGCAGCCGGTGGCGTTCGAGCGGATACTTCGAGGGCTCGTTTCCGGCCGTGCTCGAGAACCACGAGGTGCACCGAGCCCGTGACGGCCGCCGTATCGATGCCGACATCGCTCGCTACCACCACATCGGCACCGCGGCGGGACGGTTGGGTCAGCGTAAACGGCGAGCGCACCGAGTTCGCCGACGCACTGGGTTTCCACCCGCGATCACTCGTGGGGCGTCCGCTACCAGGTTGGCGTTCCGGCCACCGACGTGATCCCCGCGCCGGTCCCGGCCGGCGTCGCCACGACGGTCATCTGGTCTCCGATCCTCCTGACCCGACCCGACGGCACTCGCTACGGCCTCCACACCTATTACCAACGGCACGGTTTCGGCGACTGGTTCCGCATCGAGTTGCAGGGAGGCTTCGAACATGCCGACGGTCGCCGCGAGCCGTACGCCGTGCTCGTCCCGGAGATCGACGGTCGACCCGGTAAACCGGCGGCTACGCGGCGGCGTGCTGCACGCCACCATGATCGACGGCACCGCGCGCGACATCACGATCACCGCGGCTCCCGATACCGGCTTCCATCTCGGCGCCGGGTTGTACTTCGGCTTCGACGGTCACTGGCACGGCGAGTGGCGCGGTCCGCGCCACTTTGACGGCGAATACATCGCGGATTGCACGACGTTCGACGAGGCCCGCCGGCTGCACCAGCTGCGCGACTGCATCGTCCGAGTCGAAGACCCGGTAGGCGGCGGCGTCGGAATCGGCAACCTGCAGAGCATCTTCGCGGGACCGCAACCGGAGCTGGGGCTCGACGAGGAAACGTTGTTTTGAGCCCACACGACGAACGAGGAGCCCATGGAGGTATTGCCTGCCGACCCAACGGTGCCCGGCGACCACCTCGGTGCTGACTACTACGACGTGCTGGCGGCACCTGCGTCGTGATGTGCTGATCCGCGAGTCGCACCGGGAATGCTGACCCTGCGCGGCTACGACGACATCCGCGAGATCAGCCGCGACCCGGCGCGCTTCTGCTCATCGATGGGCGCCTTGGTGAACGACCCGATGCGCACCACCGTACGCGCGAGCTCGACGAATGCGAGGTTCGAGACTCGTGATCGCGCGCGGCGTGAACTCGCGATTCACGAGCTTGCGGAAGCCGACGTGGTCGGGCGGATCCATGTGCAGGATCGACGCCGCCTTCATCGGCCGCTTCGGTGGTGCGCATCGGATCGTTCACGAGCGCGCCCATCGACGAGCAGAAGCGCGCCGGGTCGCGGCTGATCTCGCGGATGTCGTCGTAGCGGGCGATCGTCAGCATTCCCGGCGCGAACTCGTGCACGGGCGCGTCGCGACGCAGGTCGGCCAGCACGTCGTAGTAGTCGGCGCGGAGGTAGTAGCCGGGCACCGTCGGGTCGGCGGGCAACACATCCATGGTTTCCTCGTTCGTCTCGTCGCTCACATGAACGACGTTTGCTCGTCGAGACCCAGCTCCGGATGCGGACCCGCGAAGATGCTCTGCAGGTTGCCGATGCCGACGCCGCCGCCTACCGGGTCTTCGACGCGGACGATGCAGTCGCGCAGCTGATGCAGCCGGCGGGCCTCGTCGAACGTCGTGCAATCCGCGATGTGCTCGCCGTCGAGGTGGTGCGGACCGCGCCACTCGCCGTGCCAGTGACCGTCGAAGCCGAAGTAGAGCCCGGCGCCGAGATGGAAGCCGGTAGCGGAGAGCGCGGTGATCGTGATGTCGCGCGCGGTGCCGTCGCTCATCGTGGCGTGCAGCACGCCGCCGCGTAGCCGCCGGTTTACCGGGTCGACCGTCAGCTCCGGGACGAGCGCGGCGTACGGCTCGCGGCGACCGTCGGCATGTTCGAAGCCGCCCTGCAGCTCGATGCGGAACCAGTCGCCGAAACGCGTGCCGTTGGTAATAGGTGTGGAGGCCGTAGTGAGTGCCGTCGGCTCGGGTCATGAGGATCGGCGACCAGATCACCGTCGTGGCGACGCTGGTCGGGACCGGCGCGGGGCCACGTCGGTCGGCCGGAACGCCGACCTGGTAGCGGACGCCCCACGAGTGATCACGGGTGGAAACCCACGTGTCGTCGGCGAACTCGGTGCGCTCGCCGTTTACGCTCGACCCAACCGTGCGCGGTGCCGATGTGGTGGTAGCGAGCGATGTCGGCATCGATACGGCGGCCGTCACGGGCTCGGTGCACCTCGTGGTTCTCGAGCACGGCCGGAACCGCGCCCTCGAAGATCCACTCGAACGCCACCGGCTGCGCGTCGTTGGCCTCGAGCGCGAACCGGATGCGCTGCATCGGCTCGAGCACTTCGTAGCGCATCGGCCCGACGGTCGTGTCGCCGTCGGCGCCGAGCTCGCGGCTCGCACGGACCGTCCATTGCTCGGTGCCGCGCGACACGCCCGCGTACGCGTCCATGACGCCGCGGTTCGGGTATTTGCCGAGCCCGAAGCCGAGCGAGATCGAACCGTCGCCGGCACCGGCCATCGCGCAGATCTTCTCGGTCCACGACCGGTCGGACTGCGAGACCGTCGCGAACGTGTCGACGATCTGGTGGGCGAGCAGCTCGTCGAGCGGCCCAAGCGGTCCGAGGTCGGTCATGGCGTACAACTACATAATTTAACGCAGGGAGGTTCGGCATGGCACTCGTGACACAACGTGATCCACTGGTCATCGCGGGCGCGCTCGCGAGTTGGATCGCGGCTCGAACCGGCGCCGACCCGGTGCGCGTGCGTCAATGCCGAACATCCCTCCACGGGATGGTCGAGCGAGACGGTGCTCGTCGATCTCGCGTGGCCGGAAGCCGGCGAGGACCGCACGCACGAGTTCGTCGTGCGCCTCGCCCCGCCGACCGTCGGCACGTTTCGCGACTACGACCTCGCGCCGCAGACCACCGCGCAGCTCGCGGCCGCGGCCGCCGGTGTGGCCGATCGCAGCTCCGGAGCTCGTCTCCGATTCGAAGTGGCTCGGCACCCCGTTCCTGGTGATGCCCCGGGTGCGCGGGCACATCATCGGTGAGGTCGCGGCCCTCGATCCGTGGCTGATCTCACTCGCGGCGCCCCAACGGGCGCGGGTGCACGAAGCATTTGTCGATGCGGTGGCGACGACCCATCGTGCGGACCCGGGCGCCGCGGCCGGTGTCCCCGCGCGCGGCAACGAAGCCGAGCTCGACTTCTGGGCCGACTACCTCGACTGGTCGAGTGGCGGGGCGCCGGTTCCCGCGCTCGTCGACGCGCTCGGCCTGGTGTCGCGCGCACCGCCCGGCGAACGAGTCCGAACCGGTGCTGTTGTGGGGTGACGTTCGCTTCGGCAATGTGATCTTCGGCGACGATCTCACGCCCCGGGCGGTGCTCGACTGGGACATGACGTCGATCGGCGCGCCCGAGCACGACGTGGCGTGGTTCACCACGCTCGAATCGACGATCCGAACGCTTGCTCGGCCAACAGCTCGACGGCTTCCCCGACCGCGACGGGACGATCGCGCAGTACGAATCCCTGAGCGGGCGGACGCTGCGCGACATCGAGTGGTACGAGACGCTGGCGCTCACGCGCAGCACCGCGATCCTGTCGAGGATCGGCTACCTCCACGAGGCCGCGGGTTTGCTCGAGCCCGTTGCCGATCGACGACAACCCGCTCCTCGACCTGCTTGCGGCGCGCATCGCGTGAGCGTGAGGTACTAGGTGTCTCCGCGCGGTCCGGCCACGACTGCGTCGGTGAAGAGCGCGTCGATCTCCGCGTCGCCGTAACCGATCTCGGCGAGCACTTCGGCGGTGTGCTCGCCGCGTGTCGGGCGCGCCGCGCCGCATCGTCCGGAGCTGGTCGTCGAACTGCACCGGCGCGGCCGCGAGCCGCAGCGTACGCGTGTGTGGGGTGCTGCATCGCGTACCCGTTGTCGACGACCGCTTGATCCTCGAGGACTTCGGGCGGCGACGCGAAGAACGAGAAGATGCACCCTTCCTCCCGCAGCCGCGGCTCGAGCTCGGCGCGAGTCGTGTTCGCGATCTGCGGCCGCGAACATCGGCGTCAGCTCGGGCCAGTGCGGACGGCGCTCGGCTTCGTGGGGTAGCGCTCGATGAGCTCCGGCATCCCGAGCGCCCGGCACGTGGGATCCCAGTAGCGCGCCTCGTCGAGCATGCTCAACATCAGCCACCGCGAGTCCTTGCGTGCGATGGATGCCGACGAGCGGCGTCATCGTGCCCTTGCCGAGATTCATGCGCGGCATCTCGTTGACCGGTGATCGAGCTGTAGGCCATGTCGGGACCGAGCGTCCACATCGCCGAGTTCAGCAACGACGTGTCGACGACGGTTCCTTCACCGGTTCGCAGCACGCGCACGAGCGCGGCGCAGATCCCGCCCGCGAGGAACATGCCCGACGGAACGTCACCTTGCGCGGGGCGTTGCCCGACGAGCTTCGGCGCGTCGGGCTCGGTGAGGATGTGGCCCATCCCGCCCCGCGACCAGAACGAGACCGAGTCGAACCCGCCGGCTTCGGCGTCGGCGCCGCGCTGGCCCTGGCCGTGCCCCTTCGCGTAGACGAGCTTCGGGTTGAGCGCGAACAGATCGGCGGGCTCGGTCGCGAGCTTGCGCCGAACCCGAGGGAGCTGATTGGTGATGTAGACGTCGGCCCACTTCACGAACCGTTCGAACACCGCTCGACCGGCCGGTGTCGTCACGTCCAGCGCGATCCCGCGCTTGTTCCGGTTGGCCATCTCGAAGAGGTAGTCGGTTCCGTCGGCGTTCGGCGACAAGCCGTTGCGGATCACCGACGCGCATGGGATCGCCGTCGAGTCGTTCGATCTTCACGACGTCGGCACCCCAATCACCGAGTGCGGCCGCGGCCGACGGCACGAAGCCGTGCTCGGAGAAGTCGACGACCTTGATACCTGCGAGCGGAAGTGGCATGGGGCCGAAGGTACTCGCCGCGTCAACCGCGGAGTTACGTCAATCGTGGAGTTACGTCAATCGTGCGGGCTGCGCACCACGAGAACCGGGCACGGCGCGTGCCGCACGACGTGCTCGCTGACGGATCCGAAGAACATGCGTGAAAAGCCGGTGCGCCCGTGCGAGCCGACCACGATGACGTCGCTCCCGAGCCGTTCCGCGGTTCGGCAAATGACGTCGGCCGGGTCGCCGGGCTCGATGAGCTCGGTCACATTGGCCGAACCGAGCGCGGCCGCAGTTTGCGTGAGCTCATCGCGCGCGTTCGACCACTCCTGCTCCTTGATTCTCGCTTCCTCATCGGCAGTGAGAACCGGACCTTCGATCCCACCCGCGTCGTCGCCGGCGAAGTCGTCGGACGTCACGGTCAACAGGGTTACATCGTCGGCGCGGGCGAGCATCGCGCAGCCTCGGCGCGCGGCGTCGATCGAGACGTCGGACCCGTCGGTTGCGATGAGAACGTGCATGCGTGTCACCTTGGTCGGGTTGTTTCGTGGCATGGCTCTGCCCGAAGCGTAGGTTCCCCAAACGGCCGGTTGCCGGGGCGGTGCCGGTGCCCCGCATCAGCCGGATCGCCCGGTCGAGCCCGGGTTCCACCCACCGTCTCGCCCGCCCGGTACACTGACGGGAAGTCGTTCGACGCCAGGTCGAGCGGTCGAGATGTTGTTGTTCGGTGTCTGCCACGAAGTGCGGCCGTACGACAACCGGCCTTACGCAGCCGGCTTCTTCGAGGATGCACGTTGTGTCCTCCACATTTGCGTAGCTGGAGATGCATGACCGGATACAGGGGTCGTGTCGACGCCCGCGTGCGTGGACGGTCGATCGGCAACGGATCGCGCCCGTGAACGCTCGCCCGGGTAGCGGCGGGATCACCGCCTGGCAGTTCGACGAGTACGTACTCGCCGAGGCCGACGGCTACGCCACGCCCGACCAGATCGCGGCACTCGAAGCCGACCCGGTCGCGTGGCGCGTGTCGCTGGGCGTCATGCTGCGCGAAGCCGAGGAGCACCTGAAGAGCGCGCGGTCGCTCACCGGCGACGAGCGCGAGCAGGTTCTCGCCGATCTCGAAGACGAAGTCGGCCGCATCGAAGCCGCGATCGAACGCCGCGATCCGCGCCCGCCGGAGCCGGAGAAACGCCGCAATCGAGAACCGGGTGAACGGCCGGACCGGCCCGAGCGAGTCGAAGAGCCGCTGACCCCCGGCACCACGCAGCTCCAGGTGTCGTGGGAACCGGGTCGAGTCGTCGCGTGGGCGGGCGGCCAACGCGCCCCCGCGGGAAGCGCGACGGAAGTTGCGGCCCTGCTCGCCGCGGCCGGTGCTCCGGAATCGGGATGGACACCGCATCCCCCCGCGGTGTTGTCGGGCGACGTGAACGCCGACGCGTGCGCGATTCCCGTTGGCGATGTTCTGGGTTGGCTCGTCGCGGCCGGTACCGATCAGGTCGGCGACGACGTCGGTTCCAGCGTGCGCTGGTTGGGACGCGTCGCGGTGTGGGCGGTCGAGCTCACCGCGCGGGCGCGATGGCTCCGCAGCTTCGGCGCCGCACCCGTCGGAGCGCGAGCGCCAAGGACTCGAGCGGTTCGTACTCCGTGCGGTGGACGCCGGCGTTGGTGGATGCGGCCCGGCTCGAACGCATGGCCGCGAACATGCCGGGCAGCATGCGCGTGTTCGATCGCAAGGTCGATCGCCGCGCGCTCACCCGGTCGGCGCTGACGGGAATGGTCGACGCGATCTGCCGGGACGGCGCCCGCCGGGTCGAGGTTCCGGCCGCGCCCCGCGGGTCCACACGGCCAATGACGTGGCCGAGGCATTCCTCGCCCGGCTCGACGGCAGCGCGTTCGACGCGCCCGTGAAAATCGCGAGCGATATCGCGGCGCGTATCGAGAGTTGGGCTCGCCTCGTTACCGAACCGCACCGGCGGCTCATCGTCCAGCTCGATCCGCCCGACGACGGCGGCGCGTGGCACCTCGCGGTGCTCGCGGTCGATTCGAACGGCAAGCCCAACTCGATCGAGCGGGCCATCGTGATGGCCGACTCCGAACGCCAGTACCTCGAAGACGAGATGGCGCGCCTCGAGCGCATGTTGCCGGTGTTGTTGCGCGCCGGAGGCATGCGGCGGGGCGAAGTGATCATGAGCGCCGACGAAGCCTGGGATCTCATGTCGTCGACGGGTCCGCGGCTGCTCTCCGCCGGCTTCGACGTCCGCGCACCGTTGATCTCGCGGCGTCCGAGTCGCGCATCGTTGCGCGTGCACGTCGACTCGGTGCAGAAGTCGACCGTGGGTGCGAACCAACTCGCCGACGTGCGGTGGTCGGCGGTCTTCGACGACGTCGAGCTCACCGCGGCCGACATCGCGCGTCTCGCGAAGGAAGCCCGACCGCTCATCCGCACCGCGGGCCGCTGGGTCGCGCTCGATCAGGTCGACTTGAAGGCCGCCGCGGAAGCGTTGGCGGAAAAGGGCAACAAGCAGCTGACCGGCGCGGAGATGCTGCGCCTGGCGCTCGGTCTCGACGAGTCACCCCTCGCCGGTCGGGTTTCGATCGAGGGTGGCGGTTGGGCGGCCGATCTGCTCACCGCGGCGGAGAAGGTTGCGACCGAGCCCGCGATGGCGCCCAAGGGTTTCGTCGGCGACCTGCGCAGCTACCAGGCCGAGGCGCTCGCGTGGCTCGGCTTTCTCGATTCGGTCGGGCTCGGCGGATGCCTCGCGCTCGACATGGGTCTGGGCAAGACACCGACGATGCTGGCCCACGTGTTGAAGAACGCAAAGGCCGGCCCCACGTTGGTGATCGCGCCGCCGGCCGTCGTCGGCAACTGGTTGGCCGAGGCGAACCGCTTCACCCCGAAGTTGCGCGTCGTCGTGCACCACGGTGCCAGCCGCGCCGCCCCCGAAGAGATCGCGGCCGAGCTGGCCGGCGCCGACATGGTCGTGACCACCTACGGCACGGCAGTACGAGACGTCGACGCGATCGCCGACGTGCAATGGGATCGCATCGTGCTCGACGAAGCGCAGGCGATCAAGAACTCCGCCAACGACACGTCGCAGCAACTCCGCCGGATTCCTGCCCGCACTCGCATCGCGCTCACGGGCACGCCGATCGAGAACGGCCTGGGCGACCTCTGGTCGATCCTCGACTTCACCAACCCCGGGCTCGTCGGTCCGCGGCCGCAGTTCATCGCCCGGCTCTCCAATGACGGCGCCGCGACGCGTGTCGACGCCGAAGACGCGTTGCGCGCGCTCAACGGCGTGCTCGTGTTCCGGCGCACGAAGTTGGAGCCGGAGATCGCGGCCGAACTGCCCGACCAGATCGACGAGCTCGACCACTGCGCGATGACTCCCGAGCAGATCGGTATGTACCAGGCGCTCATCGACACGCTCGTCACCGGCACCGCGATCCCCGAGGGTGACAAGTCGCGTAATGGTCAGATCCTCGCCGCCATCACCGGGCTCAAGCAGATCTGCAACCACCCCGCTGCGTACCAAGACGACGACAAGCCGCTCGCCGGTCGCTCCGGAAAGCTCGCACGGCTCGAGGAGATCGTCGACGCCGTGTTCGCCGCAGGCGAGAAGGTGTTGGTGTTCACGCACTTCGCGCAATGGGGCGCCAAGCTCGCCGACCATCTCTCGGAGCGCACTGGAACTGTCGTGGGCTGCTACCACGGCGGCTTGACGCGTACGGCGCGTGACCGGCTCATCGACGAGTTCCAGAGCGCCGAAGGCCCCGGCGCGTTGGTGCTGTCGCTGAAGGCGGGCGGCACCGGTTTGAACCTCACCGCCGCGAGTCACGTCGTGCTCTACGACCGTTGGTGGAACCCCGCGGTGGAGGACCAAGCCCGTGACCGCGCCTGGCGCATCGGCCAGACCCGCACCGTCGTGTGTCACCGCCTCGTGTGCCCCGGGACTGTCGACGAACGGGTCGAAGAGGTCGTGGCGGGCAAACGCCGCATCGCCGATCTGGTGTTGCCGAAGTCGAGCTCGCTGGCCGATCTCGACAGCGGGCAATTGCGGGTGGCGCTCGGGATCCATCCCGATGCCGTGCTGACCAACGACACCGAAGAGGTGCCGGTATGAGCACGCCGCGCCGCCGCAAATCAACGGCTCGCCAACCCGCGAACCGCCAGCAGCAGAACCGCCAGAGTCAGCGGCACCGCCCGGCCACCGGGAACAATTTCTGGGGCACCGAAGACACCGTCGACGACATCCCGAACGCGATCAGGATCTCCGACGATCCCGCCGCGATGATCATCTCGCTCGGACCGCCGCCGATCCCCGGTCACGAGACCGGAGCGCAGCATTACTTCGAGGCGGTGTACGCGAAGGCTGCCGGGCTCGCGATTGCGCTCGCAGCCGCGAGCGGACTGCTGGCGACCGAAGACCAAGACGCCGATCCCGAGTAGGGCTGCGCTTGTCTCGACGTCTCCTGGTCGGCGCGGTTGCCGTCGTCGTTGCGATTGCGGTGGTGATGCGGTTCGCATCGACGTCGCACCTGTGGCTCGACGAGGCGTTGACCGTGAACATCGCGCGCTTGCCGTTGCGCGACCTGCCGGCCGCGTTGCGACGCGACGGTTCGCCGCCGCTCTACTACGCGATGTTGCACATCTGGATGCGCGTGTTCGGGACCGGCGACGTCGCGGTGCGCGCGCTGCCGGGGCTCCTCGGTGTCATCGCGATCCCGCTCGCGTATCTCTGCGGCGGCGGTCTTCGCAGCGGGGGCCGGACGTTCGATCGGACCGCCGCGGTTGTGACCATGCTCGTGCTGGCGACATCGCCGTGGGCGATCCGGTACTCGACCGAGAACCGGCCGTACTCGCTCGCGATCATGCTCGTGTTCCTCGGCGTCCTCGCCATGATGCGAGCCCTGCGGTCACCCACGTGGGGCGCGTTGATCGCGGTCGCCGCGGTAACCGCCGCGCTCGTCTACACGACCTACTGGTCGTTCTTCCTGCTCGGCGTCGTCGTAGTCATGTTGATCATTCGCTGGTTCCGAGCCGAGCCCGCCGCTCGGAGCGCCACGCTCCGATTGCTCGCCGCGATCGCGGCCGGCGGCGTCCTGCTCGTCCCGTGGTTGCCGTCGCTGGTGACGCAGCTGAAGCACACCGGAACACCGTGGGGAACCGGCCCGCAGCCGATCGCCATCGTCACCACGATCACGCAGTTCGGCGGGAGCAACTACCTCGCGGCGCGCTTCGTCACAGTGATATTCGTCGCGATGGCGCTCATTGCGCTTGCGGGCATTGCCATTCGCTACGTCGCACCGGCCGCCGAGGCCCGTGGAACGCAGCGGGTGCGGATCGTGTTCGCGGTCGGCGCCGCGACGTTGCTCATCGGCGTCGGTGAGTCGATGCTCTCGAATACCGCCTACCAAGTTCGCTACGCCGCGGTCGTGTTCCCGTTCGCGGTACTCGTCGTCGGCGCAGTACTGCTCGAACCCAAGGTCCGTATCGCGGTGATGGCAGTGCTGGTCGGCGTTCAGTCTCGTCGCCGCGCAACACTGGATCAGAGAGGAACGCACCGAGTCGCCCTTGGTCGCGGCGTACCTCAACGACAAAGCCCATACCGGCGATGTCGTGGTCGTATTGCCCGGATCAGGTCGGTCCCGCGACGACGCGCCTCATCAACCAATCGATCGGGCTGCGCGAGTCGACGTTCCCTTCCGGTGGGAGTCCGCGCTTCGTGAACTGGACCGACTACGCCAAGCGCAACGAAGCCGCGGATCCGCTCGACTTCGCGAACGCGATCCGCGAACACGGCCCGGCACAAGACCATTTGGTACGTCTGGTCGCCGAGCTATCTCACCTACGGCTTGAAGTGTGAAGCGCTGCTGACCGACCTCGGTGTCGGCCGCGCCCCGGGACGCACCGTGGTCCCGATACGCGGAAAGATCGAACACGTGGCGCTGGTCGAATACGCTCCGGCTCCGTGAAGCTCAAACGGTCTCGCGTCGCGGCGCCGGTCGCCGCACCCGACAACGGCGTGCAGGCACCGAGCAGTTCGATCTCGCACTGGCCCTCGTTCGGGCCGCCGGGCTATCTCGGTCAACTGACCGACGAGTATCAGCGCGCCCTCGCCGACGAGCGCGCGGCTCTGACCCGCGCCGAATGTCGCTTCTACCACTCGGTCGAGCTTCCCGGTGGGGAGGTCATCCCCGGCCCGTGGGATCTGCGCGGCCGCGAGCTCGAGTACCTCGGCAATGTCGATCTCAACCGGCGGAGCGTGTTGGAGTTCGGTCCCGCGACCGGCGCGCTCACCTATTACATGGAGCGCAGCGGGGCCGAGGTCACCTCGTTCGACGTCGGCTACGACGTCTCGATCGACTTACACCCCGCGCCCGGCAACGTCGACACCCGCAAGTTGCGGCTCGACCACGCGCAGATGATCGGCGAGACGCAGAACTCCTGGTGGTACCTGCACCGCACGTACGAGTCGAAGGCTCGAATGGTTTACGGCGACATCTACGAGTTGCCGGGAGACCTCGGCGAGTACGACGTCTCGGTGTTCGCCGCGATCCTGTTGCACCTCCGCAGCCCGGTCGCCGCGCTCGAGCAAGCCGCGCGGCACACCCGCGACACGATCATCGTGACCGAACCGTGGGGATTCGGGCGCGAGTCGATGCACGAGAACATCATGAAGATCTTCCCCTACGGCGAAGGCGGACGCTGGACGCTCTGGTGGAGCATCTCGGCCGGCGCCGTCGTCCAGATGCTCGACACCATGGGGTTCCGCGACACCCGCGTGATCGAGCACACGCAACGGCACCAGTTCGGCCACGCGGCCGACGCCCCCTACGAAGACATGGAGATGTATACCGTCGTCGCCCGGCGGGTGTGATCGCTCAACCCGCGTTCGCCGGCTCCGAGGCCGCTATGCGTCTTCGGGGATCGCGTCCCACCACTGACACCACCACTCGGAGCCCACGAGGATGCGGAGCTTCGGGTGCCAGCAGTACGAGATGTCGGCGGTCGGCTCGAGGTAGTAGCGACAGTTCTCGCACTTTTCCTCGCCGGACGGCCGACCCTTGAGGACTGCGTTCTCGGAGAGGTGACGCAGCTCCATCGACAACGTCTCGTCGATCTCTTTCGGTTCGGGCTCGGGAATCACGTAGTCGTCGGGCACGGCTCGAACGTACCAGCGCGAACGCCCTGGATTGTGGTGATGCGCGCGTACGAGATGCTCGAGGAGCGGCGCAACCCGGCGGAGCGCACACGGAAGGGGATAATTCCCCATATCTGGTTGACGGCGGAGTGAGAATGTTGCAGAACAGTCAGGAGCGATGAGGTTGCCGGTGATCCGTCGTACCAGAGAGCTGTTGAGGAATGTCAGACCCGTGCTGCGGCGGGCTCGACGCGGCCCGTGCCGGCGTTCGTCGCGATGCGTGCGCCCTCGTCGATTGTCCCGACTGCGGAGAAGGCACGCATCGACCCGCGGGCGGTCACCGTGCGCGCGCTCGTCGACAACGACGAATGGTCCTACCGGTTCACGTGCCCGACCTGCGAGCTTCGGGCGGTGGCATCCACGTCGCGTGCGGCTGCGCTCTAAGCGGTCGAGGCGGGGGCCACGTTGGAGACATGGCGCTGGTCGACCGAGATCCGGTCCTGATCCCGACGCGCCACCGTTGAGCTTGTCGGATCTGCTCGACCTACGCGTCGCGTTGCGGGAACCCAGCTGGCTCGACACGCTCTCGGCATCCGACAACGGATCGAGCACCGACTCCGATCGCTAGGCGCGCAGCGCGTCGAGAATCTCTCCGACGTGGGCCACCGTGCCGAGATGGCCCGCGGCCGGCCATACGGTGAGCCGCGCGTTCGGCACGCGCGCGACCAGCTCTTCCGAATGGCGCAACGGAACCATCGAGTCGTCATCTCCGTGGAAGACCGCGATCGGCATCGTGATGTTTTCCACCGCAACACCCCATGGGTGTGCGAGGGCGCGGTAGTCGTCGACCACGCCGCCCGCGCCGCGCAGGAATGCGCCGGTGAAGAGGGCCATCGCCTCGGCCGGCGTCCCGAGTGACGGAACGATGCGCGCGGTCACTGTCGTTGAGCTGCTTCTCGAAGCTCTTCATCGCGGTCTTCGGGCTCATGCGCGAGCCGAGCGGTGATGCCGAGCATGGCGCGGCGACCGCGGGCCGCTTCACCGCGAGCCCGAGCATCTGGCGATCGGTCTTCTCGAAGTCTTCGGGCTCCGCCCACACGCCGACTTGACCCATTCCCGCCGAGACCGCGGCCGCGGTGAGGCGTTCGCCGATGAGTGCCGCACACACCGCCGCGTACGGGCCGCCGCCGGAATATCCCCATACCGCGAACCGGTCGATGCTGCAACGCGTCGGCGAGCGCGCCGAGCTGCGCCGGATAGTCGGCGACGGCGTACCCGTCGCTCGGGCTCGACAGGCCTACGCCGGGACGGTCGGGTGCGATCAGCCGCAGGTTGCGCTCGCGTGCGGGTTCATCGGCCCAGGCGAAGCCGGCGCCGCATGCGGGAGTTCCGTGCAACACCATCACCGGCGCGCCGTCGGGATCTCCGTACTCATAGATGCCGACGACGCGATCGCCGACCGGCACCTCGCGGATCAGGCGCCTTGGTCGTCATGCCCTTCATTCTGACCTGACGGCGATTCTGGATCACGATGCGAGGTCGTACAGCAGGCGGTAGCACTCGATGCGGTCGGGATCGGGTTGCGACGCCGTACGACTCGTAGAAGAGGTCTTCCCATCCCGGCCCGATGTTCCAGGTCACGCTCCAGGCCGCGACCGCGATGTCGAGCCAGCGGTCGGCGACGCCCAGCTCGCCGATGTCGATGTAGCCGGTCACCTCCCCTTGGTCGTCGAGCAGCACGTTCGGGAAGCAGTAGTCGCCGTGGCAGACGACGAGATCCTCGGTGGCGGGCGCGAGCTCTTCGACGCGTGCCAGCGCCTGTTCGAGCGTCAGATGCCGATATTCGGGATGGAGATCGGTGGGCTCGGTGATGCCGGTCTGAATGCGGGTACGCGCGTGTTCCAACGCGGTCTCCATCGTGAAGTCGAAGGGGCACTCGTCTACTGGTGCGGCGGCATGGAACGCGACGAGACCGCGCGCGATTGCGGGCACGATGCGAGCGGGCTCGGCGAGCAGCGCGTGCTTCGTCGCGTCGGTACCGGGCCGCGCATCGGTCACGAGCCAATCGACGGCTGCGTCGGATCCCGCGTCGATCACCTCGGGGACGGCCAGATACGCACGCGCCCAGAGCAGACGCTCACGTTCGGCGAGCGCGGTCGGGAAGTGGCCGGACTCGGTGACTTTGAGGAAGTGCACACGGGTCCCGCCGGTTTCCCGGAGGCGCCAGGCCGCCTGCTCGGCCCACTCCGACGCGGGTGTCCACTCCCAGTCGGCGTAGGCGGCGCGGATGGATGCCGGCGGCTCGATCGTCACGCCGTGACGATACGACCAGATTTTCCGAGCAGGCTCGTGGGCAGCATTGTATGCGCTCGCATATATATCGTAGACTCCGGCGCATGAGCGCTGACACCGTCCTCGTCCGCAAGCCCACCGCGACTCCCGCCGGAGCCGTCCCCGCGCCGAGCTTCGAGCTCGACCGGCCGATCACGGGTGTGCACGTCGGCATCCGCACCGACAGCGCGTGGCGTTCGTGGCGGCTGATCGCGAGCGTGTGGGACGAGTACCTCCGCCGCGACGGCGCGACGCACGACGCTGGTCGAGACCGGTGGCATGGTCGGCCAAACGGCGCCAATGACCGCAAGCACATCGAGGAGCTCGCCGAACGGCGTCGACTGCGCGATCGTCGGCCTCGGTACGTGCGGATCGTGCACGACGTTCACGATCAAGGACTCGGTCGTGGTCGAGGAGAAGCGAGAAGCCGGTCGTCGCGATCGTCACCGAAGAGTTCGAAGTGCACGGGCACAACGTGGCGACGCACCTCGGCCACGGCGACTTGAAGGTGCTCGTGCTGCCGTATCCGCTCGAGGCGCGGCCCGAAGAAGAGCTGCGCGGCGATCGCCGACGAGTTCTACCCGCAGGTGCTCGCGCTGCTCGGGCGTGCCTCGAGTCGAGCGTGACGCTCACGACCGAGCAGCGTCGAGATCAGTGCCGATCCGCGCGCGCAGTACGAGCTCGCGCGATCGCCGAGCGTTGGAGCGACGGCGTGCCACTGCTGCCCGCGACCGACGACGCGATCAAGGCGCTGCTCGCGGCGACGCCGTACCCCGCCGATCACGCGTTGTGCGTGTTGCCGCCGAGCAACGGCGTCGCGACCGTCGAGCTCATCGCGGTGAACGCGGCGATGGCCGGCGTCGAGCCTGCCGCGTTCCCGTTCGTGATCGCGGCGCTGGAAGCGATCTCGGAGCCGGAGTGGAATGCGTTCGGGCTCACGACGACGACGTCGAGCGTGTGCCCGATGCTGCTCGTGAACGGCCCGAGCCGCGACGACGCTCGCGCATCGACTACCGGGCCGGATGCATGGGTGGCGCCGCGGGCCGCGGGTCGATGACGATCGGCCGCGCGGTCGCGTTGTGCATCCGCAACATCGGCGGCCAGCGGGCGGGGGAGACCACCAAGACCGTGTTCGGTCAGCCCGCGCGCTTCGGGTTCTGCATCGGCGAATGGGAAGAACGGTCGCCGTGGCCGAGCCTCGCCGAGCGCCGCGGCTACACCGCCGACCAGGACGTCGTGACCGTGCACGGCGGCAAGGGCACCTACCCGCTGGCCGACATCCACAACGACGACGCTCGTGATCTCCTCTACCTGATCGCCAAGAGCATCGCGTTCCCGCTCTGCGCAACATGTTTCTCGGCAACGTGCAGAACGGCGAGGTCGTGGTCGCGATCAACCCGATGTGGGCCGAGCGGTTCGGCGTCGCGTTCCCCGACGTCGAAGAGCTGCAGCGGTTCCTGCGTGACAACGCGTGGCAGCCGATCGAGCTCTGGCCCGCAGCCGAATCAGGAGATCCTGCGCGCAACGGAGCCGCGTCGATCGCCGAAGGCCGGGTGCACCTCGTCGGCCGGCCCGATCAGATCGTCCCGATCGTGTGCGGCGGCCTCGGCAGCCTGCACGCGATCGCGCTCCCGAGCTTCGGCGAGAGCCAGATGCAGAGTCACGCCGTGCTCCGGCCCGTGATTGGCCCGCAGCATGGATGACGAATCGGTCGCGGACGCGGTCGACGAGGTCGGGCGCATGCTGCGCGCCGACGGCGCCGACCTGCTCCTGGTCGAGGCCAATCCGAAGACGGCGCGCGTGCACCTGCGCCTCGTGCTCGACACCGTCGGCTGCGAAGAGTGCATGCTCCCGCCCGACATGCTGCGCGAGACGATCAACGACTCGTTGCAGCGCCGCATCGTGGGCGAGTTCGAGCTGGTGCTCGACGACCCACGTCGCAGTCGTGAGCCAGGCGTGACCGCACGTCAAGACGAGCCTCGAGGCGTGGAGCGCGCTCGTCGCGGTGTACCAATCGGTGCTGCACGACGTCGTGCGCGCGCTCGAAGACGAAGCGGGCATCGACTCCGGGTGTGTTCTCGGCGCTCGCGTACCTCGCCCGGGCCGAACCGCCGGGCCGGATGCGGCTGAGTGATCTCGCACGAGCTGATGCATCCGCGCTACAGCCAGCCCGGACTGAGCCGGCTCGTGCAGCGCATGGAAGCCGACGGGCTCGTCGAACGGCGGCCGATCCCGCCGACGGCCGGGCCGCCGTGCTCCATGATGACGCGTGCCGGGCGCACCCGCTTCGAACGGGCCGACGCGGTCTACGCGGATGCGGTGCGAGCAGCATTTCGGCCGTCATCTCCCGGTCGCGCGAGGCGCGCACGCCCTGGAGGCTCGCTCGCACGCGGTTACTCCGAGCACGCGCGACTTCGCCGTGCGCCGTCACCTACCGTTCGGAGTCGATGATCAAGTACATCGGGTCGAAGCGACGGCTGGTTCCCGTGCTCGGCGAGCTCGCGACGGCGGTGGGCGCGCGATCGGCGCTCGATCTCTTCACGGGAACCACCCGAGTGGCGCAGGAGCTCAAGCGCCGCGGGATGCTCGTGACCGCGGTCGACTCCGCGCGCTACGCCGAGATGTTCGCCCGCTGCTACATCGCGACCGACGACGCGACCGTCGACGAACGCGCGCGCTGGCCGCGGCGTTGCGCGACCTCGGCGCGCGTGACGGACGTCGCCGGCTACGTGACCGAGACGTTCTGCGTGCAGTCGCGTTTCTTCCAGCCGTTCAACGGCCGGCGGATCGACGCGATCCGCGACGCGATCGAGTCGGACTACGCGCAGCTCGCCGCTGTATCCGGTGCTGCTCACGAGCTTGATCGAAGCGGCCGACCGCGTCGATTCCACGACCGGCGTGCAGATGGCCTACGTGAAGCAGTGGGCGCCCCGCTCGTTCCGCCCGCTCGAGCTGCGCGTACCCGAGCTCCTGGCCGGTCCCGGCGTTGCGGTGCGCGGCGACGCGTGCGAGCTCGCCGGCGTCCTTGGGATCGTTCGACTTCGCATACCTCGACCCGCCGTACAACCAGCACCGGTACTTCACGAACTACCACATCTGGGAAACGCTGGTCGCGTGGGACGCGCCGGTGTTCTACGGCGTCGCGTGCAAGCGCGTCGACGCCCGCGATCCCGAGACGCAGAGCCGGTTCAACGAACGGCGGCGGTATGGCCGACGCGCTCGCCGGTGTCATCCGCGACGTCGACGCGGAAGTGATCGCGGTGTCGTACAACGACGAGTCGTGGGTGACGATCGACGAGCTCGAAGCGATGGTCGAGGCGCGCGGCGGCGCGGTCTGCACGCTCGCGTTCGACTCGCGGCGCTACGTCGGCGCGCAGATCGGCATCCACAATCCCCAGGGCGAGAAGGTCGGTAAGGTGTCGCACCTTCGCAACGTCGAGTACGTCGTGGTCGGCGGGCGCCGCGAGCAAGGTCGCAACCGATCGCCGATCGGTTCGGAACCAAAGGAGTACCGCAGTGGAAGTCAACGGCAACGTCGCGCTCGTAACCGGCGCGGCATCGGGACTCGGCGAGGCAACCGCCCGGCGCCTGCACGCGCACGGCGCGTCGATCGTGCTCGCCGACCTCGCGGAGGAGCGCGGCCAGGCGATCTCCAAGGAGCTCGGCTCCAACACGCATGTTCGTGCAATGACCGACGTCACGTCGGAGGACTACGTCGACCGCCGCGGTCGCGGCCGGCGCGGAGTCTGGGCCGGCTCTCGATGTCGGTGCACTGCGCGGGCGGCGGGATCGCGGCGCGCACCGTCGGCCGCGACGGCACGCCGCACGACCTCGACGCGTTCCGGCGGACGATCGAGCTCAACCTCGATCGGCACGTTCAACGTGCTGCGGCTCGCGGCCGCGCAGATGGCGACGAACGAACCCGACGCGGGCGGTGAGCGCGGCGTGTGCGTGCAGACCGCGTCGATCGCCGGATACGAAGGCCAGATCGGCCAGATCGCGTACGGCTCGGCCAAGGCCGGAGTGATCGGCATGACGATCATCGCCGCCCGCGATCTCGCCGCGGTCGGCGTGCGCGTCTGCACGATCGCGCCGGGCACGATCGGCACCCCGCCGATGATGATGGCCCCCGAATCGATCCGCGAAGGCCTCGCCGCGACCGTGCCGTTCCCCAAGCGCCTCGGCGACCCCGACGAGTACGCCAAGCTCGCCCAGCAGCATCATCGAGAACGGCTACCTCAACGGCGAGACCATCCGCCTCGACGGCGCCGTGAGGTTCCAACCCAAATAACAATCGAACCGGCGTGACTTCAGCCGACTCAGTCGCGATATTCACGCCGGTTCGGTTATTCGGTCGGGTGTCGCGGAGGCCAACTTTGGCGGACTCGGTCATGATGTGCTCGACCCACCAGGCGGGGGCGGCGCCCATGAGGGTGCCGAGGTCCCAGTAGTCCCACCAGCGGACGAGCTTGCCGTCGCGGATCTCGTGCATCGACACGAACGGGAACGAGACCTTCTCGCCGGTCGGCCATTCCCAGTGCTCGACGTGCTCGGTGACGATGTTGTCGCCCTCGACGACGATCGTCTTCACCGTGTGCGAGATCGACTCCAGCGGTTCGAGCCCGAGCCGCAGCCGCGCCGCGATCTGCTCGGGGCCGCGGGCGACATCTTCGGGCGGGGTCGGCATGTCGGTGTACTCGCCGTCGGCGGCGAAGAACGCGCCGACACCGTCGAAGTCGCGTTCGTACAGCGTCGCCCAGAACCGCTTGATCAGGTCGCTCTTGTCGTCGTTGGCACGGTTCGTCGGGCTCACAGGGTGCTCCGGTTCAGTGGGGCCGACGGCGTGAAGCGGACCGGCATCGCCTCGAGGCCGCTGACGAAGTTCGCGGGCCGGCGGACCAGCGTCGCTCGGGTCGACCGCGAGCTCGATGTCGGGCATGCGGATCAGGAGTTGCTCGAACATCACGCGCAGCTCGAGCCGGGCGAGCGCCTGGCCGAGGCAGAAGTGCGCGCCGAACCCGAACGCGACGTGCTCGTTGGGATCACGTTGCACGTCGAAGCGGAACGGGATCCTCGAACTTCGTCTCGTCGCGGTTCGCCGATTCGTAGAGCAGCATGCACTTCTGGCCTTCGAGCAGCTGTTGCGCCCATGAACTCGGTGTCGTGGGTAACGCGTGCGGCACATGTTCTTGATCGGCGTGACCCAGCGCAGCATCTCTTCGACCGCGGTGGTGATCCTGGTCGGATCGTCGATGAGCAGTTGGCGCTGGTCGGGGTTCAGCAGGAGCTGTTCCATACCGCCGCTGATCACGTGGCGCGTCGTCTCGTCGCCGCCGATGAGGATGAGCAATGACTCGTGCAGGATGTCGTCGGGCGAGAGCCGGTCGCCGTCGACCTCGCGCGTGCACGAGCACGCTCATGAGATCGTCGGTCGGGTTGCTCCTGGCGCTGCGCGACCGCGTGGGTGCAGAACGTCCGTGTACTCCGTCATGGCGTTCATCGCGGCCGATGAACTGCTCCTCGGTCGCGCTGCCGCTCTGCGATTTGAGCAGGTCGTCGGACCAACGCAGGAGGTCGTCGCGGTCTTCGGGCGGAACGCCGAGCATGTCGCCGATCATCACCATCGGGAGCGGCGCCGCGATGTCGCGCGACGAAGTCGCACTCGCCGCGCTCGCATACCTGATCGATGATCGCGTCGCACTTGTCGCGCGTCTCCTGCTCGCTGTCGCGCACGCGCTTCGGCGTGAAGCCGCGGTTCACGAGCTTGCGGCGCTTCCAATGCTCGGGATCGTCCATGTCGATCATCATGGGGATCGGACCGCCATCGGGCCGGATGCCGCCCGCGTTCGAGAAGGTCGCCGGATCTCTCGACGCGCCGAGCACGGCCGCGTAGCTGGCGAGGCCCCACACGTTGTGCGCGGCGTCGAAGTACACGGGCTCGTTCTCACGCATCCACGTGTACGCGGGGTGGGGGTCGCCGCCGTAGAAGGCGCCGTCGACCAGGTCGATCTCGCGGCGAGGGGTGACAGTCATGCGGACAGTGTTACTGGCTACGTCGCCGAGACGCTATTTCGGCGGCATGCGAATGCCGGCGTCCATGCGGATGACCTCGCCGTTCATGTAGCTGTTGCGCACCAGCTCGAGTGCGAGCGACGCGAAGTCGTCGGCGTTCCCGAGACGCTTCGGGAACAGCACCGATTGCGCGAGCGCGGCGCGCGCTTCCTCGGGAAGCGTGCCGAGCAGCGGGGTGTCGATGAGGCCGGGCGCGATCGTGCACACGCGGATGCCGGCCGCGGAGAGATCGCGGGCCGCGGTCAGCGTGAGCGACGCGACGCCACCCTTCGACGCGGAGTACGCGGCTTGGCCGATCTGCCCGTCGAAGGCGGCGACCGACGCGGTGTTGATGATCACGCCCCGTTCGCCGTTGGCGTCGGGTTCGTTGCCGGCCATGCCCGATGCTGCGAGCCGGAGCACGTTGAACGTGCCGATGAGATTGATCTCGATGATCTGGCGGAATCGGCCGAGGTCGTGCGGGTCGCCGTTGCGGTTGATCGTCCGCTCCGCCCAGCCGACGCCCGCGCAGTGAATGCACGTGCGCAGGGGAGCGAGCTCGACCGCGGCGGCAACCGCGGCCTGCGTCGATGCTTCTTGGGTGATGTCGGCCTCGCAGAAGATCCCGCCGAGCTCCTTGGCGACGGCTTCGCCCTTCGCGACGTCGCGGTCGACCACCACGACCTGCGCGCCTGCCTCGGCGAGACGCCGGGCAGTGGCCTCGCCCATTCCCGAGCCGCCGCCGGTTACGAGTGCTGATGTGTGTTCGAGTGTCATGAGCGGGCACCTTAGCGAGCCCGGGCCACACTCGGGCAGAATGAGCGACGTGCCCATGATCCCGTATCCCCGTCAGCTCGCCAATCTCGCCGACCGCCGATCCCGACGCATCCCGCGATCACCGACGAGAACCGCATCGGTCACCCGCGCCGAGCTCGAGCGACTCTCCATCGACACCGCCGAAGCGTTCGCCGGGCTCGGCGTGAGCCAGGGCGACATCGTGGTGATCGCGTTGCCGAACAGCGTCGAGTTCCTCGCGGCAACGATCGCGGCGTGGAAGGTCGGCGCCACTCCCACACCCGTTTCGTCGCGTCTGCCCAAGCGTGAGCTCGACGGGATCATCGAGCTCGCCAAGCCCGCGCTGATCGTCGGTGTGGATCCGGCTGATCATCCGGGTGCGAAGTGCGTGCCGCGTGGTTGGACCCCGCCTTCGGCACCGACAGGCCGATCCGCGCGTCGACACCGTGTCCGATCCGTGGAAGGGCATGACGTCGGGCGGGAGCACCGGTCGGCCGAAGTTGATCCTCAACACCGCGCCCGCGTTGATCGATCCCGACGTGAAGCCGCTGTTGATGATGACGGTCGACGGCACGATGGTGATGCCCGGTCCGCTGTACCACAACGGTCCGTTCATGTGGTCGGTCACCGGGTTGCTCGCGGGCAATCACGTGGTGCTCGGCGGCAAGTTCGACGCCGAAGGCACGCTGCGGATGATCGACGAGTACCGCCCCGAGTGTCTCTACGTCGTGCCGACGATGATGGCGCGCATCTCGAAGCTGCCCGCCGACGTTCGCGACGCTACGACGTGTCGTCGTTGAACGTCGTGTGGCATCTCGGCGCGCCGTGCCCGCCGTGGTTGAAGGAAGCGTGGATCGAGTGGATCGGTCCGCAAGCGATCTGGGAGTTGTACGCGGGCACCGAAGCGCAGGCGTCGACGCTCATCAACGGCGTCGAATGGTTGGAGCACCGCGGCTCGGTCGGCCGTCCGCTCAGTGGCCAGATGAAGGTCGTGCGCGCCGACGGTACCGACGCGGATCCGGGCGAGGTCGGCGAGATCTTCATGCGCCCGAACGATCCGAGCGCGATCACCTACACGCTATGTGGGCGCGGAGGCGAAGGCGCATCGACGACGGCTGGGAGTCGCTCGGCGACATGGGCGCGATCGACGCCGACGGTTACGTGTACCTCGCCGATCGCCAGACCGACATGATCCTGGCCGGCGGTTCCAACGTGTACCCGGCCGAAGTGGAAGCCGCGATCGACGAGCACCCACGTGTGCGATCGTCGGCCGTGATCGGCCTGCCCGACGACGATCTCGGCAGCCGCATCCACGCGATCGTGCACACCGACGACGGCACGCCGATCGACATCGACGAGCTCCGCACGCATCTCGGCGAACGGCTCGTGCGCTACAAGATCCCACGCGATTTCGAGTTCACCGACGAGCCGCTCCGTGACGACGCGGGCAAGATCCGCCGGTCGGCGCTGCGGGCTGCGGCACCGACTACCATCCGACCTAGAACTTGTTCCACGTCTGGAGGGCCTGATGGCGACCGTCGATTTCGACGCTTTCGACGCCGACAACCACTACTACGAGGCCACCGACTCGTTCACGCGTCACCTCCCCGCGCAGTTCTGCGAAGACCGTGCAGTGGGCCGAGATCGGCGGCAAGCAGCGGATGATCGTCGACAACAAGATCTTCCGCTTCATCCCGAACCCCACGTTCGACCCGGTTGCGCGGCCCGGGTTCGCTCGACGACTACTTCCGGGGCAAGGTCGCCGGTGACAACATTCGCGAAGCGTTCGGCGCGCTCGAGCCGATCAACCCCGCGTACCGCGACCCCGCCGCACGCGTCGCGCTCGATGGACAAGCAGCGCCTCGCGGGCTGCGTTCCTGTTCCCGACGCTCGGTGTCGGCGTGGAAGAAGCGCTGCTGCACGATCCCGACGCGTTGCACGCGGTGTTCCACGCCTTCAACGAGTGGATGCACGACGACTGGACCTTCAACTACGAAGAGCCGACTGTTCGCGGCGCCCTACATCTGCCTGCAGGATCCCGCGCAGGCCGAGAAGGAAGTCGAGTACGCGCTCGAGCAAGGTGCGCGCGTCGTGGTGATGCGCTGCCGGGCCGGTGCGCGGCCCGTCGTTCTCGCGTTCGCCCGGCGACGCGATGTACGACGGCATGTGGGCGCGCATCGCGGAGTCGGGCATCCTCGCCGCGTACCACTCGGGCGACGCCGGCTACGGCCGTTACGCCGACGAGTGGGGCGGCGGCGGCGACTTCCAGGCGTTCCGTAACGACCCGTTCCGGCACGTGACCGGCGGGCACCGGCCGATCTACGACACCGTCGCCGCGCTCGTGTGCCACGGCGTGTTGCGCCGGCACCCGAACCTGCGGATCGCGACGATCGAGAGTGGCTCCGATTGGATGCCGTTGCTGCTCCACGCGTTGGAGAAGTCGTACGGCCAGACGCCGCTCGCGTACGAAGGCGTCGATCCCGTGCAGCAAGTGCGCGACCACGTGTGGGTGTCGCCCTACTACGAGGACGACCTTCCCGTGCTTGCGCGACGAGCTCGGCGCCAACCGCATGATCTTCGGCTCCGACTATCCGCACGCCGAAGGTCTCGCCGACCCGCTCTCGTTCGTCGACGACCTCCCCGGTTTCAGCGACGACGAGATCCGCCTCGTGATGCGCGAGAACGGCCTGGAGCTCAGCATCCCGCGCGGCATCTGATCGGTCGGTGAGGTCATGGCCGCGGCCGTGACGGCCCGTCGCGCGGCGACGCTGATATTCGCCGGCGTGTTCGTCGCCGGTTGTATCCAGGGGAGCAACAAAAGTTCGAGGCCGGCCGTCACCGGCGAGGTGTCGACGTCGGTCCCGAGCACGGCGCCGACGTCGGTCATCACCACGGTGCCGAGGCCCGTCGTCACGAGCCCCGTGTCGCGGTCGGTCGTTACCGCCGACGTGCGATTGCTCTTGCCCATCGCCGACTACGGCGACGTCGCGTGGTTGAACCCCGAGACGTTCGTGATCGAGCGTCACCGCATCACCGAAGGACCCGTCATCTTCGAGTTGTGGGCCGGACGAGCGGATGGCACCAACTTCCGGAAGTTGCAGGTGCGCACGGGACCGCAGTGCCGCCTCGACGACGTGCACACGCCGTACCGCTTGCCCGACGGGCGATTGGGCGCGGTCCGGGAGTGCGCGCCGAAGAACTCGGATTCAGTCCTCGCCCGCAAGAACAGCCTCGTTGCGGTCGACGTCACGACCGGCGCGCTGACCTGGCTCGCGTCGCTCGGCGATGACGTGGCAACCGACGTCGCGTGGGATCCGAACCTGCAACACGCGATCGCGTCGAGCGCGTCGAACTGCGGAACGCTCATGCGGGTCACGCCCTCCGGAACCGCACCACTGGACCTTCAGGTCGGTCCGCGCGGGCACACGTGGAATACCGCCGATCAACTGGCAGCTCCGGCGAAGGGTGCCTGTGCCGCCAACTACGGCAGCGCCGGTGGTGTCTCAGGCAGCCCCGGCAACACTCGTATCGCCTTCCACGCCGCGACCAGTCCACGCACGCCCGGCGTCGTCTCCGTCTGGGACCGGCACACGCAGAAGGTCACGAACATCGTCAACGACGTCGCCGGCGTCTCGGGAACCGCGTGGTCTCCGACCGGCCGGTGGATCGCCTTCATCGGCAATCCGGGTCGGCGGGGCAATGGCCTCTGGCTCGTCGACCCGGCCGGAAAGCACCTCACGAGAATCACGGCCCGGCCCGGCCTCCGAACGGTTAGCTGGTCGCCCGACGGGCGGCACCTCTTCTACACCGGCGTCGACGGCAACCTTCCGGGAAGTCGCGTCTTCTCCGACATCGGCGTGCACCGGATCGACCTCGCTCCGGCTGCCGCCTGACGCCCGTTTCCGCGCAACTGCTGTGGTACGGGCCGGCGGCCCGG
This sequence comes from uncultured Actinomycetes bacterium, assembly GCA_963807945.1. Taxonomy (GTDB): domain Bacteria; phylum Actinomycetota; class Acidimicrobiia; order IMCC26256; family PALSA-610; genus JBBQER01. The sequence continues at coordinate 163,073 of CAWEDT010000004.1, read as the reverse complement.
AGGTCTACTGGTTCGAATGCCCCCGAACCGCGTGGCCGAGGAGTCTGACTTCGAGGCCTTCGTGGCCGAGGTCGAACCTCGGTTGCGGCGTGCATTCCTCGCCGCGTACGGCGCGGAACGGGGCCGCGAGGCGACGGCCGAAGCCTTGGCGTGGGCTTGGGAGCACTGGCACCGCGTGCGCGGCATGCGCAACGCGGCCGGTTACCTCTACCGCGTCGGCCAGAGCCGGACCCGGCCTCGGCGCCGGGCGCTGATGGAGCTCCCCGCGCCCGCGGGTGAGCCGTGGGTCGAACCCGCGCTGCCGGCCGCGCTCCTCACGCTCTCCGAAGGCCAGCGCACCGCGGTCGTGCTCGTCCACGGATTCGGGTGGACGCTGCAGGAGGTCGCCGATCTCACCGGCGTGCGCAAGACGACCGTGCAGAACCATCTCGAGCGCGGACTGGCGCGGCTGCGGGTCTCGATGGAGGCGAACGATCATGCTTGACCTCGAACAGGTTGCGCGCGCGATCGACGATGCGGTCGCGCCGGTTACCGCCGACGAAGCGCGCGCCCGAGCGGGTGCGCGCACGCACTTCCGCCGCACGGCCGTGCTCGTGGGTGCGTGCGCCGTGTTACTCGCCGTCGGCGCGGTCGCCGCGGTACTCGTCGCCGTCGGGCTCGGCCGGCATTCGACCTCGGTCCTCGTACGGGGGAACGAGACGACGACAACGGTCAGCCCGTCGACGACCGCGCGGACCGCGACTCGGCGAGCCGATCGGCAGGATCGTGATCTCCAAGATCGGCATCGACTGGACCTTCGTGCAGGGCGCGAGCGTCGAAGACGAACGGAAGGGACCGATCCACTATTCCGACAGTCCGATGCCGGGCGAGGACGGCAACGTCGTGATCGTCGGACACCGGACCACCTACGGCGCGCCCTTCCTGCGTCTCAATGAGCTCCAGACCGGCGATGTGATCCAACTCACCACACTCGCCGGTGGCTTCACCTACATCGTCGACCACGATCCGTTTGTCGTCGCTCCGTACGCCGGCCCGGTGAGCTTCCCCGATCTGCTCGAGTGCCGCCGCGGAACGCAGTCGCTGACGCTCATCACCAACGCGCCCAAGTACTCCAAGGCGCAGCGACTGGTCGTGACGGCCCACATCGGAACCGAGCCGGTCAGAAGTTGCGCTCCGTGAGCGTGGCGGAGGCGCCGGTGGGCGGCTTCTGCGCGGAGCCCGCGGCCAGACATCTCGCGCCGACGCAAGAGACCCCGGTGAGATTGGCTCCGTTGGAACCAATCGGACTGGGGCTCGCGATCGGCGTCCACGCGGTGCCGTTCCAGTGCGCGACCAGTGTCTTCGACGGGTTGCCGTTGGCCCAGCTGCCGACCGCGAAGCAGTTGATCGCGGTGAGGCACGACACCGAGTCGAGCTGGCTGAACGTCCACCCGGCGAAGTTCTGAACCGGTGAGATCGTCCACGTCTTTCCGTTCCACTTCTCCGCCACACTCGCGCCCGGCGCGTGTTGCCACATGCCCACGGCCATGCACGCGGTCGGACTCGTGCACGACACCGAATCGAGCGAGGTCTTGTACTGGCCGCTGACGTTCGGGCTCGGAACAACCGACCAACCGCCGGCGCCCCAGCGTTCGGTCAACGTGAAGAACACATCGCCGGTCGGCGACGTGGAGTAGCTCCCGACTGCGAAGCAACTGAGGCCGGCGCCATTGGGAACGCACGACACCCCGTCGAGCGTGTCGAACGCCGAGCCGCCCCGGTTCGGGCTCGGTGAGATCACCCAGGTCATGCCGGTCCAGCGCTCGATCAACGTTGCGCCCGCGGTGCTGCCCGACTTGTAGGTACCGACCGCGAAGCACCGGTTGGGTGCGACGCACGAGATCGCATGCAGGAAGCTGCCGGTTGCGCCCGGACCGTTGGGGCTCGCGACGATCGTCCACCCGAGTCCGTTCCACCGTTCGATGAGCGTGACCGGCGGCGACGAGATCGTCGCCTGCGAGTTCCCGACCGCGAAGCAAGTGTTCGCGTTGATGCACGAGACGCCGACGAGCGCGTTGGAGATCGCGCCGGGCCGATTGGGGCTCGCAACGATCGCCCACGAGGTGCCGTTCCACCGCTCGATGAGAGTTCGTACCGTGCCGGCGGAGTTGATGTAGCTGCCGACGGCGAAGCAGCGGATGGCAGTAGCGGGTCCGGCGCACGAGATTGCGTCGAGATACGTCTGGTGCGTGCCCGTGGGATTGGGGCTGGCGGTGATCGTCCAGCCCGGCGCCGCGGCCGCGGGCATTGCGTTCAGCACCACGATGGCCACAGCCAACGACACGAGTCGCCGCGTCCGCGCACCCTGTGATCGCGCCCTGATCCCCTCCGCGCCCTCATCCGTTGGCTCCCTGTCCGCCCCCCATGGCGCGCTCCGGATCGCCGCGACCGTACAGGGAGCTGCGGCGAAATGCCACGAATCGGACGGCCATTTTGGCGATCTCTTACCCTGGCGGCCATGTCCCGCCTGATCCTGCACATCACGACCGCGCCCGAGTGGGCCGCGGCCCAAATGGCGGGGGAGTACCGCGCCCCGAGCCTCGACGACCGAGGGCTTCATCCACTGCTCGACGCCCGCCCAGGTCGTGCACGTCGGCGACTGGTTCTACCGCGACATTCCCGATCTCGTGCTGCTGTGCATCGAGCCCAACGATCTCACCAGCGAGTTGCTGTGGGAGTCGTCGGCCGACGGGTTCGCCGGCGAGTTCCCGCACGTCTACGGACCGATCGCGCTCGACGCCGTACGAGCCGTGATCCCGTGGACGCGCGGCGAGGACGGCTTCGAGATCCCCGAAGCGTTCCACGAGCTCGAAGAGCTCTAGACTCGTTAGATCGGGCAGGCCCATCTCGAGGTTGGCTTCTTCCAAGCCGCCGTCGATCTCGAAGAGCTTGCCGGTCACGAAGCTTCCGGCCGGCGATGCGAGGTAGAGCGCGGCAGTACGCGATGTCCTCGGGCTGTCCCAGTCGCTTCAACGGCGTGCGCCGCACCATCTCGTCGTGGATCTCCGGGATTGTCGAGCACGATCTCGAGCGCGCTCGTCGCCACCGAACCGACCGCGATCGCGTTGACGCGGATCTTCGGCGCGAGGTCGGCGGCCATCAACCGCGTCATGTGCGTGAGCGCGGCCTTCGCGGTGCCGTACGCGACGAATCCGCGGTCACGCAGACGTCCGATCGCGGAAGAGATGTTGACGATCGCGCCCGATCCCGCCGCGAGCATGTGCGGCGCCGCGGCCTTGCTGAGCACGAACGCGGTGGTGACGTTGAAGTGGAACGCGCGCTCGAGGTAGCCGGCGCTCGTGTCCATGAACGGGCGGGGCATGCTGCCGCCCGCGTTGTTGACGACCACGTCGATGCGGCCGAACTCGGCCATCGTCTGGGCGACGAGGTCTTCGAGCGCTTCGTTGTCGTTCGCGTCGCACGGGATCACGAGCGCGCGCCGGCCGAAGCCGCGCACCTCTTCGGCGATCGCGTCGAGCTGTTCCTTCGTGCGCGCCGCGAGCACGAGATCGGCTCCCGCTTCCGCGTACGTCTTCGCGGTCTGCGCGCCGATGCCCCGCCCCGCGCCGGTGACGATCGCGACCTTGTCGGTGAGCGAGAACGCTTCTTGAAGTGTCATACGAGGTACCGGCTGAGCGCGTCGACGACGGCGGCCGGCTTGTCGCCGCCCTCGCGCTCGATCGTGACGCGGACGGTCGACTGCACGCCGCCGGGAACCTCCTTGGCGTCGATCAGCTCGCCCCGGCCGCGCAGCTTCGAGCCGACGGGAACCGGTGACGGGAAGCGCACCTTGTCGGCGCCGTAGTTGATGCCCATCGAGATGCCCGAGACCCGGATCAGCTGGCCCAGGAAGTACGCGGTCAGCGACATGCGTGAGGTAGCCGTGCGCGATCGGCGCGCCGAAGGGCCCGGCCTTCGCCCGCTCGGTGTCCACGTGGATCCACTGGTTGTCGAGCGTGGCGTCGGCGAAGGCGTTGATCTGGTCCTGGGTGATCGTGATCCAGTCGGTGGTGCCGAGGTCGGCGGCCTCCACCGGCTGGTCGAGCAGGGCCTTGGGCTCGTCGAATTCAGTCGTCATGGGGCGTAGGTGTATCAAACGTGCGATCGTGAGAAGCACCTTCGGCGTCTCATCGGTCACCTACCGTGGATCCATGGCCACCGGCGACCGGAAACCCGCGAAGAAGGCGCGTCCGAGGCTCGAGCGGGTACTCGGCCGAGCACATCCAGGTGCTCGAGGGCCTCGACCCGTCCGCAAGCGGCCCGGCATGTACATCGGGTCGACCGGGCCCTCCGGCCTGCACCACCTCGTGTGGGAGGTCGTCGACAACGCGATCGACGAGGCGATGGCCGGGCACTGCACCCGGGTCGACGTCACGCTCCTCGCCGACGGTGGCGTGCGGGTTGCCGACGACGGCCGCGGCATCCCGGTCGACGAGCACCCGCAGTACAAGGGCCGGTCGGCGGCCGAGGTCGTGATGACCACCTTGCACGCGGGCGGGAAGTTCGGAGGCGGCGGCTACAAGGTCTCGGGCGGTTGCACGGCGTCGGCGTGTCGGTCGTGAACGCGCTGTCGTCCCGGCTCGTGCTCGAGGTCGACCGCGACGGCCACACCTACCGCCAGGAGTACGCGGCCGAAGCGCAAGCGCCGCAAAAGGGCGGGCGGGGCGCGGTGAAGCCGGGCGTGCCCCAGGGCAAGCTGCGCAAGGTCGCGGCGTCGAAGCGCGGGCACACCGGCACGACGATCACGTTCTGGCCCGATCCCGACGGTGTTCGAGGAGACCGAGTTCCGCGCCGCGACGATCACCGAGCGGCTCCAGGTGATGGCGTTCCTCAACCGTGGTCTCGCGATCGTCGTTCCATGACGAGCGGCCCGGCCGCAAGCAGAACATCACGTTCCAGAACGACGCGGGCATCGTCGACTTCGTGAAGCCACCTCAATCAGGCGAAGGAACCGTTGTTCGCCGACATCGGTTCGTTCACCGAGTCCGGACCCGGAAGGCGAAGTCGACATCGCGTGGCAGTGGAACACCGGCTACCACGAGGCGCTGCACAGTTACGCGAACGGCATCTCGACCACCGAAGGCGGGATGCACGCCGAGGGCTTCAAGCGCGCGCTCACGCAGGCGATCAACCGCTACGCGAAGGCGCGCAACCTGTTGAAGGCGAAGGACACGACCTTCCAGGGCGACGACGTGCGCGAGGGCCTCACCGCGATCATCTCGGTGCGGCTCGCCGATCCGCAGTTCGAGGGCCAGACCAAGGCCAAGCTCGGCAACACCGAGATGCGCTCGCTGGTCGAGCGCGCCACCAACGAGCATTTCGGCCGCTGGCTCGAAGAGCACCCGAACCCGGCCAAGGCGATCGTCGGCAAGGCGACGAACGCGGCGCGCGCCCGCAACGCCGCGAAGCAGGCGCGTGAGCTCACGCGGCGCAAGACCGCGCTCGACGGCGTGGGCATGCCCGACAAGCTCGCCGATTGCGCGACGCGTGATCGCGACAACACCGAGCTGTTCATCGTCGAAGGCGATTCCGCCGGCGGCTCCGCGCGCGACGCGCGTGATCCGAAGACGCAGGCGATCCTCCCGTTGCGGGGCAAGATCCTCAACGTCGAGCGGGCCTCGATGGACAAGGTGGTCGCCAACACCGAGATCCAGTCGCTCACCGCCGCGATCGGCGCGGGCATCGGCGCTCGACTTCGACATCGACAAGGTGCGCTACGGCAAGGTGATCGTCCTCGCCGATGCCGATGTCGATGGCGGCCACATCCGCACGTTGCTCATCACGTTCTTCTTCCGGCAGATGTTGCCGCTGGTGGAAGCGGGCCGCCTCTACGTCGCGCAGCCGCCGCTGTATTCGGTGGAGATCGGCGGCGAGAAGATCTACGTGCCCGACGACGCGGCGCGACTACGCGTGATCGAGCAGCACCCGAATCGTCAGCTGCAGTTCGCGCGCTTCAAGGGGCTGGGCGAGATGGACCCGCACGAGCTGCGCGAGACCTGTATGGATCCGGCGAGCCGTCACCTCGTGCAGCTCGATCTCGACGAAGGCACCGGCGCCGACGACCACACGCTCTCGATCCTGATGGGCGACGACGTGGAAGCCCGTCGCAACTGGATCCAGCGCAACGCCAAAGACGTCCGATTCCTCGACGTGTAGATGTAGAGTCGGAGCACCGCAGATGGCGTTCACAGACGCATGACGAAGAGCGATGCCGCGAAGAAGTCCCCGAACCGGGGCTCCACCCAATTGACGCTCGACGCGCCGGCCGAGGCGATCGCGCCGAGCCGCACGCTCGTGGAGGAGGTCGAGGCCGCGTTCCTCGAGTACTCGATGAGCGTCATCGTGTCGCGCGCGCTGCCCGACGTGCGAGACGGTCTGAAGCCCGTGCAGCGCCGCATTCTCTGGGCGATGCACGACGCGAACCTGCGTCCCGATCGCCCGTTCGTGAAGTGCGCGCGCGTCGTCGGCGACGTGATGGCCAACTACCACCCGCACGGCGACTCCTCGATCTACGACGCGCTCGTGCGCATGGGCCAGCCGTTCTCGCTCACCGCGCCGCTCATCGACAAGCACGGCAACTTCGGTTCGCCCGCCGATCCGCCCGCCGCGAGCCGATACACCGAGTGCCGGCTCTCGCCGCTCGCGATGGAGTTGCTGGCCGGGCATCGACGAAGGCACCGTCGACACCGAGCCCAACTACGACGGGTCGCGTTCGCAACCGGTCGTGATGCCCTCACGTTTCCCGAACCTGCTGGTGAACGGATCGCAGGGGATCGCGGTGGGGATGGCCACCAACATCCCGCCGCACAACCTGGGCGAGGTGTGCAACGCCGCGATCAAGTTGATCGACAAGCCCGAGTCGACGCTCGCCGACCTGATGCGGATCGTGAAGGGCCCCGACTTCCCGACCGGCGCGTTCATCATGGGCGACGACGGCATCAAGGACGCGTTCCGCACCGGTCGCGGAACGATCCGCGTGCGCGCCCGCCACGAGATCGAATCGGTCCGGCGTGGCGGCCAGGCGATCGTGCTCACCGAGGTGCCGTTCCAAACGAGTGTCGACGGCATCGCGGGCAAGCTCGCCGAGCTGGTCGAGTCGGGGAAGATCGACGGCGTTCGCGACATCCGCAACGAGTCGGGGCAGGGCAAGACCCGGCTCGTGATCGAGCTTCGCAACGACGCCAACCCGCAGATCGTGCTCAACAACCTGTTCAAGCACACCGCCGCGCAGAGCACGTTCCCGGTGAACATGGTCGCCCTCGTCGACGGCGTGCCCCGCACGATCAATCTGCAAGAAGCGCTCCAGGCGTGGCTCGATCACCAGGTCGTGGTCGTCACCCGGCGCTCGCAGTTCCGCCTCGAGAAGGCGCAGGCCCGGCTGCACATCGTCGAGGGTTTGCTCAAGGCGCTCGACATGATCGACGCGGTGGTGAAGGCGATCCGCGGTTCGGCCGATCGCAGCGCCGCACGCGACGCGCTGATGGCGAAGCCGTTCGACTTCTCCGAGATCCAGGCCAACCACATTCTCGACATGGCGCTCGGCCGGCTCACCCGCCTCGGCCGCGAGGAGCTCGCCAAGGAAGCGAAGGAGCTCGCCGACACGGTCAAGGAGCTGAAGCGCATCCTCGCCAACCGTGACGTGTTGATGGGGGTGATCCGCGGCCGAGCTCACCGCGATCCGCGACGAGCACAAGGCGCCGCGCCGGGCCGAGATCATCACCGACGACGCGGGCACGATCGACGTGGTCGCGCTCGTGGAAGACGAGCCGTACTCCGTGACGGTGACCGCGCGCGGCTACGTCCGCGCGGTGCCGGAGCGGGGGAGAGGGCGCGCCGGTCACGACCGGCGACCGCGACGCGATCGTCGCAGGTGATCGATACGTCGGCACTCGCGGGCGTGTTGTTCTTCACCGATCGCGGGCGCGCCTACCGCTCGACCGTTCACGATCTGCCCAAAGATCGGCTGACCGCGGCCCAGAACCTCTTCAACCTCGGCGACGGCGAGCGCGTGATCGCCGTGCTCGACGCGCGGCATGCACGAGGAACACCCGAACCTCGTGTTCGTGACGGCACGCGGCGGCGTGAAGCGCAGCGCGCTGTCGGAGTTCGCCGAGGCATCCGGGCGCAAAGACGGGATCGTCGCGATGAAGCTCGCCGCCGACGACACCGTCGTCAGCGTGTTCCCCGGTTGGGACGACTTCGAGCTGCTGTTGGTGACCGCCGCCGGGCAGGGCATCCGCTTCGCCGAAGCCGACGTCCGGCCGGTCGGGCGCAGCGCGGGCAGCATGCGCGGCATCAAGCTGAAGGGCGACGATCGCGTGGTCGGCGGTTGCGCGGTCGCGCACGAGGAGATCGTCGTGATCGCGACCACCGAGGGCTACGCCAAGCGCACCGCGGCCGACGAGTTCCCCGTGCAGGCGCGCGGCGGGTCGGGTTTGAAGGCGGCCAAGATCGACAAGGCGCGCGGCGCGTTGGTCACCGTCGCGCCCGCCGCCGACCAGATCGCGTTCGTCACCGCCGACGCGGCAGTGGTCGTCGACTCATCGAGCGTGTCGCGCCGGCGGCGCGAGACGGAGGCGGGTCGAAGGTGACCGGCGTGTCCGGTCCCGTGCAACGCATCGTCGCCGTCGCCGCACCGGTCGATCCCGACTGAGTACGGCCGTCGCGCCGTTAGGGCGCGGGATTCTCGACCGTGTTCCAGTCGCGCGTCGTGAGGTAGGTGCGGAACTGCTCTCGCGATGTGCACGAGATCGTCGTGGGTCTTCGGGTGGCGGAGCTCGTAGAGGTGCGGGAACAGTTGCATGTTCCGCACCAGCTCCCAGAGCGCGACCGCGTCCTCGCCCGTCGGCGCCGGAACGACGACCGGTCCGTACACGGGGTCACCCGACGCGGACACGATCGTCGGCACTCCGTGCGCCCCATACGTAGCGGCGGCGTTTTCGTGGTCGGCGCGCACGTCGTCTGATCGTCGCTGGATCGGCGATCGCCCGGTCGACGAGCGTGGGGTCGAAGCCGTTGGCGAGCAACAGCTCTTCGTGCTCTGTCGGTGACGTGCGTTTTCACCCCGTCGTTGAAGAACGCGGAGCCGATACCGCGTACCAACGGTCGAGCTCGTCGTTGCCGAGCTCGCTGCGGATGAGCGAGCCGACGCGCATCTGGCCCCACCCGAATGACCACGGCCGTTCCCACGGGTGCTTCTTGCCCTCGACGCGGTTGACCTCCTCGAGCGAGAAGAACCGCCACGTGATGTCGAGGCCGATCTGCTCGCGCACGTCGCGGATCCACACCGACGTCTGGTACGCGTACGGGCACATCGGGTCGAAATAGAACTCCACCGCTTCGGCCATCGCCGCGATTCTGGCACCGCGCTGATCCGGGCGTCGGGCGGCGGCGAAGAACCCTCGAGAATCGCTACGAGGAGGAACCGCAATGGCGTACGGAATCGTGTTGGAGTTCGGCCCCGACGTGACGAAGCAGCAGTACGACGCCGTGAACGAGAAGCTCGGCATCGTCCTGAACGGGGCACCGGTCCACTTCCCGGCCGGGCTCAAGAGCCACGCGGGCGGCACGACGCCCGAAGGGTTCTGCGTGTTCGAGGTCTGGGACTCGAAGGCCGAGCAGGAGGCGTGGATGGGCGGAACGCTCGGTGCCGCGCTCGGCGCAGTCGGTGTCTCGGCCCCGGTCCGCGTGACCGAGATCGACATCGTCGGTTTCAACGCGCCGAGCTAACTCGCGCGGCGAGCGACGCACGATCAGAGCGTGATCGTGAACCGTTGCACCGGGCCGTGCTCGAGCATGCTCTGCTCGAAGTCGACCGGGATCGCACGAATCCAGAACGCGGTCGCGGCCGCGTTCGATGTCATCTGCCGAACCTGCCACTGACCCGGGAACATCGCGAAGACCGCGCGCGCAAGCGTCGTACCCACGCCGCCGCGTCGGTACTTGCGCATGACGAAGAACTCGGCCATGTCGTGCGGCGCACCCGCGCGCACGAGCGCGAAGCCGGCCCAGTTGCCGTCGACGCGGAAGAGCAGGGGATGCCGTTCGGGTTCGGTCCAGTAGTTGTCGAAGTACGGGTACCGATAGAACCCGTCGGCATCGACGTCGGCGGGATCGAACTCCGTGAAGTCGTATTGATACAACTGGAGAAGTTGGCGCAGTAAGGGCTTGTCGCGCAGTTCCGCCCGGATCACTTCGACGTTCACAAACGCATATTGCCTGGTGCCGAGCGCGCGTGCATTTCGACGGGGCCCGGCCGGTGTCGCGGCGCGCCGGGGCCGCGGGAAAGGCGCGCGCGGCGCACGTTCTTGGGACATCCTGGGGGCATGAGCGAACCGCGGTGGCCGATCTTCTTGCTCGACGGCGGCGACGTGAAAGTGGTGATGGGGCCACCGAATTCCTGGGCGACGCTCGAACGATTTCTCGCCGACCGTTCCGTCGAGCTCTACGACGCGCTCGGCCACATCGTGCGCGTGGTCGTCGATGTCGGGCAACGCAGCCGCCGGCTCTTGCAGTTGCGCACCCGGCAAGAGCTTCGCCTCGAAGTCATCTCCGAGGAGCGTCACGAAGCGCGGCTCCGACTGGCTCTGACCGATTACCTGTTGGCGACGGGCCGCGTCGTACCCGAGCAGCGCGATCTGCTCGTCTTCGCCTCGGCCGCGGCCGAGCTCATTCGCCACGACGGTCAACGCCGGCGGAGACAGTCGGGTAGAGAGTTGAAAGCCTGATCTTCGCTCAACGTATCGGCGGCACGTAGAACATCGTCAGGTACCCAGTCCGGGAACGGCGTTTCGATCTTGCGGTGCGCGCCGGTGGCGGTGTGTTCCTCTTCGATCGACGCCAGCCGTTCCGGCGGCACGTGATCCGAGATACGCACCAGCGCGGGCCACACCCGACGATGGACGAGCGTGATCTTGCCGTTCACGAGGCGCAGGCGCACGACGTCGGGGGAGTCGGCCAACTCGTTGATCACTCGGAAGATCTCGTGGCCCGCGGGATGGCCCCACCAACTTCCCTTGATCGGTTCGCCGGCGACGAGCGCGGCCACGTTCGGGATCGGACCACGCGCCGACTCGAGCAGCATCCCGGCGTCGACCAACTGCGCCATGACGTCCATTGGCAACTGCGGAACAGTTACGACGATGCGGATGCGCGGTATGCCGTGTAGAGCTCGCGGGGCCAGTAGCGGACGACCTCCACTGCATCAGCCTCCACCAGTTCGGTCTTCACCCGGTCGTAGTCGTAGCAGTTGATCTCGTACTGGTTGCCCCACGGGTCGATGAGGTCGAAGGCCCAGCACATGTCGAAGTCGATGAGATCGGTGCGCACGAGCGGTTCGCCGCGCGGGCTGTCGATCCCGCAGGGCAGTGAGCGGGCGAAAGCCATGAAGGTGTCGGCGTCGACGCTGAAGGCCACGCCGGTCTGCTGCGGAACCATCGGGTGACCCTCACTGGCCTCGAACAGCGCCAGCGTCGTCCGACCGCCATCGGCCGAGATCTGGAGCGGACCACCCTCGAACCCGTTCGCCCAGAAGTCGTACGCCGTCGACCGGCTCGAATCCGAGATGCTCTGCGTACCACCGGGCCGCTTCCGCCCGATCCGGCACGCGGATGTGCACATGGTCGAGCCGTCCCATTCGGAATGTCGAGCGTTCTGTCGCCATGTCTCCATCGTAAACACCGATCCGGCCGACGGATATGGGCACGGGCGCGCGACTGCTGGGCAGTGTTCGGGGCGGCGGTAACAACGAACTGTGCAGTGATGCGTGCGCCCCGGTCACCGACTGCGAATACCGTCCGCTTCCCAGCCGGGTCGCCCACGATCGTCTGATACGTCGCGTTGACTGTTCCGTCTAACGTCGTATGCGGCCCGCCGGTGTCCCGGCCGACGGGTGAAACGATGGTGAAGACGATCGTCTCCGACGGTTCGGCGCCGACCAGAGTGAAGTGAAACGCCTGACCCGCCCGGCCCTGGCGCGGCGTGATCGTCAGCGCGAGCGGAGGCGCGGCCGGGATGTGCAGCACCTGACCTTCCCGCAGCATGTCGGGGTTCGTGAGGTGGTTGCGCGCCATGATGACCGACACCGCGACGCGGAACCTCGCGGCGATTGCGAGCAAGGAGTCTCCCTGCTGCACCCGATAGGCGAACGGCGGCCCCGTCGTCGTCGTGGTCGAGTAGGCGGTCGTGGTCGTCGGCCGGCGCGAAGGTGCGCGCGATGTCGCGGTTTGCGCGTGGCGGTCGGCCGCGAGGCTGCAGCTCGACACGAGCGCCACGCATGCCACTGCCATGACCAGACGGCGGCCAAAACCCATCGCCAGCATTATGTTGACGACGGCGCCTTGATTGGCCGCGGGTCCTTCCCGGACTACCCGGCGCGGGCTTTGGCGTCGTGGTTGTGGAGTTCTTTGTGGTGATACCAGCAGAGCAAGCGGAGGTTTTCGAGGCTGGTGGGTCCGCCCCATTCCCAGAACCAAATGTGATGCGCTTGGCAGTACTCGGGGGAGCGGTCACAGCCGGGGGCGGTGCAGTGCCGATCCCGGACGACTAACGTGTTCCAGATCGCAATCGGGATGTTGTGAGTCATGCGGCCGACGTCGAGGACCTGGCTGGGTCCGTCGGTCAATACCCGGCAGATCTTGGCGTCACAACACAACCGTTCGAGCGTCGTGGCCGACAGCTTCCCGAACAGGACGCTTCGGAGCGGATGGTCGCGACCAGATCCGGATGGTCCGGCTCGAGGTCGCGCATGTCGCGGGTGATGATCACGTGGGGGTGGCCGCGTCGGCGGCGGGTGCCGGTGTCGTGGTGATCGAGGGTACGCCGGGCCATCGCTGCCAATGCTTCGGCTCGGAGTTGTGGTGGTGTGCGGGGGTCGTCTTTGAGTTTCAGGACTTCCATCTCGGCGTTGAACGCGGCGTCGACCAGGCGACTCAGCTCCGCGTCGAGGGAGCCGTTCAACGCGCCGCGTCCACCCACGGAGGGCGAGAAGTACACCTTGTTCAACTCCTGTTGGCGTTCATCGTTCGCGGCGCCGCCATCCCCGTCGAACGCGTCCACCATCTCCTGCACCTTGTCGCGGAGCCGGGCCGGGTTGACCAGGCGGGCCAGGTTCGCGAACTCGCGATCAAGGCCTTCGATCATCTCCGCCCGTTCGGGGGTGTGCCATGCGCGATCACCTCGGCGTGGGCGCGGGAGATCTCCCCCGACGCGAACGTGCCCGCGACTTCAGGGAGCACTTCGAGCTTGCGGGCCAACACCACCGAACCGTGTGCGGCGCCGTGGCCCATCCGGCACTTGGACCGCAACGCCGACGCGGTACTCACGAACCCGTCGGCAGCCCAATCACCGGACCGCTCATAGTCGCGGATCGTCCGCAGCTTCAGATACTCGACCCGTTCCGACAACCGCACGATGCGTTCGACATCAACGTCAACTTCCGAAGCCGCGACCTTGTCGATCGCACGTTCCAGGTCGTCGAGCACACCGAACATATGTTCGAGTATAGCGAATCTACCCAATAAAACAAGGAGAAATCGTGCGTTCTCGAGCAACAATCTTGCCACTGTGAACGTCGTTACCTTCGATATTCGCAGCACCACTTCGCGACAAGTGAGAGTCTGAACTCGTGGCTTTTCAGCAACCACCGCACCTATGGAACCTTCGAACTGCTTGCCGTTCGTCGTCAACTTGGACGACGCCGACAGCCCGGCCGACGCGATCGACGCGATGCTGCTGGGCGGTTTCGTCGCGGGAACGTTTCCCGCAGCTCGGAATCTGACGCTCCAGTGCGTCCGCGTCTGACGCGCCCCTCCTGCCCGAGGGCGTCATCGCCGCCCGCGAAGCGCACGAGACCGGCCGTCACAGTCGCCTCGCCTTCGGTGACGACTGGGTGCTGCGGTCGATCCGCTGGGCGAACGGGACCGCGCTCCTCACCGCAATCGCCTCGTCCGACGCGCGTGGAAGCAGTCTTGACCGAGGCGTCGGCCGGAGCCGTCGAGCCTGATGTCTCCGACGGCGAAGTTCGCTTGGTGTTCTGGCATCACGGGCGTCACGGCGGATCCAGCTCGACCCGTTCGATCGCGATCGAGTCGTGGGCTGCGATCGCGAAGAACTACTCCGGCGCCGTGTCCACAGCGCTCGAACAGATGATGGCACTCGATCCGTCGCGTCTGCGCGGGCGGCTGTTGCTGTTGCACGGACCGCCGGGAACCGGGAAGACCACCGCGTTGCGCGCGCTCGGTCATGCGTGGCGCGGCTGGTGCGACCTCGAATACGTGCTCGACCCCGAATACTTGCTTCGCGATCCGGCGTACTTGACGCGGTTCTGCTGCAGGAGGCCGATGACGATCCCGATACGGCTGTCCCGCGGTGGCGGCTGTTGATCTTGGAAGACTGCGACGAGCTCATCCGCGCCGAGGCCAAGCAGGGCGCGGGGCAGTCGCTCGCCCGGCTGCTCAATCTCACCGACGGCCTGCTCGGACAGGGACTCCGCGTTCTCGTGTGCATCACGACGAACGAAGAGCTCTCGCGACTTCATCCGGCCGTCGTGCGCCCGGGCCGCTGCATCGCCCAGATCCACGTGGGGCGCTTGTCCCGCGGGGAGGCGGTCGGATGGCTCGGACGTGAGACCGGAATTAGTGCCGACGGCGCAACCCTGGCCGAGTTGTGCGCGCTCCGTGGCGACCTCGAACAGGTGCGCGAGCTGGAGCCGGCGGCGACGCGTGAAGTCGGGATGTATCTCTAGGTGCGCGGTCCGTCTTCGGCGCGGACCGACACGTGGTGCTGGTGGTGCTCTTGCTCGAGCTCGTCGATCTCGGAGTCCGAGCCCGCTTCGACCTGCACGAGGTGATCGTCGGCGTCGGGAAGCGCGCGGATGAGCTCGTCGAGCTTCAACTGCGTCGCGGCCTGTTGCCGGCTCTGCGTGTGCTGAATCGTGAACACCATGATCGTGGTCACTCCCGCGCACACTGCCGAGAACGCGGTTTGCCACGTGACGGGAAAGCGGGCGATCGCCAACACGACCGCGAAGACGAAGATGAGCGCCGCGACGAGGATGGCGCTCGACGGGCGGGAGCTCGCGTGGTCGATGCGATGGACGGAGCGGCTGAGGGGAGTGAATTCTCGTCTGGGCTTCACGGTTTCGGTTCTGCGGTCTCGGAACTGGTCGCGCGGGCAGATCATCGGGAACGACGAACTGGAACTTGTAAGTACCCGATTCGGGACCGTCGCCAAACCCCGAGCTACCGGTCAGATGCAGGTCCCCGGTTACACGGATAGCGTCTCGGGCCATGGTCGAGCCGTTGGTTTCACTGTTCGAAGACGTGTGGGGCGACATCATTGCGTTGTGTGACGATCTCACCGACGCGCAATGGGCGCTCCCGACCGAATGCCCGGGTTGGTCGGTGCAGGATCAGCGTTGCGCACATGATCGGTACCGAGCGGATGTTGCTCGGTGAACAACCCGATGCCGGCGCGCTCGAATACGGGGGAGCCGAAGGCGCGGCGCATGTTCGCAACGACATCGGCAAGGCGAACGAACAGTGGATCGCGAGCTACCGCGCGTTGACCGGTAAAGAGGTGCTCGACGAGTTCCGGGCGGTGACGCAACGGCGACTCGACGCGTTGCGCGCGCTCACGAGTGCCGATTGGGATCGCGAAGGATTCACGCCCGAAGGTCCGGGTCCGTATCGGGTGTTCATGGAAATACGCGTGTTCGACTGCTGGTACCACGATCAGGACATCCGCGAGGCTCTCGACCGGCCGGGTTACGTCGACGGTCCGGTAGCCGAGCTGTCGATCGGGCGCATCCCACCGAAGGGTCTCCCGTACGTCGTCGGCAAGAAAGCGGGCGCGCCGCCCGACACCACGGTGATGTTCGAGGTCGCCGGCAACCCGCGCGCTCGTCGCGGCGGTGCACGTGCCGCCGGAGGGGCGCGCGGTTCTGCTCGACACCGCGCCGGCGACGGCGACCGTCGCGCTCGATCATGGATCGGCGCACGTTCACGCGGCTCGCGGGTGGGCGTTGGAACGGCGACAAGGCTCGTAGCGCCGGTGGCCTGCGCATCGAGGGTGATCAGGAGCTGGGCAACCGGATCGTCGACAACATGGCGTTCACGATCTGACAGAACGTACGCTCCGCCCATGAGCATGAAAGCACTCCTGTACGGCGTACGTCCCGACCCCGCGCCCGAGCCCGTCACCGACAACTTCCTCCTGCGCAACCTCGCGCACACCCCGATGAAGCTCGTCGAGATGGATGAGCCGGGCTTCCTCCTGCCCGACTGGGTCGTGACCAAGCCCCGCCTCACCGGCATCTGCGGCTCCGACTCCAAGCAGGTGTTCATGGATTGGGGCGAGGTGCAATCGCCCGACAATCCGATGAAGGCGTTCTTCTCGCTGCCGCAGGTGCTCGGCCACGAGGTCGTCGCCAATGTGGTCGAGCTCGGTCCGCAGGCGCAGGGGCTCGAGATCGGTGACCGGGTCGTGCTCAACCCGTGGCTCTCGTGCGCGCCGCGCGGCGTGTCGCCGATCTGCCCGGCGTGTGAGGTCGGCGACTACAGCTTGTGCTGGTCGTTCGGCGTCGGTCCGATCGCGCCCGGTATCCACATCGGCACGTCGAAGGACGGCAACGGCGGCTACGCCGAGCTCATGCCGGCGCACACGTCGCAGCTGCACAAGGTGCCCGACAACGTTCCCGACGAGTTGGCGGTGTTCGCCGACCCGTTCGCGGTGTCGCTGCACTCGATCACGCGGCATCCACCGACGCCCGGCGGCAAGGCCATGGTCTACGGCGCGGGCGCGCTCGGCACCTGCGCGACCGCGATCCTGCGGGCGCTGTACCCCGACGTCGAAGTGCTCGTGGTCGCGCGGTTCGAAGGCCAGGCCGCGATGGCGCGCAAGCTCGGTGCGACCGTGATCGGGCACACGCCGGCGCTACGCGTGATCGAAGAAGCGGCCGCGTGGTCGGGTGGCGTGTTGCGCGAGAGCGACGGCCTGCCGATGGCGTTCCCCGGCTTCATCGACGTGGTGTACGACACCGTCGGCAAGCAGGAGACGTTCGAAGTCGGGTCGCGCGTGCTTGAAGGCGCGGGGCACGCTGGTGAAGGCCGGTGTGCACGGACCGACCTGGTGGGAAGACACGCCCCTGTACTTCAAGGAGCTCTCGATGGTCGGCTCGAACGCGTTCGGGTTCGAGGAGGTCGAACGGCGTGCGCAAGCACGGCATCGACCACTACCTCGATCTGGTGGCGAGCGGTCAGATCGACCTCACGGGCATGCTCACGCACACCTTCACGCTCGACGACTGGCGCGAGCGCGTTCGTCACGCTCGCGACCCAAGACGAAACCGGCGCGATCAAAGTGGGGTTCGACTTCCGTGACTGAGCGCCACGGATCCCAAGCGACGTCGTTCTCGTCGACGTCGCCGATCGGGTCGCGGTCATCACGATCAACCGGCCCGAGGCGCGCAACGCGTTGAACCGGCACGTGCGCAAGGCGTTGCCGGCCGCGATCGAGCGGTGCGATGCCGACGACGACGTCGACATCATGATCCTCACCGGTACCGACCCGGCGTTCTCGGCCGGCGTCGATCTCAAGGAGTTCGGCTCGGGTCAGGTGCAACAGGGCGAGGGCTTCGCCGAGTTGGGGGAGGGCGGCGACGGCCGCACTCCGTTTCGGGGCGCGCTGCCGCCGCACACCAAGCCGCTCATCGGCGCGGTCAACGGAGTTGCCGTAACCGGCGGGTTCGAGGTCGCGCTCAACTGCGACTTCCTCATCGCGTCGGACCGGGCCCGCTTCGCCGACACGCATGCCCGGGTCGGCGTGATGCCGGGTTGGGGCCTCACCGTGCTGCTCGCGCAGCGAATCGGTGTGGCACGCGCCAAGCAGATGAGCATCACCGGCAACTACGTCGACGCGCCGACCGCGCTCGCGTGGGGACTCGTGAACGAAGTGGTTCCCCACGACGAGTTGCTTCCGTACTGCCGCCAACTCGCGGCCGACGCGGTGTCGAACGATCAGCGCGGCGTGCGGCGCATGATCCAGACCTACAACGAGGTCACCGACACCACTGTCGACGAAGGTTGGAAGATCGAAGCGCGCGTGAGCCGCGAGTGGGAAGGCGCGGGGTTCGATCCCGCCGAGATCGAAGCCCGTCGCCAGAAGGTCGTCGAGCGGGGCCGGACCCAGATCGGTCGCTGACCGTTCCGCCGAGCAAATGCGAGCGGTCTAGTCGTCGGCGGTGAGAATCCGCGGCTCGGCGTCGGTGATGAGCAGCGTGTCCTGGTGGAGCCGGTTGCCGCGGTGCAGCTCGAGCGCGCACACCATCCCGCCCCGGAGTTGCAGGGTGTCTTCGTAGGGCTCGACGCCGCGGCCGACGCCGTAGATGACGGCTTCGAGATCGCGGAGCTGACCGACGAACGTGCCCGGCCGGCACAGCCACAACGCCTCGTCCCAACCGCTGGGCGGTGCTTGCTCGAGCGATGGCTCACCGACCACGAACGTCCGGGCCAGCGACGCTTCCCAACCGTCGCGGAGCGCGCCCGCGCGCAACGCCACGCTCTCGCCCGCGCCCAGCAGGCGTTCGGGCGGGAGCCAGGTCGACGCGCCGCCGTCGATCGGCGCGGCGACCGCTTCGAACGCGGGCGTCGTGACCGCGAGCGACGCGAACCGCTCGGCGCACACGCCGCGCAAGCACGCGGGCGCGTACGCCGTCACGCAGGAACGCGGCCATCGCGGCGAGTCCGTTGCACGCGACGCGTGCCGCTTCGTATACGGCGGTGACCTTTTCGCCGGATTGCATCGCCCACAGCTCCGCGATGACCGGTCCGGCGTCGACGAACTGTGAAAAGGGGAGCAGGCTGCGCAACAGTGCGTGCATCCCGGGCGCCATGCCGTCGACGCCGACGGTGCGCGCGGCCGCGAGGCCCGGGATCGCGCCCAACGAGGCGAGGAGCCGCTCGGGATTCCACGTAACCGGGTACAGGTGGTCGCGCGGGAAACCTTCGAAGCCGGCGTCGCTGTTGGCGAGCAGGTGCACCGGACCGCTCGCTGCGGACGACGACGCAACCCGGAGCGAACGCACGTGTCCCCGCGATCCACAACCGGTTCGCGCCGGAGACGGCACGGGCGCTGGCCTCGCGGCCGAGCATCAGCGCATCGATCTCGTAGCGCTCCATCGCGGCGAGCGCCTGGTTGAGCTCGGGCGTCATGTCGCTCATGGCGGGCTCACATCGTCGGTCCGTCGAGCTCGGCGCGGCTCGAGAGCCACAGGTAGCCGTCGTCGGTGACCGCGACGATCTCCTCGCTGCGATGACCGGATTCTCCGTCGTCCCAGATGACCGGCTCGAGCACGAGCACCATGCCCGGTTGCAGCACGATCGACGCGTCGAACTCCGTGCCGCGGTCGGTACCGATGAGGGGCATCTCGGCGGGATCGGTCCCGATGCCGTGCGCCAGATAGAAGTAGGAGAGCCAAGGCCGGCGACCGTTGCGTTCGCCGGCGGCGCGTGCGAGCTCGGCGCCGGTCGCACCGGGTCTCGTGACCGCGAGCACACGATCGACGATGCCCCGCCAGTCGTCGAACTGGGCCCGGGCGATCGCGCTGGGCTCGTTGCCGACGACCCACGTCGCGCCGAAGTCGGAGGCGTAGCCGTGCAGGTTGATGCCGGAGTCGACCCACAGCACGTCGCCGGCTGCGAGCTTGCCGCGACGTAGTCGGGAGCGGGAACACCGGATCGCCGGTGACGCTGAACGGACCGGTTTCGATCGAGCGCGGCATCACCTGGAACACCGGGTCGACCGTGTTCGACGTCGCGCCGAGCTCCGCGATCGTGCGCAGGAATGCCCCGGACAGATCGGTGGCCAGCGCGCCGGGCCGGGCCGCGGCGCGCGCGGTTCGCATCGCGCGCTCGTTGATCGCCTGCGCCTGGCGAATGCATTCCAACTCGTCGAGCGTCTTCGTGATCTTGGCCGGGCCGAGCACGACCGCGGCATCGTGCACCTCGCGGCCCGCGAGTGCCTCCCACAGCGGGAACGGCGCGTCGTCGATCGCGAGCCGACCGCCCGGGAGCATGCCCACGAACTCGCGCCGCGCCGTCGGCGGCTTCCACCTCGACCGCGGGATGGATGTGGTCGTCGGGCAGCTCCGACGGCCGAACCTTCGGGAAACTCGGTGTAGAGGTGCGGCCACGGGTCGTCGCGTTCGCGACGACCACGACCGCGCGCCACCACGACGGCGCGCACGTGATCGGCGGCCGGGACGCGGGCGCCGGTGGCGTAGGAGACGTTGTTCTGGCCGCACACCACCAGGGTGTCGATCCCGGCGTCGGCCATGGCGGCCTGCAGCTTGCCGACCCGGTCGCGTCGCATGCGCGCCAGGTCGAGCGTGCACACCGGGCTCGTCATGGCGGCAACGCTACTCAGCGGAAGGGCGAGGGTGGCGCTCTGAAGTCTGCAGGTACACGGCGATGCGCGTGATGAGGCCGCCGGCCGTATCGAACACGACCACCTCGCAGGTTTCGAGCCGAGCGTCGCCGTCGTCGACGGTCTCTCTCAGCTCGACCGTCACGACATCCGGTATCGACGCGCACCCGGTCGACGTCGAGCTGATAGCCGCTGAGTGAATCGACCGTGTCGGCGAGGAACTTCATGTACGCGTCCGCGTCCGCTGTACTCGTCGCGGTACGGACCCATGCGCTCGATATCGGGCGCGAGCGTCTCGGTCACCGCGGTCCAGTCGTGCTCGCGCAGTCCCGCGAGGTAGCGATCGACGGCGTCGCGTCCGAGCGCGCTCGCGAGGATTCCGCGCGCGTGCTCGTCGAGCGGGACCTCGCGCGATGGCCGCGAGCCCGGCCGCGCTCATCTTGTTGGCGGTTCGCACGATCACGCGTGTGAGCGTGTCGGGCTCGAGGCGGGCGGCAACGTCGGTGAGCTGGGTCTCGAGGAACACGAGGCAGAGCGCGTCTTCGAGTGCCTGCACCTCAGGGTCGGTCGCGAGGTGTTCCTTGCGCACGATCGATTGCACCCGCGCGATCGTCGCGTCGTCGTAGCCCGCGTCGGTGAGGATCGCGCCGAGCTCGCGAGGCCGTCTGCACCTGCAACGACTTGCGCCACTTGAGGTACCCGGCTCGGCCGGCCGGGGCCGAGGACCGCGGGACCGTCCAGCGCCGGAAGTGATGACCGCGCGCGGCCAGCAACAACGGCTCGCTCGCGTCGGGTCGGAGTCGCTCGACCCACGCGGTCACCAACTCGGCGTGGACGATCTCCTTGGGTCCGGTGCGCTCGCCGACGGTGACGACGTTGGGATCTTCGGCGTTCCCGGCGTCGATCGCGGCGATGGCGCGAGCGAAGCGGTCGGAGTCGGTCACGTGAAGCGGTCGGCTCCGGTCACGCGCCGAGGTGGCCCGCGAACCAGTCGAGGGCGCGGCTCCACGCGTCGGCGGCTGCTTCCGCGTTGTACGACGGCCGGGCGTCGCAGTTGAAGCCGTGTTCGGCGTCCGGCGTACCGAACGACTTCGGCGTCGACTGAGGCCGCCGGTGAGCTCGGTTCGGAGCCGCTCGACATCCTCGACCGGGATCGACGCGTCGAGGTCGCCGAAGAGCCCGAGCCACGGAGTCTGGAGCGCCGGCGCCCGGTCGATCAGCGACGGGAACTGCGGGAACGGGGCGGTGACGATGCCGCCGCCGTAGAAGCCGACCGCGGCGCCGATGGCGCGTTGCGTCGAGACGAGGAAGGAAACGCGTCCGCCGAAGCAGAAGCCGACGAGGCCGATCTGGTTGTCGGCGAACCCGAGACCGTGCAGATAGCCGAGCGCGGCGTCGACGTCGATCATGATCGAGTCGTCGCTCCCGATCCCGATGAAGTGCTCGATGACCGGGCCGAAGTCGTCGTAGGGAACGACCGCGCCACCGGTGCGGTGGAACATGGCGGGCGCGATCGCGTGGTAGCCCGCGGCCGCGACCCGGCGAGTGATGTCTTCGATGTGCGGGTTGACGCCGAACGCTTCCTGGATGACGACGACCGCACCCAGCGGTTCGGCGTCGGGGCCAAGAGTCGGGAAGTGGCCTCGTAGAGGCGCATCGGGCCGTCGGCGGTCTCGACCTGCTGCTCACCGGTTTCCACGAGCCCGGAGCCTAACGACTGAACTGGCTTTAGGGTTTTTCGCTACCGTGCGGGCGCTCATCCTGAGGAGGACGTCATGGGTTTCAAGGTCGTCGTCGACTTCGACAAGTGCGAGAGCAACGCGCTGTGCATGGGCGTCGCGCCCGAAGTGTTCGAGGTCAGAGACGACGACTTCCTGTATGTGCTCCAGGAGGAACCTCCCGAAGCGCTCCGCGAGAAATGCCAAGAGGCTGCTCGCGTGTGCCCCAAGCAAGCGATCACGATCGAAGACCTCTAAGCATGGACTTCGAGGAGACGCCCGAGGAACAGGAATTCCGGGCGGAGGCGCGTTCGTGGCTCGAGGCGCGCGCCAAGCGCCGCCAGCCCGGAACCGACCCCGAGCACTTCTACTCGTCGAGCGATACCAGCGAAGCGGCCGACGCGGCCCACGTGCGCGCCTGCAAGGCGTGGCAGCAGACGCTGTACGACGCGGGCTGGGCGGGCATCGCCTGGCCCAAGGAGTTCGGCGGCCGCGGTGGCGCCGGCTGGCAGCAGCGGATCTTCAACGAGGAGCAGTCCCGGTTCGACGTCGCGGCCGGTGTGTTCGCGGTCGGCATCGCGATGGCCGGCCCGACGATCATCGCGTGGGGCACCGACGAGCAACAGGAGCGCTTTCTCGGCCCGATGCTGAGCGGCGAGCACGTGTGGTGCCAGCTGTTCTCCGAGCCCGGCGCCGGTTCCGATCTCGCGGGTCTGCGGACGCGGGCGATCCCCGACGGCGAGTCGTGGATCGTGAACGGGCAGAAGGTGTGGACCTCGGGCGCGCATCACAGCGACTGGGGATCTGCTGCTCGCGCGCACCGATCTCGACTCGCCCAAGCACAAGGGCATCACCGCGTTCCTGCTCGACATGCGACACGCCGGGTATCGAGGTGCGACCGCTGCGTCAGATCAACGGGATGGCGCACTTCAACGAGGTGTTCTTCACCGACGTCGCGATTCCCGACGCGTGCCGGCTCGGTCCGGTCAACGAGGGTTGGCGAGTCGCGAACACGATGCTCTCCAACGAGCGGGCCATGATCGGCGGGGGAGGCCGGGTCGGTTGGCGCGACATCGTCGGGCTCGCGCAGCATCTCGGTGTCACCGGCGATCCGGTGCTGCGCCAGCAACTCGCGGAGAGCTTCACGCGGCTGCAACTCATCAAGTGGCTCGGGTGGCGGGCGCGCAGTCGCAAGGATCAGGGCCTCGGTCCGGAAGCGTCGGTGCTGAAGCTCGCGGCGTCACGGCGCCAGGAGCTCGACGGCAGTCTCGTGATCGCGCTGCAGGGCGCGGCGGGCATGCTCTACGACACGTGACGCGGTCGCGAAGGGCTACTGGCAGCAGCAGTTCCTCATGCAGTGGAGCAGCCGCATCGGCGGCGGCACCGAGCAGATCCAGCGCAACGTGATCGGCGAACGGGTGCTCGGTCTCCCGCGTGAGCCGCGCGTCGACAAAGACGTCGCGTTCCGCGACCTCGCCGGCGCTTAGATGGTTGCGGTCGCGCTTCGAGCGCGGCGATCAAGCGGTCGGTCTGCTCGCGCTGCTCGTAGACGAGCCGGATGAGCCAGAAGCGCAAGTAGCGCGTCAGCGAGTTGCGGAGCCAGATCACGATCCCGACGATCGAGATGCCGATTCCGATGACGCCGAAGATCTGGGAACGAAGGTTCGTCCCGATGTCGGCGGAGTTCAACGCGCTCCACCACGACACGAACGCGACGACGAAGCCGAGGATGGTGAGGCCGATGCCCCACTTGCCGGCGAGTCGTTCGGGGTTGGCCATGCCGCCCGTGACCTTGAGCTTGGAGACTTCGTCCTTGAGCTGCGCCAGCCGCTCCGACGACATCGTCTCAGCCGACGCCGGCGCGCCCTCTGCGGCCGTGTTCACCTTGTTCATCTGACGATCTCCTGAGTCATGGTCGTGTGCCGGTCATCTTGTCGTCTGTCGGTCACTGGTGCGGTGCGGTCCCGCCGAGATACGCGCTCGTGAGATCGTCGGCGATCTGACCGGGTGTGCCGGTCTCGACGATATGCCCGTGCAGCATGATCCCGGCGAGATCGGCGACGCCCAGGATCTCGTGCGCGAATTGTTCGACGATCAGGATCGAAAGTCCAGATGCGGCGATCCGGCGGACGTGGTCGTAGAGCTCCTCGACGATCAGCGGCGCCAGCCCCATCGAGAGCTCGTCGATCAGCAGGACCGCCGGATCGGTCGCGAGCGCCCGCCCCATGGCGAGCATCTGCTGCTCGCCGCCGGAGAGGGTGCCCGCGGTCTGCTTGCGCCGCTCCCTCGAGCGGGGGAACTGCGTGAACACCTTGTCCTGCACCTCACCGAAGTGCGTTCCCGTGAAGGTCGCCATGCGCAGGTTCTCGATCACCGTGAGGTTCGGGAAGATGCCGCGGCCTTCGGGGATCAGGCACACGCCGGCCCGCGCGAGCGCGTCGGCGGTGACGCCGGTGACGTCGCGGCCGCACATCATCAAGCTGCCCGACGACGGCACGATCTGGCCCGACGCGACGGCGAGCGTCGTCGACTTGCCCGCGCCGTTCGGGCCGAGCAGCGCGTAGACCTCGCCCGGCGCGAGCGCGAGGTTCACGCCGTGCAGCACGTCGATGCGCCCGTAGCCGGCGCGCACCGATGCGAGCTCGAGGACCGGTTGGTCCGCGGTCGGTTCGTCGGCGGCCGGAATCGAGCGGTCACGACGCGGTCCCGGCCGCGGTGCCCGAGGTACGCGCGTTGCACCTCGGGGTCGACCTGGATCTCGTCGGGGGTGCCGTGGGCGATGATGCGGCCGAAGTCGAGCACGTTGATGTACGCGCAGGTGCCCATCACGAACGACATGTCGTGCTCGACGAGCAGGATCCCCAACCCCTCCGCCGCGAGCTCGAGGAGCAGGCGACCGAGCGCGTCGGTCTCGTCTTCGTCGAGTCCCGACGACGGTTCGTCGAGCAGGAGCACGCGCGGCGCGGTGCCGAGCGCGCGTGCGAGCTCCACCAGCCGCGCGGTGCCGGTCGGGAGCGAGTCGACTTTGCGGTCGGCGACCGCGCTGATCCCGACCTGTTCGAGGAGCTGGTTCGCGACCTCTACCGCGTCGTACTTCTCCTTGGCCCACCGCCGCCGCATCTCGAGCGCGACGAGCACGTTCTCGCGTGCGGTGAGGCTGCCGAACGGTTCGAGCCGCTGAAACGTGCGCGCGATGCCGAGCCGCGCGCGCGAGTGACGCTTGGCGCGGGTGACGTCGGCGCCGTCGAGGCGAACGTGACCGGAGGTGGGGATCTGGAGCCCGGTGATCACGTTGAAGAGCGTGGTCTTGCCCGCGCCGTTCGGGCCGATGAGTCCCGTGACCCGGCCCGGCTTCCACTTCGATCGATGCGCCGCCGAGCGCGAGCAGGCCGCCGAACGAAACCGAGATCGAGTCGACGTCGAGGAGCGGCGGCATCGCGTTCAGCTCTCGCGCCGGCCGGTTGTGATCGGGCGGGGAACGTCGTTGGTGATCGCCGAGATTCCGGTCGAGGATGATCACGTCGGCTTCGGTGAACGGCCGGTCGATCCCGAGATCGCCGACCTCCGGATCGGCGAGCGCGGCCTTGAGCTCCTCGGCGTCGGCGCGGGCGTCGTCTGCGCCACGGCAGCAGCGGCGCGAACCCTTCACCGATCGGCACGACGGCGCCCGAGGGGTTCTGGATGATGCCGAGCGCGGCGAGTCCGGGCGCGAGGAACTCGAGCGCGCGGAACAGGGTGAGGTGCCAGGTCTGCTGGATGATGATCAGGCCGAGCCCGAACACTCCCGCGAACAGCGCGCCCGACACGCACGCCACGCCGCCGATCACGAGCGCGAGCACGATGGGCAACCCGCCGAGCATCGTGAACTGCGACTGGCTGATCGTCTCGTAGTACTGGGCGAGGAACGCGCCCGCGAATCCGGCCATCGCGGCCGACAGCACGAACACCGCGACCTTGGTCTCGAGCACGTTGATGCCGACGGTCGATGCCGCGGCCTCGCTGTCTCGGAGCGCGATCAAGCGCCGCCCGAACGGGCCGCGCCGGAGCGCGACCAGGGCGACGCCGACGATCCCGAACACGGCCGTGACGAGCAGCAGGAACGCCTGGGTGCTCGTCGAAGCTGCAAGCCGAACAGCGTGAGCCGGGCCGCGGGGCGGCTCTGGGTCCCGAGCGCGAACGGCTGGATGAAGAACACGACCTCCACCACCGACGCGAACGACAAGCGTCGCGAGCGCCAGATACAGGCCTTGGAGCCGCAACGCCGGGAGCGCGAGGAGCGCGCCGACGGGCAACGACGACGAGCGCGGCGAGGAACACGGAGTAGAGATGGCCGTCGGCGCCCCCGAGGCGCGCGTACGCGACCGCGCCGATACCCGCGAACGCGAGGGGCGCGAGGGACACCTGACCGGCCCATCCGATGAGCGGCACCAGCGACAACGCGACGAGCGCGGTGCACATCGCGAGCGCGAACCGGTTGAGGTTCGTCGCCGACAGGAACACGCTGATGATCGCCATCACGACGAACAGCACGACATGCCGAGAATCGTGTCGCGGACGGTCGAGACGCGTTCGGTGCGGCGCACCGTGTTGAGGCGCGGCGAACTGCAGGTTCGCCTGCGGCAGCAGCAACAGGACGATGAAGAGCATGACGGTCGGGATCGCGAGCTGGCGCGGTCGCCCAGCGTCCGCTGAAGGTCAGGAACGACTGCGACCACTGCAGCGCGAGCGCCAGGATGATCGCGCCCAGGTAGGTGAGGGGCAGGCTGCGGATCCGGCCGACCGCGGCGGCCGCGAACGACGTGATGATCAACAACGTGAGCGGTCCGCTCGTCGACATGCCCGGTGTCGGGCGCGAGCAGGATCCCGGCCAGCGCGGCCAGCGAGCAACCGAGTGCCCACGAGAAGCTCGACACGAGCTCCGAACGCGCGCCGGACGAGGCTGGCGAGCCCGCGGTTGTCGACGACCGCGCGCATCGACACGCCGAGGCGGGTCTGGAACAACAGGATGCGGCAGGCCGATCGCCAAGCACGATCGCCAGCACGATGGTGAAGAGCGCGCGCCCACGTGAGCACGACCCCGGCGATGTGCACGCCACCCTCGCCGAACAGCGTGCGGAAGTGTGTGGCTGAGGTTCTGGTCCCAGATCATGTTCGCGAGACCGATGAACGCGAACATCAACCCGACGGTCACGAGGAGCTGCACGACCAGCTCCTTGCCCTGCAGGTGGCGCATGATCGCGCGGTCGAGGCCGATGCCGATGAGCGGCGCGATCACGAGCACGGTGAGCGGCACCGCGATCAGCTGCGGGATCCCGTGGTTGACCGTCAGCTCCCAGTCGACGTACGCGAGGAACATGCCGATCGCGCCCTGGGCAAAGTTGAAGATGCCCGTGGTCGTGTAGACGACGACGAGCCCCGTCGCCGACATCGCGTAGATGCCGGCGATCGGGGACGCGAAGATCAACATGTCGACGAGTGACGTGAACGTCACCGGGTTGCCCGCCCACGCGGCCCAACTCACGCCGACGACGAGAACGACCGTCGCCGCGATGACGAGCTGATTGGACCGTGTCTTCACGACACGTCACTCATCCTGCTGTAGCCTTCACGGGGTCGATCGAGAACGTGAAGGTGCGCGCCGCGTGCAGTCGAACTTGCCCGGCTCGACGGGGTCGACGCGGACGAACTTGCCGCCCTTGCACCTGCATGCCGATCAGGCACGTGGCGCCCTTCCGGCCGCCGATGTCGGTCGGTGCGATGAAGCCGCCGGCGTCGAAGTCGTGGATGCCCTTGATGGCGGTGAGGAGAGCCGGCGCGGGTCAGGCCGTTGGGTCCGCTCTTGGCGACGACGCGTGTTGACCGCGTCGGCGAATACCTCGACCGGCGACCCACGCCTGCGCGCCGAACCCGTCGGGCTTGGCGTCGTACTGGAGGAAGTTGTCGAGCTCGGCGTTGTGGCCCTTGTCCTCGAACGGCAGGAACGACAGCCACGCGTACTGACCCTCGACCGCGGAACCGCCCTGCTGATGAGGCGCGGGTCGTAGCACTGCCAGCGAGCAGTCCCACACCTTCACCGAACTCACGCCCTGCACCTGTGCTTCCTTGCGCAGGAAGACCGTAGCTCATCATAGTCGGCAGCCGTTGCGGGCGAAGGTCGACGTTGTGCGTCTTGATGGCCTGCACGATCGGCGTGTAGCGCCGACTGCGTGAGAGCCCGCGCTGACGCCGAACTCGCTTGTCCTGCTTGATGCCCTTCATGCTGACCGCGGCGAACTGCGGGGTCGACGCCGAGATCGTCGACGGCAGGTCGCTCGGGACGAGGAACATGCCGTGCAGCGCGTTCTTGCCGTACTTGTTCTTGTAGTAGTTCGATGCGTGACGTTCGTGGCACCGAACGTGCGCACGCCCGTCGGTGTACGGGCACGAAGCCGACGACGGCAGCGCCGCGAACGAGACCGGCGAGCACTGCTGGGCCGCGTAGGTCTGGAGCACGGCGAGGTCGGGGATGCCCGTCGCCGTGCCGGCCTTGTCCTTGCACTGCTCGGCCGGCGTCATGTTGTCGAGGAACAGCGCGGTGGTTCCGACCAGCGCGAGCGAGTTGCCGCACGCGGTCGTGATCGCGTTCTTGCGCGTCGTCGGCCGTGAGCTTCGAGTCGAGCGCCTTCACGACGACCTTGCGGCACGCGAGCCCGCCGTTGGCGTTGATGTACTTGGCCCACGCGTTCACGGCGTCGACCGAACCCTGGAACAGGCCGGGGCGCAGCGGCGAGCCGGTGTCGGCGATCACGCG
The DNA here is from genome assembly GCA_963807945.1 of uncultured Actinomycetes bacterium. GTDB lineage: Bacteria > Actinomycetota > Acidimicrobiia > IMCC26256 > PALSA-610 > JBBQER01. The sequence goes on along the minus strand of CAWEDT010000004.1, from coordinate 134,105 downwards.
TGACCGTGATCGTGGTCGGGCTCACACCGACCTCGCTCGCCGTGAGCGTCGGTCGTCTTGCAGATGTCCGAGGTGGTTTCGGCGTGTTACCGGCGCCGAGGTCGTCGTGACCGAGTCCCGCCGCCGATCTTCTTGCCACTGCCGCATGCCGTGCCGCCAACAGAACACGAGCAGAACTCCGAGCCAGCCGAAGCGCCTCAAGGTTCCCCCTCATGTGCCGGCGGCCCGCCGATCTGATGGGCCGTCAGATTGAAAGTGCGAGCCTGCCCGCGTCCATCGATGCAAGCTTTCGATGGCCAGTCGTGTCAGCCTCCGAGCGGAGTATCGGACCGAGTTTGCACCATTCATACGCAGTTGAATCTCGACTTTGACTGTGCCGTGACGTCGAAGGCCCGGTCGGCCACAGGTCTTCCACCAGGAACACGAGATCCCGGTAGAACCGGATGGCTTCGGGCCGCGGAGTGCCGGCGCTCGAGACTCCGCGTCGGACTGAACAGGGAACCGAGCCGGTCGGCGTCACGGGCCCGGATTGCCTCGAATAGGCCGTGACCACGGTCGGTATCGGTCATGGGGACCGGTGAGCGCGGGGATTTTCGATGTCGGATCGAGTGCAGTCGGGCGGCGCGGTGACCGGATTGCACGCGGGCGTCCGCCCGGGATCTTCACGACGTACGGACCGAAGCGGGGGTCGGGGACCTCGTAGTCGGTGCTCACGAACTGCGCCCCGCCTGTGAGCGCGGCGTCGCGCATCGTGGTGTCGTCTGAGCGGGCCTGCACGGTGTCGGCGTCGGCGCGGGTGCGCACCAGCATGTTCGCGGCGAGCGCGGCCTTGATCTCTGGCCGCGTCGGCGATCGGGTCGTTGAGCTTCGCGACCGCGGCGTCGTCGGCGCCGGGCTTCGACGACGTGAACAGGATCCGGCCCCGCAGCGACGGATGCCCTTGCAGCTCGATCGCGGCCGAAGTTCTCGTTGTCGAGCATGAACATGATCCGGCCGCGGACCGCGCCGAGCGTCGGCCAACCCTGCGTGCGCACCGCGTGCCCGAGGCTCGGGATCACTGCCGCGCACCATGTCGGGCGTGATCAGCTCGTTGGGCGTCAGCACCGAACGGATCTCGGCATCGAGCGCGTCGAACGTCGCCGGCGTGACCGACGTGTCCTTCATCTCGACGTCGATCATGATCGGCACGTGGCCGGGGTTCGCGTCGGACCACGTCTTCACGGCCTGCAGGCACAGCACGAAGGTGAGGCACGTGGAGTTCGTGTCGATGTCGGCTTGGTGGATGACCTTGAACCCGGGCTTGTCCATGATCGCGGGATCGGGCGGCGGGAGGTGCAGCGTCTGCAACAGAGCGTCGGCATGCGCGAACTTGCCGCCCTGTCGGGTCGGACCACACGTCGAGCTCGAGTCTGGCGAACGCCGAGCGGGAACTGCTGCGCGAGCGGCCGGTGCGAGTAGTCGAGGCTGGCGGCGGTCGCGGCGGTGGCCTGCTGGGTGCGCAGCGCCGCGAGCACCTGCGGGTACGGCTGCCCGTGGTAGCTGTTGTGCGACCCGAGCACCTGGATCTGGTTCAGGCGCAACGTGCGAGTCGAGCGGGTACGCCGGTGCCGCGGGCTTCGTCGGCGCCGACGTTGACGACGTCGGATGGCGCCGCGTTCGTCGCGCTGCTGCTGCCCGAGCACGCGAGCTGCGGTCAGTGAGACGGTGACCGACCATCCGCGAGCGCAGTCGCAGCGCGATGCGAGCACGGCCGCCGGAGCGTACAGCATGGCGCGATCCCCGAACGGTCCGCGGATACGCTCCGCGCCCATGGTCACAGTCCGCGTCGATGCCGATCTCTGTGTCGGTCACGGTCGCTGTTATGTTCTCGCTCCCGATGTGTTCGGCACCGACGAGTTCGGCCACTGCGTCGTGCTCGAGGAAGCGATCGACGCGCCGCTCGCGGGGCCAGGCGCAGCATCGGGCGCCGACAACTGCCCGGAGCAGGCGATCACGATCAGCTAGGCGCCGCATCGACGCCGGGAGGCCGCGATGAAGGACGTGCTCGGGTACGAAGGCAAGCGGGTCATCGTGAGCGGCGCCGCCTCGGGCATGGGTGCGGCAACCACGCAGCTGCTCGTCGAGCTCGGCGCCGAAGTGCACGCGATCGACATCAAGAAGCCCGACATCACCGGCCTCGCGAGCTTCACCGAGACCGACCTGCGGGAGCCCGAGCAGATCGACGCCGCGGTCGCCAAGATCGGCGCGATCGTGAACGCGCTGTTCAACTGCGCCGGACTGCCGAACACGTTCTCGAACCTCGACGTGATGCTCGTGAACTTCTGCGGCCTGCGTCACCTCACCGAGGCGGTCATCCCGAACATCGTCGAGGGCGGCGCGGTCGCGAGCATCGCGTCGTCGGCGGGCATCGGCTGGCTGATGAACATGGAGGTGCTCGGCGCGTCTGCTCGCCACGCCCGACTTCGACGCGCGCGCGGGCGTGGTGCGAAGCCGACCCGAAGCGCATCGCGAACGGCTACGGATTGTCGAAGGAAGCGATCAACGCGTACACCGCGGTGCGGTCGTTCACGCTTGGCCGCAGCAGGGCATCCGCATCAACTGCCTCAATCCCGGCCCGACCGACACGCCGATGATGCCGCAGTTCGAGGAAGCGGTCGGCAAGGACTTCATGGCGAACTTCCCGAAGCCGCTCTGGGGACGCAACGCGCGCCCCGACGAGCAAGCGTGGCCGTTGCTGTTCCTCAACAGCCCGCGCTCGTCGTACGTGACCGGCATGCAGTTCGACGCCGACGCCGGCTTCAAAGCCGGCATCTTCACCGGCCAGATCGACCCCGCCGGCACTCATCCCCGAAAGCATGTAGGCGCAGATCCGTAGGCCCGGACAGCTGACCCGAGCCTCACGGGCGTTAGAGGGCCGTAGGTCGTAGCCGCATCAGAATGGGCTGAGTTACAGCGCGTTCGAGGAACTTGGCGGCGAGGGGGGCGGCGACGCTGGCCGCCGACTCCGCCGCCTTCGACGATCACCGCGAACGCGAGGTTGCCGCGGTAGCCGATGAACCACGCGTGCGTCGGCGGCGGGTTGCCGCTGCCGAACTCGGCGGTACCGGTCTTGCCGACACGTGCCCGGCGGGAAGTCCCGCGCCCGCGGCGGTTCCGCCCGGCTGCACCACGCTCGCCATGAACGAGCGCAGCGTCGCCGACGACTGCCACCGTCGAGCGCGGGCGCGGTCGCGGTGATCTTCGGCGCGGGCTTGGTCGTGAGCGTCGGCTGGCGCCACTGGCCCGACGCAACCGCAGCCGCGACCGACGCCATCTGCATCGGGCTGGCGAGGATGCGACCCTGGCCGATCGCCGACGCCGCGAGCTCGGCTCGGTCGTTCGGCTTCGGGAACGTCCCGCCGTACGACGGCACGCCGATCGACCACTTGTGTCCCGAAGCCGTACAGACGCGGCGGCCTTCGGGAGCATCGTCGGAGGGGAGCTTGTCGGCCGAGCCCGATGAACGCGTTGTTGCACGACGATCTGGAACGCGTCGGCGAGGTCGAGCGCGCCCGCCTCTTCGCCTTCGAAGTTGTGTGAACATCGCGGCCGTCGACGGTGATCGTCGGCCGGGCACGGCGCGGGCGTGGAGCCCGTGTTGCCGGCTTGGAGCAGCGCAGTCGACGTGATCACCTTGAACGTCGAGCCGGGTGGGTAGGCACCGTCGAGCGCGCGCTCGAAGCCGGTGTCGGGCTTCGATACGACGGCCCGGATCTGGCCGGTCGGTACGTCGATCGCGACGAGCGCCGGCCGCGAGTGGCTCTCCCGCGAGTGCCGATTCCGCGGCCGCTTGGATCGCGGGATCGATCGTGATCACCACGGGTTGCGGCGCGTCGGCCTTTGAGCCGTCTTCACCGTTTTCACGACCTTGCCGTCGAGCTCGAGCACGATCGCCGCGTTCGGCGTTCCCGCGAGGCGCGTCTCGTACGCCGGCTTGCAGCCCGCTCAAACCCGACGATGTCACCGACTCGATACGGCGCGCCGAGCTCCTTCAACCGATCGGCGGTGATCTCGCCGACCGAGCCGACGAGTTGCGAGCCGAGCAAAGTGCTCGCGCCGACCTCGCCCTGACTGCGTTGGAAGAAGCACCCCGTGGACGGGGGACAGCTTCGGACGGATGATCGTGGTGTAGCGCGTGTCGTCGGGAACCGTCGCGACCGGCACGAAGTAGTTGGGCTGCACGCCCGGCGCGTTGAGTGCAGCGTCGACGCTCGCGGGGTCGGTGTTCGTCGAGCGTCTTGAGCAGATCCTTGATGTGCGGAAGGTTCTTGGATGCCATCGGGTTCGAGGCCGATCGTGACGATCGCCTGCGGACCGCCGAGCAATGTTCCGTCGGCGGCGATGATCGTGGAACGCGTCAGCCAGCTGCGTTGCAGGGTGAGCCGCTGGCCCTCGAGCAAGCCGGGATACAGGATGTCGGGCCGCCATTGGATCCGCCACACCGCGTGCGTCTTCGTCTGCTGCACATGCTCGAGGGGCAGCACGCCGTTCCAGTCGAGCGGACCGAATCCGGCGACGTCGATGTGCGCGTCGTATGTCGCGGTCGCGCCGCCGCCGATCGGATCGCGCACCAACGTCGTCGCGCGTGTATTTCGCCGTGCTGCCGGGTGCGGATATCACCAGCGACATCGCCATGGCGCCGAGGTCGGGCGGCGCGCCGTCGAGCTCGAGTGCCATCGCCTTGGCGTTGGCGTGGCTCCACGCGCGCGAGGAAGGTGTCGACCTGCTTCGTGGGCAGCGGAGGCTGGGCGGTGGAGTCGTCGTGGTTGCGCTTCACGACGACGACGCCCGCGACGACGGCCACGACGACGAGCACCACGACGAGGGTGCGCCAACGCCAGAACCGGCGCCGGGGCTTGACCGTGAACGTGAGTCCCACTGGTCCGTATTGTGCCTGCGGCACGCAAGCAGCCCGGGTCACGCCCGGTTGTCGTGGGCAATTGCAGTCACGGGCGTCCTCAGGCCAACTGGAACGCGTTCTAGAAGACGCGCTCGAAGACGCGGAGGGCCGATGTACGTCGGCTTGTCGAAGGAGCAAGAGGCGCTGCGCGACGAGCTGCGCGCCTATTACGACGAGCTCCTCACGCCCGAGGTCGATGACCGACATCCAAAAGGGTGAAGGCGTCGGCCAGAAGTCGAAAGACGTGTGGAAGAAGATGGCCGCCGACGGTTACGCCGGTGTCGGCTGGCCGAAGGAGTGGGGCGGCAGGGGCCTCACCCCGATCGAGCAGTTCGTCTTCTTCGACGAGTCGATGCGAGCGGGCGCGCCGGTGCCGATGCTGACGATCAACTCGGTCGCGCCGACGATCATGCGGTACGGCAGCGAAGAGCAGAAGCAGTTCTACGTGCCGAAGATCCTCGCGGGCGAGATCCACTTCGCGATCGGGTACACCGAGCCCGAAGCCGGCACCGACCTCGCGGCATTGCAGACCACGCGCGGTGCGCGACGGCGACGAGTACGTGATCAACGGCCAGAAGGTGTTCACGAGCCTCGCGAGCGGTGTCCGACTACATCTGGCTCGCGGTGCGCACCAACCCCGAGGTCAAGAAGCACAAGGGCATTTCGATCATCATCGTGCCCACCGACACGCCCGGCTTCCGTTACGTGCCGATCGACAACTTCGGCGCAACCAACACCAACATCACCTACTACGAAGACGTGCGCGTTCCCGTCGGCAACCTCGTCGGCGAAGAGAACGGCGGTTGGGGACTCATCACGAACCAGCTCAACCACGAGCGCGTCACGCTTGTGCTCGTCGGGTGTGGTCGAGCGCATGCTCGACGACATGCGCGCGTGGGCGCAGGAGACGAAGCTCGCCGACGGCCGGCGCGTGATCGATCAGGAGTGGGTGCAGATCAACTTCGGCGCGCGTGCACGCCAAGCTCGAGTTCCTGCGGCTCGCAAACTGGCGCGTCGCGTGGCTCGCGCAGAGCGGCGCCGCGCTGAACCCGGCCGACGCGTCGACGATCAAGGTGTACGGCACCGAGTTCTACATGGAAGCCGCGCGGCTCCTGATGGAAGTCATGCGCGATCAAGCGACGCTCCAGGGCGACTCGCCGGGCGCGGTGCTCGCGGCCGGGTCGAACGCATGCTGCGCTCGATGCACATCCTCACCTTCGGTGGGGGCACCAACGAGATGCAACGAGACCTGATCGCGATCTTCGGGCTCGAACATGCCCGGCAGCCCCCGATAACGACCCAACTCTCGATACAGACGGGCTAGGAGCACGGGAACATGGACTTTTCACTCTCCGAAGACGCAAGAGGAGCTGCGCGGCCTCGCGGGCGCGCATCCTCGAAGACCGCTCCGGACTCCAGCACCTGAAGGAACGCGACCGTTCCGACGACTGGTACGACCTCCCGACCTGGCAGGAGTTCGCGAAGGCGAACCTGCTCGGCATCGCGTTGCCCGAGTCGGCCGGCGGCCTCGGGTTCGGCTTCCTCGACCTGTGCATGGTGCTGAAGCGAAGTCGGCAGCGAACGTCTCGCCCGTTGCCGGCCATCCCGACGCTGGTGTCGGCGGCGTTGCCGATCGCACGCTACGGATCCGACGCGCAGCAGGCGATCCTCGCCAAGGTCGTGAGTGGCGACGTGCTGCTCACCGCCGCGCTCGTCGAGCTCGGCGCCGAAGCCGAGAAGCCGACCACGATGGCGACGCGTGACGGCGACGGCTGGGCGCATCTCCGGTGCGAAGTCGAACGTTCCCGGCGCGAAGGCCGCCGAGCTCGTGCTCGTGCCCGCGTCGGTCGAAGGCGGCGGGGTCGCGATGTTCCTCGTGCCGACCAACGCGTCGGGGATCACCGTCGAGCGTCAGCAGACGATCAACCACGAGCCGCTCTACGAGATGTCACTCGAAGGTGTGCAGGTCGGCAACGACGCGCTCCTCGGTTCGCTCGAGCAAGGCGCCGAAATCCTCGCGTTCACGCTCAACCGCACGACGGTCGCGATCTGCGCACTGGTATCGGGCGTCGCCGAGCAGGCCGATGCGCATGACCGCGCAGTACACGACCGAACGCAAGCAGTTCGATCGCGCCATCGGAACGTTCCAGGCAGTCGGGCAGCGGATGGCCGACTGCTTCATCGACATGTCGGCGATCGAGCTCACGATGCTCCAGGCCGCGACCCATCTCGACGAAGGTAACGACGACGCGCTCGAGATCGCGACCGCGAAGTTCTGGGCCGCCGAGGGTGGGAACCACATCGCGCACGCCGCGCTCCACATCCACGGCGGCGTCAGCATCGACGTCGACTTCCCGATCCACCGGTACTTCCTGTGGCTGAAGCAGTACGAGTTCGCCCTCGGCTCGGCGACCCCGGAGCTGCTCCGGATCGGGAAAGTGCTTGCCGATACGCCGGTCTAGCGGCTACACCCGTCTGACGGAGCGGGCGGGGGTTGGCATCTGACACGGGTGCCGACACTGGGGGGATCGTGGGAGCTGAGGGCACACGGCGGAGACCGGTTGCCTTCGCGACGGCGCTCGTCGCCGCGGTCGCCGCAATTCTCCTGCTCATCGGCCTGCTGACCGTCGGCTCCGGCCGCTCGCCGGTGGCTGCGAAGGCCGACGCGGCGGGGACCGGCATTCAGAAGATCAAGCACGTCATCGTGGTCATGATGGAGAACCGCAGCTTCGACTCGTACTTCGGTACGTATCCGGGTGCCGCCGGTATCCCGATGCAGAACGGCGTGCCGACAGTCTGTAACCCGAACCCGACCACGCATGCGTGCGAGAAGCCGTACGTCGATCACAACGACGTGATGGAGGGTGGGCCGCACGCGACCGGAACCTCCAAGGCCGATGTGAACTTCGGGAAGATGAACGGCTTCGTCAACTCGGTCGTGACGGTGAAGACCAACTGTGTCGTGAACAGCCTCGATTGCGCCGAAGGGCCGGCCGACTCCAGCGACGTCATGGGCTACCACGTTGCGAGTGACATCCCGAACTACTGGTCGTACGCGCGAGAACTACGTGTTGCAAGATCACATGTTCGAACCCGCCGAGACGTGGAGCTTGCCCGCGCATCTCTTCATGGTCTCGGGCTGGTCGGCGAACTGCTCGAGTCACAGCCCGAGCAGCTGCGTCAACGACATCAACAGTCCCGGCCCGGCCCCACACGATCAGGACCCCACCAACGTTCAACCGACCGCGGACTCGCCGATCTACGCGTGGACGGATCTCACGTACCTGTTGTACAAGCAGCACGTGTCGTGGCGGTACTACGTCACGCCCGGCACCCAGCCCGACTGCGACGACGCCGCCGCGATCAGTTGCATTCCGGTGCCGCAGAGTCCGCGCACATTGGGCATCTGGAATCCACTGCCTTACTTCGACACCGTGCGCAACGACGGCCAAGTCGGGAACGTCCAGTCGGTGTCGAACTTCTACAGTGCGGCGAAGACGGGCACGCTGCCGTCGGTCTCGTGGGTCGTTCCGTCGGGTGACAACAGCGAACATCCGCCGTCGGGAACCACCGACGGTCAGGCGTTCGTGACGAGCCTCGTCAACGCGGTCATGCACGGTCCCAACTGGAGCTCGACTGCGATCTTTGTGGCGTGGGACGACTGGGGTGGCTTCTACGATCACGTCGTCCCGCCGTCGGTCGACCTCAACGGGTACGGGATTCGGGTTCCGGGACTGATGATCAGCGCGTACGCGAAGAAGGGATTCGTCGATCATCAGACGCTCAGCTTCGATGCGTACTTGAAGTTCATCGAGGACGATTTCCTCAACGGGAACCGGATCAATCCGTTGACCGATGGTCGTCCCGATCCGCGCCCGACGGTGCGTGAGAACGTCGGCATCCTCGGCGATCTCGCCCAGGACTTCGACTTCACCCAGACGCCGCGGCCCCCGACGGTCCTGCCCGTACATCCGGTGTCGACGTTGGTCGAGCGACCACCGTGGCATCCGACCAGCGTCAAGATGACACCCGGCGACGGCCGGGCCCTGGTGACGTGGCGCGTGCCGGGGAGCAACGGCGGATCGGCGATCACCGGCTACCAAGTCGTTCCCGTCACGGGCGGCGTGGCGCAACCGGGTCGACGCTTCGACTCGACGATTCACAGCGCCACCATCACCGGATTGACGAACGGCAAGACCTACACGTTCAGGGTTTCGGCGATCAACAAGTTGGGACCCGGCTTCATCGCTCCGATCATTCCCGGTTCGGCAACGATCGGCGCGCCGTCGGTCCCGCGGGCGGTAACGGCGACCGCCGGCGTCGGGCGCGCGGTCATCAAGTGGACCCTGCCTGCGACGAGCAATGGCTCGCCAGTCACCGGCTACGTGATCAGAGCCCGGACCACGGGCACGTCGCCGCCTCCGATGCTCGTCGGCCGATACGTGAAGACGGTCACGGTCAACGGGCTGGTCAAGGGAAAGAGCTACACGTTCACCGTGCTGGCGACCAACGCGCGCGGGACCGGTCTGGGCGCCGTCACCTTCGCGATCAAGATCAAGTAAGCGCGCGCACGGTTTCAGGAACGAGCGATCTCGAGCAGCTTGCGGACAGGATCGAGATCGAACGGCGGGCCGGTCATCACGATGAAGTGCTCGGCGCCGGCGTCGAGGTAAGCCTGCCAGTCGTTGACCTCGGTCGCCTGGATCCCGACCGTGCGCTCGATCTGGCGTGGATCGCGCTCGAACGGTCGCGCACCACGAATCGAGGATGTGGTTCTTCTCCGCGTACGCGGCGGGAGGGCCGAACGAGTTCCACGCGTCGGCGTGCTCCGCGGTGAGTCGCAGCGTGACCTTCGGTCCGGATCCGCCGATGAGAATCGGGAGCGGACCCTGCGGCGGCGGCGTGAGCCGGTCGAAACGCTCCATGATCCGCGGCAAGGCCTCCGCGAGCTCGCGCAGGCGGCCGGGAGCAGTCCCGAACTCGTACCCGTACTCCGTGTAGTCGCGCTCGAACCAGCCGGAACCGATACCGAGTGTGAACCGTCCGCCGCTCAAGTGGTCGATCGTGCGCGACATGTCGGCGAGCAGCTCGGGATTTCGGTAGGAGTTGCACGTGACGAGCGCGCCGATTTGCGCGTGGCTCGTTTCGACGGCCATGGCCGAGAGCAGCGTGTAGGCCTCGAAGTGCGCGGCATCGGGATCGCCGTACAGGGGATAGAAGTGGTCCCACACCCAGATGCTGTCGACCTCGAGCGCGTCGGCGGCTCGCCACGCGGCGCGCAGATCGTCGGTCGTCGTCGCCTGCGGGTGTAGCTGCACTCCGACCTTGAATTTCGGCATGGGAGCAGGCTACAGATCGCGAAGTTCGACCCGTCGACCGCCGTCGCGGAGCACGATCGTCGACTCGCCGGCGAGGAGACGTTGGATCGGTGCGCCGACGAGATCGTGCCGCCATCCGGTCGCGAGCCGGCTCGGCGCACCGTGGAAGAGCTGGTTGAGATCGGCTCGCGTCGCGAGCACCGCCGGGTCGAGATCGAGCTCCGACGCGCGCGTTGCGACAACCAGGCACCGATCACGGTCACTGCGGGTGCGAGCGCGCGGTCGACGTGATCCGACTCCGGAACCGCCACTGACGACGGTTCGAGCGCGAGGCCGGCGGTGATCGCGTCGAGCAGCGCCTGCGCGGCGCCGTCTCGAAGTGAACGTCCGTCGACACCACGGATCGCGCTGAGCTCCTCGCGTGTGCGCGGCGGCCGGCTGACGATGCCGATCAGCGCGAGGTCCGACAACACGAAGCGGGGCGGGACGTCGAGATCGGCGGCCGTGCGCTCCCGCCAGGCGCCGACTTGTTGGGCGACACCGCGTGACTTGCCGCGCAGCTGGCGCGCACCCTTCATCCGCCACCACGCGAGCTCGGGCTCGGGCCTCGTGCGGATCTTGGAGCGGCGCTCCTCGCACTCGTCGGTGGCCCAGTCGAGGCGACCCATCGGCACGAGTCGCTCGACGAGCACGTCGTGCAACTCCAGGAGATACTCGACGTCGGCGGCGGCGTAGATCTTTTGCTCGGCCTTCAACGGGCGGCGCGTCCAATCGGTGAGGCGGTCGCCCTTGGCCAGCTTCACGCCGAGCAGTCGCTCCACGAGTGAGGCGAGCGACGGCGCACCCATGCCGATGAAGCCGGCCGCGATCTGCGTGTCGAACAGCTGCGACGGCGGATCTCCGCACGCGCGCACGAGGATCGCGAGGTCTTGCTCCGACGCGTGCGCGACCATCACGCCCGGGCCCCGCAGGATCTCGCCGAACGGCTTCATGTCGATCGCGAACGGATCGATCAGCGCGATACCGGTCGGCCACGCGACCTGCACCAGCGCCAAGCGCGGCCAGTAGCTGCGCTCACCGTGGAACTCGGTGTCGAGCGCGTAGCGCGGCTCCTCGCGGAGCTCCTCGACCAGGCCGGCCAGCGCCGACGCATTGTCGACCCATCGAGGTTCCATGGTCGGTTCTACCATCGAGCTTCCACACCCATATCTAAGCGTTGACGGCCGTACGCACCGCGCCACAGCCGTTCGAGTGACGCGAGTACCTCGCCCTGGTCCTCGGCGAGATGGCGGACGATCACGTCGCTGCACCCGGCGTCACCCAAGGCGGCGAATGCCTCCGCCACCCGGCCCGGACCGCCGACCACGGGCGCTTCGGGGTCGAAGCCGCGGTAGCCGCCATCGACGATGGGCCCCGCGACCCGCTCCGCGTCGGCATCGTCACTCCCGACGTGCACGTCGCGCCGGACCGCGACCGGGCCCGGAGCTCGTCCGTGGCGATCGCACGCCTCCCGATAGATACCGGCCAACTCACGCACTTGCGCCGGCGTCGCTTCCGGCCCGATGAGGAAGGCATCGCCGAGCCGGGCGGCGCGGTCGATGGCCGGCGGCGCCGACGCGCCGATCCACACCTCGAGCGGCTGCGGCGGGATCGGCGCGATGCGCGCTTTCACGATCGGGTACGGCGAGTCGGTGTCGACCTCCTCGCCCGCGCACAGCCGGCGCACGATGTCGAGCACCGCTTCGAACCGTGACGGGCGCTGGCGGATCGGGACTCCCATTGCGTCGAACTGCTCGGCGCCACCACCCAACGCGCACTGCAGGATGAACGGTCCCTGCGCGATCGAAGCCAGCGTGCCGATCTGCTCCGCCGCCAGCACGGGATGCCACAGCGGCAGGAGGAACAGCGCGCCCGCCGGTCGCTCGTCCCACTCGGCGAGCAGGCGAGCGATCATCGGAACGTTTTGGTAATAGGGCACCGGCACGTTGTGGTGATCGCCCACGAACAGGCTGTCGAGGCCGGCTGCGCTCGCGGCCTGCGCCCGTTCGATCATCCAGCGGGCACCGGTGCGGACATCCGGGGGGGCGTAGGCACTACGCAGGGAGACGCCGATCTTCATGACCTGCAGCCTCGCGCGATGATTTGTGTCATGGCGACACGTGATCTGGCCCAGCTCGAATCCAAGCGCGCGGAGCTCCGCGACCGCTACCTCAAGCCCGAGTCCGAGCGACCGGAGTCGACGGGTAGGGGAGTCCACCATCTGGCGCTCATCTGCTCCGACCCCGAGCGCACGATCGCCTTCTACCAGGACCTGATCGGGTTCCCGCTCGTGGAGCTGTTCGAGAACCGTGACTACGAAGGCTCGTCGCACTTCTTCTTCGACATCGGCAATCGCAACCTGCTGGCGTTCTTCGACTTCCCCGGTCTCGGACTCGAACCGGTGCCCGAAGGGCTGGGCGGAGTGCAACACGTCGCGATATCGGTGACGCCGGAGGTATTCGAAGCGGCGAAGGTGCGACTCACCGACGCGGGCATCACATACCTCGGACCCGACATGGGTGTGAAGGAGTCGATCTACTTCAAGGACCCCGACAACATCCAAGTCGAGCTGATCCGCCAACCCCTCTTCGAGATGCCGGAGAGCGCGCCGCAGGAGTAGGTCGGGCCTAGTCAGATCCGCTCTAGCCAGGCGGAAGCCAGCCCTGCGCGGTCGCATCGTCGATCAGCGCGCGGGCGACCGACCAGAGCGTCTTCGGAGCCGTCGGCAATGTGCCCGTTGAACGCGACCACGCGCTCGGCGGTGATGCCGTAGTCGGCCCAGAGCTCGCCGCGATTCGCGTGGTTCAAGAGCAACGGGGCGAGGCGATCGAGGGAGTGCGCGAACCGTGCTTCGGGGGTCGCGCTCTCCTCGAACTCGTCCCACCGGGCCCGCAATCTCGAGCCGTCGGGGCTCGGAACCATTGCGAAGAGCCGATCGGCGGCGCGCTGCTCGAGCATTTCCTTCTGCTCGCGCGGTCGGTGTCGTAGACGAACGTGTCGCCCGCGTCGATCTCGACGATGTCGTGCACGAGCAGCATCTCGATCACGCGGCCGATGTCGACCGGCTCGCGGCTGTACGGCGCGAGCACCATCGCCATGAGCGCGAGATGCCAGGAGTGTTCGCCGGTGTTCTCGCGGCGCGATCCGTCGGTAATCGAGTTGCGCCGCAACACGGTCTTCAAGGCGTCGGCTTCGAGTACGAAACGCAACCGCGCGACGAGATCGGGATCGAGCGACGCGAGCGCCGCGTCAGTGTGTTCGGGAATCATCCGGAACCGGACTCACGCCCGAGGGTCGCCGACCTCTTGGTGCTGAACGCCGTTGCTGGAGGCGTCGCCGTTCGCCGACAGTTCGATCGTCGTTCCGGTCTGCACCGTGTGCGATGTCACGTCGATGTGCGGAGCCGGGTGCGCCGAATCGCCGTTGGTGCCGTTGGTCTCCACGACCGAGATCTCGTCTTCGGGAACCTCGGAGGTCGCGAAGAACGTGCCGCCGATGATCTTGGAAGGCCCGTCGACCTTCGCGACCGGCGGCCGACTGGCGCGAGCGAGTGCCTCCGTGAACGCGCGGCGTTCGAGCCGGTCGGCGTCGAGTCGCTCGGCGACGATCGCGCACATGTTCGCGACCTGCCCGAGCGCCTTGGCGACCTCGGCAGAGCTGGTCGTGAGCGAGGTTTGAAGCGTCTCGACCGCCGACTCGGTAACCGTCTGGAGGCGGCGGCGCTGTTCGAGATCGCGCGACAACCGCAGCTCCATCTTGGCGAGCGCGTCGGCGAGCACCGCACGGGCGCGCAACTCGGCCGCAGCCATCTCCTCGCGGATCGCCGCGAGGGCTTCTGCGTCCCTGCGCTTGGAACTACCGAACATCCATTGCCCTCCCACGGAGTACCCCAAGACGATAGGCGAGAGCAGGTCGGAAGGAAACCCATTCGGGGCATATCGCCCCAGGGTCAGAAGCCGATTTCCCTGGTCAGCCGAGGTTCACGATCCAATCGAGGTGGAGGTCCGTGAGCCAGCGTTGGAGGTCGCCGGAGAGGCGGCTCAGCTCGTCGAACATGAGCAGGATCCCGAACACCGCGAGCACCGAGCGCGGAGCCGATCACGAACGCGGCGTAGTGGCGCTTGACCCAGCCGAGCGTTCCCGCGGCGCGGTCGAGCGCGAGGCCCGCGACGAGGAACGGCAGGCCGAGGCCGATCGAATACACGGCGAGCAACGTGCCGCCGGCCAACACGCGTTGTTGGGTCGCGGCGATGCCCAGGATCGAACCGAGGATCGGCCCGAAGCAGGGTGACCACCCGAAGCCGAACGCGACGCCGACGACGATCGGCGCGGCCACGCCGTACCGGCCGAGCCGCGGGTGCCAGCGCTTCTCCTGATACAGCCACGGGGCGCGCAGGAAGATCGATCCGATCAGGAACACGGCCATCGCGAGCATGACCGCGCCCGAGATGCGCGTCGAGCGCGACCTGGTGGTTGCGCAACGGTTGCCCGATCGACGCCGCGGTCAACCCGAGCAGCACATAGACCGCGCCGAATCCCGCGACGAACAACGCGGTCGTGATCACGATCCGACGCGTATGCGCCGTTCGGCCGCCCTCTTCCAGCGTCGCGATATCGAGTCCGGTGACGATCGACAGGTACCCCGGAAGGAGGGGCAGCACGCACGGCGACAGGAACGAAACGACGCCGCCGCCGAGTGCCGCGAGGTACGCGAACACGTTGACGTCGCTGATGCGCGACCCGAGCGCGAGGAGCGAGGTCATGCCCCATTGTGGGTCGGTAGGCTCCCGCTCCACGAACGCCCTCCACGAACGGGCGCCGACGATGGGGAGTTGCTGTGAGTCGCGTGCAGGATTTGTTCGATCTCTCGGATCAGGTCGCAGTGCTCACGGGGGTCGGGAGCGGGATCGGCAAGGCCACCGCGCGGATGCTCTCCGCGGCGGGAGCGACGATCGTCGGTGGCGACATCGACGAGGCCGGCGCGCAGGCCACCGCCGACGAGATCAAGGCCGACGGCGGCAACGCAATCGTGCGCCGTACCGACGTCACCAAGCGCTCGGATGTCGATGCGCTCGTCGATCTCGCCGCGTCGGAGCACGGTCGGGTCGACATCATGGGCAACATCGCCGGCGTGCCGCACAACAAGCTGGTCGCCGAGTGCACCGACGAGGAGTTCGAACGGATCCTCGCCATCAACCTCAAGAGCGTCTTCTACGGCTGCCAGGCCGCGATCCGGCACATGATCCCGCAGGGCTCGGGCAAGATCGTCAACATCGCGTCGGGCGCGATCGACACGCCCGCGCCGACGCTCGCGTGTTACGGCATGACCAAGGCCGCGGTCACGATGCTCACCAAGACGCTCGCGACCGAAGTGGGCCGCAGCGGCATCCGGGTGAACGCGATCGCGCCGGGCATGATCCTCACGAACTTCTCGCGCCACAACTTCGTCGACGAGAACGGCGAGGTGATCCCCGAGAAGCTCGAGCAGTACCACAAGAACGCGGGACGCATGTCGCCGCTCGGGCGCGCCGGCGATCCCGAAGACGTGGCCCGATCGTTCCTCTACCTCGTCTCCGACGCGGCCGAGTTCATCACCGGCCAGATCGAACGCCCCAACGGCGGCGTGTCGATGCCCTGGTAACTGCGGCTGCGCTATTTCGAACGGCGTCATTTCGAACGGCCTATTTCGAACGGCGGCGGGCGGGTCCGCGTGCCGTCGATCGGATCGGCTCGTCCTTGGTGAGGTCGATGTGGCTCCCGCGTCCGCGTTGGACGCGTACCTGCGACTCGACGGGCGGGCCGAGCCGCGTGCCGGTCCGGTAGCGGCCGTCGACCACCGCGAGGCTGCCGCTGCGCATGGCCTTGCGCCGCGCCCGCTGCCGCTCGATGCGACGAACCCGTTGGCGTTTGACCGCGCGTCGCCGCAGCAAGACCGCGACGAACAGCGCGATCACGACGAAGAGCAAGAAGTGCGAGAACGTGAACAAGCCGCCGCCGTGCTTCTTCGTAGTCGTGGCCGCGGTCGTCGTCCCCGCGTTCGTTTGGCCGGCGGCGGTCTCCGCGTCGCCCGACGAGTTCCCGCTCGGTCGGCTCACGGCCAGCGCGTTCACGCTCGCCGGCTTCGAGGTGGTGGTTGCGGCGGAAGTCTCCCCGCTCGGCGTCGCGACCTTGCCTGTCCCCGCGAGCTGGACGAAACCATCACGTTGCGCGACCCGCGTGCCGTACGGCGAGACCGCGACCGGGGGCAGCTTGATGCCCGTGCCCTTCGTGTTCGTGGGTGTTGCGAAGCCTGCGTCGAGGAGTGAAGCCGCCCACGTGTAACCGCTGTCGACCGAACCGAGGATCACCGCGATGAGCTGGCGCCCGTTGCGGTCGGCGGTGGCGACGAGGGTGTGTTGCGCGATCTGGGTGAAACCGGTCTTGAACCCGTTGCGCTCCGGCGTACCCGAAGCCGTTGTCGGGCAGGAACTTGTTGTGGTTCGTGAGCCCCTGCGGGGTACCACCGGGATCGGTGAAGTCGTAGGTTCGGCGTGCCGACCATTGGGCGATCGCAGGAACGGTCAGCGCGTTCCGAGCCGCGATCGCGAGGTCGTACGCACTCATCTTCGGGCCGCCGAGATACGACGTTCCGTCGGTGAGGCCGGCGGGATCGTTGAAGTGGCTGTCGACCATGCCGTACCGCTTGGCGGTGGCGGTTTCGATGGCGTCGAACTGGGCGATGCTCCCGCCCGCGTTCTCGGCGAGTGCGTACGCGGCATCGTTGGCCGACACCATCATCATCGA
This sequence comes from uncultured Actinomycetes bacterium, assembly GCA_963807945.1. Lineage (GTDB taxonomy): Bacteria > Actinomycetota > Acidimicrobiia > IMCC26256 > PALSA-610 > JBBQER01. The sequence continues at coordinate 117,026 of CAWEDT010000004.1, read as the reverse complement.
GGCCATCGTCTCGTCGAACGGCCACTTCTGCCCGGCCTTCATGCCGATCGTCGTCGACTCGCGGCCCGCGGCGTTCGGCGCTCACCGAGATCATCGCGTCGGGGGGCAGCCGCTCGACGGCCACGAGCGCGGTGAGGATCTTGGTGGTGCTGGCCGGCGGCAGGGCCTCGTGCAGGTTGCGACTGGTGAGGACGGCTCCGGTCCCGGCGTCGACGACGATGAACGCCTGCGGCGGGGGTGTGCCTTCCGCGCCCGCCGGTTGACCGAGCGCGACGACGAAGCCGCACACGACCAGCGCGGCCACGAGAAGCGCGCGTCCGAACGATCTCGTTTGGCCCCACATTCCGCCACAGGCTAGGCGGCGACTGCCAAATTGCCGGGTTGGGGCCGCTTAACCGGCGGGTCCTGGGCCTCGCCCGCGCGAAGATTGCCCCGTGGGACGCATCTCCGCTCGTATCGCAGCCATCAACGAATCGGCGACGCTCGCCGTCGACGCCAAGGCCAAGGCACTGAAGGCCGCGGGTGAGAACGTGATCGGCTTCGGCGCCGGCGAGCCCGATTTCCCGACCCCCGAGCCGATCGTGGCCGCCGCCATCGCCGCCGCGTCCGAGTCCCGCTACCACCACTATTCGCCCACCGCCGGGCCTCCCCGAGCTCCGGGCCGCGATCGCCCACAAGACCAAGCGCGACTCCGGCTTCGACTGTGATGCGAGCAGGTGCTCGTCACGAACGGCGGGAAGCACGCCGTCTACAACACGTTCCAGGTCCTCTGCGACCCGGGCGACGAGGTGCTGTTGCCCGCGCCCTACTGGACCTCGTATCCCGAGATCATCACCCTCGGCGGCGGCGTTCCGGTGGTCCTGCCGACCACCGAGCTGACGGGCTTCCGGGTCACGATCGAACAGCTCGAAGCCGCGGTCACGCCGCGCACGAAGGTGCTCCTGTTCGTGTCGCCGAGCAACCCGACCGGCGCGGTGTACCCGCCCGAGGAGGTCGAGGCGATCGGGCGCTGGGCGGTCGAGCGCGGCATCTGGATCGTGACCGACGAGATCTACGAGCACCTCACCTACGGCGATCACGTGTTCTCGTCGATGCCGACTCTCGTTCCCGAGATCGCGGAACGGTGCGTCGTGCTCAACGGCGTGGCCAAGACGTACGCGATGACCGGGTGGCGCGTCGGCTGGATGATCGGCCCCAAGGATGTGATCGCGGCGGCGACCAACCTGCAGTCGCACTCCACATCCAACGTCGCCAACGTCGCGCAGGCCGCCGCACTCGCCGCGGTATCCGGCGACCTCGACGCGGTGGCGATGATGCGCGAGGCCTTCACGCGGCGCGGCCGCATGATGTACGAGCTGCTGTCGGGGATTCCCGGCGTGACCTGCCTCGAACCGCAGGGCGCGTTCTACTGCTTCCCGTCGTTCGAGGGTGTGCTCGGACGCGAGATCGGCGGCCGCACGCCCGCAGACACGCTCGAGTTGTGCGAGGTGTTGCTCGACGTCGCCAAGGTTGCGATCGTTCCCGGTGAGGCGTTCGGCGCTCCCGGCTACGCGCGGCTGTCGTTCGCGCTCGGCGACGATGATCTCGGTGAGGGCGTACGCCGGATCGCCGATCTGCTCGCGCACTGATCGCGCGTTGCCCCGCGCCTTGAGACGCATCTTCGTAGGAGTCGTCGCGCTGCTCGCGCTGTTGTTGGCGGCGACGCCGGCGAGCGCGCACGCGACGCTCGAGACGACCACTCCCGCCAACGGCGCGGAGCTACCGGCCGGCCAACCGCCGAGCGCGGTGTCGCTCAAGTTCAGTGAGAACGTGCAGCTTCCCGACAACGCGATTCGCGTGGTGTCGGCGGGGAGCGGCGCCGCGGTCAACATCGGTGATCCTGCGCACGGCACCAGCGACTCGGTCGTTTCCGTCCCGCTGCCGAAGCTCGCCGACGGCACCTACGTCGTGAGTTGGCGCGTGGTGTCGGCCGACTCACACATCGTGTCCGGCGCACTGTCGTTCGCGGTGGGCCCGGCGCAGGGCACGCTGGCAACGTCGCTCCCGAGCGGGCCCGGTCCCAACCGCGTCGTCGGGTTCGTGTTCGGGATCGTGCGCACCGCCGCGTTCTTCGGCGTGCTCGTGTTGATCGGCAGCGCGCTGTTCCGACGTGCGATGTGGCCGGCGGGAGTCCCCAACGCCGCGGTCGGTCGCTTGACGGGAGTGGCGTGGGCGCTCGCCTTCATCACCTCGCTGCTCGGTATCTGCTTGCAGGGCGTCGCGGGCGGGGGCGTCGGGCTCGGTTCGCTGTTCGACTCGTCACTCGTCTCGAGCGTGCTCGAAACCGACTACGGCCACGCGTTGCTCGCGCGGGCGATCCTGCTCGTGGTGCTACTGCCGGTGCTCTGGTGGCTTCCACGGCGCCTGCTCATTGTCGACGGGGTCGCGGTGGTCATCGGCCTCGGCATCGTCGCGACGTTCATCTACGCGGGACACGCGGCACACCGGACGCTGGGTCGGTCTCGCGATGGTGACCGACGAGCTGCACGTGAGCGCGGCGTCGGTGTGGTTCGGTGGTCTGTGTGCGCTCGCAGTCACGTTCGCGGCGGCGAAGGTCGAAGACTCGCGATTCGCCCTCGTCGCGCTTCACGATGGTTGCCGCGCCCGCGATCACGCTGATCGTGCTCTCCGGGACGGTGCAGAGTCTGCGGCAGGTCGGCACGCTCTCGGCGCTCGTTCACACCGGATACGGCCGGCTCCTCATGGTGAAGGTCGCGCTGGTCGTCGTGATCCTGATCGCCGCAAACACCAGCCGCCGCATCGCGGGCGATCGGTTGCTCGCCGAAGTCGATGAGCAACCGGCGAACCGGAATGCGCGCCGGAAGGCGCTCACCACGGAACGCGCGGACCTCTCGGCGCTGCGCAAGTCGATGTTGGTCGAGATCGGGTTCGCGATCGTGGTGCTCGCGGTTACGGCCGCGCTCACCAACACGCGCCCCGCCCGTGATGTGACCAGCGGCAAGGCGTGGGGAGGCGCTCCGTTCTCCGCGGTGTTGCCGGCGACGCCGTTGTCGCTCGCGGTTGCCGTAACCCCCGGCCACACCGGAACCAACCACGTCACGTTGACGCCGCGCTCGGCATCGGGTTCCAGTGGCACGGTCAAGGTCGTCGATGTCGCGGGCTCGATCTCGCAACCGGATGCCGGGATCGCCAAGCTCTCGATCACCTTCAAGCGCCAACCCAACGGTTCGTACCAAGGAAACCTCAACATTCCGCTCCCCGGGATCTGGCAGCTCGATCTGAGTGTGCTGCGCAACCAGTTCGACGAATCGCGCGCCACCGCCGACCTTCCGATCGGTGTCGCCGCGAACGGGACGACCAAGCCGACGCCGACGACGAGTGGACTCGACGCCGCGGGAGTCGCGCAGATCATCAGGCCGTATCGAGACAAGCTGATCGCCGACTTCGCGCGGGATCGGCAGATCTGCCCCGGTGCGCCGGCGGCGACCGCGTGCGGGAAGCTGCTCGACGACATGGACGCGACCGCAGTGGCTCTGTCGAGGAAGCTGCGCGCGAGCTCGCCCCAGTTCAGCATCGAGTCGACGATGTACTTCACCGTCGACTCCGCCGACGAGTTCGCGTCCGGGATCCGCAGCTACCTCGCGACCGGATGCGGCGAGCCGAATTCCACGGTCAGTCAGAGCGCCTGCCAACGGAACACCGAGCTCTACCGGGACCCGGCCGGCGAGTTCGAACGCAACCTCCGCGGCTGGGACCAGTATTCGTAGCGAACCTGCGTGACTTGACCGCGCATAGCGCGGCGAACTCACGCAGGTTCGCTGATTGGGGTGGAACCTTCTACGGGAGGCGGGCGTCTTTAGCGTGTGATAGGCGAGTTGACGATGAACGCGTCCACGGAGTCGGCCAGTAGGTCGACTCGGCGCGGCGACCTGCTGGCCGATCTGTATCGGGCCGAGAGCGCGAACGCCGTCAACCTCGCGTACCTTCTCACCGGCCAACGCCAGCTGGCCGAGGATCTGGCCCAGGACGCGTTCGTGCGGGTTGCGAGTCGCATCCGGGAGGTCAGCCCCGACGCGTTCGGCGCATATCTCCGCCAGACCGTCGTGAACCTGGTGCGTTCGCATCACCGGCACACACGCGTCGAGCGGCGCTACGCCGATCGCGTCGAATCCGATGCCGAACGGCGACGCGAGGCGTCCGAGGCGGCGGCGAGTACGACCGACGCGGAGACGCGTGATGAGTTGTGGCGCGCGCTCGAGGCGCTACCTACACGCCAGCGCGAAGTCATCGTGTGTCGTTACTACCTCGACCTCTCCGAAGACCAGACCGCCGACACATTGGGAATCGCGGTCGGAACGGTGAAGTCGGCGACCTCACGCGGTTTGCAAACATTGCGGGGCGCACTCGAACCCGACCGGAGCGCGTGATGGACGATTTCGAACGGGAGCTTCGCGAGATGCTCGGAGATCGCGTCGCGAAGCAGCCCGCGCCCGCGGACGCGTCGCCCCAGCTGCTCGCGCGCGCCCGCCGTCGTCGCGCCGCCAAGCTGACCGCGCTCGCGGTATCGGTCGTCGTCATGGCGGGCGGAACGGCCGGCGCGGTCATGCAAGTAGCTCACGACGATGGATCGCACCAGGTGACCGCAACGACGCCGACGTCGCCTCCGCGCCCGAGCGTGCCGACTGTCGATTGTCCGCCCGACACCGATCCGAGCGCTCGCGGGGTACTGGGGACGCGCGTAATGGCAAAGCTCGTACCGCGCGGTTCCGACGGCCGGCGATCCGGCGGTGCTTTCGACGTTGCAGTCGTTCGCGGCCTCGGACCTCGCCCAGGACGTCGTGCTCGGCCCCAAGTCGTGGACGTGTCATCAGCCGTTTGGTCCCGAAAGCGCTCTGGCGGTGTACGACCCGGCGGTGATGTCCGACATCGCGGCCACGGTCGGCGATGCGCCGATCGTCGTCGAGAACGGATTCCTGTTCGGCGATCCGGTCGCCGCGCAGCTCGCATGCACTGTGTTCGACGTCCAGTCGGTCATGAGCGCGGTCACGACGGGGACGATGAACTGTCTGAGTGAACGCACGCCTCGGCGCACCGTGACGCCTGTCGACTCTCGCGTCGCTACGTTCGTCGACGCGAACGGTGATCGCGGTGTCGGTTGGTTGCAGTTGCCGTCGTCGGCGAATGCGGATGACGGAACAGTCAGCGTCCTTACGTGTCGCCCGGAGAAGGGTTTGAGTGTTGCAATCTGCGACACGATCATCGCCGACTTCATCGCACGCATGGACGCGGAGACGCCACCGACCACGACCACGACCGGTCCGTCAACGGCGACGACTTCGACGTCGACGTCCACCACTACGACCACGCGTCCGGCGACGATTCCGACGGTCGTGTGTCCGGTCACGTACGCGTTGACCGATCACACCACTGCGCACCCGTCGACCGCGCCGAGGACACCGAGCGCGGGCGATCCGGCGCTCTTCTCGCAGTTGGCGTCATACGCCGCAACCGAGGATCCCCGGTTCGTCGCGCTCGGTCCGCCCGCGTGGTCATGCGAAGGGCAGATGGGAGCCGACGGTGACAACGCGCTCGTCATCTACCAAACGGCAGGGCCGGGCGGCGCTGCGCCCGACATCTTCACTGCTCCGATCGCGATCGAGAACGACTGGTTGTGGCACGGCTTGAGCGCCATCGGAAACCTGTGCAAGGTGTCGACCGATCCGGCCGTGATCGCGAAGGCGGCAGAGGTGTCGTGGCCGTGCGCGGTTCCCGCGGGTCGGACGCTCACGCCGGTCGACGCGGACAGCTCGACGTTCGTCGACGCCGACGGTGCCCGGGGCGGCGCGTGGTTCGTGCTCCCGAGCAGCGCCGCAGTTGACGACGGCAAGCTCAGCATCCTGACGTGTCGGCCCACGACCGACCTGACTGCCGCCGAGTGCGACACGATCATCGCCGACTGGCTCGCCCGCAACGACACCACTCGATAGACGGCGGCCGGATCGACGGTGGCCGGAGAATCGCGCCTTTGATGGGCAGTCGTGGGGGTGGGGCGGTCTAGCCTCGCTGCCTTATGGCACCTCGCGTTCTCGTCGCCGAACCGCTCGCCGAGCGCGGGCTCGAGGCGATGCGCGCGGCCGGGCTCGACGTCGAGGTCAAGACCGGCCTGACGCCCGAGGAGCTGTGCGCCGCGCTTGTCCGGCGTCGAGGCGCTGGTCATCCGGAGCGCGACCCAGGTCACGCCCGAGGTGCTCGCGGCGGGCACCGATCTCGTCGTGGTCGGCCGGGCCGGGATCGGACTCGACAACGTCGACGTCGCGGAGGCGACCCGCCGCGGTGTGATGGTCGTGAACGCGCCCAGGTCGAACATCCTGTCGGCGGCCGAGCACACGATGGCCCTCCTCCTCGCGCAGGCTCGCAACGTTCCGCAGGCCAACGCCGATCTCAAGGCCGGCCACTGGAACCGATCCAAGTGGGAAGGCGTCGAGCTGCACGGCAAGACGCTCGGCATCGTCGGGCTCGGCCGGGTCGGCGTGCTCGTCGCGCAGCGCGCCCACGCGTTCGGGATGCGGCTCGTCGCGTACGACCCGTTCGTGAGCGACGACCGGGCCCGCCAACTCGGCGTCACGCTCGCCGAGTCGATGGACGAGCTGGTTTCGCTGTCCGACTTCGTGACGATCCACGCGACCAAGACGCCCGACACGATCGGGCTCGTGAACGCGAAGGTGCTCGAGAGCGCGAAGCCGGGCATGCGGCTCATCAACGCCGGTCGCGGCGGCATCGTCGACGAAGCCGCGCTCGCCGACGCGATCAAAGACGGACGCCTCGGCGGCGCGGCGATCGACACGTTCGCGCAGGAGCCCACGACCGAGTCGCCGTTGTTCCCGCTCGACAATGTGGTGGTCACTCCGCACCTCGGCGCGTCGACCGCGGAAGCGCAGGACAAAGCGGGGGAGACGATCGCCGAGCAGGTCGTGCTCGCGTTGCGCGGCGACTTCGTACCGTTCGCAGTCAACGTTGCCGCATCCGAGGCATCCGAAACCGTGCGACCGTTCCTCCCGTTGGCAGAGCGGCTCGGCCGCTCGTTCTCCGGCCTCGCCGGGAGTGCGATCGACACGCTCGAGGTCTTCTACGAGGGCGAGCTCGCCGACTACGACTGCCGGGTGCTCACGCTGTCGATCTTGAAGGGTGTGCTCGGTCCGATCGTCGACGAGCCGGTCTCGTTCGTGAACGCGCCGCAACTCGCGGAGGAACGCGGCATCTCCGTTCGCGAGACGAAGTCTTCCGACGCGCAGGACTACGTGAACCTCATCGGCGTGCGCGGCGGTCGAAGGTTCGACCGCGGAGGTTGCCGGCACCTTGTTCGGCAAGCAGCAGAAGCCGAGCATCGTCGGCATCGACGAGCACACTGTCGACCTCCCGCCCGCTCGACACATGCTCGTCGTCCACAACGACGACATTCCCGGCGTGATCGGCGACGTCGCGACCGCTGCTCGGCAAAGCCGGAGTCAACATCTCCGACATGGACGTCGGCCGCAGCCCGCTCGGGAGAGGCGGCGCTGATGGTGATGGCCACCGACGCGCTCGTTCCCGGCGACGTGATCGACCAGGTGCTCGCGCTGTCCGGGGTCCATTCCGCCCGCGCCATCGACCTCGGGCTGACCCCGTTTAGGGGTGCAGGTATGGGTGCGGCCGGTGCGGCTGCCACCTTGCCCGTTCGGCACCCACTGAGGATGATCGCGGAGTGAAAGCCGTCTGGTTTCGGCTGCGCGTCGAGGCGCGGGCGCACTGGCGCGCCTGGCTCGGGGTCGCATTGCTGATCGGCGTGATCGGCGGCGGGAACCATCGCCGCGTTCGCCGCGGCCGATCGTACCCAGACCGCCTACGACCGCTTCCTGCGCGGGACGCACGCGTTCGACATCGCAGTGACGAACGGCAGCACGCCCGACAGCATCAACCGTCAGTTCGACTTCGATGAGATCGCCCACCTCCCGGCAGTGGCCGACTCGGCGCAGTTGTCCTACTACGGCGGTCACGGCAAGACCGCGGCGGGGAAGCCGATCCTCGAAAGCGACGTGACCGCGTTCGCGAGCGCCGACGGTCGTTTCGGCTACCGCGTTGAACGGTGTCCGCGTGCTGCACGGCCGGCTGCCGACTCGTCGCAACGAGATCGCGTTGTCGTTCTTCGCGGCCGACCGGCTCGGCGTCCAGACGGGACAGTCGCTGACGCTCTCGCTCGCCGGACCCGCGGCGCTGGCGAAGGGACCGGCGGCGCCGACGCCGATCCGGATCGTCGGCATCGTGTCGATTCAGGGCGGGTTTCCACCCCTGACCGGCGGCTTGCCGCCGTTGGCATTGTTGGCACCGGAATACGCGCGTACGCATCCCGACGCGTTTCAAGTGCTCGCGGTTCGGCTCCGAGACGGAACCCGGGGTATTCCTTCGTTCAACCGCGAGCTCGACCGGCGGGCTTCGGCCGCGCAGGTCGAGACCAGCAACCAGCTCGAGCTCCGGGCGCCGGTGCAACGAGGCCTGGATGTGGAAGCCACCGCGCTGCGCCTCCTCGGGTTCGTCGTCGCGGGGGTGACGCTCCTGCTCGTCGGTCAGGCGCTCGTGCGGCTCGGCTACGTGCTCTCCGACGAAGACGACGTGCTGCGCGGACTCGGTTTTACCAAGGGCCAGCTCCGAACACGCGCGTTTCGCGCGGTGTGCTGATCGGCGCCGGCGCCACGGTCATCGCCGCAGTCACCGCGGTGCTGCTCTCGGCGTTGTCGCCCGTGGGCGTCGCGCGTGAAGCCGAGCTGCACCCCGGGATTGCGGTGAACCTGGCGTACCTGGGTATCGGCGCGCTGAGCGTGTTCGTGGTGGTCGCGTTGCTGAGCGTGCTCGCCGCGTTGTTCGCGCCCCGTTCGGCGCGGAGCCGACGGGCGACGGCGCGTGTCACCGCGGGTTCGCGGGTCGGGGGCGCGCTGGCGGGGGCCGGAGCTTCGACCGCAGCGAGCGCGGGCGTGCGCATGGCGCTCGAGCCCGGACGCGGACGGTCATCGGTCCCGGTCCGCTCCACGATCATCAGCGCGGTGCTCGGGGTGGCGGTGATCGCCGGAGTCCTCGGGTTCTCCGCGTCGCTCAGCCGTCTCCTCGACGAGCCGCACCTGTACGGATGGAACTGGGACATCCAGGTCGGCGACCTGTTCGCGCCCAATCTGCGCCCGGAAGCGGCCAAGCTCGCCGCTCGCCCGGAGACCGATGGTGTCGCGGTCGCGACAATAAGTCGGCTCCGCATCGGGAGCGACCTGTTCGACGCGCTCGCCATCGAGCCCGTAAAGGGTTCGGTGGTCCCCACCGTCGTCGAGGGGAGAGCGCCAAAGTCGGCGTCCGAGATCATGCTCGGCACGCGCACGCTCGAAGACCTGGGACTGCGGGTGGGCGACACCGTGCGCGTGTCGCTCGGAACTCGATCGGCGCGGTTGCGCATCGTCGGGCGCGGCGTGCTGCCCGAGTTCTCGGGTGCGGCGCGCCTGGGCGAGGGCGCGGCCATCACGTTCGCGGGCGCGCAACGCTTCGCCGATCACGCCATCGCCGACATCGTGCTGGTGCGCTTCCACAAGGGTCCGGCGGGCGACGCGCTGGCTCGCCGCGGTGTCGCGCACGCATATCGTCAACATTTACCTACCGGGGAAGCCGTCCGATCTGGTCGACCTCAGCCGGGTCGGAGGACTTCCCTCCGTCATCGCCGGGCTCCTCGCGATCCTGGCGGTGGGGACGCTCGCCCATGCGCTCTTCTCGTCGGCGCGGCGCCGGCGCCGCGAGCTCGCGATCTTCAAGGTGCTCGGTTTCCGGCGTCGTCAGGTATCGGCCGCGATCGGCTGGCAGGCGGCGGTGACTGCGTTGATCGCGCTCGTGATCGGTGTACCACTCGGCATCGTTCTCGGCCGTTGGAGTTGGCAGGCGTTCGCCCGTCAACTCGGTGTGCCCGATCAACCCGTCACGCCGTTCGCCGCGATCCTCGCCGTCGCCGGGCTTGCGATCATCGTCGCGATCGTGACGGCTGCTGTTCCGGCGCGGCGTCGCGGCGAACACTCCGCCTGCGGTCGCGCTCCGCGCCGAATAGTTAACGCTTCGACGCGCGGAGTCCGTCGGCTTCGGCCGCGGCCGCGTCGACGTAACAGCGATCCGGCTTGGTGCGCTCGTAGTTGACGCCGCCGGGCACGTGATAGATGCCGCTCGAAAGCTTGGCTTTCACCGGATGCGAGATCGGGCATGCACCGTCGGCCCCCGGATCGGCGGTCGGCCCGGTAGGCATGGATGCGGGCGCGGGCGCGGGAACATCGTGGGTGGGGCGCGGCACCGGCGGGAACGGGAACGGCGCGGTGTCCCAGGTGATGTCGCGCTTCGGCTCGGGCACTCGACGGCGCCACGCCCGCCACAGCGAATACGCGATACCGGCAAGGAGGCCGGCTCCCAACACCCGCTTGGAACCAGTGCGCATAGGAAATTCTCTCATGCCTGTAGCCGGGCAGCCGAAGTGAGATCGACCTGACATTGACGTATCGACCCGTCACTGGTTTACTAGAAGGACTTATGTACACGGAGACGACGCCCGGGATCACGCAGCCTTCAGCGCTGCTGGGCCTCCTCCTTACGTAAGCGCGAGCACACATAGGTGCTCGCGCTCGACCCTCCGTGCCTCTGGCCGGAGGGTTTTTCGTTGGCATTTTCCCCGTACCAACTGCCCCGGGAGGGCGACATGGAAACCGTGAAGATCTTCGACACGACACTGCGAGACGGCGAGCAGTCGCCCGGCATCTCCCTCGACGTCGCCGAGAAGCTCGAGATCGCGGAGCAGCTCGCCCGATTGGGAGTCGACGTGATCGAGGCCGGGTTCCCGATCTCCTCCGACGGTGACTTCGAATCCGTCGAAGCGATCGCGAAGTCCGTGCGCGGTCCGATCATCGCCGGACTCTCGCGCACCGCGTTCAAAGATGTGGACCGCGCGTGGGAAGCGGTTCGTCATGCCGAACGCGCCCGTATCCACGTGTTCATCGCGACGTCGAAGATCCACATGGAGAAGAAGCTCCGCATGACGGAGGACCAGGTGAAGGCGGAGGTCGCGGCGTCGGTCGCTCGGGCCAAGAGCTACCTCGACGATGTCGAGTACTCGCCCGAAGACGGCTATCGCTCCGATCCCGAGTTCATGGTCGAGGTGTGCCAGATCGCGGTCGACAACGGCGCGACCACGCTGAATATCCCTGACACCGTCGGGTTCGCGGTTCCCGAGGATTACGGCAAGCTCATTGCCTATGTGATCGCGAACGTGCGCGGTGACTTCGTTGTGTCGACGCATTGTCACAACGACCTGGGTCTCGCGGTTGCGAACTCGCTGGCCGGCGTTTCCAACGGGGCGCGCCAGGTCGAGTGTGCGATCAACGGGTTGGGCGAGCGCGCCGGCAACGCCGCGCTGGAAGAGGTCGTCATGGCGATCAAGACTCGTTCCGACCACTACACCGGCGTCGACGTGGGTGTGCGCACCGAGGAGTTGGCCCGCACCTCGCGCATGGTGTCGCGCCTGACCGGCTACCACGTGCAGTTCAACAAGGCGGTCGTCGGCCGCAACGCGTTCGCGCACGAAGCCGGCATCCACCAACACGGCGTGCTCGCCGACCGCGAGACCTACGAGGTGATCGCGGCCGCCGATGTGGGGCAGGAGGCCGCGCAGATCGTGCTCGGCAAGCACTCGGGTCGTCACGCGTTCGCCGACACGCTCGAGAAGATGGGCATCAACGTGCAGGGCGACGCGCTCAACGCCGCGTTCGTTCGGTTCAAGGAGCTGGCCGACAAGAAGGTCGAGATCACCGAGGCCGACCTCGAGGCGATCGTCGTCGAGGAGATCGGGACCGGCATGGTGCACCGCTACTCGGTGTACGAGCTCGAGCTGCACGGCGGCACCGCGATGCAGCCCAGTGCCCGGGTCGTGCTCGGCCACGGTGACGGGAAGGTCGAAGCGACCGGCAGTGGCGACGGCATGATCGACGCCGCGGTCGCGGCGATCTCCGAAGCGACGGGTGTGTTCGGCAAGATCGGCGACTTCCAGGTCTCGTCGGTGACCGGTGGTTCGGATGCGCTCGGCGCGGTGGCCATCACGGTTGACTCCGACGGCCGGAAGGTGACCGGGCGCGGTGTCGCGACCGACGTGGTCGAAGCGTCCGCCCGGGCCTACCTCAACGCGGTCAACAAGCTCGTGCGCCTGCGCGAGCGCGGGGAAGTACGCGAGAAGATCGAAGGCGTCTGATGACGTCGACCGAGAACGTCAATCTGTGGCGAACCGCGGAGCACGCGCTGTCGTATCTACAGAAGCGTGACTCGATTCCCCATCGCACCGACGGGTACACGGCGATGCTCGAAGTCGTTCCCGCGCGGATGGAGCGCGTGCTCGATCTCGGCACCGGCGACGGCAATGTGCTCGCGCTCGTGCTCGCGGCGCGTCCGGGCGCGAGTGGAGTGGGGCTCGACTTCCAACCCGAGATGCTCGACCGCGCCCGCGAACGGTTCCGCGCGATCGACGCGGTCGAGATCCGGCGTCACGATCTCGACGAGCCACTGCCCGAGGATCTGGGCGACTTCGATTTGGTGGTCTCGGGGTTCGCGATCCACCACCTCGTGCCCGATCGCCAGCAGGATCTCTACGGTGAGATCTTCGACATCCTGCGCCCGGGCGGCGTCTTCGCGAACGTCGAGCACGTCGCCTCCCGCACGCCGGCTCGGCACGCGGAGTTCCTCGACGCCCTCGGCTCCAGCCCCGAACAGGACGATCCCTCCAACAAATTGGTGCCAGTTGCGTCCCATTTGGCCTGGTTGGATGGGTTTGGATACGCCGACGCGGAATGTCTATGGAAATGGCGGGAACTTGCCGTTGTTACAGGGAACAAGCCCATGTGACAGAGGTGACCGATGAGCACGTTGGAGTTCTTCGACTACCTGGTATCGAGCGAGGCCACCCACGACCTCGGACTCGCCCTGGTTGACGTCTTCGCCGACCGAGTCCTGCCCGCCCTCGACTTCTCCGCCTGACGATCTCTTCCTCGGCGCCGCGGCTCTACGCGCCGCGAGCCCGCTCCAACGCGGCGAGCAACGCGTCCACGTCCGCAACGTCGTAGAAACCGAGCGGAGTTGCGCCGCGCCGGAAGATGTCCATTCCCGTGTTCGGATACGCACCGCGTGCGGGCGAACTGTTCTGGTCTCCGAACGTGATCGAGACATGGCTGCCGTCACGCGAACGCTTGAGTGACGTCGGCACCGACTTGATGGGCGAGTCGTTGAGCGTCGTTCCGCCGATCGCGACGAGAACCCGCTGCGATGTCACCCCGTATGCAGTACGGAGCTTCGCTCGGCGCTTGTAGATGAACCGACCGAACAACATGTACAAGCCGACAACGACGAACGGGATACCCCAGAGCACGAAGAAAACTGGCGCGCCGCCGAAGAGGACCCCTACTTCCCAGACCAGCGCGAACCCGGCCCACATGATGCTGAAGGGAACGAAGTACAGGTCGGCCGGGGCAAAGCGCACGTCGGGATCCGGCCGCCCGGACCACAGCAGTTCCTCGCCGGGCCGGAGATACGAGACGAGTTGCGACGCCGGGTTGTCCTCACCCGCCATCCATGAAGACACGTGACCGACTCCAATCTGGGTACCGGGTCAGCCGGAGCCTGACCTCGGGAAGCGTTCGGATCCGCCGGTGCAATCCTGCCCGAGGTCGGACGGCGGCTCACGCGTCATCAAACGCGCGCTCCGTCGCGGCAACGCTCGCGGGAGAACGCCTAAGCCCCGTACTTCCATTGCTCCCAGCGTGGGCGAAGCTCCGGCAACAGGCTTCGGAGGAAGTCGGCGGCGTCGTTCTCGGATCGCAGAGGTGCGTGGGAGCCGACCGCCCAAACGCCCCACCGCTGGGCATCGGGAGCAATCGTCTCTCGGCAGTACGGCTTAGCGATCTCCGACTCCCAGACGAGACCCGCTCGGCTTCCATCGGGAGCGACGACGAAAGCATCGCCACGGGTGTCCGGCTGTGCGGCGAAGTCGGTGATCATCCCGAGTCGAAAGCCATCCACTTCGCTCGCGTCGATGATCGGAAAGCCGTAGTAGACGGGTGCACCTTCAGGCCGACGGAGAAATGCCGGCTCGCCACTTCCTGACGGCGCGTTGGGATCCAATCGCAGCGGCTGCGTTTCGGGCTTGGCACCTCCTCGCGGCTTGTCGGACCGTCGTCGAAACGCCATGACGGAAATGATGCCGCGACTCGAGGGTGTTCGCCGAGGTGAACGTGCGGACGCGGATGGTCTGCGTGCTTCTCGGGCCCTTCAGTTCCCGTAAATGGGTATTCGCGGGCCCGAGATTACTCGCGCTGTGTCCTACGGAGCGACCCTCGGCATCCAGTCGGAGCGGGACTTCTCGTAGGTCGTGATCGTCGTCGGCGCTCTTGAGTGTGAGGCCGATGTCGTCGAGGCCGTTGAGCAAACGGTGTTGGGTGAAGTCGTCGAGATCGAACGGCACGTCGAGGCCGATCGCCGGCGCGGCGACTCGCTTGTTCTCCACGTCGATCACGAGCTCGAGGTTCGGGTCTTCTTCGATCGCATCCCAGAGCTTCTGCACCGTTGCCTGATCGACGGTCGCGACGACGAGTCCCATCTTCCCGCTGTTGTTGCGGAAGATGTCGGCGAAGCGCGGCGCCACGACCGCCGCGAACCCGTAGTCCATCAACGCCCACACCGCGTGCTCGCGTGACGAGCCGGTTCCGAAGTTCGAACCCGCGACGAGAATGTTGGCGCCGACGTAGCGCTCCTGGTTGAGAACGAAGTCGGAGTTCTCGCGCCACTCGGAGAACAGCCCCGCGCCGAAGCCGGTGCGCTCGACGCGCTTCAACCAGTCGCTCGGGATGATCTGATCGGTGTCGACGTCGGACCGCACCAGCGGCACCGCACGTCCGGTAATAACGCGAACAGCTTCCATCAGTTCTCCAAGTCCGAAGGCGTTGCGAAGTGACCGGCGATCGCGGTGGCGGCGGCGACGGCGGGGGAGACCAGGTGGGTCCGGCCGCCTTTGCCCTGGCGCCCTTCGAAGTTCCGGTTCGACGTGCTCGCGCACCGTTCGCCCGGTGCCGAGCTTGTCGGGATTCATCGCCAGGCACATCGAGCAGCCCGGTTCCCGCCAGTCGAACCCGGCCGCGATGAACACCTTGTCGAGCCCTTCCGCTTCGGCCTGCACCTTCACTGCGGCCGATCCCGGAACGACGAGTGTGCGCACGCCCGTCTTCACCTTCCGGCCCTCTGCGACCTTGGCCGCCGCCCGCAGGTCTTCGATGCGGGAGTTGGTGCACGATCCGATGAACACGGTGTCGACCGCGATGTCACGGATCGGCGTGTTCGCCTTCAGCCCCATGTACATCAACGCCCGCTGGGCCGACTCGCGCAGCGCGTCGTCGGCAAACTCGTCGGGGTCGGGGACTCTCGCGTCGATCGCGATCGTCTGACTCGGGATTCGTTCCCCATGAGACCTGGGGGAGCAACGTTGCCGCGTCGATGTCGATGTACTTGTCGAACTCCGCGCCGTCGTCGGTCACCAACGAACGCCAGTCTTCGAGTGCACGTTCCCACTCCGCACCCTTCGGCGCGGCGGGGCGACCCTCGAGGTACGCGAACGTGGTGTCGTCGGGCGCGATCAGGCCGGCGCGCGCGCCGGCCTCGATCGACATGTTGCACACCGTCATGCGGCCTTCCATCGACAGCGCGCGGATCGCGCTCCCGCGGTACTCGAGCACCGAACCGATGCCGCCGCCCGTACCGATACCGGCGATGATCGCGAGCACGATGTCTTTCGCGGTTACGCCGTCGGGAACGTCGCCATCGACGGTGATCGACATCGTTCCCGGACGCATCTGCGGCAACGTCTGCGTGGCGAGCACGTGCTCGACCTCGCTGGTGCCGATGCCGAACGCGAGCGCGCCGAACGCGCCGTGGGTAGACGTGTGGCTGTCGCCGCACACGATCGTCATGCCCGGCTGCGTGAGTCCTTGTTCCGGACCGATCACGTGCACGATGCCCTGACCGGGATCACCCATCGCGTAGCAGCGGATCCCGAACTCCTCGCAGTTCCGCGCCAGCGTCTCGATCTGCTTCGCGGAGATCGGATCCTCGAGCGGACGGTCGAGGCCCGCGGTCGGGACGTTGTGGTCCATCGTGGCGACGGTGAGGTCGGGCCGGCGGACGGTGCGACCCGCGAGGCGCAGGCCGTCGAACGCCTGGGGCGACGTGACCTCGTGCACCAGGTGCAGGTCGATGTAGAGCAGATCGGGTTCGCCCGGCGCCGAGTGCACGACGTGGCGGTCCCAGATCTTCTCCGACAGGGTCTTCTTGGAAGCGGCCATCAGATGCTCCGGTTCTGAAATGCATCCTGTCTCACTGTATGAGACGATAGGATCAGGGAATGGACAGTGTAGCGAATGTGAGCCCGGAGACAAGTGGCGTGCAGGTCGCTCGACCGGGCTGTCGGGATTCTCGAAGCGCTCGCGCGGCACCGGTCCGTGCACGTTGGCCGATCTCGTGCGCGAGACCGGTTTACCGCGCCCGACTGCGCACCGGCTCGCAGTGGCACTCGAAGCGCACGCCCTCGTCGTGCGGGATCGCGGCGGCCGCTTCCGCCTGGGCGGCCGGCTCGTGGGCTGGGGCGCGGCGGCGGGCGCGGCGCTTGCACTCGTCGAGCCTGCGCAAGCGGTGCTGGAACGGCTGAGTGCCGACACCGGCGAGAGCGCGCAGCTCTACGTACGCGAAGGCGATCGGCGGGTTTGTGTCGCCAAGCACGAGCGCCCGACCGGGCTGCGCGACACGGTCGCGCTCGGGGCGATGATGCCGCTGACCAAGGGCTCGGGCGGGCCGGGTGCTGCTCGCCTGGGTCGCGTCGATGCCGATCGTTTCGACGTCGATCCCGATCTGCTGGCCACCGTTCGCGCCGAGGGCTGGGCCGCCACCGTCGGCGAACGCGAGCCGGGTGTCGCGAGTGTGAGCGCTCCGGTGCGGGTCGGAGGCGAAGTCGTCGCCGCGATCAGCGTGAGCGGCCCGGCCGAGCGGCTCGGGCCGGATCCGGGGGCTCGATTCGCGGGCCCGGTCATGGACGCCGCCGCCGACCTCGCCCGCGCCCGGTCCGTACCCGTCACTCCGCTGTAATCCCGGCGAAACAAACGCCTCTTACGTTGCGTACATGAACGTTGAGCTCGTGCGGTGGCCCGGAGATCCCCAACGTCTCGCCGATCTACGGGATCGGGGGGTGCCGCGTTTGCTGCTCGTTGCCGACGACGCCGAGCCGCCCGTGCCGACCGACTGTCTCGAAGACTGGTGTGCGGCGACCGCGCCCGAGACGTACCTCGACGCCCGCCGCCGCGCGCTGCAGGCCCGCGCCCGCGCCCACGGCGCCCGTCCCGATCTCGACGGCGACGGATTGCTGCGTCATCGCGACGCGTGGGTGTCGTTGTCCCCGGTCGAGCAATCGCTCGCCCGGGCATTGCTCGACCGCTTCGGCGCGGTCGTGCCGCGCGAAGCGTTGGCGAGCCGGGCGTGGCCGGAAGGCGCGCCGACCCGCAACGCGCTCGACGTGCATGTGCTGCGGCTCCGTCGCCGGCTCGCGCCGCTCGGGCTCGAGATCCGCACCGTACGTTCGCGCGGCTATCTGCTCCAGGAACCGACTCAGCTCAACGGCCGCACTGCTACCACGGTCACGCCGAGCTCACGCTTGGGTCCCTGATAGCGCACGGTCGCACCGGGGCCGGCGCCGAGGAGCGCTTGCCCGAGCGGTGATTCCGGTCGACAGCACGTCGTAGTTGTCGTTGCGTTCCTCGATGGAGCCGACGAGATAGGTGATCGGGTCGTCGTCGCCGTCGTAACGCAGCTCGACGAGCACGCCCGGTTCCACGACCTCGCCGCTCGACGAGATGTCCATCACGACCGCGCTCTTCAGCATCGCCTCGAGCTGGCGGACGCGGGCCTCGTTGTGGCCCTGCTCGTTTTTGGCCGCGTCGTAGTCGGCGTTCTCTTTGATGTCGCCGTGCTCGCGTGCACGCTCGATCCAGAGAGAGATCTCCCGGCGGCGTGTCGTCGAGCGCTCTTCGAGCTCCGCACGCAGCCGTTCGTACGCCTGCGGCGAGAGGTGCGCCTCGGTCATAACGAGCAGGGTACCTCCGCCATCTTTGGGTTACTCGTTTGACACTGGACGCCCATTTCTGCGAACCTGGAGGTGTATGCAATCTCTCGGAAGTCGCTTCTCGCGCCTCGCACACGTCGTAATCGTCATTCTGTAAGCGAACGCCATCCTTGGCGTTCGCCTCACCGTCCACGCCTGCGTGGGCGGTTTTTTGTTGCCAGCCTGCCGGCGCATGAGGCAGGGAAAGGGACACATGAATATGGCCCATCGGGTCGGGATCATCGGCGGGGACGGCATCGGTCCCGAGGTGACCGCGGAGGCACTGAAGGTCGTGCGCGCGGCGGGCGTCGAGCTCGCCACGACGGATTACGACCTCGGCGGCCGGCGCTACCTCGCGACCGGTGACGTGCTGCCCGATTCCGTGCTCGAGGAGCTGCGCGGCTTCGACGCGATTCTCCTCGGCGCGGTCGGCACCCCGGAAGTTCCGCCCGGTGTGCTCGAGCGCGGCTTGCTCCTCCGTATGCGCTTCGCGCTCGACCTCTATGTGAACCTGCGCCCGTTCAAGTCGGCCGCGAATCGCCACAACGACGGCGTCGACTTTCTCGTCGTCCGCGAGAACACCGAAGGCACCTACGCGGGTGAAGGCGGTTTCCTGCGCCAGGGCACGCCCAACGAGATCGCGACGCAGGGATCGGTGAACACGCGGCTCGGCGTCGAGCGGTGCATCCGCTTCGCGTTCGACCTGGCGCAGAGCCGGCCGGGCAAGCACCTCACGCTCGTGCACAAGACGAACGTGCTCACGTTCGCCGGCGACCTCTGGCAGCGAACGTTCGACGCGGTTTCGGCCGACTACTCCGATGTGGCCACCGCGTACAACCATGTTGACGCCGCGTGCATCTACTTCGTGCAGGACCCGGCTCGCTACGACGTGATCGTCACCGACAACCTCTTCGGCGACATCCTCACCGACCTCGGTGGCGCGATCGCGGGCGGGATCGGCCGCGCCGCGTCGGCCAACCTGAATCCGGCCCGAACCGGCCCGAGCCTGTTCGAGCCCGTACACGGCTCGGCGCCCGACATCGCCGGTACCGGCAAGGCCGACCCTCGGGCGGCGGTGATCTCGGCCGCGATGATGTGTGATTTCCTCGGCGAGGCCGATGCCTCGACCCGAATACTGAACGCCGTCGACAAGACGGACGATGTAGAAGGCACGACTTCCCAGGTCGGCGACGCCATCGCCGCCGCCTGCTGAGTCCCACGCCCGCTCAACCGCGGCGACACCGAAAGGCCCGACATGCCCATCACCCCGACCGAGAAGATCTGGATGAACGGTGAGCTCATCCCGTGGGAGAGCGCGCAGGTGCACATCCTGACGCACTCGCTGCACTACGGCACGGGCGTGTTCGAGGGTGTGCGCGGCGTACGAGACCGATCGCGGCCCGGCGGTGTTCCGCCTGACCGAGCACGTCGAACGGCTGTTCAACTCGGCGCGCATCATGTTGATGGAGATCCCTTACACGGTCGACGACCTCGTGACCGCGGTCAAGGACACCGTGCGTTCGTCGGGTCTGCCGTCGTGTTACATCCGGCCGATCGCGTACTACGGCTACGGCGAGATGGGACTCAACACGTTGCCGTGCAAGGTCGACGTGTCGATCGCGTGCTGGCCGTGGGGCGCGTACCTCGGTGACGACGCGCTGACCAAGGGCGTGCGGATGAAGGTGTCGTCGTGGACGCGCCACGACCACAACACCATGCCGCCGCTCGCGAAGACCACGGGCAACTACGTGAACTCGTCGCTCGCGAAGGTGGAAGCGTTGAAGGCCGGCTACGACGAGGCGGTCATGCTCAACCCCGATGGGCTCGTGTCGGAGTGCACCGGCGAGAACATCTTCGCGGCGCGCCGCGGCGTGCTGATCACGCCGCCCCTCTCCGCCGGCGCGTTGCCCGGCATCACCCAGGACTCCGTGACGACGATCGCGCGCGATCACGGGTTCGAGGTGCAGGTGGGTGAGCTGTCGCGCAGCGACCTCTACGTCGCCGACGAGATGTTCGTGTGCGGAACCGCGGCCGAGGTGAGCGCGGTCAACTCGGTCGACGATCGCGAGATTCCGTGCCCCGGCCCGATGACCACGGTCATTGCCGAGGAATACGGACGAGCGGTCCGCGGCCAGGTCGACAAGTACAAAGAATGGTGTGAGTTGGTATGACCGAACACGTACTCCCCCAACGTGTAGAGATCTATGACACAACCCTTCGCGACGGCTCCCAGCTCGAGGGAATCTCACTGACCGTCGAGGACAAGCTGCGGATCGCCGAGCAGCTCGACTGGCTCGGCGTTCAGTACATCGAGGCCGGTTGGCCGGGCGCGAACCCGAAGGA
Source organism: uncultured Actinomycetes bacterium (assembly GCA_963807945.1). Classification (GTDB taxonomy): domain Bacteria; phylum Actinomycetota; class Acidimicrobiia; order IMCC26256; family PALSA-610; genus JBBQER01. Next base: position 96,463 of record CAWEDT010000004.1, on the reverse strand, counting down.
CGACGAGCTCTTCCGGCGCGCGCCGAAGGAGATGCAGTTCTCCACGTCGACGCTCGTGGCCTTCGGGTCGACGCGGCGGGTGAAGGGCAAGGTCGACAGCGACGACACGTTGCGCCACCTGGTGGAAGCCAACGTCGGGACCGTCTGCATCGTCGGGAAGTCGTGGGACTACCACGTGCTCGAAGCGCTGGGTACGACGCTCGACGAGGGTGAGGCGATGGTCGCCGACTCCGTCGAGTTCTTGCGCAACGCGGGCATGGACGTGCTGTTCGACGCCGAGCACTTCTTCGACGGCTACAAGCACAATCCCGAGTTCGCGTTGCGCGTGCTCGAGGCCGCCGCGACCAAGGGCGCTTCGCATGTCGTGCTGTGCGACACCAACGGCGGCGCGTTGCCGCACGAGGTCGAGCGCATCGTGCGGGAGGTCGTCACCTATCTCGGTGGCGACGTACGCGTGGCCGTGCATCTCCACGACGACGGCGGTACCGGCGTCGCCAACGCGATCGCCGGTGTGCTGGGCGGTGCGACGCAGGTGCAGGGAACGATCAACGGCTACGGCGAGCGAACGGGAAACTGCAACCTCACCGCGATCATCCCGAACCTCACGTTGAAGATGGGGATCGAGACGATCCCGGCCGATCGCATGCAACGGCTCACGCCGGTCGCGCATCACGTTGCCGAGCTGGTCAACATGCCGCTCAACCCGCAAGCCGCGTACGTCGGCCACTCCGCGTTCGCGCACAAGGCGGGACTGCACATGAGTGCGATCGCCAAGCGGCCCGACGCCTACGAGCACTTGTCGCCCGACACGGTCGGCAACGGAACCCGCTTTGTCGTATCGGAGCTCGCGGGCAAGTCCACGCTGGTGCTGAAGGCGAAGGAGCTCGGCCTCGAGCTCGACGGCCCGCAGCTCGCCGAAGTGGTCGAGCAGCTGAAGCGACTCGAGCACGAGGGCTACCACTTCGAGGTCGCCGACGGTTCGCTCGAGTTGTTGATGCGACGCGCGACCGGATGGGAACCCGACTGGTTCCGCGTCGAGTCGTTCCGCGTGACCACCGACGACCGCACGGGGATCGCGACGCTCACCGACGCGACCGGTGCCACCGTCACGACCGAGGCAACCGTGAAGGTGGTCCGCGGCAACGAGCGCGTGATCGCGACCGCGGAGGGCAATGGTCCGGTCAACGCACTCGACCAGGCGTTGCGCAAGGCGCTCAACGGGAGCTTCCCGGCGCTCGAGCGGGTGCACCTCACCGACTACAAGGTGCGCGTGCTCGACACCGCGAAGGGGACCGGTGCCGTCACACGGGTGCTGATCGACTCGACCGACGGCGAGCAGACCTGGACCACGATCGGTGTGAACGAGAACATCATCGAAGCGTCGTGGCAGGCCCTGCTCGACTCGATCCACTTCGGATTGCTCGCGCCGGCCCGGACATCAGCGGATCCCGTGTGAGGGAGTGCCGCGCCACTGACTTCGGGGCGATGCCCACTGACCCGTGCCGTCGGAGATCGGCGACCGTCCCCGCCAGCAACAGAACCTCCCGCCCGGATTGGCGATGCCGCCCGCGCGTGATTGGCGGGCCGATCGGCCCGGCGACCTGAAGGCCGACTCGGGCGAAGACACCAGTGGCGCGCTCATGGGCCGGCCCGGTCCGAACGTCGGGTACGCGTACACGCTCGCGGCGCGGGCTCGTTCCCGGCTGCGGCTCTCGGTGCACGAGCACGCCGAAGACGTGATCGCGGTGATCGCCGAGATCGCGGGTAAGCGCGCCGCGCTCTTCGGTCGGGCGCCGGTGATCGGCGACATCGACGTTGCCGTCGAGCTCCTCGGATTCGACGGGACCGCCGCCGACGCGTTCGTCGACCTGCGCGCCCGCCTCACCCACGACGCCGCCCACGACTACAAGCGGCGCCGGCGTCTGGTCGACGCGGTACCCGAAGACCTGTTGCGCCTGCCGCGGCACTGCGCTGGCCGAACGCGTGCCCGAGTGGCGCAGCGCAGGTCACGCTCGACCTGTCGCCGCATCCGGCGTAAGCGCGCGTGACCGCGTTCGTTCTTTCCGACGAATACGTCGAGCTGCGCGAGTCGGTGCGGCGACTCGCGGAGGAGCACATCGCCCCGAACGCCGCCGAAGCCGACGAGAACGAGGCGTATCCCTGGGCGAGTTGGAACGCCTGGCGTGACGCCGGCTTCGCGGGGTTGGCGTTCCCGGAGCCGTACGGCGGTCAGGACGGTGGGATCCTCGCCCACGCGATTGCCGTCGAAGAGGTCGCACGCGTTTGCGCGTCGTCGTCACTGTTCACGTTCATCTCGAAGCTGGCGATGACGCCCGTGCTCGATCACGGATCCGAGGCGCTCAAACAGAAGTACGTCACGCGCGTCGCCGCGGGGGAGTGCCAAGCCTCGTACTGCCTCTCCGAAGCCGATGCCGGCAGCGACGTATCGGGCATGCGCACGCGTGCCGTGCGCGACGGCGACCACTACGTGCTGACCGGGCAAAAGCTTTGGATCACCAACGCGGGCGTGAGCGATTTCTACACGGTGTTCGCCAAGACCGATCCGGACGCCGGTCATCGCGGCATGAGTTGTTTCGTCGTCGAGAAGAGCTTCCCGGGCTTCAGCGTCTCGAAACTCGAACGCAAGCTCGGAGTACGCGGCTCGCCGACCGGTGAGATCACCCTCGAGGAGTGCCCGGTCCCCGCGGAGAACCTCATCGGCGACGAAGGGCGCGGCTTTCACTACGCGATGGGCGCGCTCGATCGTTCCCGGCCGCTCGTCGGCGCGCAGGCGCTCGGCATCGCCCGGGGCGCGCTCGAGCTCGCGACGAGCTACGTGCAGGATCGAAAGCAGTTCGGATCCCGGCTCGCCGACTTCCAGGGGCTGCAGTTCATGCTCGCCGACATGGCCACCCAGGTCGACGCGGCGGAGCTCCTCGTGTACCGGGCGTGTTCGCTCCTCGACGCGGGCCTGACCGGAACCGGGAGCGCGTCGTCGATGGCGAAGCTGTTCGCGTCGGACACTGCGATGCGGGTCACGGTCGACTGCGTACAACTGCTCGGTGGTATCGGCTACACCAAGGACATGCCCGCCGAACGATTCCTGCGTGACGCCAAGATCACGCAGATCTATGAAGGCACCAATCAGATCCAGCGCACGGTGATCGCAAAGCACCTGCTCACATGAGTGAGAACCCGCATCCCGTTGCGGGACGGCCTGAGATCCGATTGCGGTTCTCGCCCGCGCCCACGGGTTTCCTGCACATCGGCAGCGTGCGCACCGCGCTGTTCAACTGGTTGCAGGCGCGTCACACCGGCGGCACCTTCATTCTCCGCATCGAAGACACCGATGTGGCCCGCTCGACGAACGAGTCGATCGAGCAGATCCAAGAGGTGCATGCGCTGGATCGGTCTCGACTGGGACGAAGGCCCGTACCTCCAGAGTCATCGCTTCGACGACTATCTCGCGGCCGCGCAGCGGCTCCTCGACGCCGGCGACGCCTACGAATGCTTCTGCACCGAAGCCGAAGTGCGCGAACGCAACGAACTGGCGATGAAGGAGGGGCGCGCGCCGGGGTACGACGGTCGGTGCCGCGATCTGACCGCCGAGCAGCGCGCCGTGAGCGTGGCGGAGGGCAAGCCGCGATCGGTGCGCTTCCGGACACCCGACGAAGGTCGCAGCTCGTTCGTCGACGTCGTGCGCGGTGAAGTGTCGGTCGAGTGGTCGACGATCTCCGACTTCGTGATCGTGCGATCCAACGGTACGCCGGTGTTCTTCTTGGCGAACGCGGTCGACGACGTCGACATGCGGATCACGCACGTTCTGCGCGGCGAAGATCTCATCGACTCGACGCATCGCGTGCTCGCGCTGCGAAGGGCGCTCGGGCACGTTGACCAGCCCGTTTACGCGCACATGCCGCTCATTCTCGGACCAGGTGGCGGAAAACTTTCCAAACGGCACGGCGCGGTGTCGGTAGAGGAGTACCGCGACGCGGGTTATCTGCCGCACGCGCTCGTGAATTACCTCGCGTTGCTCGGTTGGGGACCCGAAGACGGTCGCGAAGTGCTGACGATCGACGAATTGGTCGCGGAATTCGACATCGCGCGCGTGATTTCGTCGTCCGCGACGTTCGATCCGAAGAAGCTCGAGTGGATGAACGGTGAGCACATTCGCCGTTTGCCGCTCGTTGACCTGGTCGCGGACGTTTTGCCGTTCGCACGCGTGCGCTACGGCGATCATCTCGACATCCGCGTGTTCGAACGCGCGGTCGCGCTCTGCACAAGAACGCGCGACAACGCTCGTGCAGATCGCCGAACAGGCCGCGTTTTTGTTCGTTTCGGACGACGAACTCGCGTACGACGAAAAATCTTTGGAAAAAACTTCTTACCACGGAGCGCGCGAACGAAGTTCTCGACGCGGTCATCGCTCACGTCGAAAATCTCGCTCTGAACAACGAGTGGAGTGAGCGCATCGAGTTGCAGGAGCCGATCGCGGCGACTCGGGCTGAAACCGGGCAAGGTGATGGGCCTCGTGTACACCGCGGTCGCAGGGCGCGAGCTCGGGAATTCCGCTGTTCGAGTCGATCGGGTTGCTCGGGCCCGAGCGCACCTTGCGTCGGCTGCGAGCGGCCAGATCGCGGCTCGCGGGCGCGTGACGCCGCTCGCATTCCTGAGGCGGCTGATCCGGATCGGGATACGCGTCGCACTGATCGCGTTCGGAGTCGCTCTTCGTATATCTCGCGGTCACCTTCGTGCAGGTGTGGATGGCGTCTCGCCGCGACGAAGCTCGACCGTTCCGATGCGATCATCGTGCTCGGTGCCGCGCAGTACGACGGCCGTCCGTCGCCGGTGCTCGCGGCCCGGCTCGATCACGCGATCGATCTCTACCACCGAGCACATCGCGCCGGTGATCGTCGTGACCGGCGGCAAGGAACCCGGCGACCGATTCACCGAGGCCGGCGCCAGCGCCGACTACCTCCACCAACACGCGATTCCCGACACCGCGATCCTGCGGGAGACGACCGGGCGCACCTCTTGGGAGTCGCTCGAAGCCGCGGCGCGGTTCCTCGAGCAGCGCAACATGGATCGCGTCGTGTTGGTCTCGGATCCGTATCACTCCGCACGAATAAAGGCGATTGCGCACGAAGTTGGGCTCGACGGCGTTACTTCACCGACGCGAACGAGTCCGATCAAGGGCACCGCGGCGTTGAAACGGATGTTCGGCGAGACCCTGCGCGTCGCAGCCGGACGGATCTTCGGATACGCACGACTCGACCGCCATCGATCAGTCGTAAAGCTCGTTCCGGGACTCGCTACACTCTGACGCCGCCTCGATGAGCGTGTGGTCGCTTGCGTCCGCACCGACTCGTGGCGACACCCATTCGGGGGTGGTGTAATAGGCAACACGACAGGTTCTGGTCCTGTAATAGGGGGTTCGATTCCTCCCCCCCGAGCTGACTCGACGGCGACCGGTACCGTGGTCGAGTCCGATGTTCTGGCCCCGTCGTCTAGCGGCCCAGGACGCCGCCCTCTCAAGGCGGTAACGGCGGTTCGAATCCGCTCGGGGCTGCCAAGCACGGAGCGAGATCGGGGTCACGGATCCCGGTCTCGCTCGTTTCAATTGCGGGTCGATTTCGGGGCCGTCAACGCTCCACGCGGATCGTGTCGCCTTCGACCACGAGCGTGCACGGAAGTCCGAGCAACGCGAGCGGATCGCGCGCGGTCAACGTGGTCGACACGAGATCGATCACGTCACCGCGATGTTGCCCGCTCGTGATCGCGCAAGAGAGCGCGACTCCACCATCTCGCGTCTCCGCCGAGAGGATGAACGCGTCGTACCGTCCATCTGCGAGTGCTTGTTCGAGCGCGTCATCGCGCTCGTCGGACATCACAAAGTTTCGCGCATGCGCGCGCGAACAGTGGTGGATGCCACGCTCGCGACGTTGGCAATGCTTGACCTGCGCGCCCGATTTTGTTCTCATGTTCCCGACACACGCCGATGCGCGGAGGTTCTACCCGTGAATAAGGGCGAGCTCGTCGAATCAATCGCGAGCGTTGCGCAACTGAGCAAGACCGATGCGGAGGGCGCACTCAACGCGTTCATCTCGTCCGTACAGAACGCGGTTGCGGAAGGCGACAAGGTCACACTTCCTGGCTTCGGCACATTTGCGCCGTCAGCTCGGAAGGCGCGCACCGGAATGAATCCACAGACTCGGGAACCGATCCAGATTGCTGCGAGCAACTCGGTGAAGTTCACGGTGGGTTCGGACTTCAAGAAGCGCGTCAACTCCTGACCGTGTAGGTCGCGTGGTCCACTCCCACGTGTCCGAATGATCCGAAGTTGCAACTTCCCTCGAGTGAGAGTGCTCTCCGAGAAAGGTGGTGCCCGTGCCTCCGGCTAAGAAGGCAACGAAGAAGAGGGCTGCCAAAAAGGCACCCGCCAAGAAGCGCAAGGCCGCCAAGAAGGCACCCGCGAAGAAGCGGGTAGCAAAGAAGGCGACCAAGCGTAAGGCAGCCAAGAAGGCTCCGGCCAAGAAGCGCAAGGCGGCCAAGAAGGCCCCCGCCAAGCGCAAGGCCACCAAGCGCAAGGCGGCCAAGAAGGCTCCGGCCAAGAAGCGCAAGGCCACCAAGAAGGCGGCCAAGAAGGCGCCAGCAAGGCGCAAGGCCACCAAGCGCAAGGCGACGAAGCGCAAGGCAGCGAAGAAGTCCCCCGCGAAGCGGGCGACGAAGCGCACCGCCGAAAGCGCACCGCCAAGAAGCGCTGAGCCAAGCGCAACAGTGTTGAAGGACCCGGGTCTTCCGACCCGGGTCCTTTTTCCGGACCTCTTGCCGGCATGTCGCTAGAGGCGGTCGATGCGGGCGAAGGCTTCGGCGGCGCGCAACCCGCCGCGCAGGCCCGCGATCTGCGCCGCGTCGTGGATGCGCGCGACGAACGCCTCGTGCTCGCAGTCTCCGGTGCTGCGTCGATCCCCATCGTCGATCGCCACTGGCTGCGATGGGCGAGCAGCGCGTACGACCTTGCGATCGAGGTGCCCGTCGACGCGCTCGAGGTGGTCGACCCGACCCGGTTCGAACAGCAAGAGAGTGTCGGGCCGGTGGGGCGCGAGGTCCTGATCAGGGAAGAAATGCGGATCGCGTGCGGCGACGATGCCCTCGACCGCCAACAGGCCGGCGGCGAGGTGGTCGGGATGCAGCCGGTACGGCTGCCAGGGATCGTGACCGAGCATCGACGTCGGGTTTTACCTCGCGGATCGCGGCGCACACCTCGGCTCGCGTCGCGAGGTCGTTTTCGAGCTCGCCGTCGACCCGGCGGAGAAATCGCACGTCGACGACGCCGAGCACCTTCGCGGCATCGCGTTGCTCGTCTTCACGGCTGGCGACCAGCGCGGCGAGATTCGCGCTGGCGTCCCACGTTCCCTTCGAGCCGTCGGTGCAGACACACATGTGCACTTCGGCGCCGGCGTCGGCCCACTTCGCGAGCGTGGCGCCGCACCCGAACTCGATGTCGTCGGAGTGGGCGCCGATCGCGAGCACCCGCTGCGGGCCCGGGCAGATCGAAGCGCATCGTCATGGCTGCTCTTCGCGGCGCCGGCTCGGGCTCGTGGGCGAGGGCATCGAGATCCGACTCGTCGTCGACATCGAACCCGAGCGCGTGGTCTTCGACGATGCGAACCTCGAGGCCGAGCCGGCGCGCTTCGGCGGCGTGACGCGCGCACGAGTCGGGTCCGTAGGCGAACGAGAAGTCGACGGCCGCGGGGATCGAGAGCACCGGGTTGCCGTCGTCGTGGTGATCGGGAACGAGTCACCGCTACCGGTGCGTCACCGTCGTCGGCGATGCCGTCGAGCGACGGTGGCCAGCGGCAGATCGGCGTGCATGACGACGACCCGGGCGAGTCCGCGTTCGCGCACCCACTCGCGCCCGGCGGCGGCCGCGCCGTCGAGCGATGCCCGGATCGGCGATCTGTTCGACGCCGAGCGCGCGTGCCCACGCGGTTACCTCGGGCGCGCTCGACACGATCACCAGCGGACGCGCGCCCGCCGCGGCGATCGACGCGCTCGGCCATCGTGCGGGACAGCTCGTGGCGTGCGTCGCTATCGAGTGCCTCCGCGAGGCGCACCTTGCCCAGTGCAAACGACCGCAACGGGACGACGACGCCCGCGGAATGGGTAAGGCGCCCGGCCGACATGGCCTGCGTATGCTACCGAGCGTGGACCCCGTGTATTCCGTGGCGAAGGGCGTCTTCTGGCCCTGGTTGCGGTGGGGATTGCGGTGGACGATCGAGGGCGCGGACCACATCCCCACGTCGGGACCGGTGATCCTCGCCAGCAATCACGTGTCGTATCTCGACCCGTTGACGCTCGCGTGGGTCGCGGATCAGCGCGGCCGGCACGTCCGCTATCTCGCCAAAGCCGAGCTCTTCGACAAGCCGGTGCTCGGCACGCTGCTGCGGGCCGCGCACCAGATTCCGGTGCGCCGCGGCCGGGCCGAGGCCGCCGACGCGCTCACGGCCGCGGTCGACGCGCTCGCGCGTGGTGAGTGCATCGGCGTGTTCCCGGAAGGCACGATCTCCGAGGATCTCGAGCCGATGCTCGCCAAGTCGGGCACGGCTCGGCTCGCGCATCCGGCCGGCGTCGCGATCACGCCGGTGGGGCTCTGGGGAACGCACCGCATCCTGACCAAGGGCCGCAAGCCGCATTGGCAGTGGCGCATCCCGCAGACGGCCGTCGTCGGCGAGCCGATCGTGATCGGTCCCGACGAGCACGTGAAGCAGACCACCGAACGGATGATGACCGGCATCATCGAATGCGTCGCGCGCGCCCGCGAGATCTATCCCGTCGCGCCGAACCGGGTGAGACGCCGTGGTGGTGGCGCGATCCCGGCACCGCCGACCGCACCGGAGAACCGCGTGACGCGAGTCGCGGTCATCGGCGCGGGTTCGTGGGGGACCGCGGTGGCCGCGATCGTGGCCGGCAACGAACCGACGACGTTGTGGGCCCGGCGCCCCGAGCTCGCCGACCGCGCATCGACACCGACCACGAGAACGCCGATTACCTGCCCGGCATCCCGTTGCCGGCCGCGCTGCACGCAACCGTCGGATCTCGAGGAAGCGTGCCGCGTCGGCCGATGTGGTCGTGTTCGGCGTTCCGTCGCACGGACTGCGCGCGCGTTCTCGCCGACGCCCGGCCGCACGTCGCGCGCCGATGCCGCGATCGTGAGCCTCGCCAAGGGCATCGAGCAGGGAACGCTGCGGCGGATGACCGAGGTCATCGCCGAAGAGCTGCGCCGACCACGATCCGGGCCGTATCGGCGTGCTCACCGGGCCGAACCTCGCGCGCGAAGGTCGCGGCCGGCCAGCCGACCGCATCGGTCGTCGCGGTGCCCGACGCGGCGGTGGCCGACGAGCTGCAGCGGGTCTTCTTCGCGCCGACGTTGCGCGTGTACACGAACCCCGACGTGATCGGCTGTGAGATGGCCGGCGCGTTGAAGAACGTGCTCGCGATCGGCGCCGGCATCGCCGACGGCCTCGGCTACGGCGACAACACCAAGGCCGCCTTGATCACGCGGGGCTCGCCGAGCTCGCCCGCCTGGGTGGGGTGCTCGGCGGCGAGCCGCTCACGTTCGCGGGCCTCGCCGGCATGGGCGATCTCATCGCGACGTGCGCGAGCCCGCAGAGCCGCAATCGCCACGTGGGCGTCGAGCTCGGTCGCGGGCGGGCGCTCGACGACATCGTCGACGAGATGAACATGGTGGCCGAAGGCGTGAAGACGACCCGCGGCAGTCATGGAGCTCGCGGCGGCGAACAACGTCGAGATGCCGCTTGCTTCGTTCGTCGGCCGGGTCCTCTACGAGGGGGCGCGTCCCGCGGATCTGGTTCCCGAGTTGATGCTGCGCAAGGCCAAGCCCGAGCTGCACGGCATGCGCTGATGCGCCCAGATCCGGTACCGGCTGATCTGCTTCCGGCCGAGCTGCGGATCGGCGCGCTCGGCTTCGGCGCTTCGGCTGCGGTCGACTCGTGCGGCGCGGTGCGGGCGCCCGGCTTGACGCTCGACTGGTGGGTCGGCGCCGACGACCGCTGGCACGTTCCCGCGGAGGAGTCGACGACCCGCCGGCAGCGACCGTTCCCGGCGCCGGTATCCGAGACGATGGTGCGGATCCCGAGCGGCGATGCAGTACAGCGCGCCTACGGCGCCACTGCCGGCAGTCGCGCGGTGACGGTGGTCGAGATCGAGAATCGTTCGCCCGCGCCGTTCACGCTCGCGCTCGTGATCACGGGTCGCCGAGAAGCGGCGGATCGACGTCGACGGTGCGAACCTGCTGCTCGACGGCGAAGTCGGCGCTCGTCGCTGCCTCGTGCGCCCGGCGCGTGGGCGGCTGCGCCGTCCACGCGCGAGATCGTGATGAGCGGCGCGGCGCGCACCGACGCGTTCGAGCCCACGCAAGGGCCGATCGAGATCGCGCTGTTGTTCCCGGTTCCGCACCGCACGACGTGGCGCGCCGCGCTCGGCGAGCTGCGCCGATCGACGTCGCGCTCGTTGCCGGATGCCGATTCGGTCGCGCGCGGCTGGGACGTGCAGCTCGAACGCGGGATGCAGGCCGCGCTCCCGCCGCCGATCGGCGAACGGGTCGATGCGGCGCGCGCCGATCTGCTGCTGGCGTCCGCCGACGATCCGAGGTGGTCGCCGCGCTCGAAGACTGGGGATTCGACGCCGAAGCCGCCGATGGTTGGGCCTACCTCGGTTGGTCGGATCGGCGCCGGGCCCGCAAGCGCAAACCGATCGCGGAGCCGTGGAAAGCGATGCTCGCGGTCGACGCACGCGCTCGAACCCGCCGCGATTCCTCTCGGCCCTGCGCGCGGCGCTCGTGCGCGAGCTCAGGTGACGCGGTCGAGCTGCTGCCCGGTTTCCCGCCCGACTGGCTCGGCCAGCCGCGTCACGGTCGACGGCGTGCCGCTCCACGACGGGGTGGTTTCGTTCGCGGTGCGCTGGCACGGACCACGGCCCGCGCTGTTGTGGGACGCGCCGGCGGGCGTGCGAGCTGCGCGCGCCTGCGCTCGATCCCGCGTGGTCGTCGGCGACCGCGGTCGGCGAGACGCTTGCTGGCCGAGCCGCCGAAACCGTTGTTGCCGATGGGCGCGGGGGACCGGTCGGCCGGAACGCCGATCGACGCGCCGGGTCAGTTCTCGTGACCGACGAACGAGGTCGCCGAGCACGACGATCTGATCGCGGCGGGTCTCTACGACCCCGACGCGCCCGACGCGGAGATGCGGCTCGAGCTGTTGACGTATCTCACCGACGAGATCGGCGCGTCGATCCCCGAGTTGGTGCAGGCGCAAGAAGAGGGCGGGCTGGTGAGCTTCGCCGCGATTCGCAGCCTGCGCCCCGACGGCGAACGCTGGACGCTCGCCGAAGTCGCGACCGAAGCCGGTATCGATATCGACCTCGCGCTCGCGGTGTGGCGGTGTGCCGGCTTCGCCGATCCGCGACCCTTCGAGCGCCGCTTCGGCCCGACTGACGTCGTGGTGTTCTAGCTCGTCCGCGACGCGACGGAGTTCGTCGGGCGCGATCACATCCTCCAACTCATCCGCACCACCGGCGAAGCGATCGCCCGCGTGAGCGAAGCCGAGATCGCATTGTTGCGCTCGAAGATCGAGGCCCCGCTCATCGGAACGGGCAACCTCGTCGAGGTCGCGCGCTCGTACGCCGCGGTCGCCGACGGGCTGTTTCCCCAGGTCACGGGCGTGATCGAGGTGTTCCACCGCCACCAGCTCGAGGCGATCGGCCGGCGCTACAGCGACGTGAGCGCGCCCACATCGAGTGCGAACGTCGTCGAGCTCACCGTCGGGTTCGCCGACATCGCCGGATACACCGGTCTGTCGCATCAGCTGGATCCGACGGAGCTCGCGTCGATGCTCGCCCGGTTCGAGGCGACGACCGGTGACGTGATCGCGGCCGCGGGCGCGAACGTCGCCAAGCGCATCGGTGACGCGGTGATGTTCGTGACGAACGCGCCCGGCATCGCGTGCGCACTCGCGCTCGAGCTGATCGAAGCGTGCACGCGCGAGAAGCTGCCGAAGCTACGCGTCGGCCTCGCGGTCGGCGACGTGATCGTGCGCCAAGGAGACTTCTACGGCCGCACCGTCAACCTCGCGGCGCGCCTCGTCGCCGAAGCCGAGCCCGGCACCGCACTCGTCGACTCCGAGTTGCACCAACGCCTCGCGCGATCCGGGCCGGCTACGGCTTCGCACCCGCCGGCCGCTACAACCTCCCCGGCTTCGACGGCCCGACCGAGCTCTTCCAACTCCTGCGCTAACGCGATTCAACCGCTGCGCTGGGCTGGGCCTCGATCGGGAGGCCGGCGGCCTTCCAGGCTTGGATGCCGCCGATCAGATCGGTCGCGTTGCGCAGGCCCAACTCCTGGAGCGACGCGGCCGCGAGGCTCGACGCGTAGCCCTCGTCGCAGAACAGGATCACCCGTTGCTCGTGCGAGGTGATCTCGGGGATGTGATGGGAACCGGCAGGATCGAGTCGCCACTCGAGCACGTTGCGATCGATCACGATCGCGCCCGGGATCACACCGTCACGCGCGCGCAACTCCGACGGCCGCGTGTCGACGAGCAGCGCGCCCTGTGCCACCGCGGCGCGGGCTTCCTCGGCGGTGACGCGCTGCAACGAAGCGCGCGCCGCTGCGAGGAGCTCGTCGACCGAACGCGGTGTCACTCGAACGCGGATCCGGGTGTGTCGATGACTTCCTGTCGGATCATGCGCAGCTCCGAGTTCGGTGCGACGTCGAAGTGGTTCATCGTGGCCAGCGGCGGTGAGTAGACGTGAACACTGGTGGCGACGGTATCCGACTGGTTGGCGATCTCGTGCACGTGGGCCGGGGGCATCGGCCGATCGTCGAGCGCACGCAGCACCCGCCGGAGGTGCGGGCCGCGACCCGCGGGGTTGGGCCGATGCTCCACCAGCTCGCCGCCGACGACGTAGAGCGCGCCGGCGGAGTCGCCGTGATCGTGGAGCTCGGTGCGGCTGCCCGCGCCCCAACGAATCAACCAGATGTCGTGGGTCTCGCTGCAGAAGACCCGCGCCGAGTTGCGTTCACCGGGGCGCGGTTCGGCGATCGTCTCGAAGCTGGCAATCGACGCGTGCTTGATGGCCAGCGCCGACAGCAGTCGCGGCGGCAACGGCACCACGAGTTCGGGAACGAGGGGCTCGGGAAGGGTTCGGGCCGGAGGGGTCGGCGCGAACGCGAGGATCTGCACGGGTGCTCCTTGGGGGAATCGAGACAACGGCACGGCCGCGGCTGATCGCCACGACGGGGAGCCCGCCGGGGGAAGCGGGAAACGTCGCCGCGATCAGCCGCGTACGGTCATGCGCACGTACAGAGCTCGTCGAAACCGAGCCGCGTGAGCTCGCCCCATTGATCGTTGATCGATCGGCGTGGCGTCTGCGGGCGTCGGCAACGGATCTGCACGGCCCCAGGATAGAGCCTATTCCCGACCTGTCAAGTCGACTTTGTTGACAATGCCGGAATCCAGGCGCAGGCCGCTCAGCTCGATGCGTCTGCGACCTCGGCGTAGCGGCGGATTCCCGAGGGCCAACCACCCTCGCTGCCCACTCCGTCGCGCATGTTCTCCCAGCCGGGGCCGTGGTCTTCGAAGCGGTCGTGCACGAGGGTGACGCGCGTTCCGGAGTCGATCGGCTCGAACGTCACCGTGACGCGGCTGCCCACGGCGTTGGCCTGGGGGATTGTGAAGTCGACGTTCAGCAGCCAGGAGAACGCGAACGTGCGCGGCGGATCCCACGTGAGCACGCGGCCCCAGGTGCAGGTGTCGCCCGCGTCGTTCTCCTCCCACATGCGTCCGCCGACCTCGGGATCGACGCCGACCAGTTTGAGCTCTCCGCTCAGCAGATGGTGATCGCGATTCCACCAACGATCGATGCCCGTTGTGAACACGCTGAAGGCGACGTCGGGTGCAACGGTCACGTCGACACTCGTGCGGACTTCGGTGCTGTTTCCGGCGTGCATGGTCATTGCGTCTCCTTGGTGGCGTTCGCGACTTCGGCGTAGGCCGACAGCGCGGTGGTCCAGAACTGGTCGAAGTAGTCGCGGGCGGCGCGCACGCCGGCCGGATCGATGAAGTAGATGTTGCGCGTCCCCGCGCTGCGCGCCGACACGAGATGCGCGGCCTTCAAGATCTTCAGGTGTTGCGAAACCGCGGGCCGGCTGACCGGAACTCGCCCGGCGATCTCGCCGACCGATCGCGGTCCCGTGCCAAGGAGCTCGAAGATCGTGCGGCGCGTCGGATCGGCGAGCGCCTCGAGCGCGTTCTCCTGAACCGTCGTACCTTGGTAAGTTACCACTAACGGTAAGTTACCGACGACCGAGCCCGTCGTCAAGCGGGTTTCAGACGATCTGCAGGGTGCAGATCTCCCAGGGCCGGAGTTGCACGTCGCCTTCGAACGGTGCGACCGGGCGGCCTTGGAGGTCGATGACCCAGCCGCGCGGGGCGCGCCTTCGTATTCGATTGCGACCGGCCCCGAGTCGGGTTCGGTGCGGAACACCCGCACGACGAGACCGCCCGGCGAGCGCAACACTGCTGACACTTCGGCACCGTCGACGCGCAGCGCCGAACCGCGGCGGGCTTGGCGCTGCCGCCCGTCGCTCGTGCGCGTTCGAGCGTGACCAGGAACGCGTCGGCCGCGTCGTAGCAATCGGCGGCGCGCCAGTCGCCGGCGTGGAGGAGCACCGCGTACTCGGCGCGCTGCTCACCGGGCATCTGCGCACCCTTCACCGGGATGGTCGGGCCGGCGGGATTCGGGCGCAGTGACGGCTCCGAGCGGGAGAGGTAGCCGACGGATCGTAGGAGCGTGAGTGCGAGCTCGCGACCCTCGTTCACGATCTCGTATTCGAGGAGCCCGTCGTGGACGAGCGCAACGCCGGCGGTGCCGTCGGACGCGTCGACGAACCGCCGGGACGGGAACGTCGGCAGGCCGTACTCCGAGATACCGCCCTCGGCAGTGAGCCCGCGGTGCACCACCGTGAACGCGCATTCGGCGTCGGAACCCGAGACCGATCCGGGAAGCGGGAAGTGGGCGCGGAGCCGGTAATCGCGGGCGTGGTTGTCGAGCTCGTGGGTGACGCGGAGGAAGCGTTCGCCCGCGCGCAGTTCGAGCGTCGTGCGCACCGTCACGGCAACGGTTTCGTCGCTCCGAGCGCTGCACGAACGGGCGTCGCCGTGCGCAAACGCGGGCCAGGTGTAGTCGGCGTCGATCTGCACCCGTGCTCGCACCGGACCCGACTCGAGCGCGGTGACGCGTACCGCGTCGGGCGTGTCGATGACCCGATCGACCGTGGGCGGTGAGTAGTTGTACGTATCGCCACCATCACCGTCGTTCACGAGCCGTCCCAACCCGGAGACGCGTAGTTCTTCGGCGACGATGGCGTAGGTGCCGGTTGCCGCGTCGATCTCCACCTGGAGGTGTCCGTTGGCGAGAATCGTTTCCGTAGCGCCCACGTTGCCGCCGGGCGCGTCGCCATCGACGGCCGAGAAGCACGACCAACCGAAGCCGGGGACGTCACCCGTATCGAAGAGTGCGCGTCGTAGCGGGGTCTGGAGGAGGCGGAGGCTGACGGTCTCACCACGCGTACCGAGTTCGAGGATGTGGTCGCGGAGCTCGGTCAGATCGCGCCGAGCATCGCCGGGGCCGGCCTCCTGCAACACGATCTCGTGCACCCCGCCGGTGGTCTCGACCTCGTACGACGTGATGTCCCGGCCCGCGAACTCCGTGCCGCGCATGAGGTCGAGCACCCATCGCACCTTCTGCCCGACGACGATCGTCGCGTAGACCTCGCCGCTGATCTCACCGATGAACTGGGTTGGGCGCGGAGTGCCGTCGGCGTCGACCATGTGTACCGGACCCGATCCGGGCAGCGTCACCTCGACCAGTCCGGTGCGGGCGCGCGCGGTCGGATTCGCCACGACGGTCGCGCCGGGCACGGCGTCAACGCGCGCGGCGAGCGCTTGCATCGCGTCACGCGTGAGCCCGTCGCCGATCTGGCGCGCTTCGTAGTAGCGCACGAGCACCTGGTCGACGACTTCGTCGGCGCTGCACGCGCACGACGAGTCGTGCGCGCTGTTGCAGACCAAACCGCGCCATGCGATGTCGGAAAGCGCGTGCGGGTATTGATCAGCAGGTAGGAACAGCGCGCTCGAGCGGCTCGGCGCGCTTCTCGAGCGACCGTTCGGCCGCCGCGCACGCGCGATGAACGTCGACCCGGTTCGACGCGACACCCATCAAGAGGTTCGCGCGCGCGCCCGAGCGCAACTCGCCTTCGACGGTGACGAGCCCCTCGCTCGGCTGGGTCGGCAGATACTCGGGGAGGCTGGTCACGACGAACTCGTAGTCGTCCTGGATGGCGTTGGCTTCGGCCACGACGCGTCCGAGCCACGGCTGGGGCATCTGGTGGTCGGTGCCGTTCATCAGCAGCATGTCGCCGAGCCGGGCCGGACCGAGCTCCTGCTCGTAGTCGACCGCGCGCAACACGAGCCCCTTGGCGTCTTGGGGCAGGTCACGCCCGTTCGAATAGGAGCCGTAGAGGTATTCGGTGCGCACGCGCGAGCCGTCGGGTGCCTCCCACCAGAACGCGGTGTGCTCGACCGCGGCCGGGATGCCGCGCCACGCCACTGCGTGCTCCATACCCGCGAGCCGGATCAACTGCGGCATCTGTGCGATGTGGCCGAACATGTCGGGCAGGTAGCCGATCTGCATCGCGCCGCCCAGCTCCGAGCCGTCGGCGAGGCCGAACTGCAGGTCGCGCACCATGGTTTCGCCCGACACCATGAACTCGTCCATGAGGACCATCCACGGCCCGAGGGTCAGGCGACCGGAGGCCGCGAGGCGTTGGAGCGCAGCCCGCGCGTGCGGCCGGACCTCGAGGTAGTCGGCGACGACGACGGTCTGGCCGTCGAGCATGAAGCGGGCGTACGACGGGTCGGATTCGAGCATGGGCAGCAACGTGTCGAGCAGCTTCACGAGCCGGAGCCGGAAGGCCTGGAACGTGTCGTACCACTCGCGATCCCAATGCGTGTGGGGGACGATCGCGACCGTGATGGGCGGGCGTTCACTCATGCGCTCATCTTCGCATGAGAGTCCGGAACCACCACCAGAGCGGCCGGTACGCTTTTGCGCATGCCGATGTACGCGATGCTCTCGACGCTCGGTCCCGATGGCTGGGAGACGCTGCGCCAGCATCCCGAACGCATCCTCGCGGTGAAGGCCGAGGTCGAGGCGATGGGGCTCACCGTGCACGCGCAGTACGCGCTGATGGGGCAGTACGACTTCCTCAACCTGATCGAAGCGCCCGACGAGCAGACGATGGCGAAGGCGGCGATCATGCTCGCCTCCCGCGGGACGATGCGCACGACGACGCTCCCCGCGATTCCGGTCGAGGATCTGATCGCGCGTCTCTCGGAGTAGCGCTTGTCCGAATAGCGCCGGTCGAATCCGCGGCTACTGGACCCACCACGTGCCGCGGCGCCGCTCTTCGCGCAGGTCGTGCTCGTCGAAGGCCACGGGCAGGATCGAGCCGTCGGACCGACGCCGCACCTTGTACCGCGGTTCCGGCACTTCGGTGACGCGCTCGACCACCTCGAAGCCCCGCGTCCATGCTGCTTCGAAGCGGGAACGGACTTCGACGCGCGTTCCGGGGCGCACGGTTGCATGGTACGACGGGTCTCGGATTTTCGCAAGGGCGCCCAAGGGGTCGGCGGGGTTGGTAGCGTCCGCGCGCGTGCCGACGAAGTACCCCACTCTGCGCACCGAACGGAAGTGCTGGAGTGAGGGTGACCGGGTGGTCGTCGGGATCGACGAGGTGGGCCGCGGATCATGGGCCGGACCGGTCACGGTCGCGGCGGTGGTACCCGGTGACGAGCACCTCTCGGGCGTCCGTGACTCGAAGCTGCTGAATCCGGCCGAACGCGAGATCTCGGCGCGCAAGGTGCGGGGCTGGGCGCGTGGAATCGGCATCGGGCATGCAAGTCACACCGAGTGCGACGAGCTCGGGATGACCGAAGCACTGCGGCGCGCGGCGGGGCGCGCGTTGGCGATGCTCTCGGCGCAGGGATTCGAGCCTGACCGCATCGTGCTCGACGGCAAGCACGACTATCTCCGCATGCCGAGAACGGTGCGCACCATCGTCAAAGCCGACCAAACCGTGCTGTCGGTCGCGGCGGCATCGGTGGTCGCCAAGGTGACGCGCGACTCGATGATGGCGGAGGAGGCCGAGCACTTTCCCGCGTACGGCTTCGAGAGCAATCGCGGCTATCCGGCTCCGGTGCACAAGTGCGCGCTCGCCGGCTACGGACCGTCGCTGATCCACCGCCGATCGTGGATCTTCATGGAATACGGCCTGTGGGGCGGTGTGCTGCGCTACGAACGCGAACCACGTCTGTTCCAGTGCTGACCGCCCCATGCTGACCACATTGCCGGAGTGGCAGACACTCGAGACCCACGCCGCGACCCTTTCCGATCACAACCTCCGGGCCTTGTTCTCCGCGGATCCCGATCGGGCCGAACGCATGCACATCGATGCCGCGGGCTGGCATCTCGACTACGCCAAGCAGCGCGTCAACCGGGAGACGATGGATCTCCTCGCCCGGTTGGCCGAAGCGCAGGGCTGGCGGGCGCGCGTCGACGCGATGTTCGCGGGCGAGCACATCAACGTGACCGAAGACCGGCCGGTGCTGCACGTCGCGCTGCGGATGCCAGTTACGTCATCGCTCGTCGTCGACGGCGTCGACGTGGTCGCAGAAGTACACGCCGTGCTCGACAAGATGCACGCGTTCGCCGACGCGGTGCGCAACGGCACCTGGCGCGGCCACACCGGCCGGCGCATCCGCAACGTCGTCAACATCGGGATCGGCGGCAGCGATCTCGGCCCCGCGATGGCGTACGACGCGTTGCGCGCCTACGCGAGCCGCGCGTCTGCGCGCTGCGGTTCGTTTCGAACGTCGACGGCGCCGATCTGGTCGAAGCGCTCGAAGACTTCGACGCGGAAGAGACGCTCTTCATCATCTCGTCGAAGACGTTCACGACACTCGAGACGATCACCAACGCGACCTCGGCGCGCGACTGGTTGCTCGAACGCCTCGACGGCGACGAAGCAGCCGTGGCGAAGCACTTCGTCGCGGTGTCGACCAACGCGGAGAAAGTCGCCGAGTTCGGGATCGACACCGCCAACATGTTCGAGTTCTGGGACTGGGTCGGCGGCCGCTACTCGATGTGGTCGGCGATCGGTTTGTCGTTGATGGTGGCGATCGGACCGGAGCGATTTCGGGAACTGCTCGCCGGCGCGCACGAGATGGACGAACATTTCCGCCGCGCGCCGCTCGCCGAGAACCTGCCGGTGACTATGGCGCTGCTCGCAGGTTGGTACCGCGGATTTCTGCACGCGCAGACGCACGCGGTCGTGCCGTACTCGCAGGCCCTCGCACGGTTGCCGTCGTACTTCCAGCAACTCGAGATGGAGAGCAACGGCAAGTCGGTGCAGCTCGACGGCTCGCCCGTCGACACGTCGACCGGCGCGATCGTGTGGGGAACCGCGGGCACCAACGGTCAGCACGCGTACTTCCAGCTGTTGCACCAAGGCACGTCGTTGGTGCCGGTCGACTTCATCGGGTTCCTGCATGCGCAGCCCGATCACGACCTCGGCCGCCACCAAGACCTGCTTGTTCGCCAACGTGCTCGCGCAGGCGGAAGCCCTCGCGTTCGGAAAGAGCTCGGCCGAGGTCGCGGCCGAAGGCGTTGCGCCCGCGCTGGTGCCGCACCGGACCTTCCCCGGGAACCGCCCGTCGAGCGTGCTGGTCGCCGACCAGCTCACACCGCATGCTCTCGGCGCCCTGATCGCCGCGTACGAGCACAAGGTGATGACGCTCGGCGTGTTGTGGGGGATCGACTCGTTCGATCAGTGGGGCGTCGAGCTGGGCAAGGTGCTCGCGGGCCGGATCGTCGACGAGCTCGAGGCCGGCACCGAGCCGCCGCTCGCGCACGACAGCTCCACCAACGCACTGATCCGCCGTTACCGCTCGCGGCGAGTTCCGGTTCCGCCCTGACGCCCTCGTCGGGACCTACTCTGCCCGGATGGGCCAGCCGATCACGGTGACGATGCAGGCGGGGAACCGCCCCAACATGCGGTTCTTCGAGGCCAACCGGTCGATCACCGGCATGGCGATCGAGATGTACACCTCGCGCCGACGCCGCGGTCGGCGACCGGCCGCCCGATGTGCTGGCGAAGCGCCTGTTCGACCTCGGCGCGACCAAGGTCACCGTGTACTCGAACATCGTGACCGTCGAGGCGCGCGAGGCGGCGTGGGCCGAGCTCGAACCGAAGATCACCGAGCACGATCGAACACCTCTTCGAGTTCTACGGCAACGACGCGGGCTGGTCGTTCGAAGCCCGGGGCATGGAAGCCCCCGCCTCGAAGGTCGAGTAGCAAAAAACTGTACCGCGTGACTTGACCGCGGATAGGGCGGCGAAGTCACGCATGTTCGCAGCCGCTTGCCGGGGCGAACGTATGTTCGGTACGGTCGGGGTATGGCCGTGGTGCCGACTTCCCCAATTCTGCCTAACGGCGATCTGCCCAATACCGATCTGCCGCGCCGGGACGAGGAGGCTCGGGCGCGCCTGCGGGCAGTGGCCGCGCAGGCCCGGCCGTTCGTGGCGGCGGGGGATCGGCTGCTCCCGGTCACCGGCCGGATCGGCGAGTTGCTCCCGGCCGGCGGGCTCCAGCGGGGGAGCACGATCGCGGTCGACGGATCACCGGGCTCGGGCTCCACGACCGTTGCGCTGACGCTCGCGGCGGCCGCCACGTTCGCGGGCGAGTGGGCGGCAGTTGTCGATCCGGGCGCCACGCTCGGCGGGCGCGCGGCACTGGCCGCGGGCGTCGAGCTCGAACGGTTGGCGGTCGTGCGGCGCGTTGCCCCCGACCGGTGGGCGGCCGTCGTCGCCGCGTTGCTCGACGGGATCACCGTGGTCGTCGCCGCAGTGCCACCTCATCTTCGTCTCGGTGACGCGCGCCGGTTGATCGCGCGCGCACGCGAACGAAAGTCGGTGCTCGTCGCGTTCGGGGCGTGGCCGGTCGAAGCGTCCTTGCGCGTACATACCAGCGGTTGCACGTGGAGCGGCCTCGGCGCGGGTTCGGGATTGCTCGATACCCGTGATCTGCACATCGAGGTGGAGGGCAAGGGCCAATCGCAGGGGAAAACGCGCAAGCTCGCGCGTGCGGGATGACGCGTACGTGTTGCGTGTGGTGCCCCGACTGGCCGGTGGTCGCGGCCCGCCGCCGGGACGAGTCGTTGCGCTCGGTCCCGGTTGTCGTGCGCGAACGCATCGGATCGCGAGATGTCGTGCGGGCCGCGTCGGCCGAAGCGCGCTCGGAGGGTGTGACGCGCGGCATGCGCCGGCGCGAAGCCGAAGCGCAATGCCCGGGTGTCGTGTGTATCGATTCCGACGAGTCGCTCGAGGCGCGGGCGTTCGAAGTTGTCGCACGCGCGATCGAAGTGCTCACGCCGAGACTCGTGCTCGACCGTCCGGGCTTGTGCTCGTTCCTGACTCGTGGACCGTCGCGCTACTTCGGTGGTGACGAGTCCCTCGCCGACCCACGTGCACGAAGCGATTGCTTCCGCGCTCGGGGAGTCGGAGCCGGATATTCGAGTGGGAATCGCCGACGGGGGGTTCGTCGCCCGGCTCGCGTCGCGCCGGGCCGGCTCCGGCGCCCCGTTCGTGGTCGAGCCCGGCGCGTCGGCCGCGTTCTGCGCGCCGTGGCCGGTCGCGGTGTTCGACGACGAAGGTCTGGCGAGCCTGCTCGTGCGCTTGGGTCTGCGGACGTTGGGTGATGTGGCCGCGCTCCCCGCCGACGCGGTGCTGGCGCGCTTCGGTGTCGACGGCCGGCGTTTCCACGATCTGGCGCGTGGGATCGATGCCGGTCCGCCGGTGCTCGTCACGCCGCCGCCCGATCTCGTGGAGCAGGTGGAGCTCGACCCGCCGGTGCAACGGGTCGACGCGGTCGCGTTCGCGGCGAAGGGTCTCGCCGACCGGTTGCTGGCCCGCCTCGCCGAGTCGCGGGCTCGCGTGCACGCGCGTCGTGATCGAAGCCGAGACCGAGCACGGCGAGCGGCTTGTCCCGCTGTTGGCGCAACGACGGCGCGCTCACGCCGGCTGCGCTCGCCGAACGCGTGCGCTGGCAGCTCGACGGTTGGCTCTCCGCGACGCACGGAAACCACGTCGACGAAGACATCGAAGACACGACCGGTGGGCTGTGCTTGTTGCGACTGATTCCCGACGAGGTCGTGCCGGCCGACGGTCGCCAACTCGGTTTCTGGGGCGGCGACCAGGCCGCGCACGACCGCGCCGATCGCGCGCTCGCGCGTGTGCAGGGCATGGTCGGTTACGAAGCGGTTGTGACCGCGGTCGTGCAGGGAGGCCGAACGCCGGCCGAACAAGTGCGATGGGTGCCGTGGGGTGAAGCGCGTGAGCCGCAACGGCCGTTGGTGGTCGACACCTTTCCGACCGCGTGGCCGGGTTCGCTCCCGCCGCCGTTTCCCGCGCGCGTGCTCGATCCGCCGGCACCCGCGCAGCTGCATGACGAGCGGGGAAACGCGGTCGTCGTGTCGGGACGCGGTGAGCAGTCGGCCGCGCCGGCGCGCGTGCAGTGCGCGGTGTTGCCCGACGGCGGGGGACCGGTCCGCGGCTGGGCCGGGCCGTGGGCATCCGACGTGCGCTGGTGGGATCCGCCCGCGCGTCGCCGGTGCGCGCGCTGGCAAGTGGTCGTCGACTGCGGAACCGACGCGGGCGATGTCGCGTGCATCGTCGTGGTCGAAGCCGGACGCGCCGGCATAGAGGCGATCTACGACTAGATACCGGAGGCAGTGACCGCGGCGATGGGTGCGCCCCACCATGTTGTCGGCGCACCGAGCACGTCGCGCCGAGGCATACCGGCCGCTTCCCCGAACGCATCGACGGAGATGACGCGGACGGCATCGAGGTACTTCGGCGCCAACTCGGTGAACACCGCGCCACTGCCGTGCGCCTTCAGCGCATCACTCGACGCGTACCCCTCGTACAGCATTCCCGTGCCGGCGGGTTCGTCGAAGTACCAGTCGTAGACGACCGTGCCCGGCTCGTCGCGACTCACCGCGACCATCGCGGTGGCCATCTCGCGGAAGCGATCCGCGTTGATGACCTCGAACTTGATGACGAACCTGATCCACTCGCCGTCACGCATGACGCGGACGGTAGCCGCTTCGCATCGCGATCGCGGCGGCAACCGGTACCGTGCGGCGATGCCCGACGAACCGGCCGAGTTACCGCCCGTCGATCCTGCTGCCTTCGCCAAGAAGTACGGGCCGCGCGCGCTGGTGGCCGGCGGCGCAGTCGGCATGGGCGCCGAGTACTGCCGCCAGATCGCGGCGATGGGTCTCGATCTGGTCATCCTCGACCGCGACGCGTCGGCGTTGGATGCGACCGCGAATGAGTTGCGCTCGGCCGCCGAACGCGGTCGATGTCGTGACCGCGGTCGTCGATCTCTCAGCACCGGCGGAGAAACTGTTGGATGAAGTGCGGCGCGCGGTCGGCGATCTCGAGATCGGTCTGCTGGTCGCGAACGCGGCGTGGTCGCCGGTCGGCCCGTTTCTCGACTCCGATCTCGCCGCGTTGCTCACCGCCATCGACATCAACTGCCGGGCGCCAGTCGTGCTCGCGCACGAGCTCGGGGCGCGCATGGCGGCGCGAGGAAAAGGCGGGATCATCATGATGTCGTCGCTCGCGGCGGAGACCGGAGCCGCGCAGGTCGCGCTGTACTCGGCCACGAAGGCGTTCGACCTCGTGTTGGCGGAGGGTCTCTGGTACGAGCTGCGGGATCGTGGTGTCGACGTGATCGCGATCCGTCCGGGGTCGACGCGCACACCCGGTTGGCAATCGAGTCAACCGCCGAGTGGTGACCTCAAGGGTGTGATGGAGCCGGCCGACGTCGTTCGCGACGCGCTCGCCGCGCTCGGGACCACGCCGTCGATCGCGGCCGGGCCCGCGAACCGTGCGGCCGAAGCGATGTTCCGCGGTATGGCCCGCCGGGAAGTGATCGAGCTCATGAGCCGCATCACGTCACGGCTTGTTTCACCAACGTGACGCGCCGCGGTAGCTCCTGAATTGCGAGCACCGCGGCGGCCGCGAGTGTGACGTGCATCGCCGAGAGGAAGAGTGTGCTCGTCGTGTCGAAATGTGCGGGGATCGTCATGACGCCAATGGTCGCTATCGCGAGCGTGGGAGCGACGATTCTTGCGACGGAAACCGACGCCGGCCAGAAGCGCGCCAGGCCCGCGACCGCCGCCAGGCCGATCACGAGCGGGATGACGGACATGATCGCGACGGACGCCGCATCGACGCGGATCACCTTGCCGTTCTGCGTATAGGTGAACGTGCCGCCCCAGGCGCGCCCGACCGCGTAGAGCAAGAGATTGCCGGCGAGAACACCGATCACGGCGAGCGCGATGACGGTGATGCGCCTCGGTGCCGGAGTCACTGGCCCGCGAGGAACGCGCCGAGGTTGTCGAGGATGCCGCGCGTGCCTTCTTCTCGACCTTCGGCACTGTCGAGGCCGTCGAGGTGCACACCCTGCTCCGTGTACGTCAGATGCGTCCCGTTGCCGTCGGGCTCGAGCGAGATCGTGGTCAACGAGGTGGACATGTGTCGGTCATCGACCCACATCTCGTACGTGAACACCATGCGTTGCTCGTCGACGATGTCGGTGTACGTGGACAGGAAGCGTGATTTCGGTCCGCCGTGCCATTGGCCGGACTCCACGCCTTGCCCACCGACCCGGAAGTCGTGCGACTTCTCCTCGGTGTCGAACGCGTCGCCGCCCCCGAACCAGTGGTCCCGCGCATCGCTGTCGGAAAGTGCGTGCCAGACCGCGCTGACGGGCACCGGGTAGTCGCGTTCGATCACGAAGGTCGCGTGGACCTCGCTGCGTTCGATGATGTCGCTCATGTCATTTCTCCTTGTCGGTTGGATTGGTCAGGAAGGTGCCGAGTCGGTCGAGTGCACGCTCGGCGGGAAGTCGTTGCCGGCTGATCCATTCGGCCGCGGGCGTGAGTGCCTCGGTGGCGAGTTGGTAGGTGCGGACCCGGCCGACCTTGGTCGACGTGACGATGCCGGCGGTTTCGAGCACGCCGAGGTGCTGCACGACGGTCGGGAGCGCCATGTCGAACGGGCGGGCGAGCTCGCTCACGGAGGCCGGACCGAGCGCGAGGCGCTCGACCATCGCTCGCCGGCTGGCGTCACCGAGGGCGTGGAACATTCCGTCGAGCGACTCCCTATACTTAGGCATATACCTAAGTATGAAGACCGGACCGTTCCGTGTCAAGGTCCCGTCATGGCCGACGATCGCGACCGTCTGCTCCGGCGCGGGCTGCGCTTGGAGTACGTGACGCTCGGTTGGAATGTCGTCGGAATCGTCGTCACGCTCGGAGCCGCGGTCGCGGCGCGGTCGGTTGCGCTCGCGGGATTCTCGTTGGACTCCGGCGTCGAAATCTTCGCTTCACTCGTCGTCGTGGGTCAGCTCGCCGGAACCACCGGCGAGGCGAGCCAACAACGCGCCGAACGGCGGATCGGGTACGCGTTTCTCGCGCTCGCCGCCTACCTCATCGTCCAAGCGATCGTGACGCTGATTGCGGACGTGCATCCGTACTCGTCGCCGGTCGGGATCGGCTGGCTCGCCGCGACCGCCGTCGTCATGTTCTCACTCGCGTACGGCAAAGCCGTCACCGGCAAGGCGCTCGATCACCGCGTGCTCCGGGCCGAGGCGAAAGTCACGGTCGTCGACGGGGCACTTGCGACCGCGACCCTGATCGGCCTGACCCTGAACGCGGTGGCCGGGTGGTGGTGGGCCGACGTCGTCGCCGGCGTCGTGATCGTCGGGTACGGCCTGCGCGAAGGCGTTCACCTCATCCGAGAATCGAGCTGACTATCCTCAGCTCGGGGCCAGCGTCCGCGCCAGGAACTCCTCACCGGCGCGGAACTCCTCGGCGGGAACGTCTTGATGGAGTCCCGGGTTCACGTGGAGTCGCTTGTCGGTTGACGCGATCGCGCCGAACAACTCGAACACGCGGTCCCGGCGAAAGATCTCGTCGTCCCACTGCGCGAGGAACAGCACGGGGCACTGCACCCGCGCCGCGTCTTGCGCGAGGCGTTGCTTCGTCGGCCCGACGACGCCGGCGAGTCCGAGGACGGCCACCGAGATCCTCGGCTCGGCCGCGACGACCGGGAGGCCGATGATCGTGCCCATCGAGATTCCCCACCAGCCGACCGGCGTGGTGCCGAGAACTTCGGGTGCTTGCAGCGCGTCGAGCACGGTGCGCCAGTCGGCCACCATCTCGTCGGTCATCGTCGGGTCGTCACGCCAGACGTTGAAGAACGCCGCGCTGCACGTCGAGCTCGTTCGCCGCCGTCGCATCTCGGCGATCGCCGTGCGTCGGTCCGTCGATCGCGGCGGCCGCGAAACCGTGATGACGAACCAGGCGCCGAGCCATCGACAGGATGTAGCCCTGGCGCTTGTCGCCACCGCCACCGTGACCGAGCAGCACCAAAGCGTGCCGCGGGCCGGTCGTCGGGCGTCCACAAGAGACCGGGGATCGTGCGCGGGCCGCGCTCGATATCGAAGCGACGTTCGGTCACGCCCTTCGCCGCCGCACCTTCGCCGATCCAGCTGATGCTCATCTCCCGAACCTAACCCTGCGTTTGCGAGCAGGCACAATGCGGCTGAGATCGCGCTCCTACGTTTGGGCGAGGGCGGCGCGCACGGTTCGAGCGACGACTGAGAGACGATCGACGTCACCGTCGAGTTGCAGCGCACCGGTGAGCGCGATCGGCGGTTGCGCGATGAAGCGGGGCGTCGTGCCGCGATGCGGCCAAGCTCGCGGCGTGCACGAGGAACGGGTGACACACGTAGACGTCGCCGGCCGCGCCGGTTGCGTACGCGATCCCGTCGGTCGGTTCGGGAAGTGGTGCGTGCAGCCCGAAGATGCCGTCGTCACCGTACGGATGGAGCAGCGCCGGCATCTGCATATGCGAACCACGCAGGATGCGCGTCGGCGCGTCGTCCACGCTGACGTCGGACAACAGGTAGAGCAGCAACAAGCCGCGTTCGCGCGATCGGTAGTTGACGAACCAGCGCGCGATCGGGCGTCTCGAAGCTCGAGTCAATGTGCCAACCGGTATCGCCGGGGTCGACGGCGCTCGGGAACCGCACGACGAGCAGTCCGAGGTTGTTCCGAGGGACCCATTCCTCCGGATCGAGGAGTTGGTGGATCGCGTCGACGAGCCGGGGAGCGGTCGCGGCTTCCTGCAGCGGTTCTCCCAGTACGAGCCCGCGCGTCACTGGTTCCGTCCAGGTCGACCGGTCGGTCAGGTCGATGCCGAGCTGCGCGGCCGCCAGCTCCCGACAAGCCGCCGCGGTCGCCGCGGGGATCGCCGACCGAACGCACACGAAGCCCTCGTCGGCGAACTGCTCGAGTTCGGTGGGGCTCAACACGACGCCATGTTGGCGGGTCGGGCAGCTCTTGCCTGATCGAACGTATGTTCGGTATGGTCACGCGCCCGAGCGGAGATGGGCGCCATGGACGATGCGTACGCCGAGCTGCATTGCCACTCGAATTTCTCGTTCCTCGACGGGGCGAGCCATCCCGAGGAGCTGGCGGAGGAAGCGGCGCGGCTCGGGATGGCCGGGCTCGCGATCACCGATCATGACGGCTTCTACGGCGTGGTCCGCTTCGCGGAAGCGGCGCGCGTGGTCGATCTCCCGACCGTTTTCGGTGCGGAGCTGACGCTCGGGTCGCGCGAAGATCCCGAACGGGATCCCCGATCCGCCCGGTGAGCACCTGATCGTGCTCGCGCAGGGAGCGGCCGGTTACGCGCGGCTGGCCAAGGCGATCAGCGAGGCGCAGCTCGCGGGGGAGAAGGGCGCGCCCCGCACGTCGATCGCGCAGCTGGCGGCGGCTGCTCGCGCGCCGGTGCATCTCGACGGCAACCGTCGCGACGCGTGACAACGATCACTGGTTCGTGCTCACCGGTTGTCGCAAGGGAAGTGTGCCCGCGGCGCTGCAACGTGACGGTCCCGTCTGCCGCGCAACACGCGCTGGCGGAGTTGATCGATGCGTTCGGTCGCGATCGTGTGCTCGTCGAGTTGTGGGATCACGGTGATCCGCTCGACCGTTACCGCAACGACGCGCTCGTGCAGCTCGCACTCAATGCGAACGTGAACGTGGTCGCGACCAACAACGTGCACTACGCGACGCCGTCACGGCGGCCGTTGGCGACCGCGCTGGCGGCGGTGCGGAGCCGGCGTTCGCTCGACGAGGTCGACGGTTGGCTCCCGGCGGGATCGTTCGCGCACTTACGTTCGCCCGGCCGAGCAGGCGCGCCGGTTCGCCCGCTGGCCGGGAGCGGTGGAGCAGACGGTCGAGGTGGCGGCGCGCGTGCGCGTTCGACTTGAAGCTCGCGGCGCCGCGCCTGCCCGACTATCCCGTTCCCGACGGTCACGACGAGATGTCGTGGTTACGCGAGCTGGTGAAGCGGGGAGTGGCGATCGCCTATCCGGAATCGCACCGCAAGCACGCGCAGGCGTTGCACCAGATCGAGTACGAGCTCTCGGTGATCGAGCAGCTCGGCTTCCCCGGCTACTTCTTGTTGCTGCACGACATCGTCGAGTTCTGCCGCCGCTCCGACATCTACTGCCAGGGCCGGGGGAGCGCGGCCAACAGCGCGGTCTGTTACGCGATCGGCGTGACCAAGGCCGACGCGGTCGATCTCGGTTTGCTGTTCGAGCGGTTCCTGTCGCCCGAACGTGACGGTCCGCCCGACATCGACCTCGACATCGAGCACCAGCGCCGCGAAGAAGTGATCCAGTACATGTACGAGCGCTACGGCCGCGACCGCGCCGCCCAGGTCGCCAACGTGATCACGTATCGCCCACGCTCCGCGTTGCGCGAGATGGCGAAAGCCGCCGGAGTCGCGCCCGGCCAAGCCGACGCGCTCGGCAAATGGGTCGACCGCTGGGCCGCCGGCCCGGAGGCATTCGGCGAGCTCGTCGACAACAACCCCGAACCGGCGTCGAACATCAGGTCGCTCGCGCAGCCGAACTCGTGACGCCGGTTCGCGAAGAGCAAGCGCTACGAGCGCCGGTTCGAACGTTCGGAGCGGGATCGCACGCGTGATGGGGTTCCGCTCGACGGTCCGCCCGACTACACGCGGGCGCCGGCGATCCCGCCGCTTGGCGCTCGCGCTCGCGGCGGAGGTGATCGACTTCCCGCGCCATCTCGGCATTCACTCCGGCGGGATGGTGATGGCCGACCGCCCGCTGCTCGAGTTCTGCCCGATCGAGTGGGCGCGCATGGAAGGCCGTTCGGTTCTCCAATGGGACAAGGACGACTGCGCGGCCGCGGGCCTGGTGAAGTTCGATCTGCTCGGCCTCGGCATGCTCACGATGTTGCACATCGCGGTCGATCTCGTGCGCGAGTACGAGGGCGTCGACGTGGATCTCGCGACCATCCCGCAGGAGAAGGAGGTCTACGAGCTCCTGTGCGCGGCCGACACCGTCGGCGTGTTCCAAGTGGAGAGCCGGGCCCAGATGGCGACGCTGCCGCGCCTGCGACCCCAGAATTTCTACGACCTCGTGGTGGAAGTGGCGCTGATCCGGCCCGGGCCGATCCAGGGCGGTTCGGTGCATCCCGTATCTCCGGCGCCGCAACGGCGAGGAGGCGATCACCTACATCCATCCGCTCACCGAACCGTGCCTGAAGAAGACGCTGGGCGTGCCGCTCTTCCAGGAACAGCTCATGCAGCTCGCGGTCGACTGCGCGGGATTCAGCGCGGCCGAGGCCGACCAGCTGCGCCAGGCGATGGGATCGAAGCGTTCGCAAGCCCGTATGGCCCGCATGCGCGAACGCCTCATGGCGGGGATGGCCGAACGCGGCATCACCGGCGACACCGCCGAGGAGATCTACACCAAGCTCGAAGCGTTCTCGAGCTTCGGCTTCCCCGAGAGCCACTCGGTGAGCTTCGCCTATCTCGTGTATTCGAGCTCGTGGATCAAGTACCACTACTGCGCGGAGTTCGCAGCCGCGTTGCTCAACGCGCAGCCGATGGGGTTCTACTCGCCGCACTCGATCGTGCGCGACGCGCGTCGTCATGGTGTGCAGGTGCTCGGCCCGGATCTCAACACGTCACGGCGCGACGCGACGCTCGAGCCGCGCACTCCCGATGTCGACGCGGTCGGCCGGCCCGTGCGCGGCTTTCACGCCGAGCCGTCACACCTCGCGGTGCGGCTCGGGTTGCGATCGGTGCGCGGGTTGCACGACGCGTTGCTCGACCACATCGACGACGAACGCGCCGACCGCCTGTTCACCGATCTCGAAGACTTCGTGCGGAGAACCGGCGCGACCGTCGACCAGGTCGAGGCGCTCGCGACGGCCGGCGCGTTCGAACACTGCTTCGGCCAGTCGCGGCGATCCGCGTTGTGGGCCGCGGGCGCGCTCGACACGGCGCGGCCGAGCGTGCGGCGCGACGGCACGATCACCGAGACCCTGCCCGGCATGGTCACGGGCACCGACGCCCCGTCGCTCCCCGGCATGACCGAGATGGAGACGGTCGGCGCCGAGCTGTGGGCGATGGGGCTCAGCGTCGGCAAGCACCCCACCGAGTTCGTCCGCGACGAGTTGGCGCGCCAGGGCGTGGTCACCGCCGCGCAGCTGCGCGATCTCGCCGATCGCAGCGTGATCGAGGTGGCCGGCGTGGTGACGCACCGCCAGCAACCGGCGACCGCCAAGGGCACGGTGTTCATCAACCTCGAAGACGAAACCGGCCTGATGAACATCATCTGCGCGAAGGGCGTCTGGAAGCGTTTCCGCACGGTGGCACGCGGCGCGCCCGCCCTGCGGGTCCGCGGCGTGCTCGAGAAGCATCAGGGCGTGATCAACATCGTGGCGGGCCGGATCACCCGCCTGCCGATCAGCCTCGCCGACGGTCTGCACTCTCGCGACTTCCACTGAGTCGAGCATGTCTTCGCAATAGGCTCTGCCGGCATGGCACCCGTGCAGCTCTGCATCTCGGCCGACTCGCACGTCACCGAACCGGCCGGCACCTACATCGATCGCATCGATCCCAAGTTCCGTGACCGCGCGCCGCGCATGCACTACGACGACACGCTCGGCGACGTGATGCTCATCGACAACGGCAAGAGCCTCGTCCCGTTCTGGCTCGTCGCCGCGGCCGGTCGCCCGAGCGAAGAAGTGCGGCTCGACACGGGCAAGCACTTCGAAGAACTCTGGCACGGCGGATGGGATCCGGTCGCACGTCTGGCCGATCAGGATCTCGACGGTGTCGCGGCCGAGGTGATCTACCCGTCGGTCGGCATGTTGCTGTGCAACGACCCCGACATCGATTACCAGCACGCGTGCTTCGAGGCGTACAACCAGTGGATCGCCGAGTTCTGCTCGACCGCGCCCGAGCGCTTGATCGGCATGGGCCAAACCGCGCTGCGCACACCCGCCGAAGGAATCGCCGATCTCGAAGCGATCAAGGCGCTCGGTTTGCGCGGCGTGATGCTGCCGGGCCTGCCGCCCAACGCCGACTACGACGATCCGATGTACGACGAGTTCTGGGACGCGGTGGTGGATCTCGGCATCCCGCCGTCGTTCCACATCCTCACCAGCCGCCAGACCAACGACCCGTTCGGGAACGTGCGCGGCCCGCGCCTCAACTCGTTCATGACGATCCTCCGCGCGAACCAAGACATCATCGGCGTGCTGATCTTCGGCGCGGTGTTCGAGCGTCACCCCGATCTGCGGGTCGTGTGCGTAGAAGCCGACGCGGGTTGGGTTCCGCACTGGATGTACCGCGCCGACCACGCGTACGACCGGCATCGCAACTGGCTGACGGCCGGGGAGCTCACCAAGGTGCCGAGCGAGTACTTCCGCGAGCACGTGTACCTGACGTTCCAAGACGACTGGGTTGCGTTCCGGATGGCCGATCAGATGAACCACGAACGCTTGATGTGGGCGAACGACTTCCCGCATAGTGACGCTACGTGGCCGAACAGCCAGGCGATGCTCGCCGAGCACGCGGCGCACCTCGACGATGCGGTTCGGGCCCGCATCCTCCACGACAACGTCGCCGAGCTCTACGGCATCAAGGTGTGAGTTCAGCGGGTACCCTGGACGGGTTCCGGAGGTATCTCGACCGAGGCCGTCGACCAAGGCCATCGACATGTCTGAACCACCGAGTCCGAATTGCT
The DNA here is from genome assembly GCA_963807945.1 of uncultured Actinomycetes bacterium. Classification (GTDB taxonomy): domain Bacteria; phylum Actinomycetota; class Acidimicrobiia; order IMCC26256; family PALSA-610; genus JBBQER01. Next base: position 64,121 of record CAWEDT010000004.1, on the reverse strand, counting down.
TCGCATTCCGCGGCTTGCCGTCGCGCGCTTCGTCGCGCTTGTGCGCTCGGACTTCTGCCGGAGTCCGCGCGGGCTTCATCGCGCTCCTCATCTCCTCGGGTGGCGATCTCGTCACCGGCCTCACGCTCGCTTCGATCACCCACACGCTCACGGCTCTCCCCGGGCTCTTCATCCTGATCCCGGCCGCGATCGGGATGCGCGGGCAACATCTTCGGCGGCCTCGGGCAGCCGGCTCGGCACCCAGATCCACGCCGGTACGTTCCGCGTCTCGCGCCGGGTCGACATCGCTGTTCGGCCAGAACGTCGGCGCCGCGATCGTGCTGTCGCTGTCGATCTCGGCGGTGCTCGCCGTGCTCGCCAAGGTCGGTTTCGGCCGCATTCTTCACGACGCCGATCGATCTCGCTCGTCGACTTCATGGTGATCTCGGTGATCGGCGCGATCATCTCGTCGATCGTGGTGCTGGTGATCACCGTTGCGGTCGCGGCGTTCTGCGCCAACCGCAGCCTCGACCTCGACAACGTCGCCGCGCCGATCGTCACCGCCGCGGGCGACATCGCGACGTTGCCGAGCCTGTTCCTCGCGACGTATCTGGTCGGTTTCCGCTTCGTCACGCCGGTCATCGCGATCCTCTGCGCGGTCGCTCGCGCGTCGTCTCGCTCGTCGTACGCGCTGCGGTCGAAGCCTCCCGATCCTGCGCCGCATCGTGCTCGAGTCGCTGCCCGATCCTCGTGCTCGCGGGCGTAGTCGACCTGATCGCCGGAGTGACGATCGAGAAGCGCCTCGAGTCGTTCATCACCTTCCCGGCGCTGCTTCGTGCTCGTGCCCGCCTTCCTCGAGGACTCGGGGTCGCTCGGGGCGATCCTCGCGGCCCGGATCTCCACCAAGCTGCACCTCGGAACGCTCGAGCCCGGGCAGGGGCGCGTGGTGGGCCGCGATCGAAGACGTGATGCTCATCTACGTCTACGCGATCCCGGTATTCGTGTTCCTCGGGATCTCGTCGATCATCGTCGCCCACGTGGCCAACAAGGCGAGTCCCGGGGACTCTCGACATGATGGGTGTCGCCCTCCTCGCCGGATTCATGGCCACGACCGCGTCGGTGATCGTGGGCTTCTACGCGGCCGTGGCCACCTACCGCTTCGGTCTCGACCCCGACAATCACGGGGTCCCGATGGTCACGTCGAGCCTCGACCTCCTCGGCGCGTTGTCGCTTATCCTGGCGATCGTGATCCTGGGTCTCGGCTGATGTCGGGCTCGGACGAACCGCTGATGGACGAACGACCCCGCAACGCCGGCCCCGAGAAATCTGAAGGCCATGCTGTCGGAGGCCAAGGACACCTCCGAGCTGATGGTCGACCTCGGCTACGCATCGCTCTTCTTCGCCGACACGCGTATGGCCGACGAGGTGACCGAGCTCGAGGAGCGGCTCACCGAGCTGATCCACGAGATGCGCGAGGTGTGCGTGCTCGCGGCGCGTTCGAAACGCGACGCCGAGCAGATGTCGAGCGTGCTGCACGTCGTGTCGGCGATCGAGCGCATGGGGAACGCCGCGGTCGACGTGTCGCGGATCGTGACCCACCGGCTCGGCATCCCGCCCGCGCTCGTCGCCGACCTCGCCGCGGCCGAAGAGGTCTCGCACCGGGTGCGTATCCGCGCCGGCTCCGCGCTCGCCGATCGCAGCCTCGCAGAGGTCGAGCTGCCGATGGAGGTCGGCATGCGCGTCGTCGCGCTCCGGCGCGGCCGCGAGTGGCTCTTCGATCCCGACGGCGAAGACCTGCTGCTCCCCGACGACGTGCTGATCCTCCGCGGCGCGCGCGAAGGGCATCGCCGAGGTTCGCGAGCTGGCCGGCGCGCCCGAGTGGCGACACGGCGGCGTCGAGGAAGACCCCGCGATCACCGACCTCGACCGCGCCGTCGACGTGCTGGTCGACATGAAGAACGTGTCGGAAGCGGCGGTCGGGCCTCGCCTACTCCGCGCTGCTGCTGCGCGACTCCAGGGCTCGCGGCCCAGGTGAGCCAGCTCGAAGACCGGCTCGACGAGATGCGCGAGCAGCTCGAGCTCTGGGTGCTGCGCGCCGCGGCCGAGACCGTCGACCCGTCGGGGCTGCGCGGCCTGCTGCACCTCGGCGCCGCGTCGGAGGAAGTCGGCGACGCCGCGCAGCAGCTCGTGTGGCTGGTGGAGGAAGACGAGGAGATGCACCCCGTGCTGGCGGTCGCGCTCGGCGAGACCGACGACGTCGTGGTGCAGTATCCGGTCGCCGCCGGTCAGCCGCTCGACGGCGCGGTGGTGGGCGGAACCCAGGTCGGCGACGACACCGGCTTCCACCTGCTCGCGATCCGGCGCGGCGGTCGCTAGGTGTACCGGCCGCGCGGGCGCATCACGCTCGTAGCCGGCGACGAAGTGCTCGCGAGCGGGCCCCGCGACGGTCGGGTCGCGCTCGCCGAGCAGTGCGGCTTCCGGCTCATCGAAGACGACGACACCGGCGCGGTCGAGCTCGTTCCGGTCGCCTAGCGCTACGTGACGCGACGGCCGCGAAGGCGACCGCTACCGACACGAGGCCGACGCTCCCGCGCCGACGTAACCGAGCGCGGCATCTCGATCTTGCGCGCCCGCATCATCGCTTCGGCGCGTGAGCCCGCCCGCGATGAGCCCGCCGATGTGACCACCGATGCGAGATGTTCGGCTCGAAGAAGTCCGAGGCACCAGGTTGAAGACGAGCAAGGGCCCGAAGGCGGTGTCCCAGAACCGGATCCCCCGCCGGTCATCACGAGCGTCGCGGCCGCGGCGACGCCGAAGATGCCGCCGCTCGCGCCGCCGGTGAGTGCCGTTGGGCGTCGCGATGAGCGCGCCCGCGGCGCCGCCGAGCACCGACACGAAGTAGATCGTCGCGAACCGGGTCGGGCCGGTTCCGGGCTCGAGCGTCGCTGCCGACGATCCAGAGGACGAGCATGTTGACGCCGATGTGCAGCAGCCCGAAGTGCACGAGTGGAGTACGTGAACAGGCGCCACCAGTCGCCGTTCTGCAGCGCCGGCCCGGAGAGCGCCGAGGTCGATCGCGGTCGGCCCGTTGCCGCTCGATCGTCGGCGTCGAGGAGGCGATCAAGATGAACACCGCAACGTTGATCGCCGACGATGCAGCCTTCGTCGCGATCAACGGGTCGCGCTTGCATGGTCTGGCGGATGCGCACGGTGCCCTTCGGCACGCCGCGCATGCACGCACTCGAAGCACTGCGAGCCGACCGCGGCCTGAGTCAGGCAGTCGGGACACGCGGGACGTCCGCAGCGCGTGCACGCGCGACCCGTTTCCCGGTCAGTGATGGTGGAAGCAGGTCGCCATGGCCGGCTCAAAGCTACCGGCCGGCGTGTCCGTTCTCCGTCGCAGCTCCCGGCCCCGAACTACCGTGCTCCACCGTGGCCGACGCGGCGACGACACCGAGCGAAGTTCCGGAGGGAGCTCGCCGCACGGGCCCGACGGTCTGTCGGCGGCCGACGTCGCCGAGCGCGAGCAGCGAGGCCTCGTCAACCGGGCCGACGAGCGCACCAGCCGTTCGCTGGGGGAGATCGCCCGGGCGAATCTGCTGACGCGATTCAACGCGATCCTCGCCACCGATGTTGGTGCTGATCCTCGTGTTCGGCGCGGCGCAGGACTCGTTGTTCGGTTTCGTGCTCGTGGCCAACGCACTGATCGGCATCGTGCAGGAGTGGCGGGCCAAGCGAACCCTCGACCGCCTGGCGGTGCTGTCGGCGCCGCACGCACGCGTCGTGCGCGACGGCGAGGTGCGCGAGATCGCGGTCGACGACGTCGTGCTCGACGATCTGCTCGAGATCCGCGCCGGCGATCAGCTCGTCGCCGACGGCATCGTCTGCTCGGCCGACGGGCTGGAGATCGACGAGTCGTTGCTCACCGGCGAGTCGGAACCGTTGGCCAAGGACGTCGGACGCGGACGTGCTGTCGGGGAGCATCGTCGTTGCGGGCACCGGGCGGTTCCAGGCGACGCGGGTCGGTGCCGATTCGTACGCCGCGGCGCCTGGCGACCGAAGCGCGGCGGTTCACGCTCGACGCGTTCCGAGCTCGTCGACGGGACCAACCGGATCCTCCAGCTCGTGCAGTGGGCGATCCTGCCCGACCGCGACGCTGCTCGCGATCAGTCAGTTCGCGGTGCAACACCAGTCGTGGCGCGACGCGATCGCGGGCGTGATCGCGGGAGTCGTCGCGATGATTCCCGAAGGTCTCGTGCTGCTCACGAGCCTCGCGTTCGCGGTCGCGACCGTCACGCTCGCGCGGCAGCGCGTGCTGGTGCAGGAGCTGCCCGCGGTCGAGGGGCTGGCCCGCGTCGACATCGTGCTCCTCGACAAGACGGGAACGATCACCGAGGGCGTGATGCGATTCGACACCCTCGAGGCGATCCACCCCGAAGATCTCGTGACCAAAGCGCTTGCCGCCCTCGCCGCCGACGACACGCGCAACCAGACGATGCAGGCGCTGTGCGAAGCGTTCCCGACGCCGCCCGGTTGGGAACGCACCGCGTCGACCCCGTTCTCGTCGAGCCGCAAGTGGAGCGCGGCGACCTTCGGCGAGCACGGCACCTGGGTATTCGGCGCGCCGGAGATGGTGTGGGTCGGCCGTCCCGAACGACGACCCGGTTCGTATCCGCTTCGACGCGCTGGCGGGCGAAGGCCGCCGGGTGCTCCTGCTCGCACGGGGCGACAGCGGCGCTCGTCGGCGAGGAGCTGCCGAGGCGTCTCGACGCCGCCGCGCTCGTGCTGTTCGAGGAGCGGATTCGTGACGACGCGGCCGAGACGCATTCGCTACTTCCACGAGCAGGGCGTCGCGTGCAAGGTCGATCTCCGGTGACAGCCCGAGGACGGTCGGCGCGGTCGCCGCCCGCGTCGGCATCGTCGACGCCGATCGCCCGGTCGACGGGCGCGACCTTCCCGAAGAGCGTCGAGGCGCTCGGCGAGGTGCTCGATCGAACGGGAGTCGTGGGCCGTGTCACGCCGCATCAGAAGCGCGCGATCGTCGCCGCGCTCCAGCACCGCGGTCACGTCGTCGCGATGACCGGAGACGGAGTGAACGACGCGCTCGCGTTGAAGGACGCCGACATCGGGATCGCGATGGGCAGCGGTGCGGCCGCGACGCGTGCCGTCGCGCAGATCGTGCTGCTCGACGGTCGAGTTCGCGGCGATGCCCGGCGTGGTCGCCGAAGGCCGGCGGGTGATCGCGAACGTCGAACGAGTATCGAACCTGTTCGTGACCAAAACCGTCTACGCGATGCTGCTCGCGATCGCGGTCGGGCGTCGCCCGCTGGCCCTACCCGTTCCTGCCCCGCCACCTGACCATCATCAGCAGCCTCACCATCGGCATTCCCGCGTTCTTCCTGGCGCTCGGTCCGAACAAACGACGCTACGAGCCGGGTTTCGTGCGCCGGGTGCTGCGGTTCTCGATACCGGCGGGATTCGTCGCCGCGGCCGCGACCTTCGCGGGCTACTGGATCGCGCGGCACGCGACCGGAGTCTCGACCGACGAGGCGCGCACCGCCGCAACCATCGTGTTGTTCTGTGTCGGCTTGTGGATCCTCGCGCTCCTGGCCCGGCCGATGACGAAGATGCGAGTGATCCTGCTCGTCGCGATGGGCGCCGCATTCCTCGGTGCGTTGACGATCAACGGCGTCGCCGACTTCTTCGCGCTCGACGCACCGCCCACCAACGTCCTCGTCGGGTTGATCGTGGTCGTCGGCGCGGCGGGGCTCGTGCTCGAGATGGGCCGCGGGCGCCTGCGGCGCGTAGTTCAGCCGCGTACGAACAGCGGGGTTTGGCTAGCAGCGGATGTTGTTGGCGTCGGCGCGTGCGACGGGGTTCGGCGGCGTGCCACCCGCGATACGGACGGCGGCTGACCCGCGCTCCACGGCCGGCCGAAGTCGGTCGTGGCCCACATCGATCCGTCGGGCGCGCAGTACATGCCGATGCCGACATCGGTGAAGCCGGGGGAGAGCATGTTGTCGCGGTGGTCCTGCGAGTGCATCCACGCGACGTGCAGTGAGCTCTCGGGTGCGCCCTTGCCGTAGGCGATGTTCTCGCCGACGTAGTCGAACGAGTTGAGCAAGCTCCCGATGTTGCTGTGGTGCATGTTGGTGGCGGCCATCGTCTTGCTCCAGCTCGTCGCGTACGTCGCGAGCCCGGCGTTCCACCGGAGCGGCGGAAGTCCGCGGGCGCGACGTTCGTCGTTGAGCCGGGCGAAGAGGTCAGCCGCGCCGGCACTCGTCTTCGAGCCGGTGTTCGGGCCGCACTTCGGTGCCGCCTTGACCGGCGAGAGCGCGTAGGCCTGGGCGTTGGCGAACGCGATCCAGTAGCCGGCTCGCGTGGCGCGCGGTCGCGATGGCTACGGCCGGAGTGCTCTGGCACGCGTGGTCGGCCGAGCCGTAGTAGTTGGCGCTCCCGAACTTGTACACGCGTCCCGTTCGCCGACAGGAGCAGGTAGCCCCTGCCGTCGGGCGCCGACGCCATGCTGACGATCGACGAGGACAGGTGCACGCCGCCGGTCGAGCCGTGGAACTTCGCATCGCCGAACGAGAACACGCCACCGTCGGCGGCGACGAACCAGTAGCCGCGGCCGCTCGGCGTCGCAACGCCACCGACGATCGGCTGGTTGAGGTGTATCGCGCCGGTGGAGCCGTGGAACTTCGCGTCGCCGAACGAGAACACGCCGCCGTCGCGCGCGATCAACCAGTAGCCGTGGCCGCTGCGCGTCGGCGGCCATGCCGACGATCGGCTGGTTGAGGTGCATCGCGCCGGTGGAGCCGTGGAAGTGCGCGTTGCCGAATGAGAACACGCCGCCGTCGGCGGCGACGAACCAATAGCCGAGACCATTCGGCGTCGCGGCCATGCCGACGATCGGCTGGTTGAGGTGCATCGGCCACCGGTCGATCCGTAGAAGTGCGCGTCGCCGGAGGTGAAGATCCCACCGTCGGACGCCACGCGCCATGCGCCCTTGCCGCTCGGTGTTGCGGCCATGCCGACGACCGGCGCGTTGAGCGAAAGCGGTGTGATCGAAGCCGAGCTGATCGGGGTGCTGGCGAGACGCGCCCCATGCGGGAACAACCGTCGCGGTCGCGGCCATCACGAGGATCGCCACGCTCATGCGAGGCATCCAGCTTGGCGCGGTTCCACGTATTCGCACGATTGCGCTCCCCCTCGCCGACGCTCCGAAGCTCGGGTCCCGACCCTCAAAGAATCGGCACGTGTCGGCGGAAGGTTGAGGGAAAGCCCCGCTCGAGGGCCTACAAGCCGCTCCCAGCCTGGGCTGTGGTCTATTCGACCTATGCGGCTCGCAGCGGGTGAGATGACCGCCGGCGTTACGGGTGAGAAGACCGCTGAGCGGTACCCGCGCTGGTGCCCGCCGTACCCGCCGCCGAGGTGGATGAAACCCCGGTCGTGGGCGCAGGAGTGGTGGAGCCGCCGGTTGTCGCGCTGGTCGGGGTGCTCGTCGTCGCGGCCCCGGCGCCGACGAGGATCTGGTTCGGGAGCATCGTGTAGTGCCACGTGTAGTGCTCCCGCCGCTCCGGGTGACCGGGCTGATCGATCACCCGGTCGAACGCAACGTCGAATCCGTTGTCACCGTTCGAGACGCGCACGGTTTCGCCCGCGCTCAGCGTCGAGCAGACGTCGTTGGGGTCGACGTTCTTCGGCGCCGGGCACGACACGAGCTTGTCGGCGACCGGAACCGGGTTGCGTCAGCGTCCGGTTCTCCTCGCGAACGGTGCGCCCGTCGTTGTCGCCGTAGAGCGTGACCGTGATCGAGGTGTCGCTGTAATAGGTGCGAATCAGGATCCCGTGCTTGGTGTCGTCCTTGAACTGGAGATCGATCGCGCCGTAGTTGACCGTCGCCTCGCGGCCGGCCGGATACCGATCGATGTAGATCGTGTGCGGCTGGTGCGTGATGTCCTCGTACCCGCCGAAGAAACCCGCGTTGTAGGTGGTGGTCGCGAGCTGGCTCACGCCGCCGCCGAAGTCGTCGAAGAACTCGCCTTGGGCGAACACCGGCGCGGTCACGAAGCCGCGTGCCGCGGTGCGGGGTCCGATCGTCTGGTTGAGCGAGAAGATGTGGCCGGGCTCGACGATCGTGTTGTTCAACAGGTCGGCGCCGCGATGGATGTTCTCGACGCGCGTCTGTCCCGCCGGGTACTCGGTCGTGAACGACGAGACCTGCTCGACGATGCCGAGCGACTTCGCCCACTTCGTGGTGCGAGCCGGCGCGACCGTATTCGAGTGGTGCGTTGATGCGCCGCTCGCCGCGGAGGATCGCACGGGTGACGGCGGTCATGTCGATCTTGGTGGCCTACTTGCGACGGCACGACCCGAACGGTGTTCTGATCGGTGACCGCGAAGGTCGCGTCGACCGGCGGTGATCTCGAACAGCGTGAGCGCGGCGCCGAGTGCGACGTGCAGCTTGGCGACCGTCGATCGTGAGGTCGAGGTGGTGCCCGGAGACGTGGGTTCCCATGGCCGATGCGAGTTGCGCGCCGGTGAGCGGCAACGGGGTCCCGCCGATGACGAGCGTGATGCTTCGCGGCCAGCAAGCTCCGACGCGCGCGCCGCGCGGCCGCGGCGACCGCGGCGTGGTCGAGTTGGGGCCGGACGGTGCCGACCGGCAGCGTCACGACGGGTCGCGTCGGCCCGGCGAGCATCGCTTGGAGGCGTCTGCGGGCGTCGTCGCGCAGAATGCCGGTTCCGATGTGCGGTTGGATCTCGACGACCTTGGTGCCGTCGAAGCGGAGATCACCCTCGACCTCGCCGCGTTGCGTCTGTGCCGACCATCCGTCGAGGATGCCTTCGAGGCGGTCTGCGTCGTAGTCGACGCGCAGATGCACGTGGTCGGGCCGCATATGCCGCAACACCGTTCCCCAGACCTGACTCAGCGGGTTGCCACCGCGACCCGCGGCGACCGCCGCGTCGGCAGTAGCACGCGCGTCGACACTCGCGTCGAGCAGCGACGGATCGGCCGACAACAGTTGATCGCCCACCTTCACCCGCAGCGGTGCCTTCTCCAACGACATTGCGAGCCGGGCCACGTCGTCGTAGACCGCGACACCGTTCCGACCCGACGCGGACACCCCGTCGAGCTTCACGCCCGGGAGAACGCGGCCGCGGTAGCTGTGATGCTCGATCACCGTGAGTGCGATGAGTGCAATCAGCAACAGCGCGATCACCGCGCCCGCGGCAATGGCGACGCGCCGGGGACCGATCGCACTGCGGGACTTGTTTGCGTCGGGCGATAGGGCCGCGTCGGGAGCGGCAGTATCCGACGCGGGGGAAATCATCGGCGCCGAGGCTACCGAAGGACCCTGTGGGCGCTCCGAGCGCGTACGCGGAACAATGCACGCGTGAATGCAGATCTGCGCAACCTGCTGCTCGCCGCCGGTGCTTCGGAGGATGACGTCGATCGCGCGGAGCGCGAGGGTTGGCTACCCCTGTTGACGTTGGACTCATTGGTGCTGCCGGGCCGGCCGACGCACGACGTTGCCGATGTCGCGGCGGGTACGGGGCTCGACGCCGACCAGCTTCGTCGCTTGTGGCGCGCGGTCGGGTTTCCCGATGTGCCCGACGGTCTCGCGGTATTCACCGACGCCGACATCGAGGCCGCGCAACGGCTGCTCGCCGGTTCGCTGGCACGCGGTTCCGACTTCGAGACGCTGCTGCGTCAGGTGCGTGTGATCGGCTCGGCCATGGCGCGCATCGCGTCGGTGATCGCCGAGCACTACGGCGAGCTCGTCCTCGAGCAGCGCAGCGCAGGGAATCGACGACGAAGCGATCGCGGCGGCGCTCGTCGACACCTTCGATCCGGAGGAGTTGGCCGGGCTGATCGCCTATTCGGCGACGGTGCATCTGCGAGCGGCACTGTGGCTGCGCTTCGCGCGCGACGCCGCGCCCGACCTCCAGATCGCGATCGGGTTCGCCGACCTCGCCGGCTACACGACGCTCAGCGCGGAGCTCGACTCCGAGATGCTCGGGGATTTCGTCGCGCGGTGGGAGGAGGTCGTGTACGACACCGTCGCCGAGCACGGCGCACGCGTCGTCAAGACCATCGGCGACGAAGCGATGTTCGTCGGGCTGCCCGCGACGGTCGCCAACATCGCGGTCGCGTTGCGTGACGCGGCCGTGAGCGCCGGGCTGCCACCCGTCCGCACCGGGCTGGCGTCGGGGATGGTCGTCGCGCGTGACGGCGACTTCTACGGCCCGGTGGTGAACCTCGCCAGCCGTCTCACCGAGGTCGTTCCACCCGGCGAGATCTATGCGTCGGACGCGTTGCACGACCAGCTGATCGGGGATCCGTCGTTCACGTGGACGGCCCTGGCTCCGCTCGACCTGCGCAGCATCGGATCGGTCGAGGTGTACCTCCTGCAACCGGGATCGGCGGTGTCATCAGGGCGAACTTGACGCTCGGCGAGGTCGGGTAGTTTTTCGGCGTGCCCGACGCTGATCGTCTTTGCCTGCTCCAGGTCCATGCGCACCCCGACGACGAAGCATCGAAGGGTGCGGGAACCACCGCCAAGTACGCGGCGGAGGGTGTGCGCAACGTGCTCGTGTGTTGCACGGGTGGCGAAGCGGGCGACATCCTCAACCCCGCGGTCGACACGCCGGAAACGCGCGCCAACCTCTTCGAGGTTCGCATGGGCGAGCTCCGCAACAGTGTCGACGCGCTCGGGTACGCGTCGCTGCACATGCTCGGGTACCACGACAGCGGGATGCCCGACACCGAGACGAACGCCCGTCCCGACAACTTCGCCAACGCGCCGCTTGACGAAGCAGTGGAGCGCTTCGTGCGCATCATCCGCGCCGAACGGCCGCAGGTGATCATCACCTACCGCGACGAGCAGAACTTCTATCCGCACCCCGATCACATCCGGGTGCACGAGATCTCCGGGCCGGCCTTCGACGCCGCCGGCGATCCCGATGCGTTTCCCGACTCGGGCGAACCGTGGCAGCCGTCGAAGCTCTACTACGTGTCGTGGTCGATCGCGCGGGTGAAGGCGTTGCACCAGGCGTACCTCGACCGCGGCGAGGAGAGCGCGTACACGTCGTGGTTCGAGCGCGGGTTCGACACCGATCGTAAAGACGAGTTCACCACGCTCATCGATGTCGGTGACTTCCTGTACAAGCGGCGCGAGTCGTTGCTCGCGCACCGCACCCAGGTCGATCCCGAAGGGCATTGGATGCGGTTGCCCGACAGCGTTCTTCGCGAGGTCTTCCCGTGGGAAGAGTTCACGCTGGTGCGTTCGCTCGTCGACAACGGTGTGCCCGAAGGTGAGTTCGAAGACGACCTGTTCGCCGGCCTCCGCGCCGGAGCCGTCGATCGTGCCTGACGCGGCCGACCCGGTTGTCGTCGAGTTCGTCGTCGCCGCCGGCAAGAAGGAACAGGCGCGCGGCTGGGCTCGGGTTGCCGATGCCGAAGTCGTCGAACGCGGCGACGGTGCGCCGCGGCGATCCCGCCGACGTGACGTTCACCGCGACGCCGGCCGACGCGGCCGCGCTGCACGACGGGACGCTCGACCTCACCGTCGGCTTCATGCGCGGTCAGGTCAAGATGAGCGGCGACTTCGGCACCCTGTTGCGGTTCCTACCGCTGACTTCGGGCGCGAAGCCGCGGGTCAACGTCGCCGACCTACTGCCCGCTTAGCCGGTTCGATCGGTCGCGGGTCGATCGGTGGTCGCGAGGCGGCGGTCGATCTCGCCGGCCATGATCTTGCACTCCGTCGCGGGGTGGTCGTACCGACAGAGCAGCGCGCCCGCGAGATAGTCGCGCGCTTGGTTGAGTCGCGCGATCTCGTCGTCGAGTGCCTCGAGTCGTCGGCGGGCGATGGCTTTCCATTCGGCGACGTCGGCCGCGTTCAAGATCCCGTCGATGTCGTCGAGCGCCAGGCCCGCGTCTTGGAGCATGCCGATGAAGACCAGGCGCCGGAGACTCGCGTCGCGATAACGGCGCTGTCCTGACTTCCGGGCGTCGGCATCGAGAAGGCCGCGCCGTTCGTAGTAACGGATGGTCGAGGTCGCGACTTCGGCGCGTTGGGCGACCTCGCCGATGGTGAGCAGCGGTTCGGGCATATCGCTACTTGACTTGAAGCCGGGTTCAACTGTCAAGGTGGATCAATGATCGAAACGCCGCCCGTACCGAACCACCATGCCGACTATCCCGGGTTCTCGGGGCTTTCCGGACTGGTCGCCGCGCTCAGCATGATCCGGGGCCGCGACGGTGATGCCCGGCTGGCCACGCGGCTGAGCGGCGTCGAAACCGGCGACGTCGTGGTCGACGTGGGCAGCGGTCCCGGCGTTGCCGCCCGGTACGCCGCGGGCTTGGGCGCACGCGTCACGGGAGTCGATCCGGCGCGGATCATGTTGCGGGCCGCGCGACTACTGACGCGACGTTCCCAAGCGGTGCGCTACGTCGAAGGAGTCGCGGAAGCGCTTCCGGTCGCCGACGCCAGCGCCGCGGTCGTGTGGTCGATCGCGACGGTGCATCACTGGGCCGATGTCGATGCCGGAATTCTGGAGGCCCGCCGAGTGCTCGAGCCGGGTGGGCGACTGGTTGCGATCGAGCGCCGCACCCGGCCGGGAGCTTCGGGTTTGGGTGGCCACGGATGGACCGACGCGCAGGCCGACTCGTTCGCGGACCGCTGCCGCGAACACGGATTTGTCGGCGTTGCCGTCGAGCACAACACCACCGGCAGCAGGACGACGGTGAGCGTGACCGCCACCGCGCCCTGAGCCGCGCTATTCGCTCGTCGTCGCGAGCTTCAAGCGACCGCCGAGGAACACACGTGAGACACGCGCGCCGCACTTGCCGTAGAAGCGCAGATTGCTGACCCATGAGATCTCGCCGCTCGCGAGACCGATGCGGTCGAGGTCGGCGCACACCGCGGCCAGTACCGCCGAACCGACGCCGCCGTGTTGGAGCGTCGGGTCGGTGGCCATCGGGCCGATCCAACCCGCGCGGTTCACCGAGTGACACGCGAACGCGATCGTGGCGCCGTCGGCGTTGCGCGCCGCGAACGCAGTGCCGAGACCGACGGCGCGATCGAGCTCCGGCACCCAGTACGGATACGCGACGGCCGCGAACGTCGTGCGCGCCCGAGCCGGTCTCGCGTTCGACAGTCACGCCGGGCGGGGGAGTGCGGCGAAACGCCGCGTCGATCGTCATATTGGTGCCGACCCAGTCACGCTCGAAGCCGAGCGTCTCGAGCAGCATGCCGGCGCGGGTGTTGGCGGTGTCGACGCCGGGCCAGAGATAGCGGGGGATCGCGCTGGCGAGGAGCAGGTCGGCCGCGCCGATCTCGCGCGCGCGTTCGATCACTGCGCTGACGAGCTCTTTGCCCAGACCGGTCGACTGACGATCGGGGTGTACGACCACGAGCACGAGCCACGCGGCGACGTGATCACCGAAGCGCTGCGTCTGCATGACCGCGGCGCCGTGCTCGTCGCCGAAGATCTCGTCGGGGAGCGCGCCCCATCCGGGCTCGCGTCGTTCGCGCCGAAGCAGAGGTGCGTGAGCTCGCCGACGGTCAGCTTCTCCTCGGGCATCGCGGCGGAGCACAACGCCGCGAGCGCGTCGGGGGTCACCGGCTAGACCGCGGCGCGTTGCTCGCTGCGCTGGAGATCGCGGAGCGCTCGATAGCTGATCAGCGTCGCACCGGCTTCGGCGATCGAATCGGCGAACGCTTCGTCTTTGGTGACCAGCGTGTAGTCGTCGATGCGCATCTCCCAGTCGGGATGCGATGCGCGGAGCTCGTCGGTGTCGACCGCGGGGTGCACGTAGATCTCGGTTACCCCCGGCGAGAGCGATTTCACCGCGGCTTCGATCTGCATCCGTGAACCGACGTTCGTGTAGACGAAGTGATCGGGGAACACGACGCCCTCGCGCTCGGCGACCTTGCGGTACGGGAACCCGATCAGGCGCTCGGCGGCCGCGGGCGCCATGCGCAGCGGAAGGCCGAAGTCGAGCGCGGTCTCGAGGTATACGTCGAAGAACGCGGGCCGAAGTTGCATCGTGCCCATGTGACTATCGAGGTGCGTCACGTCGAAGCCCCAGTAGATGGCGCGTTCGACCTGGGCCCGACATTCCTTGCGCACCTCGTCGAGGTCGGCGTGATCCCACACGTCTTCGACCGTGCGCGGGAATCCACCGTCGCCGTCGAGCAGGCTCGGCGAGTGGGTGATGGGTCCCCAGCGGTAGTTGCTCCACTCGGAGTTGAGCGTGAGGTGCACGCCGACGTCTTCGCCGCGGTACATCGCGGCCGCGTCACGCGCCCACGGGCACGGCACCATGATCGTCGCGGTGGTCGCGAGGCCGTCTCGTAGTGCTTCGTAGATCGCGACGTTGGCGGCCCGGGTCGAGCCGAGGTCGTCGCAGTTGAAGATCAGCAGGCGCGCGATCGGGCGCATAACCGAGCCGTTCCGCAAGCGTAGGAGGCACGACTGCAGCCTAGGAGAACGTCGAGGTAAGAAGTTTTCCGGCCCGCTCGACGGCGTCGGGTTGCGACAGCGGCATGTTGAAGATGAGGCAGTCGAGGCCCGCGTCGATGAGTGTGCCGACCTTCGCCACGATCTCGTCGGGTTCACCGATCACGAACTGCTCGTCGAGCTCGGCCCCGGCCAGCCCGCGGAGGAACTCGGTCGTGCCCGCGGTCTCGGCCGCGTCGTTGGTGAGCACGAGCGTCCCGAGCCGGGTGGTCGTGATCTCCGCCGGATCGCGCCCGACGACATTGCAGTGCGTGCGCAGCACGTCGAGCTTGTGGGCGATCATCGCGGGTCCGCCCGACACGTTGCACATGTCGGCGTACTGCGCGACGAGCCGGAGCGTCCGCTTCTCGCCACCGCCGCCGATCATGATCGGCGGGCCGCCCGGTTGGATCGGCTTCGGCACGTTGCGCGCGTCGTTGATCGAGAAATAGCGCCCCTTGAACGTCTGGTGGTCGTCGCGGAACATCGCCCGGCAGATCTGCACGGCTTCTTCGAGCCGGTCGAGCCGCTCGCCGGCGCGGGGGAAATCGAAATCGAAACCGATGTGCTCGGGCTCGTACCAGGCGGCGCCGATCCCGAGGATCGCCCGGCCCTTGGAGATGATGTCGAGCGTGGTGACGATCTTCGCGAGCAGGGCGGGATTGCGATACGTCACACCGGTCACGAGGGTCCCGAGCTGTACGCGTTCGGTGCGAGCCGCGAGCGCGCCGAGCAGCGTGTACGCCTCGAGGATCGGCTCGTCGGGGCCACCGAGCATCGGCAACTGCCAGAAATGGTCCATCACCCAGACCGATTCGAAACCGCCCGCCTCCGCCGCCTGCGCGTGCGCGACGGTGTTGTCGAACATCTCGGCGTCGGTCGATCCCGCGTGGCGGAATCCGGGGATCTGGTATCCGAAGGTCGTCATGCGGCGACGCTACCGCCGGCCCGCCTCGACGGCTTCGCGTAGCAACGCGGCGAAGCGGCGCAGCCGGCGGCCGCGCATCGCCTCGACTTCGACGAACTGCCCGGTCTTCATCGCGACCGCGACGCCCGTCACCAGACCATGGCGCGTGATCGCGACGTCGGCGACCTCGGTAACCGGGACCACGCCCTTGACCGCGCCGGGCCGGCTCAACATGAAGGTGGTGCCCCACACGATGATGCGCGACTCGGTGAGGCCCAACCACATCTCGGGACCGGCCGCCGGGAAACCTATCGATTCCGCGTGCGAACACCAGGCGAAGTGCGCCTGCCGGCGGGCGCGCGCGATCCGAGCGCGAACGTGGAGCGGACGCTGGCCGAGGCCGCGCCCCGGAAGCTGGCGGGCGCGCGGACGAGGACGCGCTCGTCGGGCTCGAGTCCGGGGACCGATTCCACGACGCGCCCGCCGCGACTACCCGCGCTCGAGAATGGTGCCGGTACCGAGTCCGCCACCGCAGCACATCGTGATCAGCGCGCGCTCCGAGTCGGAACGCTCGAGCTCGTGCAACGCGGTCGTGATCAACCGGGCACCGGTCGCACCGACGGGGTGTCCGAGCGCGATCGCGCCGCCGTTGATGTTCACGCGTGCCATGTCGGGCTTCAGCTCGCGTTCCCATGCGAGCACCACCGACGCGAACGCCTCGTTGATCTCGGTCACGTCGATGTCGTCCATCGTGAGGCCGGTGCGGTCGAACAACTTCCGGGTTGCATCGATCGGACCGGTGAGCATGAGCACCGGGTCGACGCCGACGAGGCACTGGTCGACGACGCGCGCTCGAACCTTCAGTCCGAGCTCACGGGCGCGGGCGGCGGTGGTGAGGAGAACCGCGGCCGCGCCGTCGGTGATCTGTGACGAGGTTCCCGCGGTGTGCACGCCGTTCTCGCGGGCGACGGGCTTGAGCTTGGCCAGCGCCTCGAGTGAGGTCTCCCGAAGACCTTCGTCACGCGCGACGTGATGGGTCGTGCCGGTGGGCTTGCCGTCTTCACCGACGTCGGGCGCGTCGATCGGTACGACTTCGCGCTCGAACCGGCCCTCGGCCCACGCGCGCTGGGCGCGTACCTGCGATTCGAGGCCGAACTGGTCGGTGTCGGAGCGGGTGATGCCCCACTTGTCGGCGATGCGCTCCGCGCCCTCGAACTGCGACGTGAGCTCGTAGTGCTCGCGGTACGAAGCGGTGGTGGGACGACCGAAGTCGCCGCGGGTTGCCGCGCCGAGCGGGATGCGGCTCATCGACTCGACCCCGCACGCCATCGCGACGTCGACGACGCCCGACTTCACCATGGCCGCGGCCACGTTGGTCGCCTGTTGCGAGGATCCGCACTGCGCGTCGATCGTGCTGCCGGCGACCTCCATCGGGAGGCCCGCGCTGAGCCACGCGTTGCGCGCGATGTTGAACGTCTGCTCTCCGACCTGGCTCACGCAGCCGCCGAACACCTGGCCCACGAGCGCGGGGTCGATGCCCGATCGTTCGATGACGGTGCGCTGCACCGTCGCGAGCAGGTCGACGGGGTGGACGGTCGCGAGTCCGCCGTTGCGCCGTCCGAGCGGCGAGCGGGCGGCTTCGACGATGACGACGTCTTGGTCGGCGATCGTTCCCAACGTGAGCTCCTCGTTCTGCCGGTTCTGGCTGGCGGTTTCCGGGTACCGGTTCTGGTGTGGGCCTGGATCGTACCGGGGGACCCTGCGTGCGTGGTCGCCGGTGCCATGATGCACGGATGCGCCGAATCGTCATCGCCGTGTCGTGCCTCGCGTTCGTGCTGAGTGCGTGCGGGAGCGACAAGAAGGACGCAACCCCGACCACGACGACCACGACCGCGAGCACCACCAGCACGCCGGTCACCGCGGCGACGACGACCACCAAAGCGCCGGTGGTGACGGCGGTGACGACAACGACGGGTGTCGCCTGCCCGAACTCCGGCTCGACCATCGCCGCGAGCACCGTGGCCGGTCAGCCCGCGGCCCTGCTCACCAAGGTCGGGGTCACGACGTCCGGTTGTCGTGACAGCGTCACGTTCACATTCGAGAAGTCGGGTACGGCGGTGCCGAGCTGCAAGGCCGAGTACAAGCCCGGCCCGTTCGTGCAAGACGGATCGGGCAAGCCGGTGCCGGTCGCCGGGAGCGCGTTCCTCACCATCAGGTGCGAACCCGCGTACGGATTCGACTTCGTGGCCGGCACGCCGACCTACACCGGATCGAAGAGCATCACGCCGACCGGAACGAAGCACGTACGCGCGGTGGTGGAGACCGGCGACTTCGAAGGCGTGCTCAACTGGGTGATCGGACTCGATCAGCAACGCGGGTACGGGCTCACCGCGGGCGGCGTGCCGACCCGGCAGTTGACCGTCACGTTCTCCTGATACCGAGGATCGCGCGTGCACGCGCAGCCGCCTCTCCGGGCGAGACCGACCATGGAATTGCGCTACGTGCAGTCGAGGATGACCTTGCCGAAGGTCTTGTCCGACCGCACCAGCTCATAGGCCTCGGCCGCGCGATCGAGCGGGAACACTTCGTCGACGATCGGCGTGATGCGTTCGTCGGCCAGTAGTGGGACGACGTCGCGGACGAACGCCGTGGTCGCCGCCGCCTTCTCCTGCGCATTGCGGGCGCGCAACACGGTTCCGTAGATCGAGAGTCGCTTGGCCATGGTGATGTGGATCGGGAGCGCGGCGCGAGTGCCGGCGACGGTGCCGACGAGCACGATGCGGCCTTGTAGCGCGGCGGCCGCGATGTCGACCTCCGCGTAGGCGCCACCGGCGAGATCGATGGTGACGTTCACCCCGCCCTCGGTTGCTTCGACGATGCTCCACGCCAGCGCGTCGACGTCGAGCTCCTCATCTTTCAGGGTTGGCACGATCGCGTGCACGAGACCGAGCTCCTTGCAGCGGTCGAGCTTCGACTGGGTGCGCGCGGTGCCGATGACGCGCGCGCCGAGCGCGGTCGCGAGTTGGAGCGCGGCGGTGCCGACACCGGAACCGACGGCATGCACGAGCACCCACTCGCCGGCCTGCAAGCCGGCCCGAGTGACCAGTGCGTCATGCGCGGTCACGAACGCTTCGGGCGCGCCGCCCATCGTGAGGAGGTCGAGGCCGTCGGGGAGGGCCGCGCACTGCGCCGCCGGAACGACGATGTACTCGGCGTGCGCGCCACCGCCGGCGATCCCGAACACGCGGGCGCCGGGCGTCACTCCGGTCGCGGCCGGTCCGCACGCCTCGGCGATCCCGGAGAACTCGAGGCCCGGGATGTCGGGCGGCGAGCCGGGCGGAGCCGGATAGTTCCCGGCGAGTTGGAGGAGGTCGGCCCGGTTCAGCCCGGCGCCGTGCACACGCACGAGCACCTGATCGTCGACCGGTGCCGGAGTCGGGCGGTCGACGACCTCGATCCGGCCGTCGTTGATAGTTGCTGCCTTCAAGGCCCGGGACCTTACGGCACGGCTACCTTCCGCTGTGTGGCCAGTGCCGTGCGGATAGTGGACGACGACGGTCACCGGGTCGACCTCGATCCGGGCGAGGCCGACGCGCTGTTCGCGATGACCTCGTCGCTCGAACAGGCCACCGTGTCGGCGTGTGGCCAGTGTCGCTCCCGGGTGATCGCCGCAGTAGCGCTGGTCGACCTGCTCGACGGTGACGCGGGTCTCCACACCCGCGCCGGCGACCTCATCGACCTCGCCGACGAAGCTCCGACGCTGCACCTCTATGTGATCGATCTCGCCACGCACTGCCGGCACCGCCGTTGGCGCGATCCGCTCTTCGCCGAATGGCTCGAAGTCATCGAAGGCGACGGCCCCCGCGTGCGCCCCTAGCGGTATGCGGGTCTAGGAAAACGCGAGGAAGGTGTCGAACGACGCGTCGATGTCGCTCATGAACGCCTTCGTGTCGGTGATCGCCGCGGGGTCGATGTTCAACCCGAGGTGCAGGTCTTCGCAGTAGCTCATGATCGTGGCGTTGAGCGCGGTACCGGTGCGCGGTCCGTACCCGAAGCTCGCGAGGACGCGCGAGCCGGCGATGTAGAGCGGCAACGGGCTGCCGCGCAGATTGGTGGCGGCGAAGTCGGTGGTGCGCGTCTCGCGCGCGCATCGCGACGAGGAACGACGTAGGCAGCCCGGTCAGCAACACCGCGAGGTTCTCGGCCACGCCGATCGCGGCCTCGTTTCTGGCCGCGGCCAAGCGGGTCTTCACGTCGGTGAACAGCGCCTGGGGATCGTCGACGGGCTGAATCGGTACCGAGAGTCGCGCGGGGACGAAGCGGTTGGCGGCCTCGTCGCCCGGGTTGCGGGTGCTGATCGGCATCGCGAGCCGGAGCTCGCCGACCTCGCTGCCGAGGTGCTCGTGATAGCGGCCGAGCGCGCCGAGCAGTCCGGCGATGTACAGGTCGTTGACGCTGCCACCCAGCGTCTTGGCCGCGCTCTGCACTGCGG
This sequence comes from uncultured Actinomycetes bacterium, assembly GCA_963807945.1. Classification (GTDB taxonomy): domain Bacteria; phylum Actinomycetota; class Acidimicrobiia; order IMCC26256; family PALSA-610; genus JBBQER01. Next base: position 44,232 of record CAWEDT010000004.1, on the reverse strand, counting down.
GCAGCGACACGGAGTACATCTCGAAGTACCGGCGTGAGCGAACGGGCGCGCATCACGTCGGAGCGCGCCGGTTCGGTGGAGAGCAGCTGACGCTGGAGCGAACGGAGGAGTCGCACCGCGTCGATGACGCGGACGGGGAGGCCGGTCGGGTGGGTGAGGACGCGGCCGGTTCCGCCGACGAGTGCCGCGGCGACGCGGCCGTTACGCGCCGCGAGATCGGCGAGCGCGCGGCGGGTCACGTTCATCGGCGTGTCGTGCGGAGCGTCGTGGTCGGGCGCGCTCTTCGTCGTCGACCGTGGGTATCGGCGCCGGTCGCGCGTCGGGATCGAAGTCGATGAACGCGAGGGAGAGCTTGAGCCCGCCGACCCCGTCGGTGATCGTGTGATGCACCTTTTGGAGCAGCGCGGCGCGACCGTGTCGAGTCCTTCGATGACCGTGAACTCCCACAGCGGACGGGCCCGGTCGAGCGGTTGTTCGGCGAGCGAACCGCAGAGGTCGAGCAGTGCGCGATCACTTCCATCGCCGGGGAGCGCCATGCGGCGGACGTGCGCGGAGAGATCGAAGGTGGGGTCGTCGGCGAACGCGGGCGGGACCATCCGCAACGGAGCGCCGACCACGCGCTGAGCCAGGCGGGGGATCGCGGCGACGGCCCGCGCCATCGTGTTTCGCAGCCGCTCCGCGTCAGGTGGCGATTCGAGGATCGTCAGATTGCAGAAGTCGGAGCGAAGCGCGGGGTCCTTCTCGACCGCCCACATGATCGCTTCCGTGTCCGACATGCGCACGAGAGCAGGCTAAGCCGCATCCGCGGCGCGGTGCGCGAAAGGAGCCCTGTGTTCGACAGATTTCTCGACTCGCACGGTTGCCTGAGCACAGCGGGCGTACAGCGCGTCCACCACGTGGTAGCGCAGCTTGTGGCTAGTGCGGCCCGCTCGCCAACCATGCCACTCCCGCAAAGACCGCAATGCCGACAACGAGCATCACTACCAATCGGATGCGACCCCACTTGTACACAACTGGTAGCTGCGGTCTGTCAACGTCTTGCCATTGCCAGATGTACCAGCACCAGCCGAGAAACCCGCCCACAACGGTGACGATGATGACGACTACAACGGTGCCGATAATCGGACTTCCTCCCATCACGCGTGGTCAGGCAGCAACCTCTCAAGCCCGCCGGGCGAACGCAAGGCGACGAAACCCACCTGCTCCGAGAGCACCCGTCGCTAAGGTCTGACGGTGCCTTGGGAAGAGACCGCCGTGCTTGTTGGGCTGCTTGCCTTGCTGGTCGCGGTCGGCTTCGTCGTCTTCTTCATCGTTGCCGTTCGCCGCGGTGTTCGACGTGGACACGAGGCGGAACGCAGACACGAGATCTGACCCGCTCTTCTCGAGGCGCAGAAGCACCCCGCCACACGAGTACTACCGGGGGACGCTGGTGTGCTTGAACTCGTTGAGGTCGGTCCACTCGAGCAGATCGAGCACCCGGTCGACGTCGGTGGCGTTGTCGCGGTCCATCACGCGTACGAACGCGGCGCGCTCGCCGACGATGAACGTGGGGACGCCGAACACATTCCAGCGCTTGTCGGCTTCGGTGTGCTCTTCGGCGAGGACCTTGAGCGGCCGGCCCGAGGCGACCTCGGCGGCGACCGCGTCGGCGTCGAGGCCTACCGACGTTGCGATCTCGCGCAGCACTTGCTTCCTTGGCGATCTTGGCGCCCTGCTCGTGGCGGGCCGAGAACGCGGCGATGTGCCAGTCGAGGAACTTGTCGGCGAAGGAGTCGCGGATCGCGATGCCCCAGAGGAGCGCGAGCACGCCGGTACCCCACTCGTCGGGATCACGTTCCCAGACCGGCGGTTCGCCCTCCTCGACGTGCACCTGGTCGAGCGAGAACGGAAGGAAGCGGACGTCCCAATCCCGGCCTTCGCGGAGTCCGGCGACGACCGCCTCGTGGCCGTTGCGAGCGAAGGGGCAGCGGTAATCGAAGCTCACTGCGAACTGGTGGGTCACGGGACCTCCAAATGATCCGGCAAATGTCCGGCAAAACGGAACGTCGGCCGAAACAGTCGGTTCGATGCCAACCGGGGCGTCGGCACCATCATTCCCTGTATTGGCGCGGAAATGCGAGACGCCGCCGGACCAACCCGCGGCGCGCTAGCGGACGAACCGGCGGAGCGCGCTCCCGAGCACCAGGCCGAAGGCCGCGCCGGCGGCGACGTCCGATGCGTGGTGCAGGCGCACGTAGACGCGTGTGCCCGCCACCGCAGTGGCGAGCGCGTACCAACCGGGCCCGCCGCCGAGCAGCCGGGCCGCGCAGAACGCGGCCGTCGCGTGCCCGGAAGGGAACGAGCTCGTGATCGGGCGGTGCAGTCCGTGGCTGAACGCGATGTCTTCGTACGCGCGCCGGTCGCACCCGCTGGAACGCGGTCTTCACCACGCCGTTGGTGAGCAACGACTCGAGGCCCATCGCGCCCATGAAGCGAACCGCGAACCCGACGTCGTCGCCGCGTGCGATCGCGGTGGCCGCGCCCGCACACATGCCAGAGGAGGCTGTGATCGGCCGCACTCGACAAGCGGTAGACGATGCCGTCGACCGCGGGGCTCCGAACCCGATCCATGGCGCGATCGACGGCGCGGTCGAACTCCACGATCGTTTCGCGATCAGGCGTGGACATCGGCTCGAGAGTCGGCCGAATGATCGAATGGGCATCGGTTGCGGCGTCAGACGATGACGAGCGGAAGCTGCGGACGACCTTCGCGTTCCGCTTGCCGGGCGAGCATCACCGGCGCGGCCTGGCTCGGATCGCCGCCGTACTCGGGGCAGAACTCGCGGAACGAGCAGTAGGCGCAGAGCGCCGACGCGCGGGGACGGAAATCGGCCCGGGCACACGCGCTGCGTACCGCCTTCATGACCGCACCCGACTTGAGCTCGACGCCACGCACCGACTGGTCGGTCGGGTAGGTGATGATCCGCTCCGGCTTCGACAGGTAGAGGAGCTGCACCTTCTTCGGCCGGCGCCCGAGCATCTTCTCGCACAGCAGTGAGTAGATGTGCACGCCGGCGAGGCTCTGCTGTTCCCAACCTTGGCCGGGCTCGCGACCCGTCTTGTAGTCGGTGACCACGAGCTCACCGTCGGCATCGAGCTCGAGCCGGTCGATGATGCCGCGGATGACCACGCCATCGGCCGTCTCGGCGGTGACGCGGAGCTCCACACCGAGCACGGTGATCTGCGTGGGATCCTCGATCTCGAAGTACCGGCGGAGCAGCACCTCGGCGTCGGCGTGGAATCCGGCCCACTCCTCATCGCTGAGCTCGAGATGTGCGAACTCGGGATCGGTCGCGACCTCCTCCACCGCGCGGGCGAGGTCGAGGATGCCGTTTTCGATCGTGCGCTCTGCCGGCGGCCGCCACATCAGGTGCTGGAGCGCCAGGTGAACGAGGGTGCCCTTGCTCGCGGGCGCCGAGGGCGCTTCGGGGAGCCGTTCGATGTAGCGAGAACCGGAACGACAGCGGACAGCTCGTGAACGTGCTCATCGAGCTCGGCGACAGTGATCGCGGCATCGGGAGAGCATCAGGCATATAGCGACGATACAACCGCCCTGAGACACTCACGGGGACCGAGTCGGGTGCAACGATGGCCTGATGAACGTGTTTCCCGACGATCGAGCCCTACGACCAGGGGATGCTCGATGTGGGCGACGGGCACCTGCTGTATTGGGAGCTGAGCGGCAATCCCGAAGGGAAGCCCGCGGTGGTGCTCCACGGCGGTCCGGGCTCCGGGAGCTCGCCGCACGCTGCGGCGCCTCTTCGATCCTGACGCCTACCGCCTCGTGCAGTTCGATCAGCGCAACTGCGGGCGCAGCACGCCGAATGCGAGCGATCCCGAGGTTGATCCGCGACCAACACGACCGCACAGCTGATTGCCGACTGTGAGCGCATCCGACCGCATTTCGGCATCGACCGCTGGTTGGCCTGGGGCGGATCGTGGGGATGCACCCTCGGGCTCGCGTACGCGCGAGGCCCACCCGGAACGCATCACCGAGATGATTCTCGTGAGCGTCACGAACACGACCCACGCCGAGGTCGAGTGGGTGACTCGGGCGATGGGCCGCATCTTTCCCGGAGGAGTGGTCACGCTTCCGAGACGCGGTACCCGAAGCCGATCGTGACGGCGATCTCTCCGCCGCGTACGCCTCGCTGCTCGCGTCGTCCGATGCGACGACGCGTGAACGGCGCGGCGCTCGCGTGGTGCGAATGGGAAGACACCCACGTCGGCACCTACACCGGCCATCATCACGACCCGCGCTATGACGACCCGCGCTTCCGCATGTGCTTCGCACGGTTGGTCACGCACTACTGGAGCAACGCCGCGTTCCTCGAAGACGGCCAGCTCCTGACGCGATGCGAAGCGCCTGGCCGGCATCCCCGGTGTCCTGATCCACGGTCATCTCGACATCAGCAGCCCGCTCGACGTCGCGTGGAATCTCGCGCAGGCATGGCCCGGATCCGAGCTCCTCATCGTCGACGACGCAGGCCACGGTGCGGGCCACCCGTCGACGATCGCATGCGATCCTCACTGCTACGAATCGGTTCGCGCATCGCGACGCGTGACCACTGCGCCGGCTCGTTTCTGCGAGAATCGCGCGATGAGTACTCCGCTGTTCGGCCTTCGCACCGTCATCTATCCCGCGCCCGATCTCGAAGCCGCCAAAGCCTGGTGGACGGCTTGATCGGAACCGGCCCGTACTTCGACGAACCGTTCTATGTCGGTTACGAAGTCGGCGGCTACGAGCTCGGACTCCTGCCCGACGGCAACCCCGCCGACGGCGCGCTTATCTATTGGGGTGTCCCCGATGTGAGCGCCGCGGTTGCCGCCGCGATGGCAGCGGGCGCGACCGAGCATGTCGCCGAGTCGAACGTGGGCGAGGACATCGTGACCGCGACGGTCCGCACGCCGCAGGGCGCCATCGTCGGCTTCATCTACAACCCGCACTTCCGTGCGACGGACCCCCTGCTATCAGTTGCGCGTAGTCAGTCGATCCAGTAGCGGCGTTTGGGCACGTCACCGTCTCGATTGTCGGTCAGCGAATCGAACACGCCGCCGCCGCGTTCGATGACCGCTGCCGATCCGACGTTGTCGTCGTCGCACGTGATCAGCACGCGGTCGACCCCGAGCGATCGAATGATCGACGAGACTCTGGCGCAGGATCTCGGTTGCGTAGCCGCGTCGTCGGCACTGCGGCGCAACCGCGTAGCCGATGTGCCCGCCCTCGCGTGCGAGGAACTCGTTGAGCTCGTGCCGGATCGACGTGCGGCCGACGATGTGTCCATCGACATCGGCAATCAGGAACGTGTTCGCCACGAATCCTTCGGGAAGATCGATGCCGGCGCGCTGATCGGCCCGATGCGCGAGGTACGCCTCCCACGGCATCCCCGGCTCGTAGCCCAGACCGAACGGGAAGTTCTCGGCTTCCATCGCGGCGTGGATTGCTGCGAACTCGGCTTCGTCTTCGACTCGCAACGGCCGCAGTCGCAGTTCCATACCGATTGTCTACTCCGACGGGATTGTCGGCGTGCCCGGTATCCGATGCCCAAAGTAGGGTCAGCGACCATGAAGGTCGACACGGGAATCATGGCGGGTGCGCTCGAAGACATCGCGACTCGGGCGCGCGAACTGGAAGACATCGGCTACGACGGCCTGATCACCGCGGAGACGGGGAGTGACCCGTTCCTGCCGCTGGTGATCGCGGCCGAGCACACCTCGCGCATCGAGCTCGGCACGGGGATCGCCGTCGCGTTCGCGCGCACGCCGATGCTCACCGCGTACACGGCCAACGACCTCCAGCGGCACTCGAAAGGGCGTTTCTTTCTCGGCCTGGGCTCGCAGATCAAGCCGCATATCGAGCGCCGGTTCTCGATGCCGTGGTCGCACCCGGCGCCGCGCATGCGCGAGTACATCCTCGCGCTACGTGCGATCTGGAGCTCGTGGAACGAGGGCACCAAGCTCGACTTCAAGGGCGACTTCTACACGCACACCTTGATGACACCGTTCTTCAATCCCGGTCCGAACAAGTACGGACCGCCCAAGGTCTTCCTCGCCGCGGTCGGCTCGTTGATGACCGAGGTCGGTGGCGAAGTTGCCGACGGCGTGATCATCCATGGCTTCACCACCGAGCGCTATGTGCGCGAGGTGACCGTGCCCGCGATCGAGCGTGGTCTCGCCAAGGCCGGCCGCTCCCGTTCCGACTTCGAGATCTCGGGTCCGCTGTTCGTCGTGAGCGGTACGAACGAAGAGGAGTTCGCGGCCGCCAAGAAGGGCGTGCAGCAACAGATCGCGTTCTACGGCTCCACGCCCGCGTACCGACCGGTGCTCGAGTTGCACGGTTGGGGCGATCTCCAGCCCGAGCTCAACAGCCTGTCGAAGCAGGGTGAGTGGGTGAAGATGGGCGAGCTCATCGACGACGACGTGCTCAACGTGTTCGCGGTTGTCGCCGAGCCCGACCAGATCGGCGCCGAGTTGAAGAAGCGCTACGCGGGTGTGGTCGATCGCTGCTCGTTCTACGCGCCGTACCGCGCCGAGCCCGAGCAGTGGGCCGCCGCGATCGCCGATTTGAAGAAGGCCTAGCTCATCGCCTCACCCGCGAGGCGGCGGATCGAGTCGGCGCACACGTCGGGATACTGCTGTGGGCCGAAGTGCCCGCAGTCGGGCCACACCTCGAGCGTGCCGTGGGGAAGCCGTTCCACGATCCGCGCCGCGAGGGGCGGGCCGATGTCGGTCGACGTCGGCACCGCACGCGACAAGCGACCTTGGCGTTCACCTCGGGCAGCACCGCCCATGCGCCGTTCGTGGGCGCATTCGAGTAGGTCGCGGCTTCGGCTTCGGGCGCGCACTTCAACTCGAACACGCCGTCGCCGCGGTCGCGGAGCCCGTATTCGACGTACGCACGCAGCGACTCCGGCGCCATCACGTTGAGTGGCGGTTTCGACGAATACGCCTCGTACGCTTCCTCGATCGAGGCCCACTCGTTGCGCCGGCGGCGCGCGCTGCGCGCCAGTCGGGAACTCGTCGGGCGCCACGCCACCGAACGGAACGTGGCTCGGTCGGGAACATGATCGGCTCGAACGCCCAGATGCGCGGGTAGGTACCGGGCCGGCGGGCCTCGCCGAGCAGCAGCGCGGCCGCACCTTTGGAGTGCCCGGCCGCGAGCAACGCGGGATCGCCCGCGAGTCCGAGATGGTCGATCACGGCGAGCGCGTCGCTTGCGAAACCGTCCCACGAATAGTCGTTCGCCGTTTACATGGGGCGCGTCGCTGTCGCCGTGCCCGCGGAAGTCGAGCGACCAGACCCGATGCCCTGCGCGCGACGAGTCGCTCGGCGACCGGCGCCCAGACCCGGCCATGAAACCCGGTCGGATGGGCGAGCAGGATCGGTGTGCCGTTCGCATTCTCTCCCGGCGCGGCCCACTCGTACACGGCAAGCGCGCCGACCGGCCCCGGAATCATGGAGGTCAGTGGTTGCGTCATCGCGGCCAGCATGGCATGTTCGCCGCGTGACGCTCATCGATGATTGGTTCGCTGCGGGGCGCGATGCGATCGCTCCTCGGGCACGACGTGTTCGTGGTCGACGTACCCGCGGTACACGAGGAAGCCGAACCTGTGCTCGTGTTGCACGGCTTTCCTACGTCGACCTTCGACTGGCGGCTCGCGCTCGACGTACTGCGTGCGCGGCGACGCGTCGTATTGCTCGACTACCCGGGCTATGGCTTCTCCGACAAGCCCGACATGAAGTACTCGCTCTTTGCCCAAGCCGACATCGTCGAGGCGTGCGCACGTGAGGTCGGTCTCACCGACGTCGCGTTGGTCACCCACGACGTGGGCGACTCGATCGGTGGCGAGATCCTCGCCCGCGAGATCGACGGCACGCTCGGGTTCCACGTCACACGACGCGTCATCACCAACGGCTCCATCTACATGGACCTCGTACAGCTCAGTGACGGGCAGAAGTTCCTCCTCGGCCTGCCCGACGAGGCGCTGCCCGAAGGCTCGGGTCTCAACGCCGACGGCACCGCCGCCGGGCTGCACGTCACGTTCGCGCCCGAATCGGCGGTCGACCCCGATGAGCTCGCGGCGATGGCCGAGCTCGTGATCCGGGGCGGTGGCGGTCGGGTGCTCCCGCGCATCATTCGCTACATCGAAGAGCGGCGGGTGCACGAAGGGCGATGGACGGGCGCGATCGAAACGCATCCCGCGCCGCTCCACATCATCTGGGGCGATCTCGATCCGATCGCGGTCTGGCCGATGGCCGAGCGACTTGCCGAGCGGCGCGCCGACGCGACGACGACGCGCCTCGACGGTGTGGGTCATTACCCGATGGTCGAGTCGCCCGCGCGCTTCAACGCCGCGCTCGCGCAAGGTCTCGCCTAACCCGAACTACGGCAGTTGCGACTGCACCCACGCGTCCGAGCGCAGGCCCGCTTTCGAAGCTCGAGATCAACGCGTAGCGCGGCGCGTTGCCGTTGTGCACGACCACGTGCCACAGCCGTTGCGTGTCGAGCAGGAAGCGCGCGCCGCGATGCAGCGACAGTCGCACTTCGGTCGCGGGATCGGGCAAACCGTCGGGTCCCGTGTCCATCAACAGCATGTAGCTCTCGGGAAAGTCGGTGAGCTCCAACCAACTCCGCACGACCCAACCCTGGTCGGGCGGATTGAAGCGGTTGTTGTCGTCACGGTGGAAGCTGCGGAACGCGGTGTCGTGATCTTGGGGCTCGAGCTTGATCGTGCGCACCCGTCCGAAATCGGCGCCGACCTCCTTCACCTGCTCTACCAGCGTCGGGCAGATCGACGCGTTCGACGTGAACCGCGCGCCCTTGTCGGGACGCTCGTCGCCCTTGTTCCAGAACCCGCGGCAATCGAGCTGACCGTCGGCGGTCGCGATCGGCGCGAAGTTGGTGTCGCCGCCGCTCTTCCAGTCCATGTACTCGAGATCGAGATACTCGTGGGCCGGAACCTCGAACGGGCAGATCGCGGAGTTGCACGAAGCCGCGCTCGGCGAGCACGTCGAGGCGGGGGTGGGGAGTGTCGAGCGGGATCTCGCACGACCAGTGCTCGGCATTCGGCCAGAACGTCGTCGCCATATCTCTGAGTGTAGGAGTCGGCGCGGCGAGTTCGCTACGGACGCAAGCCTCTTGCCGTAGGTCCGGCCGTGCGGAGCGGCGCCGCGAGGTTTGCGAACTCGCACAGCATGGGGCGGGTGTCACGCGGGTCGATGATCTCCTCGACGAGGAATGCCTCCGCGGTCTTGAACGGCGACTGCCGGCTTGCGAGCTTCGCTTCGATCTCGGCGCGCAGCGCGGCCGGATCGTCAGCCGCTTCGAGCTGCGCTTTGTACGCGGCTTCGATGCCGCCTTCGAGCGGAAGGCTGCCCCAGTTCCCCGACGGCCACGCGAGGCGATACGAGAAACGCGACGCGTCCTGATGCGCGGCGCCGGCCACGCCGTAGACCTTGCGCAAGATCACCGAACACCACGGCACCGACGCCTGGTACACCGCCGCGAGCGCGCGTGCGCCGGCACGGATCGTCGCATCCTGTTCGGCTTGGGTGCCGATCACGAATCCGGGATTGTCGACGAGATGGACGACGGGAAGGTGGAACGTGTCGGCGAGATCGACGAAGCGCTCGACTTTTTCCGACGCGCGCGCCGTCCAGCCACCGGCGTAGAAGTAGGGATCGTTGGCGAGGATTGCGACCGGCCAGCCGTCGAGGCGCGCGAGGCCGGTAACCGCGGAGCGGCCGTTGAGGCGCCCCATCTCCAACCACGATCCCGCGTCGACCAGCGATTCGATGATCGACCGGACCTTGTAGACCTTGCGCCGCTCGCGCGGGATCGCAGAGAGCAGTGCCGGGTCCCGGCGTTCGGGATCGTCGTCGCTCGCCGCCCGCGGCGGGAGCTCGTCGACCGATGACGGCAAGTACGAGAGGAACTGGCGAGCGCGAGCGAACGCAGCCGGCTCGTCGTCGACCTCGTCGTCGACGGCGCCGTTGCGTGTATGGATCGCGCTGCCGCCGAGCGTCTCCTTGTCGACGTCTTCGCCAACCTGTTTCACGACCGGCGGCCCCGCGACGAAGAGCTGCGAGCTGCCTTTCACCATGACGCTGTAGTGACTCGTGACCACCCGCGCCGCGCCGAGCCCGGCCACGGACCCGAGACACAGCGAGACGACGGGCACGGTCGCGAGATTCGCGACCACGTGTTCCCAACCCGGGTTGAACGGGACGAACGATCGCCGCTCGGTTTCGAGCGACTTCACCGATCCGCCGCCGCCCGATCCGTCGACCAGGCGCACGATCGGCAAGCGCAGCTCGCCGCGCCATGCGCTCGGCGTGGACCTGCTTCTGGAAGATCGAGGCGTCGGCCGCGCCGCCCCGCACGGTGAAGTCGTCTCCGCCGACGACGACGGCGCGCCCGTTGATCCGGCCCCGGCCCATCACGAAGTTCGCAGGAGTCACGTCGACGATCTGGCCGTCGTCGTCATAGGTGGCCCGGCCGGTGAGCGCGCCGATCTCGTGGAACGAGTCGGGATCGAGCAACGCGTCGATGCGTTCGCGCACGGTGAGCTTGCCCTGAGCGTGATGTTTGGCGACCTTCTCTTCGCCGCCCATCTGCCGCGCGAGCGCGGTGCGCCGTTCGAGCTCACCGAGCTCCGGTTCCCAAGTCATCTCGTGCGGATCTCACTCACTGACGGCAGTGTCATGCGCGCTTGACCGAGCGGTCAAGCGAGACCCGATCAACTTGGCCCCGCGGGTGCGTTCGGTGACAGCATCCGGTCATGGGACGCCGGATGGCCGGGAAGGTTGCGTTTGTCACCGGCTCGACGCGCGGGATCGGTCGGGCCATCGCGACGCGCTTCGCGGCCGAGGGCGCGAAGGTCGTCGTCACCGGCCGTACCGAAACGAGTGGTCACGCGGTGCAGGAGGAGATCCGCGCCGCGGGTGGCGAGGCGACCTACGTGCGCGCCGACTTCGCGCGCGAGGCCGACATCGAGCACGCGATCGGGATCACGGTTCAGAAATACGGCGGACTCACGACGCTGGTCAACAACGCCGCGCCGACCGATCTCATCGGCCCCGGACGCGGTGACCGCGCACTCGGCGAGATCACCGACGACGCGTGGGATTCGATCATGACGGTCGCGCTGAAGCAGATCGTGTGGTGCACGCGTCATGCGGTCCCGCATCTGATGCACGCCGACGGTCCCGCCATCGTGAACATCTCGTCGGCCGCCGCAATGCGCGGGGTCCCCGGTATCGACGCGTATACGGCGGCGAAGGGTGCACTCAACGCGCTGACCCGTTCGCTCGCGGTCGAGTTGGCCGGAAACGGGGTTCGGGTCAACACGATCGTGTGCGGGATGGTGCTCACCAGCGACGGCGCGTTCAAGATGATGGATCACCCGGTGATCGGACCGGCGACCCGAGCATTGCATCTCACCAGGCTCGGGTTGCCCGAAGACATCGCGAACGTCGCGCTCTTCCTCGCGTCGGACGAGGCCGCGTTCGTGACCGGTGTGAACCTGCCCGCCGACGGCGGTGCGCTCGCGAAGATGGCGGTGCCGGATATCTCGGCCGCCGATCTCCAGCTCGATTAGCTCTCGAACTTCGCTTTGAGCGCGGCGACCGACTGCTCGTAGATCCCCGAGAAGAGCGGGAGCAGGTCGTCGGGCTCGACCTCCACTTCCCACGTGAGGTGGGTGCCGCTGCCTTCGGCGTCGACGGAGATGGTCGCCAGGTGCGAGGTCATGTTGGTCATCGGTGATTCGATCACGCTGTAGGAGATGCGCCGGGTGTCATCGTCGAGGTCGCGCAGCTGCTCTTTGACCTCGATACCCATCGTCCCGACCGTGCGGACGTCGCCGTCAACCGTGCAGGTGTCGACCCCGGGCATGTAATCGCTGAGCCCACCGAAGTCGCGGAGCACGTTCCAGACGTCGTTGGGTGAACGATCGATCGACGCTTCGGTTTTGCTGCTGGCCATCGGTATCTCCTCGTTACGACCCTGGGGAGGCGAGATCATCGCACGCGGTATGCACCCGGTGTCGAGAAGGCGCCGGCGCGCCAGCGGTCGGGGGTTCCAATCGAGCGCGCGCGGATAGTCCTCGAACATCCAGCGGGCGAAGTTCCGTCGGGTCCACGGGGTGAGGCCGGCGGCACCGATCGCGGCTCGGGCGCCGACGGGTACGCGCAGCAGGCTCTGCAGCATCGACGCGAATCGCAGATCGCGGCCGAGCGCGCGGCTGACGTTTCGGCGGTAGCGCGTCGCGACCGCATCTGGGTCGCCGCCCACCGCGATTGCTTCGGCCGCGAGTACGCCGGTTTCGATCGCCTGCGCGATTCCTTCGCCGGTCAGCGGATCGACCACGCCGGCCGCGTCGCCCACGTACAACGCGCGCCCGTTCGTGAGCCGGCTCGGGTCGTAACGCGTCGGGATCGGCCACGCGCGCACGGGCTCGGTCGCGGTGGCGTTCGGCCCGAGGATGTCCCGCAGCGCGGGCCGCTCGAGCAGCTCGGGCCAGAGGTCCTTCAACTCGCGACCGGTTCGGGCGTCGGAACGCAGCACGCCGTAGCCGACGTTGGCGCCGCCGCCTGGCAACGGGAAGATCCACGCGTAGCCAGGCAGCAGGTCTCGTTCGAAGAGCACCCACAACCGATCGTCGTTGACATCAGCGAAGTACTGCCGAGCCGCGTGCCACTCGCCGAGATCACGCGGCGCATCGGGTTCGAGGGTGCGTCGCACCGTCGACCAGTGACCATCGGCGCCGATGACGTGCCGCGCGTGCACGCGGGACCCATCGCCGAGCACCACCTCGATCTCGTCGTCGTGCGCGGCCAGCTTCTCGACCGCGCATTGCTGACGCACCTCGACGCCACGGCGGCGAGCGAGATCGACGAGCGCGGCGTCGAGATCACGGCGCGCGACAACGGCCGCGTGGAGACCGTCGGTCGGGAGAGGCAGCGTGACGCGCCGACCGGTCGGCGACACCAGAACCGTCTCGCGGACGATGGCCGTGTCGATCGCCGCGAACGCGTCGTACGAGAGACCGAGTGTTTCGAGCCCGCGTAGTGCGCCGGCCGTGAGCCCGTCACCACACGTCTTGTCCCGCGGGAACGCGGCCTTGTCGACGCACACCACGGAGTTGCCGGCCCTCGACGCGGTAATGGCCGCCGCGATCCCGCCCGGACCGGCGCCGATCACCAAGACGTCGAGAATCTCCGGCACGGAGGAGACGGTAGTAGCGACTGGGCTGGATTCCGGGCCGCTCTTTCTAGGTCGCGCGCATCTGAGGGGTCGGCCGGCGCCGACGAGTGGAGGCTGCGCCGCTCCGTGCGAACAGACACGTTTCGACTTTTCGGGCCTCTTCTTGCCACAATCACTGGCTGCGCAGGCGCCTGGTCGTGCCTACGTGCCCACGAAGAGGAGCCTCATGAACGTCGTCGTCTGTGTGAAGCAGATACCCGATCCCGCGGTACCCGGTGCCCTGGCCGCCGATCACACGCTGGATCGTTCCGGCAAGCTGATTCTCGACGAGTCCGACAGCTACGGCGTCGAGATGGCGCTGCAGCTCGTCGACACTGCGGGCGAAGGCGAGGTCACGCTGATCTCGATGGTCCCCAACGGCGAGGTCTCCGGTCTGCGGACCGCGCTCGCGATGGGTGCGGCCAAGGCGATCCTCGTGTCCGACGACGCGCTCGCCGGTTCCGACGCACTGTCGACCGCGAAGGTGCTCGCCAAGTGCGTCGAGCGCGCGGGCGGCATCGACCTCGTGCTCACCGCGACGGAATCGTCCGACGGTTACACCGGCACGATCCCCGCGCAGATCGGCGAGCTGCTCGGCTGGCCGTCGCTGACGTTCGCGAAGCACATCGAGATCGCCGACGGCAAGGTGAAGATCCAACGCCAGACCGAAGCGGGCTACGACATCGTCGAAGCGTCGCTGCCGGCGGTCGCGAGCGTGACCGCGGGTGTGGTCGAGCCTCGCTACCCGTCGTTCAAGGGAATCATGGCGGCGAAGAGCAAGCCGGTCGACCAGGTGACCGCGGCCGACCTCGGCCTCGACGCATCGCAGGTCGGTTGGGCGGGCGCTCGCCAGGAGATCACGAACGTCGAGCAGGCACCCGCGCGTCAGGCGGGCGAGAAGTTCGAAGATGACGGAACCGGCGCCGAGAAGGTCGTTGCGTTCCTCGAGAACCTGAAGGTGGTCTGATCGTGGCGGTCGACAAGATCTGGGTGTTCGCAGAGTCGGCGGAAGGCAAGCCGACCACGGCCACGCTCGAGATGCTCACCAAAGCGCGCGAGCTCGCGTCGACGGTCGAGGCGCTCTACACCGGCGGCGACGCCGACGCGATTGCGGCGTCACTCGGTGAGCACGGCGCGACCAAGGTGTTCGTGCTCGACACCGGCGACGGTCTGCCCGGTCAGGTCGCGGCCGCGGCGATCGCGCAGCTCGCCGGCGAGCACAGCCCGAACGCGATCCTCTTTGCGCAGAGCTACGACGGTCGCGACGCGATCGCGCGCTTGTCGGTGAAGCTCGATCGGCCGGTGCTCACCAACGGCATGTCGCTCGCGACAGACGGTGGTCTCCTCTTCGGCACCGCGATCTTCGGGGGCATGACGCTCGTCGACACCAAGGTGACCGATGGCGGTGTCGCGTTGATCGCGATCCGGCCCAAGTCGTTCGCGGCCGAGCCGAGTGGCGGCGGCGCGGCGGCGATCGAGAACGTCGGTGCAGTCGACGCCGGACGCGCGGCCGAGGCGAAGGTGCTCGACCACCACGTGGAAGAGCAGCAGGGTCCGAAGCTCGAAGAGGCGACGGTCGTCGTGTCCGGTGGACGCGGCATCGGCGCGGCGGAGAACTACGCGCCGCTGGTCGAGGAGCTCGCCAAGCAGCTCAAGGGCGCTTGGGGTGCATCCCGTGCGATCGTCGACGCCGGTTGGGTGCCGTACGCGTTGCAGGTCGGCCAGACCGGCAAGACCGTGAAGCCGAAGGTCTACATCGCGCTCGGTATCTCGGGCGCGACGCAGCACCTCGTGGGCATGAAGAACAGCGACAACATCATCGCCGTCAACAAGGATGCGGAAGCGCCGATCTTCTCGGTCGCCGACCTCGGCATCGTCGGCGACGTGCACAAGGTCGTGCCCGCGATCATCGAAGCCATCAAGGCGAAGAGCTAAGCGCCGGCGGGCGGCGTCCATACGTCGCCCTCGATGAGCGTTACTGGATCGGTCGCGGCCTCGAGCGCCGCGACCGTTTCGCGATGGTCCCAAAGCACTCGCGCCGACACGACGGCGTCGCGCTCGTGTTCGTTCGCGAACGGACCCACATCGTGATGTGCGGCCCGCTTGCGCATCAGTGACGGGTAGATCTCCATGGCGATCCGATCTGCCGGCTGATCGAACGGCCAGATCGCGAAGCCGGCTCCGCGGAGGCGCGTCGAGGTGGGGCATCCCGCGGACTGATCCGGCGCCCACCTGTCCGTTCCCGACGAGTTGGAAGATCGACTTCGGCGGGAATCCGTCTTGGCGCAGCGCTTCCTCGCACCGCCGGAAGCGCTGCTCGACGGGAACGTCGCACCGGTCTCGCCAGAACGGCGGCTGTCGGTGGCGACGCCAACCACGTCTCGCCTTCGCGCTCGGCCATCGACCAGACGTCGGCGATCGTGGCGCAGCCGTGTTCGATGGGCGAACCACGCGGGGAAGCCGAACGAGAAGTCGAACCCGGCGATGACCGGTGGGGCGTACGCCTCCACGATCTCGACTGCGTGTTCACGCATGGAGAGGGCCTCGCTGCGGACGAGCCGGCCCTGCTCGATGACCGCGAGCCAGATCCCGCTGCTGAGTCCGGTGCGCTTGGCTCCCGACCAGTCGACCGCAATGACCGTCGGCGAAATTACCGTCGGCGCCGACCACGTGAAAAAGCTACCGTTCGGCGCATGCCTGGCGAAGTGGTGTTGGAGGCGCGCGGCCTCATCAAGGACTACAGCCGGGCGCGCGCGGTCGACGGTATCGACGTAACCGTTCACGCGGGGGAGCGCGTCGCGCTGCTCGGCCCCAACGGCGCGGGCAAGACCACGACGCTGTTCATGATTCTCGGCGTCGTGTCGCCCGACGGCGGCTCGGTCAGTGTGTGCGGCTTCGATCTCGCGCACCACCGCAGTCAGGCCGCGGAGTGCATCGGGTTCGCGGCGGGCTACCTGCCGCTCACCGAACGCATGCGCGTGAACGAGTATCTGCGTCTCTACGGCCAGCTCTACGGACTCGCCGATCCCGAGCCGCGCATCAAGGAAGGCCTCGAACGCTTCCGGATCTCGCACCTCGCCGAACGCGATGGGAACGGAGCTGTCGTCGGGGCAGCGCACGCTGATCGGCATCGTGCGGTCCACGTTGCATCAGCCGCAGTTGCTGATCCTCGACGAGCCGACCGCATCGCTCGATCCCGACGTCGCGTTGCGTGTGCGGGAAGGCCTCATCGACGTTGCGAACAACGAGGGCACCGCGCTGCTCATGACCAGTCACGACATGACCGACGTCGAGCAAGTGTGCGAGCGGGTGCTGTTCCTCGCGCAGGGCCGCATCGTGGCCGACGGGACGCCGGCGTCGATCGCGGAGTCGTACGGCCGCGGCAACCTCGAAGGCGTGTTCCTGCACCTGGCGGCCGACCGCGAGGTCGCCAGCGTCGCAACAGACGGATCATCCATGAGCACGCAGATCGCCACCGACGTTGTCGCCGAGCGCGCGCTCGTGGTTGCGTATGCGCGCCATCGCGCGTCGTCACGCCTATGTGCTCGTGCGCAGCCCGCACCGCCTCTTCGACGTGACGTTGTGGCCGCTGGTCGACGTGGTGCTCTTCGGCTCGCTCGCGGCGTTCGTGGGGACGAACCAGACGTCGGGCGCATCCAAGGCATCCGGCTACCTGCTCGCCGGGATCGTGCTCTGGCACGTGATCTACCAATCGCAGATCGCGATGAGCACCGGGCTTCCTCGAAGAGACGTGGACCCGCAACCTGCTCAACATGATGGTCACGCCGGTGCGCGAGGTGGAGTACGTCGCCGGCGTCGCGATGTTCGGGATGGTCAAGCTGGTGATGGGCGTCGGCGTGATGGTGCTCGGCGCGCTCGCGTTCTTCTCGTTCCACACCTGGTCGTTGGGATTCGGCTTGATCCCGATCGCGATCACGCTGCTGATCGTCGGCTGGGCGATCTCGCTGTTCGTGATCGGGCTCGTGCTGCGGTTCGGGACCGGTGCCGAAGCGTTGGCGTGGGGCGTGATGTTCGTGTTGCTCCCGCTGTCGGGCGTCTTCTATCCGACCGAAGCGCTGCCGACCATCATGCAGCCGATCGCACTCGCACTGCCGACCACGCACGCATTCAGTGCGCTGCGCGAGTTGGTCGACACCGGCACGCTCAACTGGACGCAGGTCGCCGATCGCGGCGGTCGGCTCGATCGTCATGTTGTTCCTCGCTGCGTGGTTCCTCGTGCGCATGCTCAAGACCTTCCGCAAGCGCGGCTACATCACGCGATACACATGAGACGTCAGACGTAGACGCCCCGGCAGCCGTGTGCCGGGGCCGTCGTCCGAACGCTTGCCTCGGAGTTCGGGTCAGGCGGCGACCGCTCGGGTGGGGCTCCACTCGCGCTTGTCGCTGTACTGGTAGTTGGTGATCAGGCTCACCGCGAGCACCGCAATGCCGGCGACGATGTAGAACGCGGTCAGGCCCGTCGCCGAGTCGTTGAAGTTCAATGCGAACGGCGACACGATGAGCAGCGCGGCCGCGAGGTAGTCGCCGGCGGAGTGCACGGTGAACGGCAGCACCTTGAACACGCCGAGCGGGTACTTGGTCGCCATGCTGACGAGCAGCACGACCGCACCGACGACGATGCCGGGCGCCATGGCCTTGGCGTCCCCGCCGGCGACGACGGCGACGACGATGAGAGACAGGCCGACTGCGTAGTCGGCAATGGCGTGCAACCACGCCGGCAGCAAGCGAGTAAGCGACACGATGTTCTCCCCTTGGTTCGATCGGTCATCCGATCGCCTATGTGCAAATCGCTTGTTTGCAGATCGCTCGGTGTTCGGAGCCCCGTGCGCGTTCGGATGACTCGCGAATGACAAAGCGTGCGCGGCGCTGGGCAGACTGCCGACCGTGACTGCTTCGCTTGTAGACGAAACCCGGGTTGCCGCGTGGATGGATGCGCAGGACCTTGCGCCGGGAATGCCGATCACGGTCACGCGCATCACGACCGGACACTCGAACGAAGTCTTCCGGGTCGAGCGCGGGGATCTCGTCGCGATCCTGCGCCGACCGCCGCGGACGCCGCTGTCGCCGACCGCGCACGACATGGCGCGCGAGTTCCGCTTGTTGAACGCGTTCACCGATCCGGCCGGCTGGCACGACACTCGACCCGTCCCGGTTCCGGTCCCGATCGCACTGTGCACGGATACCGATGTGATCGGCGCGCCCTTCTATCTGATGGAACCGGTTGACGGCGTGGTGGTGCGGGAGGCGGTTCCTCCCTCGATTGCCGACGTTCCCGATGTCGCGGCAAGCGTGCGGCTTCGCGCTGCTCGACGCGCTGGCCGGTATTCACGAGTTCGACTGGCAGGCGGGCGGGCTCGACGGGTTCGGGCGCCCCGACGGTTACCTCGAGCGCCAGGTCCCGCGTTGGATCGGCCAGCTCGAGAAGTACAAGACCCGGCCGCTGCCCGACGTCGACGCGGCCGGCGAGTGGCTCGCGGCGCACACGCCGCCGCCGCAACCGCTCGGGTGTGATCCACGGCGACTACAAGCTCGACAACGTGATGCTGGCTCCGCAACCACCCGTCGAGCTGGTCGCGGTCGTGGATTGGGAGCAGTCGACCGTCGGCGATCCGCTCGTGGATCTCGGATGGGTGCTCGGGTTGTGGGCGGAGGCCGGTGAGATGACGCTCGCGGGCGTGTCACCGTTCGGGAAGGACGCGCGCATCCCGACTCGCCGCGAGCTGCTCGACCGCTACGCCGATCACAGCAACCGTGACGTGTCGAACGTGAACTACTACTGCGTGCTCGGCCTGTTCAAGCTCGCGTGCGTGATGGAAGGTTCGTTCGCCCGGTTCCGCGCCGGAACCAGCGACGACGCGTACTTCGCGTCACTCGAGTACGGCGTTCCCGCGCTCGCGCCGCCGGGCGCTCGACTTCGCATCCGGCGACCTGATTTGATCAGGCTGATCTGATCAGGCTGATCTGACGAGGAGCAACCATGGCAGTCGGCCCCGACGACGCCGAAACGATTCGGCGGTTCTACGCCGCGTTCATCCCGCGCGACTTCGAGGCGATGCGCGCGTGCTTCACGCCCGACGCGGTGTGGCACCTTCCGGGCCGCAACGCGATTGCCGGTGACCACGTCGGGTGGGATGCGATCCGCCGCGACTTTCTCGACAAGACGGGACCACTCTCGGGCGGCACGTTGCGCGCCGGACTCGTCGACGTGGCGGTAGGAACCGACTACGTCGTCGCGATCCAACATGCCACCGCCGCGTACGAGAGTCGGACGCTCGACGTCACGGGTTTGCAGCTCATACGTATGGAGAACGGGCTGATCGCCGAAGTGACCGGCCACTACTCCGACCAATACGCCTTCGACGCGTTCTGGATAGAGAGCGTTTAGTCGGCGAGGTCGACGATGACGGGCGTGTGATCGGAGGGTCCGGTGCCTTTGCGGGCGTTGCGGTCGATCACGGCCCAGGTGACGCGCTCGGCGACGGGTTTGGTACCGAGCAGGAGATCGATGCGCATGCCGCGATGCATGTGGAAGTCGCCGGCGCGGTAGTCCCAGTAGCTATAGAGGCGTTCGTCGTTCGGGTACACGCGGCGGAACAGGTCTTCCATACCCCATTCCTCCAGTCGCGCGACGGCCTCGCGTTCGGGTGGAGTCACGTGCGTCGCGCCGACGAACTTCTTCGGGTCCCACACGTCGCGGTCCTCGGGCGCGACGTTGAAATCGCCGAGCACGATCACCGAATCGTCAGGCGTGTGTTGCGCGGCGATCCAGTCGTGCAACGTCTGGAGCCACACCAGCTTGCGGTCGTAGAAGTCGGTGCCGACCTCGCGGCCGTTCGGGACGTAGACGCTGATGAGGCGGATGTCGCCGCAGTCGGCCGCGATGATCCGGGAGTCGCCTTCGTAGGGATCGACGTGAGCGTCGTCGAAACCGTTGGTGACGTTCTTGATGCCGACCCGCGAGAGGATCGCGACGCCGTTCCATTGACCCTGGCCGTTGTGCACCGACTCGTAGCCGAGCTCTTGGAACGTGAGCGCGGGGAACGCCTTGTCGGCGAGCTTGGTCTCCTGGAGGCACAGCACGTCGACGTCGGCGTAACCGAGGAACTCCTCGACTCGGGGGAGTCGCGCCTTCAGTGAGTTGACGTTCCAGGTGGCGATACGCATGCGACGACGAATCTAGGTGGCGTCATCGCTCGGGAGGTAGCTCGGGTTCGCGATCAGGAGTTTCTCGCGAACCGTCGCCCGCACGTGGGTGCGTACCTCGGCGAGCCGGTCGTCGAGCGCGCCGCTGCGGATCGCGTCGGCCAGCTCCCGCTCCAGCGCGTCGGCGTCGCCGTCGTGTCCGAGCAGCGCGGCGGCGCGGGCGCGCTCGGCGGATTCGAGATCGGGGCCGAGCTGCAACTCCCGCTCGACGGTGTTGAGCACGTTGACCGCGACGCGGTGTGGAACTGCACCCGGCCTTCGGTCGCGGCCATCACGTCACGTTCGAGGAACTCGCGCACCGCGGCGACGAGCTCGGCGGCGTTCGGTCGGTCTTGCGTCATCACCAGCCTCCGTCGAGGAGATCGAGCAGATCCCATTCCATCTCGGCGACCCGCCGGCCGAGGGCGGCGAGCTCCACGGAACGCACCGCGCCGATGAGGTGCGTGAACGACTGCCCGATGCAGATCACGCCCCACTTCACCGTCCCCATCACGACCCAGAACCGCAGGAGGTCTTCGGAGATTGTGGTGCCGCTCGCGTCCGCGTATGCGCCGAGGAGCTCTGCGATCGACCCGAAACCGCCGGCGATGCGATCGGCGTTCCCGAAGCGCCACGACTTCACGCAGAGCCAACCCAGGTCTTCGATCGGGTCACCGAGGTGCGCGAGCTCCCAGTCGAGAACCGCGCGGATGCCGTCGGGGCCGATCACGAGGTTTCCGTTGCGGTAGTCGCCGTGCACGAGCGCGGGCGCGGCGGCGGGGGGAGCGTGCTCGTCGAGCCAGCGCAGCCCGAGCTCGAGCGCGGGATGGGGCTCGCCGAACGCGTCGAGGAGGGAGCGCTGTTGGATGATCTGATCGCCCGCCGTCATCACGGGAAGCTCGGGTAACGCGGCCGGATCGACCGCGTGGATGAGCGCAGCGATCGAGCCGCACTGGGCCGCAAGCATCGGACGGGCCGCGGCGTACTCGTCGTCGCGCAGGATGCGGCGGGGGATCGTCTCGCCATCGATGCGGTCCATCAAGAAGCCGGCGCCGAGCCCGTCGGCGTCGGTGAGGAATGCCCGCACGCGGGGAGCCGGCACTCCGGCGTGTTCCGCGGCGGAGAGCACCGCGGACTCGATGCCATTGCCGGTCGCGCTCGTCTGGCTCGACGGATCACGCCGCAGCACGAGCGCATGCACATGGCCAGAGCCGTCGACCGCGTCGAGCCCCCACGTCTCGCGCGACGCCCCGCCCGAGAAGCGCCGCAGTCCCTCGATGGTCACCGGCTCGCCGACGAACCGCTCGACTAGCCGCGCGAGCGCGTCGAGATCAGGAGCGTCGCGAGCCACGGCTGTCGACGCTACCGGTCGGTCGCGGTCGACCGGAGGGGAGCGAACCGGCACGCGTGGGTATGAGGTTTCAGCTCCTCCGTAGCGGGGTAGCTATCGCGCCGGATTCAGCCCAGGTAGGTGCCGACATGGCGGAGTATCGCTATCGCATGCAGGGCGAGATCAGCCTGGCCACGACACCCAGGTTGCGACTCGACCTGAAACGAGCGATTGCTCGCAACGAACCGCAGCTCCTGGTCGATTGCGCGGAACTCGAGTTCATCGACTCGAGTGGGATCGCGGCGCTGCTCGAAGCCAACCAGCTGCTCGAGGCCGAGGGCCGGCATCTGGTCATCCTCAATGTCCCACGCGGCCCGAGGCTGGTCTTCGAGACGCTCGGCCTGACCGACCTCCTCAACGACGAGCGCGGGCTCCAGGACGAACGCGATTCCGCCTAGGTCCCGGGCCGGAGGTCCGATCTGCACGAATTCTCCACAGGCTCGTGCGGACTCGTTCACGCCTGGTCTTTATCCTCGGGGGCGTGACCAGCACTTCCCCGGCCCCGATGAGCCCTGCAGGCGCGCCTGCGGCCGGCCGCCGGGTCGCGGTGATCGAGGACGAGGTGTCGATCGCCGCCGCGATCGTGACCCGTTTGCGGAGCGAGGGTTACGAGGTGGAGATCGCCGGCGACGGGCCTGGTGGCGTCGACCTGTGTGATCGCTTCCGTCCGGATCTCGTCGTGCTCGACCTCATGCTTCCCGGTCTCGACGGCATCGAGGTGTGCAAACAGATCCAACGTGATCGCGCGGTCCCCGTACTCATGCTCACCGCGCGTGATTCCGAATCCGACTTGCTCGTAGGGCTCGCCGTTGGCGCGGACGACTACATGACGAAGCCGTTCAGCGCCCGCGAGCTCGTGGCCCGCATTCACGCGCTGCTGCGCCGTTCTGATCGCTCACTGGCGAGTGATGAGCGCGCGAGTACGCGTGGGTGCGATAGAGATCGACGCCGCGTCGCGCCGAGTGCGTTGCGACGGCGAGCTCGTGCACCTCACGCCGATCGAGTTCGACCTGCTGCAGTATCTCGCCGGTCGCCCGGGTCGCGTTGCCAGCCGCGAAGAGTTGCTCGGCAAGGTGTGGGGCTACGACGTTCCGTCGGGCGAGCGCACTGTCGACTCGCATATCCGTTCGATCCGCCGCAAGCTCGGCGCCGACGTGATCCGCACCGTGCACGGCGTGGGTTACGCAGTCGACGATGGTGTCGCGTGAAAGTGAACCGGGCATGAAGGTGAAACGGCCGCCGGAGCGGCCTCTCGATCCGCTGCCGACGCTGAAGCTCAAGCTCAGCGTCGTCATCCTCGCTGCAGTCGCGGTGACGATCGTCGTGTTCTGGGCCGGTGTCCGGCTCGGGATGTGGCCGTCGTTGAGTGGCGTGCTCGCGGGGATCATCGCGTTGGGTGTCGTGTTCTTCCTGTCACGAGGTCTCACGTCGCCGTTGCGCGAGATGGTGCGCGCGAGCGAGGCGATGGCGCGCGGCGACTTCTCCCAGCGCATCACCGCGACTTCGCACGACGAGATCGGCACGCTCGCCCGTTCGTTCAACCAGATGGCCGACGAGCTGGCCGAGACCGATCGTCAGCGGCGTGATCTCGTCGCCAACGTCAGCCACGAGCTGCGCACGCCGATCACCGCGCTCCAGGCCGTGTTGGAGAACATCGTCGACGGAGTGGCCGAGCCCGATCCCGAGATGTTCGAGACGATGCTCGCCCAGGTCGAACGACTCGGCCGGTTGGTGCAGCAACTCCTCGACCTCTCGCGGCTCGAATCGGGCACCCTCGCTCTCGATCGGCGGCACTTCGAGATCGAGCCGATGCTGGAGCTCGCCTTGCGGGAGTCCCGATTGCACGCCGGTGCGGTCTCCCTCGAGATCGAGATCGAGCCCGGCCCGTTCTCGCTCGAAGCCGACGCGGAGCGCCTCCACCAGGTGGTGGCCAACCTCGTCGAGAACGCCATGCGCCACTCGCCTCGAGACGGCCTGGTGCTGGTGCGGGCCATCGCGACCGCCGATGGGGCCCGCCTCGAAGTGGTCGACGAGGGCCCGGGCATTCCCGACGCCGACGCGTCGAGAGTGTTCGAGCGCTTCTATCGGGCCGACTCGGCCCGCTCGTCTCGCGACGGCGGCGCCGGCCTCGGCCTCGCGATCGCGCGCTGGATCGTAGAGTTGCACGGCGGCGACATCCACGCCGAGCGCCGTGAGCCTCATGGATGTCGCATGGTCGTGCGCATACCGGGGCGGGTAGAGCTTCACGAACCGGCCGCGCCGAGCGCGCCGCCCGCAGTGCCGAGCCCGAACTCCAACCCGAAGCCGAGTCCTGTCGGTGAGTCCCTGTCCATCAGCGAAAGAGGTTGACGGTGTCCTTGACCCCCATCGATGACGCACTCCGGCGGATCCGTCGGGGCGAGATGGTGCTCGTGGTCGACGACGAAGACCGCGAGAACGAGGGCGACCTCCAGATGGCCGCGGATTGCGTGACCGGCGAGGCCCTGAACTTCATGTTCAAGTGGGCGCGCGGTCTCGTGTGCATGCCGTGCGACGGGACCTGGCTCGACAAGCTCGAGATCGGTCCGATGGTGCCGCGTGGCGAAGAAGGCTGCGACACCGCGTTCACCGTGACGATCGACCATCGCGACGCCGGCTCCGGAATCGGCGCCGCCGACCGCGCACTCACCATTCGCCGCGTGCTCGACCCCGCGTCGCGACCGCAAGACTTCATCCGGCCCGGTCACGTGTTCCCGTTGCGCGCGTGTGACGGTGGCGTGCTCAGCCGCCGTGGTCACACCGAAGCCGCGGTCGACCTGGCTCGGCTTTCCGGGCTCGCGCCGGTCGCCATCACCTGCGAGGTGTTGCACGACGACGGTTCGCCCGCCCGCCTCCCGTACCTCGAGCTGTTCGCGCAGGAGCACCGGATCGCGATGATCTCCGTCGAGCAGATCGCCGAGCACCGCCTGGGCATCGACGACATCGAGACCACGGCCCGCCCGCTGCTTCTCTGATCCTCTTTCCCTCGCTCGTGCGGCCGCCGGTCCGGCGGTGCAATGATCCGCGCATGAGCGAACCCACCCTTACTGAGCTGGCGACCGGACTCGGGTTTCCCGAAGGTCCGGTCTGGATGCCCGACGGCACGGTTCTCGTCGTCGAGATGAAGCACGGCCGCATTCACCGCGTGCATCCCGACGGTCGCAAGGAGACTGCGGCGGAGCCGGGCGGTAGTCCCAACGGTCTGGCGATCGGTCCCGACGGCGCGCTGTACGTGTGCAACAGCGGCGGTTGGGACTACTACGAGATCGGCGACTTCACGATCCCGCATACCGAGTTGCCCGCGCACCACTCGGGCGGCCGGATCGAGCGCATCGATCTCGCGAGTGGCGACGTGAAGGTGCTCTACACGGAGTGCGACGGCAATCCGTTGATCGGTCCGAACGATCTCGTGTTCGACGCGCAGGGCGGCATCTGGTTCACCGACCACGGACGCCAGGAGGGGCGGGTGCAGCACCCCGGAGGCGTGTACTACGCGCAGCCCGACGGCTCGTCGATCCGCGAGGTCGTGTTCCCGTCGGAGGCGCCGAACGGCATCGGCCTCTCACCCGACGGGACGCGCCTGTATGTCGCGCAGACGCACACCGGTCGCTTGTACGCGTACAACGTCACCGGCCCGGGGGAGTTGGAGAGCGGACCCGCAGGCCCGAACGGCGCCATGATCTGCGGCTTGCCCGGCATGCAGCTGTTCGACTCGCTTGGTGTCGACAGCGCCGGCAACATCGTGGTGGCGACCCTCGTGACCGGCGCGCTCACGGTCATTTCGCCGCGGGCGAGGTGCTCGACCAGGTGATTCTGGGCGACCCGATGGTGACCAACGTCTGCTGGGGCGGCGAAGACATGCGCACCGCCTTCGCGACCCTGTCCGCGATGGGCCGCCTGGTCAGCTTCGAATGGCCCCGCCCCGGCCTCAAACTCAACTACTAGCGCCCAATCTGATTGGTCGGTGCGGATACCGATGCGTTACTGAGCGCCCAATCTGATTGGGCGTTGGTGAACCGATCTGACGGGGGTGTCAGGTTGTTGCGTATCGTGGCGCTCTCTTTCCGACACCGGGGGTAATCGTGGGACCGTTGCAGGGCGTGAAGATCGTCGAGCTGGCCGGCATCGGGCCGGGGCCGTTCGCCGGGATGCTGCTCTCCGACATGGGCGCCGACATCGTGCGCGTCGACCGGGCCGGGCAGGTCAATCCGGCGGTGTTCGACAAGCCGAACCTCGAGCCGCTCTACCGCGGCCGCCGGTCGATCGGTGTCGACCTCAAGAACCCCGAGGGCGTCGAGCTCGTGATGCGCCTGGTCGAGAAGGCCGACGCGCTCTTCGAGGGCTACCGGCCCGGCGTCACCGAGCGACTCGGTCTCGGCCCCGACGACTGCCTCGCCCGCAACCCCAAGCTCGTCTACGCCCGTATGACCGGCTGGGGTCAGGACGGCCCGATGGCGCAAGCGGCCGGACACGACATCAACTACATCGCGCTGGCCGGCGCACTCGCGCACTTCGGTCGGGAGGGCGGCAAGCCGACTCCGCCGATCAACCTCGTCGGCGACTTCGGTGGCGGCGGGATGTTCATGGCGTTCGGTCTCGTCTGCGGAATCCTCGAAGCGCAACGTTCCGGTCAGGGTCAGGTAATCGACGTCGCGATGGTCGACGGGTCCGCGTCGCTCATGTCGATGATGTGGGGCCTCAAGCAGATCGGCGCGTGGGACGAGGCGCTGGGCAAGAACTTCCTCGACACCGGTGCACCGTTCTACGACACCTACGAAACGTCCGACGGCAAGTTCATCTCGCTCGGTTCGCTCGAGCCGCAGTTCTACGCGGAGCTCATCCAAAAGCTCGGGCTCGAGAACGAAGGCCTGCCCGGTCAGATGGATCGCGGCGAGTGGGACAAGCTGCGCGATCGCTTTACCGAGTTGTTCAAGACCAAGACGCGTGACGAGTGGGACGCGCTCCTCGCGGGTAGCGACGCGTGTACGCGCCGGTGCTGACGATGTCGGAAGCCGCGAACAACGAGCACATCAAGGCGCGCCAGACGATCATCGAACGTGACGGTGTGCCGCAGCCGGCGCCCGCGCCGCGCTTCTCGCGCACCGTTGCCGAGATCGAGCGTTCGGCGCCTTGGCCCGGTCAGCACACCGACGAAGCGCTTGGCGCATGGGGTCTCGACGCCGACGAGGTCGCGAAGCTCCGAGCAACGGGCGCGATCGCCTGACGGTTCAGTAGCCGGTGCCCGGCGAGATCGTCGGGAGCTCGAGGCGGGCGACGGTCCCGCCGCCGATCGCGCGGGCTGAGTGTGATCGTCCCGCCGTGGAGACGGGCGATCTGCTCGACGATCGAGAGGCCCAGGCCCGAGCCCGGCAACGTGCGTGCGGTGGTTGCCCGGTAGAAACGGTCGAACACGTGCGGGAGGTCATCGGCCGGGATCCCGACCCCACGGTCGAGCACCTCGACCGTCGACCCGGCGACGGTCACCTCGATCGGCGTGTCCTGAGGGCTGAACTTCACTGCGTTCTCGACCAGGTTCGAGACCGCGCGTTCGAGGAGGGCGGCCCGACCGGTCACGACGGCGGGTTCGTTCAGCTCGACGGTGATCTCCCGATCGGTGCGGCGCCGGTGGCGGGTCACGACCCGGTCGACGAGCTCCGACAGCTCGATCGACTCGACCGGCTCGTCGCTGCGGGTGTCGGTGGCGAGCTCGACCAGCTCGGCGACGAGATCGGTCAGCTCCCGGAGCTCGAGGTCGGCTTCGGTCAGGAGCTCGGCGCGCTGGTCGGCGTCGAAGGACTGCGCGCGTCGCAGGAGATCGATGTTGGTGCGGAGCGCGGTGAGCGGGGTGCGCAACTCGTGACTCGCGTCGAGCACGAGCCGCTTCTGTTGTTCGCGTGAGGTGTGCAGTGCGCCGAGCATCGTGTTGAAGCTCGAAGCCAACTTGCCGACCTCGTCGCGACGGCCGACGGGGATCGGGTTGGCGAGGTCTTGGGTCTCGGCCACGTACGTGGTCTTCTTCGTGAGGTCTTCGATCGGCTTCACCGTGCGGCGGGCGATCGCCCACGCGAGCGATGCCGCAACGACGGTGCCGATGATCGCGATCAACGTGAGCCGGGCGTCGAGCGTCGCGAGCACGTCGTTGTCGCCTTGAATGCTGCGCGCGATCTGGGCGGCACCGCCGCCGGGGAGCGCGACCGTGAGCACCCGGTACGCAACATTGTTGACGGTCACGTCGTGGAATCGTGCGCTTCCGCCATGCGTTGCGAGATTGCGATCCTTCGCGTCGATTGGGAGCGCGGGCTGACCGGGGATCGACGCATGTTCCCTGCCGTGCGAATCGAGGATCTGGACGACGGCGTCGGGGTCGGAGAGCGAAGGGCCGCCGCCGGCCGACGGGTGGTCGTCGTTGTCGCCGGTCTGCGGGAACTGGTCGCCGGGAGTATGCGAGAACCGGCCCGATCGTTGCATCAGGAACTGATCGGTCTCGGCCCGCAGACGGGATCGCGCGCTCGACGTGCGCGGCATACGTACAGCCGACGACGACCAGCGCGAACGTGACGGCGACGACGAGCGTGAGCCGGATCCGGATGACTCATTCGGCCCGCAACGTGTAGCCGACGCCGCGGATCGTGCGGATCAAGCGGGGCTCACCGTCGGCTTCCAGCTTGCGGCGCAGGTACCCGATGTACACGTCGAGCGACTTCGACGACGTCTCGAACTCGTAACCCCAGATGCGCTCGTAGATCGTGTCTCGGGTCACGACGATGTTCGAGTTCACGAGCAGCAGCTCGAGCAGATCGAACTCCGTCTTGGTGAGACCGAGCTCGACGCGTCCCGCGCCACGCTTGGCGCCGTTGCGGATCGAGCGACAGGTCGCCGTAGGACTCGACCTGATTCGCCGCCGGTCACACTCGTGCGTCGCAACAGCGCGCGTAGGCGAGCGAGAAGCTCGTCGAGTGCGAACGGTTTGACCAGATAGTCGTCGGCGCCGGCGTCGAGCCCTGCGACCCGGTCGGTCACCTCGTGGCGCGCAGTCAGCATCAATACCGGGCGCAGGTCGCCTTGCGCGCGCAGTCGCCGGCACACCTCGAGCCCGTCGGTTCCGGGCATCAAGACGTCGAGCACAACGACGTCGGGATCGTCGTCGACGATGTGCACCAGCGCGTCGTTCCCGTCGACCGCGGTCTGCACGTCGTAGCCCTCGTAGCGCAATGCGCGGCGCGACCGCGTCGCGAACGGATTGGTCGTCTTCGACGACGAGCACCCGACCGCTGGGTGTAGGTGGGCTTCCCGCAGACACGAGCGTGGCTCCTAGTGATTCGTCGAGACCGGTTGACGCACGCCGACGCGACGCGGTGCCGGCGCGGGGTTGCGGGCCGACTCGAGAATCCGCGCCGTCGTGAGTCCGACGAAGACGCTAGCCACGACTCCGGCCGCGACCTTGGCCATCGCGGTCTTGGTGTCGGTGCCCGCGGTCAGGCCGTGGACGTGTCGACGTCACGAAGAGCAGGAAACTCGCGAAGTGCACCCGGCGCCAGGTCTGCTTGGAGAGCCGGCGTCGGGCCAGGGAAGTCAGCTCGACGGCGAGCAACAGGTAGAGCGATACGACTCCCCAGGCGACCGCGATCGGGTGCCACGTCGGATGCGAAGGGAACGAGAACGCTGGTGAGCCCGAAGTGCACATACGTGTCGAGCAACAGTGACCCGACGTGCACGCCGGTGAAGATGAGCGCGAGCCCGCCGAGCCAGCGGTGCAGGTCGAGGAGCCAGTTGGGTCGTGGACGCGGTCCCAGCGCTTTCGTCGACAGCGCGAGTCCCCACAGCGTCGCGGCCGCGAGCAGTCCCCAGCCGACGAGGCCCGACGCGCGGGCGACGTACCAGGGGAGCATCGTCATGACGCGACACGTCGCTCGGATGACGCACGCGGTGATCGTCTCCGGCAACGGCGCGGTCCCGAGGTACTCGGTCAGCCCCGGCGTCGCTTCCACGTGGCCGTGCGCGTCGATCGCGAGCCCGTTCGTGCCGGTCGTGGCGAGGAGATCGAAGTGATGCGGCCGGCCGCTCAGCAGGACCGCCTTGGCGAGCACTTCCGCGGCCCACGCGTTTCCCGCGACAACGGTGACGAACGTGAGATCGCTGGTCGACGGGAGGCCGGTCGCGGTGTCGATGAGGTGGTGGCGGGCGTCACCGTTTACGCGCCACTGCCGCCGCAGCGTCGTCGACGTCGCCGCGGCACCGTTAGTGATCCCGATCCGGGTAATCGGCTCGTCGCAGAAGGGATGATCCACGGCGATCGTCCACGCGTCACCGCGGGGCGACGGGCCGAACACTCGGACGTCGCCGCCGAGGTTGATACACGCGCCCTCGGCGCCGGCATGAGCGAGCTCGGCCGCGACGATGTCGGCCGCGAGTCCTTTGCCGATCCCGCCGGGGTCGAAACCGGTGCCCACCGGCAGCCGGATCATGTCGTCGACGATCTCGATCTCGCCGGCCCCGAGCGTGAGCTCGCTCGACCCGGGCCGGATCACCGGTCCGAGTGTTTCGAACGACCGGTCGTAGCCGGCGCGCACGACCGAGCCGAGGACCGTGGGATCGAACCGGCCATCGGTCAATCGCCACGCGTCGATCGCGCGCTCGACGAGGTCGACGGTGTCGCGGGAAACCTTCACCGGCGCACCGGCGAAGCGGTTGAGCGCGCTGATCTCGCTGTCTTCGACGAACCGGCTCCAACGACGCTCGAGCTCCGCGATGTGCTCCTGCGCGACACGTTCGAGGCCAATCGGACCGCCGACGACGATCACGTGCGCGTCGGTTCCCATCGCGGGAAACGTGAGGCCGGCGCGGTCAGCTGCCATTGGTCGACGTGTTCGATTGCGACGAGACGGTTCCCGAGACCGCCGCGGTAACCGACTTGCTCACGGCGGCCGAGTCGTCGCTCGTCGATGACGTGGTGGTCGTGGCGGTGGTACCCGTCGCGGCCGAGGTGGTGTTTCCGGACGTACTGGTGGCGCTGGTGGTTCCCGACGATGTTGTGCCGGCCGCGGCCATGCACCCCGTGAGGAGAACCATGGCGGCGACGCTGACGGCCCCGGCGATCTTGCGGGCCCGCTGCGCGGGGTGAGGCCGGCGTCGACGCGGCGCGGGGGGAGGCGTACTCATGCTGGCTCCTTTCGATCGGACGCCATTCATCATCGGGCCCGTCGGTAAGCGTCGCCTTTGAGCAACACAAGAACCAGACAAGAAAGCGCTGGGCACGGTCGTGTGCCCGGCTCAGCCGACGAGTGCTTGGACCCTCGCGAGACGATCTTCGAGCGTCGCGTCGTCGGCCGCGGTCACGGTGATGTGGCCGAGCTTGCGACCTGGCCGCGGCTCCTTGCCGTAGTCGTGCAGATGCGTGCCATCGACACCCAGGATCTGGTCGCGATCCGGCATCGTCGAGATGCAGTTGACCATCGCGCTCACGCCGCGCGGCGCCGTCGATCCGAGCGGCCAACCGAGCACGGCGCGGAGATGGTTCTCGAACTGGCTGGTCTCGGCCCCTTCGATGGTCCAGTGACCACTGTTGTGGACCCGGGGCGCCATCTCGTTGGCGAGCAGCTTCCCGTCGACGTCGAACAGCTCGACGCACGCCACGCCCACGTAGTCGAGGGAGTCGAGCAGCGGACGGATGCACGCTTCGGCGCGTGCTTGGAGCGCGGGATCGAGGCCCGGTGCCGGGGCGCGGGTGAGGTGCAGGATCCCGCCGACGTGTTGATTCTCGACCGCGGGCCAGCACCGGATCTCACCGTTGCGTCCGCGTACGGCGACGATCGACAGCTCGCGGGAGAACGGCACGAATCCCTCGAGGATCAACGGCACACCGCCGAGTTGCTGCCAGGCCGGATCGACGTCGTCCGCGGAACGCAGGACGCGCCTGACCCTTGCCGTCGTACCCGCCGCGGCGGGTCTTGAGCACCGCCGGGAGTCCGAGCTCGCCGACCGCGACGTCGAGCGATGCCCGGTCGCCGACCGCGCGGTACGGCGCGGTCGGAATGCCGAGCGAACCGAACGTGTCCTTTTCGACCAATCGGTCTTGTGACACCTCGAGCGCGCGGGGGAGGGGAAATACCGGAGCGTCGGCTTCGAGTGCATGGGCGGTTTCGGCGGGCACGCCCTCCCACTCGTACGTGATCACCGCGGCACCACTCGCGGCCCGCCGCGCCGCGCGTCACGTCGTCGAGCGCACCGACGACCAGATCGCCGACCTCTGCCGCAGGCGCCTCCGCCGACGGATCGAGAAAGCCGAACGACAGGCCGAGCGGGATACCGGCCAAGCCGAGCATCCACCCGAGTTGCCCACCGCCCAATACCGCTACCCGCGTCACCGCCCGAACGCTAGTGAATGCGTGTCGCTACCGCACGGGGTCGATCAGCCTGCGCTCAACTCGGGGAAGGTCAAGGGCGCGATGTCGGCGTCGAGCAATCCGCGCTCCTCGTGGCGCAGGTGCTCGATCTTGTCGAGCGGGCGTTGCAGTGCACGATGCCGAGTCGTCATGAGCGACGAGTACTCCTTGCCAACCGCCTCGAATCGCTGCTGGACCTTCTCGAGCTGCGCCGCGTACTTCTCCCACTGCCGGGAGAACTCGCCGAGCAACGAGAGGATCTCACTCGAGGTGCGCTCGAGCTGGAAGTTGTCGACAGCTTGACGCACGACCGCGAGCACCGCGTAGAGCGTGAGCGGTGAGCACACCACGATCTTGTTGCGCATCGCCTCGTCGAGGATCGAGCGGTCGTTCTCGTGCACGAACGCGTACACCTGCTCGTTCGGGATGAACATCAGCAGGCAGTCGACCGTCTCGTCGGTCGCGTCGAGGTAACCGCGCTGATTGAGCTCCTTCACGCGGTCGCGGACGTCGCGGAGGAACTGGTCGCGGAACTGCTTGCGCTCGACGTCGTTGGTCGCTTCGAGGTGACGGACGTAGTTGTCGAGCGGGAACTTGACGTCCATGTGCATGACGCGGCCGTTCGGC
Organism: uncultured Actinomycetes bacterium; assembly: GCA_963807945.1. Classification (GTDB taxonomy): domain Bacteria; phylum Actinomycetota; class Acidimicrobiia; order IMCC26256; family PALSA-610; genus JBBQER01. Next base: position 11,327 of record CAWEDT010000004.1, on the reverse strand, counting down.
ATCATGAACGTGTAGTCGGGGCGGCCGGCGTTGCCGAGCGTCGCCTGCTTGCGGTAGTTGACTCCCTCGAGGAGTCCGGCGAGCCGCAGGACGTCCTCGGCCATGCGCTCGCCCCACTGGCCCCGCACCTTGGAGCTCGCGAGCGCTTCGCGGAGTTGTTGGGTGTGCCCGGACAGCGCGGTAAGTGCCTCGTGCTGACGGCGAAGCTCGTTGCTCAGCTCGCCGTTCGCTTTGCGCTGCCCGCCGTCGAGCGTGCGAACGAGCTCGCTCACCTTGTCGAGCTCGCCGGTCATCGTGACGAGTTGCTGATCGATCAACGACTTCTTGCCGTCGAGCTCGGAACCGGCGCGCACGCGTTCCTGCTCGAGCAACGCGCGGTTCGTCTCGAGCAAACGGCTCAGCGTCTCGTCGTGCGCATGCCGTTGTTCGTCGGCGAGGCGCGCGACTTCCTGCGCAAGTGGGGCCAATGGATCGAGGCTGGGGTCAGGGCCCGGTGCCACCTGCGGCTCGGGCCGGCGGCTGATGGCGAGCGCCGCGACCGCACCTCCGACCGCACAACTGAGCACGCAGAGAGCGATGATTCCGATAGCGAGGAGCATGCGGTCGACCATAACGACCGCCTGAGACAGCTAAGCGGACCCCGACGCGTCGTAGGCGGGTACCGACTTGTAGCCGAGAATGCTCGCGGCCAGGCGCCGGGCGGGCCGGTTCCGCTCCTTCTCGTACTGGCTTACCGCGGCTTCGAACACCTTGGCCGCGGCGGGCGGCGCGGTCGCCGCGAACGTGTTGACCGCGGCCAACCCGGGTTTGCCCTGTAAACGGTGGGAGGCATCGGCGGCCCGTACGAGCCGGCGGGAGAGTGCCTCGAGGGCTGTTCGCGGTCGTTACCTGCGACGCCACGCTCCCGCCGTTTGCCTGGAGGTCGTGCCAGTTGGTCTCGGTGTTGTCGATCTGCAGAACGATCGTGTGCAGCGGTCCGGGCACGTCGCGCACAGCCTCGTTGACAACCTTGAGCTTGTCGAAGCGCTTATCGAGCTGGCGCCTGCAGCTGCGACCACGCTTCGTCGACCGTACGACGAGACGACTGCAGCTCCGAACGCGAGCTGAGCACGACGATGAAGCCGGCGACGATCGCGGCGATGATCAGCAGCGGAATGAAGATGCGCAGCAGGCGCAGGAAATGCATGACCCATAAACCCTAGTTGCGCGCGGTGTCCGAATCGGGCCCTGCTACGTTGCGCGGATGGCCCGCTCCCGGGCCGTGGCTCGTGGCCTACCGGCGTTCCCGGTGATCGTGGCCGCCCTGCTCGGGAGCGTCGGGTGGGGTTGGTTCACCGGTGGTCACACCCCGGCTCGCATCCCCGCAACAGTGATCCGTGTCGTCGACGGCGACACGGTGATCGCGCGTTTCGCCAACGGCACCAGCGAGAAGATCCGTTTGCTCGGTGTCGACACGCCCGAAGTGGTCGACCCGCGCAAGCCGGTGCAGTGCTTCGGCCATGCCGCGAGCAGTTTCACGAAGTCGCAGCTCACAGGAAAGCGCGTCATGTTGGAGCTCGACGCCGAGCAGCGCGACAAGTACGGACGCCTTCTCGCCTACATCATCCTCAACGGGCATCGCTACAACGATCAGCTCCTCGAGCGCGGCTTCGCGCGCTTCCTCGTCATCCCGCCGAACGGCTCGCACGCCCGCACGATGTTGCGCGAGGAGCTCGCGGCGAAGGCAGCCGGGCGCGGGCTCTGGGGCGCTTGTTGAAGTGTTGTCGAGCGTGAACGACAATGACCCGTGCCGCAATCCGAAGAGGTCATCTTGTATTCGCCGCTCCCACTCGGAGCCTGCCGGACCCGCCTCGAGGACGCGACACTCGCTTCTCATGGTTCTCCGGTCTGCGGTCGTGTGCGCTCAGGAACCATCGAACTTTGGCGACGACACGCGACCTTTCACTTCTTTCAGCCAACGATGGTGATGCACTTGTTCAAAGCTGACGAGCGCACGCGCCTCGAAACTCGGATGACGGTTTCATCCTCCGGGTTTTACGTGCCGCTCGCGTATGCAGTCGCAATCGGATTGAGCGCACTCATCGCGGCGTTCGGATGGGTGCCGCTCGGGATCGCGCTCACTCCGTTCGAGGCCCTGATCCGCGTGGGCTTACGTCGCCGAGGTGGCCGGTCCCTACCCGAGGACGGTGCGTTCCTGCGCGAGCAGCTCGGCGCAATTGTGCACGCGGCGGAACCAGTTCGCTGATTCCTTGGTATACGACACATGCAACGTGTGTGCCTACCCGTCGGATTGATCGTGGTACTCGCGGCCTGCACCGGTTCGAACGGTCCGTCCGCTCAGCCGATTGCGACGACTACTACGGCGCGACCGGTGCCTCGCGTTTGTCGTGCGTCGGACGCGAGGCCGGGGGTGCGTCATCTCGAGTCACCGACTGGAAGTGTTTGGGTCTGGATCGAGTCGGCCGCCGGCCCGCGTCTTCCGGGTCGGCTCCCTGGTCAAAGTCGTGTGGCGCATCACCGGCACTGGCGCTGCCGAGAACGGTGCTGTCGGATCCGTTCGGACGCAACGTGAAGTTGTCGTTCGGCCCGGAGCTGCACGGCGGCAGCACGTTCGACCATCCCGGTGCGGAGTACGGGACTGGTTTCGTTCCCAAGGTGCCCGGATGTTGGCAGTTCGAGATGCAGCGCGGGCCGGTCCAAGGTCGGGCGGCAGTGACTGTCGTCGGGTGACGCGGTAGCGCTCGTTACCGCTGGAGGAATTCCGGCAGCTTGCTCGGTGTCGGCTCGGTGATGTCGACGTGATGGCGCGCCGGGACGTCGGTCGCGTAACACACCGATCGCGCGCCCGACGCACCAGCCGATCGCGCCCAGGAGAATCGCGGCGAGGATCACCGTGACGCCGGCCGCGAGTTGCGGGTGCGTCTTACCTGCATCCGTGATGCGGACGTGGCTTGCGATCGCGATGCCCGCGAAGACACCACCGACTGAACAGATGATGGCGACGACCTCGAGTACCGACGAGGTCACCCGCAACGACCGGGCGCGGGTGGCGATGTCCGACATGAGATCATCTTCTCATCGGTTCCTCGTCGACTCAATCGAAGGCCCAATCGACGAGAACGTCTGCCGCCCGCTTTCGAACGCCGGATGCGTGTGCGACCATCGAGCCGTGCAGCACCGTGGTCGCAGAGCGCCGCGATTCCCGATACGGCTCGGCGTCCTTTCGATCGCTCTCCTGTGTGTTGCCCTTGCCGCTCCGATAGCCGCGGCCGGAGTGATACTCCACACGAGCCGGCAGTTTGCACCCGGCGAGATCGGAGCCGTGACCGCGACGTGCCCCGCGGGTGAGCACATCGAGGTCGGCGGCGCCTCCGGAGAGTTCGACGTTGGGAGCCTCACGTTCCTGATTCCGACCGACATGCACCGCTCGGCGAAGGGCAAGTGGACCGCCAACGGACGGAATGCCGAAACCGTGCAGGACGCCCTGACCGCGGTCGCGTTCTGTTGGGATGGCCCTATGTCGGTTGCGACAACCGTCACGAACACGGTTGCGGTCGCGCCCGAGGTGGCGGCATCGTGACCGCGTCGTGTCCTCCGAACACCGTCTTGACGGGCGGTGGCTTTCACACACCCGCGAGCGCGGATGTCTTCCTGACTCGCCTCGAACGTGCGTCAGCACGCGCGTGGCGGGTCGCGGTTCGCAACTATTCCTTTACGACGGTCCCACTCTCGGCGATCGCATACTGCGGCCGTGGTCCAGTGCCGCAACCGGTCACGGCGACGGCCGCGCCGGTCGGTGAGCCGGATGCATTCAACGTGACCGCGGTGTGCCCGTCGGGCACGCAGCTGCTGTTCGGCGGGTTGCGCGGACGGATCTCGGTCCCGCGTTCGATCCGATCGTGGTCGTGCCGTACGGGTTCGCGCCGACGTCGAGCCGGACCTGGCGGGTCGACGGGGTGACGGGGCCGGGCGGCGGCGGGCAACTCGACGCAATCGCGTACTGCCGCTGATCGTTGGTCGCCCCGGCTCTACGCCGTGGTGGCGAGGATCTCGTCGACGATCTCGAGCGTGGTTTCGGGGTGCAGGAACGCGAGCCGGGCGATGGGCTCGCCGTGCCAGCGGGATGGCGCGACGAACGCGATCTGATCCGCGAGCAGCTGCGCCGACCAGGCTTCGTAGTCGGCTTCGGCCCAGCCGGTGCGCTTGAAGATGACGACCGAGAGCTCGGGTTCGCGTACGAGCTCGAGATGGGGGATGGCCTCGATCCGCGCCGCCGTCGCTTGCGCGATCACGAGCACGCGCTCGATCGCGTCTCGATACGCGTCGGAACCGTTGACCACCAGCGAGAACCAGAGGGGGAGTCCGCGAGCTCGACGCGTGAGTTGGTACGCGTAGTCGGACGGATTCCAACCCCGCGTGTCTTCGTGGATCACGTCGAGATACGAAGCGTCCTGGGTGTGAACCGACCGGGCGAACGCGGGATCGCGATAGAGCAACGCCGCGCAGTCGAACGGTGCGTACAACCATTTGTGCGGATCGACGATCATCGAGTCGGCGTGCTCGATGCCGGCGAAGCGAGCGCGGACGCTCGGCGCGAGCAGCGCGGCCCCGCCGTACGCGGCGTCAACGTGCATCCACAGATCGCGGTCGGCGCACACCTGCGCGACGCCGGCGAGGTCGTCGACCAGGCCGGCGTTGGTGGTACCCGCGGTCGCCACGACCGCGCAGACCGAATCCGGATCGCCATCCGCTTCGAGCGCGGCTGCGAGCGCGGGCCCGGTGAGCCGGTCGTCGTCGCCGGGTACGAGCAGCGGCTCGACGTCGATGATGCGCATCGTGTTGGCGACCGACGAGTGGGTCTGTTCGCTGACCGCGAACCGCAGCGGCGGTGCGGCCGCCGTCGGTTCGCCGGGCACGAGCGCGCTCCCGTGCAACGACGAGCGCGGAGAGATTGCCCGCCGATCCGCCCTGCACGAACACGCCGCCCGCGCTCGCGGGCAAACCGGCAAGATCGCTGAGGAAGCGCAACACCTGGTTCTCGGCGTGCACCGCGCCCGCCGCTTCGATCCACGACACGCCGGAGAGCGACGCGCACGACACGACCATGTCGAAGAGCAACGACGCCTTCGTCGGCGCGGCGGGAATGAACGCGAGGAAGCGGGGACTGTCGACCGAGATCACCGCTTGCGCGAGCACGTCGCTGTAGAGACGGAGCACGAGCGCGGGATCGTTGCCGTCGGGGCCGATCAGCGACGGCGCGAGCGCGGCGAGCTCGTCGGGCCCGATCGCATGGTCGAGCGGTACCGGATCGAGCTCGAGCCGTTCGCGCGTGTACGCGAACACGGCGTCGGCGATGGCACGGGTGCGCTCGTCGAATCGATGCATCAGGCGGGCACGCTACGCCTCGCCGCGCGACCTCGATGGTCAGCGGGCTCATGGTCAGCGGGCTCATGGTCAGCGGGCGCACCCTCACCGCGAGATTCGCCGGGTGTGACTCGTGGGTGCGGGCGGCTTCACGTTCTGCAACGTCGCGAGCGCCTGTCCGAGCCGTGCCTTCGGATCGGCGGGTTCGACTCGCGTGCTCCCGGCCGCCCGTTCGAGTTCGGCCAGCCAGGGCGTCGGCTGGCGGGCGACGCGTCGACCGTAGGCAGTGCGCTCCCGCGCCCACGAGCAGTGCACCCAATCCTCGGCGCGCCCGAGCGCGACGTGCAGCAACCGCCGTTCCTCGGCCCGGGCCGACGGTGTGGTCGCCCACGAGATCGGCACCAGCCCGCGTTCGAGGCCGGTCACGAACACGACCTGCCACTCGAGGCCCTTCGCTCGGTGGAACGTGACCAGGTCGACTCCGCGCTCGTCGCTCGATTCGCCGCGCGTGGCCAGGTCGAGCCACGAGACGAACCCCGCGACCGAGCCCGGACCGTTTTCGACGGTGAGGTACTCGCGGCCGAAGCGCAGCAACGCATCACGGTGGGTGCGCAGCTCGTCGTCAGAAGCGGAGCTCTTCGCGACGCGCCGAGGTCTCCGCGCCGGTCTCGGGAAGCGGCGTCTGCGTGGCCGCGCCGGGATCCTCGACGCCGGGTTCCTCGTCGATGTCGGCGGCGAGATCGCTCAGATGCTGCGAGAACGGTCGGCCCGGAAGCTTGCGATCGGCTTCACGCAAGCGATCGAGGAGCACCCGAACCGTGGGCCGCGCCGCGAATCGCTGCGCTCCCGTCAGACGGAACGGAACACCGCGCCGTGTCATAGCGGCCTCGAACAGCGATGACTGCGCGTTGGTGCGGAACAGCACGGCCATGCGATGCCAGGGAACGCCACCGGTGAACTCGCGCCAACACGCGTCGGCTACCGCGTCGGCTTCGGCGGAGTCGTCGTCGAACGCGTGGATCTCCGCTCGCCGGTCGGCCGGGCGCACCGCGCGCGGTGCGTCGCGCTCCACTCCCGACGCGGGGCCGAGGGCGGCTTCTGACACCGCGACGATCGCGTCGGTTGATCGGTAGTTATAGGCGAGCGCGACGGTGCGGCCGCCCGGAAAGTAACGACCGAAGTCGACGAGCGGCGATGCGTCGGCGCCCGCGAACGCGTAGATCGCCTGCGCGCCGTCGCCGACGACGGAGAGGTCGGAACGTTCGCCGAGCCAGGCCCGGAGCAGTCGGAGTTGGAGCGGGGTGGCATCTTGGAACTCGTCGACGAACAGATGCCGGAACCGCCAACGTTGCGACGCCGCGAAATCCGGGTCTCGTTCGATCGCGTCGGCGCACCAACCGAGGAGGTCGTCGAAGTCGAGCCAGCGCCGCTTCCGTTTCTCCGCCTCGTAGCGCTCGTAGAGGTCGGCGAGCTCGGACGGCGATCTCGGTAGGCGCCGCTCGGCCGCGCGCGCCGCGGCCGCGTACCGGTCGGGCGGGATCATGCGCGCCTTCGCCCATTCGATCTCGGTCGCGACATCGCTGATCGCAACCGTTCCCTGTGGCCCGGATGCCCGGAGCAACGGGCCGATGACCCGCCCCTTGCGGTCGAGGATGCGGGGCAGCTCGCGGCGATTGTCGGTGGCGCGCCGGCGGAGCTGGGCGAGCGCGAGCGCGTGAAACGTTCCCGCCGTGACTGCGGCGTCGACACCGAGCGCGTCGATGCGGTCGACGAGCTCGCCCGCGGCGCGTCGTGTGAAGGTGACCGCGAGTACATGCTGAGGTTCCGCCAGTTCTTCCCGCACCCGCCACGCGATCCGGCGGGTCAGGACGCGCGTCTTCCCCGAGCCCGCCGGCGCCAGGATGGCCAACGGCAGGTGCGTCTCGGTCACCGCCGCGCGCTGATGCGCGTCGAGGTCGTCGAGCAGCCGATCCGTCACGGAGCGACCGTACTGGTGGCGTGCGACGTTTGCCTCGGCGCAGACGTGCGCGCACGACGCGGTGAGCGAAGCGAGCTCGCCGGGAGTGACGCAGCCTCCACCCGCCGGCGCCAGCCGGCCGCGCAGATGCGTGCGACCCAGAACATAGGGAGAGCCCCGAGTAGTCCTTCGCTGCAAGCAGCTCGGATCTCCTCGGGGCCCGTCCCCCGGCCATCGGTGCCCGCTGCGTGCGGCCCTCGCGGGCGCCCACCTCGAACCTCGATGACTGGTCACACGAAACCCCGAAAGGTCCCGTGCGTCCGGTCCGCTCGTGCGCCCGTTTCCGAGTCCGCCGGGTGGCAGACCCGGAGTCGGCGCAGCGGCGACCCGGCACGACGGAGAGTACGACCGCGCCCGCACGTCGTCAAGAGAAAATTCGAACGGAATCGCGTCGCGGGCGAAGAAAGAATTTCGCGAGAAGCGCGCGTGCCGTGATCGTGACAGTCGCGTGCCGCGCTGCAGAACCGGCGCGCGAAAACGATATAGATAGAGCGACGCACGGGCACGCGGCGGAGCCGCAGAGAGATGGGCACGATGGAGATCGAGCTGGTTCGAGGCACTCGCCGGCGCAAGCACATCGAAGCGTCCCTGGTAGGGGATCGATTGAAGGTTTCGTTCCCGAAATGGATGTCCTTGGCCGACGCGCAGGAGGCCGCCGAAGAGCTGGCCGAACGCATGCGGCGGCGCATCGACCCCGCCCGGATCGACGTGGCCACGCGCGCCCGGCGCCTGGCCCGCGAGTACGGCCTCCCGCGGCCCAAGAAGGTGCAGTGGTCAGGTCATCAGCTCTCGCGTTGGGGTTCGTGTACGCCCGAAGACGCGACGATCCGCGTCTCCGAACGGCTCGCCGCCTTCCCCGGCTGGGTCCTCGACTACGTGCTCGTTCACGAGCTCGCCCACCTGCTCGTCGAGCACCACGGTCCGGAGCACGACGTGCTGGTCAACCGGTTCCCGCTCGCCGAACGCGCCCGCGGGTTCCTCGTCGCCAAAGACCTCGACCCGGATGATCCCGACGATTGCGACGAGCCGCCCCTGTTGTCGGGAGACGTGCGCCCGTAGACGCTGGCGGTAGGACCCGACGGGCATCGACCGCGCACGAACCCAGGCGTCGCTCTAGCATCGCCTCGTGCCGTATCCGCAGCGTCTGCTCAACGACGGGGAAGAGGTCGCGCTCGACCTCCGTCCGCACTGGTGGTACTTCTCGAAGCACATTCTCACGGCGATTCCGCTGCTCGTCTTGCTGTGGCTGGCCTTCAAGATCAACAACGAGGTCTCCTGGTGGTTCTGGGGGATCGTCGCGCTCGTCTGGGCGGGTTGGCTCGGGCTCCAGTACCTGAACTGGACCTTCACGCACTTCGTGGTCACCAACTCCCGGGTGATCTTCCGGACCGGCGTGCTCGCCAAGCACGGTGTCGAGATCCCGATGGATCGGGTGGCCAACATCAACTTCAACCAGTCGATGTGGGAGCGCGTGATCGGCGCCGGTGACCTCGAGATCGAATCGGCAGGCAAAGACGGTCAGTCGAGGTTCGACGATGTATGGCATCCCGACGCCGTGCAGCAGGAGCTCTACAAGCAGATGGAGGTCCACGCGCAGACCCGCGCCGGTTGGAGCGCGGGTCGGACGATGCCCGCGGCGCCGGCCGCCTCGGCCCACCCGGCCGGGAGCGTGCCCGAACAGATCCAGCAGCTCGCCGACCTGCGCGACCGCGGAGTCATCACCGCGGCCGAGTTCGAGGCGAAGAAGGCGCAGCTGCTCGAGCGCATGTGAATTTGCGTCGCATGTGACTCGGGCGCAGGTGAAGCGGCGCACATGAGCGCGCACACTCCTCGGGTCGTCTCGCTCGTTCCGTCGGCGACCGAAACGCTCGTCGCGCTCGGTGTCGCACCGGTCGCGTGCACGCGCTTCTGCGAACTCGAAGGTGTTCCCAAGATTGGGGGCACCAAGCGCCCGGAGATCGCGGCGATCATCGACCTCGCGCCCGATCTCGTCGTCGTGAACGACGAGGAGAACCGTTGGGACGATGCGGCCGCGTTGATCGATGCGGGGCTCGCCGTGCACTCGATGTCGCCGCGATCGGTGCACGACGTGGGCGGCGAGGTGCGCGCGCTCGCGGCGCGGCTCGACGTGGCGGTCCCCACTCCGTTCGGCGCCGACGATTGGGACGGCGTGGCTCGCGTCGATCCTGACGCCGCGCTGGTACGACGCGTTCGTCGCGGTGTGGCGGCGTCCGTGGATGTCGATCGCGAGTGACACCTACGGCGCGTCGTTGCTCGACGTGATCGGGGTCGGCAACGTGTTCGCCGATTCGTTCGATCGCTACCCCGAAGTGTCACTCGCCGAGGTGGCGGCACGGCGCGCCGAACCTCGTCATCCTTCCGAGCGAGCCCTATGAGTTCGGCCCGGAACACGCCCGCGAGATCGAGGCCGAGGTGGGCGGGGTGCCGATCGTGTTCGTCGACGGGCGGGACCTGTTTTGGTGGGGGATACGCACCCCGCTCGCGGCGGCGCGGGTCGCCGCGGCGCTCGACCCGTCCCGGGCGCGCTGATCAGGACGTTTGTCACAGTCCGGTAGTCAACCGGGTTCGGAACGGAGTCGGCCGAACAGCTTCTCCACCGGGCCGACTAGGCGATGTACCGGGCCGAGGCGCCGGACCGGGTGGCGGCGAGTTCGCACATCAAGGGGTGGCTTCGGGGGCCCGATACCCGTTAGGTGAAGCGCAATTCGCTGAGTGAGAACGCGCGCCTGGCGTGCGGCGATCAGGTGAACCGAGGGCTGCGTCGGAGCGCGCTGCTCGGTATCCCCGCGTCCGCATTGCTCGCGCTCATTCTCGGGTCGTCGGTACCCGGTTCGCGGCGGCTGGCGTTCGTCGTGTTCGTCACGATCGCCGACATCCTGACGTTCGCCGGCGCGCTGGCGTATCTCGCTCGTCGCAAACGCGGCGAGAGAGTGAGCCGCTACTGGTTCGGCCCGTTCAGCATGGCGTTGACCGGATTGGCATGGGCATCGGGCGCGGTGATCGCGCTGCCCGACGCGCAGCACCACGCCGATCTGCGCGCGGTGTACATGTTGTTCATCATCGGTGTCTCGGCGACCAACATCGTCGGTGCCGCGGCCCGCCGGCTCTACTACTTCACGTCCCAGATCCCGATGCTGGGATTGGTGGGCCTCACGTTCATCGTGTCGGGTGACCGGGTGACGCGCCTGCTCGGTTTCGCCGTCCCGATCTACTTCATCGTGATGACGTCGCTGCACCATGAGGTGCACACCGTCGTGATCAGCGAGCTCCAGCTGAAGGAGAGCAACGACGAGGCCAACGCGCAGCTGCGCGAGGCGAATACGCAGTTGAGCCAACAGGCGTTGCGCGACGACTTGACCGGCCTCGCCAACCGTCCCGCGTTCATGGCTCGACTCGAGGCCGCGGTGGCCGCGGCGCCGTCGAGATCAGTCCATGATCGGCGTGCTGTATCTCGATATCGACCGCTTCAAGGTCATCAACGACTCGCTCGGTCACGCAGTCGGTGACATGGTGCTCGCGGAAGCGGCCCGGCGCATCATGACCATCATTCGGGGCCGCGATGTGCTCGCCCGGCTCGGTGGCGACGAGTTCACGATGCTCCTCGACGGGGTGCACGGTCGCGCCGAAGCGATCGCAATCGCGGAGCGTGTCGCCAACGTGCTCGCAGATTCCTTCGCCGTGGCCGGCCGTCGCTTCAACGTGTCGGCGAGCATCGGTATCGCAACGAATCTGGACGCGAGCGACGACGCGGAGGCGTTGCTGTCCCACGCCGACGCCGCGCAGTACCGCGCCAAGCAGGGCGGCCGAAATCGCATCGAGGTGTTCGATATCGAGTTGCGGGAATCGATCCAGCGCCGGCTGGGTGACGAGCAGGAGCTACGAGACGCGCTGACGCGCGGAGAGATCGTCGCCTGGTACCAGCCCG
>CAWEDT010000003.1:0-155921 GCA_963807945.1 uncultured Actinomycetes bacterium | reverse complement strand
GATTATAGAGACAGTTTTAGCGAGTCTTCAGCCTCTAGGTCAATTGGACTAGATGCGCCATCGCCTGTACCGTGATTATCTAGATAATCTACGAGATATCAACGTTGACAATTTACGCAGCATCTACCTTGCGATAATCTGATCGGCATGAAATAATGCGGGTGAAATAATGCCGTTAATTTGCCTTCAAAGCCACCACGACTTGACGGTTCTGGTTGGTCACCTCTTTGCAGATCGACGATAAAAAATTGTCAAACTCACGGAGGGAGTCGATACAACCACAATGGAAGCCTCCCAGGAAGATTCCAAGGTGATAGAGATGCCTTCAACAGCGTCTCAAACTGGGACTCCACTCGAAATGAACTGCGAAGACGCCATATCTTGTATCATCAGTTATATCCAGAGCGAAAACTTCGCCCCTGGAATTGCTATACCCGATTTCACGTTCCTGTCAAACTCTGCATTTTTGGACAGTGTTGCCGAGATGTTACTTATTCCTGCATTAACCGACTGTGTTGGAATAGCGTTCTATCCTCTCCTTCCCGATTTAATTGGACGGTGGACACTACTTGGACAAGCGCGGAGGGAGCAGGTTGCTTCAGCGATGGGACGATTAATTCACTTCGAACCTCGACTCAAGCGGTACCATCCTCTCCATTTTTCTAACTCAGGTATGCACAGGAATTACTGCTCCAGGGCCCATCGTTTTTACAGAGCATCGCCCATTTGACGCCTGACTCCTCGACCGATGCACTTCTAGTACGTCGATTGCAAAACGCTAATGGCAGTCATTGAATGTGCATGAAGTACGTGAAATCCTTCTCGCAGCATACCGTCTGGTATTCTTCTCTCGCTCAATATTCCTCCGGTTCATTAAACCTGCACCACTGTTGGCACTTCGCCAGCATCCCGACTTGTCAATTCGATACCTTGCCATTGAACTCCTCTCTTTCAGTATCGGTATGGCAGATGCAGCAAAAGCAAAGTGGACGGAAGAATACCGAGGAGGACCCAAGAATGCAATTACGGCGCCATGGGAACATCGAAGCATCGATTATGGATTGTTGCCCATTTTCGAGAGTCAGAGGATTCGTCTTGCAATGAAGAAAATTCAGGCCAGACGGTATTTTAATGGTGGTGGACGAAAGTTACTTCCAACAGATTTGGGGAGATTTACGGGTGAGGTTTGCGGCGTCTTGGTCCCTCGATTCAACCATATCAGCGTGGTTCCATCGAAATTGGTCATGACGGAGAATACACGACTGAATTTAAGGGCGATGGCAGATGTCATTGTCGCGGAGAAGCCGCTTCTTCTTCAATCTGTTCTTGGAGCAGGAAAGAGTTTTCTGATTGACGAGACTGCAAAGCTATTTGGCAGATACGAAGGTACGTCTTATAGTTACTTGCTAATTCAGATATTGTACGAATTACCCTTACCGATCAGACGGACGCAAAGCTTCTTCTGGGGACGTATGTTACTACCACACCGGGATCGTTTACATGGCGTGCAGGCATCCTGACTACGGCGGTGAGAGAAGGAAAGTGGATTGTTGTCGAGGACATTGAACGGGCTGGAAACGACGTCCTGAGTGTTTTGCTACCCTTACTTGAAGGACGTCCACTTGAACTTTCTGGAAGAGGAAAAGTCGAAATGGGCAAGGGCGGTCAATTGATCGCTACTACAAGGTATACTGTCATCTTACTGTACTAACGAAGACTTCTCTCTGGTGCCAAATCTGCTCAAGTGGAGAATATGCTTGGTATTCAACGGTGGTCTCGCGTCATCATTATTCCCCCAACCGACGCCGATCTCCATGAAATCATAATCAACTCGTTTCCACGACTTGCCTTTATAGCACCTATCCTCCTTCGAGTATACACCTCCCTTCGAGAACTCTACGCCAATCCCACTCTAAAGTCTCGCAAACTTTCGCCTCGCGATCTGCTAAAATGGACGAAGCGGACTTTGTCAATTTGCGTAGCCGCCAATATTACGGGGGATAGTCTCCCCCGAGAAATCTGGGATGATATATTCCTCGAAGCAGTGGATTGTTTCGCGGCAATGACGCCATCGATCCCCTCTCGCAGAATCATTGTCGAGAAAATCGGTGCGGAGATGGGCTTTCCAACTGAACGTGTCCGATTATATCTCGAGGGGCACTCTCCTGCGCTTGTCGAGGAGACGCGAATAGTTCGAGTCGGCCGAGTTTCAATCCCCAAGAAATCAGGTTCATCAAGACGGAGTACCCGTCCCTTTGCATATACCAATCACGCACGAAAGTTGGTGGAACAACTTTCCGTCGCAGTCCTCCAGCGCGAACCACTTTTACTCGTCGGCGAAACGGGGACCGGAAAGACGACGATTGTACAACATCTAGCAGATCTATTACATCATCGACTTGTGGTGGTAAATGTCAGTCAGCAAACGGAATCCAGCGATCTACTCGGCGGCTTCAAACCTGTCGACCCTCGGACTACAGCGGTTCAAATCAAAGAATCATTTGAAGGATTATTCGAACGAACATTCTCAGTTCGTCGAAATGAAGTGTTTCTTAGCCGTATCATCAAATGCTACTCCTCCCAGAAATGGAACGAGTTCATAAAACTCCTCAAGGAAGCCATCACAAAAGCCGAACTACGATTCCAAACGCCAGAAAGTCGACCCAAAAAACGACGTGTGGAAGGAGATTTGAAAGGGATGTGGAGTAAATTCGCCCATGAATTGGTATCCTTTGAGATGCAAGTGTCTTCCAGCAAGGGAAAATCTCATGCTTTCTCGTTCGTGGAAGGAAGTCTTGTCAAGGCGCTGAAACGCGGAGATTGGTTGTTACTCGACGAAATCAATCTTGCTGCTGCAGATACGTTGGAGAGTATATCTGGACTCCTTCGCGAAGGCGGTTCCATCACTCTTCCTGAAAAGGGTGACATTGAAGCCATCAAACCGCATCCTGATTTTCGTATTTTCGGGTGTATGAATCCGGCTACCGACGTCGGAAAACGAGACCTGCCACCTGGATTACGGGGACAATTCACAGAGTTATACGTCGGTTCGCCAGATGAGTCGATGGCAGATTTATTGTTGATCATTAAACAGTATATCGGGCATTTATGTATTGGCGATGAACGTGCTACATCCGACGTCGCCCAGCTATATCTGAAAATGAAAACTGCTGCGGAAGGACACGATATCGTTGATGGCGTTGGACAGAAACCGCATTTCAGTATTCGCACGTTAACGAGGACATTGACGTATGTCGCAGATACAGCAGAGATGTACGGTCTACGACGCGCCCTGTACGAAGGTTTTTGTATGAGTTTCAGTACAATGCTCGAGGCGAACAGTCGGAAAAAGGTTGTACAATTGATAACTGAGGCGATATACCCCGGTCGCAATGTTCGGTCGGTTCTGCGAAGTCTTCCAAGACGTCCGGATGGTGAATTTATCCAGCTGGGGCACTACTGGATCGAAAAAGGTGCAGATGAATGTCAAGAACAGCCATTCTATGTCGTAAAACCCGGCACCTCAGTTCGAGGTCGAGTTGCTCACCGGTCGGGTAGTCGGCGCAGAGGCGCTCGCCCGTTGGGTTCATGCCGATCGCGGGCTCCTCGACGCCGGCCAGTTCGTGCCGCTCGCCGAGGAGGCCGGTCTCGTGTTCCGCCTCGACGACCGGATCGTCACCGGCGCCGTCCACGCGGCGGGTCTCGCGCGCGCCGGGATCGATCCGCGGTTCCGGATCTGGTGCAACGTGTCGTCGCGCCAGTTGACGCGAGCCCATCCGTCGGAGCGACTCGCGAGTGTGCTGAACGCGCTCGACTGTGACCCGAGCCAGATCGGGATCGAGATCACCGAAACCGCGATCCTCCCCGACGTGAAGGCGGCGGCAATCGAGCTCGCGGCGGCGCGGGAGCTGGGCATCAAGGTCGCGCTCGACGACTTCGGCACCGGGCACTCGTCGCTCACGTTGTTGCGTTCGCTGCCGATCGATCGGGTCAAGATCGACCAGACCTTCGTGCGGGAGTTGACGCGTGACGCGAACGACACCGCGATCGTGCGCAGCGTGATCACCCTCGCCAACGATCTCGGCCTCGAGGTCGTCGCCGAAGGAGTCGAGACGCCGGATCAGGTCGAGGTGCTCGCGGGGCTCGGCTGCAGGTACGCGCAGGGCTACCTCTGGGCGAAAGCGCTCCCGATCGAAGAGCTCACGGCGCAGCTCGCCGAACAAGCAAACGCGGTGGCGCTGACTACGCGGACTTGAACGCAAAACTGTCGACGATCGAGGTCGCCGCGGCCGGGAAGTCGGGCACATTGTGGTCGGCGGCGATGTCGTCGACTTCGATGGCCAGGATGAGACTCTTGTACTGCAGCACGTAGAGGTTCAGGTTCAGGTTCGGGACCGCGGAGTGGACGAGTGACGACGGGGCGGTACCAACCAGCACGTCGATGAAGCGGTCGCCGCGATCGTTGCATGCGTGTTGGAGGAAGTCGGGGGCGACCGTGATGTCGAGCACCGAACCGGAGAGCCCGCCGACCGTGACCGGCTTCGGTGCGGACACCGTGAGCCCGGGAACCTTCGTGACCCAGTCGACGTACGCGGCGATGGTTCCCGGGATCGTCGGGTCCTGCTTTCCGCTGCAACCGGCTGGTGCGCGAATCGACGTGTAGACGCCGATGTAGTCGGAGGTGGCCGCGTTCACACCTTCGAGCGACGAACCGGGCGGCACGAGCAGGAAGTTGCCGGTGAGGTCTTCGAAGTTCTGCCACCGGTCGGGGACCGTATAGGTGAGCTGCGGGGTGAAGGTCTTGGTGGTGTAGGTACCCGCCGCGACAGTCCCGAGACACGTGTTGCGCGAACCGCCCTCCGGGTTCGGGCATTTGGGCGGCGCGGTAGTCGTCGTAGTCGGCGACGACGGTGTCGGGTTGCTCGCCGACTTCGTCGAGCTCCCGCAGGAGGCGATCGTCAGGACTACGACCAGCAATGAAATCCCGACGAACGTGTGACGTCCCATAGCGCGCATTGCGAGAGTCTGGCTTCGACCATGCAACGGTGCAAACGCTTCTAGTCGACGAGACGACCGCGAGCCTTTCGTGCCCAAACGGCAAAGAGCGGATCACCGAACTGCATCAGTCGCGATCGTCGCTCGACGGTTGGTTCGTCCCAGCCACCCGAAAGCCGGAAGTAGTCGACGACGATTTCGCAGTGTTGTTCGTCGGTCGATTCCAACCAGCCGCGAATCGCCTTGGTCGGGAAACATCGATTCGAAAAAGTGGCGACGAACGGCGCGCCGGGTCGTAGGACCCGCGTCAGATCCGCGAACACCTCGAGCGGTCGGGTCAGGTAGTCGACCGACACGCAACACACGGCCGCGTCAAAGGACTCTGTCTCGAACGGGAGGACCGGATCGGCGTTGAGATCGTGTACCACGGTCGCCGCCGCTTGCGGGTTCGCCGCGAGCTCCTGCTCGTTCATGCCGAGCACGGTGAGGTGTTCGGGTGCCGTGCGGAAATGCGAGACCCACGAGCCCATCAGGTCGAGCACCGACCCGGTGAGCTGTAACTCGGCATAAAGGTCGCCGACGGCTGCGATCGCGCCGTCGTCGATGTGTGTGACGAGTCGAGGGAACGCATAGAACTCGGTGTCGGTAGTCGGGTCGGCGCGGTCGAAGAAGCCCGGTGGGAATGCGTGGCGCGGCATTGCCGCAATGATCATCAGCCGCGAACGGCGAGTCCACTCGGCCGGGACTATCCCAGGGCCGGGCGACACACCGTGCCCTGGGATCGTCCGCCGGTTCGGTGGTCGGGTTGGCAGGGAGGAGGACCGAACCACGAGTTCCGAGACGTGCGAAGTTCCCGAAACCGACGCGTGAATACCCGGCGCCGATCGGACGTAAACCCCTAGGCCCCACCGATGACCGGTGCGGGGTTGAGATCGGTGCGTTCGACGATCTGATCGACGACTTTTTCCTCGACCGGGTGTTGTTCGCGCTCGGTCGCTTCCTGTTGCTGAGTCACCTCGACGCGCGCCGACTGCCACGTCGACCAGTGGCTGGCGACGAGCGCCCACAGCGAAAGTGCCGAGACATAAGTGACGCTGTTCACCCAACCGGTTGCGAGCGAGATCGGGATCATCGCGATCCAGAACAGGGTGAACCAGCCATTCACCCGCCGCATGAACACTGGATCGCCTTGTACGGACGTCCAAATGGAACGGCACACGCTGCGCACGGCCCGACCTTTACCGAATCGCAACGAGACGAAACCTTCCGGCCGCCAAGGGCAGCGCCGCGGACGCGAAATCGCGGGGTCGTAGTCTCGGCCGATGGCTCGGGCGGCGGTGCGTGTCGACGATCTCGAGGCGGGGAACCTGCCCCCGGTGTGCGCGAAAACGGGAGTGGCGTGCGATGGGCTCGTACGCGACTCCCTACGCGCCGTGCCCGCCTGGGTGGCGGCGTCCGTGTGGGTGTTGGTGGTGCCGTTCCTGATCCTGCGGCTCTACTTCTCGCGACGCGTCGAGGCCAAGCTTCCGGTCGCGCCGGCGCGAGTGCAGCGCATTCGCACACTCGTGCGCGGCGCGTGGATCGCGATGGTGGTCGCGGCGGCCGGGTTGGCCTCGTCGATCTTCGGGGCGGGAGCGGTCGGCGTCCTCGCGTTGCTCATCGGCGCAGTCGCGTACGTGACGATCGTGTTCGTCGGCGACCTCTTCTGGGTCGGAGGCGTTGCGAGCCGTCGCGCCGACGTGGTGATCCTGACGCGCGTGCATCCCGAGTTCGCACGTGCACTCCGCGCGCAGTATGACGCGGCGGGCAAGCGCTCCGCGCTCCCGCCGGATTACTAACCGGTCGACTACTGATCAGCTTCGGAGTGGCCCGCCTCGCGCAGGCGGGTCCGGATGCGCTCGGCCGCGTCGTCGAGATCCTCGGCGGCCGGCGAGCGATCGATGTTCGCGAACGAGAGCTCGCTCGCTGCATTGATCGGCACGACGTGGATGTGCACGTGGGGCACCTCGTCGCCGACGATGAGCGCGCCGATCCGGCGCGGGTTCCATTCGGCTTGTTGCGCTCGACCAACCTCTTGTGCGACGGCGAACAGATGCGACGCGAGGGCGGGCTCGAGATCGATCCAGTGATCCACTTCTTCACGGGGGACGACGAGCGTGTGTCCGGGCTGCATGGGTTCGATCGAGAGGAACGCGACCACTTGGTCGTCGCGCCATACGAATCTCCCGGGAAGCTCGCCGTTGATGATGCGGGTGAAGATGCTCGGCATGCAGACCTCCGCTGGTGGATCAGCTGGTCGTCACGAACCCGGCGCCGTCGACGGCTGACACCGTGAATGCGTCCGGTTCGCGACCGGTTTCGGAACGGTACCGGCCGCAGACCGCGTCGGCGACGCTGTCGGCGGTACCGGACGGAACGAGCGCGACGACGCAGCCGCCAAATCCGGCGCCGGTCAGACGCGCCCCGTACGCGCCCGCATCGACGGCAAAGTTCACGAGAAGGTCGAGCTCGGGCGTCGACACGGCAAAGTCGGCGCGGAGCGAACGGTGACTCGCGAGCATGAGCGCGCCGCAAGTGGCGAGGTCGTCGGCGTGGAGCGCAGCAACGAATGCAGTGACGCGGGCGTTCTCCGTAACCACGTGCCGAGCGATCGGATCGTCGGCCACTTGTTCGATCGTCGCGTCGCGGAACATCTCGACGCCGAGGCGAGCCGCGGCCGTCTCGCACGCAGCGCGCCGCTCGGCGTACGCGCTCGCCTCGAGCCGGCGTTCGAGGCCGCTGTGGATCACAACGATCTCGACGCCGGTCGGTATCGGCACCGGGGTGATCTCGAGGGTTCGGCAGTCGAGCAGCAACGCGTGCCCGGCGCGGCCGCTGACCGACGCGAGCTTGATCCATCACCCCACACGGCACGCCGGTGGCGAGATGCTCGGCCGCCTGAGCCGCGAGCGCGAGGTCGGCGGACCCGATGGAGAACTCGGCGACCGTGGTCGCGGCGAGCCCGACGGCGACCTCGAGTGCTGCACTCGACGAGAGCCCGGAACCGATCGGCACGCTCGACGTGATCTCGGCGTCGAACCCGATCGGACGGCGACCGAGCCCGGCGAGAACCGTGAGCACCGCGGCGACGGTTCGACCCCATTCCGGTTCTACGCCGGCAGCCCGTACCGAGCCGTCGGCCGCGATGTCGACCGGGTTCGGGAACGAGGCCGAGCGCACGAGCACCCGGCCGTCGGTGCGCGGATCGAACGCGATCCGCACGTCCTTGTCGATCGCGATCGGGAGGCAGAGTCCGGCCTGGTAGTCGGTGTGATCGCCGATCAGATTGACCCGGCCCGGAGCCCGAATAACCCGGCGCGTGCGGCGGCAGTTGGCACGGCGTGAGGGTACGCAACGGTCTTGCCGCGCGTGTCCGGTTGGGGGCGGTCGCGGCGGTACCCTTGTTGGGAGTCAATCTCCGAGGAGGACCGGTGGGCGGACGACTGCAGAACTCGATCGACCTGGCGAAGGCGTCGTGGGGTGTGCTGCGTGACGATCGCAAGCTTGCCATCCTGCCCCTCCTTTCGGGCCTGGCCATGCTCGTGGTGGCGCTCGTGTTCTTCGCACCGGCGGCGCTCATCGTGCACAACAGCACGAACGGCTCGCCGGGGCCGACCTCGTGGATTCTGGGAGCCGTCGGCTACCTCGTGATCACGTACGTGTTGGTGTTCTTCAACGCCGCGCTCGTGTTCGCGGCCGACAAGCGGCTGCGCGGTGAAGAAGTCACGATCGGCGAAGCCATCCACGCGGCGGGCGAGCGGGCGCACGTGTTGTTGCCGTGGGCCGTGCTCAGCGCAACGGTGTCGATCGCGCTGCGGGCGCTGGAGGAACGCGCCGGGATCCTCGGGCGGATCGTCGGTTCGTTGGTCGGACTCGCGTGGTCGCTCGTCACGTTCCTCGTACTGCCCGTGCTCGTGATCGAGCAGCTCGGTCCGATCCAGGCCGTGAAGCGTTCTGCTGAGCTCTTCAAGCACACGTGGGGCGAGAACATGATCGCCAACGCGGGCATCGGGATCGTGGCCCTCGTCGCGACGCTCGTCGGTGCGCTTCCGTGCGTGCTGTTGATCGCGGTCGGCGGGCCGGTCGCGGTGCTCGGGATCATCGCGCTCGTCGTGTGGGTCATCGGCGTGCAGATCATTGCCGCCGCCCTCACCGGCATCTTGCAGATGGCGCTCTACCGCTTCGCGGTCGACGGAACCGTTCCCGGCTTCGACATCGAAAAGCTGCGGGATGCGTTCCGCCCCCGCCGTTCGAATGGCGGCAACGGCCTCTTCGGCGGCGGCGGTTTCAACCCGAACTGACGTCGGGTACGTTCACCTCAGTTCCATGGGAAAACTGATCTACTCCGCGATCGCGTCCCTCGACGGCTATACCGCCGACGAGAAGGGCAACTTCGAGTGGGCGGCTCCGAGCGACGAGGTGCACGCCTTCGTCAACGATCTCGAGCGACCGGTGGGGACGTATCTCTACGGGCGTCGCATGTACGAAGTGATGCTGTTCTGGGAAACGGTGCCCGCGTCTCCCGAACATCCGATCACGAACGACTTCACCGAGATTTGGCAGGCGGCCGACAAGGTCGTCTTCTCCAAGACGCTCGACGCGGTGTCGAGCCGTCGAACCCGACTCGAGCGTGACTTCGACCCCGACGCGATTCGAGCGCTGAAGGCCGGCTCCGATCGCGATCTCGGCGTCGGTGGCGCGGATCTCGCGGCGCAGGCGATTCGGGCGGGGCTCGTCGACGAGTACCAACTGTTCTTCGTCCCGACCATCGTGGGCGGGGGCACGCGCGCCCTTCCGAGCGGCGCGCTGGTTTCGCTCGAGCTCGCGGACGTTCGCCGGTTCGCCACCGGAACCGTGTACCTCAACTACCGCGCCGGGAACTGACCGCTACTCGGCGCGCAGGGCTGTCGCGGGTGTCGTGCGGCGCGCGAGCGCGCCCGGCGCAATCGCCACGACGTTGGCCACGATCACCGCGACGATCCCCACGACCGCGAGCAGGCTTACCGGTACAACGATGTCGGCCGGGAGACCGAGGCGATCGGTCACGAGCCTCCACATGGTGCGGCCGAGGATCGCGCCGAGCGGAAGGCCGATCACGATCGCGATGATCGCGACGGTCGTCGCCTGCCACGCGACGACTGCGGAGATCTGACGGCGTACGAAACCGAGCGTGCGCAAGACCGCGAGCTCACGCCGGCGCCGCCGGACCGCGCTGACGAGCGTGTTGCCGATCGTGAGCACTGCGATGAGAGAGAACAGAATCGCGAGCAGCGTCGGCAGATCACTGACCCGTTGCAAGTTCTCGATATCGGGCGGCCGCACTGCGGTGAGCACGGTCTGCGGGAACTCGGATCGCAGCCGTCGGAGCGCGGCCGCACGGTCGATGTCCGGCCGGAACCGAATCAAGAACACGTTCACCGAGGCCTGAGTATGCAGCGAGCGGAGTGCTGCGCTCGACACGATCGCGCCGACACCTAACGGCACGCTGTCGTTGACCACACTTGGTGTGAGGAGCGCCCGCCCGGTGATCCGCAGTGCGCGCGTGGGGCCGCCGGTCGACACGCGAACGCGCTGTCCAATGGCGAGATGCTCCTCGCTCATCGTCTTGGTGCCGAACGCGATCTCGTCGGCAGAGATCGGCGCCCGACCTTCCGGGTAGGGAACCAACTCCGGCCCTTTCACCACGGTGATGCCGAACACACCCGCGTCGTGGCCTTCGATGGTCGCGGGTATGCCTTCGCCGCTCCCGATCGCGGTGATCGCGGCGATGGAGGGATCACGCTTGAGCAGCGGGATCGCGGTGTGCGAGACGTCGTCGGAGTGCGGGTTGCCGACCGCGACATCCCAGTTCCAGCCCTGCAGCTGGGGTTGGTCGGCGACGCGGTGAGGTTGGCGCCGAAGGTGAGCGCGCCGGTGACGACGGTCATCGCCAACGCCGCGCTGGCCAGTGCGGTCCTGGCCGGGATACCGCCCGATCCTCGCCCCGATTCGAACGCAAGGGTCGTGCCGAGCGCAACACTCGGAGGCGAGCCCATGCCCCGGAGCGTCGCCGCGATTCGTGACGGACGTCCGCTGACCCGCCGGCGGTTACTCGCACCCGCGTTCGACACCGCGCGCCACGCGACGATCGCGGTGTAGGCGGTAAGGAGCGCGACGATCGTGATTGCCCCGATCGCAAGTACGGCGCCGTCGATCGAGATCCCGCGGTGGATCTCGGCCTGACGGGCCAAACCGATTGGCATCCGCGGCGACGCGAAGATCGCGAACGCGACCGCGAGGATCGCGCCGATGGCCGCAATGGCCGCGGCGCGGATCGCGGCCACGGCAACCATTTGGGATCGCGTCATGCCCATGGCCCGGAGTGCCGGATAGTCGTCGGCGTCGAGGTACACCTGGCGCGGCGAACGATTGCGCGATCAACGTCAGCGTCACCAACCCGGCCAAGACGCCGAACAGCAACAGCGCCAGCGCTTCCACTTTGGTCGCGTGGCGAGCTTGAGCAGCCGCATCGAGATCGTCGGAGCCCGTGAAGACCTGAGCCTTCCCGGCGGTAGCGCGTTCGACCGCGGCCGGCAGCGCAGCAAGACCTGCCTCGCCACCCCGAGCGCGGAACGAGAGGAGGGCGCCACCAGCGAGCGCGACGCTGTGCGCGTACTTTTCGAAGAACGGCCACGTGAAGTACACCGTGTCGTTGCCGGTGTACGACACACCAGGCGCGGGCTGCGCGACGCTGAGGTCCGACGGAAACCGGATGATGCCGACGACATGGACGGTGGCCTTCGGTCCGGTCGGCGCTGCATTGGTCCCTCGCAGCGCGGCCGGCCCCTCCTTCGGTGTATAGCCCCGCATCCGGATCGTGCTGCCGACGCTCAGGTGCGCGTGCTGCGCGGCGTCCGTATTGATCACAACCTCGTCGACTCGATGGGGATCCGCTTCCCGGCCCGCGACAATGATCGGACGGCTGAACCCGAAGTGCTCGAGGGCGAGCGAGTTCAAGAGGCCGCTTCCTTGACGCGCGTCGATGACGTTGAACGTCATCCGTGCCGCGAGCGTGCTGGCCGTGAGCTCCGGCAGGGACCGCACCCGCGCGTACGTCGTCGGGATCACCGATGATGACGCCTTGGGCCGGCTGCGAGTAGGCCACGAACCGGTCGACCGCGCTCTCGGTTCGGCGCGCGCCCGCGAACGCAGCGAGGGTCGCGCCTCCGGCGATCGCGATCGCCAGCACGAGGAGTACTGCTGATCGCGCCCGGCGGCGTAGCTCGGTTCGGACTCGGGTCGAAACGGCTCCCATCTGTCGCTATTCAGTCACGCGTCGAGCGCCGCGGGAAGGAGGCTGGCCGGGGGCGAGATGCGTGCTGGCACCACTTCGATCCGAAGCGCGCGATCATCGGGCGTGGATCGGAAGCGCGCGCTGGGCGTGGTATCGGCCGTGCAGCTCTCGGCGGGGGTTGCCGGCCTCGCGCTCGCAGTGCGACGGCAGCACGCGTACGACATCCCACTTCTCCACGGTCATCCGCACAATGTCGCGCGCGATTCTGTGATTATGGGCACCGCGCTCTCGGCGCCGGGTGTGATGCTCGGCGTGCAAACCGTTGCCACCGTCCGCGTACTGCGCGGCGACGTCCAAAGCGCCCGCCTGTTGGGTGGACTCGGCGTGGTCATGACCGCCGGTTACCTCGCGGAGAAACTCGTGCGCCGACGCCTGCGGCCATCCGGCTGGGATGCCCTCGAAACACCCGTCGTCGTGATCGGGCTGGGAACGGCAGCATTCATGGCTGTGCTCGCGGTCAGGGGGCGAGCCGAGGGTCGCTAGGACCCGCGCCCGCGGCGGCCCGCACGATCCACGCGGTCGGATCGAGCCCGATCCGGGCGCGGTACGCATCGGTCGCCTGGGTCGAGATCGCGTCGGCGTCTTCGGCGGGGACGAGTGCGACGACGCAGCCGCCGAAGCCCGCGCCGGTCAAGCGCGCGCCCATGGCGCCGGCGTCCATGAGGCAGCCGACCAGCGCGTCGAGCTCCGGCGTCGACACCTCCATGTTGTCGCGTGACGACGCGTGGCTCGTGAGCATCAACGGCCCGAGCGCGTTGAGATCACCGGCGCGCGAACGCGTCGGCGAACGCGCGCACGCGAATCATCTCGCTTACCGCGTGACGCCCCCGAGGTTCGTTTCGCACCTGATCGAGCGTCGCGTCGCGCAGGACGCGTACACCGAGCCGCGTCGCGACCGCTTCGCTCTCGGCTCGGCGTTCGGCGTAGGGGCTGCCTTCGAGGGTGCGCGGCACACCCGAGTGCACGACGAGCACCTTGATCGTGTCCGGGAGGTGCAGGGTTTCGATCGCGAACGTCCGGCAATCGATGAGCAGTGCGTGATCGCCCCGACCGAACACCGATGCGAGTTGATCCTGGGTCCCGCACGGCACCCCGGTCGCCAGGTGCTCCGCTCGTTGCGCGGCGAGCGCGAGCTCTTTCGGCGGCAGCGAGAACCCGGCGACGTCGTTGAGGGCGAGCGCGACCGCGACTTCGAACGCCGCGCTCGACGACAATCCGGCCCCGAGCGGGAGCGTCGACGAGATATCGAGGTCGGCGCCGATCGGCGGCCGGCCGGCCTCGGCGAGGACGCGCAGCACGCCCCCGACCGCGCGGCCCCACGCGGGCTGGACCGAGCGGGGATCATCGGTCGCGTCGGCGGCGACGTCGACAAGGCCGTCGATGTCATCGGAGCGGGCCACGACGCGGCCGTCGGAGCGCGGTCGCACCGATACGACGATGTCGCGGTCGATGGCCATCGAGACGACCCAGCCCTCGTGGTAGTCGACCTGGCCGCCGATCAGATTCACGCGGCCGGGCGCGCGGAAGCGGCGTGTGGGCTCAGGCATCGCGCAGCGCTCGCGCCGCGTCTTCGGGCACGACCGGATTCGACAATGTGCCGCTGCCGAGCTCACCCGACGCGACGTAACGCAGAACACCGGGCGCGCGGAGTGGCGGAGCGATGTGCGCGTGGACGTGCCAGCCGTCGCCGCCGTTGGCCGGAGCCTGGTGGAACCACAACAGGTACGGGAAGCGGTAGCCCGCGTGCGGCGCGGGCCAGAGCCGGTCGTACCGGCCGAGCACGTCGATGAGGATCGCGGCGAGGTCGTCACGCGACTGGGCATCGAGCGCGGGGAGCGATCCCGCGTGCGCGCGCGGCGCGATCCGAACGCCGTACGCGTAGCCCGAAGCGAACGGAACCCATGCCACCCAGTCGCCCGCCTCGGCTACGACGCGTTCCTTGGCGTTCGACCTCGCGCTCGATCTCACGACAGATCGCGCAACTGGCAGCGTCGGTGCCGTGTACCTCGCTGGCCGGCGCGGGCGGGACGAACGGGTAGCCGTAGATCTGTCCGTGCGGATGGTCGATGGTCGCGCCGACCTCGCGTCCGCGATTCTCGAACACGAGCACGTACTCGATCTCGGGTCGCGCGAGGAGCGCCTCGGTCCGATCCGCCCACAGATCGATGACCTTGCGCACCTGTTCGCGCGGCAGGCTCGCGAGCGACTGGTCGTGTTCGGGCGAGAACAGCACCACTTCGCACGCGCCGACCGCGGGCTGCGTCGCGCCCGCAGTGTTCGTGTCGATCCGCAGATCGGGCGGCGCGCCCGGCGCGAGCGCGGGCCACCGGTTGGCGAACCAGCGGACGTCGTAGGGATCGGGCGCCTCCAGGCCGCCGACACAGAACGGGCAACCGTCGCTCGGAAGATTCGGCCGGGTCTGGCGGTGGCCGACGATGTTGACCCACTCGCCGGTGAGCGCGTCGAACCGCAGTTCCCCGTCGGGCGGGTCGTCGGACCGTTGAGGGCCATCGCTCGTCACGCCGCCATACTTGCAGGGTGCGGGAAATGATCGAGCCGGATCACGGCATCCGCAAGATGACGGTCGAGGACTGCCCGACCGTCGCCCGGGCCATGGCCCGCGCGTTCTTCGACGATCCGCTGCAGGTGTGGGCGTTGCCCGACAACTCGACTCGGCTGTCGATCCTGGACCAGGTCTTCGAGCTGCTGAGCCGGTACTCGAGCGTGCCGCGTGACGAGTCCTATACCGACGCGTCGCTCGCGTCCGCGGCGTTCTGGGTGCCGCCCGGCCCGTTCGAGCTCGATCGCGCCGCGGCCGAAGCGATGGCCCCGATGCTGGATCTGCTCGGCGATGCGAACGAACGCTTCCGCGCCGCGGAAGACGTCATGCGCGCGCACCGTCCCGAACAACTGCACTTCTACCTACAGGGTCTCGGCACCGATCCGCCTCGCCAAGGCGAAGGTCTGGCCTCGGCCGCGATGCAACCGGTGCTCACTCGCTGCGACGCCGACGGCATTCCCGCGTACCTCGAAAGTACGAAGGAGCGAAACGTCGGTTTCTACGAAGGGCACGGCTTCGCCGTTACCGATTGCGTCGACATCCCGCTCGGCGGTCCTGCGCTCTGGATGATGTGGCGCGTGCCGCGAACGCGGGCCTGAGCCTCAGGGCGCGGTCGCGACCACGATGAATTCGTCGTCGGTGCCGAACCGGCGAACGTTCGTCGCGCCGCTCTCCAGGAGCAGTGCTTCCATCTGCTCGGCGGTCCACCAGCGCAGGCGATGACGGCGCATGAACGTCGTGATGAGCTGTCCGCGCGCGTCCCAGTGCTCGTGGCGATGCAGGGTGTGCTCGACCTGCGCCTCGATGTCGCAGCGCAGCGCCTCGTGCACCATGAAGGTCACGCCATCCGACGACCGCGTGGCGCTCCGGCGCACGTGCCATTCCCAGTTCGCGGCGAAGTCATCGCGGGGGATACCCATCGAAACCAGGAGGTGCCCGCCGGGCGCGAGATGCCGCATCCACGTGGCGACGGCCTGACGCGCGTGGTCGTCGTCACGGATGAGTGAGAACGAACCGGCCGGGTTGTAGATGGTCGCGTACCGCTTCTCGAAGTCGAAGTTCGCCCAGTCGACGTTGTGCAGCGTGACCGAGAGCCCCATCTCCGCCGCGTGCCGCTCGCAGACCGCGAGCATGTCGGCCGAGCTGTCGATCCCTTCTACGTCGAGCCCGTCCGCGACATAGCTCAGCAGCAGGCGGCCGTTCCCGGATCCGAGCTCGAGTGCCGGCCCGTTGCCGCGCTCGATCGCCGAGCGAAAGAAGTTGGCGTCGCCGTACTCCGCATCGTGCGGGAAGCCAGCAGTCGTACGCCTGTGCGACGAGATCGTCGTAGGGCTCGTTGACGGGAAGTGCGTCGCGAACGCGGTCGTCGACGTCCATCAGCCTCTGACCGCGGGGATCACCTCCGACGCGAAACGTTCGAGGCCGTCCCGGTCGAAGGGTGCGCGCATCGCGAGGACGACCATTTCCGCACCGGCCGCTACGTACGCGCCGACTTTGTCGACCATTTCCTGCACGCTGCCCGAGAGCACGCCGGGACGCACGTAGTTCGACATCGGACCGAACTGGCGCGTCAGCTCCTCTTCGGTGAAGGCCATGCCGACGTTGATCGTCTTGGTGATCTCGGCCGGATCGCGGCCGACCGTCGCGCAGTGCTCGTCGAGAACCTGCGCCTTGTGCGCCCACGCGTCGGGCGCGATGAACGGCACGTTCCAACCGTCGGCGTGCTGCGCGGCGATGCGCAACGTGACCTTCTCCCCGCCGCCACCGACCCAGATCGGCAAGCGCGCCTGCACGGGCTTCGGTTCGCACTGCGCGTCGGTGAGCGTGAAGAACTCACCGTTGAACGTGGTCTTGTCCTGCGTGAGCAGGCCGCGGACGCATTGGATGTACTCGTTGAGCATGCGCAGACGCTCGCCGGGGCTGCCGTAATGCATGCCGTAGGCGTCGTATTCGTTCTGGAGCCAACCGCCACCGAGGCCGAGCACGATGCGGCCGCCCGCGAGCTGGTCCATCGTCGCGATCGCGTTGGCGAGCACCGCGGGGTGGCGATAGCCCGCGGAGTAGACGAGCGAACCGCACGTGACTTTCGTCGTCGACATCGCGAGCGCGGTGTGCGACGTGATCGCCTCGAGGCAGTGCGGATCGCCGGTCGCGTCGGCCGCGTAGAAGTGGTCCCAGATCGAGATCCAGTCGAAGCCGAGCGTCTCGATGCGTGACCACAGCTCGCCGAGCTCGGCGGTGTTCGTGTGTTGCAGACCGGTGTGCACGCCGAAGCGGACGTCCATACGAAATGCTCCCTGATGCGTTGAGGTATTCAGACGTGAGGCGCGACTTCGGCCGCGATCAAACGCAGGTGATCGAGATCATCGAGGTCGAGCACTTGGAGGTACACGGTTTCGCAGCCGGCTTCGGCGAACGCGTGGATGCGTTCGATGACTTCGCCGGGCAGGCCACCGGCCGCGTTGGCGCGTAGGTCTTCGGGCTTGTGACCGATCGCGTTCGCGCGCTTGGTGAACTCCGCTTCGTCGCTGCCCGACGCACACAACGAGCGCGGCGGTGAAGCGCATCGTCGCCGGGTCGCGTGAGATCTTCTCGCACGCGGCGCGCACGTGATCGCAGCCTTCGCGGAAGTAGCTGACGGGCGGGAACGGCATGTTGAACTCGTCGGCGAAGCGCGCCGCGATGCGCGGCGTGCGCTTGGTGCCCCAACCGCCGAGGATGATCGGCGGTCGCGGCCGTTGCGCGGGCTTCGGGAGCGCGGGCGACTCGTCGACTTGGTAGTGCTTGCCCGCGAACGTGAACGGCGTACCCGACAGGAGTCGTCCACATGCCGTCGACGATCGCGAGCTGCTCCTCGAGCATCTCGAACCGGTCGCTGGTCGACGGGAACGGGATGCCGAACGCGGCATGCTCCCGGTCGTACCAGCCCGCGCCGAGGCCGAGCTCGACCCGGCCCCCGCTCATCGCGTCGGCCTGCGCGACCTGGATCGCGAGCACACCCGGCAGGCGGAACGTGACCGGCGTGACGAGTGTGCCGAGCCGGATCCGCTTGGTTTCGCGGCCGAGCGCGGCGAGGGTCATCCACGCGTCGGTCGAACCCGGACCGGGCGAGCCCTCGCCGATCCGCAGATAGTGATCCGACCGGAAGAACGCGTCGAACCCGAGCTCCTCGGTGAGCTGGGCGACGGCCAGGAGCTGGTCGTACGTCGCGCCCTGCTGAGGCTCGGTGAAGATCCGCAACCGCACGCCCGGAACCTACCGCGGTGTCGAACGATCACGGCGGGCCGCGTTGCGTCGTTACGCTGCGGGCGTGTTGAACGTCGAGCACTGGCCCGAGATGTCCGAAGCGCTGATGGTCATCGCGCTCACGGGCTGGGTCGACGCCGGGGGAGCGGGGAACGGCGCGATGGCCGCGCTCGCCGACCAGATCCAGGACCGCGCCGAGTTCGGCTCGATCGACGTCGCCGATGCTCGCCGACCTCCAGCAGACCCGCCCGGTCGCGCGCTGGGAAGAGGGCGGCCGGGTCATCGATTGGCCGCGCATCACGTTCGAATGGGGCCGTATCGGTGGTGGTCGCGAAGGCGCCGGCCGCGACGTCGTGATCGTGCGGGGCCCGGAGCCGTCATTGCGCTGGCCGACGGTCGCGTCGACCGTTGTCGATGCCGCCCGCCGGCTCGGCGTGCGCCAGGCCGCGACGCTCGGTGGCATTCCCGCGCTCGTTTCGCATCGCAAGGCCGCGGTCGTGACCGCGTCGGCGACGCAGCGATCGTTGGCCCAGGAGTCGATCCCGCTCCGTCCCGATTACGCCGGACCCACCGGTCTGCAGACCGTCATCCTGCGGGCGCTCGGCGACTCCGGGGTCCCCGGTTGCGGGTTGTGGGCGCAGGTTCCGCAATACGTGTCGGGGTCGCCGTGCCCGCCGGCGGTGCGCGCGCTGCTCGCCCGGCTCGTCGAGCTGTACCACCTCGATCTCGATCTGCGCGCGCTCGACGAGCGCAGCCAGGCCTACTTGCGCCGGGTCGAAGCGGGCCTGTCGGCGCGGCCCGACGTGAAGGAAGTCGTCGATCAGATCGACGAGCGTCAGGAGAGCTCGCCCGACGATCTCGTCGCCGAGATCGAGCAGTTCCTACGATCCCAGTCCGACGACGATCCCACTTGAATCGGCCCAGCTGACCGCGAGCCCGTCCCCGGAGGAAATGCATCATGAGTGTCGTTCGGATCAATGCGATCACCGTTCCGGCCGAACGGGCCGACGAGCTGCTCACACGGTTCGCGAATCGTGCCGGTGAAGTGTCGAAGATGCCGGGCTTCGAGGCGTTCGAGCTGCTGCGGCCGTCGGATGACCGTGACGTGTTCCTCGTGTACACCCGGTGGACGACGCAGGCCGACTTCGACAACTGGTTGAGCGGCCAGGCGTTCCAGCAGGGCCACGCGCAGCACGCCCAAGGCGGGCCGGTGAGCACCGGAAGCGAGCTTTGGTCGTTCGATGTCGTGCAGCGCGAAGAGGCGTGAACCCGCGCCCGAACCGCCCGAGAGCCGCGTCCACTCATAGTCTCTGCCTCCGTGACCGCACCTGATCCCGTCCTCGAGCAGCTGACCGGCCCCGGCGGGCCCTTCGAGATCGTTCGCGAGAACGTGCTCGGCGTCCCGACCCAGGTCTACGCGCAACGCATGAAGACCATGCGGGAGCTGATGGCGCAGAGCGCCGGCGCGAGCCGGCGTCGACTTCATCGTCCAGGGCGACCAGCGCATGACCTTCGGCGACAACGACCGGCGCGCCCGCGCGGTCGCCAGCTCGCTGGCCCGGCTCGGTATCGGCGTGGGCGATCGGGTCGCGCTGCTGTCGGCGAACAATCCCGATTGGGTCGTGACGTTCTGGGCGTGTTCGGTGCTCGGCGCAGTCGTCGTGCCGTTGAACGCGTGGTGGAAGGCCGAGGAGCTCGAGTTCGGCCTCAACGATGCGGAAGCGAAGGTGCTCATCGCCGACGCGCGCCGGCTCGGTGTGATCGCCGACCGGCTCGGCAACATTCCGTCGATCGAGCACGTGTTCGTCATCGACGACGCCGCGCCAGAGGCTCCCGCCAAGCCGTTCGCCGACCTCGCGTCGCGGACCCGACGATCTGCCCGAAGCGCCGCTCGACGAAGACGACCTCCTCGCGATCATCTACACGTCGGGCACCACCGGGCGGCCGAAGGGCGCAACGCTCACGCATCGCCAGGTGATCGCCAACCTCTCGAACATCATCGTGTTCGGCGTCGCGCGGCGGCATGCGCGGAACGCCGCCGCCCGAGATGGAAGCGGGACTCCAGAGCGCGTCGCTGCTCGTCGTTCCGTTGTTCCACGTGACCGGTTGCCTGTCGACGATGACGTTGAGCTACGCGACCGGCGCCAAGGTCGTCTTGATGCCGCCCGGTCGCTTCGATCCCGACGTCGCAATGGCGCTCATCGAGAAGGAGCACGTGACGTCGATCGGGGGAGTGCCCACGGTGATGTGGCGCATCCTCGAATCGCCGAATCGTGGCAACTACGACCTCTCGTCGGTGAAGCGCGCGAGTTACGGCGGCGCGCCGGCCGCGCCCGAGCTCGTCGAGCGGATCCAAGAGGTGTTCCCGAACCTGCGCAAGACGCTGTCGACCGCGTACGGCCTAACCGAGACCGCGTCGGTCGCGACGGTGCACGCCGGCGACGACTACTTCGCGCACCCGGGTTCGGTCGGGCGCGCCGCGCCGACGATCGAGCTGCGCATCATCGACGAATCAGGCCGCGACGCGGCCGCCGGGGAGCGCGGCGAAGTGTGGATCAAGGGCCCGACGGTCATGAACCTCGGGTACTGGCGCCGGCCCGATGTGAACGCGACCGCGCTGACCGACGGCTGGTTCCACACCGGCGACATCGGCTACCTCGACGCCGACGGCTTCTTGTACCTCGTCGACCGCGCCAAAGACATGATCATCCGCGCCGGCGAGAACGTGTACAGCGTCGAGGTCGAGAACGTGTTGTTCGATCACCCCGACGTGATCGACGCCGCGGTTGTCGGGGTCCCGCACAAGACTCTCGGCGAAGAGGTGAAGGCGGTCGTGCAACTGAAGCCCGGCTCTACAGCCACGGCCGAAGACATCCGCGCGTTCTGCAAAGAGCACCTCGCCGATTTCAAGGTTCCCGAGTACGTGGAGATCCGATCCGAACCGTTGCCGCGAAACCCGGCCGGGAAGGTGCTGAAAGCGGTGCTGCGCGGCGGCGACTCTTCGTTCGCCGCGGCCGACGACCAGGCCCTCTAGGCCGGGCGCGGAGATCGCTGCGTGCTCCTCGACATCCACCGGGTTTGGGGCTGGGCCGCGATCATCGCGAACGGGCTCGCGGGCCTCTACACGCTGAGCGCGTGGCGGTGGCCGAAGCTTCGTAACCGGTGGTTGTGGTGGCCGACGATCATCGCCGAGGCGATGATGCTCATCCAGGTGTTGCTCGGCGTGCTGCTTGTCAGCGCGCAGGACTACAAGCCGCCTCGGTTCCACATGTTCTACGGCTTCGTGGCGTTCGTCGCGATCGGGCTGCTGTACTCGTACCGGTACGTGTGGCGAGCGGCCAACCGCATGGAGCTCGCGTACGGACTGGGAGGACTGTTCATCATGGGACTCGGGATCCGCGCGTTGCTGGTGATCACCGCCGGATGAGCGGCGGCTCGGCGCGTCAGCCGCGTGCTGTTGTTGTTCGGCGGACGTTCGGCCGAGCACGACGTGTCGCGCGCGACCGCGGTCGCGGTGGCGCGCGCCCTCGATCCCGAGAAGTACGAGATCGTGCCGGTCGCGATCACGACCGACGGCCGTTGGTTGTTGGCCGACGAGGCGCGCGCGCAACTCGAGGGCGCGCGCGACGCGTTGCCGGCCGTGTTCGCCGTGAGCGGCGCGCAAGTGGAGCTGCCGTCGGATCCCGGGCGCTCCGAGTTGGTGCAACGAGATTCGGGCGCGACCTTCGGCGTCGACGTGGTCTTGCCGTTGCTGCACGGCCCCTACGGCGAGGACGGAACCGTGCAGGGCCTGCTCGAGCTCGCGGACTTGCCGTATGTGGGCGCGGGGGTGCTCGGGTCCGCGGTCGCGATGGACAAGATCACGATGAAGCGTCTGCTCGCGGCGGCCGGCCTCCCGATCGGTAGCTACCTCGCGTTGCGAGACAGCCGCCGACGCGGCTGCGTTCGCGGATCAGGTCGAAGCCGAGCTCGGCCTCCCGTGTTTCGTGAAGCCGTCGAACATGGGATCTTCGGTCGGCGTGTCGAAGGCGCGAACGCGCGCGGAGCTCGACGCCGCGATCGCGCACGCCCAGGAGTTCGACGAGTGGATCATCGCGGAGGAGGCGATCGTCGGCCGGGAGATCGAGGTGGGCGTGCTGGGCGACGACCCGCCCGCGGCGTCGTTACCCGGCGAGGTGGTGCCGGCGGCCGACTTCTACGACTACGCCGACAAGTACGAAGACGGCAAGGCCGAGTTGCTGGTGCCGGCGCCCCTGACCGAATCCGAGACAGAGGCCGTGCGCACGCTCGCGGTCCAGGTGTTCGAAGCATGCCGCTGCGAAGCGATGGCGAGAGTCGACTGCTTCCTCCGCCCCGACGGAACCTTCATCGTCAACGAGCTCAACACGATCCCCGGCTTCACCCCCATCTCGATGTACCCGAGACTGTGGGAAGCCAGCGGAGTGCCGTATCCAGAGTTACTAGATCAGTTGATCGCCCAAGCCCTAGCCCGCCACCACCGCCGCACAACCCGCGCCGGCAAACAGCGCCACCCATGATGCGTCTGTGAGCTCCCCTACGTGTCGCTCACAGACGCATCTCAAATCGGGCATTTAGCTTGCGCGGGCGAGGCGTTCTCGGAGTACGGCGATTGCCAACGACGCTCCCGTGTCGAGCTCGTCGTCGGTTACCGGAACGCCGTACCAGCCGTGACTTTCCAGCTCGAGACGCCGGCGCGTCGTGTTCATGTAGCGCGTACGCGAGCCGTGCCACTTGTACGAGTCGAACTCGCAGAACACCCGTGCGTCCGGCCAAGCGAAGTCGAGCGAGTACCAGCGTGTACGCGAAAGCGGGACACGATGTTGCGGAACAGGCTCCGGAAGTCGTGCGGCACGCAGCAGTTGGAGCAGCCGCACTTCCGGCGTCGAGTCGAGTGCCTGCATCGGAGCGACGAATTTGTTCAACAACTCCTCAACGACCTTCCCGCCGGGCCGGCGCGTTCGACCAAGCCGTTCCCACGCGCGCCGACACACGCGTGACGTCGAGGAGATCACGTCGAAATGCTTCGTGCATCGCAAGTTCGAGTGTCTCGACGGACATCTCTCCGCGCTTCACGAGCAAGCCCAGATCACAGATGACACGTGCGGGCCGCGTCACGGGGATCGAGTCGATGTACGTCACATCGAGGTCGGTGAGAAAGAAGCTCTCGTGCGTCCGGATCCCCTTGTACTGAGTGCGGTCGTGCCTGGGACCGCTCACCTCGACGAGCTCCTCGCCGCCCGGCAACGACCACATTTGCGCAGCGGAGCGAAATGAAGCGGCACTTACACCGGAGGTCGCCAGGCACGCAGTCATCAACTCCTGGCGCCACGTCGCCGGTGACCCGACGATTCGATACACAGATCCGTGAACCGACTCGAACAATCCGGCGCTCTGCCGACTGACGATCTGCTTGTTGCTTCCGAACTCACGCAGCTGATCGTGCGTCACGACGTAGTGCTGCTGTCCGGCGAGCTTCAACAGTCGCAGCTCGAATGCATGCACCGCCGCAGCTTGCCGCGCCCCTGAGACACCCCCATGATGCGCCCGTGAGCTACCTCAGAGGGTGTTCACAAACGCATCTCAAAAGGGACGCATCGTCGCCGGGCCCGGCGGGCTCTAGAGGTGGACGACTGGGCAGGTGAGGGTTCGGGTTATGCCGTCGACCAGCTGGATCTGGCTCACGACCATGCGGCCGAGCTCGTCGATCGAGGTGGCCTCGGCGCGCAGGATCACGTCATACGGCCCGGTCACATCGTCGGCTTGGACCACACCCGCAACTTCGCGCACGGCGGCCACAACACCCGAGGCCTTGCCCACCTCGGTCTGAATGAGGATGTACGCGCTGACGGCCATCGCATCGCTCCTGGTCCTGGCGGATCGCGAAGCGTAGCCCTGGCTCCCGCCCGGCGACCGGGGTCGGCTTTCGGCAGATCGAACCTTCTGCGCCTACCATCGCTCACCCGGAACATTTCGTCTCGGTAACGGCGACGCCCGCCCGAGCGACCCCGAAGGACCTGCATCGCCGTGACGAGCACGATCCCGCACGAGAGCGCTCCGCCGACCGCCAACCGCAAGCTGATCGACTGGGTCGACGAGTGGGCCGCCGTGCTCCAGCCCAGCCAGGTCTACTGGTGCGACGGTTCGGACGAGGAGTACAAGTCGCTGTGCGCCAGCCTCGTGGAGTCGGGCACGTTCGTGCCGCTCGACGAGAAGCGCCCGAACAGTTTCTACGCCCGCAGCGACCCCGGCGACGTCGCCCGTGTCGAAGACCGCACGTTCATCTGCAGCGAGAAGGAGATCGACGCCGGCCCCACCAACAACTGGCGCGATCCGGCCGAGATGCGCGCCGAGATGTTGCGCCTCTACACCGGAGCGATGAAGGGCCGCACGCTGTACGTCGTCCCGTTCTCGATGGGTCCGATCGGTTCGCCGATCGCGCACATCGGCGTGGAGCTCACCGACTCCGCGTACGTCGCGGCGAGCATGCGGATCATGACCCGTATGGGCAAAGCCGCGCTCGACATGCTCGGCCCCGGCGGCGGTTGGGTGCCGTGCATCCACTCGGTCGGCATGCCACTCGAGCCTGGTCAGGCTGATGTGCCGTGGCCGTGCAACAACGACGAGAAGTACATCGTGCACTTCCCGGCGACGCGCGAGATCCAGTCGTACGGATCGGGGTACGGCGGCAACGCGCTCCTCGGCAAGAAGTGTTTCGCGCTCCGCATCGCGTCGGTCATGGCGAAGGAAGAGGGCTGGCTCGCCGAGCACATGCTCATCCTCAAGCTCACGAACCCGAAGGGCGAAGTGCGTTTCGTCGCCGGCGCGTTCCCGAGTGCGTGCGGCAAGACGAACCTCGCGATGCTCGTGCCGACCCTTCCGGGTTGGAAGGCCGAGACGATCGGCGACGACATCTGTTGGATGAAGTTCGGTGCCGACGGTCGTCTCTACGCGATCAATCCCGAGTACGGGATGTTCGGTGTGGCGCCCGGAACCGGTCTCGACACCAACGCCAACGCGGTCGCGGCGCTCACGCGCAACACCGTGTTCACCAACGTTGCCCGCACTGACGACGGCGACGTGTGGTGGGAAGGACTCACGCACGACAAGCCGGCGCACCTCACCGATTGGCTCGGCAATGACTGGACCCCCGATTCCGGCAAGCCGGCCGCGCATCCGAACAGCCGCTTCACCGCGCCGCTGTCGCAAGTGCCATCGGTCGCACCCGAGTGGGAAGACCCCGCGGGCGTTCCGATCTCGGCGATTCTTTTCGGTGGTCGGCGCGCCACCACGGTTCCGCTGGTGACCGAGGCGTACAACTGGCGCCACGGTGTGTTCCTCGGCTCGATCATGGGTTCGGAGACAACGGCCGCGGCCGCGGGTGCGGTCGGCAACCTCCGGCGCGACCCGTTCGCGATGTTGCCGTTCTGCGGCTACCACATGGGCGATTACTTCAAGCACTGGCTCGAGATCGGTGCGAGCACCGATGCCGACAAGTTGCCGAAGCTCTTCTACGTCAACTGGTTCCGCAAGAGCGCCGACGGCAAGTTCCTCTGGCCCGGTTACGGCGAGAACAGCCGCGTGCTCGCGTGGGTGTTCGATCGGTGCGCCGACGCCGCGCCGGCGCGCGACACGCCGATCGGTCGGGTTCCCGAGGCCGGCGCGTTACCGCTCGACGGTCTGGAGCTCGCGCCCGGCGCGCTCGACGAGTTGCTCGACGTGGATCCCGATTCGTGGCGCACCGAGTTGCCGCTCATCGAGGAGCACTACGAGCAGTTCGGGGATCGGCTGCCGCAGACGTTGCGCGACGAGCTCGACGCGCTCGGCAAGCGGCTCGCGGAGTAAGCGAGCGAGCTCACGATGGGTGTGATCGGCTGGATCGTCGTCGGCTTCGTCGCCGGCGCGTTGGCGAAGCCGGTCACGGGCGGGGGTTGGCGCCTCGGCTGCGTCGGGACTGTTTTCGTCGGCATCCTCGGCGGTGTCGTCGGCGGGATGCTGTTCAGCCTCGCCGGCGACGAGGGCATCGGAGAGTTCGGCCTGCGCTCGATGTTCGTCGCGTTCATCGGCGCGGTCGTGCTGCTCGCATTCGTCGGTGCCGTGACCGGGCGCGGATCTCGGCGCGCGAGCTAGTCGAACAGCGCCTGTTCCTCTGCGGTAGGCGCTTCGAAGAGCTCGAGCCACGCGACCAGACTCTCGGTCGGGATCACCGCTTCGCCCGCGACCGCGGCGTTGTTCCGGCGCTCGATTCGTTGCACGAGCTCGTCGATGGGAACGTCGAGGTACACGAGCTCGACCCGCGCGCCGAGCTCACGAGCGCGTTCGCGCACCGTGTCGCGCTCCGAACGCGCCCACACACCCCACTCGATGATCACCGTTTGCCCGAGCACGAGCAGCTCTTGCGCGAGATCCCACTGCAACGCCTCCACACGAGCGCGGGCCGGTTCGTCGAAGAGGTCGATCGCGAGCGCGGTCATCCATTCATCGGGACAGAACCGCACGCCGCCGGTCTCGGCCGCGATCCGACGAGCCGTGGTGGTCTTGCCCGAGCCCGGCAGCCCGCACAACAAGACGAGCCGGGCCGAGTTACCGGCGGCCGGAGCGCGCGTCACAACGACAGGCTCGTCGAGGATCCGCTGCATCAACACGAGGTCGAGCCGGCGTCCGAACTTCTCACCGATCTCGGGCATGCGGGCGACCTCGACGAAGCCGAGCCGTTCGTGGAATGCGATCGACCCCGTGTTCGACGAGTCGATGCCGGCGACGATCACGTGCTTGCCGTCGCTCCGGGCCCGCTCGATGAGCGCGTCGATCAACGTGCGACCGACTCCGCGTCCCCAACAATCCTCACGCACATGGATGGAGTGTTCGACCGTGAACCGGTATCCGGGCCAACGCGCGGAGTCGCGAAAGTCGCCGTAGGTCGCCCAGCCGATTACCTCGTCGGCCTCCACCGCGACCAGCGCGGGGTGCCCGGACCCCTGCTTCGCCGCGAGCCATTCCAACCGTTCTTCGACAGTGTGCAACTGCTCGGTCCACTCGTGCGTGGTGGTCTCGAGCAACGCGTTGTAGATCGCGGTGAGCTCCGGCAGATCGTCGGGAGTCGCGTCGCGTATGAGGGCCACAGCCTCAAATTACCGAGTCCTCTCGCTGGCTTAGATGAGATACAGCAGAATGAGCTCGTGCTGAAGAGCTGTTCGAGAAGGGTCGCGGCACGCGCAGGAGCACTCGCCGCATGCGTTTTGGGTCTCACGTCGTTCGCGGGCGGCGCGTTCGCGACGACCGCGGTCGCCGACCAGCAAACGGTTCATGGCTCCGAGACCGTCGTCAGCCATTGCGATTACAACGTGGTCCCGGTGCTCCTACCGGCCCACGACCCTCTCCGCGTGGAGGTCAAGGTTTCGTCCGACGCGTCGCCGCAGCCTCACGAATCCGGACCGATGACTCTGTCGAATACGACCGCCGAGCTCCGAGTTGGCGCGGATTACTTTCAAGGCGGTGTCGACGCCGGAATCATCGACGACGGCTTCACGATGCCGGCCACGGTTTCGGTGACGCTCGCGGGCTCGAACACTGTTGAAGGCACGCGCACCCTCACCGAGAGCATGACAACGACGCTGCGGGTTGTAGACGGCGTTGCGCGACCGCTCGTATTGACATTGGATTTGCCCGACACGGTGTGGCATCCGGACAGCCGCGATATCGACGTGCTCTTCCGTGAGAAATCCGCACGCCTCGAGCTCACTGCCGATATCGCGGGGATCGGGAGACTGGATCTCACGGCGCAGTGTCCGGCGTCGGCGGCTCGTCCCTTTGTCGCTCTGGTTGGTTCGGCAACGACGACGACCAGCGCTCCGTCGAGCACGTTCATCGTCGATCCACCGATCGTCGGGCAAACGACAACGGCGCCGGCCCCAACAACGGTGCCGACCGAAATGTCATTGCCCCGCACGGGCTCGAACTCCGGCTACGCGGCGTTCTTCGCGCTGATCTGCATCCTCGCCGGCGTACTGCTGCTGGTTGCCGGCCGCCGCAGCCACGCGGGCCGCTAATTCAGATCTGCGCGGTGGGCAGACCCATGTCGGGTTCGGCGCCGGTGCGAACCTTGGTGACGCGGCCGTCGGCGTCGAGGTCGAACACGACCCGCTGACCCTGGCGCAGCATCCGGAAGATCGAGCCCTCGAGCGCGTTCGAGGCGAGCACCAGGTCTTCCCGGTCGCCATCGCGCACGACGATGCCCTCGTTCGTGGCGGGATCGAACATCTTGACCGTGCCCTGCATGATGCGAGCCCGAACCTAGGGCTTGACGACCTTGCCCGCCTTCAGGCAGGAGGTGCAGACGTTCACCCGCTTGGGCGAGCCATTGACGATGGCGCGCACCCGCTGGATGTTCGGGTTCCAACGCCGCTTGGTACGGCGGTGCGAGTGGCTCAGTTTCATGCCGAAGATCGGCTTCTTGCCACATACATCGCACACTGACGACATCGCTACACACCCTCGCAAAGCTGGACGGCCAAAACGGTACGCAACGCCGGACGAATTGGCGAAGAGAACCGAGTGAGGCTAGCAGGGAGGCAGGTCCAGAACGCAGCCGCCCTCCGCGCCTGGACGTAGTCTGGCCGGGATGCCGACGCTCACAAGCCTGGCGCCTGCGGATCTGCGTCAGGCGCTCCTGCGCTTCCGCGACGCCGTGCGCGCGCACCAAGAAGAGCTGAACCGGCTCAACGTCTACCCGGTGCCCGACGGCGACACGGGCACCAACATGGCGCTCACCCTCGAGTCGGTCAGCACCGCCCTCAAAGACTCCAACTCGATGGACGAGGTGTGCCAGGCGATCTCCCGCGGCTCGCTCATGGGCGCCCGCGGCAACTCGGGCGTGATCCTGTCGCAGATCTTGCGCGGCATCGCCGACACCTGCCGGCCGCTCGCCTCGGTGCCGGCCGGCGATCTCGCACGCGGATTCCGCCGCGCCGCCGACGCCGCGTACGAAGCGGTGATGCGTCCGGTCGAGGGCACGATCCTCACGGTGGCGCGCGAGATGGCGGAAGCGATCGAGGCGCTCGATTCGCCGTCGTTGGTCGAGATGCTCGAACGCGCCGCGGAAGCAGGCCGCGCGGCCGTCGCCGCGCACACCCGATCTGCTGCCGGTGCTGCGCGACGCGGGAGTGGTCGACGCGGGCGGCAAGGGCCTGACGCTCCTGCTCGACGCGTTCCTCGAAGTGGTCGACGGCCGTCCGATCCCCGAGCCCGAGCTCGTCGCCACGCCCGCGGCCGTCGCCGCGCACCTGGCGGGCGACGACGTGTCGGGACTCCGGTACGAGGTCATGTACCTGCTCGACGCGCAGGACGAGACGATGCCTGCCTTCCGCGAAGCCTGGATGGCGATCGGCGACTCGATCGTCGTCGTCGGCGGTGACGGCATCTGGAACTGTCACGTGCACACCAACGACATCGGCGCCGCGGTCGAAGCCGGTATCGACGCGGGCCGACCACACCAGATCCGCATCACCGACCTGATGGAACAGGTAGAAGAGGAGCGCTGGGTCCGGGAGGCCGAGGTCGTCGCTGATCTCAACGAGGCCGCGGCCAGTTGGAGTCCGGTCACCACCGCGGTGGTCGCGATCGGCGTGGGCGACGGCGTCCGACGCTTACTTACGAGCCTCGGCGTGCAGCGGGTGATCGCGGGCGGCCAGTCGATGAACCCGTCGACGGCGCAGATTCTCGAAGCGGTCGAGGGCTGTGCGGCCGACAGCGTCGTGGTGTTGCCGAACAACAAGAACATCATCGCGGTCGCAAAGCAGGTCGACGCGCTCACCGACAAGCGGGTTGCGGTCGTCGCGACCACGAGCATTCCCGAGGCCCTCGCCGCGTTGGTCGAATACGACCCGGGTGCCGAGCTCGAGGAGAACGAGGCGACGATGAACTCGGCGCGCGCGCGTGCGCACGGGTGAGGTCACGCAGGCGGTACGAGACGCGGTGGCCGACGGCGCCAAGGTGCACGAAGGCGACTGGATCGCGCTCGTCGCGCGACGGTGTGATCGCGAGCACGAGCTCGCCGTTCGACGCGGTGTGCGAGTTGCTCGGCAAGTTGGTCGACGACGACAGCGAGATCGTCACGGTGCTCATCGGGAGCGATGCGCCCGCGCACGAGACCGACCGAATTCGTGAGCACCTCGAAGTGAAGTTCCCGCAACTCGAGGTCGAGTTCCACCACGGCGGCCAGCCGCTGTACCCGTACCTCGTCGGCGTCGAATAGCGAGAGGACCGGGGTGCCGACCGGCGACCCGCCGCTCACGCTGAGGGAACTGCGCGAGATCGATTTGGCGCGGCTCAAGGGCGTCGGCCCCGCGCTCGAGGGCAAGCTCGCCGACATGGGCCTGCACACGGTGCTCGACTTGCTCCAGCACTATCCGCGCCGTTGGATCGACCGCACCAAGCGCGTGGAGATCGCGGCGCTCGAAGTGGGGGAGGAGGCGACGGTGATCGGCGAGGTGCAGCGGGTCAACGGCCGGCGCACCCGCAACGGGAAGTCGCTCGTCGAGGTCGTCGTCCACGACGGCTCGTCGCTCCTGAACGTGACGTTCTTCAATCAGGGCTGGCGGGAGAAACAGCTCGCGGTCGGCACGGAGGTGTCGCTGTTCGGCAAGCTCGACGTCTACCGCGGCAAGCGCCAGATGACGATGCCCGTCGTCGACGTGCTCGGCCGGGCCGGCGTCGCCGACGACAAGACCGGTGTGATCCTGCCCGTCTACCCGCAGTCGGGAAAGGCCGAGGTGTTCACGTGGCAGCTGCGCGCGCTCGTCGGTGAGGCGCTCGCCAAGTGCAAGGTTCGGGGCTTCGCCGATCCCGTCGACGAAGACCTGCTCGATCGCCACGATCTCGTCGATCGCACGGTCGCGATGCGCGGGATCCACCGGCCGGAGTCGATGGCCGAACAGCGCGCCGCGTACCG
The DNA here is from genome assembly GCA_963807945.1 of uncultured Actinomycetes bacterium. Lineage (GTDB taxonomy): Bacteria > Actinomycetota > Acidimicrobiia > IMCC26256 > PALSA-610 > JBBQER01. The sequence continues at coordinate 124,781 of CAWEDT010000003.1, read as the reverse complement.
CCGGCTCGTGTTCGACGAGTTCCTGCGCATGCAGGTCGGTCTGGTCGCGCGCAAGCGCGCGCTCGCAGCCGAAGAGTCGGGGATTCGCCACACGGTCGACGGTCCGCTCGTGCAAGCGTTCCTCGATCAGCTGCCGTTCGCGATGACTGCCGACCAGACCAAGGCGATCGCCGAGATCACCCACGACATGGCGAGCGCGGCTCCGATGCACCGCCTCCTTCAGGGCGACGTCGGCTCGGGCAAGACCGTGGTCGCGCTCGCGTCGCTCCTCGTCGCGGTGCAGGGTGGGTACCAGGGCGCGTTCATGGCGCCGACCGAGGTGCTCGCCGAGCAGCACTACCTCGGGTCGGTGAAGCTGCTCGAAGGCCTGACCGTCCAGGCCGAGGGGTCGTTGCTGGCAGAGCGCCCGGTGCGCGTCGAGTTGCTCACGAACCGCACGACCGCGGCCGAGCGCCGCCGCATCGCCAAGGGGCTCGCCGACAACAACGTCGACATCCTCGTCGGGACGCACGCGCTCCTCTACGGCGACGCCGAGTTCACCAAGCTCGGCTTCGCGGTGATCGACGAGCAGCATCGTTTCGGTGTGGAACAGCGCGCGCTGCTCAAGGCGAAGGGTCCAGTTAGCCCGGATGGTTCAGACGATTCGGTACGTGTCATCCCCGACGTGCTGGTGATGACCGCCACTCCGATCCCGCGTACGGCGGCGATGCTCGTCTACGGCGACCTCGACAAGTCGGAGCTGCGCGAGATGCCACCCGGCCGCACGCCGATCGAAACCAAGGTGGTCGGTCCGGAACCACTCGACCAGGTCGCGATGTGGAAGCGCCTCCGCGACGAGGTGGATGCCGGCCATCAGGCCTACGTCGTCTGCCCGCTCGTCGACGAGAAGGGCAAGGTCGAGGCCAAAGCCGCGACCGCGGAGTACGAACGGCTCCAGGCCGAGGAGTTGCAGGGCTTGCGCCTCGGATTGCTGCACGGCCAGTTGAAGTCGGCGGAGAAGGAGTCGGTGATGGCCGCGTTCCGCGCCGGCGACCTCGACGCGCTCGTCGCCACGACCGTGATCGAGGTCGGTGTCGACGTTCCCAACGCGACCGTGATGATCGTGGAAGACGCCGACCGGTTCGGCCTGTCGCAACTGCACCAGCTGCGCGGCCGCGTCGGGCGCGGCGCCGACAAGTCGTGGTGCTATCTCGTCGCCGAGCCGACCACCGCCGATGGCGAAGCCCGGATGGAAGCGATCGCAAAATCAGTCGACGGGTTCCTGCTCGCCGAGAAGGACCTCGAGATCCGCGGCGCCGGTGAGGTGTTCGGCGCCAAGCAGTCGGGGATCAATGACCTGAAGCTCGGCCGCATCCCACGTGACGAGGAGATCGTGATCGAGACCCGCCAAGCCGCGGAGCAGATCCTCGACGCCGATCCCGATCTCGCCGGTCACGAGCAACTGCGCGAAGAGGTCGAGGATCTCCTCGGCGACGCGGTCGAGTTCCTCTTCAAGAGCTGATGGCACCGAAGGGGCTGCGGGTGATCGCGGGCGAGGTGCGGGGCCGGCGCCTCGTCGCCCCGCCCGGCGACGAGATCCGGCCGACCAAGGGGATCGTGCGCGAGGCGATGTTCTCGGCGCTCGACTCCCGGGGCGCGATCGCGGACGCGGCCGTGCTCGATCTCTACGCGGGCACCGGCGCGCTCGGCTTCGAGGCGCTGTCTCGCGGGGCCGAACGCCTGGTGCTGGTGGAGCGTGACCGCCGGGCCCTCGAGGCGATCGACACCAATGTGGAGCACACCGGGTTCGACGATCGGGCCCGGGTCGTACGGGCCGATGTGGCCGCGTTTCTCGACGTCCCGCCCCCGCCGGAGGCCCCGTTCGACCTCGTGTTCGCCGACCCTCCCTACGACGTGGGCGAGGAGGCGATCGAGGCGCTGATCAGCCGGCTCGGCGAGCCGGGATGGCTCTCACCAGGCGCGACAGTGAGCATCGAACGATCCGTCTCATCCCCGCTCACGTTGCCGAAATCGTTCCGAACCGGCTGGGAGCGGACATTCGGAGATACGCTCGTCATCTTCGTCGAGGCTTTCGACTCGTCGGACTGACGGGAGTACGTGCGTGCCGATCGCTCTTTGCCCTGGGTCATTCGACCCAGTCACCCTGGGCCACCTCGACATCATCGAGCGCACGTCCCGCCACTTCGACACCGTCATCGTGGCGGTGATCCGGAATCCGCAGAAGACGCAGTCGTTGTTCAGCCTCGAGGAGCGCCAGGAAATGTTGCAGGAGGGCACCGCCCACCTCAACAACATCAGGATCGAGTTCTTCAAGGGCTTGCTCGTCGAATTCGCCAAGGACCACGGCGCCGACGCGATCGTGAAGGGTCTGCGCGCCGTCTCCGACTTCGACTACGAGCTGCAGATGGCGCAGATGAACCAGCAGCTCACGGGCATCGACACGTTCTTCATCTCGACCAGTCCGCAGTACTCGTTCCTGTCATCGAGCCTGGTGCGTGAAGTCGCCCGGTTCGGAGGAGACGTGTCGAGCATGGTGCCCAAGCATGTTGCCCACCGGCTTTCGGAGATGTTCCCCGAGAAAGCCGATCTTTCGGATAAGGACGAATGATGCTCGAGGACGAGCCGGACAAGGTTCCCGATACTGCTGAGCTGCTGCTCCAGTTGCGTGAGCAGCTCGACGCGGCGCGCTCGATGCCGTTGTCGGCGTCGGTCATGCTCAACCGGGACGAGTTCGGCGAGATCTTGCAAGACGCGATCGACGGCCTGCCCGAAGAGCTGCGCCAGGCGCGCTGGCTCTTGAAGGAGCGCGAAGAGGTGCTCGAACGCGCTGCGCACGAAGCGGAGCGGATCATCGACGTCGCCCGGGTTCGCGCCGAGCGAATGGTGGAGCGCACCGAGGTCGTGCGAGAAGCGCGGCGCGCCGCCGAAGACACGATTGATCAGGCCGGACGCCTCGCGGCCAAGATGCGGCTCGAAGCCGAGGACTACGTCGACCGCAAGCTCGCCGGGTTCGAAGTTGTGCTCGACCGCACGCTGCAGCAGGTCGCGAAAGGCCGGGAGCGTCTCTCGATCCACGCGCCCGCCGCCGAAGAAGGCCTCCTCGGCGCCGAAGCCGACGAGATCGAGCAGGCCTTCTTCGACCAGGACGACTCCTAGGCGCGACCGCTCAGGCTTGCGCGATACGCACGAGGTTGCCCGAGGGGTCGCGGAACGCGCAGTCGCGTGCGCCCCAGGGCTGTGTTGTCGGCTCCTGGAGCACTTCGGCGCCCGACGCGCGGACCTTCTCGAACGTGACGTCGAGGTCGTCGGCGCGGAAGATCGCAGCTTGCATGGATCCCTGCGTGACGAGCGCGAGCAGCGCATCGCCCTCGGCCGGTGACCGACCGCCGTGCGGCTGCGACAAGACGATGTCGACGTCTTGCCCGGGAGCGCCGACGGTGACCCAGCGGAAGCCGCCCGCGGCGACATCGTTGCGAACCTCGAGGCCGAGTGCGTCGCGGTAGAAGCCGAGCGCTTCGTCGGGATCGTGGACGGAGATGAACATTGCCGACACGGTGACTGTCATGCGATGACCTTTCGATCAGTCTTCGGGAAGCGCAGCGAACTCGCGCTTGGTGTTCCGGTACCACTTCATCCCCGATACAGGATGCTTCCACCGCCCCTTCATCTTCGATAAGGCGTCGCCGTGGGTTGCATCGCCACCGGCGACCATCTCGTTGAGATGGGCATCCTGGAGCTTGATCACATCGTCGGCGGTGTTTCCGGGAAGGGCGAAATCACACGGTCCGCCCAGCTGCTTGCAGGTCATTGTTTTCATGCGTCGACAGTACGAGCACCGAACCTTGGCGCGCTTCTCCGATCCTGCTCGGTTCGGTCAGATCGAGATCGGCGTACGCCGCGGTCGAGTCCCGACCATGCTCACGCACGCGGGAACGACCTCGAGATCACGATGGTCACGCGCGCGGTACTGCGACGGCGGCTCACCGACGATCTCGGTGAAGCGCGAGCTGAACGAGCCCAGCGACGTGCAACCGACAGCCCAACAGGTGTCGGTGACCGACAGTCCCTGGCGCAGAAACGCTTTCGCGCGTTCGATGCGTCGGGTCATGAGATAGGAGTACGGCGTCTCGCCGTACGCGGCCCGGAACTTGCGCGAGAAGTGCGCGGGCGACATGAGCGCGGCATTCGCCATCGCGGGCACGTCGAGTGGTTCCGCGTAGTCGCGGTCCATGAGGTCGCGCGCTCGGCGCAGGTGCGCGAGGTCGGCGATCTCCTCCGGCGTCATGGCGACAACGCTACGCGATGGATCAGACCCACCTGATGGGCACGAAAGGGAGGTTTGTCCGGTTCGGTTCCCACGGAAAATACCTCTGACCTGCTAGGATCCCACCTCTGCGGGGGAAGCTGTGCGGTAGCGCCGCGAAGCCCTGAGGGACTGGGTCCCGGGGACTGGCGAAGCTCCCGTGCAGGCCCCATCACTGGCCCGCCGGCCCGGCCGGCACCCAAGCGAGCGATCATGCCGTCCACCTCCACCACTCTGCGAATCCCGCTTGCCGCCGCGCTCCGCCACCCCGGCAATGCCCGACCGGTCGTCACGCGCGCCGAGCTCGACGGACTCTCGGGAGTCGCGGCCGAGATCGAGGCGGGCAAGCCCGTCGACATCGATCTCATGCTCGAACGGGTGCCCGAAGGCATCGTCGTGCGCGGCAACATCACCGCCACCTGGAACTCGGCGTGCAGCCGTTGCCTCGAGCCCGTCGGCGGCGAGATCTCCGTGCACGTCGACGAGCTCTTCGAGACCCACCCGCTCGAAGGCGAGACGTACAAGCTCGACGAAGACGTGATCGACCTCGAGCCCCTGGTGCGCGATGCGCTGCTGCTCGAACTTCCGCTGGCCCCGCTCTGCAAGGACGATTGCGCGGGACTGTGTGCGACCTGCGGTACCAACCGCAACCAAGCGCAGTGTGACTGCGTTACGACCGACCTCGACCCCCGCTGGGCGGCCTTACGGTCGCTCGAGCTGTGATCTGACAGGAGTGCTGCGATGGCTGTCCCGAAGCGCAAGATGAGTCGTTCCTCGACCCACTCGCGCAAATCCGCCAACATGAAGCTCGTCCCGAGCGCGCACTCGTTGTGCCCCAACTGCGGAGCCTCGAAGCTTCCGCACACGGTGTGCAGTAACTGTGGTCATTACCGAGGACGGCAGGTACTCGACGTCGACTGACCGAGCGTGCGCCCGGCGTTCGCCGGCCCCGATTCGCGGGGCCCACGACGTGAGGCCGGTTATCGCGCTCGACGCGATGGGCGGCGATCGCGCGCCCGCGGAGATCGTCGCGGGCGGACTGCGGGCCGCCGCGGAGCTCGATATCGACATTCTTCTCGTCGGCCAACCCGACGCGATCGCAGCTCACCTGCCCGATGGCGTCGCGCCGGCCGGGGTCGAGGTGCTCGCCGCGTCCGAAGTGATCGCGATGGACGACGAGCCCGCGGCCGCCGTCCGGACCAAGAAGGATTCCTCGCTCGTCCGCTGCGCCAAAGCGGTCAAGGACGGTCAGGCCCAGGCCATGGTCGGCGCCGGCAACACCGGAGCCACGATGGCCGCCGCGCTGCTGGGCATGGGCCGTATCCGTGGCGTGCACCGGCCCGCGATCGTGGTCCCGTTGCCCGTATTCGGCGCTGACAGGTCTCAGCTGCTGGTCGACGGCGGCGCGACCGTCGACCCGCAACCCGGGTGGCTGGTCGAGTGGGCGGTGCTCGCCCGGGCGTACGCACGCGTGCGGCTCGGTGTCGACGAGCCCACCGTCGCCCTGCTCTCGAACGGTGAAGAAGCAGGCAAGGGCGACGCGCTCCGCAAGGCCGCGGCCCCGCTGCTCTCCGAAGTGAAGGGTTGGGTCGGCAACGTCGAAGGCCGCGATCTCCTGCGCGTCTCCGCGGATGTGATCCTGACCGACGGCTTCACCGGCAACGTCGCGCTGAAGACCGTCGAAGGTGCGCTGGCCGGATTGGCCGGACTCGTGTTCGGGGTGCTCGACGAACCGGCGTTCGCGTCGCTGGCCGACGCACTGAAGCTCCGCATGCTCGAAGCGGCGGCGCCGTTGCTCCCCGACAGCACGGGGGGCGCGTTGCTGCTCGGCATCAACGGCGTATGCATCATCTCGCACGGCGCGTCGTCGGCGACCGCGATCGTGAACGCGGTGCGCGTGGCGCGTGACTGTGTCGAAGCGAACGTGATCGACCGGCTCACCGAAGCGGCTCGTGAGTTGGCCGGTCGTGATCTGGCGGACCCGGCGTAATCCATGCCGGCCGAGACGCACAGCCACCGCGGCCCGATCGACCGCACGGAGGTCGAGCGGATCGTGCGCGAGCAGCTCTCGGAGATTCTCGAAGTCGATCCGTCGGCCATCACTCCCGACGCGCACCTACGCGACGATCTCGACGCGGACGACTACGCGTTGATCGAGCTCGTCGAGGCGGTCGAAGGTGAGCTCGGCGAACGCATGGTCGGGCTCGCGATCGACGACGAAGAGCTGAGTGAATGGAACACGGTGCGCGACGCGATCGAGTGCGTCGCGGCAGGGTTGGAGACCGGAGCGGAAACGTGACCGGCGTCCCGGTGGAGGCGCCGTCCGAAGCGTCGGCCGAAGCGTCAGCCAAAGCATCCGAGGGCGCGCATCCGAGTGATCCGCTCGCGACGCTCGAGGCGTCGTTGGGCGTGCGGTTCTCCGACCGGTCGCTCCTGCTCGCGTTCGCTGGCGCACCGCTCGTGGTGCGCGGAGAACGACGGGCAGGCGTCGAACGAACGCCTCGAGTTCCTCGGTGACTCTGTGCTCGGCCTCGTGGTCACGCACTACGTGTTCGAAAACTTTCCCGAGCTCCCCGAAGGTCAGCTTTCCGAAGTCCGCGCCGGCGTCGTCAACTCACGCGTGCTCGCGGAGGTCGCTCAGGAGATCGATCTCGGTCCGTATCTCCTGCTCGGTAAAGGCGAAGACGCAGCCGGTGGGCGCGCCAAGCAATCGATCCTCGCCGACGCGTTCGAAGCCGTCGTTGCCGCGGTCTATCTCGATAGTGATCTTGCGACCACACGCGACCTCGTCTTGCGGTGCTTGCGCGATCGGATCACCGAAGCCGTAGCCGGTCCAGGTGGCCGTGACTACAAGACGCGTCTCCAGGAGCTCGCCGCGGCTCAGGCAATCGGGCGGCCGCGCTACGTCGTGCGCGACGAGGGCCCCGACCACGCGAAGCACTTCTTTGCCGTCGTCTACTTCGGTGACGAGCGTTACGGCGAGGGCGAAGGCGGATCGAAGAAGCAGGCCGAGCAAGGGGCGGCATGGGTCGCGTGGTCCCGCTTGGCCGAACCAGCGGACGGCGACCAGCACGGATCGGATCAGCACCGTCAGATCAGCCGGGTCAGATCGGGACGAGCCAATGCGAGACGGGCTCGAACAGGGGGGCGGTCATGCCGGAGCTACCTGAGGTCGAGGTCATGCGCCGCGATCTCGAGCGCGAGGTCGTGGGCAAGAAGATCAAGTCGGTGGAGGTAACGGGCGCGCGCTCGGTGCGCCGCCACAAGAACAAGAAAGAGTTCGTCGACGTACTCATCGGGCGCAAGATCGTTGCCGCGCAACGACGCGGGAAGTATCTCGTGTTGAAGCTCGACGGTTCCGACGCGCTCATCGTGCACTTGGGCATGTCGGGCCAGCTGTTGCGAGCCAAGACCGCGCGGGAGAAGGCGCCGAAGCACACGCACGTCGTGATCACGTTCACGCAGGGCGGGTTGTTGCGGTTCGTGGATCCCCGCACGTTCGGCGAGATGTTCGTCGCCGAGTACGACGAGATCGATCAGCAGGTCGAGGAGCTCGCGCACCTCGGCATCGATCCGCTCGACACCGCGCTCGCATGGGACCGCTTCGGCCGGATGCTCGCCGAGCGCAAGACGAAGTTGAAGCCGCTGTTGATGGATCAGAAGTTCATCGCCGGCATCGGCAACGTCTACAGCGACGAGATCCTGTTCGAAGCCGGCCTGAAGTGGGAACGCCAGAGCGATTCGCTGTCGCAGCAGGAGGTGCGCCGTCTCTACCGCGCGATCAGCGAGACGCTCCAAGGGGCGGTCAAGTACCGCGGCTCGTCGCTGGCCGACGAGGGCTACGTCGACCTCTTCGGCAAGCCCGGCGAGTACCAGGACCATCACCAGGTGTACGGACGTGAGGGCCTGTCGTGCAATCGCTGCCGGCGCCCGATCCACCGGGCCCGCTACTCGAACCGGTCGACGTTCTACTGCGACGCGTGTCAGGTCTGATCGTTCGAGTCACGGGTGATCGTGAGCGGGCGGGTCCAAGGTGTGTGGTTCCGCGACAGCTGCCGTGACCAGGCGCGGCTCGAGCAGGTGAGCGGTTTCGCCCGGAACCGGGCCGACGGGACGGTCGAGGTCGAGCTCGAAGGAACCGAGCCCGCGGTCGAGCGGATGATCGCATGGTGTGGTGTCGGACCCGCCGGGCGCGGGTCGATTCCGTGGCCGTCGAGCGGATCAGCCCCATCGGCGAGACGGGTTTTCGAATTCGATGAGAATTCCAACTCGATGACAATTTCTGCCGCACAGTCCCCGTCTCGGGCGCGCGCCGCCCCTACGATCGCCAGTCGGAGAAGGGGGCCCCGTGTTCCTGCGATCGCTGACGCTGAAGGGCTTCAAGTCCTTCGCCGACAAGACGACGCTCGACTTCGAGCCGGGCGTGTGTGTTGTCGTGGGCCCGAACGGGTCGGGAAAGTCGAACATCGTTGACTCCGTCGTGTGGGTGCTCGGCGCGCAAGGCGCGCGTGCATTGCGCGGCGGCAAGATGGACGACGTCATCTTCGCCGGTACCTCCGACCGCCCCGCGCTCGGCCGGGCCGAAGTGTCGCTCACGATCGACAACGCCTCGCGGTTGCTGCCGATCGAATTCTCCGAGGTCACGATCACCCGCACGCTCTTCCGCACGGGTGAATCGGAGTACATGATCAACGGCGCGCCGTGCCGCCTGCTCGACATCCAGGAGCTGCTGTCCGACACCGGCATCGGTCGTCAGCAACACGTGATCGTCGGGCAGGGCCAGCTCGACGCGGTGTTGAACGCCCGCCCCGAAGATCGGCGGGCGATCATCGAGGAAGCGGCGGGAATCCTGAAGTTCCGCAAGCGGCGGGAGAAGGCGCAGCGCCGCCTCGAGGCGACCGAAGGCAACCTGCTCCGCCTCACCGACCTGCTGCGCGAAGTTCGCCGCCAGCTGCGGCCGCTCGAACGGCAGGCCGATGCCGCCCGCCGCCACGACGGGATCGTCGACGAGCTCCGCTCGATCACGCTCCATCTCGCGGGCCGCGAGATCGACCGGCTGCAAATCCGCGAACAACGGCGGGTCGAGTCGCGCAGTGAGCTCGCCCGCGAAGAACAAGACGTGCGCGTGCAGTCTGCGCACGCTCGACGATTCCGTGATCGCGGCCGAGCGCGCGCTCGCAGTTCCCGGAGGCGACGACGTCGCCGATCTGCTCGCGTCGCACCGAAGCACTGCGCGAGCGCAGCCGAGGCCTCACCAATCTGGTCGCCGAGCGCCGCCGCGGTCTCGAACGGGAGCTCGCCGCCGTCGCCGACGAAGGCGTCGTCGAGACGTTGGTCGCCGAAGCCGCTCGGGCCCGGGCCCAACTCATCGAAGTAGCCCGCGAGTCGGAAACCCTGATCCCGATGCGCCACGAGGTGGAAGTCGCCGAAACGCGTGCCGCCGATCTGTTCGCCGAACACGAGAGCGTGTTGACGCAGGGCGAGCTGCCGACCGCTCGTACCCGCCGGGCCGCCGAGGTCGAGGTTGCCGACGCGCAACGAGACATCGAACAAGCGGGCGCCGGCGCCGAAGCCATCGAACGCGATCTCGGGCAAGTGCGCGCCGAGCTCTCCGACGTCGACGCGCAACGCGCCCGCATCGAGCCGAACCGGGCCGAGGCGCTCGAGGTCGAGCAGCGCGGCCGCGGCGATGCGCGCCGAGGTCGAAGCGCAGTCGGCGGTCGCGCCGGAGCTGCGGGACGAATCCCGGGCGTTGCGCGCGGCCGAAGAGGCTGTGCAGACCGCCGACACCGCGTGGCGCAACGCGATGGCCGAAGCGTCGCGGCTGCGGTCACGCGCCGACACGCTCGCGCTCGCGCTCGACGGCGCGCCGTCCACGTCCGAAGCGGTTCAGCTCGACGGGATGATCGGCCGCCTCGCCGATCACATCGAGATCGACGCGGGCGCCGAGATCGCAGTCGCCGCCGCGCTGGGCGAGGCGCTCAACGCGGTCGTGGTCGACGGTGACGACGCGGCACGGGCGGCGGTCGCCCGGCTCAAGTCGTCGGATGTATCGGCGTTGCTGTTCGTCGTCGGCGCCGCCGATGGTGCACCGGTGCTCCCCGACGTGCCGATGGGTGCGCGCCGGCTCGCGTCGTGCGTCCGCTCGACGCACCCCGCGCTCGACCGGCTGCTGACGCGTCTGCTCGCACCGTTCGTGCTCGCCGAGGGCGGTTGGGCCGAAGCGCTCGACATGGGTCTCGCCATGCCGACCGTGATCGCGGTCACCCGTGAAGGCGACCGCTTCGGTGGACCCACGCCGTGGCGTGCGGGTCCGCCCGGTACGTCGGCAGTTACACCGGCCGTGCTCGACGAGGCGCTCGAACAGGCGCACGCCGCCGATCTTGCGAGCGAAGCCGCCGCGGAGCTGGTCGAAGTCGAGCGCCGCCGGCTCGCCGGCGCACGTCGGGCCGAGCTGCTCGCGACCGAACGGGAGCGCAACCGTCGCCTCGAGCTGGAACGAGCTGACTCGCCGGGCGGCCGAGCTGCGCCGATCGGTCGACGTGGGTGCCGCATCACTCGACGAACGGCACGCGCTCCTGACCCGCCGGCTCGAGCAACTGGTTGCCGCGCAGGATCGGGATCCGGGAGCCGCCGACGCCGCGGCGGCCCGGTTGCGCACCGCCGTTGCCGCACTCGACGAAGCGCGCGCCGCCGAAGCGATTGCCGTTGCGGAGCTCGGTGCGACCCGCGCCGAGGTCGAGCAGGCCCGAAGCCAGGCCGCCGAGCTCCGCCAGCAGCTCGAGGTGCGCAGCGCCGCGATCGAAGAGCGGCGCACCGGCCTCGCGACTCGCCTCGCCGAAGTCGAAGGTCGCCTCGCCGCCCGTCCCGACGAAGAAGCGCGGGCCCGCGCGCGCCGCGGTCAGCTCGAAGCGAAGCGCGACACGATCGACGCGCTGGCCGCCCGGCTCGTCGACCGCGGTGCGGAAGCCGAGAGCCTCGCCGACCGGCTCCGGCGCCGACGTCAGGAACAGTCGGAAGCGGCGCGCGCCGCGGGCCGCAAGCTCGACGGGCTGCGCGAAGAACGCGCCGCGGCCGAGACAGAAGCTCGCCGAGCTGCGCGAGCGCGTCGGCCGGCTCGAGATCGAAGAAGCCGAGATCCGTCTGCGCTTGGAGCAGGCGATCGAAAACGTGCGACGCGAGTTCGACTGCGAACCCGACGTCGCGATCGCGGCGCCGGTCCCCGATGTTCCGGAAGGCGCGACGCTGTCGGCCCGCGCCCGCGAGCTCGAACGCGAGCTGCGCATCATGGGCCCGATCAACCCGCTCGCACTCTCCGAGTACGAAGCGTTGGTCGAACGGCACGAGTTCTTGCAGCAACAGCTCGATGACGTGCGCAACTCGCGTCGTGAGCTCGCACGCGTGATCAAGGCGGTCGACGAGGAGATCGTTACCGTCTTCGACTCCGCGTTCAACGACGTGGCCCGCCACTTCTCCGAGCTGTTCGCGATGTTGTTCCCCGGCGGTTCCGGACGCGTCGTGCTCACCGATCCGCACGACCTGCTCAACACCGGCATCGAGATGGAAGCGCGGCCGTCGGGCAAGACGGTTCGGCCGCTTGTCGTTGCTGTCCGGTGGCGAACGGTCGCTGACCGCGCTCGCATACCTGTTCGCCGTGTTCCGCGCCCGGCCCGTCGCCCTTCTACCTGATGGACGAGGTCGAGGCCGCGCTCGACGACGTGAACCTCCACCGGTTCCTCGATCTCGTGCACGAGTTCCGCGACGAAGCGCAGCTGCTCGTCGTCTCCCACCAGAAGCGCACGATGGAAGCCGCCGACGTTCTCTACGGCGTCTCCATGGCGCCCGGCGGATCCAGCCGGGTCGTCAGCCAGCGCATCCGGGACCTCCAGTTCGACGAGGCGTAACTCGGCTCTCTCGTTCAGCCTGCCCGCCGTGATCATCATCGTCATCATCGTTGCGGCGGTTCTGTCGTCCTCGGCCTCGGCCGTGTTCTTCGTCTCGCGCCGGCCGAAGTCGGCGCCGGGTGCGCCCGGAGAGCCCGCGGCATCGGTCAAGACCGCGCCGCGTGCTCCTGCCCGCGCCGCAACCCGAACCGACCGACGCCGATCTCGAAGTCGAGTTGGAACCGCAGGTCGAGGTCGTTCCCGATCTCGTTCCGCTCACCGCGCCCGAACCGCTCATCGAGTTGGTGCCCGAGGTCGTCGAGAAGCCGCGGCTACGCGACCGGCTCGGACGCACGCGTGCCGCGTTCTCCGGCGTGTTCACGGGGATGCGCGGTCACAAGATCGACGACGCGACCTGGGAAGACCTCGAAGAGGCGATGCTCCTCGCCGACGTCGGCCTGCCGACGACCGAACGCATTCTCGACGAGGTGCGCGCCAGAGCCAAGGCCGAGGGCGCGGTCGAAGCCGACGCGCTCGTCGGCCTCGTACGCGACGTCGTCGTGGGAATTCTCGACGACGGTGCCGATCGCGAGCTCCACGTCGTGCCCGGCGAGCCCAACGTCTGGATGTTCGTGGGCGTGAACGGTGTCGGCAAGACCACGACGATCGGCAAGCTCGCCGGCGTGCAGGTCGCCGACGGCCGCAAGGTCGTGCTCGCCGCGGCCGACACCTTCCGCGCCGCGGCCGCCGACCAACTCGGGCTCTGGGCCGAGCGCGCCGGCGGCGAGCTGGTGCGCGGGCAGGACGGCGCCGATCCCGGTTCCGTCGTGTTCGACGCGATGGCCGCCGCGTCGAGCCGGCACGCCGATCTGGTGCTCGTCGACACCGCCGGTCGGTTGCACACCAACTCCAACCTCATGGAGGAGTTGCAGAAGCTGCGCCGGATCGTCGACCGCACCGAAGGGGCGCTGCAAAGAAGTGCTCCTCGTGATCGACGCGACCACCGGTCAGAACGGGTTGGTCCAGGCCAAGCAGTTCGCCGACGCGGTCGCGGTCACGGGCATCGTGCTCACCAAGCTCGACGGAACCGCCAAGGGCGGGATCGTGCTGGCGATCCAGTCGGAGCTCGGGCTTGCCGGTCAAGGTCGTCGGGGTGGGGGAGACCGCAGCCGACCTCGTGCAGTTCGATCCCCGCGAGTTCGCGGCCGCGCTGTTTGACTCCTAGCGCTCGACTCGTAACCAGCCGACCAAGATCGCCCCCTAGGATTCTCTTCCTGTGTTCGATGCTCTGAGCGACCGTCTCGAAGGAATCTTCACCGGCCTCCGCAACCGCGGTCGCCTGTCGGAGAAGGACATCGACGACGTCACGCGTGAGATTCGCCGGGCGCTGCTCGAAGCCGACGTCAACGTGCGCGTCGTGCGCGCGTTCATCGATCGGGTCAAGGCGACCGCGATCGGCGCCGACCTGTCGAAGAGCCTGTCGCCGGGCCAGCAGTTCATCAAGATCGTGCACGACGAGCTCGTCGAGACGCTCGGCGGCACCACCGGCAAGCTCACGATGAGCCCGAAGCCGCCGACGGTCGTGATGCTGGCCGGACTCCAGGGCTCCGGAAAGACGACCGCCGCGGGCAAGCTCGCGCGACTGCTGAAGTCGCAGGGACTGCAACCGCTTCTCGTCGGTGCCGACCTGCAACGCCCGGCCGCGGTCGAGCAGCTGCGCGTGCTCGCAGGGCCGCGTCGAGGTTCCGTTCTTCTCCGATCCCGACCGATCCGGTTGCGTCCGCACGCGGCGGGATCGCCGAAGCCGAACGGCTCGGCCGCAACATCGTGATCGTCGACACCGCCGGTCGACTGCAAATCGATGTCGAGCTCATGGACGAGCTGCGCAACATCCGCGACGCGGTGAAGCCGCAGAACACGTTGCTCGTCGTCGACGCGATGACCGGTCAGGAAGCCGTGAACGTCGCGACCGCGTTCCACGAAGCGGTCGGGCTCGAAGGCGTGATCCTCACCAAGATCGACGGCGACGCGCGTGGCGGCGCCGCGCTGTCGGTGAAGGAAGTGGTCGGCAAGCCGATCCTGTTCGCAGGTACCGGCGAGAAGCTCGACGAGTTCGAGCCCTTCCATCCCGATCGCATGGCGAGCCGCATCCTCGGCATGGGCGACGTGATGACGCTCATCGAGAAGGCCGAAGCCGCGTTCGACGACACGCAGAAGGCCAAGGCCGAGGAGATCCTGCGGGAGGGCACGTTCACGCTCGAGGACTTTCTCGAGCAGATGCAGCAGGTCAAGAAGATGGGCTCGATCCAGAACGTCATCGGGATGCTGCCCGGGATGCCCAAAGAGATCCGGAACCAGCAGATCGACGACCGGGAGATCACCCGGATCGAGGCGATCATCCAGTCGATGACGCCCGCCGAGCGCCGCAAGCCCGATCTCATCAACGGTTCACGCCGCGGCCGCATCGCCCGGGGCGCCGGCGTGAACACGTCCGATGTGAACGGCCTGTTGAAGCAGTTCAAGCAGGTGCAGCAGATGATGCGGCAGATGGGCGTCGGCAAAGGCGGAAAAGGCAAGAAGGGCAAGCGCCCCCGCCTCCCGGTCGGCGACTTCCCCGGGCTTCCGGGCCGCTGATCCCTTTTCACCTACACTGACCCGCCGTTCTGAACGAGCGTTCCCGCTTACGAGATGGAGTTGTTTTGGCCGTCAAGATCCGCTTGATGCGCGTGGGCAAGAAGAAGCAGCCCAGCTATCGCGTCGTCGTCACCGATTCGCGTAGCCCGCGCGACGGCCGTTTCATCGAAGTGATCGGGCAGTACGCGCCTCGCGCCGAGCCCTCCGTCGTCAGCATCGACTCCGATCGCGCGACTCCACTGGCTCAAGGTCGGCGCCCAGCCCACCGAGCAGGCCGGCAAGTTGCTCGAGATCGCCGGCGTGTGGGCGGCCTACAAAGCCGACGTCGGCAAGGAAGCGGTTGCGAAGCCGAAGGTCAAGGTGAAGGCCAAGACCGTGAAGCCGGCACCCGAAGCTCGGCTCACCCGAAGCCAGCGCTCCCGCCGAAGCACCGGCGCGGCCGCGGAACCGGAAGCTGCGGCCGAAGAGACCGCTGCCGAAGAACCGGCTGCCGAGGAAGCGTCCACTGAGGAAGCCGCAGAATGAGCGACGACGACTTCGAGGACGACGACGACTTCGAAGATGACGACGATGATTTCGAGGACGATGACGACCGTGACGACGGCAACACCGTCGACGAGGTCGGCGCCGAAGGCAACCGCATCACCGGTGCACGCGCCAAGGCAGTCATCGAGCTCGTCGCCCGCCAGCTCGTCGACGATCCCGACGGTGTGTTCGTCGACGCGTCCGAGCGTTCGAACAACGTCGCGATCCTGATCCACACCAGTCCGGGCGATCTCGGCCGCATCATCGGCAAGCGCGGCCGCGTGATCCAGGCGCTGCGTCAGGTCGGCCGGGCGGCCGGTTCGGCCGACGGCGTGAAGGTCACCGTCGAGGTCGCGGAGTAACGCTGAATCGGGTGACCTGGTGAGCGACCCCGTCCGGCTCGAGGTCGGACGCGTCGGTCGCGCGCACGGCTTGCGCGGAGAGGTGCACATCGTCGCGGTGACGAACCGCCCCGAGCGATTCGCTCCGGGATCGCGGTTGTTCGTCGGCGATCGCGAGCTCGTGGTGCAGTCGTCGCGCCCGAGCGGGAGCGGCTGGGTCGTGCAGTTCGCGGGAGTGAACGACCGCAACGCGGCCGAAGCACTGCGCAGCTCGCCGGTCTTCGGCGAGGCCATCGACGACGCGCCCGACGGCGAGTTGTGGGTGCACGAAGTGATCGGCGCCGAAGTCCGTGACCAGGCCGGCGCGCGGATCGGTGTCGTCGACGCGGTGCAGGCGAATCCCGCGCACGACTTGCTGGTGCTCGATTCGGGCGCGCTGGTCCCGATGGTGTTCGTCGTCGACCACGAGCCCGGTGTGGTCGTGGTCGATCTCCCCGACGGCCTGTTGGATCTGTATGCCTCCTCGATCTGTATGCCTCTCGATCTGTAATGACGGCCGGTCGGTAGCGATGCGCATCGACGTCTTCACGATCTTTCCCGACTATCTCGAGCAGCCGCTGTCGGTGTCACTGGTCGGGCGCGCCCGCGAGTCGGGACTGCTCGACGTTCGGTGCACGACCCGCGGGAGCACGCGACCGGCGTGCACCGACCGGTCGACGACGCGCCGTTCGGCGGGGGCGCGGGAATGGTGATGATGCCGGAGCCGCTGTTCGCCGCGGTCGAGGCCGCGCAACCGCCGCGCCCGCTCTTCCTGCTGTCGGCCGGGCGGCGATCGCTTCGATCAGGCTCGGGCCCGAGAGCTCGCCGACACCGGTGGCTTCTCGTTGCTTTGCGGCCGGTACGAAGGTGTCGACCAACGGGTCGCCGACTACTGCTGCGACGGCGAGCTCTCGGTCGGCGACTACGTGCTCGCCGGGGGAGAGGCGGCGGCGCTCGTCGTCATCGAGGCGGTCACGCGGCTCGTGCCCGGCGTGATGGGCAACGACGGCTCGGGAATCGAGGAGTCCTTCGGCGAGGAGTCGATGGTCGAATACCCGCAGTACACGCGGCCGGCCCGCTTCCGCGATTGGGACGTGCCCGACGTGCTGCGTTCGGGCGACCACGGCCGGGTCGCGCTCTGGCGCCGGGCCCAGTCGCTGCGGCGCACGATCGAGCGCCGGCCCGATCTGATCGACCGGCCGCTGACCGCCGAAGAAGAGCAGCTCCTGCCGAGTTCCAATGAAGGGTTTCCGGCGGGCGAGTTCCCGGCCGACGAGAGCGGCCGCTAGCATCAGCCCCTCGCGTTTGCGACCGGGAGCCCTTCACGATGAACAAAACTGATCTTGTCGACCGCGCGCAGTTGCGCGATGACATCCCCGATTTCGGCCCCGGCGACACGCTGAAGGTCCACGTACGCGTGGTCGAGGGCACCCGCGAGCGGGTCCAGCTGTTCCAGGGCGCGGTCATCCGGCGCCAGGGCAGCGGCGCCCGCGAGACCTTCACGGTCCGCAAGGTGAGCTTCGGCGTCGGCGTCGAGCGCACGTTCCCCGTGCATTCGCCGATCCTCGCCAAGATCGAGGTCGTCACCCGCGGCGACGTCCGCCGGGCGAAGCTCTACTACCTGCGCGACCGCATCGGTAAGGCCGCGAAGATCAAAGAGAAGCGGGTCTGACCACTTCTTTGGTCGCCGGCCGTCTGACGGGCCGGCGTGGGGTGATCGGATTTGCCGGCACCCGACGTAGACTCGCGGTTCGCATGAGCACCGAAGATCTCGAGCGGTACGAAACCGAGATCGAGCTGCAGCTCTACCGCGAGTACCGAGACGTCCTGCCGATGTTCCAGTACGTCGTCGAGACGGAGCGTCGCTTCTACCTCGCGAACGAGGTCGACCTCGATGTCCGCCGCGAAGACGGCCGGACCTACTTCGAGTTGAAGCTTCGCGATGCGTGGGTGTGGGACATGTACCGGAACACCCGGTTCGTCGCCGATGTGCGCGTGGTGACCTTCAAAGACGTGAATGTCGAGGAGCTTCCCGGTAAGGACCTCTGAGGTGAGTGACTGACTCACGGCGACCAGACGCTCGAGACGACCGAATCCGAGACAGGTCGTCGGTCAACACGGGGAAGACGCGGTTGCGGAGTGGTACGCCGCGGCCGGTTACACGGTGCTCGACCGCAACTGGCGGGTGCGGGAAGGTGAGCTCGACCTCGTCGTGCGCGCCGGCTCGACGATCGCGTTCTGCGAGGTCAAGACCCGCCGCGGTGATGCTGTTCGGCCTGCCTGTCGAAGCGGTGACCGCGCGCAAGCGGCAGCGGCTGCGGATGTTGGCCGGACGGTGGCTCGATGCCCACGAGGGCGGAGCCGGATCGCTGCGCTTCGACGTCGCGTCGGTTCGACCGGATGGTCGCGGCGGATGGGACGTCGAGATGCTGGAGCGAACCGTGTTCTAGCGAGCGCGTGACTTGCCGGTGCGGCGTTGCTCGCCGTGCCAGCAACCGGTGTGCCAGTGGCGGCGATCCTGCGGGTGCGCCGTTCGGGATCACGACCTTGTGCCCTTCGCCGGGACGGATCTCGTGATCGCAGCCCGGGCAGCGATAGCTCTTTTCGGCCTGGTACGGCTGCACGTGCCGCACCTCGACGCCGGCTTCGACCTCGCCGTCGTAGTCGGTCCAATCGTGGTCGGGACTCATCGGGGATGCTGCCGCCCACAGCACCAACAGCGCGACGACGAGCACCGCGACGACGACGATGACGATGTCGCTGCGACGCTTGACCTGCTGGCGAAACGGGTTCAATCCCACACAACTACGGTAATCGCGATGGACTCCCTCCTCGTCGAGCGCGCCGACGGCGTGGTCACGTGCACGCTGAACCGGCCGGCCAAGAAGAACGCCATCACCGGCGAGATGTGGGACGGGCTCGCCGACCTCTTCGACGAAGTCGCCGAGAACCGAGACGATCGGGTGCTCGTGATCACCGGCGCGGGCGACGGATTCTGCTCGGGCGCGGATCTCGGGAACAGCGCCGACGGCGGCGGCTCGACGGCGGCCCGGCCGCGGCGCTGGCGGGGATGCGACCGGTGGGTCGGCGCCGCGCTGCGATTGCACGAGCTGGCCAAGCCGACGATCGCATCGGTCAACGGAGTTGCCGCGGGTGCCGGCTGCAACCTCGCGCTGGGATGCGACCTGATCGTCGCTGTCCGACCGCGCCCGCTTCAGCGAGATCTTCTCGAAGCGGGGACTCGTGGTCGACTTCGGCGGTTCGTGGATCCTGCCCCGGCTCGTCGGTATGCACCGGGCCAAAGAGCTCGTGTTGCTGGCCGACGTGATCGACGCGACCGAGGCCGAGCGCATCGGCCTCGTGAACCGGGTCGTTCCCCACGACACGTTGGCGCAGGAAACGCGCGAGATCGCGCATCGGTTGGCGCACTTGCCGCCGCTCGCGCTCGCGCTCTCGAAGCGGTTGCTCGATCAGGGCCCGTCGGTGTCGATGGCGGAAGCGATCGAATCGGAGAACGCGGCCCAGGCGTTGGTCGCGGGCTCGAAGGACACCGCCGAAGCGATCCTCGCGTTCCTCGAAGGCCGAGAACCCAACTACACCGGCGAGTAGTCGCCCTCGACGCCGGGCTAGCGAAATCAGGTCAGCGGTTCGGTGCTGCGGGGAGCGTGCGCGTTGCGGATGGCTTCGCGGTCGGGCTCCTGCACGCGGCGGAGCCAGGCGCCGTGCCATTCCCACGCTGCCGAGCAGCACGAGCACGTGAGCAGCATCGATCCGCCCGAGAGCGACTCGGCTTCGATCGGCGTGCTGTCGTAGGGGCACTGGGTCAGCTCCACACCTCAAATCTCGGCCATTTCCGGAGAAGCTGAAGGATCCCGGGCGCGGAAGCGCCTCGCGTCACCATTCGTGGATTCGCGCTCACGCTGCATCGCATCTCCTCATCGGGGCCACCACAGCCCGCGCAAGCGTTGGATCCGGCCCGCCCGTTCGAGGCGGCCGAGGGCCGCTCCCAGGCGGGCCGGCGGCAGTTTGGTGTGGCGTTCGAGGTCGTCGATGCCCCCGGGATCGCCGGCCAGCGCCAACATCACCGCGGCTTCGTCGTCGTCGGTGGGCGGGACGCGTCCGGCGGACCCCCAGTCGCCCGGTTGGGAGCCGCCCCGGCCCAGCCCGATGAGCAGGTCGCCCGGATCGAGGAGCGCCTCGGCGCCGTCGGCGAGCAGCGAGTTGCAGCCCGCGGCCGCGGGATTCCGGCGGGAGCCGGGCAGCACGATAGACCGGGCGGCCGTACTCGGCGGCGTACTTGGCAGTGATCCGGGAACCGCCGCTCGCGGTCGCCTCGACGATGACGACGAGGTCGGCCAACGCGGCGATGATGCGATTGCGGACCGGGAACCGCTCGCGTCGGGGCTGCACGCCGTAGCCGTGCTCACCGACGACGAGTCCCTGCTCGCGAACTTTGGCGTAGAGCGCGCGGTGCCGGCGGGGATACACGACGTCGAGACCGGTCGCGACGACCCCGACGACGAGTCCGCCCGCGTCGAGCGCGCCGATGTGCGCGGCGGCGTCGATCCCGATGGCCAGGCCGCTCACGACGGTGACACCGGCGCCGGCGAGGAACCCGCCCAGCTCGCGTGCGTCTTCGAGGCCGTGCGGTGTCGCGGAACGCGTCCCGACGATCGCCACCCGCTTTGCCGCGAACGCGTCGGGCCGTTCGCCTTCGCCGAGGAGAATCGGAGGCCGGTCGGGGAGCGGGTCGCCGATCGGATAGTCGTCGTCGTCGGCGATCCAAACGTGCGTGCCGCGTGCGGTGAGTTGATCGCGCAGTTCGCCTGACGACGCTTGTTCGCTCCAGCGTCGTGCCAGCTCTCGTGGTTCCACCTCCTCGCAGCGTCCGATGAGGTGCGTCACCTGCCGGGCGCGCACCGCGGCGAGCGCGGCGACGGGATCGCCGAACGCGTCGAGCATGCGGCGAATGCGGGGTGGCGTCACGAGGTACAGCGACGCCAACGTCGCGGCTGCGATGGATCGTTCGTCGAGACTCACCAGACGTCCTCTCGTAACCAGGCCGCGCGCATGACGTCGTCGGCGGTGACGACCGGTGATCGGCGAGATCCGCCGAACGTGCGCGCCACGCGTCGAACCCTCGCCGCGCCCCGGCCGGTCAGGCGGCGGAGCCGGCAGACGTCGATCCACGCCGCATCGCGCGTCCGCGGGTAGAGGCACCAACTGTTCGAGCGCGCCCGGTGGAATGTGCGCGTTGCGTCTCCAACGCGTGCCTGCGAGGCGGGCGCCTTGACGTTCGATCGGCCGCGCACACGCGCGTGCGGGTCTCCTCCGATGACTCACCCGGTTCGGTACCGGCCGTGTCTATCCGCAACCGGAGGTCGAAGCGGTCGAGCAGGGGCGCCGAGAGCCTGCGGGCGTAGCGCATGCGTTGCGTGTCGCCGCAGCGGCACTCGACCTCCTTGCGCCCGCACGGGCACGGGTTCGCGCACGCGATGAGCAGGAAGTCGGCGGGGAACTGGAGCGTTCCCGACGCGCGGCTGATCCGCACGACCCGCTCTTCGAGTGGCTGGCGCAATCCCTCGAGCACGCTGATCGGGAACTCGGGCAGCTCGTCGAGGAACAGCGCGCCGCGGTGCGCGAGCGTGATCTCGCCCGGTCGGACGCGGGGGCTTCCGCCGCCGACGAGTGCGACACTCGACGCGCTGTGGTGCGGCGCGCGGAACGGCGGGCGGGTTTGCAGCGTCGAAACCGCGCTCCGACCTGATGCCGAGTGAATGCGCGTCACCTCCAGCGCGGCGTCGCGATCGAGCTTCGGCATGATCGTCGGCAGTCGCCGGGCGAGCATGGTCTTCCCGACGCCGGGTGGTCCGACCAGCAACAAGTGATGGCCGCCCGCCGCGGCCGCGGAAAGTGCGAGACGCGCGTTGCCGAGGCCGTGCACATCGGCGAGATCGAGGGGCTCGTCGGTGTCGAGTTCGTCGTCGGCTTCAGGGAGTGGACCCGGTGCGTCGGGCCACGGTGCCTCGCCCTTCAAGCACGCCAGCAACTCCGCGAGGGTGCGGGCCAGCGCGCACGTGCACGCCGGGCACGAGCGCAGCCTCGGCCGCGTTGGCCGCGGGGACGATCACGCATTCGGCTCCGCTTCGCGCGACCGCGTCGACGAGGGCGAGCGTGCCGATAACTGGTCGCACCCTGCCGTCGAGACCGAGCTCGCCCAACACGGCCACGCCGTCTAGCACCGCGGCCGGAAGCGCGTCGTCGGCGCTGGTGAGCGCGAGTGCGATTGCGAGCTCGAGCCCGGATCCGGCTTTGCGGATCGATGCCGGTGCGAGGTTCACCGTCACCTTCTTGATCGGGAACGTGTAACCCGACGACATCGAGCGCGGCGCGCACTCGCTCGCGCGATTCCCGCCCGGACGCGTCGGGCAGGCCGACCACGGTGTATCCGGGCAGGCCCGAAGAGACGTGAACCTCGACGCGCACGACGCGGCCGTCGACACCTTCCAATACCGCACTGTCGACTGACGCCAGCACGCACGACCTCCTCGATCCTTGGGGAAGTCGACTGTGTTGGGGAAGCTGTGTTGGGAAAGCTGTGTTGGGGAAGCTGTGTTGGGGGAAACTCTGTCGAGGAAGCTCGAATGCACCGTACGACCGGGGTGCGACAGCCACCCGGGCCCGAGGGCGCGGAGGCACTGTCCCGTACAACTAGCGTTATACGTTCATGGCAAAGGGTTCCGGTCACGACGCGAGCGGTTTTGCGTCGTCGCTCACGGGTGTGAGCGAGCACACGCAGCGCGCGTACATCTATGACGTGAACGAGTTCGTCACGTGGTGCGAACGCGGCGGGTGCAAGGTGGCCGCCGATCTCGACCATCGAACCCTGCGGCGTTACTTCTCCTACCTGCAGACGCGCGGTCTCGGGAAGGCGACGATCTCGCGCAAGGCCGCGTCGGTACACGCCGTACGTTCGGTATCTGCGTCATCACGGCGTCGTGGCACGCGACGTCGCGGCGCGTTTGCGCACCGCCCGCGGTCCGAAGAAGTTGCCGCGCGTCCCGCGCCGCGACGACGCGCTCGCGATGCTCGACAGCGTCACCGCGGCCGATGCCGACGATCCGCGCGCTGCGCGATGCGGCGCTGCTCGAACTGCTCTACGGAGCCGGCCTGCGCGTGAGCGAGTGCTGCGGCCTCGACGTGAACGATGTCGATCTCCGCAAGGAAACCGTCACCGTGCTCGGCAAGGGCTCCAAGGTCCGGCGCCTGCCCCTCGGTGCTCCGGCCTGCGATGCCGTCGCCGCGTATCTGCACCGCGCTCGCTCGGGGCTGCTCGGCGCAGCAACCTCGGCCCTCTTCGTCAATACCCGGGGCAACCGCATGACTCCCCGTGATGCCCGCAGAGTGCTGGCTCGGTACCCGCTGGCCGACGGCCGGACGCTCCACCCGCATTCGTTGCGCCATGCATACGCCACCCACCTCCTGGAGGGGGGCGCCGATCTGCGGGCGGTTCAAGAGCTGCTCGGGCACGCCGATGTGGGTACCACGCAGGTCTACACTCACGTAACTCGTGATCGGCTGTGGTCGGTGTACGAACAAACCCATCCCCGGGCCTGATGGCCGAATCAGCGCAGGAGATGAAGGCAGAGCCGACCGCAGGGACGCGAAGCCGGAGTCGACCAGACACAGAAGCGGGCAAACACAACGTGGACGAGTCTGCCGCGGAAATCGCCGAACTCTGGCAGTCGTACAAGGAGCGCAGCACCGCCGAAGCGCGGGAGCGGCTGATCCTGCACTACTCGCCGCTGGTGAAGTTCGTCGCGGGCCGCGTCGCGGCCGGATTGCCGCAGAACATCGAGCAGTCCGATCTCGTCAGCTACGGCATCTTCGGACTGATCGACGCGATCGACAAGTTCGATCCCGGTCGCGGGTACAAGTTCGAGACCTACGCGATCTCGCGGATCAAGGGTGCGATCATCGACGAGCTCCGGTCGATCGACTGGGTTCCTCGTTCGGTGCGCGCCAAGGCCCGTTCGATCGAGCGCGCGTATTCGAAGCTCGAGAACGAGTTGAAGCGCAGTCCCGAAGACGCCGAGGTCGCCAAAGAGCTCGGGATGTCGGAGTCGGAGCTGGCGACGGTGCTCGGTCAGATCAGCTTCGTCGGCGTGGTCGCGCTCGACGAGCTCCTGAGCGCCGGTTCCGAACGCGGGAGTGGCGCGACGGTCGGCGACACGATTGCCGGCGGCGGTCACGACCCGGTCGAGGCGTTCGAGTCGGAAGAGATGCGGCAGGTGCTCGCCGACGCGATCAACCGCATGCCCGATCGCGAACGGCTGGTGCTCACGCTCTACTACTACGAAGGACTCACGCTCGCCGAGATCGGCAACGTCCTCGGAGTCACCGAGAGTCGCGTCTGCCAGATCCACACCAAGGCGATCTTCCAACTCCGTTCCCGGCTGTCGGAACCACTTCCCGAACGTGGGATCGTCACCTAACTTCCCTCGTCGGCCATCGACAGTGTCGTTGGTGCGCGGTAGGTTGCCCGCAGTTCCCCTTGCCTTCCTCGAGTTCTGTTCGTCGCGCTCGAGGGAGCCACGTTGGGGAATCGTCCATCCTTCTGCTCGTCCGTTCTGATCGTCTCGATCGTCGCGCTCGCGAGTTTCGGCCGGCCCGCGCCGGCCGGCGCCGCACCGATCACGCGGTGGGTACCGACCCGTTTCGGGTGCGGTCGTGCACGGTTTCGATGCGCCGCGTTCACGGTTCGGAGCCGGTCATCTCGGGGTCGATCTTGCGGCACCGCGCGGTACGCCCGTTCACGCGGCCGGTGCGGGTGTCGTCTCCTTCGCGGGTTCGGTCGCGGGCTCGCTACACGTGGTCGTCGCGCACGCGGGCTGATCTGCGCACCTCGTATTCGTTCCTCGCGACGATCGCGGTTCGCGTCGGCGATCGCGTCGCGTCGGGCGAAGTGCTCGGCACGACCGGAGGTGCCGGTCGCGATCACGACGGATCGGTATTGCATCTCGGATTGCGGTCCGGCGATACCTACGTCGATCCGATGCTCCTGTTCGAGTCGATGGATCTCACCCAGGTCGTGCACCTCGCACCGACGACCGATCCGCCTCACCCCATGAGCGGAACCGGCGAACGGCGCGGGCTGCTCGCGGGGCTGGTGCACGGCGCCGGCGGAGTGGTTCACGCGGTCGGTACCGGGGTCGGCGCGACCGCGCGTGCGGTCGGTTCCGGGCTCGCGGCAGCCGGGAGTGGCATCCGGGGTTTCATCGCCGCGCGGTTCCCGATGCAGTTCGCGATCGCCGGCGCGCTCAGTACCTACTTGTCACAGCGCGGGCATTGCGACCCGAAGGCACCTGACGCGGACGGCACCGGTGGTTCCGATCACCGGGTGCTGATCATCGCCGGGCTCGACAGCTCCATAACGAACGGCGGTCCGTCGAGCGCGCTGCCTGCACCGCGGCTGGGCTACGAGTCGAAGGAAGTCTCGTACTTCTCGTACGCGCCCGGCGGTGGCGACTACACCGAGACCGACACCGAAGGTTCGTTGCGCACCGCTGCGCTGCGACTCGGTGCGCAACTGCGCGAGATGCAGCGCCGGGAGCCCGGACGGGAAGTCGACCTGATCGCCCACTCGCAGGGCGGCGTCGTCATGACCGAGTTCCTGCTCCACCTGTACCACCCGGGTGATCCGTCGTATCCGCCGTTGGGAAACGCCGATCGCGCTGGCTTCTCCGCTCGGCGGTGCGACGAGCGCGACCGCGGAAGCCGACATCCGACGTTCGGCTCCCGGGCGGCTCGTGTTGAACCTGTCTCACGACGTGGGAGCGCCGAACCCGAACGGGATATCGGTCGCGCAGCTCGACAAGCGGTCTTCGTTCGAGCGCGGTCAGGCCGGGGACCTGCCATCGGTCATCGATCTCACGTCGGTCGGCGCCGGGCAAGACGTGATTGCGCCCGCCGGAGATACGGCGAGACGCGGAGCCCGAGCGCGCACTGTGATCCCGCGCTCGTTGAACGGACACTCCGGGATCGTCACCGACGATTCCGCACTGCGGACAATCCGTGCCGCACTCGAAGGGAAGCAGCTGCCATGTCAATCGCTGACGACGATCGTGACCGGCGCGGTCGTCTCGACCGCCATCTCGATGACCGAGCGAGCGATCGGCGACGCCGGCGCGGTCGTAGCGGCCGTGACTCCATGATGAGTCGTCGAGTAGTCGCCGCACTGGTCTTCGTCGCGGTGACCGCCGGTGCGTGCGGATCGAAACCAGACAATCACGCGGCGGCACCACACCACGCGTCACGACGTCTCGAGGAAACGCGTTTCGACGATCGCTCGGAAACTCGTCGATCGGGGAGTGAACGTGGCGTGGTCAACGGCTGCCGACGGCGTGCCCGTCGCGGTCGCGGCGGATCAACAGGGTGAGGTCGTGATCGTCGATCACGAGCGCGTCGGCGCGCTCGACCCGCGGGCGCGTGCTCTGGGCGACCGAGTTCGCCGACGTGGTGAACGCCGCACCGGCCCTCACCAAGGATCGCGTGATCGTGCCGTTCACGCGGACGAGCGGTTCGGGGGGATGTGTCGGGTTCGATCGGCACACGGGCGAGATCAAGTGGCGGTACGAAGCGATCTACACGGGAGGAGTGGCCGTCACGGTGGCGGGCGCGCACGTGATCTGCGTGATGCGGAACGGTCAGACCGCCGGTCTGAGCCCGACCTGGGGCACTCCGGAGTGGGAGTTCACGTTCGAAGCCGACATCGACCCTTCGAGCATCGAGGTACCCACGGCAACCTCGATCGCGGTCGACGATGTCAACGGGGTCTTCGCATTCGTCGCTCGTATCGGTGATGAATGGACGTTCAGCGTCCGCTCGGTCGAAACCGGTGACACGCGATTCGACCTCGGGATCAACCTGGGCTCGGGCGCGCCAACGGCGCCGGCGCTGGTCGCGCCCGGTTACTTCGGCGTCGTGGCCGGCACCGGCGACGTGTGCTTCGTCTCCGTCAAGAAGAAAGAGTTCCAGCGATTCCGGATTCCGGTCTCAGAGGGATTCGACCCGGCCAGTGCGCCGCTCGGGGTCGGGCGGCTCGTGATCGTCGCCGGCCGGGCCGGTGCCGTCACCGCGATCGATCTCGACGAGGTGCGAGTCCGTTGGACCGCGCGTGCGGTCGGAGGGATCCAAGGTGCGCACTTGATCGTGCTGGGCCACGCGTTGCTGCTCCAGACGACCGCGGGTGAGCTCCTCGCATTTCGTGTCGCCGACGGTTCCCCGGTCGAACTCCCGTGGAAGCCCGGGCAGGCGATCGGGATGCTGTTCTCCGGGGGGCCGGGCGCGGCGATCGCGGTCGGCCAAGACGGTGACTCGGGGTGGATCGAGCGGTGGGAGCCCAAGCCGGGCTCCTGAGCCCGGCCGCTACACTGCCCGCCGGAACCCACTCGGGTTCCCGATCCCCCAGGTATCCGAACCCCAGACCCAGCACGTTCGCGGACCCGAGGTGGCGCCCGACCCGAAGTTTCGGTCGGCGCTCGCGCGAACGGAAGACCAAACCTTTAGGGAGGCACGGCCGTGGCCGTCGTAAGCATGAAGCAACTGTTGGAGGCCGGAGTTCACTTCGGTCACCAGACCCGGCGCTGGAACCCGAAGATGCGTCGTTTCATCTTCGGTGAGCGCAACGGGATCTACATCGTCGACCTGCACCAGACCCTCGCCCGGATCGACACCTCGTACCGTTTCGTACGGGAGACCGTCGCCGGTGGCGGGAGCGTGCTCTTCGTGGGCACCAAGAAGCAGGCTCAGGAGCCGATCGAGCAGCAGGCCAACGCCTGCGGCATGCCCTACGTGAACTTCCGTTGGCTCGGCGGCATGCTCACCAACTTCCAGACGGTCCACTCGCGTGTCGCCAAGCTGCGGGAGTTGCAGCGCCAGGTCGACTCGGGCGAGACCGAGCAGATGCCCAAGAAAGAGGCGCTGAAGATTCGTCGCGACCTCGCGAAGCTCGAGCGCAACCTCGGCGGCATCAAGAACCTCGAGAAGCTCCCCAGTGTCATCTTCGTGATCGACACCAAGAAGGAGCACATCGCGGTCACCGAAGCGAACCGCTTGAAGATCCCGGTCGTTGCCGTCGTCGACACGAACTGTGACCCTGACGTCATCGACTACGTGATCCCGGGTAACGACGACGCGATCCGCTCGGCGAGCCTCATGTGCCGCGTCATGGCCGACGCGGTCAAAGAGGGTCGCGAGATGCACAAGCGTCGCAACGCCCGTCCGGGCACGCGTTCCGAAGAGGCGGCACCGGCCGTCGCGGCCAGCGCCCCCGCGCCCGTCGCGCACGCCCGAGCAGGAGCAGGAGTTCCAGGCCCGGCAGCGTGCGGCCAAGGACGCCGCGGCCGCGAAACAGCGTGAGATCGAGGAGCGCGCCCAGCAGGCGAAGAGCGCCAAGGCCGCAACTCCGGAAGCAGAGGCGCCCGCCGCCGACGCGTCCGCGGACGCGCCGGTCGAAGCGGCCGCCGGAAACGGCGCCGACACGCCCGACCGGCACGCCCGACACCAGCACGACTGATACCAGCACGCCCGACACCAGCAAGGATTGAAAGAGATGGCAGACGTATCCGCGAAGGATGTCGCGGCGCTCCGCAAGATCACGGGCGCCGGGATGATGGATTGCAAGAAAGCGCTGGTCGAGACCGAGGGCGACATCGAGCGCGCCAAGGACTGGCTCCGGGAGAAGGGCATCGCGGGCGCGGCCAAGCGCGCCGGCCGTGACGCCGACCAAGGAGCTATCGACGTGTTGGTCGAAGGCAGTGTCGGCGCGCTCGTCGAGCTGAACTGCGAGACCGACTTCGTCGCCAAGAGCGACGTGTTCAAGCAAGCGGTCGCGTCCCTCACCAAAATCGTGGTCGAGCAGGGCGAAGCGGATCTCGGCAGTCGCACCGTCAACGGCGAGACCGTCGACGATTTCATCAAGGGCTTGTCCGGCACGCTGGGCGAGAAGATCGAAGTCGGCCGGGTGGTCCGCTTCGAGGCGGCCGATGCGGTCATCGACGCGTACAAGCACATTCAGAACGAGCGCGGCGTGGTCGGCGTGCTGGTCGAGCTCGGCGGCGTAGACGCCTCCGATGCCAAGGCCCGCGAGGTCGCGCACGACATCGCGTTGCACATCGCAGCGCGGCACCGCGTTTTGTCAGCCGGGACGACGTCCCGGCCGACGAAGTCGAGCGCGAGCGTGACGTGCTCGCGAAGCAGACCGCCGAAGAGGGTAAGCCCGAGCAGGCCTGGCCGAAGATCGTCGAGGGGAAGCTCAACGGCTTCTTCAAGACGGTCGCGCTCGTCGAGCAGTCGTTCGTCAAGGATCAGAAGCAGACGATCGGCGCGCTGGTCGAGGGCCTCGGGGGCGGCGCAACCATCCGTCGCTTCGCCCGAGTGAAGATCGGCGAAGACTGACCATCCGTTTGTTCGCGAACACGATTGTGTCGAGCACGGTTGTTCGTTCGAGCACGAGGGAGTGTTGATGTCGGAGAGCAAGTACCGGCGAGTGGTGCTCAAGCTCTCGGGCGAGGCATTCGCCGACCGTTCGATCGGGTTCGGTATCGACTCCGACGTCGTGCACCGCATCGCCGGTGAGGTCACGAAGGCGCGCGCCGATCTCGGGGTCGAGATCGCGATCGTCGTCGGTGGCGGCAACATCTTCCGGGGCATGAGCGGCGCGAGCGGCGGCATGGACCGCGCCCGCGCCGACTACATGGGGATGCTCGCGACGGTCATCAACGCACTCGCGCTGCAGGACGCGCTCGAGTCGGCGGGTCAGCAGACGCGAGTGCAGACGGCGATCACGATGTCGCAGGTCGCCGAGCCCTACATCCCGCTGCGCGCGATCCGCCACCTCGAGAAGGGCCGGTTCGTGATCTTCGCGGCCGGCACCGGCAACCCGTACTTCACGACCGATACGACCGCGGCGCTGCGTGCGGCCGAGGTCGGCGCCGACGCGGTCTTGAAGGGCACGCACTCGGGCGTCGACGGCGTCTACAGCGCCGACCCGCGGCTCGATCCCACTGCGGTGAAGCTCGAAACGGTCACCCACCTCGACGTGATCCAACGCGAGCTGCACGTGATGGACTCGACCGCGATCACGTTCTGCATGGACAACTCGCTCCCGATCGTCGTGTTCGACGTGATGCAGCCGGGGAACATCACCCGCGCACTCGTCGGCGACCCGATCGGCACGCTCGTAAAGACTGGGGAGGCCAACTGATGCACCCGAAGGTCGACGATGCGCGCGAGAAGATGACCAAGGCCATCGCGCACATGCAAGAGGAGTTCTCGGGGATTCGCACCGGTCGGGCGACTCCGGCGATCGTCGAGAAGTTGAAGGTCGACTACTACGGGTCGATCGTCCCGCTCCAGCAGCTCGCCGGCTTCTCCGTTCCGGAGCCGCGGGTGCTCGTGATCGCGGCCTACGACAAGGGCGCGGTCAAGGCGATCGAGAAGGCGATCCAGGCGAGCGACCTCGGGGTCACCCCGTCGAACGACGGCGCGCTCATCCGGCTGTCGTTCCCCGAGCTCACCGCCGATCGGCGCAAGCAGCTGGTGAAGGTGGTGAAGACCCGGGCCGAGGAAGGCCGGGTCGCGGTTCGGAACGTGCGGCGCCATGTGCGCCAGGAGCTCGAGCACCTCGAGAAAGACGGTGAGCTCTCCCGGGACGATCTCGACCGGATCGAGAAGGACCTCGAGAAGCTGACCCACGAGATGATCGCGGAGGTCGACACGATGTCCGGCCGCAAGGAGAAGGAACTCCTCGAGGACTGATCCGGCCCGATCCCGCCGCTCGGGCGGGTCGTAGGCCGGAACGTCCGGACCGGCAGGCAGGATCTGGCGGTCCACGTCTAGCGTGACCGAGGTGAGGACAACGTGAGCAACTTCTACGACGACGAGCGCCCAACGCCCTCCCCGGCGCCGCCCGCCCCGACCGAGGGTGTGCGCATCCTGGGTGCCGAAGAGGCGCGTGCGGGGCTCGGGACGCAGGACGCGAAACCGGATCCCGACGACGAGCCCCGATTCGTCTTCGACGACGATCCCGACTCCGACGACGACGTCGTGATCGCCGAGACGGTCGACGAGCCCGGCCGCGTACGTGGAGCCGCCGACGGGCGAGGTGCCGCCGCTGCCGCACTGGACCGAGCCCGCGACCGGCGCGGTACCCGCGATCTTCCTCGACGAGACCGACGGTCCCGCCGACGAGCTCGACGCGTGGGCGAATGTCACGGGCGCGCAGCCGCGTTTTCGCGCGGAGGAGTCCGACTGGAAGGCCTCGGATTTCCCCGAAGACCTCTCGGGTGAGCACGCCCAGCTCGGTGCGCTCTCGAACGAAGGTCCGGTCGACGAGGAGGAATCGTTCGCCGCGTGACCTCGCGGCCAAGCGCCGCAGCCCTCGCGAGCGGACCGCACGCACCGCGACCCGCGCGCCGCCCGGCTCGGGCGCGCGCGGTAGCCGCGCCCGAAACCGACCTCGGCGAGCCCGCGCCCGCACGCGATCTCCCGACCGCGATCCTCACCGGCGCCGCGGTCGCCGTGATCGCGGTCGTCTGCTTCTCGCGGGGCCGCAACTGGACGGTCGTGCTCGAAATGCTCGTGATCGGCATCGCGAGCCTCGAGCTCTCGACCTCGTTGCACAAGCGCGGGCTGCGCCCGGCCAACCTGGTCGTGCTCGTTGCCTGCACGCTCATGCCATTGGCCGCGAAGAACTACGGGACCGCGGCGTATCCGGTGATCTTCGGGTTGGTGATGATCGTCTCGCTGCTCTGGTTCTTGTGGGAGATCACGCCGGGCCGTCCGCTGCCGAGCGTCGCCAGCACGGTGTTGGTCTTCGCGTATATCGGCGGGCTCGGCGGTTTTGCGGGCTTGTTGCTCGTGTCGCACAACGGAGTACGACTGCTGCTCGGCGTCGCCCTGTGCGTGATCGCCTACGACGTGTTCGGCTTCTTCGTCGGTTCGCAGTTCGGGCACACCGCGGTCGCGCCGCGGATCTCGCCGAACAAGACGGTAGAGGGGTCCGTCGCCGGCATGCTCGCGTCGATCATCGTGGGTGCCGCGATCGTCGGGCAGATCGAGCCGTGGACGGTCGGCAAGGGTGCGGTGCTCGGCATCCTGGTCGCCGGCGGCGCGTTCCTCGGCGACCTGTGCGAGTCGATGCTCAAGCGCGACCTCGGCCTCAAGGACCTGGGTTCCTTGCTCCCCGGTCACGGGGGAGTGCTCGACCGCTTCGACTCGCTGCTCTTCTGCCTGCCGATCGCGTACTACCTCGCCATCCAGTTCAAGATCTTCTGAGCTCGCGCCCCATCGGTACTCGCCGAAGCGACGGCTTCACATGCCGAAGTGCGTGCGGTCGCACCGCAGCCACCGCTTCGGCAGATCCGGTCAGCTCGACGTGCGCCGCGCGCTGGCGCCCGAACAGGTACAGGAGGAGTTCGCCGGGAAGTCCGGTGAGCCGCGCCGTCGGTTCGCCCGACCGCGCGCGCGCAGCGCGCACTCGTCCCCGCCCACTCGAGCTCGAGTCCGGTGTCGCGCAGCCGGCGACCGAGGTAGCGGCCCCCGCGGCGGACGTTTCGCCACAACGCCGCCTCCAACTCGGGGGTGAGGTCTCGAGGTTCCATCCCGTTGGCCCGGCGCACGTCTTCGTGATGAACGAAGAACTCGTTGAGGTTGGGCAACGAACGCACCCAGCCGATGCGGAAGAACCCGGGCGGCGGGCCCGACCGGATCCGAGCCACGAGCCACGAGAAGTCGCGCCGTTCCGCGAGTCGTACCCTCCGCCGCTCCGCGAAGCGTTGGAACGGACCCGGCAGCACCAGGCAGGGGGCGGCGACCAGATCGCGCTCGCGCAGGACGATGTGGGCGGCGAGGTCGTGAGCGGTCCATCCCACGAGCAGCGTTGGGACCGTCGGCCCGAGCTCGTCGAAGACGTCACACAGCTTCTGTCGCTCCTGCGCGTCGAAGGCCAGTTCGCCCATCGCGCCGAAAATCTACTGATCCGTCCGGGAGCCGAACGCCTTCCCTGAGGACAGGCGCCCGCCAGGAGGCGCACAGGTTCAGCCCGTAGGCTGAATGGATGACTCGCGGCGTCGTGATCCTGGGGTCCACGGGCTCCATCGGGACCCAGGCCCTCGACGTCATCAGCCGTCATCGTGACGACTACCACGTCGTTGCCCTCGCCGCCGGGCGTAACCGCGAGCTGCTCGCGGAGCAGGCGCGCACCTTCGGAGTTCCGGCCGACCTCGCCCGTTCCGGCTTCGACGATCCGGGACTGCTGGCCGAGCTCGCCGCGCATCCCGATGCCGACGTCGTGCTCAACGCAGTCGTCGGCTTCGCCGGGCTCCCGGCGACGATCGCCGCGCTCGAAGCGGGCAAGCGGCTCGCGCTCGCGAACAAGGAGAGCTTGATCGCAGCCGGGCCGGTCGTCGCCAAAGCGCGTGCCGCCGGCGGCGGCGAGATCGTGCCCGTCGATTCGGAACACTCCGCAGTGTGGCAGTGCCTGCGTTCGGGGCGCACGACCGAGGTGGCGCGGCATCATCCTCACCGCGAGCGGCGGACCGTTCCGCGGCCGCACCGCCGCCGAGCTCGCGACGGTGCAGCGGGCCGATGCGCTGCGCCACCCGACGTGGACGATGGGCGCCAAGATCACCATCGATTCCTCGACGCTCATGAACAAGGGCCTCGAAGTGATCGAGGCGCACGAGCTCTTCGGGGTCGACTACGACCGCATCGATGTGGTCGTCCATCCGCAGTCGATCGTGCACAGCATGGTCGAGTTCGTCGACGGCGCGACCATCGCCCAGCTCTCTGAGCCCGATATGCGCCTCCCGATCGGGTTGGCGCTCGGCGCGCCCGACCGGCTGCCGGAGGCGTTCGGTGCCATCGACTGGAGCACACTCGGCACGCTCACGTTCGAGCCCCCCGATCGTTCGACGTTCCGCTGCCTGGACCTCGCCTACGCCGCGGGTCGGGCCGGCGGAACCGCCCCCGCGACCCTCAGCGCCGCCAACGAGGTGGCCGTCGAGGCGTTCCTGGCCGAGCGCACCAGTTGGGCGAGCATCGCAGAAATCGTCGAAGAAGTATTGAGCGCCGGCACGGGCAGCGCCGATGAAGTAGCAGACGTGTTGGCGGCCGATGCCGTCGCGCGCGAGCGCGCCACTGCCGTTGTGGAGCGAAGGAGCTCGGTGTGAGAGACCCGTTCGAGGGTGTCAGTGTTCGCGGTCGTAAGGCGATGTTGCTCACCGCGGCGTCGGCCATCCTGCTCGTCGCGTACGGGCTCGTGTTCCCCACGCAGGTCGCGATCGTCGGCGTCGTGCTCACCCTCCCGCTGATCATCATGTTGCACGAGGCCGGCCACTTCTTCACGGCCAAGCGCACCGGCATGAAGGTCACCGAGTTCTTCATCGGGTTCGGTCCGCGCATCTGGTCGTTCACGCGCGGCGAGACCGAATACGGCGTGAAGGCCGTGGTGCTCGGCGGCTACTGCCGGATCATCGGCATGACGAACCTCGAAGACGTCGAACCCGTCGACGAACCGCGCGCCTATCGATCCAAGGGTTACTTCGCCCGGGTGCTCGTCGCCGGCGCCGGTCCCGCGGTCCACTTCGTGATCGCGCTCGTGTTGATGTTCAGCATCCTGTTCTTCGCGGGCGACACGCGCAACGAGCGTGCGCTCACCAAGCTCGACCAGGTGACCGTCGGCGCCAAAGCCGCGGGGCTGTTGGCCGGCGACCGCATCGTGGCGATCGGCGACAAAAAGATCACTGACTGGAGTCAGGTTGCGGGCGCGATCGAACACCACAAGGCCGG
Organism: uncultured Actinomycetes bacterium; assembly: GCA_963807945.1. Classification (GTDB taxonomy): domain Bacteria; phylum Actinomycetota; class Acidimicrobiia; order IMCC26256; family PALSA-610; genus JBBQER01. The sequence goes on along the minus strand of CAWEDT010000003.1, from coordinate 90,204 downwards.
CGACCACGTCGAGATCGTCGTGGATCGTGGTGGCGTTCCCATCACCAAGGACGTCGAGCTGACCCAGCAGGTGTTCGACGGGCAGACGCACGTCATCGCGGGGATCTCCGCCACGATCGTCGTGCCGCATCCCGGATTCTTCGGTTCGATCGCGAAGGCGCCCGGCGGCGTGATCACGGTCGCGGCACGAAGCGGTCAACGCGCTGGGGACGATCTTCTCCCCGTCGGGGATGTCGAAGTACTTCCACGTGCTCGCCGGCACCGACAAGAACAAGGCCGATCAGAACACCCGCTTCCTGTCGCCGATCGGATTCGCGACGGTGGCCGCGCACGCGGTCGACGCGGGCTGGCTGGCAGTGGTCGGTCTCCTGCTCGTGATCAATGTGTTCGTGGGCCTGGTCAACCTGGTGCCGCTGCTGCCCTTCGACGGGGGCCATATCGCCATCGCGACCTTCGAGAAGATCTCTTCGATCATCTTGCGCCGGAAGGTGACGGTCGACGCGGCCAAGCTGATGCCGATCGCGGGCGCGGTGCTGGTTCTCCTGTTATTCATCTTCGTCTCGTCGGTATTCCTCGATATCACGCGCCCGGTCGCCAATCCCTTCTGATCCGGGCGGTCTGATCGGGCCGTTCTGATCGGACCCGTGGAGATCTGATGACGATCGCCGGGGCGGTGCCTTCCCGCGCCGCGTGACGACCTAGCCTGGGTTCATGCAGCAACGAAAGCCGACTCGTCAGCTCCTGGTCGGCAAGGTGGCGGTCGGTGGAGATGCACCGGTTTCGGTGCAGTCGATGACCACCACCAAGACTGCCGACGTCGACGGCACGCTCGCGCAGATCTACGCGCTGGCCGCGGCGGGCGCCGACATCGTTCGGTGCACGTGCAACGACGAAGACGCGGCGATCGGCCTCGCGCAGATCGTCCCGCGTTCGCCGGTGCCGATCGTTGCCGACATCCACTTTCAGTACAAGCTCGCGCTCGCGGCGATCGAAGCCGGCGTGCAGGCCCTGCGACTCAATCCCGGCAACATTCGCAAGCCCGAGCACATCAAGCTCGTCGCGAGTGAAGCGAAGGATCACGGGTTGCCGATTCGCATCGGCGTGAACGCCGGATCGCTCGACCCCGCGATGGCGGAGCTGCACGGTGGCATCACGCCCGAAGCGTTGGTCGCATCTGCGATGCACGAGCTCGACCTGTTCCGCGAAGTCGACTTCGACAACGTGAAGATCGCGGTCAAGGCGTCGAACGTTCCGCTCATGATCGACTCTTACCGCTTGCTCTCGGAGACCACCGACCACCCGCTGCATCTCGGTGTGACCGAAGCCGGTCCGATGCCCCAGGGTTTGATCAAGTCGGTCGCCGGGATTGCGACGCTGCTCTCGGAGGGCATCGGCGACACCATTCGGTTCTCGCTCACCGCCGATCCGGTCGAGGAGGCCAAGGCCGGGCGCGTACTGCTCGAGTCGCTCGGTCTACGCGAACGCAAGGGTCTCGACCTGATTGCGTGTCCATCGTGTGGGCGGGCCGAGGTCGACGTGATCGGCATCGCCGCGGCCGCGCAGGCCGCGCTCGAGGAGAAGAAGATCCCGCTCCAAGTCGCGGTGATGGGTTGCGTCGTCAACGGGCCCGGCGAAGCGCGCGAAGCCGATCTCGGTATCGCCGGCGGTCGAGGCAAAGGCCACCTCTTCGTGAAGGGACATGTCGTGCGCGTCGTCCCCGAGGCGCAGATGGTCGAAGCGCTCGTCGACGAGGCGGAGAAGATCATGGCGGAGGGCATCGAGGCCCGCATCGCCGCCGCGGAAGCCAACGCGGAAGAGATCGCCGCGGCCGAACGCGAAGAGCTCGTGACGTTCCGCGGTGTCGACGCGAACGGTTCCGCGGAACGCGTTGCGCGCATCCGCGAGATGACCTGAGGGAGTTACGACGGCCCGACCAGACTCATCGGGAACATCACCGGAGGGCGGGGGTGAGCCCACCGGGAGTCCCGTCGGTCGGCGCGTCTTCCTCGGTCTGATCGGACTCGGCGCGGCCGGGGTGCTGTTCGGCGCCAAAGTGCAGGACAAGATCGAGCAATGGGCGGCGCCGCTCGAAGCCAAAGACGTCACCGGACTCCTCTCACTGCTTCCGCTCGGACGGTTTCGCTTCTACTCGATCACGGGCAGCTTCCCGCACCGCGATCGTGACGTGTACAAGCTGACAGTGACGGGCCTGGTCGATCGGCCGTTCACGCTTTCGTACGCGCAGCTGGTCGCAATGCCGAAGACAAAGCTGAAGCGTGATTTTCAGTGCGTCACCGGCTGGCGGGTTCCCGACACTCACTGGACCGGTGTGCGGCTCTCCGATCTGCTCGACCGAGCCGGCGTGAAATCGGAGGCGACCGCGTTGAGGTTCGTCTCGTTCGACGGCGAAATACACGGAGAGCCTCACGCTCGCGCAGGCGCGGCGGCCCGACGTGATGGTCGCCTACGAGCTCGAAGGAAAGCCGTTGTCGTCGGATCACGGCGGGCCCGCCCGGCTCTACGTAGCGCCGATGTACGGATACAAGTCGTGCAAGTGGCTCGAGTCGATCGAGCTCACGGCGGAGGTCGAGCCCGGCTACTGGGAGAACAACGGCTACGACGTCGACGGTTGGGTCGGTCGGAGCAACGGACGCGACGACGCGCCTACATCACCATGAGCATCGGGCCGTGACCGCACCCGGCGCACTGGTCGACACGATGGTGCCGCGCTTCGACCGAGTCGAGCGCGTCGCGCACTGGGTGACGGCCACGCTGATGCTCACCCTGCTCGCGACGGGGTTCAGCCTGTACGTCGGGCCTCTGTCGACGTTGGTCGGTCGGCGCAATCTCGTGCGCACCATTCACGTGTACTCCGGGTTGCTGTTGCCGGTCCCGGTACTGGTCGCGATCGCTGCTGCGTGCGGGAGCAGAGTTGCGGGCGGATCTCGGCCGGCTCAATCGCTGGTCGCGCGATGACCGCGCGTGGTGGAGGCGCGCCCGACGCGAGTCGGTACAGCTTGGGAAGTTCAATCCCGGTCAGAAGCTCAACGCGACGTTCATCGGCGCGGCGATGGTCGTGATGCTCATGACCGGATCGATCATGCGCTGGTTCGAACCGTTCTCCGATTCCTGGCGTCAGGGCGCGACCTTCGTGCACGACTGGTTCGCGATCGGGTTGCTGTTCGCGATCGCCGGCCACATCCTGTTGGCGTTCCGCGATCCCGATGCCCTCGACGGCATGGTCCACGGCGCGGTCAAAACGAGTTGGGCAAAGCGGTATCGCCCGCGCTGGTACTCCGAGATGGCGCGATCAGCCGAAACAGTTGCGATGACAATTGGCGACGGAGGCGTTCCGCGACCCGGCGGGCGACGCTGTTGCACGCGCTCAGGAGCACGGGCGTGAACCGAGGTTGGGCGCAAGCGAGGTGACCGTCGTCGATGGGGTGGACGGTGGCCCCGGGGATGGCGTCGGCGAGCGCGAGCTGTAAATCGGGCCGGACCCCCCGGTCGCGCGTCGTGCAAACAACGGCCGTGGGCACATCGATCTCGCGGAGCCATCGGCCCGCGTGATACGTACTGATGGAGTGACCGGCCTCGACGATGTTGCGCCAGTCGTGCCGTCGCATCTCGTCCGCTGCCCACGCGGGCAGTCGCCGCGACCGCAAGCCGAATCCCGGCACCGCCGGGATCGTGCGCGACAACGTCGCAACGCGCGCCGCGCCCACCGCCGCGAGCATCGCCGACTGATACGGAAGTCGTGCGGTGCGGTTCGGGAAGAAGCCGCCCGATGTCGCGCACAACACCAGACCCGAAACCAGATCGCGGTGGCGCTTCCAGAGCAGCTGTGCGATCGGCCCACCCATCGAGTAGCCGACCGCGATCACCGGTCCGGTCGCGAGCTCGACCAACGTCGCCGCGCAGTCGTCGGCGCAGTCGGCGAGTCGGAACACCCGCCGCGATTTGAGACCGCGCCCGTGCCCGCGCAAGTCAGGTGCGATGACGCGGAATTGCTCGCTGAGTGTGTCGAAGGCCTGGAACCAGTTCAGGCCGCCGGTTGCGACCCAACCGTGGAGCAGGAGAAGGGTCGGCGCGCCGGGAGGACCCTGCATCTCACGGATATACGTGGTGCCCCGGCGGGGAAGATCGAGCAAACGTCCGGGCGCGAGCACCGGCTCCGGGCGGCCGGCCGTCTCGCGTCCGATCGCGATCCCGTCGACAATGAGCGGTCTGCTCGGGTCCACCTGCCGGTCCTCCTCGAAGGGCGGCGCCTCCCTGCGCCAAGGCCCCAATTGTTACACAGCGCTCAGATTCGCTCGAACCAGTAGGCGTCGACCCGGTAGGGAACCCGTAACTCGTGGCTCTCGCGCGTCTGAGGATCGGTGCGGAGGACCGCTCGCACCTCGTCGAGGACGGCCTCGCGCTCGGCGGCGGGGAGCACCGCGACGTGGCTCACGGACGCGACACGTTGCACCATCGCGGTGGGCGTCACGATCTGTTCATGGCGGAACTCACCGGAATGCAGCGGTCCGAAGCCGGGCATGACGCGCAGCGCGCTGTCGCTCCAGTGCTCGTGATCGCGCCACGGCGCGCGCTTCTCGACGCGATCCATGATGGACCACACCGCGTCGACCCAGGGAACGCTCCGGTCGCGCGCGTTCCAGATCAACCCGACGCGCCCACCGACGCGAACGGCGCGTGCGAGCGCGGCGATCGCACGATCCTCGTCGAACCAATGGAATGCCTGCGCGACGGTCACCGCGTCGAGTGAGGCGTCGCGGAACGCGAGTTGTTCGGCAGTGGTCGCGAGCATCGGGATGTTCGGCAGGACTTCGCGAAACGTGGCGCGCATACCGGCCACCGGTTCCGCCGCGATCAGATTGGCGCCGGTGGGAGCAAGCAGTCTTGTGAGCTTGCCGGTACCGGCCGCGAGGTCCACAACGGTCCGTCCCGGTTCGATGCGGAGATGTTCGATGAGCCAGGTGACGGCATCCGGTGGATACGACGGCCGAGCGGCTTCGTAGTCGTCGGGATTCGAGAATCCGGCCTCCGCGACCTCGTGAACCATGGGCTCGAGTTTGCCATTGGGGGAGAAGTGCACGGTGGGGAATTGCCACGGAATTGGGGCCGATGTGCACGGGTTGTCCGGTTTCGTCACCGGCAGAGCGGGTACCCAACGCCAATGGCGTCAGGTTGAACCGTTTGGCCGCAACCGGAGTACTCCGTGTGTAGCAACACGATCACGGCGGGGCTGATCTGAATGCGACCCTTTCAACCGCTTGACGCCGAGATCAACAGGAGAAAGGACTCTCCGTGAAGTCTCGTGCCAACGCCGCGGCGCCCGATATCGATCTCACCGATCCCGATCTCGCGGATCCCGACCAGCGCCGATCCCAATCGTGAGAGTGCGGGCGGCTGCCCGATGGGGGGATCCGACGAGAGTGGGGCCGGCACTCTCTACTACTGGGACTACCTGAAGCTCGATGGGCTGCTGAACGCGCAGGCGCCCAAGAGCGCGGAAGCGGGCGCGTCCAACCACGACGAGCTCCTGTTCATCTGCGTGCATCAGACGAGCGAGCTCTGGTTCAAGCAGATCCTCGTCGAGCTCGATTCGATCCTGGAGATCATGAGTCGGGAACGCGTTGCCGAACGCGATCTCGGCACGGTGCTTTCGCGACTGCAGCGCACCAACGAGATTCTGCGCCTGTTGGCGAGCCAGATCGACGTGCTCGAGACGATGACGCCGCTCGACTTCCTCGACTTCCGGATGTTCCTCGTTCCCGCCTCCGGTTTCCAGAGCGTGCAGTTCCGTTTGATCGAGAACAAGTTCGGCCTGGCCGCCACGACTCGCCTGAAGGTGGAAGGACATTCGTACTCGGCAACCTTGCGCAGCGATCACGTCGATCTCGTGGGCGCGAGTGAGGAGACACCATCGTTGTTCGATTGTGTCGAGCAATGGTTGGCGCGCATTCCGTTCCTGGCAACCGACTCGTTCGACTTCATCGCCAGATTCCGAGACGCGGCCGATGGGCTGCACGCGATCGAGCGGGCCGAGATCACGACTCGCGCGAACCTCGATGCCAAGGCGCGCAAGAAGCAGCTCAAGTCGTTCGAGAGCAATGTCATGAAGTTCAACGCGGTGTTCGACCGGGCGACGTGGGAAGAGGGTGTCGATCAGGGCAAGCGCCGGCTCTCGTACGACGCGTTCATGGCCGCGCTCTTCATCAACCTGTACCGCGACGAGCCCGTTCTCCAGTTGCCGTTCCGGATACTCAACGCGTTAGTCGACCTCGACGAGTCGTTGACGATCTGGCGCCAGCGGCACGCACTCATGGCCCACCGGATGCTCGGTCGCCAAACCGGGACCGCGGGTAGCAGCTATGCGTATTTGGACGAGACCGCGAAACGTTACAAAGCATTCAATGATCTCTTCGACGTATCCACATACCTGTTGCCGCACTCGGCTCTGCCCCAACTTCCCGACGGACTCTTGAGACTTCTCGATTTCCGTTATGCGGGGTAACCGCCCCGTCTTGGCAATCGCGTACGGCGAGGGTTCGGCCTCGGCGATGAAGCTGTCGGATCCGGCGAGGGAACTGTGCGACCTCGTGTGGGTTGTCGACTCGAGCCGCGTCACTGATGCTTCGACCATGCTTCGGCTCTTACGCAAGCTCGGCACGACCATCGATGTCGCGGGCATGTCGGCCGACGCAGCGGCCGATGCGCTGCGTTCGGAGCAGCCCGATGGGATCGTCGCCTACGCCGACGCGCAAATGGCTTTGGCATCCGACCTCGCGGTTCGCCTCGGGCTCGACTACCACGACAATGACGTGGCCGAGCGTCTCCTCGACAAGCTGACGCAGCGCCGGGCGTTCGCTGATGGCGGTCTCCCCGTGCCGCGGGGTGTCGACGTTCCCCTCGCGCCGACACCCGACGACGTTCGCGCGATCGCCGACGCGGTCGAGTTTCCGGTCGTGCTCAAACCCCGCCACGGAGCGGCGAGCCGGGACACCGTGCTCGTCGCCGACGTTGACGCGCTGAACCGCGCTGCTGGCGGAGCTACCGGCCGCGCGCGCCGAGGGTGCGCCCGACGTCGACGAGTTCGTCGTCGAGGAGTACATGGTCGGCGCGACCCCGCCGCCCAGCGCGAACTTCGCCGACTACCTGTCGGTCGAGAGCGTGGTCGTCGACGGCACCATCAATCACGTCGCCGTGACCGGACGCATGTATCAGGTCGAGCCGTTCCGCGAGACGGGACTCATCATCCCGAGTGACTTCGATCCGTCGGTGACCGATGCCGTGCTCGATCTCGCGTCCAAGGCGATCTCGGCGCTCGGCGTTCGTACCGGTTGCTTCCACACCGAGATCAAGGTGACCAACAACGGGTTGCGCGTCATCGAGGTCAACGGCCGGATCGGGGGATTCGTCGCCGAAGTCCTCGCGCTCGCGGCGCCCGGTGTGAACTTCTTCGAAATCTCGCAACGGGTCGCGTTGGGCGAATCGCTCGAGTTCCCCCAGGTCGTCCCCACCGAAGGCGTCGGGTACGTCATCGTCGAGCAGCCGCCGCTCTGGGCGACGAGCGTCGAAAGCGTCGACGGGCTCGATCGATTGGCGGAGTATCCGGGCGTGGCGTCGGTGTTCCTCAGCCGCCAACCCGGCGACCCGGTCGATTGGCGCAAGGGGAGTCACGAATACGTGTGGTCGGTGCTCGGCAACGCCCCGGATCACGAAGGAGTGCTGGGGTTGCAGCGCTTCATCGACCGCGAAGTCGCCGTCACGTACGCGTAAGCGCGGCCAGCACCGCGGCCCAGGCCGGAGACGCCGGGTCCCGGTGTGACATGTGGTCACCCGCGACTTCCACCAGGTCCGCCACGGCACCGGCGGCGCGCGCGGCGGCGACGTAACTCTCACTCTGACTGAACGGCACCGAGTCGTCGATCCGACTGTGAACGCACACGACCGGCGCGTGCAACGGAAGGTGCTGCATCGGATCGGCCACCGCGTAGCGATCGGGAATGTCGTCGGGCAGACCGCCGAGCAGGTCGGGCGTTGCGGTCCCGCCGACGCCGGTGCGCGCCGCGGTTCGCAGGTCGAGCACCCCCGCTTGCGCGATCACCGCGGTCACTGGAACCGCTGGGTTCGCGCGCGCCGCGGCCCAGGTCGCGAGGTGCCCGCCCGCCGAATGACCGATCGTGACGACGCGCGAGGTGTCAACGCTGAGGCTGCTGTCGGCGAGGCGGTCGATGGCCGCGGCGACGTCTTCGAGCGTGGCGGGCCACCCGCCTCCGTTGCCGACCCGGCGGTATTCGATGTTCCAGGCGACCCAGCCCCGCTCGGCCAGGTCGGTCGAGAGCGCGCGCCCGCCGTCGGCATCCCACGCCGCGCGCCAGAAACCGCCATGGATGACGACAATGACGCCGGGCCGGCGCCGATCTCGTGCGGCGCCGGTTGGCAGGTACAACTCGCGCGTATTGGCTGGGGTCCGAGCCGTACCGGTGAGTCGTCGGCACGGCGCGCCCGTCAGCGATCAGCGGTCAGACGATCATGCCCGCGGCGACGGTGTTGTTCGTGGCCTCGTCGACGAGGATGAACGAACCGGTCTCGCGGTTGCGGCGGTACTCGTCGAACAGCAACGGCTGGGTCGTCCGCAGCGTCACCCGACCGATCTCGTTGAGCGAGAGCGACTGCGCGGTCTCGTCGCGGTGCAAGGTGTTCACGTCGAGGCGGTAGTGGAGGTCCTTCACCAAGGCGCGCGCCCAGTTGCTCGTGTGCTTGATCGCGTACTTCGCACCGGGCTTGAGTGGGGCGCCGTCGCTGAACCAGCAGAGCATGGCGTCGACGTCTTGGCCGACGTGTGGACGGTTGTGCACCCGGCAGATCATGTCGCCCCGGCTGACGTCGAGATCATCGGCGAGCCGGATGGTGACCGACATCGGCGGCGTCGCTTCTTCGAGCTCGCCGTCGGCGGTGTCGATCGAGGCGATCGTCGACGTGAAGCCCGAGGGCAGCACGACGACCTCGTCGCCCTTCTTGTAGGTGCCGCTCGCGATCTGACCCGCGTAGCCGCGGTAGTCGTGGTACTCGTCGTTGCGGGGGCGGATCACGTACTGCACGGGGAAGCGGCAGTCGATGAGGTTCCAGTCGGAGCCGATGTGCACCTCTTCGAGGTGGTGCAACAAGCTCGTGCCCTCGTACCAGGGCGTGTTGTCGGAGCGCTCGACCACGTTGTCGCCGCGCAAGCGCCGAGACCGGGATGAACGCGAGGTCACGCACGTCGAGCTTGGTGGCGAACTCGCGGAACTCGTTCTTGATGCGCTCGAACACGCCCTGGTCGTAGTCGACGAGGTCCATCTTGTTCACGCACAACACGAGGTGCGGCACGCCGAGCAGCGACGCGAGGAACGCGTGCCGGCGCGACTGCTCGATCACGCCGTGCCGGGCATCGACGAGGATGAGGGCCAGGTTCGCGGTGGACGCGCCGGTGATCATGTTGCGCGTGTACTGAATGTGGCCGGGCGTGTCGGCGATGATGAACTTGCGCTTCGGGGTCGCGAAGTAGCGGTAGGCGACGTCGATGGTGATGCCCTGCTCGCGCTCGGCGCGCAGGCCGTCGGTCAGGAGCGCGAGGTTCATCTCTTCCTCGCCGCGCAGCCGCGACGTGTGCTCGAGCGCGTCGAGCGTGTCTTCGAAGATCTGCTTCGAGTCGTAGAGCAACCGCCCGATGAGCGTGCTCTTGCCGTCGTCGACGGAACCGGCCGTAGCGAACCGCAGCAGCTCCATTAGAAGTAGCCCTCGCGCTTTCGGTCTTCCATCGCCGCTTCCGAGAACCGGTCGTCGGCGCGGGTCGCGCCACGCTCGGTCACGCGCGCGGTTGCGACCTCGGCGATCACATCGAGGATCGACGACGCACTCGACTCGACTGCGGCGGTGCACGTCGTGTCGCCGACGGTGCGGTAGCGCACGAGCTCGTCGAACACTTCCGCGCCTTCGTCGGCGGGCAGGAACTCGGTGACCGCCATCAACATGCCGTCGCGGCGAAACACCGGACGTCGGTGCGCGTAGTAGATGGTGGGGAGCTCGATGTCTTCGGCTTCGATGTACTGCCAGATGTCGAGCTCGGTCCAGTTCGACAGCGGGAACACGCGGATGTGCTCGCCCTTGTGGTGGTGGCCGTTGTAGAGGTTCCAGAGCTCGGGGCGCTGGTTCTTCGGATCCCATTGCCCGAACTCGTCGCGGAAGGAGAAGAAGCGCTCCTTGGCGCGTGCCTTCTCTTCGTCGCGCCGGGCGCCGCCCATCACTGCGTCGTAGCCGTGGGATTCGATCGCGTCGAGCAGGGTCGTGGTCTGGAGCCGGTTGCGCGATGCGCCGACACGCAGGTCTTCGGTGACGCGACCCGAGTCGATGGAGTCTTGGACCGATGCGACCACGAGCCGCGCGCCCAGCCGTTCTACGGCTTCGTCGCGGAACTTGATCACCTCGGGGAAGTTGTGCCCGGTGTCCACGTGCATGACCGGGAACGGCAACTTCGCAGGCCAGAACGCCTTCGCCGCGGTGTGCGCCATGACGACGCTGTCCTTGCCCCCCGAGAAGAGGAGCACGGGCCGTTCGAACTCGGCCGCAACCTCACGAAGGAGGTGGATCGACTCCGATTCGAGCGCTGACAGGTGAGAGGCGATCCGCCGCATGGGTGTTTGGTTCGGCTTCTAGAGGTGTCGGTTTACGGCTCGGGCCAGCCGTGGAGGCCACATTCGTCTTTTCCACGCCCCGCCCAGCGGCCGGCTCGCGGGTTGTCACCCTCGTGCACGGAGCGCGTGCACGGCCAGCAGCCGATGGAAGGGTAGCCCTGCGACGCGAGGGGGTGTTCCAGCAAGTCGTGGTCGATCTTGTACCCGGCGATGTCCTCGTCGGTCCACGGTGCGAGGGGATTGACCTTCACGATGCCGCGGCCGACGTCGAGGTGGACGATGGGCGCGTGCACCCGGGCCGCGGTCTCGACCCGGCGTAGTCCGGTCATCCAGGCCTGCTTGCCGACGAGCGCGCGGGCGAGGGGCTCGACCTTGCGCATCGCGCAGCATTCGTCGGGATCGGTCTGCCACAGATCGTCGGGCGCGATCAGCGGCTCCATGATCGTGAGGTTGAGGTCGTAGCGCTCGCGCACCCGCTCGACGTACCAATGCGTTTCCGCGAAGTGGTACTGCGTGTCGAGGAACACGACCTCGATCTCGGGCACCGCCGTGACCGCGACATCGATCAGCACACAGTCTTGGAACGACGCCGCGAGCACGACGCCCGTGCCGAATCGTTCCCACGCCCATTTCACCGCGGCGGACGCGGGCTTGTGCTCCAGCTCCTTCGACACCGCGGCGAGCTCGCCCAGGTCGACGTCGACCAGCGGTCGCGCGATTGCGCTTTCCAACATGCTCATCTTTTCCCCACCCCGCGGCACACGCCGTGAGCCTTCGGTGGAGTGGCGTGCTTGCTTCCCACCGTCATGTTGCGCACTCGCTGTCGCCGATTTCCGCGACGTAGGGACCGGTCTCGCCGTAGTCGACGAAGAAGTCGGGTCCTTCTTCGGGAGTGGGGAACTGGTCGAGATCGGTGAGGGTCTGACCGACGCCCTTGGCGCCACCCGAACGTTCGAGCCAGTGCTGGAAGGTCTCGCCGGCTTCGCGTTCGTCGTTGAACCGGCGCACGACCCGCACGACCGCTTCCGGTGCCGACTTGGCCGGCAGCTTCGAAGCCTTGTCGCCGAACTCGATCTGCATGTCGCCGACGTGACCGCCGAGCAGCATCTGGTAGCCCGGTGCCGCCCGACCGTGGGCGCGGCGTTCGAGACCGAAGAAGCCGATGTCGGAGATGTGGTGCTGGCCGCAACTGTTCGTGCAGCCGGAGATGTTGGTGCGCACGCCCGGGACCTCGGCGAGGCCGGCTGTCTTCGAGCGCGTCGCCGATCGCCGCGGCAAGACCGCGGGATTGCGTGACCGCGAGGTTGCAGGTGTCGGCGCCGGGGCAGGCGACGACGTCGCGGGCGAGCTCGGCGCCGGGTTCGGCCATGCCGGTGTCGACCAGGCGGTCGTAGACGCCGCGCAGGTCGGCTTCGGTGACGTCGCGGAGTGCGAAGTTCTGGCGGTTGGTGACGCGCACGTCGAGGTTGAAGTCACGCTGGATGTCGGCGAGGTCACGCCACTGCTGGGTGGTGATGTCGCCCAGCCGGGCGTACGCCATCACGCTGATCGTGCCCTTGGCGACACCGCGCACCACGTTGGCCTCCTGCCAGCGCGAGTAGGGGTCGTTGGAGGTGAGCTTCACCGGAACGCCGACGATGGTGCCGGTGGGCACGATCGACTCGCCGCCCGCGGGGGCGTCGCCCTGCTCACGGACCTGGGCGGGAATGCCGCCCGGCCAGCCGCGTGCGGCGCGCAGGAACTTGCGCTCCTTGAGGACGCGCTCGCGCAGCTCTTCGATGCCCATCGTGTCGACGAGCCACTTCATGCGGGCGCGGATCTTGTTGTCGCGGTTGCCGTAGTGGTCGAAGGTGCGCAGGCACGCCTCGATGGTCGGCAGGAGATCCTCGCGGGCCGTGAACTCTTCGAGGGCTTGGGCTGCGTGCGGGTTCGCGCCGAGACCGCCGGCGACGAACACCTTGAATCCGGGCTCGACGGTGCCGTCGTCGAGGGTGCGAGTGGTCCCGATCACGCCGACGTCGTTGAACATGGCCTGGCCGCAGTCGGTCGCGCAGCCGGAGAAGTTGATCTTGAACTTGCGGGGGAGACGCTGCGCGTACGGGTGGCGCAGCAACCAGCGGGCGGTGGCCTCGGCCCACGGGGTGATGTCGAGCTTCTCTTGCGGGCACGCGCCGGCGAGGTGGCAGCCCATGACGTTGCGCACGGTGTCGCCGCAGGCCTCCCGAGAAGTGAGGCCGACCGAAGCGAGCAACCGCAGGATCTCGGGCGTCTTCTCGAGCTCGACGAAGTGGAACTGCACGTTCTGACGAGTAGTGAGGTGACCCCACCCGCGCGAGTAGGTATCGCCGATGTAGGCGCACGTCTCGAGCTGCTCCGGCGTGAGCTTCCCGTAGGGGACCTTGATGCGGAGCATCTGGTTGTGGCCACCCTGGCGCTGGCCGTAGACACCGTTGTTCAGCCGGAAGACCCGGAAGACGTCTTCGTCGACCCGGCCGTCGAGGTACTCACCGACCGTGCGTTCGTAGGTGTCGAGCTCCTCGGCGATAGCCGGGTCCAGAGTTCGGGTGGAAAGCTCGCGTACGTCGATCGCCATGAGGCGGCTCCCGGGTCGGGAAGAAGGGGAATGCGTCGGGCAGGAAAGAAAGAGGGTGCGCCGGCGCTCAGCGGCCGATGGCGGGACACATCTCGTCGTATACCTCGTGCGAGGTACGACCCATCGAGATGCTCGCGGCGCCACGGAACCGAATCACGACCTCCAAGGTAGCCCATTCGGGCCCGAAATACCACCGCCGAGGTCGGGAATATTTTAGACCTTTCTCATCCCATTTGTTCACCAGTCTTGTCGAGTATGAGATCGAGTATGGGATCGGGCACCGGCTCACCCGCATATTGAGCACGAGCCGGTGCAGTCCCCGTCAGTACGCTCGCCGCCATGCGGATGTCGGAACTCTTCTTGCGAACCCTGCGGGACGACCCCGCCGACGCCGACGTCGACAGTCACCGATTGCTCTTGCGGGCGGGCTTCATCCGCCGGGTCTCGGCCGGCGTCTACTCCTGGTTGCCCCTCGGCAATCGGGTACTGCGCAAGGCCTCGGAGATCGTCCGCGAGGAGATGGACCGGGCCGGCGCCCAGGAAGTGACGCTCCCGATCGTGCAGCCACTCGAGCTCTGGGAGCGCAGCGGTCGTGACGCCCAGTACGGCGACATGATGTTCCGGCTCCACGACCGCAAGGACACCGCCTACTGCCTCTCACCGACGGCCGAAGAGGTCGTCACCACGATCGTCGCGCAGGAGTACGGCTCGTATCGCGATCTCCCCGTGAACCTCTACCAGATCAACTGGAAGTACCGCGACGAGCTTCGTCCTCGCTTCGGCCTGTTGCGCGGCCGCGAGTTCTTGATGAAGGACGCGTACTCGTTCGACGTCGATACCGAGGCGTTGCGCCAGAGCTACCGCAAGATGTTCGACGCGTATCACCGCGTGTTCGAGCGGTGCGGGCTGACGTTCCGGCCGGTCGAGGCGCAGTCGGGTGAGATGGGCGGCGACGTGAACCACGAGTTCATGGCCGTCGCCGCGGTCGGTGAAGACGACTTCGTCTGGTGCAAGAACTGCGATTACGCGGCCAACGTGGAAGCCGCGCGGCGCGCGTCGCCACGCCCCGAAAATGCTGACGACGGCGCCGCGCCGGATCTTCCGCCGATGGCGCCGATCCGCACACCTGATCTCCCGGGCATCGCCGGGGTCGCCAAGTTCCTCGGTGTCGAGCCGAGCACGCTGTTGAAGAGCATCGTCTTCGACGTCGACGGTGAGCTCGGGCTCGCGATCGTTCCCGGCGACCGCGAGGTGAACGAGTTCGCGCTCGCAGCTGCGCTCGCGCCGAAGACGGTTCGGCTCTACGGCGACGAGGATTTCGCCGCGCACCCCGAGATCCCGAAGGGCTACATCGGTCCGCACTTTGCCGGCGCATCGATCGTGGTCGCCGATCCGTCGGTCGAGAATCCGATCGGATGGGTCGCGGGCGCGAACGAAACCGACCATCACGTGACGCAACGCGGTGCTCGGTCGCGATTTCAACGTCGACCTCTGGGCCGATCTCGTCACCATCGTGACCGGCGACATCTGCCCGCGGTGTGGCGAGCCGCTTGTCGGTCGACCGCGGCATCGAAGTGGGCCACGTGTTCCAGATCGGCACGAAGTACTCGGTCGCGCTCGACGCGCACTACACCGACGAGCACGGCGAGCAACACCCGATGGTGATGGGGTGCTACGGGATCGGCGTGTCGCGCGTGGTTGCGGCGGTCGTCGAGGAACATCACGACGAGCACGGCATCGTGTGGCCGCCGGCGCTCGCGCCGTACGACGTGCACTTGCTGTCGGTGCCCGGTCGTGGCGATGCCGCCGCGAACGTGATCGAGACCGCCGACCGCATGTACGACGATCTGACGGCGCGCGGGTTGGCCGTTCTCTACGACGACCGTGACGTGAGCCCGGGCGTGAAGTTCGCCGACGCCGACCTGCTGGGCATGCCGGTGCAACTTGTGGTCGGCGCGAAGGGCTTGGGCCGGGGTGTGGTCGAGCGCAAGGACCGCGCGACCGGCACGCGCGACGAGCTCCCGATCGAAACGGCCGCGTCAGTCGTCTGACTCCGGAGTTTCCGGCGTCTCCGAAGTCACGGGAGTGTCGGGCGTTGCCATTTCGTACTCGGCCCTTTCGTAGTGGGCCATTTCGTAGTGACCGCGTCGGGTCGCGCGGCCGATGGTGACGACCAACGCGACCGCGCCGAGGAGCATCAGCCCCAGCCCGGTGGCCCACGCGGGATCGACAGTGGTGTTGGTCGTCTCGCGTACGAGGAAGCTCGTGCCCGCGATGGCGAACGCGAGGCCGAACAACAGTCCGACGAGATCAGTGCGGTGGCGATACATCGTGCGTTCCCGTCTAGGAGGTGAGTAAGGCGCCGTTGGCGGCCCAGCGGCGAACCTTGATCGAGCCCGCGCCGACTCGCAGCACGAGGCGGACGACGCCCGGTTGGCGCACGCCCGCGATGCGATGGGTGTCCTGGGTCCAGCCGTCGTCGAGATGGCCGAAGAGCTCGGTGGCACCCGCGCCGGCGTGGGCGCGCACGTCGACTCGAACGTTGGCGGGAACGTCGACATCGAGCTCGCCGATCCCGAGCGATCCGTGGATCGTGGTGACGTCACCTGACAACGGAACGTCTTGCAGGTCGATCGTCATGTGTCCGATGCCGAGGTCGTAGTTGCTCCGCAGGTCGTCGCGCGTCACTGGGTGGTAGTTGCGGGCACCGATGCCACCGCTGATCGGGACGTCGATCACGGATGCGGGGATCGTCGCGAGGAGCAGGATCACGCCGATCGGGATCAGCCCGCGTGCGCGACCGAACCAGGCCGACAGCACGAGCGCGGCGCCGACGACGATCAAGCCGGACGCGAGGATCGCGGCGAGCGTGATGTGCACCGCGTCGATGGAGTCGAGCAGCGCGGCGGCACCGGCCCCGATGAGCAGGATGCTCAACGTGATCGGCGTGAGGAACGACCTTCGCCGCGGCCGGCGCGGGACCCGCCACGGCGGTCGCGCCCAACCTGGGGGAGTTGGCGGCGTCGGTGGAGTGGGCGGCGCCGGCCACGGCGAATTCTGCGACCACGCAGTCGAAGTTGTGTCGGCCGTCGAGGCGGTCGCTTCGGCATCGGCCGTGGGAGCGTCGTCGACCTGGTCGGGTGCGTCGGTCTCGGTCGCGGCCGCGGTGCCTCTGTGGTCGCGGGGGTTTCGGATGCGAGTGGTGTTCCGAACGGCGGCGTCGGCGGCGTCGGTGGCCACGGCGGGGGATCGATGTCGTCGTGATCGGGGTGACGAAGGAACAGCACGGCCAATCCCGCCGCGATCAGCACCAGCGCCCAGCCGACACCACGGGTGTGGTCGAACGGGCGTGACAGCCGGCCGAGCACGAACAGCGCGCCCAAGCCGAGGAGTACGAGCCCGACGACGAACCCGGCGTTCGAGTCCCCGTGGCGGGAGCGCAGCTGGCTGAGGGGCGACGGTTCGCGCTCGCTCGGGAACGCGAGCCAGCAGATGCCGTAGGCGCCGACCGCGATCCCGAACGTGGCGAGCGCGGCGACCACCCAGAGCACGCGGATGACGAGCACGTCGATGTGGAACGCGTCGGCCATGCCGGTCGCGACCCCGGCGATCATGCGGCCGCGTTCCCGCCGCACGAACCGCCACGGGCCCTTCGGAGGTGCCGGCGCTTCAGGAGGAGTCGTGTTCATGTAGGCATCGTCCGCTTCGGGGGCGGAGGGCGCTATTGGGGAGAACCCCGAGGCGGCCCGGGAGCCCGGCTTCCGGGCTCGGGGTATGTCCCGATCCGCTGCGCCACCGTGCGGTGCGATCATCTGGTTGTGAGTTTCGATCGTCACCGCTTCGTTCGCCGGCACGACGGCCGGATCGTCGCGGGCGTGGCCGTCGGGCTCGGCGACGCGCTGGAGGTCGACCCCAACGTCGTCCGCTGCGGTTTTCTCGTGCTCACCCTCGCCGGCGGCATCGGCGTACTCCTCTACGGCGCGGCCTGGCTCTTCGTGCGCAGCGACGACACCACTTCGGTGCGCACGCGGCCGTCCGACGCGATCGCGACGGTCGCGTTCGCGGCGGTCGTGCTCGGCGTGCTCCTCCTGATGCGCGCGATCGGGCCGTGGCCCGGTGACGTGATCGTGTGGCCGTTGGGCGCGGCCATGGTTGGCCTCGCGCTGCTTTCGACGCGCCCACGCGACGATTCTCCGGCGCCGCCCGATTGGCCGTTCCTCGATCGCCTCCCGCCCGAAGCCGCAGACGCGGTCGCGGTGCTCGTCGGGACGCGGCGGGGCGCGCTGGCGCGGATCATCGCCGGTGCCGCGTGCATCGCCGCGGGGCTTGCCGCGTTCTTCCTCAGCATCGACTCGTGGCGCGCGCTGCGCGGTGGTGTGATCGGCGCGGCCGTGGTGCTCGTCGGGATCGCGTTGATCCTCGGCCCCGGATTGTGGGAGCTCGTGAACCAACTCGTCGCCGAGCGCCGCGAACGAATCCGTTCCGACGAGCGCGCCGACGTCGCCGCGCATCTGCACGACTCCGTGCTGCAAACGCTCGCGCTCGTCCAACGCCGCGCCGACGATCCCCGCGAAGTGGTGCGCTTGGCGCGGATGCAGGAGCGCGAGCTCCGAACGTGGTTGCTCGAAGGCGAGCGCTCCGATGACATGGAAGGCTCGCTCGGGACCGCGCTCGAGCAGATCGCGGCCGAAGTCGAGACCGAGCACGGCGTGCCGGTCGAGGTCGTGCGCGTGCGTGATTGCCCGGCCGCGGGGATGCAGCCGCTCCTGCTCGCGGCCCGGCGAGGCGATCGCCAACTCCGTTCGGCACTCGGGCGCGGCGAGTGTTGCCGTCTACCTCGAGGTCGAAGCGCAGCGGGTTTCGGTGTTCGTACGGGATCGGGGCCGCGGCTTCGACCCAGCTGCCGTGGCCGAAGATCGCCGCGGGATCTCGGGTTCGATCGTCGACCGGCTCGCACGTGCCGGCGGAACCGCCGAGATCCGGAGCACGCCCGGCGAGGGCACCGAGGTGGAGATGACCCTCCCGCGCGTGAACGAAGAGGCAACCACATGAGTGAGCGGCACATGAGTGAGCGGCACAGTGACGCGTGCGTCTTCCTCGTCGACGACCATCAGCTGTTTCTCTCCGGCGTGCGCGCCGAGCTCGGTGCGGAACTCGAAGTGGTCGGCGCGGCATCTGAGGTCGACAACGCGATCGAGATGATCCGCGCGCGTTCCCGACGTCGTGCTCGTCGACGTGCACATGCCGGGGGGCGGCGGCGCGCGCGTCATCTCCGAAGTGCTCACCACGCATCCCGACATCCGCTTCCTGGCGCTGTCGGTGAGTGATGCGCCCGAAGACGTGATCGCGACGATCCGCGCCGGCGTGCGCGGCTACGTCACCAAGACGATTGCACCCGACGAATTTGGTCGAGGCAGTCGGAGCCGTCGCGGCCGGCGACGCCGTGTTCTCGCCCCGCCTGGCCGGGTTCGTGCTCGACGCGTTCGCGGGTGCCGCGCCGCCGCAGACCGATCCCGAGCTCGAGCAGCTCACGCCGCGCGAACGGGAAGTGCTGCGCCTCATTGCCCGCGGGTACGCATACAAGGAGGTGGCGCGCGACCTCGAGATCTCGGTGAAGACCGTCGAGAGTCACGTTTCCTCGGTGTTGCGCAAGCTCCAGCTGTCGAGCCGGCACCAACTCGCACGCTGGGCCAACGAACGCCGCCTGCTGTGAGCGAGGCAGTAGCTTCGACCCGTGGCGCTGCCCGTTCGACCGCCGTTCGAGCCGATGCTCGCGAAGTTGACGCGAGACATGCCGTCGGCGCCCGACCTCTTGTTCGAGCCGAAGTGGGACGGCTTCCGCTGCGTGTTGTTCCGCGACGGTGACGACCTCGATCTCCAGAGCCGGAACCAGAAGCCGCTCATGCGCTATTTCCCCGAGCTGCGCGAGCCGCTTGCTCGCGCAGCTCCCGCCGCAAGTCGTGCTCGACGGCGAGCTCGTGATCGCGACGCCGCACGGCCTCGACTTCGATGCGCTCCAGCTCCGCCAACATCCGGCGGCGTCGCGGGTGAAGAAGCTGGCCGAAGAGATCCCCGCGTCCTACGTCGCGTTCGATCTGCTCGCGCTCGGCAACGAGTCGGTGATCGACGAGCCGTTGCGGGATCGGCGGGCCGGACTCGAACGGCTGCTCGCCGACGCCAAGCCGCCGCTGTTCCTCACGCCGGCGACGACGAGCCGCGACCTCGCGCTCGCAGTGGTTCGACCACTTCGAAGGCGCCGGCTTCGACGGCGTCGTCGCCAAGCCGCTCGGCGATCCGTACGCGCCCGGCGCCCGCACGATGCTGAAGGTGAAGCACGAACGCACGTGCGAGTGCGTCGTCGGCCGGATACCGCGTGCACAAGGACGGCAAGGGCGTCGGCTCCCTCCTGCTCGGCCTCTACGACGACGAAGGCGGGCTCCATCACGTCGGCGTCGCGAGCGGGATCGCAGCGCCCGCGCGGGAGCGGTTGCTCGGCGAGGTCGAGCCGTTGCGGAAGAACGCGCTGAAGGATCACCCGTGGCGGGATTGGGCCGACGCGGTCGCCCAGGCGGCCGAGAGCGGGCAGCGCATGCCCGGCGGCCCGAATCGCTGGAACGCCAGCAAGGACATGTCGTGGGAGCCGTTGCGGATCGAGCGGGTCTGCGAGGTCTCCTACGAGGGGATCATGAACGGCCGGTTTCGCCACAACGCGCACTTCCGCGCCTGGCGGGACGACAAGGAGCCGAGCGACTGCACCTATTCGCAACTCGAGGAGCTCGCGCCGACCGAGCTGCTCGAGATGTTCGGCGTCTGACCGGTCCCGGAGAACCCCACCCGGGGCGCGCAACCTCGCGCCTGACGTGCCTGTTGTGAGGGCCGGTCGCACACGAGTCCCCGCGCTACAATGGCGTCGTTCTGTTTCGGCAGTGCGGTGAGCCAGGCAAATTCGGTAGTTCTATTCGGTGCCCCGATGGACTCGTCCGAGGGGCAGGGCACGTGGGCCGCGGCCCACGTTTTTTCTTGTGGAGATAGAGGAGGCGAGCGGGTTTGAAGGCGGACGCAACGATCGACGCCATTCGTGACGCCGTCGCGCCCGTCATCGCCGGTCTCGGACTCGAGCTCTACGACGTAGAGCTCAACGGCGGTGGAGGCACGCGCACCTTGCGCGTCACCATCGATCGGGCCGGCGGTGTCGACCTCGACGCGATCACCGACGTCACCCGCGCCCTCTCACCGATCCTCGACGACGACTCCACATTGCCGGGCTCGTTCCTGCTGGAAGTGAGTAGTCCGGGAGTGGAGCGCACGCTGCGCACGCCGGCGCACTACCTCGGCGCCCGCGACTGCACCGTGTCGATCAAGGTCCGAACCGAATCCGGCACCGAACGGGTGCACGGAGTGCTCGTCGATTCGAACGACGAGCAATGCACCATCGAGACCGACGGACAGCGCGCAGAGCTTCGGTACTGCGACATCACGCAGGCGCGCACCGTCTTCGAGTGGGGTCCGCAGCCGCGTCCTGGACAGCGGCGCGCCGGTCAAGCCGCGACCGCGAGCAAACGGGCCCGTGCGAGCAGAGGAGCGAGCGCGTGAAGAATCCCGAGATGCTCGAAGCCCTTTCGGCGTTGGCGATCGAAAAGGGAATTTCAGAAGAGATCATGTTGGAGGCGCTGGCCAACGCGCTCGTCACCGCGTACAAGCGGATGCCCGAGGCCGCGGAAGAGGCGCTGGTCGAGATCGACGTGGAGACCGGTGAGATCCGCGTGATCGCGCAGGAGCTCGACGAAGAGGGCAACGTCGTCCGCGAGTGGGACGACACGCCCGCCGACTTCGGTCGCATCGCCGCGCAAACGGCCAAGCAGGTCATCCTGCAGCGCATTCGCGAGGCCGAGCGCGAGATGAAGTACGAGGAGTACGCGGGCCGCGAAGGCGACATCGTCACGGGCATCATCCAGCAGACCGACGCGCGCTACACGCTGCTCGATCTCGGCCGGGTCGAGGCGCTGCTGCCCCAGGCGGAGCAGGTTCCGGGCGACCGGTACGACCACGGCGCCCGCATGAAGGCGTACATCGTCGAGGTCCGCAAGACGGCCAAGGGTCCCCAGATCGTCGTTTCCCGCACGCACCCCGGCCTGGTGCGTCGCCTGTTCGAGCTCGAGGTACCGGAGCTCGTCGACGGTGTCGTCGAGATCCGTGCCGTCGCACGCGAGCCCGGCCACCGCACCAAGCTTGCGGTCGCGTCGAACGACCAGAACGTCGATCCCGTCGGCGCCTGCGTCGGTGCGCGCGGCATGCGCGTACGCCAGGTCGTCAACGAGTTGCGCGGCGAGAAGGTCGACATCGTTCCCTACAGCGCCGACGGCCCCGACTTCGTGATGCGCGCGCTGGCGCCGGCGAAGGTGCGCGAAGTTCGGTTGCACGAAGACACCGGTATCGCCGAGGTCATCGTCCCCGACTTCCAGCTGTCGCTCGCGATCGGCAAGGAAGGCCAGAACGCGCGCCTCGCGGCGCGGCTCACCGGCTGGCGGGTCGACATCAAGAGCGAGAGCCAACTCGCAGAAGAAGAGTCCGGTGGCGGCTACGCCGAGGGCGAGTGGGTCGAGGGTCCCGACGGCGGCCTCATGTGGCAACCGGCCGAGGGCGGCGAGGCGATCAGCGCGGCCGAAGCCGGGTACGCGACGCTGGGCGAGAACGCGCCGGCCGACGGACCGGCGGCGGAAGCGACGGCCGATGGCGCGCCCCCCGCAGGCACGACCAGCGACGGCGCGCCCGACTTCGCCGACGTCGGCGAAGAGATCCCGGTCGCGCCCGAAGAGACCGCGATGCACATCGAAGCCGGAGACGGACGCCGGAGAGCGACGGCAGAGCAGAGAAGGTGGAGGAGAGCTGACGGGTCCGGAGCGCACCTGTATCGGGTGCCGCCGGAAGGACTCACCGGAAGGTTGGCAGCGAATCGCTGCCGGCCCGGACGGCACACTGCGAGCAGGCCGACATGCCCCCGGCCGGGGAGCGTGGAGTTGCTCGAAGGAGTGCCTCGAGGAAGCGATACGGCGCGGAGCCCTGGCCCGGGCGCTGCGACGGTCGTTAACGAGCACCGAGCTCGACGAGCTCCGTGCGAGACTGGATAACTGAGCGAGCGACGAGCGGTCGCTCGAGGAACGGACGGCGTTTTGGCCACCAAGAAGATCAGGGTCTACGAGCTGGCCCGCGAGTTGGGCGTCGACAACGCAGTCGTCGTCGAGCTCTCCAATGAGCTCAAAATCGGCGTCAAGAGTCACTCGTCGAGCATCGACGAGCCGTCGGCCGATCGCGTCCGGCGTCTGGCCGACTCGCGCGGCCTGCGCAAAGAGGTCGTGCCCGAGCCCGAGCCCGAACCGGTCGTCGTGCCGGAACCGGAGCCGGCGCCCGCTCCCGCACCGGTCGCGGCCGATCCCGCGCCTGCAGTCGTCGCCGAACCCGACGCGTCGCCCGACGTGCCGTCCGAGCCCGAGCCGGGTACGCCCGAGCGCTCACGTCGTGTGGTCCGTTCGAGCGCGACGCAGCCGCTGGCGCCGCCTCGCCCCGAGACGTTCGAACGCGCCGCGCCCGTCGCGCCGCCCCGGCCCGTTCCGGCCGAGCGCCCGATCAGTCCGATCACCGACAAGCCGATGCCGGCCGAGCGCCCGGCGGCCGCAGCTGCGGCTGCCGCGGCCGCGACGACCGAAGCGCCGCCCGAGGCCGATGGCGCCCCGGCGCCCGCGCGCCCGATGTCGGTTACCGGTCGTCCGATCCCGCCCCCTCCCGGCCAGCAGAAGGCCGCGCCGACGCGCGGCCCGGTCGGCGGTCCGCCTCGTGGTGGACCGCGTCCGTCGGGTGGTCCCGGTGGCCCGCCGCGCAGTGGTGGTTTCGCCGGTCGTCCCGGCGGCGGTGGCGGATTCAGTGGTGGTCCCGGCGGTGGCGGTGCGCCCGGTAGCGCGCCCGCACGCCCCGGTGGCGGTGGTCCCCCCGGACGCGGCGGTGGCCGCGGTGGTCCCGGTGGCGGACCCGGCGGAGGCTACGGAGGCCCGGCCGGTCGCGGTCGGCCCGGTGGCCCGCCGCAGCGCCGGCGCAAGAAGCGTCGTCGTGACCGTTCCGAGCTCGAGCCCGCGTCGCAGCGGCTCACGCCGGCCGACGCACCGGTTCCCGAAGGCGAGATCGTCGTTTCGCGCGGCATCACCGTGCAGGAGTTCGCGCCGAAGCTGAACCGCACCCCGGCCGACCTCGTGCGCATCCTGTTCGAAGCCGGCGAGATGGTGACCGCGACGGTCTCACTCGCCGACGAGATGATCGAGCTCATCGCCGAGACCCTCGGCGCGCAGATCCTCCTCGTCGAGCCCGGGAGCGAGCAAGAGGTCGAGTTCCTCGCGATGCTCTCCGACGACGACGATGAAGACGACTCGTTGCTCGAGCCGCGCGCGCCCGTCATCACGGTCATGGGCCACGTCGACCACGGTAAGACGACGCTGCTCGACTACATCCGCAACGCGAACGTCGTCGCCGGTGAAGCCGGTGGCATCACCCAGAGCATCGGTGCCTACCGCGTCGTGCGGCCCACCGCCGACGGCGAACGGCTCATCACCTTCATCGACACTCCGGGTCACGAAGCGTTCACCGCAATGCGTTCGCGCGGCGCGCAGGTCACCGACATCGCGGTGCTCGTGGTCGCGGCCGACGACGGTGTCATGCCGCAGACCATCGAGGCGATGAACCACGCGCGGGCCGCCGAGGTCCCGATCGTCGTTGCGGTTACCAAGATCGACCGCGACAACGCCGACCCGACCCGCGTGCGTCAGCAACTCACCGAGAACGAGCTCGTTCCCGAGGAGTGGGGTGGCGACACGATCGTCGTCGACGTGTCCGCGCCGACCGGTGAGGGTGTCGACAAGCTGCTCGATTCGCTGATCGACGTGGCCGACGTGTTGTTGTCGGAAGAGCTCGTCGCGAACCCGCAGAAGCCCGCGGTGGCCGCGGTGCTCGAAGCGCACCTCGATCAGGGCCGGGGCCCGGTTGTCTCCGCGCTCGTCGAAGAAGGCACGCTGCGTGTCGGCGACACCATCGTCGCCGGACCCGCGTGGGGTCGTGTGCGTGCGATGTTCGACGAAGCCGGTCTGGCCGTTACCGAAGCCGGGCCGTCAGTGCCGGTCGAGGTGCTCGGTCTGGCCGACGTGCCGATGGCCGGAGACGAACTACGGGTCGCACCGAACGACAAGGTCGCCCGTACGGTCGCCGAAGCGCGCGCCCATCGCCGCAAGGCGGCGGCGCTGCGCAACCCGCTCATGCTCGCCGGTGGCGCCCGCCTCGAAGACGTGTTCGCGGCGGTGCAACGCGGTGAAGTCGCGACGCTGAACCTCATCGTCAAGGCCGACGCCCAGGGTTCGCTCGAAGCGATCATCGACGCGTTGCGCAAGCTCGACCAGGAGCACGACGAGGTCCGGTTGTCGTTCGTCCACCGGGGTGTCGGCGGTATCACCGAATCCGACGCCAGCCTCGCGGTGGTGTCGAACGCGACCGTCATCGGCTTCAACGTTCGTCCCGATCGCAAAGCGCGCGAGCTCGCCGAGCAGGAAAACGTCGAGGTCCGCCTCTACGAGGTCATCTACAACGTCCTCGAAGACGTCAACAACGCACTCGTCGGCATGCTCAAGCCCGAGTACGAAGAAGTCGTCACCGGGGAAGCCGAAGTGCGCATGGTGTACTCGGTGCCGCGGGTCGGGAAGGTTGCGGGTTGCTTCGTCACCCACGGCGTGATCACCCGGGGTTCGAAGGTGCGCTTCCTGCGCGACGGAACGATCATCTGGAAGGGCGCGGTCGCATCGCTCCGGCGCTTCAAAGACGACGTCCGCGAGGTTCGGGAAGGTTTCGAGTGCGGTATCGGGCTCGAGAACTACACCGACCTCAAGGAAGGCGACATCATCGAGACCTTCGAAGAGCGCGAGATCGCCCGAGTGTGAGCGACCGGATCTGATCCGGTCCGGTGCCGGTTCTCGCGGTCGCGCTGCTCGTCGTCGCGGTCGCGCGGCGCGCTGCTGCGCCCCGCGGACTGCCGGCCTGGGTCGCGCCGGTTGGCGCGGCGGTGGTGGTGCTCGCGACGCGGATCCTCACGCTCTCGGACGCACGGTCGGCGGTCCGACCGCTGGCCGCGCCGCTCGCATTCGTGCTGTTCGCGGTGCCGCTCGCCGCGTTGCTCGATCAGGTCGGTGTCTTCGAAGAGCTCGCGTCGCTCGCGGCGCGCACGCCGCGGGTCGTCGGCGCGTGCTGGATCATCGCGGCTGCAGTCGTGGCGCTGTTGAACCTCGACGCGGCGGTGGTGCTGCTCACCCCGCTCTACATCGCGCACGGCGCGCATCGTCGGGCTCGATCCCGTGATGCTCGCGTTCCAGCCCGTCCTGCTCGCGATGCTCGCGAGCACGGTGCTGCCCGTCTCGAATCTCACGAACCTCATCGTCGCTTCGCACTTCTCGCTGACGAGCTCCGACTTCCTCGCCCACGGGCTGTTGCCGTCGGTCGTCGCCTCGACCGTCGGTTGGTTCGCATACCGGTTGGTCTTCCCGGCCCGGCCGACCGGCGCGCTCGCGCGCGGCCCGTCGATCGACGCGCGCTCACGATCGGGGGAAGCGCAATCGCGGCCTTCCTGGTCCTGCTCGTCGGGGGCGAGCACGTCGGTTTGCCCGCCTGGGTTGCCGCGCTCGTCGCCGCCGCCGGCCTCGTTCGCGGTGACGCGAACCTTGCCGTGGCGGCGCGTCCCGCTCGGCACCGTTGTGTTGGCGGGCGCGCTCGGGGTCGTCGCGGCCGGCGTCGCGTCGGAGCTGCCGCGACTCCTGAGCGGTGCCGGAGACGGCGGAGTACGCGGGTTCGGTATCGGCGTGATCGCCGCGAACGGGTTGAACAATCTTCCGGCGACGTTGCTCTCGATTCCGCACGTCGTGCACGTGAGTCATGTTTGGCCGCTGCTGCTCGGTCTCAATATCGGCCCGGTACTCCTGATCACCGGATCGCTCGCGGGCTTGTTGTGGCAGGAATCGGCGCGCACAGCCGACGTTCATGTCGGCGCCGGCACGTACTCGCGAGTCGGCGCGTTGGTGGGTGTGCCCGCGCTGCTCGCGGTCGCGGTGCTGTTGTGGCTCTTGTGATTGAAGGGGTCGCATTGGGCGCATCATTGCCGAGGCGCGACAATGACGCTGTGCATGCCGCCGCCGCTTGTTTCGATCTCCACGTGTCGCAGAGCCGCTCGCTCAAGGCGAAGCGCGCCGCGATCCGTCCGATCGTCGACGGGTTGCGCCATCGCTTTCCGGTTTCGGTCGCCGAAGTCGACTACCAGGATCAGTGGCAGCGGGCGGCGATCGGTGTCGCGGTGATCGGGAGCAGCGAGCATCAAGTGCGAGACGTGCTGGCCTCGGTCGAGCGGTTCGTCGTCACCGCGCCCGACATCGAGCTGCTCGACGTCGAGACCGCCTGGCTCGAATCATGACCTCGCCGCGCAAGTTTCCGCGTACCGCGCGGGTGAACGAGGTGATGCTCGAGGTGCTCGCCGACGAGCTCGAGCGGATGTCGGACCCGCGACTCGAGCTGGTGACGTTCACCGGCGTAAAGGTGACCCGCGATCTCGTCGTACGCCACCGTGTACTACTCGACGCTCGGCGCCACGGTCGCGCCCGATGCGCCGACGACATTCGCCGAGAACGCCGGCGATGCGCTGCGCCACGCCGCGGCTCATCTCCGGGGCGTCGTCGGTCGACAAATGAGGATCCGCCAAGTTCCCGCGCTCACGTTCGAAGTCGATCCCGGCATCGTCGCCGGGCAGCGCATCGACGAGATCCTCCGTGGCATCCACCACGAGAGCGCCGAACCGGATCAGGCTGGTGCCGGCGTAAACGATGCCGAGGAGAACTGGTGACCGGCCCCGCGAACAACGATCCCCGCTTGGAAGAGGCGTTCGGCCTCGCGCAGCGTGCGATCCGTCGCGCGCCGCGGGTCGTGCTCGCGTGCCACGTGAGCCCCGATGGTGACGCGTTGGGATCGATGCTGGCGCTGCATCACGTGCTGCTCGCCGCGGGCATCAACTCCGTCGCGACCTTCCCGAGCCCGTTCGTGGTCGCGCCGCATTACCGCGACCTTCCCGGTCTCCACCTGCTGACCGCGCCCGATCTCGTCGAGAGCGAGCCGCCCGTTCTCATCACCTTCGACTCCGGATCGCTGAGCCGGCTCGGCGACCTCGAGACGCACGCCAAGGCCGCGGCCGAGCTGATCGTCGTTGACCACCACGCGTCGAACGAGCGGT
Organism: uncultured Actinomycetes bacterium; assembly: GCA_963807945.1. Taxonomy (GTDB): domain Bacteria; phylum Actinomycetota; class Acidimicrobiia; order IMCC26256; family PALSA-610; genus JBBQER01. The sequence goes on along the minus strand of CAWEDT010000003.1, from coordinate 62,633 downwards.
ACGGGACGATCAACGTGATCGACGAGAAGGCCGCCGCGAGTGGTGTGCTCGTGCGGCGACTGATCAACGAGCTCGGCCTCCCGCTCAATCGCGACGCGGCCGTCTGTCTGTACGCCGCGCTGGTGTGCGACACCGGTCGATTCCAGTACGAGTGCACGACGAGCGCGGTCTTCGAGCTCGCCCGCGAGCTCGCCTCCTTCGACCTGCCGATCGCGGCGCTGTCACGCGTGCTGTTCGAAGAGCACCGTTTCGCGTACCTCAAGTTGGCGGCCGACGTGCTCAGCCGGGCCGAGCTCGTCGAAGACAAGAACTTCGTCTGGGCCAAGATCACCCAAGCGGATCTCGAGCGCCACGACGTCACGTTCGAAGAGATCGAAGGCCTGATCGATCTGGTGCGGCGCACGCGTGAGGCGGAAGTCGCCTGCGTCCTGAAGGAAGCGTCCGACGGCGCGTGGCGGGTCAGCCTGCGCTCGCTGGGTTCGGTCGACGTGTGCAAGATCGCCGCCGACGAGGGCGGTGGCGGACACCGCTTCGCCGCCGGGTTCACCAGCGACGATCCCGCCGAAGCCGTCGTACAACGAATTCTCGCCGCGCTCTAACCTGCGCGTCTTGCATGACGGATTAGTTGTCGTAGACAAGCCGCCGGCTTGGACGTCGCACGACGTTGTCGCGCGGATGCGCAAGCTCTACGGGCAACGGCGCGTCGGGCACGCGGGCACGCTCGATCCGGATGCGACCGGCGTGTTGCTCGTCGGTTTGGGACGCGCGACGCGGCTGTTGCGCTACCTCCAGGAAGCGGGGAAGGCGTACCGGGCGCGCGATCGTGTTCGGTATCGCGACCGACACGCTCGATGCATCGGGTGCCGTGCTCGAGCAGGCCGCGATGTCGCTCACGAAGGCGCAGGTCGTGCGCGCGGCGCAGGCCTTCGTGGGGGAGATCGAGCAGATCCCGCCAATGGTGTCGGCGATCAAGGTCGACGGCCGCAAGTTGTACGAGCTCGCGCGCGAGGGCGTGGTCATCGATCGCGCCGCCCGCCCGGTTCGGATCGACACCCTCGAGGTCGAAGACTTCGTCGACGGCGCCTACCCTGAAGCCACGATTCGGATCGATTGTTCGAGTGGGACCTACGTGAGATCACTTGCCGCCGACCTCGGTACGGCACTCGGCGGTTGCGCGCATCTCGGGGAGTTGCGCCGGTTGCGGGTCGGCTCCTTCGAAGTGGAGGAAGCGCACACACTCGAAGCGATCGAGGTCGATCCGCAACGCTTCGTGCTCTCTCCGGCCGCCGCGCTCCGGGACATGGACGAGGTCGTCGTGGCCGGCGAACAGCTGCGCGCGATCGCGCACGGCGCGACGTTCGCGGCGCCCGCGTTGTTGGGCGACGTTGACGCGCCGGGTCCGTTCGCGGTCGTCGACCGAGGAGCGCGAGTTGCTCGCGGTCTACGAACGGCGCGGCGCGGGCGTGAAGCCCACGGTCGTGCTCGCTCCCCAGGAGACCAGCACCGGGGAGTCCAGTTGATCGTCTGGCGGGATCCGAGCGAGGTCGGCCCGCTCGACGGTGCGGCGGGGCGCGCGGTCGCGATCGGCGCGTTCGACGGTGTGCACCTTGGCCATCAAGCCGTGCTGCGGCTCGTCCACGATCTCGCCCGGGCGCGCGGCCTCAAGTCGACCGTGCTCACGTTCGACAAGCATCCCGCCGAAGTGGTGCGCCCCGGCTCCGCGCCCAAGCTCCTCACGACTCTTGACCAGAAGCTCGAGCTGCTCGAAGCGACGGGCGCGGTCGACGAATGCCTCGTGCTCGCGTTCGACGAAGCCCGGAGCAAGGAACCGGCCGAGGATTTCGTCGCCGAGCTCCTGGCCGCCGTGCTCGACGCGCGGCTCGTCGTCGTCGGCGCTGACTTCCACTTCGGGTACCGGCGCCACGGCGACGTCGCGTTGCTCCAACGCATGGGTGCCGAGCTCGGATTCGAAGTGCTGGGTCTCGGGCTGGTCGCGTCGCCGGAGTCGGAAGCGGCGCCCGAAGGCGGCATCCCGTATTCATCCACCCGCGCGCGACGCTCCTGGCTGAGGGTGAAGTCGGGCTCGCGGCCACGATCCTGGGCCGGCCCCACGAGGTGCGCGGGCGCGGTCGAGCGGGGAGACGCCCGAGGCCGGGAGCTCGGCTTCCCGACCGCGAACGTCGCCGTGCCCGAACGGCTGTGCCTCCCCGCCGACGGGGTCTACGTCGGGACCTACATCGGACCCGACGGCGTGGAGCGTCCGACCGCGATCTCGCTCGGTCGGCGTCCCACCTTCTACGCGGAGTCGGGGATGCTGCTGCTCGAAGTGCACGTGCTCGACTTCGACGGCGACCTCTACGGACAAGACGCCCGGGTGCGTTTCTTGCACCGAATACGGGGCCAGGAGCGATTCGAGACGGTCGAGGCACTCATCGAGCAGATGGAACGCGACGTCGAGTTCGCCCGCGCCTGGTTCCGCACCTGACGGAAGAGTGGTTCCGCACCTGACGGAAGAGTGGTTCCGCACCTGACGGAGAGTGGTTCCGCACCGAGGGCCTGTGGTACCGGGCCCGAAGGGCCTCGTGGTAACGTCAAGTTCCGTCCCGTTCCCGATGAAGGTTCACGCGCGCATGCCCGACAAGGCCGCCACGATCAGCGACAACAAACTGCACGACTCCGACACAGGGTCGGCCGAAGTGCAGATCGCTCTGCTGACCGAGCGCATCCGCCACCTGACCGAGCACATGAAAGTCCACAAAAAGGACTTTCACAGCCAGCGAGGCTTGCTGATGCTCGTCGGTAGGCGGCGTCGGATGCTCGATTACCTGCGGCGCAACAACGTCGACCGGTATCGAGCACTCATCGCCAAGTTGGGCATTCGCCGGTAGGGCAACGAGGAGCAGCCATCTGCTCCTCGTTTGACATTCGAAGCCCTCGAGTTCGCAGTCGGTTGTCAGTCGCGAGCGCCCGATTCCCCAGTTGCCCACTTGGCAAAGGTTGGGGATTCCGGACGCTGACAACTGGGAACCGACACCTCCCGAGGGCACATAACCGAAAAAGAGGTGTCCGCGTATGAGCGACGACGTCGTTCGCGTTTCCGGTCCTATCAATGCCGCTGGTCTCGAGATGACTCTCGAAGCCGGCAAGCTCGCAGCACTCGCCGACGGTGCCGTTCTGGTCAAAGTCGGCAACACCACACTGCTTTCCACAGTGTGCACGTCGAAGCCCCGTGAGGGCATCGACTTCTTCCCGCTCACGGTCGACGTCGAAGAGCGTATGTACGCAGCCGGGAAGATCCCGGGCTCGTTCTTCCGTCGTGAAGGTCGTCCGGGCGAGTCGGCGATTCTTACCTGCCGCCTCACCGACCGGCCGTTGCGCCCGTCGTTCCCGTCCGACTTCCGCAACGAGGTGCAGGTCATTGCGACCATCCTCGGCGCCGACATGGTGCACCCGCACGACATCGTGTCGATCAACGGCGCGTCGGCGGCACTGACCATCTCGGGCATCCCGTTCAACGGGCCCGATCGGCGCGGTGCGCCTCGCGCACATCGAGGGCGAGTGGATCGCGCACCCGACGTTCCAGGAGGGCGACGCGTCGACGTTCGAGATCGTCGTTGCCGGTCGTCAGCTCGACGACGGTGACGTCGCGATCATGATGGTCGAGGCCGGTGGCACCGAGGGTTCGTGGGAGATGTACGAAGCCGGTGCCCCGAAGGTCACCGAAGAAGTGATCGCCGAAGGGCTCGAAGCCTCGAAGCAGTGGATCTCGGCGGCGATCAAGCTCCAGCTCGAGCTCAAGGCCGCGTTCATCCTCGCCCACGGTCCGATCGAAGAGATCTCGTACACGCCCGCCATCGACTACACACCCGACGTGCTCGCCGCGGTCAGCGATCACGCCCGAGCGACGGTCACCGAGGCGATGACCATCGCCGACAAGCACGACCGCAACGCGCGTCTCGACGAGATCCAGGCCGACCTGCTGATCGGTCTCGTCGGCACCGACGAGATCCCGGGCAAGCTCGCCGGTGAAGGAACCGCAGTGAAGCGCGCGTTCCGTTCGTTGCAGAAGGAAGTCACTCGCGCCCGCATCGTCAACGACGGTGTCCGCATCGACGGTCGCGGCGTCCGGCCGATCTCCGGCCGCTTTCGGCCGAGACGGGGATGCTGCCCACAGTCGCACGGCGATCGGCCTCTTCCAGCGCGGTGAGACGCAGGTGCTGTCGGTCGTCACGCTCGGCATGCCGCGCATGGAGCAGATGCTCGACACGATCACCCTCGACGAGCGCAAGCGCTACATGCACCACTACAACTTCCCGCCGTTCTCGACGGGCGAGACCGGACGGGTCGGTTCACCGAAGCGGCGCGAGATCGGCCACGGTGCGCTCGCAGAGCGCGCGCTGATTCCGGTGATCCCGAGCAAGCTCGAGTGGCCGTACACGTTGCGCGTCGTCTCCGACGTGCATGGCATCGAACGGTTCCACGTCGATGGCTTCGGTCTGCGGTTCGACGTTGTCGTTGATGGACGCGGGTGTGCCGATCAAGGCGCCGGTCGCCGGTATCGCGATGGGCCTCGTGTTCGCCGAGGGCAAGTACACGACGCTCACCGACATCCTCGGTCAAGAGGATGCGTTCGGCGACATGGACTTCAAGGTTGCGGGTACCCGTGACTTCGTCACCGCGTTGCAGCTCGACACCAAGATCGAGGGCATCCCGGCCGACGTGCTCGGAAAGGCGTTGCTCCAGGCCAAGGAAGCCCGCCTGAAGATCCTCGACGTCATGCACGACGCGATCGCCGCACCCCGCGACGACGTGCGCGAGTACGGCACCGAAGATCGTCAGCTTCGAGATCCCGGTCGACAAGATCGGCGAGGTCATCGGGCCCAAGGGCAAGGTCATCAACACGATCCAGCAGGAGACCGGCGCCGACATCTCGGTGCAGGACGCCGACGGTATGGGCGTGGTTTCGATCGGCTCGAAGGACGGTGCCGCGGTCGAAGAGGCTCGGCGTCGTATCGAGCTCATCCTCGACCCGCCGACCGCGGAGGTGGGCGCGATCTACGAAGGTCGGGTCGTCAACATCACCAAGTTCGGTGCGTTCGTCAACATCCTTCCCGGACGCGACGGTCTCATCCACATCTCCAAGCTCGGTCAGGGCAAGCGCATCGACCGGGTCGAAGACGTGCTCTCGCTGGGTGACGAGCTGAGGTGAAGGTCGACGACATCGACCAGAACGGCAAGCTCTCGCTCTCGTTGGTCGGCGACGACTCCGACGGTGGCGGCGGCGGTTCGTCGAGCGGTGGTTCGTCGGATGGCGGCGACCGTCCGGAACGATCAGAGCGTCCGGAGCGCGAGTCGTGAGGAGCGCGCACCGCGCGCCGAGCGCAGCGAGAGCAGCTCCGGGAACGGCGGCGGTCGCGAGACCGCGTCGTTCGAAGCGTTCTGGGACGGCGAGGCACGCGAGCAGTTCGGCGACCTCGGCCCGGCCGAGGAGCCCGCGGGTGCCGGCGGCGGGCGCAGCGGTGGAGACCGCGGTGGCGCCCGGCGCGGTGGCCGGGGTGGCAGCGGTGGTGGCGGTGGCAGTCGTCGAGGTGGCGGCCCGCGCCGTTGAGCGCTCTCGCCTATTCGACGCAGTCGCGCCGGAACGGCAACACGAGTGAGTGACGTAGAGGTTCGCAAGACCCGGCTTCCGTCGGGTCTGCGAATCGTCACCGAGTCGCTCCCCACGTGCGTTCGGTCACGGTCGGCGCGTGGGTCGGGAGCGGCGCCCGCGACGAAGCACCCGAACGCTCGGGCGCGAGTCACTTCCTCGAGCATCTGCTCTTCAAGGGCACCGATCGGCGCAGTGCGCGCGAGATCGCCGAGGCGGTCGAGTCGGTCGGCGGCGACATGAACGCGTTCACCACGCACGAGCAGACCGTGTTCTACGTGCGGCTGCCCGACACGCAGCTCGATCTCGCGATCGACATTCTCGCCGACGTGCTGTGGCGCCCGGCCTTCCGGCCCGACGACGTCGAGTCGGAACGCCAGGTGATCCTCGAAGAGATCGGGATGCGCGACGACACGCCCGACGATCTCGTGCACGACCTCTTCACGCGGGCGCACTTTCCCGATCATCCGATCGGGCGCGAGGTGCTCGGTACCGAAGAGACGATCGAGGCGATGCCGCGTGACGGCATCGCCGAGTACCACCACGCGCACTACGAACCGGCCAACATCGTGCTCGCCGCCGCGGGGAACCTCGATCACGACGCGCTGTCGCGACTGCTCGATGCGCGGAGCCCGCAGGGCATGCCCGAGCGTCCGGCGCGCGAGCACTCGCAGCCCGCGCCGGCGGGCGGGCTCGCCGTCGTCAACCGTCCGACCGAGCAGGCGCACGTCGTGCTCGGTGTGCGATCGGTGCCGTCGCTCGATCCCGATCGGGACGCGCTCACGGTGATGAACCACGCGCTCGGTGGCGGCATGGCGTCGCGGCTCTTCCAGGAAATCCGCGAAGAACGCGGGCTCGCATACTCCGTGTACTCGTACCGCGCCGCGTTCGACGACACCGGATACCTCGCGATCTACGCGGGGACGGCGCCGGAACGCATCCAGGAGACGATCGAGGTCATCGAGGCCCAGCTCGACCGGTTGGTAGCGCGAAGGCATTGCCCGCGGCCGAGCTCGAGGCCGCCAAGGGTCACCTCACCGGGTCGCTCGCGATGTCGCTCGAGACGTCGGCGAGTCGCATGCGCCGGCTCGGCCGGGCCGAGCTCGTCGAGGGTGAGATCCAGTCGCTCGACGAGGTAATCGCGCGTATCGACGCAGTCACCGCCGACGACATCGACCGGGTGGTCGAGCGCGTCATCCGCGATGCGCGCCCGAACGCTCGCGGTCGTCGGGCCGCACGAGACGAGCGAGTTCTCTTCCTACGCGAAGTCGTAGACCCGCAGATAGTCTGTCGCCACGTCGACGGGGGAGCTGCCGGATGATTCGCGTCGGGGTCTTCGGAGCGGGTGGGCGGATGGGAACAACCGTCTGCCGGGCGGTGCTCGACGCACCCGATCTCGAGCTCGTCGCTGCGGTCGACCCGCACCACGCCGGCATCGATCTCGATCAGCTCGGGGTGCACGATACGCACCTCCAGATCGCGGCCAAGGCGAGCGCGCTGCATGATGCCGGCGCCCAGGTCGCCATCGACTTCACGGTGATCGATGCCGCGGCCGCGAGAACATCGCGTGGTGCGCAGAGAACGGCGTGCACGCGGTCGTCGGTACCACCGGGTTCGCCGACGACGAGCTCGCGGATCTCGGCGATCGCTTCGACGGTCGACGGCCAACGCGGTGATCGCTCCGAACTTCGCGATCGGCGCGGTGTTGATGATGCGGTTCGCCGAGCTCGCGGCGCCGTACTTCGAGAGTGTCGAGATCATCGAGCTGCACCACGATCAGAAGATCGACGCGCCGTCGGGAACCGCGATCCGGACTGCGCAGCGCATCGCGGCGGCGTCGAAGGACTGGGCCGACGACCCGACCACCAAGGTGGTCGCCGAAGGCGCGCGCGGCGGCCTGGTCGAGGGCATCCCGGTGCACGCGCTTGCGCGTGCGAGGGATGGTCGCCTCGCAGGAGGTGCTGCTCGGCACCACCGGCCAGACGCTCGCGATCCGCCATGACACGTACGACCGTTCGTCATTCATGCCCGGCGTGCTGCTCGCCGTGCAGAAGGTCGGCGAGACCCCGGGCCTGACCATCGGCCTCGACGCACTGTTGGGCCTCTGACCACGTGCCGTTGCTCACCGTCGATCACGTGCGGGTGGAGTTCGGCGGGATCGTCGCACTCGCCGACCTGTCGTTCACGGTCGACGAAGGCGAGATCTGCGCGCTGATCGGTCCGAACGGCGCGGGGAAAACGACCTTGTTCAACTGCTTGAGCCGGTTGTACGAGGTGAAGGAAGGCGACATCGAGTTCGACGGCCAAGATCTGCTCGCGCTGCCGGCGCACAAGGTTGCGAAAGCCGGTATCGCCCGCACGTTCCAGAACCTCGCGCTGTTCCCGGCGCTTTCGGTCGCGCGAGAACGTGATGGTCGGCGGGCACTCCCGGGGCGGGTCGTCGAAGGCGTGCGCGCCGAGGCGCGCTCGAACTGCTCCGTCGGCTCGGCATTGCCGACCTGGCCGACCACCCCGCGGCCGGGTTGCCGTACGGCACGCTTGAAGCGGGTCGAGATCGCACGCGCACTCGCGGCGCGGTCCGAAGCTGCTGCTGCTCGACGAGCCCGCGGCCGGGCTCACGCACTCCGAGGTCGACGAGCTCGGTGATCTCGTGCGGACGATCCGTTCCGATTTCGCCCTCACCGTGCTGCTCGTCGAGCACCACATGGCAATGGTCATGGCGATCTCCGACAAGGTCGTCGTGCTCGATTTCGGATCGCAGATCGCCGAAGGCACCCCCGAGGAGATCCGCGACAACCCTCGAGTCATCGAGGCGTATCTCGGGACACCCCAATGACCGCCGAAGGGTCGACGAACAACGGGGCGCGACTCCTCCAGGTCGAGCAGCTCACGGGTGGCTACGGCGCAGTCCGGGTATTGCACGGCCTCGACTTCGCGGTCGACGAGGGTGAGGTGGTGGTGATCCTCGGCGCCAACGGTGCCGGGAAGACCACGACGCTGCGCGGGCTGTCGGGACTGATCGACGCCCACGGACGGCGTCTCCTTCGCGGGTCACGACGTGATCGGGTGGAAACCCGAGCGCATCGCTGCCGCCGGCATCGCGCACGTGCCCCAGGGTCGGGGCACGATCACCGACCTCACCGTCGACGAGAACCTCCGGCTCGGTGCGTACACGCGGCGCGACAGCGAAGTCGACGGCCGACATCGAGCGTTGGTACGGCGTATTCCCGCGGCTGGCGCAGCGCCGCGGCCAGCTCGCCGGAAGCATGAGCGGCGGCGAGCAGCAGATGCTCGCGATCGCGCGGGCGCTCATGGCGCGCCCGAAGCTCGTGCTGCTCGACGAACCGTCGCTCGGGCTCGCGCCGATCATCACCCAGGAGCTGTTCCGGACGCTCGGCATGCTCAACCTCGAGCAGGGCATCTCGATGCTGATCGTCGAACAGAACGCCGGGCTCGCGCTCGGGATCGCGCAGCGGGGCTACGTGCTCGAGACCGGGTACATCGTCGTATCCGGATCGGCCGCCGAGCTCGCGGGCAACGACGATGTCCGCCGGGCCTATCTGGGGATCTGACGCATGGCCCTGTTCTTCACCCAGCTGCTGAACGGCATCCAGAACGGCGCGGTGTACGCGTCGCTCGCGGTCGCGCTCGTGTTGATCTTCCGCACGACGGGAATCCTCAACTTCGCGCAGGGCGAGATCGCGCTGTTCTCGACGTACATCGTGTGGAAGCTCACCACGACCGGCATGCCGGTGTGGCTCGCAATCCTGATCACCGATTGCCATCTCGTTCGTCATCGGCGCACTGATCGAGCGCATCATCATCCGACCGGTCGAGCGGTCGGCGCCGCTCGTGATCGTGATCGTGACGATCGGCATGTTCCTCGCGATCAACTCGCTACCCAGCTCCAGTTCGGCAGCGGTCAGCACGCGCTGCCGAGCTTCTATCCCGCAACACACGTGGCGACCGGGTGGCGTGTTGATCTCCTCGAACACGATCGCGCTCGTCGGTGTGCTCGCGGTGGAGTGCGTGGTGCTGTACCTCGTGCTCCAACGGCACAAAGCTCGGGCTCGCGTTCCGCGGCGTCGCGAGCAATCCGGAGTCGAGCCGACTGCTCGGCGTGCCCGTCGGGCGGATCCTGATGGTGGGTTGGGGCCTCGCGGCCGCGGTCGGCGCGGTTGCGGGCGCGCTGGTGGTGCCGACGACGACCGGGCTCGTTCCGTCGTCGATGCAACAGATCCTGGTGTTTTCGTTCGCGGCGGCCGCGCTGGGCGGCTTCGACAGCGTGTTGGGTGCCGTGGTCGGCGGCATGATCGTCGGCGTCGCCGACGCGCTGACGATCGGCTATGTCCACGCGTTGCGCGGGATCGATCTCCTCGTGCCCTTCACGTTGATCCTGCTCGTGTTGCTCTTCCGGCCCGCGGGGCTGTTCGGCACGACGCGGGTGGAGCGAGTCTGATGGCGAATCAGCAACGCGTCATCCGCTTGGTCGTATCGGTGGTCGCTGCCGCGGTCGTGATCGGCTTCTTCGCGTATTACTTCCCGACGCACTACGGACCCACCGACACCGGACTGTTCGCGCAGGCGATGTACATCGGTGTCGCGGCGATGGGTCTCAACCTGCTCACCGGTTACAACGGCCAGGTTTCGCTCGGGCACGGTGCGTTCTTCGGGATCGGCGCGTACACGACCGCGTTGATGATGGACCACCATTACCAGTGGTTGGGCATCTCGTTCGGCCACTCGTCCTTCATCGCGACCCTGCCGGTCGTCGCGGTCGTTTCGTTCGTCATCGGCGCGCTCGTCGGCTTCCCCGCGCTGCGCGTCAAAGGTCTGTATCTCGCGTTGGTCACGCTCGGTCTGGCGGTGATCTTTCCCGACCTCGCGAGCCGCTTCGTGAAGGGACACCGGCGGTACAAGTCCTGGTTCGCTCACGGGCCGCGAGGTCGCCGCGCCCGACTGGTTCGTGAAGCACTTTCCGAGCCTGGCGGCCCAGGACCAATGGGCGTACACGATGGCGTTCGTGGTTGCGCTGCTCGGCCTCGTGCTCGTGTGGGCGTTGGTTCGTAGCCGGTTCGGGCGATCGCTGATCGCCGTGCGCGATCACGAGGCCGCGGCGACGTCGGTCGGTATCGACCTGGCCCACACCAAAGTGCTGGCGTTCGCGTTGAGCGCGATGTACGCCGGTGTCGCCGGGTCGCTTGAGCGTGCTGGTGGTGCAGAACGCGAGCGGGGACGACAAGCTCGTGACGTTCCAACTGTCGATCGAGTTCCTCGTCGCGGTTGTGATCGGCGGGATCGCGACGGTGCTCGGGCCGCTCTCGGTGGCTTCGCCGTCGTCTACATCCAGAACGCGGCGACCAAGGCCTTCCCGGGCACCCCCGTGGTGTCGCCCGCGACGTACGGCATCGTGCTCATCGTGCTCATGTACGTGCTGCCCGAGGGAGTGGCTGGCGGCGTGCGCCGGCTGCGGACGTGGGGCGGTCGTACACTCCGATCGCGCCGACGCAGCACCGCCAGTCCCGCAAGGCTGTGATCCGACGTCTGACAACGAAAGGGAACCCATGACCGATCGTCGCCGTGCCCACCAACGCGCTCGCGTCCGTTCCGGAGCCGCGATCGCTCTCGTTCTGGTGCTGGCGTTGGTTGCCGCCGCGTGCAGCGGGAACCGTTCGACCGCCAAGCCGGCCACGACCGAGCCGAGTGGCGCGACGGGTGGGACCACCTCGTCGACGGTGATCGACACGTCGAACTGCCCGGCCGGCAGCGACACGACCGGCATCAGCGGCAACACGATCACGATCGGCACCAGCGTCGCGCAGTCGGGTACGTACGCGCCGTTCAGCGCGATCCTCGACGGCGAGCAGGCCTACATCGACTACACGAACGCCAACGGCGGCGTCACCGTCGCGGGCAAGAAGTACCAGATCAAGCTGGTCGCCAAAGACGACGCGTACGTCGCGTCGAGAACCGTCACCAATGTGCAGTCGCTGCTGAACGACGATCACGTCTTCGCGCTGTTCAACGTCGTCGGTACCAAGAACAACCTCGCCATCCGTGACCTCGTGAACAGTCAGTGCGTCCCCGACCTCTTCGCGGCGAGCGGCGCGACGCAATGGGGGAATCACAAGTTCCCGTGGCTGATCGGCTCGGAGCTGGTGCCGTATCCGCTCGAGGTGAAGCGTTTCGTCGACTACCTGAAGGCGACGAAGCCCAACGCGACGATCGCAGTGCTGAAGGCCGACGACGACTTCGGCCAGTCGTACGCCGACACGCTCACCCAGATGGTCAAGGGCACGAACCTGAAGGTCGTGAAGACCGAGCAGTACGACAGCACCGGGTCGGAGGTCACGACGCAGGTGAACAACCTGGCGGCAACCAAGGCCGACGTGTTCTTCCTCGGCGCGACGCTGCTGGCCTGCCCGGCCGCGCTCTCGGCCGCCAGTGCCGCGGGCTGGCACCCGATCACCTACATGTCGGGTACGTGCGTCTCGAAGGTGCTGTTCAGCATCGCCGGTCCGGCCGCCAACGGCGTTTTCAGCGTGACGCCGCTGCTCGACCCCGCCGATCCCGAGAACGCGAACAATGCGGCGATGACGCTGTACAAGGCGCAGGTTGCCAAGTACAAGCCGAAGGCCGACACGCTCGACGGCATCGTCGGTTACGGCTGGACGACGGGTGCGTTGCTCGTGAAGACACTCGAGAGCGCAAAGTCGCTCACCCGATCGTCGGTCATGGAGGCCGCCCGAACGATGAAGGACTTCAGTGATGTCGGGCTTCAGATCCCGGCCGCGAAGTGGAACACGGGAGCCGACGACTGGTTCATCGGTGAGACGTTCCAGTTCATCAAGTACGACGCGACCGCGGGCCACACCGATCCGATCGGTCCGCTCACGAACGACGACGGAAAGACCGCGTCGCTCACGCCCGCGGAGCTCATCAACCAGTAGCGAGCGCGGCGACGATCTTCTCGAGGGCCTCGGGTTCGGCAACGACCTCGAGGCCCTCTCGCGTTATGAGCCATTCGCGATTCGCCCGGTGCAACTCGTCCGCGTGATCGAAGCGGTTCAGATAGACGACCACCCGAAGCGGAGCGAACACCGCCGCGCTCAGCCGCACGAGATTGATCGTGCCGAGCTCGGAGTCGGCGACGAGGATCACGAGCGCGGGTTGCAGCGCGTTCGCGAGGGCCACGGTGTCGCCGTCGGCCGCGAGCGGGGAGCGGACGCCGCCCGCGCTTTCGACGAGCACGACCGCCTCGGCCGGTGCACTGTCGGTGATCTCGCGGGTCAGGTCGGCGACGGTGAACTCGGGCAACCCGAGCGTGGCTGCCGCCATCGGCGGTGCCATGGCTCGCGGGAGCCAACGGTGTTCCGGGCACACGGTGTGCGGCGACTCGCCAGTGGCGGCGGCGAGCACGTCGGCGTCGGTGGGCTCGGTCGAGTCGGGCGCGAACGACTGCGCCGGCTTGCGGGCGGCAACGGCAGTGCCCGCTTGACGGAGCCCGGTGGCGAGTGCCGCGGTGACCCACGTCTTGCCGATCCCGGTGCCGGTCCCGGCGACGAGCACGTACATCACGCGCGCGTCATGCGCTGCAGCAACGTGTCGCCGAACACTTCGACGAGAGCCGCTCGGAGCTGATCGATCTGAGCGTCGGTGTGCGCGGCGCTGAGCGCGACCCGGAGTCGCGAGGTTCCCGGCGCGACCGTCGGCGGCCGGATGGCGGGCACGACCAGACCGTGCGCGAGCAATGTCGCCGCGGCCTTGACCGCGCGCTGCTCCTCTCCGCAGAGGTACGGCAGGATCGGCGAGGGATGCCCGGGGCGCAGTCGGTCGACGTTGGCGCGCAAGCGGGCGATCAGCGCGCCGCCTTCGGGCGAACGGACCACCCGAAGTGCGGCGAGTGCGGCCGCGGTGTCGGCGGGCGTCGGTGCCGTTGTGAAGATGTAGGGGCGGGCGCGGTTCTCGATCAGCTCGATGTAGCGCGCCGGGCCCGCGACGAAACCGCCGAGTGCGGCCAGCGTCTTGGAACACGTGCCGACGCGGAGTATGTCGACGTCGGGTTCGGTCGTGATCTGAGGCCCGAGCACCGCGTGGGCCTCGTCGAGTACGAGCAGCGCGTTCTCGCGCGCGCACAGGTCGACGAGCGCGGCGCCGTCGGCGATGTCGCCGTCCATCGAGAACACGGTGTCGCTGACCACGAGCGCGCGGCGGGCACCGCGGTCGCGCAGCAGGGATCGCAGTTGGTCGATGTCGCCGTGGCGGTACACCGCAACGTCGGCGGCGGCGAGGCGGCAGCCGTCGATGATCGACGCGTGATTGAGCTCGTCGGAACAGATCAAGACCCCGGCGGTCCCGAAGGTCGTCAGCACTCCGAGGTTCGCGGCGAACCCGGTGGGGAAGAGCGTGGCGCGTTCCGATTCCTTCCACTGCGCCAACTCGTGTTCGAGAGTGGTGTGCACCGGCCGGGAGCCGACGATCAGCCGGGCCGACCCCGAGCCCGAGCCCCAACGATCGAGCGCGTCGTGCGCGGCCGCGATCACCGCGGGATGCGTGGTCAGGCCGAGGTAGTCGTTCGACGCGAACGACACCACCGCCTGGCCGTCGGCGGCGACGACCGTTTCCGGACCGCGCCCGTCGAGGTCGCGCGGCTGCGCGCCAACGGTCGGACCCCCGGATGGCGCGGGCTTCGCCCGCCGCCCACGCACTCCACGTCATGTTGGCCACGTCATGTCGGGCCCGTCATGCGGGCTCGCGGGGGTCGCAGACTTCGTCGATCGCGTCGGAGAGCGCGTTGACGATCTGGTGGATCTCCGGCGAGGTGACGGTCAGCGGCGGCATCAACACGACAGTGTCGCCGATCGGTCGGAGCAGCACGCCCCGTTTCACCGCGGCCGCCGATACCTGGCGACCCCACCGCAGATCCTCGGCCGGCGGTTCCAACTCGACGCCGCCCATCAACCCTTCGAGGCGGACCTCGCGCACGGCCGGCTTCGATGCAACGCGATCGTGCAGCAGGTTGCGCAACTCGTCGGAGCGCTCCTGCACGTTGGCCAGCACGCTCCACGCTTCGATGAGCTCGAGGTGCCGCAGCGCGACCGCGGCCGCGAGCGCGTTCCCGCCGTAGGAGTGCCCGTGATACAGCGTGCGCTCGCCGAGATCGTCGCCGAGGAACGAACGGAACACGCGATCACTCGCGACCGTGGCCGACATCGGGAGGTAGCCCGCGGTCATCGCTTTACCCAGGCACAACAGGTCGGGCCGAAGCCCCGCTTGTTCCGACGCGAACAGCGTGCCCGTGCGGCCGAAGCCGGTCGCGATCTCGTCGCAGATCAACAACACCTCGTGCTCGATGCAGGCGGCGCCGAGCCGCGCGAGTCCGGCGCGATCCGCGAGCTGCATGCCCGCCGCGCCCTGCACGAGCGGCTCCACGATCACCGCGGCCAGCTCGCTCGCGTGTTCGGCAACGAGCGCGACGGCAGTTTCGAAACACTGGGGATCGTCGAACGTGGGTGCCCGGACCACAGGGAAGCGCAACGGATTGAAGATGTCGGCGCCGAAGCCGTCGTCGCCAACGGAGAGCGCGCCGATGGTGTCGCCGTGGTACGCGCCACCGAACGCGAGGAATGTGTCGGCGCGGCGTGCCGACGTTCACCCAGTGTTGAAACGCGATCTTCAATGCCTGCTCGACCGCCGACGCGCCGTCGGACGCGTAGAGGAAATGCGGATCGTCAACTGGCACGACGCGGGCGAGAGCCTCGGAGAGCTCGATGACTGCCGCGGTTCCCGTTGCCGAGCATGGTGGAGTGCGCGCCGAGCGCGAGCTGGCGGTGGATCGCGTCGTCGAGCTCGGGAATGCAGTGGCCCAGCGTGTTGACCCAGAGCGACGAGATCGCGTCGAGGTAACGATTGCCGTCGACGTCGATGAGCTCATGGCCTTCGGAACGCTCGACGATGATCGGATCGTTGTCACCGAAGGTCGACATCTGCGTGAACCCGTGCCACACGACGGCCGCGTCCCGCTCGACCCAGTTGCTCGCATTCGCACGTTTGTCAGTCACTGCCCGCGATTCTGGCCCACAATGGTTGGCGTGACCCAAGCGCAGACGCCCGACCCGCTCACGTTGCGGGATCGACTGCTGGCCGCGACGTACAAGTGCGTCTCGCGGTTCGGTCTCGCGAAGACGACCATCGAAGACGTGGCCAAGGAATCCGGCCTGTCGCGCGCCACGATCTACCGCCAGTTTCCCGGCGGCCGCGACGAGCTGCTGCTCGAGACCGTGGGGTGGGAGCTCGCCAACTACTTCAACGCGCTCGCGGATCACGTGCGCGACGCGCCCGATCTCGCCGAGCTGCTCGAGCAAGGCCTCGCGTACGCGCACCGGTCGGTGACCGAGCACGAGGTGCTGCGCAAGATCCTCGATACCGAGCCCGAACGCCTGTTGCCCCTGTTAACGGTTGAGTCCGACAACACGATGCCGTTCATCGCCGACTTCCTGCACCCGTACCTCGTGCGCGAGGCCGATGCGGGCCGGTTGCGGGACGGCGTCGACATCGACGGCGCCGCCGAATACCTGGCCCGGTGCATCCTCATGCTGATCAATGCGCCCGGCCGCTGGGATCTCGAAGACCCGGCGCAGGTCCGCGATCTGGTCGCGTCGGAGTTGCTGGGCGGCATCGTTTCTTAGGAACCGCGTCTCGTAGGATCTCGCCCCATGGACATCGCCTCTCTGCTCGGCGACGACGCCGACTCACTGCTCAACCACGTTTCCAAGGGCATCCCGAAAGAAGATCTGCACCTGCCGGGCCCCGATTTCGTCGACCGCATCTGGTCGCGCAGCGACCGTCCGGTCCAGGTGCTGCGCAACTTGCAACAGCTGTACTCCGGCGGCCGCCTCGGTGGCACCGGCTATGTGTCGATCCTGCCGGTCGACCAGGGCATCGAGCACTCGGGGGCCGCGTCGTTCGCGCCGAACCCGAAGTACTTCGACCCGCAGAACATCATCGAGCTCGCGATCGACGGCGGTTGCAACGCGGTGGCGACGACGTTCGGCGTGCTCGGATCGATGTCGCGCTCGTACGCGCACCGGATTCCCGTTCATCGTGAAGCTGAACCACAACGAGCTGATGACGCTCCCGAACAAGTTCGACCAGATCATGTTCGGCTCGGTACGCGAGGCGTACGACCTCGGTGCGGCCGGCGTCGGCGCGACGATCTACTTCGGTTCCGACGAGGCGACGCGCCAGATCCAAGAAGTCGCGGCCGCGTTCGCGGAAGCGCACCGGCTCGGCCTGTTCACCGTGTTGTGGTGCTACCTGCGGAACGCCGAGTTCAAGCAGGCCGACATCGACTACCACGTCGCCGCCGACCTCACCGCGCAGGCGAACCACATCGGCGTCACGATCGAGGCCGACATCATCAAGCAGAAGCTGCCGGAGAACAACGGCGGCTACAACGCGTTCAAGGGTTACGGCAAGACCTCGAAGCTCGTGTACGAGTCGCTCACGACCGACCACCCGATCGATCTGACTCGCTGGCAGGTGGCGAACTGCTACATGGGTCGCGCCGGCCTGATCAACAGTGGCGGCGCGTCGTCGGGCGAGTCCGATCTGGCCGAGGCCGTGCGCACCGCGGTGATCAACAAGCGGGCGGGCGGCACCGGACTGATCTCGGGACGCAAGGCGTTCCAGCGCCCGATGGCCGAGGGCGTCGAGCTGCTCAACGCGATCCAAGACGTCTACCTGGACCCGTCGATCACCGTTGCCTGACCCCGATCCCGCCGGCGAGCCCCCGCAGAAGGGACCGGCGCCGGAGGGGCCGCCCGCGGATCGTCCGGAGGGGCTCCTCCATCGCGTCGTCCGCTCGGTGATCGCGCCCGACGTGCTCGAAGACGGGGGCCGGGACGCGCCCCTGTCGGGCCGGGGCCGGATCGTCTTCTATTCGGTCGTGGGCGTCCTCGTGGTGGCGATCGTCGTATTGCTCCTGATCACAGCCTCGTCCCGCTGATTTCGCTCGCGATCGCGAGCGTCGTTGTGACAGCTGACACGTTGACACGATGAGACGATCAGCGCAGTACTGTCTCATATACATGAACGCTTCACTCTCGCAGCAGGACCGGATCCTCGACGGGGCGCTCGCGTGCGTCGCCCGGGTCGGACTCGGCAAGACCACCCTCGACGACGTCGCCCGGGAGGCCGGATGCGCGCGGGCGACCGTCTATCGGTGCTTCGCCGGCAAGCAGGGGCTGTTCACTGCGGTGCTCCAACGGGAGGTCGACGCCCTCGGCGTTCGCGCGATCAACGCCGCGGCCACGGCCGACTCACTGGCCGACGCGATCGTCGCCGTGATCCTGGCCGGCACCGACACCTTCACCTCGCACGCCGCCCTGCGGTTCGTCGTCGAGCACGAGCAGGAGATCCTCGCTCCGCAGCTGTCGTTCGACCGGGGGAGTGCGGTATTGCGCGGCGCGGGCACGTTGCTTGCACCCGCGTTCACGCGCTTCGTCGAACCCGATCGCGCCGAGCGCCTCGCCGAATGGGTCGCGCGTGTGACCTTGTCGTACCTGCTCAACCCGTCGGAGCAAGTTCGGTTCGATGATCGTGCGCAAGTGCGCGCGTTCGTCGTCGACTTCGTGCTCCCCGGCGTCACCCAATTCACTGCCGTTGCCGCAAACAGTATTGAGGGAGATTCGCTATGACCACCAACATGGACCTGATCGGGCGCGACGAGATCAACGATCTCGAAGCCATCCTCTCGGTTGTCAACACCGACGCGGGCGCGATCGTGCACGCGGTGAAGGCCAACGCCGACGCGGTCTTTACGTGGGATTACGAACGCAGTCGCACGCCGCTCATCAAGCTGTACGAGAAGGCGAAGACGTCGCAGTGGAACGTCACGACCGATCTCGACTGGTCGACCGAGGTCGATCAAGTGAAGCTCGCGCTCGAGAACGTGCAGGCCGACCAGAGCTTCTTCAGTGAAGGCATCGACCTCAAGGGCACCCCGTTCGAGTCCTGGGCCGAGAAGGAATGGATCGAGTTCGGCATCGAGTCGCAGAACTGGCTGCTCTCGCAGTTCATGCACGGTGAGCAGGGCGCGCTGCTCTGTACTGCGCGCATCGTCGAGACCGTGCCGTGGATCGACGCCAAGTACTACGCAGCAACGCAGGTGATGGACGAAGCCCGTCACGTGGAGGTCTTCGCCAAGTACCTCGACGAGAAGCTCTCGGGTCACTACCCGATCAACGCCCACCTCGGCTTGCTCCTCGATGACATCCTCGAAGACAGCCGCTGGGACATGACCTATCTCGGCATGCAGATCATGGTCGAGGGACTGGCGCTCGCCGCGTTCGGTTTCCTCCACCAGATGACGTCCGAGCCGTTGCTCAAGCAGCTGCTCCGTTACGTGATGAGCGACGAAGCTCGCCACGTTGCGTTCGGCGTGCTGTCGTTGCAGGAGTACTACAAGGAGCTCACCGACAAGGAGATGCTCGACCGCCAGGAGTTCACGTTCGAAGCCGCCGTCCGCATGCGTGACCGTTTCCTTCAGCAAGAAGTGTGGGAGCGCATGGGTGTGCCGGTGAAGGACGCGGTGAAGCTGGTCATGGTCGACGACGGTCGCAAGGAGTTCCAGAACATCCTGTTCTCGAAGATCGTGCCGAACTGCAAGAAGCTCGGCCTCCTCGACCGCAACAAGGGTTGGCTCCGCCAGCGTTTCACCGAGCTCGGCGTCATCCAGTTCGAAGACTGGGTCGACACCGGCGAGGAGTACGCGATGCTCGACGAAGTGTCGAAGGACCGCGAAGCCGAAGCCGCCGCCGTCGCCTAAGTACGAACAACCCGAACCTGCGTGACTTCGCCGCGCATAGCGCGGTCAACTCACGCAGGTTCGCTAATTGCGCGCCGCGGTGAAGCGGCCGGTCAATCCGCCTTTGACGCGGAGCGCGAACCTCGCGTCTTCGGTGACGGGTTCTTCGACGGTGACGTTGCCGTGTCGCGCGAGCGCGGGCAGCACCGCGTTCATCTCGGCCAGCGCGAGGTGTTGGCCGATGCAGCCGCGCGGGCCGAGGCCGAAGGGGAGGAGCGCGCGTTGCTGTTCCTTCAAGTCGGCATCGTGGCGTGACGGGTCGAACCGCAACGGGTCGGGCCAGATGCTCGCGTCGCGGTTGATGCCGCGCAGGTAGACGGTCGCGAGCTGTCCACGCCTGACGCGAGTGGTGATCCCGTTCGCAGTCAGCGTCACGCCCGCTTTCTTCGGAGCTCGCGGGATACCCCACACCGCGGGATTGATGCGCAACGACTCGGTCAGGAACGAAGTCGTGCGGGCCGGATCCTTGCGCAGCGCTGCCCACTCTGCGGGTGTCCGCGCGCCCGTGCACGACCGCCCACGACAACGCGGCCGCAGTGGTTTCGTTCCCCGCGAGGAACAGCCCGAGCACATGCTTGCGCAGCTGATCCGGAGCAAGCGCGGATCCGCCGGGGCGGGCGCGCATCAGCGCGCCGAGCACGTCGTCCGCGCCTTCGCCCAGGGCTCGAGCGCGCGCGATGACTTCGTCGGCGTAGGCATTGAGGACTGCGCGGTGCTCGGCCATCGCCTTTGCGCGCGCACCGAGCGCGATGGGGAGGAAGCCGGTGAGCTCGCCCAGTCGCTCGCCGACCCAGCGGACGACTTCGCGCTCGGTGCAACGAGATCTCCTCGGCGCGCGCGGTGTCGAGTCGTTCGCCGAGCAATACCCACGCCGCGAGGCTCAACGCGATGCGACTCATCGCGAGCTCCAAATCGATGGACGTGTCCAGCGGGATCGCGCGCACCTCTTCCGCGATCAACGCGTCGATGCCGGCGAGCCGTTCATCGAGTGCTTTGCGCCGGAACGCGGGCGCGACCTGAGGTTGCAACAACGCCCACGCTTTGTCGGCTTGGGTGAAGAGGTTCTCGCCCACGCCGATGCGAATCGGCACCACGGTTGCCGGTGGTCGCATCCACGCCGCCGCGTCGGTGACGAGCATCGTTCGCGCGATCTCGGCGTCGGTCACCACCCACGTGCGTACCGGACCCATGCGCAACGCGACGACCGGTCCGAGCGCCGTCGCCTCGTCGAGCCAGCGAAGCCGGTCGGCGTCGAACAGCTTCAGACCCTTGGTCAGCGAGCGATGGATCTTGACCTCGGGGGCGGTGCTCATCGTGTTCGATTCTCCCCGCGTCGTCGCGAATCGGGCGCATCGGGCTGCGCGACCCCGTCCGCGGGCGGTGATACCGTCCTCGTGCGATGGATCAATCAGTCCGCATTGTGTTCCTGGGCGGGCTGGGTGAGATCGGCCGCAACTGTTGCTGCATCGAGGTCGACGGTCGGATCCTCCTCATCGACTGCGGGATCATGTTCCCCGACGCCGATATGCCCGGCGTCGATCTCGTCCTCCCGGATTTCACGTATCTACGCGAGAACGCCGATCGGGTCGACGCGATTCTGCTGACGCACGCTCACGAAGATCACGCGGGCGGCATCGCATTCCTCCTGCGGGACATCTCGGTTCCGGTCTACGGCTCGGCGCTGTCGCTCGCGCTGGCCCGCAACCGGATCGAGGAAGCGGGCATGCTCGGCCGCACCGAGCTGATTCCGGTCACCGACGGCGAACGCCGCCGCATCGGCCCCGTCGACTGCCAGTTCATTCCCGTGACGCACTCGGTTCCCGAGGGCTTCGCGATCGCGTTCTTCACGCCGGTCGGCACCATCATTCACAGCGGCGACTTCAAGCTCGACCTCACGCCGGTCGACGGGCGGCACACGAATCTGGCGATGCTCGGCGACATCGCGAGCCGCGAGGGCGGCATCCGCCTGCTCATGGCCGACTCGACCAACGCGGAGCGGCCGGGGTTCACGCCGTCGGAGTCGACGGTCGGCGCCGCGATGCGGTCGCTGTTCCGCGAGTATCCCGACAAGCGGTTCATCGTCACGAGCTTTGCCTCGCACTTGCATCGAGTGCAGCAGGTTGCACAAGCGGCGATCGCGAACGGACGCAAGCTCGCGTTCGTGGGCCGATCGATGCAACAGAACATCACGATGGCGCGCGAGCGCGGGTTCATCGACATTCCGGCCGACGCGGTCATCGACATCGAGGAGACCCCGAAGCTCGCGCCCGGCGAGGTGTGCATCGTGTGTACCGGGTCGCAAGGCGAGCCCATGAGTGCGCTCTCGTTGATGGCGGCGCACGAACACAAGCACGTCAAAATCTCTCCCGACGACGTCGTCGTGATCAGCGCGCACGCGATCCCGGGTAACGAGTCGAACGTGTCACGCGTGATCGATTCGCTGCACCGGGCCGGCGCCGAAGTGATTCACGACCGCACGTCGCCCGTGCACGTATCGGGCCACGCGTCGCAGGAGGAGCTCAAGTTCCTGCTCACGCTGCTCGAACCCGAATGGTTCGTGCCTGTTCACGGTGAGTACCGCCACCTCGTGCATCACGCGCAGCTGGCGCGTGACGTAGGCATACCGGAGAACCGGGTCATCATCTGCGAAGACGGCGACGTCATCACGCTCACGCCCGAAGGCGCGTACGGCGAACGGCGCGCCGTGCCCGCGGGCTACATGTACGTGGACGGGATCGTCGGCGACATCGGGCACGGAGTGCTGCGCGATCGCCGCGTGCTCTCCGAGGAAGGGGTCGTCGTCGTGATCCTCACGGTCGACACCCAGGCCGGCAAGGTCCTGACCGGACCCGAGATCGTTACGCGGGGCTGGGTCTACGCCCCCGAAGCCGAGGATCTCATCGAAGACGCGAAAGAAGCGGTATCGGCGGCCATCGACGGCGCCATCGCCGAGGGCGCGCTCGACCTCGACACCTTGCGCCGGCACGCCCGCCGTTCGCTGGGCCGGTTCATCGACGAGCGGACCAAGCGCCGCCCGATCGTGATCCCGGTCGTCATGGAGGTCTGACCCGATGGCGCTCGAGATCAGTTGCGAAGGTCGACGCGCGCTCGTGACCGGCGGCGGGAACGGTGTGGGCACCGCGATCTGCCACGCGCTCGTCGCGGCGGGCGCGTTCGTGTACGTCAACGACATCTACGAGGAACGGGCGGCCGAGGTCGTCGAGCAACTCGGCGGATCGGATCACGCGCAAGCGATGAAGGCCGACGTCACCAGTCCGGTGAAGATCCTGCGCATGCGCGAGGAGACCGGGCCGGTCGACATTCTCGTGAACAACGCGGGCATCCCGACGTCGGGCTTCGAGCTCCAGAAGTTCGTCGACTCGAAGCCCGAAGATTGGGAAGGCGCGATGCGCCTCAACCTCGGCGCGGTGTTGCACGTCACGCACGCGTACCTCGGGGCGATGGTCGATGCCGAGTGGGGGCGCGTCGTGACCGTCGTGTCCGACGCCGGCCGCAAGGGCGAGCGCATGCAGGCGATCTACGGCGCGGCCAAGTCGGGGGCGATGGGCTTCATGCGCGGCATCGCCGCAGAAGTGGGTCGCCACGGCGTGACCGCCAACTGCGTTTCGCTCGGGACGATGAAGACCGGGGCTCTCGCCGATGCGCTCGAGCACGACCCGTCGCTCGAACAGCGAATCGCCAAGTACTACCCGATTCCCCGGGCGGGCGATCCGGCGGATCCGGCCACCCTCGTGACCCTCCTCTGCAGCGACGCCGCCAACTGGATCACCGGCCAGGTGTACCCGGTCGACGGCGGCTACGTCATGGCGCTCTAGCTCTCGGGACCCTCCCGCCGACAGGCGAACAGGTAGAGATTGTCCTGTTTACGGGTGGGGCTGGTGTTACGTTTGAGGTCATGGCTACGCGCCGAGGGTCAAAGACCTCGCGCGCCCGGTCGTCAAAACGGGCCAAATCCAAGAAGCGCGGACCCCAGGGCAGGGGCCGGGTTGCGGTCCGGGCGGCGTGGCGTGACGACCTGAACGATCAGCTCCAAGGGCACCGCTCCGACGCGCTCGCGCTCCTCCTCGGCGTGCTCGGGGTCATCGCCGCGCTCGGCATCTACTCCGACCTCGCCGGGCCCTTCGGCCGGGCCATCGACGACGGCGCCGCCGCGGTCCTCGGCGGCGGACGATTCCTGGTTCCCCTCGCACTGATGGTCGGCGCGCTGGCGCTGATCGTTCCCGGTCCCGACCGGCGCCGACGAAGACGAAGAGGTCGAAGCCGGAGGCCGCGGTTGGCGCCTCGGCATCGGACTCACGCTCACGTTGCTTTCGGTCGTCGGCTTGATGCACCTCGGCCACGGCAACTTCCACCGATCGCTCCACAACCTCGAAAAGGCGGGCGGCGCCATCGGCGCGCTCGTGGGCGCGCCGCTGCGCGCCGGACTCGGCCCGGCCGGCGCAGTGATCGTGCTCGTCGCGCTGGGCGCGTTGGGTGTGTTGCTCATGGTCGGTGTCGGTCTACGCCAGGTCGGCCACGGCGTGAACGTCGGCGCGCACTTCGTCGGCCAGCAAGCGGGCGCGCTGCTCGACGATGCGCGACGCCGAGCCGGAGACCGACGAAGACGCCGATGACGAGAATTTCGATCTCGTCGCCGCCGAACACGCCGAAGTGCAGTCCGCGTGGCCCGAGCCCGCGCTCGTCGCCGAACTGGTCGACGAGGAAGAAGAAGACGAAGAGGAGTACGAAGAAGAGGAAGAGGAAGACGAGGAATACGAATACGAAGCCGAGGACGAGGAGTACGAGGAGGAGGAGGAAGAAGAGGAAGAAGAAGACGACGACGCCACGGGCGAGGTCGAGCAGCTCGCGATTCACCTTCCGCCCGGTCACCGAGTCAGTCCGTGGAAGTTGCCCCCGGCCAACGTGTTGAAGCGCAGCGAGTCGAGCAAGGTCGATCCTCAACTCGTGCAAGAGGGCGGGGAAGTGCTCGAAGCGACCATGCGCCAGTTCGGCGTGGATGCACGCCTCCTCGGCGCGACCGTCGGACCCACCGTCACCCGCTACGAGCTCGAGCTCGCGCCGGGTGTGAAGGTCAACAAGGTCACCAGCCTGGCCAAGGAAATCGCCTATTCGATGGCGAGCCACGACGTCCGCATCCTGGCGCCGATTCCCGGCCGCAGCGCGATCGGCGTCGAAGTTCCCAACAAGATGCGGCCGATCGTGACGCTCGGCGACATCCTCGCCAGCCCCGAAGCCAAGAAGGCCAAGCACCCGCTCGAAGTCGCGATGGGTCGTGACATCGCCGGTAACGCGGTGATGGCCAATCTCGCGACGTTCCCGCACGTGTTGATCGCGGGTCAGACCGGTGCGGGAAAGTCGAGCTGCATCAACAGCATCGTCACGTCGTTGCTCGTGCGCACAACGCCGGATCAGGTGCGGTTGATCCTCGTCGACCCCAAGCGCGGTCGAGCTCGGCCAGTACAACTCGGTGCCGCACCTCCTCACCGAAGTCGTCACCAATCCGAAGCGCGCCGCCAACGCGCTCGATTGGGTCGTGCGCGAGATGGAGATGCGCTACGAGTTGCTCGGCGACATCGGCGTCCGCGACATCACCGGTTACAACAACATGTTCGATCAGGGCGATCTGCCGACCGCCGACGATCCCGATCCCGAGACCGGCAAGTCATACGAGCGGTTGCCGTTCATCGTCGTGGTCGTCGACGAGCTCGCCGACCTCATGATGGTCGCGGCCCGTGACGTGGAGACGAGCATCTGCCGCATCGCGCAGATGGCGCGTGCGGTCGGTATCCACCTGGTGATCGCGACGCAGCGGCCGTCGGTCGACGTGATCACCGGTGTGATCAAGGCCAACATTCCGAGCCGGCTCGCGTTCTCCGTGAGCACGCTCGCCGACAGTCGCGTCATCCTCGACCAGATGGGTGCGGAGAAGCTGATCGGCAAAGGCGACATGCTCATGCTCGCCGCGTCGTCGAGCCGGACCGAGCGCATCCAGGGCGCGTGGGTCGACGAAGAGTGCGTGCGCAAGGTCGTCGCCCACTGGCGGCGCCAGGTCACCGAGTCGACATACATCGAGGGTGTGCAGGGTGCCGACGGCGCTGCGGGCGGCAAGGGCCGCGCCGACGACGACGAATCCGACGAGCTGCTGGGCGAGGCGATGGATCTCGTCGTGCGCGCGGGCATGGGCTCGACGAGCATGTTGCAACGCAAGCTCCGGGTCGGCTTCGCCCGCGCCGGCCGGCTCATGGACCTGCTCGAACGGAAGGGCGTGGTCGGACCGTCGGAAGGCTCGAAGGCCCGGTCGGTCCTCATGAGCATCGACGAGCTCGAGGAGATGAGCACGCACTAGCGGTGAAAACCGCGCCTGCGTATGAAACGTTTTCGCGACTCCCGTGGTCGGAGTTTGCAGGAAAGGCGAACGCCCTTCCTGAACCACCACAGGAGGTGGAACCATGTACGACTTCGCTGTCGTTGCGCTCCTTGCGCTCGCGGCCCTGAAGCTCGTCGACTTCCTCACGGACGCGGTACCGCAGTTGAAGCCAGTGCGCTCACTGCTTACGTTCGTGATCGCGGTCGGCGGGACCGTGTTGCTGGACTACTCGGTGTTCCGGGCGTGGGGCATCGACATCCGCAATGCAACTGTCGGAACGTGGAGCACCGGATTCATCGTGGCCGGCTTGACCGTGCCGTGGCGGGCGCTCTTCGCGTGGCTCACGCACGACCGGGCGACGGGCGATGAGACGCTGGGCGACCACGGAACCCCGATCGTTCGCGCTGCGTAAGCGCTGAACGCGAAATCAGAGTGAGGCGATGCAACGACGCATCGCCTCACTTTCGCGTTGCAACCCTTCCTTGGAGGCGGCCTCGTTTTAGAGGCGACCGTCGGCTTCGAGCTCGTCGAGCTGGGTGCGCAACTCCGCGAGGAGACCGGCTGCGGCCGAGAGGTGTTCTTCGATGCGGGCCACGTACGCATGCGGCGAGTTGTCGGCGACTTCGTCGTCCACGTCGATCTCGTTTACGACCGCGGCACCGAACTCCGCTTGGTCTTCCGACACGAGCACGATTCCGATCGCATCGCTCGCCGGACCGGACCACTCGATCATCACCGAGACGCCCGCGGTTTCGAGGCGCCGGCGCAACACCTGGGCCTGGATCCGGGGCCACTGGCCGAGCTCGACCAGGCCGCTGTCTGCGTCCTCGTCGACGGCCGGCGGCTCGGCGACGAGCGCGACTCGACAGTCGGGGCATTGGGTCGCGGTGGGCTGGTACTCGGCGCCGCAGGACGGGCACCACAACGTCGCTTCGGCGACCATCCTGTTCTCCTCCGCCGAGTCTGCATCCGGTTGCCCGGATTGGCGACAACGCTCGAAGTGTAGATGCGCAGGGCCGGTACGATGCTCTGGGTGTCCGCCCCCGTCAAGCAGCCCACGTTTTACGTAGAAACGCTGGGTTGCCCGAAGAACGCCGTCGACTCCGACAAGGTGATCGCATCGCTTCTCGCCGACGGGCTCGTCGCTTCTGATGATGCGGCCGACGCCGACGTCGTCGTCGTCAACACGTGTGCGTTCATCGAGGCCGCCCGCCAGGAATCGATCGACGTCGCGCTCTCGCTCGCCGACACCAAGCGCCCCGACGCCAAGCTCGTGATTACCGGCTGCATGGCGGAGCGCTACGGCGAGGAGCTCGCGGCCGCGTTGCCCGAAGCCGATGCCGTGATCGGCTTCGCGAACGAAGGCTCGATCTCGGAAGTCGTGCTCAAGCGCAAGCCGGTCGGCGTGCGGGATCTGCTCGAGCTGCCGCGTCCGGCGCCGACCGCGCCGTGGGCCTACGTGAAGGTCGCCGAAGGTTGCGACCGCGCGTGCGCGTTCTGTGCGATCCCGACGTTCCGCGGCCCGCAGCGTTCGCGCACGATCGAGTCGATCGAAGCCGAAGCCCGCGGGCTGGTGGAGGCCGGGGTCGCCGAGATCGTGCTCGTCGCCCAAGACCTCGCGTGGTACGGCCGCGACATCGGCGAGCCGGGTTCGCTCGCGCCGTTGCTGCGCCGGCTCGACACGCTCGCACCGCACGGTCTGGCGCGCATTCGCCTCCTCTATCTCTACCCGTCGGAAGTCAAGGATCCGCTCGTCGCCACGATGCTGGAGTTGCCGACGGTCGTGCCGTATTTCGACCTGTCGTTGCAGCACGCGTCGGCTCCGTTGATGCGCCGCATGAAGCGATGGGGCAGTGGCGACCGCTTCCGCCCGATGATCGAAGACATCCGCACGCAGCAACCCGACGCGGTGTTCCGTTCGTCGTTCATCGTCGGCTTCCCCGGTGAGACCGAAGCCAGACCACGACGAGTTGCTCTCGTTCCTCGCCGACGCGCGCCTCGATTGGGCCGGCTTCTTCTCGTTCTCGCAGGAAGACGGAACCCCGGCCGCGACGATGGACGGCGTCGTTCCCGAGCAACTCGTGCGCGAGCGGCTCGGCGAGTGCGCCGAGGTGCAGGATCCGATCACCAACGCGCAGCGGCACGCACTCGTCGGCCAGACCATCGAGGTGTTGGTCGACGGGGTCGACGAAGACGGCGCGCTCGTCGGGCGTACGCATCGGGAAGCCCCCGAGATCGATGGTGTCGTCCGGCTCGCGGGCGATCCGCTCGGCCCCGAGATGTTCGCCCGGCCCGGCGCGATCGTGGCGGCCACGGTGAGCGGGGTCATCGGCCCCGACCTGGAGGCGAAGCCCGATCTCGGCGTGACGCCGATTGCCGAGGGGCACCTGTCGTGACGGCGACGTCAGCGTTCGCGCATCGCGGCGAAGCGCTTCGGTCAGAGCGCACTGGCGACGCCGGCCAACTTCGTCACGATCACGCGGATCCTGGTCGCCATTCCGACGCTGGCGATCATCCGTCACAACGGTTCGTCCTGGCTCACGGTCGGGTTGTGGTTCGCGATCACCGCGACCGACAGTCTCGACGGCTGGCTGGCGCGTCGTGACGGTGCGACCCGTTCCGGCGCGTTCCTCGATCCGGTCGCCGACAAGCTGATCGTGATCGGCGGCCTCGCGGTGCTCGCCGACCGCGGCGTGTTCCCGTGGTGGCCGGTGCTGCTCATCGCGGCGCGCGAGTTCGGCATCTCGTTGTACCGATCGATCGCGGGCCGGCGCGGGATCGTGCTCCCCGCGCAACGCCTCGGTAAGTACAAGGCGTTCACGCAGTACATCGCGGTGGGTGTCGTGCTGCTGCCGATCACCGCCGACTATCTCGGCCTCCAGCAGGTGGTGCTCGCGGTCGCAGTCACCCTCACGATCGTGTCGGGCTTGCAGATCGTCAGCCGGGGCTACATCGACTGGCAGCGCCAGGACACCTGAGTCCGCGAGTAGATGTCGCGGCTCGGACACGTCACCCTTGTCGTGCGGGACTACGACGAGGCGATCGCCTTCTACGTCGGTGCGCTCGGGTTTCACCTCGTCGCCGACGATGATCTCGGCGGTGGGAAGCGCTGGGTTCTGGTGTCGCCGGCGGGCGCCGACGCGACCGCGCTCCTCCTGGCCCGCGCCGTCGGGGATGCGCAGCGGGCACGGGTCGGCGATCAAACCGGTGGCCGCGTGTTCCTCTTCCTCGAGAGCGACAACTTCGCACGCGATTACGAGCGCATGACGGCCGCGGGCGTCACCTTCATCGAGGAGCCTCGGACGGAGGCCTACGGAACGGTGGCGGTGTTCGAGGATCTCTACGGCAATCGCTGGGATCTCATCGAGCGGCAGCCCCGCGTCGCTAGGTTCACGCGCCGCGGCTCGGTCGACGTCTCGCTCCGGCGGAGTACGGTGCGGTCTGGTCATGGTCGACTGTCGATCGACCCCTGCGACGCACAGGCTTCGCCGGTGTTCCAGGGGAGCGCTCATGGTTGGACCGGTCGAAGCTGATCGCACGGTCGCGCGCACGTGGGGCCCGTTTTCGGGTCGCCAACTCACCACGATCATCTGCATCGCGCTGGTGACGATCTTGTTCCCGGTCGGCGCTTGGGCGGTGTCCGGAACCAACAGCTTCATCACCGACGCGACCTCCGGCGTGCACACGAAGGTCACGAGTACCGGCCAACTGCAGACGCATCCGAACGGGCCGCTCGGTGTGACCGGCTCGGTCTCGGTGAGCGGCGCGGTGCGGGCGGCGAATCCGGTCGACATGTACACCAACGTGTTCGGGCTGAGCGACGCCACGCCCACGAAACAGTGCGCGATCCTCACACCACCGGCCGGCCACGCGCTCGTGATCACGTCGATGAAGCTGTCGAACAGCGCTTCGGACGTCTTTCCCTTCTCGGTCAACTTCTACCGAGGCACGGGCACGTCCGCGGCGCCGACCTTTCTCGCGCCCAAGGACTCGACCACCTTCAACCAGCCGGGCAGTTTCGAGACCCAGTTCCCGACCGGCTTCGTACTTCCGAGCGGCAACGTGCTCATCATTCAGGGCGCGCTGCAGACGGCGAACACGGTGACCATCGTGACGGTCAACGGCTACCAGATCCTGAACTCGGCCTGCCCGACCGTTGCCGCCTGCTCACTCGGCGGCTAGCTCTCGGCGGTCCTCGCGAACTGACTAGCTTCCCGGCATGCGATGTGAGGTTCTTGCGATAGGCACCGAGCTGTTGCTCGGCCAGATCGTCGATTCCAACAGTGCGTGGATCGGCGAGCAGCTCGCGGCGTCGGGTATCGACTCGTACGAGCACCGGGTGATCGGCGACAACCAGACCCGGATCGTCGAGGCGTTGCGCGATCTGCTGTCGCGCAGCGACTCCGTGCTGATCTGCGGCGGCATCGGGCCGACGCAAGACGACCTCACCCGGGACGCGATCGCGGAGCTCATGGGCGTGCCGCTCGTGCGGCACATGGACCTCGCGGAGAACATCGCGACGATGTTCCGTTCGCGTCTACGCGACATGCCGCAGAACAACTTGCGCCAGGCCGACATCCCCGACGGCGGCGAGTCGATGACCAACCCGCTCGGTACCGCGCCCGGACTGCGGTGTCCGGTGGGCGACGGCAAGTACGTGTACGCGGTACCCGGCGTCCCGTACGAGATGCAGGAGATGGTGCACTACCCATGTGATCCCCGATCTGCTGCGGCGCTCGGGCGAGGTCGCGGCGATCGTCTCGCGCTCGCTGAAGACGTGGGGGACGTCGGAGTCGGCGCTCGCCGAGAGCGTCGCGCACCGGCTCGATGCGCTCGAAGCTGCGGGCAACCCCACGATCGCGTTCCTCGCACGCGGTATCGAAGGTCTCGTCGTCCGCATCACCGCGAAGGGCGAGACCGAAGAACGGCCGCGCAGGCGATCGTCGCCGACGAAGAGCAGGAGATCCGCGCGATCCTCGGCGACCTCGTGTTCGGGGTCGACGACGAGACGATGGAGCACGCGGTGCTCACCCAGCTGCACGAGCGCGGGTGGACGCTCGGTGTCGCGGAGTCGGTGACCGGCGGCCTCATCGGCGCGCGCATCGCCAACGTCGCCGGCGCGAGCGAAACGTTCCGCGGGACGATCGGCGCGTACGCAACCGACGTGAAGCGCAGCATTCTCGGCGTCACCGCCGAGCTCGTCGTGAGCGAGGAATGCGCGGCGCAGATGGCCGAAGGCGCGCGCCGGGTGCTCGATGCCGACGTCGGTATCGCGGTGACCGGTGTGGCCGGCCCCGCGGAACAAGACGGCGTTGCGGTCGGCACGGTCTGCTTCGGCATCGCGCTACCCGACGGCAAGGTCGAAACCGTCTCGACCCGGTTGCCCGGCGATCGGGAGCGCGTTCGTCAGTTCTCGACGATCTCGCTCCTCAACCTGTTGCGGCAACGGCTCGACGCGCTGCCTTGAGGTGACACGCGCGTTCGTCGCGGTGACGTTGCCGCTACGACGTGCTCGACATCGTTCGTACGCGCACACACGGATTGCAGATCCGCGGTGGGCGAGTCACGCCGGCCGCGCAGTGGCACCTCACGCTGCAGTTTCTCGGTGACGACGCCGACATCGACGCGGTCGTCTCGGCGCTCGACGGGTTCGACGTTCGCGGCGGGCGAGTTCGGCTCGGCGGTGCGGGCGCGTTTCCAAACGCGCGGCGCGGCCGGATCTTGTGGATCGGTATGGCCGAAGGCGCCGATGTTCTGGAGCGTCTCGCGGGTGGTGTCGCTCGGCAGTTGACGCCGCTCGGTTTCCAACCGGAAGCCAGGTCGTTCGTCCCGCACCTCACGCTCGTCCGGTGCGCGGGCCCGACTGATCTTCGGGCCGCGGTGGCCGCACTCGGCGCCGAAGCGTTCGGAGCGTCGTGGGCCGTCGAGGAGTTGACGGTGTACGAGAGTCAGCTTCGTGACGATGGTCCCCGCTACATCGAGCGGGCGCGGATTCCGTTACCGCGCTGACTTGGCGAGCACGGGGTCGTCTCTGGCTGCGACCTTCAGCTCGTCGAGACCGAACAGACCGACCGGGCGACCGTCGGCGTCGTCGACGAGTGCCGGCAGACCCTTCTCCATCACGTCGGTGGCCGACTCCTCGGCGCGCACGCGGGAGAACTTCGCCAGCGGGATCGCGAGCGTGCGCAGCTGTACCTGCGCCCTCGCCTCGGGCGGGACGGCGAAGACCGCACCTGGGGGGAGGAGCGCGGTCGGGTTGCCGTCCCACCCGGCGACGAGGGTGGGCTCTGCACTCGGTCCGAAGTCGGCGACTGTGGTCCACTCGGGTGGGAGACCGGCGAGCGGGCGCATGAGCTCGCCGACGGTGTGCCCGTCGAGCGTACGCAGCACGCGCGCGGTGCTCTCCTCGCGGCGTGACGCACTCAACACGAAGAAGCCGACCAGTGCGGGCATGAGCGCGTCGGTCCCGGTCGAGAGCAAGAAGAACGAACCGGCGATGAGCAACATGCCTACGACGCGTCCGGAGCGCGCGGCGGCGACCTGCGCGTCGCGGCGATCACCGCGGAACTTCCAGTGCAACGCCGAGAGCACGCGGCCACCGTCGAGCGGCGCGCCGGGCAACAGGTTGAAGAATCCGAGCACGACGTTGACGAGCGCGAGCCACCAGGCGACGGTCGGCACGAGTCCACCCGCGGGGAGGACCGCGTCGGCGACGATCGCGATCACACCGAAGAGGACGCCGAGCGCGATGCTCGTGGCCGGACCGGCGACTGCGACGCGGAGCTCGTCGTTCGCATTCTTGGCTTCGGTACCGAGCTCCGATACGCCGCCGAGCAACCAGAGTGTGATGCCGTTGACCGTTTGGCCCTGACGGCGCGCGACGATCGAGTGCGCGAGCTCGTGGGCGAGGATCGACGCGAAGAACAGCACGACCGCGAGCACCGCGGCCGAGAGGTAGGAGCCGTGCGCGTGCGGGACGGCCTGCGGGAGCATGGTCCCGGCCAGCGAGCCGACGAGGAGCGCGCCGATCGCGAGCAGGCTCCAATGGAACCCGACTTCGACGCCGGCAATCCGACCGAGACGGAACGTAGGACGCATAGGGAAGTCCTCCTGTCTCGGTAGCAACGCCGGTCCGGGACTCAGCCTTCCCTTTTCGGCTGAGACCTTGCTGAGGAAAGGCAGCCGTGTCGAAGAGTTCGGCTCAAAGAGGTCCGGCCTCAAGCGGTCCGGTCGGCGAACACGGCGAGGCGGTGGTCGTGGGTGCCGTTGCGAAAGGTTCCCGCACACGTGATCAGGGTCAGGTGGGAGAGGCCGTCGGCGGAGGGCTGGGCCCACTTGCCCTCGACCGGGCCGACGCCGTAGATCCGCTTCAGCACCGCGGGCTGAGCGGCTTCGGCGAGGGTGTAGCTCTTCGTCGCGGTCACCGCGAACCGCACCTCGCGTCCGGTGCGCGTGTCGTGCACCACGATCGCGTCGCCGACGCGCAGGTCGCCGAGATGGCCGAACACGGCCTTGCCGTCGACGCCGCCGTCGATGTGGCCGGCGATCAATGCCGTGCTGCGCGCGCCGGGTATCGCACTGCCGCGGTACCAGAATGCCTGTTGCCAAACCGGGTCGGCGCGGGGACCCTCGGGCGCGTCCATCGCGTCGTCCTTCGCGATCCCCACGCCGAGCACCGACGCGTTGACGTCGAGCTTCGGGATCTCGAGGAGTAGCGGCACCGCGACCGGGCCGGCCCGCAGGCCGAGTCCCTTCTTGGTGAGCGCGGCGGGAACGAACAGAGGATGGCCGGGCCGGGCCTTCGGCATCGTCGTGCTCAGCTGCCGTGCGCTTGGGAACGACGGGCGCGGTCGTCGCGTGCGGAGAGCTTCCACCGCACGCGGTCATCGCCACGACCAGTGCGATCGTGGCGATGCCGTACCTCAGAGAACGTCGTGTCATCGTGAGGAGTTCGTGTGCATCGGATGCTCGCCGTTCGGATCGCGAGCGCGCGTCGCGCGCGGAGCGTTCCGCCGAACGCCGCCGTCCCGAACAGGGCGGCGAACAATGCCGCGAACCACGGGAAGCCGGCGTCGTGCAACGGCACGCCTCCGGTACGCGGGGGACCGGTCACGCCGGGAACACCAGGGCGCCCCGGAGGTGTGCCGGGCAAGGTCGGTGTGGCGCTACCGGGAACGGTCGTGCCCGTTCCGCCACCGGGAAGCGTTGATGCAGTTCCGCCGCCGGGAAGGGTCGATGCGGTTCCGCCACCCGGGAGTGTCGAAGCCGTCACGCCGCCGGGGAGTGAGCTCGGTGTGCCACCACCCGGTGCGGTCGTCGGGGTCGTCGTCGCGCACGTGGGTCGCGCGAACACGTCACTGTCGAGCGTGACTGCACCTGTGCTTGCGAACGCGCGGCCGTGCACGACGACACCCGTCGTCACCGTCACCGAAGCGAGCGCAAGGATGTTGCCGCGGAAGACCGATCCGGTTCCGAGCGTGGCCGAGCTGCCGACTTGCCAGAAGACGTTGCATTCCTGCGCGCCGTTGACGAGCGTCACGGTGCTGCTGGACGCGGTCGTGAGCGAAGAGTCCGTCTGGAAGATGAACACGGAGGTCGGATCGCCCGCGCCGTCGAGCACCAATGGCCCGGTGAGTTGCAGCGCGCCGTGGGCGGGGCCGGCGTATACGCCGGCACCGAGATGGTCGTTGGCGAGGTCGGCCGCGGTCGTCGCGGTGATGGAGCGGCCGTGCGCGTTCGTGTACGCATTGGTGACTGCGGCTTGGCCTTCCGCGGCCGCGGCGTTCGTCGCGTCGATGACACCCGGCGGCACGATGATGCCGGGCGGGAATCCGGTGATCGACGGGCCGGGTGAGAGGCCGACGCTGCCCTCGATAACCGTGGTTCCGGTGTTGGTCACGGTGCTGTGCCCCAACACCGCGTACTTCGCCGCGGTGCCGAGCGGGACCGTCGGGACGATCGCCGCGCCGCGCGGGTGACAGGGCGAGGAGCAGGGTGCCGGTGGTGGTGGCGGCTGCGATGAATGCGGTCGCCAAGCGCCGCGCGACGCGGTGGCTCGCCACAGAGGGAGTGGTCATGAGAGCTCGTTTCGTACGAAGGAGGCATCGCCGCTAGAGGCACCGCCGTCGCAAAGGGGGGTCCGGCCCTTGCACGTACGAGCTTGCAGACCAGGTCGGCCTCACGGCCGGCCAGTAATGACGGGTGGGATGTCGGCACCCATCCCTGTGTTCGGCATCGGTGGACCAAAAGGTGAGGCCGGTCTCACGGTGCGTGAGGAAGTAGTGCGGATGTATTGCCGCCGGAGGGTGCTTGTAGTCCGAACGTCTGTTCGCTTACACTACTTACATGCGTGGGATTCCACGCCCAGCCCGTCAGTGTCGCACCCCCTCGTTAGGTTCCGACTCGACGGCTTCCCCGCCAACTACGACAAGGCCGAAGAGGCAGAAAAGGGGTTTCGAAGTGGACCGGGAGAAGGCGCTCGAGATGGCACTCGGGCAAATCGAGAAGCAGTACGGCAAGGGCTCGATCATGAAGTTGGGCGAGCGCGGCAACGTCGGCATCGAAGCCATTCCCACGGGTGCCCTCGCGCTCGACCTCGCGCTCGGGATCGGCGGCCTGCCGCGGGGACGCATCGTCGAGATCTTCGGCCCCGAGTCGTCGGGTAAGTCGACGCTGGCGATGCACGTGGTCGCCGAGGCCCAGCGCAACGGCGGAACGTGCGCGTACATCGACGCCGAGCACGCCATGGACCCGGTCTACGGCCGGGCGATCGGCATGAACGTCGACGATCTGCTGATCAGCCAGCCCGACACGGGTGAGCAGGGTCTCGAGATCGCCGACATGCTGATCCGGTCGGGCGCGCTCGACGTGCTCGTCATCGACTCCGTGGCCGCGCTCGTGCCCCGCGCCGAGATCGAGGGCGAGATGGGCGACAGCCACATGGGCTTGCAGGCCCGGCTGATGAGCCAGGCGCTGCGCAAGCTCACCGGCAACCTCAACAAGTCGCGCACGATCGCCATCTTCATCAACCAGCTGCGGGAGAAGATCGGTGTGATGTTCGGTTCGCCGGAGACCACGCCGGGCGGCCGGGCGTTGAAGTTCTACTCGTCGGTCCGGCTCGACATCCGCCGCATCGAGACGATCAAGGACGGCGCGGAAGCGGTCGGGAACCGCGTGCGGGTGAAGGTCGTCAAGAACAAGACCTCGCCGCCGTTCAAGCAGGCCGAGTTCGACATCATGTACGGCAAGGGCATCAGCCGTGAGGGCTCGCTCCTCGACGTCGCCGTGGATCTCGGCATCGTCAAGAAGTCGGGCGCCTGGTTCACCTACGAGGGTGAGCAGCTCGGCCAGGGCCGGGAGAACGTGAAGACGTTCCTCTCCGAGAACGTCGACATGATGTTCGAGATCAGCGAGAAGGTGAAGATCGCCAGCGGAATCGGCGAGGTCGACGAGATCGACCTGCTGCCGAAGACGCCGAAGAAGCCGAGGTCGAGGTCGACAGCTAAATAGCGACGCTGTCGAGTGGGCGAGTGAATCGACGTGGGCCCGGGCCAGGAAGAGCCGGGCTCACGCTCGTCAGCTCGTCGGGCCCGGTTATGGCGACGGGCGGTTCGGCCCGCCCTCGTACACTGGCCGCCGTGACCGGCCGCTTCTTCGTACGCACCTACGGGTGCCAGATGAACGAGCACGACTCCGAGCGAATCGCCGGGCTGCTCGTCGAACGACGGCATGGAGCCGACCGACGACCTCGAGATCGGCCGACGTGGTCGTGCTCAACACGTGCTGCATCCGCGAGAACGCCGACAACAAGCTCTACGGGCACCTCGGCCGGCTCAAGGAGCTGAAGGAATCGCCGGCCCGATCTGCAGATCGCGGTCGGCGGTTGCCTCGCCCAGAAGGACCGCGAGTCTCGTGCGGGAGCGCGCGCCGCACGTCGATGTCGTGTTCGGCACGCACAACCTGGCCAGCGCGCCCGAGCTCCTGGCCCGGGCACGCGCCGAGGGTCCGCTGGTCGAGATCCTCGAAGAGCACGACGCGTATCCGTCGGCGCTGCCGGCCCGGCGTGAGGTCGACCACTGCGGCGTGGATCACGATCCAGATCGGCTGCGACAACTCGTGCGCGTTCTGCATCGTGCCGTCGGTGCGGGGCAAAGAAGTCAGCCGCCGCATGGGCGACATCGTGCACGAGGTCGAAGAGCTCGCCCGCGACGGTGTGGTCGAGATCACCCTGCTCGGCCAGAACGTGAACTCCTACGGCCGCGATCTCGGTGCCGGGCAGTACCGCCCGCAGTTCGCCGATCTGCTGCGCGCCGATCGACGCGGTCGACGGCATCGAGCGCATCCGCTACACGTCGCCGCACCCCAAGGACCTTCGCCTCGAGACGATCGCGGCGATGGCCGAGTGCGCGAGCGTGTGCGAGCACCTGCACCTGCCGTTGCAGTCGGGGAGTGACCGCACGCTGGCGCGCATGCACCGTGGCTACACCGCCGAGCGCTACCTGGAACGGCTCGCCGCCGCCCGCGCCGCGATCGATGATCTCGCGGTCACCACCGACATCATCGTCGGCTTCCCGGGCGAGACCGACGCACGACTTCGCAGCGCACGCTCGAGGTCGTCGAGGCCGCGCACTACGACTCCGTGTACACGTTCGTGTTCTCGCCGCGCGAGGGCACCGAAGCCGCGACGATGACCGACGACTTCGTCGCGCCCGAAGTCGATCAAGGACGCGGATGGAACGCGCCTCATGGATGTGGTGGAGGGGAGCGCGAAGGCGAAGCACGCGGCGCGGCATCGGCCGGGTCGAAGAAGTGCTGGTCGACGGGCCGTCCAAGACCGACCCGGCGATGTGGTCGGGCCGCACCCGCCACAACAAGCTGCTGCACTTCGCGCCCAGCTCGATGGCGACGCCGACGCGCTCGCGGTGCACGGCGGTGACCTCGTACACGTCCGGGTCACGAACGACCGCGCCGCACTGGATGCGGGGCGAGTTGGTCGCGATGGTTCGCCCGGCACCCCGGCGGCGGATTCGCATCCCGGTAGCAGTCGTTTGACTCGACACCTCGCGCTCGTCGGACCGACCGCGTCGGGCAAGTCGGCACTGGCGCTCGCCATCGCGCGAGCTCGCGGGCGACGTCGAGATCGTGTCGCTCGACTCG
Source organism: uncultured Actinomycetes bacterium (assembly GCA_963807945.1). Classification (GTDB taxonomy): domain Bacteria; phylum Actinomycetota; class Acidimicrobiia; order IMCC26256; family PALSA-610; genus JBBQER01. Next base: position 24,575 of record CAWEDT010000003.1, on the reverse strand, counting down.
ATGCAGGTGTACCGCGGCCTCGACATCGGGACCGCCAAACCGACCCGCGCCGAGCGTCGCCGAGGTCGTGCACCATCTCGTCGACGTCGCCGATCCGAGCTGAGGAGTGGTCGGTGCAGCGCACGCAGGTCTGCGCGCGCGCCGCGATCGCCGATATCGAAGCGCGCGGGCAGCGGGCGTTGCTCGTCGGCGGGCACCGGTCTCTACGTGCGGGCGGTGGTCGACGATCTGCAGATCCCGCCGACCGATCCGTCGATTCGCGACCGGCTCGATGCATCGGTGCAGAAGCGACGCCGGCTTCGGTCGAGGCCTACCGGCGGCTCATCGAGCTCGATCCGGTCGCAGCCGCGCGCATGGAGCCGGGCAACCGCCGGCGCATCGTGCGCGCGCTCGAGGTGATCGAGCTCACCGGCCGCCAGTTCTCGTCGTTCGGTCCGGGTATCGACGAATATCCGGCCGCCGGCGATCTCGGTGACGATGCTACGGCGTCGCGTTCCCGGCTCGCGATGCTCGCGGCGCGCATCGCGAGCCCGGTTCGACGCGATGCGTCGCATCGGCCTCGTCGAAGAGGTCCGGGCGTTGGCGGATCTTCCGGCCGCGGTCGTTGTCGCGCACGGCCCGCGAGGCGATCGGGTACCGCGAGCTGCTCGCGCACTTCGCGGGTGAGATTCCGACACTCGACGACGCGTTCGACGCCGCGGTCCGGCGCACGCGCCGCTTCGCCCGCCGGCAGCGCATCGTGGTTCGGGCGTGATCCGCGCGTGCAGTTGGATCGACGGGAGCACGGCCGACCGCCGATCTCGCCGACGCGGCGATGCACGAGTGGCGCGACGCGGAGCCGCTGCGGCACGGCGGTGTCATGAGCGATCTGCGGTTGGCCAAGCTCCACGCAACCGGGCAACGACTTCCTGGTGCAGGTCGAGCTCGACGCCGATCGAACCCGAGCTCGACGCGGTCGTCGTGTCGGCGCTGTGCGATCGGCACCGCGGGCATCGGCGCCGACGGGCTCATCACGATCGGCCCCGGACGCAATGGCGCCGACTGCTCGATGTCGCTCGTCAACGCCGATGGCGGCCGGGCCGAGATGAGCGGCAACGGCGTCCGATGCCTGGCGTGGGTCGCGGCGCGAGCCGGGCTGCTCCGCGGCGACGAGCTCGTGGTCGACACCGCGGCCGGCCGCCGCCAGATATCGGATCGAGCGCGATACGTGGGGCGACGTGATCGCGGCCGACGTCGACATGGGCGAGGTCACCTTCGACCCGGCCCGGATTCCGGTCGACGTGCTTTCGCCCTTCGATCTCGAAGTGCTCGTCGACGGCACGACCTATCGCGGCGACGCGGCCGGCGTCGGCAACCCGCACTTCGTCATCGTGGTCGACGATCCCGCGACCGTTCCCGGTCACCGCGCACGGCCCGCGGATCGAGCACGATCGCGCTGTTCCCGCGCCGCATGAACGTCGAGTTCATCGCGGTCACCGGCGACGACCGGCTTGGGATGCGAGTGTGGGAACGGGGCGTGGGCGAGACGCAGTCGTGCGGAACCGGCGCGTGCGCGTCGGCCGCGGTCGCGCATCGGCGCGGTCTCGTGGGCGAACGACGTGCAGGTCGACGTGCTCGGCGGTTCGCTCACGGTCGCGCTCGGCGAGAACGTGCGGCTCGGCGGTCCGGTCGTGCACGTGTTCGACGTCGTCATGCCGCGCGAGTCGCTGCTCGAGTCATTGGCCCGTCCCACCGGATGACTCCGCCGCGCGCCCAAGCCGGACGGCAGCGCCGCCGGCTCACCGCGACCGAGGTCGACCTCGAGCGCCTCCGCCAACGGGCGCTGCTCGTGGGTGCGGGCGTCGGGTTCGACGGCCGAGGACGCGGAAGCGTCGATCGCCGAGCTCGCGCTCCTCGTCGACACTGCCGGCGCGGAACCGGTCGAAGTCGGTGCTGCAACGCCGGCGTACTCCCGACCGTCGCGACCTACGTCGGGAAGGGCAAAGCCGACGAGCTGCACGAGCTGGTGGATCGCTCGACATCGACGTCGTGATCGTCGACGACGAGCTCTCGCCGTCGCAGCAGCGAAACCTCGAAACGCTGTTCAAGGTCGACGTCGTCGATCGCGTCGCGCTGATCCTCGACATCTTCGCCCAGCACGCGACGAGCCAGGACGGGCGCGGTGCAGGTCGAGCTCGCGCAACTGCGCTACCGGCTGCCGCGGCTGCGCGGTCGCGGTACGCAGCTCAGTCAGCAGGGTGCTGGCATCGGAACCCGAGGTCCGGGTGAGACCCAGCTCGAGGTCGACCGCCGGCGACTCCTGCAGCGCATCCAACGACTCGAACGGGACCTGCGCGATCTCGGCGCCACCCGGGCACACGCAGCGCAAGGCCCGGCGCCGGCGCGATCTCCCGACGGTTGCGTTGGTCGGCTACACGAACGCGGGGAAGTCGACGCTGCTCAACCAGCTCACGCACGCCGGGGTGCTCGTCGAGAACCAGCTGTTCTCGACGCTCGACCCGACGACCCGGCGGCTGCGCCTTCCCGGCGGCGAGACGGTGTTGCTGTCCGACACGGTGGGGTTCGTGCGCCGGCTTCCGCATCAACTCGTCGACGCGTTTCGTTCCACGTTGGAAGAGGTCGTCGACGCCGATCTGTTGTTGCACATCGTCGACGCGAGCTCACCCGACGCCGACGGGCGGATCGCCGCGGTCGAGACCGTCTTGCGCGAGATCGAAGCGGGCGATGTGCCCGTGCAGCTGGTGTGGAACAAGGCTGATCTCGCCGATCCCGAGACCATGCGCGACGACTGCGCGGCGCATCCCGACTCCGTGGCGATCTCTGCCGCGACCGGCACCGGCATCGGCGACCTGCTGACGACGATCGGGGACCGGCTCGCGAGCCAAGCCGCGATCATCGAGTGCTTCGTTCCCTACGACCGCGCCGATGTGCTCGCGGCGCTGCACCGTTCGGGCGAGGTGTTGGTCGAAGTGCACGACGACGAAGGGACCCGGGTGCGAGCGCGCCTCCCCGCGCAACGCCGTCGGTCATTTCGCCGAGTTCACGCAATGACCCGTTTAGGCTCCGCTCCGCATGGTCGCCGATCCAGCCGTGGGCTTCGTCCCGCCTCCGTACCCGTACGACCGGCTGCGCGCGCTCGAGCGGCTCGCCGATTCGATGCCCGGCGGAGTCGTCGACTGTTCGATCGGCACGCCGTGCGATCCGGTTCCCGAAGTCGCAGAGCGAGCCGCCGCGGCCGCGCTCTCGAACTCGATGGGATACCCGGCGTCCGCCGGCAGCGCGGCGCTGCGGGAGGCCGCCGCCGGCTGGATCCGCCGCCGTTTCGGCGTTGAGGTCGAAGCCGCGCATGTCGGTGCGTGTGTCGGGACCAAGGAGCTCGTCGCCGTACGTTGCCGCACCTGCTGCGCCTGCGGAACCCGCAACGCGACACCGTGTTGTATCCGGCGGTCGCGTACCCGAGCTACGAGATGGGCGCGATCCTGGCCGGCTGCCGCGCGGTCCCGGTCGCGCTCGACGCGCGAATGGCATCTCGATCTGTCGAGCATCGCCGAAGCCGACGCCGAACGCGCGCTCCTCCTCTGGGTGAACGAGCCCGGCAACCCCACTTCGTCGGTGGCGACTCGCGAGCAGCTCGCGAGCGACGGCCGAGTGGGCGCGCGAGCGCGGCATCATCGTCGCGAGCGACGAGTGTTACGCCGAGTACGCACCCGAACCGGCAACGATTCTCTCGGGCGGCTCAGCGGTGTGCTCGCGATGCACAGTCTTGTCGAAGCGCTCGAACCTGGCCGGGATGCGGGTCGGCTTCTACGCGGGCGATCCCGAGCTCGTCGAATATCTCGTCGAGACGCGCAAGCACGCGGGACTCATGGCGCCGGTTCCGATGCAAGCCGCGGCGGTGGCCGCACTCGGCGACGACGATCACGTGAATGTGCAACGCGCCCGGTACGCGGAGCGGCGGGCGTTCGCGCTCGACGCGCTCGCGCCGCTCGGCCTCGTGCACGACGGCGGCCCGTGCTCGTTCTATCTCTGGCTGCGCGACAACGAGGGCGCCGACGACGGCTGGGAGATCGCGGCGCAGCTCGCGCAAACCGCCGGGCTGCTCGTCGCGCCCGGAGATCTGTACGGTGCCGAGCGGCGCCGATCACGTGCGCGTCGCGCTCGTGCAACCGCGCGAGCGGTTCGAGCTCGCATTCGACCGGCTCGCGCACGCGGCGAGCTGAACCGCAAGGAGAACCGGTGGCCGACCTCGAGAAGCCGATCACGCAGCTGTGGGAGGCGGGCGACGCGTGGCGTGACGTGATGGATCTCGCAGGCGCACGACGTGGTGCGCTCCGTGATCGGGATGCTCGACCGGGGCGAAGTGCGCGTCGCCGAGATCGGCGAAGACGTGATCGTCAACGAGTGGGCCAAGCTCGCGATCCTGATGTGGTTCCGGGTGCAGGAGATGCAGATCATCGAAGCGGGGCCGTTCGAGTACGTCGACAAGCTCCCGCTCAAGAAGGGCTACAAGGCGGCCGGCGTGCGCGTCGTGCCCGGCGCGTCGGCGCGCTTCGGCGCCTACCTCGCGCCGACGGTCGTGATGATGCCGAGCTACGTGAACATCGGCGCCTACGTCGACGAGGGCACGATGGTCGACACCTGGGCGACGGTCGGGTCGTGCGCGCAGATCGGCAAGAACGTGCACCTGTCGGGCGGCGTCGGGATCGGCGGCGTGCTCGAGCCGAAGGAAGCGGCGCCGGTCGTGATCGAAGACGACTGCTTCATCGGCTCGCGCTGCATGATCGTCAACGGCGCGCGGGTACGGAAGGGCGCGAAGCTCGGCGCCGGTCTCATCCTCACGTCGAACACGCCGGTCATCGACTCCGAATACCGGCGAAGAGGTGGCCCGCGGCGTCATCCCCGAACGAGCGGTTGTGGTGCAGGGCACGCGCATGAAGGAGTTCCCGGGCGGCACGTTCGGCTTGCCCTGCGCGCTGATCCTGCGCACCTTGGCCGAGGGCGAAGAGCACGACAAGCTCAAGCTCAACGCGCTGCTGCGTGAGCACGATGTCGTCTCTGATCGGGTGTTTCTGATGGCCGATCTGCTCGAGCTGACCGAGAACGCTCTGCGCGGTGCCGTCGGTGAGCGGCGACGAAGCCGCGCTGGCCGACATCGTCGAGGCACCGCTGCGCGATCGCGCCCCGCACCTCGAAATCACGCGGCTCGGCGCCAATGTGGTCGCGCGCACGAACAGCGGCGCGCCGGAACGGGTCGTGCTCGGCGGCCACCTCGACACCGTGCCCGCGAATAGCAACGCGACGCCCCGCCGGGACGGCGACACGGTGCACGGTCTCGGCGCCGCCGACATGAAGGGCGGGCTCGCGGTGCTGCTGGAGCTCGCGGCCGACGCTGGCGACTCGCCGCGCCGCGACGTGACGCTGTGCTTCTACGACGGCGAAGAAGTCGCCGACGAGCACAACGGGCTGCGTCGGCTGTTCGCCGAGCGTCCGGATCTCGTCGCCGGCGACCTGGCGATCCTGCTCGAGCCGACCGGGGGGTGGATCGAAGCGGGCTGCCAGGGCACGATCCACACCAAGCTCACGTTTCTCGGCGCCCGGTGCGCACTCGGCCCGGCCCTGGATGGGGATGAACGCGGTGCACGCGGCCGCGCCGATGCTGGCCCGGATCGCCGCGTACGAGGCGCCGACGGTCACGGTCGACGGCCTCGACTACCGGGAGTCGCTCCAGGTCGTGAAGATGAAGGCCGGGATCGCCAACAACGTCGTGCCCGATCGGTGCGAGATCGTCGTGAACCGCCGCTACGCGCCCGCATGCACGTTCGAGGAGGCGCTCGCGGAGACCGCGCGCTGTTCGTCGACGACGCCGACGAGGTCAAGATCGTCAGCGCGTCGCCCGCGGCCCCGCCGAACCTCAGCGCATCCGCTCATCACCGACCTGATCCAGTCGGGGACGCTCGATGTCCGCCCCAAGCTCGGCTGGACCGACGTCGCCCGCTTCACCCAGAACGGCATTCCGGCAGTCAACTTCGGGCCCGGGCGATCCAGAGCTCGCACACACGGCCGACGAGTTCGTCGAGCGGGCCGAGCTCGAACAATGCCTCCGCGTGCTTGCGGCCTTCGTCGCCTGAGCGGTAGCCAGGGGCATGGCCAACGACAACGCGCCCGCTTCGAGTCGTGCAGTGGACGACCGGCAACGTCGGCCGCAGATCGGTGCTCGCCGTGCTCGCCAACCCCGCAGTTGGAGCTGGTCGGGTGTTACGCGTGGTCGCCCGACAAGGTCGGCCAAGACGTGGGGGAGCTGTGCGGAATCGACCGCGGCCGGCGTCGTCCGCCACGAACGACATCGACGCGTTGCTCGCGCTGAAGCCCGACTGCGTCGTCTACAACCCGAAGTGGCCGAACATCTCCGACTTGGTGCAGATCCTCGAGTCGGGCGTGAACGTCGTGACCACCGCCGGCGTTCATCACCGGCGACTCGCTGCTGCCCGACGATCGCACCCAGCTCGCCGACGCCTGCGAACGCGGGCAGAGCTCCCTGTTCGGCACCGGCATGAATCCCGGCCTCGCGAACCTGCTCGGGATCGTCTCGGCCGGGCTCTGCGACCGCATCGACTCGATCACGATCACCGAGTCGGTCGACTCGACCGGATACGACTCTCCCGAAACCGAGTTGCCGGTCGGTTTCGCCCGCCCGATCGATGATCCGGGACTGCCGGCGATGACCGAGGCCGGCACGAAGGTGTTCGGCGACGCGGTCCGGCTCGTTGCCGATGCGCTCGGGCTTGCGGCTCGACTCCGTGCGTTGCGTCGCGGAGTACGCGCAGACGACCGAGGATCTCGATCTCGGCTCGTGGTCGATTCCCGCCGGCTGCGTCGCCGGCGTCGCGGTGCGCTGGCAGGGGATGCACGACGGTCGGGTAGTGGTGTCACTCGACGCCCGGTGGCGCAAGGGCCGGCACCCTCGAACCCGATTGGAAGGTCGAGCACGGCTACATCGTCGACATCCAGGGCCAACCGTGCGTGCGCACGAAGCTCGAGGTCTATCCCGCCGCCGACTTCCCCGCGAAGTCGTTCAGCGACTACATGGTGCTCGGCATGATCATGACCGCGCTGCCCGCGATCAACGCGATCCCGCACGTATGTCGCGCGCAGCCGGGGATCGTGACCTATCTCGATCTCCCGCTCATCACACCCCGAGGTTGGGTGCCGGCCCGATAACGGACCGATTTGAGAAACGGACGCGTCCGCGGACGCGTCCGCTCCACCGAACTTCGAGTCGACTCGACTAGATCCGGCGCAGCAACGTGACGACCTTGCCGTAGATCCTGACGTCGTCCGGCTCGAACACGAGATCTTCCATCGTCTCGTTCGCGGGGCGGAGCACGATCTTGTTGCGCTTGCGCAAGAACGTCTTGACCGTCGCCTCTTCGCCGGGGATGCCCGCCACGACGATGTCGCCGTTGTCGGCCGACGGCTGCACGCGCACGACGACGAAGTCACCGTCGAAGATGCCGGCGTCGATCATCGACTCGCCGCGCACGCGCAGCATGAACAGCTCGCCGTCGCCGGTGAGATCCTCGGGCACGGGCACCAGCTCTTCGACCTGCTCGACCGCGAGCACACCGGTACCGGCGGCAACGTCGCCGAGCAGCGGGACGTGACGAACCGGGCGGCGATCGGCGTCGGCACCGGTGGACGGCTCGAGGGTGACCTCGATCGCCCGGGGCTTGCTCGGGTCGCGGCGGAGGTAGCCCTTGTCCTGGAGCGCAGCGAGGTGGGCGTGCACCGTGGACGGCGAGGAAAGACCGACCGCGTCGCCGATCTCCCGGACGCTCGGCGGGTAGCCCCGCTGGCGCACCTCGGAGTCGATGAACTCGAGCACCTGCCGCTGGCGGGCGGTGAGCGGACCCCCGGTGGGGGCGGGAGCGGGCGTGGGAGCGGGGCGTGCGGCCATGGAGGGACGGTAACACGATCACGCGTTCGGGGCAAACACCCGTTCGTATTTTCCCTTGACATCGAACGTCTGTTCGTCCAAAGTGAGTGTCTCACCCGGATGGTTTGATCTCGAGGACGGGTTCCGGCGAACCTCCTCGCGCAGGTCCGAAAGAGGTTTCACATGGTCGCAGTCCTGCAAGTTCCGCCCCGAGTACGACTACCTGCCACGTCGCGCCCGCGTCGTTCCGCTCCGACTCGTTCCCGACTACGCCGGTTCCCGACTACGTGTTTCCAGACACTGTTGTTCCTTCACTCGGTCGCGCCGGAGCGCGTTCTCGTTGTTCACCGTCAGCCCAGCCCCCGAGTGACGCGCAGCAAGCGCGCCGTCTACTGGCGTCGACGCCTCGTCGCCACGTCGCTCGGCTTGGGCATCGTGCTGACGGCGGCGCATGCGGGCGCTGCGCTCGGGGGTACCACCACCACCCCCCGGGCGCAGCCCGCATGCACACCGTACGTCGCTCGTCAGCCCGGCGACACGCTCTGGTCGATCGCACGAGCGGCTCGCGCCGAACGCCGATCCGCGTCCAAGTCGTCGACGCGTGGCGCGGCGAGCGGGGGCGTCCGACCTGCAGCCCGGCGAGTCGATTTCGGTCGCCGGTGTCGTGATGTGCGCGGCGAGCAGTCCGACGGTGTGTGCGCGTCCGGTCAGCTCACGCGCGGTGAGCTGGGGAGATGTCAGTTGGGCTGACGTCGCTTCGGTTCGGTCGTCTTCTGGAGCTCCACCACTTCGCGCTCGAAGTCGGCGAGATCCTCGAAGCCCTTGTACACCGACGCGAACCGCAAGTACGCGACGTGATCGAGGCCGCGCAAGCGCTCGAGCACGGTGACGCCGATGCGGTCGCTCCCGATCTCGCCGCCTTCGGCGCGCAGCTGCTCCTCGATCTCGCCGGCGAGCGTCGTCGATGGCGTGCTCGTCGAGCCGGCCGGTCGCGGCGCGCTCGAGGCCGTTGCGGAGCTTCTCGCGGTCGAACGGCTCGTGGGTCTCGTCCCGCTTGCGCGACCATGACGCCGTGCTCGTCGAGCCGCTCGTACGTCGTGAACCGTCGCCCGCAGGCGAGGCATTCGCGCCGGCGCCGGATCGCGGCGCCGTCCTCTCCGGCGCGCGAATCGACGACTTTGTCGTCGTTCTCTCGGCAGAACGGGCAGCGCACGGTGGCAACGGTATCGCCCTCCGATAGGGGTATTTCGCGGCTCCGTGGCCCGTCGCTCCGGTCCGTCGGCTTGTGCACGCGTGCACAAATGCGAATCTTCGCGAACGGCCCCTGACCAGGCGCGATGGCGCGCGAAGAGTCTTGCGGCCGGCGAATGACAGTGATGTAATACCCTTCCTGTCGCGGTCGGACGACCCGCAGGGCACAAGATCTTGTGGTTGATGAAGCACCGCCACAAGCTCCCCGTACACCCCTCGCAGAGGGCCGAGACCGCATCAGGGGGAACACACATGGCCAAGGCGCCGCAGCAGCTCGGAATCGGGATCCGCCGCCACTTCACCACCGCGGGAACCCATCCCTACGACACCGTCGAGTGGGAGCAGCCGTGACTCGCGCATCCCGAACTTCAAAGACGGCGGAGACGCCTTCTTCCAGTCCGATGTGGAGTTCCCGACGACGTGGTCGGTGAACGCCACCAACATCGTCGCCCAGAAGTACTTCCGGGGCACCCTCGGCACCGCCGAGCGCGAGATGTCGCTGCGCCAGGTGATCGATCGGGTCGCCGACACGATCACCGACTGGGGCATCAAGGACGGCTACTTCGTCGACGACGAGGAAGCCGAAGCGTTCCGCGACGAGCTGAAGTACATCCTCGTGCACCAGCGCGCCGCCTTCAACTCGCCGGTGTGGTTCAACATCGGCGTGAAGGGCGTGCCGCAGCAGGCGGAGCGCGTGCTTCATCCTCGCCGTCGACGACACGATGAACGCGATCCTCAACTGGTACCGGGAAGAGGGAACGATCTTCAAGGGCGGTTCGGGCGCGGGCATGAACCTGTCGAAGATCCGCTCGTCGGAGGAGTTGCTCAAGGGCGGCGGCACCGCGTCGGGCCCGGTGAGCTTCATGCGCGGCGCCGACGCGTCGGCCGGCACGATCAAGTCGGGGGGCAAGACCCGCCGCGCCGCCAAGATGGTCATCCTCAACGCGGATCACCCCGACGTCGAGGAGTTCATCTGGTGCAAGGCGATCGAGGAGCGCAAGGCCCGCGCGTTGCAGGCCGCGGGCTTCGACATGGACCTCGACGGCAGCGACAGCCATTCGATCCAGTACCAGAACGCGAACAACTCGGTGCGCGTCACCGACGATTTCATGCAGGCCGTCGTCGACGATCGTGACTGGCAGCTCAAGGCGGTCAAGACCGGCGAGCCGGTGAAGACGTTGAAGGCCCGCGACCTCATGCACCAGATCGCGCAGTCGGCGTGGGAGTGCGCCGACCCGGGCATGCAGTTCGACACGACGATCAACCGTTGGCACACCGCGTCGAACACGGGCCGGATCAACGCGAGCAACCCGTGCTCCGAATACATGCACCTCGACAACTCGGCGTGCAACCTCGCGAGCATCAACCTGCTGCGGTTCCTCGGCACCGACGACAAGTTCGACGTCGAGGGGTTCCAGCACACGGTCGAGGTGATGTTCACCGCGCAGGAGATCATCGTCGGCAACGCCGACTACCCGACCGAGTCGATCGCCGAGAACAGCCGCACCTTCCGCCAGCTCGGCCTCGGCTACGCGAACCTCGGCGCGCTGCTCATGGCGCTCGGCATGCCCTACGACTCCGACGCGGGTCGTTCGTGGGCCGCGGCGATCACCGCGCTGATGACCGGCCACGCGTACGCGACCAGCGCCCGCACCGCCGCTCGCATGGGTCCGTTCGCCGGCTACGCGCGACAACCAGGAGCCGATGCTGAACGTGCTGCGGATGCACCGCAAGGAAGCCGCCAAGATCGACGAGACCCTCGTCCCGCCGGATCTGCTCGGCGCGGCCCAGCAGTCATGGGACTCCGCGGTCGAGCTGGGCGAGGCGTACGGCGTCCGAAATTCCCAGGCATCAGTTCTGGCGCCCAACGGGCACTATCGGGTTGATGATGGACTGCGACACCACCGGCATCGAGCCCGACCTCGCGCTCACGAAGGCGAAGAAGCTCGTGGGCGGCGGGACGATGTTGATCGTCAACCAGACCGTGCCGCGTGCACTGCGCAACCTCGGCTACAGCGATGCCGAGATCGACGTGATCATCAACTACATCGACGAGCACAAGACGATCTTGGGTTCGCCGGCGTTCAAGTCGGAGCACCAGCCGGTGTTCGCCTGCTCGATGGGCGACAACACGATCCACTACATGGGTCACATCCGGATGATGGGTGCGGTGCAGCCGTTCATCAGCGGTGCGATCAGCAAGACGGCGAACCTGCCCGAGGAAGCGACCGTCGAAGAGGTCGAGAACGTGTACCTCGAGTCGTGGCGGCTCGGCCTCAAGGCAGTTGCGCTCTACCGCGACAACTGCAAGGTCGGCCAGCCGTTGTCGACGCAGAAGGAAGTGGGTACCGACGCGGCGTCGGGAGTCGGCGCGCAGATCGAGCGCATCGTCGAGACCGTGATCGTGCAGGAGCCGGTTCGTCAGAAGCTGCCGCGGACGCGTCGCAGCCGCACCTTCTCGTTCCGGGTCGCCGATTGCCATGGTTACGTGACGGTGGGCGAGTACGAAGACGGTCGTCCGGGTGAGCTGTTCCTCAAGGTCGCGAAGCAGGGTTCGACCCTCGCCGGCATCATGGACGCGTTCGCGATCTCGGTGAGTCACGGCCTCCAGTACGGCGTCCCGCTCGAGGCGTTCGTGGAGATGTTCACGAACATGCGTTTCGAGCCCGCGGGCATGACCGACGATCCCGACATCCGGTTCGCGTCGAGCCTCGTCGACTACATCTTCCGGCGGATGGCCGTGGAGTACATGGAAACCGACAAGCGCGAAGCGCTCGGGATCCGTACGGTCGGGGAGCGCTTGCAGCAGACGTTGCCCGGTGTCGACGAAGCGGCGATGCCGAGCGCGTCGTCGATGGACCTTCCGCCCGAAGACCGGGCGCCGTCAGTGATGTTCGAGATGCAACAGAAGGCGGAGGCCGAAGCGAGCGCAGCGGCACCTCCGGCGCTGCCGGCACCGAAGGCGAGGGAGCGCGAAGTCGTGCTCTGCCACGTCTGTGGTGACATCATGCAGCGCGCCGGTTCGTGTCACGCCTGCCCGAGCTGCGGCAGCACCAGCGGCTGCTCGTGAGCTAACGGGCCATGGTTACAGGACTGTCATTGCGGGCCAAGGATGCGCTCCGCGATGGCAGTCCTGTCTTCGCGTCGTCGGTTGGTAGGAGTCGGTAGCTTCCGTCGATGAGCAATGCGGGCGCGGACGACGATCAGCCGTGGTGGAAAGCGGGCGTTCTCTACCAGATCTATCCGCGTCGTACGCCGACTCGAACGGCGACGGCGTCGGTGATCTGCGCGGGATCATCGAGCGGCTCGACTACCTCGAACGGTTGGGCATCGCCGGCATCTGGCTCAGCCCGATCACGCGATCACCCAACGAAGACTGGGGCTACGACGTTTCCGATTACCGGCTCGTGCAGCCTGATCTCGGAACCGATGCCGACGTCGACGAGCTGATCGCGGAGGCCGATCGGCGCGGGATTCGCATCCTCCTCGACTTCGTGCCCAACCACACGAGTGATCAGCATCCGTGGTTCGTCGACGCCCGATCGTCGCGTACCGCACGCCACCGCGATTGGTATCTCTGGGCCGATCCGCAGCCCGATGGCTCGCCGCCGAACAACTGGGTCAGCGGATTCGGCGGGCCTGCGTGGACGCTCGACGAACCGACCGGCCAGTACTACATGCACAACCACCTGAGCTCGCAGCCCGATCTCAACTGGTGGAACGAAGAGGTGCGCGCCGAGTTCGACGACATCCTGCGGTTCTGGTTCGACCGTGGCGTCGCGGGCTTTCGCATCGACGTGTGCAACATCATCATCAAGGACGCACTTGCTGCGCGACAACCCGGTTGCGACCGCCGATGATTCGGCCGAGGCGCAGATGTTCGGGCAACGCGCGGTCTACAACATGAACCGGCCCGAGGCGCACGACGTGATCCGGCGCTGGCGCGCGATCGCCGACTCCTACGATCCGCCGCGCGTGTTCGTGGGGGAGACGCCGGTCGAGGAGCTCGACAAGCTCGTCGAGTTCCACGGCGACAATGACGAGCTGCATCTCGCGTTCAACTTCGGGTTCATCAATGCACCGCTCGAAGCCGATGCGATGCGCGACATCGTCGAAGCGATGGAGGCGTTGCTCCCGATCGAAGCGTGGCCGGTGTGGACCGGGCTCGAACCACGACATGTTCCGGTTCCCGACTCGTTGGGCCGGCGACGATCCGGCCCGAGATCCGCGCCGCCCTTGTGATGTTGTTCGGCCTGCGCGGCACGCCGGTGCTCTACCAAGGTGACGAGATCGGTCAGGGCGACACCGTGCTCGAACCGCCCGACGCTGCGCGATCCGCTCGGCGTCCGCTACTGGCCCGCGTACGCCGGAAGAGACGCGGGCCGAACGCCGATGCAATGGAGCGATGCGCCCGGCGGTGGTTTCACGACCCCCGAAGCGGTGCCCTGGCTCCCGCTCGGCGACACCGCGAACGGCGAATGTCGAAGAGCCAGGAATCCGATCCCAACTCGCCACTCGTGCTGACCCGCGGCCCTCATCGCCCTGCGCCGAGGCCGGAGGATCTGCACGCCGGGTCGTACACGTCGATCCCCGCGCCCGATGGCGTGTGGGCCTGGCGCCGAGGCGAACGCACTCTGGTGGTGGTGAATCTCTCCGACGACGCGGCCACGGTCGATGTTGGCGACGGGCGAATCCTGCTCGGCACGACGCCGACCAGAGTCGGCGAGAAGGTGTCGGGCCCGCTCGCGTTCGCAGTCGTGGGAAGCGGTGATCGCCGAGGCCTGAGATCGCGGTCGCTACGTCGTGATCCGCTCGAGGTCGAAGGCGAGGTCGATAAGCGCCTCGGTCGATACTTCTTGGATGTTCGCGTGGATCGCGACGGTCGTACGTGAGTTGGGGAACGACGCGACGAACGCGCTCGAGCCGACGACGTTGCCCTCGTGCCCGTAGGCGGACCACGATCCGTCGGCAGCCAAGGTGCCGTAACCGGCGACGCCGAACCCGTGCCCGCGACCGGTGTCCGGATCCTCGATGCTCGGGCTCGCCAGCAGCTGCTCGCGCATCGATGCAGACAGCGCGTCACCGAGGTAGAGCGCGTCGCCCCACGCGAGCAGGTCCGCGAGGCTCGACGTCATCCCGCCCGCCGCGTACGCGGTCGTGATCAACGCCTCGTTGGGAAAGTCGTTCGCGTCCTGATCGCGTTGCGGCGTGGCACCGGCCGTGCCGACGGATTCGAGGTCGAACCACGCGTGCTTGAGATCGGCGGGGAGGCTCACGTCATACCGCGTGTGCCCGAGATCGAGCCGCTGCGCCAAGTCTTGGATCAGCGCCGCGAACGGACGAGCAGACACGTGCTCCGCGATCACCCCGAGGATTTGGTAGTCGGTATTCGAGTATCGATACGACGCGTCGGGGACTGCGTGCGGGGGGAGCGCCGCCATCAGCTCGACGATCTCGGTCGGTGCGAACACGCGGCTGAGATCGGTGAGCAGCAACTCGAGGTATTGGGGGAACGCGTCGGCGGTCGAGTCGGCGGTTCCCGCGGTATGCGTGAGCAGCGACCGAATCGACATCTGCGCCGCGTACGGGTAGTCGGGCAACCATTGCTCGATGGTGTCGTCGAAGCGCAGTTCGCCGCGGTCGACGAGGTCGAGCACGATCGCCGACGTGAACGTCTTGGTGACGCTGCCGATCCGGAACGTCCCGGTCGGTGTCATCGGAGTGTCCGGGTTGCGGCCGTCGACACCCCAACGCCGCGAACGTCGGCGGCGCGCCGTCCCTCGCGAGCCCGGCACCGACTCCGAACGCGCCGATGGCGGCGGCATGCGACGCGAGGACCGCGCCGATGCCGTCGTCGCTCACGCCGGCCTGATCTCGACCGGCAAACGCTTCGGGCCGCGCTCGAAGTAGGTCGGGCACGTTCTCGAATTCGAAGTCGGGCGCGAGGCCAATCGTGCCGGCGGGGAACCGATCGAGGAAGGTGCGGATGCCGATGCGCGCCACGTTGCGTGCCAGCGCCGCGCCCGGGCACACGTGCGGGCCGTACCCGAACGTCAAGTGCTGTTCGGCGTTCGGCCGGTCGACGCGGAACTCGTCGGGATCGTCGAACACGCGCTCGTCGCGATTCGCCGACGCGAAGCCGGTGATCACCCGCGTTCCCGACGAGATCGGACAGCCGCCGATCTCGACGTCACGCACGCAGCCGCGAGCCATGAAGAGAATCGGCGGCGCCAAGCGGAGGCTCTCCTCGATCGCGCGCCCGAGCGCATTCGTCGCTGTCTCGCAACGCGTGCTCGACGCTCGCGTCGGTCAGGATCTCGTGCAGGAGATTGCCGAGCAGCTGACTCGTCGTGGTGAAGCCACCGGTGATCAAGTTGCGCACCAGCGCGCGTACCTGGCGCAACGGGAGCGGCTCACCGTCGTCGTCGAGCTGGAGCAATCGCGCCAGCACGTCGTCGGGTGCGGTCCCGTCGACGAGCTCGGCGCGTCGCTTCGCGATGTGATCGTCGATGTAGCCGGCGAACTCGGGAAATGCACCCGCGAAGCCTTCGCCCCGCTCCGTGCGATTCATGGCCGGGAACGTGCTTTCCATCAGCTCCTTCGCCCACACCGCGAGTTGGGGAACGTCGGCGGGATCGAGGCCGAGCAGATGCAGCGTCACCCGATTCGGAAACGGCACGGTGAACGCGGGCACGAGATCGGCCGAGCCGGTGATGTCGTCGAGCAGGCTCGCGGCGGTGGCGCGCATGAATGGCTCGGCCGCGTGCACCACCTTCGGTGCGAGTGCAGTCACCATGATCCGGCGGACGCGAGTGTGGCGGGGCGGGTCGAGCTCGCCGAGCAAGCGATCCTCGGCCGGGATCACGACCCCCGGTGCCTTCATGCCCGACGCGTTCGAGAACGTCTCGGTGTCGCGCAACACGTCTCGACACTCTGCGTGACGGGTCACGTACTGCATGCCCTTCGCGATCTCCACGACCGCGCCTTCGTTGCGCAGGTCGGCGAGAAGCGGCCAGGCATCGTGCGCCTGACCTGGATCGAAGGGATCGAACACGACGCGTGATCCTAGGTGGAGGTGCCCGAAATCGGCGCGATTGGTCGATAGCCTCCCGCCGTGATCCCCCTCGAGGTGCATGCTCGGTGACGTCGCTCTGGAACGACGATTTGATGCCCAGCGGCGGGCCGGGCGTGCCGCCACCCCCGGCATCGCCCGCGCCGACTGGACCGTCCCGGCGAGGTGGGTTGCCGGGCGCAGTCGTTGCTCTCGTCGTCATCGTCGCGATCGGTCTGCTGGTCATTCCGGTCTCGTCGCTGCTGCGCAACAGCCGACCGTTCTGGCCCGCCCATTGGGATCCCGCGCATCGCCCCGATTGCGCAGAGCGATGCCCAAATTCGCGGCCTCCAGTACGAGCATCCCGTCGTCGTGCAGTTCCTTCCCGACAAGAAGTTCAAGAAGCTCTCGGGAGAAAGTGGAGCTGTCGACGCCGCCGCCCGCGCCGAGATCGATCGCGAGGCCGCGACGTTCCGCGCGCTCGGATTCCTCAGCGGGAACGTCGACCTGTTCGACGAGACACAGCAAGCCGACGAAGCCGGCGTGCTCGCGTTCTACGACTTCAACAAGAAGGAGATCGTGGTGCGCGGAACGACACTCGACGTGTCGCACCGCGCCACCCTCGCCCACGAGCTCACTCACGTGTTGCAAGATCAACACTTCAACATCGAGAGCGTCGAAGCGCGCGCCGATCAAGACGACGCGCAGCGCGGCGCATCATCCGAAGCGATGCTGGCGTTGATCGAGGGCGACGCCAACCGCGTGCGCGACGCGTACCTGAAGAGCCTCCCGGCCGCGCAGCAAAAGGAATACGACCGCGAGCAGGCCGCGGAAGGTGCGACGTTCGGCAAGGAGACAGCTGGTGTCCCGCCGTTCGTCGAGTTGCTCCTCTCGGCCCCGTACGACCTCGGGCCGCTCACGATCCGGATGTTGATCGCCGACGGTGGCAACTCGGCGGTGGACGAGGCCTTGACCGGACCCACGCCCACGTCGGCCGTCTTCACGCAGGCGGGACTCATCGCACCGCCGCCGCGCCGACCTGCCCGCACCGACCATCGCGAACGACGAGAAGGCCGAAGGTCCGTCCGATTCGTTCGGTGCGTTCGAGCTGTACGTCATGTTGGCCACGCGTGACGACCCGCTCACGGCGCTCACCGCCTCCGACTCGATTCTCGGTGGCCGCGCCCAGGGACTCCGTTGGAACGGCCGCTACTGCTACCGGGCGCTGATGACTACCCGCGACCACGGCGGCGGCGAGCTTCGTGGAGGACGCGTTGCAACGGTGGGCGAAGTCGGCGAGCGGCGCGTCGGTCAACCGGTCGGGAACGAGTGTCGCGTTCACTGCGTGCGATCCGGGTAAGAAGGCGGTCGGCGCGACCAAGGAGAAGTTCGACGCCGCGGAGGTGATGTTGGGCGCGCGTTCCGGCATCGCGGTCGGCGCGGCCGAGAGTGGCGCATCGCCCGGCGTGGCCCGATGCGTGGCCCGGCTGTTCGCGCAAATCCCCGGCGCAGTCGACCTCCTGAAGCAAGCCGGATCCGGAACCCTTTCGCCCTCGGAAACGACACGAGTGCGGGGGATCGTGCAGCAAGAGGCGGCTACCTGCAAAGCCAATCCGAAGGCCGGGCTGCTGTGTCGACCCCGTGCCGGCGTAAAGATCTGCCGGTATCGTCGCGGCGCGCGACGAGGAGGCGACGATGGTCGACGACACCGATATCCAAGGGCTCGATCCGTACGACTTGATGCAGGCGGAAGCGAACCGCCTCGACCGGTTCTTCACCGGGCTCGACGATGCCGTGTGGTCCCGGCCGCTCGCGATGCGAGGGGTGGTCGGTCCGCGATGTGCTCGCGCATCTGCTCGCGTCGGAGCAGTACAACTCCGCGTCGCTCGACGGCACGGTCGGCGACTATCTCGCCAGTGTCGGGGCGCGCGGCGCGACCGATCTCGCTTCGGCGAACGAGCTCGGAATCCGCGAGCTCGACGATCACTCCACCGCGCAGCTGATCGAGGAGTGGCGAACCGAGAACACGCGTGTGCGCGAAGGGCTCCGCAGCCGCGACGGCGGTGACGTCGACACCAGTGTCGGGTGCCTATCCGGCGCGGTGGCAGGCCTTCCACCTCGCGTTCGAGCTGGCGGTACACGCGGACGATGTCGGAGTTCCGGTGACCGCCGCGGAGGAGCCGGCTCGCACCGCATGGCAGGCGCAGTTCGCTCGGTTCGCCTTGAAGGAGCTCGACAAGGATCTCGAGATCAAGGCTGCGAACGGTTCCACGCAGGTGCGCGGTGACGGCATCGACGTCGAGCTTTCCGACGCGGTTTTCGTGCAGGCGGCCGCGGCTCGGCTCGACGACAGCGGACCGCTCGACGCCGAGCAGCGCGTGTTGTTGTCGGCCACGCCGTAACGCGGCGACGCGCTACCCTTGCAACCGGTTATTCCTTGTAGACGGCCGGTCGCTTCTCGCGGAACGCGGCGATCGCCTCGTCGAGGTTGCCGGTGTAACCCGCGAGGAGCTGGTTGCGGTTCTCGAGCTCGATCGCGGCGGCGAGCGAGTTGATCTCGAGGTTCGCCCACATCGTCTGCTTCGTCATCATCACTCCGAAGCACGACAACTTCGTCATCTCCTCGGCGGTGTCGAGCGCGTAGTCGACGATCTCGGCGTCGGGCACGACCTTCGACACCAGTCCGACGCGCAGCGCTTCGGTCGCGTCGATCTTGCGGCCGGTGAGCAGGATCTCTGCCGCGTTCGCGGTTCCGATCGCGCGGGGGAGCAGATACGTCGCGCCGAGCTCCGACGATGTGAGCCCGTTGGAGATTCCGGCCGAGCAGAACACCGCCGACTCCGACGCGTACCGCAGGTCGGCGCCCAGCGTCAGGCACATCCCGCCGCCGTACGCCGGGCCGTTGATCGCGGCGATGACCGGCTGCGGGATGCGGCGCATCGCGGGCACGACGTCGCTCATGTATGACATCGATCGCATCGCGAGCCGCGAGAACCCGAGATCCTGGGTGTTCGGCGGGATGCCCCGGTCGTGCAGGTCGAGTCCCGAACAGAACCCGCGGCCCGCGCCCGTCAGCACGACGACCCACGAGTCGTTGTCGTTGCCGACTTCGTCGAGCGCTGCGTACAGCGCCTCGACCAATGGGAACGACATCGAGTTCAGCCGTTCGGGCTTGTTGAGCGTGATGACGCTCACATGCGGACGGACGTTGCGATCGACCAGTACGAGCGACATGGCGCGCACCGTAGCGACGGGTACTAGGCCGGGTCGAACGTGCTGCCCGTGGTGGCGCCCGGACACGGGCGATAGCGTCGCGAGTCATGACTGAGATGAGTGCCCTGGATTTGACCGGCGTCGAGCGGATTCTCGTCGTGACCGCCCATCCCGACGACGTCGACTTCGGCTTCGCGGGATCGGTTGCGCAGTTCACCGACGCCGGGATCGACGTCACGTACTGCATCGTCACCGACGGCGACGCGGGCGGCGCCGAGACCGGCACGCCGCGCGAAGAGATGGCGCCGTTGCGCCGAGACGAGCAGACCGCGGCGGCCGCCGTGGTCGGCGTGCACGACCTGCGATTCCTGGGCTATCCCGACGGCCGGGTCGAGTCGACGCTCGACCTGCGGCGTGACATCTCGCGCGTGATCCGCGACGTCCGCCCGCAGCGAGTGATGGGGCAGTCGCCGGAACGGAACCTCGATCGGATCTACGCCAGCCATCCCGATCACCTCGCGGTCGGCGACGCGACCCTCTGCGCCGTCTACCCCGATGCCCGCAACCGGTGGGCGCATCCCGAGCTCGAAGCAGAGGGCTGGGAGCCGTGGGCGGTCGACGAGACCTGGATCGGCGGCGGGATCGAGCGCGACCCACTACATCGACATCACCACGTCGATCGATCGCAAGATCGAGGCGTTGCTCTCGCACAAGAGTCAGCTTCCCGATCCGGTGGCGACTGGAGACATGGTGCGGGGCTGGACCACGATGATCGCGGAAGGGGCCGGACTCCCAAAGGGCCGGTACGCCGAAGCCGTGCGCGTTATCGGCACCCGCTGAACGGGAGGATCGCAATGACCGTCAGCCATCCGCTGGAGATGTTGACCGGCGACGAGATCATCCGCACCACGGAGATCCTGCGGGCGTCGGGGCGGGTGGCCGACACCGCGTTGTTCGCGCACATGGTGTTGCACGAACCGGAGAAGGAAGCGCTCGCGGGTTGGCAGCCGAACGATCCGATCGATCGGCGCGTGCGCGTCGTGGTAGTGCCCGGTCCGACGATGGATCTGCACGAAGCGATCGTGTCGGTGACGAAAGGCGAGATCGTCGATTGGCGTGACGTCGACGACATGCGCCCGGCGCTGCTCATTACCGAAGCGTTCGGCGCAATCGTGACCACGAAGGAACACCCCGACTACATCGCTGCGCTCGCCAAGCGTGGGATCACCGACCTCGACCTCGTGCAGATCGACCCCTGGCCCGCCGGCGTGTTCGGCTACGAGTGCGAAGAGGGCCGGCGGATCTCGCGTTGCATCTCGTTCCTGCATTCCGAGGCGAGCGACAACGGGTACGCGCGTCCGATCGAGGGTCTCATCGTGCACTTCGACATGGCCGCCAACGTGGTGCTCGAAGTCATCGACCACGGAGTCACCTCCATCCCGCCGAACCACGGCAGCTACTACGCCGAGCATCAGCCGAGCATGCGAGAGGATCTGAAACCGATCTCGATCACGCAGCCCGAAGGCGTGAGCTTCACCGTGACGGGAACCTCGTCGACTGGCAGAAGTGGCAGTTCCGGATCGGGTTCGATCCGTACGAGGGGCTGGTGCTGCACCAGATCACCTACGCCGACGACGGTCGGCGACGGTCGATCCTGCACCGCGCGTCGATCTCGGAGATGGTCGTTCCCTACGGGGATCCGAGCCCGTTACACGGCTGGAAGAACGCGTTCGACGCGGGCGAGTGGGGACTGGGCCGGATGACGCAACCGCTCACGCTCGGGTGCGACTGCGTCGGCGAGATCCTCTACTTCGACGCGACGATCGCCAACGAGCAGGGCCAGCCGTGGATCATCCCGAACGCGGTGTGCATGCACGAAGAGGACTACGGGATGTTGTGGAAGCACGTCGACCTGATGACCGGTCGCGCGGAGGTTCGGCGCAGCCGGCGGTTGGTCGTGAGCTTCGTCGCGACCGTCGGCAACTACGAGTACGGCTTCTACTGGTACTTCTACCAAGACGGGAACATCCAGCTCGAGGTGAAGTTGTCGGGCATCGTGTCGCCGATGGCGATCGAGCCGGGAACACAGCCCGAGTTCGCGAACGTCATCGCGGTCGGGGTGGCCGCGCCGCACCACCAGCACATGTTCAATGCTCGTCTCGACTTCGACGTCGACGGCCCGGTCAACGAGGTCTACGAAGTCGAAGCCGAACGCATGCCCGCCGGGCCCGACAACCCGTGGATGAATGCATTCCGGCAACGCTCGACCCGGCTCGACACCGAGCTCGCCGCGCGCCGAGATGTGGATGCCGCGCACTCACGCTCCTGGCGGATCACGAACCCCGAAGTCCGCAACGGGCTCGGGCTGCCGGTGGCGTACAAGTTGGTGCCGACGATGAGCACGCCCACGCTGCTCGCGCACCCCGACTCGTCGATCGGTCGCCGGGCCGGCTTCGCGCAGCACAACCTCTGGGTCACGCCCTATGAATCCGAAGAGCGACGGGGCGCGGGGGAATACCCGAACCAACACTCCGGCGGCGACGGGCTGCCGCGCTGGACCGCGCAGGATCGTAACATCGCGAGCACCGACGTAGTCGTTTGGTACTCGTTCGGCGTCACGCACTTCGTCCGCCCCGAAGACTGGCCGGTCATGCCGGTCGAGTACACCGGTTTCACCCTCATGCCGTTCGGGTTCTTCGATCGCAACCCCGCGCTCGACGTTCCGCCGAGTGAGCACTGTCATGCCAGACACGGAGACAAGTGATGGGCAAGTGGACCGCGAAGAGCTGCAACGTGCGCACGACCACTTCGTGGCGGTCGCGGCACGAAGTCGGGCCGGACCGGCGACTGGCGCGACGTGGGCCGACCTGTTCACCGAAGACGCGACCTACGTGGAGCATCACTACGGGACGTTCGAAGGCCGCGAAGCGATTCACGCGTGGATCTCGCGAGACGATGGCGCAGTGGCCGAACTCCGAGATGAAGGAGTTCCCGCACGACTGGTGCGTGTGCGACGAGGAACGCGGCTGGTGGATCTGCCAGATCGAGAACCGCTTCGTTGATCCGGGCGACGGCGAGGTGTACGAGGCGTACAACCTCACCCGTGTTGAAGTACGCGGGCGACGGTCGTTCTCGAGCGAGGAAGACGCGTACAACCCCGCGAACTTCGCGCCGGTCGTGAAGGACTGGATTGCCGCGAAACGCAAGGCCGAGCGTTCTGACCCGCATCGCGGCGAATCACGCGCCAACCGGCCGAGGCCGAACCGGGGCGAGTCCGGCCTGGTAGGATGAGCAGGTCTTCTCTCGTGCCGGATCGACCACCTGGAGTGGCATGTCCTTCAAAGTCGGCGACCGCGTCGTGTATCCCCACCACGGCGCGGCGATCATCGAGAAGAAGGAAACCAGGTCGTCGGGGCGAGAAGCGGGAGTACCTGATCCTCAAGATCGCGCACGGCGAGATGACCCTCTCCGTGCCCACCGACAAGGCCGAAGAGGTCGGGATGCGCCCGCCGATCTCGGCCGAAGATGTCGACGACCTCTTCCAGCTGCTGGGCAAGAAGGACGTCCGCGAGCCCACCAACTGGAGCCGGCGGTTCAAGAACCACCAGGAGAAGTTGAAGAGCGGCGACGTGTACCAGGTCGCCGAAGTGGTGCGGAACCTCGCGTTGCGTGAAGCCAGCAAGGGCCTGTCGGCGGGCGAGAAGGCGATGCTCGTGAAGGCCCGCGGCGTGTTGGTCTCGGAGTTGAGCTTCGCCCTCAACCTCTCCGAAGACTACGCCCTCAAGAAGCTCGAAGAGCAACTCACCTGAGCGCCTGACCCGATAGAACCGCGCCGTGACCAGCGCGACCAGTCGCGGGAACACCGAGCAATACGGCGACGACCGGAATCTGGCGGCGCGCCAGTCGATCTACGCGTTCCAGCGGCCCGTCGCAGACCTCGAAACGGTTCACTCGACCTCGCCGACCTGCGCGGCGACGAGACCGTGCTCGAGATCGGCTGCGGCAACGGTCTCTACCTGGCCGCCTTGCGCAGTCGTGGACATCGGGGCGTAGGTGGTCGGCGCCGATCTCTCGGCCGGCATCTTGCTGCACCGCGGTTCTCGCAGGGTCGCCGCGCCCGCTGCTCGTCGGCCGATGCGCAGTCGCTACCCTTCGCGACTACGGCGCCGACGTCACGCTCGCGATGCACATGCTGTACCACGTCCCGGATCGCGCCCGTGTGATCGCCGAGCTGCGACGAGTGCTCCGGCCCGATGGTGTCGTGCTGGTCGTGACCAACGCCGACGCCCACATGCACGAGCTCGATGACCTGCTCGTCGAGTGCGCGGCGGCCGCGACCGGGATCGAGCGCGCGCCTATCGGTTCCGCCATCCTGTTCAAGATGGAGGGTGGCGTGGCCGAGTTGGAAGCGACCTTCGAATCGGTCAGCGCTCATCACTTCGTAAGCGAACTGGTCGGTCCACGCGGTCCCACCGGTCGTCGCCTACGCGGTGCAGAGCATGCAGATGTTCGTCGCCGACAACGAACGCTAGCTCGAGGCCGTGATCGGCGAGCTCGAACGCCGGATGGGCGAGATCATCGCCGCCGAAGGCGCGTTCCGCATCACGACGGAGTCAGGCTGCTTCGTCTGCCGGTAGTGCCGCCCGGCGTGAAGTGTGAGAATGTCCGACGTGGAGAGCGGGACCAGCCGGGAGTACATCGCCAAGCAGTACGGCAACCACCGGAACCTCGCGGCGCGCCAGTCGATCTACTCGTTTCAACGCCCGCAGCTGAACCTGCATGCGAGCTCGATCGATCTCGCCGACCTCACGGGCGCCGAGTCGGTGCTCGAGATCGGTTGCGGCAACGGGTGCTACCTCGCCGAGCTCCGCGCCCGGGGCCATCATGGGTTCGTGTGCGGTGCCGATCTTTCGCGGTGGCATCCTCCGGACCGCCCGACCCGCCGCCGGTGACGATGCGCTACTCGTGAGCGACGCTCAAGCGCTGCCGTTCGCATCGGACTCGTTCGACGTGGTGCTGGCGATGCACATGCTGTACCACGTGCCCGATCGGGCGCAGGCGTTGACAGAGATCCGCCGGGTGGTCCGCCCCGGAGGAGTCGTGCTCGTGCTGACCAATGCCTGGTCG
>CAWEDT010000002.1:0-629506 GCA_963807945.1 uncultured Actinomycetes bacterium | reverse complement strand
GTCCGCGCCCTGCACCGCGAAGTAACGCTGATGGTCCTGCACCGTCGCTATGACCACTTCACGCGGCAGGCTCAAGAATCGCTGTTCGAATTGTCCTGCGAGCGGCACCGGCCATTCCACCAGCGCGGTAACTTCGTCGAGCAGCGCATCCTCGATCAATGCGGCGCCGCCCAGCTGCGCCGCCGCGGCAGTCACCCCCGCACGAATCACCTCGCGGCGTTTGGCGAAGTCGGCGATGACCTTGGCGCGCCGCAATTTGTTCTCGTAGCCTTTTGCCGCCTTGAGCACGATCGGCTTCGGCGCGTGGAAGCGGTGGCCCCAAGTGATGCGCCCCGAGGCCAGGCCGAGCACTTCCAACGGCACGATCGCATCGCCATACAGCAGCACCACCGAGTGCACGGGCCTGACGAACTCGGCGCTGTGCGCGCCCCAGCGCATGCTTTCGGGATGGGCAGCGCGGCGATCAGCTGGGTCAAAATGTCCTTGAGCAGCACGCTGGTATCCGCGCCCGCCTCGGTGCCGCGAAATTGCAGCCAGGCGCCTTTCTCGGTGGTGGCTGCGACAGCTCGGCGACCGGGACGCCGCAACTTTTGGCGAATGCCGCTGCGGCCTGGGTCGGCGCGCCTGCAGCATCGAAGGAATTGGCCAGCGGCGGTCCGCGCCGCTCCACCTGTCGCTCTGGCTGACGCTCCATCAGCTTCTCGATCAACACCGCGAGTCGCCGCGGCGTCGCATAAGTGGTCATTTCGCTGCCAGCGGCCAACAGTCCGTCTTCGCGAATCCGGCCTCGATGCCTGTCGAAATGTCTCGCTCAGGCGCTGCAGCGCTTTCGGCGGCAGCTCCTCGCACAGCAGTTCGACGAGCAGCGTTTCAGGCATCGGAAGCCGCTATTCGGCTTTTACGGCCGAGCGCGCGAGCATCGGAAAGCCAAGTGCTTCGCGCGTCTCGACATAAGCTTGCGCCACCAGCCGCGACAACGTGCGGATGCGGCCGAAGTAAGCCGCGCGTTCAGTCACGGAAATCGCGCCACGGGCATCGAGCATGTTGAATGTGTGTGCGGCCTTGAGGATCATTTCGTAGCCGGGAAGCGGCAGCCTTACGTCGAGCAGTCGCTTGCCTCGGCCTCGAAGTAGCCGAATTGCTCGAACAGCTTCTCCACATTCGATTCCTCGAATGCGTAGCGCGACTGCTCGACTTCGTTCTGGAAGAAGACATCACGATAGCTAACGCCCTCGACGTACTGCAGGTCGTAGACAGACTCGACGTTCTGCAGGTACATCATCAGCCGTTCGAGACCATAGGTGATCTCGCCGGTCACCGGGCTGGCAGTCCAATACCGCCGACTTGCTGAAAATAGGTGAACTGCGTGATTTCCATGCCGTTCAGCCACACTTCCCAACCGAGGCCCCAGGCACCCAGCGTCGGATTTCCCAGTTGTCCTCGACGAAACGAATGTCGTTCTTTGCGGATCAAGGCCAGAGCGCTAGCGATCCGATATAGAGATCGAGGATGATCCGTGGCGAAGGCTTCATGCACACCTGGAATTGATGATGCTGCAGGCGAAACGGATTCTCGCCATAGCGGCCGTCTGTTGGGCCGGCGCGACGGCTGCACGTACGGCCGCGCTCCAAGGCTCGGGTCCGAGGGCGCGCAGAAAAGTGGCAGAGTGGAATGTCCCGCGCCGACTTCCATATCGTAGGGCTGCAACAGCGACGCAGCCGCGCGCCGCCAATATTTTTGCAACGCGAAAATCAGCTCTTGAAAAGTGCGGGCAGTCAGGGTATCTGGGGCCATGTCTGCTCGCGGCAAAACAGAGGCGAAGAATATAGCGACGCCACTGTACGGTGTCGTAGAGCTTGAACGCGCACCTATTTAGTTCGTTTCACCCGAATCTTGAGAGTTTTGGTGCTCCACGGCCCCCGCAGGTGTCCTCTTGCACTCATACAGGGCGCAAATTTTGAGAATTTGATCCATTATGATGCACGAGTTGCCACGGCGAATTGCAAGTGGTTGATCTTGAAGTAACCCACAATGGCACATTAGCTGCATTGCTGACAGCGCCCCGGCTGGCCGGGCCACCTAAACCTTACGCGAGGACGCCAATGACCCCCGCCGATGTTTTGAAATTAATTAAGGAAAAAGACGCGAAATTTGCCGATCTGCGCTTTACCGACACAATTGGCAAGGAGCAACACGTCACCGTTCCCACCCGGTTGGTGGACGAGGCTTTTTCAAGGACGGCAAGATGTTCGATGGTTCGTCGATCGCCGGCTGGAAGGGAATCAACGAGTCGGACATGATTCTGATGCCGGATCCCGCGACTGCGGTCATCGATCCGTTCTACGAAGAAACCACGCTGAATCTGCGCTGCGACATCATCGAACCGATGACCATGCAGGGCTATGAGCGCGATCCGCGATCCTTGGCAAAGCGCGCGGAGGCCTATCTGAAGTCGATCCGGGATCGCCGACTCGGCGTTGTTCGGTCCGGAAAACGAATTTTTCATTTTCGACAGCGTCACGCGTCAGTTCGAGCATGCATGGCTGTGCCTACGAAGTCGATTCGTACGAGGGTGCGTGGAATTCCGGCAAGGTCTACGAGGACGGCAACCGGGCGCATCGGCCGGGCATCAAGGGCGGCTATTTTCCGGTGCCGCCGGTCGATTCGCAGCAGGATATCCGCACCGCCATGTCGATGGCGTGCGAGGAGATGGGATTGAAGTTCGAGGTTCACCATCACGAAGTGGCGACCGCCGGTCAGGGCGAAATCAACGTCGGCCGCGAACACACTGACCAAGAAAGCCGACGAAGTGCAGATCCTCAAATACGCCCTGCAGAACGTCGCGCACGGCTACGGCAAGACCCTGACCTTCATGCCGAAACCCATCGTCGGCGACAACGGCAGCGGCATGCACGTGCATCAGTCGCTGCAGAAAGACGGCAAGGCGCTGTTTGCCGGCGACAAGTACGGCGGCCTCTCGGATATTGCGCTGTACTACATCGGCGGCATCATCAAGCATGCGCGCGCAATCAATGCATTTACCAATGCCAGCACCAACAGCTACAAGCGCCTGGTGCCCGGATTCGAGGCGCCGGTGAAGCTTGCCTATTCGGCGCGCAACCGCTCCGCATCGATCCGCATTCCCTGGATCGCAAATCCCAAGGGGCGGCGCATCGAAGTGCGTTTTCCGGATGCCACGGGCAACCCCTATTTCATGTTCGCTTCCATGCTGCTGGCGGGACTCGACGGCATACAGAACAAGATTCATCCCGGCGATCCGGCCGACAAGGATCTTTACGATTTGGAGCCGGAGGAAGACAAGAAAATTCCGACGGTTTGCCATTCGCTCGACATGGCCCTCGACTACCTGGACAAGGATCGCGGCTTCCTGAAGGCCGGCGGCGTATTCACCGACGATCTCATCGACGCCTACATCGAACTGAAGATGAAGGAAGTGACGCGCCTGCGCATGACCACGCATCCGATCGAAATCGAGATGTACTACAGCCTTGAGGTCTCGTAATAGGGTGCCAAGGCCTTAAGGTGACGGCGGTCACGTCGCCGTCACCTTGTTTTGTGGTCCGGAGGCGATAGGTCTATGCTTTGGAATTATGCACCCGCGAGGCCATGGTTGGTGATGGGCCTGTTGGCGGCCGTTACGGCGCAGGCCGCCGTGATCTACAAATGGACGGACGCGGACGGGGTGGTGCATTACTCCGATCAAGCACTCGCCGGGCGCCGAAATCGTCACCTTGCGGCGCCAACTCATTGTGGGACCCCGGCGCGCGCGCACGCCACGGCGGCGATCCAGGCACCCAGGCAGCCGGCCGGCGGCGGCTCAATTACGGCGAATTTCAGATCACCTCGCCGCAACCCGATCAGACCTTCTTTGGCGACGATCGCGGTCGCGGTGCATTTGAATTTGAACCCGTCCACTGCAGTCCGGCCAAAGCATCGCCTGGCACCTGAACGGCAAACAACTCGACGATCGGGCGGATGCCGTTTCGTTTGCCCTGCCAAAGATGGAGCGCGGCACGTACTTGCTCATGGCGACCATTACAGATCAGCAAAGCGGCGAAGCCACAAAGCAGCAACAGTGTTACTTTCTTCGTGCGCCAGCCTTCCCACTGTCGCCTCAGTCGCCGCTGCGCAAATAACTCCTGCCGTACGCAGCCGGACGTTCGGCTTGTCGGCTGAGCTTCAATTGGACACGCTGCGAATCGACGGCACCGAACTGCTCGACGCCTATGGTGACCAGTGTCTTTCTGCTGGATCAAGACCTCAGTGTCACCTATTTGAACGCAGCCGCGCAAACCTTGCTGGGTATCGGGCTCAACCAGGCATTGGGACGATCCATCGGGGAGTTGACGCGCGGCGCCGAGAGTCTGCTGCCCATGTTCGAGCGCGTACGCAACGGCGGCGAGGGCGTGGTGCAACGCGAGCTTGCATGGCCCGCCCCCGGCGGCGTGGACCGGATCCTCGACTGCGCGGTCACGCAGGTGATTTTGGGCGGCAAGGCCTCGCGGCTGCTGCTGGAAATCGAAGACATCACGCAGCATCGGCGCCTGACCCGCGAAAATGCGCTGCTCGCGCAGTTGGGCGGCAGCCGCTTGATGGTCCGCCAGCTCGCGCACGAAATCAAAAATCCGCTCGGCGGTTTGCGCGGCGCCGCGCAGCTGCTCGAACGCGAACTGTTGGATCCGGCGCTGCGCGAATACACGCGTGTGATCATCAGCGAAGCGGATCGGCTCGACCAATCTGCTGGATTCCATGCTCGGTCCCGGCCGTCCGCCAGCGAAGCAACTGGTCAACGTGCATGAGTTGCTGGAACGCGTGTATCACCTGCTGCGCAGCGAAGCGCCGCCGGGCGTTGCCATTGATCGGGACTATGATCCCAGCCTGCCACCCCTGACACTCGATCCGAATCACATCATCCAGGCAATGCTCAATCTGGGCCGCAACGCCATTCAGGCGCTTGCCGGCGCGGCGGTCGATTCGCCCGCGCCTGATCTTGAGAACACGCGCGGCGAGCAACGTCAGCGTCGGCGCCCAGCGCCATCGCCTGGTGGCATCGATTCAGTTCGAGGACAACGGCCCCGGCGTGCTCAGCGAAATTCGCGACACAATTTTTTATCCGCTGGTCTCCGGCCGCGCCGACGGCACCGGCCTGGGGTTGGGGATCGCTCAGGATCTGGTCAGCCGCCACGGCGGATTGATCGAATTCGACAGCGCTCCGGGCAGAACCATATTCGTCATTTCCTCTGCCGATGGATTCCGCATGAACTTGAAGCCGCTGCAGGTCTGGCTGGTCGATGACGATGCCTCCATCCGCTGGGTGCTGGAGAAGGCACTGAAAGGCAGCGGCATGACGGCCAAATGTTTCGACCAGGCCGACAACGTCCTGACCGCACTGCGCGGCGATGCACCCGATGTGCTGATGACCGACATCCGCATGCCCGGCCGCAGCGGTCTGGACCTGCTCAAGGAAATCCAGAGCTCGCGCCCCGGATCTGCCGGTGATCGTCATGACCGCGCACTCGGATCTGGACGCCGCGGTCGCCGCCTATCAGGGCGGCGCATTCGAATACCTGCCCAAGCCTTTCGATATCGATAAGGCGGTCGATCTCGTGCGCCGCGCCGCACAGCAGGCCACCCTGTCCACCGACGCAGAGGCGGCCCGGCGCAGCATCCCGGAGCTGCTCGGGCAGGCGGCGGCCATGCAGCAGGTATTCCGCGCGATCGGCAGGCTGTCCCGCTCGAGTATGACGGTGCTGATCACCGGCGAATCGGGCACCGGCAAGGAACTGGTCGCCCGCGCCCTGCACCGCCACAGCCCGCGCTCGAGCAAGGCCTTTGTCGCGCTCAATACCGCGGCCTTCACCGGCCGATCTGCTGGAATCCGAATTATTCGGCCATGAGAAGGGCGCCTTCACGGGCGCCGATGCCCTGCGCCGCGGACGCTTTGAACAGGCCGACGGCGGCACGCTGTTTCTCGATGAAATCGGCGACATGTCGCCCGCCGCTGCAGACGCGGCTGTTGCGGGTGCTGGCGGAGGGCGAATTTTATCGCGTGGGCGGGCAGACGCCGGTGAAGGTCGATGTGCGCGTGATCGCCGCCACCCACCAGGATCTGGAGGCGCGCGTGAAGTCCGGCCACTTCCGCGAAGATCTGTTGCATCGGCTCAATGTGATCCGGATCGAGATTCCGCCGTTGCGCGAACGTCGCGAGGACATTCCCGAACTGCTGCGCCACTATCTGTCGATCGCCGGACAGGAACTCGGCGTCGAACCTAAATTGCTCACCGGCACCGCGGAAGCTGCACTCGTGACATTCGACTGGCCCGGCAATGTCCGGCAACTCGTCAATGCCTGCCGCCGCCTCACGGTCACCGCGCCGGGCCGCGAGATACGGGCGGAGGATATCCCTGCTGACTTGGGCGGTATTCCGCTGGGCCACGCCGCCAATCACGATTGGATGGTCAAGCTATCGCACTGGGCCGAACAAGAGCTCGACGCCGGCGCGCGGCGCCTGCTCGATCAGGCTGTCCCCGAAGTGGAGCGCATTCTGATTCGCGTGGCGCTGCGCAAAGCCGACGGCCTGAAGCAGGACGCCGCCAAATTGCTGGGCTGGGGCCGCAACACCCTGACGCGCAAGATGAAGGAGCTCGGCATGGAGGACGTCAGATAGGCCTCCCGGCGGCGAGCTTCGCCCGCCGGCTTATAATTGCGAATGGGCGACTATCTTTCCAAGAAACTCGGCGCGTTGGAGGCCCTGCTGCTCGGGATTCCACCCGGGGAGTGGCTGATTGCCGCCATCGTGGGCCTGACCATCTGGGCCGGTCTCTGGATCTTGCGCGACTTGACCGCCGCGCGTTACAAACGGCATTCCAACACCAAGAATCCAACGCTGATCCGCCTCGTTGCCTATCTGGTCAGCAATACCAGGCAGATTTTCTTCCTCGCAGTCGCGCTCGACGCCGCGCAGGCGAGTCTGACGCTGCCGGACAAGGTCGAACGTATTGTTGCCAATACCGCGTTGGTCTTGATCCTGCTGCAGGTCGGACTGTGGGCCGGCCGCGCCGTGCGCTTCTATCTGGAAATGAAGGAACTGGAACGCGGTGCGGACCGCGGCTTCGCCGGCTCCCTGGACATCATCAACTTCGTCGCGCGCATGCTGATCTGGTCGCTGCTGATCCTGGTCGCGCTCGACAATCTCGGGGTCAACATTACCGCGTTGCTCGCGGGCTTGGGCGTGGGCGGCGTCGCCGTCGCGCTGGCGCTGCAAAATGTCCTCGGCGATCTGTTCGCCTCCCTGTCGATCGCCTTGGACAAGCCATTTGTGATCGGCGACAACCTGACCATCGATACCTTCGTCGGCAAAGTGGAGCACATCGGCATCAAGACTACGCGGCTGCGCAGCGAGGGCGGCGAGCAGATCATCCTGTCGAACGCCGACATCTTGAAAAGCCGGGTGCGCAATTTCGGCCGCTTGTCGCAGCAGCGCATCCTCGCCACGATTCGAGCGGCATACGATACGCCCGCCGAGAAGCTCAAGATGTTGCCCGGCCTGCTGGAAAGCATCGTGCGCGAACACCCGCAGGCGCGTTTCGAACGCTGCCACTTGAAAAGTCTCGGCGAGAGTTCCTTTCAGTTCGAATTGTCATACTTCGTGCAGCAGCCCGCGGTCAATCCAATGCTCGACCTGCAGCAGATGGTGAATTTCCGCATCATCGATGAGCTGCGGCGCCTGCGGATCGAATTTGCCTATCCGGCGCAGGTGGTTTTGCTCGACAGGCGGCGCAGCGCCGCCGTCCCGGAATAAGCGCGATGTTCCATGTCGTGTTGTTCGAACCGGAAATCCCGGGCAATACCGGCAACGTCATCCGCCTGTGCGCGAACACCGGCGCGCGGCTGCACCTGATCAAGCCCTTGGGATTTCGTCTCGATGACAGGAGCTTGAAGCGCTCCGGGCTCGACTATCACGATCTCGCGGAAGTGAAGGTGCACCTGAGCCTCGACGCCTGCATCGAGCAACTCGCCGGCGCGCGCCTGTTCGCGGTCGAGACCGGTGCCCGGCGCCGCTACAGCGACGTGGAATATCTCGCCGGGGATGCCTTCCTGTTCGGCCCCGAAACGCGCGGCCTGCCGCAGGGAATCGTGCAGAACGCGGGGCCGGACAATTCCCTGTTCATTCCCATGCGTGAACAGAGCCGCAGCATCAATCTGTCCAATGCCGTTGCACTGGTCGTGTTCGAGGCGTGGCGGCAAACCGGCTTTGCCAGGGCCTCAATACGCGCCGCAGCGGATCGCTGACCGTCGCCGCCAGCCCCGGATCGAGCAGTCTGCGCCGCCGCAGGTGGCGGATTGCCGCCTGGACCGTGGACTTGGACAGGCCGGTCTTGGTGGCGATGGTCTGCAGACTCACCGACAGCGTGTCGCGCTTGGTGGTGGCCGCGTGGCGCAGGAAATATAGATAGACGATGAAGCTCGCCGGGCGCCGATCGTGCCCCACCAGATCCGGCATCAGTACATCGACCACGTAGTTGTCCAGATTGAAATGCTGCATTGTTAATTACTATACCGATTATTGCTATTTGGCGGTGGACAAATATACGATAATCGCCGCCATAAACCGCAGCCTGCTAGGAGCCAGCGCCATGATCACCCAAGTCAAATTCGTCGGCATACCAACGCGCGATCAGGATCGCGCGCTCAAGTTCTATACTGAAAAGTTGGGATTCGAAGTGTCGACCGACCAGGTCTTCGACGGCAAGCAGCGTTGGATCGAGTTGCGCATCGGCAATGCCGGCACGCGTGTCGTGCTGTTTACGCCGGAGGGCCACGAAAGCCGCATCGGCTCATTCTTCAACGGTTCATTCGCGTGCGACGATGTCGCTGCGACTTATCGGCAGCTCAAGGCCCGCGGGGTCGACTTCGACAAGCCGCCGGAAAAGCAGCCCTGGGGCGAATTTGCGGTTTTCAAGGATCCCGACGGCAATCAGTTCGTACTGTCGTCGTCGTCATGAGGCGGCCGGGCGAGTGCCCGGCCGTCCGGCATTGGCGTGGCGCTTAAGTTTTGGCCTTCTGCTGTTTGATCCAGGCGTTCGTCCGCGCATCCAACAGGTCGAGCGGCAGCACGCCGCCGTTCAGCATCTCGTCGTGGAAGCTGCGGATGTCGAACTTCGGTCCCAACTCCTTCTTGGCCCGCTCGCGCAATTCGCGGAATTTGAGCTGGCCGAGTTTGTATGACAGCGCCTGCGCCGGCCATGCAATGTAGCGGTCGGTCTCGGACTGAATCGTGGGCTCATCGACCGCGCCGATATTTGCGGAAGAACTCGACCACCTGGTCGCGGCTCCAGCCCTTCGGAATGGATGCCGGTATCCACGACCAGCCGCACGGCGCGGAACAGCTCGCTGGACAGGCGGCCGTAGTCGCTGACCGGGTCCTGGTAGAATCCGACTTCCTTGCCGAGCTGCTCGGCATACAGCGCCCAGCCTTCGATATAGCCCGAGTTGCCCGAGTGCTGGCGAAACTTCGGCAGCCCGGTCAATTGCTGCGCCACCGACAGCTGCATGTGATGGCCGGGAATGCCCTCGTGATAGGCGGTGGCCTCATCGTCGATCAGCGAGCGATGCGCGAAATTGGATGTGGCGACGCCGACCCGGCCCGGCCGCTTGCCGTCCGGAGTACCGGTTTGATAGTGAGTCGCGTTGCCCGACTGAAACGCTGGCATGGCCTCGACCGTGACCGGCGAACCCGGAATGAAGCCGAACAGCTCCGGCAGCTTGGGCTGCATCTGCGCGATGTACTTGCGGAAGTCATCGAGAATCTGCTCGGCGGAAGTCGGGATGTACTTGGATTGGTCTTCAGCGAGTCGCGGAACGTCGCGACATCGTTAAAGCCCTCCTTGCTTTGCAATGACCAGCATCTCCGCTTCGATGCGCGTCGATCTCGCGCAGGCCGATCGCGTGGATCTGCTCGGGAGTGAGATTGCTGATGGTGGTGCGGCTGCGGATGTCGTTCAGATAGCGCGTTTTGCCGCCCGGCAGCGACGTGACGCTCAAAGGTGCTGCGGCCCTGCGGCGCGTACTCCGTGGCAATGAAGGTCTCGAATTTCTGGTAGGCGGGCATGACCTCGTTGTTGACCGCGTCGGTGATTTCCTTGGTCAGGCGCTGCTGATCCGCGGCGGAGATGCTCGCCGGAAATTTCTTGAGTCGGCAAAAGAAACGGGTCCGCGGCAATGATGCCCGTCGCACTGGGCCGGCACCTTCTCGAGCAAGAAACGCACCGGCATGAGTCTGTCGTTCATGCCGGCGCGCAGCGTCTCCTCGGACTGGCTCGAATACGCGCGGAATCTGGTGAAGCCGCGCGATGTAGTCCTCGTAGTGCTTGACCGAATCGAACGGCACCGCGAGCGGCAGGTCCGCCAGACGCACTGTCGGACCGTCCATCTGGTTCACCGGCATCTCGTATTCCTTGAATTTGTAGTTCGTCGATGCGTTGTTCGAGCAGGCGCTGCATCACCTCATGCGACAACGCGTCCTGTTCCGCAATGCCCGCCGTGGGGATGGCCTTCAGCCGGGTCAAGAATTCCTTGTCGGTGGCGTCCTCGCGATGCTCGGCTGCCGGCGACAGATCGTCCAGTTTGTCGTTGTATCGGTAGTCGCCGATCGCGGTCGCGCGCTGCGGATGATTTTTGAGGTCCGACTGGAATTGCTCCTCGAACAGCGAGTTCTGCGCAGCAACGCGTGCCTCTACGGACTCCGTGTCCTTGGCGGCAGCGGTGAATGAACAGGCAATCAATAAGGCAACGAGTGTGGTTTTGTTCATGGCTCAAAGATTAGTGGCAGTGGTTATTTGGCGGAAGCGGGGAAAGCCGGCAATTTGTCAATATCGCGAGCATCGTGCTGGATGATCACCGTCGCGTGCAGGTTGGTCGCGAGCTGTTTGAAGCGGTCCAATGAGGCCAGCGTTTCGGCGCGGCTGGTATTGAACGTGGGCACGCCGTTGCTGTCATAGTTCTCGCGAAAATGCGACAAATCCCCGGTGATGAGCACATTGCCCTTGTCCTTGAGCTTGACCAGCAGACTGTGGTGACCCGGCGTATGTCCCGGCGTGTTCAGCATGATCACGCTGCCGTCGCCGAACACGTCCTTGTCGCCGATGACCGGCTCGACTTTTCCGCCGCCGCTGATCCAATGCGCAAAATTCGCAGGATTGACGCCGGGATTGGGTTTGGTTTCATTGAGCGCATCCCAGTCGCCCTTGCCGATCAGCAGGGTCGACTGCGGAAACGAGGCCACCTGGCCGATATGATCCCCATGGTAATGGCTGATTGCGACGAAGGCGATCTGCTCGGGCTTCAGATGTAATTGCGCAAGCTGTTCGACCAGGCTGCTCTTCGGCGCAACGGCAGCGGGATGCTCGCCCGTGGCCGCCGGGTTGCCCGTGTCCCACACCAGGTAGTCGTTGCCATGCTTTATCAGATAGCAGCTGAAGGTCAGCTGCACGCTCAGACCCTTGAATGCCGCCACGTCGGAGAAGGCGCCAACGTCCTTCAGGGTTGTGGTCTTGCCGCAATCAAAACGCGTCAACGAAACTTCGGGCGCGCCCTGTGCGGACGCCGAGGCCGCCGCGATGGCGCTGCCTGCGATCAAGGCCGCGCACAAGTGCAATTTAATTCTTCTCATGTCTGTTCCCCAGTTGTGAAATCTGTTCCCGCTTTACTCGGCCTCGGAACGCACTTCGCGTCCCATGAGCGCCTGCACCGCCGCCCGAACCGGCTTGTTCTCATACATGATCCCGTATACTTCCCGACAGATCGGCATGTCGACTTTCAATCGTTGCGCCACCTCGCATACGGCGCGCGCCGCCGGCACGCCCTCGACCACCTGATGTATGCTGCTTTGCGCACTTGCCGAGGACTCGCCGCGTCCCAGCGCGATGCCGAAGCGGCGATTGCGCGATTGATCATCGGTACAGGTGAGCACCAGATCTCCCAGACCGGCAAGACCCATGAAAGTTTCGCGCAGCGCGCCGAGTTTGACGCCCAAGCGCATCATTTCGGCGAGTCCGCGCGTGATCAAGGCCACCCGTGTGTTGGCGCCGTACCCCATGCCGTCGGCGATTCCCGACCCGATGGCGATGACGTTCTTGACCGCGCCGCCGACCTCCACGCCCACGATGTCGGTCTGCGTATACGCCCTGAAACTGGGTCCCGACAGACTGAGCGCAAGCTCCTTGGCAAATGCGCCATCGGCAGACGCGATGGTCATCGCGGTCGGCAGACCGGCGCCGACCTCGCGTGCAAAAGTGGGGCCGGACAACACCGCGCCGGGTCTTGCGCCCAGTACCTCACGGAATATCTGGTGCGGCAACAGCCCGGTGGCGGTTTCAAATCCCTTGGTTGCCCAGGCAATGCGCGTATGCGGCGCCAGAGAGGGCCGGATGGCTTCCAGCATCGCGCGAAACGCGTGCGAGGGCACGGCAATCAGCACATCGCGCGAGGCCTTGAGTGCTTGCGGCAGATCGATCTCAACTTGCAGTGCCTCCGGAAATGCGGCCTCGGGCAGATAGCGGGCATTGCGCCGCGCGCTGTGCATGGCATCGAGTTGCGCACGGTCGCGGCCCCACAGGCGCGTCGGATGCCCTTCGCGCGCCAGTAAAATCGCGAGTGCCGTGCCCCACGAGCCGGCGCCGACAACCGTCATCGGTTCCGCTGGCCGCGTCTGCATGGCTCTCCTAGGCTCCTAGTTCACCAGATTGGGCTGCGCAGTCTCCTGCGTCTGGCTGAACAAGGCATCGAAGTTGACCAGAGGCAGGAGAAAATTCGGGAAGCCGCCCTTGACGATCAGATCGGAAATGACCTCGCGCGCAAAGGGAAACAGCACTGCGGGACAGCCATGTTGATGAACGACCCGAAGAACTCCAACGCCTCCGCCGGCAGGTCGGGAATCGACACCGCCCCACGTCCCGAGCAGAAGTCCTCGGGCCGGCGACTGATCTCGACGAGCTCCGCATAGCGCGTCGTGACCGAGAACGCCTCGGTCAATCCCGCTCATGGGGTTGTCGAACGACGCGGGCAGGAACGCGTCGATTTCGCGCAGCTCGGCGAAGCGCGCCATGCGGTCCTCGAGCGGCATCCGCCAGAACTGCGGGTCGATGAGCTCGGCAACTTCGTCAGTCACGCGTGCTCTCCTTCTGCGGCCGAGCGCGCGATCGAGCGGCGCCACTCGTCCATCTGCGGATCGTCCGCCCCGTCGAATACGTGCGTCATGCTCGCGGTCTGGCTTCCGGTCGCGAGCAGCGCGCCTTCGCGCGACCACGCCGTGAACGAGCCGTGCCCGTAACCGTGCGATGCGACATCGCCGCGCAGGTCGAGCAGCACCCATTCGGTGGCCGGGATCGCCGCGAAGCGCAATGCATTGTCGAGGCTGAAGCCACCGCCGAGCTTGCCCGCGGCGCGCGCGATCGCACCGGGCACCATGTCGGCCACGAACGCAACGCCCGCGGCAGTCATGGCGCGTCCGGGGCCCCGGAGCCGCGCCCACAGCGCCATCGAGCGCGGTCGCGGCGCCTCGAACGTTGCCTCGCGGAACTCGAGATTGCGATTGAAGCCGCGCTCGGCCAAGCTCCGACAGGGCCGACTCCCGATGGAGTGCCGCGCTCTCTTCGGGAGACGAGACGCGGGGCATCTCGTCGTACTGCCCGGTGAGCCCGTGCGGGCGCGGGTGCGCGGTCGCGCCGAGCGCGGTGAAGATGATCCGGTCGTCGACCGTTGCCACGACGTGCACCTGCGCGATGCGCTTGCCCTCCGCGAGCACGTGCGCGACGAGGTCGATGGTTTCGCCGATGCGCGCCTGCGCGACGAACTGGGTAGCGACCCACACTGCGTCGCGCTGCGTCGCCGCCTCCATCATCATCACGGAGGCCGCCGCGCCGGTACCGCCGTACAGCGCGCCGTCGTGGCGCGTGAGGTCGGGTGTGAGCACGAAGTGGGCCGCGCCGCGGTCGGATCCCAACTCGAACGGGATCAGCGCGAGGTCCGCCGCGTGTGGGTAAGCGTCAGCCCGTTCGGCACGGGATGCGGCAGGTGCTGCGGTCATGGACGTGGCGCGTGGATGAGCGCGGCGCGCGAGTTCGCGCGTCGGCTCTCGCTCGCCCGCGGTCGACGACGACGCAACGTGTGGTCGAGGCCCGGTTCCGTCGCTTCGACGTTGCCCATCGGTCGCAGCGTACCGGCCGTGTTTCCGGTCAGGCTCCGGCGTACGCCCCGCACGGCCACGAGACGACGACGCGACCGTCACGTGATCAAAGCGGCGGGTCGGGGTCCTTGCGGAACCCCGACCCGAGCTTCATTGGGGGAAGTCTGCGCTTACCTCGTGACGATCAGTCGTCGGTGAGGATCGTGGCGGTCGCGGTGCTGCGACCGATCTTGGCTCCGGCGGTCACCTTCGTGATGGTCACCCGGAACGTCTCGTTCGGTTCGATGCGAGCATCGCCGTAGATCGGGATCGTGATCACTCCCGTGACGTTGTCGAGCGGGATGGTGACCGAACCCGTCAGCGGACCGCCGAAGTCGGCGGGTGCCGCACTCGACGTTCCGTGCGTCGCCGTGATGCCCTGCACGGTGTAGTTCGCCACGATGGCGTAGGTCACCGGCTTCGACATCGTGAGCCGCAGCCGCATCGACCGTCCGGTCGCTGTGTTGCCCTCCACCATGCTCGTGTCACCGACGCTGACCCGTGAGGCCTGGTCGATGTCGTCGTTGTAGATGGTGCCGGTTCCGACCGACCGGCCGAGGATGTAGCCCCCGGTCGGCTGCTCGAGGGTGATCGAGAACGTCTCGTTCGGTTCCACCTTCCGGTCGTGCTGCACACGAACGCCGACGTTGGCTTGGACGGTTCCCGCCGGGATGGTCACCGTGATCGGCTGACCGCCGTTGTCCCGGAAGTCGATGTTGTCGCCACCGTTGAGACCACCCTTCGCAGTGATCCCGGCGAGCCGGTACTTGACCGTCACCGGCGCGGTCGAGGGCTTCGACAAGGTGATCGGGATCAAGGCGCCGGTGTCGAGGACGGTGTCGCCTTCGCTCACGCCCGCATCACCAACCGAAACGCTCGACACCGTGTCGACGATGAGCGTGAACGCCTGGTGCGCGTTCGTGCCGACACCGTTGGCCGCCGTGAAGTTCTCCGTATAGGTACCGGCCGCTCGCGGACCCG
The DNA here is from genome assembly GCA_963807945.1 of uncultured Actinomycetes bacterium. Taxonomy (GTDB): domain Bacteria; phylum Actinomycetota; class Acidimicrobiia; order IMCC26256; family PALSA-610; genus JBBQER01. The sequence goes on along the minus strand of CAWEDT010000002.1, from coordinate 614,280 downwards.
GCGTGCCCGCGAGAGTCGCGGTGCCGTTGTGGTTGTCGTGGAACGTCAGACCCGCCGGCAGAGTTCCGGTCCGACGTGACACCCGGAGTCGGGTATCCCGTTGTCTTGACGAGCAACGAACCGGGAACACCTACGTGGAAGTGGCCCGACGAAACCGAGGTGATCGTCGGCACTGTCCCGTCGAGGAGAACGAAGGTCTGGTTCACATCGGCGCCGATGCCGTTCGACGCGGTGATGGAGAGGACGTTCGTTCCCGTGTGCGCAGGCACACCGGAGATGGTGGCCGTGCCGTTGTGGTTGTCGTGGAACGTCACACCGGCCGGCATGGCCGGGGTGACGCTGATCGCCGGGCTCGGGAAGCCCGTCGTCGTGATGGTGAACGTGTTCGAGTGACCGACGATGAACACCGCACTCGACGCCGAGCTGATCGTTGCCGGTTGCCCGACTCGCAGAGTGAACGCCTGGTGCGCATCGGGGTTGACCCCGTTGGAGGCAGTCAGCGCGAGCGGGTAGTCACCGGCCGTTCCCGTTGCGGGAGTACCGGCGATCGTCGCCGTGCCATTGCCGTTGTCGGTGTACGTCACTCCCGACGGCAGACCACCAGTACGCGAGACACCCGATGTCGGGTTACCGGTCGTCGTGACCGTGAACGAACCCGCGTGACCCACGACGAACGTCGTCATCGCCGCCGACGTGATCGCCGGTGCCTGGTGGACCGTGAGGGTGAACGACTGGTGCGCGTCCGACCCCACGCCGTTCGACGCCGTGATCGAGAACGGGTACGAACCACCGGTCAATGCCGCGGGCGTACCCGACAGCGTTGCGGTGCCGTCACCGTTGTCGACGAACGTCACACCCGACGGCAAGGGGCCGGTCCGGGTGAGTGCGGGATCGGGGTATCCGATGGTCGTCACGTCGAACGAGCCGGCACTGCCGACCGTGAACGTCGTCGCGGCAACCGACGTGATCGACGATGCTTCGTCGATGGTCAGCGTGAACGACTGGTGCGCGTCGGGCAGGTTTCCGTTGGTCGCGTTGATCGTGATCTGGTAAACGCCACCCGTTGTCGGGTCGGGCGTTCCCGCCAACGTCGCGCTCCCGTTGCCGTTGTCAGTGAACGTCACACCCGACGGCAATGCGCCCGTCTCCGACAAGGCCGACGCCGGGTTGGCCGACGAAGTGACCGCGAAGGAACCGGCAGCTCCCACCGTGAAGGTGGTCGACGCGGCCGACGTGATCGCCGGAGCCTGGATCACTGTGAGCCCGAACGTCTGGTTGGCGTCGGGGCTGATGCCGTTGGATGCGGTAATCGCCAAGGAGTAGAAGCCTCCACTCAATGCTCCTGGTGTTCCCGAGAGCGTCGCGGTGCCGTCACCGTTGTCGTTGAAGGACACGCCAGACGGCAGTGGGCCGAGTTCGGTGAGCGCCGGTGCCGGTACACCCGTCGTGGTGAACACGAATGACTCGGGACCACCGGCGGTGAACGTGGTGGACGCCGCCGATGTAATCGTCGGCGCCTCGTTGACGTCGAGGGTGAAGCTTTGGTGCCCGTTGGTGCCGACACCGTTCGCGGCGGTGATGGCCAACGAGTAGCTCCCACCGGTGCCGGTGCCCGGCGTGCCGGCGATCGTCGCGGTGCCGTCACCGTTGTCGGTGAACGTGACCCCCGCCGGCAGAGTGCCGGTGTAGGTCAAGCTCGGAACCGGGACGCCATCGGCCGTCACCGTGAACGTTCCGGGCGAACCCGCGACGAACGTGGTCGACGAAGCCGATGTGATCACCGGAGCAGAGATAACGGTGAGCAGGAACGGCTGGTTGGCGTCGGACCCGATCCCGTTCGATGCGGTGAACGAGATTGAATACGGACCCGCGGTCCCGTTCGCAGCGGTCCCGGCGAGTGTCGCAGTGCCGTCACCGTTGTCGGTGAACGTCACACCCGACGGAAGTGCACCGGTCTCCGACAACGCCGGTGCCGGATATCCGCCGGTCGTAACCGTGAACGTCTCGGCCGAGCCCTGGGCGAAGTCAGTCGACGCGGCCGAGGTGATCGACGGCGCTTCGTTCACGACCAGGATGAACGGTTGATTGGCGTCGGATCCGATCCCGTTGGTGGCGGTGAATCCGAGGCCGTACACACCACCGGTCCCGGCACCAGGAGTGCCGGAGAGCGTTGCCGTGCCGTTGCCGTTGTCGGTGAAGCTCACTCCCGAGGGCAGTGCGCCTGTCTCCGACAACGCGGAGACCGGGAACCCGGTCGACGTCACAGTGAACGACCCGGAGGACCCGACGGTGAACGTCGTCGTGTTCGCCGAGGTGATGGCCGGAGCCTGGTTCACCGTCAGCGTGAAGGTCTGGACGGCATCGGATCCGATGCCGTTCGTGGCCGTGATCGATACCGAGTACACGCCGCCGGTTCCGGCGTCGGGCGTACCCGCGATCGATGCGGTGCCGTCGCCGTTGTCGGTGAGCGTCACGCCGCCGGGCAATCCGGTCGCCGAGATGGCCGGCGCGGGATACCCGGTCGTGGTGACACCGGCCGAACCCGCGGAACCGACCGTGAACGACGCGGAGGCCGACGAAGTAATCGCCGGAGGCTCGTTGACCGAGAGCGAGAACGACTGGTGCGCATCGGCACCCACGCCGTTGGTCGCGGTGATCGCGAGTTGATACAGACCGCCGGAGCTCGTCGCGGGAGAGCCGGCAATCGTGGCGGTGCCGTCACCGTTGTCGGTGAAGGTGACACCCGCCGGGAGTGCTCCCACCTCCGAGAGTGCGGCGGCCGGAACCGCACTCGAGATCACCGTGAACGATCCGGCGACGTTGGTTTGGAACGATGCGGACGCGGCCGACGTGATCGCGGGCGCCTGATTGACGACAAGCGTGAACGCCTGGTTCGCGTCCGATGCCGACGCCGTTGGCGGCAGTGATAGTCAACGGATAGTTGGCCGCCGTACCGGGCGCGGGCGTACCCGCGATGGTCGCGGTGCCGTCGCCGTTGTCGGTGAACGTCACGCCCGATGGAAGGGCGCCGCTCCTTGACAAGGCGGGTGGTGGATTGCCCGACGTCGTGACGACGAAGTTGCCGGCCGAGCCGACACTGAAGGTCGCGGTATTCGCCGACGTGATCGCGGGAGGTTGGTTCACCACCAGCGTGAACGACTGCTGGGCATTCGTGCCGAAGCCGTTCGAGGCGGTGATCGTCAACGGGTAGGAACCACCGGTTCCACCGGCGGGTGTACCCGCGATGGTCGCAGTGCCGTCACCGTTGTTGGTGAACGTGACTCCCGAAGGAAGCGCACCCGTCTGCGTGATGGAGGTTGCCGTGGGGAGTGCCGACGTCGTGACGTTGAACGATCCCGCGGTACCGGTCGTGAAGGTCGTGGTCGCAGCCGAGGTGATGCTGGGCGGGCTGGCGATCGTGATCGTCGTGTCCGACTCGGCCGTGCCGAGGTTGGTGCCGCGCGAAGTCTGGTAGGAGTCGTTCGGGCCGTTTCCGAACAGCGGTGACGTATTCGTCTCGTCGACGTACACGTGATACGAGCCCGGGCTGAGGCTGTTCGGAACGGTGAACGAACCCGCGAGCGCACCCGGCGTGAAGGTGCACGGGTTCGGCGGGACGGAAGAGCTCGCCTGACCGCACGCGTAGGTCGTCGCGCTGACGGCCAGCGACGAAGTCGCCGGGACAGCGGTGCCCCGGGTCGTGCCGATGAAGACACTCGGCGCCGGGATGCTGTAGTACGCGCCGCTCTGGGTGTGGCCGGTGCCGGCCTCGGGCGCGCCCGCGGAGGCGCCCCACCAGTTGCTGCTGCCGGTGATGTTCACCGATGTGCCGGCAAGTACGGTCGACGCGCCGAGCGTCGCAGTCGGCTGCTGCGGAAGGTTCTGACCGGTGTACAGGAATTGATCGGACGTGAAGTTCCAGGAGTAGCTGGAGCTACCGGTCGAGCCGGTGTCGGTACACGTGATGAGTCCCGCGTTCACGGCGGCCTGACTCGGCGGACAGTTGGTAAGGGCGCCGTTCGTGTCGCCCTTGTCGCTCTGGGTTCCGATGGAAAGGCTCAGCGTCCCGCCGTTGGCCCATGGGTTGGGAACGGTGCTGTGACCGTTGCACGTGCTGCCCGAGTAGGTGCCGGTCTTGGTGCCAAGGATCGAGACGATGCCGCAACCCGCGTTCATGTCGGATTCGGAGGAGTCGTTGTCGTTGTTCTGGGGGGAGATCGTTCCCGAGAACGGGTTCGAGACCGTAAGGGTGGAAGCGCCGAGACCGGGCACGTTGAGGTCGGCGCACGTGGGCGACAGCTGCGTGCCGGGCGACACACCATTGGTGACCGGTTGGTTGTATCCCGACTGCACCCCGGTGACGTACTCGGATTGGTTGGCGTCGAAAAGGTTCGTGGTCGTTCCCGCAGGGGACGCCCAGCTGCACGTATACGCCTCGAGCGCGAAGGACGAGTTCGATGAGTTCCCACTCGCATTCGTGGCACGGAGCGCGGCGGTGACGGTCGCGCCCGATGGCGCGGCCGTGTACGTGCCGACCATGTCGGCGGTACCCGCGGCCAGGTTGATGTTCGCGAGGGCGAAACCGGTCGTGTTCGCGGGCGCGGTCACCACACTCATCGCAGTGAGCGGAGTGCCGGCCGAAACCTTCACCGGGATCGCGAACGGCACGTTCCTCAGCACGCCCATGTACTGACCCGACGGCCAAGTAGGCACCGCCGCGAACGCGGGCGTTATGCCGACGACCGTCACTAACAGCGTGGTGCCCATGAGCACCGCGAGCACGCGCGCGCCCATCGAACGGAATGACCTGCCAGCAAACGAACGACGTCGACGCATTGGTGACGCCTCCCCCCCGGAAGTTCTGTTAACGGATTCGCAGAGGAGGTCGGGGGCTGAGGCCGACACGACATCTGTGACCGTCTGGTTACACCGCCCGGGGACACTAGCGTCGTTCCTTATGGCGCGCAACGATTCCACACGCAAAGCGAAAGAAAAACCCAAACAACCGACGACGAAAGCCATACGAAAGCGAAAGCCCGCGGGCAAAACGCGCGCAAAGGAACTACCGCGCGGTCGCGAGGAAACGATGAAGGCGGTGTTGGCCGCCGCTGCGGAGTTGTTTGCAGATCGTTCGCCGTCACAAGTGTCGATTCGGGAAATCGCCGAACGCGCCGGTGTCAAGCACTCGTTGGTGCATCGCCATTTCGGGACGAAGGCGGCGTTGCACTCCGCGGTAATCCAGCAATCGGCGCGCGAGTACGTGCAACGAATTGGTCAGACACAGGATCCGGCGCAGGCATTCCGGGAGGGATTTCTCTACGGATCCGAGGAAAAGCCCGAAGCCGTTGCCACTGCGCGTGCGGTTACCGACGGGTACGAGCCGCCAACCGGCGAACGCACCTTTCCGATGATGACGCGCCATGTCGCGTTGCTCGAAGCCGCGGTCTTGGCCAACGGGACCAAGCCGCGCCACTCACCGGCCGTTATCGCCGCGGCCGGCCTCGCACTGATGAGTGGCTGGTTCATCCTCGAGGAGTGGTTCGTGGAAGCCGCGGGCCTCGGGAAACGACCGCTCGCATCCGTGCGCGCCGAGATCGCCGACATCCTCGCCGACATGGTGACCGCGGAGAGCGGCATCGCAACTCCGCCGCGCACCAAGAAGAAATAGGCGTCACGTTGTTCGCGTGAGTCGCTTCACATCGTGACGGGGAAGCGTCACGCCTTATGGGTGACGGCACCGAACAAACAAACCGGGAGGTTGTGATGCCGAGAACCCGTAAGGCCGAGGCCCCAGTGGCGATGGAGTCCGACGTTTTGACGAGTCGACATGCCGAGTTGGACGAATTCACCGTTGCCTTCGAGGAGTATCACGTCGACGCGGACGGCGCCCCGGTGTTCAGGGGCCTGCCGGACGACCGCTGCCAATGCCCGCACTGGGGCGTAGTAGTCAGCGGTGAGCTGCGCTTGCGTTACGTGCAGGGCGAGGAGACGTATCGGGCGGGCGATGCGTACGTGGCCCGTCCGGGCCACATTCCGGTGGTGACCGCGGGTACCGAGGTCATCGAGTTCAGTCCTACCGGCCAGCTCGCCGAAACGCTGGCCGTCCTCGCCGCCAACATGGCAGACGCCGCGGAGGTGACATCGTGAGCATGACCGACGCGACGCTCGGCCGCGAGTTGGCCGCCAAGTTCATCGAGTTCCTCGAGACCGGAACTCCGCCCGAGGGCCTGTTCACTCCGGATGCGTTCTGTGACTTCACGATCCCGCAGTGGCGGCTGCAATTCCAAGGTGTCGAGAGCATCGTCGCCGGTCGTAAGGCGGGCCATCCGGCGCAGGGTCGGGTACCCCGCTCCCGGTTCGACGCGACGACAACCGGGTTCGTGTTGGAAGTGGAAGAAGAGTGGGAGCAAGACGGCGAGACGTGGTACTGCCGCGAACTTTTCCGTGCGGACGTGGCCGACGGTGCAATTTCGCAGATCTCGGTGTACTGCACCGGCGACTGGGACCGCCGCCCTCATAGCTCGCCACCGCGAGACTGTTGAACTGCTGCGTCAGTAGGCGCCCGGCTCCCGAGCCGTACGATTCGCAGCATGGAAAGCGCGCAACGGCGCTCGTCGGTCGAGGCCGCCGATCAGCTGGCGGCGGACTCGACGGCGCGCGCTTCGGGAGATCTCGACGCGACGCGCACCGCGCTCGTCGTTGCGTTCGACGCGGCGCGTACCGCGGGCGACACAGAGGCGATGGCAGAGGCCGCGCTGGCCATGCCGGGCGGCCAACGTTTCGGCGTGCATCCGGGCCAGATCCCGGCTCTGCTCCACGAGGCCTACACGAGGACCGAGCGACTCTCGACGCGCTGCCGGTTGGCGGCCGCGTTGGCCCGGTCGTGGGTCTATGGCGGCGATGCCATGCGAGCGGCCCGCTTTGCCGATGACGCCCAACGGCTCGCCGCGGAAGTTGGAACACCGGAGGCGACCGCTGACGCGCTCGACGCCGCACTCGTCGCCCATTGGGGTCCCGACGACTTCGCCGAACGAGTGAGCCTGGCGGCGAGGCTCGATGACGCCGCCGCCCACCTTCGCGACCCCGACCTGCGCCTCTCGGCACATCTTTGGCGGCTCACTACTGCTTGGGAGTGTCTCGACATCGTCGCCGTGCAGCGCCAGCTCCGCGCGCTCGATCTCGCCGCCGAAGAATCCGGGTCTACCCGCGCCGCATTCTTCGCGGTTTCCCGCCGAGCGATGTACTCGCTGGCAACCGGCGACGTGAGCGCCGCCGACCACTTGATCGCGCGCACCGAACAGATTGGCGTCGAGGTCGGCGAACCCGACGTAGAGGCGGTACTCCACGAACTGCGTTCGATGTACGCACTGCTCGTCGGCGACTTGGTCGCGATTGCGAGCGAGGCCGCCGCGCACGAAGCGTTCGGCGGCGCGGAAGGAATCCCGTCGATCACCGCTGTGGGCGCGATTCTGTGGCTCGCCGCCGGCGAACCGGATCGCGCCGCGCTCTCGCGGAACAGCTCATGGCCGGCGGCGTCGATGGCATCGCCCGCGACGTCGACTACCTGCTCAACGTGACCTGCATCGTCGGCGTGGCCGCCGCGCTCGAGATGACCGACATCGCGCGCGAGGCCGCGCCCGCGCTCAAGCCGTACGCCGGTCGGGGCGTACTCAACGCCGGTGCGGTGACGTTCCATGGCGTGGTCGACGACTACCTCTACCGGGCCGCGCGCGTGCTCGGTGACGACGACGCGGAGCAGTGGCGCCACCAGGCCGAGAGCGCATACCGGCGCATCGGCGCGCGCGGGTGGGTGCAGGCAATGGAAGGGCCCCGCCCGCGCGTCGCAACATCCCGGCGCACCATCTATCTGCATTGTGACGACGCCGGCCGTTGGACGGTCGGTCACGTCGGCGAAACGTTCACATTGGCGGACCTCAAAGGTCTGCGCTACCTGCGCTACCTGGTCCAACGTCCCGGCGCCGATGTCACGGCCCTTGCGCTCTCCGATGCCGTCTCGGATCACCCCGGCACCACGCTCGAACAGGCCGACTTGGGCGACGGTCTCGACGCGACCGCGCTGGCCGCCTACCGCCACCGGCTCAGTGAGCTCGACCAGCAACTCGAGGCAACCGACCGACGCGGCGACCAAGCGACGGCTGAGCAACTCACCGCCGAACGAGATGTCCTCATCGAGGAACTCCGCAGCGCCACGGGCCTGGGCGGACGCAGTCGCACTACCGGCTCGTCGACCGAACGGGCCCGAATCGCCGTGCGCAAGGCCATCGCCACCGCGCTCACACAAATCGACCAACACGCCCCCGACATCGCGCGTCTTCTGCGCGACGCCGTCCATACCGGCATCACCTGTCGCTACGACGCCAACCCTGACCACCCCCTCACCTGGGTCACCGACTGACCGACAACGCAGCTGACCGACAACCCACCTGACCGACAAGGCACGAGCCAACTCGCGCTTGCCTTGAAGCCGACTTCAAGGTTTACCGTGCGCCGTATGAGCGAGACCGAGCACGAGCCGATCGTGTGCACGCTCGACGCGACCGGCTTCGCGGCTCGGCTCGAGGAATTCGCGGCGTTGTTCACGACTGCGCTCGTCGGGAGCGAGACCACCCGCGACGGGATCCGGTTCCGGTTCGCCGCCGAACCCGGCATTGAGGACACGATTCGAGATCTCGCTCGCCGCGAACAGATCTGCTGCCCGTTCTTCCGCTTCGAGATCAGCAAGCAGGGCGAGGACGTGTGGTGGGACGCGACCGTCGACGACCCGCAGGCCGCGCCCCTGCTCGACGAGCTCCTGAACTACGCGAGTTGTTGCCAGTCGTTACCGCCGCGGCAGAACCAGAGCCGTCGCCCGCTGTCGACGAACAGCTGACCCGCGCTGCCCGACGCCGGGTGGGACGAGTCGGATGACGGGACGAGCTCGACCTGCGCGGTCTTGCCCGCGAATGTCGCGCCTACGCCCTTTGCGCTCAATGCTTCGAGTCCCGGACCCGAACCCTGCGTCGTCGCTTTCGCGGCGGCGACGTCGCTCTGCGCGTTGAGGATCGATCCCAACACCGCATGACCGGTACCGATCGTGCGGCCGTACAACGCGCGGCCGGGGCTGGTTGCGTTCTCGATATGTGAGTACAAGCCGTGCCCCTGCCCGATTTGATGCGCCGAGATCGTCGGCGATGTGTTGCTTCCTTCGAGCGTCAACGCCTGGATCGCCGACCCGCCGGCGCCAGGCTCCGCGTACGCGCGCACGCCGGGTCCGGTGCCGCGAGTTCCGCCGGCAACACCGGCACCCTTGTCACCGGTGCCCCAAACGCCATAGCCACTGCCGTTGGCGTTACTCGCGTCGCCGACGACTCCATGGCCGATCCCCGCGTTCTTGATGTGCAACGTCGACTTCGTGTTCGAGCTCGAGAGCCCCGTGTTCGCCGAGCCCGCGCCGTTGCTCGCACCGAAGTGCATGATTCCGGTGGTCGTCGCCGCGCCGACGGCCTTGGTGGTCATGAGCACCGCCGCGGTGCCCGCCAACGCAGCCGCGCCGCCGAATTGCAGGATCCCCCGGCGGTCGAGGTGCTTCACGCCGGTCTCGTCACTCGTTTCAGCCGGGGGAAGCTCGGATTCGTCGGTTGCGTCAGGATGTGTGAGCTTGGCTTCAATGGGTGTCAGATTGTTCATCGCCGCATAGTGCCATGCGCGAACGCTCAGCGAAAGGGGTAGCGCGAATTGAGTGTCGTTACCGCGAGAGGACTCGACGCAGTCGATCGTGGGCGACGGCGACCCGCGCCGCGTTCGCCCCGCACGCGCCGTGCACTCCTCCACCCGGATGTGCGCTCGCCGACGCGAGGTAGAGGCCGCGAATCGGAGTCTCCGGACGCCCGAGGCCGGGAACGGGACGGAACACGAGCTGTTGATAGAGCTGCGAAGTGCCCGCCCCGATCGCGCCGCCGGCCAGGTTCGCGTTACGCGCCTCGAGCTCGGCCGGACCCATCACGTGCCGCCCGCGCACGCTCGCACCGAATCCGGGGGCGAGACGCTCGATCTCTTCTTGCATGCGGTCGGCGATGCGTTCCAACCCAGAGTGGTCGAGCGGAAGATCGAGCATGCCGGCGGCATCCCCGCGGATAGACCGGGGCACGTGCGTATACGCCCACACCGTTTCGGCACCCGCCGGCATGCGCGTCGGATCGGTCATCGACTGCTGGCCCATGATCAGGAACGGCGCGGGCCGGGATCAGCCCGCGTGCGAGCGACGAGCTCGACTCGGTCAGCGCGTCGACACTCTCGGCGAGGTGCAACGTTCCCGCACGCCGTGCCGGCTCCGAGGTCCACGGAATGGGATTGTCCAGGTTCCAGTCGACCTTGACCGTCGCGTTGTCCCATTCGAAGCGGCGCACGTCGTCGACGACGCGGGCCGGAAGGTGTCTCGGAGCCGACGAGATCGAGATAGAGCGCCGGCGCGGCAACGTCGGCGAGCACCGCACGCGTCGCTCGGATCTCGTCGCCTCGCGTTCGCACCGCGACCGCACGCCGATCGCGAATCACGATTCGATCGACGGGGGCGTCGCACACGACCTCCCCGCCCCGCGACCGCAACCGGTCGACCAGCGCGGCCGTGAGCCGGCCCGAACCGCCTTCGGGCACGGGCCAACCGACGTCTTGACCGAGCGCGCACAGCACCCAGGCGAAGAATCCGCCCAGCACGGCTTCGGGCGCCAAGTCGGCGTGCAGCGCCGAGCCCGCGAGCAAACGGCGCGCGGCATCGGAACCGAACTCCTCTTCACCCATCCGCCGCACCGACAACAAGGCGAACCGGGCGACGCGCGTCCAACCGTCGGACCACGCGCTCATCGCCAACCGCGCGCTCGCGGCTGATCGGCGGGGTCGGCGTGAACAGCGCGGCCAGCAACGGATCGCGAAGTCGTGACCAACGGTCGTAGAGACGGCGCCACGCGTCACCGTCGCCGGGACGAGCATGCGTCGAGCGAGGCCGCGGTCTCGTCGATGTCCATCGAGAGGATCGGGCAGGTGCCGTCGCTCGCCGGATGCGCGAGCACGACCGGCGCCCGGCGCCACCGCAGGCCGAACTCCTCGAGGTGCAACCCGCGAATCGCCGGCGACGCCATCGCGAACGGATAGAACGCGCTGAACAGGTCGTTGACGAACCCGGGCTCCATCAGCTCGGCCGAGCGCACCGCGCCGCCGGGCTCGGGCGCGGCTTCGACGCACGGTCACGCTCCAGCCGCGATCGGCCAGAAGGTTGGCGGCGACGAGACCGTTCGGTCCCGCGCCGATGACGACGGCATCGGGCATGCGCTTCCTTCAGTGATTGTGCTCGTGCGCAGACGGCAGAAGCGCGTGCACCTCGTCATCGATACAAGCATGACACTCGACCTCGAGGGTCGCGTGATCGATGCCGAATCGTTCGGCGAGGACCTGCTTGAGCGCGACCGATCGTTCCTGCGCTTCGTGCAGGCTCAGCGGCCCGGTGAGCACGACGTGAGCCGAGAGTGCGGCATGCTCCGCGCCCACCGTCCATACGTGCAGGTGATGCACCGCCTCGACTCCCGGCTCTTCGGCCAACGCGGCGCGAACTGCGGCGACGTCGACGCCCGCGGGAACCGCTTCGAGCAGCACCCGAGTCGAGTCGCGGAGCAGTCGCCAGGCGCCGCCGACGACGAGCACCGCAATCGCGATCGACGCGATCGAGTCGAGCCGCTGCGTGTCGAACACCATCGTGCCGATCGCGGCGATCACCACCGCCAGCGAACCCAGCGCGTCGAACATGAGGTGCCACAGCGCGGCGCGCAGATTCAGGTTGCCGTGCGCGGCCCGACCCACGACGAACGCGCTCCCGACATTCACCAACAGTCCGAGGCCGCCGACGATCAGCACGCCGGCCGCGTCGATCGACTGCGGGTGCTGGAGCCGGCGCACCGCCTCGAACACGATCGCGATCGCTCCGACCGCGAGCAACACCCCGTTGGCCTGCGCGGCCAGAACTTCGGTCCGCTCGAAGCCGAACGTGTGGCGTTCGGTCGGCGGACGCTGAGCGAGGATCAGCGCGATCAGGGCGAGCGTGAGCGCGAGCACATCGGAGGTCATGTGCACGCCGTCGGCGAGCAGCGCCAGGCTGCCGAACACGTAGCCGCCGACGATCTCCACGACCAGGAAGATCGCGTTGGCAGCGAGCGCGATCAGTAATGCGGTGCGGCGGGATCGAAAGGTGGTGTCGATGAGATCAATTTACGGCGCGGGTGGGTGATCCCCGCCCAGCCGCTTCTCCCGGGCCGCTTCTCGCGGAAAGAGCTCGGTGACGTCCTTGTGCATCTTCTCGTCGCTGGGCGGCCATCCGTTCGGCGAGATCGACTCGTCGATCTCGCTCGGATCGACCGCGCGTCGCTCGTTCGACGCCTGGTACACCGCGAACGCGAGCTGCAACGCCTCGATGCCCTTCTGCGGTGAGAGATCAGGGGTCTCCCCCGCCAGCACCCCGTCGACGAAGCCGCCGGCCGCGCGTCGAAACGACCCGTCGTACGACGCATCGAGCTCCGCGAACGAGTTCTGGCGCCCGTCTTCTTCGTACAGCACCAGCGGCGGCAGATCCACGTGGAGGTTCCCGCAGAGGCGGGTCACCCACACGAATCCCCGAGTCCCCTGGATCTCGAAGAATTCGTCGGCGCCGTAGTAATCGCTGCGGATGAACATGTCGGGCGCGTAGGAGACCTCCATCATCCCGAGGAGGTCGTGGCGTGCGTACTCCCAGAGCGCGACCGTGGGCGCCTCGAAGAACAGCGGTCCTTGGCGCACGATCGCCTGGACGCTGCGCACCTGCTCGTCGACCAACCACAGCGCCATCGCGTACTTGTGCATCACGTCGTCGAAGAGGTGGCCGCCGGGACTCTGGTTGTTGAACCGCCACGAGTACCCGGCGGGATCGAGGTTGGCCTGGAACTCCGATTCGGTGCGGCCGACAACCGTCTTGATCCGCACGACCGTGGGATCACCGATGATCCCCGACGCGATGAGGTCGCGGGCCTTGCGGAGCGGCGGGTAGTAACACGCCTGCTCCGTCACCCGGAAGATCACTCCGGCATCGGTCGCGGCCTGCACCATGCGCCGGCCGTCGGAAACGGTGTTGGCAATCGGCTTCTGCACCGAGACGTGCTTTCCGGCACGGGCGGCCGCGATCACGTGCTCGGCGTGGAGCGGGGTCGGGCCGAGGATCTCGACCGCGTCGATGTCGTCGTCCGCGAGCAGATCGGCGACGTCGGCATAGGTGCGATCGACGCCCCACTCGCGCGCCCGCTTCTCGAGCACATCGGGGCGGGGATCGCACAGCGCGATCACGTCGCAGTTCTCGTGCGCGAGATATCCGGGGACGTTGAGGGTCGCGATGTTGCCGACGCCGATGATCCCGATTCGAACCCGATCCATTCGTGTCTCCCTATGAGCGAGCGATGTTCGGGCCGAGCCGGCGGCGAAGGTCGGCTTCGTACTCCCGCACGGCCGGACCGGCGTGCTGTTCTTTCAAGCGAGTGAGCGTCGGATAACCCGCGTCGCGCTCGGCATCCCACTCGTCGGCGAATCGACCCGATTCGATGTCGTCGGCGAGCGCGCGCATCGTCGCCGCAAAGTCGAGATGGTCGTAGCGCCCGCGGCGGGTCAGTTGGCCGTATTGACTCGTGGGCGAATGAAACTCGGACTGCACCGCGTACCCGACCTCGCGCAACAGTCGGTAGGTGCGCTCGACCTCGCCCGACAGCACGAGCTCCACCACGATCGCCTCGATCGGGATGCCGTGCTCCATCATCGTCTGCACGAACGTGTTGTTCACCGCCGCGAGCGCGGGCGAGAGCACCTGCTCCACGCCGAGGTCGAGCACGGCTTCCTGCATGGGCGTGAGCGCGAGCGCGCCTTGCCGCAGGCCGCCGATCGCGAGTGCGATCGCGAGCACGCGCGCCAGCGCCCGGCCGGTCGCGTCATGATGCACGCCGATCGCGGAGATGAAGCCGACACCTTCTTCGTAGCAGCCCCGCACCTCGGGACCGAGCATGCGCGGCGCAACCATCCCGCTGTCGCCGGGCGGGTCGAGTCGGCCGAACCCGAGCGTGTAGCCGCTCGCGACGATCACGCAGGAGTCGGCCTTGGGCGTAAGTGGCAGGAGCGCGATCACGTCGTCGGGTACGAGGATGCAGATGATGTCGGCCTCGCTCGCGGCCTCCACGTCGTGCGCTTCGAATCCGTCGGCGATCGCCTGCTCGCGCGTCTCGTCGCCGCGCACGCAAATCATCGGCTCGCAACCACTGTCTCGTAGGTTCAACGCCCACGACCGACCCTGGTTGCCGTAGCCGACGACCGCGATGCGCTCGCCCTTCAACGTCTCGATATCCGCGTCGCTCTCGTAGTAAATGGTCGTCACGGGGACGCAATGTACCGACACGCGCAACTCCTCACTAGGTTCGCGTGATGCGCTTCACGATCGGGTTGCCCACCGACCACGTCAGCCGCGCGAGCGAGTTCGTGACCGGCCCCGCAGTCATGGAGTGCGCGGCCGCGGCGGAAGCGGCGGGCTTCGATGCCTGCTTCGTCACCGACCACCCCGCGCCCGACGCGAAGTGGCTCGCGGGTGGTGGGCATCACGCACTCGATCCGTTCGTCGCGTTGTCGTTCGCAGCTGCCGCCACCACCACGATTCGCGTACAGACGCACATCCTCGTACTGCCGTATCGCAATCCCCTGCTGACCGCGAAGTCGGTACTCAGCCTCGACGTGCTCTCCGGCGGCCGCGTGATCCTCGGGGTGGCGTCGGGTTATCTCAAGCCGGAGTTCGCGGCGCTGGGCGTCGACTTCGACGAGCGCAACGATCTCACCGATGAGGCCATCGATGTGATGCGCCGCGTCTGGACCGAAGACGAAGTGGCCGTCGTTGGCCGGCACTTCCGGACCCGCGGCACCACGATGCTCCCCCGTCCGCCGCAGCAGCCGCACCCGCCGATTTGGATCGGGGGCAACAGCACTGCCGCGATCCGGCGCGCGGTCGAGCGCGGCGCAGGGCTGGGTCCCATTCCCGAATCCGGGCGGGCTCACCTCACGCGTCCGAACTCCTGAGCTTTCGAGCGTCGGCGAGCTCGGGCGCCGGATGCAGATCCTGCGCGACCACGTGGCGGAGATCGGCCGGACCGAGCCGATCGACGTGTGCTTCTCGCCCTTCGCCGAACGCGCGGGCGAAGTGGTCGACGAGTTGCACGCGCTCGAGGAGCTCGGCGTCACCTGGGCGGTTCTCCACGGACCGCCGGCCGACACGAGAGCCGCGTGGATCGACGGCACCCGACGGCTCGGAGAGAAGATCGTCGCCGCGTACCGCACCTGACCTAGTTCGCCCGGAGTTGGAAACAGGCGCCGAGCGACGGCAACGTCGTGTGCTTCACGCAGCGCAGTCCGGCCCGGCGCCAGAGCGCGGCGAACTCCTCTGCCGTTCGCTCGCGTCCGCCCGGCGTGAACGCGAGCATCGAGCGCGTCGGTCGACTGCGCGAACGAGTTACGCGCACCGGGCTTCAGCTCGTTGTCGACCACGACGATGCGCCCACCCGCGCCGAGCGCGGCCGTGCAGTTGCTCAGGATCCGAACGCAGTCGTCGTCGCTCCAGTCGTGCAGCACCGCGGTCAGCACGTGCACGTCGTAGCCCGCCGGCACCGACGCGAAGAAGTCGCCGGCGATGAACCGGGCCCGATCGGACACGCCCGCCTCGGCGAACATCGCGCTCGCGCCGGCCTGCGCCGCAGCGAGGTCGAGCACCGCGCCCGTGAGGCTCCGGATAGGTCGCCAGGAGATGGGAGATCAGCGCGCCGGTACCGCCGCCCACATCGAGCACCGCCCGTACGTCGGCCAGTCCGAGCGACTCCCCGATCATCACCGCTTGCAACCGGGCGCCGGCGGCCATCGCGTCGTGGAACGCGTCGGCGGCTTCGGGGTGCGCGGCGAGATACCCGAAGAAGTCGACGCCGTGGCTCGCAACGATCGGATCGGTGCCGTCTCGGACCGCGCCGATGATCTGCGCGTACGAGGCCATCGTCCACGGCGATCCGAGCAGCCGCACCCAACCGCTCCACCCACCGTCGCGCGTGAGCAAGCGGGTGACGCGGTTCGCGCGAGTACCGACCCTTGCGGTCACGCCGCAGACAACCGCGCGACGCGAGGTACGAGAGCAAGCGGTCGAGCATCGCGGCATCGCTGCCGGTCTCGGTCGCGAGCTCCGCCGCGGTTCGGGGGCGATCCAAGCGGTCGGGGATGTCGAGCTCGACCAGCGCGCACAGCGCGGGCGCGTCGAGCACGCCGAGCAGGCGCTCGAGTAGCACCTGCATCGGGAGCCCGAGCCGATCGCTCAAGGCGGCGAGGGCGACACGCGCCCGGGTCGCACCGCGCACGGCGAACGTCGGCGGCACCGTGGGCACGCCGGCCTCCTGTCGAACCGTGAGCGGCCAGCTTCTCGACGCCATGCGCGCAGCCTCGCACACCACTCCTATTTCCCTGGCCTATTCCTTGGCCCGATTCCCTTGGCGTGCTCACTAGGCTCCCGCGGCCCGAGGAGGCCCTGATGGAAGCACTGCGTACGCCCGACGACCGTTTCGAATCGCTCCCCGATTTCCCGTTCGCTCCGCACTACGTCGACGTTCCGTCGGGTGAAGGCAACCACGCTGCGGCTCCACTATCTCGACGAGGGGCCGAGCGACGGCGAGATCGTGCTGATGCTGCACGGCGAACCGTCATGGTGCTTCCTGTACCGCAAGATGATCCCGACGTTCGTCGCGGCCGGCTTGCGTTGTATCGCCCCGGATCTCATCGGCTTCGGCCGTTCCGACAAGCCGACCGAACGCGCCGACTACTCGTACGCGCGCCACGTGGAGTGGATGCGATCGGCGCTGTTCGACTCGCTCGACCTCAACCGGATCACCCTCGTGTGCCAAGACTGGGGTGGATTGATCGGCCTCCGGCTGGTAGCCGAGAACCCCGACCGGTTCGCGCGGGTCGTGGCCGCCAACACGTTCCTGCCCGACCGGCGACACGCCACCGGGCAAGGCATTTCTCGGGTGGCAGAACTTCTCGCAAACCGTCGAGGACTTCGACATCGGCTTCATCGTCAACGGCGGATGCGCAACCGACCTCTCCGACGCAGTCGTCGCCGCGTACAACGCGCCGTTCCCCGACGATTCGTACAAGGCCGGGGCGCGCCAGTTCCCGATGCTCGTCCCGACCTCGCCCGATGATCCCGCAGCCGAAGACAATCGCAACGCGTGGAAGGTCCTCCGCGCGTGGGACAAGCCGTTCTTGACCGCCTTTTCCGATCAGGACGCGATCACGCGCGGCGGCGACCGCGCGTTCCAGCGCGACGTGCCCGGTTGCGCGGGCCAACCGCATACGACCATCGAAGGCGGCGGCCATTTCCTCCAAGAGGACCGGGGCGAGCAACTCGCGCGGGTCGTACGCGACTGGGTCACGGCCAAGTAAGCCAACTCGTCCAGGTAAGTTCGTCGCCATCGACGTCATCGCACTGCTCGACGAGGTTCGAGCCATCGCGCAAACGGGCCTGCACTACGCCACCGATCCGTTCGACCGCGAGCGGTACGAGAAGCTGCTGGCCATCGCGACACGCGCGAGTACGCCGATCGATCGGGCCTAGAACAAGGCGAAGTCCGGGCTCGCTTCGCGCGCGACCTCGGGTACGTCACCGCCAAGGTCGGTGTCGACGCTGCACTGTTCGACGAACACGACCGAGTGCTCCTCGTGCGCCGCGCCGACGACGACAAGTGGGGACTCGTCGCGGGTTGGGTCGACGGCAGCGAAGTTCCCGAGGAAGCCATCCTGCGCGAGATCGCGGAAGAGGTCGGGTTGGTCGCGCGGGTCGACCGGGCTGGTCGGCGTCTTTTCGAGACCGGCCGGCTCGCATGGCAATCCGCACAGCGTCGTGTCCGTCGTCTACCTCTGCGACGCGACCGGCGGCGAGCTCCGACCGCAGCCGCACGAGGTACGCGAGATCGCCTATCGCGCGATCGACGACGTTGGCACCGGCGACTGGCACCACCACCACGAGAAGTTGGCACGCGCCGCGCTCGAGGCGCACCGGCAGCGGTCCGCGGCGTTCGTGAAGCCGGAGCTCAGCCTGGCCGAGGCCGTGTGCCTCACGCTGGTCGCACGCGAGCCGCGCCACGGTTGGTCGATCGTGAAGGCCCTCGCCCCCGAAGGCGAGATCGGCCGGGTCTGGTCGCTGTCCCGACCACTTACCTACCGCGCACTCGACGCCCTCGCCACGGCCGAGCTGATCGAACCGAAGGGCTCCGAACCCGGCGCCGGGCCGCCCCGGACGATTTGGAAGGCGACACCGAGCGGCCGCCGAACCTCCAAGGCCTGGCTGCGCCGACCGGTCCTGCATCCACGCGACATGCGCACCGAGTTCCTGTTGAAACTCGAGCTCGGAGCACCGGCCGCCGAGCTGGCGCGCAAGCAGCTCGTCGCATTCGAGCCCGTGTTCGCCGGCCTGGAGCGCGCCGCCGAGAACGCGCCCGCCGACGTCGTCGCCCGCTGGCGGGTGGAATCGGCCCAGGCGACGCGCCGCTTTCTCGACTCGCTCACCTGACGCGACCGATACTGGCTGCATGCCCGAGTACCTCGCCCGCGCCGCGTATCACGACCTGCTCGACCTGATGCGCGACGTCGACGCGACGTTCGTAGAGGGCGACCGGGCCGTCACCGACGAGATCAGCGCGGCCGAGGGGTACCGCTTCCTCACCGACGCGCTGCACGCCGCGCTCGAGATCTACCTCCGTTCGGACGCGCGCCGCCCCGCGTTCGTGCCCATCGTCGGGCCGACGTTCAAGTGGGGCGGCGACAACAGCGACGCCTTCTACAACTTTGCGCCCATCGCGCCCGATCTCGAGTACCGCGTGCACGGCAAACGCGGCGACGCCTGCTACCTGTCGGTGTGCATCTACGGCGGACCCGACGACGGGCGCTGGTCGACCCGCATCGTCTCGAACCTCAACGACCGCGACATCGATTTCGACGCCGACGGCAGCTTCGAGATCGTGGTGTCGCCGCGAACGTCCCGACGGGGCGCGCAACTGGCTCGCGCTCGCCGACGACGCCAACGCGATGATCACACGCGACTACCACGTCGATCCCGTACACGGCGCGCCGACCGTGTACGACATCGAAGCGGTGCCTGCGCAGGCGCCACCCGCCCCGCTCTCCGACGCCGAGGTCGCGGCGCGGTTGCGTGCAGTCACGAACTTCTTGCGGGAGTTGCTCGCGATCACACCGCTCCCCGACCCCGCCGCACCCAACACGATTGCCGACGTGTGGGCGGTTCCCGACGCGACGTACGGCTGGGCGGCAAAGGACGCGCACTACGCGATGGGATCGTTCGACCTCGCCGACGGCGAACGGCTCGTGATCAGCGGTCGCTCGCCGGAGTGCGCGTACTGGGGCGTCATGCTCTGGAACCCCTTCATGCAGACGTTCGACTACCGGTACCAGCGCATCGGCATCAACGGCGAGCAGGCCACCTACGAACCCGACGGCTCGTGGAAGCTCGTGATCGCCGAAAAAGATCCGGCGCACCCCAACTGGCTGGCCACCGCCGGTCACCGCAAGGGCGTCATCTTCTTCCGGTGGTTCCTCGCCGAGGACGTTCCGCCGACGCCCATTGCGAACGTCGAGCGCGCCTGATTATCCGCGCGTGAACGGTCAGCGGGCTTCGTCGCATCCGCCGGCCGCGGCTTCGCGATCGATCTCGACCGCCGACAGCGCCGACGTGAGGTTGGCGAGCTGGCGCTCGCTGAGCTGATCGATGAAATGCGATCGCACGCCGCGCACGTGGGTCGGCGCGGCGTCCCGAAGGCGCAGCAACCCCTTCTCGGTGAGCACCGCGTTCGACCCGCGCCGATCTGACGGGCACCGCCTCCGCTCGACGTAGCCGTCACGGACGAGCCCGTCGATCCGGCGGGTGATGCCGCTGGGGGACAAGTTGAGGCTCTCCGCGAGATCGGTCATCCGGATCGAGGCGTCGGAAGCCTCGGAGATGTGCACCAGCACCTCGTAATCGCCCAACGAGAGCCCGTGCTCCGCCCGCAGTTCTCCGTCGAGGGTCGCCATCACCCCGGCCGTGACCTGGATCAACGCCTTCCAGGCCCGCATCTCGGGCTGGGTCAGCCACTTGGGGGACGTATCCGCCATTTCAGGACCTTACCTCGGAATCGAAGATTTTGGTTGCGAACGCAATAATACTCGATATAGTTGTGTTCACAAACATTGCGAACGCAATTGTTCACCTGACAACTGTTCACCCAACAAGTGTTCACCCAACAAGCATCTAGGAGCATCCCATGGCAGCAGTACAGATCCCGCAGACCCCCGCCCTTCCCGCCGCCGGCACCTGGGCGCTCGACACCACGCACACCGAAGCCGCCTTCACGGCTCGCCACCTCATGGTCACCAAGGTCCGGGGCCGGTTCGCCGTAACCAGCGGCGCGGTGACGATCGCCGAAAACCCGTTGGATTCCTCGGTAGAGGCGACGCTCGACGTGGCGTCGGTCCAGAGCGGCGATGCCGGCCGTGACGGCCACTTGCTCTCCGCCGACTTCTTCGACGTGGCGAACTACCCGACGATCACCTTCCGTTCGACGAAGGTCGAAGCGGCGGGCGACGGCGAGTACAAGCTCACCGGCGAGCTCACCATCAAGGACGTGACCCGTCCGGTGACGCTCGACCTCGAGTACCTCGGCACCGTCGACTCCCCGTTCGGCGACACCCGCGCCGGATTCAGTGCCACCGCCGAGATCAGTCGCAAGGACTGGGGCCTCGACTTCAACATGGCGCTCGAAGCCGGAGGCGTCGTGGTCGGCGACAAGATCAAGCTCAACATCGACGCCGAGACGATTCTCCAGAAGTAACGCTGGCAACCGCCCTCAATGCGCTGCCCGTGACGACCGCGTTGCGTGTCCCGAGCAGGACACCGGCGCGGTCGTCGCGCGTAGCCTCGCGTCTGTGACCGATGAACGACACGACGCGTGAAACTGCGTTGGCGCAAGAGCGAGACGCACGGGCTCTTACCTGATCCCGAGCCCCGCCCCATCGAGCACACGTTGTTCTCCACCGACGACCATCTCGTCGAACCGCCGCGCATGTTCGAAGGTCGGTTACCCGCGCGTCTGGCCGAGCTCGCGCCGAAGGTCGTCGAGACCGAAGAAGGTCACGAGGTCTGGCAGTTCGACGGACAGATCTTCTTCCAGGTCGGTCTCAACGCGGTCGTCGGTCGCAAGACCGAAGACTGGAAAGTCGAGCCCACGCGCTTCGACGAGATGCGTCCCGCGTGTTACGACGTCGAAGCGCGTGTCCGCGACATGGACATCAACGGCGTATGGGCGAGCGTCAACTTCCCGTCGCAGATAACCGGGTTCTGCGGATCGGTGTTCTCGCGTTGCGAAGATCGCGACCTCGGGCTCGCGGTCACGCAAGCGTGGAACGACTGGTTCTTCGACGAGTGGTACTCGCCGCATCCCGATCGCATGGTGCCGATGGGCATCACGTACCTCGCCGATCCCGAACAAGGCGCGCAGGAGATCCGTCGCAACGCGTCTCGCGGTTTCACCGCGGTCACGTTGCCGGAGATGCCCCATCGCATCGGCATGGAACCGATCTTCTCGGCGTGGTGGGATCCGATCATCGCCGCGTGCGCAGAAACCGACACCGTCATCTGTTTGCACGTGGGGTCGACCGGCGTGGCCGACATGCCGAAGGGCGCACCGATGGTTCCGCTCGGCGCAACGTTGTTCGGTCAACTCTCGTTGAGCGCGTGCGCGGAGTGGCTGTGGTCCGGGTACGCGGTGAAGCACCCCGATCTCAAGATCATCATGAGCGAGGGCGGCATCGGTTGGGTGGCAATGCTGCACGATCGGCTCGAGAACATCGTCGACCGGTCCGGTTACGGCCACTACTTCCCGGGCGATCTCCGGCCGGCCGAGATCCTGCACCGCAACTTCTGGTTCTCGACGATCGACGATCCGTCGACGCTCTCGACACGCGAGACGGTCGGCGTCGACCACATCACCTTCGAGTCCGACTACCCCCACGGCGACGGCACCTGGCCCGACACCCAGACCGTGTTCTCCAACGTGTTCGGCGGCCTCGGGGCCGACGAGATCGCCAAGATCTCGCACGAGAACGCGGCCCGGCTCTTTCGCCATCCCCTGCCACCGCCCGGGAATCCGCACACGATCGGGGTGCGCAGCTGAGCCGAACGGCCCTTGCGGATCCGTTCGGGAGCCGATTTACTGGATCGTCGGGGACGAACAGGGATTATCTCTGTATCTGAGGGTGGTTTTCAGTGCGGCGTCGGCGGAGGGGTTCCCGGAGTCTGCGTGCATTCGGCGCGGGCGCCCTCGGTCTGCTCCTCGTTTGCGTGAGCCCGGTGTCGGCCTGGGCCGACCCACCCGACGCCCCCGCCCAGCCGACGGCGACCCCCGGCGACGCGCAGATCCTCGTCACGCTTCGATGCGCCGGCCGACAACGGCACGCCCATCACGAGCTACACCGCCGACTGCACCTCGAGCGACACCGGCGTGTTCGGAACGTTCACCGACAACGCGCCGACCGACCCCGCGACGCCGATCACCGTCAGCGCCCTCACCAACGGCAGCACCTATACGTGCACCGTGACCGCGAGCAACGGCGCCGACACCGCAACCTCGACTCCCGTCCGACCCCGTCGTCCCGGTCACCGTTCCCGATGCGCCCGCGAAGCCCACAGTGACGCGCGGCGACTCGCATATCGATGTCGCGTTCACCACTCCGGACGATGGTGGAAGCACGATCATGAGTTACGCCGCGACGTGCACGTCGAGTGATGGCGGCGACCTGGGCAGCAACTCCGGAGCCTCGTCGCCGATCACCGTGAGCAGCCTTACCAACGGCAGCAATTACACGTGCAGGGTCATCGCGACCAACGCGGTCGGCGACAGCAACCCGTCGCCGCCGTCGAATCCCATCGTCCCCGCAACGCTTCCCGACGCACCGCCGGTACCGACCGTCGCGCCGGGGAACACGAACATCGTCGTGTCGTTCGGCGCGGCGAGAGATGGTGGAGATCCGATTACGTCGTACACGGCTTCGTCCGCGTCGAACGACGGCGGCGTGTCGAATTCTCACACCGCGGCCGGCTCACCCAACACGGTCCCCGGTCTCACCAACGGCAAGCACTACACGTGCAGGGTCGCCGCGACGAACGGAATCGGTACCGGCCCGATGTCGGATGCGTCGGTGCCCGCGGTCCCGTCGACGGTCTCTGCCGCGCCGACGATCGGCACCGTCACGCGCGGCAACGCCTCCGGATCGGTCGCCTTCACGCCCGGGCCCGACAACGGCAGCCCCGTCACCTCGTTCACCGCGTCGTGCCTCTCGAGCAACGGTGGCCACCCCGGTGCGATCTCGGGTCCGTCGTCGCCGATCGTCGTGACCGGACTGTCGAACGGTCACAGCTACACGTGCAAGGTCACGGCGACCAACGCCAAGGGCACGAGCGCGCCCTCTGCGGCCTCCGCGCCGTTCGTCCCGGCGACGGTGCCGGTCGCGCCGACGATCGGCGCGGTCGAGAGCGGAAACGGCGGGGCCTCGGTTGCGTTCACGCCGAACTCGGGGAACGGCAGTCCGATCACGGAGTACACGGCGTCGTGCACATCGTCGAACGGAGGAACGCCGGGATCCGATTCCGGGACGACCTCTCCGGTCACCGTGATCAACCTCACCAACGGCAGCATCTATACCTGCACCGTCACGGCAACGAACGCGGTCGGCACCGGTCCGCCGTCAGCCGTCTCCCACACGTTCGTCGCCGGGCAACCGACCGCACCGACGAACGCGCGAGTCGTCCCCGGTAACGCGCCCGGCGCGACGGGCCCGTTGAAGGTTCTGTTCTCCCCCGCAACACCCAACGGAAGCGCGATTACTTCGTACGGCGCGGCGTGCACGTCGGCGAACGGCGGCGCCCCCGGCGAGCAAACCGGCACCGTGTCACCGATCACCGTGGCCGGGCTCACCACCGGAAAGACCTACACCTGCAAGGTCGTTGCGACCAATGCCCGTGGCACGAGCTTCCAGTCGAATGCCGCCAAGGGTGTCGTCGGTGCTCCCACGGCGCCGAATGTCTTGCGCGTCTTGCCGATCAAGCACGGCGTCGCACTTCCGTTCGGGCTGCCGGCCAACAACGGCGCCGCGATAACGAACTACCGAGCGCGTTGCACCTCGACGAACGGCGGCGCGCCGGGCAGCCCGCTGCAAAACGTGAGCCCGATCGTCGCGACGAGCCTCACTGACGGCAAGACGTACACGTGTGTCGTCACCGCGAACAACGCGCGCGGCGAAGGCGCGTCGGTTACGACCGCGTCGTTCGTCGCCGGCGCGCTCAACGTTGCAGAACCTCGCGAACTGTTCGGGAAACACGGGAACGGTTACCGCGTCACCCGGTCTCCTCTACACGGCATCGAGTCCGCAGACGATCGCGCTCAACACGACGTTGGGTTCGTGCAGCGGTCCGTACGTGAGCGCGGCGCGCATCGTGATGTCGTTCCGTTCCCAACGCGCGATCAGTTGTCAGAACGCGATCAACGTGACCAACGGCGGGTCGGGAACGATTACGTGGACTGCGCCCGGCGGCATGGGCAAGTCGAGCGCGACGGTTGTGTTCGTCATCACGTCGACGACCGGACACACCACGAAGGTGCACTACTCCGGAACGGTTACCTCGCAGGCGAACGTGTTCACCGGCAACCACCTGTCGGGCAACCTCACGCTGAACCGGGGCCTGCACACAGCTGCCGGTGGCGGGGATTGCTCCGCATCGCACCGGCTCATCGCGTTTGCCGGTGACCGCGGCGAGCCTGACCGTGTCCTGAAGCGTTCGCCGGCCATTTCGGGCCGCTGATCGAGACGGTCAGCTAGGCGCTTCTCGAGGGCCGGCACGACGGCTTCGCAGGCCGGCGAGCGCGCTGGATTCGGGACCGAAACGGCGCCAATACGGCGCCTCGGGCGACCGCGGTCGGTGCTCGCCGTTCCCCGGGTATATGTCCGATTTAGACCGAGTTGTCCTGGGTATCTTGGGCAAACAATCGGAAGAACTTCACGCGACGTCGCAAAGTATTGGACATCCCCCTGGGCGTCGGCTAAAAGAAGGGACCTCCCAAAGGGAGGCATCTGGATGCATCACAGGGGGTTGGGAATGCGCACACTAGGCCGGCTGGCAATGGCAGCCGCATTGATTGTGCCAGTCGGAGCGGTTATCGCTTCTCCGGCAGGCGCAGCTAATCCGAATCACGCAGCGTGTACGGGCTCGATTGCTGTCAACAGCAACCTGTCCAACAACGGTGTGGGTGACCACGGTGGCTTGCTCTACACCGTCAAGGGTTCGCAGCAGTTCACCGTCACCGGTACCGGAACCTGCACCGGCGGCATTGTCAGTTCAGTGAAGATCAAGGCAACGGTCACGACGGCTACCGCGTCGAACTGCCAGACCATCAGCGCAACGACGCTCGGTGGGAACGGCAAGTTGACCTGGAACACCGGCATGGGCGCGTCGGGTGTCTCGGCACTCTTCCGCTTCGGAGCGTCCGGCGTGAACGGCGCCCAGGCGGCTCACCTCCACGGTGGCGTCACCAACGCTGGTAGCACGACTGACACGTTCAAGGGCAACACCGTCACTATCAACACCAACAACCTCAACCACGGCCTCAAGACCGTGTTGAGCGGTGGTGCTTGCCAGGCGACGATTCCGCTCACCTCGTTCAGCGGAAACTTCACGCTGAGCATCTGAACGGTTCAGAACGGATAGTCGGACTCCTCGAGTCCTAAGGAGCAAGGGGCCTCGCCTTCGGGCGGGGCCCCTTCTTCGTTTGACCCGAGCACGCAGCTGGGGATCATCCGGGCAATGTTGCGAGGGCTACATCAGATGAGGGATGCTTACCGGACGCCGCGAGAAATCGCGGCTCGGGGGCAATACGGCGGGGGGCTAGCGCGAGTGAGCACGAAGTACTTGCGACGTGTCACTGCTCTCCCATCGACACTTTCGTTTTCAAACCTGGAGGGGTAGCAGTGAGAATGAACTGGAAGAAGCGCCTAGGCGTATGTAGTGCTCTCTCACTGCTCGTCTTGATGATGGTGCCGATGCTGACCGCGGGCGCGCAGGTCGTAACGGGCGAGTTCGACGTGACAGTAAACGTCGTCAACGGCAGCGCGGGTACTGCGCAACGCGAGCGACTTCCAGTTCCAGCTGAATGGCGGAGCCGCGACCAACTTTCAACACCAACGGCATGAACCAGATCACGGGCCTCGACGTGTCGGTGCCCTACACGGTCACGCCTGTCGACTTCCCCGGATACACCTCGCACGTCGACGACAACATCCCGGGCATCACGTGCACGAACGTGACCCAATCGATCCCGCGGCGCGCGTCGCCGCCGTTCT
The DNA here is from genome assembly GCA_963807945.1 of uncultured Actinomycetes bacterium. Lineage (GTDB taxonomy): Bacteria > Actinomycetota > Acidimicrobiia > IMCC26256 > PALSA-610 > JBBQER01. Next base: position 587,763 of record CAWEDT010000002.1, on the reverse strand, counting down.
GCCGCATCACGTACACGTTCATCGAGCCGACCACGACTACGACCACGACAACGACCACCACGACCACCCTGCCGCCGACGACGACAACGGGCGGCAACCCCAACCAGGAACGACGCACGGCAAGGGCTCCGACCTCAACGCCTGCACGACGGTGCTCAATCCGAACCTGCAGCCCCCGGGCAAGACCGACATCACGGTCACGATCGAGACCGACGCGTCGCCGCAACCGCACTTCGGCGACCCGATCACGCTTTCGAGCACGAGCGCCACGCTGAACATCCCGGCCACGTTGCTCCAGACCGGCTTCGACGCCGGACTGATCAAGGACGGCGACCAAGTACCGTCGACCGTAACCTTGACGGTCGCGGGTTCGAACACGACCCAGAAGACGCACAACTACGTCCTCCACACCACGTCGGCCATCGTGATCAAGGCCGGCAAGGCCCAGCCGCTGGTGTCAACAGCGTCGTTGCCGAACACAGTGTGGACTCCCACCAGCGGTACTGCTGACGTCATCTTCTCGCAGACGGCGTTGCATATCGTGTCGGTCGTCAACCTGCCGGGCATCGGCAAGGTCACCGTCAACTTCAGTTGCGACCCCCGGACCTCGGCCCAGTTCGTCGCCGTGGGCGCGACGACTTCTGTAACGACGCCGCCCCCGTCGAGCTTCACCACGACGACGGCCGGTGGCGTGGCGACAACGCCCGTCGGCGGTGCCGCCGGTGGCGCTTCCGAGCTTCCCAAGACCGGTTCGAGCCCCTGGCCGCTGTTCGTCGTCGCAGCTATCTGCATCGACCTCGGCCTGCTCGCGATCGCGGGTGCCAAGCGCCTGCGGCGACCGCTCCACCAGTCGTAGCTCGGCAGTCGTAAACGTCCGGTGAATCAGCCGTAAACGCGCAGAACGCGCGTTTACGGTTGATTACGCCGCGGGTACCTAGACCGGGTGCCTACACAGTGGGTACACAATCGTTCCGGAACGCCCCGATCCGGTGGACATCACTGATCGAGGCTGGTACAACAACACGGGTGTGGGTTGGATGCCCACATACCGCCACGGGAGCGTCGGCGCCGCGCCGGCCTCTTACATGACTCATTGGGGGGTCTGCGAATGCGATGTCGCGGGTTTGTAGTTGGATTGACTGCGGCCTTACTGGCCGTCAGTTCGAGTCATGATTCTCGCCGGCCCTGCCGGTGCCGTAGGAAGTACGTGTGATATGTCGATGAACCCGGCCGCCGGCGGAAACGCCAGTGGCCTTAATGTCGCTTGCAACTTCGAACAAGCGGCGATGCGGGTTCGACCATCACCATCACTGACTACGCCGGACGCGGTCTGGCACTACGGTGCAGCCCGCAACGTCAACGTCACGGTCCAGCGCACGGTCGCAGCTCGACGGCCGGTAAGACCACGATCAAGTCCCGTCCCACGAACAACACTGCCGCCGCAAGCTGTGCGAACAGCCCGGCCGGTCAGACCGGCATTCCCGCCGGCAACCTGGCCATCACGGCAGCCGACGTCAACAAGAGCGTCGAGTTCGCCACGTCCAGCGCCACCAAGACCGGTGTGTTCATCGCTCCGGGCACGTTCATCAAGAGCGTGGCCGCCGCGACCGGTACTGCTTGCGCCCAGACCACGTCGTGACCCTCAGCAAGGCAACCCTCGCCGGTGGACCGTTGTGTCCCGCCAGCCCGGGCCCGGCTACGGGTAGCTGCACCAACAGTGTCGGCGCACAGGTCCTCGTGTCCAACGCGACCAACCGTGCCGTCACCGACGGTGTCACCACCGCCGGCAGCAGCACGGTCACGTCGGCAACGCGCGAACTTCAAGGCCGGTGATGTCGGCGCCCAGATCTCCGGCGGCGACCTCCCCGACGGTGCGACCATTCGCGACCGTCAACAGCGTCACGTCGGTCACCTTGGCTTGTGTCGGTTGTGTCGGTGGTTTCACCGGTGTCACCAGCCACACGCACAGGTCATCACCTTGTCGCCCGGTACCGCCACACCGACTTCGAGCTCGGTACGTCACTGACGTGACCGCACCGGGTACCAACAAGGTCATCACCTCGCCGACCGCTGGGTTCGCGAACAGCGACATCGGACTTCCGGTGAGCATTCAGACGAGCGGCCGGTGTCGCGATTGCGCTTCCGGGCGCTCGCATTGCGTCGATCAGCGGCAACACCGCGACTCTCTCCGCAGCTGCCAACGTTCCGTCGAGTGCGAAGCGTGCGGTGATTGGTCTTCCGACCAAGACGGCTCCGGCAACCGGTGACGTCCAGGGAACCCTGGCGATCCTTCTCCAGGTCAACCCGACTGTGAGCCCGACCTCGCCTCCGTGTGCGGCGAACAAGATCTCGGGCTTCCAGATCCCGTTGCAGTGGAAGAACCCCGGTGCGTACAACACGCAGGTGGCCGCGGGTACGAACCAGTTCAGTGGTACCAGCCCGGCTGCTACCAGCATCGCCCAGCTCGACTTCAACACCGCGTCGACGTCGTTCTCGGGTTATGTGGAGCAGCACTACACCGTCACCGGTGGAGTTCCGAATCGCGAGTACCTACACGGTCAACTTACACCTTCCTGCCGGTGACCATTGGTCTCTGCCCCGGCACAGGTGACGCAACCACGTTCAACTTCTCGGGTCTTACCGTGAAGTCCTCGTCGAACCCGTCCTTCACCGGCGGTGGCGGCGGCGGTGCACGTGGCATCATGACCGAGCCCCAGGGCACGAACCACAACTACACCGCGAACATCGTCGACCAACGGCACCGACCCGCCGACAGTCACGAGCACCTGCAACGTCTCGAGCCCGTCGCCTATCCAGGTTGGCTGCTAACGACGAAGCACGAATGAACGAGTCACCTTGGTGACTGGCAATGAGGGGGCGGGCCTACGGGCCCGCCCCCTTCATTTTGGGGGTCAGCCAGTACGCTGACCGAATGTTTGCTTCCCGCCGTGCACCTGCACTGTTGGTGTGTTTTCTCGCCGCCGTCGCCGTCATCATTCCTGCCCAATCGTCCGGCGCCGCGACGAACGACTTCGACCTCACGCCGGGCTGGACGATCCACAGCGCCACCATCAAGTGTCCGGGAGCCGGGGCTCCGCGGGTGCTCAACGGGCGGCAGGCGGCCGCGTTCATGCAGGCGTGGTATCCGGCTTCGATCTACGGAACGCTGACTACCGGAAACCCGCCCGCCGGCCTCCCCCAGTGCACCTTCGTCGCCAAGGACACGATCAAATACCTGGTCACCGACAACCAGGGCAAGACGACCACGAAGACGGGCCAGTACCGAGTTCCATGCGTCGTACGTGCCGCAGGGAAACAAAGCGTGGATCGGGCTCCCGCCGCAGGAGATCGGCCCCGGCGCCAGCGTCCCGAAGCAGAAGTGGTACGTCGCGACGCCGCGCTGCGATCCTCGCCTGGCACGGCAAGGTCCAACCGATCTCCAACACCACGACCTCGACGACCACCAAGCCCGCCAAGACCGCCGACGACCCGAGTTCGTCGTCGAGCAACTCGGCCGCAGTGATCATCGCGGTCGTGGCCGGTGTCGCGATCCTTGGCGTCGGCGCGTTCATCGTGCGCTCCCGGCGCAAAGCGGGAACAACCTGAGCGTGCTGCACGTCCCCGACGAGTTCTGCCGCAACGCCGGGACCACCGAGGACCTCCGCAACGAGAAGCTCTCGATCGACACCGCGGTCTGGTTGATCGACCACATGTGCGGGCATCTCGGGGTGAACGACCTCGACGGTCTCGACGTTCTCGACTTCGGATGCGGCGTGCGATTCGCGCAGGCGATCGTGAATCGAGAGCTCCCGGTACACCGCTACGTCGGTGTCGACGTGTTCCGCGAGATGATCGAGTTCCTGGCCGCGAACGTGAACGACCCCCGCCTCGAGTTCGCGCATCTCGACGCGCACAACGCGCTCTACAACACGAACGGACGACCGTTCGACGAGGTCGCGGGCTCGCTCGCGGTCGCTCGGACAGTTCGATGTGATCTGCATGTTCTCGGTGGTCACGCACCTCGCCCCGCACGACTACGTCTCGGTGCTCCGGCTCCTGCGCCGGTTCGTCCGGCCGAACGGGAAGCTCTTCTTCACGCTGTTCATCGACGAGGAGACGGCCGGCGGGCACGGGCTGATCGACAACTTCAACCGGGCGTTGCGCCAATCGACCGACCCGGCGGTGCACGAGGAGATCTCGCGCCGGGTCGAGTCGGCGACCGAGACCCCGGCCGGGCTTTCGCGATCTCGACCCGAAGCGACCGCTGCTCTACGCCCTCTACAGCCGCGAGCACGCCTTGGAGCTGATCGAAGGTACGGGCTGGGCAGTGGCCGAGGTGGCGCCACCCGATCTGCATCTCCAGCACCACATCGTCTGCCACCCCCATCTGATCGACCGGCCTGATCTGCTCCGGCTCCCCGGCTGACACGGCCCTCTGTCCGAAGCGCTCAATGGTTCGGGATCCCGGTCGATGACGAGTGGCGATGGACGGGCTGCGGGTGCGGGACGAAAACGGGGTCGAGGCGCGCCGCGATGACCTGGCCGGCCTCGCCGCGGTCCTGATCTCCCCTTCCCGACGCCGTTCTCGTCGTCGATCAGCAGGCCCAGATCTGCTGGGTCAACCGCGCCTGCGAGCGCTTGTTCGGGATCCCGGCCGAGGAAGCGATCGGGAGCCCGGGCCTCGACTTCATCCACCCCGACGATCTTCAGCTCGCGGTGCTCGCGATGACGAGCGTGCAGTCGAAGGAGGTCGGCACTCCACTCGAGCTCCGCGTCCGCGGCGCCGACGGCTGGAAGCTGGTCGAGATGATCGGCGCCCCGGTCGGCGACGACCTCGTGCTCAGCGTGCGCGACCTGACCGAGCGCCGGACGGTGGGAAGTCGCCGGCGACGAAGTCGCGCGGTTCCGCTCGCTCATGCAGAACGCGGCGTCGGTCACGATGCTGATCACCCCCGAAGGCATCGTCGAGTCTTCGTCGGGTGGGCTGACCCGCCTGCTCGGCATCGATCAGGAGTGGCTCGAAGGCCGGCCGCTCGCCGATCTCGCCGACGACCTCGACCGGCCCGTGCTCGACGAAGCATTGCAGGCAGTGCAGATCGCCCCCGCCGATCGCATCCCCGTGCCCGTCACGATCGACGTACGGTTGCGCCACGCGGGCGCGACGAACGTCCCGTTCGCGCTCACCTTCACGAACCTGCTCGACGACCCGACGGTGGCGGGGCTCGTCGTCACCGGTCACGACATCAGCGACCGCGTCGCGTTGGAGTCGGATCTGCGCACCGCCAACTCGGTGCTCGCGGCGACACTCGAATCGACGGCCGACGGGATCCTGGTCGTCGACGGGGCCGGCCGCATCGCCAGCTTCAACACGCGCTTCGCCGAGATGTGGCGGTTGCCGGAAAGCCTGCTGAGCACCCGCGACGACACCCAGGCGCTCGCGTTCGTGGTGGAGCAACTGTGCGAGCCCGAGGCCTTCGTCGCGAAGATCCAAGAGCTCTACGACGACCCGTACGCGGAGAGTCACGACACGCTCGAGTTCAAGGACGGGCGGGTCTTCGAACGCGACTCGCTCCCGCAGCGCATCGACGGTGAAGTGGTCGGGCGGGTGTGGAGCTTCCGGGACGTGAGCGAACACCGTCGGCTCCAGAACGAGCTCACACACCAGGCGTTCCATGACCCACTGACGGGCCTCGCGAACCAGGCGCTGTTCCGCGACCGCGTCGATCATGCGGCAACCCGGCTCCAACGCCACGGCGGTCAGCTCGCGGTGTTGTTCATCGACCTCGACGACTTCAAGACCGTCAACGACAGCTTGGGGCACTCCGCCGGCGACGCCCTCCTCATGATCGTGAGTGACCGCTTGACGAACTGCCTGCGCGCCGGCGACACCGCGGCGCGGCTCGGCGGTGACGAGTTCGCGATCCTGATGGACCAGCTGAACGAGCCCGACGAAGCAACCACTGTCGCCGAACGCATCCTCGCCACCTTGCAGGAGCCGGTGCTGCTCGACGCATTAGAGATCTGCACGACCGCGAGTATCGGCATCGCGTTCGGATCGTCCGGCGCCGGTTCCGACGAGATGCTGCGCAACGCCGACCTCGCGATGTACACGGCCAAAGCCGGAGGCAAGAACTGCGCCCGCGTCTTCGCGCGTGAGATGCACCGCGTTGCACTCGAACGTCTCGACTTCGAAGCTCACCTGCGCGGCGCCGCCGAACGCGGCGAGCTCGTCGTGCACTACCAACCGATGTACGAGCTGAGCAGCGGGCGCATCACCGCGCTCGAAGCGCTCGTGCGCTGGCACCACCCGGAACGGGGTCCGCTGGCACCGCTCGCGTTCATCCCGTTCGCCGAGGAGACCGGGCTCATCGACGAGATCGGCCAACATGTGCTGGTCTCGGCGTGCGAAGAGGCGCGCGCAGTGGTGTCTCGAGCTGGGAACCGCCGCGCCCGGGATCAGCGTCAACGTCGCGCCCCGGCAGCTGCTCGACCCACGGCTCCCCGACCGGGTGGAAGAGTTGCTCGATCGGTGCAACCTCGACGCCGACCGGTTGATCCTCGAGATCACCGAGGGTGCGCTCATGAAGGATCCCGTCGCCGCCGGCGTCGGGCTCCAGCGCCTCAGCGAGCTCGGCGTGCGGCTCGCGGTCGACGACTTCGGGACCGGCTACTCGTCGCTCGCCTACCTCCAGCAGTTCCCGATCGACCTGCTCAAGATCGACCGGCTCGTTCGTCAACGACGTGCTCACGCGATCGGGCTCCTTGCTCGTGCAGGCGATCGTCCAGATCTCCCACACCCTCGGCCTCGTCCCGGTCGCCGAAGGGGTCGAGAGCCAGGCCCAGGCTGATGCGCTGGTGGAATTCGGCTGCGATCTGGCCCAGGGATTCCACCTCGGCCGCCCCGCCGATGCCGAGACGACGAGCGTGCCTCCTCCGGGAGCGGGCGAGACCGGCAGCGGCCGGTCAAGGGGCCTTCCAGACCAGTCGATAGCGCCCTATGGAGATCACCGCACCGCGGGCGAGCTTCTGGTCCAAGCTCGGACCACGGCTCGTGGACCCGACCGTCCTCACGCTGCCCGTGGTCATCCCTGTTTTCTGGGCCGCAAGCCGCCTGTCACTGATCTCGTCGACACCGATCTGGCTGCTCTGCGCGTTGCTCGCCGGTTCGTTCCTCGCGACCTCGATCGCGACGGTGTTCTGCGACGAGCACGACACGCTCGGATGGGTCTGGGTGCGCGTCGCCGTTCACGTGTTCGGCATCACTGCGGTGTTGTACGCGATCGGGTGGGGCCCGACGCTCGCGATCGGATTGATCTTCGGCGCGGTCGAGAGCATGCGGCTCTCGGGCGTACGCGCCGCCACTCCCGCCATCGTGTTGAGTGTCGTCGGCCTCGGCATCGGCCAACTCGCGATCTTGTTCGGCATCGCGCCCACACTCGTGTCCGAGCCACTGGTGCACGGACTCGCGTTGCTCGCGGCGCTCGGCGTCACGTTTACGGTCAAGCTCTTCGAACGCGCGATGACAGAGACCGAAGCCGCGGAGGCCGAACTGCGGCTCAGCGAATCGGAGCTCCGCCAAAGCGCGCAACGCTTCCAGGCGCTCGTCCAACACGCGAGTGACATCATCATGGTGATCAGCTCCGACGCACTCGTGCGCTACGTGAGCCCGGCGTTCGAGAGCATCCTCGGATATCCCGCGTCGGAAGCCGTCGGCATGCACAGCCTCGAGCTCATCAATCCCACCGAGCTCGAGAACGTGCGATCCGCGATGGCGCAAGATCCCAAGGCGACCGCGGCCGGCAGCTACGAAGCGCGGCTGTTGCACCGCGACGGTTCGTGGCGCTGGTTCGACGTGATCGTGACCGACCTGTCGAAGGATCCGAGCGTCGAGGGTTGGGTCGCGAACCTGCGCGACATCACCGAGCGCAAGGCCCAGGAAGCTGCGCTCAACGAGGCGCAGGAAGCATTTCGGCACGCGTTCGACGATGCGCCGATCGGCATCGGCCTGGTCGACATGGTCGGCCACATCCAGCGCGCCAACCGGGCGATGGCCGAGTTGCTCGGCCGGAGCCAGGACGAGCTCGTGGGTATCCAGATCCTCGATCTCACCCATCCTGACGACCGGACGGTGTCCCAGGACTTTCGTGAGCAGCTCGAGCGCAAGGAGGTCGACTCGTACCGGCTCGAGAAGCGATACGTGCGCCCCGACGGCACCTTGGTGTGGGCGTCGCTCAGCGTCTCGGTCGTGCGCGACCTCGAAGGCAACCCGATGTACCAAATCGGCCAGCTCGAGGACATCACCGACCGCAAAGCGCTCGCCGATCGCCTCGCGTACGAAGCCGCGCACGACTCCATGACCGGGCTCTCGAATCGTTCGAGCTTCACCGATCGGGTCACCCAGGCGTTGGCCCGCCGGGAGCGCAACCGGCTCGTCGCGGTGCTGTTCATCGACCTCGACCACTTCAAGGTCGTCAACGACAGCCTCGGTCATGCGCTCGGCGACGAGCTCGTCGTAACCGTCGCGCAGCGCTTGCGGAGCGCGATCCGGCCCGGCGACGTGATCGCCCGCTTCGGCGGCGACGAGTTCGTGGTGCTGTGCGAGAACCTGTCGGGCGCCGAAGCCGTTTCTGCACTCGCGGAACGACTGCTCGCCGCGGTCGCGGAGCCGATCACGCTCACGACCGACGAGGTGTTCGTGACCGCGAGCATCGGCATCGCGGTCTCCGATGCCGAGTCCACCGCGGAGACGTTGCTGCGGCACGCCGACGCCGCGATGTACCAGGCGAAGAACGACGGCCGAGCACGCGCGATCGTGTTCGAGCCCGACCACCACGGTTCGGCCATGACCGCGTTGCGAACCGGTACCGACCTCCACCGCGCGCTGCAACGGGACGAGCTCGTGGTCCATTACCAGCCGATCGTCACGCTCCGGACCGGCCGCGTCGTCGGATTCGAAGCACTCGTGCGGTGGAACCACCCCGAGCGCGGCCTGCTCGGGCCCGACGAGTTCATCCATTTCGCCGAGGAGTCCGGCCTGATCGTCCCGATCGGGGCGTGGGTGCTCGAAACCGCGTGCCGCCAAACCGCGCGTTGGCAGGCACTCCGGCGGACCGACGCGACCACGCCCCCGCTGTTGATCAACGTGAACCTCTCGCCGCGACAACTGTCGGAGCCGACGCTCGCGTCGAACGTGGCGCGGATCATCGGCGAGACGGGGATCGACGCAACCGCGGTCTGCCTCGAGCTCACCGAGAACGCGCTCATGCAGAACGTCGAGTCGACAATCGAAGCGATGCTCGCGCTGCGCAACATGGGCGTGCACCTGAGCATCGACGACTTCGGAACCGGCTACTCGTCACTCAGCTACCTGAAGCGCTTCCCGGTGGAGGCGCTCAAGATCGACCGGAGCTTCATCGACGGCCTCGGCCGCGAGCCCGAAGACACGAGCATCGTCGAGGCGATCGTCACGCTCGCCCACGCGCTCGGGCTCACGGCGGTGGCCGAAGGCCTCGAGACCGAGACCCAGCTCGAAGCACTGCGCGTGATCGGTTGCGACTACGCCCAGGGCTACCTGCTCGGCCACCCGCTGCCCGCCGAGCTCGTCGGCGACCACCCGGCCGACGATCTCACCGTGTGGCACGCCGAGCGCGCCTAACGTGCCCGGCGGATGGACGCGCTGATCGAACCGAGGCCGGGCCAAGCTCTCGCCGCGACGCTCGAGGAACCGGGTTTCTACGCCGGCGACCCGTTCCCGCACTACGCGCGGCTGCGCCGCGAGGCGCCGGTCGCGTGGAATGCCGACCTCGGCTACTGGGCGGTCGCGAAACACGCCGACGTGGTCGCGATCTCCAAGGATCCCGAGACGTTCTGTTCGGGCAAGGGAATCCTCACGTTCGAGATCGGCGTCGAGTATCCGTTCCCGCCCACGATGATGCACACCGATCCCCCCGAGCACACGCGTTACCGCAAGCTCGTGCAGCCGGGCTTCGCGCCGTCACGGATTCGCGAGCTCACGGTTCGCGTACGCGCCCGCGCCGACGAGTTGGTCGCTCGGCTCGAACCGGACGCCGCGTTCGATGCGGTCGAGACGCTCGCGGTCCCGTTCCCGCTGTGGATCATTGCCGAGCTGCTCGGGATCCCCGAAGCCGATTGGCCGCGCTTCTACCAGTGGTCGGAAGCGTCGATCCCGGGTGCGACCGACTGGACCCCGGAAGAATGCCAGCGCCTGCAAACCGAGATGCACGACTACCTGCTGGCGATGACGAAGGCCCGCCGCGGCGATCCGCGCGACGACATCGTCTCGGTGCTCGCGAACGCCGACGTGGACGGCGAGTCGTTGCGCGACGACGAGCTCGTGATGTTCCTCAACCAGCTGCTGGTCGCCGGCAACGAGACGACGCGGCACGCGATCTCCGGCGGTATCGCCGCGCTGGCCGAACGACCCGAGCAGTGGGAGCGTCTCGTCGCTGATCGCACGCTCGTGACCAGCGCGGCCGAGGAGATCCTGCGGTGGACGACGCCGGTGATCTCGTTCATGCGCACCGCAACGCGCGACACCCAGGTACGCGGGGTCGACATCGCGGCCGGCGAACCGCTCGTGCTCCTCTACGCATCGGCCAACCGGGACGAGGACGAGTTCGGCACTACCGCAGATGCGTTCGACGTCGGGCCGCGATCCCAACCACGAGGTCGCGTTGGGATTCGGTCCGCATTTCTGTCTCGGTGCCGCGCTCGCGCGCGTCGAGATCGCGGCGATGCTCGACGCGCTCCTCGATCGCTTCAGCTCACTGGCGAGCGCCGGTCCCGTCGAACGCACCGCGTCGTTCGTCATCGCGGGGATCACGCACGCACCCGTCGTCTGTTCGTAGCGACTCTGTTCGTAACGGCGCCTGTTCGTGACGGAGATCGCACCGGCCGGAACCGCGTATCGTGGCGAGCACGTACAACTCGATCTCCCTGTGCTCGCGGCGGGCGACTCGGCGACCGTCACCGCGCCCGACGGCATCGAAGCCGTGATCGTGTTGGTCGCGGGCGACGTGACGTTCGGCGAGGCGAACCGAGCGCGGCGCGTCGACGTGTTCGATGCTCCCGCGACGGCGCTGTACCTCCCGCCCGGAAGCTCAACCGAGATCACCGCACACGAGCGGACCGAGCTGGCGCTCGCGTCAACGGTCGGTGGTGACCTGCATGCCCCTGAAGGTGGCGAACCGTGGCTCATCGAGCCCGGCGACGTCGTCGTGAATGAACGCGGCAAACCGGGTTGGCAACGCGCGGTGCACGACATCGTCGCCGACTCCGCGCCCGCGCAACGCCTGCTCGTCGGTGAGACGTTCAACGCGGCCGGCCAGTGGTCGTCGTACCCACCGCACAAGCACGACGGCGGCGACGGCGAGCCCGCGCTCGAAGAGGTGTACTACTACCGGTTCGATCGTCCCGACGGTTTCGGGTTCCAGGGTCTCTACGACCTCACCGATGAGAACTGAGGAGTCCGGACGCGCCGTCTTGCTCCGCCACGGCGCGGTCGTCGGCATCCCGCACGGCTATCACCCCGTGTGTGCGGCACCTGGTTACCGCCTCTATTACCTGTGGGCGCTGAGCGCGGCGCCCGGAACGCCGCGTGCGCTTGCGCTCCACGAAGACCCCGCGCATCGCTGGTTGCACGACAGCTAACGCCGCTTTTACAACGCGCGAAATGCACACGGCGAGCGCCGGACCGGTTTCGCGACCGTTCGGTTAGCCTCCGAAACGTGAATTTTCGACTGCGTCATCTCGGTTTGCTCCTCGCCATCTTGCTCGTCGCGTCCGCGTGTGGCGGCTCGTCGTCACCGAGCGCGAACGGAAACTCGACGAGCACGACGAGCGGCTCGGTGTCCCCGAACACCGAGAACATCGCGTCGCTCACGCCGATCAGCAGCGCGCCCGAAGCGGGCGCCGAACGGCTGCACTTCAAGATCGGGCCGTTCACCGTGCTGCCCGGTCAGAACAACATCGCGAATCGCAGCGCCAACGGTCAGCAACCGCAAGTCGACGGTTGGATCGTCGGCATCCGGCCGAACCTCGAGTACGCGAACGGCAAGACGCCCGGTGTCGACGTCATCCACCTGCACCACGCGGTCTGGCTGAACCTGTCGGCGCCCGACCCGACGTCGCCCGGACTTCCCGAGCGGTTCTTCGCGGTCGGCGAAGAGAAGACGAACATGAAGCTCCCGCCGGGATACGGCTACCCCTACAAGACCAGCGACCACTGGCTCCTCAACTACATGCTCCACAACCTCACCCCGAATCCGGCGAAGGTGTGGGTGGCGTACGACATCGACTTCATCCCCGCGACCGCGCCCGCCGCGAAGGGCATCCAGGCCGCGCGACCGATCTGGATGGACGTGCAGAACGGCGAGACCTATCCGGTGTTCGACATCCCGCGCGGGAGCGGTCACAACGGCGAGTTCACGTACCCCGACGACGCGACCGACCCGTACAAGGGCGGACCCGCGAAGAACGTATGGACCGTCGACCAGGACGGCGTGTTGCTCTCGACCGCCGGTCACGTGCACCCGGGTGGGTTGCGCGACGACCTCTGGCTGGAACGCGACGGCGCGAAAGCGCCGCCCGATCGCGCGAAGCCGGGGAGCTCCGACACTGTGCGGTTGTTCTCGTCGGTGTCGCACTACTACGAGCCGGCCGGTCCCGTGTCGTGGGACGTCACGATGTCGGCGACTCCCGACGATTGGCGGGTCCAGGTACACAAGGGCGAGAAGCTCGAGATCACTGCCACCTACGATTCGAAGACCGCGGCGTGGTACGAGGGCATGGGGATCATGGTCGTGTGGATGGCGGCCGGCGACAACGGCCCCGATCCGTTCACGACCAAGGTCGACGTCCCCGGTGTGCTCACACACGGGCACCTACCCGAGAACGACAATCACGGCGGGCCGACCCCCGATCCCGCGCACTACGAGGACCTCACGAAGCTCCCGTCGAAGATGTTGCCCGACGGGACGGTGATCCCGATCAGCAACTTCGTGTACGCCAAGGGCGACATGAGCATCGCGACGTCGGTGCCGACGATCAAGGCCGGGCAGTCGCTCACGTTCAAGAACCTCGACTCCCCGCTCGGCAACGGGATCTGGCACACCATCACCGCCTGCGCGTTGCCATGCGACGGTAAGACCGGAATCGCGTTCCCGCTCGCCGACGCGCACATCATCTTCGACTCGGGTGAGCTCGGCACTGGCGGCGTACCGGCATCGGGTACCGACACCTGGTCGACACCCAAGAACCTGCCGCCCGGCACCTACACGTATTACTGCCGCATCCACCCGTTCATGCGGGGTGCGTTCCGCGTCGTCCCCGCCTGAGCCAGGTGCGCCGCACGATCAAGTGGTTGATAGCCGCGCTCGTCGTGGTGGTGCTCGTCGTCGCGGGTTTCGTCGGCTGGTACGTGTTCGGATCGAGCGCGCCCGGCAAACCCAAGCTCAGCGTCACGTCGAACACCGCGGGCGGTCCGAGCACCCCGAACGGCTCGTGGCACATCGTGCCCAACAAGAACGTGTTCGTCGGGTATCGCATCAAGGAGCTGTTCGGCGACGCGATCCTCAAGCGAGACGCCGTGGGACAGGCCCACGCGGTCAAGGGCACACTCACGGTCGCGGGTGATCGGGTGAACACTGCGGTCGTTACTGCCGACCTCACCCGGCTCGGAAGCGACCGGGCCGCGCGCGACGCATACGTGCGCGAGCACACCCTCGAAACCAGCAAGTTCCCCACCGCGCGCTTCACCCTCACCACACCCATCTCGCTCCCCGCGGCACCGAAGAAGGGCGTTTCGCTGAAAGGGCTGCGCGCCACGGGCCGGATGCTCATCCACGGCGTTACCCGCCCCATCACGTTCACGCTCGACGCCCGGTGGAACGGGCCCACGATCGACGTGGTCGGATCGGCACCGATCGTGCTCGCGGACTACGGCGTCACCGCGCCCCATACCGTGATCGCGAATGTCGACGACCACGGCTCGGTGGAGCTCGACCTCACGTTCGCGCCCGGCGGGTAAGCGCGTGCGCCCGAGGCCCCTGATCGCGGCGTTGGCGTTGAGTGTTGCCGCGACCGGCCTCGTCGCTGTCCCATCGGCCGGCGCCGCGAGCCCGCGCCACTGTTCGAGCCATCCGCCGCGCTCGGCCGCCGACTTCCAGGCCGTCGCCGACCAACGCAACGCGAGCTTCGGGATCGGCGACATCACCTCGGTCGTGCGACTGCCCGACGGTCGCCGGTTCTTCACCCTCGGCGACACCGCGTATTACAACGTCGCGCCGAGCGGCGCGGCCGGGACCTTGAAAGCCTTCGGCAACAACTCGGCGTGGGTGCAGTCGGGCAACTGCTTCACGTTGTTGAACGACGCGCCGCCGCACAACCCCAGCTGGCTGATCCCGCCGCAACACGACGGGTCGCGCGTACTGGCCCGCGGCGTCGGTAGTCGTCGGTCCCCGCCTCTACGTATTCCTCAACCGGGTGTTCCTCGATCCTCCGTTCGGGCGATCGGTCGGATCGGCGATCGCGGCGTTCGATCTGCCGTCGCTCGCGCTGGCGCGGATCACGACGATCCCGTTCCGGCCCGCAGGAGTGCTCGGCATCGGCGCGGTCTACGAGGACGGGTTCATCTACGCGTACTCGTCGCAGCGCCGCACGTGCGCGTTCTGCTTCGCCGGCAGCCTCTACGTCGCGCGGGTACGCGAAACCCAACTCCAGGTGCCGGGCGCGTGGAGATACCGAGCCGGTTCGAGTTGGGTCGCCGATCCGAACGCGGCCCGACCCGTCTTGAAGGACGCCGTCAGCAACGCCGACGTGCGGCGCTACGGCAACGGGTACCTGCTCGTGACCAAACCGTTGAGCATCATCGGGCCCGACGTGCACGCGTGGTGGTCACCGAATCCGGTGGGACCCTGGCGAGACCTGGGCTCGCTCTTCACCGTCCCGACACCACCCCCGTCGTACGTGCCCGGCTACACGTACAAGCAGGCGTACACGTACGCGCCGACGTTGCTCACCGGCGTTCGCCTCGCCGACGGCGGTTACCTCGCGTCGTACAACGTGAACAGCCTCGACCCGACCGACGGCCAACGTGACGGCCGGATGGGTGGCCCTCGGTTCTTGTCGGTCCATCTCGCGCCGCCACCGGTCGGCGCACCGCGCCCGACCACACCGACCGCCCCGTCGCCGTGGGCATCCACGCTCGGCGTCGATCGCGGCGGGCGCGTGTACACCGCGAACGGCGGCGTCGGGACGACGGTGGCGCGCACGCTGCATGCGGTCGCCGTCGCGCGCACACCGACGGGTCGCGGCGGATGGGTCGCGACGTCGGGCGGCGGAGTGATCGCGTTCGGCGATGCGCCGTACTACGGGTCGATGAGCGGCACGCATCTCAACCGGCCGATCGTCGGCATGGCCGCGACCCCGACCGGCCGGGGCTACTGGCTCGTTGCCTCCGACGGCGGCATCTTCTCGTTCGGCGACGCGCACTTCTACGGGTCGACCGGTGCGATCCGGCTCAACCGGCCGATCCTCGCGATGGCCGCGAGTCCGACCGGCCACGGCTACTGGTTCGTCGCGTCCGATGGCGGCGTCTTCAACTTCGGTGACGCCCCGTTCTTGGGGTCCACCGGCGGCGCGCCCCCGCCCACACCCGTCACCGGGATGGCCGCCACACCCAACGGCCGGGGCTACTGGCTCGCGACGCGAGGCTGTCGCGTCTTCGCGTTCGGCGACGCCGCGTTCGCGGGAACCATCCCGCCGCCGGTTCCGGCGCCGTGCGTCGGAATCGTCACGGCACCCGGGGGGTATCGCCTCGTCGACAGCCACGGCAACGTGTTCCTACGGGGAACGACGCACGGGCGTACGCACATCTCGAGTCCCGACTCGCTGGTCGCCGCGGGCTGACTAGCTCCCAGTTGTCAGCCGTTGACAACCGACGCGGGTAGTCGCGCCATCCGCGCTTCGAACACCCCGACGATGTCTTCGATCGTTGTCTTCCCGATCGACCGCGGGCTGCGCGCCATTCGGCTGCGGGAAGTACACACCCATGAGCACTCGACCCCGGCGCAGGTACACCGCGACCGACGGGCTGGTCTTGCCCGCCGCGGTCGTCGTGAAGTTGTAAGCCAACCGTTCGACCGACTTCGTGTTCGGCCAGTTGCTATCGGGCGGGGCTTTGAACGTCGTCTCGTCGGTCCCCTCGCCGACCGGACTCGTGACCGGTTGATGCGGACACGCGCCGCGGACCTTGCGCAGCTCGGTGAACGCCTGCGCACCGCCCGCGGCGTGCTTGTAGGTAACCGCTTCGGTGCTGAGCAGCGCCGTGTTCCCGCTCGCATTGAGCTCTGCGACCTGGAGGCGGGCTACGCGTTGCTGCTCGCTCGGGAACGTGCCGTTGCAGAGATCGAGCGTCGGTTCGGTCGTGCGATTCCCGTCGGGGATGAGCACCACCGTACGAGTCGAATCCACATCGGACTGGCGGACCACGAGGCTCGAGAGCGCGAGGCGATCCGCGGTACTCGGAGCGGGAACGACCGAACCCGGCGTCGTGCTCGACGGCGGTTGGGTCGTGGCGGTCGCCGAGCTGTCCGACTCGGTGCTCGCTTCGATCGCGTACCCGATCGCGCCCGCGACGAGCACGAGCACAACTACTCGCGGCAACGATCGCCGCGGATCGCCCGCTCCGCGCGGGACGCACCGGTGGGGCAACCGGCGGCTCCGCGGGCGTGGAGGGAGCTGTGTAGGGCGGCGCCGGCGCGACCGGCGGCGCGGTGCCGCCCGGTCCGGCCCGTCCGGTTTCACCGGTCCAGGCCTCGCCGTTCCACATTCGGTACTGACCGGCAACCCACGGATCGGCGTACCAACCGGCTCCCCACGTGCGGCCCGGCGGGGTCGAGAGGTCCGACTGGGCCGATTGGGGCACGCGGGCTTCCGCCGCGAGGTCGATCGGCTCCAGCTCGATCGGCTCGGGATCCGACGGTAGGTAGTTGGGGGGATCGTCGCTCACCCACCCATGAGAGCCGAAGCGGCGCCGAGATCAAAGTCGCCCCGGTTCAACCGGGGAGAACGAGGAGCTGATCGGTGCCCACCGCGTCGGATCGGGGCTGCAGACGGAGCACTTCGAACGCGCGTTTCCACGCCGCGTTCTCCCTGGAGCTGACGTGCGTGCGCACGATGAACAACCGGCTGTCGGCACCCTCGGCCCGCCATCGCGCGACCGCCGTACGCAGCGCGCCGAGCACGTCGACGTAGGTGCGACCGTGCGCATAGACCGCGTGGAGACCGCGCACCTCGGGCCGGAACCCCTGACCCGTCGTGTCCTTGCGAAAGTCGATCGAGCCCTTGGGCCAGTAGTACCCGACCCCAAACGTGCCGGAGGAGTTCACGAGCACGACATCATCCGCGGTGCGCCGGTCGGCGACCGCCAACACCTCGGCCCGCACGTTCTCGTTCGGGATCTGGAGCTGATCGACCTCGCGCGCGAACGACCACGTGAACAACAGCGCCATCACCCCGCCGATCGCGATGGCGATGACCGGACCGCGCTCGCCCGGAAACACCCCACGCACGTGGGCAATCCATTGCAGGAACCCCGCGGCACCGATCGCGACGACGACCAGCGATACGACGAACAGAAAGTGGGACGTGCGCAGATCGAGATACGGATACTTGTGCAGCCGGCCCATCACTGCCATCTCGATCCACAGGAACGACAGTGCGATCGCGAGCGCACACGCCCGCAACTTGACCAGCACCAGGATCCCCACCACGAACAGCGCGATGAACATCGGAAGCGGCATCGAGAGCTCGGTCGTGAACCGCAGTAGGCGATTCCAGGTCGCGGTCACCACGTGCACCGGCGAGCCGCTGAGGTATTGGGTGGCCCAGTAGGCCTTCAGTCTTGGATTCAGCGTCGGCAGGACCACGAAACCCAAGTAGGAACCGAGACCGATCGCCGCGATTCCACCCGCGACGATGATCTCCACCCGCGTCGTCCGTTGCGAACGAGAAGCGCCGAGATCAGGAGGCCCGCGAACATCGCAACGCTCACGAATGCCGATGTGGAGCTGAACGGGATCGCGATCACGGCCGCGCCGGCGAGATACACCAGACGCGACGGGCGCGGATCGCGTTCCGCCCACGCACCGAGCGTCAACAAGACGAGCGCACAGAACGCGTCGCAGGTGTACTGCTTCAGATCGTTCCGCCGCAGGGAGAGCGGGGCGAGCATCACCACCAGCGCGGCGACAACGGCGCCGAAGCGAGCGTCGGCCTTGGTGGCCCACTCCAATGACCGGGCGAATACGTAGGCCATCACGACCGAGAGCACGGCGAAGCCGAGCGGGACCAAGCGCGCCGCGTTGCAGGCCCGAACCCGGAACGAGCTTGAGTCAGCGCGATGAAACCCGCGGGCGCGCTGGCACTCAGGTGCGTGAGACGCGTAAACGGCGCCTTCGTCAGCGCCGCGACCCACGACTCGTCGAGCCAGTACGGATGGGTGAGCATCGCGTGCACGGGGTGAACCAACACGGTCGCGAACGCGGCGACCACGACAGTGATGGTGTCGTTTCGATCCCAACGCTGATCGGCCCGACGTTCGACGAGGCGTTGGGCGCGGGAGACCGTTTCCTGCGATCTCTCGCTGACCGATTGCACGTCGGAATGATCACACTTCCGTCAACGACCATGCCGGTCGGGTACTCTTCCTGCCCGACTTGGCCCTCACGCAAGGCTCGGTGCATGACGCAGCAACTCGACAGCGGGCCGGTCGACAACGGGCCGGTCGACAACGGGCCGGTCAAGGTGCTCTTCCTGGCGGGCAAGGGCCGCAGCGGCGGAACGCTGCTCGCGAGTTTGCTCGGACAACTCCCGGGCTTCTTCAACATCGGCGAGCTCAACCGCCTCTGGGACTGGGGCCTGGTCTCGAATTTTCGGTGCGGCTGCGGACTCCCTGTGCAGGATTGCCCCACCTGGGACGCGATTCTCGAAGCCGCCGACGCGTCGCTCATCGGTACCGGCATCCCCCCGATCGCAAAAGCGCGCATCGACCTCGCCCAGCACGAAGTGGTGCGCTGGCCGAACATGGGCAAGCTGCTCCGGGCCCGGCCCGAGACGCGCGACCAGTGGGAGACCCTCGAGCGCTACACGAACGCGTCTTCGGCGGTCTACCGCGCGATCGCGCACGTCACCGGCGCGCGAGTTGTCGTCGACTCGTCGCGGCTGCCGATCGAACCCGTCGCGTTGGGTCTCGTTCCGGATGTCGACGTGAGAGTCGCGCAGGTGATCCGCGATCCGCGTGCGGTCGTGTACTCGTGGAAGCGTTCGAAGCCGACAACCGACCGCGACAACGTCGAATACATGCCCAAGTTCAGCGCCGCGTTCTCCACCACGAGCTGGCTCGCGCGCAACCTCGTGGTCGAAGTGATCGGGCGGCGCCGCCAGGTCGAGGTCATCCAGTACGACGAGATGGCGCGCGATCCGGCCGCGACGCTTCGCAAGCTCGCAACGTTCGTCGACGAGCCCGCGGGTGATCTCGCATTCCTCACATCGGAATCGGCCACGATCGCGCCCACGCATTCGGTCGGGGGCAATCCGGTACGCATGACGAGTGGCGCGATCAACATCACCCCCGACGAGGAATGGCGAGGCGACATCTCGCCGCGTGACCGTGCGGTCGGCACCGCGATCGCATTGCCGTTACTGCACCGGTACGGCTTGCCGGTCCGCAGCGGCGACGCCACGACCCGCCCCACGCTCACCACCAACGCCTGGTTGCGGTTCGACACCATCCGCCAAGACCTGCGCACCGCGAAGCCGAAGACCGTGCTCGAGGTCGGCGCGGGCGAAGGCGGCCTCGGCAGCTGGCTCGCGGCGAACTTCCAGTACACCGGCGTGGAGCCCGACGCGCAGTCGCGCGCCGCCGCCAACGCGCGACTCGCCGCGGGCGAGAGCCGCATCGTCGAGCAGCTCGAAGACGTCGGCGACGAGCAGTTCGACGCGGTGTGCGCGTTCGAAGTGCTCGAGCACATCGGCGAGGATCAAAAGGCCCTCGAACAGTGGCGCGAGTACCTGCGGCCCGGCGGCTGGTTGCTGTTGAGCGTGCCCGCACATCAAGCCGACTACGGCGCCGCCGACAAACTCGTCGGTCACTACCGCCGCTATGAGCAGTCGACGCTCACCGACGTGCTCAACCACGCCGGCTTCGAGGTCGTGCGGCTGAACAGCTACGGCGCCGGTCTCGGTCAGGCGCTCCAGCTGGCGCGCAACACCGTTGCCAAACGCGTCGCCGCCAAGCAGGCGAACACACCGGACACGCCCGAAGAACGCTCCTCGGGTAGTGGCCGGTTCATGCAGCCCCGCCAGAAGGCGGCGGCCGTCGTGTTCGCCACCGTCGCGGCGCCGGGTCGCCTGCTGCAACGTCCGTTTGCGTCGACCAACATCGGCACCGGTTACGTCGTACTCGCGCGTCGTTCGGAGTGACCGCCCGTCGCGTCTTGGTGATCGGGACGTTCGATCCCGACACCCCTCGCTCCCGGCAATGGCTCCGGCTGCTCGAACGGACTCGGCGACGAGGTCGAAGTCCGCAACGTCGGGTCGTGGGGTGCGGATCGCGCGGCCGCGGGTTCGCCGGTCCGCAAGATCGTCGCCGTGCTGCGCGGATTGTGGCAGGGCGCGCGGTACCTCGCGACGTGCCCGCGACCCGATGCGGTGGTGTTCCTCTATCCCGGGCATCTCGATGCGTGCGTGCTCGGCCCGATCGCGCGACTGCGGCGCATCCCCGCCGTGCTCGACGTGTTCATCTCGCTCTTCGACACTGTGGTCTCGGATCGCGGTTTGCACGGCGCGCGTTCGCCGGTCGGCATCGGCACGCGCGCCCTCGATGTGCTCGCGTGTTGGAGCGTCCCGATGGTGGTGGTCGACACCCCCGAGCACGCCGAGTTCTTCGCGCGCTTCACGCATCGCAATCGCAAACACTTCTCGGTGCTGTGGGTCGGCGCCGAGGAATCGCGGTTCACCGCGGAACCGGATCCCGGCGACGCCGCACCGATCCTCTGGTACCTCACCTACATCCCGCTCCACGGGTTCGAGACCGTGGCCCGAGCCGCGGCACTGCTCACCGACGACGACCGCGTGTTCCGGCTGATTGGCGACGGCCAGGAGCGCGGGGCCGCCGAGGAGCTCGCCCACACGCTTGCACTCTCGAACATCGAGTTCGTGGCCCCGGTACCCGAGGAGGAGCTGGCGGCGGAGATCGGGCGATCGTCGATCTGCCTCGGCGTGTTCGGAACGAGCGACAAGGCATCCCGCGTGGTTCCCAACAAGGTCTTCCAGTGCGCGGCCGCGGGCCGGGCGATCATTACTGCCGCGACGCCCGCGATCGCGACCGCGTTCGGCGACGCGTTGGTGACGGTTCCGGTCGGCGACGAGCGCGCGCTCGCCGACGCGGTCCGCGTACTACGCGGCGCCGCCCGGGTGGAAGCAGGAGCGCGCACGCGCGCGGTGTTCGAAGCCCGGTTCTCCGAAGCGGCGCTGGCCGCCGACCTCGATCGGATCTTGGCGTCGGTTACGGCTTGATCGCCGGTCCGTACGAGATCTGCACACTCGACACGCTGTGCACGTCGGTGATGCCGCCGGTCGCGCCGGTGAATCCGAGGTAGACCCGGGGCGGCAACGTAACCGCGAGACCGAACGTCGCGAAGCCGTCGACGAAGACCGTGATCCTCCCGCTCCGCACCTTCACCGAAATCAGGTGTGAACCCGTGCGCAGATCGGGAATCGACGTGGCGATCGTCTTCCATCGGAGTCCCGCCGCAGTGACGCCGTTGACGACGCCGATCGAGTTCGCCGACGTGTTGGTCGCGCTCGGATAGGTCGCCAGCGCGACGGCAACGCCCGGAATATCACCGAAACCGAGGCGCGATCCGTTCTCGCCCAACGCAGTCGGGTGCGCGGTCGCGGCATTGGCGAACGCGAGCGTGAGGCCGTCGGCACCACCACCGCCTCCGAGCGTGGCCCGGAAACTGACGTTCATCGCGTTCGATGAGATCGCGCGCGGCCAGAACACCGAGCCGGCGCGCAGCTGTTGCGCCGGCGTCAGTTGTAGCGCCGAACCCTGTTTGCTCGCCGACCCGTTCAACTTCCAGCCCACCGCCGTCGGCGTCGGCAGCGTGGCGTACTTCACACCGGTTCCGACGAAGTGCACGGTCTGCAGGCCGGTGTCGTCGTTCCCGTTGATGGTCCAGTGGTCGTACGACACGCCGCGCGTGGTCGGCCGGAACCGAACCGTTTCCGTCACGTGGGTGTGCGGTTGGATCACCGTGCCCTCGCTCAGTGTGGTCGCGGCCTGAAACCGGTTCGCCACGGGTGCCTTCGACTTGAGGATCGTCAGCGGCGTTCCGCCGTTGTTCCCCACCGTGAAGCTGCGCGTCATCGTCTGGCCGATCGTGACCGACCCGAAGTCGATCGTCGTAGGACTGATCGCGATCTGCGCGCCCGGCGCGGCCGAACCCTGCACGCGGAACCAATGCGGTTCCGACATCGGTGACGAGCCGGAGTTGGCCGGTGAAGGTCTGCACGAACGCGCCCGACGTGGACGGCGGCGTGAACCGCACCCCGATGCCGATCGAGTCACCCGGCGCGACCGTCACGCTCCCGTCGGTCGCAGGTGGGTTCAGGACCGTGAACGGGCCGTCGGGATCGACGAGTCCGGTGATCGCGAACGTCGATCCGCCGGTGTTCGTGAAGCGTGATCGTCGTGTTCGAAGGGGCACCACCGATCGCGAGTGTGCCGAAGTCGACCGACGGCGGTGTCGCCGTGATCGGGACCGTCGACGCGATCCCGTCGCCGTCGAGCGGAAGGTTCACCGCCCCTTGATCCGTGTTGGCGGTGAGCGTCCCCGACTGCAGCCCGAGCGCGGCGGGCGTGAACGTGAGGGGGACGGTCAGGTCTTCACCCGCGTTCAGCGTGACCGGCAGCGCGGGAGTGGTGGCACCCGCGGCGAACACCGGGATCGACGCCGAGGTCGCGTTCTGAACACCGATCGAGTTGATCGTGATGGGCGCGGTGGCGGTGAACGTCGCCGACGCGGACGATGCGTCGCCGAGGCTCGTCGATGGGAACGTCACGAGGTTCGCGCGCAAGCGTCGGTGCACCGGCGCGCGCGCCGAACGCGACAATCGTTCCGTCACGGGTGCCCACGTAGACGCGACCGTTGTCGACCGCGGGCGGGTTGAACTTCGCGCCCGTACCCGGAGTCCCGAGCGGCGCGCTCCACAACAGCGGCAATACGCCGGCCTGCGGTACGGCTTGATACGCGCGTAGCGTCGCGCCGACCCCCGATGCATCGTCGGCGTGCACGATCCACACGACCGCCGAGCCCGAGGTCGTCCCGTCGGAGGTGACGACCGGCGAGCTCGACGAGAAGCCGAACGGGTCGGACGCGTCGGCAACCAGGCTCAGCCCGACGTTGCCGGAGCCGTCGACCACGCGCCGGAACACATGGAGCTGTCCGCTCGATCCCGAGCCCGCGGCGCCGGGCGATGCGCTCGGGAGATACACGTATCCCCCGTCGCCGCCCCACACTGCCGGCTTCGACCACACGCCGCCGTACGGCCCGAACTTCCCGACGACCTTGTCGGTGCCGCCGGTTCCCTGCGCGACGCCCCCGAGGTCGTCCATGTTCAACAGATAGAGCACACCGTCTTTGCCGGCCGTGACCATCATCGGGAAGTTCGACTGCGCCGACTGAAAGCTCGCCGGGAGCGCCGCCGGCCCACCCGAGCCGAAGTCGCCGTCGAACGCGTTCAATTCCTCCGCGTTCGACGGGCAGAACCAGTCGGCGATCGACAGCTTGCCGACGACCGCGCTCGTCGTGGTGTTCAGCTTGACCACGCACTCGCCGAGACCCTGCGGTTGCGCGTGACCGATGGCCGGTCCGTCGGCGGCCGTCGTGCCGTTGCCGGTGACGTAGAAGAGATGGCCGGTCGCGTCGACGAGCGGACGCCGCACCTGCTTGCCAGATGCCCGCGCCGCCACCGCTGCCCTGATTCGTCTCGTCGGCCCACATGCTCGTGATCTGGCCCGCAGTCGAAACCCCGACGACCCAGCCGAGATACGGCGGGTAGTCGCAGTGACCACCGAAGCCGGCATACACGACGCCGTTGACGATCGTGAGGCCGGTGCGCTGCATCTCGAACTGCGGGTTGAACGTGGTGTTCGCATCGTTCGTCGCGGTGCCGTGGATCAACACCGGAAAGCCCGCCTGCTCCACACCGGTCGCCACGTTCACCGCGTGCATGTACCAAGCCGATGTCGAGCTGTCGGCAGTGGTCGCGATCTTCGACGTGAAGTAGCTGATGTTCGTCGCGGGATCGATCACCGGAGTCGCGGTGATGCCGATCTTGGGCGAGAGATCACCGCACGAAAGCACCGTCGGGTTGAACGCGGTGCCGTAGTTGTGATGCCAGTTGACGGATCCCGTGACCGGGTTGATTCCGTAGGCACTGTTGTTCTCGGTCACCGCGAGCAGGGTTCCCTGACTCACGAGCGGTTGGGCGTAGACCTGGCCGTCGAGACTGGCCGAGAAGAGCTGACCGAAATCGTCGTCGTTGATCGCCGAGGGCGCGAGCTGCGGCTCGTCCTGATACCAGCTGGATCGCGACGGTCCGACGCCGATCTCGAGCGTGTCGGCCGCGGCCTTGGTCTCGAACCGCAGCGCGGGCGTGATCAGGATCCCGGTGACCAGACCGATGGCGACGACGAGCGATGTCGCCGCGCTCCGATGCTTCCGCAAAACCCGCCTCCGGCCGATGGAATTCAGCATAGTTGGGCGATTTGTGAAGGCCGACGCGCTCTGTACGCTCCCGCCCATGAACGCAGCGAAAAACCGAGTCGTGATCCTGGGTGCCGGTTTCGGTGGTCTCGAGCTCGCGACCCGACTGTCGCAAGAGGTACCCGACGCGGTCGAGGTGACGCTGATCGATCAGGCTGATTCGTTCGTGTTCGGGTACTCGAAGCTCGATGTGATGTTCGGCCGCAAGACCGCGGACAGCGTGCGGTTGCACTACCGCGACATCGCCAAGGACGCGGTCGAGTTTCGACAAGAGGTTGTCACCGCGATCGACCCGGTTGCGCGGCGCGTCGTGACGAGCGGCGGTACGTACGACGCCGACGTGCTGGTCGTCGCGCTCGGCGCCGATCTCGACCCCGCAGCCACGCCCGGCCTGATCGAGGGTGGCTACGAGTTCTATACGGTCGAGGGCGCGTTCGCGTTGCGCGACGTGCTGCCCACCTTCGACGCCGGCGACGCGGTCATCAGCGTGCTCGGCCCGTTCTTCAAGTGTCCGGCCGCGCCGTTCGAGGCCGCGATGATGCTGCACGACCTGCTCGTGAAGCGCGGCAAACGCGACGCGACGACGATCAAGGTCTTGACTCCGCTGGGCATGCCGATCCCGGTCTCGTCGGAAGCGTCGGCCGGGATCCTCGACGGTCTCGCCGAGCGAGGCATCGAGTTCTGGCCGGAATCGGTGGTGACGAGCCTCGACCCGGGCTCCAAGACCGCGACGCTGCGCGACGGGCGCACCATCCCCTACGACCTCTTTCTCGGCGTTCCGGTTCACCGCGCGCCGGTCGTCGTGGAGGAGTCCGGTCTCACGGTCGACGGTTGGATCCCCGTGGATCACACGACGTTTGCGACGCAGTTCCCCGATGTGTACGCGGTCGGCGACATCACGAGCGCGCCGGTACCGCGCGTCGGCGTCATCGCCGAAGGTGAAGCCGGCACCGTCGCCGACGTATTGATCCATCGCTTCCGCGGCGGCGCCGATCCCGCCCCGTACCCCGGCGTGGCGTCGTGTTACGTCGAGTTCGGCGGCAAGGAAGTCGCGCGGTTCGACGTGAACTTCCTGAGCGGCCCGAGTCCGGTCGTCAGTCTACAACGAGCCATCGGTCGCGCTCGCCGCCGCCAAGGACGACTTCGGCGCCACCCGCAAAGCCCGCTGGTTCGGCCGGTAACCGTCCGCCCCGGCGAACCTGCGTGAGTTGACCGCCGCATAGCGCGGCGAAGTCACGCAACGTCGAGTTGGTCCGGTTGGGGGAGCGTTGTTTTTGTGCGAGGGTCTTGTGTGGGAAGCGGGGCCGAGGTTGATTGGGTAACACACCCCAACCGGGAGCACGGCATGGACCGCCACACGCACATCATTGTGAACTGCCGCGACTGCGGGCAGATCCGGACTCCCGTCGCAGAAGTGACCATCCGGGGCTGCCTCGACGACGACAAGTGGTCCTACCGCTTCACGTGCCCCGACTGCGGGCTACCGACTGTCGAAGACACGAGCGCGGCCCGTGCACTCGACGCGGTCGAGATCGGTGTGCGCCTCGAGACCTGGCGCTTCCCGCTCGAGCTCGACGAACGCCACGACGGGCCCAAGCTCAATCTCGTCGACGTGCTCGAGCTCCACCGTGCACTCGATCGAACCCGACTGGTTCGAGACCTTCGTCCAGGTGGGCCAATGACGCCCCACCCGGCCCGAGGTTTCGGGCCGATTTAGGGCTCGAACGCGTAGCCGACACCGCGCACCGTACGGATGTGGTGCGCGCTGTCGCGCTCGGGTTCGATCTTCATACGTATCCGGCGCACGTGCTCGGTAACGGTGGCCGGATCCTGCCAGTCCAACGCCGACATCCACACCCGTTCGAGCAGCTGGGCGCGGGAATAGACCGCGCCGCGGCGATGACGCGAGGAACGAGAGCAGATCGAACTCGCGAGTGGTCAGACCGACGGCGTGGCCCTCGACCTTCACCTCGCGACTCGTGAGATCGATGTGCAGTCCGACGAAGTCGAGATGCTGCTCATCACTCGCAGGCGACGATCGGCGCAGGATCGCGCGCACGCGCGACGTGAGCTCGCGTGGCGCGAACGGTTTGACGACGTAGTCGTCGGCTCCGAGCTCGAGGCCGAGCACGCGATCCGTCTCGCCGTCACGGCCGGTGACCATGATCACCGGGAGCGAGTGCGCGAGTCGCATCTGCGTGAGCACGTCGAAGCCGCCCATCAACGGGAGATTCACGTCGAGGACGACCAGATCGGGCGTCTCACTGGCGATGAGATCGAGCGCCTCCACTCCGTCGCCGGCTTCGAGCACGGCAAAGCTTTCACGTTCGAGCGCGACGCGCACGAGCGCGCGGCTCTGCTCGTCATCGTCGACGACGAGAATGCGGGCGTTGGTCAATGTGCCTCACTCATGATCGGCTGACTCAAAATTGGAACGAGTACTTCCATCCGTCCGCCGCTTATCAAGAGATCCCCGCCGTGCGCCGAGAGCAGTTCGGTCGCGAGGGCGACGACGGCATCGTGTTGCGCGCCGTTCACCGTCACCGGCGACACCGAGATCGTGTAGGTCGTGGCCGAGCGCGACCCACGCCGCAAACTGTCACGTCGGCGCCGGCCGTGCGTACCGCGTGTTCGAGCACATGCGCGACGACTCGGGCGACACTCGGGTGCACCCAAATCGGATTCTCCGAGTCTCCCGAGTCGTTTGTTCGGAGGGCCACCGGCACGTCGAGCACGACCGGTTCGGCAACCGGGACACCGGGTAAGCGCAAGAAGTCGATGACGTCTTCACACAAACCTTCGAGCCGACGGCTCGCGTCGACGATGTACGTCGAACTCTCGTGTGAATGCGGATCAGTGACTTCGGCGCGGAGGAGCTCGGCGTGCCCGCGAATCACGTGGATGGATCCGCGCAGGTCGTGCGCGAGATCGGCCACCGCCACCGGTGGGAGCGGACGCCACGGCGTGGCTTCCGCCACCGCAGC
This sequence comes from uncultured Actinomycetes bacterium, assembly GCA_963807945.1. Lineage (GTDB taxonomy): Bacteria > Actinomycetota > Acidimicrobiia > IMCC26256 > PALSA-610 > JBBQER01. The sequence continues at coordinate 559,925 of CAWEDT010000002.1, read as the reverse complement.
CTCTCGGTTCATCGCCTCGACCTGCCTCGCCCGCCTGGGCGCGCGGCTCTCTAGGTGAGAACCTCGTCGTTGACTGCATCGGCCGATCGCGCGCGCCAACCTGAACGTGTGAGTTGGCTTGAACGTGTGAGTTGGCCTGAACGGGAGTCGCCAGTAGGCGGTCGATCAGCTCGAGCAGCTCGTGCACGTCGAACGGCTTCGTGAGATAGCCAGTCGGCGCCATCGTCGCGGGTCCGCCGAATGGTCTCCGCGTCGGCCACACCCGACAGCACGACTACTGAGACGTGGGCAGTGGCGGGATCCGCCTTGATCCGGCGGAGCACCTCGCCGCCTTCGATGAGCGGCAGGTGCATGTCGAGGAGGACGAGATCCGGGGCTTCCGCGGCCACGAGCGCGAGACCCTCGGCGCCGTCGCGACCGAACGACGACCCGGATCCCCGGGCGCAGCGCGAGAACCCGCCGCAGCAGGTCGAGGTTCGCTTCGTTGTCGTCGATCACGACGACCGTGGCCCGCCGGCGGGACGGTCGGCGTCGACTCCGACTCCGCGTCGGCAACGACATCCGCGACGTACATCACCGACGGCAACGGTCGGGAGGTCGAACCAGAACGTGCTGCCGACGTCAACACCGGTTGCGACACCCATCATGCCGCCCATCGATTCGACGAGACCCTTCGTCAGCGCCAGACCGAGCCCGGCGCCGGGCGTGCCGGTCGCCTCGGCACCCAACCGGTCGAACGGTAGGAAGAGTCGGGAAAGGTGATCGGGTGCGATCCCCCACCCCGTGTCGCGCACGCGGGTCCGCACGGTTCCGGGCGGCGATTCGGGCGGTTCGACGACCTCGACGGTGACCGTGCCGCCATCGCGGTTGTACTTCACCGCGTTCGACAGCAGATTGAGCAGCACTTGGCGCAGGCGCAGCGTGTCGGCGACGACGAGCAAATCCGGCGTGGCCGGCGTTCGGCTGTCGACCGTGATGCCGCGCTCGGCGGCGTGCGGTCGAACGAGCGCAACCGCTTCGTCGACCGCCGTAGCCCATGAAGTCGCCACCGCGACGAGATCGAGATGGCCCGCCTCGATGCGCGCGATGTCGAGGACTTGATCGGTCAACTCTTCGAGATGACGCCCGGCTTGCAAGATGTGGCCGATCTGCTCGCGATCCTCGCCGGGCCGATCATCCGACATGTCCAACAGTTGGGCGAACCCGACGACCGTGTTGAGCGGGGTACGAAGCTCGTGGCTCATCGCGGCGATGAACTCGCTCTTGGCCAAGCTCGCCGTTTCCGCGGCGCCGCGCGCGGCTTGGCTCTCGGCGCGGGCGTGCTCGAGCTCGATCAGCGAAACGCGCAGCTCGCGGTTGGCGTGCGCTTCGCGCCGGTGCAGCCGCGCCTGCGCGATCGCGACGCCCATCTTGCGCGCCAGCGAGCGCAACACGAAGAACTCCTCTTCGTTCGGTTCGGACCTTGCGGCGACGACCAAGTCGCCGACCCGACCCCCCAGGCTGGTGAGCGGCAGCGCCCAGGCCCACGACTCGCCCTCGATGTGGACGCGCCCACCGTGCGGCGCGAGCGCCGACAACTCGTTTCCGAGCGCGTCGAGCGCCTCGCGCGGGAGGCCGGTCGGAGGTCCGAGGTCCCAGCCGTCGTCGACAATGTGCACGCCGATCGCGCGGCACGGTGCGAGCGCGCCGACCGCCGTGACTCCGAGCTGCACGATCTTGTCTTCCTCGACGCACTCGGCCATCAGCATCGCGAGCACGATTACCGCGTGCAGGCGCGACTGCGACGAACTGAGGTTGATCATTCTCATGGCCGCGCTGGTCGAGTCGAGCGGTTGCGTAGTACCGAGCGACGTGAGGATCCGGTCGGGCTCGATGTAGTACGGATTCTCCATCACCATGCCCGCGAGCAACACGAGTGGATGCGTTTCGAGAATCCCGATCAACACCTCGCCGTTGAACTGGTCGAGGTCGTACAGACACAGCATCACCTGCGGATAGCGCGGCAGGAATCGATTCAATTCCGATTCGTAGCGAACGAGCTCGCGCGCTTCGGTCTTCGTATCCAACGCCCAACTCATGTTGCCGACCGAACGAACGAACTCGAAGCTCCCGCTGTCGATCGCGGTACCGACGCGCTCTTCCCAGAACGACATCATCCGGGGCAAGCGGAAATCGCCGTCGCGGAGATAGCTCTCCGACGGCGTCCAGATCTCGGTGTCGGTGAACTCGCGTCGCGGAATGACCGCGGCCCGATTGCATCGTCTTCGACTCGGACGCGTCGACGAGGCAGATGCAACGATCGCCGGCCGCAACTCCGGCGCGTACGTACGGGAGGAGCACGTCGGCGCCCTTGCCGGAGCGATGAAACGCGCACACATGGTCGCCGGCGCCGATATGCACACCGGGTAGGCCCAACTCGACCTTGCGGGGTTCGACCTTCGCCGGATCAATCGGCGTACGACGGACCACGAACACCTTCTCGATGGATTTCCGCCGCTTAAGAACCTTCTGCTTCCTGCTATCGGCACGGCACACCGTGAACGAAGGCCGTTCGTTCGACCCACAGTGTACGGCGCGCACCCGGGGTAGCCTCAACGATCAGACTTGCTCGGTCACTCGGCCTGCGGACGGGACCCAAACCCCGTCGTCGCCTGCACTCTGATGTGGCGCTACCACTTGCTCGAGGTGCAGCGATGCCGAAGTCTGGATTGGATCCCGCGCGCCGTCGCCCGGATCGTCGCCGCGCTCGCGATCGGCGAACGCGATCCGAATCACTCGCTCTGCGTGGCGTCGGCCAGGCGGTCGGTGTGGCCGGAGCCGGCGTGATCCTGATGTCGGGCGGACGGGCGCTCGGCAGTGTGTGCGCGTCAGGACCGATGACCGAAGCCGCCGAGGAAGCGCAATACACCTTGGGCGAAGGTCCCGTGCATCGACGCGTTTCGCGACCAAGGCGCCGGTGCTGGCGCCCGATCTCGCGGACCCGCTCTTCACCCGCTGGCCGGGATTCGGAGTGGGCGCTCGCAGCGCCGGGGTGCGAGCGGCGTTCGGATTCCCGCTCCTGATCCAGAGCGTGTGTTTCGGCGCGCTCAACCTGTACAACGACGTACCGGGTGCGCTGAGTGACGAACAGTTCGAAGATGCGCGTGCGGTCGCGCACGTCGCGAGCCGCACGGTCCTCAGCTGGCAGTCGGTCGCCGGTCCGGGATCGCTCGCGTGGCAACTCGAGCATGTCCCCATGCACCGCGCCGTTGTGCACCAGGCGGGGGGCATGGTGTCGGTACAGGCCAGCGTACCCATAGCTGACGCCGTCGTCATGCTTCGCGCGTATGCATTTGCCGAAGATCGATCGATCACCGACGTGGCAACCGAAATCGTCAGCGGCACTTTGCGACTCGACGAACATCCCAGCCGGCCGGAGGAATAAGGTGCAGATGCCCGATCGGGAGAAGCTGGCAATGGCGCGAGAAGATCGACTCGTCGAAACATTTGTGACGCTCGCCGACACACTCGTCGATCAGTACGACATCATCGACTTCCTGCAGACACTCGCGGAGTGCTGTGTCGACCTCGTCGACGTATCGGCGGCCGGCATCATGCTCGCCGACGAAACGGGCGAGCTCCGCCACGCCGCGTGCTCGAACGAGCAGATGCGCTTCGTGGAGCTCATGGAGCTGCAACTCGAAGAAGGCCCCTGCTTCGATGCGTTCCGCACCCGCACGCCGGTCGTGTGCTCGTCGCCCGAAGACGCCGCGGTTCGTTGGCCGAACTTCGCTCCGCAAGCGAAAGCCGGCGGTTTTGCAGGGTATTCCGCGGTTCCCATGCGGCTTCGTTCACAAGTGATCGGCGCGTTGAATCTCTTCTCGTTCGGCGAGATCGCGCTCAGCGAAGCGGACATCAAGGTCGTTCAGGCCATGGCCGACGTCGCGACGATCGGCATCCTGCACGAACGCCTGGTGCGTGACGCGAACGCGTTCTCGACGCAACTGAAGGTCGCGTTGGAATCTCGCGTCGTGATCGAACAGGCCAAGGGAATCATCGCCGAGCACAAGAAGATCTCGGTCGACGAGGCGTTCGATCAACTTCGGTCATTCGCTCGGAGCCACAACCGCCTGCTGAGCGACACCGCTCGCCAGATCATCGACGGCTCACTCCCCATCGACGAGTTCGGCGGGCCCCGAGCCGATCGCAGCGAATCCACCCACACCGGGTGACCTGATTTACCACTTAGCGCCACCTCGGTTTGGATGAAATATCACCGATTAGGGCGAACCTATTGAACTCGTCGCGTGCATGTGCCGTAGACCGGTGTACAATCATCAAACCGTTCGGCTCACACTCCTGATGTGGGTTGCACATGCGAGCTGCCCCGGTCCCTGGTAGCGCCTCTCCGAGATGAGGTGCCCACGATGCCCGACTGCTCCCCTCCAACGTTCAACTGCAAAGATCATCCGAGCGCGCTGAACATCTCGGCCCGCCCGAGTCGTGAGCAGATCGTGTTGGCGTTCAGTGGCGAAGCCGACGCCGCCGCCGGACCCTTGTTGGCCCATGCACTCACGCAAGCCACCGCCTACGGGCACACGCGCATCGCGATCGATCTCACCGATCTCGAGTTCATCGACACGTGCTGCCTGAGCATCCTCTTCGATACCCACGAGTCGTTGCGAGACCTCGGCGGCGATCTCGTGCTCCGCTCTCCCCAGCCGCCCGTGCGCCGGCTGCTCGACATCCTCCAACGCGACGACTTGATCCAGCTCACCTGACGACGGACAGGTGACCGTCGGGTGAACAACCGGCGACGAGCATGCGACGGCCGCGGCAACGGATGCATGCTGATCGGCGATGGTCGAGATCAACCTGTTCAAGTCGTCGCCCGATGCCTATGACGTCGAGGTCGGCGAGGCGCTGTTTACCGAAGGCGAACCGGGTGACGTGATGTACGCCGTCATCGAGGGGCGCATCGAGGTCACCATCGGCGGCCAGGTCGTCGACGAAGTCGGACCGGCCGGCATCCTCGGTGAGCTCGCCCTCATCGATGCGTCGCCCCGCGCCGGCACCGCACGAGCAGCCGTCACGTCACGGGTGACGCGGATCGACAAGAAGCACTTCATGTTCCTGGTCCAGGAACACCCCACGTTCGCGCTGCAGGTGATGAGCGTTATGGCCGACCGTCTGCGTCACGCCAACGAGGCGCGTGCCGGCGGGTAAGCGCCAGGCCCAACAGGCACAGCCCGAACCCGATACCTGCCAACAATCCGGACGCAGACCCCGTACGCGGCAGCGCCGAATCGCTCACCGTAGGGGCCGGCGCCGGCGCAGGGGGCGGTGCCGCCGCCGCCGTGATCGGGACCGGAACGGTCGTCGTCGTGGCGTTGGGATCGCCGACCGTCACGTTGACGGTCGCGGTCGCGCAGTCAGCCGGAGTCTGCTTCGAGCAGACGAGGTAGGAGAAGGTGTCGACGCCGACGAATCCCGCCGTGGGCGTGTAGGCCAACTTCGCGTCGGGCGTCACTGCGAGGTTCCCCTGGTTCGGGAACGCATTGATGTTCAACGACGACGGATCCAACTGCTCACCACCGGTGGCGTGATCGTTCGCGAGCACGTCGATGACGACCCTGGTGTCGACGTTCGTCTTCACCGTGTCGTTGGCGGCCGAGGGCTTCGCGGCCGCAGCAACTCCGGCGCTCAAGGCCACGACGCCGCCCACAACTGCGAGGAGCACCGTCAACTGAAGCTTGCGCATCTTCGTTCCTCTCATAGATGGGCGCCCCACCGTTTCCGATGGGGCGCCCGATCATTGGTCGTTAGCTCGGAGTCATGCGCCGAGCACTAGCCGATCGTGAACGGCTTGGTGTTGACGAAGGAAACCGACTTCACCGGAACGCTGGTGCAGTTCGGCGAGCCCTGAACCTTGAATCGGATCTGGCCGGCAACGTGCTTACCGACGAACAGGCCCGACGTGACACCGCCGGCGATGGTTGCGAGCGTGGCGTTCGAGCCGGTACCTGTGTGCAGCGTGAACTTGTAGTGCGACAGCTTGCCGTTCTTCCACTGCGACGTTGCAGTCGCGGGCAAGGACTGGTTTCCCTGTGCGAGCTTGGCGCACGATCCCGCCTTCACGGTGACCGTTGCCGTCAGCACACCCGAGCCACCCGTCGCCGCGATCGGCGTACACGAGGTCTGGTTGCCCTTGGCGCGCACCGTGTTGTCACGCGGTGTATTCGTGAGACCCGGCGAGAAGGTCGCGGTACCACTCACGTGCGCGCAACTCTGCACCGGTACGGCCCATGCAGCTTGTTCGAAACCCACGAAAGCCAACGGCACTACCAGTGCCGCGATTGCCGATAGTCGGACCAATGAACGAACCATTCGAGAATCCTTTCTTGGACGATAAGGACCCTCGCACCCGCGAGATTTCAGGTACTACGCCAGTCCCCGGTGCCGTCACACGAGAACCTCGGGCTACGAGTGCGCGAAGTAGGCAGCGCGACAAAAGCGGTACCCACGATCATGCGCGAGTAACGCGAACTTTATGTTTGTTCTGATGCGCACCGGGTAGCTCTGGCCGGCCCCCCGGACGACGTCCCGCGGTGGAAATAACGCCGCAATTGCTTGACGCGACGTTGGCGGCAAGGATTGAGACGCGCACGGCAACGAAGGATCGATAGTGCGGGGAATCAGGAGAAACCAACGACGACGACGAAGCGCGCTGCTTGCCGTCGCGATTTTGCTCGTTCTGGTCGTTACTTTTTCCTGGGCTTTTTCGTGGGCGCCGAACGGATCGCTCCAAAGGATCTCCGCCGCGGTCATCACGACGCCGGGACCGATCTCCGTCGGTGACACGATCACCGGCGCCGCAACTGCGGGTTCGGTCGACAACTACCGCCTGTTCCTCCCGGCCGCGGGTACCGCGCTCGTGTTCGCGTCACCGACGCCGCCTGTGGATGTGCATGGTCGCTCACCGGCCCGAACGGCACCGTGTTCGACCAGCCGCTCGGCGACTTCGGCCCGCGGTGGCTCGCCGGCGGCGACTACACACTCGCGGTCACCGGCGCCGATTCGGGTGCGTACCAATTCGACGTCGCTTCGGCACCCGCTCCGCAAGCGTTCACGACGAGCCTCGGCGCGGTCGTGAGCAACGGCGCTCCCGCCGCCGGCGCGGGCAACATCGAGTCACCCGGCGCGCAGGACACGTACGCGCTCTCCATCCCGTCGGGCGGCGCAAGCGTGCTGCTGAACGTGCTCGGCGACGACTGCACCTGCCAGTGGTCGCTGCGCGCGGTGAACGGAGCGCTGATCTTCGACCGCCAACCGATCAGCGACACGCGCGTCGGTCTGGGTGCAGGCAGTTACACGCTGCGTGTCACCGGCGCCGGCGCGGACACCGGCACCTACTCGTTCGTGGCAAACGCGGCGCCCACACCGAACCGCTTCACGATCGCGCTCGGTGACACCGTCGCGAACGGCAATCCCGGACCCGGCGCGGGCAATATCGAGTCGCCGGGTGGCATCGACGTGTATTCCTTCGTCGCAACCGCCGGGTCCACCATCTCCGTTACCGGATCGGGATGCTCGGTCGACGCGTCGTACGCGCTGGTCGCTCCTTCTACTCGGATTCTCGGACGCGCCGCGCTTTGCGGCGCCGACGACGTCATCGCGCTGCCCGACGAATCCGGCACCTACGAGTTGTTGGTGAGTGCGACCACGACCGGCACCGGGACGTACGGACTCCAGATCAACGCCTCCTCCGACCCCGCGTCGGTGACCTACCCCGCCGCCGACGTGTTCGCGTTGGCCACGGGCACGACTGTCGCCAACGGCTCGCCCGCGAGCGGGGCGGGCAACATCGAAGTCGCGCAGTCACAAGACGTGTACGGGATCGACGGGACCGCGGGCCAGACCATCGTGCTCGACGACAAGACGGCGGGCGGCTGCTCCACCCTCTCGTGGAGCGTGTACGCCCCCGACGGCGCGCCGGTCGCCGTCGATCAGCAGCTCGGCTGTCCGGGATCCCGCTCGCTGCGACTCGACCAGACCGGCCGCTACGACATCGACGTGGGCGGTTCGGGCGCGGCGACAGGCACGTATTCGTTCGTCGTGCGGGCAGCTCCCACGGCCCAGAGGTTTTCGGTTGCGGCGGGCGCGACCGTCAGTCACGGCGTGCCGGCCACTGGGGCAGGAACGATCGAAGCCGCGGGCTCGACCGACGTCTATACCTTCACGGCCACACGCGGCGCGTCCGTGGTGATCTCCGACGCGACCGTCGGCGGCTGCGCAGCGATCGACGCGACGATCGTCACCGCCGACGACGTCCCGAGCGCGCCGCTGCAACTCGGCTGCGCCGGGCAGACAACCGTCGCGGTCGACCGCACGGGGCTCTTCGCGGTCGTCGTGTCCGGCCGGGCCGCCGCCACCGGCAACTACTCGCTGCGCATCCGGACGGCTCCTCCCGCCCCCACTGCGCTCACCGTCACCAAGGGGGAAAGCGCGGTATCGGTCGGCTGGACCGCACCGGCAAGCAACGGCGGCCTGCCGATTGCCAACGCGCAAGTCTCCGTATTCAGCGCGAGCGGCGGAAAGCCGAGCGGCGTGGCGGGCGCGCTGGTACGCACGGTCGGGGACCGCGAGCGCGTCGTACACGTTCACGGGGTTGACCAACGGCGTGTCGTACCGATTCGTCGTGCGCGAGCAGAACGGCAACGGCCTCGGCGTCCCGAGCGCACAATCGGCGGCGATCGCGCCGGCCGCGAACTCGCGGCCCAACATCCTGTTCATCCTCACCGATGATCAACGCGGCGACGCGCTCCCGCAGGTCCCCAAGCTCAACGCGCAAACGTCGTGGCTGCGATTCGCGAACTCGTTCGTGGAAGAGCCGATGTGCTGCCCGTCGCGGTCGACGATCTTTACCGGTCGCTACTCGCACCACACGAATGTGCAGACACTGCTCCAGGGCCAGAACCTCGATGACAGCCGGACGATCGCGACGATGCTGCACACGGTCGGCTACCACACCGGTTTCCTCGGGAAGTACCTGAACGGTTATCCGTTTACGCCCGGCCCTCCGCCGGTCCCACCGGGATGGGACGACTTCGAGGCCTACGGACACGCCACCGACTACTACGACTACACCATCAACCGGAACGGCACGCCGATCCAATACGGCGACGCACCCGCCGACTATTCCACCGACGTATGGACGGGCCGCGCCGACAACTTCATCCGCACCGCCGATCCTTCGAAACCGTTCTTCCTCGAGGTCGCATACAACGCCCCACACTTTTCGAGAACCAGTTACGCGATTCCGGCACCGCGAGACATCGGCTCGTGCGCCGACGTGTCGTTCCCTCTGCCTGCGAGCTTCAACGCGCACGACCAAATCAACGAGCCGCCCTGGTTGGCGTCGCAACCGGCGCGCAGTGTCGCCATTCAGGTGACTTCACGCCGCGACACGTGCGAGACGTTGCGAGGCGTCGACGACGACGTCGTGTCGCTCATCGATCTCCTCACGTCGATCGGCCGGCTGTCCAATACCTACATCGTGTTCATGTCCGACAACGGGTACGAGTTCGGCGAGCACAGTCTCGTCGGGAAAGGCGACCTGTACGAGGAATCGATTCGGGTGCCGCTCATGGTGAGAGGGCCCGGCGTCGTTCCCGGTACAACGAACCGGCTCACCAGCAACGTCGATCTCGTTCCCACGTTCCTCGCGTGGGCCAAGACGTCGGCACCGGCCGGATTCCTCGACGGAACCTCGTGGGCCGCCAACGCGCGGGGCGCGACCGCGGGTGCGACGTTCCCATCGTCGGTGTTGTTGCGAGGCTGTCGGACCAGCGATCAACAGGTGAAACCCGCGTGCGGAGGGGCATTCGGCCTGCCGATGGGCATGAACTGGGGATTGCGCACAGCCACGTACAAATACATCGAGTATCCGAACGGCTACAAGCAGCTGTTCGATCTCGTGCACGATCCGAACGAACTGCGCAACATCGCGGGAGACCCGACGAAAGCGACGGTCGTGGCGAACCTCCACGCCCAACTCGTAGCCAAACGCGCGACCTAGTTGCCCCGACCGAGTTGCCCCGACCGATTGGTGGTCACGGCCCAGCCGCGGGCGTAGGCTCGAACGCGTGACCACCTCGCGGGTACGCAACAGTCTCGTCGCCGGCGCCACGTTTGCGCTGATCATGCTCGTGAGCGCGTGCTCGAGCGGCTACCGACAAGGTGAGCGTCGGTCCGAGCACGACGCACGAGACGCGCGAGTCGCCCGATTCGGTATCCGAGGCGACCACGACTTCCAAGCCGACGGCGCGGAAGCACGCGGCGAAACGCAAGAAGGCGTCGACCACGTCGACGACGCGGGCCGGCGCCACCGCCCATGCCGTGACCACCACGAGCGACGGTTCCGTCGTCGTACCGCTCGGCGACACGACCCCCACCACCTACACGCCTCCGACCGCGGCGCCGACGACGCGTGCCGCACCCGACCACGACGGTGTGCACTCCGAAGCCGTACGACCCGAAGCAAGCGATCGACCTCAGCTGCTCACCCGGCGTCACCCCCGCGGAGCAGGCGCGCGCCGAGCAACTCATCCGCGACACGCTGCGCGATCTACCGAAGTACGCCGATCCCAACGTCGCGTACACCGACGGCTACCGCTCGATCGAAGACGGCTTCACCGGCGACGAGCACTACGTCAACTGGGCGTACCTCAACGATGGTCACATCCTCGACTCGAAGCGTCCCGAGTCGCTCGTGTACGACACTCGCAGCGGCGGCCGGAAGTTGGTCGCGGCGATGTACATGATGGACATCGGCAACACGTTCGCCGACGTGCCCGACGTCGGCGGTCCGCTGACGCAATGGCACGTGCACAATGATCTGTGCCTCGGGACCACGAGTGATCCCCTGCAGAAAGTCGTCTCGTCGCTCACGACTCCCAACGGAACGTGCCCGGCGGGAACCACGAAGGCGGGCGCGGTGCCGATGATCCACGTGTGGATCGTCAAGAACGCGTGCGGTCCGTTCGCATCGCTGGAGGGCGTCGGCGCGGGTCAGGTCCCGCCCGGGCAGCAGCGAGAGTGTGACGCCGCGCACGGCTCGCGCTAGGCGGGCTTCATCGCCTCGAGGGCCCGGCCCATCTGTTCGTGCACGAGGTTGATCGCCTGGAGCGGCCGCAACATCACGCGGATCTCGACGATGCGTCCCGCGTCGTTGCAGCGGATGATGTCGACCCCGTTCACGTACTTGCCCTCGACGGTGGTCTCGAACTCGAGTACCGCGGTGTCATCGGTCATCACGATCTTCGTGTAGTGGAAGCCCTTCGGCGGGTCGGCGCTCGCCACCTGGCGGCGCGGCGGCCGGCTTCTCGCCGGGCAGGGTCTGACCCGCGGCCTGCAGGTAGAGCTTGGTGATCGCCTTGCCCCGCTGGGGCGTGTAGACGATCGGCGAGTAGAACACGACGTCGTCGTCGAGCAGTTCGTCGAGCCCGCCGGGCAACTGGCCCCGCAGATGCGCATGCCACTTCTCGATTACCGGTTCGATCATCGCCATAGCTCCATACTTTCTCACTCGGGCGGTTCCCGCCTACCGTGGGCGCATGCCGCAGACCGGACTGACCCGGGCCATGACGTGGGGCGTAGGCCCCCGAGTGCTGCGCCGGGTTCCGGATGACTGGACCGAACGCCCGTACACCCGCCTGAAGATCGAGCCGTACACGGAGATCATCGGGGCCGAGGTGCACGGTGTGAACCTCTCCGATCCGCTCGACGACGAGCTCCGCGACGAGATCCGGCACGCGCTGCTGGAATGGAAAGTGCTGTTCTTCCGCAATCAGCAGCTGACCTCCGACCAGCATCTGCAATTCGCGCAATCGTTCGGCGATCTCGAACACCACCCGTTCCTGCAACAAGGCGACACGAAAGAAGTCGTTCGCTTCGAGAAGGGCGACGATCTCTCGACTCCCGGAGCCGTCGGGACCGAGAACGGCTGGCACTCCGATGTCACGTGGCGGTTGGAGCCCGCGCTCGGTGCGGTGCTGCGCGCGGTCGAGGTTCCGGAACGGGGCGGCGACACGTTGTTCGCCGATATGGGGTGTGCGTACGACAACCTTCCGCCCGAGTTGCGCGAGCGCATCGACGGCCTGCGCGCGGTCCATTCGTTCGTGCACGTGTTCGGCTTCGCGATGTCGGCCGAGAAGCGGGCGCGGATGCTCGAGCAGTTCCCGCCCGTCGAACATCCGGTCGTGCGCACGCACCCCGAGACCGGACGGAAGACGCTGTTCGTCAACTCGTTCTTCACCGAACGGATCGTGGGTGTCGACGAGGCCGAGAGCGAATGGTTGCTCGACCGCCTCGCGATGCAGGCGATGCATCCCGAATGGCAGGTGCGGCTGCACTGGGAGCCCGGCACCGTTGCGATGTGGGACAACCGCTCGACGCAGCACTACGCGTCGTCCGACTATTTCCCGCAGCGCCGCGTGATGGAACGGGTTTCGATCAAGGGCGACCGCCCGTACTGAGCGCTACCGACGTGACCCAGCGGCCCTCGCGTTGGCGGGTCGTGCGGTGCACGGGATCGGTATCGAACGCGGGCAGCACGTGCTTGCCGAACGTCTCGATCGTCTCGACGGCGACGTCACGTTCCATCGACGATGACAGCAGCCCGAAGACCACCTGGTCGACACCGGCGTCGGCGTACTTGCGGATCGCGACCTCGACCTCTTCGGGCGTGCCGTACGGCGTGTCGCCCGCCGCGATCTGCGCGTCGAGCTCCTCGACAGTCGGATCGGGCAGCAAGTCGGGCCACTCGGGAATCCCCGGTGGGCGCGGAAAGGTGTCGAGGTAACGCAACAACAAGCTGCGGTGGTACCCCTGCCCCATGTCGGCACCGATCGTGCGCGCCCGTTGGCCGTCTTCGAGGCACAGCAGCTGCGTCGTCACCATGATGTTGTCGTTCACGAAGTCACCGACCGGCTCCGCGTTCTGGATCTCGTTCTTGTAGAGCTCGACCAAGGGCTTGATCGTCTCGGGTCCGCCGATCGTGAAGCACAACACGCCCAGTCCCATGCGCGCCGCCTTCTCGAACGTCGACGGGTTACCCGCGGCAACCCACATCGGCGGGTGCGGTACCGAATACGGCTTCGGCAGCACGTTGCGCGCCGGCATCGAGAAGAACTCGCCTTCGAAACCGGGGTACTCGCCGGCTCGCCACATCTTGGCGAACTCCCCCACGACCTCGTCGAACATGGATTTCGTGAGATCGGGATCGGTGATGCCGAACCCCTTCTGCTCGGTCGTCGACGAGCCGCGGCCCATCCCGAACTCGAACCGCCCCTGCGACAGATGATCGAGCATCGCGACGCGCTCCGCGACGCGCGCCGGATGGTTTACCGGCGGCGTGACGTTGAAGATGCCCGAGCCGATGTGGATCTTCTCCGTCGCGGCGGCGAGGTAACCGAGGAACACCTCGTTGGCGGAGAGATGTGAGTACTCGCTGAGGAAATGGTGTTCCGTCGCCCACGTGTACTTGAAGCCGACGCGATCGGCAGCCTGCACGATCGCGACCTCGTCCATGATGCGCCGGTGCTCGTCACCGCGAAACTGCGGGAGTACGCACGCGCTGTTGAAGAGTCCGAATTCCACGATGCTCCTTGATTGCGATGAACGGTCAGCCGCGATTGAGCCACTCCGCCGCGCCCGCGGGCAGCAGCTCATCGCAACAACGGTCGAACTCGGCGAGCTCGGCATCGGTGAGCACCCCGCGCCAGCGGTCGTTCGTACCCTTGTACAAGAACGTCTCGGCGCCGCCGATGAACGGCATCGAAGTCGCCGATGCTCGCTCGCTGTGCGCTTTCATCGACGCGAACGTGCACTGCTCGACCAGCGCGGGCCAGCGCGCTTCGTCGATCTCGATGCCGAGAAACGCGGCGACCTCGCGCATCGAGCCCTCGAGATCCTGCCTTCATGTCGTTGTAGTGGACGAACATCACATTGGGTTCGTCACGGTGCGGCCAGAACGTGCCGACGTGATCGAACAGCATCGTCCTGCTCGATCCACCACGCGTAGAACGCGTGCACGTCGTCGACGGGAGGGATGCCACCGACGAGCTCGATGCCTTCGTCCATCGCGGTTCCGACGAGATGCATGACCAGCTCGGGCTTCATGTTGGCCATGTGGTTGTGGAACGACATGAACGCGTCACGACCATCGCGACCGACGACGATGTACGACGCCTCCGGGAACCACGGGATCCCGTCGGCCGCGGTATGCGTCTTGATGCTGCGGCGATAGGTCTGGGCGTCGAGCCGCGCGAGCAGATCGTCGATCGGCTCGAAGCGCGCGTCGATCCACGGTGCGATGTCGGTGACCGGACCCGGCGCACCGTCGGGAAATCGCAGCGCACTCACGATCGTCTGCATCCAGGTGGTTCCACACTTCGGCGGGGTGCAGACGAAGATGTCGCCCGGGCCGCGCGACGAAGTTCTCCCAGCGCAGGTTGTCGGAGATGACATTTCGGTACTCGCGCTCGACGGATCGTTCAACCGCTTCGGTGCCCATGCCGGTCAACCTTTCGCCGCGGTAACGGTGACCGGGATCGCGTTCAACTGCGCGTTGCCCGACAAGGGATCGAGCACCGACGCGTCGGTGAGCACGTTCGTGTTCACACCTGCGTACCGTCCGGCAACGGCCATACGCGTGCCGTCGACTCCGTGACCCCAACCGTGGGGAAGGCTCACGGTGCCCGGGCTCACGATGTCGGTGACGTCAACCGGAACCGAGATCGACCCGACCCGCGCCGAAACGTTCGCGGTGCTGCCGGTCTGCGAGACCCAGCGCGGCGGCATCGTCGGGATGCATCTGCAACGTGCACCGCGGCTTGCCCTTCACCAGTACCTCGATGTTGTGCATCCACGAGTTGTTCGATCGGAGATCACGCCGACCGACGAGGAGCAGCCCGCCGCGGTCTTCGGCGCTCAGTGACTCGGCGAGACGCGTCAGGTCCTCGGCGATCGGCTCGGGGACGAGATCGATCCGCCCCTCGACGGTGCGCAGTACCTCGTTGACGTGAGGAACCATCGGACCGAAGTCGATCCCGTGCGGGCTCGACGACGACCTCTTCCCACGTCAGCTCGTGGCGCCCGGTGCGCAACATGAGCGCGAGAATTTGTTCGGGACCTTCGAGATCCTTCGACTCCGCGATCGCGTCTTCGAGGTCGGCCTCATCGAGCTTGGATCGCCGTTGCGCGATGACCCCTTCGGCCAACAGATCAGTGATCTGCGTCGGCGGGGTACTCGGATCGGCGCCGCCCGCGACGAGCGCGAGGCGCGCGTAGATCTCCCATTCCTGCGGGCCGTCCGGTCGGGATGATCGCGGGCGAATAATTCGACGACGTTGCGTACGGCGAAGCCCGCGAACGCGAAGTCGAAGTGCGCCTTCTCGAGCGGAGCCGGCGGCGGCAGGATCACGTCCGCGTGCCGCGTGGTCTCGTTCACGTAGATGTCGATCGACACCATGAAATCGAGCGTGCCCAACGCGGCGTCGAGCCGCTCGCTGTCCTGGATCGATCGCACGGGATTGCCGGCCGCGGTGACGAGCGCACGGATCTGGTCGGCCCGGGAGTATCGATCTCCTCGGCCAACACCCCCGCGGGGAGCTCGCCCCGGACCTCGGGTCGATCCGACACTCGGCTCGCCCAGCGGCCCGTGCGAAAGCCGCGCCCGCCCGAGCCGGTTTCCCGGTCGGGCCGTTCGTCGGTCGGGCGCTCGTGCGGTGGGCTCGGGAACATCGCGCCGCCGGGCCGGTCGAGATTCCCGGTGACGATGTTGAGCACGTCGACCAACCACGACGCCACCGTGCCGAAACGAACCGTGTGCGTCCCGATGCGGCCGTACACCGCGGCGGTCTCGGCGCCCCGCAACTCCGCGGCAATGCGGCGGGTGACGTCGGGCGCGATGCGCGTTCGCCGCCGCGACCGCTTCCGGTGTGAACGGCTCCAACGCGGGCGCGAGTCGATCGAACCCGTCGACGAGATCCGCAACCGCGCCGAGATCGACATCTCCGGAGGCGACGATCTCGTGCACGAGCGCGGCGAGCCACAAGCGCATCGGTGCCGGGCCGGATCGCGAGTGTGCTCGTCGGCGGCTTCCGCGGTACGAGTGCGACGCGGATCGACGACCACGATGCGGCCGCCGCGGTCGCGAATCGCGGCGAGTCGGCCCGGAAAGTCGGGCGCGGTGCAGAGGCTGCCGTTCGACTCCAACGGATTCGCGCCCAGCATGAGGAGGTAGTCGGTGCGATCGAGATCCGGCACCGGGATCGCAGAGGGATTCCCGAACAACATTCCCGACGACACGTGCTTGGGCATCTGATCGACAGTCGACGCGCTGAACACGTTGCGCGTTCCCAACGCCTTGAGCAGCGGACGCACATAGAGCGCGCCGGCCATCGAGTGCGCGTTGGGGTTGCCGAGGTACACCGCGGTCGCATTCGCTCCACCCTCGGCGCGGACGCGCGCGAGACCGTCGGCTACCGCTGCCCATGCCTCTTCCCATGTGGCCTCGACAGCTCGCCGCCGCGCCGGACCAACGGCGTTGCGCAGGCGGTCCGGATCCTCCTGCAGCTGCTTGAGCGTCGAGCCCTTGGGACAGATGAAACCGTGCGAGAAGACGTCGTCACGGTCGCCCCGGATCCGCTTGACGACCGGCCCGTCCATCGTGATCTCGAGACCGCACGTGGCCTCGCACAGCGGACACGTTCGGAAGTGCGTTCGGACGTCAGGGCTCACGCGGAACAGCATGCCAGGAAGGGGACCCGACGCGCCGGTAGCGAACCCCTGGTGAGAACATGCGCAACTCTCCCGCCTAGTCTCCCGCCTCCGTGGCTGCCGATTACGACCTCGACCATGTTGCGCTCGGCGCCGTCGACACGTCCGACGCGCTGCGATTCCTCACCGGCACGCTCGGCGGGACGGTCATCTTCGGCGGCCAGTCGATCGGCTTCCGGCCCATGCAGGTCTGGGTGGGAACCAACGACGGCGACGGCATGCCGGTCGAGTTGCTCGAGCCGTGGGCGGTGGATCAGAACGACTTCCTCGCGCGATTCGTCGCCCGGCACGGCGCCGGTCCGCACCACCTCACGTTCAAGGTCGCCGATCTCGGCGCGGTGCTCGAGCGGGTGCGCAAGGCCGGATTTCACCCGGTGAACATCAACCGGTCCGATCCGCAGTGGATGGAAGCGTTCCTCATGCCGAGCGAAGCGCACGGGACGGTGGTGCAACTCGCGGAGTCCCACGGCTACCCCGAGACCCGCGCCGCGCTCCTCGCAGAGGTCGCGCGCGCACGGACCCAACATGCATCCGCGTTGGTGGAGCGATCCGACGCCGGCCGAGGGACCGCCGGCCCGGTTGCGCCGCGTCGTGCTGCGCACACCGATGTTGGCGACCGCGGTCGAGTTCTTCGGCGGCATCTTGGAAGGCGAGATCGAGCACGAGTCGGAAACGCGCGTCGACCTCGTGTGGGCGCGCGGTGCGCGCATCGGTCTCGAACACCGGCCCGACGCGCCGCCGGGAGTCGATCGCCTCGAAGTCGAAGGCCTCGCCGAAGAGCAGCACGGTGATCGGCACCCGCTTCGTACCCGCCTGAGTACCGAGACGTTCGGATCTCAAGAAAGGCGCATCAGCACCGCGGCCGACGATGAGGCCCGTCGTCCAGAATCCCGCGAGCGGCACCCGGCGCACGAGGCCGACGACGCCGGCGAGCGCGAGCACGCCGAGCACGGCGAGGCCGACCACGGGGCCGAACACCACGAACGCGACCAGGCGCCAGCAGGCACGACAACGCCGGGAGCAGCAGCGGTGCCGCCGACGCCACCAGCCGGGGCCAGTAGGGCCGCGGGAGTAGGCGCGATGACGGGCGCCGGAGCGGACGCTCCACGGCACCTGGCGGGGCATCGAGTCGAGCCACGCGTCGAGACGCGCCGAGGTCGCGCCGGTCGAGACCGCGGCCGACTCCACGGTGTCGCGCCAGCGGAACGCGTAACGACCGTCGCTGCACGCGTGCTTCTCGAGCGCACCATCGTCGACGAGTGTGAGGAGCACGTCGTAGAGCGCGTCGCGCAACGGTGGTTCCGACCCTTCGACGCGGCGCGTGTCGGGCACCTGATCAGGGAAGATCCCGAGACTCGGCGCCGACCGCGTGCATCGCGGTGTCGGAGTCGGTCCACACGGACAGCAGGTCGGCAGTCACGATCCGTAACGACCCTCGCGCATGCAGCGAGGATAGCGACGGCCGTCCTTTTTCTCCTGGGGAACACCGTTTGCCCGACGGTGCACCGCGCCCGGCAGCGTTGTGCACTCGACGGAACGCGCGAGTCGCGCCAGACTCCGCCCGTACCGCGCGTCTCGGCGCGACCCCCTGGAGGCAATGCTCATGGATGAACGAAATTTCAACGTCGGGCGGAAGCGTCTCGTGGCGACGTACGCGATGCTCGGTGTCGCGCTGGCGGTCATCATCACGCTCGGAATAGTGAGCGCGGGCGCCGGCGGCGAAGGCCGGGGCTGCGGCTACTGGTCGTGCACGACGACGAGTGGCTACGGATCGACCTCGACCAGCGGGTACGGATCCACCTCGACGACCGGGCACGGGAGCACGTCGAGCTCGAGCTCCACCTCGAGCTCCAGTTCCACGTCGACATCCGTGTCGAGCTCGACCACGAGCACGACCGCACCTGACGACCTCGACGACGGGCACCGGACCACCACGACCACCACCGGGACCGGCACGACCACCACGACCACCGGTACCGGCACCACGACGACCACGACGGGCACCGGCACCACAACGACCACGACGGGAACCGGCACCACGACCACGACCACCGGACCGGCACCACGACCACGACGACGGGCACGGGTACGACGACCAGCACGACCGGAACCGGGACCACCACGACGACCGGCACCGGCACAACCACCATCGGCCCACCGATCACGACGAGCGCAACGACCACGACGACGAGCGGCAAGACCACGACGACGCTGCACGGTCAGGGCAGCACGGTTCCGACCACATCCTCGACGACATCGAACGGCGGTCCCCTACCCCACACGGGCAGCGGATCCACCGGGCCGGTCATGTTCGGGCTCTGCTGTGTCGCGGCGGGAACGCTGCTGGCGATCCGGCGTCGCCGCTCGATCGTGAAGGCCGTGAAGATCGGTCCGAGTCGTGAAGCTCTGGTGAACGTCTCCGGTCGTGAAGAATCGCGGCCCTGTCGGGCGGGACTACCTTCGGCCGCGTGCGGATCCTGGTCACCAACGACGACGGCATCGACGCCGAAGGCCTCCACGTACTCGCACGAGCACTGACCGCCGCGGGCCACGACGCCGTCGTGGCCGCGCCCGATTTCGATGCGAGCGGAACCGGTGCCGCGCTCGGCGTGTTCCACGCCGGACTCGCACATCGACGTGAAGCGCGTCGAGATCCCCGAGTGCGACACGCCCGCGTGGGCGGTCGCGGGACCGCCGGGCTTGTGCGTGCTCGCGGCCCGGCTCGGCGCGTTCGGCACGCCGCCCGACATCGTCGTATCCGGTATCAACGCCGGGCCTCAACACCGGCCGCGCCATCCTGCACTCCGGCACCGTTGGCGCCGCGCTCACCGCGCAGAACTTCGGCGCGAAGGGACTCGCGGTAAGCGTCGCGGCCGAGCAGCCGTGGCGATGGGACACCGCGGCGACGATCGCGGTGGAAGTGCTCGAGCTGCTCATCGAGGCACCGGATCGCTCCGTGCTGAACCTCAACGTGCCCGCGCTCGCGCGTGACGAGATCCAAGATGTGTGCTGGGCTCGGCTCGCCGCGTTCGGATCGGTGCGCGCCGGCCATCGGCGAGGTGCAAACCGACGGCGCGTTGCAGATCGAGCTGCAAGCCACCAACGAGCAGCTCCCGCCCGATACCGACACCGCGCTCTGCGCGGCCGGCTACGCGACGATCACGACCCTCGTCGGCATCGCCGAAGCGTGGCCACCCGAGCTCGCCGAGACCGCCGGTCGCGCAACGGCCCGTTCCCGGCGGGACGCTCGAAGCGATCCACGACGATCCCCGACGCGGCCGACAGCCGCACGCTGCGCAGCCGCGAGCGGGCCTGAGTCTTGCCGCGTCTCCGTTCGACGCGCTGCCGGGCGAGTTCGGTGCGGTCGAGATCGAGGGACTCGATCCCGCCGTCGACCCCGGGGATGCCGCCCAAGCCGAGATCCTGCGCCAAGCATTGTGGCGACCACGCGGTGGTGTGCGTGCGACTCGACGGGCCGATGACCGACGAAGAAACACGCGCGGTCGCGTCGATGATCGGGCCGATCAAGGATCCGGTCGGCCGCACGCGCGACGGTGAGCTCCTTCGCTACAGCGAGGAACGCCAGATCATCGACGCCGGCTTCGTGCTCACCGACGAGCTCCGCGAACAGCTCGGTGACCTCAACTTCGGTGGCGACTCGCTGCGACCCGGCCTGTTCGAGACGTTCCACACCGATGACGCATACACCGAGTCGCCGGCCGCGGCCACCGTGCTCCACGCGCGCGAGTTGCCGTCGGGGCCGGGCGGGGCGACCTCGTTCATCGACATGCGCGCCGCGTACCGCCTGCTCGACGAGACCACGCGAGCTCGCCTGATCGGATTGCGGGCGGTGCACACGTACAACAACCGCGGCACGTTCGCGCCGCGCGTTTCGGCGGAAGGCCCGTTCGAAGCACTGGTCGACGTGAGCTACCCCGTCGTCCGGCTCCATCCCGCGACGCGTGAGCCCGCGCTGTACTTCGACCTCGACCGGGCGACGCACGTAGACGGCATGGCAGTCGACGAAGGGCGCGCCCTGCTGTGGGAGCTCCAAAACCACGCCGAGGCCAATGCACCACGGTACGCGCATCAGTGGCGTCCCCACGACGTGTTGATCTGGGACAACGCCTCGGTCCAACACCGAGCCGCGCGGCGACTTCCCGGTCGGAGAACCCCGCAACTTCTGGCGCTACATGATCGAGGGCAGCGTTCCCATCCGCCGCGGCTGATCAGGAATAACGCCGTTCAGGAATAACGCCGGCGTACGTCGTCCTGCATGGCCGCGATGACAGCGGGGGACGCGTCGAGCACCTGCTGCAGGATCTCGCGTGAGATCGCGTAGGTGATCATGTGCGAGACCGCGGTCACGGTTGCCGCGCGGCGGGTTCCGAGGATCAGGCCGCGTTCGCCAACGACGTCGTCTGACTGCACCACGGCCACCCGTTCGCCGCGGATGAACACGTCGGCTTCCCCGGCCGCGATCACGTAGCAGTCCGGCGCGTCGGCGCCTTCCTCGCAGAGGTCTTCGCCGGGATCGAACGAGAGTGGATACGCGGTCGCGGCCAGCGTCGAGAGATCGGCCGGCGAGCAGTGCCGGAAGAACGGCACTCGTTGCAAGAGGGCCATGCAGCGCGTCGCGTTCGACGGGATCGAGTCAGAGTGATTGCAGATTGGTCGAGCCGACGAGGTCCGCGAACAAAATGGTGATGAGCCCCGATTCGGCCACGCCTACGATCCTGGCGGTCCGGTGTTACAGCCGCGCATCATCTGGGAGGACGCTGGTGATCGAACGGGAAGCGGCGGTCTCGGCCGCCCAGGAGTGGCTCGAGGCCTGGAACGCGCACGATCCCGACCGGGTCGTGGCGCACTTCGCCGCCGACGTCGTCGTCTCCTCGCCCGTGGCCGCCCAACTCCGGCCGGAGTCCAACGGCGTGCTGCGGGGCAAGCAGGCCGTGCTCTCGTACTACCGCGACGGCCTGGCCGCGTCCCCGGACCTGGAGTTCACGCTCATCGAGGTCTGCATAGGGGTCGACGGGTTCACGATCGTCTACCGGAACCAACGCGGCGGCGTCGTCGCCGAGACGCTGACAGTCCGCGACGGCGGGCTCGCGTCGGAGGTCCGCGTCAGCTACGGCGCGTAGCGCTTCGCAAACGTCACGCCGTCAGACGACGAGGAGCTCGCGCAGGGCGCGGGGTGCGCCGCCGACGCCGAGCGCCGAGGCGAGCGCGGCAAAGCTGCCGTAATCGCGGAGAATGCCGTCGATGAAGGCGATCATCGTCTCGGGATGGGCGCTGATCATCGTGGGCGCGAGCACCGTGAGCAGCTCGTCGGCCGCGGGATGCGCACGCTTGAGATAGTCGACGAACTCGACCATCGCGGGTCGACTCGCCGCGTAGTCGGCGAGGATCGTCTCGTCGGATGCGTCGAGGAGCCCGAGCACGATCGCGGCCAAGATCCCGGTGCGATCCTTCCCCGCGGTGCAGTGGATGAGCACGGGATAGGTGTCGGGTTCCGACAGGATTGCGAGCGCATCGGAGATCGCATCGCCGCCGTTGTCGAGCATCTCGCGGTAGCGATCGGCGACGACGCGTGGATTCGTCCAGGTCGGGAGGTCGTCGGTGTCGGGAACGACATCGAGGAGCGGGAGGTGATACCCGATCACATCGGGAAGCACGCTCACGAAGCTCGGCTTGGTGTCGACCTCGTCAAGCGTTCGCAGATCGATGACCGTGCGCAGACCGAGCGTGCGCAGCGTGACCTCGTCGGCCGCGGTCAGCGCGTGCGGACCGTCGGATCGATAGAGGCGCTCGGGGCGGATCCACCGCCCGCCTTGCGTCGGGTAACCGCCGACGTCGCGAAAGTTGAAGCAGCCGTCGAGCCGAACCTGCCGTTCGAACAATGTCGGAGCAGTTCCCACGCCCCGCACGCTAAAGGCGCCGGACGGCCTGGAGTTGGCGACGAGGTAACGCGCTCGCTCACGACGGGTGAACGTCTCGAGCCGGGCTAGCGGCGCGGCGCTCAGGACACGGCTTGCTCCGATGTCGCGGCGATACCGCGCCAGGCCGTGGACGCACTCGTCGAGGAAGCGGCGGATCCCGCTTTCCATGAGCTTTCCGGTGCCGGGAACCTTCGGGAAGAACGACGCCCGCCACCGGATCGTCGACCCGGTGGGCGTGGGCTCGAGGTCGACCTGCCCGAAGTAATCACGCGGTGGGCAGACCCGACAGCGCGCGGTACGCGAAACGGCGACCGGGAACGAGCTCGACGATCTCGTCTCGTCCCGTCGTACGGCCCCGCTTGTAGATCCGGATCTCTCCCATCCCGTCGGAGTCCCGCTCCCCGCCTCGAGCTCGTACGACTCGATGGTCGTCCACGCCGGCCACGTGTTCCCGTCGGCGAGGAGCGCGTACACGGCGTCGACACTCGCGGTCGACGCCCGCGGTCAGGTCGATCTCACGGCGCTTGCTCATCTCGGGGCTCCCTTCGTTTCCCGACGCATCTCTGTACCACCTGGTACATGTACCAGATGGTACAATGATCATCGTGCGCGTTCAAGTCGAACCAACCCAAGTCGAACCAACCCAAGTCGAACCGGTTCACGTCCAAAGCGCGGGTTCGAAGGAACGCTTGCTCGCGGCGACGATCGACTACGTCGCGCAGCACGGCGCTCGGCGACCTCAGCCTGCGCCAACTCGCCACCGCGATCGGCACCAGCCACCGCATGCTGATCTACCACTTCGGTTCGAAAGCAGGCTTGCTCGTCGAGGTCGTGCGCGTCGTGGAGCAACAACAGCTCGACGCGCTCGCCGAGCTCGACCTCGATCCGGATCTGACCGAAGCCGAGCTCTTTCGCCGCATGTGGAAGCGACTCGCGGATCCCTCCCTGTGGGCGCAGGAGCGCTTGTTCTTCGAGATGTACGGCCAAGCGCTGCAGGGGCGGGGGCACTCGGGCCGGCTGCTCGACGACATCGTGAGCTCGTGGGTGGAGCCGGTCGCCGCGAAGCTGCGCGCAACGCGCGGACTCACGCCCGCCGTCGCGCGCGCCGATGCGCGGTTGCGGCTCGCCGTTGTGCGGGGCCTGCTCCTCGATCTGCTCGCCACCGGCGACCGCGCCGGCGCGAACCGTGCCATCGAGCTGTTCATCGAGCAATACGAACCACCGACCCGCAAACGCTGACTCGGGTTGAGCCCCGGCGCGCGAACGGGGCTCCCGCCGAAACGGAAGCCCCGCTGTGCATCGCGTGCTTCGGCGTTGGCCGCCTCAGCTCCGGCTCTGGCCGGTACCGAGATCGGTGTGCACGCCGATCAGGGCGGCGACGTCATTGTCGACTCGGACCCGGTCGTTTCCGTCCAAGGTGTTGACCTGGAGCGTGTCGCCCGGCTCGCTGCCGGTGATGTGCGTCTCGGGCTCGAGCCCGCCGACGTTGACGTGACCGTTATTGGCACCGACGTGCACGTTGTCACGACCCAGCGTCCCGTTGAGCGTCACGACATCCGCGGCGGTGTCGCCGGCGCCGAGATCGATGTCGGCGTCGCGGAAGCCCGTGCCGTGCAGGTCGTTCACGGTGATCGTGTCGGCGCCGCCGAGGGCGTTGAGCTCCAACCGCTCGACGTCGTTCATGTCCATGCGGATGTTGCCCGGGTCCCGGAGGAACAGGGAGCGATCGCCGTTGGCCGACAGGCTCATGTTCTCGGGCACCGCGGCACCGTTGAACACCAACGTGTCGATACCGGAACCACCGTCGACAGCGTCGCTGCCGTCACCCGGATCCCACTGAAAGCTGTCGTGCCCGCTACCGAGGAACGCGGTGTCGTGGCCGACCTGGCCGTCGACGAAGTCGTCACCGCTGTCTCCGAACACGAGGTCGTCACCCTTGCCGCTGAGAATGGTGTCGTTGCCGTAACCGCCGAAGATCGCGTCGTTGCCGTCACCGGTCACGATGTGGTCGTCGCCGGAACCGGCGTCGACGGTCAGGGTCTCGTCGGCGAACACGCCGGGGGCCTCGGTGAACTGGTCGTTACCGTCGCCGAGGAACACCGAGATCGCGTCGAACGTGGTGCGATCGAACGTTCTCTGCGTCCCGTTTCCGAGATCGACGACGAGCGCATTCGGGTCGGCGGTACCCGTAACCGAGATGTTGTCGGGACCGTTGCTACCCGTGATCTTGAGCGTGTTGTTCGCGACCGAAGCCGAGAGAATCGGCTGCGCCTTCGGCGCGGCGTACGCCGTGCTCGTACCGCCGAACGAAACCCCGAGCGCGGCCGACGCGACCAGCGCGCCGATCCCGAGGTAACGGGGATGCAAAGTGCTGCGGACTGACATGTGCTGCCTCCTGTCGGTCGGATCGACGACGTTGTCGATCCGTTCGAGAGGCAGTACGTCATGCCCTACGTGAGCGGTTCTCGATCAGTGGTGGCTAGGGGCTGAGGCGCCTTCGTCGGGAAGGAAGCGATAGTCGGGATTCATGATCGCGAGCCGGCCCCGATCGTCACCGACCACGGTGCCTTCGGCAATGACTCGAGTCCCGACCTTCATCCCGCCGATGCTGCGCCGACCGAGGAACACCAGCGCGATGCCACCGGTGTCGTCGACGATCGTGCACTCGAGACCCGCGACCCCGCCGTGCGGTTGTACGCGCATCGTGTTCACGCGGCCGGCGACACGCGCGCGTTGTCGGTACTCGACGTTGGCGATCGGCGTGCGATCTTCGGGCAGCCACGACTTGACGTCGGCGTTCATCGTGGCGACCGCGGCGGACCCGTTGCCGTTCGCCTTCCCGTTCCCGTTGTGCTTCGCGCCGTTCTTCTTCGACCCGTTCGTTCGACCGTTCATCGAAGGTACGAGCGGTGCGGCCTCGGCGCGCGAGCCGAGGTGGTAGGGGACGATCGTGACGTTCGCGTGCGGAAGAATCGAGAGCGCCTGCGCGATCGAGTCGGCGGTGCGGTCGTGCAGGAACCGGTGCCAGAAGTGCGTGTACTCGCGGCGCGGGATCAACACGCTCACTTCGGTGTCGCCGTCGGCGAGCGCGGTCGCGACCAACTCGGCCGCCGCGCGCGGGATCCGGCGGTCGGGGCACTCGACGATGTCGAGTGGGAGCCGGGAGAAGCCGAGGCTGCGCCACGCGTGCGTCAGGTCTTCGGTCTTGATCGGATCCAGATCGAAGTGCACGGCCCGCAGATCGTCGGGCGTAAAGTGCACGCGCGTACTGAATCGCGCGAGCGGCCGCAACGTCGAGCTGGTCGATGAGGACGACCACCGCGTGGCGCCGGAGGACCCGGGCCTCGGCCGCGCGCGGGCGCGTCTTCCTTGAGCTCCTCGAGCTCCGATTCGTACTGCTTGTTCAATCGCATCAGCAGGGCGACCATGATCGGAACGAGGAGGATGATGAACCACGCACCACTCATGAACTTCGTGACCGCAACCACGACGAGCACGACGAACGACAAGAAGGCACCGACGCCGTTCACGAACAGCCCGTAGTGCCAGTGCGGTTCGCGGTGCGTGAGGTGGTGCTTGGCCATACCGGCCTGCGACAGCGTGAAGCTGGTGAACACGCCGATCGCGTAGAGCGGGATGAGCCGGCTGACCTGGGCGTCGGTGACGATCAACACCCCAATGGCCGCGACCGAGAGCGAGATGATCCCGTTCGAGAACACGAGCCGATGCCCACGCTTCGTCAGCTGCCGGGGCATGAAGTTGTCTTCGGCGTGGAAGCTGGCGAGGCGGGGGAAGTCGGCGAAGCTCGTGTTGGCCGCCATCACGAGGATCAGCATCGTGCCGGCCTGCAAGCCGTAGAACAGGATGGTGCCGAGCGCGCCCGGGCCGTAGACGAGTCTGCCGATCTGGCTGATCACCGTCGGCGTGCCCTCCGCGTACACGTTGGGGTGCACGTGCGCGGCGAGGATCGACACGCCGAGGAACAACGTACCGAGCGTGAGGCCCATGATCACGAGCGTCTTGCGCGCGTTCTTCCACGCCGGCTCCTTGAACGCGGGCACGCCGTTGGAGATCGCCTCGACGCCGGTCACCGCCGCACCACCCGACGCGAACGCCTTGAGTACGACGAAGATCGCCGCGCCCATGAAGAGCCCGTTGCCCGGGAGGCCGGGCTTCAACGTGCCCGTGTGCCCGAGTGCTCCACCGTCAACGAGGAGAAGACGAGCTTGTAGAACCCGACTCCGAGCAGCACGACCATGTTGACGAGGAAGAAATACGTCGGTACCGCGAACACCCGGCCCGACTCCCGCACGCCACGGAGGTTGCCGTAGGCGATCAGCACCACGAAGAAGATTGCGATCTCGAGGGAGTACGGCGCGAGCACTGACGCGGCCGACGTGAGGGCTGCGGTTCCCGCGGCCACCGAGACCGCAACGGTCAGGATGTAGTCGGTGAGCAACGCCACGCCGGCGACCTGCGCCGGTAAGAGACCGAAATTGTCGCGGGTGACGATGTACGCGCCACCGGCACTCGGGTAGGCCTTGATCGTCTGGAGATACGACAGGATCAGGAATCCGAGCACGACCAGCAATGCGATCGTGACCGGAACCACCAGCGCGAACGCGGCCACACCGATCACCGGGATGAGCACCCGGAGGATCTCTTCGGTCGCGTACGCCGACGACGACATGCAGTCAGAGGCGAACACTGCGAGCGCGGTCGGGTTACCCAGGCGCTCGTGCGCGAGCTGCTCGGTGGCGAGCGGCCGGCCCAGCAGCCGGTTCTTGACCCGGTAGCTGCGGCCTTCCGGTGGCGCGATCCCGGGCGAGATCACGCACGGCTTCTCGACCACACGCGAGGTGGGCTCGGCAATCACGTCACTGCTCACGGGCGCGCCACCTCCAGGGGACTCGAGAGGAATAGCGGCTCGCGCGGCCCGGGTTCCGACGCGTTAACGTGTTCTGACGCGGTCCCGGAAAACCTTGACGCGCCTTTTACGTCTGCGCGCTGGAAGCCGAAACGTCGGCGTGAGTCAATAGATACGTGAACAGACCGTTGGCGCCCAGGGATCCCGCGCGGGCCGAACACGAGCTCGGCCGGGCGGGCTGGATCGCGGCCATCGCCGGCCCGCTGGTGCTCTCCGGCGTGATGGTCGCGTTCCGGGGCGGGCACTTCACGACCAACGCCGCATTGATTCTCGTGCTCCCCGTGCTCGCGGCCGCAATCCTGGGAGGTCGCTGGGGCGGTGTGGTCTCCGCTCTGGTCGCGACGCTGTGCTTCGACTTCTTCTTCACCCGGCCCTATTACTCGTTGACGATCAACCGGCGTGCCGACGTGGAGACCACGATCGTGCTGCTGGTGGTCGGGCTGGTCGTCGGCGAGCTGGTCGTTCGGTCGCGGCGCAGCGAACGGTTGGCAATCGCGAGCCGGCGCGAGGTCGACCAGGTGCGTCGCGTCGCGGAGCTCGCGGCCGGAGCCGGATCACGCGGGCGGTTGATCAGCGTTGTGGAGCGCGAGGTCGTCGAGTTGCTCGGCGCGCGCGGCGCGCGGTTCGAACGCACACCGTTCGCGACGACGCTCCCTCGTCTCGGCCATGGCGTCGTCACGGTGCCGGCCGGTAATCCCGATGACGACCGCCCGATCGGTCCCGCCAACGAAGTCGAGCTCCCGGTCTGGGGACGCGGGCGCGAGATCGGGAGATTGGTACTCGTACTCCCGACCGATTCGGTGGGCGTCACGATTCCCTCGGCCGACCGCGCGATCGCGGTCACGCTCGTCGACCAACTCGGCGCCGTACTCGCAGCGGCCGGCGACAACTCCTAGCGCGACGCGAACGCTTCGAACACCGCGACGAGCGCGTCGCGCGCGACCTGATCCGACACGACATCGAACGTGTCGCCGCGTGGAACGACGACGGTCTCGGACGTGAGAATGCGCGCGCCTTGGCCGCGGAGTGTTCGTTCGAGATCGGCGCGCGCGTCGGCACCGTGTTCCGGCGCGGCTGCGGCGCTCAAGACAACGACCGGCTTCTCGTAGAGATCGCCGGAGCCGACGAGCCAGTCGAGGGCATCCTTCAACGCACCCGGTAGGCCGAACGCGTATTCCGGCGTCGCGATGAGCACACCGTCGGCGGCCTTCACGAGGGCGCGAAACTCGCTGACGTTCGCCGGCGCGCCGTCGCGGTCGACGTCGGGGTTGAAGTGCGGGAGCGACTCGAGCCCGCGGTATTCGTCCACCGAAACCTCGGCGGCTGCGAGCTCGCGCGCGGCATCGAGCAGCGCCCGGTTCGACGACCGCTCCTGCAAGCTGCCGCAGAGCGCGAGGATCTTCATCGGTCGAACAACTCGGCGCTCGCGCTCGATGTTCCCGGGCGCGTTGGTTTCCTGTGGGCGTCGGTCTCCTGCGCGTGTCGACATCTGTCCGGTTACGATCCGCCTCAGGCACTCGAGGAGGCACGGGTTTTGGCTGGTTACGATCGTTCGCTCTACCAGATGTACCTCTCGAACATCCCGATGTTCCGGTCGTGCTCGCCCGACCAGCTCGACCGCCTGGCCGAGCTCGGCGACGCCGTGAGCATCGACGACGCGCCGGTCATCAGCGAAGGCGACCAGGGCGACAACTTCTTCGTGATCACGAGCGGCACGGCGAACGTGACCCGTGGCGGTCAGGCCGTCGCCGAGCTCGGTCCGGGCGAGTATTTCGGTGAGCTCAGCCTCTTCGACCCCGCGCCCAGGAACGCAACGGTCACCGCCGTAGGTCCGCTCTCCCTGGTTGCACTCTCTCGCGAATCCTTCCGCAGCGCGCTCGACGAGATGCCGCAGATCCGCGACGCGATCCTCCACGGCATGGCCCACCGCATTCACGAGCTCGACCGGCGCATATAACCGGCCCTGGGCGCCGCCCGGCTCCAGAAGTCTTAAGGCCCTTCAATCCGGTGTCGACGCTAATTACATGGCTGACGCCGAGCTTCCGCCCGGGCTTCATTTCGCGGGCGTAAATACGTGGATGCTGATGCGCTATCTGCGCGATCAGGCGGGCCCTGACGTCATGGCGCAGGTGCTCGCCGACGCGGAGGAGACTCGCACCGAGGAAGAGCTCTTCGACATCGCGACGTGGAGCTCCTACGAACAGTTCCGCCGGCTGTTGATCGCGACCGCCGCCAACTGCGGCGGCACCGCCGCGCTGACTGCGGCCTCGAGTGGTGGCCTCACCGACCCCTCGATGCCCGACATGACGGCGATGCTGCAATCGCTGGGCTCACCCGAAGCACTCCTCCGCATGGTGTCCGAGTCGGGTGGCGCCGGACTCGCTCCCGTGCTCGCGTTCGAAGGCGACGAGATCGGCCCCGCCGAGTGGGTCGTCCGCGAGTGGTTCCTCGACGGTTTCACTCCGTATCCCGAGTACTGCGCGTGGGCCGCCGGTCTCTACACGAATATCCCGAGACTCTTCGGCATGCGCACCGAAGTCACCAAGGAAGCGTGCGCGTGCCATGGCGCCGCCGCGTGCGAGTACCGCGTCCGTTGGTTCCCCGACGACCCCGCGGCCGAAGCCGAATACTTCGAAACCAGGATCCAGGTTCTGAGCGCGCGCCTGGACGCGCTGCAGCAGACGGTCGGCGATCTCGTCTCCGCCGATGATCTCGAGCAGATTCTCGCCCGCGTCATCGTGTCGGCCGCCCGCACGATCTCCGCGCCGGTGTTCGTCCTCGCGCTCGAAGCACTCCCGGCTGCCGATCGGCACGTGTACGCGGCCGGAATCGGGGACGACGAGGCCGAGCGGCTGGCGGCCGAGATCCTCGGCAATACTCACGACGACGACGAGCACTACCTCGTCGTCGAAGTGCAGTCGAACCGCCGGCGCTACGGACGGTTGGCCGCGGTGAACCGCAACGGTCGGTTCTTCCCGCAGGAACGGATCGTGTTGCAGGTCTACGCCCGCTTGGTCGCGGCCGCGCTCGACTCCGCCGCCGCGCTCGAAGACGCGCGCCGGCAGGCAGAAACCGCGCGCGCCCTCCTCGACCTCTCGAATTCCCTTGCCGAGATCGCATCAACCGATGAGATGGCGGTTCACATCGCACGCGTGGTGCCCGCGGTCATTGGCTGTGACCGTGCCGCGGTGATCCTGTTCGAACCTAACGCAGCAACCGGCCGCGTCGTCGCGACCCACGGATTCTCCGCATCGGCTGATGTGCGGTTGCGGTCGATGGACGTGCCGGTATCGCAGATGCGATCGCACGACGCGTCGGTCAACGTCTGGGACCGGGCGGGTGCCGCGGATCGCGACACGCTGTCGGGACTGATGACCGAGTTGCACACGGTTGCCGTCGCGACCATCCCGATCGTGATCGACGGCGATCCCGTCGGCCTCGTCGTCGGCGACGTCACGAACCGGCCGGAGCGCCTCTGCGCCGATCCCGAAGTCTCGAACCGGCTGCGCGGCTTGGCCAGCCAGGCGACGATCGCGATCCGTAACGCGCGCCTGCTCGAGAGCATTCGCCACCAGGCGCTGCACGACTCGCTCACCGGATTGCCCAATCGCGCGCTCATCCTCGACCGGGTCGAGCAGATGCTCGCGCGGGCGTGCCGGACCGGCACTGACTGCGCGGCGCTGTTCATCGATCTCGACGGTTTCAAGCAGGTCAATGACACGCTCGGGCACGAGACCGGCGACCGGCTGTTGCAGTCGGTCGCGACGCGGCTGTCTGCAGCCTTGCGAGAGGCCGACACGATCGCGCGGCTCGGCGGCGACGAGTTCGTCGTGCTCGTCGAAGGTGGATCACCCACGGGGAGCCCCGAGTTCGTCGCCGAACGACTGCTCGAAGTGTTGCGCGAGCCGTTCGAGCTCGACGACACCGCGCGTGGCCGGCTGCGCATCACCGCGAGCATCGGCATCGCATTCGGCGCCAGCATCGAGGCGACCGATCTGCTGCGCGACGCTGATATCGCCCTCTACGAAGCGAAGACCGCTGGTCGCGACCGGTACGTCACGTTCCAGCGCGAGATGCAGGCCGCGGTCGAGGATCGCCTCACGCTCGAGCTCGACCTACGCGCCGCCTCCGAGCGCGGCGAGTTCTTCTTGATGTACCAGCCGATCTTCGACCTCGAAAGCGGTCGCGTGCTCGGCGTCGAAGCGCTGCTGCGATGGAACCACCCGACGCGCGGAGTGGTGCAGCCCGACTCGTTCATCCCGCTGCTCGAAGAAACGAATCAGATCGTCCCAGTGGGCAGTTGGATCTTGACCGAAGCGTGCCGTCAGGCCGTCGAATGGCAGCTTCCGCAACGGAACATGTACGTGTCAGTGAACGTCTCGGCGCGACAACTCGACGATCAGCATCTCGTCGAAGACCTCCGCCGCACGCTCGCCGAGACCGGACTCGACGCGTCGGCGCTCGTCATCGAGATCACCGAGACCGCGATCATGCGCGACGCCGACGCGACCGCGCGCCAGCTCACCGCGGTCAAGGAACTCGGCATCAGCGTCGCGATCGATGACTTCGGCACGGGGTACTCGTCGTTGGCATACCTGCGGCAGTTCCCGGTCGACATCTTGAAGATCGATCGCTCGTTCATCACGCCGATCGGCGCCGCGACCGGGTCGACAGAATCGAAGGCGCTCCTGCACACGCTCGTGCAACTCGGCAAGCAACTCGGCCTGAAGACATTGGCCGAGGGCATCGAGGAGCACGACCAGTACTCCCACTTGAAGGACGAGCAGTGTGACAGCGGGCAGGGCTTCATCTTCGCCCGCCCCCTCGCGGCCGGAGCCGTCGAAGACTTCCTCGCGACGCTCCCCCACCACCAGCCGGTGAACGCACCCAGCTGACCAATCGTTCGCGTCGCTACGCTGGCTTCCTATGACGACGCAGGAACCGGATCCGCGTAAGGAACCGCCCTCCCCGCCGACCGACCCGGACGAGGCGATGGAAGAAGCCGCCGCGCAAGAGTCCGAGTATCCCGAGGACGAAACGAACGAGGGTTAGCGCTTGTCTTGTGGATGCGGCCCGACCCTCGTTCTCAGGGTCCGGCCGCGACGTTCGGTTTGACCTCGCGGCTAGGGAGCGCGCACCTTGCTTACGGTGCTCGCGCCGGTGTTGGTGATCCACATGTCGGTCCCGTCGAAGGTGATCCCCTCCGCGGCGCTGTAGGTACCGCCGGTCGCGATCACGCTGTTGGTGGCTGGGTCGATCTTCGACACGGTGTTGTCGCAGGAGTTGGTGACCCATACGTGGGTGCCATCGAAGGCAGCCCCGATCGGGCAGTTGCCGACATTGACGGTCGCAGTAACGGTGGCGGTACCGAGGTCGATCTTCGAAACCGTGTTCGCGCAGGAGTTGACAACCCAAACCGTGGCGCCGTCAGACGCCACCCCTTGTGGGCAAGTGCCGACCGAGATCGGCGAGCCGATCGTGGCCGCGGTCGCAGGGTTGACCTCCGACACGGTGCTACCGCCGGTGTTGGCGATCCAGAGGTGGGTGCCGTCGAACACGATTCCCCTGGGCCCGGAGCCAACGGTCGCGGTGCCATCGATCGCGGGCGTACCGACCCGGTTGATCCGCGACGCCGTGGCCGCGCCGTTGTTGGTGACCCAGACCTTGGTGCCGTCAAACGCCACGCCAAAAGGCGCGTTCAGTCCCAACACCTGATGCAACACCGCCCCGTCGGACGGCCGGATCTGTGAGACCTTGTTTCCATTCGTGCTGGCCACCCACAGGTTCGTGCCGTCGAACGCGATGCCCTCCGGGCCATTCAACGCGGGGCTCGGGGTGATCGTGGTGACCGCGCCGGTCGCGGCGACGATCTTCGACAGCGTGTTGTCGCTGTGGTTCGTGACCCAGATGTTGGTGCCGTCGAAGGCGCTCCACACCGGCTGAGCGCCGACACTTACGGTACGGCCCCGGGCCGGGTCGAGATCCCAGCGCAGTTTCGCGATGTTCGGCTTCGACAACTGTGGCGTCCCCGGACCCGCAGGACCGGTCGCCCCCTTGGCCGCCAGCAAACCCCACAAACTCGGATTGGTCGCAGGTGCTTTGTTCGTCGACACGGCCGTCGCGACATAGCTCTGACCCAGATACGACACGGCGTCACCGATCTTGTACGCCGTGGCCGACGACCATGCCCCATGCCACTTCCACACTGTCCAGCTGTACGGAGTCTCAGTCGTCGTATTGCAGGTCGTGTTCGTCTTATCGATTACTCGAACAACATGCGTGCTCTTGTTCTCGCACACATTCACCGTGTTCCCATCCGGCACATCCGCGAGCGCGATGCCCGCACCCAACCCGACCGCGGTGAACACCACCAACCCGACAAACCACGCCGGGCGAACCCTGGGGCGACCACCACCCTCTCCGGCTGCTCTCACCCGCATCAACGATTGACTGTGTCCGAACATGTCACACCCCCGTACATGCCTCCCCTGAGGCTCAAGCGACGTCAACACTCGGCAGCCTTGGACGACCTCGACCAGGTGTCAACCCCGAGCTCGTCATATTCACCCAACGAAAACACCCAGCGCCCCCGGAAGCTGATCAGGCCTGAGCTCGTCCTCCCTCTCGCGCCGCGAGCGGTGCCGAAGCCGATCGCTACGCTCGACCGATCACGAAGTACAGGAGCGCGCATGACGATCACGGGCATGGCGAACATGGCGGTAAAGGTCGCCGACCTCGATGCCGCGTGCGCGTTCTACGAGGGCGCGGGGGCCGAGGTGCGCGATCGGATGCACTGGAACAACGGCGAGCGCGCCGACGTGTTCCTCGGGCCGGTGATGATCACGCTGTTCACGCACGCGATCTACGAAGACGCGGTCGACCTTCCCCCCGAAGGGTTCTTGCATCCCGCGTTGTTCACCGACGACCTCGACCGTGAGCTCGCCGGCCACGACGTGATCTGGGGACCGGCCGTAGTCGAAGGCGCGTTCGGGAAGCGCCGCATCGCCTTCGTCTCGGCGCCCGGCAACATCCGACTCGAGTTCATGGAGCAGATCGAGGACCCCGCATGAAGGTGACCCGTTTCCATCACGTCTCCGTCAACGCGAACGGCACGCCCGTCGAGGAGATGGTGACGTTCTACCGAGACGTGCTCGGTCTCGGCGACAAGGCGCGGCCCGACATCCCGGGCATCTCCGGGCACTGGCACACCGTCGGCGAGCAGGAGTTGCACCTCGTCGGCGCGCCGGCCCGGGGCAACGGCATCGACCCCACCGGACATCACTACTGCGTGGCGGTGACCGACCTCGACGGCGCGGTCGCCGAGCTCGAAGAACGCGGGATCGCCTACGAGCGGGCGCTGCAAGGCGAAGGCACGGTGCAGATCTGGTTCACCGACCCCGCGGGCAACACCATCGAGATCCAGCAAGAGACGGCCGACTGCTAATAAGGGGCCTGCACGCTGATCTGGAGGCCCGAATGGCGAAGAACATCCCGTTGGTCGAGTACCTGGCGCTGGAGCCCGAACCACATCTGGTCGCGCACGAGTGCACCCAGTGCGGCGCCCGCTACTTCGACCGCCGCAACGCCTGTGCGAACTGCTTCGCCACCGACTTCCGTGAGGTACCGGTTTCGACGACCGGCGAGTTGCGCGCCTTCACGATCGTGTCGCTGGCGGCGCCCGGGATCCAGGTGCCGTTCGTGGCCGGCGTCGTCGACTGCGACGGGACGAGCGTGCGCGGCAACGTCGTCAACGTGGAGCCCGACGCCGATCACGTGCACGTCGGGATGAAGGTCAAGCTCGCGACGCAAGTGGTCGGCACCGACAGCGCCGGCACCGAAGCAATCGGGTTCGGATTCGAACCGTTCGAAGGAGCGAATTGATGGCTGACGACATCTGGATCCTCGGGATCCACATGACCAAGTTCGGCAAGCACCCCGACAAGGACACCATCGACCTCGCGACCGAGGCGGCGATGGGTGCGCTCGCCGACGGCGGCGTCACCATGCGCGACATGGGCATCCTCGCCGCGGGCAACCTCATGGGTGGGCCGGGCAGCATCGGCCAGACGCTCCAGAAGCAGATCGGCCAGACCGGAATCCCGGTGTACAACGTCGCCAACGCGTGCGCGACCGGCGCGACCGCGTTGCGCACCGCGATCATGGCGGTCAAGGCCGGCGAGTGCGACATGGGTCTCGCGGTCGGCGTCGAGAAGCTCGCGGGCGCAGGTCTGTTGGCCGGCGGTTCGCGTTCGGCCGACGCCGAGGAGTGGACACCGCGCGGTCGGTACGGCGCGGTCGCCGGAGTCGACGGTCGCATCGGCACCGAGACGATGCCGGGCGTGTTCGCGCAGATCGGCATGGAGTACGGCCACAAGTACGGCGGCGTCGACTTCGAGTTGTTCGCCAAGATCTCCGAGAAGAACCACGCGCACTCCACGCTGAACCCGCTGGCCAGCTACCAGAAGCGCTTCACGCTCGAACAAATCATGAACGACGTGATGATCGCCTACCCGAACACGCGCCCGATGTGCTCGGCGAACTGCGACGGCGCGGCCGCCGCGGTCGTGGTGAGCGACAGCAAGCTCAAGACGCTGTCGCTCGATCAGCAGAAGCGCGCGGTGAAGGTCGCGGCGTCGGTACTCACCAGCGATCCCTACGAGGAGGCGTGCCAGATCCTCCCCAACGTCAACACGCTCACGCGCAACGCGGCCAAGCAGGCCTACGAAGCCGCGGGTGTCGGTCCCGAAGATCTCGACCTGGTCGAGTTGCACGACTGCTTCGCGACCGCCGAGCTCGTCCACTACGACAACCTCGGTCTGTGCGAAGAGGGCGGCGCCGCCGACTTCTTCCGGTCGGGTGCAACGTGGCGGGACGGCAAGACGCCGGTCAACGTGTCGGGCGGTCTCGAATCGAAGGGCCACCCGATCGCGGCGACCGGTATCGCCAACATCTGGGAGGTCTGTCACCACCTCCGCGGTGAGGCGGGCGACCGTCAGATCGAGAACGCCAAGGTCGGGCTCGCCCACGTCATCGGCCTCGGCTCGGCGTGTGGAGTGCACATCCTCGAACGTTCAGCCGCGTGACGGACTTCGCCACGTGACCAATTTTGTCGGCCGCGACGGCAACCGCCTCGCGTCCGACGCGGCCGGCCCGGCCGACGGTCCGCCCGCGATCCTGCTGCACGGTGGCGGCCAGACGCGCCACTCGTGGGGCACGACCCTCGGCGCGCTCGGCGACAAAGGTTGGCGCGCGTATGCGGTCGACCTGCGCGGCCACGGCGACAGCGATTGGGCCGCCGACGGCGACTACACGCTCGACGCGTTCGCGGGTGACGTGCTCGCGATCTCGAAGTCGCTCGACAGTCCACCCGCGCTCGTCGGCGCGTCGCTGGGCGGGGTCGCGTCGCTCGCCGCGATCGGCGAGCACCCCGACGAGAACGTGGCCCGGGCGCTCGTGCTCGTCGACGTCGCGCCGCGTATGGAAGAGCAGGGCCGGATGCGCATCGGCTCGTTCATGATGGAGAACATGGAGACCGGCTTCGCGTCGCTCGACGAGGTCGCCGACGCGATCCAGCGCTACAACCCGCACCGGCCGCGTCCCTCGGATCTCGGCGGACTGTCGAAGAACCTGCGCGAACGAGACGGGCGCTGGTACTGGCACTGGGATCCGGCCTTCATCGGAGGCCGGCTCGGTGGCGCCGACGAGACACGCGCGTCGCTCATCGACCCGGCTCGCCTGCGCGAAGCCGCGCGGGCGTTGACGCTGCCGACGCTCCTCGTGCGCGGTCGGCAGAGCGACCTCCTCAGTGAGGAAGGCGCGCAGGAATTGCTCCAGCTGGTGCCGCACGCGGAGATGGTCGACGTGGCCGGCGCCGGGCACATGGTCGCGGGCGACCGCAACGATCTCTTCAACGACGCGGTCGTCTCGTTCCTGGAGACCGTGCGATGAGCGCCGGCGCACTCGTCGTCACGAACACCGACGGCGCGGTGCGTGTCGTCACGATGAATCGGCCCGAAGCCCGCAACGCGCTCGTCGCTCGCGTTGCAGCGCGAGCTCGCGGCCGCGTTGCGCAGCGCGGATAGTGACGACGCAGTGGCGTGTGTCGTGCTGACCGCGGCCGACCCCGCGTTCTGCGCGGGCCTCGATCTCAAGGAGCTCGGGCAAGGGGTCGCGCCAGGCACGCTCGGCAATGAAGACTCACCATTCTCGGCGTTGTGGCACATGACCACACCGGTGATCGGTGCGATCAATGGCGCCTGCGCGACCGGCGGCCTCGAGCTCGCGCTCGTGTGCGACTTCCTGATCGCGTCGGAACAGGCCCGCTTCGGCGATACCCATGCACGCGTCGGCTTCACACCCGCGGGTGGAATGAGTGTGCTGCTCCCGGAGGCGGTGGGACTACGCGCCGGCGCGCGAGATGAGCCTCACCGGCAACTTCATCGACGCCGGCGAAGCGCACCGGCTCGGCCTCGTCAACCGGGTCGTCGCGCACGAGGAGCTGCTGCCCGTCACGATCGGGCTCGGCCACGACATCGCCGGCGCCGACCAGGACGCGGTCCGCGCACTGAAAGATCTTTACGCCCGCGGCCCGCGACTCAACAAGGCCGACGCACTGAAGCTCGAGCTCGAAGTGTTCGCGGGCCGCACCCTCTCCGCGGAGACGATCGAGTCCCGGCGCGCTGTCCCTACTGGACCGCAACCGAAGCACGTAGCTCGACGTGGCGGGTCAGTGGGTCCACCGCCACCAACGTCACTTTCACCGGGTCACCGAGCTTCAGCTGCACGGGAATCGACGCGACGATCGCGGGCCGGTGGAGCTGCACCACGACGCCTTGCTTGTTGCGGTCGACGACGAACCCGTCGAACTGCTCCCCCACGTGGGGCGCCAACACCACGCACTCCATCGCGTCGACCACCGCCCGATCGACCGCATGCTCCCGCCGGGTCGCCGCTTGCATCGTGGTCACGAGCTCGTCGAGCGGGGCGACCGCCCAATCCGGCGGCGCGCTGCCCGCGCAGTGCGCGACGACGATCTCGTTCGCGTAGCGATCGCACAGCCGGCGCAACGGCGCGGTCACGTGCGCGTACGGCGCGGCCACACCCGAATGGATCGGCACCGGTCCCGACGGGTCGAGCTTGGCGTACCCGGCGCCGCGCAGGAGGTGGGCAGCCTGGGTGAGGAAGGCGGCGGAATCGGGGTTCGCCCGATCGAGGCCGCGGACCACATCGGCCCACTTCGCGTGGTGGGGCCACGGGACGCCGAGCCCGCGCGCGCTGCGCTGCAGCCGAAAGATCTGCCACGGCTCGGGGGCCGGGACGACGCGGAGGATGCCGACGTGCGCGTCGACCATGATCTTCGCGGCCTCCATACCCGCGAGCAGCGAGATCTGCGCGTTCCATCCTTCGACCGGCTTGGGCGCGCCGTACGCGAGCGCGAAGCCGCCGTCGGCCGTCGGCGCGACCTCTTGCGACGGCAGGTCGAGGCTGATGCCCCCGCGCGGCTTCCAGCGCGAGCCGCAGCGTGCCGATTTCGCGGAGCAATCCGAGTGACTCGTCGCCGCTTCCGGCATCGAGCGCGGCTTGAACCCCGCCGTAGTCGAGCTTGGCCCGGCTGCGGACGGTCGCCCGTTCGAGTCGGGCCGCGGTAGACGCGCCGGTCTCGTCGAGGTCGATGGTCCAGAGCAACGCGGGGCGATCGTCGTCGGGCAGCAGGCTCGCGGCGCCTTCGCCGAGTTGGTTCGGCAGCATCGGCGCGCGACCGTCGGGGAGATACAGGGTGACGCCGCGGTGAACGACTCGCGGTCGAGCGCGCCACCCGGTGCCACGAACGCGGCGACGTCGGCGATCGCGTAGTGGACCCGAAACCCACTCCCCCGGCGTTCGGCGTGGTACGCCTGATCGAGGTCGAGGCTCCCGAGCGGATCGATCGTCACCAACGGAATGTCACGAGCGTCGACGCGCGCCTGCACCCCGCCCGCCGGCACCACCGGACCGCGCGCCACGACCGCGTCGGCTTCGGCGTCGACTTCCGGTGGGAACGTCGCTGCAATCTCGAACTCGGTGCGGATCCGGGCGAACGCTTCGCCGAACGGCGTGATGTCGCCGGGCGCGTGAATGATCGACGCGGGCATTTCAGTCGGTCCGATGCGTTCGCCGGCGCTCGATGCCGTGTCCCGCGCCGTCGGGATCGTGATCGTCGATGAAGGCGACGATCTCGTCGGGATCGTCGGACACGGAGATGAGATCGCTCCACCCGAAGGTCGCGGCCTGGCGGCGGGCGGCGACGACGAGCTCGGCGTGGTCGTGCTCGAAGAACTGTCGTCCGAAGAAGATCATCGGGCTGCGCACCTTGTAGAGCGTGAGACTGTTCTGCGCGGTGTCGGTGAAGATCTCCTGCTCGGTGCCCGCGCCGCCCGGCGCGTACACGACACCGGATCGGGCGATCGCGAGCAGGCCGTCTTCGCGGATGCTGTTCGTGAAGTACTTCGCGATGTGCGTGGCGAACACGCTCGTCGGCTCGTCGACGTAGACCCAGGTGGGCACGCCGAGGCTCTCGCCGCCGTTGGGCCACCGTGATCGGACGTCGAGCGCGTGTTGGCGGTAAGCCGCGGGATCAGCCGCGTACTCCGGCGACGCGGCCAGCATTCGGATCGCGTCGTCGAGCGCGTCGTCGGCGAACGGCGCCATCCACGCGCCGAGATTGGCGGCTTCCATCACGCCCGGCCCGCCACCCGTCGCGATCGAGAACCCGGCGCGCGGTCAACGCCCGCCCGATGCCCGCGACGCTGCGGAAGAACGGCGCGTCGCGACCGAGCGCGTGCCCGCCCATCACGCCGACCACTCGTCGGCCCTGCACGAAGCGCGCGACCGCGGCGTCGACCGTCGCATCGTGCACAGCCCGGATCACCGCGTCGTGCATCGACGTGGACGACGAGAGGAACCACGCGCCGATCCGCTCGTCGAGCGTCTGGCTCGACGCGTGGCCGGTCACCGCGGGATCAACCACCGCGGTGAGCTCGTCGCCGGTATAGAGGTCGGCGCGGTATGCGGCGAAGGGGAGGCCACCCGGCGCCGGGAACACGCCGACACCGAGCGCCACGAGTTGGTCGGTCACGCCCGCGGCCAACGTGCAGCCCAGCATCATCGTGTGCTCGAGTCGAGCGCCCGACCAGTCGAGCTCTTCCCCGCTGAGGTCGAGATCCACCACCGTCACGTCGCGGAGATCGGGCCAGGCGGCGCGCAACGCGGCCACCGTCCCCACCACCGATCCTGCAGCCATCAACCGGGAAGCTAGAACATGGGTCGTGATTCTCGGCACCACTTCCCACCGCACGGTCGGTGCGCTCGTCGCGGTGCTGATCGTCTTCGTCACGGGCTGCAGCTCTTCCGGACCTCGTGCTGCGGTCGAGCAGAACACCACGACGACCGCGCCCGCGTCGCCCGCCCCTTACGCGAAGCCCGGCCCGTATGCGGTCGGCGTCACCACGTTGCACTTCGACGACCGCCGAGCAGTGGTCTGGTACCCGGTTGCGAAAGGCAGCGAGTCGGGCCACCCGCAAGAGGTCGTCGACATCGCGTCGCTGCTCAGCCGCACGCTCCAGGCCATGATCCCGGCGGGCAAGCGGCCCTTGTACAAGGTCGCCGCGTACGAGAACGCCCCCGGCGCGACGAGCCCCGGTCGCTATCCCCTCGTGATCTTCAGCCACGGCTTCGCCGGCTTCCCGGAGCAGTCGGTGTCGTTGACGACGCACCTCGCGTCATGGGGGTTCGTCGTCGCCGCGCCCGATCACGTCGAACGGTCACTCGACGGATTGCTCGGCACTGCGGCCGCCGGCGTGAAGAAGATGACCGACGTCGCGTTGTTGCAGGCGACGACCGATCACGTCGTCGCGGCATCGAGCGGAACCGGGATCCTGCGCGGATTGGTCGACAACACGCGCATTGTTGCCGCGGGCCACTCCGCCGGTGCCGACGCGGCGTACCAATTCGCTTCCGCCGATCCGCGGCGTCAAAGCCTGGATCTCCTATTCGGTCGAGTTCGGCGGCCAGAGTGGACCCGCGCCCGCACCGCCGAACAAGCCGGGCATGGTCATGCTCGGAACCACTGACGGCATCATCCCGCCGGCCGCGAGCGAGAAGGTCTACGCCGGGATGCACTCGCCCAAGTACCTCGTGAAGGTCGACCGCGCCGGCCACCTCGTGTTCTCCGACATCTGTCTCATCGGAAGAGCCCAAGGTGGCGTTATCGGCATCGCGAAAGCGATCAAGCTCCCGATCCCGGCCTCGCTGTTCAAGTTGGGCTCCGACGGCTGCACGAGCGATCATCCACCGGTCGAGCAGGCGTTCCCCGCGATCGATCAACTGTCCGTCGCCTTCTTCCGTTCCGTCCTGCACATCGACGAGACACCGGTCGGTCTCGATACCGAAGCCGTCACCGGTCT
Source organism: uncultured Actinomycetes bacterium (assembly GCA_963807945.1). Classification (GTDB taxonomy): domain Bacteria; phylum Actinomycetota; class Acidimicrobiia; order IMCC26256; family PALSA-610; genus JBBQER01. The sequence goes on along the minus strand of CAWEDT010000002.1, from coordinate 517,797 downwards.
CGGCGCACAGGTCACCGTCGCGGAGGGATAGCAGCCGCCCGTCGACGGCGGTGTCGCACCCCCTCGATACGGTCTGACCATGAGCACGAACCACAGCTGGGCGGAGCCGCCGTTGGCGACGCCGGAGGTTGTCGAGGCCGAGCGACTCCTGCTGTTGCGGATCGCGGCGGTGTGGAAAGGTGGATGGCAACCGCGGGAGTTGGTTCGCCAGGTCCGGCGCACGGCAAGCGCCGACGACGGTCGGACTCGTGTTCGTTGCGATCGCCGCCGATCTCGCGCTCCGAGATGCTACCACGCTCGACGCGCGCTGGGTCGCGCAGCTCGACGAACTGGACCTCCCGCCAGTTGTCGCGGGCGACGCGTGGCTCGCCGAGTGGGGCCATCGCGCGGGTCTCGCTTCGTCCGAAACTTGCAGCGTGGCGACCAACCTCGGGATCCGCATTCCGATTGCGCCGCTCGCGATCCTGATTCCGCCGCCGGGCACGGCGACCGCCGACGGCCCCATCATCGACCTGACCGCGCGGAAACGATCCGATGCTCAATCGGGTGCGCGCACTCCTGGCCAAGGCCGAGTCGACGACGTTCGAGGCCGAAGCCGACACGTTCACGGCGAAGGCGCAGCAACTCATGACTCGTCACGCGATCGACATGGCGATGGTCGCCGCGAGTGCAACCGCGCGGAGAGCAGCCCGACACGATCCGTATCCCGATCGACGATCCCTATGTCGACGCCAAGTCGTCGCTTCTCGGAGCGGTCGCGACCAGCTCGCGCTGCCGAGCGGTCTTTCACCCGGCCTACGCGATGGTCACGGCCATCGGCTTCGCCGGCGACCTCGCCGCGACCGAGATGCTGTTCACCTCACTGCTCGTTCAAGCTCAGGTTGCTCTGCAGGCCGCCACCAGCGCGGCCCCACCCGGCGCTCGAGCGCGCAGCCGTGGTTTCCGGAGCGCGTTCCTCCACGCGTACGCGCATCGAGTTTCGGAGCGACTCGAGGAGATCAATGCCTATGTCGTCGCCGGTGCCGAGGCCGAAACCGGCACGTCGATCCTGCCCGTGCTCGCGGCCCGAACCTCCATCGTCGACGCGACCGTCGACGAACTATTCGGAACGCTGCGCCGCCGGTCGGCTCGGCGCATGCTCGACTCCGGAGGGTGGGAAAGCGGGCGCTCGGCTGCCGACCGCGCGCGTCTCAACCAGGGCGATCTCGGAAAACCCTTACCCGCACTCCCGACGTCCTGAACGAAGCCGTCGAGTTCGCGGCGACCTACTTCGAGGTCATCACCCAGATGCCGTTCCAGTCGGCGGGAGGATCGGCGGCGAGCACGCGGCACCGCTCGATGTAGGTCTGCGACAGCTTGTCGTCGGGATTCGCGCGCAACGTCTCGCCGAAGGCCGCGATCGCCCGGTCCCAGTCGCCGCGCCGGTACTTCTCGATCCCGTCGCGGAAGTGGTTCACCGCGTCCATGAGGTTCGGGAACGTGGCCGGGCTGTGGTAATCGAGCACCTCGTACACACCGACCGGTTCGGTCTTGCCCTTCACCACCACGTAGTCGACCTCGCCGCGTGCGGTACACACCCTTGAGCCGCGCGAACGTGTGCTCGCTGATGAGGATGCGCGCGCTGTACTGCTTGCACGCGCTCTCGAGCCGTGACGCGATGTTCACGCCGTCGCCGATCATGGTGAAGTCCATGCGCTTGGGGCTACCGATGTTGCCGGCGACGACCATGCCGGTGTTGATGCCGATCCCCATGTCGATCGGCTTGCGGCCGTCCTGAATTCGCAGCTCGTTCCAGTCGAACAACGACGAGATCATCGCGATCGCAGCTTGCACCGCGTGGTCGACGTCGTCGCCGCGCGCAACCGGAAGGCCGAAGGCGGCCATGATCGCATCGCCGATGAACTTGTCGAGCATGCCGCCGTTCTGCTGGATGCAGTCGACCATGATCGTGAAGTAGTCGTTCAGCAACGTGACGGTCGCCTGCGGTCCGAGCTCCTCCGCCAGCGTCGTGAAGCTCCGCACGTCGGAGAACAGGACCGTCGCTTCCGCACTCTTGCCGCCGAGGATGTCTTCTTCGCCGCGCACGAGCTGATCGGCCAGCGTCGGATCCATGTAGCGAGCCATCGTGGTGCGGACCCGTTTCTCACCGCTGATGTCTTCCATCACGATCATCGTCCCGAGGTCGCCACCGTCGGCGGCGACGAGCGGGAGCACGGTCACGTTGACCGAAACCGCTTCGGGACCGTCGTCGGCGCCCGCGCCCGGGAGCCGGAGGTCGACATCCATCGCGAGCTCGGGCTCGCGCGTCTCGGCCTCGGCGACCCGTGTGACCATGGCCCCGACGATCGCGTCGGCGTCACCGAAGATCTCCGAATAGTGGTGGCCGACGACCGCCGCAGCCGGTGCGCCCAGTATCCGGCTCCCACCGTCGTTGCAGGTCGCGATCAGGCCGCTCTTGTCGAGCGTGATCACGCCGTTCGACATGCTCGCGAGCATCGCTTCGCTGTAGTTGCGCATGTTCTGCACGTCGTCGAACAGCTTCGCGTTCTGGAGCGCGATCGACACCTGCGCCGTGAACGCCTTGAGCCGCTGCTCGTCTTCGGCGGTGAACGGGCCACCGCGCCGGTTCAACACCTGCGTGACCCCGATCACCTTCCCGTCGTTGCTGATCACCGGTACGCAGAGAATGGAACGGGTGAAGAAACCAGTGCGGCGGTCGAGCTCGGGATTGAACCGCAGATCGGCGTAGGCATGCGCGATGTTGATGCTCTCACCGGTGGTGAACACCGATCCCGCGATGCCCGCGGTTTCCGGAAAACGGATCTCCCCCACCGAGTCACCCTCGGCGACGCGGGCGAAGAGCTCGTGCGTGCGTTCGTCGCGCAGGAAGAGCGTCGAACGCTCGGCGCGCAACATGCGAGTCGCTTCCGCCATCACCCGTTGCAGCAACGCGTCGAGATCGAGCTCGGCGGTGATGTCGGAGACCAGCCGGAGGAACTCCATCTCCTCGGTGCGGCGCAGGTCGATGTCTTCGAGATCGCGGGCGCTCACGAGCGCGGCCGACGCTTGACTCGTCATGGCCTCGAGCAACGCGAGATCGTCGGCGTCGAAGTCACCCGATTGCTTGTTGAGTACCTGCGCGACGCCGATGACATCGCCCCGACCCGTTGTTACCGGCGCGCACACGATGTTCCGGGTCGAATACCCGGTTTGCTCGTCGATGTCGCGGTTGAAGCGAGGATCGGCATACGCATCGTTGATGATCAACGACTCGTGGGTCGCGAAGACGCGGCCCGCGATACCGACGTCGTTGAGAAAGCGGATCTCGCGCATCCGCTCGCCCTGCATCACCCGTGAGTACAGCTCACCGGTCGCGGGATCATTGAGGAACAGCGTCCCGCGATCGGACCCGGTCTCGCGGACCGTCATCTCGACCAACGCCGCCAGCACCTCGTCGAGCGTCTCCATCGCGGCGACGGTGCGGGAGACGTGCAACAACGTCTCGGCAAGGTAGAGCCGTTGCGCCTGGTCGGCCGGCGACGCGGCGTTCGGCGTATCAATCGACATTCGACGTCTCCAAGCGTTCGCGCAAGGCGGCGATCATCTCGTGCAGGTGCTCCCGCTCGACGCGGAACGCGCGATCTTGCGCTTCGCGTGCGGTGGTCGCGTCGGCGTGCGCGTTGCCGAGGGCAGTTCGCAGCGCCTCGATCATCGCCTTCAACTGCGCGATCTCGTCGGCCGACTGCGCGAGCGCGACTTGGACCGCCGCGTTCCGCTCGATCACAGACGACTCGAGCTGGGCCCGGAGTGCGTCGACACCTTGGCGGCCGTGCTCGCGGTCGGCTTCCTGCCGGGCCGCACCCCGCTGGCGCTCGTCGGCCAGCCGCGCCGCGCTCTCTTCGAGCTCACCGCGCAACGCCTCGATCATCTCGCGCAGCTGCCGAACCTCCGCTCGCGCGACGGCGAGCTCTTCGTCGGTCTCCGCTGACGCCATGGGCCCCACTTACCGCTGCTCACCCGAGAGCACACATGTTCCGCCGATCGGGTTCTCTCGCGCAAGTGTCCGGGTAGGCGGGACCCACGACCGACTGCGGCGCTCACCAGCCTTGCGAAGGTGAGCGCGCGCAGCGGTCGCTTCGGGTTCCCCACCATTGTCCTGGCAAGGTCGATTGTCGCTCGGCCCGAGCCCGCCGACACTCCCCAATGTGCGCCAAGTCGCGCTCAGGGACCCCCAGTCACCTCCGACCAGCGGGCAATCGCCTCCGCGGTCGTCGAGACCCCAAAGGTCACGCGGATCCCCGCCAGCCGCCGGCTGAGGGTTCGCCGGGAAAACCCGAGGTCCCCGCGTAGTTCCTCACCGGAGGCCCCACCGGCGAGGGCGGCGAGGATCTCGTGGTCGCCGGCCTCGAGCGCGTCGACGGGTTCGCCATCCGCGTCGAACCAGCGGACGCCTGCGGTCAGCGCGAGCGCATCGGCAAGTGAGGCCGCGAGCCGCGGCTCGGCTACGAGCAGTACGACCCGGAGGCCGCGCGCGGCCGCAACCAACGCGCGCGCGGCCGCGGCGTCGTCGGCGACAGAACCGCTGACGATCACCTCGGGCGCGATCGCCACGAGGCTCCACGGCTCCTCGGGGACCTCGTCGATCGACAGGTGCCGCCGCATTCGGTAAGGCGCGAGCGCGCGATCGATCTCGTCCGCGGTGTGGCACAAGACCGCAGCCGATGCGTGGGCGCGGCCCACTAGCCGACGCGGCTTGGGCGCGCGTCGACGAGCCGCTGGCGCGCAACGCGGATCGGATGTGCGACTCGACCGTCGACGGCTGGACCCGCAACGAGGTCGCGATCTCCGCGGTGGTCGCCCCCGCCGCGACCAGCCGCAGCACGCGCTCGCTCATCGGCGGCAACGCTTCGCTGATCGGCCCGCCCGCGCCCGCCGCGCGCGACGCGGCCCGCACCCGCCCGTCGAGCGCGACGAGACCATGTTCGGCGCACAACGCAGAGGCCGCCGCCAGCGCACGTCGGGCCGCGTCGCGATCTCCCGCTCGCATCGCGCTCTGGCCCACACCCAATTCGCAGCGCGCAACGGCGCGTCGACTCGTCGCGCTCCAGGCGGTCGTCGCCTCGGCAAAGTCGCGGGTCGAGACGGCGGGATCGATCGCGCTCAGTGCCTGCACTTCGAGTGGGGCACCCCGGAGATTGCGATGGGGCGACGCGGTCGCGTCGGTCAGGACCGAATCGATATCGAGCCCGAGCTCGAATGCCGCCCAGGCCCCGATGACCGCGGCACTGACCTGGCCGGGAAACCCCGAGACAGGCAGCGCGGCGCACTCCATCGCGGTCGCGAGCGCTTCGGAGAGCCGGCCCGCCAACCAGTGCGTCTCCGCGAGCGCCCAGAGCGCCATCGACCGGGCGGCGGGATCGCTCGCCCGCTCGACCGCCCGCCGGGCCAGCACCAGCGCGTCGGCATCCCGTCCGGCGTCGGCGAATGCGAGCGCGACACTCCAGGTCGACATCTCCCGGCTGCGAACGGTGAGTGGTCGATCCAGCAATGCCGGGCCGGCATCGAGCGCGGCGGCGGCGTTCCCGTCGACGACCACCGAAGCCACCATCGATGCGGCTCGGAAATAGCCGTTCCATGCGGGCGACACGCCTTCGCTGAGCTCGATCATCCGTTCCGCAATCGGGTGGCAGCGGTGCGGGTCACCGCTGAGGAGATTCGCGAAGAGCAGCATGTCCGCCGCGACGACCGCTTCGTGCAGGTCGTCATCGGCCCGGACCAACTCCTGCGCCCGTTCCAACTCCGCGATCCAGCCGTCGTCGTTGACCATCAGCAGGGCAAGGCCCAACGCGCTGCGCGCCGCCAACTCGCCGTGACCGATGTCCTGCGCGATCCGCACCGCTTCTCGCCCCACCTCGAGCGCGAGATCACTCTCCCCGGCGACGCGGCATCGGATACGACATTCCAAGGTGAGGATCTCGACCAGGCGCGGGCTCGGCGGCTCTGCCTTGACGAACCGCAGGCGGTCGATCGCGGCCTGGGCGTCGTCGATCCGGGTCTCGACCCAGTATGCGTGCGCGAGCAACAGATCGGCACGCGTCGCGTGATCAGGATCGGCAAATGAACGCGACGCGAGCAGCCCGATGACGTCGGCGTAACGGGCAGAAGCCAACAACGCGTCGGCCGCTTCGAGCGCGCACTCGTCATCACCGGCGTCGTGGACTGTGGCGAGCAGCAACAACGCCGCGCGCGACGCAATGGTCGGCGCCCGCGTGGCGGCGTGCCGCGCGATTGCGGCCGCGTCCACGTCGCCGGCCTCCGCGAGGTGGCGTGCTTGTCGGGACGGATCCGTAGCCGTGCTCGCGAGCTCGCGGTGAAGGCGCGCACGCTGTTCGTCATCGAGCGCGGAGACCACCGCCGCCGCGATGAGTGGGTGCCGGAGCTGGTACGTGTCCGCGGGCGCGGTAACGGCGAGGTCCGACTCGAGCAGAGCCCGACCGGTCGCGTCGGGGAGGGCGAGCGGGAGTCCGTGCAGAGCGAGGCGCGCCGCCGCATCGCGGACCTCGAGGTCGAGCTGTTCGAACGTCGTCACGACGATCGCACCGACGTCGGTCATCGACGTATTCCGGGCCGCCAGCTGCGCCGCCAGTGGATTCCCATTGGCTGCACGCGTCCAGCGATCCAGATCCGAGCTCGGCGCGCCCGGATGGCGCATCTCCAACACCGCGCGAATGACGTCGCCGGCCAGCGGTTCGAGCGGGATGACCTCGCCGATTCCCGCCATGCGGGCAACGAGCGGCGCGACCGACTCGATTCCGGAGCGAACGGTGACGATCACCGGCACTGCGGCGACGAGCTCGTTGAGCACTGCGAGCGTGTCGGGGTCGCACCAGTGCGCGTCGTCGATGACGAGAACGGTTCCCCGTAAGCGGGCGCTCAACGTTCGGGTGACCTCCGGCGGCTCGCCCGCGAGCTGCGAGCCGGTGGCTTCCCGCAACGCGAAGTATGGCTCCGACATCAACATCTCGAACGCTCGTCCGCGCCGGACCTTGCCCCGGGCCGCGGCGACCGCGGACTCGAGCAGCGCCGTCTTGCCGATCCCGGGCTCACCGACGATGACGCACGATCGGGCCCCGTCGATCGCCGCGACCAGTCGATCGACTTCGTCGTCACGTCCGAACAGCCGATCGAGCGACGTCACCGGATGGAAATGTAGCGAGCGTCGCCGAAACGGGCCGCCGGTCGGCGCCGGCGCGGCTAGCCGGAGATCGTGAGCAGGGTTGCGTCGTTGGTGAAGACGTTGCCGGCGAACACGATGTGGCGGGTCGCGAGATCCGCGCCGTTATCCGCCTTTACGCCCGACTTTCCCTTGCCGCTGACGGAGTTCCCGTGGATGTTCAGATCCTCGAGCAATCCGGGATGGCCATCCTTACGATTTTGTTGCGTGCCCGTGATCCCGTTGCAATTGCCGGACAGCGTGTTGCCCGCGATCACTCCGTGGTCGGACGACGCGAACGTGATACCCCCACCCCACAGGCCGCCACAACCCGAGTCGCCGTGGTTGTAGTTGCGATGCCCGTTGCCGCGGACGATGTTGTCGGTGACGGTCGCACCGGAGCTGATCTCGATGAAGATGCCTTCGTCCCAGTTGTCGATGACGCGCGTGTGCGTGATCGTCGCGCCGTTCGCGTTCAGGTCGGCCCACAATCCTTTACACGCGTTGTCGTGCACATAGCTGTTCTCGACGGTCACGTTGTGCGCCGTCCATTTCACTCCGCCGCCCTCATAACCACAGTTGATATTCCGAGTCGTGTACTCGTCGTTGGTGAAGTTGTTGTGGTCGATCTCGGCGCCGTCGATCACCCAGCCGTTCGCACCACCTCCGCCGCCGATACCGAGGCTGCGATTGTTGTAGTAACGCCCGCCGCGGACAATCGAGTCGACACCGAGGTTCACGCCGGTGCCGCCCTGGTCGGTGCCGTTGTCGTGGACCTGGAGGTTCAGGAACTTCCAGTTGGTCGTGCCGTGCGCGCTGATCGCTGCAGTTTGGTCGCCGACCGCATAGTTGCGAACTTCGAGATCGGAGAGCGTCACCTTGTCGGCGCCGTTGCCGACGAACGCGTACACCGTGGAGTTCTTGCCATCGAGGATCGCGGGGCCGATGAAGGCATCACCGTCTTTGGGTGTCAACGTCCAGTCGTGGGTGCCGGAGAGGCAGAACGTGGTGCCGTCCGGCGCGGCGTCGATGTCAGCCTGGCCGCGCGCCATCTTCACGCCCGAGCACACTGCGGCCGGCGTCGTCGTCGTCGCCGACGGCGGATCAGCCGTAGTCGTCGGGGCACTCACCCCTCCGCCACCACATCCTGCGATCGCACATCCGGCGATCGCCAGCGCCGCCGCGAAGCCTCCCAACGCGACGATCCGTTTCACACTTTCGAAGGTTAGAGGCCCACGATCCGGGCCAGCGCCTCGGCCTGTTCCAGGTAGCGGCTGATCGGGTTGAGTAACAGGTGCGTCGCTCCCGTCGCAGCCAGCGCCTCGAGTTGCCGGCCGACCTCGTCGGGTGTCCCGAACACACCGAAGTCTTTTGCGCCACCCGGCTTGCCGTACACGTTCGTAAACCAGTCCTCGACCTCGGCCCGTGCGATCTCCGGCTGCTCGTGCACCGAGAGGAAGACGCGCTTTGAGATCGGGAACGCGTTCGCGTCGCGGCCGGCATCATCCAGGGCCGCGCGCAGAAGCGGGACCGTCTCCGCGAGCGCGGTGACGCTCGAACCACCGGCTCCCATCCAGCCGTCGAAGAACGTGGCCGCGCGCCGCAACGCCGCGTCGTGCTGACCTCCGCACCAAATCGGCGGGTGCGGACGCTGGAGCGGCCGCGTACCGATGGTGACGTCACGCACGCGGTAGATCTCCCCGTCGTACGAAACCTTCGGTCCGGCCCACAGCGCCTTGATCAGCTCGACCGACTCGGTGAACCGGGTCAACCGACGCGCAGTCGGGACCTGGAACGTCTCGTACTCCTCGGCCCGTCCGAGGCCTACGCCCAAGATCGCACGACCCCCGCTCAGATAGTCCAAGGTCGCGACCTGGTGCGCGACATGCACCGGGTGATACGTCGGTAATACCAGCACCGAAACGCCGAGCCGGATCGTCGTCGTCACCGCCGCGGCAAAGGTGAGCGCGACGAGAGAATCGAAACAGCCCGCCTCGTCGATGGTGTTGTTCGTCACCCACAAATCGTCGAAGCCAATCTCCTCGGCGCGCCGCGCGACCTCACGGACCACCGAGACCGGCACCGGTTCGGCCGACCGATGCGGCAGAGACAGGCCGAATGCGACCGTGTCGTTCAGCGCCACAACCCGCTCCTCGCTTCTCGATCACAACCGATCAACCCCACAACCGATCAACAGGGCTCCGAGCCCCACGCGCGAGCAAGGCGCCGGTCCGGGGGGAAAGACCGACGCCTCGCGGCGGGATCCGACGCACCGCGTTGTGCATCGGCCGCTCCGGTGAACTCCGTCAGTAGCCGCTGCTCACCGGCATCGGCGCGGGCGCGGCGGGCGCGCTCTTGATGAGCTTGCCGTTCGTTCCCACCGCGAACCACGTACCGCCCGAGCCCTGACCGTTCACATCGCCGGGCTTGCTGTCACCCGAGAACGTGTAGAGCGGCCACTGACCGGCGACGAGTTGATGCGTCCCGTCGGCACGGGTGGTCGTGGTGAACAACGCCGCGTCGAGGCCGGACGCCACGTTCCAGCCCTTGCCAACCCGCAGCGCCGGCCACACCTGCGCGCACAAGTCGTCGCACGAGCTCATGCCGTTGGTGTCCTTCGTGAGCGCGTAGAGCGTGTGACCCGAGGGCGCGACGAGCACCGTGCCGAGTGACGTGTTGCCGCTGTCAACCGCGGTCGAGGTGACGATCGTGCCGGGCACTGCCGACTGATCTCTGGCGGCCGCGGAGTTCGTGGCACTTCCGCAGGCCGCCAATGCAACTGCACCGAGTGCAACGGTGACGACGAGATACTTCATACGCATTGGACTGTCTCCTTCGGGGGGTGTTCTTGGAGTCAGTCACAGGTACGACCGCGCCCCGATAGGCGGTTCTCTGAAAACAGTCCTCTGAAAACAGTCCTCCCAAAACAGTCCTCCCAAAACAGTCCTCCCAAAACAGTCCTCCCAAAACAGTTGTCGGGCCGAGAACCGTTTCGCGGGCTGCGGCGTATCTACCAACGAATGACTTCTTCACTGGCCATCCGCTACCGGGGAACGAATCCCACCCGGCGCCGCTCGGGCGGAGTGACTTACCGTGTGCCCTCGGTGGATGTCGACACGCTCGAGGCCTTCCGGCGCCGTGATCCGATCGCGGTCCGCGAGATGTATCGCGAGTACGGGCGCCTCGTGTACACCGTGGCGCTGCGCGCGCTCGGTCGCGAGGATCTGGCCGAGGAGGCGACCCAGCAAACGTTCGTGCGCGGCATGGCAGGCCGCCGATCGCATCGACGTTGCGCGCGATCCCGCGCCCTGGCTGGCGACCATCGCCAAACGCATCGCCATCGACATCTATCGACGCGAAGCTCGTCGTCCGACCCGCGCGCTCGACGATGTCGCTCCCGACGACGAGGCGTTGGTCACCCTCCCACCGGAGCTCGACACGCTCGATGCGGTGTGGCGGGTGCGCCGCGCCATCGACGAGCTGCCCGAGGACGAAGCCGTGATCGTTCGTATGCAGCATCTCGACGGCATGACACACACCGACATCGCGGAGAAGCTCGGGATCCCGTTGGGGACCGTGAAGTCGAGATCGCACCGCGCCCACCAGAAACTCGCGACACTCTTGGGTCATCTCAGGGAATCGGTGACATGAACGGACACCCCACCAACGAGGATCGTCAAGCACTCATCGCGGGCAACAGCGCGGCGGACTCGAGCCCGACGAACAATCGGAGCTCCCGTTGCTGGCCCAACTGTTGGGCGATCCCTCGACGTGGGCCGAACCGAGCGCGGGACTCGAGGACACGGTCGTACAGGCGGTCGAACGCGCCGCGCCGGTGGCCGACGCGTCGCCGAAATCGAGTGCGATCGGCGCCCGCCGCGAATCGATGACGAGGCGGCGACGACTCACGTTGTCAGCGGTCTCGGCCGCCGCCGCGATCGCGGCGGTCGTAGGCGCCGTGGCCGTCGTGGGGTCGAGCAGCTCCGCCGACTTCACCGCCAAGCTCAGTGCAACCGCGGTCGCGCCGTCGGCCCACGCCGCGGCCGACTTCACGAAGAACCGGGCCGGATTCCGCGTCACACTCGACGCCCGTGGACTCCCGAAGCTCGCGGCCGGCGAGTACTACCAAGCGTGGCTGAAGAACCCCGCCGGCATCCTCGTGCCCATCGGAACGTTCAGCTCGAGCGATGGGAAAGTCACGCTCTGGTCCGGCGTCTCGCCAAAAGAGTTCCGCGCCATCTCCGTGACGATCGAGAAGACCGACGGCAAGCAAGGCTCCTCCGGCCGCCGTGTTCTCGTAGGCATGGTGCACGCGGACTGAAGTGCGCGAGCGTGCCGTGTGATCCCCGTCGGGCGGCATCGGGCCACCGGTAGGATTCTCGTCCGAACGCTTGCCTCCGTAGCTCAGTTGGAAAGAGCAAGTCACTTCTAATGACGAGGTCGCAGGTTCGAGTCCTGCCGGGGGCGCTCGCAGGCGCGTAACGCGCTGCCGATAAGACTACGAGCCCCGACTATCAGCTGGGCGCGAATCCCGCTGTGCTGCCACCGAGCAAGGCGGACACAAGAATGCCCAGCGGCAACGTGCCCCAGTAGCTGAGACCGAGATGCAGGTTCCCGAGGAACAGCATCAACAGCCAAGTAGCCGGGAACGTTGCCAGCAAGAGAACGACCAATGCGAAGATCAATGCACGAATCATGAATTCCCCCCGTTAGGAAGGCGTAATCGTATGGACGTGCGCCCGAAAAACGGTGGATAGCGCTACTCCCCGCGCAGTGAGGTGGCCGCGCGGGTCCGGCGGGCGACGATCACACTCACGAGTGTCGCGACCGCGAACGCAAGCGCGGTGGCGGCCAGGAGTGCCCCAAGCGTTGCGACCGAGACGGTCGCTTCGTCGACGACCGCCAGTGATCGCGCGAACAACCTGAAGGCCCAGCGCCCGAGCGCGAGTCCGATGGGGAGGCCCACGAGCACGGTCGCGAGCGCGAACGGTGCGGCCTGCCACGCGGTGACCGCGTCGAGCTGACCGCGCGTCGCGCCCAGCGCACGGAGGACCGCGAGGTCCCGCCGATTCGTGCGCACACGCGTCCACAGTGCGTGCGTGACCACCGCGAAGAGAATCACGTACCCGACCGCGAGTGCGCCGCGCAGATACGGTATGGCGCCATCCAGCTGGCGGATCTCGGCCGGCTTCGTATCGGTGAACCAACGTGTGTGCGAACGGGACGCATCGTTGAAGCCGAGCGGGTTGCGCGCGACGACGACCGCCGGATCCACACCGTCGACCAACCGGACTGTCGTGAACTCGGGCTCGTTTGTCGCGTCGCCGCCCAGCTGGAGAAACGCCGAACGCGTTACGAGCGCGCCGACTCCGAGGCGCGGCATATCGGATCCTGACTGGTTCACGGCCGGGAAAGTCGCCACGCCGACGATGCGCAGGCTCGCGGCGCGTGCGGCCGCTTTCCCTTCCGGTGGGCCGGCGGTCGCGCCGGCCGCGGACGACAGTTGCACGGGCACGACGTCGCCGATATCCGCGCCGATGCTGTCGAGCGTGTCCTGCCCGACGACGATCTCGCCCGTGGTCCGCGCTGCGGTACCGCGCACGATCGTCGGGGTGAGCGCGCCTTTCAACGTCGAGGTCGCGAAGCCGGGCACTGCGCGGCCGCGCAGGAGGTAAGTCCCGCTCGTGAATCCGGTTGCCGCGACGACGTTGTCGTCGCGCACAAATGCGTTCGTGAGCGCCGGCTCCGGCTGATCGCCGTACGGATTTATCGCGAGGAGGTCGGCGTCGAAGCCGTAGCGCGCGGGGCTGTTGGTCAGCGTGACCGCCGACGCGACCGCGGCGACCGAGATCCCGAGCAACCCGGCCGCGAGCGTCGTCGCCGCGACCGCTCGCCAGGTCCGGACCCGGCCGCCGTCGGATCGAAGCGCAAGCGCGAGACCGGCCGCGGCCGCGGGACCGCGTACAACCGCGGGGAGGTGAACGGATCGTTGCGGCGTCGCAGCCGTGGCCCGGGCGGGGAGTGCCGAGAACACGAGCGTGAAGATCGCGATCACCACCAGGATGGCCGCGGCGCCAACCCCGGCGACCACCAGGTCGATCGAATAACCCCGGGCCGGATCGAACTCGTGCAGAGGTCCGATGGGGGCGACCGGTGACGCGAGGACCATCACGACCAGCGCGGTCGCGACGGTGAGCGCCGCGATCACCGCGGCGGTGGTCAGCTGGATCAGGCGTAACTGGGAACGCACCATGCCGATCCGCAGCAACGCCTCGCTGTCGGCCCGCCAACGATCCCGGTCGCGTTGCATCACCTGCGCGACCGCCACCGCCGTCGCGGCGAAGGCCAGCAACGCGAGCGCGACGAGCGCGATGACGAGCGGTCGCAGTGCGGTATTGACCGAACGATGCTCTTGGCTTCGCGACGACTGGAGGTGGTCGCCGAGCTTCGCGACCGCGGGCCCCAGGTCGGTACGGGCATCGACGCCCGGCGCGAGATACACGCTGCTGACCGAATACGCGACGAGGTCGCGATGCTCGCGGTAGAACGCCCGACTGAACATGACCAGGCCGAGAACGTTGGTTTGGTCGGTGGCGATCTCCATCGGAAACGTCCCGATCCCGACGATCGTCACGGTCTCCTGTGCGGTCGCCGGTGAGTCGAAGCGGAAGAACGAGAAGTGGAGGCGTTGGCCGATCCGAAGTCCGCCGTCGGCCGCGGAACCAGCATTGACGAACACTTCGTCCGGCGCGTCCGCATCGGGAAGGCGACCGGATTGCACCTGCGGGCGCTCGAGCGGAAATCGATCGCCGGTCGGAGCAATCAACGCGGTCGTGTACGCGGGATCCACGCCGGCGGCCGATCCGAGAAAGCCCGCGTAGACCCGTTGCGAGGTCACTCCCTTGACGGATTGGAGCATCCGCGCCGACTCGTCGAGTGCACGTCCGTGCGTGACCGCCGCGTCGGGCGCGTCACTGGCTACGAGAATGCGCTCGTAGGCCGACGCGGTGCGCCGCGCCGCGGCAAAGCTCGCCAGGCTCACCCCGAAGCCGATTCCGAGCAGCAATCCCGCCGCGGTGAGCACGCGCCACCGGCCGGTCAGTCGGCTCCGGACGATTGTGAAGACCGGCCCCATCAACCCGCGCTCTCCGACTGCAAAATGGTGGGCACTCCGCATTCTGGCGCACTAGGAACTCGCCCGTGCCCGTTCACAGAATGCATGCCGACGAAGTCGACACCGACGCGTCACTCGTACGCCGGTTGGTGGCCGCGCAGTTTCCCCAGTGGGCCGACCTCCCCATCGGGCGCGTCGAATCGGCCGGCACCGACAACGCGATCTACCGCCTGGGTGACGACCGGTTGGTGCGGCTGCCCCGCATCGAATGGGCGACGGGCCAGATTCCCAAGGAACAGCGTTGGCTTCCGAAGCTCGCACCGCAGCTGCCGGTCGCGACTCCCGTTCTGCTGGCCCGGGGCGAGCCCGCCGAGGGGTATCCGTGGACCTGGGCGATCTACCGCTGGCTCGACGGCGAAAACGCGCTACTCGAAGGCATCGCCGATCCGATCGCCGCGGCAACCGCGCTCGCGGGATTCGTCACCGCGCTCCAGCAGATCGAGACGACCGGCGCACCCCTCGCGGCGGAACGTCCGTGGCTGCGCGGCGCTCACCTCGCGACTCGTGATCAACCCACGCGCGCCGCGATCGCCCAACTGGATGGAATGTTCGACGGTTTGTACGACATCGACGCGATCACACGCATCTGGGACGCGGCGCTCGCCGCGCCCGAATGGGATCGAGCGCCGGTGTGGTTCCACGGCGACCTCTTGCCGGGGAACTTGCTCTTCGAGCAGGGTGAGTTGCGGGCCGTGATCGACTTCAGCGGCCTCGGTGCAGGCGATCCGGCGTGCGACCTCATGAGCGCCTGGGCCCTGTTCGCCGGCGAGAGCCGAGACGCGTTCCGCGCCGCGCTCGGCCTCGACGACGCGACCTGGGTGCGGGCGCGCGGCCACGCGCTGTCGCAAGCCGCGCAGTTCATCCCCTATTACCTGGACACGAATCCCATGGGCGTCGAACGAGCACGGCACTCACTCGAGGCCGTGCTCGCCGATCGACGCGTCAGCTGACGAGCTTCGCCTTCATCTGCTGGAACTCCGCGTCGTCGATTACGCCCTTGTCCCGCAGCGCCGCGAGCTTGGTGATCTCGTCGCTCACGCTGGCAGTACCGGCCGCATCTTGAACGTACGCGCGCACCTCGGCTTGCTGCGCCTGGGCATCTTCCATCGCGTGCTCGCTCATCTTGGAGCCCCGTGCGATGAGGTACACGAACACGCCGAGATACGGCATGACGATCACGAAGATCGTCCACAAGGCCTTCGCGCCACCGCCGAGATCGTGACTGCGGAAGATGTCAATGAACACGCGGATGAGCAGCGAGATCCAAATGATGAGAATCGTGAACCAGATCATCGACCACAGCACCTGGCCGACGCCCCATTCTTCCCCGAGCATGTTGAAACCTTCCGTTGCGACAAATGTGTGCCCTCAGCGTGGACGACTCCGAAGGCCGGACCCTCACCCGGTTGGGGTGAGCTCACCCAGGTGGTCGTGGTAAGACGGACCTATGCGACTCAGCGCGAGGAACCAATTGGCCGGAACCGTCATCTCGGTTGACACCGGCGCGGTCACCACGACGGTGAAGGTGCAGCTCGACGGTGGAGCGACGATGACCTCGTCGATCACCAAGGAGGCGGCCGACGATCTCGGGATCGAGGTCGGCACGGTGGTGACGGTCGTCGTCAAAGCGTCCGACGTGATGATCGCGGTCGAGTAACCCCGAAGCGATGGCCCGCGACAACTCGTCGAGAGCGAACGTCGTTGGACGGTCCCTGCGCCGGGCGGGGGCGGGCGGGGGAGGGCTCGACGCAGGGACACGCCGTTGGGAGTACAACACCGGCAACCCGCCGTTTGCTTCCCCGTTCACTCCCCGACCCAGCGGTCGGCGACCTCCAGGAAGTCCGCGCCTCCGTCGTGGCCTTGGCGCATCGAGTAGAGCCCGGTCGAAACGCGTTCGATGAAGCCCCACTGCCAGATCGCGTGCTCGTCGACGCCGGTGAGCCGGCTGAGGAGCCGAGCCCGCTCGCGTCCGAGGCGCAGCGTGTCGCCCGCCAGGAGCTCCGCGTTCAACTCGCGCATCGGGACTGCGAGATCGTGCGCGGGCTCGGAGAGGAGACCCTCGGGATCGACGAGCTTGAACCCGCCCGCGCCGGCTTCGCCCAGTTCCCCACATTCGAGGGTGTTCCAACTGTCCGCGTCGCCGTGCACCAAGACCGCAGTCTGCGGATCGAACGCGGCCGCCCGTTCCGCCGCGAAGGCGAGCGCGGTGTCGACCGCGTGCGCGCTGCACGGGTGGTCGAGCTCTTCCCACGCGCTCGCGATGAACTCCGCTAACCAGTCGGCCTTCTCGGCGCCGGTCGGCAGCTTCGTGGCCGCGGGTACCCGGATCCACATCTGGCGCACCGTCGCGCAGATGATCTCCAGTTGGCGATCGACCGCGAGACCGAGCGCGTCGAGGTTGCGACCGAGGCGCTGGATCAGCAGCGCGGAGAGCTCGCGATCGTGGGCCAGCAAACGCGCGCACCCGCGACCCGCGGCCAACTCGAACGCGAGCACCGAGCGATCGAACGCGCCCTCGCCGTCGATCGACACCGGCATCGCGACCTTCACGACCGCGGCGGTTCCGTCCGCCATCGTCGCTTCTGCGACACACGCGGCGGTTCCTCCCGAGAACGTCGAACCGACCGCAATGTCCCACCGTTGTTCGAGCTCCGAAAAGATCGCGGGCAGTTCGACCAGCCATTGCGTTCCCAACTCGCCGTGCGATCGCGCCGTGATCTGCACAGCATCGGGAACATCGATCCGAGCGGGATTCACAGCCGGACAGTACGTGTAGTCCGTCCGGCTCACTCCCCGAATTACCGGTGCTGCTCCGGTATGTTGCGACGGGCCTGCCTTAGCGGTGCAGGTCCGCAAGTAGCGGAGTAGGGCGACTAGCGGTCCGTCGCGAGGTTGGATACGGATACCGAGCAACTCACGGATTGAGGGTCGCAAGGAGCACGCTCACCAACGCAAGCAACGGACCGCTAGCCGTACTCGCACACCATTTTCCGCGTCAGCGCACGTTCGATCTCGTTTCGACGAGGTCGGCGTCGGCCGCGCACTCGACACCGAGTCGCGGAGCTCGGCGCGTAGTTGACGCCGGGCGCGATGCAGCCGCACTCTCACTGACCCTGCCGCAACGCCTGTCATCTTGGCGAGCTGCGCCGGCGTGAGTTGTTCCCACGTGGTGAGGGTGAGGAGCTCACGGGCGTCGGGTTCCAACGCGGCGAGCGCCTCGTGCAGTGCCACGTCCCGATCGCTCGTCAGATCAGCGCCGACGCGCCCGATGCCGCTCGCATGCAGCTCCACTCGCAGACGATCGGCCATGCTCCGGCGCGTCTCGTCTTTGCGATACGAGTTGGCGAGCGCGTGGCGGGCGGTACCGAACAACCAAAGTCGCGCATCGTCGCCCTCGGGCACGTCGTCGATGCGACGCCATGCGGTGAGATACACCTCGCCGAGGAGATCGGCCGCGTCTTCCGCTTGCGGCGTGCGCCGCAGGAGATACCCGAGCACGTCGGTTCTCGTCGAGCGGTACAACTCCTCGAAACGCGCGCTGCGATCGCCGTCCACTCGATCGTCGGGCAGTCGGTCGTCGGAACCTCCGGGCGCGCTCACTTGTGCTCCCAGTTCCGGGGCAGCGTTTCGCAGTTCGCGGTGAACGCCTGTTGGACGACCGACGGGTCGCCGCGCCGGGCGGACGCCGCGATCTGTTCGTAGAACGTGACAGTGCCACCGCCGTCGGTAGCTACGACGATCGGCCAGGTCGGCGCCGCTCGGAGCACCGCGGTCGCGCGCGCCTGATCGGTTGCGTTTCCTTCGCGTTCAGCTTGCAACCACGATCCCCACCATCCGCACAACGCGTCTTCCGTCAGATACCGCGCGTATCCCCGTGACTTGCATGAGACCGGGGGTGCGCACCAGTCCGGGGATGTACGCCTGCGCGCTGTCGCCCGGCGCAAACGGGATGCCCGCGGCGAGGTGCGCCGCAATTCGCGGTGCATCGTCGGCCCTGAGGTCGAGCCACTCGCTCGTGTCGTTCTCGGTCTCACCCTTGTGTCCGAAGAATCCGGTGTGCGCCGACGACCAACCGGCCGCGGCCGCGGTCGCGCCGCCGATGAGCAGCGTCGCCGCGAGCGCCAAGCTCGCGACGGTTCGGCGCGACCGGCGTCGCCGCGCGGGAGCGGTCTGCTGCCTCGCGTCGTCGTTCGCGTCGACCTCGACGATCCGGTCGAACAGGTCGTCGAAACCCCGAGCCGATTCGAACGCGGCCAGGTCCTCTCCGTCCACCGGATTCGCGTCCGCGAGCAGCTCGTCGATTCCACCGAGCGGCGCATCGTGCACTTCATTGCCTCGTATCGATGTCATGCCCCGTACTTGTCCCGAGGGTCCCCCATCGTTACACCGACGCGAGAATTACCGGGCCCTTCGAGACGCGACGGCCGTAACGTGGGCCCGTGGACCGCTGCGAGGAGTGTGGATTCGAATACGACCTCGACCAGGCGCCGGCGGCGGGCGCCGCGATCGTGAGCGGTGCCGGTGACATTGCCGCGATCCTCACCGGGGGTGCCGAGGGTCTTCGCACCCGGCCGCGCCCAAACGCTTGGTCGCCGCTCGAATACGGCTGTCACATCCGCGACGTGTTGCTCGTGCAGCGCGAACGCGTGCTCGCCGCTCGGCGCATGGTCAAACCGTCAGTCGATCCGATGGGCCGTGACGAACGGGTCGAACACGACGGCTACGCGGAGCAAGATCCGATCGCCGTCGCGCGCGCAACTCGTCGACGCCGCCGATCTCTTCGCGAACGACCTGGCGCGCCTCGACGCAACCGAGTGGGAACGGACGCTGATGTACAACTACCCCACCACTCTCGAGCGGTCGTTGCGTTGGGTCGCGGTGCACACCGTGCACGAAGTGCACCATCACCTCCTCGACGTGCGCCGCGGGAGCGGAACAAACCTGACATCAGCCGGACTCCTGGTCCGATTCCCGGCCGCTTCGGCGTCCCGCACTCAGGCCCCGCACCGGGGTGTCCGATGGGAAGCCAGGAAGCCGAGCCAGGGGACGAATCAGAATGCCGAAGTGGGGTGCGCGTCGTTCGAACGCGGCAGTCGCCGTCGCCGACGACAATCCCGACACTCGCAGCCATCGCAAGAGCTCGAACCGATCGAGCAGCATCGACGTCGCCGCATTGCTCGCCGAGCTGCCCATGCAGCATGCGGCAACATCACGCGGTGTGGTCGTGCTCGACGATCCGAACGAGCGCGGCGGAGATCGCGGCCGTGTTGGAATCCGACCCCCGCGTCTGTGCTCGGGTGCTGCAGCTCGCGAACTCGGCGCACTTCGGAATGTCGGGCCGCGTGACCAGTGTCGACCAGGCCGTCGTGGCGCTCGGTGGCACCACGATGCGGACGCTGGTCATCAGCAGCGCGAGCGGCATGTTCGGCAAGCCCGAAGATCTCCCGCCCGGCTTCTGGAATCACTCGGTGGCGGTCGCCGCGTCGAGCGCGATCGCCGCCCGCATGCACTCGGTTCCCCACGGCGACGCGATCTGCGCCGGCCTCATGCACGATCTCGGCGTCGCGCTGCTCTTCCGCTACGACCGGGCCGGCTACGAAGCGCGGATGGCGACCGGCGCGGCGGAGTCCGACTCACTGCTCGACTACGAGCTCGCGACCTACGGTGGCGACCACGCCGCGCTCGGCGCCGACGCGCTCCAGGCGTGGAAGCTGCCAACGACAGTCGTCGACACGCTGCGCGCACATCACGACGACCCGGAGGAGATCACCGATCCCCTGGCGCGCGTAGTTATCGCGGGCGAGTCACTTGCTCGGGCCGCGTTCGACCCGCCCCCGTTCGCTCACGAACCCCGTCGGGATCCGGCGGAGGTGTTCGCCGCGCTCGGTGTACGCGTTGCGTCGATCGACACGCTCATCGAGCGCGGGCCGAGGAGACGGGCATCCTCGTCGCCATGCTCGGTACCGGCGACTCCTGATCAAGCTGCGGCGATCAGGTAGATCTTGCCGTTGTGCGACACCGCGTGGAGCTCGCCCTTCGGGCCCTCCGCGAACGTCGACATCTGCGGCACGTTGAGCCCGAGATCGCGGCGCTGGGTCACGGTTCCACTCGACTGCACCGCGCCGCGGATCTCCCCGGTACAGAAGTCGCCGTAGAGATACGCGCCGCGCAGTGCACTGATCGCGCCGCGATACACATAGCCGCCGACGATCGCGCAGTCGCCGCTCGCGTGCGAGCGCTCGAAGAGCGGGTCGTCGCGCGCCCGGAGGCACGCGCCGCCTTGGTACGGGTGGAGACCCTCACGCAGGTTCCATCCGAAGTTGATGCCGACGTGGCCGCTCTTCGTGTAGTCGACTTCCTCGAAGTGGTCCTGGCCGACGTCGCCGATCCACATGTCGCCGGTCGCGCGGTCGAATGAGAAGCGCCACGGGTTGCGCAGCCCCAGTACATCAGGATCTCCGGCTTGACGCCCGGCGCGCCGACGGAAGGGGTTGTTCGCGGGGATCCGGTACGGCTTTCCGTTCAACGGACGCGGGTCGATGCGCAGGATCTTCCCGAGCCAGGTGTTGCGGTTCTGCCCGTTGCCGTCGCCCTGCGGTCGCCGCCACTGCCTCCGTCACCCAAACCGATGTAGAGCAGGTTGTCGGCGGCGAGCGTGCACCTGCCCGCCATTGTGGTTGTCGAAGGGCTGAGCCTGGAACAGCAACTCCCGCGGCGAGACCGCGTGCGTGCCGCTCATCGTGTACTCGACAACATGCGTGTCGCCCGCGGGGTCCGTGTAGTCCACATACATCTTCTTGCCGTCGTGCGCGAACGTCAGCCCGAGCAGGCCCTGCTCGCTTCCGCCCGATACCGAGAGTGTCAACGCGGTCCCGACGATGCGCCCGTGATCGACGATCCGCACGTGACCGTTCTGTTCGGCCACGTACATGCGCGGGTCGCCGGCTTTCCACGCGATCGCGATCGGATCGGTCAGACCCGACGCTTCGAGCTTGAGCTTGAGGTGCACCGCCGCGAGATTCGCCGCGGCGCGGCGACCGCGGCACGAACCGGCGCGGCAGCGCCGGGCGCGGATCCGGCCGCGACCGGAGTCGATACTCCGGCGAAGGTGATCATCAACGCGACAACGGGAAGCAAAAGGCGGCGAGACATAGAGACGAAAGTACCCGGCATGCCAGAGGTATCGTCCGACGGGCACCAAAAGTGAACGCATGGGAGCACGAGTGGGTCAGCTGAACGAGCCGCTCTGGGTGCGCGTCGTCGCGCTCGGGAGTGTGCTCGCCTTCGCCGCCTTCGGTGCGGTGGGCCTCGTTCTCGCCGACATCGGGCTCTTCCGGCCGGCCCTCTGGATTGCGCTCGGCGCGCTGGCATTCATCGGACTCGCGCTCTTGACGCGACCGTTGGCCCGATCCGAGGGCAACGCGACCGAGGCATCCAAGGTCGGCGCGATCGGCGCCGTCGTGATCTCGTTGATCACGACGATCTGGAACGGCCAGAACGCGGCGAAGCACGTGCAACTCAATCGCGGCGGCGTGAGCTACCTCGATGCCGGCAAATGGATCGCCGAGCACGGCACGCTCGACGTCCACCCCTACGTCGGACCGTTCACCAAGACCGCGCCGTTCGTCGCGTCGTCCACCGGCATGACGCCGCGCGGTTCGCACCTCGAGTTCGACGTGTCCCACATGTTCTCGGCGACGCTCGCCGAAGCCCAGCATCTCGGCGGCGACCGGTGGATGTTCCTCGCGGTTCCGGTGCTCGGCGGCATATCGCTGCTGGTCTTCTATCTCGTCGCGGCGCGGTTGTTGCGCCACCCGTTCGCCGCGCTCGCGGCCACGGCGACGCTCGCGCTCACGATGCCGCAGGTCTCGTTCTCGCGCGACAGCACCGCGGATATCCCACTGCAGCTGCTGCTGTTCAGCGCGATCTGGATGTTGTTCGACCGCCGGACGTTGCGGAGCGCGGGCACCGGCTTCGGCGCGGGTCTGCTGCTGGGACTCCTCGTAGCCGTGCGCGCCGACGGCGTCGTGTTCCTGCTCGGAGTCCCGATCTTGTTCGCGGTGGTCTGGCTACGCGCCAAGCACGCCGATCGCCGTTTGCTCACCGAAGGCATGATCGGCTGCGGCGAGGGCATCGGCGTCGGGCTGCTCATCGCGGGTACCGATCTGTGGCTCCGGGATCGTGAGTACCTGGCGACACTCCAGCCGAACCTGATTCGCGTCGCGATACTCGGAACGTTCATCACGATCGCGTCGATCTTCGTCGTGCGCCGTCACCGGCGCCGACCGGAGCTGGTCGAGCGACTTCGCAACCGTCGCGAGACTGCGGCCAAGATCGCGTGCGGAGCGGTCGTGGTGCTCGGGATCGGTGCCTGGTTCGTGCGTCCGCTCCTCCAGAAAGCACGCGGTGGTTTCGACGCGACGGTCGCACTCGTGCAGCGACTCGACCATCTGAAGATCGAGCCGACCCGGCGCTACTCCGAGCTGTCGGTGCAGTGGATCAGTTGGTATCTCGGCCCGCTCACGCTGCTACTCGGCATCGCGGGGGTCGCGGCGCTCACGTATCTCTTCGTGCGAGGCCGGCTGCGGATCCAGCCCGCCACGATCGCCCTGATCCTGGGTCCGCCCGCGCTGCTCTCACTGTGGTGGCCGAGTACCACCCCTGATCAGGTCTGGGCGGCGCGGCGATTGCTTCCCGCGGTGCTCCCGGGCGTCATCCTGGCCGCGTTCGGTTTGCTGTGCGTCGTCGCCCGAAACCGGGAGCGTCCGGCCCTGGCCGAACGCAGGTTCGCGGTCGTCGTGCTCGCGGTGGCCGCGGTACTGGTGCCGCTCAACACGATTCGCAACGTCCCGCAGATGACCGAGCAACGCGGTCTCATGCCGGTGATCACCGACGCGTGCCGGAAGATCGGCCCGAAGGGCGCGGTCGTCATGCTGGCCGAGGTCACCCGGCCGCAGTCCGCCGCGTATCGCAGCGACCCGCAGACGCTGCGCTCGTTCTGCAAGGTCCCGGTATTGGTGATGCTGGGCCGGTCGAACGCGCCCAACCTGCTGACGCTCGCGACGCAATGGCGCGCCCAGGGTCGCCGGCTCGTACTCGTCTCGGAATTTCCGCAGACCATCCTGCGGGAGTTCCCACGCGCGAGTTACCCCGACCGTGGTCGGTGAAGAATCACACGTGCTCGAACCGACCCTCAACCGGCGTCCGAGCAAGTACCTCGACCATCAGCTGCCGACGGGCGCGGTGACCCAACTCATGATTGCGCCGGTTCCGGGAATACCTCCCGCCCCCGCCCCTGCTGGATGAGCGGCACGTAGTCGTCGAGCAACGCGAGCGTGTCCGCATCGGTGAGGTCGACCGTGCGACCCTGCTCGGCCGACAGGTACGCGGCCATCGTGAGGCGCACGACCTCGAACCCGTCGTCGAAGTCGAGCAACGCGCTTCGACCCTCGCGGAACGCCGCGAACGCGTCGAGGTTCTCGTCGGTGTAGCCGTACAGGTCGGGCTCGTTGGGCTGGATCGCGAGCAGACCCTGCGGACGCGGTTGCCTTCTCGAGCGCGAGCTCGGCGTCGGCCACCGACGACGCGGCCGCATCGCCGATGAAGACCTCGAGCGGTGAGCGCAAGCTGTTCGCCTCGAGCGCGTAGCCGGGTCCGATCCCGTCGACGAGTAGCCGCAATCCCTGCTTGTCGTACATCCACGACACCGTGAACTGCGCGAGCGTGTGTTGCCCGGTCTCGGGATTGCGATACGTCACGAGCCCGGTCGCGAAGTCTTCGGCCGGCACGCGCGAGTAGTCGACGCCGTGGCGTTGCCAGAGCTCCTCGCGCCAGCGCGGCTGTCCCCACTTGAGCAGGCTGACGTGCGCGGATACCGACTGCGGTTCGAGGAACGAGAGCGCCTTGCCGCCCGGCGTGAGCAGGTACCGGCCGACCGCGATGCTGTGGCACCCCATGTCGGACAGCACGCCTCCACCTTGCTGGGTGGGATCCCAGAACCATGCGCTATGCGGTCCGCCGTGTTCCTCGGCCGCGCGCACGAGCGTGAGCGGACCCATTGCCGCCGCCGACTCCGCGAGCTGAACGCGTGCCTGCTGCAGCATCTTCATGTGGATCTGGTTCTCGAAGTACGCGGTGGGCGCGCCGACGCGCTTGGTCAGCTCCAGGACGCGGCGCGCTTCGGGAAGGTTGCGCGCCAGCGGCTTCTCGCAGATCAATCCGCGCAGACGCGCTCCGCCGTCGACCGCGGCCGCGATCTCCTCCATCACGTCGACTCGGCTCGAGTTGGCGTTGCAGATCGCGACCACGTCGACGTTCTCGGCCATCTCGCGCACGGTCGCGAACACGCGCGCCTCGCCGAGACCGCGTTCGCGCACCGAGGCCGCGAGCGCGGTCGGCGGGGTGCGGGATGTGATCCCCGCCACGTCAACGCCGCGCACGCTCTCGAGCGCGCGCAGATGGAACTGGGCGTTGAACCCGGATCCGACGATGCCGAGGCGCAGCGTTTCCATGTGATCCTCCGGTCAGTCGTCGAACGTGTTCGGCGCCAAATCGACCGGCAACGGATCGGCCCGTTCGCAGGTCGTCCGCAGATCCACCCGTTGGCCGGTGCCGGCCG
This sequence comes from uncultured Actinomycetes bacterium, assembly GCA_963807945.1. Lineage (GTDB taxonomy): Bacteria > Actinomycetota > Acidimicrobiia > IMCC26256 > PALSA-610 > JBBQER01. Next base: position 492,792 of record CAWEDT010000002.1, on the reverse strand, counting down.
CGGCGAGCGCACCCGCCATCAACTCGAGCACGTGCAACGCGAGCGCGCTCGACGTGCGGTGCGCGCGCCCGGTGCGCTGCGCCCACATCATGTCGGCGAGGCCGATCCCGCGCTGTTGGGGCAGGTGCGCCGGCAGCAGCTCGATCTCGTTCCACTGCTGGTCGCCGGCACGCCGGATCATCACCGGTCCACCGAACGTGTTCGGATCGGGAACCGAAAGCGTGGCCTCGGTCCCGTACACCTCGATGTTGCGGTACCGCGACGCCTGCACGTCGAAGCTCGTAACGAGCGTCGCGATCGGCCCCGACTCGAACTCGACCAGCGAGCTCACGTGGGTCGGTACTTCCACGTCGATCAATTGGCCGCGCAACGGTTCCGAGAGGATCGGGCGCTCGCGCGCGAGACCCGCGCCGCGGCGCTGATCGCGCGCGCCGGGCCGAGCAACTGCACGAGCGCGGTGAAGTAGTAGGGACCCATGTCGAACAACGGGCCCGCGCCATGTTGGTAGAAGAGCGCGGGGTTCGGGTGCCACGATCTCGGGTCCCGAACCGAGCATGAACGCGTTCGCCGCGAGCGGCTCCCCGATGTCGCCCCGGTCGATCGCGGCGCGTGCGGTTTGGAGACCGGCGCCGAGGAAGGTGTCGGGCGCACAACCGAGCCGGATGCCCGCCGCGTTGGCGAGATCCACGAGTGCCGAACCTTCGTCGAGCTCGACGCCGAGCGGCTTCTCACTGAACGCGGCCTTGCCCGCTTCGAGCACGGCGCGGATCACCGCCGCGTGGGCGAGGGGCGGCGTGAGGTTCACCACCGCGTCGATCGTCGGGATCGTTCAGCACCGCGTCGAGCGTGCTGCGCCGTCGCCCCGTACTCGCTCGCGAGCTCGTCGGCCCGACCGGGCGCATCGTCGACGCACGCAACGAGCTCGATGAAACCGAGCTTGCGCATCGTGTGCGCGTACGCGCGACTGATAACTCCGCACCCGACGATCGCGACCCGCACTGCGGGCGGCTCGCAGACGCGCTCACGAGCGACCCCGGGAGAGGCCGCTGCCGACGAGGTAGTCGTAGCTCTTCTCGACCGCGTCGAACATGTCGGTGGCGCACCGGTCGAGCTCGACGATGTGCCACTCGCGCGCTCGGGCTCGCGGCGAGCACACCCGGCACGTCGACCACGCCGTCGCCGACGGCAACCATCGGACTCGGCGGCTCGTCGGCCGGTCCGTCCTTCACGTGCAGCAAGCCGACCCGCGGTCCGAGCTCGGCCACGAGCTCCTTCGGATCCGAACCGCCGACCTGCGCCCAGTAGATATCGACCTCGGCGAACACGGTCGGTGCGACATGATCGAAGAAGTGCAACAACGCCGGGCGGCCGTCGGGCATCTTCGTGAGCTCCCAGAAGTGATTGTGGTAGCCGAGCGTCATTCCGCGCTCGCGCGCGACGGCATCGAGCGCGCTCACGCCATCGGCCGCGGCGCGCACCGTGTCGGGATCGGTGAACGAATCGGGCGCCGAGCATCGGAACTACCACGGTGTCGCAACCGAGCGCGCGATGCGCGTCGAGCGCGGCTGCGAATTCGGCCGCATCCTGGAAGCCCACGTGCGCGCTCGACACCGCCAGGCCGGCAGAGTCGAGCGACTGGCGGAGCTGCTCGGCCGTGAGGTCGCCGAAGCCGGCCAACTCGACGCCGACGTATCCCTTGGCGCCGAGCCGTGCGAGCACGGCCGGGAAGTCGGAGGCGGTCTGCTTGCGGAGTGTGTAGAGCTGCACCGAGATCGGCGTTGCTCCTTTCGTGTCATGGCCTTCATGGCGTCCCTTCCTAGCATGACAGCCTCGGGGCGCGTCGCTATGCTCAGCCCCCTGTCCCCAAGCGGGGGAAGCCGGTCGAATGCCGGCGCTGACCCGCAACCGTAGGTTCGCCCGTGAAGGTCATCACGGGTGAACGAGCCGGAGCACCCGCCGGGACGGGCTCCAATACACCGTCGAGGCAAGCGGACGGAGCCCGGGCGTTCTGCCCGATAACGTTTCCTGCGTCAGCGCGCAGGGGGTGTTCGTCGGACCGGCCGCGTGGGTGAAGCCGCGCAGCCGTTTCGAAAGGAACACCGAATGGGATCCGACTTCAAGGCGCGTCGCGGATTGCGCGCTTTCGTCGCCGCAGCTGTTATCGGCTTGGGGGTCATCAGCTTGGCCCTGGGTGGCGTACTCGCCGCGAGTGCAAGCGCAACTCCGCCAACCACCGCGCAACGTGCCCAACGCGGCGCGCAATGGCTCGCCAACCAGATCAAGGCCAACCACGGTTTCGTCAAGACCTTCGGGGCCGTAGACGTCACCAGTACCGCGTATGCGGTGATGGGCCTGCGGGCCGCGGGCGTCGACAAGCCCGCGTCCGAACCTGGCGATCAACTACCTCGAGACCAAGATCGGCACGCCAGATCCAGCTCGGCGGCAAGGACTCGGCCGGCGCATTGGCCGAATACATCATGGCGGCGGTCGCGAACGCGACGAATCCCCGCCACTTCGGCGGCACCGCGCCGCAGAACAACCTGGTCAACCGGCTGCTCGCCACCCAGCGCACGACCGGCGCCGATGCCGGGCTGTTCGGCGCGCAGGACCCGACCTACGACGGCGCGTTCCGCCAGGCCCTCGCACTGGCGGCACTGAAGTCGGTCAACACGCCGCGTACCGATGCGCACGTGACCGCCGGCATCAACTGGCTGAGCAAGCAGCAGTGCGCCAACGGTTTGTGGACCTCGTACCGGGCGAACCCGACGACTGCGTGCCCGGCCGCGAACGCGAGTTCGTTCACCGGACCCGACACGAACAGCACGGGAATGGCGGTGCAGGGCCTCGCCGCGTACGGCAGCAAGCCACTGGCCAACACGACCCAGCTGAGCTTGAAGGCGATCCAGTCGAGCGACGGGGGCTTCCCGTTCATCGCCGCCGCCAACCAGGCATCCGACCCGGACTCGACTGCGCTCGTGATCCAGGCACTGATTGCCGTGAGTGGAACGCCGATTCAGACGCAGTGGAACAAGGGAACGCACACGCCGTTCACTGCACTCGCGAGCTATCAACTCGGATGCGCGCAGCCCGGCTACGGAGCGTTCTTCTTCCCCGGAAGCACGAGCCCTAACGTGTTCGCGACGGTGCAGGCGGTTCCCGCGATGGCGAGCAAGCCGCTCCCGATCGCACTCTCGACTGCATCGACGATCCTGCCGCTCACACCGTGTTGACGGCTTTCGCGCTGATCGAGCGGGACGTAGGAGACAAGCATGAAGACGACGTTCGGCGTGGCGATCGCGATCCTCGCGGTCGTCGCGTCGGCGGTCGTCGGGTTCGTTGCACCGACGGCGGCGGCGCGGCACCGCAATCGGCGTGCACGACGACGACGGGTGTCACCGTCATCGTCGACTTCACCCATTTCAGCGGCGGCAAGATCGAGCGCGGCTGCGCACCCGGCCACCCGGCCAACGGACTGATCGCGTTGCACGCAGCCGGGTTCACGACCGCGGGCACCGCGCAGTACGGCGACGCGTTCGTTTGCCGGATCGACAACCTGCCCTCGCCCAAACAAGATGCGTGCGCGGTGACGCCTTCACCATCGGCGTACTGGGCGTACTGGAATGCGAAGCCATCGGATTCGGCCTGGACCTACAGCGCGCTGGGCGTGCTCGACTTCCACCCCAAGCCCGGAACCATCGAGGCGTTCGCGTTCGGCAATCACGCGCAACCGGGCGTCGCGCCCGCGGCCGCGATCCCGCCGACGACCACGACCACAAGCGCCGCGCCCCCGCCCACTCGGCCGCAGCCACCGGTCACCGCCGCGACGCTCCCGCCCGCGACCAGTCCGATGGTTACGACCGGCCCGCTCGTGGCGACGACGACCGATCCGGCCGTCGTCGCACTGGGATCGACCACCACCACGATCAAACCCGCCAAGCCCAAGCCGACCACCACGACGACGCGGGCGACGACGCGCTCCGCCGCGTCGACGAGCACCACCGTCGGCATCGTCGAACGATCGGCGTCGGGTCCGCTCCCCGCACAACAACTCGGGTTCACCGGTCGGTGCCATCCTGGCGATCGTGATCGTGGGCGGGCTCGCGGCGGGCGCGTTCGCGTTCACCGGGCCCGACCGGCCGCTAGCGCGGCGTGAGACCAGCGTGAGCTCGATCGCGGCGCATCGGCTGCCGCGCATCGTCCACCCGATCGCGTGGTGGATCTGGGCGATCGGACTCGCGACCGCGGCCAGCCGCACCACCAACCCGTTGTTGCTCGGGCTGGTGCTCGCCGTCGCCGGCACAGTCGTCGCGGCCCGGCGCACCGAAGCACCGTGGGCGCGCGCGTTCAAGTTCTACCTCCTGCTCGGTATCGCGGTGATTGCCATCCGAGTGCTGTTCCGCATCGTTTTCGGTGGTGGCGATACCACCGGCGAACACGTGCTGTTCACGCTGCCCGAGATTCCGTTACCCGGTTTCATGGCCGGGGTCCGGCTCGGCGGCCCGGTGAGCGCCGAGAACGTGCTCGCCGCGTTTTACGACGGGTTCCGCCTCGCCACGCTGTTGTGTTGCATCGGTGCGGCCAACACGTTGGCGAACCCGAAGCGCGCGCTGCGCGTGCTGCCTGCCGCGCTCTATGAGCTCGGCGTGGCGATCACCGTTGCGGTCACCGTCGCGCCCCAACTCGTCGAGAGCGCGCAACGCGTGCGCCGGGCGCGCAAGCTGCGCGGCGACACCTCCCGCGGCCGCCGCGCGATCCGCGGCATCGCGATGCCGGTACTGCACGACACACTCGAGCGCTCGTTCCAACTCGCGGCCGCGATGGACTCACGCGGCTACGGCCGCATCGGCGCGGTTCCGGCGCGGGTGCGCCGCGTCACCACCGCGCTGCTCCTCGGCGGTCTGCTCGGGCTGTGCACCGGTCTCTACGGTTTGCTCGACACCACAACCCCGCGCGCACTGGGCGCGCCGATGCTCGGCGTGGGCATCGGGCTCGCGGCCGCGGGTCTGCTGCTCGGCGGCCGGCGCGTGCGCCGCACGCGGTACCGGCCCGACATCTGGGCGTTCGCGGAATGGGCAACGTCGGTCTCGGGCATCGCGGCCGCGGTCGCGTTGATCATCGTCGGGAGCCAGAACGCGGCCGCGCTCAACCCGTCGATCTTCCCGCCCGCCTGGCCCACCCTCCCGCTGTTGCCTGCGGCCGCGATCCTGATCGCCGCGTTGCCGGCAGTGCTCACCCCGCCGCCGCCGATTGCCCAGGCGCCGGTCAGCCGGTCGCAGGAGCCGATCGACCTCACGGCCGACGACGCGTCGACGCGAGAACCGATCGGATCGCACGCATGATCCGCTTCGAGCACGTCACCATCACCTATCCCGACGCCGAGCGGCCGACCCTGCGCGACGTGAATCTCACGATTCCCGCAGGCGAGTTGTGCGTCGTGATCGGCGGAACCGGCTCGGGCAAGTCGACGTTGCTCGGCGCGATCAACGGTCTCGTTCCACACTTCACCGGCGGCCTGCTTTCCGGGATCGTCACGGTCGACGGCCGCGACACGCGCACGCACCCGCCGCGCGAGCTGGCGGATGTCGTCGGCGTGTTGACGCAGGATCCGCTCGCGGGCTGCGTCACCGACACGTTGGAAGAGGAGCTCGCCTACGGCATGGAGCAACTCGCGATCGCGCCCGAGATCATGCGCAAGCGGGTCGAGGAGACGCTCGATCTGCTCGGCCTCGCCGAACTGCGCAACCGGGCGCTGAACGAGCTGTCGGCGGGCCAACTGCAGCGGGTCGCGATCGGCGCCGTCCTCACCGCGCATCCCAAGGTCCTCGTGCTCGACGAGCCCACATCGGCGCTCGATCCGACCGCGGCCGAAGAGGTGCTCGCGACGATCACGCGGTTGGTGCACGATCTCGGAGTCACGGTCGTGATGGCCGAGCACCGGCTCGAACGGGTCGTGCAGTACGCCGACTCGATCGTCTACGTACCCGGCGACGGAACCGTCGAGCACGGTGATCCGACCGAGCTGCTCGCGCGCACGGGTGTCGCGCCGCCGATCGTCGAGCTGGGTCGCCTGGCGGGATGGTCACCGCTCCCCCTGTCGGTGCGCGACGCGCGCCGCCGGGCCGCACCACTGCTCGAACGCCTCGCGACGGTGACTGCGCCGCGCGCCGTCACGCGGCGCGATCGCGTCGGGTCCGACATTGCTCGCGGCTCGCGGGATCGTGGTTCGCTACGGACCAGTCGTCGCGGTGCGCAACCTCGGCGTCGAGCTACGCGCGGGCGAGATCGTCGCGCTCATGGGCCGCAACGGCGCCGGGAAATCGTCACTCCTGTGGGCGCTACAGGGCAGCGGCGCTCGGCAAGGCGGGCGGGTCGACATCGGCGGCCGCGATCCCGGGGACCTTTCCCCGTCGGAGTCGCGCGCGCTCGTCGGCCTCGTTCCGCAATCGCCGGGTGACCTGCTCTACCTCGACACCGTCGGCGAAGAGCTCGCCCAAGCCGATCGCGAGTCGCAGGCGAAGCCCGGACTCACACGGGTCACGCTCGACCGCCTCGCGCCCGGCATCGACGACGACGCGCATCCGCGCGACCTCTCCGAAGGGCAACGGCTCGCGCTCGTGCTCGCCGTGCAGCTCGCGGCGTCGCCGCGCGGTCGTGCTCCTCGACGAGCCGACGCGCGGCCTCGACTACCGGGCCAAGCGCGAGCTCGCACGGATACTCGGCGATCTCGCGGCCGACGGGCACGCGATCGTCGTGTCGACCCACGACGTCGAGTTCGTCGCGACCAGCGCGCACCGAGTCGTCGTGATGGCCGAAGGCGAGATCGTCGCCGACGGTCCCACCGACGACGGTCATCGTCGCCTCACCGGCGTTCGCGCCGCAGGTCGCCAAGATCCTCGCACCGCAGCCGTGGCTCACGGTCGAGCAGGTACGCGCCGCGGGCGTGTTCGCGCAGGCGGCCCCATGAGCGCGTCGGTGAGGGCCGTGCGCATCGGGCCCCGGACGATCGTCGCGCTCACGCGTCGCGTCGGTGTTCGGCGTCGTCGCGTTCGCGTGGCCGTTCTTCGTCGCGCCGGGATCGAGCCTGGGCGCGAGCAGCGTCGCGCCCGTGATCTTCGGCGCGTTGTTGCTGCTCGTGCTCGCAGTCGTGCTCGCCCAACTTTCGGAAGGCGGCCTCGACTCCAAGGCGCTGGCCCTGCTCGGCGTGCTGTCGGCGCTCGGCGCCGCGCTGCGCCCGCTCGGCGCGGGAACCGCGGGCGTCGAGACGATCTTCTTCCTGCTCATCGTCTCGGGCCGCGCGCTCGGGCCCGGCTTCGGGTTCAGCCTCGGCTGCACGACGCTCTTCGCGTCGGCACTCATCACCAGTGGTGTCGGACCGTGGATGCCGTACCAGATGTTCGCGTGCGCATGGATCGGCCTCGGCGCCGGCCTGCTCCCCAGCGCGAGTGGCCGCCGCGAGATCGCGATGCTCGCCGCGTACGGCGCGGCGTCGGCGTTCTTCTACGGCCTCGTGCTGAACCTGTCGTTCTGGCCGTTCACACTCGGCGCCGACACGAGCCTGTCGTTCGTACCCGGGCGCGCCGCTCGCGGAGAACCTGCACCGGTATCTCGTGTTCGACGTCACGACGTCGCTCGGTTGGGACACCGGCCGCGCCATCACCAACGCGCTGCTCATCGCCCTCGCCGGCCGCGCCGTCCTCAACGCGCTGCGCCGCAGCGCCCGCAAAGCCAGCTTCGACGCGCCCCCCGTTTTTCTTGATCTTGCGTGACTTGCCCGCGCTATCCGAACTGGTGAAGTCACGCAAGGTGGTCGAGTCACTGGGCAGTTCGAGCCGACGGGCGTTGCGGCGTTCGAGGACGGGGCGGAGGAGGTCGACGAAGTTGTCCCAGTAGAAGTGGCGCTCGCGCGTCTTCGCCGATGCCGGCCGCGTCCATGCTGCGCTCGAAGCGCGCGATCGGGTTGCGGCCGCCTTCCACGTGCGGGAAGTCGGACGAGAACATGCACACTTCGGCGCCCGCGTTCGCGATCGTCCACCCGGTGTCTTCGTGCGGGTACGGCGTCGCGCGCACCTGCCGGCGTACGTACTCGCTCGGGCGCATCTCCATGTTCTGCAACCGCTCTTCGTTCTTGCGGAACGCCTCGTGCGCGGAGTCGAGCTGGCGCAGCCAACTCGGGATCCACGACGCGCCGACCTCGATCACGCCCATCCGCAGATCCGGGTGCCGTTGCAGCACGCCGTCGATCACGAACGCGTTCAGCGTCTGCATCACGGGCAGCGGGATCGACAGGTAGTCGATCGACTTGAAGTTGGTGTCGCCGCCGTGGAAGTCGGGAACCGGCGGCAGGCCGTTCTCGAAGTAGGCCGGGTTCATCACGTTGCCACCGGCCCCGGCCACGTGGAGCACGATCGGTACGCCCGCTTCCGCCGCGCTCGCCCACAACGGTTCGAGCTCGATGTGCGCGGGCGAGTGGCCGGGCGGGCAGTACTGGCCGATCTGGAGCGCAGCCGCGCCGCCGGCGATCGCTTCGCGTCCGAGCGTGACCGCGGCGGCCATGTCGCCGAGCGGTACGACGCACACCGGCAACAGCCGCGGGTCGACCGAGCACCAGGCGAGCATCGCCCGGTGCTGACCGCGCGCGACCTCGGTCGCCAACGCCTGGTCACCCTCGCGTTCGATGCGCAACACATGCGAGCTCGTGAACGTGTCGAACACGAGCTGGCTCGCGAAGCCCAGCAGCTCCAAGCGCGCGCGGTCGATCGTCTTCGATGAACGAACCGGTCGCGAGGAAGTTCTTGCGCAACATGAGTTGCTCGACTTCTTCGGCCCGGTACTCGGCGCTCGCGTGCGCGCGGCGCACGCGGTCGACGTCGAAACCTTGCCGGCTCGAATCGTCGGCCGCGCCCAAGTACCGGCAGCTTCTCCCGGTACTCCGGCGCGAGATGACGTTCGAGCCACGCGGGCGGTTCCATGATGTGCGAGTCGGCGTCGTGCATCGGTCGGGTCGCGTACGGCATGCGCAGACGTTACGCCGGTGCACGTCCCTTCCCAAGCGGGCGCAGGCACTTCCCAGGGGTGAAGTAGGATGGTGTTTCGGGTTCCCTTCCTTCGGATCCCGCGGCCGTACCTCATTTGTCCCGAAGTAGCTCACGGACCAGCCGAGGATCGGCCTCCCTGACCTACGTTCGAGGAGACATACAGAGTGACGACCTTCAAAGATCTCGGCCTGCGGGCCGAGTTCGTCGATGCCCTCGCGGAACAAGGCATCGAAGAGGCATTTCCCATCCAAGAGGCGACCATCGCCGACGCGCTCGCCGGCCGCGACGTGTGCGGCAAGGCGCGCACCGGCTCCGGCAAGACGCTCGCGTTCGGACTGCCGATGCTCCAGACCGCGGCCAAGCCCATTCCCGGCCACCCCACCGCGCTCGTGCTCGTGCCCACGCGCGAGCTTGCGAAGCAGGTCGTCGACGTGCTCGCGCCGCTCGGCAAAGCGGTCGGCATGCGCGTCGCCGCGTTCTACGGCGGCACGTCGCTCGACAAGCAGGTGAAGAACCTGCAACGCAAGATCACCGTCGCCGTCGCGACTCCCGGTCGCATGATCGACCTGCTCGAGCGGGGCGAGCTCGACCTCGACGCGGTGCGCACGCTCGCGATCGACGAAGCCGACCGCATGGCCGACATGGGCTTCCTGCCGCAGGTCGAGTGGATCATGCGCAAGGTGTCGACCGACCGCCAGACGTTCCTCTTCTCCGCGACGCTCGACCGCGAGGTCGACGTGCTCGTGCGCCGCTACATGACCGATCCGGTTCGCCACGAGGTCGAGGCCGACGAAGAGACCATCGACGACATGACGCACCGCTTCCTGCGCGTCCACGAGATGGACCGGGTGAAGGTGCTCGCCGCGATCGCGGCCGGCGTCTCCCGCACCATGGTGTTCGTCCGCACGAAGCGCGGCGCCGACCGGCTCGTGTCGCAGCTCAAGCGCGAAGGTGTCGACGCGGGTGCGATCCACGGCGACCTGCGCCAGTCGGCACGCGAGCGCGCGCTGAAAGACTTCCAGTCCGGCTCCCACGTGGTGCTGGTCGCGACCGACGTCGCCGCGCGCGGCATCCACGTCGACGACGTCGACGTGGTCGTGCACTTCGACCCGCCCGAGGAGCACAAGGGCTACGTGCACCGTTCCGGTCGCACCGCCCGCGCCGGGCGCGAGGGCATCGTCGTCACGCTGGTGATGTGGGATCAGGAGCTCGCGGTCGAGCAGCTGCAGCGCCGGCTCGGATTGCGCCAACCGATCATCGAGGTGTTCTCGAACGACCCTCGCCTCGCCGATCTCGCCACCCTCGACTCGCCCGCCCCCCGCCGCCGGATCGCGAGCGCTTCGTAGCACCCACGGTCATACGATCTGGCGTATGACTGCAGCTGACTGGCAACTCCCGATCGGCGACGACGTCGATCACCACCGGCGAGTGGATCGAGGTCCGCGCGCCCTACAACGGCGAGCTCCTCGGCCGGGTCCCGAAGTGTGGTCCCGACCAGGTCGACGACGCGGTGCGCGCGGCCAAAGCCGTGCACGATGCGGGCGCGCTGCCCACGTGGAAGCGGGCCGAGATCCTCGACCGCGCCGCCACGATCGTGAGTCAACGCACGGAGGAGCTCGCGCGCATCATCGCGACCGAAGCCGCGAAGCCGATCAAGACCGCACGGGTCGAAGCGCAACGCTGCGTCTCCACCTTCACGTTCGCCGCGGTCGCGGCGCGCACACTCGCCGGCGACGTGGTGCCGATGGAAGCCAGCGCCGCCGGTGAAGGAAAGCTCGCGTTCACGTTGCGCATGCCGATCGGCGTGATCGGCGCGATCAGCCCGTTCAACTTCCCGCTCAACCTCGTCGCGCACAAGCTCGCCCCGGCGATCGCGGCGGGGTGCCCGGTGGTGTTGAAGCCCGCGAGCCAGACTCCCCTCTCCGCGCTCACGCTCGCGCGCATCCTGCTCGACGAGTGCGGCCTCCCGGCCGGCCACCTCAACGTCGTGACCGGCAGCGGCGGAACCGTCGGCAACACGATCGTCGATCATCCCGACATCGCGCTCATCACGTTCACCGGTTCGCCCGAGGTCGGCTGGGGCATCCGCGGCGCGTGCGCCCCGCAAGAAGGTCGGGCTCGAGCTCGGCAACAACGCGCCGCTGATCATCGAGCCCAGCGCCGACATCGAGACCGCGGCCAAGAAGGTGTCGGTCGCCGGCTTCAGTCACGCGGGCCAGTCGTGCATCTCGACCCAGCGCATCTATGTGCACGCGTCGGTACGCGAACAGTTCCTCGACGCGCTCGTCCCGTTGGTGGAAGGGCTCGTGGTCGGCGATCCGCTCGACGAGAAGACCGACGTCTCGGCGCTGATCTCGAGCGGCGAACGCGACCGGGTGCAGTTGTGGGTCGACGAAGCCGTCGCGGGCGGGGCCGAGATCCTCGCGGGCGGCAAGATCCGCGAAGACGGCGTGCTCGCGCCGACCGTGCTCGGAGACATCACCCCCGACATGAACGTGTCGGCGAACGAGGTGTTCGGCCCGGTCGTCGGCGTCACGAGCTATTCGTCGCTCGACGACGCGCTCCGCCTCGCCAATGACTCCCGTTACGGGCTCCAGGCCGCGATCTTCACCGCCGACCTCACCGACGCGCTGCGCGCCGCCCGCACCCTCGACTACGGCGGCGTGCTCGTGAACGAAGTCCCGACGTTCCGCGCCGACCAGCAGCCCTACGGCGGAAACCGGGACAGCGGCAACACGCGTGAAGGCCCGCAGTGGGCCGTGAAGGAGATGACCGAAGAACGGCTGGTGATCATTCAGACCTGACTGGCCGGAGCTGACCGGCCATACCTGACGGACTCGAGTATCCGAGAGGAGTCGCCGGCGCCCGGCGATTACCATGCACCGCCGTGACCTCGATCGACCCGGCTACCGAGTCCAACCCTGTAACGCCCGAAGTGCTCGACGCGCTCGCAACTCCCGGAGCCGACGGCGAGAACCCCGGCGACGACGCTGACGGCGAGAAGGTCTCCCGGCCGACCAAGCTGATCCGCATCGCGTCGATGGTCCGGGCCCTGCTCGACGAAGCCCGCCTCGCTCCGCTCGACGACGCCGGCCGCCGGGCGCTGAAGGAGATCCACGAGCGTTCCATCAAGGAGCTCGAAGGCATCCTCTCCGACGATCTGCGCCGCGAGCTCAACGACGTGACGCTCCCGTTCACCAGCGAAGCGCCGAGCGACGCCGAGCTGCGGATCGCGCAGGCCCAACTCGTCGGCTGGCTCGAAGGCCTCTTCCACGGCATCCAGGCGACGCTGTTCACGCAGCAGATGCAGGCGCAACAGCAGTTCGAGGAGATGCGCCAACGCCGCGCGCTCGAGCCCGGTCCGGGCGGACGCCCGCCCGGCAACTACCTATGACATCGGCGCCATCGCTTCCCAATCTCGAGTGGGAACCCACGAGCTGGCAGCGGTACCCCGCCGTGCAGCAACCGGTGTGGCCCGACGCGGTCGCGCTTACGGCCGCGCTCGACGAGCTGCGCACGTTCCCTCCGCTCGTGTTCGCGGGCGAGGCGCGCACGTTGCGCAGCACGCTCGCACGCGTCGCCGAGGGCAAGGGTTTCCTCCTGCACGCGGGCGACTGCGCGGAATCGTTCTCCGACTTCTCCGCCGACAACATTCGCGACAAGCTCAAGGTGATCCTCCAGATGTCGCTGGTGCTCACCTACAGCACCGGCGTCCCGACGTTGAAGATCGGCCGCATCGCAGGGCAGTTCGCCAAGCCCCGTTCGTCGCCGGTCGAGAAGCGGGACGGCATCGAGCTTCCTTCGTACCTCGGCGACATCGTCAACGACTTCGAGTTCTCGGCCGCGGCGCGCCGGCCCGATCCGCAGCGGATGGTGCGCGGCTACCACCAGGCCGCGGCGACGCTCAACCTCCTGCGCGCGTTCACCAAGGGCGGTTTCGCCGATCTGCGCGGCGCGCACCAATGGAACCTCGAGTTCATCGCGAGCCGGCGCGAAGGCAAGCGCTACGACGAGCTCGCGCAGGAGATCGACCGGGCGTTGCGGTTCATGGCCGCGTGCGGCATCGATCTCGAGGCGGAAGCCCAACTCCACGAGGTCGACTTCTACACGTCGCACGAAGCGTTGCTCCTCGGATTCGAAGAAGCGCTCACTCGCCGCGACAGCCTCACCGGCGATTGGTACGACTGCTCCGCGCACATGTTGTGGATCGGTCACCGCACCCATCAGATCGACGGCGCCCACGTGGAGTTCCTCTCCGGCGTGCAGAACCCGATCGGTCTGAAGGTCGGAACCGACGTCACGCCCGAGGGGCTCGTGGAACTGTGCCGCCGGCTCGATCCCGCCCGCGAGCCCGGACGCCTCACGCTCGTGAGCCGCATGGGCGCCGATAATGTCGCCGAGCATCTGCCGCCGCTGCTGCGCGCGGTGCGACGGGCCGGCCATCCGGTCGTGTGGGCCTGCGACCCGATGCACGGCAACACCTACGCGCACGAGAGCGGCTACAAGACCCGGCACTTCGACGCGGTGATGCACGAGGTCGAGCAGTTCTTCGCGTGCTGCACCGAGCACGATGTGTGGCCCGGCGGCGTGCACGTGGAGCTCACCGGCGACAACGTGACCGAATGTCTCGGGGGTGGTGACGAAGTGCGCGGCGAAGATCTCGAATCGCGTTACGAAACGCGCTGCGACCCGCGGTTGAACGCGCGGCAGGGCCTCGACCTCGCGTTCCGGCTCGCCGATCTCGTCCGCCGCTGACCACGCCGCCGACCAACTGGGAGTAGATCTCCATGACCGACACCACGGCGACGGACCGTCCCGACCTCGGCCCGAACGAGGGCATGGTCGACGAGATGTTCCGCCTCTTCCAGGACGACCCGGAAGCGGTACCCGAGAGCTGGCGGGAATTCTTCGCCGACTACAAGCTCGGCGGCACCCCGGTCGTGTCGACTCCCGCACCCGCTCCCGCCCCTGCCCCCGTCGAAGTCGCGGTCGTGCCCGAACCGGCACCGGCACCGACGCCGACGCCGGCACCCGCCCCGAAGGCCGCCGACGACGGGAAAGGTCCCGTCGTGCTCGCGGGCGAGACCCCGGAACCGTTGCGCGGCGCCGCGGCCCGCATCGTCAAGAACATGGAAGCCAGCCTCGAAGTGCCGACCGCCACGTCGGTGCGCGCGGTGCCGGCGAAGCTGCTCGAGGTCAACCGGCAGATCCTCAACAACCATCTCGCGCGCGCCCACGGCGGCAAGGTCTCCTTCACCCACCTGATCGGATACGCGGTGCTCCGCGCGTTGGGCACCGTGCCCGCGATGAACGCGAGCTTCGGCGTCGTCGACGGCAAGCCCAGCGTCGTCCACCACGAGCACGTGAACCTCGGCCTCGCGATCGACCTCGAGAAGCCCGACGGCACCCGCACGTTGCTGGTGCCGAACGTGAAGAACGCCGACACGCTCGACTTCGCGAGCTTCCGCGCCGCCTACGAGGATCTCGTGAAGCGGGCGCGTGACGGCAAGCTCGGTGCCGACGATCTCGCGGGCACCACCGTCACCATCACGAACCCGGGCACGATCGGCACCATGCACTCCGTGCCCCGGCTCATGCCCGGCCAGGGCGTGATCGTCGGCGTGGGTGCGATCGTGTTCCCGCCCGAGTACGAGAGCGCCGACCCGCAGACGCTCGCCGAGCTCGGTGTCGGCAAGGTCGTCACGCTCACGAGCACCTACGACCACCGCATCATCCAGGGCGCCGAGAGCGGCGAGATGCTCGCCGCGATCCACGATCTGCTCTCCGGCAAGAACGGCTTCTACGACGAGATCTTCGCCAGCCTCGGCGTTCCCTACGAACCCGCGCGCTGGTCGCAGGACCACCGGCCGGTCGCGGGCTCGGTCGAAGACCTCGAGAAGACGATCGCGGTGCAGCACCTCGTGAACATGTACCGGGTGCGCGGTCACCTCATCGCCAACCTCGATCCGCTCGGGTTGAAGAAGCCGCACACGCATCCGGAGCTCGATCCCATCCACTGGGGTCTCACGATCTGGGACCTCGATCGCGAGTTCGCAACCGGCGGGCTCGCAGGCGAGTCGATGATGAAGCTCCGCGACATCCTCGGCGTGTTGCGCGACGCGTACGCGCGCACCGTCGGCGTCGAATACATGCACATCCAGGAACCCGACCAGAAGGCCTGGATCCAGGAGCACTTCGAGGGCGTGCGCGCCGAAGCGTCCGACGAAGACAAGCGCGAGATCCTCAAGTGGCTGAATGCGGCCGAAGCGTTCGAGCGGTTCCTGCACACGAAGTTCCTCGGGCAGAAGCGATTCAGTCTCGAAGGCGCGGAAACGCTGATCCCGTTGCTCGCGTTCCTGCTCGACGCGGCCGCGGCCGACGGGGTTTCCGAAGTCGTGATGGGCATGTCGCACCGGGGCCGCCTCAACGTGCTCGCCAACATCATCGGCAAGTCGTACGCGCAGATCTTCCGCGAGTTCGAAGGCGAGCTCGACCCGAACGTGCCGCAGGGTTCCGGCGACGTGAAGTACCACGTGGGCGCGACCGGCAAGTTCGAAAGCCGCGCCGCGGCACCGATCGGGATCACGCTCGCCGCCAACCCGAGCCACCTCGAAGCGGTCGACCCCGTGGTCGAGGGCATGGTGTGCGCGAAGCAGGCGCGGTGCAACGACACGGATCACGAGCTCGTACTCCCCGTCCTCCTGCACGGCGACGCCGCGTTCGCGGGCCAGGGCGTGGTCGCGGAAACCCTGAACCTCTCCGAGCTGCCCGGCTACGACGTGGGCGGCACGGTCCACATCGTCGTGAACAACCAGGTCGGCTTCACGACCACGCCCGGCTTCGCGCGCTCCACCGTGTACGCCACCGACATCGCCAAGGCGGTGCAGGCGCCGATCTTCCACGTGAACGGGGACGATCCAGAAGCGACGATGCGCGTCACGCAGCTCGCGTTCGCGTTCCGCCAGCAGTTCAAGAAAGACGTCGTCGTCGACATGGTGTGCTACCGGCGCTACGGGCACAACGAGAGCGACGAGCCCGCGTTCACGCTGCCGCGCATGTACGAGGTGATCGGCCAGCGCCGCTCCGTCCGCAAGCTCTACACCGAGCTGCTCGTGAACCGCGGCGACCTCACGATCGAAGAAGCCGAGAAGGCGCTCGAAGACTTCCGGGGCCGGCTCGAAGCCGCGTTCGAGGAGACGCGCGTGACGCACGCGCCGCAGCCCCGCCCGTCGGATTTCGCCGAAGCGACGATCGCGACCGCGACCACCGGTACCGAAACCGGCGTCGCCCGCGCCGAGCTCACGCGCATCGCCGACGCGCTCGTGACCTTCCCACCCGGATTCGAGGTGCATCCGAAGCTGCTGCGCATCATCGGGAACCGGCGCAAGGAGCTCGACGAGGATCGCATCGACTGGTCGCTCGCCGAAGCGCTGGCGTTCGGCTCGCTGTTGCTCGAAGGCACACCGGTCCGGCTCGCCGGGCAAGACACGCGGCGAGGAACGTTCAGCCAGCGCCACGCGGTGCTCGTCGACCATGTGACCGAGGCCGAGTACACGCCGCTCGCGCACCTCGGCGATTCCGCCGCGCCGTTCATGGTCTACGACTCGGTGCTGTCGGAGTTCGCGGCGCTCGGCTTCGAGTACGGCTACTCCGTCGCCGACCGCGACGCGCTGGTGTGCTGGGAAGCACAGTTCGGCGACTTCGCCAACGGCGCGCAGACGATCATCGACCAGTTCATCGTCGCCGCCGAAGACAAGTGGGGCGAGCGCAGCGGACTCGTCCTGCTGTTGCCGCACGGGTTCGAGGGTCAGGGGCCCGAACACTCGTCGGCCCGGCTCGAACGCTTCCTCGTCTTGTGTGCGCAGGACAACATGCGCGTCGTCTACCCCACCACTGCCGCGCAGTACTTCCACGTGCTCCGGCGCCAGGTGCACGATCAGAACCGCAAGCCGATGATCGTGATGACCCCCAAGCGCTATCTCCGCATGCCGGCGACCTACTCGGCCGCGGCCGATCTCGAGACGGGATCGTTCCAACTCGTGTTGCCGGATCCGGGCGAGCCCGATCCCGCGTCGGTGACCCGGCTCGTGTTCTGCAGCGGCAAGTTCGGTCACGAGCTGATTGCCCGCCGCAACGAGATCAACGCACCGGTCGCGATCGTGCGGCTCGAGCAGCTCTACCCGTGGCCGGAGCGCGAGATCAGCGCCGAGCTCAGCCGGTACTCCAAGGCCGAGGTCATATGGGCGCAGGAAGAGCCGGGCAACATGGGCGCCCGCTACTTCGCCCGCCGCCGCATCGAGGAGCTGGCCGACGGCCGCCCGGTCGGCGTGGTGGCCCGGCCCGCAAGCCCGAGCCCCGCATCCGGAAGCTCCGCCGTGCACGACGCCCAGCAGATCGCCCTGCTGGAAGAGGCCGTCCCCAACGCATAAAAAGCGGAACCGGCGTGAATATCGGGGCCTGAGCGCCTGATATTCACGCCGGTTCGTGCATTACTTGCCGGTGGCTTGGAGGTCCTTGACGTCTTGGGTCGTGAGGCCCTTGCCGCCGATACCCCACTCGCCGCTGTTGAGCTCCTCGACGAGCACCCACGTGACGGGGCGCATGGCCTCGCCCTCGATGTCGACCATCGTCTCGGTGAGACGGGTGATCATCTCCTGCTTCTGGTCCTGACTGAACACACCTTCGATGAGCTTCACCTGAACGAGCGGCATAGCTGTCTCCTTCTTGATCGTCGGATTCGACGGTTGAACTTGCTGCGCCCACCCTGCGCCTCCGGGGTTGCGCGACCCGTGCGTTCGGCTGCACCAGCGCGCTGCAAGGTGGTGCGGGCAGACTGCAAGCGTGGAATTCCGGGTCCTCGGGTCGGTCGGGATCGTCGACGGCGACCACGCACTGCCCATCGGGCCCAAGCCCCGACGCCTCCTCAGCATGCTGGTTGCCCACCGCAACGAGGTCGTCTCGGCCGACCGGCTGATCGCCGCGCTCTGGATCGATCCGCCCGACGGCGCGAGCGCGACGCTCCAGAGCTACATCTCCCGCCTGCGCCGCTTCGTCGAGCTCGGCGGCGAACGCACCTCATTGCAGAACCGCGCCCCGGGTTACGTGCTCGAGGTTCCCGAAGATCTCGTCGACGCCGGCCGCTTCGAACGCGGGCTCGCCGACGGGCAGGCGTTGCTCGATTCCGATCCGCACGCCGCGCTCGGTCACATCGAGGCCGCGTTGGCCGAGTGGCGCGGTGCCGCGTTCGCGGAGTTCGCCGAGGCGGAGTGGATCCAACCCGAAGCGATCCGGCTCGACGAGCTGCACGTCGTCGCGACCGAGACCCGGATCGAAGCCGAGCTCCGGGTCGGTCACCACGAACGCGTCGTCGGCCCGCTCGAAGCGCTCCTGGTCGACCATCCGCTGCGTGAGCGATTCGCGGCGCAGTTGATGCTCGCGTTGTACCGGTCGGGCCGCCAGGTCGAAGCGTTGCGCGCGGCGCACGACTTCGGTGCCCGATTGCGCGACGAGTTCGGCATCGAACCATCAGCCGCGTTGCGGGATCTCGAAAGCGCGATCCTCGAAGAACGCGACGACCTCGCGTGGGTGCCGCCGGCAATCGCAGCCCGAACCGACGATGCGTCCGACGTACCGGCGGCCAACTCGCGTCGCCACGTTCCCGTCGAGACCACACCGTTGGTCGGGCGCGAACGGGATCTCGAGCTCGCGGCGCGGCTCTTCGAGTCGGCCCGCATCCTCACGCTCTTCGGGCCGGGCGGAGTCGGCAAGACCCGGCTCGTGCATCGGCTCGCCACCATCGGTGGAAGCCGAGTTTCCCGACGGCATCCGGGTGGTCGAGCTCGCGCCGCTGCGCGATCAGGGCGCGGTACCCGCCGCCGTCGGTGACGCGCTCGACGTGCAGCAACGCGCGAACCGCACGTTGACCGACTCCATCGTCGAGATGTTGGCGTCGCGTCATCTGCTGCTCGTGCTCGACAACTGCGAGCACGTGCTCGACACGACCAGCGAGCTCGTCGAGCAGATCCTGCGCTGGTGCCCGAACGTGCGCGTGCTGGCAACGAGTCGCGAGCCGCTCGGGATCCCGGCCGAGGTCGTGTGGTCGGTCCCTCCGCTCCCGGTGCCGGCCGATCGCGACGATCCGGTCGCGGCGCTCGCCGAGAACCCCGCGGTGCAACTCTTCGTCGATCGGGCGTGCGCGGCGCGCCACGACTTCGAGCTCGACCGCGGGAACGCGGCCGCGGTCGCGGAGATCTGCATCCGGCTCGACGGGGTCCCGCTCGCACTCGAGCTCGCCGCGGCCCGCATGCGCTCGATGAGCGCCGCCCAGTTGGCGGAACGACTCCCCGAACGGTTCCGAGTGCTCGCCGGGTCGCGACGCGCGACCGATCCGCGGCACCGGAACCTGCGCGATCTGGTGCAGTGGTCGTACGAGCTCCTCACCGATGACGAGCAGCGCGTGTTCGAGCGACTCTCGATCTTCGCGGGCTCGTTCGATCTGGAGCGGGCCGAACACGTGTGCGCGGGCCACGGGATCGACGAGGTCGACATCTCCGGGCTGCTGGTGGCGCTCGTCGACAAGTCGATGGTCACGGCGGAGCGCACGCAAGGACCGACGCGCTACCGGCAGCTGGAAACGCTGCGCGAGTTCGGCCGTGAGCAACTGGCCGAGCGACCGGAGCACGGGGAGATCCGAGCTGCGCACGGCCACGTGCACGTGGAGCTCGCCGAGCGCGCCGATACCGGGCTCGGCGGACCCGACGAGGCGCGCTGGGTGCGCGAGCTCGACACCAGCTTCGACGACATGCGCGAAGCGCACGGCTCGGCGATCGGCGACGGCGACGTCGACCGCGCGATCCGCCTCGTCGTCGCGCTACGGGAATACGCGTGGCGGCTCATCCGCTACGAGCTGCTCGCCTGGGCCGACGCGACGCTCCGACTCGAGGGTGCCGACGAGCATCCGCTCTACCCGGTCGCACTGGGCGTCGTCGCGTACGGCCATTTCGTGCGCGGCGATCTCGCGGCCGCAGTCGACGTCGGTGAGCGGGCGATCGCGGCCGCCGACCGGCTCGGAACCACGACCGCGGGCCTCGCCGAACGCGCGTTCGGGCAATGCGCGGTTCTTTCAGGACCGCGCGGCCGAAGGCCTCGCGTGGGGAGACGGCATGATCAGCCGGGCCACCGCGCTCGACTCGCCGAGCATGGTCGCGCATGCGTACTACATGCGGTCGGTGGCCGAGACGTCGGTCGGGAACGGCGAGTCGGCGCGCCGCGTTCGCGCGAGCTCGCGGCCGCGGCCGCGGCAACGATCCGGGAATCCCGACCGCGCTCGCCCAGGCCGAGTACGCGCAGGGAATGGCCATCGAACGCGACGGACTCCCGCGCAGGCCTTGCGGCTGCTCGATCGCAGCGTGCGACACGCGGAGTCGGTTGGCAACCGTTGGATCCGTGCGTTCGCGCTCACCGAGAGCTTGTGGATCCGCGCCCGCTCCGGCGAGCCCCGTGATGCCCTCGTCTCGCTATCACGACGTGGTCGACACCTGGTTCCGCGGCGGCGACTGGGCCAATCAGTGGCTCTCGTTGCGCCACGTGTTCGCGATCTTCGAGAGCATCGAGGACGACGAGGTCGGCCGCCACGCTGTACGGCGCGCTCGTCGCCGCGGGCGGACTGCGCGCGCTGCCCCTCGGTCCGGGCACCGCCGACGAGTTGACCGACGCCGTCGATCGCCTCGCCGCCCGTCTCGGAGCCACCGAGTTCGCAGCAGCCGCCGAACGGGGCCGCACGATGCGCGACGAAGAAGTCGTCCGCTACACCCTCGCCGCCATCACCGCCGCTACCAAGAACCCCGATTTGGTGACTAAACCTTTACGCGTCGCCCTAGCGTCATCTCTGTATGGGGGGTCGCGGGTTCGACGAGTTCTTCGCCGCTCACTACGACGATCTCGCCGCGCACGCTGACCATTGCCCTTGCCGACCGTGCTGCCGCCGAGGAGGCCGCGCAGGAGGCCTTGACCCGCGCGCTGCGGCGCTGGCGCCACGTTCGGGCACTCGATCGACCCGCGGCTTGGCTCTACGTGGTCGCGATGAACCACATGCGCGACCGTTGGCGGCGGGAGCACCGGGAACCGCAGTGGGACGTCGGGCTCGGCACGGCGACGCTCGATCCCGCGGGTGGTGTCGCGACCGCGGTGTCCGTTCGGGACGCGATCACGACGTTGCCGCCGCGTCAGCGCGAAGCCGTCGTGTTGCGCTATCTCGCCGATCTCCCGCTCGCCGATGTCGCCGAGGCGATGGGCTGCGCGGTCGGCACGGTCAAAGCGACGTTGCACCAGGCGCTCGGCGCCCTGCGCGTCGAGCTCGAGGAGGACGAAGATGCAGACGGATGAGCTGAGGGCGGAGCTCGCAGAGCTGGCCCGCGAAGTTGACCCGTTCCCGGAGGAGCTCCCTGCGATCCGCCGCCGCGTGGCGCGCCGCCGGGTGGCGAACATATCGATCGCCGCCGTGCTCGTGATCGGCCTCGTGACCGGTGCAATCGTGACGACCCGCTCGAGCGGCGATCACGTGAGCGTCGCCAGCCGCCCGAAGCAGGTCACGGTCAATGCGTTGCCGCGAGTAGACGCCCTCGTCGCCCTCCCGCTGAAGGCGACCGCCGACGACGTCGCAGGAGTGAAAGCAACTCTCGATGCAACCGCCGTCGTCGAGAAATACACAACGCTTCCACCCGACGCCTTGCTCTCGATGAACTCGGGCAAAGACTTGCTGCACAGGTTCTCGAACCTATGGCCATTCATTCGGACCTATGGACGCGGCCATGATCTTCGCCGTCGAGCTCGATCGCTCGGTCACGCGACGCGATGCAACAACTCACCGCCACGGTCGGCTCCACCGCGACCACGCTGGCCTTCTCACCGCCGGAAAGTTCGGTCCACGACGACTTCGAGATCTTCATGGCACGTGAAGGCGTGCGCAGGCCGAGATCGACGCAGTGCGGGCTGCCCTCAGCCACGATCCCGATGTCGTGTCTCGTATCGCTTCTTCACCAAGGACCGACGCGCTCGCGGTGTTCCGGAAGCTCTTCCGCCGACGAGCCCCAACTGGTCCAGAACACGAACAGCGGCATGCGCTGCCCACGTCGTTCCAGCTTGCGGGTCCGCGACACCGTCTTGCCGCTAACGGTCGTCTGCCCGTCTTCCGAGCGCTTCGCAGGCGTCAAGACGATCAACACCGCCGCCAGCAACCCGTTCGCCGACGGCGCGGGGTTTCAGCTTCGGCCACGGGGAACTCGTCGACCTGCCCGCCAACCCCCTGAGCGAACCGGCGTGGGTACACGGTGGTCAGGACCTGATATTCACGCCGGTTCGGTGATGAGCTCTTCTTCGGGCGCGGCGGCCGGGGCGGGTGCGGGTGCAACCGCTTCCACGTTGGTGCCGCGGGCGGGTAGGTAGCGGAACACGACGATCGCACCGATGAACGTGGCCGCGGCCGCGAACAGCACGCCGTGGTGCATGCCCGAGACGAACGCCTGGTTGATCTCGGTCACCAGGTGGTGCGACACCGCGGCGGGCACGTGCTTGTTCGTTGCGATCCCGAGCGCGGTGCTCAGATCTTGGCGGGCCTGGGACACGAGATTCTCACTCACCGGGAGGTGCGAGCCGGTGATCGCGTCACCGACGCGACCGCCGTACGTCGACAACATCACGCTGCCGACCACGGCGACGCCGAGCGCGCCACCAACCTGGCGGGTCGTGTCGTTCATCGCGGATCCGACACCGGCCTTGGCGCGCGGCAGCGAGCCCATGATCGATTCGGTGGCGGGCGCCATCACCAGACCCATACCGAGCGCCAACAGCACGAGGCGCGGGAGCACGTCGGTCACGTAGCTGATGTTGGTGGCGGGCAGGGTGCTCATCAACAACAGTGAGAGCGTGGCGAAGCTCATGCCGGCACCGACGACGAGCTTGGTGCCGAATCGTTCGGCGAGTCGCGCGCGCTCATGGGCGCGAGAACGAGCATCAGCCCGGCCCACGGCAGCAGCGCGCAACCGGCCTTCAGCGCCGAGAAGCCCATGATGCTTTGCAAGTACTGCGTGAGGAGGAACGTCGCGCCGAACATCGCGAAGAAGATCAGCATGAGGGCCAAGCTCGCGGCCGAGAACCGCATGTTCTCGAACACGGTGAGATTGAGCATCGGGTGGCTCGACTTCAACTCCCACCATGCGAACGTGCCGAGCACGACGATGGCGATGCCGAATGCCGTGAGGATCGTGGTGCTCGTCCAGCCTTTCGTCGGCCCTTCGATGATGCCGTAGACGAGTGACATCAATCCGACGATCGACAACCCGGCGCCGACGAGGTCGAGTCGGGGATGAGAAGGGTCCTTCGACTTCGGCAACAGGTAGGCGCCGGCGGTCAGTGCGACGACGACGATCGGCAGGTTCACGAGGAAGATCGAGCCCCAGTAGAAGTGCTCGAGCAGGAGACCGCCGCTGACCGGCCCGAGCGCGACGCCGACACCGGCGACCGCGGCCCAGTACGAGATCGCGCGCCCGCGCTCTTCCGGCGGAAAGACGTTCGTGATCAGCGAGAGCGTGCTCGGCATGATGAACGCGCCGCCGATACCCATGACCGCGCGGGTCGCGATGAGTTGCGTCGGCGAGGTCGCGAACGCGGAGAGCAACGAACCGAGTCCGAAGACCGCCATACCGATCTGCAGCGCGCCCTTGCGACCGAAGCGGTCGCCGAGGCTGCCGGCGGTGAGCAACAGGCACGCGAACACGAGCGTGTACGAGTCGACCATCCACTGCAGCTGGCTGAACGTCGCGTCGAGATCCTCTTGCAGGTGCGGCAACGCGACGTTGAGGATCGAGTTGTCGACGATGATCACGAGCAGGCTCAGGCACAAGACGCCGAGCACCCACCACCGGAGCCGGAACGAACGGGTCGTCCGGTCGAAGGGCAGCAGTCCCGGCGGCGTCTCCACAGAAGTCATGCGGAAACGAACGCTATCGGGAGGCCTCGGCTTCCCGATCCTCGATTTCTCCCGATGACGCGTGCCTGGACCGGAGGCTGCGCAGGCCGATCCAGCCCGCGGCCAGGCCGAATGCGATCGATCCGACGGCCAGGATCGTGTGCACGACCTTGAAGCCCACCGACTGGTCCTGGCCGAAGATGATCGACAACCGGGTTATCCACACCCACAAGGTCCAGATACAGAGCGCGATCAGCGTCCACGCCGCCCGCCGGCTCATCGAGATCCGACCAATCGAGAACAGCTCAGTGGGATGCGTTCGAGACGGCGGCGAGGCAACGTTCGACCGCGTCGGCCGACGCGTTCGACAGCGGCATGCGCACGTCGGGCGTCGCGATGCGACCCTGCGCGTGCAGCACACCCTTGAAGACCGCGGGATTCGGCTCGGAGAACGCCGGCCTGGATCATCGGGAGCAGCGCTTCCGAGTGCGCGCGCCCGTCGTCGAGCTTGCCCGCGAGCGCGCACTCGACCATCGCGACGAAGCGCGCGGTGCAGAGATGCGCGGCCGCCGCGATCGCGCCGACGCCACCCATCACGACGGTCGGGAACGCGAACGCCTCGTCGCCGCCCAAGCACCGAGAAACCGGCGGGTGCGTTGGCGAGGAGCTCGAGCGTGTCGCCGTCGATCGCGCGCGACGGCCTGCTTCACGCCGACGATGTTGGGGATGCGGCGCGAGCTCGAGCAGTGAGGCGGCGCCGAGGCCGCGTCCGGTGCGCGACGGAATGTTGTAGGCGACGACCGGACCGGGCTCGCTTCGGCGACGACGCGGTAGTGCTCGATGATCGCGGCTTCCGACGGCCGCACGTAATACGGCACGACCACGAGCGCGGCGACGACGGCGGGAATGCCCTCGAGCGCCTGCGTCGCGGCGAGCGTGGAACGCGTGCTGTTGGTGCCGGTGCCGACGATCAGCGGTGCACCGCCGCTCCGCGCAGACGCGCGAGCACGCGTCGATGACGGCCTGCTTCTCGTCGGCGTCGAGTGCCGGCGCTTCACCGGTCGTGCCCAGCGCGACGATCCCGGCGACACCGTCGGCGAGATACTCGCCGCACAGCCGCTCGATCGCCTCGATGTCGACCGAGCCCGACGTGTCGAACGGCGTGATGAGCGGGACCCACACTCCATGGAGGTCGAGGTCACTCGGCATACGGCGAAAGCGTAACAGTCACGGGCCCCCGCACACCCTGCGAGTACCCTCCGCCGTCGTGCCGCGTCGGCCTCCAGATCGCCCTCACCGTTGCCCTCGGCTTCGTCAGCGGCGTGCTGTCGGGAATGTTCGGCATCGGCGGCGCGGTGATCACGACGCCCGGCATCCGGGTGCTCGGCGCGACGCACGTTCCAGGCGATCGGCTCGACCCTCCCGTCGATCCTGCCGTCGTCGATCTCCGGCTCGCTGCGCTACAACCGCGAGCACTTCATCCGGGGCCGCATCGTGCTGATCACGTCGGCGTTCGGTGTTCCCGCGTCGGTGGTCGGGTCGCAAGCTCTCGCGCTCCGTCCCGGGCAACGGCCACTGGCTGATGATCGCGACCGCCGTGCTCGTCGGCTTCACCGCGTACCGCACCGCCTATCCCGGTCGTGCGCGCCGACGGCTCGACGGGCGCGCTCGACGTCCTCCGCGACGACTGGTGGCATCTCGCGATCATCGGCATCGGCCGCGGGTGCGCTCTCCGGGCCTGCTCGGAATCGGCGGCGGCATCCTCATGGTCCCGGCGTTCTCGGCGTGGGTCGGACTGCCGCTGAAGGAGACGATCGCGACCTCGTTGGCGTGCGTCGGCATCTTCGCGATCCCGGGCACGATCACCCACGCGATCCAGCACGACATCGACTGGACGTTCGCGATCGCGCTCGCGATCGGCGTGATCCCCGGCGCGCAGATCGGCGCCCGGTTCACGATCGCGACCGACGACAAGACCCTCCGCTACACCGTCGGCGCCGCGCTCGGCGATCATCGCGATCATCTACGCCGCGGGCGAGATCAACGCGCTGTTCTGATCTCGGTCCGCAGCTCGCCCGGCCCGGGTGAACACCGCGTCGAGCATGCGGCTCGGTCAGGCGGCCGGTGAACGTGTTCTGCTGGCTGGGATGGAACGCGCACGACCACGGCGACCGGACCGCACTCGCACTTCGAGACCGTGCGCGAAACGCGGGCGTCGTTCCGGCAGCGCGTCCGCGCCGTACGCGACCGCGCAGCAGCGACCACACCGCCTCGTAGCCGAAGTTGCCCAGCGCGACGATCACACGCACGTGCTGCGAGCAACTCCAGCTCGCGCTCGAGGAACGGTGCGCACTCGTCTCGTTCGGCCGGGGTCGGCTTGTTCGCGGGGGGCGCGCACCGAACCGCGGCCGCGATGTAGGCGTCGTGTAGTTCCAGCCCGTCGTCGAGCGCCGACCGACGTCGGCTGATTGGCGAAGCCGCACCGGAACATCGACGCGAACAGGAAGTCGCCCGAACGATCACCGGTGAACACGCGGCCGGTGCGATTCCCGCCGTGCGCGGCCGGTGCCAATCCGACGACGAGCACCCGGGCGCTCGGATCGCCGAATCCCGGTACCGGCCGGGCCCAGTAGTCGTCGTCTCGAAACGAAGCCCGCTTCTCGCGCCCGACCTGTTCGCGCCACTCGACCAGTCGCGGGCACGCCGCGACACTCGGAGATCTCGCGACGCGAGCGCGCTCAGATCACGGGATCGGACCACCACCACGGAAATCGGATCCTAGCGGAATCGGAGGGTACCGACCGATACCCTCCCCGCCCGATGCGCGTGCTCCTGCTCGTCAACCCAACCGCGTCGTCGGTGACGGCCCGCAAGCGCAGACAGATCCGCCGCATCATCGCCGCCGAGCACGACGTGGAGGTCGCCGAAACCTCTCGCCGCGGTCACGCCAACGCTGCTCGCCCATGCCGCGGCCGACGACCGACTTCGACGTCGTCGCCGTGTACTGCGGGCGACGGCACGCTCAACGAGGCCGCCAGCGGCTTGCTGCACACCGACACCGCGCTCTCGCCGCTTCCGGGCGGCTCCACCAACGTGTATTCGCAGACCCTCGGCTACCCGCGCGCCGCCGACGACGCGGCGCGCGCCCTCCTCGACGCGCTCGTCCGACAATTCGGTGCAGCGGGTGAGCGTCGGCATGACCAACGAGCGCCCGTTCCTCTTCTGCACCGGCATCGGGTTCGACGCGTCGGTGATCCGCCGGGTCGAACGACACAGTCGCCGGCTCAAGCGGCTGGCGTCGCACCCGCTGCACATCGCGGCCGCGGTCCACACCTTCTTCAGCGCCGACGGCCGCGCGCGTCGCGCGTCGACATCGACGTCGAAGACGCGGCCGGCACCGTCGAGACGATCTCCGACGTCCGCTTCGGGATCGTCTCGAAGACCATCCGTACACGCACCTCGGCCGCCTGCCGCTCCACGTCAATCGCAACGCGGGCCTCGGAACCCGCCTGTCGATCACCGCGTTCACGCAGCTGCGGGCGTTGTCGCTCATCGGCGGCGCCGCGTCGTCGATCCGGAGCGGCAAGTTCCTCCACAATCGCAAAGACGTCGTGCAGCTCGACGACATCGCGGCAGCTGCACGTGCAGCTCCGAGAACCCGTTCCCGTATCAGGTCGACGGCGACGACGTCGGCGACACGACCGAGCTGCACATCGCGCTCGAGACCGATGCGCTTACGGTTGCGTTACCGCCGCCAACACCACATCCGGAGCATTCGTGATGATGATGTCGGCGCCCGCGCCGGCGAGCGTGCGCGCGACCACCGGATCGTCGACTGTCCAGGTGCCGACCAGCACGCCCGCGCGGTGCGCGGCCGCGAGGCCGTCGGCACCGGCAGCGAGTGCCGCGACGACCGTCGGGGTTCAGCCACGGGTGACCGTGCTCGGCCGCGATCCGCGCGGCGGCGGTGACCTCCTGCCCGTGACGTCAGCCACGCGGTCGCGATATCGGGCGCGAGGTCTCCGGGCCCGGTCGACCGCGCTCGAGATCGAACGACGACACGACGAGCATCCCGTCGTCGCGCACGCGCACCGCGTCGATCGTCGCCCGCATCACCGAACCGTCGGTGTCGGCATCGGGCTCCCACGGCAGGCACTTCACTTCGGCGTTCAGCACGAGCCCGCGGCACGCGTCGAGCGCTTCGGCGAGCGTCGCGACTGTCGGGCGCGCCGCGCGCAGCTCGGCGAGCGTCATCGACGCGATCAAACCGACATCACGAACTTCGGGATCGTGATGCACGACGAGCACGCCGTCGGCGGTGCGGCGCACGTCGAGCTCCACTCCGTCGGCGCCCAGCTCGCGCGCACGCGTGAACGCGGCAACGGTGTTCTCGGGGGCGACCGCCGACGCGCCGCGGTGACCGAGTACGAGCGGACGACTGCGAGTCGCATCGCCTGTCACATTATGAGGCTGGAGTAGCCCAATGTTGAATGGAAAGCAAGACGTAAATTCAAGAAACACGTTCCACCTTGCGACGCGTTCGTCCTGATCAGACCCCTTGTAATGCCCTCCGGTGACCGCCTAGCCTGCATCACGCAGCAGTTCCCGACAGCTCTTCATTTCCCGGGAACGATTTGCTCGTGCTCGGGCGCACAGGCACGCGGTCTCCCTCCCCGTCTATGCGACCCTCGAAAGGGGAAAGAACGTGGCGCTTACCTGGATCCGTACGCACGACTGGGACGCGGAAGAGTGGCGGGACCGTGCCGCCTGTCGCGACACCACGCCGGAGTTGTTCTTCCCGATCGGCACGACGGGTGGCGCGCTCGACCAGATCGACGCCGCCCGGCGCGTCTGCGGCCAGTGCCCGGTCACCACGGAGTGCCTCGAGTTCGCACTCGGCACCAACCAGGAGTCGGGCGTCTGGGGCGGCCTGACCGAGGAAGAGCGCCGGCGCCTGCGCAAGGGCTCCGAAGCCGCCGAAGCCCAGGTCGGCTGAGCCCAGAGCCGGCTCGAGCCGGCTCTAGCTCTCCCTACAGCTCGACTCTCGGTACCGCGACCGGGACGACGACGCGCACCGACGTTCCGTCGTCGCTGTGCATCTCGATCGAGCCGCCGAGCTCGCCCGTCACCAGGGCTTGCACGATCGTGAGGCCGAGCCCGCGCGACTCCTCGAACGAGAACCGTTCGGGCAGTCCGGCGCCGGTCGTCGCGCACTTCCATGGTCACGTGATCCTCGTCGCGGCCGAGCAGCACGTGGACCTTGCCTTCGGTCGTCACCGTTCGGCGAACGCGTGATCGACCGCGTTCTGCATCAGCTCGTTCAGCACCACCGCGAGCGGCGTCGCCACCTCGCCGGGTAGCTCGCCCGCGTCGCCGTCGACGACGAAGCTGATCGTGATGATCGGGCGACGACGACGTGTCTTCCACCAGCCGGGCCAGCGGCCGCACGATCTCGTTGAAGCGGATCGACGTCGCCCGCGTCACGCGACAAGCGTCTCGTGCACGATCGCGATCGACCGGATCCGCCGCTCCGACTCCACCAGCGCGCGCCCGGGCTTCGGGCGACTGCAGGCGCCGGGCCTGGAGCCGCAGGAGCGCGGCGATCGTCTGGAGGTTGTTCTTCACCCGGTGGTGGATCTCGCGGATGGTCGCGTCCTTCGACAGCAGCATCCGGTCCCGGCGCCGGAGGTCGGAGACGTCTCGCATGAGGAGCAGCGCGCCGGTCGGCTCGTCGTCCTCGAAGAGCGGCAGCACCCGCAGGAACATCGAGACGTCGTCGCGCTCGATCTCGGTGGCGACGGGCAGGTGCCGGCGCATCGCGTCGCGGGCCGCATCGTCGTCGAAGCCGATGTCGGCGAGGTAGGCGCGCTGGGCGTAGGTGTGGATGCCGAGGCGGTGCAGCAGGCTCACCGCGTTCGGGCTCGCGAACTTCACGCGCATCTCGGCGTCGATCAGGATCACGCCGTCACCGACGCGGGGCGCGCTCTCGATCTCGATCTCGTCGAGATCGAACGGGAACGACCCGTCGGCGACCATTTGCGCGAACCGTTGGAACGTCTCGAGGTAGGTGCGCTCGAGCTCGCCGGTCCGCCGGGCGAACGTTGCCGACGACTCCCGGGTCAGCAGACCGATCAACTCGCCCGCCGCGCCGAACCGGGATGCACTGCACCCGGACCCGCTCCTTGGCACCGATGGCGTGCGTGTCGGCCTCGACCGACTCGCCCGCCCGCCAGCAGCGCGCGAGCAACGGGCGCTCGACCTCGTCGACGACGGTGCCGACGAGGTCTTGCGGGTAGTTCGTCTGGCCGGTCACCGGCCGCACCTGCGCGAGCACGACGAAGCGGTGACCTTCTTCGCCCGCGATCGGCGCGAGCAGCACGAGGTCGGCGAACGACAGGTCGGCGAGCGGCCGCCAGCCCGCGGCCAGCCGCTCGAGATGCACGAGATCCGCGCCGCCCAACCGGGTGCGGAGCCGGGCGAGATCGTCGAGGGTGCTCATGTATCGGCGTACAGCACGCGGGTGATCTCCGCGAGCGCGTCGACGTCGCTGATGTCGTGCTCGAAACCGGGCACGCGGACGACCACATCGGGTACGCCGGTCAGCTCGGCGCGCAGCTCGGCTTCGCGCATCGCGACCACCGAGAAGTTCGCGAACGACTCGCCGATCGTTCGCAGCACCCGCGTCGTGCGCTCGGGGTCGGCCAGCGCCGGATTCGGGAGCGCCTGCAATGCGTCGGCGAGCGCACCCCGCGCTTCGCAGAACTGGGTCGCGGCCGCGGCGCCGGCGGGGTCGAGCAACGAGTCGGGCAGCGTCTTGTTCAACACGAGCGCGCCGAGGTGGAAGTCACGGTCTTTCAGCGTCGCGCAGAATTGCTGGGCTTCGTAGAGCGGCGCCGCTTCGAGCGTGGTGACGACCGCGAACGTCGTTCGGCGATCGTGCAGCAGCCGCTCCACCGATTGCGCCCGCTCGACGAAGCCCGCGTACATCGACTGGAAATTGAGGAAGAACTCGGCGATGTCTTCGAGGAACTTGCTCCCCAGCATCCGATCGGCGAGTTGGTAGAACGGCCGGCTCGCCATGTTGACGACGCGCGCGCTGCGCTTGCCGCCGACGCGGTACGGCAACGTGAGCCAGCGCAACAGCCGGCCCCCGAAGAAGTCGCTCATGCGCTCGGGCGCATCGAGGAAGTCGACCGCGTTGCGGGTCGGGGGCGTGTCGATCACGATCAGGTCGTACTCACCCGACGCGTGGATCTCGAACAGCCGCTCCATCGCGATGTAGTCGTGACTCTGCACGAAGCGGGCCGTGATGTTGTGGTACAGCCGGTTCTCGAGGATCTTGTCCGCGGTCTCCTCGTCTTTGGCGTAGCGGAGCACGAGGTCGTCCCACGACTGCTTGGTGTCGAGCATCGCGGCCCAGAGCTCGCCGCGCGGATCGAGCGCCGGCCGCCTTCAGCAACTCCGACGGCACTCGGTGCGCCTCGTTGCCGATGCCGTCGAGGCCGAGCGCGGTGGCGAGGCGCTTGGCCGGATCGATGGTGAGCACGAGCGTCTTGCCGCCGAGGCGCACCGACGCGCCCAAGGCCGCCGCGGCCGCGACCGACGTTTTCCCGACCCCGCCCGAGCCGCAGAACACCACGATCTCCTTGGTGGCGAAGAGCTGCTCGAGCGTGGTCGCCCGCGCCTCGTGCCGGGGGCTCATAGGCCGAGCTCGGCGCCGAGCGCGTCGGCGACCATGCGCGTGACGCGCAGGCCGTGATCGCGAACGAAGAGATACGGGACGTAGAGCAGCGGGAGGTCGACCGCGTCGTGCAACTCGTCGAGGTGCGCGGCGCGCGTGCGGCGCAACGAGACCGCGAGGCGGGCCGCGTCGAGCACGGTGACCGCGCCCCCGCCGACGCGTTCGGTGAGCAACGCGCTCGCTTCCGGTTCGCGCAACGCTTCGAAGGTCTCCTCGTCGCTGTGGGTGAACAGCTCGGGCAGCACCCGATTGACGATCACCGTGCCGAGCGGGACCTCCACCTCGGCGCGCAGGCGCGCGACCAGCTCGATGGTCTCGGCGACCGGCATCTCCTCCGGCGTCGTCACGATGTTCACCGCGGTCACGGCGGGATCCGCGATGAGATCGCCGACCCAACGCGTCTGCTCCCGGAGCGGGCCGACGTCGATGAGCTCCTGGATCGCCTCGGCCGCGCCGAGCTGGGCGACGATGTGGCCGGTCGCGGCCGCGTCGACGATCACGATGTCGTGCTCGGCGCGGCCCTTCGATCGACTCCCGCGTCCTCCCACATGATCTTGCCGATCGGTGAGGATCTCCTTGACCCCCGGCGCCGCGGTCGCGACGAAGTCGAGCGCGTGCGCAAGCGGACCGAGCCGGCCGATGATCGGCACCCGGATGTTGAGCTTCAGGTACTCGCGCAGCGACGCTTCGGTGTCCATCGCCATGGCGCGCACGCCCGGGTAGACCTCGCGGGGCTGAAGCCGACCGCGCGTTGCTCGAACTGCGCGGGAACGTCGCCCTTGGCGTCGACCTCGATGAGCAGCACCCGCTTGCCGACACTGCGCCGCGAGCACGGCCGTGGCCGCCGCCATCGTGCTCTTGCCGACGCCGCCCTTACCGGTGAAGAACAGGCAGCGGCGCTCCAGCAGGTCGGGGCTGGCGAGAAGGTCGGGGCCGGGCCCGCTCACGATCCGCGCTACCGGCTGCCGAAGCCGACCTTGCGATCCGCGGCGTCGCCGGCAACTTCGACGTACGCGAGCTTGTCGCCCGGGATGCCGACCTTGCGGCCCTTGGAATCGGTCAGCCACATGAGCGGACCTTTTCCGTTGATCGCAGCTTCGATGGCTGCGGTCACCGCGGCCGAGTCTTCGTCCATGTCGAGGACGAGCTCGCGCGATGTGTAAACGACTCCGATGCGTACTTCCATGAGGTGACCCTACTTCTCGAGTTAGACGATCTTGAGTTCGGTGCGGTAGCGGCGCTTGGGCGCGAGCTCCACGTCGAGGCGCTCGGCGATGGATCGGAACGCTACCGACGACTCGTCGTCGGGGTTGGAAACGACGATCGGGAAGCCGTCGTCGCCACCGGCGCGCAGCTCGGGCACGAGCGGCACCTGGCCGAGCAACGGAACTTCGAGCTGGTCGGCGAGCTCCTGCCCGCCGCCTTCGCCGAACAGCGGATACGAGCGTCGTGGTCACAGCGGAACCACGACATGTTCTCGATCACGCCGACCACCTGAAGGTTGACCTTGCGCGCCATGTACGCGGCGCGCTGCGGCGACCTTCTGCGCGGCCGGCTGCGGCGTCGTGACGATCACGACCTCTGCGCGCGGCAGGAACTGCGCCATCGACAGCGCGATGTCGCCGGTGCCCGGGGGCATGTCGACGACGAGGAAATCGGGATCGCCCCAGTGCACGTCGGTGAGGAACTGCTCGAGCGCCTTGTGCAGCATCGGGCCCCGCCAGACGACGGGCTGATCCTCGCGGGCGAAGAACCCCATCGAGATGAGTGTGACCCCGTTGGCTTCCGGCGGCACGATCACGTCGTCGATGACGGTCGGCGGCCGGTCGATACCGAGCATGCGCGGCATCGAGAATCCCCACACGTCGGCGTCGACCGCGGCGACGCGGTGGCCGCGCTGAGCGAGCGCAACCGCGAGGTTCGTGGTGACCGACGACTTGCCGACGCCACCCTTGCCCGACGCGATCGCGAGCACGCGGGTGCGGGAATCGGTGAAGGGGTTCGGTCGGTGCTCGTGGCCCCCGCCGGCTTCGGCTTGGCCCTCATGAGAGTGGGAGTGGCCGGCGCCGCCGTGCAGCTTCGCGGCCAGCGCGGCGCGCTCCTCGTCGGTCATGACGGTGAGGTCGACATCGACCCGGCCCACGTCGGCCAGCGCCGACACCGCGTCGGTGACCCGCTTGGTGATCTCGGCCCGGAGCGGGCACCCGGCGACGGTCAACGCGACCGTCACGCCTACGTGATCGCCGTCGATCGCGATGCCCCGAACCATCTCGAGATCGACGATCGACTGGTGGATCTCGGGGTCCTCGACGGGCCTGAGGGCCTCGAGAACGTCGGCCTGGGTGGGCATTGGGCGGCTCCGGGGAATTTCCACTACCTGCGTAGGTAGAATACCCCTGTGACGAACGCCGATCTCACTCCGGACGAGTTCGCCGCCGCGGTTACGGCCGTTACGACCGCCTTCGGCGACCCCACTCGCCGGGACATCTACCTCTTCGTCCGTGCCCGTGACGACGGTGCCACCGCGGCCGAGGTTGCCGACGGGTTCGCCCTCCATCCCAACGTGGCGCGCCACCATCTCGAGAAGTTGGCGGGCGGCGGCTACCTCGATGTGGAGCTCGCCCGGCACGAGTCGGCGGGCCGGCCGTCGAAGCGATACCGCACGTCAGCCGACGACAGTCACCTCGCATTCCCGCCCCGCCGTGACGATCTCTTGGCGACGCTGCTCGCCCGAGCACTCGAGCGACTTCCAGTCGAAGAAGCGCGCACCATCGCCGAGGAAGTCGGACTCGAATACGGACGCGCCATCGCGGCGCGCATGGAGCCGACCGAAGGGCACCGTTCAGTGAAGGCCGCGGTCGCCTCGGTTGCCGATGCGTTGACGGCCCATGGCTTCGCCGCTCACGCCGAGACCCACGGAAACGCGCTCACCCTCGTCGCCGAGCACTGCCCGTTCGGCGAAGCCGCGCGTCGTTACCCGCACGTGATGTGCGCGGTCGATACCGGCATGGTCAAGGGAATGCTCGAAGGTCTCTACGGCGAAACGCAGCCGACGATCGAGCAGAGCCGCCCGCACGGCGACGACACCTGCGTCACCCGCGTCTAGCTGCGAGTCCCTCGTTGGCACGCGCGTACCTCGATCACGCTTCGTCGTCACCGCTGCGGCCCGACGCGCTCGAGGCGATGCTGCCGTTTCTGGTGGACCACCATGCCGATCCCGGCCGCCTGCACAGCGAGGGACGCGTGACGCGGGTCGCGCTCGAGGACGCGCGGGAGCAGGTCGCCGGGTTCTTCGGGGCGCGGCCGCGCGAGGTCGTGTTCACGTCGTCGGGTACGGAGGCAGTGAACACCGCGGTGTGGGGTGCGCTGGCGCGTGGTGCCGAAACGAGTGGTGCCGATGCCGGCGGTGTCGGACACGTCGTGACGACCGCGGTGGAACACTCGTGCGCGCGCGACGCGATCACGCGCAGCAATGCCGACGTGACGGTCGTCGGGGTGGATCGCAGCGGGCGTTTCGACGGCCGCCGACGTGCTCGCGGCCGTGCGGCCCGACACGAGGCTGGTCACGATCCAACTTGCGAATCACGAAGTCGGAACGCTGCAACCGGCGGCCGACGTGTGCGCGGCGGCGCGGGAGCTCGACGTGGTCGTGCACGTCGACGCGTGCGCGGGCGCCGGTCACGTGCCGATCGATTTTCGTGCGCTCGACGCCGACCTGTGCTCGGTCACCGCGCACAAGCTCGGCGGACCGAAGGGCGCGGGCGCGCTCCTGGTGCGGCGGGGCCTGCGCTTCCCGCCGTTCCTCGTCGGCGGTGCGCAGGAGCGGGCGCGCCGGGCCGGCATCGAGAACGTGCCCGCGTGGGTGGGGTTCGGCGCCGCGTGCGCGGCAGTGGATCTCGATGCCGAAGCCGCGGCGCAGCGGGCGCTGATCACCGTCGCGGCGGGCGTCATCGATCGCGTGCCCGACGTCGAGCGCTTCGGGGCGGAGTCGCCCGAAGCGTCGCTCCCCCACCTGTTGTGCTTCGGCGTGCACGGAGTCGAGGCCGAACCGATCCTGCTCGCGCTGGATCAGCACGGCGTGGCCGCGCATTCCGGATCGTCGTGCTCGTCGGAGACGCTCGAACCCTCGCCGGTGCTGGCCGCGATGGGGGTCGACGCCGATCACTCGCTGCGGATCTCGGTCGGGTGGTCGAGCGCGCCCGCCGATGTCGAGCGATTCGTGGAAGTGTTCCCGGGAATCGTCGAACGACTACGGGGGTTGCGAAGCGCATGACTGCTGTACGCCGCCTGAACCATGCCGTCCTCTACGTGCGCGATGCCCGCACGAGCTCGGCCTTCTACCAGCAGGCGTTCGAGTTCGAGGTGGTCAACGAGTTCGGCAACGGCGCCGCGGTGTTCATGCGCGCGTCGAACACCGAGAACCATCACGACCTCGGCCTGTTCACGATCGGCGCCCAGGCTCCCGGTCCCGAGCGAGGCCGGGCCGGTCTCTACCACCTCGCATGGGAGGTCGACACGATCCAGGATCTCGCCGAGATGCGCGAGCGGTTGATCGCGTTGAACGCACTCGTCGGCGAGAGCGATCACGGTGTGAGCAAGTCGCTCTACGCGCAGGATCCCGACGGCATCGAGTTCGAAGTGTTGTGGACGGTGCCGCGCGAAGCGTGGGGCGACCTCGAGCACGAGGCCGTCACCGAGCGCCTCGACCTCCAAGCCGAGCTCGCCCGCTGGGGCTGACGCGTTAGTCGTCAATCTCCCACCGCGGAACCCCGCGGATGCCCCACACGACACCGCGCGGTCGTTCGTTCGATCGGATCCCGGCGAGGGTCGATTCAACACGCGCGCGGAGCGCGACACCCGACGTCGTCAGTCGCGCCCACGTGCCGCGCCGATTGAACCCGTGGTAGAGCTTGTCGACCAGGCCGTCACGTTCAGCCCGGTCGAGCAGCCGAGACGCAGTCGCCGGCGATACGCCCAGCATCCACGCAACGTCGGCGACCCGATGCTCTTCGCGCCTGTAGAACAAGAGCACCAAGCGAGCGAGCTTGGGATCGATCGCGGCGGCGACCAGCTTCCGCCGCAGCGCCGAGCTGGTCTTGGCCGCGTCGACGAGCGCGCTGACGATCTCCGGCGACTGTTGAAGTCGGCGTTCGAGTGAATCGGTCGTCGAGATGCGGTCGAGGTGATAGAGCTTCCCGCCACCGCGCCTCGTGTGCGGTCGCGGACCAAGCTGGCGCGGCCGGAGGTGAGCACGCGGAGCAGACGAATCGGATTCCATGCGTCATGCTCCCAGCGAGCTGAGACAGGCGTCGCGAATTCCGTGTTTTCGCGTCCTTTGCATTTGCAACGATCGCGACGCAGACGCGGCCCGGACCCGCGTTCATTTCAATTGCAACGATCGCGTACGACTCGCGCAACTCTGGTCACACAGGCCGCGCCATCGTTTCAATTGCAACGATCGCGAAAACGCGGAATTCGGGACACCCCCGCGGGGCTCCGGCTAGTGCGCGCGCCAGGAGTCTTTGATCTTGGTGCGTTCCTTCACGACCGCGGGGAGCTTGCCGCTCGCGAGGTCGGCGAGGGTCACGTGCTCGAGCACCGACCGCAGGCTGGCGCGCAGCGCGATCCACACGTCGGGCAAGTGCGAGGCCGCACCTTCGTAGGTCAGTGACTCGGGCCGGTTGCCCTGCACCGCGGCGAGCGGACCCTCGACCGCCCGCAACACGTCGGCGACGGTGATCTCCGCCGCCGGCCGGGCCAACTGGTACCCGCCGTCGGCACCGCGCCGGGTGCGCACGATCCCCGCTCGCCGGAGCTCGGTCAGGATGTTCTCGAGGAAATTCTGGGGAATCGACTGGCTCTTGGCCAGCTGTTCGCCCTTCACCAAGGCGCCGTCGTCCTGAGCCGCGGCCAGCTCCGCCGCCGCCCGTACTGCGTAGTCAGCCTTCGCCGTGATCCGCATGGGTTGATTCTTGCCCATCGGGCCGGAATCAACCTCGCGCATCTTGACCGGCCGCAACCCTTTGTCCTACTTTGTCGACTAACACGGTCGGAAAAGTGGCGAGTGGAGCACGATGCAACTCAACATCGCCTGCGCCGCGCTGATCGTGGGCTTCGTCATCGGCCTCACCGGCATGGGCGGCGGCGCGCTGATGACGCCGGTTCTCGTCATCTTCTTCGGTATCAACCCGACCGCGGCGATCTCGTCCGACGTCCTCGCGTCGGTGGTCCTCAAACCGATCGGCGGCGGCGTGCACGCGCGCCGGGGCACCGTCAACTGGACGCTGGTGCGCTGGCTCGCGATCGGGAGCGTGCCCGCCGCGTTCGCGGGCGCGTACGTGATCTCGCGCGTCACCGGACCCGGCGCGGAAGACACCGTGAAGGAGATCCTCGGCTGGGTGCTGCTCGTTGCTGCGGCCGGAATGCTCGTGAAGACGATCCTGCAAGTGCGTCGACGCGAGCTGCCCACCGGCGAGATGATGCCGGGCTCGCTCGTACGACCGATTCCGACCGTACTTATCGGCATTATCGGCGGATTCGCCGTAGGCCTCACGTCGGTCGGCAGCGGTTCGCTCATGATCGTGATGCTGATGTTCCTGTACCCGAAGCTGTCGTCGCGCGAGATGGTCGGTACGGATCTGGTGCAGGCGATCCCGCTGGTCGCGTCGGCCGCGCTCGGGCACCTCATCTTCGGTGACCTCCAATTCGGCCTCACCGGGTCGGTTCTCGTCGGCGCGATCCCCGGCGTCTACGTCGGCGCCCGCATCTCGTCGACCGCGAGCGACCGCTTCATCCGCCCCGCGCTGATCGCGGTGCTCACCATCTCCGCGCTCAAGCTGATCGGCGCGACCAACGCCGAGCTGCTCGCCGCGACGATCGCTTCGATCATCGTGATCGCCGGTTACTTCATGCTCGACGCGCGGCGCCGGGGCCTCGCCACCGCCCCGCAGCCGACGGCTTCCAACCAGCCGTAGAGAAAATCCACTAGATGAGTTGACTTGGCCGGCCCAATACTC
Source organism: uncultured Actinomycetes bacterium (assembly GCA_963807945.1). Lineage (GTDB taxonomy): Bacteria > Actinomycetota > Acidimicrobiia > IMCC26256 > PALSA-610 > JBBQER01. The sequence goes on along the minus strand of CAWEDT010000002.1, from coordinate 454,035 downwards.
TACCTTTCGGATGTTCTTAGTGATCTAATGAAGGGATCCATCGTGCACAGCCCCCGCCGCCGGTTCGTACCGGTAGCCGTGCTCCTCGCCGCCACCCTCACCCTCGCGGCGTGCGGCAGCAGCTCCAAGTCGTCCGACACGGGCACGACCGACTCGAACGGTTCGGGCGGGAGCAAGGTCACCCTCCGGCTCGGCTACCTGCCGAACGTGACGCACGCGCCCGCCATCATCGGGCTCCAGAACGGATCGTTCGCCAAGACGCTCGGCGCCAACGTCGATCTCAAGACGAGCACGTACAACTCGGGCACCGACGAGACCACCGCAATCCTCGCCGGCGTGCTCGACGCCGCGTTCGTCGGCCCCAACCCCGCGATCAACGCCTACCAGAAGTCGAACGGCACGTTGATCCGCATCGTCGCCGGAACCGCATCGGGCGGTGCGTTCCTCGTCGTCAAGCCTTCGATCACGAGTGTCGGCGACCTCAAGGGCAAGAAGCTTGCGACGCCGTCGCTCGGTAACACCCAAGACGTTGCCCTGCGCTCGTTCCTGAAGTCGAAGGGACTCAAGACCGACACCGAAGGCGGCGGCGACGTGTCCGTCGTCCCGCAGGACAACTCCACCACGGTCACCGCGTTCCAGACCGGCGCCATCGACGGCGCCTGGGTCCCGGAGCCGTACGCGACCAAGCTCCAGAACGAGGGTGGCAAGGTCCTCGTCGACGAGGCGTCGTTGTGGCCCGGCGGCAAGTTCGTCACGACCAACCTCATGGTCACCACGAAGTTCCTCGCCGACCACCCCGACATCGTCACCAACCTGGTCAAGGGACTCGCCGACTCGATCGACCTGATCAAGAGCCAGCCCGCGCAAGCGGAGCAGCTGGTCTCGGACGGCATCGACAAGGCCACCGGCAAGGCGCTCTCCGTCGACCTGGTCAAGGCGTCGTTCAAGAGCATCACGTTCACGCTCGACCCGATCGCCTCATCGCTGCGCAAGGACGCGGAAGCGGCCAAGAGCCTCGGCTTCATCGACTCGACGGATCTGACGAACATCTACAGCCTCGACATCCTGAACAAGCTGTTGACCGACCGCGGCGAACCGACGATCACGCCGTGAGACCGCCGACGGAAGAAGAGCGAAGCTCGCGTGTCGTCTCGGAGCCGGTTTTCACCGGCTCCGAGGCGCCGCCGCGTCCGGTCGTATCCATTGCCGACGTCACCAAGTCGTTCGGGAGCGGAAGCCAGCGCGTCGTCGCGTTGGAAGGCGTCACCCTCGATGTGAACCAGGGCGAGTTCGTGTGTCTCCTCGGCGCATCCGGTTGTGGCAAGAGCACGTTGCTCAACCTGATCGCCGGCCTCGACAAGCCCACCTCGGGTCGCGTCGACGTTCGCGCCGAACGCACCGGCCTCATGTTCCAGGAGGCCGCGCTCTTCCCGTGGCTCACGGTGCGGGGCAACGTCGAGCTCGCATTGAAGCTCGGGGGCACACCACGCAGCGAACGCCGCGGCCGCGCGCAAGACCTGCTCGAGCTGGTGAACCTCGGCGACTTCGCCAAACGCCAGCCGCACGAGCTCTCGGGCGGCATGCGCCAACGCACCGCGCTCGCACGCGCGCTGGCTCAAGACGCCGACGTGCTCCTGATGGACGAACCGTTCGGCGCACTCGACGCCATGACGCGCGACAACCTGCACGACGAGCTCGAAGCGCTGTGGTCGACCACCGGCAAGACCGTCATCTTCGTTACGCACAACGTCCGCGAGGCGGTGCGCCTCGGCGACTGCGTCGTGTTGATGGCCAGCCGGCCGGGCCGGGTCGCCGCCGTGTACGACGTCACGATTCCCCGCCCCCGCCGTATCGACTCACCCGAGGTGGCGACGCTCGCCGCGACGATCACCGACCAACTCCGCGAAGAAGGAAAACGTGGCCGTCGCGACTGACCTCGACCGCAGTTACTCGAACCCGGAGCCGGTCGCAGCCCCGAACCGCGCCGGCCTGTTCGCGAAGCGGTCGTGGAACACGGCGTGGCCCAAGCTGCTCGCGATCGCCATCGTCATCGGCGGTTGGCAGCTCGTGGTGTGGTTGCACCTGAAGCCCGAGGTGTTGGTGCCGTCGCCGTTCACGGTGCTCGACCGGCTCTACAACGAACCCAGCAAGTACCTCACCGCCAGCCTGGTAACACTGCGCCGCGGCCTCGCGGGCTTCATCATCGCGATCATCATCGGGACGATCATCGGCATCGCCGTCGCGCGCGTCAAAGTCTTCGCGCGCGGCGATCGGCTCCATGATTACCGGCCTCCAGACGATGCCATCGGTGGCGTGGGTTCCCCTGGCGATCATCTTGTTCAAGGAGGGCACGGGCACGGTCACGTTCGTCGTCGTGATCGGTGCGGCGCCGTCGATCGCCAACGGCATCATCAGTGGCATCGACCACGTGCCGCCGATCCTCCTGCGCGCGGGGCGAGTGCTCGGGGCGCGCGGTCTCGGTGCCTTGTGGCACGTCGTGATTCCCGCCGCGCTGCCGTCGGTCATCGGCGGGCTCAAGCAGGGCTGGGCCTTCGCATGGCGCAGCTTGATGGCGGCGGAGCTGATCGGTGGCCTGACCGGAAGGATCGGGATCGGCCAGCTGCTGAACGCCAACGTGACCCAGATCGACTACGTCGGCATGTTCGCGGCGATGATCGTGATCCTGATCATCGGCATCCTGGTCGACGCGCTCTTCTTCGGCACCGTGGATCGCGCGATCCGCCGCCGCTACGGCCTCATCGACGCCGCGGTCTAGCTCCGGTCGCGCTCCTCGATCACCACGGTGCGCATCGTGTCGCCGACGCCGGTTGCCGAGCGCGACGTCCATGCCGTCGACGACGTAGCCGAAGAGGTTGTAGCTCGGCGTGAGCTTGGTCGTGCAGTCGTCGATGCAGATGAAGAACTGCGACCCGTTCGTGTCGGGGCCGGAGTTCGCCATCGCGACGGCACCGAGCGTGTACGCGCTCTTCACCGGCTCATCGGCGAACTTGTAACCGGGACCGCCGCGGCCACTGCCTTCGGGGCAGCCACCCTGGATCACGAAGTCGGGCACGACGCGGTGAAACGTGAGTCCGTCGTAGTAGCCGTCACGCGCGAGGCCGACGAAGTTGTTGACGGTCTGCGGCGCCAGCTGCGGATCGAGATCCATGACGATCACACCACGATCGGTCGTGATGGTCGCGCGGTAGATCTTGTCGGCGTCGGTCTGCGGTTCGGGCTGCTTCGCCACGGCGGCGCTCCTTCTTCTTCGGATTCGGGGGTTTCGGATTCGGGTGGGTTTGGTTACTTGGCCTTCTCGGCTTGAGCGAGCACGTCGAGCACTTGCGATCGCAGCGGGTTCGTGTCGTCGGTCAGGGCGAGGAAATGCTGGAGGAACGGTATGGCATCACGAGGCTTGTTCTCGAAGTCGAACAGGATGACACCCTTGAGCGCGTACGCGTCGGGATACTTCGGATGCGCCTTGATCACGTCGCTGATGCGCTCGAGCGAGGCCGAGAGCAGGGTCTGGCGAGCGGACGCGTCGGGAACCTGCTGCGAATACGAGCGCGCCGGCCCAGCCCTCGTAGGTCGAGGGCTCGGGCTGCTTCGGATCGAGCCGGGCCGCGGTGCCGAACTCCTTCACGGCGTCGCTGAAGGCGTTCGTACCCAGGAGATAACGGGCATACGCGATGTGCGCGGCGTAACTCCTGGGCGCGCGCTTGACCTCCGCCGCCAGTTCCGCACCGGTACTCACCGTCGTCGAAGTCGGCCCGGACGCGATCTGACCGTTGCCCGTGATCGTCTGTCCCGGATGGCGTTGGCCGACCGCGTGACTCAGCAACACCGCCGCCACGACCGCGAAGGCAAGGATGCCGCCGACGGTCAACGCCCGTCGGAGCGCAGACACCGGTTCGGGCTCGGGCCCGGTGACCTCGGTACCGGCATCGAGCGCGCGGATCAGGGCCGCCGCCCGCGCCGTGTAGTCGTCGTGGAGCTCGCGGTACGTCCCGGGATCGACGTTCCCGGCCGCACGTTCGTCCTCGAGGTCGTCGAGCGAACGCAGCAGGAAGTCACGCTCGGTTTCGAGGGCCTCGCGGTCGATGGCGGTCACGAGTCACCGTCGGGGTCGACCAGCCCGGGCTCGATCAGGACGCTCGTGACGGCTTCCTCGCGGTGACGCTCGCGATCGACCACCGCTTCGTCGTCGGTAGTTGCCGGAAGGCGCGGCGTGTTGCTCGAACGTCGCACCGCGAAGACGATGCCGGCGCCACCCAACACCAGCGCGACGATCGGGAGGCCCCATGCGATGATCCCGACGCCACTGTTCGCCGGGGTCAGCAGGATGTTTTCGCCGTAGATCGCAACGTACGCGTCGCGAATCTCGGCGTCGCCTTGCCCGGCGTGGATGCGTTTGACGATGTCGACGCGGATGGCGCGTGACTCCGGCGCGTTGCTGTCGGAGACCGACTCCCCTACACACACCGGGCACGCGAGCTGGTTGTCGAGTCGCTCCGCGCGTGCCGACGGCGAGTTGCTCGGACCCGACCGCGCCGCGAGCACCACCCCGGCGATCACCACGACCGCCGCGAGCGAGAGCCACGGCACCCACCCCAAACTCGAGGCTCGGCGCCTCAACGGCAAGTGCCCCCGGCTCGCACGGCCTGCAACCACGCCTCGAGCTCGGCCGCCGAGACCGGGCCGAGCGAGCCGCACTCGGCGACTCCGTTCGGAGCGATGACGTAGGTCTCGGGTTGACCCGTCGTACCGAACCCGAGTCCGGCGCTGCCGTTCGGGTCGAAGGCAACCGGCCACGCGACATGTTCGTTGGAGACGTAGCTGCGAATCTGGTTCGGATCATCGTCCCGCACGATGCCCAACATCGCGAAGTCGGGCTCGCTGCGATGCTTGGCGTAGAACGACTGGAGCGCGGGCCGCTCCTGTTGGCACGGGATGCACCACGAGTTCCAGAAGTTCACGACGTAGGTCTTGCCCGCCAGCGACTCGCTTGCTCACCGGCTTGCCGTCGAGTGTCTCGAGCTTGAACGCGGGAACCTGCTTGTGCTCCTGCACCAAGCGCGGCACCGACGCTTCGGTGCGATGTTGCACCGCGAGCACCACGCCGAACGCGACGAGCACGACCGCGAGGCTCAACGCGATCCAGCGGGTGGCGTGCCGCGCGCTCACGTGACCGACCTCTGCGAGCTCACGGGGTTCGTCGGGCTCGTCGGTCGCGGCCGGCGGACTCGGGACGATGCGCCGGCGCTTACGCGTCGGTGTGAGCGCGACGATCGTGCCCAGCCCCATGATCGCTCCACCCACCCAGATCCACATCACCAGCGTGCCGACCTGCACGCCCAACGTGATCGGGCCCGCGGCGCCGCTCGCAGTGCGCGGCGCCGACACCAACGTGAGGTACACGTCGTGCCACGGATCGGTGTGCACGCTCGGCGTACCGATCCCGTCGGGGAAGTCGGGATACGAAGAGATGGCCGGCGCGTACACGCCGAGATCCGACGAACCGCGCTGGATACGAATGTCGGCGCTCACGGTCGACTTCTGCGCGGAGTTCTCGTTTCGCGTCCGCAAGTACGTCGCGGTGAATCCGCGCACGGTGGTCGACTGGCCGGGCGTGAGCCGCACCTCACGCTTGGTCGTGTAGCCCGACGAGGCGGTGAGCCCGACCGCGAGCACCACAACTCCGACGTGCACGAGGAGACCGCCGTAGAGGCGGGGATTGCCGCGTACGGTTCGCACCGCGGCGACGGGTATGCGCTCCGACGTGGTGCGAACTCGAGCGCGTACGCCGATGACCACCGAGCGGGCGATGCTCGCGAGCGCGAAGGCGGCGAGTGCAAACGCGGCGACGTTCGCGATCCCCCGCGCTCCCAACGCCACGCACAGGACCAGCGTGATCCCACCGGCCCATGCCGGGATCAACAGCCGCGATCGCATCACTTCGCCGCTCGCGGCGCGCCACGGCAGCGCAGGTCCGATCGCCATCAGGAAGAGGAGCGCGAGGCCGATCGGAATGACCATCTTCGTGAAGTACGGCTCGCCGACCGTGAGCTGCTTGTTCTGCACCGCCTGCACCAAGAGCGGGAACACGGTGCCCGTGAACACGACGAGCGCGAACGCCGCGAACAATAAATTGTTCACCAGGAACGCGGCTTCGCGCGACATCGGTGAGTCGATGCGCCCGGGCGTTCTCAGCTTGTCGCCCCGCCACGCAATGAGCCCGACGCCGGTGGCCGCGCAGAGTCCGAGGAACGTGAGCAGCCATGGCCCGATCGACGACTCACTGAACGCGTGCACGGAGTTGACGACACCGGAACGCGTGAGGAACGTGCCCAGGATCGTGAGACAGAACGTCGAGATCACCAGCGACAGGTTCCAGACGCGCAGCATCCCGCGCCGTTCCTGGACCATCACCGAATGGATGAACGCGACCGCGGTCAGCCACGGCAGCAACGACGCGTTCTCGACCGGGTCCCATGCCCAATAACCGCCCCAACCGAGTACCTCGTAGCTCCACCACGCGCCGAGCACGATGCCGACGGTGAGGAAGCCGAACGCGATGAGCGTGGTGCGGCGGACGTCGGCGAGCCACCCTTCACCGAAGCGGCCGGTGACCAGCGCCGCGATCGCGAACGAGAACGGGATCGTGAAGCCCACGTAGCCGGCATAGAGCATCGGCGGGTGGAACGCGACGAGCGGATGGTTCTGGAGCAACGGGTTCGGGCCCTGCCCGTCGAGCGGGATCACGCCGTGCGTCGGCTTGAACGGGTTGGCCGGGAACAGCATCAACGCGAAGAAGAAGACCAACACGATGAGCTGCACGAGCGTCGCCCACGCGACGACGGGGTCAGTTGCGCGCTTGCGGAAGTGCCACGTCGTGAACGCGACGTACACCGACAGCGCGAGCGACCACAGCAGGATCGAACCCGCGAGCGCGCCCCAGGCCGCGGTAAACGTGTACAGCCCGGGCGTCGCGCGCGGCGACGTTCTCGGTCACGTACGCGATCGAATAGTCGTGCGCGAACAGCGCCGACTCCATGACCGCGAACGCGCCGATCGCCGCGAGCAGCACGACGAACACGTAGCGGCGCGCGAGCTCGAGCAGCTTCGGCAGGCGCAACCAGAGGCCGGCGACGAGTGTCGCGGCGCCCAGCACGGCCGCCGCGGTCCCGATCGCCAGGATGCCGTAACCGAGTTGGGCTCTCATCTCCCGAACGGATCCGGCGGGCAGGTGGCCTTGGCGTTGGTGGGCGGCTCGTAGATGGAGCCGTGCTTGATGAGTATCTGATCCGACTCGAACGTGTCGTGGTTCCAGTGCCCGTCGGCGACGACCGGTGCGCAGTTCTTGAACAGTGTCGGCTCGGTGCCGTGGTGGACGACAAGAACCGTCTGGCCGCCTTCGCACCAGCTTGAAATCGGCGCCGGTCGGGGTTTCGTGGATCGAACCGGGCACCACTGCCCCGCCGATGCGCAACGTGCGGGTGCCGTCATGCGCGCGTGACGCGACGGCGGCGGAGACCGTCTTGAAGAACACGACGTTCTTCTGCATGAGCGTGAGCATCCATACGACCGCCGCGATGCAGATCATGGCGATGATCGCGTAGCGCAGGCGGTGAGACGGGCGGGCGACGACTTCAGGCATCGGTGCGGACATCGAGCGCCTTACGCAGCCGGCGAGTCCGCCGGAAGATCCATGTGACGTAGGTCGTCAACGTGACCGCCGCGACGCCGTAACCCGCGCCGACGTAGCTCCACGCGTGCGGCATCAGACCGCCACCATCTGCTCGAGCCGTTGCCGCTCCGCGATCGCGATCTCGAGCTCGCGCTCTTCGAGACCCTCTTCGAGCTCCGCGAGCTGGAGCCGCCGCAACACGAGGTAGATGTAGAAGAGCGTGAAGGCCGCCACGGAGAACACGAGGGTGAAACCCATCGATCCGTGGATCTGCACGTCGATCTTCGGATTGAACACGGTGCCGTTCTGGTGCAGCGTCTGCCACCACGTGACAGAGAAGTGCACGATCGGCACGTCGGCGAACGCGATCAACGCCGCGATCGCGCACCGCTTGCCGCGTTCGTCGACGGTTGCGCCCGTGCGCCGCAACGCGAGGTAGCCGAGATACAGGAAGAACAGAATCGCGGTGGTGGTGAGCCGCGCGTCCCACACCCAATAGGTGCCCCAGGTGGGCCGGCCCCAGAGTGATCCGACGACCAAGGTGATGCCGGTGAAAACGACGCCGACTTCCGCCGATGCGCCCGCGAGCAGATCCCAGATCGGCCGGCGCGTCCGCGGTATCAGCCACAAGATCGATGCGAGCGCGGTAACGGAGAAGCCGAGGAACGCGATCCAGATCGTCGGCACGTGTAGGTAGAGCAGTCGCACCACATCGCCCTGTTCGGCGTCGGGCGGTGAGACCCACAATGCGAGCACCGCGGTGATCGCGAGCGCCACGATGACCGTCGCGCCGAACAAGCGCTTACGGATCAGGCTCACGATTCCTCCAGCAACGGACCGAACGCAACCGTGCCGGCCGCGATGGCCAGCAACGCGAACGCGCCGAGCAGCTGCACCCACGGCCACGCATCCGACGGCGTTCCGTCGAGCGCCGCCGAAAACGCGCGGGTCGCACCCAGCATGACGGGTGTCACCGCGGGCAGGACGAGCAACGGCACCAGCGTGTCGCGAGCACGCAATCCGGTTGCCAACACGCCGTAGACCGTACCGGTCGCCGCCAATCCGATGGTCGCGGCCAACGCCGTGCACAAGAGGACGATCGCGCCGTGCAGATGCACGCCGTAGAGCGCCACCACCGCTACGCCGAGCACCACCTCGAGCATGAACAGCTCGATCGCGATCGCGAGTGCCTTGCCGACGAAGATCGACCCGCCGTCGAGACCGGAAAGGCGCAGGCCGTCACGGGCACCGTTCGATTCCTCGATCGAGAACGAGCGGCCGATGGCGAGCAGCGCCGCGAGGAGCACCGCCGACCAGAACAGTCCCGGAGCCGCCGCGGGCAGCGACGTGCTGTCGGCGTCGAGTGCGAACGCGAACATCACGATGACGATCCCGCCGAAGGGGAGGATCTGCTGGAGCGCGACGCGCGACCTCCGTTCGATCCGCAGGTCCTTTCCCGCCACGAGCAACGCGTCGCGCGCGAACATCAGGCGCACGCCTCTGCGCGCGGCGCCGGTCGCACGCTGGGAACCGCCTGGGAGATATCGGGGCGGACTTCGCGAACCTGTCCGGCCGCGATCCGGACTTCGCGCGTCGCGAGTTGCCGGGCCAGATCGAGCTCGTGCGATGCCATCAACACCGTGCGCCCTTCCGACGGCGCGGCGCGTACCACCTCGTCGACGACGACGCGACCTTGTTCGTCGAGGCCGGCGTGCGGCTCGTCGAGGAGCAGGAGACGCGGATCGCGCGCCAGCGCGATCGCCAACGACACGCGCCGCCGTTGCCCCTGGGAGAGTCGACCGTGCGCGACCTGCGCCACGCGCGCGAGGCCGAGCCGTTCGAGCGCGGCATCGGCGTCGGCAACCTTGTGGCCGGCGGCGCGGGTCGCGAAATGCAAGTTCTCGACCACCGTCAGGTCGTCGTAGCAAAACGTCTCGTGGCCCACGAGCGCGAGCGCGCGGCGAATCGCGCGCCGATCAACCGCGAGATCGACGCCCAGCACCTCGGCCTGCCCCGAGCGCAACGGCAACAGTCCCGCGCACAGGCGCAACAACGTCGTTTTGCCCGCGCCGTTCGAGCCCGACAACAACACGATCTCGCCGCTCTGCACCTCGAGATCGGCGCCCGCGAGCGCGGGGAATCGACCGAGCATGCAAACTGCCGACCGAAGGTGCACGACGCGCAAGAGGGCTCCGAGGACCGGGAGCGATAACCGCGAGAGTGTACGAAGCGCACCGGCCGGGCGGCGAAACGCCGGTAGCATCGGCCGTCGTGCGACGGACGATCGCGGCCATCGGCCGCACGCTGGTGACCGTGGGATTGCTCATCCTGCTGTTCGTCTCGTACGAGCTCTGGGGAACCGGCATCTTCACGGCCCGGGCCCAGTCTGATCTCAAGGCGAAGTTCAACAACGAGCTCGCCCACATCCACGACAATCCCACGATCACCGCCCCGACCACCAAGCTCCCACCCACGAAACCCGGCCAGACCAAGACCACGACCACGATCAACCCCGCGACGCTCGTCGCCCCGCCCGAAGGCCAGCCCATCGGGAAGATCGACATCGACAAGATCGATGTCCACTGGGTGTTCGTCGAGGGCGTGCAACTCACCGATCTCGCCAAGGGCCCGGGCCACTATCCCGGCACGCCGCTTCCGGGCCAGTTCGGCAACGCCGCGATCGCGGGCCACCGCACGACCCACGGCGCACCCTTCTTCAACGTCGGCGACCTGCACGTCGGCGACCGCATCAAGATCACGACTTACGTGGGCACCTTCACCTACGAGGTGTGGACGGAACCGTTCCCGGTCGACCCGACGCAATACAGCGTGGTCGGACCGCCGCCCAACGGTATTGGGCCGTTCGTGGTGGGCAAGAACGAGCCCAAGGTCGAGCTCACGCTCACCACGTGCAACCCGAAGTACTCCGCGACGCAGCGACTGATCATCAAGGCGCGCCTGTTGCGCAACATCAGCTCCAAGCCGGTGGTGCCGCCCAAGGTCGTGAACGGTCACCGGGTCAAGCCGCCGGCGAAGGACCAACTCGCCACTGCGCTGGAGGGTCAGGCCAACAGCGTGAAGCCGTCGGTCGCGTGGGGCTTCATCGTCGCGATCGTCGGCGGCCTGTGGTGGTTCGCGTTCCGCCGCTGGCGGCACCCGTTCACGTGGCTGATCGGCTTGGTGCCGTTCGTCGTCGTGCTGTTCCCGTTCTACGTGTATCTGGAACGCGCGTTACCGAACGGGTATTAACGACCTTTGAAGTTCGGCGCGCGCTTCTCCGCGAACGCCGACATCCCCTCTTGGAGATCCTCGCTCGCGAACGCGCCGGCCTCGTTCGCCGCGATCTCGGCGAGGGCTTCGGCCGGGAGCCATTGTGCTTCCGCGACGAGATTGAGCGCGCGCTTGTGGCCCTGCACGGTCAACGGCGCCGACGCCGCGATTTCTCCCGCCACGATGAGCGCGGCCTCCAGGGCATCGTCGGCGAGCCGCTGCACGATCCCCATGCGGAACGCTTCCCGCCGCGTCGACGGTGTGCCCGGCGAGCAGGAAGTCACGCGCCGCGCCTTGACCGGCGAGTTGCGCGAGCCGCCAGATGTTGCGGGCGCTGAGGTGCACACCCAACTTGCCGCCGGGAATCGCCATCTTGGCGCCCGGTACGGCGACGCGGACGTCACACGCGACCGCGAGCTGCATGCCGGCGCCCATCGCGGCGCCGTTGATCGCGGCGATCACCGGGGCCGGATGATCAACGATCGTGTCGAGCACGAGCTCGAACGCGGGCCGGAACGAGTCGACCGGGTACTCCCCTTCGGACGCGGCAGGCTCGAAGCGCGTGACCAAGTCCGCGCCCGCGCAGAATGCCGTGCCCGCGCCGGTGATGACGATGGCGCGGAGATCGCGATGCGCGTCGAGTTGCGCCGCGCAACTCGTCGCAGAGCTCGCCGCTGAGCGCGTTGCGTCGTTCCTGGCGGTCGATCGTGGCGACACCGACCAGACCGCGCGTCTCGAACTGGATCATTGGTCGAACCGGATCATGCGGTCAGGATTCGTCGATGAGCGCGATGAGATCGCCCTCCTGCACGGTCTGCTCGGGTTCGACGTGCAGCTCGCGCACGACACCGGGCACCTCGGTGATCACCGGGATCTCCATCTTCATCGACTCGAGGATGCAGATCTCGTCGCCCTCGGCGACCATCTGACCTTCCTCGACGACGACCTGCCACACGTTGGCTGCGATCTCGGCCTTGATCTCGTGCATGATGAAACCCTAACGGTTCATACCGGCAGGACGCCGTGCTTACGGGCAGGTCGGTCGACGCGCTTGTCGGCGCTCACGCGCAATCCACGAGCGATCGCGGCGCGCGTCTCGGCGGGATCGATGATGTCGTCGAGCTGCGCGTGGCCGGCCGCGATGTAGGGATCGATGTTGGCGCGGATCTCTTCGGCCAGCTCGAGGCGCTTGGCCTTGCGCTCGTCTTCGTCTTCGATCGCGTCGAGCACACGCCGGTGGATGATGTTGACCGCGCCGTCGGGACCCATCACCGCGATCTCCGCGGTCGGCCAGGCGACGATGTAGTCGGCCTCGTACGCGAGCCCGTTCATCACGAAGTACCCGGCGCCGTAGCTCTTGCGCAGGATCACGCTGATCTTCGGAACCGTCGCCTCACTCACCGCGAAGAGCATCTTGGCGCCGTGGCGGATGATCCCCTGCTTCTCGACCGCGCTACCGACGATGAACCCGGGCACATCGTGCAGAAACACGAGCGGCACGTTGAACGCGTCGCACAGCCACACGAAACGCGCCGCCTTGTCGGCCGCATTCACGTCGAGCGCGCCGCCCAACACCATCGGCTGATTGGCGACGATGCCGACCGGATTCCCGTCAATGCGCGCGAGCCCGGTCACGAGATTCTTCGCCCACTCCGGCTTCATCCAGAGCACGTCGCCGTCGTCGACGACCGCGGTGATGACCTTGCGCATGTCGTACGCCGCGCCGCGGCGCAGTCGGCACGATGTCGTAGAGCTCCTCGGTGCGCCGGTCGACGGGATCCGCGGTCTCCTTGCGCGGCGGCTTCAGCGCGTTGTGCTGCGGGAAGAAGCTCAGGTATTGGCGGACGATGCGCAAACACTCCGCGTCGTCGGCCACCTCGAGATCGGCACAGCCGGAGATCTTGGTGTGGACCGCAGAGCCGCCCATCTCCTCTTCGGTGACGTCTTCGCCGACCGCGGCCTTCACGAGGTGGCGGCCGCCGAGCGCCATCGACGACGTTCCCTTCACCATCGGGACGAAGTCGGCGAGGCCGGGAATGTACGCGGTACCGGCTGCGCAGTGACCGAGCATCGCCGCGACCATCGGCACCACGCCGCTCATCGCGACCTGCTCGCGGAACAGCGCGCCCGCGCCGGCGAACGTGGAGCCCGACGTGGATTGGATGCGCGCGCCCGCGGAGTCGAGCAGCCAGACGAACGGCATGCGCTGACTCAACGCGTGCGCGCGCAAGCGCGCGATCTTCGACTCCCCCACTCCGCCCATCGAACCGGCCATCACCGTGAAGTCGTACGCCGCCACCGCGACCGGCCGGCCGTCGATCTCGCCGATGCCCGTGATCGCACCGTCGGCGGCGAGGTAGCGGTCGCCGAGGCCGGCGTCCATGTGGTCGGCGAGCAACCCGTACTCGACCCACGATCCCGGATCGAGCAGCAGATCGAGCCGTTCCCGGACGGTGAGCTTGCCGAGCTCGCGCTGACGCGCGACGCGATCGGCGCCGCCCATCTCGAGCGCGCGGGCCCGGCGTTCCGCGAGATCGCCGACGAGCGGACCCCAGTTGTGCCGTTCGTCGGCCATCGCTATTCGGTCTCCATTGGGCTAGCGGCCCTTCCATTGGGGCGTGCGCTTCTCGGCGAACGCGGCAACGCCCTCGGCCGCATCCTCGGTCTGGGTCGTCACGGTCAACATGCCCTGGAGGTACGAGAGCGCGCTATCGGCGTCCATCTCGAGCACGCGGTAGAACGCGTCGCGGCCCCAGTGCATGATCAACGGCGACTTGGCCGCCAGGTCGGCCGCGAGCTGGTCAACCGTCGAGTCGAGGTCGGCCACCGGCACGACCCGCTGCACGAACCCGATGCGGCTGCCTTCCTCCGCGGAGACGCGCCGACCCGTCATCATCAGGTCGAGCGCGGTCTTCGGCGGCATCGAGCGCAGCAGCGGAATCGTGATCATGTAGGGCCACAGCCCGACGTTGATCTCGGGAGTCCCGAACACCGCGTCGTCGGCGGCGACGATCATGTCGCACGCGCACGCCAAGCCGAATCCGCCCGCCAGCGCGTAGCCCCGGACGCGCGCCACGATCGGTTTCCCGAGCGACCACATGTCTCGGAAGAGATCGGCGAGGAGTCCGCGCCCTTCGTGCGCGGCGGCCGCGCCCGCGTTCTCGGCGATGCCGGTGAGATCGGCACCCGCGCAGAACGCTTTGTCGCCCGCGCCGGTGAGCACCACGACGCGCACCGATTCGTCGGCGCGAGCACGAGCCATCGCCTCGCGTAGACCGTGCATCACGCCGTACGACATCGCGTTGCGCCGCTCGGGCCGATTGATCGTGACCCGGGCGACTGCGTCGGATATTTCGAACAGCACCTCGTCGGTCGGCGCCGGGGCCCCGTTTGTCGCCGAAACTGGGTCGTCCATCGCCCGGAGCGTACGCGAGTGCGCGGTACCGTGGCCGGGCCATGCTCGTGCTCGGGATCGCCGCTGCCGCTGCGCTGTTGATCCCCCTCGTCACCCTCGGCTCGTACAAGCGTCTGTTCGAGACCAAGGTCCACTGGCTCTGGCTCCTGGCCGCCGGCCTCGCCATCCAACTCGTGCTCGAGTACTACGACCTCCCGCACCGCTACTGGGACCGCCTCGGCTACGGACTGCTCGTCGGGTCGTACGTACTGATCCTCGCGTTCGTCGCGCGGAATTTTCTGCTGCGCGGCATGTCGATCGTCTTCATCGGCATCGCGTGCAACGCGTTGGTGATCACCCTCAACCACGGAATGCCGGTGAAGTTCCCGCCGGAGTGGCGCAACCAAACCTGGGCGCAGGCGACGGTGAAGCATCACCCGAAGGAAGACGGCGAGAAGCTGCTCGTCCTCTCCGACATCATCATCGTTCGCCATCCGTACGACACCGTGATGTCGTTCGGCGATCTCATCCTCGCGGTGGGGCTCTGCGACGTCGCCTACAACGCGAGCCGCAACCCGAAGCGGGCGAAGCGCCGGGCGCAACGCAAGGTGGCGCGCATGGCCTCCCCGCCCTAGCCTCTCAGGCGACACACAGGCGTCAAACGCCGCGGAAGTCAAAACGCAACGGAAGTCAATACGCCATAGCCGAAGGCGAGAGGGGGATCGGCATGATCGACGTCGAAGGCCTTGCCGCGATCGCCCTGTTCATGTTCTGGATCTGGGCGCTGCTCGACTGCATCGCGACCGATTCCGCGATGTGCCGCAACCTGCCCAAGCCGATGTGGATCATCCTCGTGCTGTTCCTGCCCGACATCGGCGCGCTCGCCTGGTTGCTCCTCGGCCGGCCCGAGAAGGCGAGCTGGCGACCGGGATCCGTCGACTACGCGTCGCCCCGGCGTCCGGTCGGACCGGAAGACTCACCGCGCTACAGCCCCGATCCGATCATCACCGACCGGCGAAGCGCAGGAGCTCGACGCCGAGTTGGAGCGTTGGGAACGCGAGCGGTCGGGCGCCAAGAATCCCGAGCTCGACGAGTTGCAGCAGGAGCTCGACCGGCGCGAGGCCGAGCTGCGCCGCCGCGAGCTGGAGCACCGCCAACGGGAGCTCGACCAGCGCGAGCTCGAGCAGCGGGAACGCGAGCTCGGCGAATAGTTCGAAGCCGCGCTCAGGCGGCCGGCACGCCGAAACGTCGTTGCAGCGCGGCCGTGGTTGCCGCGTCGGCGGGCAGGAACGTCTCGATCGTCAGCTCGTTCAGGGTGATGTCGAGCGCGGTGCCGAACGTCGCGAGCATCGTGATGAACGCGAGCTCGCCGTCGTCGGTGCGCAGCCGCATCGGGATCGCGATCGCACGCGAGCCCTCGTGCGGCGGTGGGACCACGACGCCGAGCTCGTCCGCGTACCCGACCAGCTCATCGGTCAAGGCGCGCAGCTCGTCGTCGCCGGTGACCGCGACCTGGCGGCGCAAGTTGCCGAGGATGTGATCGAACCACTCGTCGAGATTCTGGATGCGTGACGACAGCCCGTTTGGATGCAAGGTCGACGCGCAACACGTTGCACGGCGTCTCGAGCAGACCGGGTGCCACACCATCGACGAGCACGAAGGCCGCGTTGTTCGCGGCCATCAGCGTCCAGTGCCGGTCGACGAGGATCGCGGGATACGGCTCGTGCGCGGCGAGTAGACGATCGACGGCGTCGCGCACGGGCTGCATCTCGGGCGCGTGAAAGTCGGTCGCATGAAACGTGGGCGCGAACCCGCCCGCGATGAGCAACGCGTTGCGATCGCGTAGCGGCACGTCGAGCTGGTCGGCGAGATGCAGCACCATCTCCCGACTCGGTCGCGACCGGCCGGTCTCGACGAAGCTCAGATGCCGGGACGAGATGCCGGCCGCGCTCGCGAGGTCGAGCTGACTCAGGCGGCGCCGGGTCCGCCAGTCACGCAGCAACTGCCCCACCGCAGGCACACCCGTATCCATCACGCCGTTCACGGTACCGACGCCCCTGCGCGCAAACCATTACCTCTGAGGTCATAGTTCAGCCCTCGGCCGGGTCTCATTCATGTGTCTACGGTCGGATGCGCAACGGAGTGGGCGGCTGGCGCCGCCGTCGAACGCCGCGCCTCCTCCGTTACCTGTCAGGGAATGGTTTGACCGTCGACACGGGCTCACGATGAGCGAACCCGACCGACTCGACGCACGGGTCAGTCCAACCGAGGAGAGGAAACCGCCATGACCGCAGTCCTCGTACGTACCGACGTCGCCAAGGGTGCGCTCGACGAATACGAATCGTTCGCGTCACTCATCGAAACGCTCGATGCCAAGCAGTGGGACGCGCCGACGCGCTGCACCGGATTCCTGGTGCGGGACGTGGCCGGCCACGTCGTCGGCCTCGCCGAAGACGTCGCGAAAGGCGTCCCCGGCAGCCGCAACGCCGAAGAGGAAGCCGCATCCGTGCGCGGCGACACCCCGACGCGAGCGGCGGCCCGGCTGCGCGCCGCGCTCGAGTCGATCCGTCCGTTGCTCGACGCGATCGTCGCCGACGACGACGCGTGGAACGGTCCGAGCGGCGTGCCCGACCTCAGCTTCGGCCGCGGCGTGTTGACGCTCTGGTACGACGCGTTCGTCCACGCCGACGACATCCGCGCCGCGATCGGCCGCAAGACCGTCGGCGGTGCCGGCCTGGCCGCGAGTGTCGAGTACCTCGCGGGCGAGCTCACCACGCGCGACTGGGGTCCGGCCACGCTCGCGTTCGACGGGTTGCCGCGTCACGACGTGAGCGGAGGCGGCGGCGAGATCAGCGGCGACCCGATGCAGTTCGTGCTCGTTGCGACCGGCCGGGCCGAGCCCGAGACCATCGGCCTCCAGCCCGGAGTGAGCATCTACTGACCGTTACGAGGCGCCGACCCGGCTGTCGTTGACGACGCGCTCGAGTGCGGCCAGCACTTTGGTGTCGTACACGTAGCCGGGAACCGAGCGCAGCGTTTCGATCGCGACGTCGGCTTCAGTGCTGTCGCGCGCGGTCAGGTCGTCGTAGTCGCTTGCGACTCGCAACACCTGCACCGCGACAGCGGCGGCGCGGATCGTGCA
Organism: uncultured Actinomycetes bacterium; assembly: GCA_963807945.1. GTDB lineage: Bacteria > Actinomycetota > Acidimicrobiia > IMCC26256 > PALSA-610 > JBBQER01. Next base: position 436,542 of record CAWEDT010000002.1, on the reverse strand, counting down.
CGTCGCCGGCGACGATGTCACCCGCACCCGCGAGCGGCTTGATCTCGCGCAACATTGCGCTCGTGACCGCGGCGACCTCCGCCGGGGCAATTCCCTGTTCGGGGTCTTCGGGCTCGTCGATCGTGACCTGACCGAGGTGGTGCAACAGGCTCGCCATCTCGAGATCAGACGTGTCGTGGGCGGAGATGCCGAGCGCGCCGGCCATCGCCGACGCGAGCGTGGCGACTCGTTGCGAGTGCCCGGGCGGTACGAGGCCACCGAACTCCGGCGCCATCGCCAGGGCCTCGATGGTCTGGCGGTAGGCCCGGGTCGCGGCATCGAGTCGTTCGAACGCGTACCAGGCTGCGAGCAGCGGCGTGGAGAACAGCAGCGGTCCCCAGATACCGACCTGACCGTTGCCGTCGACTCCGCGGTATCCGATCGCCATGAGCATCCCTGACGACGCGATCGCGAGCCAGGCGAGCCGCGCTCGAGGTGAGAACGACGGCTGCAGGCGCAGGATCCAGCGGGCGAAGAGGTCGACCGGAATCTGCGACACCGCGGCGATGCCGAGTGTCAGCAACACGGCATTCACGGTCTCGTTGTGGTTGGTGAGCGCGCGCACGATGTCGTACACGACGATCGTTCCCGCGGCCACGATGAGGCGCTCGAGCATTATCTGCGCCCGCCACCCGGTGGAGCGGTGCGTGATGCGCAACGCGGCGGAGATCAACTCGGCCCCGATCACCACAATGGCGTAGTCGGGTGCGCGGAAGGAAGACGCGAGCACGAGGAGCACCGCATACGAGAGCGGTATCGCGGTCCCGTTCTCGAGTCGCAGGACGAGCAACTCGCCGATCACGAGTCCGCAGGCCAGCAACACGCGCGCGCTGCCGGTACCCGCGGGATCGATGAGGCGCGCGATCGAGCGCGACCGTGAGGCCCGCGATCACGACGAAGGTCATCCGCCGGCGGAGGCTCACTTCTTCGCCTTCTCGTCGAGCTGGTCGCCGGAGAGGAGGTCGCCGAGCCCGGCCGACCCGAGGCCGACCTCGGGTGCGTCCTCGAAGTGCGTCTTCTCCTCGAAGCCTTTGCCGTGTACCTCGTTGCGCTTCTCGATCGCGCGGATGAGCGCCTCGGCACACGCGGGGTGGAACTGGGTCCCCGACTTGTTGCGCAGCTCCTCGAACGCGATCTCCTGGGGCAGCGCCTTGCGGTACGAACGGGTGGAGGTCATGGCGTCGTAGGCGTCGGCGACCATGATGATGTACGGCTCGATCGGGTGATCGAGGTCATCGGGGTCGAACCGCATCTGCTCGCTGTGCGTGTGCATCGCGATCGGCCGCAAGAAGTCGATGTGGCTGAGCATCTGCACCGAAACGCCTTCGTGGATGCGCACCCGTGCGAACTCTTCCTCGGTGAGCTTGCCCGGCTTGTTCAGCAAATGGTTCGGGACGACGAGCTTGCCGATGTCGTGCATCAACGCCGCGAAGCGCAAGCGCTCCATTCGAGCGGGCATGAACTCGAGCTCTTCACCGACGTACTCCGCGTACACCGCGACCCGGCCCGCGTGACCGGCGGTGTACGGATCCTTTTGCTCGAGCGCGCGGATGAGCAGTTGCACCGTCTCGTCGTGCGACTCCTTCACGCGCATGTACGACGAGAACATCTCGCGCGCGACGAGGATCGGAGCGATGATGAGCAACATCACCATCGCGCCCAGCTGCACGTACATGCGGCCGAGCAGGAATCCGACCAGCGAGAACGACAACGCTTCGGCCGTCGCGGGAATGAGCTCGGCGACGATCTCGCGCAACGACGTTCCGTACCTGATCGCGGTGCCGGCCGCGAAGATCGAACACACCGCGACCACGTAGAAGAGCGTCGGCACGACCGGCGCGGCCAACGCGGCCGGCAGATGCAACGACAACGACGCGGGGAGCAGTGAGTAACCGAATGCGGCCGCGAGATACCGCGAGCCCGAGCATGCCGACGTTGACCATCAGCGTGCTCCACTCGCGGTGGCGCAAGCGGAGCAGGTCGATGCCCGCGATCATTCCGATGATCACCGGTCCGAGCAGTGCGCCGTGTCCGCGGAACGCGACGACCGATGCCATGCCGATCATCCAGCCCGGCGACACGGACACGCCGTTGATGAAGACCGCCTTCAACTCGCTGAAGAGCATCAGCGAGCCGAACAGCAGGATCATCGACAGGGGGGGCACCCCGTCGACCCGCGCGAGCACCACGGCAGTCAGGGTCGAGAGGCCGAAGAGGGCTCCTCCCCAGATCCTCCACGAGGCTCGGGTCTCGGTCACGTCTTCTTCATCGGCACGTTTGGAGCCTCGGGAAAGAGGCGGCAAGGCCGCGGGCGGGCATTAGGACTAGTGCCTGATGTTTGCGCCGCCGACGAGCAGGACCGCAACGATCCCACCGCCGAAAGCAGCCACGCGGACAGCAATCTTCTTCACAGGAATTCCCCCTTGCGTCACACCTCCGCCGCGGCCGCTGTGGGCGGCGGGGCATCCCGCTCCGCTCAGGGTTCTGCTTGGTTGTGAAGATTGGAAAGCTCCACCCGAGGCCTTGCCGTCTATCTCCCGGAGAATCTTCCGCCCTGCCGATCTCCCGCCCTGTTCGGGGCGCCGGCGCTGAGCCGACACCGTTCACTCTGGCCACACAAGTTTCATGGCGAATGAAGCCCTGCGCAAGCGATTCTGGCCGACCAGAGTACGCAATCCGGGCGACTTTTCCGAAAGTGGCCATTCTTCGCGCGGACCGTGGTGAATGACCTCAGTGCGTAAGCGCCTCCGCCTCGACGTGGATCACGGGAGACACGTCCTCGGCCACGATCGCCTGGGCGTCGTTCGGGAACAGGTAGCCCCGAAACTCGTCGCACGGCGTCAACATCTCGATCGCCGACCCGACGACGCGCGCTTCGAACCGGCATTCGTAGAAGTCCGGTGTCATCACCGCGGGCGGAACGCGTCCACTGTGAACGGTGATCCCGGCCGTCACCGAGACCGTGGCGCCCGGGCGCGCACCCGCGAGCGACTGCTCGAGATCGGCGGGGGTGACGTTCCACGACTGGTCGACGCGGTGCACACCGCTCGAACCGAGGAGGTGGGGCCGACTTCCGATCCGCAGATAGCTCGTCGCCGCGGCGCCCGGCGGTACCGCGGCGCGTAGGTGCACCCGTATCGCGCTCCCAGTAATCACTCCGATCCGGACGCGATCGCGAACCTCGGGCCCGAACGGATCACCGGCGCGATGGATGCTGCGTGAGGCGTACAGCGCGCGGCCGGGGAACCGGGCGATCACCTCGAGCCGGCGGCCGGGAATGTCGACCGCGGCGAGCGATGCACCTTGCAACCGCGCGTCGTTCGCAAAGCGCAGATACGGATCGCCCGGGAACGTCGGCGCTTCGAGCGTCAGATGGCGGCCGGGCGCGACGGTGCTCGCGACATCGGCGGTCCGGACGCGACCCATGCCGCACGCGTCGCGCCACACGACGACCGAGAACACCGCGATCCACGCCACCGCGACGACGCCGAGATCCAAACCAGACCCGACGCGACGGGCGCCAGACCGATGCCCCCCACGCCGCCGCGACGCACAGCGGTGGGAGCAAGAGGTAGTGGTAAAACGGCCCGAGCGCGTGCTCGAGATGGAACTGGAATTCGTTCGCGGTTCCCCACCAGAACAAGTACCCCACGAGCGGCGCCCCGACCATCGCCACGAGCAGCCACACGCGTGCATCGCGACGGCGCAGCCACACCACGGCGCCCGCGAGCACGAGCACGATCGGCGCCGCGACGAGGAATCGGGGGAACGCCGCCAGCTCCCGCCCGAGCGTCGCGACGGCGAGGCCGACCGTGTAATGGATCTGGCCGTCGTGGCTGCTGTGCGGAACCGTGAAGCTGGCCCGCCAGCCGAAGCCGAACCGGTCGACGTTGCCCGTGACCCCGAACGGGAGCCGCAACGCCGAGCCCATGACCGCCCGGTTGTAGACCAGGAACAGGATCGCAAACGGGGCGCCGCCGAGGCCGACGAACCCCGCGAGCCGCGCCAGTCCGTGCGCCCGAGCGGCCCGCCACACCGCGTAGATCAGCACCGGCGCGGCCGCGAGCAACGCGTCGAACGGCCGGTGCAGCACCGCGAGACCGAGGAGCGCGCCGGCGCCGATCGCGGCGCCGCGGCTCTTGGTTCGCAGCGAGCGCAACAACGCGGCGCCCGCGGCGGTGCCCAGCACGAGCGACAGCTGATAGCCGAGCAGCGACGCCGATTGCACCCATGTGAAGGGTGATGCCAACGCGAGGCAGCCGGCGATGATCGCGACGCGTCGATCGCGCACCAGCTCCCGGGCGAACCAGGTGACCGCGAGCACGCCCGCCGCCGACATCAACATGCGCAACGGGAGGGTCGAGTGGAACACCGCGTCGGACGCCGCGACCAGAGCCGGCCACACCGGCTGGTACTTGAAGACGACCCGGTCACCGCGCACGCCAGTGAGAAAGGGGCGGAAGAACGGATCGAAGGTTGAGCGAGCGAGCGTCAGGTGATGGGCGCGCAGTGCGTTGGCCTGCGCCTGGTACGAAACCTCGTCGAGGTCGAGCGTGCCGTCGGGGAACACGAAACGCGACGCGATCGCGGTGACCGATCCGGCCAACACCGCCAATGCAACATACGGACGAAGCGCGCGGCCGATGGCCGTCGACCGTTCGGTTCTCGTCATCGGGCCGATTCTTGCTCGCGGCCCCTGACACTGGTATCCACTCGTCTACACAACGAGGTACACACCGAGACGAAGTGACCCCGCGCCGGACGGATCCCAGGCGGTGTCGGAGTTTCCACCTACTCTCGGGTCGTGGTCATCGGCAAGCAGGATGCTGGCGTGGACGATCTCGAGGACATGGATGAACTCGACCTGACCGAGGTGGAGCGCGAGATCTGCCGCCTCCCCGACGTTTCGATCGCCCGGCTCGTCGCCGAACCGACCGGTCGGGTGAGCGAAGTCCACGTTGTCGCGCATCCGGGCAAGCACCCCAAGCAGATCGCCCGCGACGTGCAATCCATCGCCCTCGCGTCGTTCGGACTCGAGCTCGACCGCCGCATCATCTCCGTGGTCCAGCTCGGCGGCGACGCGTTCGAGCACGACGCGCACCTGAGCGGCTTCCGCGCCTCGGTCGTCGCGATCACCGCCGAGTCGAACGGTCTGCGCTCGCTCGTACGCGTCACGCTCGCACGAGACGACGAGGAGTCGGTGGGCTTCGCCGAAGGCTCCGTCGCGACCACCGCCCGCCACCGGCTCGTCGCCACTGCGACTGTCGACGCGTTGCGTCAGCTCGAACCGGCCGCCGAGTGCATCGATGTCGATCACGCGCAGATCCTCCGGGTCGGCGCCCACGACATCGCGGTCGTCACCGTGGTGTTCGTCTTGCCGCCGGCGGAGCAGCTCGTCTCCGGATCGGCCATCGTGCGCCCGCAACAGGAAGCCGACGCGGTGGCGCGAGCCGTGCTCGACGCGACCAACCGGCGCCTCGCGTACATCAGCCGGACCTAAACTCCGTCTCGTAGCCTGCGGCTCGTGGCACCGCAGGCTGTTGTCGTCTCCTTTCGTCTCGGTGGCGTCGACGGCGTGGCGATCGAAGCCGGAAAGTGGTCGTGGGCACTCGGTGAGCTCGGTTACGACGTTCGGCGCGTCGCCGGGGCCATCGAAGACGGCGGCCGGCCCGACGACGTCGTACTCCCCGGGCTCGCTTACGTCCCCGACGGAACCCCGCCCGCGCCGGTCGATCCCGACGCGGTCACCACCGCGTTCGACGGCGCTGATCTCGTGGTCGTCGAAAACCTGTGTTCCCTCCCCCTCAACATCGACGCCGCGCACGCCGTCGCGCAAGGCGGCCGCGCAGCACCACGGGCGCGTCGTCTTCCGTCATCACGATCTTCCCTGGCAACGGCGGCACTTGGCGCACTTGGCCTCCGAGCTCCCGCCGCGAGTCGACGGCGCGCTGCACGCGACGATCAACCTGCGCAGCCGGCGCGAGCTCGAAGCGCGCGCCTTTACCGGTGCGACCACCGTGCACAACTATTTCGATCTCGATCCCGCACCGGGCCACCGGGACGCGACCCGGGCGCAGTTCGGCTTCGGCGCCGACGACCTCGTCGTGCTCCAACCGTCGCGAGCCATCGAACGCAAGAACGTTCCCGGCGCGGTGCGGTTTGCGGCCTACCTGGCGCGCCGCATGCCCGATCGTCCGGTCCAGCTGTGGATCGCGGGGCCGGCCGAAGACGGCTACGCCGACACCCTGGCCCGCATCATCGAACGCTCCGACGTTCCGGTGACGATCGGCCGGGCCAGCCAGGTCGCCGACGCATACGCCGCGTGCGACGTGGTGGTGTTCCCCTCGACCTGGGAGGGGTTCGGCAATCCCGTGATCGAGTCGATCGCGGCCCGGCGGGCGTGCGCGGCGTTCCCCTACCCGGTGCTCTCCGAGATCGTCGCCGCCGGCGTGCGCTGCTTCTCCACCGAGGAACCCGACGTGCTCGTGCGCTTCCTCGCCGAGACCGAGCAGCGGCGCGAGACGTACTTCGACGTGAACCTGCGCCGGGCCCGCTTGTCGTACTCGCTCGCCGACCTCCCCGGCGCCATCGACCACGCGTTCCGCGCGCACGGCTGGAACTCGTGATGGACGACGACCCCGTACCCGCCGATCCCGTTTTGGAGCGCCGGGCCCGCATCGCCCGCATCGCCGCGCTCGGCAAGCGCGTCGGCTATTGCGCCCTCGGCGTCGCGATCGTCACGTTCTTCATCGGCGTCGCGACATCGTTCGCGAAATGGACGGTCGTGGTGAGCACGATCGGCCTCGTCGCGGCCTGTGTGATCCTGCCCCTCCCCATCGTGCTCGGGTACGGCGTGCGCGCGGCCGCTCGGGAGGATCGGCAACGCCATCGGTAGGATCGATTCAGTCGCTATCTGCCGCCTGAGGGAGCATCCATGCGTTACCGCCGGTTCGGCCAGAGCGATCTCGTCGTGTCCGAGGTCGGCTTCGGAACCTGGACGCTGGTGACCGACTGGTGGGGCCGCACCGACCACCCGCACGCCATGATCACCGCCGCGCTCGATGCGGGCATCAACTTCATCGACACCGCGCCCGTCTACGGCACCGAAGGCGCGGGTGAATCGATCCTCTCGCCGTACCTCACCGTGCGCGACGACATCGTCATCACGACCAAGTGCGGCTACGACATCAAGGCCGAACGCAAGTTTCCCGGCCAGTCCGAACGTCCCGCCGACTGGCGGCCGGAATCGATCCGTCAGCAGTGCGAAGACTCGCTGCGCCGCCTCGGTACCGACCGGATCGACCTCTACCAACTGCACAACCCCCGCATCGAGCCGATCCTCGCCGACGACCTGTGGGCCACGCTGATCGACCTCAAGACCGAAGGCAAGGTGCTCGAGCTCGGTGTCGCGCTCGGTCCCGCGATCGGCTGGGTCGAAGAAGGCGTGCGCTCGATCGACGATCGGCCGGTCGTGTCGCTCCAGACCGTGTACAACGCGCTCGAGCAGGAGCCGGGCCGGACCTTCGCCCAGCGCCCGCGGGTGCAGCACGGTGAATGCAGCTTGATCTCGCGCGTGCCGCACGCTTCCGATTCGCTGTCGGGCCGCGCCGACGTCGACACCGTGTTCCCCAAGGGCGATCACCGCGCGCACCGCAACCGCGACAACATGCTCGACAACTTCGAGAAGGCCGAGACGCTGTCGTTCCTGTGGGAAGACACGGGCCGCACCCGCGGGCAGGCCGCGATCTCGGCGATCCTCGCCGACTCCGCGTTCTCGTGCGTGCTGCCGACGGTTCTCTCCGTCGAAGACGTCACCGAGTACGCGGCCGCATCCGACCTTCCGCTCACGGCCGACGAGAAGAGCGCGGTCGACGCGTTGTGGGAACGCAACTTCGACCACGTCGACCGCTACGTGATGCCCTTGAAGTCGAGCGTCTGAGCGCCGATGCGTCTTCCTGCCGACGAACGTCGACAGCAGCTGCTCGAGGTGGCCTGCGACCTCTTCGCGCGCTCGGGCTTCCACGACACGTCGATGGACGAGATCGCGGAGGGCGCGGGCGTCACCAAGCCGGTGCTCTACCAGCACTTCCCGAGCAAGAAGGCGCTCTACGGCGAGCTGCTCGAAGACACCGGCCGCCGGCTCCTCGACCATCTCGCCCGGGCCACGAGCCGCGCCACCTCGGGGCGGGAGCGGGTCGAGGCCGGCTTCCGGGCCTACTTCCAGTTCGCGGTCGGTGACCGCTCGTCGTTTCGGCTGCTGTTCGGCGCGTCGATCCGCAGCGATCCCGACTTCGCCCGCACCGTCGACGCAGTGCTGCGCGCCGCGTCCGACACCATCTCCGACCTCATCGAGATCCCGGCGTCCGACGAGCAACGGCGCGTGCTCGCGAGCGCGCTCGGTCGGTATGGCCGAAGCGGTGGGCCGGCGCGCGCTCACCGAGCCGGAGGTCGACGCCGACGAGCTCGCGCGGTGGATCGCCGAGTTCGCGTGGTTCGGCCTCCGCGGCGTGCGCGCCGAAGAACCGATCGCGCCCTCCACCTAAGCCAGCGCTAAACGCGGCGGAGGCGGACGCGCCGGACGCGGTGGTCGGCGCCCTTCTCGAGCACGAGGTGCGCCCGATCGCGACTCGGCGCGATGTTCTCGCGCAGGTTCGCGAGGTTGATCTCGCGCCACACCGACGCGCCGAACTGGCGCGTGTCCTCTTCCGAGGATCGGGTGAGGAAGTTGAAATACGAGCGCGGATCGTTGAGTGACGTCTCGCGCAGTACGACCAGCCGCTCGACGTACCACGCCTCGAGATCCTCTTCGGTGGCGTCGACGTAGATCGAGAAGTCGAAGAAGTCGGAGACGACCAGGCTCGCTTCGGTGCGGCCGCGCCGGGCCGGCGTCTGCAACACGTTCACGCCCTCGACGATGACGATGTCGGGGCTGCGGAGCACGTTCTCGTCGCCCTCCACGATGTCGTAGGTGAGGTGCGAGTAGACCGGCGCGCGTACCTCGGGCCGCCCCGCTTTCAGCGCGGCGAGGAATTCGAGCAACGCCCGCACGTCGTAGCTCTCGGGAAAGCCCTTGCGGCTCATCAGCCCGCGCCTCGAGCACCGCGTTGGGATAGAGGAACCCGTCGGTCGTCACGAGATCGACGCGGGGGTGATCGGTCCAGCGCCCGAGCAGCGCCTGGAGCAGGCGGGCGATCGTGCTCTTGCCCGCGGCGACGCTGCCGCCGATGCCGATCACGTAGGGAACGCGTGCGGGGTCGTGACCCAGGAAGGTCTCGGTGACCACCCGCAGGTCACGGGTCGCGGCGAACCGGAGGTTCAGGAGCCGGGTGAGCGGGAGGTAGACGTCTTCCACCTCGCTCAGCTCGAACGGCTCGTTGAGCCCCCGGAGCGCCTCGACATCGGCCTCGGTGAGCGTGAGCGGCGTCGCGGCGCGGAGCGCACTCCACTGGGCGCGGTCGAAGTCGACGTACGGACTCAGATCGGACACTGCCGGACGTTAGTGGTCGTTCAGTCGATTCGGGCCGGGGTTTCGCGGTTCCCCGGCTGTGGGGTTCCCGCTCAGCGCTGACGTTTCGGCCGGGCCAGCTCGACGAACGCCCGGGCCGCCGGGGTGAGCGGCGACGCGCGGTGCACGAGGCCGATCGTGCGGGTCAGGGTGGGGACCAGCCGGGCGATCACGGCCCCTTGCGCGGCGAGCGGCTCGGCCAGGCGCGCGGGCAGGAACGACGTACCCGCGCCGCTCAGCACCAGCGGCGCGATCGCCTCCCGCTGCGACGTCTCGACCGCGATGTGCGGATCCACACCGGCCGACGCCAGTGCCCGGTCGAGGAGGTCACGGGTCGACGTTCCCGGCGGCGTCGTGACCAGCGGCATGTCCCGGAGGCGAGCGACCGGGAGGCGGCCCGAGGCCGAGAGCCGGGTCCGGGGTGGGCAGACCGCGACCAGCTCCTGGCGCTCGAGCGTGACGCCGACCAGCTCGTCGCGGGGCGCCCGGATCTCGGTCAGCCCGAGCTCGCTCCGGCCGTCGAGGACCATGGCGACGACCGCGCCGTCGTCCTCCGGTGCCGCGATGCGTACTGCGATCCCCGGATGGGCCTTGCGGAACCCGCCGACCAGCCGCCCGAGCGGGTCGGCCGCGAGGGTCGGGAGCGCCACGATGTCGAGCGTGCCGCTCCGCAGATCGCGGACCGTCGCCACCGACTCGAACACGGCATCCACGATCGCGGGTGAGCTGACGGCCGGGCCGACGAACGCCCGGCCCGCGTCGGTGAGGTCGACACTGCGCCCGAGGCGGTGGAACAGGCGCACGCCGAGCTCCGCTTCGAGGCGCCGGATCCCGTCGGAGAGCGAAGGCTGGCTGACGTCGACCGACGCGGCCGCCTTCGTGAAACTGCCCTGCTCGACGACGGCGAGCACGTATTCGACCTGACGGAGATCCATAGGTATTACCTATGGTAGCGACAGTCAAACGAGGCTTGATCTATGAGCGGTCCGCGCCTTGGATAGTGGTGTGAACGCACACATGCTGTTCGGCGTCATCCTCATCGGCCTGGGAATCGGCTTCTTGTCGGGCGCGTTCGGCAAAGGCGGCTCTGCACTCGCGACACCGTTGCTGCACCTCATCGGCGTGCCGGCGATCTTCGCGATCGCGTCACCACTGCCGGCAACGATTCCGTCGACCGTGATCGCCGGGCGTGCGTATTCGCGTGCAGGAAACGTCGATCGCCGCATCCTTCGCATCGGTTTGCCGATCGGACTTCCGGCGACTGTTGTGGGCGCGCTCCTCACTCGTTGGATTCCCGGCGGACCACTCATCATTGCGACCGACGTCGTCGTGCTCGTGTTCGGGATACGCATCCTGTTGACGCGCTCGTCGGTTGCCGAATCGACGACTGAGCACGCAACGGTTGTGCGCATCGTCGCGATCGTCGGTGTCGTCGGTTTCGTGTCGGGACTGTTGGGTAACAGCGGCGGGTTCCTGCTCGCGCCGTTGTTCATCACCGCGCTCGGTCTGCCGGTGCACCGCGCGATCGGAACCTCACTCGTACTCGCGACGTGTCTCGCGATTCCGGGAACGATCGTGCACGCGTGGCTCGGACACATCGACTGGACACTCACGCTCGTGTTCGGACTCGCGTGCGCACCCGCGGCGGCAGCCGGCGCCCAGCTCGCGTTGCGCACCAAGGCGCGCTCGTTGACGCTCGCGTACGGAATGGGCATCACAACGCTCGCCGGCGGCCTGCTCGCATTTACCGCTCACTAACCCCCCACGCTGAGCAATTTCTTGCAACTTTCCGGTTACGGAGCGATTAGTCATCAATTCGCGCCCCATCCGTACCGAAAACAACCAGATGCCCACCGCTCCGCCCCACGCGGCGTCCCGTCGACGCGTCTTGTCGGCTCGACGCGCCACTCGACGCGCTGAGCGTTCGCAAGCGCACAAGGCCCTGGCGGTCACAGAGCGTTGAACCAACATCACGTTGCGCCTTCGTTTGTGGCATGCGCGCACGCGCGCGCCTACTCTGTCGCCACCGTGCTTATGCCGCTGAGCTTTCTCGACGCGCGCACTGGTCGCCCCCCGGCGGTCTTCTTCGCCTCTCGCGTCCGTTGCAATCGCATCTCTAATTCGTTCTCATTGGGCACGCGATGAAGCGATTCATGCGCACACCGTTCATCGTTGTCGCGGTCGCGCTCGCGTTCGGCGCGTTCACGCCGTTCCGCGCGAGTGGGCAAACGATCGAAAGCAAGAAAGCAGAAGCCGCGCAACTCGAAGCCGACATCCAAGCCAACGGCGATCGCATCGCCGCGTTGGGCGAGCAATACAACGGCGCGGTGTTGGCGTACCAAGACGCGCAGAACGCGGTGACCGAAGCGCACAAGCGGTTGGTGCACGCGCACGACCACGCGGGCGAGTTGAGCCGGCTGGTATCGGTACGCGCAGCTGACCTCTACCAAGGCGCTTCCGACCCGATGAGCTCGCTTATTCCGAGCACCGACATCAAGTCGGTCAGCGAGCTCGGCGTCCGCACCGAATACGGCTCGGTCGCGACCGGCAACGACGAACAGCTGATCGCCGACCTGTCCCGTTCGCAGCAAGACTTGAAGATCGAGCGCAAGCGACTCGACAAGCAGGTAGCGGCCGCGGCGAGCAAGCGTGACTTCATCGCCGCCGCGCGCACGCAGATCGAGGCGGCCAACGCGCACGAGACCGAACTGCTCTCCAACGTCAAGGGCGAGATCGCCACGTTGATCGCGCAAGAGCAGGCGCGCAAAGCAGCCGCCCTCAAGCGCGCACTGGAAGACCTCGCGAACCAGCGCGCGAACCAGGGCAACGGAAGCTCATCGGTTCCCGCGACCGACGTGGGCGGCGACAACATCCCCAACTTGCCCGCACCGTCGGCGAGCGCGGGCGCCGCGATCGCGTACGCGGAAGCGCAACTCGGTAAGCCGTACCAATACGCAGCGTCGGGACCGAACACATTCGACTGTTCCGGTCTGACGATGCGCGCGTGGGGAGCTGCGGGAGTTTCGATGCCGCACTACTCCGGTGCGCAGTACGCGATGTTCCCGCACGTTCCGCTCGACCAGTTGCAACCCGGCGACTTGCTCTTCTGGGGCCCGGGCGGCAGCGAGCACGTCGCGATGTATCTCGGCGGTGGCCTGCAGATCGCGGCTACGCACACCGGTGACTACGTACGGATCCAGCCCGAGGGGAACGATCCCATCGGCGCGGCCCGCCCCGGCTGACACGTCAACGGCGCGTCGCGCTGATCAACCGGCGCGCATCAAGACTCAGGATCCCCTTACCAACCCGTCAAGCCGACGCCTCGCAATCGATGCGTCGCAGACCCACATGTCGTGTGGGCTACCGACGCATCGCCGGGCGCGGCATGCTTTGTGCATGCCGCGACAAGCTCCGGAGATCACGGCGAGTCGGCCGCACATGCCGGGGTACGGGATCGCCGGGCCCGACGAGGGCACCGGGCTCCTGCCGTGGTCGTGGGCGCTCGATCGGCTTACCGCATCGCACGACTACTGGCTCGCGACGGTCCGGCCCGACGGGCGCCCGCACCTGATGCCGGTTTGGGGAGTTTGGGACGACGCGTCGTTGTGGTTCAGCAGCGCTCGCGGATCCCGGAAGGCCATCAACCTGCGCGCGCATCCACGGTGCTCGCTCGCTACGGACAATGCGTACGAGCCCGTGATCGTCGAAGGCGACGCGTTCGTCGTCGACCGATACCGACCAACTTCGGCACGCGCTCGACCTCGAGAACCGCAAGTACGACACCGACTACGGCGATGAGATGATCGACACCACGACCAACATGTGGTTCCGGCTCCGCCCGATCGTCGTGTTCAGCCTCGACGAAAGCGACTTCACCGGTTCGCCGACGCGGTGGTCGTTCGCACCGAGCACCGAGTGACGTCCGGCGCGCGTCGGTGCGCGCTCGGCGGAATCATCGGTCCGATCGCATTTGTCTCGGCGTGGTCGATCGGCGGGTTGGCCGCATCGCACTATTCGGCGATCGACGACGCGATCAGTCATCTCGCGGAGATCGGTGCGCCGACCCGGCCGTTCATGACCGCCGGTTTCATCGTGTTCGGGGTCGGTCTCCCGATCTACTCGGTGGCGCTCCGGGACGCGCTCCCGGGCTGGAGTTGGCTGACCGCCGCCGCAACCGGTTTGGCGACGCTCGGGGTCGCGGCCGCGCCGCTCGGCCGATCACCCGCCGGCGACCGGTTGCACGGTGTGTTCGCGGGCGCGGGGTACATCACCCTGGCGCTCACGCCCCTGCTGGCCGCGGGCCCGTTGCGCCGGGCCGGCCGCTCCTCCCTGGCCCGCATGTCGATCGCGGTCGGCGCCGCCGCCGGGATCTCGCTCCTGGCCACGACCGCGACCGATCACGACGGGTTGTTCCAACGGCTGGGCCTCACGATCGGCGACGTCTGGATCGTCCTGACCGCCGTCGAAATCCTGCGGGGCCGGCTGACCTATCGACGTTCCGCCAACGTCCACGCGAAGCTGGTGGCGTGACAAACTCCGCGTCGGCGCTGGTTACTGCGTCTACGCAGCTGCTCGAGGAGGTCGCGAGCGGCCACCGTCCGTTGAGCAGCGTGAGCGGATCCCTCGCGGATCTCGCCACCGAGCTCGGGGTCGAGCAGGTAATGGTCGCGATCGACGACGCCGCGCACGGCCGCCAGGTGTTCAGCTCGGGCCGCACCTTTCTCGGCGATCACGGCGAGCTGTTGATCGGTCCGCCGCGTGCGGTGACCGACCCGCCGAGCTCGCTCGACGACGCGCTGCGCGCGTTTGATCGTCGCCTCGGTCGTCGGCCGCGTTCGAGCGGGCGCGCGGGGGCGCCCGACCGAATCGTCGAATGCGTTGGTCACGCCGACCCCGACGACGACTATGCCGACGACCTCGACCGACGTGGTCACCGGCCCGACCGGAGAACGATCTCCTCACGCGGCTGCGGGCCGCGACCGATGGCTGCAAGCGCTACGGATGGGGCTTCACGCTCGTCATGTTCCTGCTCGATGACGCCGACGCCGGATCGAGTGAACCGAGCACGCACGCGCAGATCGCGACGCATCTCCGCGCCAGCGACACGTTGGTGAAGATCGGAACGCGCGAGTACGCGATTCTCTTCTCGGCCGCGGGTGGCGACGAGGTTCCGCGCCTTCTCGCCCGGGTTGGACGCGACGGAGCGGTTTCGACCTTTTGCTACGGGCTGGCCGCGTGCCCGGGCGACGAGACCGATCCCGAGGCGTTGTTGGCGCTCGCCACCGCGCGCCTGCCGGAAGCCAAGGACCTGCGCGCCGAGTAACAACTCACAAGGTCCCTGTATTCAGGGGGCCACGGGTTTAGGGTCGTTCGTGGTGAACAGCATGCGGATGCGTCGCCTCTCCGAGCGAGCCCGACTCGAGGGCATGCTGGCGCTGCGTAAAGCACTCGACGGAGTTCGTCGGGGCCAGACCGCGGAACTCGCCGAGGATGACGGAATCGTTCGCGCGTCGCTGACTGATCGCAACCTCGGCTTCTCCGATCGCGTCGACCACGCGCAAGCCACCTTGGACCGCCGCATTCGAGCCGCCACGACGGAGGCGAACCGACGACGAGATTCGATCTCGTCGCCGCCCATCTGGAAAGCGCGCTCGAAGATCGAGACACCGGATTCCTGAATGCGCTCGATCGCATTGCCGACTCGATCGAACGGGTCGCCGCGCAACTCGATTCGTACCATCAGGAACGCGCCGAGCATCTCGATGCGATCGAGTTCCTCTTCCGCGAGATGCTCATCGGAACGGTTCCCGCGTCGGCGGCGCGACCGACCGTGCTCGGTGGGGTCATCGAGACCGACGCCCACGAGATCTCGCTCGTGCTCGACGAGGCTGCGCTCGCGGTCGACGCCGCGGTCGAGGTGCGGTCACGGTTCCATGATCGCTGGATCGGTGGGTTCACGATCGCGGAATCGGTGAACACGCCCGGTCGCCGTCGCTACCGGCTGACACGCCGGTCGGATGGCATCCCGCTGCCGATACTCTTCGACGCGTGCGACGTACGCGCCGCGGAAGACGCATTCAGCCGTCAGCACGCACCCTCCTGATTCCCAACGGCCTGATCCCGACGGCCGGTTCGCAGCGGCCTGATCCCCAACGGCCGGGCGGCGACGTGAGCAGCGTTCCGCGAGCCGCATCCGTGGAGTACCGGCTTCATCTGGCATGACCACTCGGGGCCGTTCTCGACGATCTCCGACGCCCAAGCCCGGGACTACGACGAGATCGGGTGCTTCGTCTTCGAGGACGCGTTCAGCGCCGACGAGCTCCGCGCCATCGACGACGCGATCGAACCCGGGGAACGACTCGTGCGCCAGTTCCTCGTCCGGACAACCCGACGGGCGCTTCGGCGTCGCGGGTGCCGACACGCAAACCGTCGCGCCCCATCTGGTCAAGCACTCCGAACTTCTGCACGCGGTATGCGCCCGTGAGCCGCTCGCCGGCATCGCGCGCGACCTCCTCGGTCCTGACGTCGCGTCTCTATTGGGAGCAGGCCGTCTACAAGCAGCCGCACTCGGCGGAGCCGGTGTTGTGGCACCAGGACAACGGCTACACGTTCGTCGAACCGCAGGCGTACCTCACGTGTTGGATCGCGATCACCGATGCAACGCTCGAGAACGGATGCGTCACGTTCATGCCCGGCGCCCACCGCGACGGAACGCTCGATGCACCGGTCGACGCCGATCGGCTTCGAATGTTGGGGCGACGCGAACGCCGCGCGGGCGGTTCCCGTGCGCGCCGGCAGCATCGTCGTGTTCACGTCGCTCACCCCGCACTCCACCGCGGCGAACATGACCGACGACGTGCGCAAGGCCTACATCGTGCAGTACGCGCCAGACGGCGCGGTGGCCTACCGGCCCGCAAGCCGACGGATCGCGCGGGCCGGCCGAACCACAGAATGACGAGCGGCGTCAGTTCCCGGTCGTGCGCGGCGGCATCGTCGTGACGCCGTAGTACGCGTGGACGAGGCGACGATGCGTTCCCGCGTGGGCGCGGCCGAGGTCGGCCGATTGGCGACCGTCACCGTCGACGGGCGTCCGCATCTCGTTCCGTGTTGCTTCGCGCTGGCCGGCGACACGATCTATTCGGCGGTCGACCACAAGCCGAAGTCGACACAACTCCTGCGCCGGCTCACGAATCTGCGCGCGAACCCGAACGCGACGTTGCTCGTCGACCACTACGCCGACGATTGGTCGACGCTGTGGTGGGTGCGCGCCGATGGCGTCGGCCGCATCCTCACCGAGGGATCGGATCTCGCGGACGCGATCGCGTTGCTCGTCGCGAAGTACCACCAGTATCGAGACGAACCTCCCGCCGGACCCGTCATCGCCATCGCCGTGACCACGTGGCGCGCATGGCCGTGAACGACGTTCGACGACGCTGGTCGCTCCTCGGCGAAGCGGCCGAGTTCCAACCCGGGCGCCCGGGTACCGACCTCGGCGTTCTCGCCCGATCGCGTCGGCGGTGCGCTCGGGGCCCTGGCGCGCTACGGAATCTCCCGCTGGATCCACGTGGCGAAGGACACCTTCCCGTGGGCAACGTTCGTGACCAACCTCAGTGGCGCGTTCGTACTCGGGCTGTTCCTGACCGTGCTATCGAACGGTTCCCGACGAGCCGCTATTCCGAGACTGTTCTTCTCGATCGGATTCCTCGGAGCGTTCACGACGTTCTCGACGATGGCGGTCGAGACCGTCTCGCTGATCAAGGACGGCGACGCGCTCCTCGGCATCGCGTACTCTGGTGGCCAGCATCGTCGCCGGCCTCGCGCTGGCGTATTCTCGGAATCCGTGACCGGACGGATGGCGTGCGGCCCGAATGTTGATCCTCGGCATCGCGATCGCGGGCGGGATCGGTGCGACCTCGCGGTTCCTGGTCGACGGCTTCCTCCAGCCGCGCGAACCCGGCGACTGTCCCCTGCGGCACGCTCGTCATCAACGTCACCGGGTCACTCGTGCTCGGCTTCCTCACCGGCCTCGTGCTGTACCACGGCTTCCCGTCGACGCCGAAGACCGTGCTCGGCACCGGCTTTTGCGGCGGCTACACGACCTTCTCGACGTTCACGTACGAGACGGTTCGACTCGCCGAGTCGCGCAAGCTCGCGACCGCGTGCACCTACCTGCTCGCGAGCCTCGTGCTGCCCGCGCTCGCGGCCGCGGCCGGTTGGCCTTGGCCGCGCTGTAACGGCGCTACAACTTCGCGCAGGCGTTGGCTGCCGTTTTGGCGGCCCGGTTCGCGGCGGTCATCGCGCCGCGGCCGACTTTGAGCATGTAGGGGATGCGGCCCGGGTGGCGGGCGAAGTAGCTCATGACGGCTTTGCCGTTGGGGCTGCCGTCGGCGTTCGCCATCTTCATCATCTCGTCGTCGCCCTCGTGCGCGAGGTCGCTGATCGCGCGCACCGCCGACCACGGGATGCCGCGCTGCGCGCACACGGCCGCGACCGAACCGGTTTCCATGTCGACGGCGACGACGCCGCTGGCGATCAGTTGCTCGAGCCGGACGGGCTCGACGATGAAATCGTCGGACGTGACGATCGAGCCGCGCGGCGTCGGCCCGTCGATCGGTGCCGGGTGATACGCCGTGCCACCTTGTCCGTCGTACACGACTTCGGGAATCACGAGGTCGCCGATCGCGACCGTCGGTCCGACGCCACCGGCGATGCCCACGACCATCACCCGGTCGAAGTCACCGAGCCCGAGGAGACGTTCGGTCGCGCTCGTCGCGAGCGCGGTCCCGATACCGGTGGTGGTCGCGACGATGTCGGCGTTCCCGACCGTGCCGGTGTGCACCGCGACGCCGTTGATCTCCGAAGGCTGCAACGAAAACGCCTTCACGACCGGACGCAACTCGGACTTCATCGGTGCGAGCACGCCGATGCGAACACGACTGCTGGTTGCCATCGCGCCAAACGTAGTCTCGGCGGGTGCACCACGTGATCAGGGTCGGGCTCCTCGTGCTCGCCGTCCTGATCGGCGCCGCGATCACCCGGCGATCGGGTGGCAGCCGCCTGACGCGGATCGCGGGTGGATTCGTGGTCGTGATCGCGGGCTGGCTGTTCCCGCAGCGCCATGACCTCGGAACGTCGTTGATCTGCGCCGCGCTCTTCGGCGCGGGCGTCGGTCTGCTGTTCCCGCGCGCCGGGAGGGTTCGCACCGGCTGGCGCGGCGCGTCACCGCGTCGGTCACCGTGGTCGCGGTGCTCGGCTACGGCGCGTACGTCGGGGCCGAGACCATCTCCGCCCACTGGTTCGGCGGCGGCATCACGCACGGCTCGACCCACTCGCGCGTCGTCGCGTTGACGTTCGACGACGGACCGAACGTCACGTCGACGCTCAAGATCATGAAGATCCTCGACGACGCGGGCGTGAAGGGAACGTTCTTCGAGGTCGGCAAGGCGATCGACGCCGACCCGCAAATCACGCGCGCGCTCTACGAGCACGGCCAGCTCCTTGGCAACCACTCGTACGAGCACGACCAGTGGCGCTGGCTCGATCCGCGGTATCCGGAGCTCGAGCGCGCGCAGCAGGCGTTCCGGCGCGCGATTGGAGTGTGCCCGGCGTACTACCGGCCACCGCACGGAGATCGCACGCCGTTCATCGCGCACGTCGTCAGTGACCATCACATGCGCATGGTGATGTGGGACGCGTCGGCGGGCGACTGGGCCGAGAAGAACGCACAAACGATCGCGCGCCGCATCGTCCACGCGGCGCGACCCGGAGGGATCATCGTGTTGCACGACGGCCTCGACGGACTTCCGAAAACGAACCGCACCGTGCTCGTGCGCGCGATGCCACTCATCCTCGCCGGTCTACGCGAGAAGCACCTCCGCCCGATCGGTCTCGACGAGCTGATCGGCGGCCCCGCGTTCATCCCCTGTTGAGGAGTCGGCATCCCCTGTTGAGGGTTGCCGGAGGAGTCGCGGCGAGAGACGCGGCGAAGCCGCCGCAACGGTGCGAATCCGACCGTGGTTACCGGAGGAGTCGCGGCGAGAGACGCGGCGAAGCCGCCGCAACGGTGCGAATCCGACCGTGGTTAAGGCAGGAACTGGTCGACGATGCGGTCGGCGAGGTCGGGACCGAACTTGCTGCCGTAGACGAACTCGTGCTTCAAGAGCGCGGGCCCCACTCCGGCGACCAGCTCCACGTCGGTGGTCGCGGGCAGGTCCCCGCGATCGACCGCGCTCTGCACGATGCGCCGCAGGTGTGCGCGCCGATCGTCGACGAATTGGCGTTCGAACGTCGCCGCGAGCTCCGGGTGACGCATCTGCTCGGCCGTGAACGCCGTCATCAGCGCGCCGTCGATCCCGTTGAACGCGTCGGCCATCGCGTGCAGGAAGGTCCGCAGATCCGCGCGCACGTCGCCGGTGTCGACGAGCGGTACATCGAAACCGGGGTGGCGCCGAATCGCCTCGACGACGAGCTCGGCCTTGTTGCGCCAGCGCCGGTAGACCGTCGCCTTACCGGCACCGACGCGCGCGGCGACGCCTTCGATGGTCATCGCGTCGTAGCCCTCGGCGACGAGCGCCTCGAGCGCGGCGGCGAGGATCTCCTCCTCGCGCGCCTGCGATCGCGGGCGCCCGATTCGTGACGTGACCGGCGGCGCGATGCTCGGGGGTGAACTAGGCCGGGCCACCGGTTACTCCGACATCAGCAAGACGGGAAGCGAGATCGGCCGACACTACGTCGACCGGAACCTCGACAACGGGAACTCCGGAACCGGGAACGTCGTCGGGCGATTCCGTCGAAACCGCAGGTGCGTCGATCGCGCGGGCCGGGAGCCAGCGCAACACCGCCAGCGCTCCGACAACGATGACCACCGCACCGCCGACGACCGCGACGTGCAAGCCGGAGACGAAGCTCTGCTGCGCGGCACTCACCA
This sequence comes from uncultured Actinomycetes bacterium, assembly GCA_963807945.1. Lineage (GTDB taxonomy): Bacteria > Actinomycetota > Acidimicrobiia > IMCC26256 > PALSA-610 > JBBQER01. The sequence continues at coordinate 416,071 of CAWEDT010000002.1, read as the reverse complement.
ACTGCGGCGCGAACCGCGCGCCGCGCGCTTCGTGAGCCAAGCTCAGCGCACTGCCGACCGAGTCCTTGGCCGGACCGAGGAGGGCCGCGGGAACCTTGTCGTGCAGGATCGACGACATGCTCGACGCGAACCGCGACGAGAGGATCGATCCGAACAGCGCGACACCGATGGCACCGCCGACCTGGCGGGTCGTGTCGTTCATGGCCGAACCGACGCCGGCCTTCTCACGTGGCAGCGAACCCATGATCGATTCCGTCGCCGGCGCCATGATGTTGGCCATCCCGATTCCGAGGCCGATGGTCACGAGCGTGACGTGCAACCAACCGGAATCGACCTCGAACGTCGTCATCAGCAGCAGCGTGACGGCGAGCACACCCATGCCCGCGGCCACGACGATCTTGTTGCCGAGAATGCGGACCCAGCGCGTCGACATCGGCGCCAAGACCATCATCACCGCCGACATCGGGATCAGCAACGCGCCGGCTTGCACCGTCGAGTAGCCGAGCACGGTTTGGAGGTACTGCGTCAACAGGAAGACCATGCCGAACAGCGCGAGGAACGTGAGGGTGATCGCGCCGCTCGCGGCGGAGAAGCGGGGATTCTCGAAGAAGCGCACGTCGAGCATCGGGTGCGCGCTGTGGAGCTCCCACAGCAGGAAGCCGACGAGCACGACAACGCCCATGACGAACGCGCCGAGCACGGGGGTCGATGTCCAACCGTGACCGGGGCCTTCGATGATCGCCCAGAGCAGCGCGCCCAGTCCGGCGATCGACAGGACCGAGCCGAAGGGGTCGAGGCGAGGTGCGGACGCGTCTCGCGAGTCGGGCACGAAGCGGTAGCCGAGGATGAGCGCGGCGACGACGACCGGCGCGTTCACGAGGAATACCGATCCCCACCAGAAGTGCTCGAGCAACAGTCCGCCCGCGATGGGGCCGACACCGATGCCGAGCGCGGACACGCCGGCCCATACGCCGATCGCCTTGGCGCGTTCCTTCGGGTCGGTGAAGACGTTGGTGAGGATCGACAACGTCGCGGGCATGATGAACGCGCCGCCGACGCCCATGAGCGCACGGGTCCCGATCAACACGCTCGCCGATGGCGCGAACGCCGAGAGCACGGAGCCGACACCGAAGATCGACAGGCCGATCGTGAGCCCGCGGTAGCGACCGAACCGGTCTCCCAGGCTCCCGGCAGTCAGCAGCAGACCGGCGAACACGATCGTGTACGCGTCGACGATCCACGCGAGCTCGCTCCCCGACGCGCCGAGGCCGCCGAGCGCGGGCGTGCGCGCCAGGGTCGGCAAGGCGACGTTGAGGATCGTGTTGTCGAGCCCGATCACCATCAGGCTCAGGCAGAGCACGAGGAGGGTGAGCCACCGCCGCTCGTAGGCCACCTGGGGGTCTTTCATTTCCTGGCGCATGCCACTCCTGGGGTACGAGCGTGGGGGTACGGGCGGTCCCGATATCGAAACGGAACGGTTCCGTATCGTAACCCCGGCAGCGACGCGCTGCTCCATTCCCGATCCCCAAAACCCCAGGTCACAGCACATGCGTCTGTGAGCCACCGTATGTGGGCACTCACAGACGCATGCACATCAGCCGATGTAGAGGTGTTTGAGCTCCTGGTACTCGCGGAAGCCGTGCTCGCCCATCTCGCGACCGATGCCGCTCTGCTTGTAGCCGCCGAAGGGCGCGAAGGCGCTCGGCGCGGCGGCGTTGACCCAGATCGTTCCCGACCGGATCCGCTTCGCGACCGGCGACGGCGGCGTTGGTCTCGCCGTAGACCATGCCCGCGAGCCCGAAGATCGAGTCGTTGGCGATGCGCACCGCGTCATCCACGTCGGAGTAACCGATCACCGAGGCGACCGGCCCGAAGATCTCGTCCTGCGCCGCGGGGTTGGAGTTGTCGGGGAGGTCCAGCAACGTCGGCTCGAAGAAGTGCCCCTTGTCGAGATGCGCGGGTCGCTTGCCGCCGGTCACGACGTTCGCGCCGTGCTCGACCGCGGCGGCGACGTAGCGCTCCGACTTCGCAACCTGCGCCTCGGTGATCAGCGGTCCCATGATGATGCTGTGGTCGCTCGGATCACCGATGGGCAGCTGCACCGCGAACTCGGCGGCGCGCTCGATGATCTCGGCTTTGCGATCGTGGGGAACGAGGATGCGGGTCGTGAGTGCGCACCCTTGGCCTTGATGCGCCATGAACACGCCGAGGCACATGTGCCACGCGTTCTCCGCCGCGTCGGGGAGGTAGATCGCGGCCGACTTGCCGCCGAGCTCGAGGTGCACCTTCTTCACGGTGGACGCGGCCTGCGCCATGATCTCGCGTCCGACCTGGGTCGAGCCGGTGAAGGTGACCATGTCGACGGCGGGATGCGTCGTGATCAACTTCCCGCCCTCGATCGCCTGGTCGATGACGACGTTCAGCACACCGGGCGGCAACCCCGCCGCGTCGGCCGCTTCGCCGAACAGCATCGCCGACAACGGCGTGAGCGGACTCGGCCGCAACACCAATGAACAGCCGGCCATCAACGCCGGCAGCGTCTTCCACACGTTCAGATAGAACGGAAAGTTGTACGCCGAGATCGCGCTGACCACACCGATCGGCTCGTACACGTTCATGCTCACCGCGACGCGACCCGCGGGCGTGAGACCGGTCGGCGGGACCGCGTTGTACTCCTGTTGCGCGAGCCCGAGATACAGGTCGGGGATTTGGAGCGCGTGATCGAGCGCCGCGCCCACCTGGATCGTGGTGGCGTTCTCGTATGGCGCACCGGCCTCGGCGATCACCGTGTCGACGAGCAGATCCCGGCGCTCGGCGAGATACTCGGCCATCTTGCGCACGACTGCGGCGCGTTGCGGTCGCGGGCGTGTTCGCCCAGACGCCGTCGTCGAAGGTGCGGCGGGCGGCGTCGATGGCCTGTTCGATCTGAACCGTCGACGCGGTCTCGACCTCCGCGATCGTCGCCTCGGTTGCCGGATTCTCGACCGCGAGCGTGGGCCCGTGACCGGTCACGTACTTCCCGTCGATGAACGGCTGACGCGGTTCGACCAGTGCAACCATCGGATCCCCCTTGTTCGCGAACTCGGCCAACGTACGGTCAGCCGCCGGTGGCGGAGAAGTGTTGGTAGTCGGGATCGGACCACCGACCACCCCACTGCCATCCCACCGCCGCGAACGCGTCGACGAGCGCGCCGCCGTAGTACGCCATTCCCGCCCGGTGATCGGATCGGTCGAGATAGGCGGCACCGGCGTCGGGCGATGCGACACCCGCTTGCACGTACGGATTCTCGATGGTGTTCACGTCGATCGCTTCTCCGTACGCGTGCGCCGACCACCGCGGCGGACCGGACGCGACCGTGTTGCGGCAGTTGAAGCCTGACGTGTTGTCGGCATCCATCGACTTCGGATCGCTCCCGCCGTACGCGTCGACCGGAACCATGCGCCGGATCGGGAAACGCGCGTCGTACAAGCGCTCGAACACGGTGAGCACCGCCTGCGTCACCGCCGAGTTCACGACCATCGAGCCGACGTGCGGTTGGTTGTCGAAGCCCCAGTAGCTCATGCGCAGCATGCGCAGTTGGTCGGGCCCGACCGGGCAGCCGGCGCGGTAGCTCGACGGCAGATCGGCTGCAGTCAGCGTCGCCACCGTTCCGGTGAAGCGTGGAATTGCGGTCGTAGCCGGTGGTCCCGACGTTGTCGTCGGGACCACGCTCGTCGTCGGCGCGCTGGTTGTCGGCGCGGGTTGTGTGGTCGACGTTGACGTCGTGGTGCTCCCGACGAGTGTCGATGTCGTGGTCGACGCCGATCGGTCCGCGAGCCCGTCGTGCGGTGGCGCCGACGCGCACGCGCCCATCCCGAGGAGCAGCACTACTGCAAACGTGCCTGCGCGTAAACGGGAGTGCACCGCTTCGTAGGCTATGCCGATGCGCATGCCGCGCGATCTCCCGGTGGTCAGTCGTATTCGTCGTGCTCTCGATCGTCGGGCGCGGCGTGCGGGAGCGGATCGTCGCGCGCGCACTCGCACGTGAGAACGTCGACGTCTCGCTCCACGACCACGACGACCGCGGCGCCGACAACGACGCGCGCTGCGACCACGACCACAGCCACTACCGCGACCACGACGACAACTCCGCCGACCGTCGCGCCGACCACTGGCTCGCCCGCCAACCGCGCCGACGACACCACCCACTACCCCACCGCCGGCACCGTTGCTGGTTACGCAGCTGTCGGGCATCGGCTCGTCATCGCAAGTGATCGCGGTCGCGGCCGCCGGTTACGGAACGAGCTACGCAACGTTGACCGCGTACGCACGCGACGCCTCGGGTTGGACGCAGGTATTCGGGCCGTGGACCGCGAATATCGGGCGTAACGGCAGTCGCGCCATACGGTGAAAAGCGCGAAGGAGACGGCCGCACACCGAGTGGTACGTACGGTTTCGACTTCATGTTCGGCGTCAATCCCAATCCGGGAGTGAAGTTCCCGTTCCGTGCGATCACGGGCACCAACATCGTGTGGGATGACGACCCTGCGAGCGCGAACTACAACCGCTGGATCGATACGAACCAGGCGTCGGCCGGCGTGGGCCCCGAACCGATGTATGTGAGTGCGTACGGCTCGGGCGCGGTGATCGCGTACAACACCGCGCGCACACCCGGACTCGGCAGCGCGATCTTTCTGCATTTGTCGTCGGGGACTTCGACCGCAGGTTGCGTCGCGCTCCCGAGCCGCGAACTGATCCCATTGCTGCAATGGCTCGACCCGTCGAAACAACCGCGCATCGCGATAGGAACACTCGACGCGCCGACTGCTTAGCGCGCGTTGGCGGCGTGCGAAAACGCTCGGGTCGCCGGACGGCGGCGGGCGGTCCGACCAACCGACGACCCGAGCCACCACACCGGCGCGGGGCGCCACGGGCCGGTGTGGCAGAACTGCCCCAGTCTTGCCGGATTCACGGCGCTGTCAAGCGGCACGTTTCGCGTCGGCTCAACTGACGTCGCTGTCATTGTCGCCGTCGTCTCTCGCGGCGGGAGCAAGACGTGGGGATTCAGTACGCCGTCGGGATCGAAGGCGCGCTTTGATCGCCCGGAACGCGTCGATCTCGGTGCGCGAGCGCACAAGGTGCAACCACTGTCGCTTCGCGGTGCCGATTCCGTGTTCGGCGCTGATCGATCCGTGACGACGTGCGACGAGGCGTAACACCGTGTCGGTCACGCGCTCGTCGTGCGGATCGACGCCCGTGACGTTCACGTGAATGTTGCCGTCAGCAGCGTGGCCGAACAGCCACACGGTCGCGTCGGGGCGACTGTGCCGACTTGGTCTCGGATCTCTGCCGAGGAATCCGCCGAGCTGATCGGCGGGCAGCGTGACGTCGAGTTTGTGCGGCGGGCCGAGGATATTGATGGCCTCGGTATGTGCTTCCCGATAGCGCCACAGCTCGCGCCCGGCGCGGTCGTCGCCGGCGACGGCCACGTCGGCAATACCCGGAAGCGCGTCGATCACCGCACCCGATCTCGACCGTCGGATCCGATGCCGCGCCCGCTTCCACCAGCACGAACGCGAGATGACGGGCCGCGAACGGCCGGGCCAAGCCGAGCTCGCTCGCACACCAGATCGAGCCCGTCCTGGAAGAACAGCTCGACCGCCTGCAGGCAGTCGAGCGCCCGCCGGAGGCCGCCGACCGCGTCGAGCGCGGCGTCGATGCCGTCGAACGCGAGGAGCGCGACAACCACGTGTGCGGGCCGGGAGACGAGTCGCAGTCGGGCCGCGGTGATGACGGCCAGGGTCCCCTCACTTCCGCAGAGGAGTCCGGCGAGGTCGTAGCCCGTGTTGTCCTTTTCGAGCCCGTCGAGCCGGCGGATCACCTGACCATTCGCGAACACGGCTTCCACGCCGATGACCTGGCGCCGGGTTGCGCCGTAACGGAGCACGTGAACGCCGCCCGCGTTGGTGGCGATGGTTCCACCGACGGTCGCGGTGTCACGCGCTGCGAGGTCGACGCCGTACTCCCAGCCCGCGGCGCGTGCGTGCGCGTGCAGGCGCCCGATCGTGACTCCCGCCTGCGCGGTCGTCTGCCCGGCGCGCGCGTCGACCGGTTCGAGCGTGTCGAGCCGGCGCAGGTCGAGCACGATCTCGCCATGGAGCGGCACCGACCCGCCGACCAGACCGGTATTGCCACCTTGGGGAACGATCGCAACGCCTGCATCGCGGCACACATTGATGACGCCAACTACCTCGTCGACCGACGCGGGCCGCACCACCGCGGGAGTAGAGCCGACGAAGCGTCCGGTCCAATCACGAACCTGGCCGCCGACCACATCGGGTCGGTGAGCACATGCGCCTCGCCCGTAACCGCTCGTAACGCCCCGAGCAACGCTTCCGGTGCTGTCATCCCGAATGAGGGTACGGCCCGGCCGCTGGGTGCGAAGATCTGGGCGTGGCAACTGTTCCCTTGCTGTTGCGCGGCCGCCTGCTCGTCGCGACGCCGCCGCTGGTCGATCCGAACTTCGACCGGTCGGTGGTGTTGATGCTCGAGCACGGCGAAGACGGCGCGCTCGGCATCGTGCTCAATCGTCCGAGCGACACTGCGCTCGCCACCGTGCTGCCCGAATGGGACGAGCACGCGACCGCGCCCGGCGTGGTGTTCAGCGGCGGACCGGTCGCGCCGGAAGCCGTGATCGCCTTGGCGCGCGGCGGTTCCGACGACACCGAAGGCTGGGTGTCGGTGCTGGGCGAAGTCGGGACGATCGACGTCGGTCGCGATCCCGACGACCTGGCGCCGCACATCGACGCGTTGCGGATCTTCGTCGGGTACGCGGGGTGGTCGGCGGGCCAGCTCGAGGCGGAGATCGAACAGGACGCCTGGTTCGTGGCGCCGTCGGAGCCGACCGATCCCTTCTCGCCCCACCCGGATCAACTCTGGCGAGACGTCCTGCGCCGCCAGCGTGGCCGGGTCGCCATGTTCGCGAACTACCCCGAAGACCCCGAAACCAACTGATAGTGATGCGTCTGTGAACGCCCTCAGTGTCGTGTGGGTCAGAGACGCATCGTGGGCGCGGGGAGGATGGGGGGATGGGGATGGGAGTGGGGAACGGGAGACGTGGATCTCGGACATGACTGCGCGGATCGCGGTCGCTGACGGGTCTCGACGCCCAAACCCTCGACGATCAGCGAGGCTGGACGCCGAAGAGCTGCTCCGGCTCGCGGGGGTCGCCGCGCATACGAGCGGGGACCGCACCAACGCGCCGCTGCTGTGTCATGTGCTCGGGCGCGCGGGTCGCGCTCGGCGCGCCGCTCGACTCCCTCGCGCGCGTCATCGACGACGCGGCGGGAGGCTGAGTGCACGTCGAACCCTTGGCACCGGGCGAGATCGAAGCGGTCGAGATCGATGGGCACGAGTGTGTGGTCTGGCGCGGGCGCCGGGGCCGGCTCGGGAGCGCGCCGCGGTACTGCCCGCATCTCGACCACGATCTCACCGAGGGGTACGTCGAGGGCGACGAGCTCGTGTGCGCGGGTCACGGCTGGGCGTTCGACGGCGCCGGTCACGTCTACAAGCGCAACGAGTTCGGCCGCGTCGATCCCAAGGGCGACGTGATCGCGCTCACCTTGACCGAACTGCCCGACGGCATCGAGGCCGAGCGTCCGCCGTAACCGTTTTACTAGCGTCGCCCCCTCATGGCCGCCGCCTATCCCCCCGATCGCCACCTCTTCCGCGATCTCCGGCTCCACTTCGACCGCAGCGGCGACTCGACCAGCCGGGCCTGGATGCCGGTGGTTCCCGAGCTGTGCACCAGCGACGGGAGCGTGCGGGCGGGAGCATTGGCGACGCTCGTCGACGTGGTCGGCGGCGGGCTCGCGGCCACGGCCTCGCAGCCCGACTGGATCGCGACCGCCGACCTCACGCTGCACGTCGTGGGCGCGGCGACCGGCGGTTCGGTCGCCGCCAACGCTGCGCGTCGTGCACGCGGGGCGCACCACCGTGGTCATCGAGGTCGAGTTACGCGACGAAAGCGATCGGGAGATCGGGCTCGCGACGATGAGCTTCGCCCGGCTCGCCCGCCGCGAGATGAACCCCGACATCAATGCCGCGCCGTCGGATGGACCGTCGACCATGGCGCTACCGACATCACGGCTCGACGCGTCGCTGCTCGACACCCTCGGCGTGCGTGTGGTCGACGCGGAGCGGGGCGAGGTCGAAGCGCCGGTGAGCGAATGGAGCTTGAACTCGCTCGGCGCGATGCAAGGCGGCGTCGTGGCGACCGTCATCGACGCGGCCGCGGAAACCGCGCTGCGCGCCGCGACCGGTGAACCGTTGGTGGTGACCGACCTCCAGATCACCTATCTCGCGCTCGGGCGAATCGGACCGATCCGATCGTCGGTAGAGGTGCTCGGCGCGAGCCCCGGTCACGCACGAGCTCGAGTCGAGCTCGTCGACGCGGGCGCGGAGTCTCGGATCACCAGCCTGGCGCGGCGTCGTCGCAACCCGATCCCTACGAGCGCCGGCATGAGCGCGAACGCGAACGCGGGAACGACGGAAGGTTTCGGCGACGGGCAGGGGCGAGAGGTCTCCCGCTATATCCGGGTCGACCTCCACGAGGTGGAGGGCGACGACACGATCCGTGTGCAAGGGCACGCGCCCGCGGCCGCGCATCTGCGCGGTCCGCACGGCGGAGTCCGCGCGGGGGCGTTGTTGACCATGCTCGACAACGTCGGCGGCCTCTGTGGCGGGCTCGCCGCGCTTCCCGAAGGCTGGGTCGTTTCGACGAACCTTTCGGCGCGCAGCGTGGAGCTCGATCATGTGGGTCCGATGCGGATCGACGCGCGGGTTCTGCGCCAGGGCCGTTCGAGTGTGTTGACCGCGGTGCAGATTCACGACGAGGGTGCGCGCGACGCGCTCGTGGTCGACGGAGTGTTGACGTCGGCGATCCTCGTTCCCGAGAACGGCCCGCCCCAGTGGACCCGACCCCTCGTGCTCGAAGCGGGCGAGCCGCCGCCCGATCCGATCCCCGACATCCCTACCTGGCTCGACGCCAAGCCCGTCGACGCGTCGACACTCGAGATGACGCTCGCGGAATCGTTGCGCAACCCGTGGGGCATCCTGCACGGCGGTGCGCTCGCATCATTCGTCGACCTCGCGGCCGAGCACGCGACCGGCGGGATAACCACCGACGTGGTGCTGCACTTCCTCGCGCCCAACCGCGTCGGGCCGGTGCGCGCCACGGCCCGACCCATCGGCACTCGCGCCGACGGAACCGTGCTCCGCATCGAGGTACGCGATCACGGCGCCGACCGCGTCACTGCACTCGCGGTCGTGACCTCCCGAACAATGCGGCCGAACGGTGAAGGCTGCGGCGGAGTGAACGGCGGCGAACGGCGCGGCGTCTACCCCGGATCGTTCGATCCGCCGACGATCGCCCACGCCGCGATCGCCGGAGGCCGCGGTACGAGCCGCCGACCTCGACCGGCTCGACCTCGCGATCTCGCGTCTCGCGCTCGGCAAGGACGCCGAGGCGCAACGACCGCTCGCGATGCGACTCGCCGCGGTCGAGAAGCTCGCGACGACGAGGCCCTGGTTGCGACGTGATCGTGACCGACGAGCAACTCATTGCCGACATCGCCGCCGGCTACGACGTGGTGGTCATGGGCGCCGACAAGTGGGCGCAGGTGCGCGACCCCGCCTGGTACGGCGACGATCCCGCCGCGCGCGACGCCGCGCTCGCGCGTCTTCCGCGTGTGCTCGTCGCGCCGCGGCCCGGCTTCACGATCGTGGGCGCGGAAGTGCTCGAGCTGCCCGACCACCTCGGCGCGGTGTCGTCCACCGCCGCGCGCGGGTTCGCACCACCTGATCGCGCCCGAGGTCCGTGATGCTGTCGCGCCCAAGGCGCGGCGCCGGGTGATCGTCGACGGCAACAACGTGATCGGCAGCCGGCCCGACGGCTGGTGGCGCGATCGCCCGGGCGCGGCGCGCCGGTTGATCACCGCACTCCAGACCTTGGCGCGCCGCAGCGGCGACCGGATCTCGGTCGTGCTCGACGGCCGGCCCTTGCCCGACATTCCCGAGGGCGTGCACGACGGCGTGCTCGTCGCGTACGCGACCCGCGCCGGCCGCGACGCGGCCGACGATCGCATCGTCGCCGAGGTCGAGCAAGACCGCGAGCCCGCCACGCTCGTCGTCGTCACGTCGGATCGCGGTCTCGCGGAGCGAGTGCGCGCACTCGGTGCAACGGTGGAGGGCGCGGGAACGCTGCTCGCGTTGCTCGAGTAGACGCTCAGTCGCGTTCCGGGAACGGCACCCCGGTCACGCCGTCGTCGCGCTGCACGCGCATCGAGTTCAACGCCATCGACACGACGTGGTACTGACCGACCGTGAACACGAGGTCGAGGAGTTGCGGTTCCGCGTAGCGGTCGGAGAGCGCGCGATACGTCTCGTCGGTGATGCTCGAATCGCTATGGAGCTCGTCGGCCGCGCGGAGCAAGCACGCTTCGAAGGGGTCCCATCCGTCGGCGTCGGGACCGGCGGCGACGCGCGCGATCTCCTCGTCGGTCACCCCGATACGACGCGCGATCGCGACGTGCTGGCCCCACTCGTAGGGCGCGCGGCAGTTCCAACCCGTGCGCAGAATCAGCAACTCGCGATCCCGCGCCGGGAGCGTGCTCTTCGCGAGCACGTGGTTGCCGAACACCATCCACCGTTTCATCAGCTTCGGGTGGTGCGCGAACGTCGCGAAGATGTTGAGCGGCGCTTCGCCGAGGAGATCGCGGGTCTCGTCGTCCCACTGCTCCACCGGAACCGGCGTCATGCGCGGTTGCGGCCATCAGAGAATCTTTCGATTCACGGTCATGGTCGCACCCTATTCTCCTCGGATGCCCGAAGGCCCGAGAGACTTACGCGCCGACACCGCGCTCACCGCCGACCCCGAAATCGCGGGTCGTTATCACGCCGACATCCCGCAGGGTTGGAAGGTCGTATACGTGTTCGGCGGCGTCACGATGTACACGGCGTTGCGCGCGATGCAAGAAGCGCTCGGCCGTCCCGGAGCTCTCGCTGGTAACGGCCAACGCGATCTTTCTCGCGCCGGTCCCGCCCGGTCCGGTCACGATCGACGTCGAGGTGTTGCGCGACGGGCGCACCGCGTCGCAGGTCGCCGCCGACCTCTACGTCGACGGGAAACTCTCGTTGCGCGCCCACGGCGTGTTCGGCATCGCGCACGACACCGACCTCGGATTCCTCGACGTGCAGTTTCCCGATGTTCCGACCCCGCACGAGCTCGAAATCCCCGAACCGCCGGAAGGCTTCAGTCGTGGTCCGTTCGAGCACATCAACTTTCACGAACAGACCGACTGGCGCCCGATCGACGGGTTTCGCCCCGTGGGATCCCGACTTCAAAGCCGGTCCCGCGCGCATCAAGGTGTGGACGCGTTTGCAACGCGAGCCGCAACTCCCCGACGGCTCGTACGACCCACTCGCGCTCGCGGTGCACGGCGACGTGATCGGTCCCGCGGTCGGCCAGGGTCTCGGCCCGATCGGCAAGCCGTTCATGGTGTTGTCGCTCGAGATCGGCATCCGGTTCGTCGCGACGCCCGTAACGCCATGGGTCTTGCAGGAGATCGAGGCGTGGCACGTCGGCGACGGCTACGCGACCGGTCCCGCGCGCCTCTGGGACGAAGACGGCAACCTCTGCGCGATCGCGACACAAACCGCGAACCTGCGACTGTTCGCGAACGAATAGCACGCGAATCTCGCACGGTCACTGAGCGTGACTGTGACCGATGTCACGCGCGCGACAACGCGGATGCAGGCGTAGGTTCGAGCCATGACGACGAGCGAGACGCCCGACACCGGATACCTCCCGCCGATGCTCAACCCGTTCGAACCCGGCTTCTTCGACGATCCGTACGCGCAGTACCAACTGGTGCGCGACCAGGATCCGGTGCACCTGAGCCCGCTCGGCATCTGGGCGCTGTTCCGCTACGAAGACATCTACCGCCTCTTGCGCGACCCGAGCCTGAGCGTCGAGGAGCGCCACCTCGCCGAGCCCTTCGCGTCGCCCGACGCCGAGCTCCAGGCGATCTTCGAAGAACGGGGCGAGGGCGGCACGCACACGATGCTGAACCTCGATCCGCCCGATCATCACCGGCTCCGGCGGCTGGTGTCGAAGGTGTTCACACCGCGCATGATCGAGGAGCTCCATCCCGCGTGTCGAGGAGCTCGTCGACGAGAGCCTCGCCGCGGTCGAAGCTCGGCGGCACGGGCGAGATGGACCTGATCGCCGACCTCGCGTTCCCGCTGCCCTTCGTGGTGATCTCGGAGATGCTCGGCATGCCGGAGGGCGGCGACCGCGCGCAGCTGCGCGAGTGGTCCGGCGCGGTCGTGAAGACGTTCGACCCGATCAACACTCGCGAGGAGACGCTCGCCGCGTTCGACGCGATCGACAACATCGTCGCCTACATCAACGAAACGGTGGCATGGAAGCGTGAGCACCCGGCCGACGATCTCCTGACGGCGCTGATCGCGGCCGAGGACGAGGGCGATCGGTTGAGCGCCGAGGAGCTGACCGAGCAGGTGATGCTGCTCTACATCGCCGGCCACGAGACCACCGTCAACCTGATCGGCAACGGCACGCTCGCGCTGCTGCGCCACCGCGACCAGCTCGAAGCACTCCAACGCGATCCGGCGCTCGACGCGGGCGCGCCCGACGAGCTCCTGCGCTACGACAGCCCGGTACAGATGAGCCGGCGGATCACGCTCACGCCGACTGCAGATCGACGGGAAGACGATCGAGCAGGGCTCACTCGTCATGACGTGCCTCGGCTCGGCCAACCGCGACGACGGCGAAGTGGGGCCCCGGCGCCGATCGACTCGACTTGCGGCGCCCCAACGCTCGTGAGCACATGGCGTTCGGCGGCGGCGTCCACTCGCTGCCTGGGCGCGCACCTCGCCCGGACTCGAAGGCACGGGTCGCGATCGGAACGCTCGTGCGCCGGTTCCCGAAGCTCGAGCTCGCGACCGACGAGCTCGAGTGGAACGGTCGCATCGTGTTGCGCGGCCTCAGCCGGCTTCCGCTCGCAATCGCGGGCTGACACCTACGACCTGAGGAGTTAGTGCCTCAGGATCAGGGACGGCGGGGCCGGTTGGTCCAGCCCCCTTCAACGGTTGGGAACCATCCGCTCGCCGCGAGCGTCCCGCCGTCGACGTGCACGGTCGTGCCCGTGACGAAACCGGAAAGCTCCGACGCGAGGAAGAGCGCGGCGCCCGCGGCGTCGCCGGGATTGCCGAAGCGTCCGAGCGGTACCCAACTGGGGATCAGGTGCTCGTCTTCGGGTCCGACCCAGCGCGAATACGGGACTTGGAGCGTCTCGGTCACGTCGGGTGCGATCGCGTTGACCCGGATCCGATCACGTGCGTACTCGACCGCGAGGCTGCGGGTGAGGCCGGTGATCGCCGACTTGAACGCCGAATACACCGCGCGCGTCGGAATGGCGCGGAAGGCCTCGATCGTCGAAACGTTCACAATGCTTCCACCGTCACCTTGCGCGAGGAGCACCGGCAACACCGCCCGGCTGCACGCGAGAACGTGCCCGAGGTTCACGCGGTAGAGGTCGTTCCACTCCTCGTCGGTTTGTTCGTGGAACGCCTTGCGCGCCCCGCCGAAGTGACCGACGTTGTTCACCAACACGTCGACCCGGTCGAACGCATCACGGGCCGCGGTCACGAGGGCTTCGGCCACTCCTGGTTCACGAACATCGGCGACCACGCTGACTGCGCGGCCGCCGATGCCGGTGATCTCCAGTTGCGTTGCTCGGGCCCGCTCGTCGTCGATCTCGGCGATCACGACGGCCGCGCCTTCTTGCGCGAACCGCTCGCAGATGCCACGACCGATACCGGCGCCACCGCCGGTAACGATCGCGACTTTTCCTGCGAGCAGATCTCCCACGGAGAGGAAGCTACGTCCCTCGACTAGGTCAAGGCGAGCGCCAACACCTCTCTCACGTCATGAACCGGGTGGAAGTGCATCACTTCGCGCACCGCTTCGGGAACGTCGTCGAGATCGGGTTCGTTGTCGGCCGGCATGACGATGTCGGTGAGCCCGGCACGATGTGCCGCGAGCACCTTCTGCTTCAAGCCGCCGATCGGCAACACGCGTCCTTGCAGTGTCACTTCACCCGTCATGCCGAACTCCGGCTTCACCGGACGCCCGGTCACGAGCGACGCGAGTGCGGTGGTCATCGTGATGCCCGCCGACGGTCCGTCCTTGGGCACCGCGCCCGACGGAACGTGCAGGTGGAAACGACGATGATCGAACGCACCCTCGGGCACGTCGAGCTCCGCCGCGTTCGCACGCACGAACGACAACGCAATCTGCGCCGACTCACTCATGACGTCACCGAGTTGTCCGGTCACGTGCAGTCCCGGCTCGCCGTCCATTCCGGTGACCTCGATGGTCAGCACGTCGCCGCCGGCACCCGTGACGGCAAGACCCGTCGCGAGACCGGGGATCGGTGCTCGCGTCGCGTCTTCCGCGTGGAAGCGCGGTCGACCGACGTAGTCCTTCAAGGTCTCCTCGTTGACGACGACCGTGGCCGAGTCTCCGGTCGCGATCCGACGGGCGGCTTTCCGCACGACCTTGCCGAGTTGACGCTCGAGGTTGCGGACACCCGCTTCTCGAGTCCAACCGGCAACCAGCGCGTGGAACGCGTCGTCGGTCACGCTGAGCTCGTCCTCACGCAGCCCCGCCTTCTCCCGCTGACGCGGGAACAGGTGGTGCTTCGCGATCGTGACCTTCTCGTCCTCGGTGTACCCGTCGAGCTGCACCAACTCCATGCGGTCCAGCAACGGGCCCGGGATCGTGTCGAGCACGTTCGCGGTCGCGAGGAACAGCACGTCGGACAGATCCAGGTCGAGCTCGAGGTAGTGATCGCGGAACGTGTGGTTCTGCGCGGGGTCGAGCACTTCCAGCAACGCCGACGCGGGGTCGCCGCTCCATCCTCCGGCCTGCAACTTGTCGACCTCGTCGATCAGCACGACGGGGTTCATCGCCTTGGCCTCGGTCAACGCCCGCACGATGCGTCCGGGACGCGCACCCACATAGGTACGCCGGTGACCACGGATCTCGGCTTCGTCGCGCACACCGCCAACGGCGATGCGAACGAACGGACGACCCAGTGCGCGCGCGACCGACTCACCCAGTGATGTCTTACCGACACCGGGAGGACCGACCAACGCCAGGATCGCACCCGAACCGCGACCGCTCTCGGCCGTGGCCAGTCCGCGCTCACGTCGCAACGTGCGCACGGCCAGGAATTCCAGGATGCGTTCCTTCACGTCATCCAGACCGTCGTGATCGGAGTCGAGCACGGCGCGTGCGGCTTCGAGGTCACCGGTCTCGGTCACCTCGGTACCCCACGGCAGGTCGAGGACCGCGTCGAGCCAGTTGCGCACCCAAGCCTGCTCGGGATTCTGCGCACCCATACGCTCGAACTTGTCGAGCTCCTTGTCGACCGCGGTTCGAACCGCTTCGGGCAGGTCGAGCTCGGCAACGCGCGCCCGGTACTCGCCGGCCGCGTCGTCGTCGCCCTCGCCCAACTCCTTTCGGATCGCGTCCATCTGGCGCCGCAGCAGCATCTCGCGCTGTTGCGAGTCGATGCCGTCGGTCACCTCCGAACGGATCCTGTCCTTGAGCTCGAGGTCGGCCAGGGTCTCGCGCGCCCATGACAGGGCGAGCTCCAGCCGGGGCTCGAGGTCGATTGTTTCCAGCAGCTCCACGCGCTGCTCGATCGTGAGCTCGGGCGCGTAGGCCGCCATGTCTGCGAGCTGTCCGGGGTCGTCGACGCCGGCGAGCACATCGGCCACGCCGCGTGCGCCACGCTGCTCCAGGATCGTCTCGACGACCGCGCGGTATTCCTTGGCCAGCTCGATGGCGCGGGCGGTGGGCGTCGGGTCGTCGATCGGCTCGACTTCCACGTGCAAGGCGCCTTCGGCTCCGGTCGCGCCGGTGCCCACGCGGGCCCGGCTCACACCGCGGATGACAAGGGCGAGGGTGCCATTGGGCAACTCGCCCGCGTTCTCGATCTTGGCGATGGTTCCGATCGACGAGAACTCGCCGTCGATCCGGGGCACGAGCACGATGCGGCGCCCGGCCTGTTCGGCCGCGGCACCGGCGCGCTTCGCCTCATCGGTTTCGAGGGCGATCGTCACGACCATCTGGGGGAACACGACGCCCTGGGTGAGCGGCAGCAACGGCAGCAGCTCGGAGCGCGTGTCGCCGTCGTTCGAAGACGACTGGTCGCTACGGAATGCGGAAGTGTCTGTGTCGGTCATGTCATTGGTCCCTTGGATAGGTCCCCTTCTTGGGTATCACGACTCCAACGCCGAGGTTCCCAAGTCGATTCCCGACCGGGAGCGTCGGGTTAGCGTGGCGACGTGACCGCACCCGAGAACGCGCTGAACGTCCTGTTCATCACCGTCGACCAGTGGCGCGGTGACTGCCTCAGCAGTGCGGGCCATCCCGTCGTCCGCACGCCCAACCTCGATCGGCTCGCGGCGGGTGGCGTCTCGTTCCGGCGCCACTTCGCGCAGGCCGCGCCGTGCGGGCCGAGCCGGGCCTCCCTCTATACCGGCATGTACCTCATGAACCACCGGTCGGTCCTGAACGGGACTCCGCTCGACGCCCGCCATACGAACGTCGCGCTCATGGCCCGCGGCCTCGGCTACGAGCCGGCGCTCTTCGGGTACACCGACACCAGCGTCGATCCGCGCACCGTCGCCGCCGACGACCCGCGCCTGCATGACTACGAGGGCGTGCTCCCCGGCTTCGATCCCGTCGGCTACCTGCCGGAAGGCAACCCGGTGGCGTGGATCGACTGGATGCGCGCGCAAGGCGAAGCCGTGCCCGACGAATGGCGCTCGTTCGTCGACCAGCCGGCCGAGGGCACGCGGTGGCGCGCCCAGTACGAGGCCAAGCACAGCCAGACGGTATTCCTCACCGACCAGGCGCTCGACTACGTGAAAGACCGGTCGGCGACGGGCACGCCGTGGTTCGCGCACGTGTCGTATCTCCGGCCGCACCCGCCGTTCCTTGCGCCGGCGCCGTACGACACGATGTTCGATCCCGCGTCGGTGCCGACGCCCGTGCGCGCCGCGACCCGCGCCGAAGAGGGTGCGCAGCATCCGTTGCTCGGCGTGATGATCGACCACCCGATCGTGAAGTCGCCCGACGACGATGAGGAGCAGCGCGAGTTGCAGGCGACCTACTACGGGATGCTCGCCGAGGTCGACGAGCAACTGGGTCGGCTCTTCGACGGGCTCGAAGAGCTGGATGTCGCGTCGCGCACGCTCGTGGTGCTCACATCGGATCACGGCGAGACGCTCGGCGACCACTGGATCATGCACAAGCTCGGATGGTTCGACCAGACGTTTCACGTACCGCTGATCGTCCGCGATCCGCGCGATCGCTTCGACGCGACGCGCGGCCGGACCGTCGAGCAATTCACCGAGCACGTCGATGTGCTCCCGACGATCGCCGAGCTCCTCGACACCGAGGTGCCGCTGCAATGCGACGGCCGTCCGCTCACACCGTGGCTCGAGGGCGAGACGCCCGACAACTGGCGCCGCGATGTGTTCTCGGAGTTCGACTTCCGGGATCCCGACGGCCAGATGTTCGAGCAGATCTTCGGGCTCACGCTCGAGGAGTGTTCACTCGCGGTGCTGCGCGACGAGCACGGGAAGTACGTGCACTTCTCCGGCCACCCCACGTTGCCGCCGATCTTCTTCGACATCGACGCCGACCCCGCGCAGATCGTGAACCGGGCCGCCGATCCCGAGTACGCGGCCAAGGTGCTCGACTACGCGCAACGCATGCTGGCGCGGCGTATGACGCACACCGAGCGAACGCTCACCGGCATGAAGTTGACGCAACACGCCGGCCTCGTTGAGCGCCGCGCGCCCCGTCGCTAGGCATTCCGACCTTTTCGGGCCGGAACTGAACGATCGCGGTACCGCGAGGCCTCTATGGGGTGAGGGCGACGTGGATGACTTCGACGAGTTCTTCACCGAGCACTACGCACGCGTCGGTCGGTTCACTCGAGCTCGCGGGTGGAACCGCGACGGACGCCGAGGATGCCGCGCAAGACGCGTTCGTCAAGGCGATGCTGCGCTGGCGCTCGGTATCGGTCATGGATCGGCCCGCAACTTGGGTGTACGTGGTTGCGGTACGCGCGTTGCGGAAACGACTCCTCCGCGACCGGGCGTTTCCAGAGCAGCTCGCGAGCAAAGAACACGTGTCGGACGAGACGGAGGGTGTCGTGACGGCGGCGGTGATCTCGAAGGCACTCGACACGCTCCCCGCCCGGCAACGCCTCGCAACGGTGCTGCGGTTCCACGGCGATCTGACGGTGCCCGAGATCGCCCGCGCGATGCGCTGCTCGCAAGGCACCGTGAAGTCGACCCTGCACTCGGCGCTCGCGCGACTACGGATCGATCTCGACGAAACGACAGGCCACGGAGTCAACGATGAAGCTTGACGACCTGCGGCGTGGACTCGACGACGCGGGTCGGCGCCCGGGTATCGACCTCATCGATGCTCGCGCGGCTGTAGGCGCGAAATCCGCGCGCCGTCGCCGGCGCAGTCGTCAGCTCCTCGCGGTCGCGGCCACGGTGATCATCGCCGCGATTGCGATTCCGATCGCGGTGCACGAAAGCGATCCGAATCGGGCCGTGCAAGTCACGACGCCATCGACCGCCGTTGTTCGCCGAGATGCGTGGGCAGTGATCGACAAGAAGGATGCCGGGCTCGGTTCGCTCTCGTCGTTCTCCGCGATCGCGAGGACCGGCTCGTCGCTCCTGCTCGGCGGCTCGCGCACGCTGGTGATCACGCACCCGGCTCCCCTCCCTTCGCAGGCCGCAATGTGGTATTCCGACGACGGTCTGACTTGGCACGACGCCGACGTTCCGGCCTCCGACACCGGCGCGGTGCATGCAGTCGCGAGTTCGGGCGGGACGGCCCTCGCGATCGGCTCCGACGATCTCGGACGCTCGGCGTTTGTTTGGCGGTCCGACGACAACGGACGCACATGGAAGACCGTCGGCCGCGGCGAAGGACTGTTCGGATCTCCGGCGCCGCAGATGGGACGCCCGTTCGTCGACGGGTTGATCCATGCCGACGGACTGTGGATCGCGTCCGGAGGTGGGTCCAGCGGCTACGCGGGCGTATGGACGTCGAAAGACGGCACGCAGTGGCGACAGGTCCTCGACTCGAAGCCGGGCAACCCGGCTACCGCCGTCGGGAGCGTGAAGGTCATCGACACCGGCAACGGCGACCTTCTGGCCTACGCGGTCAACGTGGTCTGGAAATCTCGCGACGGACGTACTTGGTCCAAGCCCATCGTGCAGACGGTGCCCGCGCCATTCTCCCTCGGGAGCATCGCACCTCCCGGCGGAATCGCGTTCGGCTTGAGCGAGTTGCACGGTGGGCCGACACCTCTACTCATGCGCGAAGACGCCAGTACGCAACCGACGTGGTTCGTCGCGCGGCCATTCCTCTCGTCCTTCCCGCACGCACGCGTCGCGAGCGTCACGTGTGTCGGCGGCATCGGAGGTCTCTGGATCGCAGCCGGGACATCAGGCTCACCGAACCATCCCGACGCATGGGTCGCGAGCAGTCCCGCGTATTGGCACTCCCTGCCCGCCTCGCTCTACGGCGCGCCGGACGGGCGACCACCGTCGACAGTGGCACGCTCAGCATTGTCGGCGTCATTCGAGGCCGGGTCGTGCTCTTCGGAACGACACCGGAGCTCGATCGCTTCTACACCCTCGACATCGCGACGATCACCGAACAGCTCAAGTGACTAGTTCCGGGTGGCGGTGACGAAGCCCCCGGTTGCGTCGTCGGCGAGCGGCCGGCCGTAGGTCTGTGCGAGCGCCGGCACGCTCGGTGATGGTCACGTCCCAACCGTGGGCACGCAGCCACGCGTCGGGGCGTTCACGGAGACCGCCTTCCCACATCGACGCGACTTCCTCCATGCCCGCCATGTCCCGCACCTGGCTCAGGGTCGAGTCGGCGGCGAAATCGTCGTACTCGAACGACAACGTGCTGCCGGACGCCGACAGTTCGCCGACCTTCGCGAGCAAGACCCGCGCGTCGTCGTCCGACAGGTACGCGAGCAATCCTTCGGCAGTCCATGCCGATGGCCGGTCCGGATCGAAGCCGGCGCCGATCAGGGGCGCGCGCCATTCGTCGCGCAGATCGACCGCGACGACAGTGCGTTTGCACCGCGGCGTAGCGTGCTCCGCTGCGAGCACCCGTTCCTTGAACGCGAACAGATTCGGAAGATCGAGCTCGAACACCTGCACGCCGTCGGGCCACTCGAGCCGGAACGCACGCGCGTCGAGCCCGGCCGCGAGGAGCACGACCTGTCGACATCCGGTCGCGCACGTGTTCAGGAGCGCGTCGTCGTAGAAGCTCGTGCGAATCGCGATCTCGGCCAGGAACGCGTCCTTGAGCGCCGCCAGCCCCGGGTCGTCGGTGAGCGAGGGCAGGTCGGGGAAGAGCGGCGGCGCGGCGGCGACGAACGCGGCCGCGTACGGATCGTCGAAGAGGCGATCCGATCGCGCGCACTCTTCGGCTCGCATCTCGGCCGCACCGAGCGCGGTCTCGCTGACGCCGGCCAACGGCGCGTCCGGAGACTCCACGTCAGAGCGGAAGCGGCTGGCTGAGGACTCCCGTGCCGGGCAAGCGGCCCGACAGCGTGCGGATGAAATCGATGGCGTCGATGTCGACCCGTTCGCCGCCGGTCCCGTGACTGAACTTGCCGCCCGCGGGACCTTCGAGCACGAGCTCGAACGGCTGATCGTAAATCGACGCCCACTCCCCGACGATGTCGGCGACGAGCCGGCCGTCATGCTCGGCGGTCGGGTGCATGTCGCGACCGGTCGCCGCGCAGATGTCGATGCGGTGGGCCCAGACATCACGCGTGAACCCGACGTCGAGGAGGTACTTCAACGACGTCCAACCGATCGGCGGCCCGAACGGGATGGGTAGGTAGCGCATGGGCAGCGGAGTCCCCCACCGGCCCTTGACCGCCTGCGGCCCGACTGTGGCGAGCTGCGCGACGATCTCGTCGTTCGAAAGGTGCGCGCGCTCACGGATCTGCAGCTCGTTCATCCCGTCGACCCAGTGGTGCGAGTCGATCTCCTTGTTGAGCGGATAGCCCCGGCGTAGTTGGTGGACGAACTGCGGGAACGAAGCCTGCGCATCCCCCGAGCCGAGCACGTGCAACGCCATCTTGCGTACATCCCACGCGTCGCAATCGGTCGGGAGCGACCACTCGTCCGTCGCCAACGAGGCCATCAGGTCGGCGAAGCGCGTGAACTCCTCCCCGGCGAGAACCTTCGCTTCCGGGCGCTGAATTCGGTTCGCATTCATCGGTGCGGTTTCCTTCCCATGGCCTCGTCGAGGTACATGTCGCTGAGACGGTTCAAATGACGGGTCCAACGGTTCCCCGTTGGATCGTTGCCGATCTGGGCATCCACGAGGCCGGCGACCATGGCGATGTAACAGTCGATATCGGCTTGCCGCTCGATCCCGGCCGACTGCAGAACCGCGACCGCGCGCCCGAGCACGGTCTGCGCGACCACATACGACTCGGCCGACGGTTCGAAATCGGGGATCGGACGTTGGAAGAGCAGGGAGCTGCGGGCGACATCTTCTACGGCGAACGTGATGAACGTGCGCATGAAGGTCTTGAGCGCCGCGCGCGGATCGCTCGGGAGCTTCAGCGCATCGAGCCGCGCCAGGAGTTGCCGATTCCCGTCGGCGAACATCGCGTCGTACAGCGCGTGCTTGGAATCGAAGTACGAGTAGAGCGACGGTTGCCGCATACCCACTTCACGAGCGAGCGCGTGCAGCGAAAGCCCGCCGATGCCGTGCACCGCGGCCAGATCCCAAGCGGCGGCAATGATCCCCGCCACCCGCTCCTCTCTCCGCTGTGCGACAGTCCCTATCACTGATAGGAACTCTACCTATTAGTGATAGGCAGGTCAAGCGGAGTCTGGTCAAGCAGCCGGCATCCACGTCGCGTCGAGCGGGTTCTTCCCGCCCAGCGCACCGTGCGAGTCGTAGGGACGGAACCGGACGAACGCCTGCTGCTTGTGGAACGCCTTCGCCTCGCCGGTCGCGATTGCATCGGGATGTCCGGGATCGCTACGTCCGAACGCGTAGGTGGAAAGCGCGCGCGTCGACTCCCAGAACGAGCAGGTCGCGACGATCGACGGGGGCCGTGCGAATCCGGTCGCCCAGATCATGCCGGGAGCTGTGAGCGCGCTCGCTTCGGCCTTCGCGCTCGTGCGCAGAAATCGGATCGCCTGGCTCGGCATGAGCCGGCCCATGGTGATCGCGGCGGCGGGACCGTCGTAGTCGACTTGGCGTTGCGTCGGAAGACTGTCGGGCAGACCGGGCCATGAGCCGAACGCGCGCAACGGCTCGAGGCGTACCCGCCAACCCGACGCGAACTTCGCGGCGAGCGGATCGCCGGCCAGGAAGCGGTCGACCGCGGCATCGTCGTCCCAATAGGCGACGAGCGTCGCCCGACCGAACTGCACCGATGGCAGAAACGAACTGCTGAGCGGCGCCGCGAGCCCGACCTCGGCATTACGGAGCCCGGCAATCGATCCCGGCGCCGGGGGCTTGCGGGCGATGGCGAGCGCATACCTCGCGCCGACGTCGGCGATGTGGACGGATGCGATCATGGCGCCTCCTCGGGGGTTCCCGAAGTATTGATCGACGCGGCGGCGAGCGACGAACCCAGCGGAAGCGGGAATCAGCGAAACCGCCTGCCGGATAGCCTCCGCCGCCGATGGATGCCCTCACGTTCTTCGGTCTCGAGCCGACCGACAACCCGACCTCGTGGCGAATGCCCGTCGTCGAGAGCTTGGTCTCGGGAACCGGCGCGCTGTTCGGCGGTTGTGGACTCGGCGCCGCGATCGAAGTGATGGAGCGCGTCACCGGCCGTCCGTGCGTGTGGGCGACCGCGCAGTTCCTCTCGTTCGCGCGCCCGCCCGCAGTCCTCGAGCTCGATGTTGTCGAGGCCGTGCGCGGCAACAAGATCAGCCAGGCGCGCGTCATCGCGCGAGTTGGTGACCGCGAGATCCTCACCGTCGTCGGCGCGCTCGGACAGCGGCCGGGAACGTTGAGCGGTCAGTGGTCGACGCGGCCCGACGTACCGCCGCCGGCTGACTGCCCGCCGCGCCCGCTGATGAACCGGCATCAGGGCACGATCATGGATCGCTTCGAATCCAAGCTCGCCGACGCCCGTCCTTACTGGGAGCTCACCGGGATTCCGGGTTCGGGCAACGCGTCACTTTGGGTTCGACTCCCCGATCTCGTCGGCACGACCGCCGCGATGCTCGCGATCATCGGCGACTTCGTGCCGTTCGGCATCGGGCAGGCGCTCGGCGCGCGGGCCGGCGGCAACAGTCTCGACAACACGCTGCGCATCGCGCGCCGGGTCCCGACCGAGTGGGTGCTCGCCGACGTGCGGGTGCACGCCATCGCCGACGGATTCGGCCACGGCCTCGTTCACCTCTGGGCCGAGAACGGGACGCTGCTCGGAACGGCCAGTCAGTCGACGATCGTGCGCGAGCACACCCCCGAGCCCGAAACCGTCGACGACCTTCCGCTGACCGAGCTCGAAGGCTCCCTCGATCGCGACCGCTGACCGCGGACATCCAGACGGCGTGCAAGGATGACGCCATGAGTGCACCGCAGCGATACGGAATCACCTTTCCCTTCGACGGCATGCCGTTGCTCGAACAGCGGGAGATCGTCCGCGAGCTCGTAGATCTCGGATACACCGACCTCTGGTCGGCCGAGTCGGGCGGGTACGACGCCTTCATTCCCCTGGCCGTGGCCGCGCAGTGGGCACCCGAGCTCCGACTCGGCACCGCGATCGTTCCCGCGTACACGCGCGGCGCGCACACGCTCGCGTCGACTGTCGCGTCGATGTGCCAAGCCGCACCCGGACGCTTCGCGCTCGGGCTCGGCACCTCCTCGAACGTCATCGTCGAGCGTTGGAACGGCATGACGTTCGACAAGCCGTATCAGCGCGTGCGCGACACGATCCGATTCCTGCGCAGCGCGCTCGCCGGCGAGAAGGTCACCGAGACCTACGAGACGTTCGCGGTGAACGGATTCCGGCTCGGCATCACCGTTCCCGAGCAGCCGCCGATCCTCGTCGCCGCGTTGCGCGAGGGAATGTTGCGGCTCGCCGGACGCGAAGGCGACGGCGCGATCGTCAACTGGCTTTCCGCCGACGACGTGAAGACCGTCGCGCCGCACGTCGGCGCCGGCAAGGAGATCGCGGCGCGGATCTTCGTGCTCCCCTCCGACGATCCCGGCCTCGTGTACGCGGTCGGCAAGCGCGCGATCGCGTCGTATCTCACCGTGCCGGTGTACGCCGCCTTCCACGAATGGTTGGGCCGGGGTGACGAGCTCGCCGACCTGTGGCGGCTTTGGAAGGAAGGCGATCGGAAGGCCGCGGCCGAATCGATCCCGAACTCCGTGGTCGACCAGCTGTTGGTGTGGGGCAAGCCCGAACAGTGCCGCGAGCACATCCAGCGCTACATCGACAACGGCGTGACCACTCCCGCGCCCGCGCTCTTCTGCGGTCCCGCCGAGCTCCCCGGGGTCGTGCGCGCCCTCAAGCGCTAGAGGGAACACCGGCTCCGAATCCGGCTCGAACGTGCGCTGATACCTGCCAAGGTGCAACTATTGCGGAATGGCCGGCGCCCACGAGTCCGGCGGGGTGGAACCAGCAACACGCAAACAGACCTCCTTCCTGTTCAGCGCGGTGTTGATCGCGCTTCCGATCGCCTTCGTCGGGCTGGTCGCGATCGCCCCTCGACTCCCGAAAACGGCACCTGCGGCTCCCAACTCCGTGTTCGCGCTGCCGTTCGGCCGCGACACGCTCAAAGTGGTCTGGCGCCCTCCGAACAACGGTGGGTCCACGATCACGAGCTTTCGGGTCACGCCGTATCGCGGCTTCTTCCGCCAACCCACCCGCGTCGTGCCGGCAACTGCGGGCGACACGGTGTTCACCGGTTTGACCACCGGCAAGCCGTATCGGTTCGAGGTGACCGCCGTGAACGCGGTCGGCACCGGCCCGGTATCGAAGAAATCGATACCGATCATCGTGGGCTCACCGGGCGAGCCGGCCCGGCCGACCGTAACCACTCGAAGTTCGGGCTCGCTGACGGTTGCCTTCGCCGCGCCGGACACCGCGGGCGCCCCCATCTCGAAGTTCACTGTCACGTGCGCGTCGTCCGACGGTGGCGCCACCAGAACTGCGTCAGGTAACGGGGAGCCGCTCACCGTTGCGGCCGTAACCGTCGGCCGGTTGTACGCGTGCACGGTGCGGGCGACGAACAGCCGCGGTACCGGCCCGGGATCGTCGCCATCCGACCCGATGAAGTCGCGATAGGGAGACCCGGCGGGGGACGTAAATCGGTGGCGGGGCGCGGCGGCTCCTGACACAGTGCGCCGGTGCCGGAGATCCATTTCGACGAACGCATCGCGGCGAGTTACGACGAGAACTCACCCGAGATGTTCGATCCCGCGGTGCTCGATCCCGCGGTGACGTTCCTCGCCGATCTCGCGGGAGACGGTGCCGCGCTCGAGCTCGGTATCGGTACCGGCCGCATCGCGCTTCCGCTCAGCCGACGCGGGGTGCGCGTGCACGGAATCGATTTGTCGCCGGCGATGGTCGCGCGGCTGCAGGCGAAGCCGGGCTCGGAGGCGATCGGCGTAACGATCGGCGACTTCGCCACGACGAGCGTCGATGCCACGTTTCGGCTCGCCTACCTCGTGTACAACACGATCACGAACCTGATGTCGCAGGAAGAGCAAGTCGAGTGCTTCTGCAATGTCGCCCGTCACCTCGAACCGGGCGGCTGCTTTGCGATCGAAGTGTTCATTCCCGACTTGCGCCGGCTCCCACCGGGCGAGACCGCGAAAGCGTTCCGGGTGACGCCGACGCGACTCGGATTCGACACCTACGACATCGCGACGCAACATCTCGTCTCGCACCACTATTGGGTCGGCGGTACCGAGCTCGAGACCTTCCTGTCACCGCACCGTTACGTGTGGCCGGCGGAGCTCGATCTCATGGCGCGCATCGCGGGCATGACGTTGCGCGAACGGTGGAGCGGCTGGAAGCGCGAGCCCTTCACCGGCGAGAGCACGTCGCACGTGTCGGTCTGGGAGAAGCCGAGCTAGCGGACGCGCTACTGCTCGCGCATCACGAACACCGCCCAACCGAGGTAGCGCCGTTCGTACTCGAGATATCACGCGGCGCGAGTTGTCTCGCCGCGCCCGTACATCGTCCGCTTCGGGATCGTCCGGGTGCGCGGCCAACCAGTTCGACACGTTGAGCCATTGACTCGCGGAGTAACGATCCCACGTGTCCCGACTGGCCGCGACCATCTCGACCAGGTCGAGACCCTCCCCTTCCACACGCGTGAGCAGGCGGCCCAGATCGACGACCTCGTCTCCGAACCCGAGCGCGTCCTGCACCGGGTCCGGAGGTTGCTCATTCCAAAAGAGCTCGCCGACGACCAGCCATCCTCCGGGGCGCAACGGAGGGCGCATCAGTCGCAGCGTGCCGACCAGACCGTCGCCGATCCATGTCGCGCCGATGCAACTGACGAGATCGAACGAATCGGGCCCGGCCGCATACGTACTCGCATCGGCGTGCACGAACTCCACTTGGTTCTCGACACCGAGCTCGAGCGCGCGCGCATTGGCCTCGTCGATGCAGCCCCTGTGCACATCCACGCCGATACCGGTGGTGCCGTAGCGACTCGCGTACTGGCACAACATCTCACCTTTGCCCGACGCGAGATCCAAGTGCCGGTGCCCGGCGCGTAAGCCACAGATGTCCCCGATGACGACGAGTTGTTCGGCCGCGAGCGGATTCAGGATTTGGTGATCGACCTCGGAGATCTCGTGATACCGGTGAACGTCGACCACACCGATTCCTTTCGGTTACCCGAGCCTGACTAGACGAGGTCGAGGATCTGCGCCCAGCCGCCGGCTCGCGGCGAGGCGACCACGTGGTCGGCCAACTCGAGTGCTTCGGCGCATGCATCGGACGGAACGACCGTGACCGCGGCCGCGGCCAGGAGCTCGCAGTCGTTCGGACCGTCGCCGATCGCGAGGACGCGATCGGGATCGATCCCGTGCTGCTCGCAATACGCGACGACGCCGACCCACTTCGACAGCCCGAGCGGGTTGACGGTGAACGAATGGCCGCCGTACTGATCCGACTCGGAAAGGTGCGCCTCCGCGGCCCCGACCAATGTGCTCGCAACTTGTGCCAGCGGAGCCGCCTCGTGGCCCACGATCCCGAACATCAATACGGGCACCGATCCGACGACGTCGTCGAGGTCGGCCTGCTCGGCAAAGGCACCCAGCTCGGCCAGATGGGCGGGATGCGTCGAGGGCTGCCCACCCACGAACACATCGACGCGATCGTGATCGACGTACACACACGGCTCGACCCCGACGACGCGGAACGCGGCCAACACCCGCCGGGCGTCGTCGGCGCTGTAGACGTGCCGGTGGTAACGCTCACCGGTTTCGAGATGGAGCACGAGCGCGCCGTTCATGACCACCGCCGGCGGCGCGAAACCCAGCTGCGCCAGCGGTCCACGGGTCGAGGCGATGCGCCGGCCGGTCGCGACCAGCACGGGGATGTCTCGCCGCTCCAACTCCTGCCACGCCGCGACCGTCGCCGGGTGAATCTCCTCGTGCCCGAACCACAACGTGCCGTCGAGATCGGTGACGACCAGATCCACTGACGACATCGCGGAATCCTACGGTCGAGCGCGCCGGTGAGCGCGAGACTTTTCGCATGCCCGACGATGCTCCGAAACCCGTCGCCCGGTTCGCGACCGCCGATGACGCGGCCGAAGTCGTGCGCCTCGCGTGCGTCATGTTCACGTCGATGGGCCAACCCGACCCCGACGACGCGTGGAAGGCGATGGCCGGTCGCGCGATTCGCCGAACGGGTCGGCAACGACGTCGTCGCGGCGGTGGTCGAACATCCGGCCGATCGCGGCGTGCTGATCGCGTCGGGCGCCGCCGTCATCATCACCTACCTACCGACTCCGGCCAATCCCAGCGGCGCGTACGGCTACGTCCAGTGGGTCGCGACCGACGACGCGTTTCGCGGCCGCGGCTGCGCGCGAGCAGTCATGACCACGATGCTCGACCGGCTCGACGCCCGCGGCGGTGAGGTCGCGCTGCACGCGACGAGCATGGGTGAGCCGCTCTACCGGTCGCTCGGATTCTGGGAAGGAAGCGGGGCACCCGCGCTGCGTCGCCGCAGTTGGGATCCCGCGCCCGGAACGGGCTGAGCGCTACGCCGTCATTCGCAATACGCCATTCGCAACACGTCATTGGCAATACGCGAGAGACGTCACCGTGCCGTCGACGATCCCGCCGTTCGATGCGGCGACAGCCCAACGGGTCGTCGTCCGGCCGTGAAGCTGAACGGGACGGTGTGCGGCAGGTTGTTGCTCCACCCGACGGTCTCGACGAAGCCGCCGAAGACGAGCTCCGTGCCCATCGGGCACGTCGCCCGAGCGGTACCGCCGTGGCCACTCGCCACTGCGATCTGCGCCGATTGGAGCGTTGGCGCCGTGCCGGGCGCGCAATACGCGATCGCCGTGATCGTCGTGGCCGAGTCACCGATGTTCAAGATGGTCGCTCGCCACGAGCGGTCCGAGGTCCGCTCCAAACCCTTCATCACTTCCGCATACGGCAGCGCGCGGGTGTTGAAGCCGCCGGCGAGGACGACGGTCCCGATCGGGCATCCCGCGGGTCGCGCTGCCCACGTGATGGCTCGGGACGGACACCGTTACTTCGCGCGTAATCCCCGGTCCGCTGGCGTCGCAATACGCGACGGACGTGAGCCGGCTGCCGTGCGACGACGAGAGGCTCTGCCCGTAGACCGTCCACTGGTTCGTCGCGGTCCTTCGCATTCCAGTGGGGAGAACCCACGAGTCGTGGGCCGGGTCCCACTGCGCGACCAAGCCGCCGAACGCAACTCTCTCGCCCGCCGGGCATTTCGTAGAGACGGAGCCCTTCTCGAACTTGGGCACATAGATGCCGTGCGTGCTCGCGCGATGCAAACGCGAATGCCGGAGCAGCTACGACGACGCACGCCAAGAGGACCGTGAGTCCACTCAGCCGGAAAAGTCGGCCGCGAAATGGTCTATGGAGTGAGGTCATGGGTCGCACAGTATGAGTATCGGCAAATTGCCGCGAATCGCTTCATCGCGCACCCAGTACTGCGCCCGAAGGTCAACCCGACGCGAGCTCCAGAAGCTTCGTCACCGTGTTCCAGTTGCGCGTCGTCGCGCCGACTTTCAGCCTTCGTTCCCAGAACGAGTTGTTGAGCTTCGTGTTCCCGTAACCACCCGGGCAATGCAGGTAGACCTCGCGCCCGGCGACGCGGAACTCGTCGGGCGGCGATTCGTGATCCGCGAGCGCGCGTACGAGCGCGGCTTCCGGTTTGTTCGCGAGGAACGTGACGTGCACCTTGGCGAGATCGACTCCCGCGAACGGGTTGGCGGCGATCACCTTGGCGAGCTCGGCCTTCGTGCGGATCACGACCGGGACGTCGAACCCGAACTCGCGGCGTGATCTGCTGCTGGATCGCGGAGGTAAGCCCGGCCGCGCTCTTGGCCGAGCTGTGGAACACGACATTCCCACTTTGGATATAGGTGGTGACATCGGTGTGCCCGAGACCGACGAAGAGCGCTTGCAGATCCGTCATCTTGATCTTGTTCTTGCCGCTCACGTTGATGCCCCGGAGCATCGCGACGTAGGTAACCATCAACCCGCTCCGCGAACCGCTGCGCTTACGGCGACGGGACGGGCTTCAGATGCACGTCGTCATGGCGCACGTGGGCCAGGCGCACCGCGGTGAGCGCGCGCACCACCCACCAACCGGGATCGAGCTCACCGCGGTGCAACGAGAACCGCGCCGAGGTCGGTGCCGCGTGGTGGTTGTTGTGCAGTCCCTCGCCGCCGGTGACGATCGCGAGCGGACGGAGGTTGGTCGCCGAGTTTCGGTAAGGACGCGTTCCGTACTGATGACCGACCGCGTTGATCGCGCCGGCGAGCATCACGTAGAGCCCGGCGTGGAGTCCGGCGGCGACTAAGCCCGTCGAGCAATCCGAACCCGAGCGCCCACATCGACACGACCAGAATCGCGATACCGATTCCGAGCCCGACGAGTGAGTAGTCGAATGCGACCCGATCGAGACCATCGGTGGTGATGTCGCGCGCGATACTTGCGCACCATCTCGTCGTCACGAGCCGCGCGCTTGTAGAGACCGACGTTGCCGAGTTGGACCCGCCAGAACCCGACGATCATCGGGCTGTGCGGATCGTCGGCCGTGTCGGTCGCGGCATGGTGCTTGCGGTGAACCGCTACCCACTCGCGTGGCCGCATACCAGTCGTAATCCAGATCACGACCCGGCAGGGCAAGCGCGGCAACGGGATGCAGGGTGAGCGCGCGGTGCGTCAGCGAGCGATGCAGATAGACGGTTGTCGTGAAAATAGCGATCTGGGTGACCACGAATGCGGCGAACAGCGCGGCGAGAATCTGCGACCACGACATCTCCCGGAAGCTACTACCGACGGGTCGGTAGACTGGCTGCGTGGCACTTGCCGCGTCCGGACCGCCGCCTAAGGAATTCCCTGCTCCGAAGGAGCTCATGGTCGAGCCGTCCACGAAAGAGCTCATCATCGAGGTGGCGCGGCGCCGTTTTGCCGATCACGGTTTCTCGGGCACGAGCTTGAACCAGATCGCCGACGAGGTCGGTATCCGCCGGCCGAGCCTGTTGCATCACTTCCCGTCGAAAGACGCGCTCTACCGCGCCGTCGTGCTCGACTCGTTCGGCGACTGGGTGAAGCTCGTCGACAACGCGACGACCGGTCCGCGCGAAGGATGGCCGCAAGTCGAGCGCATGTTGCGCGCCGCGTTCATCTTCTTCGAGGAACATCCCGAGTTCGTGCGCCTGGTGCGGTGGGAAGCGCTCGAGGGCGGCCCGATCCTGCGCGAAGAGCTCGCGGTCCTGTTGCGGCCGCTGTTCGACCGCGGCGCCGACTTTCTCGAGCGGGAGATGGACGCGGGTCGCCTGCGCCGGTACGACGCTCGCCAACTCCTGCTCACCGGCTACGGCGCGGTGCTGTCGTACCTCTCCGACGCGCATCTCATGACCGGACTGCTCGACATCGATCCGCTGTCACCCGAAGCGCTCGCAGCGCGACGCGAGCACGTGATCGACGTGTTGCGGACCGCAGTCGTTCCCGACTGACCGGCCCGACTGACGGGCCCGACCAACCGGCTACCAGCGCACCTGCTCGTGCCAACGCGCGAGGACCGCGCGCGTCGCCGAACACCTCGAGCTGTTCCGGTGCGACGCGCCCGTAGAGGAACAGCAACAGATCCGACGCGGTTCCGCGTCCGGCGACATCGCCCTTCGCGTGCTCACGCGTGACGATCACCGCGCCGGTCGCAAGCCGCATGAGCCACTCGCCGTCACCATCGGTCGCGTGCAGGTGGATCGTCTCGCCCGCGCCCTGGACCGCCGACGCGCCGCGCCAGAACGGGATGAGCCCGAAGAATTCGTCGATCCCGTCGACGGCGAGCGTGTGCTCGATCGGCTCGACGCGGCCGACGGCGCTCTGCGCGTCCCAGCGATGCACCGCGGTCTCGTTGGCCTGGCGCCGGGCCCAGAACCCCGCGGTGCGATCGTCGGTCCACGACCAAGCTTCGGTCGCGGCATCGACGCCGAGCAGCGCGTCGGTTACGACATCAACGCCGGCGTCGAACCAATCGAGGCGAACGTCGGGCGGCGGCGGCTCGGCGCTCGACCAGTGATCCGTCGGGTCGTCGCCCTCCGACTCGACGATCGCCGTGACCCAACGATGCAATCGGCCGACGTGACCGAGCAGATCGGCAACATTCCAGTCGGGACACGACGGCACCGTTCGCGTCGATTCCGGCCGTGCGGGCCGCATCGCTCAGCGCGTGTCCCTCGCGACGAAGTGCGTCGCAGTAGTCGCGGTACTCCATCACGCAGAAGGTACCGCGACCTGATCGAGGAGCTCCGGGCCGTTGTTGTCGGCTTTGTTCACGAGGGTCGACACGGCCCACTTCTCCATCTCGGCCGCGGGCGTCGGGACGAGTAGCTGCGACATCGCGTCGGTGTCGCGGTTGTCGACACTGAGCCAGGTGCTCCACGCCGATTCGGGAAGCGCGACGGGCATGCGGTTGTGGATCGGCTCGACCAGCTCATTGGGCGTGGTCGTGATGATCGTGCACGTGCGCACTCGGGGCGCGTCGTCGCCCTCGGCACGGTCGTGCCAAATCTCCCAGAGCCCCGCGAACGCGAGCGGCTCGCCGTCGCGGCGCCGGAAGAACCACGGCTGCTTGACGCGCTGACCGGTGATCGCCTGCCATTCGTAGAACCCGTCGGCCGGAACGATGCAGCGCCGGCGTTCGAACGCGCGCTTGAACGCGTTGCTCGTGGTGATCGTCTCCGCGCGTGCGTTGATGAGCCGGTCGCCGATCGAGGTGTCCTTCGCCCACGACGGGATCAATCCCCAACGGAGAACGTCGAGCACCCGCTCCCCGTGACGTTCGGCGATCACGGGCACATCGGCGCGGGGGGCGACGTTGTAGTTGGGCTCGAGATCCTTGGGCCGGACCTCGGTCACGTCGAACCGCTCGGCGAGGAGGGTCGGCGAGGACACCGTCACGTAGCGGCCGCACATCGCGGCGACGGTACCGGAGAGAACCGAACGGCCGGTTTGGTCGTACTCCGTATGAAAATCGATTGACCTCCCCGTGACCGGCCGTATAATCAGACCGACCGGTCGGTTTTCTTTCCGATCCCGATCTCGCCCGTATCGACCCCACGAGCCTGACCCCAGGGAGTAAGCATGGCCGGAACCAAGGGCCTGAAGACCCGCCAGCGCATCGTCGAGATGGCGGCACCCGTGTTCAACCGGCAGGGCTTCGCGGGCGCCTCGATGCGGGATCTCATCTCGGCCACCGGCCTCGAGAAGGGCGGGATCTACAACCACTTCGGTTCCAAGGAGCAGCTCGCGCTCGAGGCCTACGACTACGCGATGTCGCGCACTACCGACGTGCTCGCCCGCTCCCAGGACGGCGCCACCGACGCCGTCGACCGGCTCACGCGCATGATCCGGTCGTTCGGCACGTTCGCCCGCAAACCCGCGATCGCGGGCGGCTGCCCGATCATGAACACCGCGATCGAAGCCGACCGCGGCAATCCCGAGCTGCGCGAGCGCGCGCAAGGAATCGATGACGCTCTGGCACCGCCTCGTCGGGCGCATCGTCAAGGACGGCGTCGCGGTCGGAACACTCGCGTCCGATACGGATCCGTACGCGCTTGCCGCGTTGCTCACGTCATCGCTCGAGGGCGCGCTGATGCTCTCGCGCCTCTACGGCGACCCCGCGTACACCGATCGAGTCGTCGATCACTTGGTCGCGTACGTCGAGACGTTGCGCGCCACTCGCCTCGAGCAGTCAGGCCCCCCGAACTCAGGTCCTGAGGAGTCAGCATGACCGCAGTCGAACATCAGCCCCAATCGCGCGACCAATCGCTCGAAGGCGTTCGGAGTCGCACGATCAGTTGGACCGATCCCGCGCGGTCGCGTTTCCGCGGCCGCGAGCTCAACGGCTACGACCGACTCGTCGCGATGCAGCGCGGTGAGTTGTCACCGCCGCCCGCGGTCGCGCTCCTCGGTTTGCAGCTCGACGAGGTCGACGCCCGGGCGCACCGTGTTCAGCATGTTGGCCGACGAGATGCACGAGAACCCGATGGGCACGATGCACGGCGGGATCGTTGCGACGCTCGTCGACACCGCGATGGGTTGCGCGCTCTCGTCGCTGCTACCTGCCGACAGCGGCTTCACCACGCTCGAGCTCAAGACCAACTTCGTGCGCGCGATCACGCAAGCGACCGGTCGCGTGTACGCGGAAGGCACGGTCGTGCATTCCGGCGGCCGCGTCGCGATGACCGAAGCGAGAGTGCGTGACGACAGCGGCGCGCTCTACGCGGCACGCGACATCCACCTGCTTGATTCTGAGAGGTGCGCGATGAATCAGTACCGCACGACGATGCGCGTCGGCGACCAGATGTTGACCGTGCGCGAGATCTCCCTCGACGACGTCGACCGGCTCCAGCGCATGTTCGCCCGGCTGTCGCCCGACACCGTGTACCACCGCTTCTTCTCCCCCATCGTCGAGCCCCGCCGCAGTGCGCTGGTCTGGCTCACAGCGGTCGACCACACCAGCCGCGACGCCCTGGTGGCCCTGGACGGAGACGAGATCGTGGCCGTAGCCCGCTACGACGGCCGGCCCGGGCGAGGGCACCGCCGAGGTCGCGGTGACGGTCGAGGACGCCTGGCAGCACCAGGGCATCGGCCGGCGCCTCACGGCGCGGTTGGCGCGGCGGGCCATCGACCAGGGCATCGAGTCGTTCACCGCGTCGGTGATGGCCGACAACCGGCCCGCGCTCGGCCTCCTGCGCAAACTCTCGCCCGACGCGTCGGTGCAGTTCGGGGGCGGGGGCTACGAAGCCTCGATGCCGCTCCCGCACGCGAGCTAACGACGCGCTCACGCGTCGCGGCACGCATGTCGGCGCGCTAGCGATGGGAACCGTTGCTCGCCGGTCGGTCCTTCACGCGGTAGACGAACCGAAGTCCCGACCACGTGTCGTCGACGGCGCACACCTTGTTGTCGACGAGACCGTGCGCGAGTCCGACCTCGCGCACTTTCGCTTCGCGCAGATCGGTCGCGACTCCCGCGGTTCGCTTCGGCCACGCGATCCACAGACCACCCGCGTAACACGTCGCGCGCGAGCGTGTCGAAGCGGCGCTCCAACTCCGCGAGTCGCGTCGCGAAGAACAACACGACATCGTGTTGCCCGCGCGCTTGATGACGAAGTCTCGCGCCGTCGGGCATCGGCTCGAGCGCGTCTTCGAAACCCTCCGGCGCGCGCACCGAGCGCGACGCGCGCACCCGGTTTGATGCCGAGCTTCTGGGTGAGCGCTGTTCCCGAATATCCGGCCACGAGGTGCAGTCAAGCGCGCCCCGCAGTTCTGGTCAATCAGGGCGGATCGCCGACACGCCAAGTCGCGAAGCGTGGGACTGTCGCTGCAATCGCGACGACACCGACGAGACACAGCAGACCACCGGAAACCACCGAAACCGTCGGCGTGAAGATCGCGGCGACGACGCCGGCCTCGAAGTCGCCGAGGCGCGGACCGCCCGTGACGACGAGAATGTTGAACGCGGCGAGACGCCCGCGCAGTTCGTCGGGAATTGTCGTCTGTTGGATCGTGTTGCGAAACACCGCCGACACGACGTCGGCCCACCCCGCGATCGCGAGGAAAGCGAGCGCGGCCGCCAGGTGCCCTCCGACCAGCCCAAAGGCGGCGATCGCCGCGCCCCACACAGCTACTGCGCAGAGGATGGCCAAGCCCTGGCGGTGCACCCCTCTGACCCAACCCGAGGTCAGCGCGCCGACGACCGCGCCCGCGGCGACGGCCGAGAACATGTACCCGACAGTCGCGGTGTTGTGGAAACGCTCGACCGCGAGTGCAGGGAACAAGACCCGGGGCATCCCGAACACCATCGCAACGATGTCGATGCTGAACGTCGACTGGAGGACGCGCTTGCCCTTCAAGTAGCGCGTCCCCGCGAGCACCGCTGTGAGCCCGGTTTCCGCATCCGTGTTCGGATCGCGAACGGGCCGTTGGGGTCGCAACAGGAGCACGAAGCCAATCGCGACGACGTAGGAGGCGACGTCGACGCCGTAGGCCCACGACAAGCCGAAGTTGTGCACGATGATGCCGCCGAGGGCCGGGCCGATCACTCCGGCGCCGTTCCACATGACCTGATTGAGCGCGGCGGCCGGTGCCAGCAATTCCTTCGACACGAGCTTCGGGGTCATCGCGGCCCGGGTCGGCATCGATATAGACGTGAAGGCAGCGTTGAGGCCCGCCGCGAAATAGAGCAACGCCAGCGGCGGGTCGTGCAGGCGCGCGCCGAGGAGCAGCAACGTCGACGCGAACATGAGCCCGAACTGCGCACCCAGGAGAATCTTGCGGCGATCCCGCAGATCGATCTGCGGGCCGAAGCCCAGCGACACGAGGACCACCGGAACCAGCTGCACCAGCCCGACCAGACCGACGGCGGCCGACGACTGCGTGAGGGCGTAGATCTGGACGAACAGCGCGACCAGCGTGATCTGGCTGCCGACCTGCGAGAGCATCTCGCCGGTCCACAACAACCGGAAATCGCGCGACGTCGCGCAGCGGCGTGACATCGATCGTCAACCGGCGCACCCGGCCCCCGAACGCGCGGGAACGGGACTGCTCGGGAGGATCCACGGGAACCGGAACATTACCGACGGTCCGGTGGTTGAGAATCCCGACCTGCCCGCTCGACTTTCGGCGAGCGGACCCCGTAGCCTGCCGACCGCAGCGCGACGAACGACATCTCGAAACAGGCATCTGAGCGCGAACCGACGCGTGGAAGAGACGAGAAAGGAAGCCCCATGGCGATCCGACTGGGTGACACCGCCCCCGACTTCACGGCCAACACGACCGAGGGCGAGATCAATCTGTACGACTACCTCGGAGACGGGTGGGGCGTGTTGTTCTCGCACCCCAAGGACTTCACACCGGTCTGCACGACCGAGCTCGGCGCGGTCGCGAAGCTCAAGCCCGAGTTCGACAAGCGCAACGTGAAGGTGCTCGGCCTGCAGGTCGACAAGCTCGACAACCACAAGGGCTGGGCCGCCGACATCGAGGAGACCCAGGGCGCCAAGCTCAACTTCCCGGTGATCGCCGACGAGGACCACAAGGTCTCGGACCTCTACGACATGATCCACCCGAACGCGAGCGACACGATGACCGTGCGTTCGGTGTTCATCATCGGCGCCGACAAGAAGGTGAAGCTCATCATCACCTATCCCGCGTCGACCGGCCGGAACTTCGACGAGATCCTGCGCGTCATCGACTCGCTGCAGCTCACCGCGAACTACAGCGTCGCGACCCCGGTGAACTGGAAGGATGGCGAAGACGTCATCATCACCGCCGCGGTGTCCGACGAGGACGCGAAGACCAAGTTCCCCAAGGGCTGGAAGGCCATCAAGCCCTACCTGCGTGTAACCCCGCAGCCCAACAAGTAACGCAAAGATCCGAACCTGCGTGAGTTGACCGCGCGATCCGTGGCGAACTCACGCAGGTTCGTTTATGTAGTCCCAGCCTGCGTCTCGCATGTAGAGGCGGTGGCGGGGGCCGGGGGTTTCGAGGCGGCCGAGGTCGTCGTACGCGACGTCTTCGTTGTAGACGCACACCGCGCCGCCGCCCTCCATGAAGTGGAACCGGGGCGTGAAGTCGATCGCCTCTTCCAACGTCGCGGCGGCCATCGCCTGCGCGACGCTTCCGTGATCACGTAGCCAGCGCAGCGTCACCCACTGCGGCGGCGCGAGCTCGATCTCCCCGACGTCGCGCGCGGCGAGCGCCTCGTCGGGACGGAACCAGCGCAAGCTGTCGGTCTCGGTGCCGTCGGCGGCTTCCACGCCGCCCGTCACCTCACCGACGAAGAACCAGGTCGCGAAGCGCTTCTTGGAGATCTCGGGCGTCGTCCAGTTCGACAAGTGCACCAGCGCTGTCGGAGTCAACTTCCACGCCGGCTTCTTCCTTGGCCTCGCGCGCGGCGCCGCGGCGCGCGGCCGCGAGCACGTCTTCGGGTTCGCCGGCGTAGTCGTCCGGATCGATCCGGCCCCCGGGAAACACCCAGGCGCCACCGTGGAACGCGAGTTTCGACGAACGTTTCGCGAGCAGGACCTCGAGCCCTTCGGCTCCGTCGCGTACCAACACGACCGTCGCGGCCGGCGCGGGAACCGCCGGCCCGGTCGGATCGCTCGGATCGGCCTGTTCGAACATCACGCGACCGATCCGCCGACGGATTCGATCGTGAGGTCGCCCTTTTCGTGACGGGCGCGCAACACCTTCTTGTCGAACTTGCCGACGCTGGTCTTCGGGACCTCGTCGATGAAGCTCCAACGTTCGGGGACCTGCCATTTGGCGACGTGCTCGCCGAGGAACGCCGCGAGCGCGGCCGCGTCGACGTCGGATCCCGGCTTGCGACACCACGCACGCCAAGCGGCCGCTCCGACCAGCGCGGATCGGGAACGCCGATCACGCTCGCCTCGATCACGTCGGGGTGGGCCATCAAGTGGTTCTCGAGCTCGACCGAGCTGATCCACTCCCCGCCCGACTTGATCACGTCCTTGGCGCGGTCGGTGATCTGCACGAAGCCCAGCGCATTGACCGTGCCGACATCGCCGGTGCGCAGCCAACCGTTGTCGAACTTCTCGGGTGACGGATCGCCGTAGTAGGAGCCGGTGATCCACGGTCCGCGGACCTCGATCTCACCGACGGCCTCGTCGTCCCACGGCAACGGGTTGCCCTGGTCGTCGACGATGCGGAGCTCGACGCCCGACACGATCCGGCCGGTGCGGGCGCGCCAATCCATCTCCTCGACGGTTCCGAGCTCGACCGACGCGGGCGGGTGCGCCGACCGCCGCGAGCGGGCGACGTCTCGGTCATGCCCCAGCCCTGCACGATGCGTACGCCGTATCGCTCCTCGAACTTCTCCATCAGCGAGCGCGGAACCGCGGAGCCGCCGCAGACGACCATGCGGATCGTCGACAGATCGATCTCGTGCTCCTCGCCGTAGCGGAGGATGTCGGCCCAGATGGTCGGCACCGCGCCCGAGAACGTGACGCGCTCCTCCTTGATCATGCGCGTGAGCGGCTCGGCCTGGAGAAACCGGCCCGGCATCACGAGCCGACGCGCCGCACATGAACGCCGCGTACGGGATCCCCCACGCGTTGGCGTGGAACATCGGCACGATGGTGAGGATGCGCTCGCGCTCCGACAGATCGAGCGCGGCGGGCGTGGTCGCCGCGAGCGAGTGCAGGTACGCGGATCGGTGCGAGTACGCGACACCCTTCGGGTTCCCGGTGGTGCCCGACGTGTAACACATCGCGGCGGCCTGCCGTTCGTCGATCTCGGGCCACTCGTACGTCGCCGGTCTCGGCTCGCGATGATCTCCGAGTAGCGCAGGATCTCGGCGCCGGGAACCACGGCGCTCGAACGCCGACGGTATCGCCGTCGCCGACGACGACGTATCGCTCGACCGTCTTGAGCTCGGCCGCGACCTTGGCGAGCATCGGGATCAGCGAGTCGTCGACGATGATCAGCTTGTCTTCGGCGTGATTGATGACGAAGGCGAGCTGCTCGGGGAAGAGCCGGATATTCGAGCGTGTGCAGCACCGCGCCCATTGACGGCACCGCGAGATACGCCTCGAGGTGCTCCTGGGTGTTCCAGCAGAACGTGCCGACCCGGTCACCGTTCTCGATGCCGAGCCGCGCGAGCGTGTGGGCGAGCCGCGCCGCGTTCGCGCCGACTTCCGCGAACGATGCTCGGCGCGGCACCGTCTCGGTCCACGTGACGCACTCGCTCTCGGGATATACCCGCTCGCCGTGGCGCAAGATGGCGGAGATGGAGAGCGGAAAATCCTGCATCGTGCTGAGCATGGTCATATCCGGACAATAGACCTGGTCAGCGTTGTCATCCGCCGAACGCCGGTTGCGAAATACCAACGGCGGTCAACTCATGTCGCCGTCACCAACCGACGATGGCGCCGATGATCAGCCCGATCACCAACAGGCCGCCGGCGCGCCGTGTGACGAGGAACGAGAGCGCGGCGAACCACAACGGCCACACCGGGTTCGGCATCGGCGACTCGGCCGGCTTCGGCTGCGAGTAGTACGTCCACGCCTGGCGCAGCACGGGGAGCGAGAGCAGCACGAGCACCGATGCGACCGGCAACACCCGCGCGATCACGAGCGCGACGACCGACACGTAGAACCCGACGAACATGCCCTGCGTGAGCCGCCGTGCCCGCGCCTCGCCGATGATGACCGGCAGCGTGCGCGTTCCGTCGGGCGCGTCCCACGGGATCTTGTCGATGTGCTTGCCCATGAGCACCGTCGTGCACAACAACGCGTACGGCAACGACGCGAGCACGATCGCGCCGGGAATCGTCCCGGTGGCCGCGTAGTAGGCGCCACCGACCATCAGCGGACCCCACACGACGAGAACCGTCGGCTCGCCGAGTCCGTGCTTCTTCAATCGGAACGGCGGCGCGGTGTACGCGCCCGAGAGCAGGAAGCCGCCGAGCGCGAACGCGATGATCGGCCAGCCGCGTTCAATTGCGAGCACGATCATGATGGCGAAGCAGATGAGGTTCACCACGAGCGCGGCACAGCGCGAGTCCCTTGCGGGTGATCACTCCTGAGAGCACCGGGTGCGGCGAGTAGAGGTTGCGCGGGTAGTCCTCGCGGTCGGTGCCGACCTCGAGATCGAACAGGTCGTTCATGAGGTTGTTCGACATGTGGGCGAGCACGATCCCGGCCGCCGACAGCGCGAACCAACCCCACGCGACATTCGCATCCCGGTAAACCGCGAGCAGGCCCGCGACCGCGGCGGCGACGAGCGTCATCGGCAGCACGCCCGCCCGGGTCAGATACAGCCACTTCGAGACGGGGTCGAGTCGCCCGGGCGGAGGGTTGGTCGTCGCCAGCACGTACTTCCAGCGCTGCACGAGACCAAGTTGCCGATCACCCGTTGTCGCGTCACTCGCTTTCGGGGCGTCCGAAACCATCTTCTCCGCTCCCCTGAGTTCTCCGGTGCCTAGGCGGGGCGAGCCTACGCGTTTGCGCCCGCGGAGGGGATCCCCGCGGGTCGGCCCCGAGGAACTGATCTGTACGCTCTCGCCCGGCATGGAGACCCGGGACGCCGAAGCGCAAGCGGCTACGGAAGATCGCGACGAACCGACCCACGAGTACCGTCCGCATCTCGACGGCCTGCGAGCGATCGCGGTGTACCTCGTGGTGGTGTTCCACGCCGGGGTCGACCGGTTCTCCGGCGGCTACATCGGCGTCGACGTGTTCTTCGTCCTGTCGGGATTCCTGGTTACCCAGTTGTTGCTGCGCGATATCGCGGCCGCGATTCGATCCGCTTCGGCCGCTTCTATTCACGTCGGTTCCGGCGCTGCTGCCCGCCGCGTTCGTGACGTTGCTCGTGACTGCGGTCGTGTACACCGCGATCGCCACCCGCCTCGACGTCGCCGATGCGGTCGGCTCGTTCAAGGCCGCGTTCTTGTACTCGGCGAACTGGTACTTCATCCATCAGTCCCGCGG
The DNA here is from genome assembly GCA_963807945.1 of uncultured Actinomycetes bacterium. Lineage (GTDB taxonomy): Bacteria > Actinomycetota > Acidimicrobiia > IMCC26256 > PALSA-610 > JBBQER01. The sequence goes on along the minus strand of CAWEDT010000002.1, from coordinate 374,695 downwards.
GTACTTCGGGGCCGATATCTCGCGCGAACCCGGTGCTGCACTTCTGGTCGCTCGCGGTCGAGGAGCAGTTCTACCTGCTCTGGCCGCTCGTGCTCGGCGCGCTGTTCCTCATGACCCGGCGACTACAGCCGGCCCCCCAACTCCGCGTCGTGCGCACCGTCGTCATCATCGGCGCAATCGCGTCGGCGGCGTGGGCGTTGTCACTGCGCATCTCCAACCCCGACCGGGCCTACTACGGCACCGACGCCCGCGCCTACGAGCTGCTCGCCGGTGCCTTCCTCGCGCTCGCTCCCGGTCCTCATCGTCCGTATGGCGCGCTATCGGCGAACGATGCGGTTCGTGACGACCGTCAGCGTGCTCGCGCTCGGATTCATCGCGACCTCGTATGTGCATCTCGACGCGATCCAACGCGGGATCGCGGTCACGATCACCACGTGCCTGATCCTCGTCGCGATCGAAGCGTCCGACGGCGGCATCGTGAAGCGCCTGCTGTCGATCCCACCGATCGTGTATCTGGGCAAGATCTCCTACGGGACATATCTCTGGCACTGGATCGTGATCCTGGTGGTGCTGCGGTACTTCCACATCAGCCCGCTCTCGACGGTCGCAATCGCGTGCCTGGTCGCGACCGGGCTCGCGTCGCTGAGCTTTCAACTGCTCGAACACCCGATCCGCGCGTGGGGAGTCCTCGATCGCCATCGGGCAACGGTCATCGCGTCGGGACTCGCGATCAGTGTCGTGTCGGCGCTTGTGGTGATCCCCAAGATCGTCGATCCCGCCCACGCATCCACCGCAGGTGAACAGAGCACCGCGACCCAGGGACTCACACCCGTTCCGAAGAACCTCGACTTCGCGTTGGCCCGCACGATGCTCGACTTCCGCGCGTGCGTCGGCAAACCCGTGAGCGACTGTTCACTCGTGAGCGGGACCGGCCGCAAAGTTCTCCTGATCGGCGACAGCCACGCATGGGCGATGGCGCCGATGTTCGCCGCGATAGCCCACCGCGAGAACCTCGACCTTTCGGCCGACCTCGACGCCGGGTGCCCGTGGCAGCGACACCTCTACACGACCCTCAAGCTCGACTCGTGTGTGCGCTGGAACGAAGACCTCTACCAACGCGTCATCCCGACGCTGAATCCCGACCTGATCATCGTCGTGAACCTCGCGTACGGGAGCCCGGGCAAGTACCGGGCGTTCGTCGACGGTAAGCACCACACAGTCGATTTCACGACCATCGCCGCCGCGAACGAAGTCATCGATGGCCGCGCTGCGCTCGAGCGGACGCGCCAGCGCCACCTCCGCCGAGCGTGACGTTGTGGTCGTCGAACCGGTACCGCTACCCGTCGAGCCCGATCCGGACTTCAATCCGCTGCACTGCTTGTCGAGCGCCACCGTGGTGGAGCAGTGCCGCTACCGGGCCAACCCGAACCCGACGCCGATCGAACATCTCTACCGGCAGCTCGCGCGACAGGATCCCAACGTGCGGACGCTCGACCTCGACAAGTTGGTGTGCCCGCTCTTCCCGACCTGCGACGCGGTTATCCGCGGCGTCATCGTCAAGTGGGACAAGTCGCACGTGACCAACACGTTCGCGCTCACCCTCGCGCCTGCGGTCGACACGCACCTCAAGAGCATGGGCGTGATTCCGCTGACGAAGGCGCCCAAGTGATCGAGGCGCGTCGATTCAGCCGCCGTAGTTCATCCGCGTGTCTTCCATACGCAGTACCGGCGTCTCCTCGTCTTTCAGGAACGCCGCGTTCACGACTTCACCGAGGAACAGCGAGTGGTTGCCGATCTCGACGGTTTGGCGAACCTCGCACTCGACGTAGGCGACGGCCTGCGCGAGAACGGGCGCGCCGGTTACGGAACCATCGAAGTAGGGGAAGTCGTTGAGCGTGTGCGCGGCGAGATCGACCGCGACCGGCTTCGTGAACTTGCGCACGATGGCGCGGTCTTCGCGATCGATGAGGCAGAGCGAGAACACGCCGGCGGCCGAGATGAGCTCGTGTGTGAACGCCTCCCGTTCGACACCGATCCCGATCCACTTCGGGTCGAACGAGAGCTGCGTTGCGAAGTTGAGCGTCATCGCGTTGCGCCGATCGCCCTTGTCGGTCGCGCCGACGACGTAGAGACCCGACGGCATCTTCCATAGGACGCGCCGCCGGAGCCGGTCGTACTCGTCGGGATCGGCACCTTCGGGAAACGGCGGGACCGGACCTTCTTTTACGGGCATGGGGCGAGCGTACGCGGCGCGACTACTGCTGCGGGAGCGGGACCTTGGCCACGAAGAGCTTGAACGGGTCCGTCTTGTACGTGTCGGGTCGATGCGTGAGCGTCCGGTCGAGCAGACGCCGGTTGGCCGTGTAGCGCGTCGACCTCACCGCGACGCCCCGAAACAGATCGGTGATGGTCGATTTTCCGTCGGCGACGATGTAGAGCGAGCGCCCCTCCCTCGCCCAGTCGAGCGCGAGTCGCCGCAGTACGGGCGCGCTGAGCGTTCCGTGCGGAGTGCTGGTCACCAAGTTGCTGTCGTCACCCGAGTACATGACGCCGACGGGTACGTCACAAAACGATCGCAACGTTTGCGGACCGTAGAGCCAGAAATTTCCGTTCCGTTCCTGCGGAACGATGACCGCGCCGGTCGGGCCGACCAAACGGCACGCGGCCTCGACGACGGGCGGGAACCCGCGCTCGTCGGTCATCCGCGAGACGTTCGTGATCGTCCACAGCGGGAACGCGATCGTCGCCAGGCCGAGGAGCAGTGCAACCAGCCTCCGCGACTCGCGCCAACCGAGACGTTCGTTGTCGGCGAGAACGCAGAGCAATCCGAACCCGGCGAGGATCACGAGCGGGAACACCGCCGGGAGAAAGCGCCGGCTCGCCCACACCTGGTCGGGGGTGATGCTCGGTTGCCACAGGTAGAGCAGCGCGGCGGGACCGAGCACGAGCCCGACCACCTGGCTCGGGAACCTGAGCTCGCCCCGAACGAACGAACGAACTGCGAACGCGGCGCCGACGATCGCGAGCGTGAGTGTGATCGGACCGACGTACCAACTCACCCACTGCAGCGCGTGCTCGAAGTATCTCCGAGTCGAATCGATGACCAACCCCTCGCGAATCTGGACGCCCTTGACGACGGTGCTGGGGCTCCCGTGCGTCGTTTCTACGAACGGTCGCGCGAACCATGCGACGAATCCGCCGATCGCGACGATCTCCGCCGCGAGCAATGCGGCGGTCGGACGCAACCGATCGAACCGGGTCCCGCGGCGGCCGGCTCGCGCCCGATACGCGATCGCGATCGCAACCACCACGGCGAGCACGACGACCGCGGCGACGCGTTCGACGTTCCACCGCAGGCTGTCGAGGTACCCGGATCCAAGGCGCGTCAGATCGAGGAAACCGAGCCCGACCCCGGCAGCGACGCCGAGTCCGCAGGCGATGATCGATCGCCCGACCACGCGCCGGGCGTCGGGTTCCGAGCGCAGCCACACGATGAGACCGACGAACGGCAGGCCGACGAGAAACGCGAGACCGTCGATATGCAACGCCTGCACGACGCCGAGCAAGAACCCCGCCGCGAATGCGGCACCGCGATGCAACAGCACGCGCCGGTCGATCAGCATCCAGATGCTCACGAACAGCAGCACCTGAACGGGTATCTCGGTCATGCTGTCTCGGGTGAACGACAGCTGCGGAATCAGGAACGCGAGGCACAACATCGCCCCCAGCGCCGCGATCGGACGGCGCAACACGCGCCGGGCGAGCACGTAGAACGCGAGGAGCGCCGCGCCGCCGAGGATCGGCACCAGCGCAAACATGAAGCCGTCACCGCCGATGCCCTGCGCTTCGGCGAGGAGCACGGGCAAGAAGTGCGCGAGGGAGAAATTGAGATGGTCGCCGCTCCGGCTGAGTCCGGCGCTGCTCACGCTGACGGCCGGGTTGTGGGCGAACGGGCCGACGGCCGCGTCGACCTGGAGTGTGTCGTGACCGGCCAGCCACTTCCCCGCGTTCAGGTAGGTGCCGCCGTCCCGAACGATCAAGACGTGTTGGGCCGAGTTCGCCACGTTCCACGCGGTGATTCCGACGACGGCAATCAGCGCGACGATCGCGCAGATGTGCGCGGCATCGCTCGTGGTTCCCGACTTGGGGAACAACGGACGGCACGCGACGACCAGGCCCGCGAACGCGACGACGCCGAGGACCAACGCGACGGGGAGCGAATACTTGCCGATCGCGGCGAGGAACAGGCCCGCGGTCCCGAACGCGCCGATGAGCGCCGCCAGCCCGAATACCAATGCCCGAAGCCACTGCGGGTCTTCGAACTCGTCCATTCGCCCGTCCCCACGCTCCTCGCGTGGAAACGCTACCGCGCCGTTTGGCCCGAGAAGAACTACGAGAAGAACTACACGTGCACGCGCTGGAGCACGATGACCGGGATCTGCCGGTCGGTGTTCGCTTCGTACTCCTTGAACGCCGGCATTACTTCCTTCTGCGCGGTCCAGATGCGCTCCCGCTCGTCGCCGTCGATCGTCACGGCCCGCGCCTCGAACATCTCACCGGGGAGCTCTACCGTCACCGAGGGATTCGCGACGAGGTTGTGGTACCACGCCGGGTTCTTCGGGGCTCCGCCCATCGAGCCGAACACGGCGACGTGATCTCCGTCCTTGAAGTACACGAGCGGCGTCGTGTGCTTATGGCCGGTCTTCGCTCCGGTCGTGGTCAGCAGGAGCAGCGGGGCCCCCTCGAACGCACCGGCGACCTTCCCGTCGTTCGCCCGGAATTCGGCGATCAGGTTGTTGTTGAACTCGCTCATCTCGGCCATGGGAAAACTCCTGGGAAATCGACGGGGTCGCAGATGCAACCGATCCCCCGCCCGGTTGCTTCCCGCACGCGGGCAAGATGTTGCCAGTGGACGACCTCGGTGACGCCGATCTGACTGACATCGACCTCACCGATCTCGACCGGTTCGCGCACGGATTCCCGCACGACCTCTTCACGCGGCTGCGGCGCGCCGCGCCGGTGTGGTGGCACGCGCCGACCGCGCACACACCCGACGGCGAAGGGTTCTGGTCGGTGCACACGCACGCGGAGTGTTCGGCGGTGATCCACGATCCCGAGGCGTTCTCGTCGGAGACCGGCGGCGACCGGCCCTACGGCGGGACGACGATCCCCGACCTTCCGGTCGCCGGGATGATGCTCAACATGATGGACGATCCGCGCCATCAGCGTGTGCGCATGCTCGTCACCAAAGGTCTGACGCCGCGCACCATCGCGCGCCTCGAATCAGATCTGAGCCGGCGCGCGGGCGCGCTTGTCGGCGCCGCGCTGGCCGCGGGATCGTGCGAATTCGTGCACGACGTCGCGGGCGAGCTGCCGATGCAGGCGATCTGCATCCTCATGGGCATCCCCGAGTCGGATCGGCACCAGCTCTACGAGTGGATCGAACACAGCTTCGACTTCAAGGACGACCGCGAGGCGTTCGAGACCACCGACGCGGTCGCCGACGCGGCCGCGCAGATGTTCGAGTACGGCACGCACCTGATCGCGGAGAAGCGCGCCCATCCCGCCGACGACATGCTCTCGGTCGTATGCAACGCCGAGCTCCCGGGCGAGGAGCCGCCCCGGCTCACCGATCAGGAGCTGCAGTTCTTCTTCAGCCTCGTGTGGGCCGCGGGCGCCGACACGACCCGCAACGCGATCGCGGGTGCGATCGTCGCGTTCGCCGAGTACCCCGACCAACTCGAGATCTTGCGCGATGACCCGGCCGCGATGAGCACTGCCGTCGAGGAGATCGTGCGCTGGACGCATCCGGCTGCGTACAACCGCCGCACGGCGACGCGCGCGCTCGAGCTCGCGGGCAGCCAGATCGCACCCGGCGACAAAGTGGTGTTCTGGGAAGCGTCGGCGAACCGCGACGAGCTGGTGTTCGACGACCCGTTCCGCTTCGACGTGCGCCGTCACCCGAACCCGCACCTCGGCTTCGGCCACGGCGTGCACCACTGCCTGGGCGCCAACCTGGCGCGCCTCGAGCTCCGAGTGGTGCTGACCGAGCTCCTGGCCCGGGTGCGCGCGATCGAGCTGACCGGGCCGGTGGCGTGGACCCGGAGCAACAAGCACACCGGCCTCCGCCGGGTCCCCATTGCCCTGACTGCGAAGTAACTCGCGACTACGCGGGCGGGGGTGGGACTGGCGTCGGAAGAAGTGGTGGGTGCGGCGGATCGGTGCGCGCGAACGTGACCATCCGTTCGTAGATGTCGTAGACGCGCTGGCCGTAGAACGCGCCGGTCGCCCACGTTCCCCAGAGGTCCCACCAGGTTTGCACCTTGCCGCGGAAGCCGAGGTTGAGCATCTTCGGCATCACGAGCGGCTGCTTCAACGTGGTCGCGGTGAGGTCGGGGTCCACGTAGATGCGCAGCGCCTGCATCTGCGCGCGCACACCGATGCGCGCGCTCTTGAACGTGAAGCCGTGCTTGCAGCTGTCGCAGGCGCCGATGCCCGCGAAGTTGTTGTCCTGGCCGGCGAGCTGTCCGCCGCCCGGGAACGTGAACCAGTAGGTCTCGAGAATCGATTGCGCGAACGCGACGTCGCCGCGCACACCGGCGTTGTCGCCTTCGGTGATGTAGTCCTGGGCGAGCTCTTCGATCGGCACGGTGATGCGCGGTACGTGCCCGGATGCGCGCACCCAGTCGGCGAGCTGCTGCGCCGTCAGCGCGCTCGGTCCGAGGATCGGGCTCGACGCACTCGTCGCGGCCTTCTGGAATTCCATGATCCCGACCACCGACGCGGTGAGTGCGACACACGCGTGGGAGACGCCCCGCCGGTCGCCCACGACGCGACGCTTCGCCGCGGCGAGGTCGGCGTCGGCCTGGTGCCGTTGCTTGGTCAAGGTCGCACGCTGTTCGCCGAGGCGCTTCTCCAACGCGACGTATTGATTCACGAGCTCGTTCTGCTGATCGCCGAACGAACCGATGAGGTTCATCGTGCGGCTGGCTTCCATCGCGCTGCTCGCGCTGGCAATGGCCTCGATCGCGATTTCGAGCCGTCCGCTGCCGGCGTCCATGTACGCGTCGACTGCGGCTTCTTGGAGGTTCGCGTGCGCGACGTCGAGTTTGTGTTGCGTCTTGCGCACGCGCCGCACGAGCCGGTCGAAGCGACTCTGCAACGTGTCCCACCGCGTCTGGGCAGCCTTCTCACTCGCGATATCGCGCGGCAACGCGCCGCCGAAGCGGCTCAGGTCCAAGTTGGCCTGATCCTTCTGCGCGAGGAGCTTCAGGCCCTGATCGAGCGGCAATCCGAACGGTTCGGGCGGGGGCGGGATGACGAGCGGGACCGTCGTGGTCGTCGAGGTCGACGTCGATCCCGGCGCCGTAGTAGTGGTGGAAGTGGAAGTCGAGGTCGTCGAGGTCGTCGAGCCGGCACCGGCCGCGCCCGCGGCCAGGGGGGTGATCCCGACGAGGGCAAGGGCGGCGACGAGCGCCACCGCGCCACGGGATCTCTCGAGCATCCCCTTGGACGTCGACATCTTTACTCCGCACCTTGAAACGAGGGGAACCTGATCGGACGAGTCTCGATCGGCGGATCAGGCGTTTAGCTGCGGGGAACCTCGCTCCACGGCCGGTCTTTGTCAACTCGGGGCTCGCCCGGGAGGCCCAGGACCCGCTCACCCAGGATGTTCTTCATGATGTGGGTCGTGCCGCCCTCGATGGAATTCGCCTGCACCCGGATGAAGGCCTTCTGGGGGCTGGAGAGGTCCATGGCCGTGGCCGGGCGGGACATGGGGTATCCGGCCGGGTAGAGCATCGCCTCGGCGCCCATCACGTTCATCGTGAAGCTCATCATCCGCTGGTTGAGCAAGGCCATCGCGAGCTTGCCGACCGAGCCCTCGGGTCCGGGCGTGCCCTTCTTGCGGGACTGTGACGCCCGGATGTTCGTGAGCCGGTTGACCTCGGCTTCGATCCAGAGCTGCGCGAACTCGTCACGCGCGGCCCCGCCCGCCTCAACGGCGCGCTGCTCGTAGATGTGGCGCACCAACGCGATGATGCCGGAACCCTGCGGGTGGACCTGTCCGCCGATGGAGACGCGCTCGTTCATGAGCGTCGTCAACGACACGCCCCAGCCTTCACCGATGTCGCCCAGCCGTTCCGAGTCGTGCACGCGCACGTCGGTGAAATACACCTCGTTGAATTCGGCCTCACCGGTCGCCTGTACGAGCGGCCGCACCTCTACACCCGGGGCCTGCATGTCGACGACGAACATCGTGAGGCCCTTGTGCTTCGGCTTGTCGGTGTCGGTGCGCACGATGACGATGCCGAAGCGCGCAACGTGCGCGAGCGTGGTCCACACCTTCTGGCCGTTGATGATCCATTCATCGCCGTCTCGCACTGCACGCGTCGACAAGCCGGCGACGTCGGAGCCCGCGCCGGGCTCGCTGAACATCTGGCACCAGATCTCCTCGCTGGTGAACAGCGGCCGGAGGTAACGGTTCTTCTGCTCGTCGCTGCCGTGCGTGACGATCGTCGGCGCACACATCCCGTGACCGATCGGATTGCGACCGTACGGAAGGGGCGCGCCGGCGGCGGTGAGCTTCGCGTTCACGAGATTCTGGAGCTTCGGCGACACGCCGAGGCCACCGAACCCCTCGGGGAAGTGCACCCACGCCAGACCCTTGTCGTACTGCGCGCCGAGCACCTCTGCGGGCTTGGTGGAGCCGGGCGGGAACTCCGCGAGCAGCTCGTCGCACCGGTCGCTCACCCGCTGCTCGTCAGTGATTACGTCAGTGCCCACAAACCGCTCCCTGTCGAAACTTGACCCGTTGCCGTTGAACTTGACCGGTCGGTCAAGTGTACGAAGCGGCGCCTTGGTGACGCCAGACGCCAGACGCCAAGCTGGCGGGATGCGGGCCCGGAGGGTGGCGATCGGCGTGGTGATCGGCGGCGCGCTCGCCGGCGCGGCCGCCGCCGCGATCGGGCGCGTTCGGCGCAAGCCCGCGGGGCCGGTATCGGGTACGAGCATTGCGCGCTCGCAACGCGCAGCTGGCCGCGATCGGCGCCCGGTCGGGCGCGTCGTACGCGTTGCACCGGACGCGGCTCGCGACCGCATCGCTCGAACGCCGAGAGGAGTTGGAGGCCGAGTACCAGTTGCGCTCGGCCGCCCAGGTTGCCGAGGCGCTCGGGAACATGAAGGGCGCGCTGATGAAGATCGGCCAGATGGCGAGTTACCTCGACGACGGCATGCCCGAACCCGTTCGCGACGCGCTCGCGTCGTTACAACAAGACGCGCCGCCGATGGCGCCCGAGCTGTGCGCGCAAGTGGTGCGCGCCGAGCTCGGCGACGATCCGGAACACGTGTTCGCGGAGTGGGAGCCGATTCCGATCGCGGCGGCATCGATCGGCCAGGTGCATCGCGCGGTCACGAAGTCGGGGGTTCCCGTCGCGGTGAAGATCCAGTACCCGGGCGTCGACCAGGCCATCCGGGCCGACCTCGTGAACACCGATCTCCTGTTCCGCGTGCTCGGGATGATGTTCCCGGGCTTGGATCCCGGCCCGCTCGTCGGCGAGCTGCGGGAACGGCTCACGGAGGAGCTCGACTACGAGGTCGAGGCCGACAACCAACGCTTCTTCGCCGACGCGTTCGCCGGCCACCCGTTCATCTCGATACCGCGGGTGATCGACGAGCTGTCGACGCGTCGTGTGCTCACCACCGAGCTCGCGGTCGGATCACGGTTCTCGGACGTCGAGGGTTGGTCGCAAGCGGAGCGAGACCTCGCGAGCGAGGCGATCTACCGCTTCGTGTTCCGCAGCATCTACCGACTCCATGCGTTCAACGGTGACCCGCATCCCGGCAACTATCTGTTCCGGCCCGGCGGCCACGTCACGTTCCTCGACTTCGGGCTCGTGAAGCGGTACGAGCCGGAAGACGTCGCGCTATTCGAGGAGTTGATCCGGACGTTCGTCGTCGAACACGACATCCCCACCTTCCGCCGCATGATGGAAGCGAACAACATGCTCCGGCCCGATCCCGCGATCAGCGACGAAGACGTCGCCGGCTACTTCGGCCACTTCTACGCGCTGGTCACCGAAGACCGCGAGTTCACGGTCGATCCGGAGTATTCGTCGGAGACGGTCCGCATGTACTTCGACGCGAATGGTCCCTACGCGCACGTCGCGCGCGCCGCGAACATCCCGCCCGCGTTCGTGATCACGCAGCGCATCAACCTCGGCCTTACCGCGGTGCTCGGCCGGCTGCATGCGACTGCGAACTTCCGCCGGATCGCCGAGGAGCTGTGGCCGTTCACCGCGGCGCCGCCGTCGACACCGATGGGAGTCGCCGAGGCCGCCTGGCTCGCCGATCGAACAGTGGGATGATTCGCCGGTGACCGATGCCGATCTCCTCGAGGAAGGCCGAGCGGCATTGCGTCGAGGCGACGGTGCCGGTGCGCGTCTCATCTTCGAACGCAACGTTGATGAGGACACCTCAGGTGCCGTCATCGAAGGCTTGGCCAACGCGGCGTATCTCGAGCTCGACTATGCACCGGCGATCGACGGGTTGGAACGTGCGTACGCGATCTACCGCGACACCGGGGACCACGTCGGTGCGGCCCGGACGGCGCGTTCGGTCGCTTATCTGCACGGCACGATCGTGGGCGATCCTGCGGTCATGCGCGGATGGTTGGCACGCGCCGAAACGCTCCTCGGCGACCTGGACTCGCGCGAGGCGGTTGGGTCACGCTCAGCCTCGGCATGTTCGAAGGCGACCGCGCCCGGAAGGACGAATTCTTCGGAAGCGCACTCGAGATAGCTCGGCACTTCAACGACAGCGACCTCGAGCTCGTGACGCTCGCGTACCTGGGCGCGAGTCTCGTCCACGCCGACCGCAACGACGAGGGCATGCTTCTCCTCGATGAAGCGCTCGCCGCGGTCGCCGGCCGAGAGGTCGACGACTTCGTCGTGTTGCAGGAGATCTTCTGCCAGCTCTTCGCGGCGTGCGAGCACGCGCACGATGTCACCGCGCCGATCAATGGATCCGGATCGGTGAAGCGATCGCCGAGCGCCGCCAACTTCCCGCGGTGTCGGCGTTCTGCCGCACGCACTACGGAGGTCTCCTCACCACGGCCGGCCGGTGGCCCGAAGCGGATACCGCGCTGACCGAGGCGGTGCGCTTGTGGGGTCTCGGCCATCGGGCGCTGCGCGGCGGCGCATTGATTCGATTGGCCGATCTACGCGTCCGCCAGGACCGCTTCGAGGAAGCGCGGCAGTTGCTCGACGGGCTCGAAGGCGACCGCGAGGCCGCGCGGCCGCTCGCGGCGATTCACCTCGCGAACGGCGACACCTCGCTCGCGAGGGACACCCTCGAACGTACGCTCGAGCAACTCGATGGGCGAAGCTCGGAGACCGTGCCCCTGCTCGCCCTGCTCGTCGATGTGCACCTCGCGGTGAACGAACTCGACGCGGCCGAGATCGCCGCCCGCCGACTCGCCGCTTGCGCGGATCTCCACGACAGCGACTACCTGTCGGCGACCGCCGCGCTCGCGCAAGCACGCGTGTGCCTCGCCTCCGACACCGGCGACCCGCAGGCATGCTTGCGCGAAGCACTCGCCGGTTTCGCCCGTGCGCAGATGCCGATGGAAGTCGCGCGCTCGAGGCTCGAGCTCGCACGCGCGTTGGCCGCCGATCATCCCGAGGTCGCGATCGCCGAAGCAAGAATCGCCCTCGCTGCGTTCGACCGCATGGAGGCCGCGCGCCACGCCGACGCCGCGGCCGCCGTGCTGCGGTCGCTCGGCGTGCGAGCGACGCCGGCCCGCAGAGGCGGCGGGCTCCTCACCAAGCGCGAGAACGAAGTGCTCGACCTGCTCGGGCTCGGACTCTCGAATCCCGAAATCTCGGACCGGCTCTTCATCAGCCGCAAGACCGTCGAGCACCACGTCGGGAGCATCCTCTCCAAACTCGAGCTCCGCGGCCGGGCCGAGGCCGCGGCGTACGCAACCCGAGCCAAATCAGGTCCCGAATAGGGGACCTCCCCGATGTATCTCGGGCCGATTGGCCGCATTGTGAGTGGCGACCACCGAGCCAGGGAGAATGCAAATGTCAGAGCAGTACGACGCAATCATCGTGGGCGCGCGGTGCGCCGGTGCACCGACCGCGATGCTCCTCGCCCGCAAGGGCTACCGCGTGCTCGTGGTCGACCGGGCAACATTTCCGAGCGACACCGTCTCCACCCATGTGATCCACGCGCCCGGCGTCGCCGCGTTGGCGCGCTGGGGCTTGCTCGACGAGGTGATCGCGACGGGCTGCCCGCCGATCGATACGTACTCGTACGACTTCGGACCGATCACGATCGCGGGCACGCCGCGGCCCTTTGCGGGCATCTCGACCGGATACGCGCCGAGACGAACCGTGCTCGACAAGATCCTCGTCGACGCCGCCCGCCGCGCCGGTGCCGAGGTTCGCGAAGGCTTCACCGTCGACGAGGTCGTCATCGAAGCCGGAACCGTGGTCGGGATTCGGGGGCGAGACGCCGCCGGCACGACGGTGATCGAGCGGGCCCGGGTCGTCATTGGTGCCGACGGCCGCAACTCGCATGTCGCCAAGGCAGTAGCGGCCGAGCAATACAACGAGAAGCCGATGCTGTTGTGGTCGCACTACAGCTACTGGAGCGGGCTCCCGGTGAACGGCATGGAGACGGTGATCCGCCCCGATCGGGGTTGGGCGGCGGCGCCGACGAACGACGGGCTGACCATGCTCGTCGTCGGTTGGCCGTACGCCGAGTCGAGCGCGTACAAAGCCGACGTCGAGGCCAACTACCTGAAGACGCTCGAACTCGCGCCCGAGTTCGCCGATCGGGTACGCGCCGCGACGCGTGAGTCACGGTTCGCGGGCGGCGCGGTCCCCAACTTCTTCCGTCGGCCGTTCGGGCCGGGCTGGGCGCTGGTTGGCGACGCGGGATACAACAAGGACCCCATCACCGCGCAGGGAATCCTCGACGCGTTCTCCGACGCGGAGCTCTGCTCGACCGCCCTCGACGAGGCGTTGTCGGGGACCCGGGAATTCGACGACGCGCTCTCGGCGTATCAACGCACTCGAGACACACACGCAATGCCGATCTACGAGTTCACCACCCAGCTGGCCACGCTCGAACCGCCTCCGCCGGAGATGCAGCAACTCCTCGGTGCGGCGTACGGCAATGTGGAAGCGATGGATTCGTTCGTGAGTGTGATCGCCGGCACGGTGTCTCCGGTCGAGTTCTTCGACCCCGAGAACATCGGCCGGATCATGCATGCGGCGGCCGCCAGATAGGACCGAGCCTGCCGATCACCGGCGGTCACTCGGGACGGTCGCGAAACGCTTCCATCAATCGTTCTCGTACTTCTGCAGGCATCTCGTCGACGTCTTGCTCGGTGAACGCGCGCGTCTTCTCGATGGTCAGCTGCATCTGGCTGAGATACTCGCGACAATGCGGGCAGTCGGCGAGATGCGCTTCGACGAGAACGGTGATCTCGTCGGGCAAGGCGCCGTCGAGATACGCGGTGACATCCTCGACGAACTGGCGGCAGACGTAGGAAGCGGCGGCGCTCATCGTCCCGAACCTTCGTCGTAGAGCCGTTCGAGCGCGGCCCGCACCTTCGAACGGGCGCGGTGCAGCAGAACGCGTTGATTGGCGTCGGTCACGTCCAAAGCGTCGCAGACCTCGGCCGCGGACCACCCGAGCAGATCACGCATCGTGAGGACCTCGCGCTGCGCGGGCGCCAACCGTTCGACCGCCCGGTCGATCGTCGGCCCGCGTCTCTCCGTCGAGCGCGTGTTGTTCCGGATCCGACCACGGATGTGGTGGTTGCTTCCAAGCCCCGCGCCCGTGCAACGTAAACCGTCGGAACCGATGCGGATCGACCGCCGGTTCCTCGTCGATCCGCTCGGTGGTCGCGAACGGGATGCTGCGACTCTCCTTGACACCGTGCGAGCGCGCAATGTTCACGAGAATTCGGAACAACCACGTGCGCAAGCTCGCACGCTGTTCGAACCGATCGATCCCCTGGATAACGGCGAGCCACGTTTCCTGCACGACCTCGTCGGCAACCGCGCGGTTCGGGACGTACTGCAGCGCGAGCCGGACGAGTTGCGAGTGATACCGATCCAGAAGATACGCGAACGCGTCGGGATCGCGAACGGAGAGCGCCTTGACCAGCACCGCATCGTCGGAGAACTCGGGCCGGCCCACGGATCGGATCGTAGGCGGAGACATCCATGACACACAGTCGGGTCCGAGCCCGATCCGTTACACGTTCGTGGCCAAAAAGAAGTTGTAACGGATCGCCGTCTCGACGCACTGAAGTCGGTACATCGCCCAACTCTTCTTGCCCAATTCTTCCAGGAGGCAGTGCATGAAACCCTTCAGTCGTCTGGCGACGGCGTCGTCGCTTGCGATCGCCGTTGTCGTATCACTCGGAACACCGGCGTTCGCGCATTCTCAGCATGATTCGCGCCATGACCGTGATCAGCGTCACGAGCACGGACATCATTCCGAGCGCGGTGCGGATCACGTCGTCTTCGTGCAAACCGACAACCTTGCGGGTAACAGCGTCGTCGCGTACGACCGGGCCGACGACGGAACACTGAGCCCCGCGGGCACGTATCCCACCGGAGGTAATGGCGGGATGCTCACCAGCTCGGTCGTCGACCATGTGGCTTCGCAGGCGTCGCTCGTGTACGACGCGAACCACGCCCTCCTCTTCGCGGTCAACGCCGGGAGCAACACGGTGTCGGTCTTCTCGGTACGCGGCGACGCGCTCGAGCTACGACAGACCGTTCCGTCGTTCGGCACGTTCCCGGTCAGCATCGCCGTGCACGACGACCTCGTGTACGTGCTCAATGCGTTGAACGGCGGCGCGCTCCAGGGTTACCGCATCGAGTCCCAGCAGCTCGACCCGATCGACGGTTCGAACCGCGCGCTGGGTCTCGATCCGACCGCAACACCCCAGTTCGTGAACACTCCCGGCCAGGTCGCGTTCACGCCCGACGGCTCTCAGGTCATCGTCACGACCAAGGCCAACGGCAGTGCGATCGACGTGTTCCGCGTCGAGCATCACGGAACCTTGTCGGATGCGCCGGTCGTGAACATCGAAGCGGGCACGGTGCCCTTTGCCGTTACGTTCGATCACGGCGGCAACCTCGTGGTCAGCGAAGCCGGTACCAACGCCGTCGCGACCTACGACCTGCATCACGATGGATCGATCACGCTGCTCGACCGGGCCTTCACCGGCCAGATGGCCACGTGTTGGATCGTCGGCGTGGACCGGAACCTCTACGCGTCGAACGCCGCGAGCGGATCGCTGAGCCGGATTGCGTCCGGTCACCACGGTGATCTCACGTTCGTCGACAACACGACCACCGATGCCGGCAGCGTCGACGCCGCGGCAACCGCGAACGGTCAGTACCTCTACGTACAGACCGGCGCGGCGGGGAACGTCGACGAGTTCCGCATCAATGGTGACGGCTCGCTCACCCAGATCGGGAGCGTGACGGTTCCCGGCGCGGTCGGTGGCGAAGGCATCGTCGCAATCTGACCGAGGCCCGTTGGGTCCGCGCGGCTGGTGCCGCGCGGACCCGGTCGGGTTTGTACCTAGGCCGGTCGCTGTCCGATGACGAAGGTGATCGGCGCGGGTCCGTTCGGCTCGAGCGAACGGATCGCAGTGCATCCCGCGTTGTCGAGCAGCTCGATCGCCTGCTTCGGATCGAGATCGGCTCCGCCGCTACGAATCGTTCGCAACGCCATGGTTGCCTGACCGAGTGCATCCGGGGGCCGGCGGAACAGTCCGAGCACGATCCAGCCGCTCGGAACAACCGCTCACGCGATATGCGGGAGCGCCGTGGTCAACGCGGTCTCGGAGAGAAAGAACGTAGGGAGCCACGCGCAGTCGTAGCGATCGACCTCGTCGAGGGTTGCGATGTCTTGATTGCGAAGCTCGATGCGTTCATCGAGCCCGGCTGCGTTCACGTTCGCGCGTGCCCGCTCGAGCGCAGGTTCCCACACGTCGAGGCCGACGATCTTCGCGCCGGGCCAGACGTTCGCCGCGCTGACGGCCAGCAAACCGACTCCGACACCGACATCGAGGAACGAGGTCACCGACGCGAACTCGGGCGCGCCCGCGAGGAGTTGTGGAATCAGCATCGAGCCCCGGCCCATACCTTCGAGCACGAGCGGGTCCGTGTAGGTCCAACCCGGCGCCCGGCCCGGGTCACCGAGCAGGTCGTTCGCCTGTGCGAAGTAGAGGCGGATGAGGCCCAGCACCATCGCCTGCTGCGGCGGCGCGAGTGAGCTCAGCTCGGGAAGGCCGGCGGCGGCCCACACCTCGTCGAGCGCGGCGTCGACGGCCGGATCGCCATCGATACCCGACGTCTTCACACTCAGCTCGGCGCCGATCGCGGCCAGCGCGTCGGTCGCGGCCAACATTCCCTGCACGGTCCCCATCACCTGCTCGAACGACATGGTGTCTCCTCTCGTTCCGCACATCATGACGCTCCTCGCCGCTCGCCACATCCGTGGAACCACCGGTCGTAAGCGGGCAGACTGCTTCGGTCCGCGGTGACGCGAAGGGTGGGGTACGCCGGTCCTCGGTGGTCGTCGGCCGCGAAGTCGAGATCGACCACCTGAGCCGGACGTTGCACACTGCTCGCGCCGGCGGGTTCGGCTGTGTGTTCCTCGTCGGTGAAGGCGGCGTCGGCAAGACCCGGCTCCTGGGCAACCTGGCCGCGGAATCGCGGCGGCTCGGGCTCGCGGTCATGGCCGGACGGGCGCCGGTGACGACGCCGATCGCCTTCAGCGTGCCGGCCGAGGCGCTGAGATCGTGGTTGCGCTCCGACCCGACCGAACGCGACATGGGAGCGTTCGACGCCGGGTTGCGGCTCGTGCTCCCGGAATGGCAAGGAGACGCCACTACCGCGCACGGACTCAGCGACGCGCAGCTACGGCTCCTGGCGCTCGAAGGCGTCGTGCGACTCGTGCAGGACATCGCCGCGTCCGCGGGTGGCGCGGTGCTGCTGCTCGACGACCTGCACGCGGCGGATCCCGACAGCATCGAGGTGATTCGGTATCTCGCAGCGGCGGCGCCCGCGTATGTCCTCGTCGTCGGCGCGCTGCGTTCCGGAGAAGCCGGACTCGCCGAACCAACGGCGCGGGCATTGGAACGCGACGGCGTCGTGTCGATACTCGATCTCGATGCACTCGGCCCACCGCGAGGTCCACGAGTTGCTCGGCGCGTTGCTCGACGCGGAACCCCCGGCCGAGCTCGTCGCCGACGTCATCGCGCGGACCGACGGCGTCCCGCTGCTCGTCGAGGAGTTGTTCGACGCGCACCTCCGATCCGGAGCGCTCGACGTGAGCGAACGCGGGATCCAGTGGCGCGGCGGGACCAGCACCGTGTCTCCGACCGTCCGCGACATGGTCGAATCCCGCCTCGAGCGACTGACGAACGACGAGCGCGCCGTCGTGACCGCGGGCGCAGTACTCGGCGATTTCGACACCGACATCCTTGCGATAGTCATCGACCAAGGAACGTCGGCGGTCGGTGACGCGATCGTCTCCGGCATCAATGCCGGCCTGCTCGAGTCCGTCGGCGGCCGGGTCGATTTTCGGCATGCACTGATCCGCGAAGCGATGCTCGACTCCGCTCTTCCGCACGTGTTGCAGACGCTGCACCGACGCGCGGCCTCAGCGCTGGCGGCGGGCGACTCGGACGATGCGACGATCCTCGAACGACCGCGCCGAACACCTCGTGCAGATCGGAGAGCCCGACGCGGCCGCGACATTGCTCGCGACGGCTGCGACGAAACGATTGGCGGACCACGCGCTGCTCGGAGCCGAAGCACTCGCGCAACAGGCGCACTCCCTCGCCGCGATGCGGATACCCGAGCGCGCGCCTCGGACACGCTCGCGCAGGTGCTCGCCGTACAGGGACGTTGGACCGACGCGCTCGCGCTCGACGACGTCGCGGAACAGGAGTTCGGCGAGAGCCTGCCGCGCCTGCGCCGCATGGCTGTCTGCGCGACGGACGCCGCCCAGCCCGAACCGCGCGCAAACCCTGGTCGAGCGGGCGATCGCGGCCGGAGACGAGTCGCCCCACATCCGAGTGATCGCCGGCCGTCTGGCCATCGCGGCCGGTCGTGCCGACGAGGCGCTGGCCGCGGCCGAGATCGCGTTGACGAGCGCGCGTCATTCGGGTGACGTCGAAGCGCAATCCGCGGCGCTCGACGTTCGAGGTCGCGCGCTCGACTACTCGGGTCGCCGCGACGAAGCGCGGGTCGCGTGGTCGGAGCAAGCCGAGACGGCAGCGGCCGCGGGGCTGACCGAAGCGCGTATCCGCGCCGTCGTACAACTCGGGAAGCTCGAGGTGTTCGCCGGTACCCCGCCCGACCGGTTGTACGAAGCGGTCGACCTGGCGCGCGCCGCGGGCGCATTGGTCGAGCAATCGTGGGCCGAGGAGAACTTGGCGATCGCGCTGATGATCCAAGGTGATCCGGATGCCGGGATCGCAATCCTCGACCCCGCGATCGAACGCTGCCGCGAGCTACGCCTCGATCAGCTGCCGTACCTGATCGCCGCCCGCGGCGGTGGCGAAGCCTTTCGCAATCCGACGGCGGCGATCGAGCTCGTCGCCGAGGCCGAACGACTGGCGCCGACCGCTGATCTCTCGATCCACACCTACGGCATCCGGGCCGACATCGCGATCCGCGCCGGGCGTTACGAGGAGGGCCTCGATTGGTGCCAACGCTGCGTCGATCTGGTCCGAGCCCTTCCGGGCGGCATGCCCAGCGACAGCTCGTGCTGGCTCGTGTGGGCCTACGCCGCCGTCGGTCGTCTCGACGACGCGGCGCGGGCGTTGCGCGAAGCCCGGGAATTTCCCGACGATCTGGCTCGGTGGCACGGGCGACCGGTGCTGCTGGCCGCGGCCGAAGCACTCCTCGACCGCGACGAGGATGGAATCGACGCCGCGATCGCATCGGCAACGGGACGGATGCCTTTCGAGTTGGCGCTGATGCGTGTGATGGCAGCCGAGATCATCGCGGGCCCGGCGCGTGCTCGCTGGCTCCGCGAAGCACTCGACGTATACGAGTCAACCGGCGTCGAGTCCGACGGCGCCCGCGTGCGGAAGCTCCTGCGTGACGCCGGAGGCCCGGTTCCGCGGCGTCGCCGCGACAGCACAGTTCCGACCGAGCTTGCGAAGCACGGCGTGACGGCACGCGAGACCGAAGTCTTGCGCCTCCTCGGCGACGGCCTCTCGAACGCGGCCGTCGGAGACCGACTCTTCCTTTCGGTACGAACCGTCGAGACGCATGTGTCGTCTCTGCTCGCGAAGCTGCACGTGGAGAGTCGCGGACAGCTCACGGCGCTCAGCGCCGGCGTCGACTACGACGACCGGCAGAGTTAAGCCACCCCAATAGCCCACGACTAATACCCGTGGTCTCACGGATGTGCAGGGCCGCCGTCGAGCGGATCATCGAGTTGCAACGCCGCGCTCTCGACGGAGGCCTCGATGTCCGCACCCGACACGATCGACCAAGCCAAGACCGAAGCATTCACCGCCCAACTGCTGTCGATCTACACCGGCTCGATGCTGAACTACATGATCGACATCGGGCACCGGACCGGTTTGTTCGCGGCTGCGGCGCGGGGTCGCGCCACGAGTGACGAGCTCGCGAACCGGGCCGGCCTCCACGAGCGCTACGTACGCGAATGGCTCGGCGCGATGGTCACCGGCGGGATCGTCGACTACGAGCCGTCGACCGGCACGTTCTTGCTGCCCCCGAACACGCGGCGTGCCTCACCGACGGGGCAATGAATCTCGCGCCGATGGCGGCGATGCAAACGCACCTCGGCAAACACGTGCACCAGGTTGCGCGCGCGTTTCGCGAGGGTGGTGGCGTCCCGTACGCCGCGTACCGGCCGGAGTTCACCGATGTGATGGACGCGATCGGCCGAGGCGCCTACGACGCCCTCTTGGTCGATGCCTATCTCCCGTTGGTTCCGGGCCTGCGGGAACAGCTCGAAGCCGGATCACGAGTCGCCGACGTCGCGTGCGGCACCGGACACGCACTCGTGCTGCTCGCGCGCGCCTTTCCGGCGTCGACGTTCGTCGGCTACGACCTCGACGAGGGCGCAATCGCCCGGGCACGCGCCGAAGCGAGCGGTGCCGGGCTGACGAACGTGCGCTTCGAGGTATGCGACGCCGCCCGGCTCGTGGCCGCGCAACCGTTCGACGCCGTCTTCGTGTTCGACGCGATCCACGATCAAGTCGATCCCGCGGGAGTGCTCGATCGGATTCATGATGCACTCCGCGACGGCGGTCGGCTCGTGATGAAAGAACCGCACGCCGCCGACGCGCTCGAGGACAACATCGGCAACCCGATGGCCCCGATCCTCTACTCGGTGAGCACGTTGCACTGCATGACGGTGTCCCTCGCCCACGGCGGCGCCGGCATCGGGACGATGTTCGGCGAGCAGCTCGCACGGCAGCTGCTCGGCACCGCCGGTTTCGTCGACGTCCAAGTCCACCCCGCGCCCGGAGATCCCGGCGACGCGGTGTACGTGAGCAGAAAGGCCAACCGATGACCGACACGACAACCCGAACGGCGAGCCAACCGGCCGCATACCAACCTCGAACCACCACCGAATCCGGTACCCGACTCGCGGCTGCGGCCGGATTCGCGTTCGTCGTACTCAACGTCGCCGGCACGTTCGCACCCGGCGCGCCGCCGGCGAGTGATGCGTCGACGGCCAAGATCGTGGCGTACTTCCGCGACCACTCGGGTGCGATCAAGGCGCAACTGCTGCTCGGCGCACTCGGAATCGCCGCGCTGATGTGGTCGTTCGGCGCGTTGTGGCGGATGATGAGCCAAGCCGAAGGCGAGCGACCACGCGTGGCAGTGGTGGCCGCGGTTTCGCTGGCGTCGGCGCTCACCTTGGCGATCATCAACGGCGTCGCAAACGCGACGGCCGCGCAGCGGGCCGGAAGTCCCGAGACGACACACTTGCTGTACACCTTGTCGTTCGTCGTGATCGCCGCCGCCGGCTTCAGCCTCGCCGTGTTCCTCGCCGCGGTCAGCTCCGTGCTGGCTCGCAGCAACGCGGCGCCGCGTTGGATCAGCGGCATCGGCTTCGCCGCGGCACTCGCGTTTCTCGTGAGCGGTCTCGGTACGGTGACCGACGGGAACACGGTGAACTCCATCGGGGTCGTTGCGTTTCTGATCTGGTGCGTATGGATCCTCGCCATGAGCACGATCATGTGGAGGCGGCCGGCGGTCTGAGCCGCGCCGGTCGGGCACCCGCGCGTACGCTGCGTCCCACCATCGCGGGAGGGTGACGCATATGAATCTGGTCCGGATCGCGAACGTGGAGCGAGGTTCCCGACCGGATCCCGACCGCGGCGATGGCCGAGAACGTCGAGCTCGTGATCGTGCGGCGCGGCGACGACCATTCCGTGCTGCACGGACGCTGCCTGCACCGCGGCGCGCTGCTCGCCGACGGGCATGTCCAGGGCGACGATCTCATCTGCGGTCTGCACGGTTGGGACTACCGCATCGAGTCGGGCGTGAGCGCGTACAACAACGCCGAAGCGCTCGCGAAGTTCGACGTCGGTCGTGGAGGACGACGGGCTGTTCGTCGATCTCGACGACGTGATCCGGTGGAAGCTCATGCATCCGCAGCCGTACAGCCCCGACGTGTACCAGGGTCTCTACACGGATCCGCACGGAACGATCGAAGAGCCGTACGTGATGCGCATCCACGAGCTCGCGGCGCACGGCCTCGAGAAGGTCGGCCACCACGGATTCGTCGCCGCGATGGGCGTGCCGCGCCAGCAACTCCCCACCTGGGACGACATCCAGTTCGTGACCGCCGAGCTCGCGCGGCTGCCGCTGCTCGACGACGTACCCGTCGGCGACCGAGGTGTGCATCGGCCCGAACGCGCGCCAGCCGCTCTACCTCGACATCCCGTTGTTCGTGTCCGACATGTCGTTCGGCGCGCTGTCGCAGGAAGCGAAGACCGCGCTCGCGCGGGGCGCGCAGCTCGCGGGCACCGGCATCTGCTCGGGCGAGGGCGGGATGCTCCCCGAAGAGCAGGCCGAGAACTCGCGCTACTTCTACGAGCTCGCGTCGGCGCGCTTCGGCTGGTCGTGGGACGTGTTGAAGAAGGTGCAGGCCTTCCACTTCAAGCTCGGCCAAGGCGCGAAGACCGGAACCGGCGGTCACCTCCCGGGTCCGAAGGTCGTCGGCCGCATCGCCGAGGTGCGCGGCCTGCCCGAAGGAACACCGGCGGTCTCGCCTCCGACCTTCCCCGACTGGCACGGCGTCGACGACTTCCGCCGCTTCGCCGACGAGGTGCGCGAACGTTCGAACGGGATCCCGATCGGCGCCAAGCTCTCCGCGCAACACATCGAGGCCGACATCGACGCCGCGCTCGAGATCGGCGTCGACTACATCATCCTCGACGGTCGCGGCGGTGGCACCGGCGCCGCGCCGTTGCTGTTCCGCGATCAACATCTCGGTGCCGACGATCCCCGCGCTCGCGCGGGCGCGCCGCCATCTCGACACGCGCGGCCGCCGCGACGTCACGCTCGTGATCACCGGCGGACTCCGCGACGCCGCCGACTTCGCCAAGGCGCTCGCGTTCGGCGCCGACGCGGTCGCGATCGCCAACAGCGCGATCCAGGCGATCGGCTGTCTCGGCATGCGCGCGTGCCACACCGACAACTGCCCGGTCGGCATCGCGACCCAGAAGCCGCACTTGCGGGCGCGGTTGCCCGTCGACGAAGCGTCGCAGCGGCTCGATCGCTTCCTGCGGGCGACGATCGGACTGATGCAGGTGCTCGCGCGCGCGTGCGGCCACGATCATCTGTCGCAGCTGTGCCTCGACGATCTCACGACGTTCAAGCGCGACATGGCCGACCTCACCGGTATCGAATACGGAGGCGTTCGTGCCTGACCGTGCGCCGACGGCCCGACTCGTCTGGCACCGGGTCGCCGCGCTCGACGAGCTCCCCGAAGGGCGGGTCAACACGGTCGCTGGCCGGCCGCAAGAGCCTCGCGCTCACGCACTACGAAGGTCGGTACGGCGCGCTCGACAACCACTGCCCGCATCAAGGCGGTCCGCTCGGCGAAGGTTCGATCGAGAAGGGCTGGCTGCGCTGCCCGTGGCACGGCTACGACTACTCGCCGCACACCGGCACGCCGCCGCCCGGATTCACCGACGCGCCCGCGTGCTTCCCGGTCGAGGTGCGCGACGACGGCATCTACGTCGGCCTCGCGCCCGAGTCGCCGCGCGTCCGCACCGTGTCGGATGTGATGGTCGAGACGATGTGCGCGTGGGGTGTGACCCACGTGTTCGGCATGGTCGGGCACTCCAACCTCGGATTCGCCGACGCGATGCGCTCGGCCGAGCGCCGCGGCGACCTCACGTTCATCGGCATCCGCCACGAGGGCGCGGCCGCGTTCGCGGCGTCGGCGTACGGCAAGCTCACCGGCCGGCTCGCGGCGTGCTTCGCGATCGCGGGTCCGGGATCGACCAATCTCCTCACCGGCCTGTACGACGCCAAGGTCGATCGCTCGCCCGTGCTCGCGATCTCGGGGCAGGTGCCGTCGAAGGTGCGCGGCCGCGGCGCGTTCCAGGATCTCGATCTCACCGCCGCGTTCTCCGACGTCGCGTTGTACTCGCACACGGTGCAACGCGATTCGGATCACGCCGAGTTGATGAACCTGGCGTGCAAGCACGCACTCGTGCAGCGCGGCGTCTCGCACCTCGTACTCCCCGACGAAGTGCAGGCACTGCCGGCCGGCGACGCGAGGCCGGGTACGCCGAGCGGCCGCATTGCCGATACCGCAATCTCGCCGCCCGCGGCGACCCATCGAACGTGCGGTCGCGCTGATCGCGGGCGCGCAACGACCGGTGATCATCGTCGGCCACGGCGCGCGCGCCGGGATCGACGACGTCGTGCAGCTCGCCGAGCAGCTGAACGCGCCGATCGCGACGACGTTCAAGGCGAAGGGCATCGTTCCCGACGACCATCCGCTCGCCTGCGGAGTGCTCGGCCGCAGCGGGACTCCCGTCGCTTCGTGGTTCATGAACGAGTCCGATCTGCTGCTCGTGTTCGGCGCGTCGTTCGCGAACCACACCGGGATCGCGTCGTACAAGCCGATCGTGCAGGTCGACAGCGAGGCCGATGCGCTCGGGCGCTTCCATCCGGTGACCGTTCCGGTGCTCGGCGACATCGGCGTTACCGCGCAGCGCCTCGCGAGCGAGGTGGCCGCCCGGTCCGGCGCGCTTCACGCGGTCGACCAGCGATCCGACGTCGCGGCCCGTCGCCGCATCTGGCAGGCCGAGAAGGCGCGACGGGTAACCGACGATCGCGGGCACGGTGTCTCGTCGGCCGCGCTGTTCGCGGCGCTTTCACGCGCGCGTCGCCCGACAACGCGGTGATCGCGGTCGACGTCGGCAACAACACGTATTCGTTCGGCCGCTACTTCGAGTGCAAGCAGCAGTCAAGTTCTCATGTCGGGCTACCTCGGATCGATCGGCTTCGGCTACCCGGCCGCGATGGGCGCGTGGGCGGCGGCGCCCGACCGGCCCATCGTGGCGGTCACCGGCGACGGCGGCTTCGGTCAGTACCTCGCCGAGCTCAACACCGCAGTGAAGTACGAGATGCCGATCACCCACGTGCTGCTCAACAACTGCGAGCTCGGAAAGATCAGCAAGGAGCAGCGCGCCGCCGAATGGGACGTGTGGCAAACGTCGTTGCACAATCCCGACTTCGCCGAGTACGCGCGGGTGTGCGGCGCGCACGGCACCCGGGTCACCGACGCCACCCAACTCGACGATGCGCTCGCCGCCGCGTTCGCCCACGACGGTCCGGCCCTGGTCGAGGTCATGACCGACGCCGACCTCGTCTGATGACGTACGAACACCTCGAGCTGCACATCGGCGACAACTTCGCCCGGCTGACGCTCAATCGGCCCGATCGGCGCAACGCGTTGTCGTTGGGGTTGATGCGCGAGATGCTCACCGCGCTCGACGAGGTCGCAGCCGGCAAGGCGCCGGTGCTCGTGATCGAAGGCAACGGGCCCGGCCTTCTCGGCCGGTCACGATCTCGCGGAGATCGTCGACTCCCGCAAGGCGGAGTTCTACGAAGCGTTGTTCGGTACCTGCGTCGAGTTGATGACGCGGCTGCACACGATTCCGCAGCCCGCGATCGCCAAGGTGCACGGCGTCGCGACCGCGGCCGGGTGTCAGCTCGTCGCCGCGTGCGATCTCGCGATCGCGAGCCGACGATGCTCGGTTCGCGACCCCGGGCGTGAACATCGGCCTCTTCTGCTCGACGCCGATGGTCCCGGTGGAACGCACGATCGGACGAAAACGGGCGCTCGAGATGTTGTTCACCGGCGACATGATCGACGCTGCCACCGCCGCCGAGTGGGGACTCGTGAACCGGGTCGTGCCGGCTGCCGACTTGGAGAGCGAAGTGTTCGCGCTCGCGATCAAGATCGGCCGGTCGAGCCCATCGGTGCTGGCGCTGGGCAAGCGCGCGTTCTACGAGCAGGAAGGCCTCGACGAACGCGCGGCCTACGGGCTCGCGTGCGCGGTCATGGTCGAGAACGCCCAGGCCGACGACGCGCACGAAGGCATGCGCGCCTTCCTCGAGAAGCGAAAGCCCGAGTGGAAGAGGTAGCCGCCGAACCGGTAGTCGTGGCACGCCGGAACCTCATCTCGTTCGCACCGCTGCGGCACAAGGCGTACGCGCGGCTGTGGACCGGCGCGTTCGTGTCGAACATCGGCACCTGGATGGAGTCGATCGCACTCGGCATCTACGTGCAGAAGCACACCGGTCAGGCCGCTTGGACCGGAACCGTCGCGGCCGCGGCGTTCCTCCCCATCGCGTTCTTCAGCCCGATCGGTGGCGCGCTCGCCGACCGGTACCCGCGGCGCGTGCTGATGATCACAACCAGTCTCGTGCAGACCGCGTTGGCGTCGTTGTTGACGGTGCTCTTCGTGATCGGTAACCCGTCGGCGCCGACGATCACGCTCATCGCGCTCGGCAACGGGGTGTGCGCGGCGCTCGGATTCCCCTCCTTCCAGGCCATGCTCCCGGACCTGGTCCCGGTCGAAGATCTCGCGGGTGCGATCGCGCTCTCGTCGGCGCAGTACAACCTCGGCCGGGTCATCGGACCCGTGATCGCGGGTGTCGTGATCAGTATCGGCGGCTACGCGTGGGCCGAAGGCATCAACGCCCTCAGCTTCCTCGCCGTCGTAGCGGTCATGTTGACGCTCACGTTGCCGCCGCCGTCGGCGCACGCGCGGGCGGAGAAGTTCCTGCGCTCCATCGCCGACGGGTTCCGGTACGTGCGCCGCGAGCCGGGCCTGCGCGTCACCGCACTGGCCATGTGCGTCAACACGTTCTTCGCGGCTCCGTTCATCGCGCTCGTACCGACGATGGCGCTCGAAGGTGTTGCACAGCGGATCTGGTGGAACCGCAGTGCTCATCACCGCGCAGGGATCGGCGCGGTGCTCATGGCGTTCTCGCTCGGATCGCTGGTCGAGCGCTACACCGCGCGCCGGGTACTGATGACCTTGATGAGCACACTCCCGATCGCGCTGGTCGCGTACGGGAGTGCTCCCACTCTTGCGTTGTCGGCGCTGGCACTGTTCGTCGTCGGCATGTTGTACCTGGGCGCGCTCTCGAGCTTCACCACGATCGCGCAGCTACGCGTCCCACCCGAGATCCGGGGTCGCGTGCTCGCGGTGTTCACGGTGATCCTCGGCGCGCTGTACCCGCTCGGCTCGATCATCCAAGGCAAGGTCGCCGACCACATCGGGCTCCGCGAGACCACGATCGGATCGGCCGTGATCATGATGGTGATCCTCCTGGTTACCCGCCTCGTTCGGCCCGGCATCAGCGCCGCGATCGACGAGCCGGTCGCGCGAACTCGTGGAGTAGCTTCCGGGTCATGGCACTCGTAGAGATGGAACGGCGCGGGCACATCGCGCTCCTCACGCTCAACCGGCCCGAAGCGCGCAACGCGATCAGTCCGGAAGTAAGCCAGGAGATGGCCGCGCTGCTCGACACGATCGAAGCCGACGACGAGCTGCGCGCGGTCGTGATCACGGGCAAAGGCGAAGTGTTCTCGGCCGGCGCCGACTTGAAGGTCGTCGCGGCGGGACGCGGTATGGACATCGCGCGCGGCAAGGGTGGATTCGCCGGGGTCGCGACCCGAGATTTCCCGAAGCCGCTGATCGCCGCCGTGAACGGGCCCGCGCTCGCGGGCGGGTTCGAGATCGTGTTGTCGTGCGATCTCGTGGTTGCGGCCGACACCGCGCGTTTCGGGATCCCCGAAGTGCAGCGCGGCTTGATGGCCGCGGCGGGCGGTTTGATCCGACTGCCGAAGCGCGTCCCGCTCGCGGTCGCGCTCGAGCTCGCGATGACGGGCGACCCGATCGATGCGCAACGCGCGCTGGCCTTCGGTCTCGTGAACCGTGTGGTCGCCGCCGCCGAGGTGCTCGACGTGGCTTGCTCGATCGCCGACCGCATCGGCGAGAACTCCCCCATCGCGGTGCGGCTGTCGCGCCAGCTCGTGCGCGAAGCCGCGGAGCTCTCCGAAGCCGACGGCTGGCGCCGCACGAACGAGCTCGCGGTGCAGATCTTCGCCAGCGGTGACGCGGTCGAGGGCGCGACCGCCTTCGCCGAGAAGCGCAAGCCCAACTGGCAGTCCGATAGCTAGAGTCTGGCCAAGTACAGGGTTCGGCGAAATAGCAGGTCAGGGCGTCCGCGGGGCCCGATAGCAACCGTGGGAGTGATCGCTCCTACAATCGACCCCGTGGATCGATTCCGGGTCGAAGACCTCGCCGAGCGGGCCGACGTGTCGGTCGACACGATCCGCTTCTACCAAAAGCGAGGACTGCTCGATCCGCCCGCGCGTGAGGGCCGGGTCGCCTGGTACGGGCCGGACCATCTCGAACGGCTGGCCCGGATCCGCGACCTCCAATCTGAAGGCCTGACCCTCGCGCTCATCGGCCGGGTGCTGAGCGGCGACCTCGACGCAACCGACGCGCCGCTCGCCGCCGCGGTCGCCGTCGCCGAAGCCCCGGAAGAATTCCTTTCTCTCTCCGAGCTGGCGGAACGTTCGGGCGTCCCCAACGCGCTGCTCGAAGCCGTCGCGCGCGAAGGACTCCTGGTCTCGAGCGTGCACGACGGGACCGAGCAGTTCACAGCGAGCGACGTCGCCGTCGTGCAAGCCGGGTTGAAGCTGCTCGAAACCGGATTCCCGTTGAGCGATCTGCTCGCACTCGCGCGCGATCACAACGCTGCAACCCATGAGGTCGCCGAGCAGGCGGTCGCGCTGTTCGATCGTCATGTTCGCGTCCCGTTGCGCAACTCGGATCTCTCCGACGCCGGAGAAGGCGCAGAAGCTCGTCGACGCGTTCCGCACGCTGCTGCCCGCGGTCACCGCGCTCGTCGAACACCATTTCCGACGCGTGCTGCTCGCGGTCGCGCAGGAGCACCTCGAAACGGTCGGCGAGGAGCACGAGCTCGCGGCCGCGAGCGTCGAAGCCGCGCGGCGGCCGACGTGAGCGCCACGAAGGCCGGCGAGACACGCTCCCCTCCGGTGACGAGAAGGCGCGCGTCGTCGAGGAGATGTTCGACCGCATCGCCCCGCGTTACGACCTGCTGAACCGGCATGCTCACGTTCCGCATGGACGTCGGTTGGCGCCGCACGACGGTCGCCGAGCTCGGCCTCCCGTCCGGCGCACGCGTGCATGGACCTCGCGTGCGGGACCGGAGACCTCTGCCGCACGTTGCGCGCCGCCGGGCACGAGCCGATTGGCGTCGACTTCTCGGCGGGCATGCTCGCATGCGGCGCACACCGACGCGCCCCTGGTGCGCGCCGACGGGGGCCGGCTTCCCTTCCCCGACGCGTCCTTCGACGGTGTCACGTGCGGCTTCGCGTTACGGAACTTCGTCGACCTGGCGGCCGTGCTCGCCGAGTGCGCTCGGGTATTGCGTCCGCACGGTGGCGTCGCGCTGCTCGATGTCGGCGAGCCCACCAGCGCGCCCGCGCGTGCGGTACACAACCTGTGGTTCCGCCGCGTCGTGCCGTTCGTCGGCGGATTGCTCTCCGACCGTCAGGGCGTATTCGTATCTCCCGGCGTCGACCGCGTATCTCCCGCCGCAACTCGAGCTGTTGGCGATGATCGGCAACGCGGGTTTCGAGAACGTCACCCACCGCACACTCGGTGCCGGCGCGGCCCAGCTGATCACGGGACGCCGAACGTGACCCCCGACACGCCGGCTCGCGCCCGCGCACCCGCGCCTCGTGGCGCGCACCGAACGCGTCGCCGATGTCGATCGGTTGACCGACGGGTTCGGCCTCGACGGCACGGCGTGGCTCGACGGCGCTTCGGGTTTCGTGACGGCCGGTATCGCCGCGATCGTCGACCCCACCGACGCCGTCGCCGCGCTGCGGGCGATCGATCATGTCAACGACGACGCGCCGTATGACGAACGACGGCGCCGCGCGATCGGACCGCGAGCCGTTGGCGCGCTGCCGTTCGAAGGCGGCGGCCGCATGATCATTCCGGCCCGCATCGTCGCCCGCGACGCGTACGGGTCGCGTGTGGCGGACGACGATCGCACCGTCGGGTCAGGAACCCGCCCTGCACGTCGCCGCGCCCGTGACGGTCGCCGGCCACTACACGATCGACCAACGCACCACGTTCGACGCGTGGGACGAGAGTGTGGTCGCCGCGCTCGCGCTCATCGATACGGGCGCGGCCGAGAAGATCGTGCTCGCCCGGGAGATCGTCGTCGAGGCCGACGTGCCGTTCGACATTCGGGGCGTGATCGACACGCTGCACGCGACGCAGCCGGGATGCGTCGTGTACGCCGACGGCGGATTCGTCGGCGCGACGCCGGAGCTCCTCGTGCGCCGGACCGGCACCGCCGTCGTCGCCCGTCCGATGGCCGGCACCGGCCTCGATCCCGACGCGCTCGTACGCTCCGAGAAGGACTCCCGCGAGCACCGGTTCGTCGTCGACGCGGTCTGTGAAGTCCTCATCCGCGAGTGCAGTGACGTGACCGCCACCGGTCCGGCCGCGGTCGAGCTGGTCGACGTGTCGCACCTGGCGACCACCATCACCGGCCAACTCCGGGACGCCGAGGTCTCGGCCGTCGACCTCGCGCTTGCACTGCATCCGACTCCCGCCGTCGCCGGCACACCCCGCAACGCCGCGCTCGGCGCGATCCAGCGACTCGAACCCGCGCCCGCGGCCGCTACGCCGGGCCGTGCGGATGGGTCGACGCCCGGGGCGATGGAGAGTTCGTCGTCGCGTTACGCGGCGCGGAGATCGACGGGCCGCGTGCGCGTCTGCACGCCGGAGCCGGAATCGTCGCCGGCTCGAACCCGGCCGCGGAATGGGCCGAGACCCAGGCCAAGTTCGAGCCGATGCTGCGCGCCCTCGTGCGCGTCTGATCCACGGATTGAATTCCGCTGAGCGCCGCCGCTCTCTTGGCGTTACGGTTTTCGCCAGGAATCATCCCGAGCCGGCGATCGGAGCGAGCCCATGATCGGCACCATTGTCACGTTTCAATACGAGGGAGACCTCGACGCCGCGAAGGTCGAGAAGATCGCGAGCGATGTGCGCGGGATGTTCGAGGGCATGCCCGGGCTCCGGAGCAAGGCGTTCACGTTCGACAAGGAACGCAAGCGCGCCACCAACTTCTACGTGTGGGAGTCGGACGAGCCGGCACGCGCGTTCTTCACCGACGCGTTGCGGGAACGGGTGACCGGTCTCTACGGCGTCGCGCCGACGATCGAATTCGTGGAGATCGCGGAGCTCGTCGACAACTCGCGCTCGACGCCGCTCACAGCGCGCGCGTGCGACCGCGTCCCACACGGCCCGGTGGCGCTCGACGCTTCGGGTCCGGTCGACGGGAACGACGAGTACGCGCAGGTCATTCGAGACGAGCGCACGCGTGATCTTGGTGACGTCGTCGATGCGTTCGGCGGCGACGCCGTGAGCGCGCGCGACGTCGACGAGGTCGAGTCCGTGGGGCGTACCGAAGAGCTCCTCGAATTCGGGAAGGTCGGCGGGAGGGAGATACGAAAAGATCCCGCCGCCGTCGTTGTCGAGCACGACGATCGTGGCCGCACCGCGGCCGAGAGCCCGCCAAGGAGTCCATTGGTGTCGTGGAGGAAGCAGAGATCGCCGCACAGCGCCACGGTCGGAACCGCATCGTCGGCCGCGGCCACACCGGCCACGGTCGAGACGAATCCGTCGATGCCGTTCGCGCCGCGGTTGGCGAGCACTCGCACTCCGGCGCGTGGTGCCATGCTCCATTCGAGCGCGCGGACGGGCAGACTCGATGCGACCACGAGCGTCGCTCCGTCGGGCAGCGCGGCCGCAAGGTCACGGGCAACGCGCGCTTCGATCGGTTCGCCGGGTTCGTCGAGCACGGCGTCGATCGCAGCGCGGGCTCGCGCCTCCGCGTCGAGCCAATCCGCCAACCACGGCGACGACGATGACGATTCACCGAGGCGCTCGGCGACCGCGGCCAGCAGCGCGTCGGCGTCGACGGCGAACCGTTCCGATGCGGCGCGGGCCGGATCGAGCCAGTCGCCGTCGGCATCCACGAGCACTTGCGGGATCTGCGGGTCGAGCCAGGCGGTGGCGACCTTGCTCGTGAGCGGCGCGCCGACCCGGATGACGAGATCCGGACGGTGCGCGTCGGCAAACCCCGGCGCGCGCAGCAGCGCTTCGTAGGTCGAGATCGCGAGCGGCGGTACCCGCAACTGCGAGACCGGATCGGCGAGCACGGGCCAACCGGCGCGTTCGGCAAACCGGGCTGCCGTGCGTGGCGACACCGCCGCACCCCAACCGGCAACGAGCAGTCCTCGCGGATGCGCGTGTACGAGGTCCGTCATCCGCTCGACGTCAGCCGCCGCAGGCGAACGCGTCGCGGGAGTGCTGACCGTCCACGGCCGGCCGTCGGCGCGACCCGGCGCGTCGACCAACGGCGCGCCGGTCGGCACCAGCGGCTCGCGGAAGGGAAGGTTCAGATGTACGGGTCCGGCCGGGGGGCCGAGCGACTCGGCGACGGCCCGGCACGCGAGCGAACGCCACACCGGGCCCGCGCCGGTCTCGTCGATGGGCGGGCCGGGATCGCAGAACCACCGGACCGCGCGGCCGAAGAGATGCATCTGATCGATCGTCTGACCCGCGCCCGTGTCGCGCAGCTCGGGCGGGCGATCCGCGGTACACACGATCAGCGGGACGCGTGCGTGTGCGGCCTCGATCACCGCCGGGTGAAAGTTCGCGGCCGCGGTCCCGGAGGTGCAGAGCACCACGACCGGACGCCCACTCGCGAGCGCGAGCCCG
Organism: uncultured Actinomycetes bacterium; assembly: GCA_963807945.1. Taxonomy (GTDB): domain Bacteria; phylum Actinomycetota; class Acidimicrobiia; order IMCC26256; family PALSA-610; genus JBBQER01. The sequence goes on along the minus strand of CAWEDT010000002.1, from coordinate 342,288 downwards.
AGCGCACGGAACGCCGCCGAACGCTCGTCGAGCACGACCTGCACCCGCAGCCGCTGGTCCCGGGCGAGCGCCAGCACGAGCGGCGTGGAACGGGAACCCGGTGCCACGACCGCATCCGTAATTCCCGCACGCGCCCACTCGTCGACCAGCGTGGCCGCGAACGAAGTATTCGCGTCTCGGGCCGTCATGACCGCGCCGCACGCGAGAGACTGCCGGCGTGCCCCGTCCGCGTGTTGTCCTCGTCCCCGGCTTCACGCAAACCGCGCGCTCGTGGATGGGCGCGGCCGAAGTCGTGCGCGAGACCTGCGATGTCCACGCGATCGACGTGCCGATGCCCAGCACATTTGGCGGCACCGCCCGCGCCATCGGCGGCGCGGGCGGCCGGGCGATCTACGTGGGCTACTCGATGGGCGGTCGGCTGTGCCTGCGCCTCGCGATCGATCGTCCCGATCTGGTGAGCGCGCTCATGTTGGTGAGCGCATCGCCCGGTATCGCCAACAACCGCGAGCGCGAGGCGCGCGCCGAGGCCGACGAGGTGCTCGCCGAGAGCATCGAGCACGACACCGTGGAGGCGTTCCTCACCCACTGGTTGGCGCAACCGATGTTCGCGACCATCCCGCCCGACGCACCGGGACTGTCGGATCGGCGCCGGCTCACGACCGACTATCTCGCCGCGTGTCTGCGTCTGCTCGGTGCGGGCGTGATGGAACCGATGTGGAACGACTTGTCGAAGCTCACAATGCCGGTGCTGCTCGTGACCGGCACACTCGACGAGAAGTACGCGGCGATCGCGCGGCGCATGCTCGAGCGCATGCACCCGGGCGTCGCGCACCTGCAGCTCGAGGGTGGTCACGCGCTGCCGCTCGAGCAACCCGCGGTTCTGGGCGGATTGATCACGGCGTTCGCGGCGGAGCACGGATCGGCCTGACCCGACGCTCGTGGGCATGAGGGTTAGCTGAGCCACAACCCGGCCGCGAGCAATGCGGCCAGCACGAGCTGGAACCGAACCGTTCCCACCAGCGCCGCGACCAGCGACGGCGGATCCGAACGCGTGCGCACCAGTCGAATCGGCGTTACCGCGAGCGGCGCGGCCGCGAGGCCGAGCAACGCCCACGGATGCAGCACACCGCACGCAACCACCGCCAGCAGCGCGCCGATCAGACACGCCGCGAACAGCAGACGGGCACGCGGCGCGCCGAAGCGGACCGCGAGCGTGCGCTTGCCGGCAACGGTGTCGGTCTCGACATCACGCACGTTGTTCGCGAGCAACACGCCGCACGCGGGCAAGCCGACCGCGAGCGCACCCCACCACGCCGCACCCGGGAGCTCGCGGTACTGCACGTACGCGCTTCCGACGGTCGCGACGAATCCGAAGAACACCAACACCATGACCTCACCGAGACCGAGGTAGCCGTAGGGCTTCGGTCCGCCGGTGTAGGTGATCGCCGCGATCAGCGCCGCGACGCCGATGAGCAACAGCCACGGATTTACGACCAGCGAGAGCACCCCGCCGACGACGGCCGCGACACCGAACGAGATTGCCGACGCGTTGCGCACCGCGCTCGGCGACGCGAGCCCGCTCGCGACGAGTCGGATCGGTCCCCGCCGGTTCTTGTCGGTGCCGCGCACTCCGTCGGAGTAGTCGTTCGCGTAGTTCACGCCGATCTGCAACGCGAGCGCAACGACGAGCGCCGCGATCGCGCGCTGCCCACCGCACCGGCCCGTCAACCGTCGCCGCCGCCGTGCCCACCACGACCGGAGCGATCGCCGCGCCCAACGTTTTGGGCCGCGCGCCCGCCACCCAGAGCCGAACCGGCGTCATCTCGGCAGACGTCGTCTGCCGCGGTGACGCAGGTTCGCTCGGGTCGGGGGTGTTCACGGGCGTTTCGGGTACTGGTCGAAATCGGGTTTGCGCTTTTCGAGGTAGGCGTTCTTGCCCTCTTGCGCTTCCTCGGTCATGTAATAGAGGAGCGTCGCGTCGCCAGCGAGCTGCTGGATACCGGCGAGGCCGTCGTCGGCCGCGTTCATCGACGCCTTCAACATCCGCAGCGCGAGCGGCGAGTGATCGAGCATCTTGCGCGCCCACGCGACGGTCTCGATCTCGAGATCGGCGAGCGGGACGACCTTGTTGACGAGACCCATGTCGAGCGCGGCCTGCGCGTCGTACTGCTCGCAGAGGTACCAGATCTCACGCGCTTTCTTCTGGCCGACCATGCGCGCGAGCAGGCCGGATCCGTAGCCACCGTCGAAGCTGCCAACCTTCGGTCCGGTCTGACCGAAGCGCGCGTTGTCGGCGGCGATGGTGAGATCGCAGACGACGTGCAACACGTGGCCGCCACCGATCGCGTAACCGGCGACCATCGCGATGACGGGCTTCGGCAACCGGCGGATCTGCACCTGGAGATCGAGCACGTTGAGACGACCGATCCCGTGGTCGTCGCGGTAGCCGTCGTCACCGCGCACGCGCTGGTCGCCACCCGAGCAGAACGCTTCGGGACCTTCCCCGGTGAGGATGATCACCCCGATCGTCGGGTCGTCGCGTGCGAGCTCGAACGCGTCACGAAGCTCGAACAGCGTGCGGGGCCGGAATGCGTTGCGCACTTCGGGGCGACGAATGGTGATCTTGGCGATGCCGTCGGAGGTGTCGTAGCCGACGTCGGTGAAGCCGTCGGGAGTCTCCGGCTTCCATTCCGCTGCGGGCCGGATCACGTTCTCAACCATGCCTTCGGCCTCCCCGCCCGACCTGCGGCGGCTCGTGATTGTGGGAGTGATCACTCCCATCGTTAGGGTATCGAGGATGCCCGGATCGGACGAAACCGCGGTGGTGGCCGTGATCGGGGCGGGCCATCCGCTGGCGGTAGCCGCGATCGCGGCGTGGGATGCGGGCGAGGCCATCCTGGCGATCAACCCGGCCGCGCCGCGCGCCGAGCAGCTGCGGCTGCTCGCGCAACTCCGGCCGACCCATGTGATCGACGGCGGGAGCCGCCAGTCGGTCGAGGGCGGCGTCCCCGCGCCGGCCGATACCGCGGCGATCGTCGTCACGTCGGGCACGACCGGCGAGGCGAAGGGCGTCGAGCTGACGCGCGCCGGCATGGAGGTGATGGGTCGGGGCTACTCCGCCGGTCTCGACGCCGACCAACACGACCGCTGGCTCACGTGCCTACCGCTGCATCACGTCGCCAGCCTCGGCGCGCTTGCACGCGCGTACGTGACCGGCGCCTCGTGGGTCGCGCACGAACGATTCGACATCGAACGGGTCGCGCGTTCGCCGCGCGCCGAAGGCGCGACCATCGTCTCGCTCGTCCCGACCACGCTGTTGCGCCTGCTCGACGCGGACGCGCCGCTGCACGAGTTCCGACGCGTGATCATCGGCGGCGCACCGTTCCCCGACGCGCTGCGTTCGCGCGCCGAGGCGGAAGGCGTCGCCATCGTCGATGCGTACGGACTGTCAGAAACGTGGGGTGGCTTCACGCTCGACGGCATCCCCATCGCGGGCGTCGAGGCGCGGCTCGACCCGGACAGCGCGGAGATCCTCGTGCGCGGTGATCCGGTGATGCGCGGCTATCGACTCGATCCGCAACGTTCGGCCGAGGTGCTCGACGCCGACGGGTGGTTGCATACCGGCGACATCGGCGAATTCGACGGGCCCCGTCTCGAGCGCGAGGGTCGCTTGCGCGTCGTCGACCGGGCGAAGGATCTCGTGATCAGCGGCGGCGTCAACGTCAGTCCCACCGAGGTCGAGAACGTACTTGCGACCCATCCCGACATCGCAGACGTATGCGTCATCGGCGTTCACGACGACGAGTGGGGCGAGCGCGTGGTTGCGTTCATCGTCGTCAAGCCCGGCTCGCCGACTCCGCCGCTAGAAGCGATCCGCGCCTTCGGCGCCGAACACCTCGCGGCACCGAAGCTGCCGCCGCGAGTTGCGCGTCGTAAGCGAGATCCCGCGCAGCACCGGCGGAAAAGCGTTGCGGAGATTGCTACGCGACTCGTAGGCAGGTCACCGAGCCGACGAAACGCACCGTGCGTATCTCGGTATCGGCGAACAACGGACCGAGCGTTTCGAGCGCCCACGCCCGCAACTCTTCGCGCGACTCGCCCCGCTCGACCGCGGCGACGAAGTTGCTGATCGTGAGCTGGTAGTCGACGAGTTGCTCGCACGTGAGCTCGATGTCGTCGGCGAACATCTCGTCGCCGATCAACTCGTAGCCGTCGGGCGTTACCGAGCGGGGATCGCCAACCTGCGGATTACGGGCCGGAAGCGGGTAGCGCGTCAAGCGCTTCGTGCGACCACGCACCGAACTCCGGAACGTCGAGCATCTCGCCCGTGAAGTAGTGGTCGTACAACCCGATCCAACCGGCGGGTCGCAAGACGCGCTGCAACTCCGGCGAAGAACCGGGCCTGATCGAACCAATGAACACCCGAGCAACAGGTTGCCGCGTCGAAGGCGGAGTCGGTGAACGGCATCCGTTCCGCGCTCCCGAGCAGGTAGCTCGCTCCCGAGGCGCGGCGGGCCGAGCCGAGCATCTCGGCCGAAACGTCGACACCGACCACCGTGTCGGCGTGCGCCGCGAGCGCGACCGTCGACATGCCGGTGCCGCACGCGATGTCGAGCGCGCGCTCGAGCGCCTGATCGCCCACCATCGCGAAGATGTGGGCGAGCGATCGCGGGTGGTGGAACGGCCGGCCGTGCGCGTAGAGGTCGCCGACTCCGGGTGCTGCGAACGGGTTGGCGACGACGGGATCAGGCGTCACGGAGCGCCTCCTTCCACTGGCGGAACTTCTTGTGCACGTGCCCGTCGGGTCCCAAACCTTCTCCGGTGCCGTCGGGACCGAGCTGGAACGTCCACTGCTCGCCCAGATCGTCACTCGCGATGGCCATGTAGCGCGCGTTGGCCTTGACGGCCGGCCCCGCGCGCCACAGCAGGTAGCGGTTGATCCGGCGCTTGTAGGCAACGAGATCTATGCCGAGGTCGGCACCCAACGTGCGCAACGAGGCGGGCGCTTCGATCCACCGTTCGGCCGGGATGAGGAAATCGCGTTGCGGCGTGGCGGGCAGTTCGGCGGTCGTCCAGTCGCGGTCCGTCGGCGGGCGTTCCTCGGCAGGGATCGGCGGCACGTGCCATCCTCGCGCGGTGACGCTCGAGCAAGCCGTGCGTGCAGTCGTAACCGACCGGCCGGGCACGTACGGAATCTACGCGCGCAACCTGACGACGGGCGAGACGGTCGGAGTCAACGCCGACCTCGTACTGCCGACCGAGAGCGCGGCCAAGACATTCATCCTGGTGCACTACGCCGCACTCGTTACGGCGGGCGGGCTCGACCCGGCCCGTCGCATCGAGATGACCGCCGAAGACGCGGCCTACGGCAGTGGCGTGTTGCGATTTCTCGCGCCCGGCCTCGCACCGACGCTCGAGGACTACGCCTGGCTGATGATCATCGTGTCCGACAACCTCGCCACCCAGGTGGTCTTGCGCGCGGTGGGAGGGGCCGACGCCGTCAACGCGACCACGGCCGAGCTCGGACTCGCGACCGCGAACGTGAATCCCGCGTTCTCGCATTCCCCCGACGAAATGAGCGATGAGCTGTTCGGGAGCGCGACTCCGCGAGACCTGGCCGAGATCTATACGCACCTCGACGAACGGTGCCGCAAGATCCTGTTCCGCCAGCAGTTCATGAACTTCCTCCCGCGCACCCTCCCGCAAATCAGCATGTCGACCGACTGGGGCTTCGACATGCCGGTGCGGGTGTACAACAAGACCGGTCTCGGTCTGGGTACGTGCATCGACTCCGGTCTGTTCGAGACCGACGACGCGGCATGGATCGTCGCGGCCCAGGCCAAGGACCAGCAAGACTTCGCGATGCGGCCCGAAGATGCCGCACCGAGTGCCTTCGCCGAGATCGGCCAAATGCTGTTCGACCACTGGGGAACCTGATGCGTGTCGCCGACCTTCCGACTCCCGCGCTCGTCATCGACTCCGCCGCGATCACGCGCAACCTCGACACGATGACCGCCGCGTTGCCCGGTGACCGGCTCCGTCCGCACGTGAAGGCGCACAAGTGCACATCGCTGGCGCGCGAACAGGCCCGGCGCGGCCACCTCGGCTTCACCGGCGCGACACCGCGGGAGCTGCTCGGGCTCGCGAACGCCGGGCTCGGTACCGATCTGCTGCTCGCCAATGAATCGGTCGATGACAACCGGCTGCGCGCGTTGGCGGAATGCGGCGCGCGCGTCACGGTCGCGGTCGACTCCGAAGCAACGGTCGATGCGGCGGCGCGCAACGGGATCCGCGAGGTGCTCGTCGACATCAACGTCGGCATCCCCCGGTGCGGTGTGCGCGCCGAAGGCGCGGGTGCGATCGCCGACTACGCGCGCACGCGCGGTCTCACCGTGCGAGGCACCATGGGCTACGAAGGTCACACGGTGCTCGTCGAAGACGGCGCGGAGCGGCGCAAGCTCACCGACGCGTCGATGGCGCTGCTTGGCGAAAGCGCACGAGGCGGTCGGCGGTGAGATCCTCTCCGGCGGCGGCACCGGCACCTACGACCTGAACGAGATCGCGACCGAGATCCAAGCCGGCTCGTACGCGCTCATGGACACCGCCTACGCCAAGCTCGACATCCCGTTCGAGCTCGCGCTCGCGGTCGTCGCCACGGTCATCCACGCCAATCCGAAATGGGCCGTCGCCGACTGCGGGCTGAAGGCGCTCGGGATGGACCACGGCAACCCGACGATCGACGATGCCGACGTGCTCTTCTGCTCCGACGAGCACATCACCTTCACATCACATGCCGGCACACGCGTGCGGTAGGCGATCGGGTGTTGGTGTGGCCCGCGCACGTCGACCCGACGGTCGCGTACCACGAGGTGATGCAACTCGCCGACGGGCCGGGCATCGACGCGGCCGTGATCGACGCGTGGCCGGTCGACCTGCGGGGTTGGGACGCGAGATAGCCCCGGGATACGGTCGCGGAGTGACTGACCTCTCCGTTCTCGACGCAACCACCCAGGCCGAGCTCGTCCGTACCGGTGCCGCGTCACCGATCGAGCTCGTCGATGCCGCGATCGAGCGCATCGAGAAGTGCAACGACGAGCTGAACGCGGTCATCCATCCGCTGTTCGATCGCGCGCGCACGGCCGCGAACGGCATCCTCCCCGACGGCCCGTTCCGCGGCGTGCCGATCCTCGTCAAGGATCTCGACGGCACGCTCGCGGGCGCGCCGTACCACGGCGGCAACAAGCTCCTGAAGGAGCTGGACTACACGCCCGAGGTCACCAGCTACCTCTTCTCCAAGCTCGAGGAGGCCGGCTTCGTGATCGTCGGCAAGACGAACACGCCCGAGCTCGGGTTGATGCCGAGCGCCGAGCCGCTCGCCTACGGCCCGACCCACAACCCGTGGGAACCTCGCGCGCTCGCCCGGCGGTTCGAGCGGCGGTTCGGCGGCGGCGGTCGCCGCGGCCTGGTCCCGGTCGCGCACGCGGGCGACGGCGGCGGCTCGATCCGCATCCCCGCGAGCATGTGCGGGCTGTTCGGACTGAAGCCGTCACGCGGTCGTATCTCGCTCGGGCCGGTGGAGTCGGAGCCGTGGGGCGGCTTGTGATGCGCCACGTCGTGAGCCGCACGCGTGCGCGACAGCGCGGCGATCCTCGACGTGCTCGAGGGCTACATGACCGGCGATCCCAACACCGCGCCGCCGCCGGCGCGCCCGTACCGCAAAGAGGTCGGCGCGGATCCCGGCAAGCTTCGGATCGGCGTGAGCACGCATGCGCCCGTCGGACCTCGCGCCGACCGATCCCGATCTGCATCGCCGCGGTCGGCGACGCGGCGTCATTGCTCGAGTCGCTCGGCCACACGATCGAAGACTCCGCGCCGGCCGCGTTGAGCGAGACCGGCCTCATGGATCAGTTCAGCGCGGTGATGATGTCGTGCCTGCGCGCCGACCTCGCCGAGATCGCGGAGATCGCGGGCCGGCCGCTCACCGCCGACGACATGGAGCCCATGACCTGGCTCTACTACGAGATGAGCGCGGGATACGACCGGCGGCGACTACGTGAACGCGATCAACGAGATGCATCGTTGGACCCGGCGGGTCGAGTCGTGGTGGGACCTCGGCTACGACCTCCTGCTCACGCCGACGCTCGCGGAACCGCCGCCCGTGCTCGGCGACGTCGGCAACCAGAGCGACGGCGGACTGGACGCGGCCGCCCGATCGATCCCGTTCGCGGCGTACACCGCGCCGTTCAACGTGACCGGCCAGCCTGCGATGTCGGTGCCGCTCTACTGGACCGAATCGCGGGCTCCCGATCGGCGTGCAGCTCGTCGCCGCGCCGTTCCGCGAAGACCTCCTGTTCCGCGTCGCGGCCCAACTCGAAGAGGCCGCACCCTGGGCGGATCGTCGCCCGCCCGTACACGCGATAGGAGAAGCCGATGACCGATCTCTCCCGGCTCGACGCGACTGCGCAGGCCGAGCTCGTGCGCAAGGGCGATGTCTCGCCGCTCGAGCTCGTCGACGCCGCGATCAACAACATCGAGAAGATCAACCCCGAGCTGAACGCGGTGATCCACCCGCTGTTCGACTCGGCGCGCACCGCCGCCGCGGGCGAGCTCCCCGACGGACCGTTCCGTGGCGTGCCGACGTTGTTCAAGGACCTGCTCTGCCGCGGTCGAGGGCGACCCGGTCCACGAGGGCATGCAGTTCCTGAAGAACGCGGACTGGCGCTCCGACCACACCGACGCGCTCGCGCAGCGCTATCTCGACGCCGGCTTCGTGTGTGTCGGTCGCACCAACACGCCCGAGCTCGGGATCGTGCCCACGACCGAGCCGGAGGCGTACGGCCCGACGCACAATCCGTGGGACATCGAGCCGTACGCCGGGCGGTTCGAGCGGCGGATCGGCGGCCGCGGTCGCGAGCGGCATGGTCGCGGTCGCTCACGCGAACGACGGCGGCGGATCGATCCGCATCCCCGCGAGCTGCTGCGGGCTCGTCGGCCTCAAGCCGTCACGCGGACGCACGTCGCTCGGGCCCGACTACTCCGCGATCGACGACATGCTGGTGGCGGAGCTGTGTGTCTCGCGGTCGGTGCGCGACACCGCCGGCGTGCTCGACGCGGTGCACAGGTCGCACCGACGGCGAGACGGTCAGTGCGCCCCCGCCGCCGCGGCCGTTCACGCAGGAAGTCGGCGCCGATCCCGGCAAGCTGCGGATCGCGTTGCTCACGCACAACCCGCTCGACACCGGCGAGATCCATCCCGACTGCGTTGCCGCCGCCGCGCGACGCCGCCCAGCTGCTCGAGTCGCTCGGCCACACGGTGGAAGCGACGTTCCCGAAGTCGATTGCGAAGCCCGAGCTGATCGGTCAGTTCACGACGCTCTGGACGGTCACACTCGTCCACAACATCCGCTACTGGGAACGCAAGGTCGGCCGCGAAGCCCGGCGCCGACGAGTTGGAAGGGCTCACGTGGGCGCTCGCCGAGATGGGCAACGCGACCTCCGGCGGCCGACTACGTCGACGCGCAACACGCGATGAGCGATCTCGCTCGCGGCGTCGAGGCGTGGTTCGCATCGGGCTACGACCTGCTGCTCACGCCGACGCTCGGCGAACCGCCGTGCCCGCTTGGGCGAGTTCACGACTCCCGACGAACCGTTCCTCGGATTCATCCGCGCCGCCACGTTCGTGCCGTACACGCCGCTGGCGAACATGGCCGGATCGCCCGCGATCTCGCTGCCGCTCTCGTGGAACGATCAGGGTCTGCCGATCGGATCGCAGCTGATGGCCGCGTACGGCCGCGAGGATCTCCTCCTGCAGGTCGCGTCGCAGTTGGAAACCGCGCGTCCGTGGGCCGATCGGCGTCCGCCGGTTCACGTCTAAGGCACCCGTGCCGACGGTCAGCGATCGCGGGCGGGCAGGGCTTCTACGGCGACACGCCGACCGCGGTCGACGCGCTGCTCGCGGAGGGCGTCGACTACCTCTGCCTCGAGGCACTCGCGGAGCTGACGCTCGCGATCCTGCAGAAGGACCGCCAGAAGCGACGAGACGCGCGGCTACACGCGCGATCTGCCCGCGTACCTCGCCCGCGCGCTCCCGTTCGTCGCCGACGGCCGCACGAAGGTCATCACCAACGCCGGCGGCATCAACCCCGCCGCCGCCACGCGCGCCGCGATCGATACGGCCAAGGCGATGGGCGTCACCGGCATCAAGATCGCGACCGTGCTCGGCGACGACGTGCTCACGCGGCTCGACGTGCTGCACGGCGCGCACGGGCCAGTCGTTCACGCACCTCGACACCGGCGCGTCGTTCGAGTCGATGCCCGCGCCGCTGCTCGCGGCCGCGTACCTCGGGCGCCCGCCGATCGTCGACGCGCTCGCGCAGGGTGCCGACATCGTGATCACCGGCCGGGTCGCCGACGCGTCGCTGTTCCTCGCGCCGCTCGTGCACGAACACGGCTGGGCGTGGGACGACTGGGACCGGCTCTCGGCCGGCATCCTCGTCGGCCATCTCCTCGAGTGCTCGGGCCAGAGTCTGGGCGGCAACTACTCCGGCGACTGGTGGGCGCTCCCCCATCCGTGGGATCTCCCGTATCCGATCGCACGGGTCGAGGCCGACGGCACCGCGGTGATCACCAAGCCCACGGGCTCGGGCGGCCGCGTGAGCACCGACACGCTGCGCCATCAACTCCTCTACGAAGTGCACGACCCGACGCGCTACCTCTCGCCCGACGTCGTCGCCGACTTCACGTCCGCGCACTTCGAGGACCTGCCCGACGACCAGGTGCGCATCACCGAGGTGCGCGGCACCCCGGCGACCGACGACCTACAAGTTGCTGCTCGCGTACCACGCCGGTTGGGCGGGCGAGGCGCGCGTCGCGTTCTCGTGGCCCGACGCGTACGAGAAGGCGAAGGCCACCGCCGCCATTTTCGCGAAGCGGGTGGAGATGGCCGGGCACGAGGTCGCCGAGTGGCACTTCGAGTACTGGGGTGTCGACGCGCTCGGCGGCGACGACCGTTCCGCGACGATCCCGCGTGCGAACCGCCCGAATGCGTGTTGCGCGTCGCGTGGCGGTGCGACGATCAACGCACGGCCGGGCTCGTCGGACGCGAGCTCGTACCGCTCACGCTTGTCGGCTCCGCCCGCAGGGTTGACCGGCGCGGGCGCGGCGGCGGCGGCGGACCGACGGAGTTGCTCGGAATCTGGCCCACGCTCATCGACAAGGCGCTCGTCGACGACCACGTGCGCATCACGATCGAGGAGGTGCACTGATGGCCCGCTCTCGCTCCGCGAGATCTGCGGGTACCGCGCCGGCGACAAGGGCGACATCGCCAACGTCGCGATCTTCGCCGACGATGACGAGACGTACGCGCTCATCGTGCGCGAGGTCACGGCGGAGCGCGTGAAAGCACACTTCGGATCGATGGTGCGCGGTCGCGTCGACCGGTACGAAGCCGCCAACGTCCGCGCGCTCAACTTCGTGATGCAGGGCGCGCTCGGCGGCGGCGGACCGAAGTCGTTGCGGGCCGACAGCCTGGGCAAGACGCTGGGCGGCGCGCTCGTCCGCCTCGAGATCGACGTGCCCGATGCGATGGCCGAGCCGGCGCCGTCCGCGACCACAACTCGACTGGGCCGACGAGATCCTCGCCAATCTCCCGACCTGAGCGCTGTCGATCTGACGCGTCGACTGATCGCGGCACTAGCGAACGGTGAGGAAGCTGCCCAGGTTCTCTTGATCGCGGCGGACCTCGTCGACGAGCCCGTCGGCAGCCGAAGCGGAGATCTCGAGCGCTTCGAGCGCGTCGCCGATCTCGACGTTCTCCTCGTGACTCGACCCCGTCGACCTCGAGTGCGACGGCATCGGCCGCAATGAGCAGCCGGCCGAGCACTGACGAAACCGTCTTGGGGTCGCTGTGGTGCTCACCGATCGCTTCGGCCATCTCGGCCGGGAAGCGCATCACGCCGAGCGCAGCCGCGCCGACTTCCGCGTGCGTCGCACCGAACTCTTCGTTCTCGATGTCGGTCAACAGCAACTCGGGGCTCGGCCGCGCGGCGATCCATCGTCGGTGTCGTAGCGACGCGGTGCGCGCCGGAACACGAGCGCGGTACCGAGATCGTGGAGCAACCCCGCGCTGAACGCGTCGTTGGGCTGCACGCCGACCCGGCGCGCGATCGCGGCGGCGGCGGCGGCGGTCGTGACCGAGTGCTCCCAGAAGTCGTCGGGAACCGAACGACCCTTCTCCGAGAACAAGTCGAACGCGGCGGTCGTGGCGATCGCGCGGACGGTCGCGAGACCGAGCACGGTCACTGCACGCCATGCACTCGACACCTTGCCCGACAGTCCGTAGAACGCGGTGTTCGAGAGGCGGATGACCTGCGTCGACAACGCGGGATCCGACTCGATGAGCCGGCCGAGATCCGCGGCCGACGTGCGCGGGTCCTCGAGCATCCACAGCAGACGCATCGCGGCACCCGGCTGCACCGGCAGCTGGGTTACCTCGGTGATCAGATCGTTGGTTTCGGCCGTCGTCATCAGTTGCCCCCGCGTCGGCCCAAGAGCCGGACATCCCTTTATCGGTCGGCCTTATATCGGTCAGAACTTCCGCCCCCTGAGTGGGATCGAGCCCGACGGGGAGCCGGCCGCGGCGCGTACGCTTCGCCGTTCATGACCGAGAGCACACGACTATCCAGAGCGGTCCTGCCCGTCCAGCTACGACCTGCTGGTCGAGACCGACGCCGACATCGCCCGGTTCTCGGGCCAGGTGTGGATCACCTTGGAGGTGATGGAGCCGACCTCCACGATCGTGCTCCACGCCAAGGATCTCGACGTGACCCTCGGGTCGCTGAACCAGGGTGACCAGCCGCTCGAGGCCGACGCTGACCGTCGATGCCGCGCTCGAGCGCATCACTATCCGGACCGGCGAGTCCGCTCACCGAGGGCCGGGCGCAGCTGCTGCTCCACTTCGGCGGCGAGATCAGCCGGGGCCTGCTCGGCTACTACCGGAGCACCTATATCGACGAGAGCGGTACCGAACGGGTCCTCGCCGCGACCCAGTTCGAGGCGCCCCACGCCCGGCGGGCGTTTCCGTGCTTCGACGAGCCGGAGTTCAAGGCGAACTTCTCGATCACGCTGGTGGTGCCCGAAGGGCTGCTCGCGATCTCGAACGGTCCGGAGATCGGGCGCGAGTCGCTGGGCGACGGACGGGTCCGGGTGCACTTCGGGTCGACGATCCCGATGTCGACCTACCTCGTCGCGTGGGTCGTCGGTCCGCTCGAGCTCACCGAACCGGTCGACGCGGGCGGTGTGGCGGTCCGCGTCGCGCACGTGCCCGGCAAGGCGCACCTCACGCGGTTCGCGCTCGACATCGGCGCGTTCGCGATCAAGTTCTTCGCCGACTACTACGGGATCCCGTATCCGGGCGAGAAGTGCGATCTCGTCGCGCTCCCCGACTTCTCGTTCGGTGCGATGGAGAACCTCGGCTGCGTGACGTTCCGCGAAGCGCGCCTCCTCCTCGATCCCGAACAGGTCACGCTCAGCGAGGCCAGCGACGCCGCGCTCACGATCGTGCACGAGATCGCGCACATGTGGTTCGGCGATCTCGTGACCATGAAGTGGTGGAACGGCATCTGGCTGAACGAGGCGTTCGCGACGTTCATGGAGCACCTCGGAGTCGACGCGTACCGCGAAGAGTGGAAGACGTGGGACGACTTCGCGCTCGGCCGCGCCGCCGCGCTCGAAGTCGACGCGCTCTCCAACACGCGCACGGTCGAGTACGAGGTGATCACGCCCGAAGACGCCGACGGCATGTTCGACCTGCTGACCTACCTCAAAGGCGGTTCGATCCTGCGCATGGTCGAGCGTTGGCTCGGAGCCGAAGCGTTCCGCGCCGGCGTGCGTCATTACCTTCATCGCTACCGCCTCGCGAACACCGAGACGACCGACCTCTGGGACTCGTTGGAGTCGGCGACGAGCGAACCGGTGCGCCGGATCATGGACTCGTGGATCTTCCAGCCGGGTTTCCCACTCGTCTCCGCGACGGCCGGCGCCGGTTCCGTCACACTCACGCAACAACGGTTCGGCTACGCGGCCGAGGAGAACGCCGAACAACGCTGGGCGATCCCGGTGCGGGCGCGGGTGCACACCGGTTCGTCATCGGAGACGCGATCGCTGTTGCTCGACGGCGACGCGACGACGTTCGAGGTTCCTGCCGACTCCCTCGTCGTGCTGGATGCGGGCGGCGAAGGTTTCTACCGAGTCGCGTATCCCGAGGAGTGGCGCGACCGCCTGCTCGACGCGGGCGTGCTCGGATCGCTCGAACGATTCTCACTCGTCGACGATCTCTGGGCCACCGTCGCCGCCGGACACGCACCCGCGACCGACATACTGGCGCTCGCCCGCAAGCTGCGCGGCGAAGACGACCTGGTCGTATGGCGCGTGCTGCTCAGCGTGTTGCGCGGCACCGCGCGCCTCGTAGAGGGCGACGCGCTCGCGCGATTGCAGGCCGACGTCGCCGACGTGGTCGCGCCGACGTTCTCCCGGTTGGGTTGGGAGCCCGCCGCCGCGGAAGACGCGCGTACGCGTCAGCTGCGCGGCATCGTGCTCGACGCGATGGGCACACTCGTAGAAGACCCGTCGGTGATCGGACGTGCCCGCGAGACCGACACCGATGCCGGCACCGACCCCGATGTTGCGAGCGCGTGCGTCGCGATCATGGCCGCATCCGGCGACGACGAGACGTTCGACGACTTCGCGGAGCGCGCTGGCGACTGCCGACACCCCGCAAGCGCAGCTCCGCTATCTGTACGCGCTCGGAACGTTCCCGACCGAAGCGCTCGCCCTCCGCGCCGCGCAGTACGCGATGTCCGACGCGGTGCGTCCACAAAACGGTCCGTTCGTCATCCAGCGGGCGCTGCGAAACCGTGAGCACGGACCGCTCGTGTGGGCATTCGTGCGCGACCACTGGGACGAGATTCGTGCCCGGTTCTCGGGATCACTCATCCCCCGCATCCTCGACGGGGTCACCTGGCTGGTCGACGACGCGTCGGTCGTCGACGTGCCGCGCTTCGTCGCCGACCACCCCATTCCCGAAGGCACTCGCGTGATCGCGCAACACCTCGAACGCCAACGGGTGCACCGCGCACTGGTCGAGCGAGAGCGCGCTCGCCTCTCCGCCGCACTCCTCGGCGACAAGTAACCGTTCAGCGATAACCGCCCACCCGATTCTGCGTTCACCCGATTTTGGAGGTCTGACAATGGGTTTTCTCGACAAGGTGAAGGAAACCGCCGGTAAGGCTGCCGATCAGGCCAAGCACGCAACCGCGGTCGGCAAGGAGAAGTTGGAAGACACTCGTCTCCAGAGGAAGATCAACGACCTCTGCGAGGAGATCGGTGCGCTCGTGGTCGCGCAGCGTCGCAACGAAGCGCCCGACGACGCCGCCGCGCAGATCGACGCCAAGGTCGCAGAGATCGCCGAGATCGAAAAGCAGATGGAGGCGAACACCATCGCCGGCGAGAGCGGCGAGGCCGCCGCCGGCTGAGGCAAGCCGCTAGCTCGCGAGTCGCGCGGGCATCCCGTTCGGCGTCGTCGCGGCGATGCCGTGCCGGCCGGTGCGCTTCACGTGATACAGCGCGCGGTCGGCGTCGCGCGTCAGCCGCTGCGCGGTGGGCTCCGAACGATCGAGCTCGGCCACGCCGATGCTGAGCGCGACGACCGACGCGTCCGCGTCAAGGGTCTGGCCGATCCGGCGCGCCTGCGTCTCGGCCCCGTCGAGCGCAGTGTCGGCGAGGATGACGCCGAACTCGTCGCCGCCGAGCCGGCCCGCGACGTCCGAACTGCGCAGCTCGCTGCAGAGCGCGCGACCAACCAACGCCAACGCCTCGTCGCCGATGGGGTGACCGAAGTTGTCGTTGACCGCCTTGAAGTCGTCGATATCGGCGACGACCAGACAGAGCGGACGGCCGTGACGCACGGCCCGGTCGATCTCGACCGCGAGCCGGTCGTGGAATGCTCGGCGATTCAGACAGCCGGTGAGCCCATCGGTATCGGCCAAGGTCGCGAGCTCGGCCGTGAGGACGACCTCGCTCTTCTGCAAGCGGGTGCGGTACACCGACGCGGCAACCGCCAGCGCGCTCATCCCGCCGACCACCGCGGCGATCATGAAGAGATTCTCGCTCGGGAGCTTGACGTCATTGCTGGTCGCGCTCGATGACGACCAACTGCGCGAGCGCCGACAGTCCGCACGCAACCACGGCCGCGGGTCGGAATGCGAGCGCGGCGTAGATCACCGGGAACAGGACGAGATAGAGCATGGGGCTGTCCAGCCCGCCGTCGAGGTGCACGCACGACGCCAGCAGCCAGCCCGCTCCGATCGACCAGGCGAGTGAGAACGACGCGCGCCAGGGTTGCTCCGCGATCCGGCGCAGCCCGAGCAGCGAGACCAGGCCGATACCGATGCTGAGCACGGCGACACCGGTCAGCACGCCGCGGTTCGCACCGTTCGGCGTCGTAAGCAGATAGGCGACAACGGCAACCGCTTCACCGATGAACACGCCGAATCCGACGCGCAGATGCGAAAGCCAGAAGGCGACTTCGAGGTCTCTGCGACCTTGACCGCGGGGCGTCACCCCTTCTTGTCGACCGCCCCGTCGACAAGGTGAAGGACTGGGTGCGATCAGAGCCCGGCGAACGCGGGCGCGGCGTCGACCAACGCCCGCGCGAGCTCCGCGTCACCCTCGATCTCTACCGGCACCTCGTCGACCGTCAGGCGATCGGCGAACCGCCGGCAGAAGTCGACCGCGGGCACCCGGATCACCACGTGCGGAACGGGCGCGACCGCTTCGTTCGCTGTGACCGCGATGGTCCAGTCGCCGCCGCCGGGACCGGACATCACGATCCGGGCCGTCGATCCCGGGAACGCGTAGCCCTTGGCCGCCAACGCGACCGGCAACGTCTGGATCGCGAGCTCCGACATCGTCCGCAGCACCGGGCCTTCGATCGGCGCTTCGGCGCGTCCCGTCGCCGCGACGATGTCGTCGTGGTGCGTCCAGGTTTCGAACGCCCGGATGACGAGCGCCGACCCGAGCGAGTACCCGCCGACGCGAGCCGTCTCGGGAAGGGTGCGCTCGAGATCGACCAGCGCCTGACGAGCCACGTAGAAGCGGGCGCAGATCTCCTCGAACGACAAGTTTTCCGTCGCGGGCAGCTCGGCGCCGGTGAGTGTCTCGACCTGGGCGGCGCCGATCAGCACGGGACTCGCCGACTCATCGGCGCCCGCGACGAATGCCTCGTCGA
The DNA here is from genome assembly GCA_963807945.1 of uncultured Actinomycetes bacterium. GTDB lineage: Bacteria > Actinomycetota > Acidimicrobiia > IMCC26256 > PALSA-610 > JBBQER01. The sequence continues at coordinate 325,004 of CAWEDT010000002.1, read as the reverse complement.
TGATCGCGAGGTGCGCGACGAGCTCGCGCACCGTCAGCCCGTTGTACGTGACCGCGTCGAGATCCGCGGGCGTAAGTGAGTCGAGCAGGGTGACGAACCGCTCGGTTTCCCGCCGCAGCGCGTCGACCGGAGCCAACGCGTCGAGGCGCTCGGAAGCGACCGCGAGCAAACGATCACGCAACGATGCCGGCGGGTTCAACGCGCCGACCGCGCCGAGCCAGGACGCGGCGGTGCGCAGCCGCTCGGCTTCCGCGGCCGCATCGGCGTTCGCGGCGACGTACGCGTCGAGCGCGGCCGCTTCCTCGGGCTCGCAGGCGTCGAGCGCGTACGCACCGACGAGATCCTGGAACTCCGAACGGGTCACGTCCATGCGAGGTCGACTCCCTGTGCTTCGAGTGCTTGGGCGATTCGGGCCAGACCGAGCCGCATGCGGGACTTGGCCGTTCCTTCGGGGATGCCGAGCTCGTCGGCGACTTGACGGTAGGTGCGGCCGCCGAAGTACGCGAGCTCGATCGCTTCGCGCTGGTCACGCGGGAGGCGATCGACCTCGGCGCGGACGTGCTCGGCGGTGACGATGGCCATCGCCAACTCGCCGACGTCGGGCACTGCGACCATCGTCGCGGCGTCGCGCGCGGCCCGGCGCCGCCGGGCCTCTTCGCGGCGAACCACATCGACTGCCCGCCGGTGCGCGAGCGTTCCGAGAAACGTGCGCAAACGACCGCGGCCAGGATCGAACGCCTCGGGTCGCTCCCACATGCACAAGAACACTTCTTGCGTCACGTCTTCGGCGGCGTGGCGGTCGCCGATCACGCGGGCCGCCAATCCGAAAACGTACGAACCGAGTTGGTCGTAGATCTCGGACAGCGCTGCGGGGTCGCGCGCGACGAGACGGTCGCGGACTGCGACCTCCCAGGCTCCGCTCGCGGTGTCGATCATCGATTCCCCCGAGTGCCGACAGGCATTCCGAGTTCTGTTCGCAGCGCCCCCGGCCGGTGGATCACGCCGATCATGAAAAGATCCCGACCCACTAGGTTCGGTCCGGCGGAATACCCGCTGCACGCCTGCGACCAGGGAGAACGCGTGTCGGATCTGTTCAGCATCAGCGGTAAGACCGCCCTCGTGACCGGCGGGAGCCGCGGGATCGGACTGATGATCGCCCGAGGCTACGTGGAGGCCGGGGCCAAGGTCTACATCTCGTCCCGCAAGAAAGACGTGTGCGACGAGGTCGCCGCCGAGCTCTCGAAGATCGGCGAGTGCATCAGCCTGCCCGCCGACCTGGCCGACGAAGCCGCGTGCAATCAGCTCGCCGCCGAGATCGCCGAACGCGAGAGCAGCCTGCACATCCTCGTGAACAACGCGGGCGCCACCTGGGGTGCGCCGCTGGCCGAGTTTCCCGCCGACGCGTGGGACAAGGTGCTCGACCTCAACGTCAAGGCGCCGTTCTTCCTCACCCGTGCGCTCCTGCCGTTGCTCGAAGCCGCGGCGACTGCCGACGATCCCGCGCGCGTCATCAACATCGGGTCGATCGACGGGATCCACGTTCCCATGCTCGAGACATACTCGTACTCGTCGAGCAAGGCTGCGATCCATCAGTTGACGCGCCACCTCGCGCGCAACCTCGGCCGCAAGCACATCACCGTCAACGCGATCGCACCCGGCCCCTTCGAGTCGAAGATGATGGCCGCGACCTTGCGCGATTTTGGTGACGACATCGCGCGCTCCTCGCCGCTGAACCGCATCGGACGACCCGACGACATGGCGGGCACCGCGATCTTCCTCGCGAGCCGCGCCGGTTCGTACATCACCGGCACCGTGCTCGCCGTCGACGGTGGGATCGCGACCACGAAATAGGCCATGTTTTCCTGCATTTTTCGGGTCTTTTCATTGCGTACCGAACGTGTGTTCGTGTATGATGTGAGCATGCCGGGGAGCGCGATCGCACTGCTGCACGAAGCGCTTGACGAGCTCGCCGCCGGCGACGTCACCAACCCGTCGCTGCGCGACGACGTACTGGAGTTGGAGCGGGCGCGGGCCCGCCTCGACGCCGAAACGTCGCGGCGGCTCCGCGTGTTCGACCGGTCGGGTGAGTGGGCGATCTCGGGTGCCCGTTCGGCGGCCGGCTTCTTGATCGCATGCATGCGCGTGGCGCGTGGTGAGGCGCATCACCGGGTGCGAGTGGCGCGCGAAGTCGACGAGCTAGAGGCCACTGCATCCGCCTGGGCTTCGGGGGCGATCACTACCCGCCACGTGGAAGCGATCGCGCGGGCCCGTCACGCGGCTCATGCCGATCGAGAGTTCGCCGAGTTCGAACCTGCCCTCGTCGAGATCGCCCGCACCGGAACGCCCGAAGACGTCGCCGATCTCGCGCGCCAATGGCGCGACGCGCTCGACAGCCACCTCGATCGAGACGGCGCCGACAAGCCGAGCGCGGACAAGCCGAGCGCGGCCGAGAAGGAGCAGGACCGCCGCGGCTTCGACTTCTCCCGTTCGATCCACGGCATGGGCTTCGGCACCATCACGCTCGATCCCCTCGGCGCCGAGCACGTGGAGATCGCCCTCCGCCGCGCCTACGAGCGACTCCACCGAGTTGGCGACCCCCGCACCCCGTCCCAGCAACGGGCCGATGCGCTCGTGGAGATCTGCCGCGCCTACACGGAGCACGAACCTCGGTCGCGGACGAATCTCCCGTCGGTCCTCATCGTCACCGACGAACCCACGCTCACCGGCGACGCCGTCGGTGAGTGCCGACTCGCGAGCGGCTACCGGATCTCACCCGAAACCGCCCGCCGCGTCGTGTGCGACGCGCAGGTGCAAGCGGTGCGCACCACTGCCGACGGAGTGGTGCTCTCCATGGGCCGGTCGACGCGGACCTTCACACCGGATCAGTTCCGGGCAATGGTCGTACGCGATGCGCATTGCCGGGGCCCCGGCTGCGAGGTCGATCCCGCGCACTGCGAAGCGCATCACCTCGATGAATGGGAGCGTGACGACGGGCCGACCGACCTCGACAACGGCGCGCTGTTCTGTCGCAGCCATTGTCATCGCATGTTGCACGAAGGCGGATGGACCGTGACCGGCAATCCCGACGGCCGGCTCGACTTCCACGACCGCCGAGGAAACCACCTCGGATCGAGCACACCCCACGAACACCCAAAGCCGATCCGCACCCGCCGCGGAAGATCGCGAGCCGCGCTCCACAAGCGCATCCACGAACGAACCCGGGCATTGCTCGCGGCGTGAGCCGCGAAGGCATTTACGGCTCCGCCGCGAGATCGCCGCGCTGTACGAGTACCAACAGCCACACGAGCGCGGGCACAAGTAGGAGCGAGCCGAACCCGAACGCGACCAGACCGGCCACAAGCGTCGCGTGCGGCGCGGCCGCCTCTTCGATGGTCAGCTCGTGAACCAGCATCCACGGATACTGGCCCGCGGCCCATCCCCACAGCACCGCGACGACGGCCAGCGCGCCGACGTATCGCCCGATCGCGAAGCGACCACGCGCGACGAGAACCAGTGTGGTGACGCCCGCGACTGCCGACACCGCGATGAGCGGCGCGCCCCGGTGCGTCAGGCCGTGGAACAGGGTTGGCGCGTCGGCGTGCAGTACCTCGACACCCACCGCCGCGACGACACCGGCGGCGACACCCGCGCCGAGCGCGCGCGTCCGGAACATCGCGGCAAGCGCCGGCTGGTTGCGGCGATCGGCGTCGGCGGCCAGATACACCGCGGCGAGGAACGCACACACGATCACCGCCATGACTCCCCCGAGCATCGACGTGGGATTGAGCCAGCTCGAGAACACGTCACCGGTGCTGGTTCCAGCAGGAACCCGCCCCGATGCAACACCGCCGACGACCGCCCCGAGGAAGAAGGGCGTGATCACCGACGACGACGCGAACGCGGCGCCGTAGATGCGACGCGTGCTCAACGTGCGCGAGGCCTTGCGGAACGCGAACGAGGCACCCCGCAGGATGATGCCGACCGCGGCCAGGGTGAGGGGGATGTACAGCGTCGACATGATCGGCGCGAACGCAGTGGGGAAACCGGTCCACATCGTCACCAGCACGAAGATCAGCCATACGTGGTTGGCTTCCCAGACCGGCCCGATCGACTCCTCGATCAGCGCCCGGGTCGGTGCGCCCCGTTCGGCGTTCCCGGCGAAGAGATCCCAGAACCCCGCTCCGAAGTCGGCGCCCGCGAGCAACGCGTACAACGTGATCCCGCCGAACATCGCGGCCGCGACCGCGTTGGCGAGGCTCATTCGGTTGCCTCCGCCGGCAACGGCACCCGCGCGAGTCGCCGCAAGACGGTGAACACCGCGATCGCGAGCACGGTGTAAACGGCGAGCAACAAGAAGTACCCGTACCGCAGCCCGGGCGCGTCGCTCACCGCGTCGCGAGTGCGCATCACGTGGTACACGATCCAGGGTTGCCGGCCGACCTCGGTGACGACCCAGCCACATTCGAGTGCGAGCACCGCGGCCGGACCCGACAACACCGCGGCCCGCAGGAACCAGCGCGATCCGCGGCAGCGCGCGCTTACGTCGCCACGCGATGGCGAGCCAGAGCGCGAGTCCGAGAAATGCGAACCCGATCGCGACCATCAGCTGGAACGACGTGCGCACGACGTTCACCGGCGGTCGGTCGGCGGCGGCGATCGCATCGAGTCCCTGCACGGTTGCGTGCGGGTTGTCGTAGGCGAGCAACGAGAGGAGGTCGGGAATGCGGATCGCGCCCTTCACCTCGCCGTCGATGTAGACGCCGCCGATGTGCAGCGCCGCGCCCTTCGTGGTGTGGGTCACACCTTCGATCGCCGCGAGCTTGCTCGGCTGTTTCAACGCGACATGGCGTGCGGCCCAGTCACCGACCACGATCTGCGCGGGCGCGGCGATCATCGCGACCGTCAACGCGAGTGCGAGGCCGACGCGGTGGTAACGGGTGCCCCGGCCCCGCAGCAGCGCCCACGCGTGTGGAGTCGCGACCAGACAACCCGCGACGATGAACGCGCCCAGGATCATGTGCGTCGCTTCCGGCCACAGCGCGGAGTTGAAGAGCGCGGCCCACGGCTTCACGTTCACGACCTGGCCGCCGACGATGTGAAAGCCGGTGGGGTCGTTCATCCATCCGTTGGCCGCGACCACGAAGAACGCCGACGCGACTCCGCCACTCCGATGGCGACGCCGACTGCCTGGTGTACGCGTGCGGGCAGCCGGTCCCAGCCGTAGAGGTAGATCCCGATGAAGATGGCCTCGAGGAAGAACGCGAACCCTTCGATCGCGAACGGCAGGCCCATCACCGCGCCGAAGCGCCCCATCCAGCGCGGCCAGAGGATCCCGAACTCGAACGACAGGATCGTTCCCGAGACCGCGCCGACCGCGAACAGCACGCCCATGGCCTTCGCCCAGCGGTGGGCCAGCGCGGTGTAGACCGCGTCGCCGGTGCGGTTCCCGCGCCACTCCGCGATGACGACGATGAACGGGAACGCCATGCCCAAGCAGGCGATGATGATGTGGGTGCCGAGCGAGAGCGCCATCTGCTGGCGCGGTAGAGGAGGTCGGGCTGGCTCGCTCCCAAGACGCCCGTCACGACCTGAGAATAGGCTCGCCCTCATGAGCGAAGAGAGTCCCCTGGACACGTCCAAGGTCGACGCGCTGATCGACGATCTGCTCGCGGCGCACGATCCGAAGACGACCGATGCGATCACGTTCCGCGGCGCGCAGTACGACCGCGGGCTGGCCTGGGCGCACTTCCCCGAAGGCTTCGGCGGGCTCGGCCTCGAGGGCCGGGTCCAACGCCACATCGATACTCGCCTGCGCGAAGTGGGTGCACCGCCGCCACAGGCGATGTTGTTCTTCAACCTGTATCTCGCGGCGCCGACCATGGTCACCCACGGCAGCGACGAGCTCCGCAAGCGCGCGCTGCGCCCGATGTTCACGGGTGAAGACGTGTGGTGTCAGCTCTTTTCCGAGCCCGGCTCCGGTTCCGACCTCGCGGGTCTCTCGACGCGCGCAGTTCGTGACGGTGACGAGTGGATCGTGAACGGGCAGAAGGTCTGGAACACCCTCGCGCACCTCGCGAACAAAGGCATGCTCGTCGCGCGCACCGATCCCGATCTCCCGAAGCACAAGGGTCTCACCTACTTCATGGTCGACATGCACGCGCCCGGCGTGGAGGTGCGGCCACTGCGGCAGATCACCGGCGAAGCGGAGTTCAACGAGGTGTACCTCACCGATGTGCGGATGCCGGATGCCGATCGCATCGGCGACATCGGCGACGGTTGGCGCGTCTCCATGACCACGCTCATGAACGAGCGGACGACCATCGGCTCGGGCGGCGGGGGCGGCCCGAAGCGAGGCAGCGGTTCGATCGCGGAAGCGCTGTACACGTGGAAGCACACCACCGACCACTCCCCCACGCAGCGCAACCGGTTGATGAAGCTCTGGTGCGACGCCGAGGTCTTGCGCCTCACCAACATGCGCGCCGCGCAGAAGGCACGGGCCGGCAATCCGGGTCCGGAGGGATCGATCGCCAAGCTCGCGTTCGCGAACCTCAACAAAGAGGTCTACGAGTGGTGCATCGACGCGCTCGGCCCCGCCGGCATCGTCGACTACGACTACACGTTCCGCCGGCCGTCGGAACCCGCGCTCGACGGCGCACCGGGAACGGCCCGCAAGTTCTTCCTCCGCTCGCGCGCCAACTCGATCGAAGGTGGGACTTCCGAGATCATGCGCAACATCCTCGGTGAGCGCATCCTCGGCCTGCCCGGCGAACCGCGCGTCGACCGCGATCTCCCGTGGTCGCAAGTACCCAGAAGCTGAAGGGGCGAACAATGAGCACACTGGCCGTTGAAGGACTGCGCGCCGAACGCGACGCGACACTCACGCTCGCGAAGAGCTTCACCGATGCCGAATGGAACGCGCCGTCGGACTGCGACGGGTGGGCCGTCCGCGACGTGATCGCGCACATGGCGAGCGTCCTGCACGGTGTCGCCGACCCGTCGATGATGCCCGACATGAGCGGCGGCACCGAGAACGCGATGGAACCTCCCGTTGCCGAGCGCCGAGCGTGGACCGTCGAAGAAGTGTTGGCCGAGTTCGAGACCTACAGCGGTCAAGTCGCCGATCTCGCGGCGACGCTCCAGGAGCCCCCTATGTCGGAGGCGATGTTGCCGATGGGTGACCTCGGCACGCACCCGATGGCAATCATGCCGAGCACGTTCTTGTTCGACAACTATTGCCACCTGCGCAACGACATCCTGAAGCCGAACGGCCCGATCGATCGTCCCGAACCGCCGCGTGACGAGATGCGGCTCCGACCCACGCTCGAGTGGATGTTCGCGGGCCTGCCGTGGATGTGCGCGGAGAAGCTCGCCTTCGTCGACCGGCCGATCACGTTGGTGCTCGAAGGAACCGGTGGCGGCACGTGGACCATCGCACCCGGCGGTGAAGACGGACGCGTGCTGGTGACCGAAGGCACGTCGGCCGACTCGGTCGCGACCGTTACGTCGAGCTCGCACGACTTCGTGGTCTGGGGAACACAACGCCGCCCGTGGAAGTCAATGGTGACCATCACGGGCGACGAGAGCTACGCGGGCCGTGTGCTCGACGGCATCAAGATCATCTGAAGCCGCGACTACACGAGCCCGCGCCGCACGATCGGGTACAGGTAGCGGATCCCGAACAGCAGCGCGATGCCGGCCAGCAGAACGATGAGCGCACCGCCCGATCGAGCGATGATCCATTCGATGCCGTTCGAGAAACCCTGGCGTCCGTCGGCCCACGCCTTGGAAATACCGCTGGGCGGTGTGACTCGCACCGCGGTCGTCGCCGCGTGTGCCGGCTTCTCCGACAGCGTGATCGCCAGCGCCGAGTAGCTCGACTGATCGTTGAGCACGTTGATGCGGCCCTGCAGCTGGTCGACGGTGCTCTGCGCGGCCGTCACCCGGTCTTGGACGGCCAGGATGTCGCCGACGGTCTCGGCCCTCGAGAGCACCACGAGCAGTGCGTCGCGCCCGGCAGTCGCGGCGGTCAGTTGCGCCTGCAGGTCGGCGTACTGCGCGGTCACGTCGGTCCCGTTCTCGCTGTCGGCGAGCACCTTCGCACCCGGCACCGCGCGCAGCCGTGCGATCGCGGCTTCGAACTGCGACGCAGGTACGCGCACCGTGATCTGCGCGGTGGGATCGGTGCCGTCATAACTCGTCTTGCTGCTCGCGACGTAGCCGCCGAGACCGACCGTCGCGCTCGTAACCCGATTGACCGCGGTCCGCAGCGTGGAGTGCGGAACTTGGAGATCGAGCGTGCCGGTCTTCACGATCTTGGCCGCGTCGACCGGACCGCCCGGCGCGGTGCTGCCCGGCGCGGTGCTCCCCGCGGTCGTGTTCACCGAGCCGCCCGAGGTGAACGGGGCCGGCACGGTGCTCGTCGGGACGACGCCGAACGCACCGTTTGCACCCGACCCCGATGCGGTCTGCCCGTGCAGCTGCTCGATCGCGCGCTCCTTGTCGTGCAGGATCGCGGGCGCGGATACCGCCACGGTTTTCGAGCTCGACGAACCGTGCAATGTCGGTACGACGGCCAGCGCGACGACGAGAACTGCGGCCGCGGCGATGAGCGGCTTCGTGAGTCGCGGTCGGGAACGACGGCTCGGCTCGGAAACGACCGCGAGCGCCGCCAAGACATGCTCGGGACCGGCCGCGGGCACCGGGATCTCGTCGCCGGCCTGGGCGAGGAGCTCTTCGAGAACCGCTTCGTCGATCATTGCGTCATCTCCTCCGCGTCACGGCCCCATCCGGCGAGACGCGCGTCGGCCGCCAGCCGGCGGCGCGCTTCGTGCAACCGCGACTTCACGGTGCCGGGCCGACGCTTGATTGCGATCGCGATCTCGCGTTCGCTGAGATCCGCGTAGTAACGCAGGACCACCACGACGCGCAGTGCTTCGGGGAGATCGCGCAGGCTCAGCGTCAACATCTGGGCGGCCTCGGATTGTTCGGCCGCCGACTCGGGTGAATCGTCCGTCGGCGTCAACGAGACCTCGGATGCCAGCGGTTCGCGCTCTCGGTCGCGGCGCGGCACCTCTTGGCGCAGCTTCGAGTAACACGCGTTGACGAGCACTCGGTAGAGCCAGGCGTCACGCTTCGCGCCCGCGGGAAGGGCATCCCGGAATCGCCACACCCGCAGGAACGCGTCCTGCACCGCCTCTTCGGCGTCGGCGCGATTCCCGCAGATCAGGACCGCGGTGCGAAACGCACGGGCGTATCGGCCCTGGACCCAGTCGCCGACAACGTCTCTCTCCCCGGTCACGCCAGGTATGACGCCCCGCACCGCCGATTGGTTCGCGCAAAGTTATTGAGCGTATGATTTGATCACTCGATCAAATCGTACTGAGGCAACTCGTCCGGAGGACAGGATGGCGAAGGCGGGCCGGGCGAGCCGGGCAGGTACGGCGAAGACGAGTGACGCCAACCCGACTCGCGCCGCGCTGGTCGAGGCCGCGATCGAGAGCCTCCGATTCGACGGCTTCTCCGGAGCCAGCGCCCGGGCCATCGCCACCCGGGCGGGCGTCAATCCGGGCCTGGTCTTCTACCACTTCGGTTCGGTGTCCGATCTGCTGCTGGCCGGCCTCGTCGGAGGTCAGCGACCGGCGCCTGGCGCGCTATTTCGTCGCCGGTCGCGACCGCGACGACGCCGGCGGAGTGGGTCGCCGTCGCGACCGAGATCTTCCGGGAAGACCTCGACGAGGGATACGTGACCGTGCTCGCCCAGATGATCGCGGGCGCCGGAACCTCCCCGGTCTCGGCGAGCGCGTCGCCGAGGTGATCGCCCCCTGGCGCACGTTCACGAAGCGGGCGATCGAGGCGATCGTCGCGGATTCACCGTTTGCATCCCTGGTGCCGATCGACGACGCCGCCCACGCAGTCGTCGCGTTGTACCTCGGCCTCGAGATGCTCAGCCAGCTCGACGGTGACCGCGCCCCGGCGTTGCGCCTGTTCGATCGGGCCCGCGAGCTCGCAACTGTCTTCGGCGGGACTGTCTTCGGCGGAACCGCGGCGAACACCCAAACGGAGGATGCGCGATGACCACAACCGCTACGAGCACCGATTCCAACGCGGCGCACGTCGATACCGGAGTCGACGTCGTGACCGGCGCGTTCAGCTACAGCGGTCGAGCGATCGCACAACGATTGCTCGCCAACGGGCGCGCGGTGCGAACCATCACGGGTCATCCGCAACATCCCGACCCCGCCCAGCCCATCGATGTACGCGAGCTGAACTTCTCCGACATGCCCGCGCTGGTGCGCGATCTCGAGGGCGCGACCATGCTCTACAACACGTATTGGGTGCGCTTCGCGGATGGCACCACTGACCATCCGCAAGCCATCGAGAACTCCCGGACCCTCTTCCACGCGGCCCGCCAGGCCGGGGTGCAGCGCATCGTGCACATCAGCATCACCAACCCGACGATCGAGTCTCGATATCCGTACTTCCGAGGCAAGGCGCTCGTGGAACGCGCGCTGGCCGAGACCGGCGTGCCGTACGCAATCCTGCGCCCGGCGATCCTGTTCGGCAACGACGGCGTGTTGCTCAACAACATCGCGTGGCTGCTCCGGCGTTTGCCGGTGTTCGCGGTCGGTGGCCGCGGTGAATACCGCGTTCGCCCCATACACGTCGACGATCTCGCGGACCTCTGCATCAGTGCCGCCGGCCAATCGACCAACAGCATCATCGACGCGGTCGGACCGGAGCGACCGACGTTCCTCGAGATCGTTCACGCGATTCGTTCCGCGGTCCACAGCCGCGCTCGCATCGTGTGCGTTCCCGGCGCGTTGCTGCCGCCGCTCTCGTCGGTGCTCAACCGCGTGTTGCACGACGTTCTGCTGACGAGCGACGAGTACCACGCGATGGCCGACGGTCTCGCCGACACGCTTGCTCCCGCGACCGCGCCGACCGCCCTCAGCCACTGGCTCACCGAGAACGGCGCGAGCCTCGGAATCGAATACGCCAACGAGCTCAACCGCCATTTCGACACGGCCCGCACAAAATCGGATGTCCGAGGTGACCCCTCGCTCGTACGATCCGGCGATGAGCACCACGACTGAGCTGAAGGTCGCGAACTACCTCATGGCAGTCGAGGGGCTCGCGATGATCCGGCGCCTCTTCACTGATCCGAGCGCGGTCCAACCGCGCGCCGACGAGATCGCCCTGCTCGTCCGATCGGTCGAGGTACCTCCGCTGTCGACGATGATCGACATCATCCGCCACGATGTCGACGCCGGCTACTCGATGTGGGCGCCGCGGTACGACGGACCGAATCCCGCGATCGAAACCGAAGAACCCGTCTTCACCGAACTGGTCGGCGCGTCGCGGCCGGGCGTCGCGCTCGATGCCGCGTGCGGTACGGGGCGCCACGCCGCGATGTTGTCGGAGTTGGGCTGGGAAGTCATCGGTGTCGATGCGACCGACGCGATGCTGGAACGAGCCCGCGCCAAGATCCCCGGCGCCACGTTCCACCAGGGACGCATGCAGGAACTTCCAGTCGAGACCGACTCGGTCGACCTGGTGGTCTGCGGTCTGGCGTTGTCACACGTCGAGGATCTCGGACCGGTGTACGCGGAGTTCGCGCGCGTCCTCAAGCCGGGTGGTCGAGTGATCACGACCGACATGCACCCGACGATCTGCGCGACCGGCGGGATGGCCGCGTTCCCGGTGACCGACACTCGCCCCGACGTCGCGGCCGGTGATCCGATGACGATCAACTACGTGCCCAACCTCATCCACAACGTGCACGAATACGTCGCGGCGATCGTCAGTGCCGGCCTCGAGATCGTCGGCTGTCACGAACCTCTGGCGAGCGAGGCGATGATTGCGAGCTTCCCGAGCTTCTCAGGCCTTCCCCGACGCGACGCGCCAAGCGTTTCTCGGCCTGCCCTACCTGCTCATCTGGGACTTGGCGAAACGAACCTGAGCAACTCAGCCGCCGGAGATGTCCTGCACGCGCTGCTTGCCCGCCGCGATCCACGGCATCATGGCGCGCAGCTCGGCGCCGACCTTCTCGATCGGGTGCTGCGCGGCCGCCTCGCGCATCTTGTCGAAGTTGGGGCGGCCGTTCTCGTTCTCGGCGATCCACTCCCGGGCGAACTCGCCCGACTGGATCTCACCGAGGATCTTCTTCATCTCCGCCTTCGTCTGCGCGGACACGATCCGCGGGCCGCGTGACATCTCGCCGTATTCGGCGGTGTCGGAGATCGAGTAGTTCATCGCCGCGATCCCGCCCTCGTAGATCAGGTCGACGATCAGCTTCACCTCGTGCAACGTCTCGAAGTACGCTGACTCCGGCTGGTACCCGGCTTCGACCAGCGTCTCGTAGCCGTTGCGGATGAGTTCGACGAGCCCGCCGCACAACACGACCTGCTCACCGAAGAGGTCGGTTTCGGTCTCCTCCTCGAACGTGGTGTCGAGCACGCCGGCACGCGTTCCGCCGATTCCCTTCGCGTACGCAAGCGCGATCTGCTTCGCCTTGCCGGTCGCGTCGTTCTCCACCGCGACGAGACACGGCACCCCGCCGCCTTCGTCGTAGGTGCGGCGGACGAGGTGGCCGGGCCCCTTGGGCGCGATCATCCACACGTCGACACCCTTGGGCGGTGCGATCTGCTTGAAGTGAATGTTGAACCCGTGCGCGAATGCGAGCGAGTTGCCGTCGACGAGGTTGGGCTCGATGTCGGCCTCGTAGACCTTCTTCTGCTCGGTGTCGGGCAGCAACACCATGACGATGTCGGCCTCGCGCACCGCGTCGCCGGGCGGCAACACGCGCAGGCCGGCGGCTTCGGCCTTCGCCTTCGACTTGGATCCTTCGCGCAGGCCGACGACCACGTCGATGCCGGAATCCTTCAGGTTCAGCGCGTGGGCGTGACCCTGCGAGCCGTAGCCGAGGATCGCGACCAGCTTGTCGGCGATCAGGCCGGTGTCGGCATCGTTGTCGTAGTAAACGGTTGCGGGCATTACGCGTTCTCCCAGGTCAGGCGGTGTGCGGGGGTCGATGCGTCTGTGACCCACACCCATTGTGGGTCACAGACGCATCGGTGGAAAATCAGGCGCGGGCGGTCTTGACCGACCGCAGCTTCACCGGTTGGCGGGCGAGGCGGGCCAGAGCGATCCGGCCCGTCCGCTGGAGCTCGACGATCCCGAACGGCTTGGCCAGATCGCTGAAGGCGTCGAGCTTGTCGGACTGGCCCGCGACCATGATCGTGAGTGAGTCGTGACCGACGTCGACGATCTTGCCGTCGAAGATCGACGCGAGCTCGGTCACCCGGCTCCGCGCCTCGGCGTCGGCTTGCACGGTGACCATCATCAGCTCGCGCTCGACACCTTCGCCGGGCGCGACCTCGGTGATCTTGATCACCGGGATCAACTTGTTCAGCTGCTTCACGATCTGTTCGAGCGGCGCCGACTCGGCGTCGACGACGATCGTCATCCGGCTGAAGCGCTCGTCGTCGGTCGGGCTGACCGCGAGCGAGAAGATGTTGAACGCGCGCCGCGAGAACAGACCGGCGACGCGCGAGAGCACGCCCGGCTTGTTCTCGACGGTGACGGTCAGGATGTGATGGCCACTCGACATGCCTGAGGTCGTGGTATTCGCCATGGCTACCGACCGCCTTCGCCGAACTCGGGACCGAGGATGATGTTGTCGTTCGATCCGCCCGCGGGCACCATCGGGTACACCTTCTCGCGCCAGTCGGTACGGAAGTCGATCACGACCGGACGGTCGTTCACCTCGTTGGCCTTCTCGATCGTCGTGACCACGTCGTCGGCGGTGTCGACGCGCATACCGACGCAGCCCATCGCCTCCGCCCACTTCACGTAGTCGGGCAGATCGGGCGACAGGTACACCTCGCTGTAGCGCTCCTCGTAGAAGAGCTCCTGCCACTGGCGCACCATTCCGAGGTACGCGTTGTTGAGGATCGCGATCTTCACCGGAATCTGTTCCGAGCTCGCGGTCACCAGCTCCTGCGCCGTCATCTGGAAACAGCCGTCGCCGTCGATCGCCCAGACCATCCGATCCGGACGGCCGACCTTGGCTCCGACCGCGGCCGGCACCGCGTAGCCCATCGTGCCGAGACCACCCGAGTTGATCCACGTTCGCGGGTGACGGAACTGCCAGAGCTGGCTCGCCCACATCTGATGTTGACCCACGCCGGCGACGAGGATGCAGTCGTCGGGCGTGTTCGCGCGCAGCGACTCGACGACGAACTGCGGCTTCAACGGTCCGCCGTCGAGCTGCTGGTAACGCAACGGGAAGCGGTCCTGCCACTCGTTCAGCTGCGTGATCCACTCGGTCGTGTCGGGCGCACCGTGCTTGGTGTGCTCGCTCTTCACCGCCTTGATCAGCTCGGTGATCACCGACTTGGCGTCGCCGACGATCGGCACCTCGGGACGCCGCACCTTGCCGAGCTCGGCCGGGTCGATGTCAACGTGGATGACCTTGGCGTCGGGTGCGAATGCCTTCGGGTCGCCGGTCACACGGTCGTCGAAGCGCGCACCCAGCGTGATGAGCAGATCCGACTTCTGCATCGACGTGACCGCGGTGTAGTTGCCGTGCATGCCCGGCATGCCGAGACACAGCGGGTGCGAGTCGGGCATCGCGCCCCGCGCCATAAGCGTGGTGACAACGGGCGCGTTCGTGAGCTCGGCGAACTCCTGGAGCTCGGCCGACGCGTTCGCCTTGAGGATGCCGCCACCCGCGTAGATCACCGGGCGGGTCGACTCCTGGATGAGCTTGGCCGCGTCCTTGATCTGCTTGGGGTGACCCTTCACCGTCGGCTTGTAGCCGGGAAGGTCGACGCGCTCCGGCCAGTACCACTCCATCGTCATGTTCGCGATGTCCTTCGGGAAGTCGACGAGCACCGGGCCGGGCCGGCCGGTGGTCGCGACGTGGAAGGCCTCGCGGATGACGCGCGGGATGTCGTTCGGGTCGGAGATCAACCAGTTGTGCTTGGTGACCGGCATCGTGATGCCGACCGTGTCGCACTCCTGGAACGCGTCGGTACCGATCGACTTGTACGCGACCTGACCGGTGATCACGACCATCGGGATCGAGTCGAGGTACGCGTCGGCGAGCGGCGTGACGATGTTGGTCGCGGCAGGACCGCTCGTGACCATCGCGACGCCGGGACGACCCGTCGACTGCGCATAGCCCGATGCCATGTGCCCGGCGCCCTGTTCGTGGCGCACGAGGATGTGGCGGATCGACGAGTCGATCAGCGGGTCGTACACGGGGAGGATCGCGCCGCCGGGGAGGCCGAACATGACCTCCACGCCTTCCATCTCGAGACTCTTGATCAGGGCTTGGGCGCCGGTCAGCTTCATGGTTTCCTCTTCGGCTGGATTCGTGATGACGAAAGCGGGCATGAAAAACCCCTCGCCTGCGGGCGAGGGGCGGAAGAGCGCACGGGCGCGTGAGAGCAGCCGTGCGCTACATAACTACGAGGAGGGTGTTCGGGGACGACGACATCGGCGGGAACGCTATCACGGATTCCGCTTATCGTCGACGGCATTCCACGTGAGCACGCTCTGCGACGGTGTGAGGACGAGCAACAGCCGGCGGGAGCCCGTATCGGGCGCCACGAGATAGATCCCGCGCGGGACGGATGCCGGCGTTCCGCACGCGGAATCGCCGCCAAACACTCCCATCGCCGATCCGTCGGCGGACCAACCGATGAATCCCGACTCCGGCGCAATTCGCCATTCCTGTCTCACCTCGCCAGTCACGGTGTGCATCGACCCGTCGGCGACCGACACGAGGAAGGCCTTGGGAACCTCGCATTCGCTCGACCACCCGGCCGCGACCCAACGGCCGTCGGGCGAAGGTGACGCCCAGGCCCAATGCCCAACGGGCGGATCACTGCCCGCGGCGACCGGCGGGAGTCCGATGAGTTGCGACCAACCGGTTCCGTTGTTCACGAGAATGCGATCGCCGAGCACGTTGTAGCCGGAGTCGGAACCGCACAACGCAACCGCGAGCGCCTCGTCCGTCTCCGTCCGCGTGCAACCGCCGGGCACGTCACCGGGCGCTTCGAGCGGCAGTGGCTCGAGACGAACTGCGTCGTCTGTGGCGATCAGTACGTGTCGCGGCGCGTTCAAGGAGTCGTTGCTGATCGTCGCGCGAGGAAGCGGCCCGAGGTCTTTCCCCGTGGCGTCGAAAACCTCCATGGTGAAGGACGTCCCTTGCCGGTCCGGCGCAGCCTTCGGGTCGTCGGTTACGACGAAGCCACTCGGCGGAATCGCGCCGGCGGCAAAGGGATCGGAGAACGTCGACACCGGGTTACGAATTCCATCGCGAATGAACGCGGCGTACGCGGTCTTGCCCGCCGCGCTCAGGTGGAAACTGTCGACGAGGAACCAGTCACCGTGCGACTGTGCGACATCGTGCCAAGCCAACACGTGCGCGTTCGGGAACACCGCGACTTCGGAGTACAGCGCGGTATTCACGGTCGCTTCCCACAGGCGCGGGAGCTTCAGCGTGAGGAAGTAGACCTGCGATTCGGAGCCGACGGTGTCCATGATCGACTTGAACTCGGTAGTGACCTTTTCGAACACATCGCCTTCGCTGGGCCCGTTATCGCCGAGGTGGATGACGATCGTCGGCGGCAGCTCACCTTGCTGCTTGACGGCCTCGAGTGCAGCGACCGCATCGCCGAGCTGGCGCGAGACGCCGGCGTCGACGTGTGCGCCCGGGATCGCCTGTTCGAGCGCCGGCTTCGCCTGCAGCATCACGGAGTCGCCGATGAGGAGCACACGCGTCGTCCTTCGCCGGAGGCGCCGTCGTCGTGGTGTCGTGCGGGTTGTTCGCGACGTGCAGAGCGTGACTGTCGCGGTCCGGGAGATAGAGACCGCCCGCGATCGCGAGCACCAGCGCGACCACCGTTGCCGCACCGACCGAACGCGCGGCGACGCTTCCGCGCTCGGCCTTGCTTCACGACGCGGTCGAACAGCTCGTCGCGGTGATCTCGCCAGTTGCGTTCGTGCTGATTCACGTCAAGCTTCCTCGATGATCGGTTCGAGATCGGTACCGAACTGGTCGCGCAGAGTGCGCAGCGCGCGGTGGACTGACTGCTTGACGGTGCCCGCGCTCACACCCATCGTCAGCGCGACATCGTCGATGGTGAGGTCGGCGAGGTACCGCAGCGCGACCGCTTCGCGTTGGCGGCGGGGAAGGCGATCGAGCGCGTCGACGAGTGCGAGCCGGAGCGTCGTGGCGTCGCTCGTGTCCGCGGTGACCGATTCACCGGCCGCACCTCGACGCCGTGTTGCCTTGATCGCGAGGTTCGTCGCGACCCGGGCCACCCACGCGTCGCGGTATTCGAACCCGCGTACCCGATTCCAGTGCACGTAGGTGCGGGTCAACGCTTCGGCGGCCACGTCCTCGGCCGCGGTCGGATCGCCGATCAGCCGGCGCGCGACCGCGTAGGCCCGATCGAAGAGCCGATCGAACTCGGCTGCGAACTCGGGTGGTCCCTCGGCCGTCGTCCCCACATCATCTCAATCCCGCAGGACGACGTTTCGTTGACTGCCGATCGGAGATATCCGAGACGGCGTTCGGCTAACCGAGGCGCTCGAGCCTGCCGCGTCCTCGCGCCGGGCGCGGGCGCGCTCCACCTCGTCGGTCCCGCCCCACACCCCGACCAGCTCGGGGTGGTCCATCGCCAGCGCCAGGCACGCGGGCCGGACCGGGCAGCGACGGCACACGGAGATGGCGCCGTCGATGGTTCGCCGGTACGACGAGAACCAGAGCCGCGAGTCGCGGTCTCGGCACGCAGCCTGTTCGTACCAATCGAGCCGGCCCAAATCGCCGTGGGTGACGCCGACCAGCGCGCGGTTGGCCCGTACCTCGTCGAGCCCGGTATCCGATCGAGCGACTCCGCCATTGCGGGGCAACGTACGCGTCCACGTCTGGCACGCAGGCAACGAACGGTTGGACGGCCGGAGATGGATACGCGAACAGCCGATTCGAGAACCCCGGATCGGAGAACTCGGGTTCAGTGCTGGTGGACCGGGCACGAATAGGTCGTGCGGCCGCCGACCGTGCGCCGGATCAGGTGGGCGCCGTCACGCGGGCAGGGAATGTCGAGATCGCGCGGCATGTCGCCGGTGTGCGATCCGCCCCGCTTGCCGAGCACCCGCAACGTCGCGCGCACTCGCCTTGTGCAACTCGCGCCGCTCGTCGGGACCGATGGCGACGGCCGGACGCGCCGGATCGATTCCCGCCCGCCACAACACCTCGTCGACCAGGAGGTTGCCGAGGCCCGCGATCCGAGCCTGATCCATCAGCACCGCCTTGATCGGCGCGGTGCGCTTCCCGAGGGCGTGATCGAGCTGCGCCGCGGTGACGGTGAGCGCGTCGGGACCGAGGCGCGATCTCGTCGGGATCGAGCTCCGCCGCACCGAGCCGGCGCGGGTCGCGCAGCATGAACGACCCGCCGTCGGCGAAGTGCACACCGAAGCGATGCCACTTCGACACCCGCCGGTTGCTCGCGTAGACGAGCGGATCGCCCGCTTCTTCGCCGTCGACGATCACCCGCCCGCTCATCCCGAGATGCACGCCGAGGCGGGTGTCGGGGTCCGCGGTGTCGAGGATGATCTGCTTCCCGATGCGGCGCGCGCGGTGAATTGGTTCCCGATCAACGCATGGCGCAACGCCGCGGGCGTGGTCCCCCGCTTGAGGAACCACGTGTCGGGCGCGTGCACGCGCGCGATCTCCCGATTGAGGGCGTGCGCGTCGAGCACCGCGCGCGCCGCCTCGACTTCCAGATCTCGGCACGATCAGAAGTTCGTGATCGCGCCGGTCTCCGCGCCTTGTGCGAGCTTGGCGTACTTGGCGAGGAAACCGCTCGTGTAACGAGGTTCGGGGGCTTTCCAGTTCTTCTTGCGGCGCTCGAGCTCGGCATCGTCGACCATGAGCTCGATCGTGTGGGCGACCGCGTCGATCACGATCGCGTCGCCGTCGGCGACCAGGGCGATCGGGCCGCAGTCGACCGCTTCCGGCGCGATGTGACCGACGCAGAACCCCTGCGTGCCTCCGGAGAAGCGACCGTCGGTCACGAGCGCGGCATCTTCGCCCCGGCCCGCGCCCTTCATCGCGCCGGTGATCGCGAGCATCTCGCGCATGCCGGGTCCGCCCTTCGGCCCTTCGTAGCGGATCACCACGATGTCGCCGGGCTGGATCTTGCCCGCGATGATCTGCTCCATCGCGGCGGCCTCGCCGTCGAAGACACGCGCGGTTCCCTTGAACTGGAGGTCGTCGATGCCGGCGACCTTCACGACCGCACCCTTCGGCGCGAGCGAGCCGCGTGAGGATCGCGATGCCGCCCTGTTGGTGGATGGGCTCGGAGAGCGGATGCACGACCGAACCATCGGGCGGCGGCGGCGCGAGCTCGGCGAGGTTCTCGGCGATCGTGCGACCGGTGACGGTCAGGCAGTCGCCGTGCAACAGACCCGCTTCGAGCAGCTGCTGCATGACCACGGGAACGCCACCCACCCGATCGAGATCGAACATGTGGAACTTGCCGTGCGGCTTCATGTCGGCGACGTGCGGAACGCGCGCACCGATGCGATTGAAGTCGTCGAGCTCCAAGTCGACGCGCGCCTCGTTGGCGATCGCCATGAGGTGCAGCACCGCGTTGGTCGAACCGCCGAGCGCCATGACCACCGCGATCGCGTTCTCGAACGCTTCCTTGGTCATGATCTGGCGGGGCCGGAGATCGAGCTCGAGCAGCCGCATCACCGCGTGGCCGGACTCGTACGCGAAGTCATCGCGGCGACGATCGACCGCGGCCGGCGACGCGCTGCCGGGCAGCGCCATCCCGATCGCCTCGCTCACCGACGCCATCGTGTTCGCCGTGAACATGCCCGGCGCACGAACCTTCGGTCGGGCACGCCCGCCGTTCGATCTCGCCCAGCTCGTTCTCGGTGATCGTGCCCGCCGCGCACGCGCCGACGGCCTCGAACACGCTCACGATGTCGAGCGCCTGGTCCTTGTACTGACCGGGCATGATCGAACCGCCGTAGAGGAAGATCGACGGCATGTTGACCCGGGCCGCCGCCATCAACATGCCGGGCAGGCTCTTGTCGCAGCCGGCGAACGCGACGAGCGCATCGAACCGCTCCGCGTGCATCATGCACTCGACGGAGTCGGTGATGATCTCGCGGGAAACGAGCGAGCCCCGCATGCCCTCGTGCCCCATCGAGATGCCGTCGGAGACTGCGATCGTCACGAACTCGAGCGGGAAGCCTCCGGCATCACGCACACCGACCTTGGCGCGCTTGGCGAGCCGGTCGAGCGGCATGTTGCAGGGCGTGACCTCGTTCCACGACGACGCCACCCCTACCTGCGCCTTGCCCCAGTCGGCGTCGGTCATGCCGACCGCGCGCAACATCGCGCGGGCGGGCGCGCGGGCCGCGCCGTCGGTGACTTCGTGACTCCGGGGACGATTGTTCTCAGCCATGTCGCCAGGGTAGCCAGCGCCTCCTCTGCGAAGATGAGCCAATGACACCTCGCGGGGACGGACACGAGCCGCCGATCGGCTCGGTCGCCGAGCTCATGCAGCTCCTCGCGCGCGGAGCGACGATCAACGACGAGCCCCACATCGACGGGCTCGCGCACGCGCTCCAGTGCGCGGCGTTGCTGCGTACCGAGCATCCCGACGACCCGGAGCTCGCCGTCGCCGGGCCTCGTCCACGACATCGCCGACGTGGTCTCTCCCGACGACCACACCGATCACGATCGCCGCGGCGCCGAGCTCGTCGGCGACCTCCTCGGGCCCCGGGTCGCGCACCTCGTCGGCGCGCACGTGATCGCGAAGCGCTACCTCGTCACGACCGATCCCGGCTACCGCAACCAGCTCAGCGTGCGGAGTGTCGAGACGCTCGCGATGCAAGGCGATGCGCTCGCCGACCGCGAGCTCGCGCAAGCTCGGCGACGATCCCGATCTCGCCGCGATCCTTGACCTGCGGCGCGCCGACGAGCGGGCCAAGGATCCGAACGCGCACGTACCCGGCCTCGACTCGTGGAACGCGGCGTTGGAGTCGCTCGCCCGGTGAGCACCAACGACACCTTCGACGTGATCGTGATCGGCGGCGGCCACAACGGCCTCGTCGCCGCGGGGCTGCTCGCTCGACGCGGCGCGCGCGTCACCGTGTTGGAACGGCGAGCGAACGTCGGCGGCGCGGCGACCACCGAGCAACCGTGGGGATCGGCGTTCAAGATGAGCTCGCTCTCCTACGTCGTCAGCCTGATCCCGGCGACGATCGTGCGCGAGCTCGAGCTCGCCCGGCACGGATACAAGATGTATCCGCAGAACGGCTACTTCGTCCCTTATGCCGACGGCCGTTCGTTGCAGCTCCCCGACGACGCGCGGCGCCGGCACGCGGAGATCGCGAAGTTCTCGGGCGCCGACGCCGACGCCTACGAGCGCTGGGATGCGTGGCTCGGCCGGCTCGCGAAGGTGCTCGGCCCGTTACTCGAAACCATCCCGCCGCGATTGGGATCGCTGCGCCCGAGCGACCTGCTCGACCAGGGCCGGCTCGCATGGACGTTGCGGCGGCTCGGGGTTTCCGGTGTCGGCGATGTGACGCGGTTGTTCACGTCGAGCATTGCCGACCTGCTCGACGAGTGGTTCGTGTCGCCGCAGATGCAAGGCGTGCTGTCGGTGAGTGGCGTGATCGGAACCTGGGCCGGACCGCGATCGCCCGGAACCGCCTACGTGATGGCGCACCACAAGATCGGTGACGCCGAGCCCGACCACAGCGGGGCCAATACATCCGGGCACAGTCGGGCACGTGGGGATTCCCCGAAGGCGGCATGGGCGCGGTGAGCAACGCGTTACGCGACGCCGCGGTCGCGAACGGCGCGGTTGTCCGCACCGACGCGCCGGTCGCGCGCATCGACACGCGCAACGGTCGCGTCCTGGGCGTGACACTCGAGTCGGGTGAAGAGCTCCGTGCCGACGTGGTGATCGCCGCGACCCACCCGAAGATCACGTTCCTCGACCAGATCGATCGCGCCGCGCTGCCGACCGATTTCGTCGAGGCGATCGAGCGGTGGAAGACGCGGAGCGGAACCGTGAAGGTGAACGTCGCGGTCGACCGACTGCCGGAGTTCACTGCGAAGCCGGGTTTCGACCCAGAGGTGCACGGCGGGACCATCGTGCTCGCGGAATCACTCGACGACGTGGAGCATGCGTTCCAAGACGCAGTCGGCGGACGCGCCGCCGGGCTTCCCGTTCGCCGACATCTGCATCCCGTCGGTGTTCGATCCGACGCTTGCACCCGAAGGCCAGCACGTCGTCTCGATGTTCACGCAATGGGTGCCCCACCAGTGGGCGTCGGCGAAGGACACCGACGAGCTCGAGTCGTACGCCGATCGCGTCGTCGCCCGAGTGAACGCGGTTGCCCCCGGATTCACGCGATTCGATCCTGCGTCGTCAGGTGATCGGGCCCTACGAGATGGAGCACGAGTACGGATTGATCGGCGGCAACATCTTCCACGGTGAGCTCTCGCCCGATCAGCTCTTCCACATGCGACCCGCTCCCGGTTACGCCGATTTCCGCACGCCGATCGCGGGTCTGTATCAAGCGAGCAGCGCGACGCACGGCGGCGGCGGCGTGACCGGTATCCCGGGACTGAACGCGACGGAGCAGATCATGCGCGATCGCGCGCGCAAGCGTTGGCGTCGTGCGTAGCTCGCTGGTTCGGTTGGGCGCGGTTGCGTTCGTCGTAGCATGTTCGTCGCGCTCTCGGCCGGCGTCGCCGGCCTCGGCCGGCATGGCCGGAACCGGCGGCCCCCAACCATTGCGGCTGACCGTTGGGACTGTCGGAGCCATCGGCTCGCTCGATCCCCGAACCGGCGACAGCGTGGTCGCGCACGAAGTGTGGAACATCCAATATCCGACGCTGACCGCGCTCGATCCGATCTCGCATCGAACCGACCGCCGGTATCGCGATCGCCTGGATCCCGCTGGCGAAGGGGAACGGTTGGCGCTACACGTTGCGACCCGGCCTCACTTGGTCCGACGGCAAACCGGTGACCGCGGCCGACGTGGTCTATTCGGTCGACCACGCGCGCGACGACCACTGGCCGTGGTCGGCGCCACGGTGACGGGCTCACGGCCCGGGCGCTCGACGCGCACACCGTCGCGATCACGACGAGCTCGCCGAAATCAGGTGCTGCCCGGGTTGCGGCTGAATGTCGTGCCCGCGCATGTGTACACGAAAGTTCCCGACATCAACGATGACAGCGCCGCGCTCGGTGTCGGCGATGGTGCATGGCATGTCGTGACGACCACGCACGATTCGGTCGAGCTCGGTGTGCTCGGTCGTCCGGGCGGTCCCCCGCTCGACCAGATCGTCTTCCGGAGCTTCCCGACCACGAACGCGATGATCGATGCGCTGGGCGCCGGCCACGTCGACGTGATCAGCGGAGTCGCTCGCAGCGACATCGGCCGGCTGCACGCGATGGACGGCGTCACGGTGAACCCGATCGGCGATTCCGTCCAGGCGTTCCGCACCGACAACGTCACCGGGTTCCTCCCCGAGCCGACGCGGCCGGGTCCGATCGTGTTCGGGTCGAGCATCGCGCCGTACTTCGGGATCGTCGCCGCGTCGAAGCCGCCGGGCGAGCAGCTGAGCAACACCACCTACGTGATCGCGGGCGTGGTACTCGCGGCGTTGTGCGTGCTCGCCTACTGGATCGCGTCGCGCGTGCGGAAGCGTGTCGTCACGCCGGTCGCGACGTAGGCGGTCGACTCAGAACGGTCGCCGGTAGACCGACACGTGGATCGGGCTGTCGTCGGTGAAAGGCTCACGGGAGAACGATCCCCAGCGTGACTCCAGCTCCAAGCCCGCGAGGCGCGCCATCTCGTCGAGCTCGGGTGGGAAGGCGAAGCGGATACGCGCGTGCACGAGCCGGATGCCGGATTCAGTGATGCGGATCTGCGTGGTCTCGGTGCGCTGCGCGTCGGCATCGAACAGGGTCGCGTCGAGGCGCACCATGTCGACGCCCACGCTCTTGACGGTGAGGCTCTCACCGCGCTCGATCCGTGACGTGTCGGGCACGAACACCTGCATGACGGAACCGCCCGCCGGGTTCGAGATGGGCGGCGACATTGCGGAAGCAACGCTCCTGCTGCTCCTTCGTGGTCAGCATGAAGAAGGTGTTGAACACCACGAACACGAGTGAGAACTCGCCGTCGACAGGTACGTCGGCCATGTCACCGATCGTCACTCGGGATCGCGTCACCGCCGGGCTTGGCGCGCAGCTTCGCGACGATCGCGGGTGACGTGTCGATGCCGTGGACCTCGACGCCGGTGGCAGCCAGCGGGACCGCGACTCGGCCCGTCCCGATCCCGAGCTCGAGCGCCCGTCCGCCCGCCGCGAGGTCGGCGAGGAGCGCGACACTCCGCGTCGGGTTCGGGTATCGAGTACCACTCGTCGTAGACGTCGGCGACGCGCTCGCCGTAGGTTGCGGGCCCGTACTCATCCATGGCGCCATCGCAGCACGATCCGGCTGCGGACGCCATCGAATAACCGAACCCAAACGAGGCACGCATGCAGATCGACGCCGCGCTCGACGACCACCGACCTCAACTCGGTCCCGAAGGCGGCGGCCGCGATCGAAGCCGCGGGCTACGACGGAGTGTTCAGCTTCGAAGGCCAACACGATCCGTTCTTCCCGCTGCTCCTCGCGTCGGAACACACCGAACGGGTGCAGCTCACCACCGCGGTCGCGATCGCGTTCGCCGCGCAATCCGATGACGCTCGCGCAGACCGCGTACGACCTCCAACTCGCGTCGCACGGCCGGTTCCGGCTCGGTCTCGGTACGCAGATCAAGCCGCACATCGAGAAGCGGTTCTCGATGCCGTGGTCGCAACCGGTCGATCGGATGCGCGAGCTCGTGCTCGCCATCCGTGCGATCTGGGATCGCTGGCACACGGGCGCGCCGCTCGAGTTCCAAGGCGAGTTCTACCGGCACACGTTGATGACGCCGTTCTTCGACCCCGGGCCCGAGTCCCTACGGCCTGCCGAGCATCTTCCTCGCCGGCGTCGGACCGCGCATGACGGAGATGGCCGGAGAGGTGGCCGACGGCTTCATCGTGCACCCGTTCGGAACCGAGCAGTCACTGCGCGAGCTGACGATCCCCGCATTGACACGCGGTGCCGCGGCGGGCGGGCGAGCGCTCGCCGACGTCGAGATCGCGTTCCCGCTCATGGCGGTCGTCGCCGAGACTGACGAGCAACTGGCGGCCGGGCGCGACGCGATCCGTCCGCGCCTCGCGTTCTACGGCTCGACGCCCGCGTACAAGGTGATCCTCGACGTGCACGGTTGGGGCGACCTGCAACCGGAGCTGAACCGGCTCTCGAAGACCGGCGACTGGGCGACGATGAGCTCCCTGATCACCGACGAGATGGTCGACGCGTTCAGCGTCGAAGGAACTCCCGACCAGATCGGCCCGAAGGTCCGCGCCCGCTACGGCGACCTCGTGCAACGCATCTCGTTCGACACCGGCTCCAAACTCGACCCCGACCAAGTAGCCACGATCCTCGCCGCCATCCGCGCCTAACCACCTCGCGAACGCGAGCGAGAGTCGATCGACAGTCTGTTCGGGGTTTTCGGTCACGTCGACCCACGTGACGTGGACGATGCGCCAGCCGGCAGCTTCGATCGCCGCGAGTCGTCGGCGGTCACGCTTCCACGAGAGGCGGGCGCCGTGGTGTTCGAAGCCGTCGCACTCGCACGCGATCCTCGTATGAGGCCACGCGAAGTCGAGCCGGAACCGGCCGACCGGAAACTGCCGTTGCGGTTTCGGCAGCGAGCTCCTTCGCAGCAAGCGCGCGAGCTTCACCTCGAGCCGCGACTCGAGCGCGCGGTCGTCGGGGTTCTGCACCGCGACCAACCGCCGAACGCGCGCCGATCCCGGTCGACCCCGCCCGCACAGTTCGTTGGCCCGTCGGGTCAGCGTGTGTGCACTCGTCAGCCCCATCCGCCTCGCCTGCTCGAACATTGCTTCGAGCGTTTCGTCATCCATCATCGAAGCGCAATCAACGATCGAACGAGTCGCCGAAGTACACCGAATCCCGTCCACGAGCACCGCGTCACCGCGTTGCACGGTCATCCGATGGAGCACCACGTCGCCGAGGCGTCGTCCAACACTCTCGGGCAGCGACAGGTGCAACCGGTCGTACCTCACCGCATCCAGGCGCAATAACCGACCGGCTGTCGTATGCGAGATCGCCGACTCGTCACCACCCCATAACACTGCGGCCATCGCTCGTTGTCGACCCGTCCGCGTCGCACCCGGCAAGCGATAGACGGCCGGGAACACCTCCACCCATCGCCCACTCATCACCCGGCGACTCATTGATCGGTCCGAGAGGCCCGCTCTCGCCGCCTGCGCTCGTGAGAACGCACCGAACTGCAACTCCGCCATCGCCGCGATCTTCTGGTCCGCGTCGTTCATTGCGCGTTCCACCCGAATTTCGTCGTCAAACGCGAGAAGTTCGAGGGAAGAGCCGGGGGGAGTTCGCGAACGGTAGTGCTAGGCGAGGTTTTCGTCGAGGAGTTGGCTCAGGACCTGGGCGTTGCCTTTGCCTTTGAGCTCGCTCATCAACTGGCCCATGAGGAAGCCGCGCTTCTTCTTGCGGGCTTTGTCATCTTCGGACGCGCGGTATTCGGCGACCGCGTCGGCGTTGGCGGCGAGCACGCGCTCGACTACTGCCGCGAGCTCACCGGCGTCGCTCACTTGGGTAAGTCCGCGTTCTTCGACGATCGAACGGGGCCACTTGTCTTCGGCCATCGATTCGGCGAGCACGTCTTTGGCCTGGCCACGCGAGATCGACGCCGGCCGCCAACAGGTCGACGAGCTCGGCGAGCATCTCGGGCGTGAGGATGCTCGGCGAGAGACCGTTCTCGTTGACGTAGGCGAGCACCTCTTGGCGAACCCAGTTGGCGACGTCCTTCGGCGTACCCGACTTCAACGCCGCGACCGCGCGCTCGGCGTAATCCGCCAGGCCGGGAACGTCGACGAGCACACGTGCGTCTTCGTCTTTGATGTCCCACGCGTCCATGAGCCGGGCGCGCCGGGCGGCGGGCAGCTCCGGCATCGACGCGTGCACTTGGGCGCGCATCTCGTCGGTTGGTGCCACGGGAACGAGATCCGGCTCCGGGAAGTACCGGTAGTCGTGTGCTTCTTCCTTCGACCGCCCGAGATCGTGAGGCCACCGTCTTCGTCCCAGTGCCGGGTCTCCTGCACGACGCGGTCGCCCGACTCGATCAACTCCACTTGCCGCTCGGTCTCGTACTCGACCGCGTGCACGAGCGAACGCAGCGAGTTCAAGTTCTTGATCTCCGCACGCGTCCCGAACTCGGTGGTACCGACGGGCCGGACCGAAACGTTGGCGTCGATCCGGAGCGAACCTTCTTCCATCTTCACGTCGGATACGCCGACCGCGAGCAGCGTTGCCCGCAGCTCCTCGACGTAACGCTTCGCCTGTTCGGCCGAGCGAATGTCGGGTTCGCTGACGATCTCGAGCAGCGGGACGCCGGCGCGGTTGTAGTCGACCAGCGAGTGATCGGCGTCGTGGATGCGACCGCCCCCACCAACGTGCAACGACTTGCCGGTGTCTTCCTCGAGGTGCGCGCGCGTCACGCCGAGACGAACGCCGTCGATGTCGAGCCACCCGTCGATCGTGATCGGCTCGTCGTACTGCGACGTCTGATAGTTCTTCGGCATATCGGGATAGAAGTAGTTCTTGCGCGAGAAGATCGACCGCTCGGGCACCCGCAGATGCAACGCCTCGGCGACACGCAACGCGTACTCGACGGCCCGCTCGTTCAACACCGGCAGTGACCCCGGAAGCCGAGACACACCGGGCAGATGTGCGTGTTCGGTTCGTCGCCGAACTCGTTCGCGCATCCGCAGAACAGCTTGCTGGCGGTCGCGAGCTCGCAGTGCACCTCGAGCCCCACCACCGTTTCCCACTGGCGAGTTTCGGTTGCGGTCACGACGCACCTCCCGAAACCGATGAGGCCGGCGCGGCCTGTTCGATGGCCCGCGCGACCCGGAACATGACCGGTTCGCCTCGAGCCGGGGCGAGCACCTGCACCCCGATCGGCAATGCCGGTGTACCCGCGGCACCGAACGGCACCGACATCGCGGCGTGCCCGGCCAGGTTCGACGGGATGGTGCACACATCGTTGAGGTACATCGTGAGTGGGTCGGCGGTCTTGGCGCCCAACTCGAACGCGACCGTCGGCGAAGTCGGCGAGAGCAACACGTCGAACTGTTCGTATGCCCGCTCGAACTCCCGGATGATCAACGTCCGCACGCGCTGGGCCTGCCCGTAGTAGGCGTCGTAGTAGCCGGCCGACAGCGCGTACGTGCCGAGCATGATGCGACGCTTGACCTCGCGTCCGAATCCCGGCGTCACGGGTGGCGGCGTTCATATGGCTGATGTCGGACGGCGGGCACGCGCAATCCGTAGCGCACGCCGTCGTACCGCGCGAGGTTCGACGACGCTTCCGCGGGCGCGATCAGGTAGTAGGCGGAGAGGCCGTACATCGTCGACGGCACCGAGACGCGTTCGATCTTCGCACCGGCGTCGGTGAGCGCATTCGCCGCCGCTTCGACCGCGGCCTTCACCTCGGGCTGGATGCCCTCGTGATCGGTCAACTCCTCGACGATGCCGACCCGCAAGCCCTCCACTCCCCGATCGAGATCGGCGAGCAGGGCGGGCGGCGGCGCGTCGATCGACGTGGAGTCGAGCGGGTCGTGACCACCGATCGACTTCGAGCAGCAGCGCCGCGTCGGTGACCGAGTTTGCGAACGGGCCGATCTGGTCGAGCGACGATGCAAACGCGATGAGCCCGTAGCGAGACA
This sequence comes from uncultured Actinomycetes bacterium, assembly GCA_963807945.1. Classification (GTDB taxonomy): domain Bacteria; phylum Actinomycetota; class Acidimicrobiia; order IMCC26256; family PALSA-610; genus JBBQER01. The sequence continues at coordinate 296,082 of CAWEDT010000002.1, read as the reverse complement.
CGGCGCCGTAGGTCGGCTTGACCCCGACCACCCCGCACAGCGCCGCGGGCTGGCGCACCGAGCCGCCCGTGTCGGATCCGAGTGCGAGCGGCGCGAACTCAGCCGCGACCGCAGCCGCCGATCCGCCGCTCGAACCGCCGGGCACCCGCGTGAGGTCGTGCGGATTGCGGGTCGGGCCGAACGCGGAGTTCTCGGTAGAGCTGCCCATCGCGAACTCGTCGAGATTCGTCTTGCCGATCGAAACCGCGCCCGCGTCGCGCAACCGGTCGACGACGGTCGCGTCGTAGGGAGGTCGCCAACCCTCGAGGATCCGCGACGAGCAGGTGGTCGGCACCCCGTGCGTGCACAAGTTGTCCTTGAGCGCGACCGGAACCCCGGCGAGCGGTCCCGGATCATCGCCGCGCGCAACCGCGGCGTCGACCTCGTCGGCACGAGCGCGCGCGGAATCGGCGAGCACGAGATTGAACGCGTGCACGTCGGCTTCACGGGCGTCGATGCGCGCCAGATGCTCTTCCAGCACGTCACGCGCGCGCCGGCGACCGGCGCGAACGTCGGCCGCGATCGCGACTGCGGAATCGCTCGCCTCGTTCGGGCTCACGGTGCCTCGCCGAGGATGCGGGGCACCCGGAAGCGGCCGTCTTCGACTTCCGGCGCGCAGGCCAGCACTTCGTCTCGGTTCACGCCGGGACGCGCCACGTCGGCGCGGAACACGTTCACGAGCGGCAGCGGGTGCGCGGTCGCGGGCACCCCGGCGGTGTCGAGCGCCGACACCTGCGCCGCGTGCTCGAGGATCGCGCCGAGCTCGGTCGTGAGCGCGTCGATCTCCTCGTCGGTGAGCGCGAGGCGCGCCAGACCGGCAACATGCTCGACCTGGGCGCGGGTCAGTGAAGAATCGGATGCCACGGCTTGACGCTACTTGTAGGGATCGAGCTTGCTGAGCGGCAATTCCCACCACTCGCCCGGCGCGGGCGTCCACTCCGGATCGGGATAGATGCAATCGACCGGGCACGCGGGCAGGCACTTGTCGCAACCGCTGCACAGCTCGGGCACGATCACCACGTCGGCACCGTGATTGAAGATCGCGCCGAACTGGTCGGGGCAATGGCGCAGGCACGCGTCGCAGTTGATGCACTCCGACATCTCGATGCGGAGCGGCGGGTTCTTCCACTTCTCGTTGCGCGCGTGCGCCTCGATGCGTTCGAGCCTCGTGCCTGCCATCGCCCAAGCGTAGACAGGACCCCACGCGGCGACCGGACCGACGGGCGCGCCTCGACGGAACCGTCTCGACGCAACCCGCGGTGCTCCCCTACGATCGGCCGCCGACGATGTGGCGCCGGACCCGGCGTACGCCCGCATGCGAGGAGTTTCGAGTGACCGACAAGCACGCCTTTCTGTCCGACGGCTGGTTCGACGCCGCTGCGAAGCTCATCAATCAGCACAGCACCGATGGGCCTCCGGCTCCGAACCTCGTCATGAATCTCGAAGTCACCGACGGCGACACGAAGACCGAGTTCCACATGGGTGCGCGTGACGGAAAGACCCTGTTCGGCAAGGGTCACACCGACGGCGCCGACCTCACGTTGTCGACCGATATCGACACCGCTCGTGAGGTGTTCGTCGCCAACAACCCGGCCGCGGGCATGCAGGCGTTCATGGCCGGCAAGGTGCGGATTCAGGGTGACATGACGAAGCTGATGATGGCGCAGGCCGGCGGCCAGGGCGGCAACTCCCAGCTCACCGAGGATCTCCAGAGCATCACCGAGTAAGCCCCGGCGCGGCGCCGAAGACGCCCGAGCATCACCGAGCAGACGTCAGCTCTCGTCGAGCGAAACCGCGAGCAACATGCCGAAGTCGCGGACGCGCGCCCGGGAACGAGTCGCGTACGCATGCAGTTGGTTCGACGGACCGAGTTTTACCGGTCGCCCGTATCCGCTGCCCGGTCTCGCCAGCGGCGGCCGAGTTGTTGCTCCGTGAGGTATCCGGCGCATCACGCCGCGCTCCTGAATGATCCACCGACGAACATTTCTGTGACCTCCGACAGGCGCCCGCCCCTGGAAGTCCCACCACTTGCTCGCATCGACGGTTGGTACTGGTCGATTGTTGGCCCCTGGAATCCGCCCGCTATCCGTCCGCCGCATACGCGCCGGACTGAGAACGTCATCGGACGATGACAGCGCGAACTGTTGCCAACAAGAGGCCGGAAGACTCATGAAATGTGACCTGGATGACATCTAGCTGCGCGAGTCGGACATATCTACGCAATGCCGACGAGGCCGAACGGCCTATTTTCGGGCCCGCCTATTTCTTCGCCGCCTACTTCTTTGGGGGCCGCGCGAGCTTCGGGCCATCGGCTGCCAACTCGTCGACGGTCCAACGGTCGTTCTTCTCGATGGCCTCGGCCGCCGACCACGACTGGACCCGCTGCACCTTGCCGCCCTGGACGATGAACGTCTCGCCCGTGAACGGGCAATCGGCGGTGGAGAGGTAGGCGACGAAGGGCGACACGTTGGCCGGATCCCACACGTCGAAGCCGTCGTCGGGGGCCTTCACGACCTCCGACAGGCCGGGCGTCGCCTCGGTGAGGCGGGTGCGGGCGGCGGGCGCGATGGCGTTGGACCGCACGCCGTAGCGGCTCAGCTCCTTGGCGCAGATCTGCGAGAGCGTGGCAATACCGGTCTTGGCCGCGCCGTAGTTGGCCTGACCCGGATTCGAGAACAGTCCCGACGTGGAGGAGGTGTGCACGATCGACCGGGGCACTTCCTTGCCCGCCTTGGTCTGCTCGCGCCAGTAGGCCGCCGCGTGCCGGGTCGGGCAGAAGTGGCCCTTCAGGTGCACCGCGATCACCGCGTCCCACTCGGCTTCGGTCATGTTGATGATCACGCGGTCGCGCAGGATGCCGGCGTTGTTGACGAGGATGTGCAGGTCGCCGAACGAGTCGATCGCCTGATCCACCATGCGCTTCGCGCCGTCCCAGTCGGCGACGTTGTCACCGTTCACGACCGCCTCGCCGCCCATGGCCTTGATGTCGTCGACCGTCTGCATCGCGGAGCTGGGATCGCCACCCTCGCCGTGCATGTCGCCCCCGAGATCGTTCACCACGACCTTGGCCCCTTCGCTGGCAAAGAGCAGCGCGTGTTCGCGTCCCAGCCCGCGCCCGGCGCCGGTGATGATCGCGACGCGTCCGTCGAGTGCACCCATGATGTCTCCCCTACGCCTCTATGGCCTCATGGCCTATGGCCCGAACGGCCGGCCGAACGTGAGCTCGACCGTGGTCGTTTCGAGCGGCACTCGTGATCCGGCCGCCGGGGTTTGATCTACCACGACTTGGTTGCCGCGCACCGATCCGTGGATCGAGAACTCGAGGTGGGCGTCGTCGAGGCGGCCCTGCGCCTCGGAGAGCGTGAGGCCCTTGAGGTGCGGCACGGTCGTGAGGATCGGTCCCCGTGACAGGGTGATCGTCACCTGGGAACCGAACGCGGCATCGGTGTTGGCCGCGGGAGATGTCTTCACGACGCCCTTGGCCGGCACGTCGTTGTTGAACACATCGAGCCCCTTGACCGGTTTGAAGCCGAGCGCCCTGAGCGCGTCGGATGCATCTTTCAACGACTTGCCCGTGAGATCCGGAATCCCGACCGGCGCGTGGCCCTTCGACACCACGACGGCCATCTGCGCGTCGGGTGCGACCTTCTTTCCCACGGGCGGATCGACCGAGATGACATTGCCGGACGGAATCGTGTCGCTGAAGACCGAGCTCGTGCTGTAGTCGAAGCCGACGGCATCGAGCTGCTTCTGCGCGGTCGCCCAGGGCTTGCCGACGATCTCGGGGATCGCAACCGGCGCGGGTCCGGTCGACACCACGAGCATTCACCGTGCGGCCGGATGTGAAGTCGCCGGCCGTGGGTGACTGGATGACCACTACGCCCTTGGGATCCGACGACGGCTGCTCGGCAATGTTGCCGATCTTGAGTCCCTGGTGTTCGGCCAGTGCTTTCGCCGATTCCTGGGTGCGCCCGACCAGACCCGGGACCGCGATCGTGGACGCGCCACTCACATGAGCGAAGGCCGACGCCGCGAGGCCAACCGTCGCGATCAACACGATCGCGACCACGAAGGGCACCAACCGGCGGCGTTGGGCCAAGTTGCTCGCGATCGCGGCCCGCGCGATCGGGCGGCGTCACCGGAGGTGCGAGCGCGATCTCGGTGGCGTCCTGATCGAAGAGTGGCGACGGCTCCGTGACGGCCACCGCAACGCGCGTCGGATGCGGATCGGTCTGATCCAACATCCCCGCCAGGGTCAACGCGCCGGGCGGAGGGAGTGCGTCGCCGACATCCGCGAGTGCCTGTCGCATCGTGCCCGCGTCGGGATATCGATCTTCGGGATTGAGACCACCGGCCCGATCGATGACCGCCGCGAGCGGACCGAGCTCATCGGGCGCGCGCAACGCCTTCTGCGTGCGCGCGGTGAGCATGCCGATCGTCGTATCGGACGCGAACGGAACGCGACCGGTTACCGCCTCGACGAGAACGAGCGCGAGCGCGTACAGATCGGAACGCGCATCGAGCTGCAAACCCATCGCCTGTTCGGGCGACGCGTACCGCGCGGTCCCGAGCATTCCGCCGGCCGGTTCGGTCCAGCTCGCTTCGGCCAGTGCTCGCGCGAGTCCGAAGTCGGCGACGCGCACGATGCCGTGCTCGTCGAACAGGAGGTTCGCCGGCTTCACGTCGCGATGCAGCACGTCGCGGGCGTGCGCGTACTCGAGCGCCGACGCGACGTCGCGGCCGACGCGTGCGGCCTGCGAAACGGTGAGCGGCGTGCCCTGATCGAGCATCGAACGGAGGCTGCCACCCTCGAGGAGCTCGAGCACCATGAAGGGGACGTCGTCTTCGCCCCAGTCGTACACGGTGACGATGTTGGAGTGGTGCAGCGACGCAGCCAGCTGGGCCTCGGCCCGGAATCGGCGCAGGAATGCGGTGTCGTCGGCGAGCGCGGCGTGCAGCACTTTGACCGCGACCCGACGACGAAGACGTTGGTCATCGGCTACGTAGACGCGACCGCTGGCACCGGTACCGATGGCGCCATGCAGCAGATAGCGGCCCGCGAGCACCCGGCCCGGGAGGTCGCTGCCAACACTTCCCGGCATTCCGACCACGGTAGCGGCCGAGACACGCGCGATCGCGTCATCGCGTGGTTGCGTTCGCGATCCGCAGAACTCGGGCGATACGGTGCCCGCGTGGCGCTACGCCGACCTCAGCATCCCGAACGCGTCGCGGTCGTCGCGGTGGTCATTCTCCTCGTCGTCAATCTCGCGATCTTCGGAACGTTGCGCGAAGTGCGCGGCAATCCGTCGCAAAACCTTCCCGGTCCGATCGTCGCGGTCGATCCGCAACAGGGCGAAAACATCCTTCCGCAGGCCTCGATCAGCATCTCGTTGCTCGCGCGGTACACCGGCCAGCTCTCGATCGACCAGCACCTGATTCCGCAGGATCAGCTCGACAATCCGAGCCTCTACGAGTTCGTGTTCCAGCCGAAGGTCGGCCACGACATCACCGCGTTCCGACCGGGTGCACATACGGCGACGTTCGAGGCGTGGCCGTCGAACAAGACCTACGAAGAAGCGAAGGCGGGGCAGCTCATCACCCCGTACAGCTGGAACTTCAAGGTCGGTTAGCGCGCGCTCTCACGGTTTGTTCGCGAGGAGCGCCTCGAAGCCGGCTTCGTCGAGCATCGGCACGCCGAGCTGCTCGGCCTTCGTCAACTTCGATCCGGGACTGTCGCCGAACACGACGTAGCTCGTCTTCTTCGAAACGCTGCCGGTTACCTTCCCGCCGCGCGCCGTGATCGCGGCCGCGGCTTCGTCACGCGTGTGCCGTTCCATTGAACCGGTGAGCACGAACGTCATTCCCGCGAGCGACTCGTCGATGATCTCGATCGTCGGACCGGCATCGCCGGTGAGATTCACGCCCGCTTCCTTCAACCGCGCGACGAGCCGACGGTTGCGATCGATCGAGAACCACTGACCAAGACTCTGCGCGATGGTCGGTCCGACACCGTCGATCGCGGTGAGCGCGTCGGCATCGGCCTGATCGATCGCGTCGAGATCCGCGAAGCTGCGCGCGAGAGCTTGCGCGGCCGTGGGCCCGACGTGATTGATGCCGAGCCCGACCAACGCGCGCCACAGCGGGCGCGTCTTCGAGCCCTCGACTCCGTCGACGAGCAACTGCGCCGACCGTTGCCCGATCCGTTCGAGCGGCACGAGCTTTTCGACGGTCAGTGCGTACACGTCGGCCGCGTCTTCGAGCAGGCCGGCGTCGACGAACTGGCGGACCCGTTCTTCTCCGAGTCCCTCGATGTCCATTGCGCCGCGGCCGGCCCAGTGCACCAGGCGCTGCACCCGCTGGGCCGGGCAGTCGACGTTGACGCAATGGTGGTTCGCCTCGCCTTCGATGCGGACGAGCGGCTCCCCGCATACGGGGCACTTGGTCGGGAACTTCCAACGGCGCGTGCCCTTCGGCCGCTTCGTGAGCACCGGGCCGACGACCTCGGGAATGACGTCACCGGCGCGCCGCACGATCACGGTGTCTCTCGGGCGCACGTCTTTGCGGGCAACGTCGTCTTGGTTGTGCAGCGTGGCCATTCCGACGTTGGCGCCACCGACGAACACCGGCTCGAGCACGGCGAAGGGCGTCGCCCGCCCAGTGCGGCCGATGCTCACCTCGATGTCTCGGAGGATGGTCGTCTTCTCTTCCGGCGGGAACTTGTAGGCGATCGCCCATCGCGGCGCGCGCGACGTGATTCCCATCTCGGCCCGTTGGCCGAGATCGTCGACCTTCGCCACCACACCGTCGATGTCGTAGCCGAGCCCGTGCCGTTGCGCTTCCATCCGCTCGCAGAATCCGTAGACGTCGGCGAGATCGTCGAACGCCTCGATCTCCGGATTGACCGGGAAGCCGAGCTCGCGCAACCACTGCAACGTCTCTTCGTGCGATCGCAGCTTCGGCCCGCCGACCACTTCGCCGACCTCGTACGAGAACATCGTGAGATCCCGCGACGCGGTAACGCTCGCGTCCTTTTGGCGCAGACTTCCGGCCGCCGCATTGCGCGCGTTGGTAAACAACCGCTCGCCCGCCGCGGCCTGCCGCTCGTTGAGCTCGGCGAACGCGGCCAACGGCATGAACACCTCGCCGCGTACCTCTATCCGCTCGGGAATTCGCTTGCCCTTGAGCCGATCGGGCACGACCTTCACGGTACGAAGGTTTTGGGTGACGTCTTCACCGACGCGCCCGTCACCGCGCGTCGCGCCCACCGTGAACCGGCCCTGCTCGTATTGCAACGAGATCGCCAGACCATCGAGCTTGGGCTCGGCAACGAATCGCAACGGGTTCGGAACCAACTTCTCGACACGCGCACCCCACGCCACGAGCTCCTCGCGCGAGAACGCGTTGTCGAGCGACAGCATGCGCGCGTGATGTTCGACCGGGGCGAACGTGGATGCCGGACGCCCACCCGGACGCTGCGTCGGAGAGTCGGGGGTGATGAGCTCGGGGTTCGCGCTCTCGAGCGCGCGCAACTCCTTGACCAGCGCGTCGAACTCCGCGTCGGGAACCTCGGGCGCGTCGAAGACGAAGTACTGCTCGTTGTGGTACTCGATCAGCTCGCGCAGCTCTCGCGCTCGGCATCTTCCTTCGACGCACCTGACTTCGATGCACCTTCCTTCGACGCAGCTCGCTTCGACGGCACGCCCGGAATCTACCGAGCGGGTGAGACGAGTTAGGCGCCGATGGCGAGCTTGGTGGCCGCGCCGTGATCGTGCACCCGGTTGCCGATCTCGCGGGCGAGGTTCATCGCGCGTTCGGCCTGGCTCGGGCCGTGCCCGGCCAGCCCGCAGGCCGGTGCGACCAACGCCTGCGCTCGCAGGCGGGCCGGATCGCAACCCCGGCGCGTGAGCTCGCACCAGGTGTCGAGCAACGCCTTCCACAACGGCGCGGCCTGCTCGCCCACCGGACGGTGGGTCGGGATCGCTCCCCACACGACCCACCCGCCACCCTCGAGGAAACGGGAGAGCGAGACGGCATCGTCGATGTCGAGCGCGTCGATGTCGAAGTGCACGAGACGGGGTCCGGCGTCGAGCGCGAGCCGCAGATCGCCGCGGCCGCACACGTGCACCGCGGTGAGACAGCTCGGGGCCGCCAACGCGGTCGACAGGATGTCGGTGGCGGCTTCGCGGTCGAGCGGCGCGGTTCCCGCCCGCCAACGCACGAGCGCCGGTTCGTCGAAGCACAACACGATCGAGGCACCGGGCAATCGCGAGCCGACGAGCGTCTCGAGCGAGCGGGCCCAGGCGCGCGCGGTACGGGCGCCGAGCCGGAATGCGATCGTCGGGTCGACACCGATCTCGACCAGCGCGACTCCGAGCGTGAGCGGACCCGCGCACTGCACTTTCACGCGGCGCGGCGGAACCGGTTGCGCGACCGCGACATCGAGGAAGGTGAGCAAGCCGCCGTGCGCGTCGGCGTCGAACGTCGCGTCGATCTCGGCGCTACCACTGAGCGGCGACGTATTTGTGAGGCTGCCGTCGGGTTGCACCTCGATGCCATCGATCGCACGCGCCCACTGCGCGACGACGCCTTCGAGCGGCGTGCGCATCGGGAGCTCGGGCGCGGCCGGAAGCTCGGGGAGGCAGCGCAGTACGAGCGAGGCCGCAGCGGTCGCATCTCGATGCGGAAGGCTGCCGATCGCGGTGGCGATCCCTGACGCAAGAACTCGGTCGGGCATGTGCCTCGTAGGATACGACTCGGCTCGGTGATCGAACGAAGCGGGAAAGCATTGTTGTCGTTGTGGTGCGCGCGGGTTGCGTGGATTCTCCTGCCGGTGTCTGCCGGTGGTGCGCTCGGCGACGCGCTCGCGAGCTGGTCGACGACTCCCGCGCGCGTTGCCGCGGTGCTGTTGTGGTGTGCGTGGGCAATCGGGCTGGTCGCACTGCTCGCGCCTCGACCCTGGGGCATCACCGCGCTGCGCATCGTCGCGCCCGCCGCGGTATTGCTGACGCTCGCGTCAGTCACGAGCACGAGCTCGGCATCGGCACTCCTTGCGGGCACAACCGCGATCGTTGCGTGCGTGTTCGCGCTTTCTGCGTCGGTTTCGCAGATCGCAGCCAACTCGCTCGCATACGGCGACGAAGTGCGCTTTCCGCTGCGCGTTCCCGTATCGCTCCTGGTCGGGCTCGTTCCCGTTGCAGTTCTCCTCGTCGGCGCGGGTGTCAGCGCCGGTCCCTTACTGCTCGCTGACGGCCGCATCGTTGTCGGCGTGATCGCGACGCTGGTTGGTTTGCCCATCGCGTACGCAATGATCCGTTCATTGCATTCGCTCGCGCGCCGGCTGCTCGTGCTCGTGCCCGCGGGTGTGGTCGTCGTCGATCCGCTCACGCTGGCCGACCCGGTTCTGATGCGCCGCGAGGAGATTGCACAGATCAGCCACATCGCGCACGCGCCGCCCGCGGCCGATGCGCTCGATCTGAGGCTCGGCACCCGATCGGGGACGATCGAGATCGTGCTGCGGGCGCCGCAATCCTTCGCCCGGCGCAAGGGTCGTCACGATGCCGCATTGAACGACGCCGACGTCGTGCTCGTCTCGACCGTCCGGACCTCGGCCTTCGTGTCGACCGCCGGCGGTCGCCGCATCGCAACTGCCTGAAGACCGCTGCCTGAACACCGTTCAGCCGGCTGCGATACCGCCGCCGAGCAGCACGTCACCGTCGTAACACGCGACTACCTGACCGGGCGCGACGCGCGGTTGCGGTGTGTCGAACACGACCGTGTCACCGTCGAGGAATGCCGCGACGGGCGCCGAGTGCGCGCGCGGTCTGCGCGATCAATCGCGTCGGCACGCCGGCGATCGGCGGATCGAGGAACTTCATGTCGCGCAGACGTACGCGATCGCGCAGCAACTCTTCGCGCCGGCCGAGCGTGACGGTCGCGGTCGCGGGTGCGATGTCGACGACGTAACGGCGCTCACCGACCGACACGCCGGTCCCCCGTCGCTGCCCGATGGTGAACGCGTCGATACCGTCGTGCGCGCCGACGACCGAACCGGCCCCGTCGACGATCGAACCGGGGCGTCGTTCGATGCGACTACCGAGAAACGCGGAACGGCCACCGCTGGTGATGAAGCACACGTCCATGCTCTCTTGCTTTGCCGCGGTGCGTAGACCGAGCTCGTGGGCGCGGACGCGCACGTCGGCCTTGGTCATCTCGCCGATCGGCAACCGGGTGCGGTCGATCTCGCGCCGGCCGAGCATGTAGAGCACGTACGACTGATCCTTGTCGGGGTCGGCACCGCGAGCGATCGAGCGACCGTTCGCGGTCTCGACGATGCGCGCGTGGTGACCCGGTCGCGACCTCTTCGAAGCCGAGCTGATCGGCGCGCTCGAGCAGCCGGCCGAACTTCATGGTGCGGTTGCATTCGACGCACGGGTTCGGGGTCTCCCCCGCCGAATAGGCGTCGACGTACGGGCGCGACCACGTTGGTGTCGAAGTCGTCGGTGAAGTTGAACACGTAGTGCGGGATGCCGAGCTGCGCCGCGACCCGGCGCGCGTCTTCCACGTCGGCCGCGCTGCAGCAACCCGAGTCGCTCTCGCCACCCCACAGCTTCAGCGTGACGCCGGTGACGTCGTGGCCTTCGGCCTGTAACACCGCGGCCGCGACCGACGAGTCGACGCCGCCGCTCATCATCACGAGCACGCGACTCATGCCGCGGTCGCCATCAGTTTGCGAACTGCTTCGGGGATCACCGTGAGCGCGGTCGTCGATGTCGGCGTTCGTGGTCGACTCGCCGAGGCTGAAGCGAATCGACGAGCCCGCCCGGTCGGGATCCAAACCCATCGCCAACAACACGTGCGATGGGTCGATCGCGCCCGAGCCACACGCCGAACCCGACGAGGCGTAGACGCCCTGCTGGTCGAGCATGACGAGCAACGTCTCGGCTTCGATGCCGGGGAACGCGCAGTTGAGGATGCCCTCGACCCGATGCAACGGATCGCCATTGACGACGAGCTCGGGAATCGCGCGGGCGAGACCACCCTGCAGCCGATCGCGCAGCTCGGCGATGCGGGCGCAATCGTCGAATCGCCGCGCCGTCGGTGACCGCAAGCGCCGCCGCGAGGCCGACGATCGCGGCGACGTTCTGCGTACCCGCGCGCCGCGCGCCTTCGTGCCCCCCGCCGTCGATGAGCGGCACGAGCTCCACACCCTCGCGGACCACGAGCACGCCGACGCCCTTGGGTCCGCCGAACTTGTGTCCGGAAATCGTGACGAGATCGCACCCGGCGGCGGCGACCCGCAGATCGAGCCAGGCCGGCGCCTGCACCGCGTCGGTGTGCAGCACCGCGTTGCGGGGCTCGGTCGCGCACGAGGGCGGTGACTTCGTCGAGCGGCTGGACGATCCCAGTCTCGTTGTTCACGAGCATGACCGAGACGACGGCGGTGCGGTCGTCGAGCGCCGAGGCGAGGGTGTCGAGATCGACGAGCCCACTCGCGTGAGCGCCGATCCGGTCCACCCGAAAGCCGTCGCGGGCGAGCCGATCGCACGCGCCCAGTACCGCCTTGTGCTCGATGCCGGTCGTGACGACGCCGTCAACACCGCTCCGGTCGCGCGCCGCCCAGGCCGCACCCTTGACCGCAAGGTTGTCGCCCTCGCTACCACCGCCGGTGAAGACCACCTCGCGCGGGCTGCCACCGCAGATTTCGGCCACCGTCTCGCGGGCCGCTTCGAGTGCCGTCTTCGAGGCGCGCGCGGCCGCGTGCATCCCCGAAGGGTTCGCGTACTGCTCGGTGAGGAACGGCTCCATGGCCGCCCGAGCCTCCGCCCGCAACGGCGTGGAAGCCGCATTATCGAGATAAACCACGGCGATCAGGGTACCGACCGTCCTAACGAAAACGGGGTCGTCAGGAATAACTGTCTCACCCCGAGGAGATACTCATGTCATGAAGACAGAGACAACGCACCGAAGCGGAGCGGTGCAGTTGCGGCTCCTGCCGGGTGGCACCGCCGGACCCGACTGGGTGCTCGATGAGCGCACCCGCAAGGTCGGTCGCCAAGGTGTCGCCCAGGCGCTCGAGGTGCTGCGCCGAGTCGCTCCCCCCGAGGCTGCTCGCAAAGCCAGCTGAATCAATCCAGCTGAATCACCGTCATCCGACACGTACGATCGTGCGGCGTGATCAGTCGCTGCGATGTAGGGGTTCTCGATGGACGGTGAAGAGCTGCGGCGCGTTCAGGCGCCGCTCAAGGAGCGCTACCGCGACGAACCGGAAGCGGCATCGATCACGTTGCACGCCGAGGGTTCGCTCTCCGACAGCGACGTCGCGTGTTCCGTGCAGACCGGCCGGGCGTTGGTCGAGGCCGGACTTCATCCGGCCACCGGTGGCAGTGGAATGCTCGCGTGCTCGGGCGACATGCTGCTGCAGGCGTTGGTGGCCTGCGCCGGCGTGACCCTCCGATCGGTTGCGACGAACCGGGGCATCGAAGTCGGCGGAACCATCCGGGCCGAAGGCGATCTCGACTTCCGGGGCACCTTGGGCGTCGAGCGCTCGGCACCCGTCGGGTTCCGGTCGATCCGGCTGCAGTTCGATCTGGAGTCGGACGCGAGCGCCGAGGATCTCGACGCGCTCGTCGCGACGACCGAGCGCTACTGCGTGGTGTTCCAGACATTGGCGAGCTCGCCCGAGTTGTCGGTCACCCGCTGATCACGTCTTCATCCAGTCCGTCACCGGCTCGGCGTGACGCGTGATGAAGGCGTCGCGGTCGGGACCATCGCCACTCGACCCGAAGTTGCTCAATCCGAAGTTCAGGATGTTCAGGTGTCGGGCCGCGCGTAGCGCCGCGATCGTGGCGGGATCGGATTCCGGCCACGGCCGAACCGACGCGTAGCCGGCTCGGAACGCTTCGCTCCAGGCGCCCGAATCACCGTGGATCTCGAGCGCGACGCAGCGCTATCTGCACGTCTTGCACGTCGAAACCCCAGATCAGGTCCTGGAAATCGATGAGCACGACGTTGCCGCGATGAACCATCACGTTGCCCGACTGGAGATCGCCGTGCAGCAGGTGCGGCGGATGCGGCGGGTGCCGCCAGAGTCGGTCGAGGTGCTTCCTGCGCCCGCATAACAGCGTCGCCGAGCACTGATCCGTACTGCGGACGCAGCTCCTCGAGCCGGGGTGGGGCGCGGAAGTAGCAAACGTGATCTCCGACGAGCGCACCCGCCGGTGGCTCGCTCAGGTAGCCCGCCGCGTGCTCGTGGACCCGCGCCGCGAGTGCTCCGACCTTGTGCACGAGCTCGGCGCGCAACTGACCGCGCAACGGGCGACCGGGAACCCATTCGAACAGCACGCACGAACGAGCGTCGGGCACTCCCGCCATCGACGCCCACACCACCGGCGACCCGTCTCGATCCGAAATCACCTGCGGCACGCGCCAAGCCCGTGTCGCGGTGCAGGGCCGCGACCCACGCGGCTTCCGCGACCTCGCAATCGTCGGCGTGGATGCGCAGACTCGGGCTCACTCGGAACGCGTACGACGATCCGTCGGTCGCGTCGACCCCGAACACGGTGTTGAACGCCCGCGCGACGAAGGAACACCGCCGCGATCTCCAGGTCGTACCGGCTCAGTGCATCGAGCGCGAGCGATCGGAGCCGACCGATCTGGCCGCGGCGAGTCAGCTCGTCGAAGGGCCGCACTACGCGCCGATCATTGCGAACGAAAGGCGGCGAGCACCTCGTGCGCGGCCGCGGCCGGCGAAATTCGTCCGCAGCTCACGTCTTCCTCGAGTGCGTCGATGCGGGCGCGAACCGCCGCGTCACCCCGCAGCTCGTCGAGCAGCGTGTCGGTGACCTCCGACCACATCCACGCCCGGGCTTGCTCGGCGCGCCGGGCGTCGAGCTCACCCGATTCTCGGGCTGCGGCAACGAGCGCAACGATCGATTCCCAGAGCTCGTCGATGCCTTCGCCGAGAAGCGCGGAACACGTTCGCACCCGGTCGATCGCGCCGTCGTCATTGGAACGGACGAGGTGCAGCGCGTGCGCGTAGTCGGCCGCGGTGTGGCGGGCGGCGTCGAGCAGATCGCCGTCGGCCTTGTTCACGACGATGAGGTCGGCCAACTCGACGATGCCGCGCTTCACGCCCTGCAGCTCGTCACCGGCGCCCGGACCGAGCAGCAACACGAACAGGTCGACCATTCCCGCGACCGCAACCTCCGACTGGCCGACGCCGACTGTCTCGACCAACACGACGTCGAAGCCGGCCGCTTCGCATACGAGCAATGCTTCGCGCGTGCGGCGCGCGACGCCGCCGAGCGTTCCCCCCGACGGCGACGGGCGGATGAACGCTTCCGGCCGCCGCGACAATTGCTCCATGCGCGTCTTGTCGCCGAGGATCGAACCGCCGCTGCGCGCGCTCGACGGGTCGACCGCGAGCACCGCGACCCGATGGCCGGCATCCACGAGGTTGGTCCCGAGTGCTTCGATGAACGTCGACTTCCCGGCCCCGGGCGCGCCGCTGATCCCCACGCGGACCGCGGTACCGGTCGCGGGCAGCACCGCGTCGAGCAGCGCGACCGCGTCGGCGCGGTGATCGGCGCGCGTCGATTCCACCAAGGTGATAGCCCGCGCCAGCGCCCGGCGATCGCCGGCGCGTACGGCGTCGGCGAGGTCGCCGAACTCGGTCATCGTGTCGCTGTCACTGGTTCGCGCGGCGCTCCCGCACCAACGCGAGAATCTCCGACGCGGCGCGGCAGATGTTGCTGCCGGGCCCGAAGATCGCGCTGACCCCGGCGTCGAACAAGAACTCGTAGTCGTTGGCCGGGATCACACCGCCGACCACCACGATCACATCCTTGGCGCCCTGCGCGCGCAGTGCCTCGATGAGTTGCGGCACGAGTGTCTTGTGGCCGGCGGCCTGACTCGAGATGCCGACCACGTGCACGTCGTTCTCGATCGCGTCGCTCGCGGCTTCTTCGGGAGTCTGGAAGAGCGGACCGATATCGACGTCGAAGCCGAGGTCGGCGAAGGCGGTAGCAATCACCTTGGCGCCGCGGTCGTGACCGTCTTGTCCGAGCTTGGCGACGAGGATGCGCGGCCGGCGGCCTTCTTCGGTTGCGAACTCGTCGACTTCCTTGCGGATGCGGGCGAACTCCTCGTCGTCGGCATACGCGCCCGCGTACACGCCCGAGATCGAACGGATCACCGCGCGGTGCCGTCCGAACACCTGCTCCATAGCGTCGGAGATCTCCCCCACCGTCGCCCGCGCCCGTGACGCCTCGATCGACAGCTCCAACAAGTTGGCGTCGTTCTTGGCGCCCTCGGTGAGCGCGTCGAGCGCGTCGCGCACCCGCTCCGGATCGCGTTCGGCTTTCACGCGTTCGAGGCGCACGAGCTGCTGGCGCCGGACGTCGGCGTTGTCGATATCGCGCACTTCCATGTGCGACTCGCCGGTTTGGCGGTACTTGTTGACGCCGACGATCGTTTCCTCACCGCGATCGACGCGCGCTTGGCGCCGAGCGGCGGCTTCTTCGATACGAAGCTTGGGCATGCCCGACTCGACGGCTTTGGTCATGCCGCCGAGCTCCTCGACCTCTTCGATCAACTTCCATGCCTCGTCGGCGAGGCTCTGGGTGAGCGCCTCGACGTAGTACGAACCGCCGAGCGGGTCGATCACATGCGGAACACCGGTTTCCTCAGCCAGGATGAGTTGCGTGTTGCGCGCGATGCCGGCCGAGAACTCCGTGGGCAGCGCGATCGCCTCGTCGAAGCTGTTGGTGTGGAGGCTCTGCGTTCCGCCCAACACCGCGGCGAGCGCTTCGTAGGCGGTGCGCACGATGTTGTTGTAGGGGTCCTGTTCGGTGAGCGACACCCCTGACGTTTGGCAGTGCGTGCGCAACATCTTCGAACCCGGCTTCTTCGCGCCGAGATCGTTCATGATGCGCGCCCACAACAAACGCGCGGCGCGCAGCTTCGCGATCTCCATGAAGAAGTTCATTCCGATCGCGAAGAAGAACGAGAGCCGGCCCGCGAAGTCGTCGACGTCGAGGCCGCGCGCCGCGGCGTAACGCGCGTATTCCAAACCGTCGGCCAGCGTGAACCCGAGCTCCTGCACTGCGGTCGCGCCGGCTTCTTGCATGTGGTAGCCGGAGATGGAGATCGAGTTGAACTTCGGCATGTGCTGCGCGGTGTACTGGATGATGTCGCCGACGATCCGCATGCTCGGCTCGGGCGGATAGATGTAGGTGTTGCGGACCATGAACTCTTTGAGGATGTCGTTCTGGATCGTCCCGCTCAGCTTCTCCTGCGGAACGCCTTGCTCCTCACCCGCGACGACGAAACCCGCGAGCACGGGAAGCACCGCGCCGTTCATCGTCATCGACACCGACATCTTGTCGAGCGGGATTCCGTCGAAGAGCAGCTTCATGTCTTCGACGGAGTCGATCGCAACCCCGGCCTTGCCGACGTCACCGACGACGCGCGGGTGGTCGCTGTCGTAGCCCCGATGCGTCGCGAGATCGAACGCGACCGACACGCCGGTCTGTCCGGCCGCGAGGTTCTTGCGATAGAACTCGTTCGATTCCTCGGCGGTGGAGAAGCCCGCGTACTGACGAATCGTCCACGGCCGGTTGGCGTACATCGTCGCCCGCGGTCCGCGCACGAACGGCTCGGCCCCGGGGATGCCACCAACCGTCTCGAGCCCTTCGAGGTCGGTCGCCGTGAACAGCGGCTTCACCGCGATGCCTTCCGGCGTCGGCCAAACGAGGGAGTCGGGGTCAGCGCCCCGCAGTTCGGAAGCTGCGAGCTCGCGCCACTTCTCGACGTTCGGCTGGTCGACGGGGTCGCTCATGGAACAAGTGAACCTGCACGACGCCGGTCTTCGCCAAACGAGCCTGACGTCGCAGAAGCGTGGCGGAAAAGAAGCGGGCGCCGTCGGGACTCCGGAGGCTGGGGCCGGATTCTCGACGACGCCCGACGAGATCTTGGCCGACCGCAGGGGTTCGGTCGGCATCTCTGACGGCTGGAGCGCTGTCAGTAGGTATATCGGCGAAATCGGGGCCGTTTCTTGAATGGCGCCGGACCGAAATTCCCCGTCCGATTTTGTCCGGCGAACGAATGATGGCCCAGGTAGGACCGACTGACCGGAGGGACCGATGTACATGACACACACTGAGCCCGCGCCCGAGCAACCAGCTCCGTCGCCGCCGGACGACCTGAGCCGGCTCGCGCACACACCCGGCGTACACGTCGCGTCGATGCTGTTCGATCGGGGCCTCTGGTTCGAAGCCGTGGAGCGCGGATTGCGCAACGAGTTCGGCTTCACCGGCGAGCAGGCCTTGCGCGCGGCAACCGTCGCGGCGGCACTCCGACGCAAGAAATAGCTCGCGCGGGTTGCGCGCTCGCCTGGGTGTCTGATATTCATATCTCAGACAACTTGACGTGATCTCAGGTGCTCTCATCTGAAGGATTCGTCCCGATGGGAGAGCAATGCCGGTGGCGATTCGCGTGAAGCCGTGGCCCGATCCCGTGCTCGACGTGTTGGGGCACGACCCAAGATCTTGGTACGCCGAGACGTTCTGGTTGCCGACGCTCGGCCCGACCGCGTTGCTGTTGATGCGGCACCTGGCCGACCGGTTCGAACAGACACCCGAGGGAGTCGACCTGCCGATCGCCGACACCGCCGCTGCGCTCGGGCTCGGGCCTCGTGACAGCAACAACTCGCCGCTCATGAAGAGCCTCACCCGCTTGCGTTCGTTCGAGCTCGCCTGTACCGACGACGACGAAACGACCATCTCGGTCCGCCGCTCGCTCCCGCCGGTCCAACGCCGTCATGTGCGCCGCCTCCCGGCCGCCCTGCAGGCCCGGCACGCGGAATGGGTGACCGGCCACACGAACTCTCCGATCGAGCTCGCGCGCCGGCGAGCGCGCCGGGTCGCACTCACGCTCGTCGCCGAGGGCGAATCGATCGGCACCGTCGAACGCGCGTTGCACAACGGTGGTTTCCATCCCGCGCTCGCGCACGAAGCCGTCCGCTGGGCGCGCGACCGCCAGCAAGAGCTCGACGACGACACCGACCTTGAGCCTGATGACCAGACCGAGATGGCGGCCGTACCCGCCAACTTCCCCGACCCAGCGTCGCTACCGGCACCCGTCCCCCGTCGGTAGCTGGCGATGCCGGGGCGGGGTGTCACGACAGTCGTGACGCCCCGCCTCGCCGCACGCTGATCATTGCAATCTGCACCCTCCGGCGCGAAGGTCCCAATGGCAATAAGCCGTGGCCACTTGGAGGACGAAATGCGTGCGCAGAGGCTTCTCGTATTGGTGATATTCGTCGCCATCGCGGCCACGGCTTGCGGCTCGTCTTCGAAGGGCACGGCGAGCAACACGAACCCGACCACCGCGACGAACGCTCCCGGTGGGAGCTCCGGTGGTGCGTCCGGGACGACAACGACCATCAAGATCAGCGGCGACAGCGGGAGCAGCTTCTGCGACCTCGCCCGCAAAGACGAGAACACGGTGTTCAAGAACGCGAGCCTCAACAGCGATACCCCGGCCGATTTGAAGAAGCTCTACGAAAACGTGGTTCCCGCGATCACGGAGATCGAGTCGAAGTCGCCTGACGCCCTCAAAGGCGACTTCCAAACCTTCGGGACGGCCTACAGCACGATGGTGAAGGCGCTCCAAGACGCGAACTACGACGTCACCAAGCTCTCCGCCACCACGTTCGCCGGTCTCGGCACGCCGCAAGTCAAGGCGGCGTCCGATCACATCCAGGCGTACTTGACCCAGGTATGCCACGTGACCCCGACGACATAACGCACGTAACCGAGCGGGCGTACTTAGGTCGCGGCGTGTTCCTCTGCTCGCACCACCGTGTCGAGCAGCCCCGGGAACCGAGCCTCGATGTCGTCCCGTCGGAGTGTGTAGAAGCGCCGGGTTCCTTCGAAGCGCGCGGTCACGAGGCCGGCTTCGCGCAGCACCTTCAAGTGATGGCTGGCCGTCGACTTCGCGACCGGCAGCCCGAACTCGGAACACGCGATTTCGCCGTTCGATCGATCGAGCAGGCGCACGAGTTGGATCCGGATCGGATCACCGAGCGCCTGCAAGACCTCGACGAGCTCGATCTCATCGCGGTCGGGATACTCGAACCGGGTCTCCACTGCGTCCGACATTACGCCGCCTCGGCCACGACTTGCGCCGAAGCCTCCACAGCCACGGCCGCATCCGGCCGCAACAGCCACGAGATGATTCCCGATGCCGCAACCGCGACGAGTGCGGCGATCACGAGCGTCCCGCGGAAGCCACTGACGTACGCAGCGCGCGCGCCGTCGGCCGCCGCGGTGCCCCGAGCACCGGGCAATGTTCCGGCCGCCTGCAGTGCGGCACCGAGCGATGAGCGCGCCGCCGCCGGCAAACCGGTGACCGCGCCGTTCAACGCCGAGTGGAATCCCGAGGCGACGAGGCTGCCGAACACCGCGACACCGAGCGCACCGCCGACTTCGCGAGTCGTGTCATTGACCGCAGAACCGACGCCGGCCTTCTCGAGCGGCAGCGACTGCATGATCGCCCCGGTCGACGGCGCGGTTGTGAAGCCCATGCCGATCGCGGTGACGATCAGGCTCAGCGCGACCACCCAGTAGCTCGTGTCGACGGTGCACCGGGACAAGATCGCCAAGCCAATGGCGACGATGAGCATCCCGGAGCTGACGACGCGTCGCTGTCCGTACCGGACCACCAGCCTCGCGGCGCGTGTCGTCGACACCATGTAGCCGAGGGCCCACGGCAGGATCCGGATGCCCGCACTCAGTGGCGAGTAGCCGAGCACGAGTTGCAGGTACTGCGAAAGGATGAAGAACGTTCCGAACATCACGAAGAAGATGAGCGTGATGGCCGACGCGCCCGCGGTGAAACGCGGGTTACGGAAGAAGCGCAAGTCGAGCATCGGATTCTTGGCGTGCAACTCCCACACGGTGAACGCCGCGATGATCGCGATCGCAACCGCGAATCCCCCGATCGTTGATGCGGTGAGCCAGCCGTGGTCGGGCGCTTCGATGATCGAGTAGATCAGCGCACCGAGACCCGCGATCGACAACAGCGCACCCAGCGGGTCGAGCGGCGCGTGCCGCTTCTCGTTCGCCGACGGGATGAGGAAGAAGCCCGCGACGAGCGCGACGGCCACGACGAACACGTTGATGAGAAAGATCGAACCCCACCAGAAGTGCTGCAGCAGCCAGCCACTCATGACACCGCCGAGCGCGACGCCGACCCCGGCGAACGCGGCCCACACGCCGATGGCCTTGGGGCGCTCCTCGGGCGGGAAGACGTGCGCGAGAACCGACAACGTCGACGGCATGACGAACGCAGCACCGACGCCCATCGCGGCGCGGGCGCCGATGAGTGCCGCGGCCGAGTTCGAGAACGTCGCGAACGCCGAGGCGAGACCGAACACGACGAGACCGCCGTTGAGGGCCAGGCGCCGTCCGTAACGGTCGCCGAGCGATCCCGCGGTCAGCAAGAGTCCCGCGAACACGAGGCTGTACGCGTCGACGATCCACTGCAGCGAGCTCGAACCGGCGTGGAGATCATCGACCAGCGTCGGCAGCGCGACGTTGAGGCTCGCGTTCGCGGACACGATCAGGACGAGGCTCACGCAGAGCACGCCGAGGACCCACCACCGGCGGTCGTAGTCCCGGCTGTGGATCTCGGGCGGGGCCGCCTGTGCGGCGGGGGATGACGTCGCAAGAGGGGTAGTCATGCGAGAAACGAACGTTCGATATCCATCGAACATTCCGGCCCGGCCACCTTTGTCCGGTATTGACGCCCACCGGTCCGGATCCGACCGGCACCTATTCTCGCTCGGCGATGGACCGTCTCGACCAGGCGCAGCTCGAAGAGATCGCCTCATGGCTGCGCGACGCCCGGCGCGTCGTCGCCCTGACCGGGGCGGGAATCTCGACCGAGTCGGGTATCCCCGATTTCCGCGGGCCGAACGGCGTCTGGACCAAAGACCCCACGGCCGAGAAGACCGCGACGCTCCAGTACTACATGGGCGATCCCGAGGTTCGTCGGCGCGCGTGGCAGAACCGGTTGAAGAGCGAGATGTGGAGCGCCCAGCCGAACGCCGCGCACCGGGCGCTCGTCGATCTCGAACGCCAGGGCGCCCTCCACTTCCTCGTCACCCAGAACGTCGACGGTTTGCATCACGCAGCCGGGCAGTCGGACGACATCGTCGTCGAGATCCACGGCAACGTGCGCGAAGCCAAGTGCATGACGTGCGGTTGGCGGGGACCGATGTCCGAGACGCTCGAGCGCGTCCGCGCCGGCGAGGAAGATCCGCGGTGCCTCGAGTGCGGCGGCATCCTCAAGTCGGCGACGATCAGCTTCGGCGAGAACCTCGTGGCCGAAGACCTCGAACGGGCGCAGCTCGCCGCGTCCGATGCCACGGTGTTCCTCGCGCTCGGCACCTCGCTCGGCGTCTATCCCGCGGCGGCGCTCCCCGAGATCGCGCTGCGCGCCGGCGCCCGGCTGGTGATCTTCAACGCCGAGGAGACGCCGTTCGACGGCCTCGCCGACGCGGTGCTCCGCGACCAGCTCGGCGATCTGCTCCCTGCGCTGGCCGCGTTGGTGTGATTCACGCGGCCGCTCGCGGCGGCGATCCGGCCGTTGGGAATATCCGACCCTTCGGGTAGGATTTACCCCCGTATGGCCAGCTACCGAGACCTTCTGAAGGCCGCCAAGTCGGACATCCGCGAGATCGATCCGGAAACCGCCGAGGCCAGGCTCAACGACTCCACCTTCCTCGACGTGCGTGAGCTCGACGAGTTCGAGCAGGGCATGATCCCCGGCTCCGTGTTCATCCCGCGGGGGCACCTCGAGGCGCAAGCCGAGAACAAGCTGCCCGACCGCGACGCGCCGATCGTCATCTACTGCGCGGGCGGCAACCGTTCCGCGTTCGCGGCCAAGACGCTGCAAGACCTCGGCTACACCGACGTCGTCTCGATGACCGGCGGCTTCGGCCGTTGGAAGAACGAGGGCCGCAACTGGATCACGCCCGCGGTGCTCGATCCCGAACAGCGCAACCGCTACAGCCGCCACCTGCTCCTCCCCGAGGTCGGCGAGGCCGGCCAGCAGAAGCTCCTCGAGTCGAAGGTGTTGCTCCTCGGTGCGGGCGGTCTCGGTTCACCCGCCGCGCTCTACCTCGCGGCCGCTGGTGTCGGCACGCTCGGCATCGTCGACATGGACGTGGTCGACGCGTCGAACCTCCAGCGCCAGATCCTCCACAACATGGAGCGCGTCGGCGAGCGCAAGGTCGACTCCGCGAAGAAGGCGCTCACCGCGCTCAACCCCGATGTCGACGTCGTCACCTACGACGTTCGCTTCGGCGCCGACAACATCCTCGACATCATCGACGGCTACGACGTGATCGTCGACGGCACCGACAACTTCCCCACCCGGTACCTCCTCAACGACGCGTCGCTGCTGAAGCGCATCCCGGTGGTCCACGGATCGATCTTCCGGTTCGAGGGTCAGGTCACCGTGTTCGATCCGTACAACGGACCGTGCTACCGGTGCCTGCTGCCCGAACCGCCGCCGCCCGAGCTCGCGCCGTCGTGCGCGGAAGCGGGCGTGCTCGGCGTGCTGCCCGGGATCATCGGTTCGATCCAGGCGCTCGAGGCGATCAAGTTGCTGCTCAACATCGGCGAGCCGTTGCGCGGTCGGTTGCTCGCGTACGACGCGCTCGAGGAGACGTTCCGCAACTTCAAGGTGCGGCGCGATCCCAACTGCCCGGCCTGCGGCGAAGGCGCAACGATCGTGCTCGCGGAGTACGACGATCTGTGCCTGCCCCACGCGGTGCTCGCCGACGGGTCCGTCACGACGCACTGACCCCGGGTCCGCCGGACAGTCAGCATTCCGCATCCGTGCGCTCATCCCGAGTTGAATGGCGCGCATGAAACGGAAGTCGTCACGCATTGCCCTCGTCGCGTTGCTCGCGCTCGTCGTCGGACTCGGCGCGGAAGTCGCGAATTCCGCGCCGGCGGGCGCGGAATCGGCGGCCACCGTCCAGGCGTTCGGCGGCGCACCCTCGCTCGGTGCACCGAACCTGACGCTGAACGCGCCGATCGTCGGCATCGCCGCGACGCACAGCCACAAGGGTTATTGGCTCCTCGCGAGCGACGGCGGGATCTTCAGCTACGGCGACGCGCACTTCTACGGATCCACCGGCGCGATGCATCTCAACCAACCGGTGGTGGGAATCGCGCCGACGCCGACCGGCCACGGCTACTGGCTCGTTGCATCCGACGGCGGCATCTTCACGTTCGGCGACGCGCGCTTCTACGGATCTACCGGCGCCATGCACTTGAATCAACCGATCATCGGCATGGCTTCGACGCCGAACGGTCGCGGCTACTGGCTCGTCGCGTCCGACGGCGGCATCTTCACGTTCGGCAACGCGGCGTTCCACGGTTCGACCGGATCGACCATTCTTCTTTCGACGATCGCGGGAATGGCGACGTCGAAGACCGGTCACGGCTACTGGCTCGCGTCGGCCGACGGGCGCATTTTCAACTACGGCGACGCGCCCGCGATGTCACGCGTGTTCCCCACCTCTCCGATCGTGGGTCTCCAGTCGGCTCCGAGCGGCACCGGCCTCTGGCTCGTATCGAGCGACGGCGCGGTCTTCAGCACCGGTTCCGCGAAGTACGCGGGCGGCGCCAACGGACCATCGAGCTCGGTCGAGCAGGCGGTCGGGATCGCGCGCTCCACGGCGGGGCACGGCTACTGGGTCGTGATGAGCCCGTCGGGTCCGCCGCTACCGGCGAACTCGGGATCGGGCCGGCGCATCGTCTACTCGAACAAACAGCAGCGCGTTTGGACCGTCGAAGCCAACGGCCAGGTGTCGCACACGTTCAGCGTGTCGGGACGGCACGGACTCCCCAGCGCGGGTGTGCACCAGGTGTACTCGAAGGTGCCGAGCTCGCCGTCGGGCGACTTGACGCTCCCGTGGACGCTCCGCTTTGCGATATCCGACCGCGGGAATCCGATCGACTTCCACGGCATCCCGATCGACCCCAGTGGCCACCCGATCGAACCCGACTCGCTACTCGGAACACCCCAATCGCACGGTTGCGTCCGTATGAGTCAAGTCGACGCGAAGACACTGTGGGACTGGGCCGACGTCGGCACCGTGGTCGTCGTCACCGACATCGGTTACTAGCGCGGGAGATGTGACCCACCTCGTCGGTGCGGGTGACCTACAGGCTGATCGTGGCTGAAGGTGTCGACGGCGGACCGGTACCTCGACCGTTCGTCGTGCTCACAGCGCACGTGTAGCTCTTCGCGACGCTCAATCCCGTGAGCGTTATCGGGCCGGTTGCCTTGTTCACGGATCGGGTTGCGCCGCCGTTACTCGAGGTGCAGGTCGCCCGGTAGCTCGTGATCGCCGCACCATTCGTGAGCGGCGCCGTGAATGTGACCTTCAGCGCGCCAACTCCGGTCTTCACCACGGTTGGCTTGGCCGGTTGCGCCGGGGCGCCGACGGTCACTCCCGTGGACGCGGTCGATATCGGTCCGGTTCCACGGGCGTTCGTCGCGGAGACAGTGCATGTGTACGCCTTGGCCGTGTTGACTCCCGAGACCGTGATCGGCGCGGCGGCCGCACCGCTGTGCACTCCGGACTTGGTCACGCCGCCGTTGCTCGACACACATCGCGGGATCTGGGTCGCGATCGGGCTGCCGTTGGTTGCACCAAGCGTGAATGTGACGATCAACGAACCGGTTGCCGCGGTAGTCGAAGCCGACTTGGAGACCACGCTGCTCGGCGCGGTCGGGGAACCGACGACGACCGTGGACGAGGGGGCCGACTTCGCGCCGGTGCCGTTCGCGGTCCTCGTCGCGACACGGAACGTGTACGCCTTGGCGTTGGTGAGACCGGTGATCTGCCTGCTCGTCGCCGCGGTCGGGAACACCCGCGTCGCCTGCGCCACCGTGCCGAGGTAGGGCGTCACGGCGTATCCCGTCACCGCAGAGCCGTAGCCCGCGGGCGCGCTCCAGGTCACCGTCGCCTGACCATTACCGGGGGCCACCGTCAGCGCCGAGGGTGCCAAAGGCAGATCATCGTCGAGAATCGTCACGACGGCAGATGGACCGCCGACGACGACGCCGGCGGGATGCGAGAGCACGACGTCGAAGGTCTGCCCCGGCTCCACGGTCGTGTCGCCGTTGATCGTGATGTTCACGGACTTCGCCGTCTGTCCGGGTGCGAACGTGAGCGTGCCGCTCGCCGACGCGTAGTCGGACGGCGCGACGGCGGTGGCGTTCGCGGTCGACCAATCCACCGAGACCGGAACCGCAGCCGGAGCGTTCAACGTCACCGACACTGCCACCGGCTTCGTGGCGCTATTTCCTTCCGAGATGCTTGTCGAGTGGGCCGTGACGACCGGTGCGGTCGGCTCGCCCACCGCCAGGTTCCAGATGCTCGCCGAAATCGAGATCACGATCAGGCGAACGTCGCCACCGCCCGAGGGCGCGTCGTCCCTCGCGGATACACATGCCGTCACACCGTCGGGAACGATTGCGGCGCCGAGGCAATCCGGGACGAGCCCGCCATCCTTCAATATCGACAACGAGTCCTTCGTCTCACCGACCGGGAGCATCGCGGCGTCCACGTCGAAGACCAACGTCAACGGCACGTCGGCGGCCGCGGGCGGAGCGGTGATGTGCATCTGCAAACCCAGCAAGTTGAACCCGCTGGGCACGGTCTGCGATACCGCCCCCTGCTCGATTGCGACGATGCCTTCGTTCGGGCTGTTCACCGTGGTCGCAACCGGGTCGAGCGGAGAGACACCCGCGCCCGAGTCCGTCGTCACAGAACCGCCGCCAAACGGAAGATCCGACGAAGCCGACTTCGGTTCGACGACCGTGTACGTATCGGTGACCGACGACGAGTTTCCCGCCTCGTCGGTCGCCGTCACGACGAAGGAATGGGCGCCCACTGAGCTCGTGTCGATTGCCGAGCCATCGGTGACCGGTCCGGCGCAGGACGCGATTCCCCATCCCCCGGGATCGTCTACGCACGAGAAGTCAGCGGCGACGACCTGATCCTTCGCGAAATACTCGCCGTCGGCCGGGGAGCTCACGGCAATGGTCGGAGGCGTGAGATCCGGCGCGCGGACCGTGTAGTTGTGAGTGACCGACGACGAGTTGCCCGCGTTGTCGGTCGCGGTGACGGTGAACGGATGTACGCCCGCGGAACTGGTGTCGATGGGAGCGCCTTCGGCGACCGGCCCGATACACGACGCAATCCCCCAACCACCGACGTCGTCCGCGCACGAAAAGTCCGCGTGGACATCGGCACCGAGCGTGATGAACGCTCCATCGTTCGGCGTCGCGATCGTCGCGGTCGGTGCCGTGGTGTCGGGCGGCAGCACTGTGTAGGAATTCGTGACCGACGAGGAGTTCCCCGCGTTGTCAGTCGCGGTGACCGTCACGGAGTGCGCACCCAGGGATGAGGTGCTTATGGCCGCGCCGTTGGCGACCGACCCGACACACGACGCGATCCCCCAACCACCCACGTTGTCCGCGCACGAAAAGCCCGCATGCACATTCTGACCGAGAGCGATCAGCGCGCCATCAGCCGGCGTGCTCAACGTGATGATCGGCGGCGTCGTATCCGGAGGCAACACGGTGTAGGTGTGTGTAACCGACGCCGAGTTCCCGGCATTGTCAGTCGCCGTCACCGTGAACGAGTGCACGCCGAGCGATGACGTGTCGATCGGCGATCCGCTGGCCACCGTTCCGTCGCACGTCGCGAGTCCGGAGTCGGCGGTGTCATCCACGCACGTGTAGTCGGCGAGCGCAGTTTGGCCGATCTCGACGCGGTCACCGTCGACCGGCGCGGCGACGGTGATGCTCGGCGGGGTGAGATCGACAAGATGCCACACCACCGCGTGCGTGGTGCTCGACCCGACGACCAGGCCGCTGTCATTGACGTCGACTGCGCCGCTCTGCGAACCACCGAGCGACGGGAGATCGATGAGCCCCGTGGCTGACGACCATGCAAATGCGTCGGCGCCAACACTCGCGCTGCTCGACCCGACCACGACTCCGTTCGCGTTTACCGCTTCGGCCTCGCTGGTCGACCCTGCGAGAACGCCGAGGTCCCGCATCCCACCGGCCAGTGTCCACTCGAAGGCGTGGGACACGCCGGCGGTCGGAAGGTTGCTCACACCGACCACGTCACCGGACGCGCCGAGCGCGAATCTTCCGACGGCGGGCTCGGTGGTCTGCCCACCGAGAGTCCCGACGTCGATCATGCCGGTCGCTTGACTCCAGAAGAACCCATGGAGCGCGCCGCCGGCCACGTAGCTGTAACCCGCGACCTGGCCGCTCTCGTTCACTGCCCAGGCGCTGCTGTCGCTGCCGCCGAGCGTGCCCAGGTCGGTCATTCCGTTCGCCGGCGTCCACACGAATGCGTGCATCTCGCCGCTCGAAACTCGGGCGCCTCCGACCACGGTGCCACTGTTGTTCACCGCGTAGGCCTCACTCTCTACGCCGCCCAGCGTGCCCAGGTCGATGCTCCCGCCGGTCGACGTCCAGGAAAGGGCGTGCGCATGTCCGTTCCCCGAGAGGAACGCCCAACCGACCACCTGGCCGTTGTCGTTCACGTCGCTCGCGTGCGAGGAAGTGCCTCCGAACGTACCGATGTCGGTCATCCCCGTTGCCTGGGTCCACGAGAACGCGTGGTTGCCGTCGGTGCACTGGGCGAAGCAGCTCGTGCCGACCACCTGACCGGTCTCGCTGACGGTACTCACGTCGGTGTGCGTACCCCCGAGTCCGCCGATGTCGACCATCCCGCCCGCTTGCGTCCACGAAAACCCATGGCTAGGAGAGCCCGCGGTCTGCTTGTAACTGATACCGACGACCTGACCGGCGTTGTTCACCGCCCGCGGATTCGAGAAGTCGTCGCCCGGAAGCACGCCGAGATCGGTGACCACTCCGGTCGGCGTCGCCGAGGCGCGCTCCGCACTGCCGATCAACGGCAGACCCGCGACAACCATCAACATCGTGAGCGCAACGACCGCGCGTCGAGCGCGAGTCATCGCCGAATCAGATCGCTACACACGTCTTGTCCCCACTTGTTGTGTGTCCCCACTTGACCACGCGGCAGACGCGACACGTGAAGCGTGGCACGTACGTATAACTGCGTAGTGCCGGTATCTGATCGCGTTGCCACGTCGCCGTCAATGACCCGACATACTTTGCGGCACATAGCGCGGTATAAGGTGAAATGTCCGGCGATTCGAACGCGCGCCTTCTAGTCTCTCGGCGTGCGGTTCGAGTCGGCGGTAACGAGCGTTTCGTGGATTCCTTCGGCGGCCATTACCGGCGTGACGCAGGCTCCATTCGAGATCGGCGTCACGCACTACGACGATCCGCCACCGGATTCACTCGATGATCTCGAACGCGTCGTCGGACCCGAGGGCGCGCGCTTCGCCAACGAGTTGCGCGCCTGGATCACGGTTGAAGACGGGCGCATCGTCGACCACGGCCAGAGCGGTCACGGCTGGATCTCGAACAGCAAGGTGCAGCTCGGCCGGCTCGTCGTACTCGTGCCCGCGTTCGCGTTCCCGGATCTGATTCACGATCCCGAAGTGGGCGCCGACTACGTGCGGTTCCGCCAGACCGCGGGAGGACGCCCGGGCTTGCCGTCGCCGCGGCTCGTCGGCGAGGCGCCGTACTTCAAGTTCCGCGGCCCGAGTGTGTGGACGACCCTCGAGCTGACGATTCGCGCCGACGGCACGTCGACGGGAGAGCTCATAGGCGCGACCACGTTTCCGCGGCACTGGGTCTACAACGAACGCGGAACCCTGTCGGGCAAGTCGGCCGTCATCGACTTCGAGGAGTGGTACCACCACGCGTACGGATCGCATACGCCGTGGGCGGACGGCGACAACCCGATCTCGACGACTGCGGCCGAGACCGCGCTCGAACGCAGACTGTCGACGATCATCATGCGCCACGGCGGATGACGCCCAAGCCGCACAAGGTGCACAGCGGCGCCAAATTGTTCACCGAAGGTGAAACCGGCGACGACATCGCGCTCGTCCTCGACGGCGTGCTCGACGTCAGCGTCGATGGCACGTCACTCGCCGAGCTGGGCCCAGGTTCGGTTATCGGCGAACGCGCCGGTGAAGGCTCGGGTCGCCGCACGGCCACCGTGACTGCCAAGACCGACTGCCGAGTCGTCCGGGTTCCGCGTGACCTGCTCGACGAGAACGATCTGGTCGAGCTCGCGGACGTGCACCGCCGCGAAGAGAACCGCTGACGCCTACGGCGCGACGAACGGGATCGGGGGCTGATCCTCACACGCGGCGGTGGCGAGCTTGGCGTCAGGATTCTTCAGGAATTCGCGGCGCAGCGCGCTCAGGCACGGTGGACCGTCAACCAACAGATCCCCCGCGAGTGTCGGAAAGACGACCGTCTGCACGTTCGATAGACCGCGCTCGATCTTCGGAATCCACTGCGGATTGCCGGAGGGTGACAGGTCGCCCCGGAAGATGAACGTCGGTACATCGCTCACGACCCCGGCCGACAACGTTGCGGAGATATCGGGAACCTTCCACGCCGAGCACCACTGCCCGAAGTGCGCAAACTGCGATCCGACGTATTCCGGCAGACTCCGAGCTTCGACCGCGAGTCCTTGTGCATCCTGAGTATGGATGTCGTACGCGCAGATGTACGACATGAATGCCCCCCAAGGTGCCGTCGGATTGAACGCCTCCTGATCGAGCGCCAGTGACGCGACGACCGCATCCGCACCCGACTGCGCGATGACGGAAGGGATCAACTTGTAGGTGTCGGGGTCGCCACTATCGAGCGCGGCCGCGAGTGCGTCGGCACTTCGAGGCCCGTCGAGCATGACCTGGAGCTGCGCAGGATTCGAGCCCTCGGGATTCGGAACCGTCACGAGCGGCGGGTTCGCGTCGGCCTTCATGTATGCCGTGCGCCACGTCGAGGCGAGATCGGGATAATGGCTGCCGCAAATTGAATCCTCGATGCAGAGCCCCACGAAGCGGGTGAAAGCTCCGGAAAGATCGCCGATCGGATCGCTGAACCGCGTCTCGTCGGGCGGCGGCGGATTGTCGAGTGTCACCGTGCGGATCGCGGCGGGAGCGCGGCGCAACACGTCGAATATCTCAGCCGCGGAGTGCTCGAACGCGACGAAATTGGCGCGGTCGATCTTCAGCGCGTACATGAGATCGAGAACGTCGCGCGCGGCCGCGTCGAAGTTGTACTGCGCGGGATCGATACCGCGAGCAACAAGGCGCGAGTAGCAGGTTCGAAATGCGTCGGTCGCGTCCGCGAGCTCGATCGGATCGTCACTCCGCTTCGACACCGCCCGCTCGCGGGCCGCGCCGAACTCGGGACACGTAAGAACGGGCGTGCCTTCGGTGTATCCGCGTTGTCCCACGTGGATCAGTTCGGCGTGGTCGCGCGCCAGGAATTGCCGAGGTCCTCGCATCCGCAGATGTCGATCGTCGGGACTGCCGGCGGACCGGGCAGGCGGGCGGGGGCGCGTGTTACGAGCAGCGTCACCTGCTCGCCGGCCGGCTTGACGCGATCTTCCGGAACTACGAGATGTCCGCATGTCGCATCCGCGGCCGCCGAAAGCACATGTGCCGGGCACTTCGCGCGGACATAGCGCGTGGTGTAACCCTTCGGCGCGGTGATGCCGGCCTGCGGTTGCGCCGTCGGATGCCGAGACTCGGGCTGGTCGGAACCGGGGCCCAAGATCACGACACCGGCGGCAACGAGCGCGATCACGACGACGACCGCAGCGATCGCGACGAGCCGGCCCTTGTGCGCGCCGTTCGCGGTCGACGCCGGTGCGGCCGGAACCGGCGCCGAGACGTCGGCCACTTCGTCGTCGATCACTTCGACTGTTGCGAGGGGAAGCGGAATCCCCTTGAGCGTCAGCTCCCCGACATCGCGGAAGCGAAGCGCACGGCGGTTGCCGACGAGCGACCGCACGACCGCGTTGGCGAGCGTCTGTCCCGGAGCCGCCGCCGCCTCGAGCCGCGCGGCTTCGACGATCGGCATGCCCGAATAGCCGTCACCGTCACGCGCGACCTCACCGGAACTGATGCCGATTCGCAGCTGCGGCGGATCGGCCGGGTCGAGGGCCCCGACCGCGGGATGCATCGAGGTCGCGCACGCAACCGCGTCGACGACGCTGTCGGGAAAGACGACCATCATCCCGTCGCCGGCCGAACTGACTTCTCGGCCTTGATGTTCCGAGATCGCGGATCGGAGCTCGGCCATGAACCGGCGGGTGAACTCGTCGAACGCGTCGTCACCGAGCCGGGCCCGCCGTTCGGTCGACGCGACCAGGTCGACGAACAAGATGGTGACGACTTGAGTCCCGGCCATTGAGCCCGAATCCTCGCGCACGCATGCGGCGCGGGCTAACAGCCCCGGATCACGTGCTGGGTCGTAGGCTGCGCGCGTGGATCCGGAGTGGGGACGGCGCCGTGTGCTCTCGACGGCACTCGCGGGCGCGGCGGCGTTCATCGCGGTGGGCTGCAGCCCGCACCACGCGAAACGGCGAGCAATCGCGCAGATCAAGGTCGGGAACGGATCGTTCGGCGATCGCATCGACGTCGGTCATATCGACGACGTGCGCCTCGCGCTCGCCAAGTCGCGCGGGCCGGTGTACATCGCCGAAGCCCGCGCCTACGTGACCACGTTCCCGGCCGACAAGGCCAAGGACGCGATCGGCGACTATCCGAAAGACGCGCTCCCGATGTTGGAAGCAGGCGTGA
Organism: uncultured Actinomycetes bacterium; assembly: GCA_963807945.1. Classification (GTDB taxonomy): domain Bacteria; phylum Actinomycetota; class Acidimicrobiia; order IMCC26256; family PALSA-610; genus JBBQER01. The sequence goes on along the minus strand of CAWEDT010000002.1, from coordinate 264,232 downwards.
TCGTCCTGTACCAACGTTGTACGCATCTCGGTTGTCGCGTTCCCTGGTGCAAGACCTCGGAGTGGTACGAGTGCCCGTGCCACGACGCGAAGTTCGACCAGATCGGCGAGAAGCGCACCGGTCCGGCGCCGCGGGGCATGGACCTCATCGACTCGTCGATCGTCGATGATCACCTCGTGCTCGACACCGGCAAGATTCTCGACGGCGTGCCGATCGGCACGAACACGACGAACGCGAAGCCCGCCGGGCCGTTCTGCGTCTAAGTCAGCGGCCGGTATCGCCGTCGATCAGCTCGCGGAGGATGTCGGCATGGCCCGCGTGGCGTGCGGTCTCTTCGAGCAGGTGCGCCAACACCCAGCGCAGATTGACGGCGCCCACCTCGTCGTCTCGTACGCACAGTTGGTCGAGACTCGGGGCCGCGTCGACGATCGCGTCGATACGCACCCACGTCGCCCGGTAGAAGTCGATCGCCGCCGCCAGCGTGTCGTCGGGCTGCACCGTGTCGTCGGTGACGGCACTCAGGTCTTCGCCCGCGAAGCGGTAGGCGAACCAGATCAGCTCGGCGCGGGCCATGTGCTTCGCGAGCCAGAGCAGCGTCGTGTCGCTGCCGACGAAGCGCTGCCGCGCCGCGTCTTCGCTGACACCGGAGACCTTCCGCACGAACGAATCGCGCTGGAATTGCAACAGCGTTTGCAGCGTCGCGCGCTCATCGGCCGCGAGCTTCGGCGGCTGAATATCGGTCACGGCACGGCGACGGCGGCAGCTAGCTCGGAGCTTTGAACGTGCGCGCGAGCTCGATCAACGTGCGGACTCCGAAACCGGTGCCGCCGCGCACGATGTATCCGTCGTCGCTGCCGGCTCGGGCCGGGCCCGCGATGTCGAGATGCGCCCACGGGACGTCGCCGCTGAACTCCCGGAGGAACAAGCCCGCGGTGAGCGCGCCCCCACCGCCCGCGCCGGAAATGTTCTTGATGTCGGCGATCTCCGAATCGATCATCTTGCGGTACTCGGGCGGCAACGGAAGATGCCAGACCGATTCACCGGCCCGACCCGCCGCGGTCTCGATCTGCTCGACCCACGCGGTGTCGCCCATCAACCCTGCGACCTTCTCGCCGAGCGCGACGACACACGCGCCCGTGAGGGTCGCGAGGTCGACGATCGCGTCGGGCTTCTCCTCGGCCGCGAGGCTGAGCGCGTCGGCGAGGATCAGTCGGCCTTCGGCGTCGGTGTTCAGCACCTCGACCGTCTTGCCGTTGCGCATCTTCAGCACGTCGCCGGGCCGCATGGCCTGACCGCTCGGCATGTTCTCGACCAACGGCACGAAGCCGATGACGCGGGTCTTGACACCGAGATCCCGCAACGTCGACATCGCCGCGATCACGGCCGCGCCGCCCGACATGTCGGTCTTCATCGTCTCCATGCCACCCGCGGTCTTGAGCGACAGTCCGCCGGAATCGAACACGACGCCCTTGCCGACGAAGGCGATCGTGGCGCGTGCGCCCTTCGGTTCGTATGCGAGCCGAACGAAGCGGGGCGGCCGCTCGGAACCCTTCCCGACGCCCAGCACCCCGCCCAGCCGTTCCTTCTCGAGCTGCTCGCCGGCCAGCACCTTGATGGTCAGGCCGTTGGCCCGGGCGAGGACGCGGGCCTGCTTGGCGATCGCGTCGGGCGACTTTCCGGCCGCGGGTTCGTTCACCAGGTCGCGCGCCCACGCAACACCTTGCGCGATACGCGCGCCACGCGCGATTCCCTCGCGCAGCTTCGCGTTGGCGCGACCGAGTATCTGTACCTTCGCGAGCTTCGACGGTTTCGCCTCCGACTTGTACGCGAGGAACTGGTAACTCCCGAGCGCGACGCCTTCGACGAACGCCTGCGCTGCATCCCCGCGGTCGATCGAATCGGGTGCGGCGTCGAGCACGGTGGTCGCGACCTTCACGACCTTGGAGGCGCGGCGCGCGACCGCCGCGCCCGCTCGGCGCAACGCGTCGGCGTCGAGCGAGTCGCGCTCGCCCATGCCGACCAGCACCGCGGCCTTGGCGCCCAGCAACCCGCTGGTCGGCACCGCGAGCGCTTCACCGCGCTTGGCCTCGAATCCGGCCTCGGTCATGAAGGCGGCGAGTGTGCCGCCGAGCGCCTTGTCGACCACATCGGCGCCCGGGCCGAGCAGTCCACCGGTGAACACGGGTACCGCCAGCAGATCTGCTTTCACACGATCGGGCGGGGTCGCAACAACGTCAAATGTGAGAGTCATGAGAAGCGGCAGTCTACGAGCACCACAATCCATAACCGGGCCGCAGACGACGCCACGTAACCTGGTCGGATGGTCGATCCGAGGGGAAGCGTCCGCCCGGTCGGGAGCGGTGCCGAGCATCCGTTTCTCGCCGCGTTGCAGGAGCGTGTGCTGGTGTTCGACGGGGCGTTCGGCACCTGGATGCAGGGCCACGATCTCGGGCCCGACGACTTCGGCGGCGAGGCGCTCGACGGCTGCAACGAGATGCTCGTGCTCACCCGGCCCGATCTCGTCACCCAGATGCACGAGTCGTTCTTCGCGGTCGGCGTGGATGCGGTCGAGACCGCAACCTTCGGTGCGTTCCCGCTCGTGCTCAAGGAGTACGACATCGCCGACAAGACGCTCGAGATCAACCGGCGCGCAGCCGAGATGGCGCGCGAGGTGGCCTCGAGCTTCTCGACTCCCGATCGGCCCCGGTTCGTCATCGGATCGATGGGGCCGGGCACCCGACTCCCGTCGCTCGGCCAGATCCCCTACGAGGAGCTGCGCGCCGGCTACGAGCTCCAAGTCGACGGGCTGATCGCGGGCGGCACCGATGTGCTGCTCATCGAAACCGTCTACGACCTGCTTCAGGCGAAGGCCGCGATCAACGGCGCGCGCGCCGCGATGCGCTCGGCCGGTGTGCTCCTGCCGATCATGGTGCAGGTAACCGTCGAGACGACGGGCCGCATGCTCGTCGGCAGCGAGATCGGCGCCGCGCTGACTGCACTCGAAGCGATGCAACCCGACGTGATCGGCATGAACTGCGCGACCGGCCCGGCCGAGATGACCGAGCACCTGCGCTATCTCTCGCAACACGCGCGCACGTTCATCTCGTCGTTGCCGAATGCCGGTCTACCCAGCGTCGTCGACGGCCACACGCACTACGACCTCACTCCCGACGCGTTGGCCGAAGCGCACGAACGCTTCGTGGGCGAGTTCGGCGTCAACATCGTCGGTGGCTGTTGCGGAACGACACCCGAGCACCTGCGCCAGGTCGTCGACCGCCTCGGCGAGGCGCGCCCGCCGATCGTGCGCACGCCCGAGCACGAACCCGGTTGTTCGTCGATCTATTCGCACGTCCCGTTCCACCAGGAGCTGGCCTACCTCGCGGTCGGCGAGCGCACCAACGCCAACGGCTCCCGGAAGTTCCGCGACGCGATGCTCGAAGCCGACTGGGACACCTGCGTGCAGATGGCGCGCGAACAGGTGAAGGAAGGCGCGCACGTGCTCGACGTGTGCGTCGACTACGTCGGCCGCGACGGCACGCTCGACATGGACGAGGTCGCGGGACGCTTCGCGACGCAGGCATCGCTCCCGCTCGTGTTCGACTCGACCGAACCGCAAGTGGTCGAAGCCGGGCTTCGCCACCACGGCGGCAAGGCGATCCTCAACTCCGCCAACCTCGAAGAGGGCGAAGGCGAAGGCAAGCGCATGGACCGCGTGTTCAAGCTCGCACGCGAATACGGCGCGGCCGTGATCTGCCTGACGATCGACGAAGAAGGCCAGGCCCGAACCGCGGAGTGGAAGCTGCGCGTCGCGAAGCGGATCTACGACCTCGCCGTCGACAAGTACGGCATCGAGCCGACCGACCTGATCTTCGACGCCCTCACCTTCCCGCTCTCTACCGGCGACGACGACCTGCGCCGCGACGCGATGGAGACCATCGAGGCGATCAAGCGCATCAAGACCGAGTTGCCGGGCGCGTCGACGATCCTCGGCTTGTCGAACGTGTCGTTCGGCCTCAAGCCCGTCGCCCGCCACGTGCTCAACAGCGTGTTCCTGCACGAGTGCCGGGAGGCCGGGCTCGACGCCGCGATCGTGCACGCGGCCCGCATCGTCCCGCTGAACCGGGTCGACGAGCGCCAGCGCGAAGTCGCGCTCGATCTCATCTACGACCGTCGCCGCGATGACTACGACCCGCTCACCGAGTTCATGGGTCTCTTCGACGGCGTAGAAGCAGGCGCGATCGAGAAGGAAGACCGGTCGGGCTGGCCGATCGAGGAGCGCCTGAAGCACCGCATCATCGACGGCGACCGCGACGAGCTCGAAGCCGCACTCGACGAGCAGCTCACGACGCGGCCTCCGCTCGAGATCGTGAACGATGTGCTGCTCGAAGGGATGAAGGTCGTCGGCGAGCTGTTCGCGACCGGCGAGATGCAGCTGCCGTTCGTGTTGCAGTCGGCCGAGACGATGAAGGCCGCGGTCGCCTACCTCGAGCCGATGATGGAGAAGGCCGACGCCGCGGGCAAGGGAACCGTCGTGCTCGCCACCGTCAAGGGCGACGTGCACGACATCGGCAAGAACCTCGTCGACATCATCCTCACCAACAACGGCTATCTCGTTTACAACCTTGGCATCAAGATCGCGATCACCGAGATGATCGAAAAGGCACTCGAGGTGAACGCCGACGCGATCGGCATGAGTGGTCTGCTGGTGAAGTCGACGATCATCATGCGCGAGAACCTCGAGGAGCTGAACACGCGGGGCCTCGCGGATCGCGTGCCGGTGTTGCTCGGTGGCGCCGCGCTCACCCGCAACTACGTCGAGCGCGATCTGCGCGAGGTCTACGACGGACGCGTGTTCTACGGGAAAGACGCGTTCGAAGGTCTGCGCACCATGGACGCGCTGATGGCCGGCAAGAAGTCGGGCGAGCTCGATCCCGCGTTCGGCCGCGAGGCCGGGGACGCGCCCTGCCGCCGCGGAAGAGCCAGGTCGACGCGGCCGCGGCCCCAGTCGAAGTTCCGGAGCGTTCGAATGTCGCCACCGACGCGACCGTGTTCACGCCGCCGTTCGTCGGGTCACGAGTCGCCAAGGGCATCTCGCTCGATGACATCGCCGGCTACATCAACGAGACCGCGCTGTTCCGCAACCAGTGGCAGTTCCGACCCGAAAAGGGTGGCGTCGAGAACGACGAGGAGTTCAAGGCGCGCATCCGCCCGACGCTGCGCGAGCAACTCGGCATCGCGAAGCAGGAGTCGTTGCTGTTGCCGTCGGCCGCGTGGGGCTACTTCGCAGTGAACAGCGAGGGCAACGATCTCGTCGTCTGGAAGGACGACTCGCGCACGCAGGAGTGGTTGCGCTTCTCGTACCCGCGCCAGCAGAAGCCGCCGTTCCTTTGTATCGCCGACTTCTTCCGGCCCGCGGAATCGGGCGAGCCCGACTACGCCGCATTCCACGTGGTGACGATGGGCGCACGGGCGAGCGAGCGCGAACAGGAGCTGTTCGCGGCCGACCGGTACCAGGAGTACCTGTTGCTGCACGGCCTGTCGGTCGAGATGACCGAAGCGCTCGCCGAGATGTGGCACCGCCGCATCCGCGAGGAGTGGGGCTTCGCCGACGAAGACGGCCCGTCGATCGCGGGCCTGTTCCGTCAGCAGTACCGCGGCTCGCGCTACTCGTGGGGCTACCCCGCGTGCCCCGAGCTCGACGATCAGGTGAAGGTCGCCGAGCTCCTCGAGATCGACCGCATCGGCGTAGCGATCACCGAGGAATTCCACCTGGTGCCCGAACAGTCGACCTCGGCAATCATCGTCCCCCACCCCGAAGCGAAATACTTCGTCGCCTAGTGCCACGTTGCTGCGCGAGCGTTGCTGCGTGGGTTCGCGAACCTGGCCCGACGATTGGGATCGGCGCGGTCGAGGTGACGGCTGCGTCATGTCCGCGCAGGGTCGTCCGGATGTCGATGGGAACGGCAACCGCCGGTTCTTCGCCGGGGGCGGTAACAGACGGTTACCTGCAACGCAATGCTCCGCTGCCGGGATACGCGGTCGTCGTCTGGCGCGGACCGCACGTCGCCGACGTCAGCGACATGGATGATCCAGATCTCTTTGCTTACTGGTCGGAGGTAGTTCAGGTTGCCAGGGCGCTTACGCACGTTTTCGAGCCTTGCCATCTCAACTACGACTTGCTCGGAAATCTCGTCCCCCATGTGCACACGCACATCGTCCCTCGCTACATCGACGATCCGTGTCCGAACACGCCATTGAAGCCCTGGGTGCTCGAGATCGTCCCCGACGAGATCTTCGAGCAGCAGGTCGACGAGCTCCGCCGCTTCTTCAACTCATAGAACAAACCTTCAGCATGTAGTGCCCCGACTGGCAACGATTGCCGCGTTCGACGGGCGACCACTCGCTGACGTTCGACTGCAACCTTCGGGTGCGAAGAGACACACGCCCGAAACGGATGCATGCTCGGGTGCTATCGCCGGTGCATTCACCCGATTCGAAGGGTCGCTTCAACGCTCCCGCAAGAATCAGGTTCGCGCGGACTCAGGTCAACTGCGTTGACCATCTCGCACCACTATCGCCGGTCAAGGCATTTCGTCGAGCGCTCGCTAACGTCTCGCCGCGATGACAGCTGACGCGACGATCGAGTTCTCGGTTTCGACGTGGCAGCAGCCGATGCCGTCGGCGCCCGGGCGTGCGCGAGCCGTCATGCTGGACCGCCTCGTCGAGATGATCGACTCGCTCGGGAGTCATCGGTTGCGCGTCGCGATCGATGGCTTCACTGCGGCCGGCAAGACGAGCCTGGGTCACGAGCTCGCGCGCGGGCTCAGTGAACGCGGCCGGCCGGCATTCCGAGCGTCGCTCGACGACTTCAAGCGACCGTGGAACGAGCGTCACCTCTACGACCGCGAGTCCGGCGAGGGTTACTACCGAAACGCGTTCGATCTCGAAGCGGCGTGCCGGCTGCTCCTCGACCCGTCCGACCCGACCGCCGATGGTCTCGTCGCGCTGTGCAGCATCGACCCACTCACCCAGATCGATCACTCGGCAGTGAAGTCGGCGATGCCCGCGAACGGCGTGCTCATCGTCGACGGGGTATTCGCTTACCGACCGGAGATCAATGCGAATTGGGATCTCCGGATCTGGGTCGAGATCGACGCGGAGCTCTCGGTTCGTCGCGGTATCGAACGCGATGCCGAAATCGACGGCGGTGCGGACGCGGCCGAAGCGCTCCATCGAGACCGGTATCTCGTCGGCGAGCTGCTCTACATCGACGAAGTCGATCCCCGCTCGTTCGTCGAGGTCATCGTCGACAACACCGACTTCGACAACCCACGAATCGTTCGTCCCGTCGGACTGGCCTAGGCGCTTCAGTCGAGGCGTTCTTCCAGGCGGATGGTCACGGTATCTCCCGCAACCTTGCCGATGACCTTGCGCGTCTCGGCTTTGATCGGAAGCTTGTGGGTGCCGTCGCCGAGTGCCATGAACGAGCTCCGGAATGGATGATCATCAACAGTTCCTCGTACCTTGACCAGCCCGCGCGTGCCGAAGAACTCCACCGAACCCGGCATGACGACATAGGTCCAGCCACCCTTCTCGGGGCTCTTCCGTAGCGTCGCCGTAAAGCGTTTTCTCAAGGCGCTCATGTGAGCCTCGCTTCCTCGTGGTCCCGTCGAAGAGACAGACCGCTGAACGCCACGAAACTCATCGGGCCGAGCGCGAGCGGATTCGGGGGCCGAGGGCGCCGGACGCGGTTGGTCCCCCGAGGTATACCCCCGGGGGACCAATCGATGGATCGTGTTTCGTTATGCGTTGATTGCGGTCGACGGATTCGAGAACGGGCCGGCGCCGCGACTGTTCGTGGCGTTCACCCGGCACACGTAGCTCTTGTTCGCCGTGAGACCCGTGACCGTGATCGGGCTGGCGGTACCAGTCGTCGTGTTCGTCACGCCGCCGTTCGACGATGCGCAGGTGACCGAGAAGTGCGTGATCGCCGCGCCGTTGTTCATCGGCGCCTTGAACACGTTCTTCAGCTGGCCCGCGGCCGCACGGGTCACGGTCGGCACTCCGGGCTGTCCCGGCGCTCCCGCGATCATCGCGACACTCTGCGGTGTTGACGGCAGGCCGTAACCGAGCGTGTTGCGAGCCGCAACCGTGAATCGGTACGACGTCCCGTCGGTCAAACCGGTGATGTTCTGCGTGGTCGCCGCCGAGTTGAAGATGATCGCCGGCTGCGCGACTCCCGCCGCGTACGGGATGACCTTGTAGCCGAGAATCGGGAACCCGCCGTTGTTCGGGGCGGTCCAGATCAGCTTCGCGCCGTGGTCGTTGAACGGCAGTCCGGTCATACCCGTCGGCCGACCGGGCACGTTCGCCGGGCACGGACCCGAAAGGTTGCTCGTCTTGAGGTACGGCTCGAGAGTCATGTCACCCTCGGTCTGACCGCCACCCGGACCCGCCTTGGGATCCCCACCAGTTGCACGTGGCGTCGAGCTCTCCGACGGTCGGGCCGGCAACCGAAACCCCGGTATCGAGGTTGTTCAGGGCCATGTTGTTGCGGTTGACCGTGAAGTTGCCGCTCGAGAAGTCGGCTGTTAGGCCCGGAGGAGATTCGAACGCCGTGCCAGCTGTTGGTGAACGAGTTTCCCGTCACCGACACCGGCTGGTTGAAGTTCGGCACACCGACCGTGCGGACGCCCGAGCCTCGGTCATCGTTTTCCGCCGGGAGGTTGTTCTGGATGTTGTCGAAGAGGTTGGCGCTGATCGTCAGGTTGCCGAGCTTGCCGGCCAACTGGACGCCGTACTCCTGGATGTTCTGGAACACATTGTGATTCACCGTGCCGGTCACGGTGTTGAGGCTGACCGCGGGGACCGCGACGTTGTCGACGAGCGCCGAGAACGTGTTACCGGTGAACGTGACCGCGGCTTGCGTTCCACTCGGGCTCACACCGGAAGCGGCGATAACGCCGGTGCCAGGAGTACTCATTTGGGTGATGTTCGTGAACTTGTTGTTCGTGAAGCTCAAGGTCGCCGCGCTCGAAGCGGTGACGAGCGAGGTGACGTAGCTCGAGCTGTCAACCAGGTTGTTCTTGAACGTCAGCTGGTTTCCCGCTCCCGACGGAGTTCAATAGGCCACCGGTAGCGGTGGTGCCGTTGAACTGCGCGTGGAAGCCGTCAATGGTGACGGGGTTCGAAGTCGTGATGTTGAAGATCGAACCGGATTCCGCGGCGAGCCGCTCGACGAGGCTCTCCGCCCCGCGTGTGCCCGTTCCCGCGACGCCCATGTTGGCGCCGTTGATGGTGACCGCCTTCGCGATGGTCGTCGACGCGTCGTACGTACCGGCCGCGACGTTGACCGTGCCGCCGGCCGTCACGCGTTGACGCCCGCCTGGATCGTCTGCAGGGGGTCGCCGAGCAGACCGGTGTTGAGATCGTTACCGGACGGGGCTCACGTAACACACCGTGGTGCAGTCGGGTTCGAAGTCGTAGACGGTCGTGGCGCCCGAGACGCCGACAGTGAAGTTGTCGATGTTCCCGACGAACGTTCCGCCGGTACCGACATTCGGCCCGAGGCCGAACCGGATCCGAGCCGTCGGATAGGCAGCTTGGATGTCGCTCCACGATGCGTTGCAGCCGGCCGACTGGAACGCGCAGTTGAACGGCGCGGTCCCGGTGTTGGTGGTGGAGTACCAGGTGCCGTCGGTCGTGCTCAGACCGTTCCAGGTCTGCCAGCTCGGCGTGCTGCTGATGAGGCCGGCGTCGGGGACGAAGACGAACGTGGTGTAGCTGGTACCGGTACCCGCGTAGTCGACTTCGATGTTGAACGACGGGTACGTGGTGCCGCTCGCCCGATATACCGAGAACGCAAGCGCGTCGACGTTCGCGATCGGCGTCCAACTGGCCTGGGGATCGCTGCAGGCCGAGCCCGACACCGCGCAGGAGCCGTACGCGTAGTTGTACAACGCCTCGTGATTGCCCTCGGCGATGCTCATCGCGAGTGACCCGACACCACCCGGAGGCGTGGCGGGACCGTTGACGAACGAGTACGTACCGGTGTTGCTCGTGGGCTCCAATGCCCACGGACCGGCACCGCCCGGTGCGACATCGCCGTTACCCACAATGGTCGTGCTCGTCGCGGCGACCGCGGGAGCCACACCCGTAAACGCGACGCCGGCCGTCGCTAAAAGCATCGTCACTGCTGCGAGCAAGGCGCCGGCCTTACCCCGAATCCGCAAAGTCTTGCGCATGTTGTCGCTCCCAGTTTCCCTACGTCGACACGGCCGAGTAGCCGGGCACAGTGCGCACCGATCGTGGTCGCACTTCCCACCCAGCGGGAACATAGGCATGCTCACGTTCGTCGCGCCCTCCTAGCGGGTCGACGCGAGAGGTTGTTCACCGGATATCTACGAGACGGTCAACTCCGCGCTCGACCAGACTTTCGGTCTGCGCATTTGGTCACCTTTGGCAGTACTTCACGGTTTGAGTACTGCGCGAGCTATGAGGTCGGTGCCGAAGGCGGTGAGGATTGCCAGATACAACAGGCCGGTGGCGGCCATAACGGCTGAGTAATAACGCTCTTTCAATGCGAGCCACGTCAGGCCGACCAAGCCAATAGTGGTGATCGCGCACGCGATCCAGATCCAGCCGAGCAGGCCGTGATAACCGTCGCTGATCGTCGAGTTGATGACCTGCACCATGCCAATGGGCCAGAGGAACACCGCGATCTCGAGCGGCCACACGATCGCGGTCCAGCGCACGAGTTCCTTCACCGAGTCGCGACGCAAGCCCGGCTGTACGAGGTACCAATGACCCAACAGCATCGCGTCGCTCACCGCGCCGAGGAACGCGGCGCCGACGAGCAACCGCGTCGCGGCGAGCAGGTACGGACCACCGGCGAACACCGCGGCCGCGAGCAGTCCGAGCGCGCCGACAATCGGCGCGATGAGATCGAGCGCAGGCGGGAACTCCGGCAAAGGTTCTTCGACAGTGATCGCGCCTTCGATATCGGTGCGCCCGACCATCGCCGCGACCCGAGCCTTGCGCTCGGCGCGCAACTCGACCCGGCCGCTCACGCCCGCCTTCCGGCGAATCACCGACACTGCGAGCGCGACCGCTGCGGCCGCGACGACGCCGATCGCCGCCGCCAACGCGAGGCTCCGCTCCAACGTGAGCTCCTGCGTCGCGAACAGCACGGCCGCACCGAGCGCCATCACGCCGAACACGGAGCGGAGCAACCACCCGTAACCGAGGCTCACCTCACGCCGGCGGGTCGTCACCCACAAGAACGCGAGCCCACCCGTCGCCCATTGCAACAAGAACGTCGCGCCGTCGAGCTTCACGAAGGGTCCGTTAGCCGACGATCGCGAGATCGCGGGGCGCGTTGTTCAGCCGGTTCGGGCCGCTCTCGGCCGCGACCACGATGTCTTCCAAGCGCATGCCGAATCGACCCTCGTAGTAGATGCCGGGCTCGACGCTGAACGCATGACCGGCCACGAGCGGGAGCGCATTGCCCGCAACCATGTAGGGATCCTCGTGCGCTTCTTGGCCGATGCCGTGACCGACTCGGTGCACGAAGAACTCGCCGAGGCCGGCGCCGGCAATCACCCTTCGGGCCGCGGCATCCACCTCGGCGCACGGTGTACCGACCGTCGCCGCGCGCACTCCCGCCTCCTGCGCGTCGGCGAGTATCGCGTAGGTGTCGCGCACTTCTGCCGGCGGTTCGCCGACGTGGAACATGCGCGTGATATCGGAGCAGTACCCGTTCATCGTGCCGCCGAAATCGCACAGGACGATGTCCCCGGACTCGATGATCCGGTCGGCCGTCGGCTCGTGATGCGGGCTCGCCGCGTGCGCGCCCGCGGCGACGATCGCGAAGTTCGACCGCTCGTGTCCGAGCGCGAGCATCCGCTCGACCAACTCGCGGTGCACATCGAGCTCGCTGCGACCGGCGAACGGCCGATCGCGCATCTCGACGGCGATCGCGTCGACCGCCTCCGCCGCCGCGCGCAACGCGGAGATCTCGTCGGCGTCTTTCACCATGCGAATGTCCGCGAGCACTCGCGACGCGCGCACGAACGTCGCGTGCGGCAACGCCTGCTGGAGATCGAGCACGAAACGCGCCCACGTGGTGTCGCCGATCGCGCCGTGAACCGCGCCCGATCCGACCAGCGTCGCGACGAGCGCGATCGGGTCGGCGGTCTCCTCCCACGGGACAATCTCGAAGAGACCCGGTTGGGCGACGACCCGCGGCGCTTCGAGCCGCGGCACCACCAGGCGCGCGTCGCCGGCGCGCGGCAGCACGAGCATGGTGAGCCGTTCGAGCGGCATTGCTTCGTAACCGGTGAGATACGGAAGATCGGCGCCGACCGAAAGCAACATCACATCGATTCCGAGCTCGCCCATGCGCTCCCGCGCCCGCGCCACCCGCTGAGAGAAACTCACCCGGCCAGGCCCGGAAGGTCGTCGATGCTGCGCGCGTTCTTGGAAGCGCGGTACTCCTCGAGGCCGTCGTCGCCCTTGGCGCGCGCCCAATCGAGGAGCCGATCGCGATCCGACACCAGATCCATCATCGGAACCGAGTATCCGCACGACGTGGTGACGCGGTCGACGGCGACGTCGATGATTGCCCGTCGCCCGGGCAGCTCGGGGAAGTGCGTCATCAGCTCGCAGAACTCCGGCGAACCGATCTCGTGAACGGTGCCGGCGCCGTAGATCCGCGAGATTCGCGGCGCGCCCGCAAACGCACACGCCATCAGCGTGATCCGGCCGTTCTCGCGGAGATGCGAAATCGTCTCGACGCCGCTCCCGGTGAGGTCGAGGTACGCGACGCGTGTCGGCGAAAGAATGCGGAACGAGTCATAGCCCTTGGGCGAGAGGTTCACGTGGCCACCCGCGCTCGGCGCGGTCGCGACGAAGAACATCGGCTGCGCCGCCCACCACTCGGCGAGATCGGGCTTGATCGATGCGAACCGCTCGGCCATACCCGGCCAGTTTGTCAGGAGGGCGCACCAACCATGTGATCGATTCCGGCGCGAGCGTGGTAGCTGGAGCGCACGAGCGGCCCCGACTCGACGTGGGCAAAGCCCATCGCCTCCGCCTCGCAGCTCGCACCGCGTCGAACTCCTCGGGCGTCCACCAGCGGGCGACGGGCAGATGCTGCGCGCTGGGCCGGAGGTACTGGCCGAGCGTCACGATGTCGACCCCGACCGAACGCAGATCGGTGAGTGCGCTCAGCACCTCGTCACGGGTCTCCCCCATCCCGAGGATGAGTCCCGACTTCGTGACGAGCCCGGCGGCTTTCGCCCGCCCCAGCACCGAGAGCGAACGCGCGTAACCGGCCGACGGACGGGCCGCACGCTGCAAGCGGGCGACCGTCTCGAGGTTGTGATTCAACACGTCGGGTCGTGCCGCGAAGATCGTCGCGAGCGACGCGTCATCGCCCTTGCAGTCGGCGATGAGAAGTTCGACCGCGGTATCGGGATTCTCGGCGCGCACCGCGTCGACAGTCGCCGCGAACACTGAAGCACCACCGTCGGGAAGGTCGTCGCGCGCCACACACGTGATCACGACGTGCGCGAGACCGAGCGCTTGCACCGCGTCGGCCACGCGCCGAGGCTCGTCGGCATCGACCGCGAGCGGCTTGCGCGTATCCACCTGGCAGAACCCGCACGCGCGCGTGCAGCGATCGCCGAGGATCATGAAGGTCGCGGTTCGATCGGCCCAGCACTCGTAGATGTTGGGGCAGCCGGCCTCTTCGCAGACCGTGTGGAGATCGAGATCGCGAACGAGCTTCTTCAGGCCGAGGTACTCGTCGTCGAACCGGGCGCGCACCTTCATCCACTCGGGACGGCGCGCCGCGGGATCGACCTCTTCGCGCACACCGGCGGCGGCCAGCCGGCCGAGTAGACGGACCGGCACTCCCGCGTCGGACGCGCGCGTGAACGGCGCCAGATCCTCGGCCGCGACGCGCCAGGCGACGTCTTGGCGGTCGACCGTGGCCGAGCCGAACAACTCGGCGAAGCGGGCAACGATGCCGTCGACGACGGCGCGCATCTCCGGCGCGGTGCCGAGCACCTTCGCCATCGACGTGACGCCGCGATCGCGAATGCCGCACGGAACGATGTGCTCGAACATCGTGAGATCGGGATCGACGTTGAGCGCGAAGCCATGCCGCGTGCGCCCGCGAGCAACGCGCACTCCGATGGCGCCGATCTTCTCGTCGCCGACCCACACGCCGGTGTATCCGGGCGAGCAGGACGCCTCGATACCGAAGTCGGCCAGCGCCGCGATCAGCACCGACTCGAGCCGGCGCACATACGCAACGACGTCACGCTGACCGGCGCGCCATTCCGCGAGGGAGATGATCGGATACCCGACGAGCTGGCCCGGCCCGTGATACGTGACGTCGCCGCCGCGGTCGGCGTGCACCAACTCGGCACCGACCGACGCCGGATCGCGCAGCACGTGCGCGGGATCGGCTTTCGACCCCATCGTGTAGACGTGCGGGTGCTCTTGCAGCAGCAGGTAGTCGTCCGTTGCTTGCTCGTGGATCGCCCGCTGCAACGCCTCGGCTTCGCGGTACGGAACCAGCCCGAGCCACCGCGCCCGCAACATCTCGCTCACGCGAGCTCGGCATCCCAGTCGCGGGTTTCGAGCACGGTGCGCACTTCGTTGAGGAACGACGCCGCGTAGGCGCCGTCGAACGCGCGGTGGTCCCATGCGAGCACGAGCGACCCGACGTGATGAATCGCGATCGAATCCTCGCCGTCGCGCCCTTCGACTACGACCGGTTCCTTGCGGATGCCGTCGGTGGCCATGATCGCGACCTGAGGCTGGTTGATGATCGGCAACGTCATCGACGTGCCGAACGGGCCCATGTTCGTGACCGTGAACGTTCCGCCCACGACGTCGTCGGGTCCGAGCTGCTTGCTCTTGGCCCGCGCCGCGAGATCGCGAATCTCACGCGCGACCAGACGCAGCCGCTTGCCGTCGGCGTTGCGGATGACCGGCGCGACCAAGCCGTGGAAGTCGAGATCGACCGCGATGCCGAGGTGCAGCTTGTGGTGGACCACGAGCGCTTCACCGTCGACGCTCGCGTTGACGTTCGGGTAGTCGTGCACGACATCGCAGAGCGCACGGACGATGAACGGGAGATAGGTGAGCGAGAAGCCTTCTTCCTGCTTCCACGCGGCCTGATGGGTACGGCGGGTTCGCTCGACCCGCTCGAAGTCGACACGAACCGACGTGTACACGTGCGCGCTCGTCGCCTTCGACCGCACCATGTGCTCGGCGGTGCGGCGCCGGATGTTGTCGAACGGGATGACCTGGTCGGCACCGGCGGGCGCGTCGGCGTCGTCGACTTCGGCGGCCGGCGCGGGCGCGGCCTTGGCGACCGGCGCCGGTGCGGCCGGCGCCGGTGCGGGCGCGGCAACGGGAGCCGGCGTGGCCACTTCGGCTACCGGTTCCGGTTCCGGTTCCGGTTCGGGCTCGGGAGCCACCGTGTCGGCGACCGGCTCGGGCACGGGCAAACCGGCCGGCGGCACCCACGCGGGCGCTTCGGGCGCGGGCGGTTCGGCAATCTGCGGCACCGATTCGGCGGCTGCGGCGCGTGGCTCCGGCGGCGCCGACCATGACGCGGGCGCGGCCGGCTCGACCGCCGGCGATCGCGGTTCGGGCTCATCGGCAACCGGAGGCGACGTGAACGGTGCAGCTTCGGGTGCGGGCGGCGCGACATGACCACGACTCGCTTCGACCACGTCGTTGCGGGTGATGCGACCGCCTTCGCCGGTGCCGTGAATCTGCGAGGGATCGAGGCCCTGCTCGGCGATCATGCGCCGCACGAGCGGAGAGGTGACGACGCCGCCACCGTTCGATCCGACGGTCGCGGGATCGGTCGCGCCGACCGGCGCGGTTTCGGGCGCAGTCGGCGCCGACGGGGATGGTGACGGCGCCGACGGCGCGGGTGCAGTTCCGACCGGCGGCGGGGGTGCCGAGATCGGCGACGCTTGCGGCGGCGGCGGAGGCGGCGGCGTCACGACGACCGGCGCGGGTTCGGGGCAGCTGCCGCGGGCTCGGCCGCGACCGGTTCGGGAGCGACCGGCGCCGCGGGGGCCTCGGGCGCAGCCGGTGCCGGCGGTGCGGACGCGACCGAATCGGAGATCACCGCGAGCCGCGCGCCGACCGGAACGGTGTCGCCTTCGGGCACGAGGATCTCGGAAACCACGCCCGCGGCCGGCGCGGGTACCTCGGAGTCGACCTTGTCGGTCGAGACCTCGAAGAGCGGCTCGTCGGCTGCGATCGTTTCGCCTACTTGCTTGAACCAGCGCGTGATGGTGCCTTCGGTGACGGTCTCACCGAGTTGCGGCATCGTGACGTCCACGAGCGTTCCTTCCTGCTTCGAGGCGCTAGCCGTGGAGGCTACGGCCGGTAAGTGCGAGCGCCGATTCGCCGAACAGCTCCGAGAGCGTCGGGTGCGCGTGGATCAACAAGCCGACGTCGGCGGGCGTGGCTTCCCAGTTGACCGTGAGGTATGCCTCCGCGATCAACTCGGTGGCCCACGGTCCCGCGATGTGCACGCCGAGAATCGGGCCGCCGTTGCGCGCCGAGACGATCTTCACCATGCCGTCGGTCTCGCCGACGATCAGCGCCCGGCCGTTGCCGCCCCAGCGGTGCACTGACGTCTCGACGTCGTAGCCCTTTTGGGTGGCCTGTGCTTCGGTGAGCCCGCAGAACGCGACCTCGGGGTGGCAGTAGATCCCCCACGGAACCTTGTCGTAGGCGACCGGCTCGGGCTGCTCGCCGAGGATCGTCTTGATCGTGACGATCGCCTCCGCGAAGGCAACGTGCGCGAGTTGCGGCGTGGCCACCACGTCGCCGCAGGCGTAGACGCCGTCGGCGGTGGTCCGCAGATTGCCGTCGACCGCGATGAACCCGCGCTCGTCGACCTTCACACCGGCCTCTTCGAGACCGATGCCATCCGTGCGCGGCTGGCGGCCGACGCTCACGACGACCTGGTCGACGATCAACCGCTCGTCGCCGGTCTTCCCGTCGAAGCGGACGACCACATCGGACTCGCCGTGCTCGAGCTTGTTGATGCGAACACCGGAAAGCACCTTGATGCCGCGCTTGGTGAACGCGCGCACGACGGTCTGCGCGACCTGCTGATCGACACCCGGAAGAATCTGCGGCAGCGCTTCGAGAATCGTGACTTCGGCACCGACGTCGACGAGGAACGATGCGAACTCGCAGCCGATCGCACCGCCGCCGACTACCGCGACGCGGTCGGGAACCGCGTCGAGCTCGAGCACATCGTCGGACCCGAGCACACGCAGCCCGTCGAACTCGAAGCCGGGAGCCGCGAGCGCGCGTGACGAAGAACCGGTCGCGATGAGCACGTTGCGCCCGCGCACCTCGGTCCCGTCGGACACGCGGATCGTGCGCGCATCGGGCATCAACGTTCCCGTACCGGGAATGATCGTGACCTTGCGCCCTTTGAGCAGCATCTCGAGGCCACCGACCAGACGGTCGACGACGGCCTGCTTGCGCACCTGGGTGTGCACGAGATCGATGGTGGGCGAAGAAGACTGGACGCCGAACTCCGACGCGTTCTTCACCGTGCGCAGGACCTCGGCCGTCTGGAGCAGCTCCTTGGCCGGGATGCACCCGCGGTTGAGACAGGTCCCGCCGAGACGCTGTTCCTCGACGATGGCGATGTTCAACCCGGCCGAAGCGCCGTAGAGCCCGGCCGCGTAGCCGCCCGGGCCACCCCCGAGTACGACCAGATCGAATTCGGTCTGTTCAATCGAGTCGGCCAACGCCCATTCCTCTCATTGCCTGCCCTCTCTGCGAGAGCATCCTTGCTCCGTCAGGTCCGCACGAGCTGCACGGCGAACGCGGCGAGAATCAATAGCCCGGTGAGCCCCGCGAGAACGATGTACGCGCGCGTGCTCACTCGACGAGGCTACCTCCAAGGTGTCGAAGATCTCCCGTGGCACCGGGCGCGATCTTCGTGGCATCGGCCGCGACGGGGCATTGCGCCAAAGAGGGCGCCGGTACCATGCCCGGTTCGTGGCCGCACGCACCCAACGCCTGGTCGGGCTCGCCCGCAAACTGCCCTTGCCCGAGGGCACGTACGCGGTCGGTGCGGGAATCGCCGTCGCCGGATTGACCGCTTACGTCTTTCTGGCACTCGCGTACCGTCAGCTCACGACCACGATTTCGAAGGTCGACTACGGCGCGGTCTTCGGCCTCTGGGTCGTCGTCTTCACGCTGACGCCGGGCTTGTTCCAACCACTCGAACAAGAGGTGGGCCGCGCGCTCGCGTACCGCCGGGCGCAAGGCATCGGCGGCGGACCACTCGTCAAGCGGGCCGCGACGCTCGGCGCGTTCCTCGCACTCGCCGCGGTCGTCGCGTCGCTCGCCGCGGGCGCCGTGATCACCAGCCGGGTGTTCAACGGCGAGACGTCGCTGTTCATCTGCCTGCTGATCGGCATCGTCGTCTACTACGCGACCTACATCGTGCGAGGCGCGCTCGCGGGCAACAACCGCTTCGGCGGCTACGGCACGATGCTGGCGGGCGAGGGAATCATCCGCCTGATCGCAACAATCGGGCTGGTCATCATCGGCTCCCGCGCGCCGGGCGCGTACGGGCTGGCGCTGGTGCTCCCGCCGATCGCGGCGATGGCGCTCGGCCTGCGCGGCCAGAAGAACCTGCTCGAGCCCGGTCCCTCCGCTCCCTACTCCGAGCTCTCCTCGGCGATCGGGTATCTGCTGGTCGGCTCCGTGCTCTGCCAGGCCCTCTCCTACTCCGCATACATCACGGCCGTGGTGTTGAAGACGCCCGCGCAAGACGACCTCGTCGGCAAGTTGGCCGCGGGAATCCTCATCGCGCGATTCCGCTGCTCGGGTTCCAGGCGGTGCAAGCCGCACTGCTCCCCAAGCTCGCGCGCTTGGCCGGCGCCGGCGAAGACCTCGAGTTCCGCAAAGCGTTACGCCAGCTCGTGATGATCGTGCTCGCGGTCGGCGTCGTCGGCATCGTCGGCGGGTTCGCGTTCGGGCACTTCTTCGGGAAGCTGCTCTTCGGCAATCGGTTCGAGCTCGACAACCGGGATATCGGGTTGCTGGCAGTCGGCAGTGCCGCGTTCATCTTCACGCTCACACTCGCTCAAGCCTTGATCGCATTGCGCTGCTACGCGGCGGCCGCGCTCTCGTGGCTGGCGGGCGCGGTCGGCTGTGTTGTCGGAGCGATGGCAACCGACGACCTGCTGCTCCGGTCGGAGCTGAGCTTCGCGGTCGGCGCGATCTTCGCGGCGATTGCGATGCTGGGCTGCCTCCTGGTCCGGCTGCGATCCGACGTCCCCATGGATGCGATCGAGCGGCTCGTCGTCGATATCGAGCATGAGCCGCTCGAAATCTGAGCTCGCGCCATGAGACGAACGACTGACCAAGAGGACACCAGGCCCCAACCGGGCGAGCCCCGGCTTCCGGCCCTGCTGCGGCTCGCACGCCCGAAGCAGTGGCTGAAGAATGTTCTGGTAGTGGCCGCACCCGCCGCCGCGGGAGTGCTCACCGAGGCGAAGCCCGCGTTTCAGACCGCGATCGCGTTCGTGTGCTTCTGCCTCGCGGCGAGCGCCACCTACTTCGTGAACGACGCGATCGACGTGGAAGCCGATCGCATGCATCCCACGAAGCGGTTACCGCCCGGTCGCGTCCGGCGAAGTCGGCGTCAACACCGCGATCGGCGTCGGCATCGGGCTCGCAGTGGCGTCGATCCTGTTGTCGTTCGCGGCGCGCTGGCAGCTCGCGCTCGTGATCGGCGGCTACCTGGTGCTGACGTTCGCGTACACCGTGTGGCTGAAGCACGAGCCCGTGCTCGATCTCGCGGCGGTCGCGTCGGGTTTCGTGTTACGCGCGATCGCAGGCGGCATCGCGGTGGGCGTCTCGATCTCGCCGTGGTTCCTGATCGTCGCGGCCGCGGGATCGCTCTTCATGGTCACGGGCAAACGCAGCGCGGAGCTCCGATCGCTCGGCACCGACGCGACGACCCATCGCCGTTCACTCGCGGGCTACAGCGAATCCTTCCTCAGCTACGTGCGCGCCGTCGCTTCGAGTGTGGCGATCCTCGCGTACTGCCTGTGGGCGTTCGAGAAGTCCGCCGCGGTCGGCACGCCCGCGTGGTTCCAGTGTTCGATCATCCCGTTCGTGTTGGGGATCCTTCGCTACGCCCTGTTGCTCGACCAAGACGTCGGCGACGGTGCACCCGAGGAGCTCGTGCTCTCCGACCCGGTCCTCCTCGCGATCGGCGCCTGCTGGGTGGTGTGCTTCGCGGTGGCGGTGCACGGTGGCTGACAACGGTTCGACCGACAAGGGCTCGACGGACACGGGTCACGTCGAGGTGCTGAGCGGTTGGGGACGCATGTTCCCGAGCGCGGCGACCGTGTTGGAACCGCGGTACACGAGCGAGCTCGCAGGCGTGCTCGATGCCGCCGCCCGCACACCGAACGGCGTCATCGCGGCGGACTCGGCCGCAGCTACGGCGACGCCGCGCAGAACGCGGGCGGCGACGTCGTGCGTTGCACACGACTCGACCGCGTGCTCGAGCTCGACGCGGCTACCGGCATCTGCACGGTCGAAGCGGGCGTCAGCATCGAGATGTTGATGCGCGTGTTCCTGCCGCTCGGATGGTTCCCGATGGTCGTGCCGGGTACCCGTCACGTCACGGTCGGCGGTGCCATCGCGTCGGATATCCACGGCAAGTTCCGCCACGGTTCGTTCGCCGACTCCGTGGTCAGCCTGCGGCTGATGACACCCGATCGCGGACTCGTCACCGTGAGCCCGACCGACGAGCCCGACGTGTTCTGGGCCACAGCGGGCGGAATGGGCCTCACCGGGATCATCACCGAGGCGACCCTCCAGCTCCAACCGGTCGAGACCGCCCAGATGATGGTCGACACCGAGCGCGCGGCCGACGTCGACGACTGCATGGCGCGCATGCTCGAGCGAGACCGCGACTACCGCTACTCGGTCGCGTGGATCGACTGCCTCGCGAGCGGGGCCAATCTCGGCCGGTCGGTCCTGACGCGCGGCAACCACGCCACCCTCGCCGATCTCCCGAGCGCCAAACACGCCGGCGCGCGGCGTTCGCGCCGCGGGCATTGTTCCAAACGCCGCCGCGCATCCCCAACGGGCTGCTCAACCCGCTCTCGATCCGCGCGTTCAACGAGCTGTGGTTCCGCAAGTCGCCCGACGATCGCCGCGGTCAGCTCCAGGGCATCGACCGCGTACTTCCACCCGCTCGACGCGGTGCTCGATTGGAACCGGATCTACGGATCACGCGGGCTTCATGCAGTACCAGTTCGTCGTGCCCGTACGGCGCGGAAGCGGTCGTGCGCGCCGTGCTCGAGCGACTGAGCGCGGACCAGAGCGCCTCGTTCCTCGCGGTGCTGAAGCGCTTCGAGAAGAACAGCGGCGGCTTCATCGGATTCTCGAACGGGGTTGGACGCTCGCGCTCGACATCCCGGCCGGACGCAGGTGATGGATCTGCTCGACGGCCTCGACGAGCTCGTCGTCGAAGCCGGAGGCCGCGTCTACCTGACGAAGGACTCGCGTCTGCGGCCGCGAGCATCTCGGCGCGATGTATCCGCGCCTCGACGAATGGCGCGAGGTCCGCGCCAAGCTCGATCCGTCCCATCACCTCTCGAGCGATATGGATCGACGCCTCGACCTGAGCGGCCGCGTGTATCGCGCTACCCGAGTGGTTTGAGGTTGCCGGCCATGCCCACGGCCGCGCCCGAGATACGACCGTTCGCACCGCCGAGGTAGGGAACGTCGCCGTACGGCAACACCGACCCGTCGGCGAGGAGCAACGCGTAACCGCGGCCGGTCGTGGACGCGCGAATCGATACGCACGGCGAGGGGCGGGGCGGGCTCGCGCCGGAGCCGAGAAATGGCGCACGCCCGAACGAGAAGATCCCGCCGTCGGCCGCGGTCATCCAGTACCCGTCGCCTTGCGGACGGGCCGCCATGCTCACGACGGGCTGGTTCAAATGAATGCCGCCGGTCGAACCGAAGAACTTTGCGTCGCCGAAGCTGAAGATGCCGCCGTCACGGGCGTAGAGCCAGTAACCCTTCCCCGTGTGCGTCGGCGTGATCCCGAGCACCGGCGAGTTCAAGCGCAGCGCGCCCGTAGAGCCGTGGAACTTGGCGTCGCCGAAGCAGAACACGCCGCCGTCGCTGGCCACGAGCCAGTAGCCCCGTCCACTCTTGGTCGGTGCCATCCCGACGATCGGCTGATTCAGCCGCATCGCCCCGGTTGATCCGTAGAACCCGGCGGTGCCGAAGGTGAACACGCCGCCGTCGCGTCCGAGCAGCCAGTAACCCTGCCCCGACGGATGCCCCGCGATTCCGACGATCGGCGCGTTCAATCCGATGCCCGCGGTGCTACCCGCGTTGGGAAGATTGCCGAACGCGACGAGTTGACCGCTGCTCGCCGCGATCCAGTAGCCGGTCGCGCCAACCGCAATGCGTGACGCGACCTGGACCCGCAGATTCGGGAGCATCGACTCGACCGTGGCGCCCGGGCACGCGGTCGCGTAGGTGTCGCGGTGCCCGCAGATGTTGTGTACGCCGGCAACGGTCTGGCCTTCCGACGTGACGTACGTGGACGCGCCCAGCGGGTCGATGCCCCATCGCGCGCACTTCCACGTCATCAGTGTGGTCAACGCGGCGATCATCGCCGGGCTCGGACCGACACTGCTGTAGTCGCCCATCAACCCGATGCCGATGGTGTTCTGGTTGAAGTGGAGCGCGTGCGCGCCCATCACGTTCTTGCGATCGCTCTCGCCCGTGTGCGGCAACCCGGCCGGGTACGCCTTCGCCCATCGGCCTTCGTAGATGCGACCCAGCGGATCGATGAGCCAGTTGTACGCGATGTCGATATAGCCGTTGTTCAACTCGTTCATGAAGATGCCACGTGCGAGACCCGGGTAGTCGGTGATGCTGTTCGGCGTTCCCGTGTGGTGCACGATGATCTTGCGGACGACGGAGTTGTAGACGCGGCCCGACTTGCGCAGGCTCTCGTTCGCTCCCCATTGCGCTCGGGTGACGATCGGCGGGATGGGCCAGTCGAGTCGAGACGTCGACGCGGGCTCGGCGCCGCGCAGATCGAACAGGTTGCCCGCGGTAGCCGGCGCCGCGATGAGCGGTGCCGCGGCGACCGCCGCGCCCGCCGTTCCCGCCATCTGCAACGCCGCCGCGTCGCGAAACGCCGTGATCGGCCGCGTCTCGTGCTGCGGGCTCTGAGGCGTCGCGACGTTCGTCGGGCAAGGCCTCCGACGGTAGCCGTGTCAGGTCGCGTCGCAGTCGCGGGTCGCGAGCTGGTGGATGTGCTACGAACGCGCGGTGTCACCCAGCGCGCGACCGTCACATCCTGCTGTCGCGATCGACGTGACACCGCTCCTCGGCGCTCGCAGCGGCATCGGCAACGCGGTCGCCGAGATCGTCGCCGCGCTCGGCGACCTCGAAGCGGCGCCGGAGCTGATCCCGTACACACTCAGCCGCGCGAGCGCGATTGTTGAAGGCCGACGCCCCGCCCGAGACCCGCTTCATCCCGTGGCCGGCGCGCGGACTCCTCGCCGCTTGGGCACGCGGCGACGTGCCGCGTATCGACGGCCGGCTCCGTCCCGCGAACGTCATCCACGCGACCAACTACCTCGCGCCGCCGAGCCACCTCCCGACACTGCTGAGCATCTACGACTGTTCGTTCGTGCGTTACCCCGAGTTGTGCACGCCCGAGGTACACGCGCTGGTGCCGCTCGTGGACGCGCCATTGCCCGCGGCGTGTCGGTGCACACCGGCTCCGAGTTCGTCGCGGCGGAGATCGAGGAGATCTTCGGGCCCGGCCTGCGCTCGGCGGGCCGCCTCAACGTCATCCCGCTCGGTGTCCCCCGGCTGGGGACCGAAGCAACGATGCCCACCGCGGTGAGCGACGTGGTGGGCGACGCGCCGTTCGTGCTCGCGGTCGCCACCCTCGAGCCCCGCAAGAACCTCGCGCATCTCGTGAGCGCGTTCGGGACGCTCGCGAACTCGCATCCCGATCTTCGCCTCGTCATCGCCGGTCGCGACGGTCCGGCTCGCGCTGCCGTCCACGCCGCGATCGATCGCCTCCCTGACGACATCCGCGACGCGCGTCGTGCTGGCGGGGCATGTCGACGACGCGGGCCGGCGCGCGCTCCTCGACACCGCGCGCGTTCTCGCGTACCCGTCGATCTACGAAGGCTTCGGGTTCCCGCTCCTCGAGGCGATGAGCGCGAGCCTGCCGGTGGTCGCGGCGCGTGCGGGTTCCATCCCGGAGGTTGCCGGTGACGCCGCGCTGTTGGTCGAGCCGACCGACGAGCACGGCCTCGCCGACGCACTCGATCGTGTGTTGACCGACGACACGCTGCGGGCACAGCTCGTCGCGCGCGGTCACGATCGCGTCAGTACGTTCTCGTGGTCGGCGACGGCCCGGGCGCTCGCATCGTGTTACCGACGACTCGCGGACACCGCGGCATGAGCTCCGACCGGAATCCGATGAAGGTCGCGATTCATGCCGGTCAGCTCCTCCAGCCGGTGCCCGGCGGGATCGGGCGCTACACCCACTCGCTGCTGCGCAATCTGCCGGGTGCCGGCGTCGAAGTGGTGGCCTTTGCGGCCGGGGCCCGCCCCGCCCGGGTGCCCGGGCCCGTGCCGTGGATCGACCTCGGTCCACCCCACGGGAGCGTTCTGTACGAGTCGTGGCACCGCTTCGGCCGCCCGCGCGTCGACATCCACGCCGACGTGATCCACGCGCCCAGCCTCGCGGTACCTCCGGTGCGTGACGCGGCGCTCGTCGTCACCGTGCACGACATCGCGTTCCTTCGCGTCCCCGACGTCACGACCCGGCGGGGCGTCGACTTCCACCGCCGTGCGCTCGCGCAGGCGCGGCGCCACGCCCACCTGGTGATCGCACCGTCGTCGTTCACGCGCATGGAGCTGATCCGCGAGGGATTCACGCCCGAAGACGTGCACGTGGCGCTGCTCGGCGTCGACGAGCCCGCGCCGCGCGAAGCATCGGAGATCGACGCGACTGTCGCGAGTGCCGGCATCGTCGGGCCGTACGTACTGACGGTCGGCACCATCGAGCCCCGCAAGGATCTGCCGACGATCGTCAGCGCGATCGAACGAGTCCGCGCCCGCACGCAAGAGGATGTCACGCTCGTGGTCATCGGACCGAGCGGGTGGGGTCCGGTTCCCGATCTCGACCGGCCGTTCGTGCGCGTGCTCGGCGCGCAACCGTGGGCGACGGTCGACGCGCTGTTGCGGCGAGCGTCGGCATGTTGCATCGCATCTCGCTACGAGGGGTTCGGGTTGCCGGCCTTGGAGGCGTTGGCGCGCGGCGCGCCGCTCGCAGTCGCGGAAGGCTCCGCGCTCGAAGAAGTCGTCGGCGACGCGGCGTTGTTGTTCGGCGCCGGCGATGTCGAAGCGTGTACTGATGCGCTCGAACAACTCCTGCGCGACGACGCGCTCCGCGATGAGCTCTCGCGGCGCGGGCCGAAGCGGGCGGGCGAGCTCACCTGGGCGCACTCGGCCGCCGCGCACGTAACTGCCTACGAGCGGGCCGTCGCGATCCGGGCGCAGCGAGGCGACTCGTAGACTCCGCCCAGTGCGCGTACTCCTCGATGTCTCCGCGGTTCCCGCGCGCCCGGTCGGCGCCGGGATGTACACGGTGGCGCTGGCATCGGGCCTGTCGGCACGCGGCGGGATCGACCTGCATCTGCTGACCCGGAGCGACGACACGCGAGCGCTGGAGCGATCTCGCACCCACCGCGACGCTGCACGCATCGGCACCGGCGCGCCGGCCCGCCCGCCTCGCGTGGGAGCAAACTCGCGGCCCGGCCCTGGCCGCACGGGTGAAGCCCGACGTCTGGCACGGACCGCACTACACGATGCCGCTGCGGGCGTCGGTGCCGTGCATGGTCACCGTGCACGATCTCACCTTCTTCGATCATCCCGAGTGGCATGAACGATCGAAGGTCATGTACTTCCGGCGCATGATTCGCGCCGCGGCGCAGCGCGCGACGTCCGTCGTATGCGTGAGCGCCTACACCGCCGACCGGCTCCGAGCCCTGGTTGCGCCCACCGGCGACATCGCGATCATTCACCACGGCGTCGACCACGATCGCTTCACCACCGCCGGCGACGAAGCGAAGGATCTCGCCGCGCTGGCCGAGCACGGGATCGAACCGCCCTACATCGCGTTCGCGAGCACGATCGAACCACGCAAGAACGTGCCGACCTTGGTGCGCGCGTTCGCGAAGGTCGCGCCGACCCGGCCCGAGCTCCGGCTCGTGCTCGCCGGGTCCGACGGCTGGGGCGCGCGCGACGCTCGCGACGCGATCAGCGCGAGCGGAGTCGCCACCCGCGTACTCCGACCCGGATATCTCGGCACCGAGACCATCGCCGCGTTCTTCCGCCGCGCCGAAGTGGTCGCCTATCCGTCACTCGAAGAGGGCTTCGGCCTCCCTGCGCTCGAAGGGCTCGCGTGCGGTGCGCCGGTGATCACATCGCGGAGTTCGGCGCTCGCTGAGGTCGTGGGCGACGCCGCGCTGCTCGTGCCTCCCGGAAATGTGACCGCGCTCGCCGACGGGCTGCGCCAGGTCCTCGACGACGCGCAACTTCGCGATCGCCTGCGCCTCGCGGGCCCGCGCGCGCCGCCGGGTTCACATGGGAAGCCTGCGTCGACCACCACGTCGAGGCCTACGAGCGCACGGTCCTCGCGGGAGCCACCGCGTGAAGGCCCTCATCACCGGCGGGAGCGGCTTCGTCGGGCAGTACCTCGCGCGA
The DNA here is from genome assembly GCA_963807945.1 of uncultured Actinomycetes bacterium. Lineage (GTDB taxonomy): Bacteria > Actinomycetota > Acidimicrobiia > IMCC26256 > PALSA-610 > JBBQER01. Next base: position 237,376 of record CAWEDT010000002.1, on the reverse strand, counting down.
GTGCTCAGAAGGCGGCGACGAGGTCGTGTCGATCGACCGCTCCGGTACCGACGCGCTCGACATCACCGATCGCGACGCGGTACACGACAGCTTCGAACGACATCGTCCCGAGATCGTCTACCACCTCGCCGCGCTGTCGCACGTCGGCGAATCGTGGAACGACCCGACGCTCGTGTTGCGGGTGAACGTGGAGGGAACGGCCAACGTTCTCGACGCCGCGCGCGCCGCCGCCGTCCGCCGCGTGATCGTGATCGGCAGCGCCGAGGAATACGGACGGGTCGAGGAACAGGATCTTCCGCTCGACGAAGACAGCCCGCTGCGGCCGTCTACTCCGTACGGTGTGAGCAAGATCGCGGCATCGTTCCTCGCGCTCCAAGCCCACCTCGCGTACGGATACGAGACGATCCGCGTTCGTGCGTTCTCGCATACCGGGCCCGGTCAATCCGACCGGTTCCTGATCCCGGCGCTCGCGCAGCGCATCGCGAAGGCGGAGATCGACGGCAGCACCGAGATCCGCGTCGGCTCGCTGGATCCGATTCGCGATCTCAGCGACGTGCGTGACGTCGTCCACGCGTACCGACTCATGGCAACCCATGGTCACTCGGGCGCGGTCTACAACGTCTGCTCGGGAACCGGCATCTCGGTACGCGAGATCGCGGAACGACTCGTCGCCGCGGCCCGCACCCCATTGCAGATCACGGTCGATCAGGCGTTGGTTCGACCCGTGGAAGTACCGCGCCTCGTCGGCGATGCATCTCGCCTGCGCACCGACACCGGCTGGTCACCGACGTACTCGCTCGACGACACGTTGACCGCGGTGCTCGAAGACGCCCGCAGCCGCGCCGCCCTCTAGATCACCCGTTCTGGTGATCGAGCCAACCGAGCAGCGCGGCGACGGCACGGGGGTCGTGCCGAAGCCGGTGCGGACCGTTGGCGACGACCCGCAGCTCCACGTGCGAACCGGCCGCATCGGCGAGTTTGACGGGCATCCTCGACGGGCACCACGTCGTCGGCGCTGCCGTGCACGAGCAGCCACGGCCGGGGTGCGATGTGGCGCGCGGCGTCGATCGGATCGAGATTCGCGATCGCCCGGATCCAGGCCTGAGGATCGGGCGGATAGTTCGGCGAGCGCAACACACCGGTGCGACGCGCGTATTCGAGGAACCATTCCGGTTCCTGCACCCAGGTCCGCAACGAAGCCGGCGCCGCGAACGTTGCGATGCCGCGGACACGTTCGTCGTTCGGCGGCGGTGACGATTGCGAGCGTGCCACCGAGTCGGAAGCCCGCGATCCACACGCCGGTGAGGTCACCGCGCGCGTCCAACGCGTCGACCGCGGCGCGCACGTCGGCGAGCCAGCCGTCGATCGAGAAATCCCCTTCCGACGGTCCGGTACCGCGGAACGTGAACGTCATGCCGGCCCAGCCCGCTTCGCGCGCGACCCGATCGCACAACGTCGCGTCGGTGTTCCCGAGCGCGGCCGCGCCGCCCGCACCGCGCGGAAACCCGGGCAACACGAGCAACGCGGGGACACGTGTCGTTCCCGGGCGGGCGCACGAAATGTGCGCTCAACCGCAACCCCTCGGAGAGGATGTCTTCCACGTGCTCCCATCGGCGTACGAATGTCGTCGCCGGTATCCTGACCTGCGTGACCACCGCCGCGCCCATCACAACGCCCGCACCCGCGCTGAAGGAGTGGGCGGCGATCGTGCACGCGCTCCTCGAAGGCGAGCAGATCATCGATCTGCGCAAGGGCGGGATCCGCGAAGACGGCCGTCATTTCGACCTGCCCGCCCGGCGCATGTGGCTCTACCCCACGTCGGAGCACCAGAAGGTCGAGTTGCTCAAGCCGGCGTACCGGCACTGGATCGACCTCGCGACCGCCGCGCCCGTCGGTGAACCGATCCCGATCGTGGGTTGGGCCGACGTCGTCGACGTCGCGACGATCACCGAAGCCGAGCATCTCGACGCCATCGCCTCGAAGCTGATCTGGACCGACGAGTACGCGGCGTCCCGGCTCCAGTGGAAGAAGCGAGATCCGCTCTGGGTGCTCGTGCTGCGCGTGCATCGCCTCGACGAACCGGTCACCGTGAGTTGGGACGAGGGCTACGGCGGCTGCACCTCGTGGGTCACGCTCGACGGACTGCCCGCCGACCCCGCGACCGCCGCGTCGCACCCCGCCCTCTCCGATGTGGCGTTCGAGTCGAAGCGCAAAGGCGTGCTCGAGTCACTCCCCGCCGACTGCTGGCAGGCCCAGTAGCCGCTCGGCGTTCCGCAACAGCACCTTCTCGCTGATCGCGTCGGGGATGCCCGAGCGTGGCCCACGCGCCGAACCATTGGTCGTGGGTGAGGAACGGGTAGTCGGTCCCGAACAACACGCGATCCTGCAACGGGCCCTGGATGTTGCGCACGAGATCGGGCGCGAAGCGGCGGGGTGACCAACCCGAAAGGTCGATCCACGTGTTGGGCTTGTGCAGCGCGACCGCGAGCTGCTCGTCCTGCCAGGGCCAGGCCGGATGCGCCATGACGAGTTGGAGATCCGGGAAGTCCGCGGCCACGGCATCGACGTGGATCGGCCGCGACAAGCCCGAGCTTCAAGACCCCCGCCGCCGGGCATGCCGACCCCGAGACCGGTCGTACCCGTGTGCACGGTGATCGGGATGCCGAGCGCAGATGCGGTCTCGTAGATCGGGTAGACGGCGCGGTCGTCGGGCCGGAAGCCCTGCGCGCTCGGGTGCAGCTTCAGGCCGCGGAGACCGAGATCACCGATCGCCCGCTCGAGCTCGATGACCGCGGCCTCACCTTTGAGCGGGTCGACCGACGCGAACCCGACGAACGCATCGGGATGATCGTGCGCGCAGCCGGCGACGAAGTCATTCGTAACCGGAGGAAGACCGGTGTTGGTTTCCGCGTCCCAGGCGAAGAGCACGCCGAGCACGTCGGCGGCCCGGAACACGTCGGCCATCTCCTGCACGCTGTGCCGCGGCAGGGTCGTGCGGAAGTACGCCTCGCACGCGGGACCGAAGTCGCCCATCGCCGCGTCGACGTACTCGGGCGTCGACGGGTGAACGTGAACGTCGATCGCGCGCACGCGGGTTACGAGTTCTGGTTGATCGACTTGTGGGGCCGGTAGCCCCGGTTGCGGGCCTCGGCCAGGGTGTCGGGCCCGAACGCGGCGAAGCGCTCCGACTCGAGCAGCTCGTCGATCGCGGCCGCGACGACGGGATCGGCGGCGGCGAGGTCGAGGTCGTAGACGACCTGTGAACGCTTGTCGCCCACGAAACGGTTGTGCTCGAAACGCGTCGGCCGGGTCATGCGGGAAATGTACCGGTGACGCGGAACGGGGGGATGCGAATGCATCCCCCCGCCCTCGACTGAGTCGGAATTCGCCGTGCCTCCACGCCAGAGGGACCAGTCCCGGCTAGCAAAACGGCGACGGTGCGGCGGTTGGACTCCGCCAGGTGGTCCAGTGAAACGGCCTAGCGGCCGCGCACCTCCAGGGTCCCAGATTTATCATGCATCTGCTGGACCACCTCCTTTCTCCGGTCCGTCTTTTGTAGCAGATCCGAAGGCCCGTCGGGAAGCGTTACGCGTTACGGGTTCATTTCCCAGATCATTTCTTGGCGGGCGGGTCGTCGCCCGGATCGGGCCGGGCGGCATCGCCCACGGCGCCGATCGCCCGTAAGTAGGCGAGTTGGGTCTCGATCACGGCGTGCACCTGCTCCGGGAGGTACTCCTCGCCCGTCGCCGCCGATCGGGTCACGATGTAGTCGACGGTTTCCGCGCCCCCCACGATGACGTCGCCGCGGCGGGTGCGCGCTGGATCCGTTGCCCGCGACGCCCTTGCGCTGGAAGAACTCCAGTTGGAAGTCGAGGATCCGGCGCACGTCGTCGGGGGTCAGCGTCGCCGCGACCACGTCGGGAACGTGGGCGACGACCCATTCGAAGGCCTCGTCCATGTCGAAGACGGGCGGCGGCGGCTCGGCTGCCAGCCGCCCCGCCTCGCGGATCACGAACCATGCGCCGATCGCGCATGCGATACCGATGACGAGGAGGCCGGTCACGAGAGCCATAGCGCCGCAAACTACCCGTGCGGCGAAGCCGCCTCCGAGCCCGCCGAGCGACTTGAGCGCGAACGGCACCCGGGCCAGCACGAACGAGAGCTGCTCGAGCATGTAGTGCTCGGGCCGCGCCAGAGGGTCCTCTCCAGGAAGAACCCGTTCGAAGCCACCGGCGTGCTTATGGGTTTTCACCGAAGGCAGCGCTTTTTGTATCGGCAAACCGTCGCCGGCGACCGCCCATAGCCGGCGACCCTGCTTCTCCCATTGCGCGGCGAGCCGCACGAGCGTCGCTTCGTCGTTGTCTTCGGTCACCAGGTTTGCTACCGGTACGCCGCACCAGCCCCGCAACGTCTGCGGCACCGACTTGTTGGGGACCGCCCGCTTGTGCACCACAACGATGATCGCCGCTTCGACGCCCACCGTCTTGCACGCGTCCTTCACGATCGCCAAGTAGCCGCGCTGCTCGGTCATGGCGCGGATATGCACAGTCGTCGAATCGGATAACCGATCGCGAACGCGCGCGACACGACGCACCGACGATCGGAAGCGCACGCGGCACCGAGCAGTCGGCACCCAGCGCAACAGCGTCAGCGACGACCCGAATGCGAGGAGCATGAGGAGCGGCAGCGCGGAGTCGAGAAAGCGCCGCATCACCCAGATTGGTCGGGCGAAGCTCGGGCCTTCCAGAGGTAGATCGCACTCAGGGGCCGAGCATCGCGAGAACGGAATCCCTCCGAGCTGGCCAGTTCGAAGATCGCCCGTACGAGGAGGCGCGGCCGCCAACGATGCCCGCGGCGACGACGACCGGGCCGAGGTACCAGCTCATCCAGTGCATTGATTGCTCGAAGTACGTGCGCTTGGGATTGACCTTCACGTTCGCGGCGGTTGCAGCCCCTTGACGAAGAGTTTGTGGCTCCCCGCGTCTTCTGCAGCCGCGGGCGAACGAACCACGCCAGGAAGCCGACGACGACCACGCCGACCGCGATCACGTTGGCGACGAGCATTTCGATGCGGGGCGCCACCGGTGTCGACGGTGCACGGAGATTCCGCGCGACGAACGCGACCACGATCGACAGGATCACCGACAGCGACCATCAACGCGACCAGGATCTTGAGATTGCTGCTGCAAATCGGTGAAGTACTGGTGACTCCGCAGGATCACGTCGGCGAACCCGATCACCAGGCCGGGGATCAGACCGACCCCGCACGCGACGACCGACCGCAGACACCAATGGTCGATCCGTTTCGTCCGACCGGATCCAGGCCAGCGCAAACAGCACCGGAAGCCCGAGCATCGAGCGCGAGGGCGTCGATCCGGATGCCCTGCAGCGCACCGATGAACAGGCCCACCACGAAGCGCAAGCCGGGGCCGGCGCAACACGTTGCGGTCGATCAGCATCCACAGCGCGGTGAAGAGCACCACCTGGGTCGGGATCTCGGAGTAGGTGTCCCGGGAGAACGAGACCTCGGGCAGCACGAACGCGAAGGCGACGAGCGCGGCGAGCGCGACGAACGGATAGCGAAGCAAGCGCCACGCGACGACCCACAACGCGAGCAGCGCCGTCCCCGCGAGCAGGGCCGGCGTGGAGAACATGAGCCGGTCGCCACCGATTCGCTGCGCGAGCGCGAGCAGTGACGGAAGCAGATGCGCGAACTGGAAGCTCAGCGTCCCGTCGTGATTTTGAGTAATCGCAGCCGACTTGAAGATGAGCGAGGCGCTGGTGCGCGAACGGACCCACATTGGGCACGACGCGGAGGTTGCCGTGCACGGCGATCCAACGTCCTGCGTTGGTGTACGCGCCGCCGTCGCGGTTGATGAGGACGTGCTGTGAGGCGTGCCGCGCGTGCCAGAAGGCGATCCCGCCGACGAACACGACCGCAAGCGCGGCCTCGAGATGTGCGCGCGGTGTGCTCGCACCCGGCGCGACCAGGATCGGACGCGCGAGCACGAGCAGGCCGACCCACGCCACTGCGCCGAGCGGGAACACGAGGTAGGAGTGGTCGATCCCCGCGACGGCGAGTGCGAGGCTCACGAGGCCGAACGCGACCACGAGCGCCGCGGTACCGAACGCAAGCGCGCGCGCCCATTGCGGCTCGAACCGGGGACTCACATCGGGCGCGAGTGCGTCGGCATCCTCGGGCAGGGCTTCGAGCACCGGCGGAGGCTAGCTGCCGTTACGCTCGCAACGATGTCCTTCGGCCGGCGAGTTGTCGCGGGAGACGCGCTGCCGGCTTGGTTCGCCTACGGCCTCTACACCGTTCTGGTTTGGGTCGCGACCGCGGGCGTCTCCGCGCTCGTGCTGCTGTGCTTCAACGGGTACCACCCGGTTACCGTCTCGTTGCTCGCCACGGCGGCCGCCGCGGGCGCGTGGCCGTTTCGGCCGCGACCCCGTTCTGATCTACCGCCGGCCCACGGACCGGCGGTCGCGGCGCTGGTGATCGTTCTCGTCTTCCTCGCGTTCGCGGCCGCGGCGCACTCGGAACATCTGCTGACCGACCGCGACCCGGCGGTGTACATCAACACGGGACGCGCGATCGCGCGCACGCATCGCATCCATCCCGTTGTCGCGCCGAGCCCCTTCGACGACGCCCGCGCCTTCACGCTGAAGAGCGCCGGCTTCGCCGTCGCCCGCAACCATCTCTTTGCGAACTTCTTCCAGTTCCTCCCCGCGCTGCTCGCCCTGGGCTGGGCAGTCGGGGGAGACACCGGGCTGCTCCTCGTTCCCGCACTCCTCGGCGCGCTCGCGTTGCTCGCGCTCTACGCCTTGGCCACGAGCGTGGTGGGCCCCCGCTGGGCCCTGCTCGGTCCCGCATTGCTCGCGGTGGGCCCGCTCCAGTCGTGGTTCTCGCGGACGCGTACGCGGAGCTCCCGCTCGAGTTATTGGCGCTCGGCGGGCTGTGGGTCTTCATCGAGAGTCGGCGACCGACGGTGGCGCCGTGCTCGGCGCGATCGCGGGCGCGATCCTCGGATCGATCATCTTCGTTCGCATCGACGCGCTCGCGATCCTCGTCGCCATGCCTGTCGTCTTCGCGATCGAACATCTGCGCGCCGAGTCGCTCGATACCCGCGCGCAGCGTCGGCGGCGCCGGGCCAGCCTGTCGTCGTTCGCGATCGCGCTCGTCGTCATGCTGGTCGCGGGTTCCGCGGTCGCGCGCAAGTTGAGCCACGGATATCTCAACGACCTCTCGCACAACCTGGCCGCGCTCGAGGTCGCGTTCGGAGCCGGTATCGCGGCCGCGATCGGGATCTTCGTCTTGCATCGTGTGCCGCGCCGGTCTCGGGCATCGCCTCGCGCAGAACCGCCGCACTGCTTGTGGCTCGCGGGCGCGTTGACGATCGCGGTCGGCCTCTATGCGTACTTCTTACGACCCCAGTCCGGTGAAGCGCCGCGCCTTCCTCGTGCACCCGAGCTACTCCCGCCGTGACCCGCAAGGTCGTCGACGCGTTCTACTTCTCATCTTCGTTCCACTGGTTCGCGTGGTACCTCGGCGTGTTCACCCTTGCGCTCGCCGTGATCGGGTTCATTGCGCTCGGAGTACGCGCAGTTCGCTCCGACTCCGCGGCGCTCGTGCTGCTCGCGGCCGCGCTTCCGGTGACGGTGCTCTACATCGCGCGGCCGAGCATCGCGCCCGGACCATCTGTGGGCGATGCGGCGCTACCTCCCGCTCGTGCTACCCGCGATGACGATCGCGGCCGCGGCCGCCGCGATCTGGGTGACGGCCGCGATCGGCAAATGGCAACCGCGCTTGCGCGCACCGTTCGTCGTCGTCGCGATCGCGGCGATGGTCGTTCCGGCCGCAGCCGCCGGACTCCCGCTGCTCGGCGCCCAGATACAAGGCGGCGCCCTGCACGCCGTGCTGCAGCGTGTGCAACGCGACCGGTGACAACGCCGCGATCGCGATCGAGCCCTACGCACTGCTCGGCACCGAGCTCCCCGAGACGATCCGGGGGTTCTGTGGCGTTCCCGCGGCCGGCATCAAGGCCGGAGTCAACGTCCCGCTCACAACGTATGCGCCGTAAATGGAAGGACGCCGGCCGTCAGCTCTACGTCGTGTCGGCCAGCGCGCCGGCCGGTGCGAGACTCGGCGCCCGACGCGAAGGAGATCGCACATCTCGTTATCCGGCGACGCCCGAGAACCCAACCGCACCTTGGGCCGTAAGCCCGATGGCTACGCACCGAGGCCGGTCGACCTCTGGCTATACAGGGTTGACCCGGGGTGACGGAGATACGATCCGTCGAGATGTCCCCCGTAGGCCCGGCCGCCGAAGATCCCTATTCCGTAGACCACGGCGAAGGCCCGCCCACGCTCGACGTGTCGATCATCCTGCCGGTCTACAACGAGGCCGCGCACCTGGTGCAGGAAGTCGACCGGGTGCGCGCCGCGATGGACGCGTCGGCGTACAGCTACGAGATCATCGTCGTCGACGACGGATCCACCGACAACTCCGCCGAGGTCGCGGCCGGCATCCCCGGAATCCGCTTCCTCCACTTCCTGACCAACCGCGGATCGGGGTCGGCCCGCAAGGCGGGAACCAAAGCGGCCCACGGCCGGGTGACCGTGTGGACCGACGTCGACATGACCTACCCGAACGACACGATCCCGCAGCTCGTGAAGGAGCTCGACGGCTACGACCAGGTGGTCGGCGCCCGCAACACCGAAGAGGGAACCGTCAAGGCGCTGCGCGTTCCCGCCAAGTGGCTGATCCGCAAGCTCGCAAGCTTCCTCACCAGCACGAAGATCCCCGATCTCAACTCCGGGTTCCGCGCGTTCCGCACCGATGTCGCGCGTCAGTACCTCAACCAGCTGCCGGTCGGATTCTCGTGCGTGACGACGATCACGATGACATTCCTCGCCGGCGGCTACTCGGTGAAGTACATCCCGATCGACTACGCGAAGCGCGCCGGGAGAGTCGAAGTTCCACTGGTACAAGGACACGCGGCGCTACGCGACCCAGGTCGTGCGGATGATCCTCTCGTACAACCCGTTGCGGATCTTCATGCCGGTCGGGCTCACGCTCCTCGCCATCGGTTCCGTCAAGCTCCTGGTCGACGTCATCGGACGGCAACTTCCATGTCGCGACCGACACAGTTGCTCATCCTCTTCGCGGCTTTCCAGGTCATTTCGATCGGCCTGCTCGCCGACCTCGTCACCCGCTCCACCCGGGCCCGCGACGAGAAGCCCCCGTCGGTCGCCTGATCAGACGTCGGTCGCCTGATCAGCCCGCGACCCGGGCCAGGACCCGTTCGTAGCGGTCCATGACGACGCCCCAGTCGTATTCGCGCTCGACGTAGCTGCGGCCCGACCGGCCGAGCGCGTCGGCCAGGTCGGGATTGCTCACCAGCGCGTCGACCGCGGCCTCGAACTCGATGTAGCCCGAGTACGGAATCGCACCGCCGCTGCGCTGCGCATGGCCGCGCAGCACCTCGCACCGTCCCTGCACGAGCGCGGGGCGGCTCTGCGCGAACGCTTCGGTCAACACCATGGCGAAGCTCTCGAAGTACGACGGGTGCACCAGCGCGAGCGCACCGGCGAGCGCGCCGTTGCGTGTCGGCTCGTCGACGAAGCCCGTCACCGTGATGTCGGGCCGATCGGGAACGTCTATGAGCTTCTCGCCGAGCAGCACGAGCCGCAGATCACCCGCGCCGCCGGCGTTCGGATTCCGTTGCTTGTACCCGACGAAGTAGTCGATGAGCTCGGCCGCGCCCTTGGCCGGATCGACCCGGCCCACGTAGAGGAGGTAGGGGTCGGTGCCGAGGGCGAACCGTTGGCGAACGGCATCGACGTCGCCCGGGTGCGCGGTGTCCATCCCGATCCCGATCACCTCACCGGGCGGCGAACCCGGGAAGCGTTCGTGCACGAGATCGCCTTCCTCGGGCGTGAGGAACACGAGCTCATCCGGCGCACGCAGCACTTCTTCGAAGATCGACAGCCGCAGCGGTGGCTCGTCGTGCGCGGTCGAGTGGAGCAAGGTGGGTACGACGCCCGCGCACTCGCGCAGCCCCGCCCATGTCGACCAGTAGAGATACGTGATGAACACCACGACGTCGTACTCGCGCGCGTGGCGGCGGATCCAGGGGGCGATCTCCGGGGCGTGCGGCCCCTGCATCTCCATCCACTCGCGCTGCAACGAGAGCGGACGCAATCCCTGGGTCCCACTGATGCGGCTGTTGAACCGGGCGAAGAGATGCGGGTTGCGGGCGCGCTTCACCGGCGTGCGGTACACCGAGACACCGTTGATCTTCGACCATCCCTTGGGAAACGTGTTGCCCCAGTCGACGTAGGACGAGGCACACGTCGTCAGGGCGGTGACGCGGTGTCCCCGCTCGACCAATTGCTCGGCGAACGCGCGTGCGTGCTGCTCGGCGCCGCCCGCGATGTCTTCGCCGTAGCGCTGGACGACATAGAGGACCCGCATCAGACGAGCTCCCCGATCGTCTCGAGCATGGCGACCTTGGCATCGACCTGGGTCAACTCGGCCAGCCGGGCTCGCCCGCGACGCGCCAGATCCTTGCGCAAGCTCTCGTCCTCGACGACGTTCAGGATCGCCTCTGCGATCAGCTCCGAGCCGGCCCACGCCGGGAGCAACAGCCCACCGTCACCGACGGTCTCGGGAATCGCGGCGCACGCGCGGGCGATCGACGGGAACGTCGAACGCCATGGCCTCGAGGAGCGGGACACAAAACCCCTCGTGTTCGCTGACCGTCACGAACGCGATCGCCTTGCGGAACATCGCCGCAAGCTGGGCGTCGTTCACCGCGCCCACCACGTGGACCTGGCGGATGTTGAGCTCGCGAATCTGCGCGCTGATCGCATCGGCATACGGCACGAACCGGTTTTGGCCGACCAGCAACAGCGTTGCCTCGAGCCCGAGATAGGTAGTGGCGACGTGCATCGCTTCGACGAGGAGGTCGGGCCGCTTGTGCGGCAGCAGCTGGCCGACGAACAGGAGCATCGGCTCCGGAAACGCATGCTCGAGATGCTTGACCGTGCCCGGATCGGGCGGGGTGCGAACGAGGCGCGACGGATCGACGACCGGCGGGATGACGCGCACGTCTTCGTATCCGAGCGCTTCGAGCTCGGCCGCATTGAAGTGTGACGCCGCGATCGCGCGCACCACGCGCGGACGGATCGTCTCGAGCTCGGCGCGTCCGAGTACGAGCAGTTCTGCAAACGTCTCGTCGAGACCTTCGAAATATTTGGCGGGCGTGATGTTGTGGTACACGAGCACGATCGGCTCGTGACGCGAACGCAGAAACGCCTCGACCGCAGGTTCACCGATCGACGCGTGGTACACGAGCACGCCCTGCGATCCGCACGACCGATAGTCGCTCAGCGGCAACACCTCGCCCGCGGAGCTGGGCGCGATGTGCCGGGCGAACACTTCGGAAGGACCGATGCGACGCAACACATCTCGGTACTCGAGCGCGGCGTTCGTGATCGCGTCACCCGGCGCGGCCGCAGCAAGGATCTGGTGCACGCCGAACTCCGTCGGCCCGAAGTGCGGGAAGCGCGGACCGCCTTGCTGGCGATCCGGCTGTCCGATTCCGAGCGCGCTCGTGCTGCGCAGGGCGCCGGTCATCGCGTCGCGATGACGGCGTAATCCTGGGCGCCGAACAACAATGCGTTGATGCGCTGGAAGTTCTCGTCGACCGCGCGCGTTTGCTCGTCGTCCCCGACGAGCGGAACCAAGGCCTCGGTTTCCGGCACCGGCGATCGGAATTCGATGGAAAACCGAGCAAATTCGGCTTCCCGGAACAAGAATTCCAGGTAGCTCGGGTGCACCGGTCGGACGTGATCGGGATCGATCCAGAAGGAGCGCGCGTAGGTGTACAGCGACGCGGGGTTGACGGTTTCGAGCACGACCTTGCCGCCCGGCCGGAGCTTCTCCGCGGCGAGAGCGACGAAGTCGATCACCTGCTGCGGCGAGAGATGCTCGATCACCTGGATCATCACGATGCCCCCGAGCGAGCCCGGCTCGACCGTGCGCAGATGTTCGACCGCGAGTCCCTGCTCGACATCGAGTCCGCGGCCGCGTGCAATCGTGACCAGTTCGGGGTCGGGCTCGACGCCGTGGACCTCGACGCCGAGCTCGGTGAGCAGTTCCATGAAGTCGCCCCGGCCGAACCCGAGGTCAACGACCGGATCGCACCCGACCAGCTCCTTGGCCAGATCGGCGTAGCGCGAACGGAGGTCGTCGCTCGTACCCCGGAAGAAGCTCGTGAACTGCTCTTCGCCGTACCACGTGTCGACCGCGCAGCCCGGAATCCGCTCGCGCGTTTCGGCCACCTTCGCTTCGAGCCGATTCACTTCGCGCGCTTGTTCGGCCATGCGAATCTGAAGGTCGTCGAGCTGTTGCAGGATACGCGTATCGAACTCGTCGCCCATCGTCGACGAGATCTCGCCGAGCACGGCAACCGCACGCGTGACGAGCAGCTTCTGCTCTTCGGCCTGCGCGAGGATCTGGTCGATCTGGCGACTCAGCGCTTTCGACATCAGGCGGTGCACGAACCGTCCGCCCGGAAGCCGACTCGACGGATCGATCTTGGCCCGGGAGAACCCGGTCTGGCCGAGCGCGGCCAACACCGCTTGGAGCTCGTCGTGCAACGCCGGCGACGAACGCGGCCGCACGCCGACCAGGCGATCGAAATGGTCATCGAGCGTCGACTCGAGATCGACGGGGTACTCACCCGCCTCGCGGCGCTGCTCGATCCGGGCCCGGAGCGCGGCGACCACGGTGTCGAGGTCCACTTCACCTTCGGCCGGCACGGGCGCGAATCTAGTGCGCCGGCCGCCGCGCCAGTGTCGTACGCGCCCGCGCTAGCGTCCTACACGGTGGTGAACGATCGCGTTCCCGACCCCCTCCCCCACGGTGATGTTCGCGCCGAGATCGAGGCAACCGCGCGCGCGACCGAGGCACGCACCGACTTCCCGTCGGCCTACGTGTCACAAGTACGCAGCGAGGGCGAACGGTTCGCGCTCCGAACTGCGGATACGAGCGACATCCGCGCCGCGATCGCGTTGCTCGAGGAACAGACCAATGTCCACACGCTGGCACCGGTTGACTCCCGTAACCGCACGGTGAGTTCAGCCAAGCTGGTCGTGCGCAAGGCCGTCTTCTTCGCCGCCAATCACCTGGCCGAGCAGATGCGGGCGATGGGATGGGCGGCAGTGTCGGTCGGAGAGGCCGCCGCGGAACGCATCGAGCTACTCGAAGCGCGCGTGCGCGAGCTCGAAGCCCGGCTCGCAGCGCTCGACCCCGGGGACTCGTCGGAGTCGTGACCGAGGTTCATCAGTTCCTTTCGACGTTTGCCGGTCGCGACGCGATCGGGATGCACACGATCCGGCTGCGGAAACTGCTGCGCGAAGCCGGCTTCGTGTCCGACATCTACGCGCTCGACACCCACGACGACGTTCGGCACGACGCGTACGCGGCGGCCACGTTTCGCGATCGGGTTCCGACCGATCGCGACGCTTGGATCCTTTACCACTTCTCGATCGGCAGCCCGCTGCTCGACACCGTGCGTTCGTTCGATGTTCCGCTTGCGCTCGACTATCACAACATCACCGACGCGAAATTCTTCTGGCGCTGGGAGCCGCGCGCGGCCGCGCGGATGCTCGAAGGGCGCCGCCAGCTCGCCGACATCGCGCCCGACGTTCGCTTCGCGCTCGCCGACTCGCGGTTCAACGAGCTCGAGCTGGTCGAGCTCGGGTGCAAGCACACCGCGGTCGCGCCCATCCTCGTCGACTTCGCCGACTACGACTCGACCCCCGACGCAACGCTTCTCGCGCGCCGGCGCCGCGCCCGTCAGGCCGGCGGCACCGACTGGCTCTCCGTCGGGCGTATCGCGCCCAACAAGTGTCAGCACGACATCGTGCTCGCGTTCGCGGCCTTCCGGCGGATCCACGATCCCTTGGCACGCCTCACCCTCATCGGCGGTCAGAGCGCGGGCGAATACTGGCGGGCGCTGCATCGGCTCGCGACCGATCTCGGAATCGCCGACGCCGTGACCTTCACCGATGTCGTCACCCACGCCGAGCTCGTCGCGTGTTATCGCACCGCCGACGTCTACCTCTGCCTGTCGGAGCACGAGGGCTTCAACGTGCCGGTGATCGAAGCGATGCATTTCGACGTTCCCGTCGTCGCGTTTGCCGCCGCGGCAGTGCCCGACACGGTGGGAGACGGCGGTCTGCTCCTCACTGACAAGGACCCGGTCGTCGTCGCGACTGCGGTCGAGCGCCTACGCTCGGATCCGTCATTGCGCACGCGGCTCGTCGATGCCGGCCGGCGCCGCGTCGAGAACTTCTCGATCGCACACACCGGTCCGCAGATGATCGAGACCCTGACCACCTTGATGAAGGAAACGTCGTAAGGATGGCTCAACAGTCTCGCGGCCGCCTCGCGTTCGTACCGCCGCGGTACGGCACCGAGATCGTCGGCGGATCCGAAGCCGTCATGCGCGAAGCCGCGCACGGCCTCGCGGCGCGTGGTTGGGATGTCGAGATCCTCACGACCTGTGCGCGCGATCACTACACCTGGCACAACGAGTATCCCGCCGGCACGACAACCGACGGTGCCGTGACGGTTCGTCGCTTCCCCGTCGAGGGCGCCAAGCCGAAGCGGTCCCGAACGCGCATCGAAGCCCGCATCCAGCAGGGCGCCGCGGTTTCGCTTGCCGATCAACTCGCCTGGCTCGACGGACTGTTCCGCGTGCCGGAGCTGTTCCACCACCTCGTCGTGAACGCCGATCGTTACGACGCGGTGATCCTGTCTCCGTACCTGTTCTGGACCACCGTGACCGGCGCGACCGTCGTGCCCGAGCGCACGATCGTGATGCCGTGCCTGCACGACGAGCCCTACGCATATCTCGACGTACTCAAGCCGGTGCTCTCCGATGTCGCGCGGCTGTGGTTCCTCTCCGAGCCCGAGCACCAACTCGCGCACCGGTGCGCGACACTTCCCGCGCACGATCTCACCGGCGCCGGCGTCGACATCCCCACGAGTTACGACCCCGATGGCTTCCGCAAGCGTCACGGCCTCGAGCGCCCGTTCATCTTGTTCGCGGGCCGCCGCGAGGGCGGCAAGGGTTGGGACTGGCTGCTCGCGGCGTTCCACTTTGCGATCCGCCAATACGGACTGCCGTTCGACCTTGTCACCATCGGGGTGAAACCCGCGCATCAAGCGCCCGACGCGTCGGGTCGAGTCCACGATCTCGGATTCCTCGAGACGGCCGAAGTTCCCGACGCGTTCGCGGCCGCCGCCGCCTACGTGCAGCCCAGCACCAACGAGAGCTTCTCGCGCACGATCATGGAAGCGTGGCTCGCGGAAACGCCGGTGCTCGTGACTTCGGGCAGCGACGTGTTGCAGTGGCATTGCGACCGGTCGGGTGCGGGACTCACGTTCGCCGACGAGTTCGAGTTCGCGCAGTGCTTGTCGTTCCTCGCCGCCGCGCCCGACGCCGCCGCTCGCCTCGCCCAGTCCGGCCGTGAATACGTGCTCGCGAACTACCGGTGGGAAGTCGTGCTCGACGCGATGGAAGCCGGGTTGGAGGAGCTGATGTGCGAGTCCTCGTGATCGGTTCCTATCCGCCACCGGCGCACGGCGAGTCGCACCGCACGGTTGCAACCGTGCACCGGCTCGGCGCGCAAGGCGATGAGGTCGACGTGCTTTCGCGTCCGCGGATCCGCGTCGCAGCTGCGCGGCGAGATCGCGGGACCGATGGGCGCGTTCCACGCGTGGTGGCGCGGTCGCGGCGTACGACGCGGTCGTGCTGCAGGTCGAAAGCGGTGCACCGCTGCGCGTCTCGCACGGCCGGCGAGCCCGAATCGATCGCGCGGTCGACTGCCTCGCGTGGGGCCTCGCGCTGCGGATGCTGCGAAACGTCACGCTCGTCGTTCCCGACACCGATGTGGTGCCGCGCTCCATCGGTGGCCGCACCGGGCGTTACCTCTGGACCGCGGCCGACCACTTGCTCGTCGCCAGTGAGCACGGCCGCCGCCGCCTCGTCGACGAAGGCGGCGCCGACGAAGCACGGGTCGAGCTTCCGCCCGCAGCCCCGAGTGTCGAGCGAACCGTCGACGACGGTTGGGACGGCGTGACCGATGTCGCCGACGTGATGGACCGCATCAAGGCGAGGGCCGCCGAAGACCGCCGCGCCGCAAGACGCGGCACCCTCGACGCCGGCGTCTGAGAACCAGCCCTTCTGATGGCCGAACGCGGCATGTGGTGCCGCGTTCCTACTTCTGATGGCGATTCGGGGGGTGGCGTTAGCGGAGGCGGGGGACGGTGAGGCCGGCGGTCGTCGCGGGGGCGATGACTTCTTCGTAGAGGCGGCGGGCCACTTCCGCGTGACTGTGGGCCGCGGCATAGGCGCGACCGACGTCGGCCATCGTCTGACGGCGGGCCGGGTCGCGCAACAGGTCGATGATCGCGGTGGCGAGCGTGCCGGGCGTCGCGGTCGGACCGACACGTACGACGCCGTCGGCGGGCAGATCACGACCGGCGCCGATCCCGGAAACGATGGGCACGACGCCCGACGCGAGGCAGTCGGCCACCGTGCCCGAACATTCGCCGTTGGCCGAACGCCGCAACTGCACCGCGACCGCAGCTCGGTCGAGCCACTCGTCGTACTCGGCGTCGGTCACCCCCCCGGTGATCGTGACCCGCTCCGACACTCCGAGCGCGGCGGCAAGATCGGTCAGGCGCTGGCGATCGGCATCGGCGCACGGCCCGACGAACACCAATGACGCGTCCGGACACTGCGCCAACACCGCGGGGAGTGCCGCGATCGGCAACGAGTTCTGCTTGATGTCGTTCACGATCCCGAAGCTCGCGATGACCGGCCCGCGGTCGGCCGCGACCCTCGGCTGTTCGACCACGTCTCGTCCCGCGAACGGCAACACGACCACACGCTCGGCGTCGTCGGGGTCGATGTCGAGGCCGATCCGGTCGGCCGCGAACTGCGACATCACCACGACGCGATCGGCGAGTGCGACGACCTCCGCGGCCATGAGCACACCGAGCCGCTCCGACTCGTCGGCAGTGAGGCGGCCTGATTCGCCCGCGTCGTCGGGCAAACCTTCGTACATCGCGTGTAGGCAGGCCGAGAATCCCCCCGGAACCGCTCCGGGGATATCGCCACTCAGCGCATAGAGATCGGTGAGTCGCACCTCGTGCGCCAGCACAACTCCCGAACGCCGGCGCAACTGCGCGAGCGCGCCGCCGTGGAACTCGCTGTTCCCGATGCAGTAGACGACGCAGTCGTATCCTCCCCGCGCCCGTTCCTGGTCAACGAGGAATCGCACCGGGAGCACTTCGACTCCGTCGGGCGCGCGCGGCGGACCGAGATCGGGATCCACGTGGCGGCATCCGTCGGCGAACGCATGCACATCGCAGTACTCGAGCAACGCGCCGATCATCCGATAGCTGAAGTCGGCCACGCCACTCGGTGCGGGCGGGAGCGGCGTCACCACCGCAACCCGTGGCCGGCGCCGCGTCGGCGGGCGGGGACGCGACAGCACTTTGTCGTACGCGTCGGCGACACGGTCGGCCACGATGTTCCAACCGGGAAGCGAACGCGTCGGCCTGCTCGTCGAGCACGGCGCGTGTCGCGTCATCGGTGAGCGCGCGCTCGATCGCCTGGGCCATATCGCCATCGCTCGCGGGATCGAACTGCGCGGCGGGAACCAGCAGCTCGGCGACCGACGACGTTCCGGAACCGATCGTGCGCGCTCCGCACGCGAGCGCCTCCGCGACCGGCAACCCATAGCCCTCGTACAGCGACGGGAACACGAACAGATCTGCCGATTGGTAGAGCAGCCGCAATACCGCGTCGGGTACGAAGCCCGGGAGGAGCAGTCGATCCTCCATGCCGGCCGCTCGCGCGAGATGCATGACGTGATTGCGCGTCGGATCGTCCATGCTGCAGACCATCACCAGCTGCCAGCTATTGCGCACGGCCGGCGGGAGCAACGCCCACGAACGGAACAGACCCTGGAAATTCTTCCGGTCGTCCATGCCGCTCGTGTAGAGAACGAACCGCTCCTCGAGCCCGCTGACCGCGGCGCGCGCGGCCGACAACGCCTCGGGACGAGAGACCGGTGGCCCGTAGGAATCGGCGGCGGCCGCACCGACGACCACCACCCGCTCCGACGGGATGTGCAGCAGATCGACCGCGTCGCGCGCGGTCGTCTCCGAAAGTGCGAGCACGATGTCGGCCGCGCGCACCAGCTCGAGTCGAGTCCGGTAGCGCCTCCGCAAACCGGGATCTTCGAGATACCGCGCCGCGAGGACCTCCGGGATCAGGTCGTACAGCGTGACCGCCAACCGCATCCCGCGCGACACCGCGCGCGCCGGCCACAACCGGCTGATGGGAACGTCGAGCTCGATCGGCGAACAGAGGTGCAGCAAGCGCGCGCCGGTGACATCGACGCGGTCGCTGTGCACGAGCCGGCCACTCGCGACGAGCGCCTCTACCGAGCCGGGCGGAGCCAGATCGGGATTGAGCAGGAAGCTGTGAACGAGCGCGGGATCACGCCGCCAGAGCGCGTCGGCCAACTCGACCGTGTACCGAGCGACACCGCGGTCGCGGTAACTCGCACTTTGCGTTGCCTGGACGTCGATGAGAACCGGCCCCACCGACGCGCTGCCCCGCGGACTCGTCACTGACGTGAGCGCAGCTCGACCAGCTCGTCCTGCATGCGTTCCACGAGGGCGGTGAGCGCATCGAGCCGCTGGCCGATGACCGCCACTGCCTCGGCTTCCGCGTCGAAGCGATCCGTCAACTGACGCGTCAACTCATCGAGCGCACGCACGACGTGCTCCTGGCGCACGTAGTGCGAGCTCAACGCGTCGTCGAGCGTGCGGACCGCCTTGGACCGGATGGGCCGCGCCATGCTCAGGAACCGCTGCCCTCGACGCGCTGGGCGTACGGCGTGTCGAAGCGAACCTGCACCGGGAGCGCGACGAGTCCCGCGGTACGGGCCGGGTTCATGACCTCGAACTGGTACTGCTGATCGCTCCAGTCGTACACCGTGCCCTCGTCGGTCGACTGGATCGCGAGCGTGATGAAGTACGTGCCGTCGAGCAACGGGATGTGCTCGAAGTCGAAGGTGACCTGCCCGTCGCCGTCGGCCACCGGAACCGGAACTTCGGCGATCTTGGTGTTGGTCCCGAAGATGCTGTTGCCCTCTTGGTCGTGGATCGCGATGCCGAACAGCAGATCTTCGGTTGGCTCGCTGGCACGATACGAAACGCGGATCGTCATCGCCTCGTTCGGCAGCAACCAGGTATGCCCGTCGAGCGTGCCGGGATGCTCGATCACGACGTTCGAGATCTTCACCTGATGCGTCGCCGACGCAGCCATCTTCCGGCCGTGCGTGGTGTGCGGGTCATCGGTGCCCGCGGCCTCGGCCGCGGCCTCGACGGCTTCGATCGTGGGATCGGCCAGACCGGAGCGCTGCAACGTCTCGCGGAACGTACGCACCGCCTCGCCCGGCAACGTGTCGGCGATCATCTCGCCGTGATCGAGCACGATGCCTCGGTCACAGATCCGGCGAATGAGATCGGGCGCGTGGGTCACGAACAAGATCGTCCGGCCCTCGCGCTGGAACTTCTTCACCCGTTCGAGACACTTGCGTTGGAACGCTTCGTCGCCCACCGACAGCACTTCGTCGACGAGGAGGATGTCGGGGTCGACGTTGACCGCGACCGCGAACCCGAGCCGGATATACATACCCGACGAGTAGTGGCGGACCTGCATGTCGATGAACTTCTCGAGCTCCGCGAACGCGACGATCTCGTCGAACACCGCGGTGATATCGCGCTTCGAGAGTCCGAGGATCGACGCGTTCATGAAGATGTTCTCGCGACCCGTGAGCTCGGGGTGGAAGCCGGCGCCGAGCTCGAGCAGTGCCGCGAGCCGGCCACGCGTCACGATCTCCCCGTCGTTGGGCTGAAGGATCCCCGCGACGCATTTCAACAGCGTCGACTTTCCCGAACCGTTGTGACCGAGGATGCCGACCGTGGAACCTTCCTCGATCTCCACATTGATGTCGTCGAGGGCGATGAAATCTTCGAACGGGATGCGTCCGAAGTGGATCATCCGCTCCTTCAACGACGAGTAGTGCTCGTGGTAGAGGCGGAAGTGCTTCGAGACGTGATTGATCTCGATCGCGGCGGGCATGCGAGCTACAGCTCCTCGGCGAAGTTCGCCTCGCTGCGACCGAATACGGAGATGGCGATCGCAAGGACCACTAGGCCAACCGCGAACGAGTAGCCGAGGTATCCCACGTACACGGACATAGGCCAGTGCGGCAGGATCGCGTGCCCGGGACTCCCCACGGGGATCCTCGGGTTGTCGAGCTTGGCGTAAATCGTGCGCTGGTAGATCAAGACGATCGGGGTGACCGGGTTCAGCAGGTACGCGTACTTGAACCAACCGCCGGGACGACGGTCGATGGTCATGAAGCCGTAAACGATCGGGGTGACCCAGAACCACGCGAGAAGTGCGAGCTCGAGAAAGTGCTGCGTGTCACGGAGGTACACGTTGGTGGCACTCAGCAAGATGCCGAGCGCGCCGCACAGGAGCAGCAGTACCACGAGCGCCACCGGGAGTAACGGCACGTAGGCCCACGCGATGGGTCGTCGCAAGAGCGCGATCACCGAGAACAACACCAGGCTCTGCAAGAAGAAGTGCACCAGCATGCTGCCGATAGCGGCCAGGGGAAGGATCTCGCGCGGGAACGCCACCTTCTTCACGAGTCCCGCATTCGCGACCACCGACGTGCAGGCTGAGCCGAGCGCTGTCGAGAAGAGGTTCCATACGAGCAGGCCCGAGAGCAGAAAGATCGGGAACTCGGGCACGCCCGTACCGAGGATCTTCACGAACGCGACGTAGAACACCACGAGGTAGAGCAGCGGGTTCAGCAGCGACCACGCGAAGCCGAGGACGCTGTTCTTGTATTTGATCTTGAGCTCTTTGCCGCGTCATCCCGACGAGCAGCTCACGGTAGGTGACGATTCGGCGGAATCGCTCGATCACCGAGGTACGCGAGCGAATGACACGGGCGTCGCTCGCGGCCCGTTCCGCGCGTGCGGCGGCATCTGGCATACGGGCCAAGCTAGCCGACAGGGTCGCGTTTCTCGGGGCGGGAGGCTCTACGTTCCCGGGGTCGGAGGCAGGTCAAACCCGCAAACGAACCCGAACCGGTCGATGGTCCGATGGGGTCGCGGGGAGCACTTCACCGCTCACGACCGACACGTTTTCGCGCACGAGCACGTGGTCGATCTGGCTGTGGGGGTACACCGCGGCAAATGTGCGCCCGCGAACCGCGCGTCGCCAACCGGGCAGCACCGAGATCACGCCCGGGCCCCAGAGATTGCAGTCGCCGGCGACGACTGCGAGGCGATCGCGCGCGGGAAGTTGCGGGCGCAGCGCGTTCAGGTGGCGCACCGGCGCCAACGTCCACACCCGCGAAGACACGTGCACCGCCACGATGTCGACCTCCGTGCCGTTCACGTCGATCGTGCACGCCAACATGGATCGCGGGCTCGCGATGTCGTTCGCGACACTCCCGATCGGGATCGTCCAGCGCGCGCGGATCGGAAGCCGGGAGCACAGCGCCAGCTCCCACACGCCTTCGCCGGGATGCCCGGGTCGCGGTTCACGCGCACCATGCTCGAAGCGCACGAACGGGACCACTTCGATCCGGTAGCCGTCGTCGACGAGCTCGTCGAGGATCCCGCGACCGGACAAGTCGCGCCACGACTCCGGCACGACGACCACGTCGGCGTCGAACCCGCGAACGATCGGCGCGACTTCGAAGTGCGCGCCGTTGTGCAGCCCGCGCCGCCCGACGCCCCAGTGGGCGTTGAACGACGCGAGCGTGAATTCCGAAGCGGTCAGGTGATCGTTCAGATGTTGAAGTTGATCAGATACCGATGCGCTGCGCGAGCAACTCGCGGTGGTACGTCGGGTCGCCGAGGTAGATCTCGGAGCTCTTCGCACGCTTGAAGTACAGGTGCGCGGGGTGCTCCCACGTGAACCCGATTCCACCGTGGATCTGGATGTTCTCCGCGGCGGCGTGGAAGTACGCCTCCGAGCAATACGCCTTCGAGAGCGCGGCGACTACCGGGAGCTCTTCGTTGTCTTCGGCAGCTGCCCACGACGCGTAGTACGCGGCGGACTTGCCCGACTCGACCTCGAGCAGCATGTCGGCGCACTTGTGCTTGATCGCCTGGAACGAACCGATCGGACGACCGAACTGCACGCGCACCTTCGCGTACTCGACCGACATCTCGAGGCACTTCTGCGCGCCGCCCATCATCTCGTTGGACAGCGCAACCGCGGCCTGGTCGAGGAGCTTGGAGAACGCGGCGAAGCCGTCTTGCGTGCTCCCGAGCGGCGTCGCGAGCACGTTGTCGAATTCGAGCTTCGCCTGCTTGCGCGTCGTGTCCATCGTCTGGAGTGGCGTGCGCGTCAGCCCCTCGGCGTCACCGGCGACCGTGAAGAACATGATGCCGTCGGTGCCGGTCGTGCCCTGTTGGCGGGCGACGACGACGATCGTGTCGGCGGTGAAGCCGTCGATCACGAACATCTTCTCGCCGGACAGCCGGAACTCGCCACCGACGTTCTCCGTCGCCTCCATGGTGATGCCGGCCGCGTCCCACTTGCCCGAAGGCTCGGTGAACGCCAGCGCCGCGATCGTGTCGCCCGACGCGATGCCCGGGAGCAACGCCTGCTTCTCCGCGTCGGTGCCGACGGCGAGGATTGCGCCTGCCGCGAGCACGACCGACGAGAAGTACGGCGCGCACAGGAGTACCCGACCCATCTCCTCGAGCACGATGCCGAGCTCGATGAAGGTGAAGCCCTGGCCGCCGTATTCCTCGGGGATCGCGAGGCCCTGCAGCATGAGCTCCTGGCCCATCTGCTTCCAGACGGCGGGGTCGAATCCCTCGGTCGTCTCCATCAGGCGACGCACCTCGGTCTCCGGCGACTTGGACTCCAAGAACTGCCGTACTGCCCGGCGCAGCTCTTCTTGTTCCTCGGAGAAGGCAAAGTTCACGTTGTTGCTCCTGTTAGCGGGGCTCGCGTGGAAGGCCCAGCACGCGCTCACCGATGATGTTGTGTTGGATCTCGCTCGAACCGGCGTAGATGGTTTCCGCCCGGCTCGCCATGAAGATTCGGGTGAGCTCGTCGAGCTCGTAGGTGCCGGGTCCGTCTTGCTCCACGAGGAGCGCGTCGGCACCGATCACGTCCATTGCGGTCTCACCGAACTTGCGGTGCCAGCTCGTCCAGAACAGCTTGCCGATGCTCGCTTCCGGACCGACCGCGCCGCCGTTCTTCAACATGTTCGTGAGCATGCGCATCCCGTTGAAGCGCATGACCTGCAAGCCGACGTACCGCGCGGCCAACTGATCGCGCAGCACGGGGTCGTTCGCGACGCCGCGCTTGTGCGCGGCCGCGAGCAGCTCGGTGAACTCGTGCTCGAACGCGAGTTGCTGCGACAGGAACGCGGTGCCCCGCTCGAAGCCCAGCGTCGCCATCGCGACCTTCCAGCCTTCACCGACCGGACCGAGCACGTTCTCTTTCGCGGTGCGCGCACCGTCGAAGAACACCTCGTTGAACTCGGCGCTGCCGGTCATCTGCCGCAGCGGCCGAACTTCGACGCCCGGTTGGTCGACCGGGCACAACAGATACGACAAGCCCTTGTGCGATTGCGATTCCGGATCGGTGCGGCACACGACGAAACACCAGTCGGCGCGGTGCGCGAGCGTCGTCCACACCTTCTGACCCGTGATCACCCATTCGTCACCGTCGAGGACGGCGCGGGTCTGGATGTTCGCGAGGTCGGAGCCGGCGTTCGGCTCGGAGAATCCCTGGCACCACAACTCTTCGACCGACTGAATCTTCGGCAGGAAGCGCTGTTTCTGCTCGTCGGTGCCGAACTGGATGAGCGTCGGGTGCGAAGAGCCCTTCGCCGAAGAACGAGATCCGCGCCGGCGTGTTGGCCTTCGTGTACTCCTCCTCGAACACGACTTGTTGGGCGAACGTGAGCGCCCGGCCGCCGTACTCCTTCGGCCACGACATTCCGACCCACCGGTCGGCGCCGAGCACGCGCTCCCACTCGATCCGGACATCCCAGCCCGTCTCGTCGGCGGGTCCGCCCGAGGAGCCGAGCGCGGCGAACTCGCCGGTCAGGTGCTCGGCCAGCCAGGCCTGCACCTCGGCCCGGAAGGCCGCCTCATCAGGGGTGTCAGCGAAGTCCATTGCGGGCGGGACGCTACTTGACCGACCGGTCAGGTTTCCAGGCTGGGCCGGCCCGGCGGTGCCTACGATTTCCGATCGTGCTCCCGCCGGATCTGACCGACGCCGTTCTCGAACGCCTCGATCTCGTGGCTCGCCCCGACACCGACCTCGCCGGACTGAGCGAGGTGTATCTCGCCTGGTGCCGTCACGTTCCCTTCGACAACGTGGTCAAGCGGATCCACCTCGTGAGTGGCTCCGCGGAACCGTTTCCGAACGGCCCGGCCGACGCCTTTCTCGCGGCGTGGCTGCGCGACGGTACCGGCGGCACGTGCTGGCCGAGCTCGGCCGGACTCCACGGCCTGCTCGACGCGCTCGGTTTCGACGCCCGCCGCGGATCCGCCGCGATGTACGACAACCTGAGCGGCCCGATCCACACGCACGGAACGGTGATCGTCCGCATCGACGGCGCCGATTACTGGGTCGACTCGTCGATGCTGAGCGATCGGGTCCTTCCGCTCGTGCTGCATGAAGAAACGCGACTCGATGATCCACTGCACCCGATGCGCGCGGAGCCCGTCGACGATCTGTGGCGTGTGTGGTGGCCGCATCCGTTTCTGGCCGAGAACATCGGCTGCCTCCTCCTCGACGACGACACGACCGCCGACCACTACCTCGAGCGCTACGAGTGGTCTCGGGGTTGGAGCCCGTTCAACACCGGTCTGCACGCGACCCGCAATGTCGACGGCGCCCGGGTGACGCTGGCGTTCGGCCAACGTTTCGAGCGCCGCCCCGACGCGACCACCTCGGCACCGCTCGAGGGCGACGAGCGCCGGCGCGTGTTGATCGAGGAGTTCGGCTATTCCGAGTCGATCGTCGATCAACTCCCTCCCGACGACGAACCGGCGTGACTTCGCCGCGTATAGCGCGGTGTACTCACGCAGGTTCGGCTCGGTAGCCTGGTCCGCATGGTCATGACGCGTTTGCCGCACTACGAAACGTCGGATGTCCGCATCGAGAAGATGGTCGTCGGGCCCTTCGAGAACAACGTCTTCGTGCTGCGATCGAAGAACACCGGCGAAGCGGTGATCATCGACGCAGCCAACGAGCACGAGCTCTTGCTCGAGGTCTCGCGTGCGACCGGCGTGCGGCGCGTGCTCACCACGCACGGTCACGCCGACCACATCCAGGCCGTTACGCAACTGCGCGACGCGGGTATCGATGTGGGCATCGCCGCCGACGACGCGACCATGCTGCCGGGCTACGACTTCGTCATCCCCGACGACGAAGTGATCCAGATCGGCGATCTGCGCCTGAAGACGATCCACACTCCAGGGCACACGCCCGGCTCCACGTGCTTCTTGCTCGAGGGTCACCCGATCATGTTCAGCGGCGACACGCTGTTCCCCGGTGGACCGGGCAACACCTCCTTCGAGAACGCCGACTTCGACACGATCATCGAATCGATCGACCGGCGCCTGTTCACGCTTCCGGCCGACACGCTCGTGCTCCCCGGCCACGGTCTCGATACGACGATCGCGAGCGAGTCACCCCACCTCGACGAGTGGATCGAACGCGGCTGGTAGGTCGCACATGACGGAACAACAGCACGGCACGCTGTCGCTCGACGGCGACGACGTCTACTTCGAAGCCATCGGCGCGCCCGACGCGCCCGTTGTCGTGCTCGGTCACGGCGCCGGCGGGAATCACGCGATCTGGTTCCAACAGGTGCCCGAGTTCGTGACGAACTACCGAGTCGTCACCTGGGATCAACGCGGCTTCGGCAACTCGACCAACAACCACGGGCTCGCGAACCCGCGCACCGCGACCAAGGATCTGCTCGCCATCCTCGATCATCTCGGAGTCGACCGTGCGCACGTCGCCGGCCAATCACTGGGCGGCTGGGCCGCGATGGGTCTCGCGATCGCGCACGGCGATCGAGTGCGCTCGCTCGTGCTGTCCGACACGCTCGGCGGAATCCCGGTGGAAGGATGGTGGAACGCGCGCAACATCACGCCGCGCGTCGGGCCGTTCAATCACCCCGCACTGTCGAACGATTTCTGCATTCGCAATCCCGAGCGCGCACACTTGTATCTCGAGATCGGCAGCATCCGGCGGGACCCGAACGCCGATCCCACCGCGCTCATTCGCACCTTGGGTGATGTGACGTTCGACGACACCGAGTTGGCCACGCTCACGATGCCAGTGCTCTTCGTTGTGGGTACCGATGACGAATTCTTCCCGCCCGACTGGATTTTCGCCGCGGCTTCACGTGTGCCGAATTCACGGGTCGAAACGGTGAACGGTGCGGGTCACTCACCGTATTTCGAGCAGCCCGAACGATGGAACTCCCTGGTCACAGACTTCTGGCGTGATTCCTAGCGACGCTGCGCGCGTCATCGACCGCGCCGACCAGTTCACCGATGATTTTCGGGCTGAACAACTGTCTCAACCCGCACGTATCCTCACCTGACCCGGTGGGGTAAATCCCGAACATCCGGGGTACGGCACCGTTTCGAATGTTTCATGGCTCGCCTGTGTTGTGGACGTGGGTTGTGGACATGGGTTGTGAAACCGTCGAGGTCGACGAGACAAGGAGACACACGATGTTCTCCGTCGTGGAGTGGCTTCTTCCCAGTCGTAACGCCGCGTGGGTCGCGGCCTGTTTCGGATCGCTCGGCGAATGACGGCGCTCGACCGACCTCCCCGCGCCCCGTCCCGTCACACCGACGCCGACCGCGAGGCACTGCGCGCGCGTTACCGCCGCGTACGTGACCTCACCGAAGCGCTCGCCGCACCACTGCGGCCCGAAGATCAAGTCATTCAATCGATGGCCGACGTGAGCCCTACCAAGTGGCACCGCGGTCACACGACCTGGTTCTTCGAAACGTTCCTCCTCGAGCCCACGCTCACCGGATACGACCGCCTTCGATCCCGACTTCCGGTATCTGTTCAACTCGTACTACGAGGCGGTCGGTCCCCGTCATCCGAGATCGCAACGCGGCCTGCTCTCACGCCCGACCGTCGAAGAGGTCGCGCGCTACCGGGCGCATGTGGATGCCGCGATGGAGAAGTTGATCGACGGTTGCGCGGCCGAATGCCTGGCGAATCCTTCGCGCCGCTCGCCGTGCTCGGTCTGCATCACGAGCAGCAACACCAAGAGCTGTTGCTGATGGACATCAAGCACGTGCTCTTCAACAACCCGGTCGACTCCGTCTACGTCGACGCACCGCTCGCGTCGGTGCCACCGGCTCGCGCCACCGCGGATGCTCGAGTTCGACGGTGGTCTCGTCGAGGTCGGGCACGATCCCGCCCACGCCGGATCCGCCTTCGCCTTCGACAACGAGTCACCGCGCCACCGTGTGTACCTCGAACCGTTCCGCATGGCCGATCGGCTCGTGACCGCGGGCGAATGGCTCGAGTTCATGGACGATGGCGGTTACGCCAAGGCCGAGCTCTGGCTCTCCGACGGTTGGTACGCGGTGCAGGAGCACCACTGGGACTCGCCGCTGTACTGGCGTAACGACGGCGCCGACGGCTGGTCGGTGTTCACGCTCAACGGTTGGCGCCCGGTCGAACCGAGCGAACCCGTAGTGCACGTAAGCCACTACGAAGCCGATGCGTTCGCGCGCTGGCGCGGCGCGCGCCTCCCCACCGAGTTCGAGTGGGAACACGCGGTCGAGTCGCTCCCCGCTCACAGCCCCATCGAGGCCAGTGGGTACACGGATCGAGGCGGGTTGCTCGATTCGGCGCCCAGTCGCGCCCGACTGCATCCCGCGACGGCGCCGGCGGCCGGCGAGCTCGTCCAGGCATTCGGCGACGTGTGGCAATGGACTTCCAGCGCCTACCTCCCCTACCCCCGGTTCGCGCCGGCGCCCGGCGCGGTCGGTGAATACAACGGCAAGTTCATGAGCGGGCAGATGGTGTTGCGCGGCGGCGCGTGCATCACGCCCGCCTCCCACGTCCGCGTCACCTACCGCAATTTCTTCCCGCCGGGCAGCCGCTGGTTGTTCGGAGGCGTGCGCCTCGCGGCGGACGCGTAAGCCGACAGCGAGGACACGATCATGGCCAACCAAACCACTGCCGCGCCACGCGTCGACGTTCACCTCACCGGTGACGATCTGCGGGCCGCGTTGCGTTCCGACGCCGAACGCGGACTGCGATCGACCCCGAAGGACATCCCGCCGAAGTGGTTCTACGACACCCGCGGGTCGCAGCTGTTCGACGACATCACCCGCCTACCCGAGTATTACCCGACCCGTCGCGAGCGGGCGATCCTCGAAGCGCACGCCAGCGAGATCGCGGAGGTCACTCGCGCCGACACGCTCGTCGAGCTCGGCTCGGGCACGTCGGAGAAGACGCGGATCCTCCTCGACGCATTCCGCGACGCGGGCACGATCACGCGGTTCGTGCCGTTCGACGTGAGCGAGCAGACACTTCGCGACGCGGCCGCGGCCGTGAACCTCGACTATCCCGCGGTGGCGGTGCACGCCGTGGTCGGCGACTTCGAGCATCACCTCGGCTCGATTCCCGGCGGCGGACGACGACTCGTGGCGTTCCTCGGCGGCACGATCGGCAACCTGTTGCCGCCCGCGCGCGCCGAGTTCCTGCTCGAGATCTCCAAGGGCCTCGGCCTCGACGATCACGTGTTGCTCGGCCTCGATCTCGTGAAAGACGTCGACCGCCTCGAAGCGGCCTACGACGACGCGCCAGGGCGTCACCGCCGAGTTCAACAAGAACGTGCTGCTCGTCATGAACCGCGAGCTCGACGCCGACTTCGACGTCGAGCCGATTCGAGCACGTCGCCGAGTTCGACCGCGTCAACTCGCGCATCGAGATGCGATTACGCGCCGCTCGACGCCCACACCGTGGAAGTGCGCGCACTCGGGCTCGAGGTGCAGTTCGCGGCCGGTGAGGAGATGCGCACCGAGGTGAGCGCCAAGTTCACGCGGGAGCAGGTCGCCGAAGAGCTCGAGTCCGCCGGCATGCACCTCGTGCACTGGTGGACCGATCCCGACGGCGACTTCGCGCTCCTGCTCGCTCGTCCGGCCTAGCGGTTCCCGCGTGAATCGCTCAACCGGTCGCGGCGATGAACTTCGCGACGTCGACGGTCCCCACCCCGGTCGCGAGGTCGTAGCCGGGCGTCGCCGGGTACGGACCCGTGTCACCCAGAACGATGTCGTGGAAACCGGCGCCACCACTGGCGCCGTAGAAGACCGGACCCGCGAAGCCGATCGTGTTCGCGTGCGCCGACGCGACCCGCGCC
Organism: uncultured Actinomycetes bacterium; assembly: GCA_963807945.1. Taxonomy (GTDB): domain Bacteria; phylum Actinomycetota; class Acidimicrobiia; order IMCC26256; family PALSA-610; genus JBBQER01. Next base: position 207,804 of record CAWEDT010000002.1, on the reverse strand, counting down.
CACACGCCGAGCGCGAGCGGCGACGACAGGCTCGTCCCGCCGACGCCTTCGGGTTGGCCGCCGACGTACACGTTGGCGCCGCTGTTCGGGTCGGCGTCCATCGCGATATCGGGAACCGTCCGCTGCCCGATCGGGAGCGCGATACCCGACTGGTACGCGGGCTGCGCCTCGAACAGGCTCGGACCGCCACCGCCGGCGAGCCAGGCGATCTCCGCGTCGTAGGACCCGTCGGCGTTCGTGACCAGTGTCGTCCCACCCACTCCGATGACCCACGGCGACGACGCCGGGTAGTTCACATCGGGTACGCCCGCGGGCACGCCGTTTACCGCGGCGCCGACCGGGCAGAAGCCTCCGGTATCGCCCGCCGACGCGAACACGGTTTGACCTTGCGCGGCTCCGGCGAGGAACACGTTGTCGTCGGCGGCCATCGAACCGTCGAGCGAAGCCGCGAACTCGCATCCGCCGAACGACGCGCTCGCGGCCTTGGCGACGTTCTGCGAGACGAACGCGTTGAACGCTCTCGGTGAGCGCCGCGTCGTCGAGTGACGTCGCGTTGTAGATGTACAGACCGTTGACGTTGCCGGCCATGCCCGAGGAGAACTGCGTGTCCATGTCCCACTCGTCCTTGCCGCTCGTGTCAGTGCCGGCCGCGCCGACGTTCACGACGGTCAGCGGGACCTGCGGAAGCCCGGCTGCGGTCTCCTCGGTGCGAAGATCCGCGGCGACGCCCGCCAGGCTGCCCGCGGTGAAGATCGCGATGTTGGTCGCGCGCGCCGGTCGGCGCGCGTCTGCGCGTCGTACGCCTTCCAGAACCCCTTCGGGCTGTAGGTGCACGGGATACCCAAGCCCGAGATCGTGCAGCTCACGGGCGGGTCCGCGGCCACGACCGAATGCGTGTGCACCGAGTGGAGGTTGTCGAGTCCGAGCACCGACCGCGACGACTCCGCCCAGACTGGCAGGCACGCGCGCCGCGGTCGTGTTCGCGTGCACGACCGATCCGTTTTGGCGGAACCGCTCGATGGTGGTGCCGAACGCGGAGGTCGCCCGCGCGACGGTTCCGTCGGCAGCTCACCAGTAGGCGGTTGCCGGCAATGCTCACGTGGGTGAAGCCGTGGCCGGTGAGGTACGACGCGACGCTCTGCGCCTGGGCCGGCGTCGGCGCGTATCCGGCGCGGAACTGCGCGGGAGTGAGCACGCCCCCGGAGGCGACGAGCTGACGCAGTCCCGCCGCGTTGCGGAGATTCAGCGCGGTGACGATGTGGAGCGGCGTCGCGCCGGGCTCGCGACCGAGGTCGGTCGCCTGCACGAGGGTTTGCGCGCGAGTCGCGGTGGCGACCCATCCGGTCGCCGCGCCGGCGGACGAGCCGACCAGCAGGACGCCGGTCAGCATCAACACGGCGGAGACGAGAGCGACTCATTGCACGACGCATGGCGATGCCTTTCAGAGGGAAAAGGGCGCGCCAAACCGCTCCGAAGAAACTCGGAGACACCCATCGGAGGAACGGCCGCTACCCCGACCGTCGGTACCCGGCCCTCTCACCCTCGAAACAAAAAGTTGCTACCGAGTCGGCGAGCGGGGATCCGAGACGATCGAGAGACCTTCGGGCACCTGCAACGCGCGCACGACCTCGCCGTGCACTTCGACCGCGAGCTTGCCGCCCATGAGTGGGATGTTGTCGAGGCGCAGCGTGCCGATCCAGTCGGGAACCGCGGGCGCCAGGTGCAGGATCGAGTTCCGGATGTCGGGTTCGAAGCGCAGCAGGGTGCGCAGGAACAACAGTGGAGAGGCCGCCGCCCACGCTTGCGGTGAGCACGACGTGGGATAGCTCACCGGGAATCCGAGCGCGCGTGCGATCCATGCCCGAGAACAGCTCCGGCAACAGATCGCCGAACCACGGCGACGCGTCGACGAGACCGCGCATCACCCGGTGCGACTCCTCCACGAATCCGTAGCGCATCAGACCCGCAGCGCAGATCGCGTTGTCGTGCGGCCAGACGCCACCGCAGTGATAGGAGACCGGGTTGTACCCGTCGGTCTCCTTCGAGAGCGTGCGGATACCCCAACCGCTGAACATCGGTTCCGAGAGCAACATGCGCGCGCGACGTGCGGCGCCTTCTCCTCGTCGACGATGCCCGTCCAGAGACAGTGGCCCATGTTCGAGCCGATGCCGTCGATCCGCTGCTTGTCCCGATCGAGACCGAGCGCGAAGTAGCCGCCGTCGGCGGAGTCGACCCAGAAGTCTTCGTTGAAGCGTTTCTTCAGATCGTCGGCGCGCGCTCAGCAATGAGGCCGCGCGGCGTGGTCACCGGCTTCGGTTGCGCAGTGCGCACGCGCGATGAGGGCGGCGTACACGTATCCCTGCACTTCGCACAGCGCGATGGGCGTGGTGGCCAGCGTGCCGTTGGCGAAGCGCATCGAGTCCCAGGAATCCTTCCAGCCCTGATTCTGGAGGCCGCGGTCGGTCGTGCGCTGGTACTCGACGTACCCGTCACCGTCCTTGTCGCCGTGTTCGGTGATCCAATCGAGCGCCCGGTCGGCCGCCGGCAGCAGCGCGTCGACCTCGGCGCGCCGGTTTCCCCACCGTGACAGCTCGCCGACCAACATGACGAACAGCGGGGTCGCGTCGGCGGTGCCGTAGTAGATGCGACCGCCGCCGAGCGCGAGCGATGCGGTCTCGCCGAAGCGCATCTCGTGCAGGATCCGACCCGGCTCTTCTTCGCTGCGCGCGTCGATCGTCGTTGCCCTGGAACCGCGCCAGCGTTTGCAGCGTCCCCAGCGCGAGATCGGGATCGACGAGCATCGTCATCCACGACGTGATCAGCGAGTCGCGCCCGAAGAGCGTCATGAACCACGGTGCGCCCGCGGCGACGACCGCGCGGTCGGGGAACTCGGGGTCGAAGATGCGCAAGCCGGCGACGTCCTGCGACGATCGATCGAGCAGCGCACCGAAGCGCTCGTCGTCGGTGGAAACCAATGGGAGTCGACGCTTCCACTCCTCGAGCCGCTCCGACGGCGCCGAGTGCTCGACCGGCTGGCCGCACAGGTAGCGGGGCGTGATCTCCATGTCGCCGATCACGGGCGTGACCTGCATGCAGGCGCTCCAACTCCCGCGCGGCGGCACGATCACCTCGTAGTGAACGTGCGAACCCGAGATCCGCGGTTCGCCGGAGAAGTCGACGTGTGTCGCCCGCGGTGAAGGTGCTCCGCTCGTAGGTGAAGGTGACGCGGGACGCCCCGTCGTTGTGTACGGCGAGCTTGCCCTGCTTCGCGACTCGTCCTTCCTTGACCTCGAAGAGGTCGGCGAAGTCGGCGTCGACGACGATCTCGACCGAGCAATAGGCCGCTTCTTCGCCGAAGTTCTCGATCTCGAGGTCTTCGCGCATCCCCCGGCCGATATAACGCCGGCGGAACACCACGAGGTGAGAGTCGGCCCGGCCGCGGGAGGGATGGCCCCGGAGCACGAACACCGCGCTGAACGGGTCGGTCGTCGTTGCGGCGAGCGGCTCGGGCGCGGTCTCGTTGAGTGTGAGCTTCAGCTCGGAGATGAAGCGCGTGTCGCGGAAGAACAATCCCTGCGGATGCGCGGGATCGATCTCGCCGCCGCGACTCGAGATGCAGAACGACGATCCCTCGACGAGCGTGACGATGCCGTCGGATCCAGCCATGCTCGCGCTCGCGCTCGTCGTCCACGGCTGGGGCATTGCGACAACGGTAGCGGGAACAAAGGTGCGTTCCGGCCACGTGAACAAGTGGCTTCCTGTACGCAGATGCGTTGTTACGTCGCGTTACCCTGCGGACGATGCGTATCGCAGTCGTCGCGCCGGTGTGGTTTCCCGTACCGCCATCGGGCTATGGCGGCATCGAGCTCGTCGTGTCGTTGCTCGCCGACGGCCTCGTGGATGCCGGCCACGACGTCACCCTGTTCGCCTCGGGTGGGTCGCGGTCGAAAGCCGCGCTGGTATCGCCCATGCCCGAGCCGCCGGCTCCGCGTGACCTCGGGAACCCCTGGTTCGACGCGTTCCACGCGCTGTCCTCGTACCTCCACCTCGACGGGTTCGACATCGTGACCGACCACGCGGGCATCGTCGGGCCGATCTGCGGCGCGATGTTGAAGGAAAGTCCTCCCGTCGTGCACACGCTGCACGGTCCGTGGACCGATCAGAACCGCGTGCTCTACGAGCTCGTCTCCCGCCACGTGCATCTCGTTGCCGTGAGCGACGCGCAACGCGCCGCGAACCTCGATGTCCCGTACTCGGGCACGGTGCACAACGGCATCGACCTCTCCGCGTACACGTACACCGAGGAAAAAGAGCGCAGCCTCGTGTATATCGGTCGCGCCAACCCCGACAAGGGACCGAAGGAAGCAATCACGATCGCCCGGCGCGCGGGTTTGCCGCTGCACATGATCCTCAAGCGGGGCGAGCCGCCGGAGCGCGAGTACTTCGAGCGCGAGGTCGAACCGATGCTCGCATCCGACGTGACGCTCTACGAGAACGTCACCCACGCGGAGAAGGTCGAGATCCTCGGGCGCACGAGCGCGATGGTGTTCCCGATTCGCTGGATGGAACCGTTCGGCCTCGTGATGATCGAGGCGATGGCGTGCGGCACGCCGGTCCTCACGACCAATTGGGGTGCGGCCCCGGAGCTCGTGGAAGACGGCGTCACCGGCTTCCGCCGCGACAGCGAAGACGCGCTGGTCGAGATGGTCTCGGCCGTCGGCTCGCTCGATCCCGCGGCCTGCCGCAAACGGGTCGTCGACCTGTTCTCGGGCGAGGCCATGGTCAAGGGCTACGAAGCGGTCTTCGGGAGCATCCTGAACCCGTAGCTCTCGCGGGCCTGAGACTCGGGGAAATCTCGGCCGCCGGATTTCCACTACCGGCGTAGTGTTATTAGAATGGGGTCGTGGCCGAGCAGACCGCCTCCCCCCTTCCGGAAATTCCCAGCCTCGAGATTCGCGACCTCCACGTGTCCGTCGAGGATCGCGAGATCCTGCGCGGGGTCACGCTGGCCGTGCAGCCCGGTGAGCTCCATGCCCTGATGGGCCCGAACGGGTCGGGAAAGTCGACACTGGCGAACACGCTGCTCGGCAATACCGCCTACCGGGTGACCGGAGGCCGCATCCTTCTCGCCGGCGAAGACATCACCGACGCACCCATCGAGGAGCGCGCCGCACTCGGCCTCTTCCTCGGTTTCCAGCACCCCGAGGAGATCCCGGGTGTGTCGGTCTACAACTTCTTGCGCCAGGCGATCGCGGCGCGCAAGGGCATCGACGACTACTCGGTGCTCGAAGTGCGCATGCAACTGATGGCCTGGACCAAGCGCCTCGGGATGGACGACCGGTTCCAGGATCGCTATTTGAACGAGGGCTTCTCGGGGGGCGAGAAGAAGCGCAACGAGGTCTTGCAGATGGCATTGCTCGAACCGGTGATGGCCGTGCTCGACGAGACCGACTCCGGTCTCGACATCGACGCGCTGCGTCAGGTCGCCGGCGGGATCGAGGAAGTTCGCAAGGACCGCCCCGAGCTCGGCATCCTCCTCATCACCCACTACCAGCGGATCCTGGATCACCTCACCCCCGACGTCGTGCACGTTTTGATCGACGGCCGGATCGTGGCGACCGGCGATGCCGACCTGGCCCGCACGGTCGAAGACAAGGGCTTCGACGAGTTCCGGGAAAACGATGTCGAGGAAGTGACGGCATGAGCTCGCTCGACGTTGCCGCGATCCAGCGCGAGTTCCCGCTCTTGGAGCGCGAGGTGAACGGCAAGCGGATCACGTACCTCGACTCCGCGTCGTCGTCACAGAAGCCGGTCGCCGTGCTCGACGCGATCGATCACTGCTACCGCCACTACTACGCGAATATCCATCGCGGCGTCTACACGATCGCCGAGGAAGCGACCGCGGCCTACGAGCTGGCGCGCCGCAAGGTCGCCCGCTTCGTCAACGCCAACTCCGCGTCCGAGATCATCTTCACCCGCAACGCGACCGAGTCGATCAACCTCGTCGCCTACACCTGGGCCCGTGCCAACCTGCGCGCCGGTGATGCGGTCGTGCTCTCGCACATGGAGCACCACGCCAACGTCGTTCCGTGGCACATGCTCGCGGCCGAACGCGGGATCGAGCTGCGCTGGATCCCGATGACCGCAGACTTCCGGCTCGACCTGACGAACCTCGATCAGCTGCTCGAAGGTGCCCGGCTGCTGGCCATCAGCGCGATGTCGAATGTGCTCGGCACGATCAACGACATCCGCCCCCTCGCCGACGCGGCCCACGCGCACGATGCGTTGGTGCTGGTCGACGCGTGCCAGTTCGTGCCCCACGTCGCGACCGACGTGCAGGCCTGGGACGCCGACTTCGTCGCATTCTCCTCGCACAAGATGTGCGGACCGAGCGGGATCGGCGCGCTCTGGGGCCGCCAGGCGCTCCTCGAGGAGATGCCCCCGTTCCTCGGTGGCGGCGAGATGATCCGTGACGTCCGCCTCGACGGCTTCACGACCAACGACGTGCCGTGGAAGTTCGAGGCCGGCACCCAGGCGATCGCGGAAGCGGTCGGATTCGGTGCCGCAGTCGACTATCTCACCGGGCTCGGCATGGAGGCCGTGCGCGATCACGAGATGCGCCTGACCCGATACATGCTCGACGCGCTCCGCGACCGCTTCCCCGAAGCGCTGACGATCTACGGCCCGCTCGACACGTCCATCCGCGGCGGTGCGGTCTCGTTCCTGTTCGACGGCATCCACGCCCACGACATCAGTCAGGTCCTCGACGAGGACGCGGTCTGCGTGCGGGCCGGCCACCACTGCGCCAAGCCGCTGATGCGCCAACTCGGCGTCCCGGCGACGACCCGCGCGTCGGTCTACGTCTACAACGACGAGCGCGATGTCGATCTGCTCGTCGAAGCGCTCGCCAAAGCCCAGAAGTTCTTCACACCCTGAACGAAAACTAGGATCCGCACCGATGGCCGGACTCGAAGACCTCTACCGAGAGATCATCCTCGACCACTACCGCGCGCCCCGGAACCGGGGCGAGCTGCCCGTTCCGCCCGCGCACAAAGTCGAGGGCTTCAACCCGTTGTGCGGTGACGAGGTCGTGCTCTACATCGACGTCGACAACGACACCGGCACCGTGAACGACGTGAAGATCGCGGGCCAGGGCTGCTCGATCAGCCAGGCATCTACGTCGATGATGAGCGCGGCCGTGAAGGGCAAGTCACTCGAGGAGACCCGGCGCTTGATCCGGGCGTTCAAGGCGTTGATGTCGATCCACGAATCGAAGCTCGAAGGCGAGTCCGACGGCAGCGATCTCGCAGCCGATCTCGACGGTGTGCGGCTCGGAGATCTCGAGGCGCTGCAAGGTGTCGTGAAGTTTCCGGTGCGAATCAAGTGCGCGACGCTCGCGTGGAACACGCTCCAGCAGGCACTCGACGAATCCGCGGCCGAAACTGTGTAACCCCGATTGTCTGAAGCCCAGCGGATAATCGCGTATGGGCCGATTGACCCAGAGTTCACCCGGGAAGGGTGGCTTCTGTCACGGTGATGCACGAACACTGTCCTGAGGCGAGTACGCTACCGATACAGGACATCAGGAGGAACCAGATGGACCAGGCTGGAATCGTCACCCTTATCGACGAAGCGCTGGAACGATTCGCGGGACGCGACATCGTTTCTTCGGCCGAGGTCCTCGACCTTCTTCTCGATATGCGGAGCGCCGCGGTGTCCGATGCCGCGATTGCGGCCTTGATCGACGCCGAGGCCCAGCCCGCGCACTGAGAGTTGCGCCCGCGCACCTGATCTCGCGACCTCAGATTCTGTAGGTCGTCCAGTAACATCGGCGCGGTGTCCGAGCCCGATTCTGCGCCTGAAGTTCCTACGCGCGCCGCGCGCTGGGCAGAACGACGTGGACGCACGCGTCGAGTCGCGGTAGTCACCGGAGTCGTTGTGGTCGTGCTCGCGATCGCGGCGGGCGCAGTCGCAGTTCTCTCGAACGGAAGTAACGGCGACGCCGCTCCCGGCGACAACAACCTCGCCGCCGCGCATCCCACCACGACGTCGACAACGGTCGCGACCACCACGACGATGCCGACCACCACGTCGACGATTCCTCCCATTCGTCAGCCCGCTGCCGCGGCACTCCCGCCGTTGCCGTCCGACGGAATCAGTTGGGGCAGCAGTGGTCCGGTCACGCTCGCCTACGAGCAGCGCCTCAAGGCACTGCACTTCGATCCGGGCCCGGTCGACGGCGTGTACTCCGAAGACACCGAGTACGCGGTCGTCGCGGTCGAGAAGCTGTACGGCCAGCCGCGTGACGGCGTCATCGGACCGAACGTGAAGTTCGCGCTCGAGCACTTCAAGTACAAGGCCGCGAAGCCGAAGGCCGAGGCCGATCGGGTCGAGATCGATCTCGACTCGCAAGTGCTGACCGTGTTCAAGAATTATCAGCCGATCCTGATCACCACGACGTCGACCGGGAGTGGCGAACACTTCTGCGGCGGCGAAGATGGTTGCCAGTACGCGATCACGCCCGCCGGCAAGTTCCACTTCTATTACCTGCACTCGGGTTGGGACAACGGCAAGCTCGGCAAGATGTGGAACCCCTACTACTTCAACGGCGGCATCGCGGTGCACGGCTTGGCATCGGTCCCGTCGTATCCCGCGTCGCACGGTTGCGCTCGCATCCCGATGGACATCGCGAACTACTTCCCGACGCTCGTCACCAAGGGTGAAGCCGTCTACGTGGTCGGTACCCCGATGCAGGTCGGCAACCAGTACGTCGGGCCTGCGCCCACGACGGTGCCGACGACCACCACAACCGCGCCGAAGACGACGACCACCAAGCCCAAGCCGACGACGACCGTGAAGCACCCGACGTCGACGACCAAGCCCCACCCGACGTCGACCACGAAGCCCAAGCCGACCTCCACAACGTAGGTAGGCGACCCCGTCGACGTAGGCGTAGGCGGTTACGAGCCCGCGGCCACCTCGGCGGCGATGCCTTCGTAGCCGGTCTCTTCCAGGCGGTCGGCGAGCTCGGGACCACCCGAGAGCACGACGCGACCTTCGAGCATCACGTGCACGCGGTCGGGCCGGAGCTCGCGCAACACGCGCACGTAGTGCGTGATCGCGAGCACTCCCAGGTTCTTCTCCTGCGTCATGCGCTCGACGCGCCGCGAGACGACCCGGAGCGAGTCGACGTCGAGGCCGGAGTCGATCTCGTCGAGAATCGCGAACTTGGGATCGAGCACCGCGAGCTGCACCGTTTCGGCGCGCTTCTGCTCCCCGCCCGAGAACTCGTCGTTGACGCCGCGCGCCAGGAGCTCGGCGCGCACGCCGAGCGCAGTTCCTTCCTCGACCACCGAATCGTGCAGGCCGGGGGCATCGATGTTGCGCGCGCGCAACGACGCGGCCACGAGATGTTCCAACGGAACCCCGGGCACCGCGACCGGATACTGCATCGCGAGGAAGAGTCCACGTTGCGCGCGTTGCCATGTGGGCAGGCCGCGCAGCTCCTCGCCGTCGATCGTGATCGACCCGTCGCTCACGTCGTAGTCGCCGCGGCCCATGAGTGAATGCGACAGCGTCGACTTCCCCGAACCGTTCGGACCCATCAACGCGTGCACTTCGCCCGACTTCACTTCGAGATTCACACCGTGGAGAATCTCGTTGCCGGCAACACTGACATGCAGGTTCTCCACTTTGAGAACACTCACGGGATCACCACCTTCACGTCGTCGCCGTCGACCACTACGTCGTAGACCGGCACGGACGTGGTCGCGGGGAGCGTCTGCGGCTCTCCCGTCGTGAGTGAGAACGTGGAGCCGTGCTTCGGGCATTCGATCTCGAGCTCGTCGGGCCACACGTCGCCTTCGGACAAGCTGAAGTCGGCGTGCGAACACGTGTCACCGATGGCATAGAAGTCGTCGCCGATGCGCACCACCGCGACGGGGCGGCCGCCGACGTCGAAGCAGCGCGCCGAATCGGGTGCAAGATCGTCGCGGGCGCACACCCGCTGGGCGTCACCCATCGGTGCTCACCCGTCCGTGCTCGAGCTTCTCGATCACCGAGCGGCGCAGCCCTTGCGAGAGCGCGCTCACCGGTAGGCGTTCGAGCACGTCGTCGAAAAAGCCGAGCACGATGAGTCGTTCGGCGTCTTCGGGCGGGATGCCGCGGCTCTCGAGGTAGTAGAGCTGGTCATCGTCGATCGGCCCGACCGTCGATGCGTGCGAGCATTTCACGTCGTTGGCTTCGATCTCGAGGTTCGGGATCGACTCGGCGCTCGCGCCTTCGGTGAGCACGAGGTTGCGGTTGGTCTGTGACGCGTTCGACTTCTGCGCGCTCTTCCGGAGGTGCACGAGACCGGAGTACACCGATCGCGCGTCGTCCTCGACCGCGCCCTTGAACAGCAAGTCACTGCGAGTGCGGGGCGCGTCGTGATCCTGGAGTGTGCGGAAGTCGAGCATCTGCTTGCCGTCGGCGAAGTACACCGCGAGCTGGTCGCTCTCGGCGCCTTCGCCCTGCAGCACCGACTCGCTGCGCAAGCGCGCGTAATCGCCGCCGAGCACGACGGCCGACGTCTTGAGCGTCGCGTTGCGACCGACGAACGCGCGTTGCAATCCGAGGTGCCACGTGCGCGAGCCGTGCTCCTGCACCGAGAGGTACCGCAGGTGGGCGTTCTCGGCGACGATGAGCTCAGTGACCGCGTCGACGAGGTGATCGGTCTCCGGAGATCCGAAGCGATCGAGAACGGTTGCTTGCGCGCCTTCGCCCAGGGCCACGACCGTGTGCGGGAACGACGCCTTGCCGTCACCTTCGCACCAGTGCAGGACGAGGATCGGATCCTCGATCACGACGCCGGCGGGAACCTGGATGAAGGCTCCGCCCGCGAGGAACGCGTCGTGCAGAACGGTGAAGGCATCTTCGGACGAGCTGGATACCGAGCCGACGAGCGTGCTCACGTCGGCGTCTTCGCAGGTCGCGATGCCGCAGACGCGCACGCCCTTGGCTTCGAGACCCGCGTCGAGCTCGTGATGGACGACCCGCCCGTCGTGAACGACGATCATGCCCGCGTGGCGTCCGGCTTCCGCGGCCCACGGCCCGCCGCCCGGCGCCCGTTCGTCACCGGGACGCCCGAGCTCGGCTTCGGCGAACGGCTGGTAGCGCGCGAGGTCGAGCTCGCCGATGCGGCTGTACCGCCAGATCTCTTCCTCGGCGGTCGGCCACGAGATCGTGGCCAGCTTCTCGGCCGCGCCCGACCCGGCGTTGCACGAGCCAGTCGGGCCCACCCAGCGCCCGCGCCGCGTCGACAGTAAACGAATCAGTCATGTTCGCTGTGGGTGTTAACCCACTGCGCCTTCCATGTTGAGCTCGATCAGGCGGGACAGCTCCACGGCGTATTCCATCGGGAGCGTCTTGACGATCGGCTCGATGAAGCCGTTCACGATCATCGCGGTGGCCTGCTGCTCGGTGAGGCCGCGGCTGCGGAGGTAGAAGAGCTGGTCGTCGCCGACCTTCGAGACGGTCGCCTCGTGGCCGATGCGCGCGTCCTTCTCCTCGATCTCCATGTACGGGTACGTGTCGCTGCGCGACTCCTCGTCGAGGATGAGCGCGTCGCACCGCACGTGACTCTTCACGTTGGTGGCGCCCTTCTCAACCCGGACGAGCCCGCGGTAGGTCGTGCGGCCGCCGTCCTTCGAGATCGACTTGGAGTCGATGATCGAAGTGGTCTCCGGCGCGGCATGCGTCATCTTGGCGCCCGCGTCCTGGTGCTGGCCCGGGCCGGCGTAGGCGACGGAGAGCACTTCACCGTGCGCCTTGGGGCCGACCATGACGACGGCCGGGTACTTCATGGTGAGCTTGGATCCGAGGTTGCCGTCGATCCATTCGATCGTGCTCTCGGTCTCGGCGCGGCCGCGCTTGGTCACCAGGTTGTAGACGTTCGGTGACCAGTTCTGGATCGTCGAGTAGCGAATGCGCGCGCTGGGCTTCGCAACCAGCTCCACGACCGCGGAGTGCAACGAGTCGGTCGAGTACACCGGCGCCGAGCAACCCTCGACGTAGTGCACCGACGAGCCTTCGTCGGCGATGATCAACGTGCGCTCGAACTGACCGGAGTTCTCCGCGTTGATGCGGAAGTACGCCTGCAACGGCATGTCGACGTGCACGCCGGGCGGCACGTAGATGAACGAGCCCCCCGACCACACGGCCGAGTTCAGCGCGGCGAACTTGTTGTCACCGGGCGGGATCACCGTTGCGAAGTACTGCTGCACCAGCTCCGGGTACTCGCGCACCGCGGTGTCCATGTCGGTGAAGATGATCCCGAGCGCCTCGAGGTCTTCGCGATTCTTGTGGTAGACGACTTCGCTCTCGTACTGCGCGGTCACGCCGGCGAGGAACTTGCGCTCGGCTTCGGGGATGCCGAGGCGCTCGTAGGTGGTCTTCATCTCTTCCGGGAGCATGTCCCAGTCGTTGACCTGACCCTCGGTGGGCTTGATGTAGTAGTAGATGTCGTCGAAGTCGATGGTCGGCATGTTCTTCGCGAACCACGGCAGCATCGGCTTGCGCTCGAAGCGCTTCAGCGCGTTGAGGCGGAACTTCGTCATCCACTCGGGCTCTTCTTTGCGCCACGAGATCTCGCGGACGATCTCTTCGTTCAGGCCCTTCTTGGGCTTGAAGACGCTCGTCTCGGTGTCGTGCCAACCGAGCTTGTACTTGCCCAGATCAATGCCCTGGACGGCCACAGGCCATCGCCTCCTCGGGGGGAATTAACACTACCTAGATAGTAACAATCCCCCGACCCCCCGACAATCCCGCCCCCGGGCGGAATTCCGGCGCCCGCCCTCGAAATCCAGACGAGGAAACCGTCAGATGTGGGCGACGCTCGTGGTGGTCTTCGATTTGGGCGTGGTGGTCGTCGTGGAGGTCGATGTGCTGGTCGATGTCGACGAACCGGGCGTCGTCGACGGGGTCTGCGCGGCCAGCGTCGCCGCCTCGTTCACCAGCGAGACGGCCTTCTTGTAGTCGTCCTGGTATGTCGCGAGGTCCTGGTTGGCGAGCGCCTTGTTGCCGGAGTTGAACAGGGCCTGCGCCTGCTGGAGCAGGGACTGCACAGTGGCGCCGCCCGGAGGCGTCGTGGTCGGGGTCGTCGGCGGGTTGGTCGGGCGTGACCGGGCCGCCGCCGGTCTCGACCGGAGGTTGCGTGTTGTCGAGCAGATGGACCACCGCGTCGGAGACACCGGTCTGGTCGAGGACGGCGTTCTCGCCGTAGGTGACGGCCACGTAATTCCAACGCGGGAACGAGTCCTTGCCCTGCACGAAGATGGGCCGCACGTAGATGATCGAATTTCCGATCGGAATCAGCTGCGGGTCTCCGCGCACGACACTCGATCCGCGTTGGTCGAGCAGCGAGAACTGCTTGCTGATGACGTTGTTCGCCTCGATGAGCGACGACGCTCGAAACGGCGACGGCGCGACCGAGTCGGTCGGCATCTGGTAGAGCACGAGCTCCCCGTAGTTCGCGGGATCGTTCCGTGCGACCAGGAACGAGGAAAGTTGGTTCGGTTTGGATCGCGGAACGAACGGTCGTTGCAGGACGAATTCCTGCTTCGTGCTGATCCCGGGTAACGCCATCATCTGGTAGAGCGGTTCGATCCCGTTCCCCGATGACGCGAGTGTGGTGTTGCGCCCACCGTTGTCACCACCCTGCACCGTGGTGTCGGGCACGGCATTCGTAGAGCCCGACGTACCCGGACTCGGTGAGATGTCCCACAGCGACGCCTTCTGGAAGAACTGCTGCGGATCGGTCATGTGATACTGCGTGTACTGCTCGGTTTGCGTGTCGAACAGATCTTCCGGGTAGCGCCAGTGATCCTTCAATCCCGCCGGCATGTCCTTCACGTCGCTGAAGAGATCCGGGAACGCCTTTTGATAGGTGTGGATGATCGGATCCTTGGGGTCGACCACGTAGAAATGCACTGAACCGTCGTAGGAGTCGACGGTCGCCTTCACCGAGTTGCGCACGTAGTTGATGTCGGCACCGAGACCACTTCCCGCGGGCACGGTCGGGTTGATCGACTGCGAATACGGGTAGCGGTTCGACGTCGTGTAGCCGTCGAGCATCCACACGATCCGGCCGTCGAGCACGATCGGATAGGGATCGTGGTCCCAACTCAGGAATGGTGCCGCGGTCTCGACCCGCTGGCGAACGTCGCGCAGATAGAGAATCCGCGACTCACTCGTGAGTTGGCCCGAATACACGAGGTTGAAGTCGCCGAAGCGCAACGCGAACGCGAGCCGGCGCGCGAACCCCGACACCTTGACGCCACCGCCACCCTCGTACTTCGTTGTGGCGGTGGTGGTCCGCCCGTTCACCTCTTGCTCGGCGACCTTCGTGTCGACCACCGAATACCCGTCGAAACCCTCACCGAAGTACACGTCGGGCTGGCTCAGATCGAGATCGCCGCTCGGTGGGAGGTCGGAGAGCAGGTAGTCGGGTGAGTCCTGCACGTGCGAATTCGCCGCGCGGAATCGACACCCACTCCGTGCGTGTAGACGAGATGGCGGTTCGTCCACGTCGAGCTCGGGATATGCGTCGGGTCGAGCTCGCGCACACCGGTGAGCGCGGAAACCCGTTGGCCGTGCACGTCGTAGCGGTCGACGTCGGCATCGGAGAACGTGAAGTACGGCTGGAACTCCTGCGTCGCCGACATCACCGACTTGATCTCGGGCGGGTCCCAGAGCCGCACGTTGTCGAGCGTCTCTTTGTTGTCCGCGGCTTCACCCTTGGTGAGGTCGGTGCTGTAGTCGAACGATTTGAGATGGATCTTGTCGAGACCGAACGCGGAACGCGTCGCGTCGATGTTGCGCTTGATGTAGGTCTGCTCGCGTGCGAACTCGTTCGGCTGCACGACGAAGCGCTGGATGATCGCGGGATACACCGTGCCGACCACGATCGAGATGAAGCCCCAGAGACCGACCGCGATGATCGGGAAGACCCAACCCTTACGGAAGATGTTCGCGATGAAGAGGATCGCGGCGGCGACCGAGATCAGCATCAACAGGTTGAGCGCGGGAAGCTGCGCCTTCACGTCGGTGTAAGTCGCACCGTCGACCGTGCCGCGGTGTGAAAGCGTCAGCGCGAATCGGGACAGGTAGTACTGCACGGTTTTGGTGAGCGCCATCAGCGCGAGGATCACCGAGATGTGCACCTTCACCTGCGGGGTGACTCGCTGGAACGGGGTCTGGAGGCGGATCCCACCGTTGAGGTAATGGAAGACGGCGGTGACGATCAGCACGACCAGGAGCGCCGCGAACGTCCAGCTCGCGATGAACTGGAGGAAGGGGAGCTTGAAGACGTAGAAGCCGATGTCCTTGTGGAACTGCGGGTCTTTCACTCCGAACTTGGTGGAGTTCGAGAACAGGATCCAGTCGCGCCACTCCGATGCGACACCACTGCCCATCACGATCGCGAAGAACAACGCGACGACGAAGCGGATCCGGCCCGCGTACGGATCGACGATGCTGCGGTAGCGCTCGATGATCTCGTCTTCGGGACCGGTCGAGCGGGCGAGCGGGGCGAGGCGGTCGGCCACGATGAGGTTGACGAACAGCAACACGAAGAACACGACCGCGAAGATCAGGGCCGGGAACAGCTTGGCCTCGATCAGCGCCCGCCACGTGTGCGCGAAGTGGACTTCCTTGAACCAGAGGTAGTCGGTGTAGACCCGAGCGAGGCCCCGCGCGCTGAGGAGGAGCGCGATGAGGAGGATCGCGATGCCGATCAGCCAGCCGCGAATTCCAATTGAACGTCGACGGCTCGGCACCGGGGGTACACGCACTGGGCGGATGCTATGTGGTGCTTGCGGTCAACGACCGCGCGGGCCGAGCAGAATGTTGTCGAATCAACTGCTGACGGCGAGCCGGCTGAGGATGTCGACTGGTGCCAGCAAGCATCGACAGCCCGGGTGGGCCGGGGGGTGAACCTGGCCGGTCGGGAACGTCGAGCCCTTCACAGTCGGCTCCAATCCGTTGTCGTCGCAGTCGGCGCAGCGACCCTCTACCAGCGGGATCCACTGGAGCACGGCGCCGTCGGGCGACGCGTCGTAGACGCCTCGCGACCAGGACATCGCCAACGCGTCGGCCAGCGCGTTCTCGAGCGACTGGTTCTTCCACTCTCGGAACCGCGCGCCGATCCGTTCGACCAGACCGCTCGTGTCGCCGTCTTCGCCGGAGTCGATCGCGGACGCGATGCGTTCACGCACCGGCAGCACGATCACGGCCGCGACCTCCGACGCGAGCTCGTCGTTCGCCGCCGCCGATTCGCCGCCGGCCGCCAGCCGACCACCGCGGTAGGCCTCGTCGACGGCCTCGCGCGTGACCGACACCCACGCCGTGAGCAGGTCGGGCTCGGGCGGGAGCACCTGGGCCGCAGTCGGCCGGCCCTTGTGGCGCCGGACTGCGTCGAGGAGTGCGTTCTGATCGTCTTGCGCGGTCCGTTTCGCCCGCTTGGCCACGGTCACGAGCAGCGGGTCGATGACTTCGGCTCGCTGCGCCCGCCACGATTCGGCGGCCGACCGGCGGCACCGGCTCCGGCTCGGGGGCCGGTTCGGCCTCGGCCGGAGCTACTTCGGCCGCGTCGGCCGCGGGCTTCCGGCGGATCGGCGACAGCCTCGCCGGTCTCGTCGACTGCCTCGGACGGCGGCGCCGCGGCGGGTGGCCGCTTCGGCCGGCGCCTCGACCTGCCCGGCGCGGATGCGGGCGAAAAGAGAGTCGACGTCGGCCAGTCCCGCGTCGGCCGGCTCCGCGTCGTTCTGCGTCGGCGCGGCTCGTCTCGTCGGGAATTGCTTCAGTGGCTTCGGCGCCGGTGGCTGCGCCGGTTGCGATGTCCTCGACGTCGACACCGTCGCCGATCTCGGCGGTCGCGGCATCAGACTCTTCATCGGTTGCGTGCGACGCGCGCTCGGCGGCGCGCACCTCGACCTGGGCCAACGCTTCGGTTGCTTCGAGGAACGTGCGCTTCACGACGCGATACGCGTCGAGCAGGTTGTCACGGCCGCCGCGCAACTCGTCGACCTGAGCTTGCAGCAGACCGCGCCGGCGGAAGAGATCGGCGAGCACGCGCTCACGCGTCGACTTCGCTTCGTCGAGCATCTCGCGTCCTTGGCGACGCGCCGCTTCGATCAGCTCCTCGGTCTCGCGATCGGCCCGCGCGCGTTGCTCGGATTCGTGCGCCTCGACCGCGGCGCGTGATGCGACCGCGTTCTGCTCGGCGTCGGCCACGATCGCGGCCGCGCGCTCTTCCGCCTCCGCGGTGCGCGCCTGGAAGTATTCGTCGGCTTCGCCGCGCCGGCCCTCGACCTCGGCGGCCGCCGCATCGGCGGCTTGTGTGGCCTGCTCCTCGGCCCGAGCCCGGATCTCGTCCGCGGCCTCGCGGGCCGAACGCAGCAATCGACTGGTCTCGGCCCCGAGCGCGTCGAGGAGTTGGGACTCGTCGAGCGGCCGCGGCGCCCGCAACTGCTCCTCGAGCGCGTCGATGGCGTCGAGCAGCTCGTTCTCTCGGTCTCGGGTAGTGCTGAGCTCTTCGGCGATGCGCTTCAGGAACGCGCGAACGTCGGCCTCGGAGTAGCCCCGGAACGCGCTCGCGAACGTCTGTTGCGAAACCTGCTCCGGCGTCATGTGAGGAGTACTCGAGATGAGCCGTCGCCGTTCGGACTCGACCATCGTTACCCCCGAAACTCACTCGCGTCGCGCCGATCGAGGCGCCCGATCAGGGGCAATGGTAGTGAACAGGATGTCGCGACTGGACCCAACGCGACGCGGCCTACTGAGCCACCAGTTGGCCTACTGCGCGACCGGCTCGGTGGTCGAGGTGGCCTCCACGGGCGCGCCACCCGCGGCGCGCAAGACCGCGAGCGCTTGGGCGAGCGTCGCGACGGGTTTCACTTCGATGCTCTTCCCGACGCGCTGCTTCAACCGGTGGAGGTCGTCGAGGCACGCCTTGTCGTCGCCGCACGCCGGAACGATGAAGATCTGCGCGTGCGCAGCCTTGGCCGTGATCGCCTTTTGTTGAATCGCGCCGATCTGGCCGACCGTGCCGTCGGGACTGATCGTTCCCGTCACCGCGATCCTCTTGCCGCCCGTGAGATCACCCGGGGAGTCAGGGCGTCGACGATCGCGAGGGCTCATCGCGAGGCCGGCCGAGGGCCCGGTGATGTTGCTGGTGTCGATCTTGATGTCGACGGGAACCTTGAACCGGGGCCCGGCCGAGATCCCGATGATTCGCTTCCCCTGATACTCGGTTACCGGCACTTTCGCTGTGAGCGTGCGGCCGTCGCGGACGATGCGCAAGGTGACGCTCGTGCCGGGCTTGTGCTTCACGATGAGCTTCGAGACGTCGGCGGGGTTCACGATCTTGTGACCGTCGACCTCGGTCACGGTGTCGCAGGGAAACAACACGTTTTCGGCGGGAAACGCGACCGACTTGGTCACCGTGCCCTTGCTCGTCTTCGTGGTCTTCGAACCTCTGGGGAACGCAACGATGTCGACGCCCGGGAGCGGCTTCAGCTTGTGACCGAGTGCGCCGAGCGCCGCGACCTGCGCCGAGATCTTCGACTGGCTCATGTCGCAGACCGCCTGCTCGTCGAGATGCTTCGATGTCTCACCGCCGGTGATGTTCTCCTGTTTCTGGAGATCGATGTCCGGGTCGAGTGACGCCTGGATCCAACTCCAGACGTTGACGCGGGCGCGCTCGCGCACGAACAGGAGCATCACGTCGCCGCGGTCCGGATACGTCTTCGAGCCGCTGATGCTCACGCGAGACGACAGGTCGAGGGCCGAACCCGGAGAGAACGAGTAGTACGGAAGCCGGATCAGCGTGCCGGCCAGGCCGATGATCACGACGATCGCGCTGATCCCGATGAACCACTTCAGCCCGCGGGAACTCGCCGGACGACGACCCGTTAGGTGGTTCGCCGCTCTCTGGTTCTCCGTTGCTCGGTTCGTCGCTCACTGGCTTCAGATTTCGCCGATTCGAGCCGACCCAAGAGAGCAGAGCCGATCATCCGTCCGAGGGAGCAACCAGGTGGCCATCGCCTACCAGCCTGTCACGGCACCCGACCCGATCTATACGCGCCCCATCTCGACGAGGCCTGATTCGCGCCGGAGCCAGCACGGTCGGGTCGCAGTGGAGGCGCCGTCACGCGCGTGGACGACGGTCCGGATCCTCGGACTCGTCGCGGCAACCTCGATGTGCGTGGCGCTTGCGATCGCGGTCGTGGCCGGCACCGCGCTGTTCGCGCTGCTCAACTTCGCCGGCTAGCGAATCCGGACCTTGGCGGTCGGCAGAGCCGATGTCGCCCCGTCCTAGTTCGACACCGACCCCGCCGCGCATTCCGAAGATCGGCAACCGGCCTGCGCGTCTGTAGCCCCGGACCCCCGGTAGCCGCCGGGAACCGGTTGACCTACCTTCGCCCGCGATGACGAGTACCCGATGACCGGCCCCTCGCCGATGGAACGAGCCGCCGCGGCCGCGATCCTCGGTCGCCGGGCCCGCGTGAGCGCTGCCGAGCAACGGGACCTCGAGCTGCTCGTCGAGTCCGACGGTGACGCACGCGTGCGGTCGGTCGCGCTCGCGGCGCTGGTCCACGCGGCACCGCACGCGCCGCGCCGCGGGGGCATGGCGGACGGCCGCGGTCGATACCGACAGCAATGTGCGCCGGCGAGCGGCCGAGCTCGCACCCGCGTTGGGCACGACCGCGTCGGCGCGTTCGTTGCTCGCACTCCTCGCCGACGACGAGCCGCTGGTCGCGGAAGCGGCCGCGTTCGCGCTCGGCGAACACCCGAACCCGACGCCGCGCGTGATCGCGAAGTTGGGTCTCGCCGCCACCACTCACGACGACGCGCTGGTGCGCGAGGCCGCGGTCGCGGCGCTGGGCGCGATCGGAGATCCGAGCGCGCTCCCGATGGTGCTCGCCGCGTGCGACGACAAACCCGCGGTCCGGCGCCGCGCCGTCCTCGCCCTCGCCGCCTTCGATGGTGAGGCGGTAGAAGCCCGCCTCCGCCAAGCTCTCGAAGACCGCGACTGGCAAACCCGAGCCGCCGCCGAGCAACTCCTCCAGCTGGACTCTTAGCGCTCTGATCTCGCCATGAACATGCCCTTCAAGCTTTCGAAGCTTTCGAGGCAGCGGCCGGCGCCGAGGACGACGCATTCGAGGGGGGCGTCGACGAGGTGGACCGGGAGATCGGTTTCGGCGCTGATGCGGTGTCCGAGTCCGCGCAGAAGCGATCCGCCGCCCACGAGGTGGACGCCGTTGAGGATGAGGTCTTGGGCGAGCTCGGGGGGCGTGCGGGCGAGACACGCGATCACCGCGTCGCAGATGGCGCGCAGCTGCTCTTCGATCGCGCCCCGCACTTCTTCGGGCACGAGCACGATGGTCTTGGGGAGCCCCGACATGAGGTCACGGCCGCGAACTTCGGCCTTGAAGTCGTCGTCGAGTCCCCACGCGGAGCCGATGGCGAGCTTGATCTCCTCGGCAGTGCGCTCGCCGATCGCGATCCCGTACTCGCGGCGAACGTACGCCTGGATCGCGGCGTCGATGTCGAACGAGCCGACTCGCAAAGCTTCGAGCGCGACGACACCCCCGAGGGAGATCACCGCGACCTCGGTGGTGCCGCCCCCGACGTCGATCACCATGTTGCCCATCGGCTCGTGGATCGGCAGGCCGGCACCGATCGCGGCCGCCATCGGCTGCTCGATGAGATAGGTCTGCGCGGCCCCCGCGCGGCGTGCGGCTTCGAGCACCGCGCGTTGCTCCACGTGGGTGATGGCCGACGGAACACAGATCAGCACTCGCGCGCGGTACAAGCGGTTGATGCCGGCGCGCTGGAAGAGCAACCGGATCATGCGCTGCGTGATCTCGAAGTCGGTGATCGCGCCACCACGCAACGGCCGCACCGCGACGATGTAGCCCGGCGTGCGGCCGATCATCTGCCACGCCTCTTGACCCATTGCGAGCACGTCTTGGGTGCGGCTGTTGAGCGCGATCACCGTGGGTTCGTTGAGGATGATTCCCTGCGAGCGCGCGTAGACCAGCGTGTTTGCCGTACCAAGGTCGATCGCGAGATCGCGGGCCAGGATGCGGCCTTAGTCAGCCGGTCGATGCCGGCGCGGGGACGGTTCGGGCGCGAGCGCGCGCAATCCGCGCTCGAACTCCTCGATGCTGTGTTCCATCGAGTTGGGTCGACGGTTACGAAACAGGATTGCCGCGATACCGACCGCGCTCGCGAGCACTGCAAACAACAGGAAGATCACGTCGTGTCCTACGCCCTACGTCGATACGGATTGGGTCGATGATTGTCATTCGGCCTGCACCGATACAGGTTGGATGGGAAGCTCGTTGCGCGCCCAGTCGGATCCGCCCGACCAATGCTCCTGCTTCCAGATCGGCGCCGATTCTTTCAGCGTGTCGATGCAGAAGCGCGCGGCGGCAAACGCCTCGTCACGATGGGGTGACGAAACCGCGACCGCGACCGATGGCTCCGACAGACGCGAGTTGACCGACGCGATGCAACAACGCGACGCGTTCGACATCGGGCCAGCGGCGGCGCGCTTCGGCTGCGATCTCGTCCATCACGCGCCGGGCCGGCTCTTCGTAGGCCTCGTAGGTCATCGCGCGAACACCTTCGCGCCCCTCGGCGTGATCGCGCACGACACCGAGGAACGTCACGACCGCGCCGGACCGTTCGGTGGTGGCCCATGAGGTCAGCGACTCGACGGGTAATGCGTCGTCGGTGAGCGCCACCCAATTGATCGCATCGTTCGGGGGCGGGAGCACGGCGAACAGTGTACGGAAGGCGCCCCGATGCCTGCCGGGGCGCGGAATCGGACGCGAAATGTGACGGGACCGACCGCGGTCTCATTTGCGAATTGCGTCGTTACACTCGATCGCCATGGGTTACGCCGGCGACGAGCACGACGAGGAGTCTCCCAGCGAGAACCCCGACGCTGATCTCCCCGACATGAGGGACTTCGACCGTCCGCGCCACGCGCTTCCCGATCCGTTGGATCGCCTGTGGATGCACCCGAGCGAGCTTTCACCGCTCGTCGGCGCCTCGACGACCGCAACCACCCGCCATCGCCCGCTGTGGACCGCGACGCTGGTCGCGGGTGCCGCGGGCGCGATCCTGACGCTCGGTGTCCTCAGCGCGGTCGGCGCGCTCGGCGGGTCGGCCGACAACGTCGGGGATCACGAGGTCGTACCGACCAGCGCGCCGATGATCAGCAGCGCGGAAACCACCCCGATTGTGAACGCGGCGACCGTCGCGACGGGCATCGGGCCCTCGGTCGTTGCCGTCACCGTGCGCGACAAGTCGGGAACCCGGCGCGGGTCGGGCGTGTGCGTGCGGCGCTCGCACGGTGTCGTCACCACCGCGAACGAGGTCATCACCAGTGATCGGCTCGTGGGTTCGTCCGAAAACGTGACCGTGACGACCTCGAACGGCGTCGTGCACACCGCGAGCATTGTCGGACGCGACGCAACCAGTGATCTGGTGTTGCTTCGGCTCGACTCCGGGATTCCCGCCGCCGAATCGTCGCGCCGCGCCCCGCAGCCGGGTGAGAACGTGTGGGTGGTGGGCGCGGGCCGCCCCGGCGCGACGTCGCCCTGGATGACGAGCGGCACCCTCGCGTCGACCGACAGCCTGGTTTCGGTCTCGACCGGTCCCAACACCAGCGGACTGCTCGAGACGAACGCGGCCTCGGTTCCGGCTTCGTCGGGCGGTGCGCTCGTCGACGCCGCGGGCGATGTCACCGGGATCGTGCTCGCACCGGTCGGCGACAGCCAGATGACCTACGCAGTGCCGATCGAGACCGCGCTCTCCATCGCCGACGACCTCCGCACGAAGGGGTACGCGCGCCACGGTGCCTTGGGCATCAACGGGATCGACGCGCCCGCGGGTCCCACCGTCACCGGTGTGGTCGCCGGCGGGCCCGCGGAACGCGCCGGTGTGCAGGTGGGCGACATCGTCATGGGTGTCGACAAGCACGAGGTCGACTCGATGGAAGACGTGATGGCGCTCGTCCGCCACGACGAGCCCGGTGAGCCGATCCTGGTCAGGCTGCGCCGGGGCTCGCGCCTCCTCACCGTCAACGCGACCCTCGCGACCATGGGCGCCGGCTGACGTGACCATGCGAGTCGATTGAGCGGGCCGGGCCGGCGAATCCCCGCGACCTCAGCCCGCGCGAGCATGGCGTCATCCGACGCAAGGGAGTCCAGCGTGACCGCAAGGGCCGATCAGACCGAGCTCGACGATGTCGACCGTGAGCTCCTCAACGCGGTGCAGTGGGATTTCCCGCTCGAACCTCGCCCCTACGGCGCCCTGGGCGAGCGGCTCGGCATCAGCGAACCGGAAGTGCGCGCCCGCATCGCGAAGGTCAAGGACGCCGACGTGCTCCGCCAGCTCTCCGCGATCTTCGACACGCGCGCGCTCGGCTACTCCTCCGCGCTCATCGCGGCCAAGATCGATCCCGATCACGTAGACGAGGCGGCCGAGATCATCAGCCGCCATCCCGGCGTGAGCCACAACTACAAGCGCAACCACGCGTACAACCTCTGGTACACGATCGCGGTGCCGCCGGGGACGTCGCTCGACGAGCACGTCGACGTGTTGCACCGGGAATCCGGTGCGCTGCTCACTCGCAAGCTCCCGACGCTGAAGCTCTACAAGATCGGCGTCAAGCTCGACATGACGGGCAAGACCGCGGCCAACGCGAAGACCGAAGTCCTCGAGCACGAACGCCCGGAACGCAAGGCAGAGATGCCGGCGCCGACACTTTCGGATCTCGAGCTCGCGGTGATCCGCATCGTGCAGGACGACCTTCCCAACGTCGAGCGCCCGTTCGCGGAGCAAGCCGCGCAACTCGGTGTCAGCGAGTCGGATGTGATCGACACCATCCGCTCGTTGAAGGAGCGCAAGCTGATGCGCCGGTTCGCGGCGGTCATGAATCACCGCAACGCGGGCTTCAAGGCGAACGCGATGGGCGTCTGGGCCGTTCCCGACGATCAGCTCGAGGCCATC
Organism: uncultured Actinomycetes bacterium; assembly: GCA_963807945.1. Classification (GTDB taxonomy): domain Bacteria; phylum Actinomycetota; class Acidimicrobiia; order IMCC26256; family PALSA-610; genus JBBQER01. The sequence goes on along the minus strand of CAWEDT010000002.1, from coordinate 183,738 downwards.
GGCCCGCAGATGGCGACGTTCTCGGCTGTGAGCCATTGCTACCGCCGTCCGACCTATGACGACTGGCCGTACAGCGTGTTCACGATGGTGCACGGTCGCAGCGCGCGCGACTGCGAAGCGACGATCGAAGCGATCCGCGACGAAACGGGTGTCTCCGAGTACTGCCTGCTCTGGTCGATCAAGGAATACAAGAAGATCCGCCTTCGTTACTTCGGCCCTGAGTGGGAAGACTGGGAGAAGGACAACCTCGCGAGATCGGCGTCTTGAACCGCCACGCGCATGGGTGACGTTCCGCTCGGACCCGGCTTCCCGAACCCGTTCGGCTTCGATCTCGAACAGCTCATGCGCATGCTCCAGTCGCAGGGGCCGGTCAATCTCGAGATCGCGCAGCAGGTAGCGACCGCGGTCGCAACCGCGGATGCCGAAACCGGCGAGCAGACGACCGAACCCCCGATCGACGCCGCGACGCGCAGCACCTTCGACGACGTCGTCCGCGCCGCGCAGCTCACCGTCGCCGAGACCACCGGCATCTCGGGAACGCTGAGCGTTCCGAGCGAGTGTGTCGACCGCGCCGGTTGGGCCAACGCCACGATCGAAGGCCTCGTCCCGGTCTTCACCGCGCTGGCCGGCGCGCTGCGCCGTTCGAGTGACGCGGAGAGCCTCGGTGACGATGCGAGCGCGTTCGGGGTCCCCGGTTTGGACCTGCCGCCGGAAATGGGCGGCGATATCGGTGCCTTCTTGATGCAGAGCCTGCTCCCGTTGCTGCTCGGCGTTTGGTCGGGGTCGATGATCGGCCAACTCGCGCATCACGCGCTCGGCCAATACGACCTTCCACTCCCGTTGCACGGACCGCCGAAGCAACGGTTTCTCGTGCGGAACGTCGAGGCGTTCGCCGAGGAGTGGGCTCTGCCGCCCGACGAGTTGCGCTACGCCCTCGCGTTGCGGGAAGTCGTGCACGGCGCGCAACGCTCGATCCCGTGGGTGCGGGACGAGCTCGAACGGCTCGCGACCGAATACGTCGGCGCGTACGAGGTGCAAGCCGACGCGTTGCAGGATCAACTCGGCGAGATCAACCTGACCGACCCGTCGCAGATGGGTGATCTCTCCCAGCTCGGTGACCCGAACGTGCTGCTCGGCGCGATGCAGTCACCGCGCCAGGCACCGATGCTGGAAGCGCTGCAGCGGTTCGTGTCGGTGATCGAGGGCTACACCGACGTCGTGGTCGAAGTGCTCGGCGAACGCATGATGATGGCGTCGCACGCGCGGATCGACGAAGCCCTCCGGCGTCATCGTCTCGATCGAGGGGAGTCGGCCGCGTTCGTCGACCGGCTGCTCGGTCTCGAGCTCGACCGCCACCACTACGACGAAGGCGTCGCGTTCAGCCGAGGCGTCGTCGAACGCGGTGGCATCGACCAGCTCAACCGGTTGTGGACGGGGATCGAGACGATGCCGACCCGGAACGAGCTCGAAGCACCCGGGCTCTGGATCGCGCGCATCGACCTCTGACCGCCGCGCCAGTCGGGTCAGGCATCGAGTTGCTCGTCCAGCTTGCGCACGATCGGCCACGCCCCTTCGGAGGTGTTCGACATCACCGTGTACGTGATGCGCCGATCGGGATCGTGCCGCGTTCGGAACGAGACCCCGGCGTCGGAGCCCTCGAGCATCACGATGTCACGGCTCGCGTGGAGCCAAAAGCCGAGGCCGTACCGCAGCGGTTGCGACGCATCAACGCTACGCAGTCGCGTCATCTCCGTTACCCAATGCTGGGGCACGATCTTGCCGGAGAAGATCGCGTTCCACAGCGCGTGGATGTCGGCCGGTGTGGAATAGATGCCGCCGTCACCACTCCCCCGCACCGGAAGGTGGAAGACGTTGGTTTGCAGACCATCGCCGGCGAGATAGCCGACGGCGGCGCGCCCGGGCAGCTGATCCGATTGCAGGAACTCGGTGGCGTGCATTCCCGCGGGACGACACACCTGGACGGCCACGAGATCGGGAAACGACTGGCCGGTAACGCGCTCGGCGATCAGCGCGAGCACGACGTAGCCGCCGTTGGAGTATGAGAAGCGTTCATCGGGTGCGAACTTCTGCGGGTGCCCGTCGAGAACGGTGAGGTACTGCTCCGTCGTCCGCAGCTCGTGCGCCGGAACCGTCAGCACGTAGTCGTCGATCTCGTAGTCGGCTTCTTCGTCGAGGTAGTCGCCGATCCCCGACCGGTGGCCGAGCAAGTGCTCGATCGTCACTGCGTCGTCGATCATCGGCAGCTCGGACCCGAGCACCGAACGCGCGGTGGTTGCGAGTGAAAGGTGGCCGGCTTCGATCAGGCTCACGACGGTGAGCGCGGTCAAGCCCTTCACGCCGCTCGCAATTCCGAACTGCGTTCCCGGTTCGTTGCGTACGGCATACGCGCGGTTCGCGAACCCGTATGCGCGCTCGAAGGCAACTTTGCCGCCGATGTCGACCCGAACGACTCCCGAGAACTGCGTCTCGCCCGCGATGCCATCAAGTGCGATCCGGTCGATCGCATCCACTTAGAACCAGCTGACCGTCGCGGGCGCGGGCGCGGTTGCGAACATGGCGTCGGCCAAGGCAACCGCACCCGGGCTGTTCTCGTCGACCAGATCGGCGCCCGCGTAGGTGGTCCACGACGTCCCGCCGAGGCACAGTGCGCCCAATGTCGAGCGAGAACAGGAGAGGTCGGGGGTCGCGTTCGGTCCGTCGACACACGTCGCGCCGTCGGGACCGCCGTCGAGCGCGATCTGTGAACGCGAACCGTCGGGATCGACGATCTCGATCGCGAGCTTGCCCGCCGCCGAATACGTGCGCGCCGCGAGCAGAGCGGCGGCGTCGATGGGCAGGACCCAGACCGAGTCGATCAGATAATCGGTGCGCAAGGCTCGGAGGTCGGCGAGGAGGAACCGGAGCGGCTCGTCCGGCAGAAGCCGGCTCGCGCTGATCGAGGCGATGAGATCGACGCCGAACAAGAACTCCCACAGCGCGGCGCGGGCCTTCGGGTTCGTCGCCTGCAGATCCCACACCACGAGTTGGCGATCGGCCTCGCCACCGTGCTCCTCGCCTTTGATCTCGTAGGAGACGTAGCCGTCGTAGTGACCGTGCTCGTCTTCGTGCACCACGTCGAACAACGCGTGGCCGGGCTCGGTGATCCAGAACACTTCCGGCCACCAGAAATCCGGACGCGACACCGCGCCCGCGCTCTGGCGCCGGCACTCGTCGTACACGCGCTGGTAGATCACGTCGGCTTCACCCCGCGCAACCATTCGCAACCGGCCCGGGTCGTCGACCGGTCGGGCGAAGCGACCCTTGACCCGATCCACAGTGCACCCGAGACGCCAGGTCGCAGGGCCGTACCCGAACCGTCCGTAGATCTTGGTCTCCGACGCGGTGAGTGCCGCCGCGATCTCGCCGCGCTCGCGTGCGTCGTCGTGGAGCGCGTCGATCATCTTGGTGAGCACGCCTCGGCGGCGGTGGGTCGGCTGCACCGCGACCGCAGACACCGCGGCGGTCGGCACCAGGGTGCCACCCGGCATGGTCAGCTCGAACGAGTAGGCGCGAGTGCAACCCATCATCTCGCCGTTTTCGAACGCGCACCGGGTGCGATCGAGCTCGGCCCGGACCCAACTGTCCGGACGCTCCGGGGTGCGCGGCCGGGCGCCGAAACCGCGCGTGTCGACCTCCAGCATCGCCGGCAGCTCGGCTTCGGTGATCGCACGGACCTCGATCGGCATCGGACCGTTCTACTCGGGCTGCTCGCCGACCGCATCGCCATTTTCGCCAAGAGATTCCCGTGCTGGTGGCGGCGCCCGCTCGGGTGCCGGTGCGGATGGCGGAGGGGATGGTGGTGCGGGTCGACGGACTGCACCCACGTACGACAGGCCGGCGAAGAGCAGCACGAGCGCGACCAGGAAGATCCCCCAGCGGCCGTCGCTCGGAAAGATGACGGCCAAGACGCCCCCGACGACCCAGAGCAATTGGAATCGGGTCTCGAACCGCGCGAATGCCCGGCCGCGCGCGACGTCGGCGCCGTCTCGCTGCAACAGGCTGTCGAACGCAAGTCGCCCGCACGACGACGCCGCCGCGATCGCGGTGGCGGCAACGATCAGCGCGGTGCGGCCGTACGACCGCGCCGCGAACACCAGCGGCACGCTCGGAACGACCAGCGATCCCGCGAGGATCCACTCCTCGCGCGTACGCCGCCGCAACAAGGGCGCGATGACCGTGCCGATCCCGGTTCCGACCGCGCTCAGCATGAGCACCACACCGAACATCCAGGCCGGTTCCTTCGACGACTTGAGCACGAACGCGGCAAAGAACGTGAAGAATCCGACCGTCGCCCGCAACAGGCCCATCGCGGTACCGGCCGCGACGATGCTTCTCGCCCGCAGCGCGTCTCGCTCGTCGGCCGTCTCCGAGGCACCGACGTGATCGGCGCGCGGAATCCCGAGCGCCGCGAGCATCCCGATCAAGAAGATGAGCGTCGCGGTCCGCAGCACCCACGGCGCACCCTCGAGCCGGAGGATCCCGGCCGCGATCGGTCCCGCCGCGATCCCACCGAGGATGCTGATGAGCGCGAGGCGTGAGTTCGCGAGCACGAGCTCGCCCTTGTTCTTGATGATCCCCGGCAGCAGCGCGCTCTTCGTGACCGACTGGGCTTTCGACAGTACGAGCGCGCCGAAGGCCAGCGGATAGAGGGCGAACCCGTGTACGTGCGCGGCCATGACGAGGCAGAGCCCGGCGCGCCCGGCCATCGTCGCCGCAAACAGGAGTCGCCGGCCCCCGCGGGTCCGGTCGATCATCGGGCCGAACACCGGCGCAATGAGCGCGAAGGGAGCCAGCGTCAGGATGAGGTAGAGCAGGACCTTGGGCCGGGCCTGACCCGTCGTCGCGCTGAAGAAGAGCGTGTCGGCGAGCGAAACCGTTACGAACACGTCACCGGCGACACCGATCGCGTACGCGAGCGCCAGCCGCGCGAACGGCGGGAACGTCGTCGACTCGAGCCGGGGCCGTGAGTGAGTTCCTGCGTTCGTGGTCACAACTTACCTGGCTCCCGATGGGGTTACCCGGCTCCAATCCGGCGCGGACGGGCCCCGGGTGGACAGGTCCGGCTCCCGCCTACCATTCCCCCATGAGCGTGCCCGCTATCACCCCGGCGGACGACCAGCCCCGCTACCTCGACCGCGAGCTTTCGTGGCTCGAGTTCAACGCACGGGTGCTCGCGCTCGCCGAGAACACGTCGCTGCCGCTACTCGAGCGCGCCAAGTTCCTCGCGATCTTCAGCTCCAATCTCGACGAGTTCTTCCAAGTGCGCGTGTCGGGATTGAAGGACCAACTCGCGGCCGGCATCCGGCCGACATCGTCGGAGGGTATGGACCAGGCGGAACAGCTCCGCGCGATCCGCGCCCGCGTCGACGAGCTCGTGTCGTTGCAGGCCACGGTGTTCACCAAAGACGTCGCGCCGGCATTGCAAGAGGCGGGCGTCGCGTTCGTCGACTGGGACGATCTCGAGGAAGACGCGTGGACGCAGCTCACGCTCGAGTTCGACGACCGCATCTTCCCGGTGCTCACCCCGCTCGCGGTCGATCCGTCGCACCCGTTCCCGTACATCTCGAGCTTGTCGCTGAATCTCGCGGTGGTCGTTCGGGACGCCAACACCGGCGAGCAGCGCTTCGCGCGAGTGAAGGTGCCCCCGCTGCTCCCCGTTTCGTCGCGGTGCCGGGCAGCTCGCGGTTCGTTCCGCTCGAGCAGGTGATCGCCGCCCACCTCGACGCCTTGTTCCCGGGCATGGAGGTGCTCGAGCATTACGCGTTCCGCGTGACTCGTGACGCCGACTTCGAGCTCTCCGACGACGCCGAAGACCTCCTGGCCGCGATGGAAGACGTACTGCGCCAGCGCACGAAGCTCGGCGTCGCGGTGCGACTCGAGGTCGACGCGCGCATGACGCCCGAGGTCTTGCAGCTGCTCTGCCGTGAGCTCGAGCTCACCGCCGGCGACTTCTACGTCATCGACGGTCCGCTCGACCTCAGCGGACTGATGGCGCTGTATGCGCTGCGCCGGCCGGAGCTGAAGTTCCCGTCGTTCACGCCGCAAACGCCGGCGGCACTCGCGGGCGGCGACGACGTCGACGTGTTCCGCGCCATGCGCGGCGGCGACGTGCTCCTGCACCACCCGTACGACTCCTTCACGACATCGGTCGAGGCGTTCGTCGCGCAGGCGGCACGCGATCCCAACGTGCTCGCGATCAAGCAAACGCTTTATCGAACTGGTGGTGACGAGGCGGGCATCGTCGCGTCACTCGCGAAAGCGGCCGAGACGGGCAAGCAGGTCGTCGCGCTCGTCGAGCTGAAAGCGCGCTTCGAAGAGCAGGCCAACATCGAACGGGCCCGCATGCTGGAGCAAGCGGGCGCGCATGTCGTGTACGGGCTCGTCGGGTTGAAGACGCACGCCAAGATCCTGCTCGTGGTCCGCCAGGAGCAAGACAGCATCCATCGGTATTGCCACGTTGGCACCGGTAACTACAACCCGAAGACCGCCGTTCTCTACGAAGACCTCGGGGTGTTGTCCGACGACGACGAGCTCGGCGACGACATCTCCGAGTTGTTCAACCACCTCACCGGATACAGCCGCCAGGGTGAGTACCACAAGCTGCTCGTGGCCCCGACGCATCTCCGCGAATCGTGGGTCAAGCTCATCCGCGGGCAGGCCCGACCCGGTGGTCTCATCACGACTGAAGATGAATGCCCTCGTCGACGCCGAGATGATCGACGAGCTCTACGCGGCGGCGTCGGCGGGCGCGCGCGTCGATCTGGTCGTCCGCGGGATCTGCTGCCTCCGGCCCGGCGTGCCCGGCCTCTCGGAGCGGATCACCGTGCGCTCGATCGTCGGCCGCTACCTCGAGCACTCGCGCATCTTCCGGTTCGGGGATCCCGAAGCCGAGCAAACCGAATACGTCATCGGATCGGCCGACATGATGCCGCGCAACCTCGACCGCCGTGTCGAGGCGATGTTGCGCGTCACCGACCCCCGATTGCGCGCCCGGCTCGACGAGATCCTCGCCTTGAACTTTGCCGACGACGCGCTCGCATGGAGCCTGAAGCCCGACGGAACCTGGGTGAAAGTTCCGAACCTGATCGGTCTCGATGCGCAAGTAGCAATGCAGGAGCTCGCAACCGCAAGGACGAAGGCCCGAAGCGTCGACGGCTGATCGTGACTCAGTCTTCGCGCCTGCGCATTGGCGATGTCGTCGGCATCGCGATCACATCGTCGGTCGCGCGTTTCGACGCCAACGAACCAGTGTTGTGGACCGACCGCGATCCGGAAGCACTGCACCAAGCGCGCGTCGCGACGCGCCGCCTGCGCTCTGACCTCGGGACGTTGCGCGAGTTCGTCGAGGCGAACTGGTCAAAGCACCTGCGCGCGGACCTGCGCTGGCTCGGCGCCGAGCTGGGCGGCGTACGTGACGTAGAAGTACTCCACGCGCGCCTCGCACTCCACGCCGCGCTCCTTCCCGACTCCGATGCCGCGGCGGCCCGCGCCGCGACGCGCCGGCTCGATCGCGACGCCGCGGCGGCACGAGCCGAGCTCCTGGTCGCTCTGCGAACGCCGCGCTACGCGCAATTCCACCGCGTGCTCCACGAGGCGGTGATCAATCCGCGCGTCACCGCGTCCGCACGCGTCCGTGCCGCCGACGCGTTACCCGACGCGGTTCGACCGACGTGGAAGCGGTTGCGCAAGGCGGTCCGCAACCTGGGCGCGGTCCCGTCGGATGCCGCGCTGCACGAAGTCCGGATCCGCGCCAAGCGGTGCCGGTACGCGGCGGAGTTGGCCGAGCCGGTCATCGGCAAGCCCGCCCGCGAGTTCGCGGCTGCGGTGACGCGAGTGCAAGACGTCCTCGGTGAGCACCAGGACGCGGTGATCGCCGACGCGTGGCTGACCAAAACCGCGCCCGAATGCAGCCCGCCCGAGGCATACGCGTTGGGCATGCTCGCCGAGATCGAACGCGACTTGAGCGTGCGGGCCCGGGGCGCGTTGGCGGGCGTGTGGCAGACGGCCCGCGATCCACGGCTGCGGAGATGGCTGTGAGCAAGGCCGCGATCGTGCACGCCGCGGGTGGCATCGTCACCCGTACCGCGCCCGATGGGGCCATCGAGGTGCTCATCGTGCACCGCCCGCGCTACGACGACTGGAGCCTCCCGAAGGGGAAGGCGGAGCCGGGCGAGCGCGCCGAGGACACCGCGTTGCGCGAGGTCGAGGAGGAGACCGGCTACCGCTGCCGGCTGGGCACCGAGGTTCCGACCGTCCACTACGAGGACCGTCGGGGCCGTCACAAAGAGGTGCGCTTCTGGCACATGACCGTCATTTCCGACGAGTCACCGAAACCGGACGATAATGATGCCTTCGTACCGAACGAGGAGGTCGACGAACTGCGTTGGATTTCACCGTCGGCAGCCGCGACACTGCTGAGTTACGACGCCGACCGCAATATCGTTCTCGGTCTCGGAGGTTGAGATGCCCTGCCCGCTCGTCGCTGACGATTGCCGATGACCGTATATCTCCTTCGCCACGCGAAGGCCGGTGACCGCGACACGTGGCACGACGACGACTGGTTTCGGCCGCTTTCGAGTCGGGGTCATGTCCAGTCCCGGCTGCTCGCCGAATCGTTGCAGGACACGAAGTTCGATCGCATCCTGTCGAGTCCGTATGTGCGCTGCATGGAAACCGTCGTGCCCATCGCCGGCGCCCGGGGCATGGCGATCGAGCCGATGGAGGAGCTCACCGAAGGCGCGCCACTCGAACCCGCGGTCGCGCTCGTGCGCAAGCACGCGGTGTCGGGCGCGCTGATGTGCATGCACGGCGACGTGCTGCCCATGCTGCTCGACCACTACTCGGCGAACGGCATCGACATCCCGGCCGATCGCGAGTGGCCGAAGGGTTGCGTATGGACGCTCGAGACCGACAACACGGGGGAAGTGGTCCGCGCGCGCTACACGCGGCCGCCCACTGAGTGACGAACCACCACGTAGACTGACAAGGTTCTCGTCATCGAGAGGAGCGCTCACTCGTGCCCGTCGAGTCCGGCCAAGAGGCCCCCGATTTCACGCTCAAGGATCAAGACGGCAACGACGTCACGTTGTCGTCGTTCCGCGGGAATCGGAGCGTCGTCGTCGTCTTCTACCCGTTCACGTTCACCGGTGTCTGTGAAGGCGAGTTGTGCTCACTGCGGGACAACCTGGCAGAATTCGACGACGTGAAGGCGCAGGTGCTCGCGATCTCATGCGACTCACGCCACGCGCAGAAGCAGTGGTCGATCCAACAGGGCTTCACGTTCCCGGTCCTCAGCGACTTCTGGCCGCACGGCGCGGTGGCCCGCGCGTACGGCGTGTTCAACGAGCAACTCGGCTGCGCGAACCGTGCCACGTTCGTGATCGACACCGATGGAACCGTCGTCGACGTGTTCGAGTCGCCGAACCTCGGTACCCCGCGTGAACGCGCGGCGTACGAAGCCGCGCTCGCCAAGCTGAGTTGAGCTGAGTCATGGTTCGGTTCTCCGACATGCTCGGTGGAAGCGGAGAACCCGACGACGCGGCCGCGGCCGAGTCGCCCTACGCGGCGCTCGCGAACGACGCCGGTGATCCCGACGCCGACGAGCTCGAAGCCGAATCCGAAGACGAGTCGGATTCGGTGAAGGAGCCGGTTCCGATGGCGACGTTCGAGTCGCCGGAAGCCGTCCTCGATCGGCTCACGCAATACGCGACATCGGCCCGCGTGATCGAAACCGCCGAGCCCGAGATCGTCGAGCCGGAACCGGTCGCGCCGGAACCGTCGAGCCGGAACCCGTTGCGACCGAAATCGTGGAGCCGCAACCCGTCGAGCCCGAAGCCGAGGCGGTCGAGCCGGAACCCGTTCCCGACGAGCCGCTCCGGCCCGTCGGCGACGACTTCTTGCCAACCTCGAAGGGCATCACCCGCCGCGCCGGCCGCGGTCGCAAACGCCACCCGTAGTTCGCGAACGCCCTAGTTCGAGGCCGCCCGTTCGTAGCGGTAGCCCACTCCGCGCACCGTGACGATCCGGGTCGGAGTGGCCGAGTCGGATTCGAGTTTCGCCCGCAGCCGTTTGATGTGGACGTCGAGGGTCTTGGTGTCGCCGAAGTAGTTCGGCCCCCAGATCCGGTCGATCAGCACATCCCGGGTGAGCACCCGACCCGCGTTCGCCATCAGCAGCTCGAGCAACTCGAACTCCTTGAGCGGCAGCGCGACCGGCAGCCCGCGCACGAATACCTCGTGCCGGCCCGCGTCGAGCCGGACGTCGCCGATCTCGAGCACTTCGGGCCGGTCCGGATCGTCGTCGTCGTCGGCCGGGACCCGGCGCAACGCGGCGCGGACCCGGGCGATCAGCTCGCGGAGACGGAAGGGCTTCGTCACGTAGTCGTCGGCGCCCACCTCCAGGCCGACGACGGCGTCGATCTCGGAGTTGCGCGCGGTGACCATGATGATCGGGACCCGCGAACGGCCGCGGATGTCACGGCACACGTCGACTCCCGAGATCTTGGGCAGCATCACGTCGAGCAGCACCAACGCGGGCTTGGTCGCATCGAAGCGGGCGAGCGCTTCGGGCCCGTCGGCCGCGGTCTCGACGAGGAAGCCTTCGCGTTGCAACGCGATGGTCAACGCGTCGCGGTACGACTGCTCGTCGTCGACGACGAGAATGAGAGGCGGATCAGCCATCAGTAGCCCTCCGAAACCGGGCGGGCGCCGCCGTTGGAGATTGGGACCTGGATCGTGAACGTCGAGCCTTCGCCTTCACTCGACGTAACGGTGACCTCGCCGCCGTGCGCCTGCACGACGTGGCGAACGATCGCCAGACCGAGCCCGGTGCCTCCGGTCTCACGGCTGCGCGCGCGGTCGACGCGGTAGAAGCGTTCGAAGATGCGTTCGAGATCGCGGCTCGGGATACCGATTCCGTGGTCACGAACGACGAGCTCGAGCCGGTCTCCGGCAACGTGCGCGCCGACCTCCACCGGCTGACCCGGCCCCGAGTACTTGATCGCGTTGTCGAGCAGGTTCATCAGCGCGCTGCGCATCTGGCGCCGATCACACGCGATCTCGATCTCCGGGGGCTCGGGCGAGATTCGAATCGGCACGTCGGCGAGGTCGGCCGCGGCCTGCACGAGATCCACCGTCTCCGCCACCAGCAGCCGCACCGGGATCGGCGCGCGCGACGGTGATTCCTGCGCCTCGATGGTGCTGAGGTCGAGGAGATCGTCGACGATGCGCGACAAGCGATCGGCTTCGCGCACGACCCGATCTGCGAGTTGCTGCACCACCGCCGGGTCGTCGGTCGCGGCCATGGTCTCCGCCAACAGGCCCAGTGCGCCGATCGGCGTCTTCAGCTCGTGACTCACGTTGGCGACGAAGTCACGGCGGACACTCTCGACCCGGCGCGCCTCCGAGACATCCCGGGTGAACGCGACCGCGCCGACCACCTCGCCGTCGCGCCGGAGCGGGAACGAACGAAGTTGCAGCACCTGACGCGGCGGTCCGTAGAGCTGCAGCTCACGTTGCGACGTGACTCCGTCGAGCGCGGCGCGCAGGAGCTCGTCGACGGCATCCTGGGCGAGAACCTCGCCGTGCCGCGCGCCACCGAACCGGCGGGCGGGCGCGTTGCGGACGATCTCCCGACCGATGCGATCAACTACCACGATCGCGTCGGTTGCCTCGTCGAGCGCGGCCAACAACCAGTGCTGTACCGCCTCGGCACGCGCGACTCGTTCCGCTGACTCCCGCGTCGAATCGACAATGGCTTCGTCGAGCGCAACATCTTCACCCGCATGGCTCACTTCACGCGCCCGCCGCAGCTCGCTGCGAGACTGCGCGACGCGAAAGCCGAGCGAAATTGCGACAACCCAGCCGACGAGTCCGAACACGACTAACAGTGGGGTCATCGCCGACCCCGCTCGTCATGTACACGCGCCGGTGCTACCACTCACCCGAACCGACCCGTGATGTAACCCTCCGTGCGAGAGTCCGACGGGTTGGTGAACATCTTGTCGGTCGCGTCGTACTCGACCAATCGTCCCGTGCGGCGGCCTTCGTCGTCTACGTCGGTCGTCATGAACGCCGTCATGTCGGAGACCCGCGCCGCCTGCTGCATGTTGTGAGTGACGATGACGATCGTGTAGTTGCGCTTCAGCTCGGTCATGAGATCTTCGATGCGCGACGTCGCGATCGGGTCGAGCGCGGAACACGGCTCGTCCATCAGGATCACATCGGGCTCCACGGCCAGACAGCGCGCGATGCACAACCGCTGTTGCTGTCCGCCCGAAAGCGCGAACGCCGACTTCTTGAGCTTCGGCTTGACCTCGTCCCACAGCGCGGCCTGCCGCAGCGCGTGCTCGACGATGTCGTCGAGGTCCTTGCGCCGACCCGTGATGCGCGGCCCGAACGCGACGTTGTCGTAGATCGACTTCGGGAACGGGTTCGGCTTCTGGAACACCATGCCGATGCGCCGGCGAACCTCGATCGGGTCGACATCGGGCGCGTACAGATCGTGACCGTGGAACTCCAGCCGACCGGAGACCTCCGCTCCCGCGATGAGGTCGTTCATGCGGTTGAACGTCCGCAGGAGCGTGCTCTTTCCGCAGCCCGAGGGGCCGATCAGTGCGGTGATCCGGTTGGCGTGGACTTCGAGGCTGACGCCTTCGACGGCCGGCGTTCCCGAATACCGGACCGCGACGTCATGGGCTCCGAAGATGATCTCGTTCGAGCTGTCCGGCGTCGGCTCGTCGGCGTTCTGTTCGATCACGATGTCGTCGCCATCCTTTGGCGCCTCTGCCCCGGATGCCGCCTCGGCACCGGAGGAGCGTCGCTGCGGGCGGATCGCCAGCGTGGGCATCGCGTCACCCTCTTCGGCTGTGTGCACATCGACCTTCCAGGAGCGTTCGCCGGCCTATCCCGGACCCAGCATCGCGGCTGGCTGCCGCGGTCGCCAAGCGCTCCCACTGGGGCGCATCGTAGGGACGGCACAAAGCCTCGCCGTAAGGTCGCGGTGACGAGTCAGTAAACGACGGATGAACAGCCGAGTGAGCCGTTACCTACCGCACCGTGCGGATGGGAAGACTCGACAGACTCGGCGGACCTACGTACAGGAGGCACCGTGCCCGAGACTCGGCGGTCGTTCGACGACCAGTTGAAGGACATCCGGACCGACGTCATCACGCTGTCGGCCAAGAGCTGCGAGCAGATCGGCGCGGCCACCCAGGCGTTACTCGATGCCGACCTCCCCCTCGTCGAGCGCATCTACGCGGCGCATCGCGAGATCGAGGGACTGGTGCTGCATGTAGAGCAGCAGGTGTACCAGCTGTTCGCCCTGCAACAGCCCATGGCCTCCGACTTGCGAACCCTGCTCGCGATCCTGCGGATCCTCCACGAGATCGAGCTCACGGCAGGCCTGATGCGGAACGTGGCCCGCGCGACCCGCCGGCTCTACCCCCGCGAGTTCCCGCCCCGGATCCGAGGGATCATCGAGCGCATGGGCGCGCAGGCCAGCGTGCAGACCCGCCTCGCGGTCGACGCCTTCACCGACGAGGACGCCACCACAGCGCTCGCGCTGCCCGATATGGACGACGTCATGGACGACCTCCAAAAGGAGCTCTTCCGTGCGATCTTCGCCGGATTCGCGGGCGCGGCCGACGAAGCCGCATTGCAAATGGCCGTACAGCTCGCATTCGTGGGACGCGACTTCGAGCGGGCCGCCGATCACGCAGTGATGATCGCCCGGTGGGTGTCGTTCATGGTCACCGGCGAGCTCCCCGGCGATCCCGAAGGCACCCAACCGACCGTCTAGCCGACCCCGACTGTTCCGGATTGGTTCACCTCTCGTTCATGTCAAGGTGAACTCCGATCCACACCGCGTCCTTACCATCGCCTCGTTGCGTCCGAGCCCCCGCCCCGGAGGAATCCCCCGTGCAAACAACCCTTAGGCGTTCGCGTGTGCTCGTCGTCCTGATCGGCCTCGCGGTCGTCCTCGCGGCGTGCGGCAGCAGTAGCAAAGGTGGCTCGTCGGCGAGCAAGACCACACTCGACGGATCCGGGTCGACGTTCCAGCAGACGTTCGATCAGCTGATGATCCAGGGCTTCCAGGCCAAGGACTCGAGCGTCACCATCAACTACGCCGGTGGCGGGTCCGGGCAGGGCAAGACCGACCTCCAGAAGAACAACGTGCAGTTCGCCGGCTCCGACAGTCTGCCCAAGCCCAATGAGCTCAGCTCGTACCAGGGTGGCAAGGTGCTCTACTTCCCCACCGTCGCCGCGCCGATCACGATCTCCTACAAGCTCTCCGGCGTCGACAAGCTGCAGCTGTCGGACAAGACGCTGGCCAAGATCTTCGCCACCACGATCAAGAAGTGGGACGACCCGCTGATCAAGGCCGACAATCCCGGCGTCACCTTGCCGTCGACCGCGATCACCGTGGCCCGCCGCGCGGAGTCGTCGGGCACGACCAGCAACTTCACCAAGTTCCTCACCGCGGTCGCACCCAGCGATTGGACCCTCGGGAGTGGGGACACGATCGACTGGCCCGCGGGCACGCAGGCCGGACAGGGCAACCCCGGTGTCGCGCAGATCATCGGCAAGACCGACGGTGCGATCGGCTACGTCGACTACGCCGACGCCACCGCCGCGAAGTTGACGACCGCGTCGATCCAGAACGCGGCCGGCAAGTTCGTGGCGCCGACGCTCGACGCCGCGGCCGCGGCAGTCGCGAACTCGAAGCTCGCCGCCGACCTGACGTATGACCCGATCAACGCGAGCGGCGCGACGTCGTACCCGATCACCTCGCCCACGTACATCTTCGTGTACGAGAAGCAGACCGACCACGCCCAGGGCACCGCGCTCAAGAGCTTCCTCCAGTACATCTACGAACAGGGCCAGAGCCAGGCCAACACCGCCGGGTACGCACCGCTGCCCGCCGACTTCGTGACCAAGGCGACCGCCCAGCTCGGCAAGCTCCAGATCGCCGCATAGCGTCCACCCCGTGGCCGCGCCCTCGTTGTCACGCCGATCATCGGATGTGTGGGGCGACCGTGCCTTTCGCACGGTCGCCCTCACCGCCGGGCTGTCGGTGCTGGCGATCCTGGCACTGATTGCCGTCGTCACCACGCAACAGGCATGGCCGATCTTTCAGCGCGAAGGGTTCGGCTTCATCACCGGGACCAAATGGGACCCGACCAACGGCAAGTACGGCGCGCTGCCGTTCATCTACGGCACCGCGGTCTCGTCGGCGATCGCACTGGTGCTCGCGATCCCGCTCAGCCTCGGCATCGCGTTCTTCACCAATGAGCTCGCGCCGCGCCGGATTCGTAAGCCGGTTACCTACGCGATCGATCTGCTCGCCGCGATCCCCTCGGTGATATACGGGTTGTGGGCACTCGCGGTCCTCGAAGAGCCCATTCAAAAGGTGTACCAGGCGATCTCCGACGCGGTCGGAAATGTCCCCGTACTCGGCCGCATCTTCGGCGGGACCACGAGCGGCGCGAGCTTCATGACCGCCGGAATCGTCCTCGCGGTGATGATCACCCCGATCGTCACCGCGATCAGCCGCGAAGTGCTGGCGACCGTGGCCCAGGACGACAAGAACGCCGCGATCGCGATGGGCGCCACCCGGTGGGAGATGCTGCGCATGTGCGTGTTCCCACGCGTGCGCAGTGGATTGACGGGCGCGGTGATGCTCGGATTGGGGCGGGCGCTCGGCGAGACCATCGCGGTGGCATTGGTGATCGGATCGAGCCACCAGATCACGTCGCACCTTTTCCAGCCGGGCGACAGCATGGCGTCGGTGATCGCCCACGAGTTCCCGGAAGGTCAAAGTGACCCGACACACCGCGCCGCGTTGATCGGCCTCGCAGTCGTGCTCTTCGCGTTCACGATCGTCGTGAACATGGCCGGCCGCTGGATCGCGAATCGATCGACCGAGACCGGGGCGAACGCATGACGGCGACGATCGCACCGCCCGGAGATTCTGCAGCACCGGGACCGAACCCGGAGTGGTGGCTCGGCGAACCGTCGACGAGTACCCGCCGGCGCTTGGTCAACGCGATCGCAACTACCTGGATGGTCGGGGCGTTCACGGTCGCGTTGATCCCGCTCGTCCTCATCCTCGGCTACGTGGTCGTAAAGGGCGCGTCGATCATCAGCTGGGACTTCCTCTCGAGCGACCTGCCGATCATCACCCAATTCCCGGGCGGTGGGATCTGGCCGGCGATCGTGGGAACGATCTTCGTCACCGCGGTCGCCGCGGTGATGGCCATCCCGCTCGGTGTGCTCGCCGCGATCTACCTCAACGAATACGGACAGCAGCGACCACTCGCACGCGTCATCCGGTTCATGTCCGACGTGATGACCGGTGTGCCGTCGATCGTGATGGGGTTGTTCGTCGCGATGATCTGGGTGAGCGCGGGCGCGCACCAGGGCTACTCGACCTTCGCCGGTTCACTCGCGCTCGCGTGCTTGATGCTGCCGATCGTGATTCGTTCGACCGAAGAGATGCTGAAGCTGGTACCCAACGATCTCCGCCAGGCAAGCGATGCGCTCGGGGCCCGGCGTTCGCGCACGGTGGCTCGCGTGGTGATCCCCGCCGCGTTGCCGGGCATCGTCAGCGGAGCGATGCTCGCCATCGCACGCGCGGCCGGCGAAACCGCGCCGTTGCTCTTCACGATCTTCGGCGCGCAACGGGCACTGCAAACCCATCTGTTCCACGGAACCAACACTGCACTGTCGGTTGTGATCTGGCAGAACGCGCAACAACCGTTCCCGGCGGCTCAGGACCGGGCGTGGGGCGCCGGGCTCACACTGATCGCGCTGGTGTTCCTGTGCACGATGATTGCGCGCTTCGTAGCCGCGCGCTTCTCGACGCTCGAGACCTGATCGTCTCCGCGCCGAGGCCTACGCCTCGGGCTCGTCGCCGAGGTCCCACTCGAGGATGAGGTGCTCGCGTTCGGCGTCTCGCGCGACGCGCTCCCGGTTCCTGCGGAACTGTGGGTCGTAGACCGGTAGCAGCTGCAGCCGGGCCATGGCCCGCTGGCGGAACTCGTCGATCGCGCGCTGGTCGCCGAACACCCGGTGGATCTCCCAATGCGGCGCGACGGAACCCGTGTAGACGATCTTCACGTGCCCCTGCGGGGGGATCTCTTCGAGCTCGTAGGGCTCGATGCTCATGACTGCCAACTCCCGGTGCGCCGACCGAACGGACCGCGGAGCGTAGCGGATGATCTACGCGTTGGGGAGATCACCCAACGTCACCTCGAGGGTCTTGTGCGCCGATCCCCGCACGACTGTGACCGCCAACCGGTCGCCCGGTTGGTGGCGGCGCACCATACGCAGCACGTCGTCGTTACTCGTCACGCGGACACCCCCGACCGCGACGATCACGTCACCGCGGCGCATCTTCGCCCGAGCCGCGCCTTCGCCGGGCGTGATCTCGGCGACATAGGCGCCGGTCTTGGTGTGCAGGTTCGCCTGCCGCACGAGCGCGGGCGTAACCGTTTCGGTCTTCACACCCATGAACGCGATCTGCGGCGTCCGACCGGCGCGCAACGCGCGCGACGACCGGCTCAGCCGACGCGATCGAGATCGCGAACCCGACGTTGTTCGAAGAACCGGGATCGGCGATTGCCGTGTTGATACCGATCACGCGACCGTCGACGTCGACGAGCGGCCCACCGGAGTTACCAGGATTGATCGCGGCGTCGGTTTGAATCGCGTCGACGAGCGTTTCGGTCGCGGCGACGTGCACAGTTCGACCAAGCCCCGACACGATGCCGGTCGTCACGGTGGGGCTTCCGACAATGCCGAGCGAGTTGCCGATCGCGACCACGGCGTCTCCGACTTGCAGCGCGTCAGAATCACCGAGGCGAACCGTCGGCAGATTCTTGCGATCGATCTTCAACACCGCGAGGTCTTGGTTCGTGTCTTCACCGAGCACACGCGCGGGAACGGAGTCGCCGGTGCCGAGCGTTACGACCAACTGCTTCGCCTCTTGCGCGGTCTCTGCGTTCGCGACGTGCGCGTTGGTAACGATGATCCCGCTCGAATCGACGATGAAGCCGGTACCGGTGCCCGATTGACTCCCGATCGCATCGGGCGCGGTCGTGACGTCGATGCGCACGACCGCCGGTTCGACCTTGGCGAGGATCGCCCGAATGTCACCCGGCTTCGCGAGCGCGGTCGACGGGCGCGCGCCGACACTCGAGTCGGGCGAGTCCGTGACGATCGTCGTGTTGGTTCCGCGGTCGGCAACCGCGACGATGCCGCCGGCGACTCCGCCGCCGACGAGCGCGCCGATCAGCGCGGCGACGAGCGCGATGACACCGACGCGCGGTGCGCGGTGTTCCTTCGGAGGCGGTGGGGCCCACGGATCTGGTGCGGTCTCGGCTGATGCGATCTCAGCTGATGCGATCGCGGGTGGTCCGTACTGATCCATCGATCCTTCTCGCATCGGAGACCTTGAGAACTGCGCCGGACGCGACGTTCCATTGTGCCCGCGCCACCTGAGATTTAGCTGAAGAATCGATCTGAAATTTCAGATGGAACGATACGGCTTCTTCAAACGTCTGTTGTTTGAAGAAGGATTGAAGATCCAGTGGATTTGGGTACCCAAGCCGTCGAACTCCGACTACAGCCGCGAGAATGAACCGAACCAATCGAACAGCCGTAATCCCTGTCGGCGAAGGAGAGGCAACCGTGGAAGAAACTCCGGAGCAGTACGCCTGGATGTTTCACGCGCGGTGTCGTGGAATCGACCCCGCCGAGTTCTTCCCTTCCGACGGGACCGGTGTCGAGACTGCGCAACGCGTATGTGCGACATGCACGGTCACGACTGAGTGCCTCGAGTATGCGTTGCTCAACCGCATCGAGCACGGCGTGTGGGGCGGCGCATCGGAGCGCGAGCGCCGCCGGATTCTCCGCCGGCGTCGCGACGTCGCCACCCAACAGGTCTGAATCAGCCGGACAGTTCCGGCTATTTCTGCGCGCGCAAGCTCGCGAACATCTCGACGTCGTCGAGGCTCGTGACGTGGAACGGCACCACGCCGACACCGAGCACGAGGGTGTCGATGCCGAGCGTCTCCCACTCCCCGACTTGATCGCGTAGCTCGTCGACGGTTCCGACGAACTTGCCGGCTCGGAACTCGGCGAGGTCGACGCCGTCGAGCACACCCGGCGGCGAGCTCTCCCGCATCAGCTCGAAGCGCCGGGCGAGATCGCGTTCGTCCTCGCCGCAGAGTGCGTAGAGACCGAGCGTCCGCCACACGGTCGCGGGATCGCGATCGGCGCGCTCGCACTCACGCTCCAACACGCCGAGCCGTTCGCGGTACGCGTCGACCGTCCACGCCCAGCACGTGTTCCAACCGTCGGCGTGTTGCGCGATCAGTCGCAACAGGCGGTCGCCTTTGCCGCCGACGAACACGCGCTGGCCGCGGTTGTTGCCACGGCCCGGGCAGGCTCGGTGCGCCGGCGGCGCGGTGATACTCACCTTCGAACCAGAACGACTCGCCTTCCAGCACACCCTTCACGACGTCGACGGCCTCGGCCAGGCGCGCGAGCCGAACGGGCGGCGCCGGCATCTCCATCCCGATGCTTTCGTACTCGGGCTCGTACCAACCCGCGCCGAGGCCGACATCGAGTCGACCGGTGCTCACCCGATCCAGTGTCGCCAGCGCCTTGGCGAGCACTGCCGCGGGCCGCAACGCCTCGCAGAACACGAGAGTTCCGAGCCGCACATCGGGCACGAGGCGCGCCAGCGCCGCGAGCGTCACGATCGGGTCGTAGCAGCCCTCCCGATCGGACGGGCCGCCGTACTTGCCGATGTCGAGATACAGATGGTCGGAGAGCCAGACCGATTCGAAACCCGCGGCGGCCGCCCGCCGCGCGTGTTCGACGATCGTGGAGAAGCGGAGCGGGTGCTCGCTCTGCACCGAGTAGTCGTACTGCGGAAGCGCGAGCCCGAAACGCATCGACCGAGGGTAGCCAAGCGGTCGCGGGACGCGTCCTACGCTGCCGTGCATGCTCGAGTGCGTGGCAAACGTTTCCGAAGGCCGCGACATGGTCGCGTTGCGCGCGGTCGCCGAGGGCTGCGGCGCGTCACTCGTCGACGTGCACTCCGACCCGGATCACAACCGGTCCGTGTTCACCCTCGCCGGTCCCGCGCAAACCGACGCGGCTCCCGCGGCACGAGACCTCGCCACCGCGGTCGCGAACCACATCTCGATTGCCGGTCACGACGGCGTGCATCCGCGAGTCGGCGCGCTCGATGTCGTTCCGTTCGTCGCGCTCGGCGGAACGCGGTGGAACGCGAGCAGCGGGGGCGGCGGCGCGCGACTTCGGGCAGTGGTGGGCGGAATCGCATCAGGTTCCGGTGTTCCTCTACGACGACGCCGATCCCGACGCACGCGATCTTCCCCATATCCGGCGGCACGCGTTCAAGAACCGCGCGCCCGACTTCGGACCCGACGCACCCCATCCCACACTGGGCGCGACCGCGGTCGGGGCGCGCAAACCCCTCGTCGCGATCAACTTGTTGCTCGTCACTCGCGATGTCGCGGTTGCGCGCCGCATCGCACGCGAGATTCGCGAGCAGGACGGCGGGCTACCGGGCGTGCGCGCGCTCGGCCTCATGTTGGAATCGAAAGGACGACCGCAGGTCTCGATGAACCTCGTCGACCTCGATCGCACGGGGATCGAGGATGCGTGTCTCGACGTGCGCGAGCTCGCGCGGCGGGAACGTACCGACGTCGCCTCGGTCGAGGTGGTGGGACTGGTGCCGCGCGCGGACCTCGATCGGTGTTCCGACGAATTCCTCGCGTGGGCCGATATCGACGCGTCGGCGGCTATCGAAGCGCGCGTCGATCGAGGACCCCGGTGGTTACCCGGTGACGAGTAGACCCGACAACAAGTAAGCGGAGGTACTAAGCGCCGGAGGCGCTGGCGAGGCCGCGCCGAACCAGCGCGCGCTGGCGGCGGATGCGGCGGCGTTCCCGCTCCGACATCCCGCCCCAGATACCGAACTTCTCGCCGTGCCGCAGCGCGTACTCGAGGCACTCGTTCTTGACCTCGCAACCACCACAGACCGACTTGGCCTCCTTGGTGGATGCCCCTCGCTCGGGGAAGAACAGGTCGGGATCGACGCCGAGGCAGTTGGCGCGTTCCTGCCAACGGCGATCTGTCGAGTCGACTTCGAGCTCGATGAGCATCTCCCGCATCGGCGGGCCTCCCAGGTCTGCCCGGCTCGGGGGAGCCGGCGTCGGTTTGCTCGGCGTAAGCCTCGACCGGGATTCTGGGGTCGAAATACCGCCGATGGAATTACAGCGGTGTCATCATGGCAACCAGCGCGGCGGGGCGCAAGGGGGGCCCGCTCAAATCCTGGGTTCTCGACCGTTCGGCGGTCGAATTGCCACGGAGCGCGCGGCAAATTCCGCTCAGCGGGCGCCCAGGTCGGCGAAATTCTGATCGAGCCGGCTGAAGAGCGAACCGACCGCGTCATCGAGATCGTCGATGCCGAGCGCGGCACCGAAGCCGAGGTTGGGGACGGACCGACCCCAGAGCTGGCGAACCGAACCCATGACCGGCGCCGCCAACCGCGCCGAGATCGCGTCGGCGGTGAGCTCGCCGGTACCTTCGCCGCCCACTGTGCCTTCGTCGCCGGTGAGCACGACACCCAAGCCCACCGCGGCCGCGATCGCTCCGTGCTCGGCCTCTGCCTGCAGGTGAGCGACGAACTCGGCGGCGTCGGCCACCGCGTCCTCCTGCGGCGTGACGGCGACCAGCAACCAGTCGAGCCGGTCGAGGCCCCCGCTCCCGATCGGTGTCTGCCCCGAGGGTCCGCCGAACACGTCGCAGATCACTACGTCGAAATCCTGGCGGAGCTGGTGCAGCGCACGGTTCGCGGCCCGGCGCGTGACATCGACACCCGCGCCCGCGCTCGGGAGCACCCAGAGCGGAGGCTCGTGCACCGAACCGAGCGCCGATGAGGCGGGAACCGACGGCCGGGCGAAGTCTTCGAGCACCGGGCCCCGCACCGCGAGGCGCGTCGTGACATCGAGGTTGAGCGGATCGGCGTCGACCACGCAGACCCGCCGCGACTGCTGCGGATCCCGGGCGAGGCTGGCCGCCAGGTTGACCGCGATCCCCCGCTTGCACGCGGGGTTCCGGGCAGTGGTAATTCCAACGGTAAGCGCCGGCACCCGAGAACTATCGGACGCCGGCGCTCACTCACCAAGCATTCAGTGCCCGGTGTGACTCATGCCATGTTCACTGCGGGTCGTTCAGGCGTCGTTCTTCTCCAGGCGCAACGACGCACTGTTCATGCAGTAGCGCTGACCCGTGGGCTTGGGCCCGTCGGGGAAGACGTGACCGAGGTGCGCTCCGCAGTTGCGGCACACGGCTTCGGTGCGGACCATGCCGTGACTCACGTCGGTCTTCTCCTCGACCGCTTCGGGATCGAGCGCCTGGAAGAAGCTGGGCCAACCGGTGCCCGACTCGAACTTGGTCTCGGACGAGAACAGCGGTGCACCACAGCACACGCACTCGTAGGTCCCGTCGTCGTGACAGTCCCAGTACTCGCCGGTAAACGCCCGCTCGGTACCCGCCTTACGGGCGACCTGGAACTGCTCGGGCGTCAACCTCTCTCGCCATTCCTCGTCGGTCTTCGGGATCTGATCTTGGGGAACACGTGCCATGTTTTCTTTTCCTCCTGGGTTGCCCGACGGACAACAACAACCCTCCGGAGTTGGTTCCCCGATCAGGCCGCGATCGACGGCACCAGTTTGCCCGCGGCGGCGACGATATGGACGTCGTCATCGACCCAGGCGTCGGCTCCGAGCGCGATCGCCCGGCCGGCGTCGTCCGCGGCATCGACCCGCACGACGATGTACGGCGGCTCCGCCAGTCCGCCGACCTCGGCGAGCACGAACCAACCGTCGAGCGCGGGCAGCGTGAGGTCGACGAGCACGACGTGCGGCTCCCACGTCGCGATCGCGTCGACGACGGCGTGGCCGTCGAAGAGCACGACCGCTTCCAAGTCTGCGTCCGCGAGCGACGCGCTCATCGCGCGTGCGACATCGGGACGACTCTGAACCACCAATACGCGCGGAATCACAGCGCACTCCTCCGTGAGCATCACAACCAGGCGTCCTTGCCCGGGCCCCTTCCATCGGTCGGTCCGCACGGCGCCTGAACGCCACGCTCCGACTATCACTGTCCACGCGAGGAGTGATAAATGGGAGATAAGCAAAAGGGTTGTCATGTCGATGAGCACGTAGTGAACAATGAACCGGCCGAGCTCGCGCTCAGGCTCGAGGAGCACGAGGCCGCGATCTGGCTCGACTGCGTCCAAGCGGCATCCGAGCTCCCGGACGATCCGTTGCAGGCGGTGATCGATCGATCGGGGCCCAACCCGCTGGTGGCGTTGCGCGCCGTCGACGGGTGGGATCTCAATCGCGTGATCGCGCTCGGTATCCGCGCACCCGCTCGCCCCGACGACCTCGACGCGATCTGGGCGTTCTACGCCGCGAACGGCCAAGCGAGCTTTCGGATCGACGTGACGCCGCGCAGTCGGCCCGACGAGCTCACGAACTGGCTCATCGCGCGCGGCATGCGGTGCACGCCGGGAACGTTCAAGATCTGGCGCGAGATCGAGCCGCGCCTCGAGGCCCCGCCCGAAGTAGAAGTACGCCGGCTCGGCGCGCAGGATGCGAACGCGATTGCCGAGCTGAATCTCGTCGCATGGGGCGCGTGGGGCTCACCGGCGATGCACGCGTGGTTCGCAGCGTCAGTTG
This sequence comes from uncultured Actinomycetes bacterium, assembly GCA_963807945.1. GTDB lineage: Bacteria > Actinomycetota > Acidimicrobiia > IMCC26256 > PALSA-610 > JBBQER01. Next base: position 159,899 of record CAWEDT010000002.1, on the reverse strand, counting down.
GTCGGCCGCGTGCCCATCATTACGGCGTGTTCGACAAGGACCGCCTCATTGCGACGGGCGCATTGTTCGTCGGCGATGGCATCGGTTGGTTCGGGTTCGACGCGACGCACCCTCGACACCAGGGCAAGCGGTTACGCCAGGCGATATCGGCGCTCCGTCTCAGCGACGCGGCAGCCCACGGCTGCGTGGTCGTTCACGCCGAGAGCGCGGTACCACCGGGACCACGCGTGTTCCGCGAGGGCTGGCGCTCGTTGTACGCGAAGCAGAGTTACGCGATGCCGCACGTCGGCGAAGTTCGCGAGTAGTCGAGCGTGCCCGACAGCTACGCAGATCTTCTGACGCGTCATCGCGCGGATGTTGTCGACGCGATGTTCGGTGCGGTACGCCGGTTGCGGTGGCCCAGTGAACGGCTCGCAGCCGAGCGCGAGCGCCGACTCCGCGAACTGCTGGCCTGGTCGGCGCGGGAATCTCCCTTCCATGCCGGGCGCTTAGCCGGCGTCGATGTCGACCGCTTCGGCGAAGCCGACCTGGCGACGCTCCCGGTCATGACCCGAGCCGATCTCACCCATGAGTTCGATCGCGTCGTCACCGACCGCGAGCTCACGTTCGACATGGCCGAGCGCGCACACGGCGAGACACGACGAGAACAACTACGTGTTGGGCAAGTATCGGATCTTCTCGTCGAGCGGCACGACCGGAGACCGCGTGTTGTTCGTGTACGGCTGGGATGACTGGACGACGTTCATGACCATCTGCACCCGCTGGCGGGGACGAGACGGCAGCCGGCTCCCGCTCGATGCGGCGACGAGTTCGATCTTCGCGACGAGCCCGAAACACATCTCCGGCTCGCTCCACGAGTTCACGAACGACACCGAGAAGGGCGTCTCTTCGGTCACGCATCTCCCGCCGACGATGCCGCTCCCGGAGATCGTCGCGGGTGTCAACGCCGCGCAGCCCGTGATCCTGCAGGGGTATCCGAGCTTGATCGGTCTGCTCGCCAACGAAGCACGACACGGACGGCTGAAGATCCGCCCGCAGCGCGTCCTCACTTGCGGCGAGCAATGCACGGTCGAGACGCGTACGGCCGTCGCCGACGCCTGGGGCTTGGAGCTCGACGATTACTGGAGCTGCTCCGAAGGCGCGTACGCGTTCCCGTGCGAGGCACGCGACGGGATGCACCTTCCCGACGATCTCGTCATCATCGAGCCGATCGACAAGCACGGCAACCCTGTTGCGCCCGGTGACCCGGCCGCCAGGATTCTGCTGACGAATCTCTACAACCATGCACAACCGCTCATCCGCTACGAGATAACCGACGCGATGACGCTGATGGATGCACCTTGTGCGTGCGGTTGCGCACACCGGCGGATCACCGACCTCGCCGGCCGCGAGGAGGTGAACTTCGTGTACGAAAACGGCGCCGTCGTCTATTCGATGATGTTGGAGTCGATCCTCGTGAACGACCCGCACATCGCGGGCCTGCAAGTGACGCAGACTCCGAAAGGCGTCGACGTCGCGATCATCGTCGACGGAGAGTGCACCATCGAACCCATCCGGCTGGCGCTGGTCGATCTCATGGCTGGGGCCGGCGTTCCGAATCCGCAAGTCAGCATCCGCGAAGTCGCCGCGCTCGAACGCTTGTGGTCGGGGAAGATCCGGAAGTTCCAGCCCCTATAACCGGTTTGGTCTGATCGATTTGGTCTAGCCGGCTCGGCGTTGCTCGCGCTTGTCTTCGAGGAAGTCGACGAGCACGTAGTCGCCGAGCGTCTCGGGCGTCGTGAAAAACGCGCGACCCCGGTTCATCTTCATCATGCGCTCGACAAAATCACGGAGATAGTGATTCTCCTCGAGCATGAACGTGTTGATCCGGATGCCGTCCTTCGTGCAGCGCTGGACTTCGCGCAGCGTCATCTCGATCGTGCGCGGCGACGGCGGGTAGTCGAAGTAGGGGTAGCCGTCTTCGATGTGGGCCGTCGGCTCGCCGTCGGTGATCATGATGATCTGCTTCTTGCCGGTCTGCGTCGACAGCAGCTTGCGCGCGAGCGCCAGCGCGTGCTGCATGTTGGTGCCCCACTCGAAGTCCCACGTGGCTTCGGGCAGTCGCTCGGGCTTCACCTCGCGGGCGACGCGCCCGAAGCTCACCATGCCGAGATAGTCACGCGGGAACTGCGAGGTGATCAACGCGTGCAACGCCATCGCGACCTTCTTGGCCGCGAGGAAGCGGCCGCGCATCTCCATCGAGAGTGAGACGTCGAGCATGAGTACCGTCGCGCTGCGCGTGACCTGCTCGGTGCGTTCGATCTCGAAGTCTTCCGGGGTGATGCGCACCGGTGTGCCGCCGCCGGCGCGGGTGATCGCGTTCTTGATCGTGCGGGCGACGTCGAGGTGCAGCGGATCGCCGAACTCGTACTGCTTGTGATCGTTGGAGCGCTCGTGGCCGAATCCGGTCGCCTCGATCTCGTGGCGGCCGGGACGGTCTTGGAGCAACTTGCGGAACAGGTCGCCGAGCGCGCGCTGGCCGATGCGGCGAATACCTTTCGGCGTGAGCTCCATTCGGCCTTCGCGCTGTTCGATCAGGCCGGCTTCTTCGAGCATGCGGGCGAGCTCGGACAGCTGCTGGAGCGAACGCGCCGCGTCGTCGCCGAGCAGGTCGCGCACGCGGTCGAGGTCGACCTCGGCGAGCTGCCCCGGGTTGGTCGCGTTGCGCATCAGGTTCTCGAGGGCGTCGATGTCGCCGAGCTGGTCGAGGAGGGTGCCCATGCCCTGCAGCGGGAGCGGCTCGTCGCCGCGGAAGCCCATCCCCTGGCCCCAACCCATTTGCGGGAACGCGTTGCGGAGGTTTTGGCCGAGCTGATCCATCTGCCAGCGCAGGTCCATGTCGTCGAGCAGCGCGTTCGAGAGCTCCTGGAGCTGCGCGCGCTGTTCGGGGCTCATCGAGTTGAGCAGCTGCTGCATCTGCGCCATTTGCTGCGCCATCTGCTCGAGCAACTCGTCGAGTGTCTGCGGGTTACCCGGGAAGAAGTCGCCGAACCGCTCCATGAAACCGTCGAAGTCGGGTTCCTCGCCGCGCTCGCGCTGCTCGAGCATCGTGTTGAGCTCGGCGAGCATGTCTTTCATGCGGGCGAGCTGTTCGGGTGACATCTCCGACATGCCCTGCTGCATCTGGTTGAACATCGAGTCGAGGAGTTGCTTCTTCAGCTCTTCCATCAACTCTTCGAACCGCTGCCGCGCCGCGTCGTCCATCCAGTCGTACTGCTGGAGCTCGCTTACCCGGCCGGCGAGATCGGGTGGGAGCTGCTCGAGCTCCTGGCGGCGTTGCTGGGCGAGATCTTCGAGGAGATCCTCGCGGCGCTTGTCGCCCGACGAGCGGGCTTCGTCGACGCGCCGATCGATGCCTTCGCGTTCCTGTTCGACGATCTCGTCGAGCTGATTCGCGATGTCTTCGTAGACACCGCCGAGGTCGTAGCGGTCGAGCTGTTCGCGGCGCCGTTCGCGTAGCTGCTCCAACATCTCGCGCATGCCGCTGACGTCTCGGCCTTCACGATCTTGAAAGCCCTGCTGCATCATCCGGCGCAGTGCGGCGTTGAGATCGCCGTGGTAGAGCAGATCGTCGGTCATCTCTTCCAGGAGCGCGTCGGCGTCGAGATCGAACCCGACCTGCGAACCATCCCAACGCGAGTACTGGAAGCGAGATGCCACGGCCTCACCGTAGCCGGGGCCTCTCGGCGTTGGATTCGCGGACTAGGGCACTCGCATCTCGTCGCCGTCGGCGTCGCGGGTGGCGACGAGGTCGAGATCGAGGCCGATCTCGGCGGCGGTCTCCCGGTAGCGCACTGCCTTCGCTCGCAGCTCCGCGAGCACGCCGGTCAACACCCCTTGCTTCTCCGCGACCTCGGCCTGCATGAGCTGGTTGAGCTGGAACGCCTCGGCGACCATCTCCGCCCGGCGGGTGGTCGACGGGCCGCGCTGCGCCTCGGCCCGCAACTCGGCGAGGCGATCCTCGGATCCGAGGAACAGGCGGATTCGTTCGAGGTCGAATCCCATCACGTCACGGAGCTCGAGGATTCGGCGCAGTCGTTCGACATCCGCGGCGGTGTAGAGCCGGTTGCCGCCGGGCGTCGCGCTCGACGGCTGCAACAGCCCGACCTCCTGGTAGTACCGCAGTGTGCGCGTCGTCACGCCCGCGCGGCGGGCGGCTTCGCCGATACGGAAGTGGGCACCGATCGGCGCATTCATGCCAGCACCGAATCACCTTCGAGCAACGCGGCGCCCACGTCCTCGGGCTCGACCGGTTCTGCTTCCGGCGCGTTCTCGCCGTGCACGTACTTGGAGCCGCGCATCCACGACGCCAGCGCGGCAATGAGGCACATGACCATCGCCGCCGCAAACGCGATCTCGAGACCCGTCAGAAAGGGATTCGCAATGAGGTGGGGGAAGAACGACTTGCCGGTGATGCGCGAGAACTGCGCCTGACTGACGCCCGCCGCGTGCGCGCTGCCCAGCAGCTTCTGCATCGGGTTGTACCCGAGGAACGCGGCGAAGAGGCTGCCGACCGTCGGCAACGAGGAGATCTGGTGCGCCTTGGCCGCCGATACGCCGTTGGCCTGCAACGCGGTCGCCATCGCGTGCGGCAACGACCCCGACAGCCCGACGATCACGAGGGAGAAGAACACGCCGACCGACAGGACCATCCCGCTGTTCTGGAACGTCGCGCGCATGCCCGAGGCCGCGCCCCGCTTCTCCGGCGGCGCGCTGTTCATGATGCCGGCCATGTTGGGCGCGGCGAACAGACCCATGCCGATGCCGTTCAACAACAACAGGCTGCCGAAGACCGGGAACGAGAAGTTGGCCGGCAGCGTCATCAACAGCCCGAAGCTCGTAGCCGAGACCAGCATTCCGCCCGTCGTGAAACCGCGCGCGCCGTACTTGTCGGAGAGCCAACCCGCGAGCGGACCGGCGATCAGGAACCCGCCCGTGAGCGGCAACATGTAGATACCGGCCCAGAGCGGTGTGCGATCGAAGCTGTAACCGTGCAGTGGTAACCAAATGCCCTGCAACCAGATGATCAGCATGAACTGCAAGCCGCCGCGGCCGATCGACGACAGGAAGCTCGCGATATTGCCCATCGTGAATGCCCGGATGCGGAAGAGATCGAGGTCGAACATCGGATCCTTGACGCGCCGTTCGATGAAGGCGAACGCGACCAGCAGCGCGGTGCCGACGATCAGCTCGAACAGCACCCACGGACCCGTCCATCCCATCGTGTGACCGCCGTGCGGGATCAACCCGTAGGTGAGGCCGATGAGGATCATGACCAGGCCGACGCCGAACGTCGCGTTGCCCCACCAGTCGATACGCGCCGCCTTCTTGGTGCCGAGCTCGCGCAGCTTGAGGTAGGCCCATACGGTTCCGAACACGCCGATCGGCACGTTGATCCAGAACACCGCGCGCCAATCGACGTCGGCGAGGAGCCCACCCGCGACGAGACCGATGAACGCGCCGGCCATGCCCGCGATGACACTCACCCCGATCGCGAACCCGCGCTGCGCAGCCGAGAAGGCGTCGGTGATGATCGCGGCCGAGTTCGCGGTCAGCAGTGCGCCGCCGATTCCTTGCACGACGCGCCACGACGATCAGCCAGAGCGCGCCACTCGATCCGGTGTACGGACACAGCGAGAGCGCGAGCGACGCGCCGCTGAAGATCGCGAAGCCGGCGTTGTACATCCGGACCCGGCCGAAGATGTCACCGAGCCGGCCGAACGTGACGACCAGCACCGCGGTGACCACCAGATAGCCCATGAGCATCCACAGCAGGTAGCCGACGTTTTCGGGCTGAAGCGGGTCGAGGTGGATACCCCGGAAGATCGCGGGGAGCGAGATGAGGACGATCGAGGAATCGAGCGAGGCCATGAACACGCCCAGCGTCGTGTTCGAGAGGACGATCCACTTGTAGCGATCCGACACCGGTTTGCCGGGTCCGGAGCTCGCGGGCCCCGAACTCGAAGGTACGGATCGGAGGGACGCAGAGCTGGTGGGCATAGGGCATCGGGTCCTGAAGTGATCTTTACGTCAACGTCAAGTTTACCGCGCGGGATCACCCGCTCCGAATCGGCGACCCTCTTGCCCTAGCCCCGGGCGCGGTAGGTGGCGCGGGACCCGACGGCGTCCTTGTTCAGGCGCTTGGTCAGATGCAGTCCCTCGAGCACGAACTCGACCCCCGACGCACAGGCCGCCGGCGACTCACCGATGCCGAGACCCGCGAGCAACGGCTTGAGCCCGTCGATCTGGTCGACGAGCTTCTGGTAATCCGCCGCCGGGAGATCTTCGCCGGTGTGCACGACCGAGCCGTCTTCGAACGACGTGACGATCGGGCCGAGCAGCTCGGGCTTCACCCGGGCGCGGAACACCTCGAGCACCGCGCTCTTGATGATCCGGTCGAGCACCTGCGAGTCGCGACCGTCGTCGAGCATCTCGATCTCGACCTTGCCCGACGTGGACGCCGCGAGCGCGTCGAGGTCGGAGACGCGCGGCACGACTTCCTTCTCGCCGTTGGCGAGCGCGCGCCGGGCCGCGTTGGCGACCAGCGTCTCGTAGTTCGCGATCGACAACCGGGCCGAGACACCGGATCGTTGGTTCACGTGCGGCGAACGGCGCGCGTGCTGGCTGATCTCGGCGATGATCTCGGTCATGAACTCGGGCACCGTGACCTGGAGCTCCTCGGCCACGAGCGGACGTACTTCCTGCTTGACGATCGAAACTTCGAGGTCGGTCTCGAGCGGGTAGTGCGTGCGGATCTGCGATCCGAAGCGGTCCTTGAGCGGCGTGATGATGCGGCCGCGGTTCGTGTAGTCCTCGGGGTTCGCAGACGCGACGAGCATCACGTCGAGCGGGAGCCGGATCTTGTAGCCGCGGATCTGCACGTCACGCTCTTCGAGCACGTTGAGCAAACCGACTTGGATGCGTTCGGCGAGGTCGGGCAGCTCGTTGATCGCGAAGATGCCGCGGTTCGTCCGCGGGACGAGGCCGTAGTGAATGGTGAGCTCGTCGGAGAGGTAGCGGCCTTCGGCGACCTTGATCGGGTCGACTTCACCGATGAGGTCGGCGATCGACGTGTCGGGAGTCGCGAGCTTCTCGCCGAAGCGACGATCACGATGCACCCATTCGATCGGGGTGTCGTCGACGCGCTCCTGCACGAGGTGGCGGGCATGCGACGACACCGGGTTGTACGGGTCGTCGTTGATCTCGCTGCCCGCGATGATCGGCATCCACTCGTCGAGCAGGCCCACGAGTGCGCGCATGATGCGCGTCTTGGCCTGGCCGCGCTCACCGAGGAACACGACATCGTGGCCGGCGAGCAGCGCGTTGGCGAGCTGCGGGATGACGGTGTCTTCGTAACCGATCACGCCTTCGATGAGCGGATCGCCCTTCGCGAGGGCGTGCACGGTGTTGGCGCGAAGCTCTTCCTTGATGGGCTGCGACACCCAACCGCTGGCTCGTAGATCTCCGAGCGTGGCAGGACGGGACATGGTGCTCCTTGCAGATTCTTGGGCGAGGTTCTCGGGCAGTTCTTGGGCGAGGTACTTCGGCGAGATGGTCAGCCGAGTCGCGGCGAGTGTACGTCGGCGGGCGAATCTCCCGGTCGGCGGGCGATCAGAGTCCCAGCCGCGGGAACGGCTTGGATCGGCCGGGGTCGGCCGCGTCGGCGATTCCCAGGTCTACGTACACGGCACTGCTGATCGCGTCGAGACGCCGCGCTGTGCCGCTCCCGGCCCGGCATGCCGTTGCACACGACCGCCACCACGAGATCGTGCTCCGGATCACAAAACGCGACCGACGACTGATGCCCACCGTGACCGAACGCGCGCCGGGACGAGTACCGACCGGTCGCGTACCAGTCGACGACGAGGCCGAGGCCCCAGTCCATGACGATGCCGTAGCCCTCGTCGAGCATCTCCGTCCGGTGCCGGGCCGAGATCGCGGACGACGGTGACCGGCGAGAGCACGCGCACGCCGTCACGCGTTCCGCGGCCGACCAGCATCTCGTAGAACCGGCCGAGCTGGTTCATCGGACCGCGGCCGTTCATCCCGGGCCGCGGCTCGCCGAGCGCGGCGGCGGAGTCGAGTCCGCGCAGCTGCTCCGGGGTGCCGGTGGACGTCGTGTGCATGAAGCCGATGCGGTCGCCGTACGCGTCGTAGCGATCACGGGGCATCCCGATCCAACAATCGTCCATCCCGAGCGGGCCGAAGATCTCGTCACGCACGTACTGGTCGAACGGAATGCCGCTGACACGCGCCACGACTTCGCCGAGCACGCTCATGCCGGCCGCGGGGTGATAGCCGGCGCGGGTCCCCGGCTCGTACTCGGGCGTCGCGGCGTAGATACGGGCCAGGTTGTCGGCACGCGACTCGCGCCACGGCGTGCCGTCGAGGATCCCGTCGGCATGGGCGAGGCCCGCGGTGTGGGTGAGGAGATGACGAATCGTGATGTTCTCCTTACCGGCGACCCCGAACTCTCGAATGTGGCGCATCACGGTGTCGTCGGGATCGAGCGCGCCGCGCTCCCACTGTTGCGCCACCGCGACCGCGGTGACCGCCTTCGACATCGAGAACCAGGTCATCATCGAATCGGGCCGCATCTCGACGTCGGCCCGCGCCCGGCCGACCGCGACGTCGGCAACGACGACCCCGGCTCGCGAGACGTACAACTGGGCGCCGATATGGGTGCCGTCGGTGATGCCCTGCTCGAGGACATCGACGACGCGCAGGCGATCCGGCACGACGCGCAGGCGATCCGGGACGACGTTCAGCTGGTCTGGTTCATGGTGCATGTGAACTCGCTCACGATTCGCCGGGGCTCGGAAGTGCCAGCGTAGAGTCCGGTTTCACAAGGGCACGAGGGAAGCCACGAGGAGAAGAATGGCCACCACGACGACCGGTGCAAACGAGAAAGACAAGGCGACCGGCGCCGGCTCGACCACACCGCCGCCCCGCGTGGGCGTGGCGCCGATCCGGAAGCGATCCACCAAGGGTCTCCCGATCGTGCGCTTCTACCGGAGCGCGGTCGGCAAGAAGTGGGTGATGGCCATTACCGGCGTCATCCTCATGGGCTTCATCCTGGCCCACATGATCGGGAACCTGAAGCTGTACCTCTCGAAGGAGGAGATCAACCTCTACGGCGAGGCGCTACGCAACATGCCCGGCGCGCTGTTGCCCCGCACGGTGTTGCTGTGGACGATCCGGATCGTCTTGATCCTCGCCTTCATCTTCCACATCCACTCGGCGATCGGGCTCTCGCTCATCAATCGCAAGGCCCGTCCGGGCGCTGACCGCTACCAGTCGAAGCGCGATTACATCGCCGCCGACTACGCGTCGCGCACGATGCGGTGGACCGGCATCATCATCTTGGCGTTCCTCATCTTCCACCTGATGGATCTCACGTGGGGCAACGCCAACCCCGAGTTCCTGCGCGGTGACCCGTACAACAACCTCATTTACAGCATGCAGCGCGTGCCGGTTGCGATCGTCTACATCGTCGCCAACGTCGCGCTCGCCTTCCACCTGTACCACGGCACCTGGTCGATCTTCCAGAGCATGGGCTTCACCAACCCGCGGTACAACTCACTGCGCCGGCGGTTCGCGCAGGGTTTCGCCTTGATCATCCTGGTCGGCAACGTGAGCTTCCCGATCGCGGTGCAACTCCACGCAGTCGACATCGAGTGCCCGCACGCGATCCCCACGACCGAGGTGTGCCACACCTCGAAGACGAGCTGACCCGAACATGACACTCGACTCCAAAGTTCCCGCCGGCCCGATCGAACAGAAGTGGGACAACCACCGGTTCGACATCAAGCTGGTGAACCCGGCCAACAAGCGCCGCTTCGAGATCGTCGTGGTCGGTACCGGCCTCGCCGGCGCGTCGGCGGCCGCGACACTCGGCGAGCTCGGCTACCGGGTCAAGGTCATCACGTTCCACGACTCGCCGCGACGCGCGCACTCGATCGCCGCGCAGGGTGGCATCAACGCCGCCAAGAACTACCCGAACGACGGCGACAGCGTGTACCGCCTCTTCTACGACACGATGAAGGGCGGCGACTACCGCTCCCGCGAGGCGAACGTCTACCGGCTCGCGCAAGTGTCGGTCGACATCATCGACCAGTGCGTCGCCCAAGGCGTGCCGTTCGCACGCGAGTACGGCGGGCTGCTCGACAACCGCAGCTTCGGTGGCGCGCAGGTGTCGCGCACGTTCTACGCGCGGGGCCAAACGGGTCAGCAACTGCTGCTCGGCGCGTACCAGGCGTTGATGCGCCAGGTGCACGCGGGCAACGTCACGCTGTACCCGCGCACGGAGATGCTCGACCTGGTCGTGAAAGACGGCCGGACGGCCGGCATCGTGTGCCGCGACCTCGACACCGGCGCGGTGTACTCGATGGCGGGTCACGCGGTCGTGCTGGCGACCGGCGGCTACGGCAACGCCTTCTACCTCTCGACCAACGCCAAGAACTCGAACGTCACCGCCGCGTGGCGGGCGTCGAAGCGGGGCGCGTACTTCGCCAACCCCTGCTACACCCAGATTCACCCCACGTGCATTCCTGCGAGCGACGACTTCCAGTCGAAGCTCACGTTGATGTCGGAGTCGTTGCGCAACGACGGCCGGGTCTGGGTCCCGAAGAAGATTGACGACACGCGCTCGCCCGACCAGATCCCGGCCGAAGACCGCGACTACTTGCTCGAACGTCGCTACCCGTCGTTCGGCAACCTCGTCGCGCGTGACGTCGCGTCCCGCGCGATCAAGCGTGAGGTCGACTCCGGGCGCGGTGTGGGCCCGTTGAAGAACGGCGCGTACCTCGACCTCGCCGACTCGATCCAACGCTTGGGCAAAGACGTGATCGAGGAGCGCTACGGCAACCTCATCGAGATGTACGAGCGCATCACCGACGAGGACCCGTACCGGGTGCCGATGCGCATCTATCCCGCCGTGCACTACACGATGGGCGGGCTATGGGTCGACTACGACCTGATGAGCAACGTGCCCGGCCTGTTCGTGCTCGGCGAGGCGAACTTCGCCGACCAGGGCGCCAACCGCCTCGGCGCCTCCGCGCTCATGCAGGGACTCGCCGACGGGTACTTCGTGTTGCCCAACACGATCAACGGCTATCTCGCACCGCTGCTCGGCGAGTCCGTCGTGCCCACCGACGACCCCGCCTTCAAGGAGTCGGAGCGGGCCGTCGACGAGCAGGTGCACAAGATGCTGTCGATCAACGGCAAGCGCACCGTCGACGACATCCACCGCGAGCTGGGCCGGGTGTTGTGGGACAACTGCGGCATGTCGCGTACCGAGCAGAGCCTGAGCAAGGCCCTGTCGGAGATCCCCGCGATCCGCGAGGAGTTCTGGAAGAACGTGCGCGTGCTCGGCGAGAACGAGACGCGCAACCAGTCACTCGAGAAGGCAGGACGCGTCGCCGACTTCATCGAATTCGGTGAGCTCATGGTGAAAGACGCGTTGCACCGCAACGAGAGCTGCGGTGGGCACTTCCGTGAGGAGTACCAGACCGAAGAGGGGGAGGCACTCCGCGACGACGCGCACTTCAGCTACGTCGCCGCGTGGGAGTTCACCGGTGTCGGCGTCGAACCCGAGCTGCACAAGGAACCCCTCGAGTTCGAGTACGCCCACCCGTCGACCCGCTCGTACAAGTAGGAACAGGAACCATGGCCGACAACATGCACATCACGCTGAAGGCCTGGCGCCAAGCCGGACCGAACACGACCGGCGGGTTCGAGACCTACGACGTGCCCGGCCTGAACCCCGACATGTCGTTTCTCGAGATGCTCGACGTGGTGAACGAACGGCTGCAGCTCGACGGCAAGGAGCCGATCGCGTTCGACCACGACTGCCGCGAAGGTATTTGCGGGTCGTGCGGAATGATGATCAACGGCATCCCTCACGGCCCCGAGCGCGGCACGGCCACGTGCCAGCTGCACATGCGGAAGTTCGCCGACGGCGACCACGTGACGATCGAGCCGTGGCGCGCCGCGAGCTTTCCGCTGGTGAAAGACCTCATCGTCGACCGCAGCGCGTTCGATCGCATCATCGAGTCCGGCGGCTACGTCAGCGTGCCGACCGGTGGTGCGCCCGACGGCAACCTCATCCCGATTCCCAAGGGCGTCGCCGATGCTGCGATGGACGCGGCCGCGTGCATCGGGTGCGGCGCGTGCGTGGCCGCGTGCCCCAACGGCGCCGCGCAGCTGTTCACCTCCGCCAAGCTCCAGCACCTCAACCTGATGCCGCAGGGCCAGGCCGAGCGTTGGGACCGCACCGTGGAGATGGTGGAGACCATGGAGGAGTACTTCGGCTCCTGCACCAACCACCGCGAGTGCGAGGCCGCGTGCCCGAAGTCGATCTCGATCGACTTCATCGCGTTGATGAACCGGGACTACGCGAAGGCACAGCTCAAGCAGCGCCGGCTCGTCGGCCAGCACTTCCCGTAACCCGGCCCGCTCAGTCTTTGACGACCCCGACGCAGAACAGCGACTGGCCGAAACGCGGGGACCGGCCCGCTTCGACGCGCCGGAGCGACGGCACGACGAACCGGTCGTAGATCGAGACCGACCAGTGCTGCGTCGGTACCTGGCCGAGCTGGCGGGCGACGACCCACCACGCCAGCGCACCCACCGTGTTGATGTAGCGCGCGTCGGCGATGGCGAACCCGGCGCGATCGAGCGCGGTGACGAGCTGCGAGCGGCGATACCGGCGGCGGTGACCGATGCGCTGGTCGAAATCGGAGTACAAACCGTCGAATGCCGGCACGAACACGCACAAGCGGCCACCCGGACGCAACGACCCGCGCAGCCGCTCGAGCGCGTTGGCATCGTCGTCGATGTGCTCGAGCACGTTGACGAGCACGACGGAGTCGTACAGGCGACCATCGTTAGTGGCCGCGATGTCGACCAGGCGGATGTCGACGTTGGAATGCTGCCCGAACCGGGATCGCAATCGGTCGACCGATCGCGTGGAAAGATCCGTGGCGGTGACGGTTCTCCCGCGGGCCAACATGTCGGTGAGCTCACCGTGACCGGCACCGATCTCGAGCACGTCGTTCCCGAGGTGGGGCTCGACGAGGCTGTAGATCCACTCGGTGTAGTTGGTGGCCTCTTCGAGGGAGTGGAGAACGCCCGCGAGCTCGTCGTCGGCGTCGTCGAACTCGGCGGGCGGGATGTGACGATCGGGCACCCGATCGAGATGCCCCCGCATGCGGCGCCACGCACCGGAGTAGCGGGTGATGGAGTACGCGGCGCGCACGCCGTCGCGCCAGGTGATCTTCTTGCCTTCGGCGTAGGTCCGGCCCGCGTAACCGATGCTGACTTCCCACACCCGCCAACCGCCGCCCGCGACCTTGGCGGTGATCTCGGGCTCGAACCCGAAGCGGTCTTCCTCGACGTCGATCGACTGGATCACCTCACGCCGGAACGCCTTGTAACACGTCTCCATGTCGGTCAGGTTCAGGTTGGTGAACATGTTCGACAGCGTCGTCAGCATCTTGTTGCCGACGGAGTGCCAGAAGTAGAGAACGCGGCGCGGTTCTCCGGAGAGGAACCGCGAACCGAACACGACATCCGCCTGACCGTTGAGCAACGGCTCGAGCACCTTGCCGTAGTCGGCGGGGTCGTACTCGAGGTCGGCGTCTTGCACGATCACGTAGGGAGCGGTCGCCTCCGTGAACCCGCGGCGGAGTGCGGCACCCTTCCCCAGGTTCATGGGCTGGAGGAACAACTTGATACGCGGGTCGTCGAACTTGCCGACGTTGGCGACGGTCGCATCGCGCGATCCGTCGTCGACGATGATCAACTCGGCGAGGAAGGGCGACTCGAGCACCTGCTCGATGATCGTCGCAATGGTCTCCTCTTCGTTGTAACAGGGCATCACAACGCTGAGACACGGTCTCGCACTCGTCCTGGATTGCTTCGCGGCTTGGTTCATACCGGATTCGCCGGGAGCATCAGCAGGCACCGGCGAAATTGTAACCGCAATTGGCCAGCTGCAAGAGTTCTCCCGTGACCGAGGTTGCGGGGGCCGATCGGTTGGGTTGGGATCTCCTCGATCCGGCAATCGCGGTGATCGCGGCAATCGCGACGCTGTTCGTCCATCCGATCTCGAAGTTGTTACATCAGCCCTACTGGGTCGACGAAGCCTGGGTGGCAGATCTCACCCGGGCGTCATGGTCACGCATGGTCGCCGTCGGCTCACCGACGCCGGTCGGGTTCCTCGCATTGGTGAAGTTGGTCCCGGGCTCGGGTCAGCAGCGCGGCCGGATGCTCGTGCTCGGATTCTCGGTGCTCGGCGTCCTCACCGCCTACCTCTTCGCCCGCACGCTCCAATGGAAAACGCGTCGCGTCGCCCAGTTCGCCGGCGCCGCCACCGCATTCGTCGTGATGATGGCGCCGGTCTCGTTGATTCGCAACGATCTCAAGCAGTACACGTGCGACGCGTTCTGCGCGATCGGAATCCTGACGCTCGGCGCGAAGACCGAACGCGACGACGACTTTCCACTCGTGTGGCTGAGCGTCGCCGCGCTGGTCGCGGCGCTCTTCAGCTCCACATCGGCGTTCGTGACCGCGGCGATGTTCGCGGGTCTGCTGGTCGCGGCCGTAACCCGTGGGAACCGGCAACGCGCCCGCGAGATCGCGATTGCGGCCGCGATAACCGGCGTGTTGTTGGCCGCGTACTTCGTGCTGGTGGTCAATCCGAAGTTGAGCAACGGGTTGCACGCGTACTGGGCGGGTAACTATCTGCAGGGCGGACCGCTGAAAATCCTGCACGCGTCGTGGCACCGACTGCGCTTGCTCGCGCCCGATCTTGCGATGCCCGCAATCATCTTCGTGCTGCTGTTCTTTGCCGGTGTCTACGAGCTCGTTCGACTACGCGCCCGGGCGGTCGCGATTGCCGTACCGCTGCTGTGGATCGAGATGGTGGTCATCGCCCGACTGCAGAAGTATCCGTTCCTCGACCTGCGCACCTCACAGTTCCTGCTCGTGTCGTCGTTGCTGGTTGTCGCGATCGGCGCGGTCGGTCTGGTTCGACTCGCCGGCACCCGGCTGAAATTGGCCGGCGGCGTGGTCTGGGCAGTCGTGCTCGCCGTGTTCTTCACCGCCGGTTGCGTGAAGTACGTGAATCACACCGCGATCGCGCAGGAAGACGTGAGGTCGCAGACGGAATACGTGGCCGCGCACCGGACAGCTCATGATGTGATCCTGGTGAACGGCTCCGGCAATTTCGGCTTCGCCTACTACTGGCCCCACGGCCACGTCGTGCTCAAGCGGGACAACTCGGGAGCCGGGTTCCGGGGCCGGCTCGCCGGCGTCAACGCGGTGTATGCAACCGATCGCACCAACGCCGCGGTCGAAGCCGCGCTGCGCGAAGCGATACGCCGTTCGCACGGACCCGACGGCGACGGTCGGATCTACATCGTCCGCACGCACCTCAACGGGGGTGAGCTCACCGCGTGGAGGCAGGCGTTCGCCGACCTCGGCGTCCACCCGGTGAAGCTCGGAGTCGGAGGCGAGCCGCTGCTCGTGATCGATCCGAGCTGAGCGCGTTGTTTCCGCGGGCTCGGTCGGGCTCGTCAGCCGCCGGTTTCGAGGCGAGGCACTCCGAGCGGCAACGTCGCCGCGGCTGCCGAACCACCCGTGCTTGAGGTAGAGAACCGTGCCCGCGATGCCCGGGGGATGCAGCTTCGGCGCGCTCGCCGACACGCCCGAGAGCACGAGGTTGATGCGACGGTAGATGTCTCCGTAGTACGGCGCGTTCCCGAAGGCGAAGATCTGGCCGACCGTGTTCGACAACCAGTAGCCGCCACCATCGGAAGTGACCGCCATGCCGTTCATGGTGCCGAACGCGCCGCCGCCGGTCGAACCGAAGAACTTCGCGTCGCCGAACGCGAAGATCCCACCGTCACGCGCGACGAGCCAGTAGCCCTTGCCCGACGGCGTCGACGCCATCCCGACAATCGGCTGATTGAGACGGATCGCGCCCGTCGAACCAAAGAACCTCGCGTCGCCGAAGGTGAAGATCCCACCGTCACGCGCGACGAGCCAGTAGCCCTTGCCCGACGGCGTCGACGCCATCCCGACAATCGGCTGATTGAGATGCATCGCGCCGGTCGAACCGAAGAACCTCGCGTTCCCGAAGCTGAAGATCCCACCGTCGCCCGCGACGAGCCAGTAGCCCTTGCCCGACGGCGTCGACGCCATGCCGAGCACCGGCTTCGATCAAGTCCTCGCGCCGGTCGACCCGAAGAACTTGGCGTCACCGAACGCGAAGATTCCGCCGTCGCTCCCGAGCATCCAGTAACCCGCGCCCGTCGGCGTCGACGTCAGCGAGATGATCGGAGCCTAGAGTGGGTGCGCGAGCAGGTCGCCGTGCGGTCGTGCGTCGCCGAAGAATCCGACGCCGCCCCGAACGCCGACGATGTAGTAGCCCTCGGTCCCGACCCCGTGGAGCTTGACCGCTTCGGGCGACGCCGCGGTTGAATCGTCGATGCGCAGGATCGCGGTGCGCGTCGTGCGCGCTCGCGGTAGGAACCGGATCCCGAGCGTGCAGGCACCGCCGGGTGCGATCGTGACCGGGTGGGTCCCGGCGGGAAAGCAACCGGTGCCGACGATGAAGTCGGTGCGGTTACCGCTCTGAAACGAGATTCCCTTCAATGTGATCGGCGCCGCGGTGTGGTTCGAGAGTCGCACCGCCCGGAGCTTGCCGACGGTCCCGACTCGTTGGAAGCCGAAGTCGACGCTCGCCGCGGAGACCGTGAGCTTGGTGGCGTGCGCTTCCGCGGCACCGACTGCCGCGCTGTCGATTCCGCGCGACGCCGATCGCGGAGGTGGCGACGAGTGCGATCGCGATCAAGGCGTGCGTCGCGGAGCGCCGGGCCCGGCCCACTGTTTCCCTGTGAGATCCCATACGACAGCGCCCGTCCTCTTGCACCGTCCGTCCGGACCACCGAGCCGGATCGCCGGTCAGCGTAATTGATCGCTGCGATCGAGGGCCTGCGCGAGATCGGCGACGAGATCGTCGGCCGCCTCGATGCCCACCGAGAGCCGCACGAGGGCGGGATGGACCTCGAGCGGAGATCCGGCCGCGGATGCGTGCGTCATACGCGCCGGGTGCTCGATCAACGATTCGACCGCACCGAGAGACTCGGCGAGCGTGAACAGGCGCGTACGGCTCACGATGTCGAGCGCGGCGTCTTCGCCGTCGGCCGCGAAGAACGAAACCATCCCCCCGAAGTCGCGCATCTGCCGCTGCGCCACCTCGTGACCGGGATGATCGGCGAGACCCGGATAGAGCACGCGATCGACCGCGGGGTGCTCGCGCAGCATCTGCACGATCGCACGCGCGTTCGCGCAATGACGTTCCATCCGAACCGCGAGCGTCTTGACGCCGCGCAGCACGAGGTAGCAGTCGAACGGAGACGGCACCGCGCCCATCGCGTTCTGCAGGTAACGCACCTCGTCGGCGAACTCGGCGTCGGAGATCGCGGCGAACCCTCCGACCACATCGGAGTGGCCACCCAGATACTTCGTGCTCGAGTGCAATGACACGTCGGCACCGAGCGCGAGTGGCTGTTGGAGGAACGGCGTCGCGAACGTGTTGTCGACCGCGACCCTCGCCGCGCGTTCGTGGGCGAAGGCGGCCACCCGCTCGATGTCGACGATCGACAACGCGGGGTTGGTCGGCGACTCGATCCACACCAAGCGGGTCTCGTCCCGCCACGCCGCGGCGAGCGCGTCGGGGTCGTCGATGTCGGCCGCGGTCCACGCGAGCCCATGGCGTTCGTGCACGCGCGCGACCAGCCGGAAGGTTCCGCCGTACGCGTCGGTCGGGATGATCACGTGATCGCCGGGATCGAGCGTGCGCAGGATGGCGTCTTCCGCGGCCAACCCGCTGGCGAACGCGAGCCCGTGGCGTGCGTTCTCGAGCGAAGCGACACAGGTCTCGAGCGCGTCGCGCGTCGGGTTTCCGCTGCGGGCGTACTCGTAGCCCTGATGCTTGCCGACCGCCTCTTGCGCAAACGTGGTCGCGAGGCTGATCGGCGGCACGACGGCACCGGTGGTCGGATCGGGCGCCTGCCCCGCGTGGATTGCGCGCGTCTCGAACTCGTCGCCGGCGTGCGGAGCGTTCACGGCAGTGGCCGCTCGGCGAGGAACGAGAGAACGTCGGAGCGAGTGAGCACCCCGATCGGATGGCCGCCGTCGAGCACGAGCACCGACGGACCCTGTTCGAGGCACTCGACCATACGCGCGATCGGCTCACCGATCCCGAGCATCGGCATGGGCGGGCTCATCATCTCCGAGATCGGTTGCTCCAATACTTCGGGGTCGCGGAACGCGAGGTCCATGAGCTCGAGCTCGCGCAGCGTGCCGACAACTTCTTTCGCCGCAAGCGGGAGCTCCTTGGTCACGCTCACGACGACCTGCGACACGCCGGTCTCGCGCATGACGGTGATCGCGTCACGAACGGTCTCGTCGGGAAGCACGAGCACGAGCGCGGGCATGCCGTGGCCCTTCGCCGTGAGCACGTCACCCGCGACGAGCCCCTCGCCGCGCAGGAAGCCCATCTCGAACATCCACTGATCGTCGAAGATCTTGGTGAGGTAGCTCCGCCCGGAATCGGGTACGAGCACGACCACGACCGCCTCGGGTCCGAGCGGGCGCGCGATCTCGAGCGCGGCGTGCACGGCGGTACCGCCCGACCCGCCGATGTGCAGACCCTCTTCGCGCGTGACGCGCCGCGCGGTAAGGAAGGAATCGGCATCGGTGACTTCGACGACGCGATCGACCACCGAACGATCGAACGTGGTCGGCCAGAAGTCTTCACCAACCCCCTCGACCAGGTACGGCCGGCCGGTGCCGCCCGAGTAGACCGAACCCGAAGGGTCGGCGCCGACGATCTCCACCTTCGGATTGCGCGCCTTGAGCGTGCGCCCGACACCGGTGATCGTCCCGCCGGTGCCGACGCCGGCCACGAAATGCGTGACCCGCCCGCGGGTCTGGTCCCAGATCTCCGGCCCGGTCGTCTGCTCGTGCGCGAGCGGGTTCGCGGCGTTGGAGTATTGATCGGGGCGAAACGCACCCGGCGTCTCCCGCACCAGCCGCTCCGCGGTCGAGTAATAGGAGCGGGGTCTTCGGGCGGGACCGCAGTGGGGCAGACGACGACTTCGGCGCCGTACGAGCGCAGGAGTGCGATCTTCTCGTCGCTCATCTTGTCGCTCATCACGAAGATGCAGCGATACCCGCGTTGCGCGGCGACGATCGCCAACCCCGCGCCGGTGTTTCCCGATGTCGGTTCGACGATCGTCCCGCCCGGAAGCAACAGACCGTCACGCTCGGCTGCATCGACCATGGCGATCGCAACGCGGTCCTTCACACTGCCGCCCGGATTGACGGTCTCGACCTTCGCCAGCAACGTGCACTGGAGATGCTCGGCTTCGCTCAGGCGACGGAGCCGCACGAGCGGCGTGTTCCCGACGAGGTCGAGAATCGAGTCGGCAACGTCCATAGGCATATTTCGTCGGGCACCATTCGACGGTACCCCTCAATCGCGGGCGGCCGTGTACGCCGCGCGCACCGCAGCGCGATCGACGTTCGCGTCGGGTTCGACGGTCACGCCCCGCCCCAGTTTCCACTCGGCGGCGACGTCGGCCGGGTCACAACCGCGCAGTGTCGCCGCCGCTTGCACGCACGCGCCCGCGGCAACGAGCTCCATCGCGTCGGGCACGATCACGCGCCGGCCCGACAGATCGGCCACAACCTGTTGGTACGCCAGAGAGCGCGCGCCCCCGCCGATCAGCATGACGTCTCCGCTGGGATCGGCGCCCGCGCTCGTGAGCGCGTCGAGCCCGTCGAGCAATCCGCACACCACGCCCTCAACGGCGGCGCGCGCGAGGTGTTCCCTCGTCGTGGTGGTACGCAGCCCCGAGATCTGCCCCGATGCATCGGGGCGATTCGGTGTGCGCTCACCATCGAGGTACGGCAGCACGACGACACCGCCCGAACCCGGCGCGCCGTCGAGCGCGAGCTCGTCGAGGCCCGCGAGATCGACGCCGAGCCAGCGCGCCATCGAGTCGGTGACCTTGGTCGCGTTCAGCGTGCACACGAGTGGCAGGAACCGGCCGGTCGCGTCGGCGAAGCCGGCCACGGCGCCGGTCGGATCGGCAGTTGGTGATTCGCTGACCGTGTAGACGGTGCCCGACGTTCCGAGCGAGATCGCGACATCGCCGGGCCGCAAGGCGAGTGCGAGCGCGGCGGCCATGTTGTCGCCGGTACCGGGCGCGACGATCGCGTCGAGTCCGAGCTCGTTCGTCGTGCCCGCGCGTTCGGTCGGCTGCCAACACCCGCGGGAGGCGCGATTGCCAATCAGCATCGCTGTCGACGATCGCGAGCAGATCGAGCGCGTACTCGTTGCGCGCCGCCGAGAAGTAGCCCGTTCCCGACGCGTCGCCCCGGTCGGTGACGAACGCGCCGCGTCAGCTTCCAGGTGAGCCAATCGTGCGGGAGGCAGACGCGCGCGACGCGAGCCCACGTGTCGGGTTCGCTGCGATGCAACCACGAGAGCTTCGTGATCGTGAAGGCCGCGACCGGGACCGACCCGCACGCCGCCGCCCACTCCTCCGCGCTCAGCTTCCCGAGCAGCCACTGCGCGTCGGGCGCGGATTCCGTGTCGTTCCAGAGCTTCGCCGGGCGTATCACCTGGTCGTCGGCGTCGAGCACGACCATCCCGTGTTGCTGACCGGCGACCGCGATCGCGGCGACGTCCTTGGCGCGGGCCGGCGGCCGCTCTGATCGTCACGCCCAGGGCGTTCCACCACGCGTTCGGATCCTGCTCGCTCCGCGGCGGGGTCGTCGCCGGATGCGGTGCGTGGCGACGCGCGACGAGCTCGCCCGAATCGGCATCGCGAATTTCGATCTTGGTCGATTGGGTCGACGAGTCGACCCCGAGTACCAGCGCCACGACGTGCGGTCTAGCGTGTGCCGAGCAGCAGTTCGGTCACCAGCTGGTCGAGTCGTTCGTGGCCGTAGCCGCGGGTGGCCATCGGCTCCAGATCGTGCGGGCCCCGCCGCATCGCCGCGATCGCGTCGGGCGTGATCGTCTCGAGCGCGGGCTCGGCCAGCCGGTCGACCATCGCCGCCTCGAGCGCGGCCTGGATCTCGGTGTCGGCGTGAAAGCGCTGCGCCTTGTCGCGCAGCATCAGATACGTCCGGATGCAGCCACGCGCGAACTCCCACACGCCCGCATCGTCTTCGGTTCGGTACGCATGGGCGTCGAAGTGGCGCATGCCCTGCCATTGCGAATCCTCGAGCAGCTTCACGAGATAGAACGCATCGCGGATGCCTTCCGAGCCGAAGCGGAAATCCTGGTCGTACTTGCCGGGCACCTGGCCGTTGAGGTCGATGTGGAAGAGCTTCCCGGCCCACAGCGTCTGGGCAACCGCGTGGTGGAACGAGAGTCCCGACATCGTCTCGTGGGCGAACTCGGGATTGAGTCCGACCATCTCGGGCCACTCGAGCTGCTCGACGAACGCGAGCGTGTGGCCGACGGTCGGGAGCAGGATGTTGCCGCGCGGTTCGTTGGGCTTCGGTTCGAGCGCGAACCGAACGTCATAGCTGCGCTCGCGCGCGTACGCGCAGCAGATGTCGACTGCTTCCTTGTACCGATCGAGCGCGAGCCGGATGTCTTTGGCCGCGTCGCACTCCGTGCCCTCGCGCCCGCCCCACATGACGTAGACAGCTGCTCCGAGCTCCACTCCCATGTCGATCGCATCGAGTGTCTTCGTGATCGCCCAACGCCGGACCGCGGGATCGTTCGCGGTGAACGCGCCCTCCTTGAACACCGGATTGGAGAACAGATTCGTTGTCGCCATCGGGACCTGTAGCCCGGTCTCGTCGAGCGCGACGCGAAAGCGCTTCAGGATCTGCTCCCGTTCGCTTGCCGTCGAACCGGGCGGGACGAGATCGTCGTCGTGAAAGCTCACGCCGTACGCGCCGATCTCGGCGAGGTGATGCACCGAGTCGACGGGATCGAGTGGCGGTCGCGTTTCGTTGCCGAACGGATCGCGCCCTCGGTTGCCTACGGTCCAGAGACCGAACGTGAAGTGATCTTCGGGCTGGGCGTCGCCGATATTGGTTCTGGCTGCATCGGTCATACCGTCATGTTCGTCCGGCGCACCGCACGCGGCAACACCCCCGTGCATAGTCTCGGCGGCGTGTCCGACCTCCCCCCTCCCGGTCCACCGCCCCTCCCCGGCCCGGCACCCGGCCCCTCGCCCTCGGAGCGTGTGCGCGTCGCGTGGCAGCGACGCGCGGCCACCGACTACCGCTTCGACTTCTGGACCGCGTTGGGTTGGACGATCCTCAGCTGCGGCTTCTACTCCTTCTACATCACGTATCAACTCGTGCGGCGCTCACGTGATCACAACGCGCGCCGGCTCGAGCTGCTCGACGCCGCGACCGCGTTCGTGTGGCAACGTGCCGAAGCGCGGGGAGTCAGTGCCGAGCTCCAACCGAACTTCAACCGCATCGCGACCGAGCTCGGCGTGCTGCGCAGCCAGAGCACGCAATTCCGCGATCCCACGCTGTGGACGCTCTTCTCGATCGTCCCGATCGTCGTCTTCGTCGTTTACATCCTCCTCAACGGCGACCTCGTCGATCACGACCGGGCGGAGGGCGCGATCGAGCACGAGCTCTCGACGATCTACACGCGGCTCGGCGCCGCGGTTCCCGCGCCCGACCCTTCGCGTATGAAGGGCCGGCACAACTACGTCGCGGCGCGCCTTGGTGACCCTGGTCACCTCGGGCATCTACGCGTTCTGGTGGGAGTACGACACCATGGTCGAGGCCAACGAGCACTACGACCACAACTGGCAGTGGGAAGACTCGCTCGCGGCATCGGTGCAGCAGCTCGCCGCGGCCTAGGCGTTTCCCTTCGACTTCGGCCGCTCGGTATCGTCGGGCCCGTGCAACGACACGAATACTCCTTCGAGCTCGACGCGCCTCCCGAAGAGGTGTGGAACGTCTTCTGGTACCGTGGCCCCGACCGTCCGCAACCCAAAGACGTCAAGACGCGTATCGAGATCCTGCATCCCGGCGACGAAGACGGCAACGGCCTCGTTCGCCACTGCTACTTCCCCGTCCCGAAGTGGTTGGGATCGGGCGGCGTCGGCCAGTCATGGGAGTGGCTGACCGAGGTGAAGCCGTTCGAGTCGTGGCGCTACGACGCGGTCGGGAAGCCGCTGTGGTCGCACGCCACCGGCTGGACCCGGCTCGAGCCGATCGCCGACGGCCGGACGCGGGCCCACTTCGCCGAGGAGTACGAGGCGTTCAACCCGATCATGCGATTCCTGTTCGAGAAGCGCGTGCACGAAGGCCTCTCCCGGGACAACGACACGATCCTCGCGGCGCTCAACGGCGGCCTGAAATGGCACCGCCGTCGCCAGGAGAAGCTCGCACAAGCCGAGTCCGAGGATCACACGGGCTGACCGGGCCGAAAACCGAAACTCCGGGCCGGAGCCGCCGATCAGTCCCGGATGACTTTCGACGGCATCGCCGCGGTTCAGGCGCGCATCCAGGCCATCGAGCAGCAGCTCGCCGGCGTCTCGGCGACGTCAACCGCTACGGCGACCGCGCCCACCTCTGACGCGTCCACGTCTACCGACTTCGCCTCGGTGTTGAGCTCGGCGATGGGCACGTCGGCGGCGACGGGATCGACGGATCTGTCGAGTCTTTCGGGCCTCACCGGCGCCGGCGCGACGAGTGGAACCACCGGCACGCCCGACCTGTCGGCACTGCTCTCGCAGGTGACCGGATCCCAGATCGGATCGACGGCCGGCGTGCCCTCGGCGGGCGCGAGCGCCAACCCGATCGCGACCCAGTTCGTCAGCACCGCGCTCAGCCAGTCGGGCAAGCCGTACGTGTGGGGATCGTCGGCATCGGCGAGCGATCCGAGCCCAGCATCGTTCGACTGCTCGGAGCTCACGAAGTGGGCGGCCGCGCGTTCGGGAGTGACAATTCCCGACGGCGCCGCGCATCAGTACGTGTGGCTCAAGGAACAGGGCGCAACCATGAGCGTGCAGCAGGCGCTACAAACTCCGGGTGCGCTGCTGTTCTCCTTCGACGGTGAGCCGCAACCCGGACTCTCGGGCGAGCCGTCGCATGCCCACGTGGCGATCAGCCTCGGTAACGGCAAGACCATCGAGGCGAAGGGTCACGCGTACGGAGTAGGCGTGTTCGACGCCGGCAACCGGTTCAACTACGCGGGCATGATCCCGGGCATGAGCTGAGCCGACTCCTCTACATACTGGGCGCGCCGCATACCCTTCCCGGCGTGACTGATCGATCCTTTGCGCGCGCATGGCGCACCGTCGCCGAGCTGCGCCCCGACCGCGTGGCCATCGTCTGCGGCGACCGGCGGCTGACCTTCGCCGAGTTCGACGCCCGCGCGGCGCGGCTCGCGTGCGTGTTGCGCGACGCGGGCGTGAAGACCGACGACAAAGTCTCGATCATGTGTGTGAACGGTCCCGAGTATCTCGAGACGTTCTTCGCCGCGCAGAAGCTCGGAGCGGTCCCGGTCAACGTCAACTACCGATACGTGGGCGCCGAGCTCGCGTATCTCCTCGACAACTCCGATACCGCCGCGCTCGTGTACCACGACGAGTTCGCGCCGACCGTCGCCGACGCGCTCGGGACGCTGCCGGCCGATCGCCAACCGCGTGCGCTGCTCCAGGTCGCGCACGCGGGGACCGGCGGACTGCTCGAAGGTGCCCGTGACTACGAAGCCGTGATCGCGGCCGCGCCGACGGAAGCACCGACCACCCGCGAACCATCGGGCGATGATCTCGTGTTCGTGTACACCGGCGGTACCACCGGGAGCCCGAAGGCCGTCATGTGGCGCAGCGACGACCTGTACGTCTCGTTGTGGCAGATGGCTCGGCCCGGAACCGAGCCGCCCGACGTCGAGACCGCAATGCGCGCCGACAAGCGCGCCGCGACCTGTCTCCCCGCGTGCCCGCTGATGCACGGAACCGGTCTGTTCATCGCGCTGTCGACGCTCGGTGGGGGCGGAACCGTCGTACTGCTCGACACAGCCCGACTCGACGCCGACGCGGTGTGGGATGCGGTGGAGCGCGAGCACGTGCAGGCGTGCACGATCGTCGGCGACGCGTTCGCGCGACCGTTGCTCGCCGCGCTCGATGCCGCGCCGCATCGTTGGGATCTGAGTGGCCTGCGCGCGATCACGTCGTCCGGAGTTACGTGGAGCCCGCAAACGAAGCGCGGGCTGCTCGCGCACCTGCCGCACGTGATCCTCATCGACTCGCTCGGCGCGTCGGAAGGGATCATGACGCGCACCGAGACGCGCGACGGCGACGAGATCGCGCCCGCTCGCTTCAAGGCGAGCGAGCGAGTGGTGGTCGTCGGCGACGACGGGACGCTGGTGCAACCGGGCGACGAGACGATCGGCATGCTCGGGGTCGGCGGCGCGATCCCGCTCGGCTACTACAAGGATCCCGAGAAGACCGCGGCGACGTTCCGCACGGTCGGCGACCGGCGGTACTCGATCCCGGGTGACTACGCGAGCGTCGATGCCGACGGGACGATTCGCTTGTTGGGTCGCGGTTCGGCGTGCATCAACACCGGCGGCGAGAAGGTGTATCCAGAAGAGGTGGAGCTCGCACTGCGCGCCCACGACGACGTGTTCGACGCGGTGGTCGTCGGTGTACCCGACGATCGCTGGGGCGAGATGATCGTCGCGCTGGTGCAGGCGAAGGACGGGCACACGATCGATGCCGACGCGCTGCGCGAGCACTGCCGCACCGCGCTCGCCGCCTACAAAGTTCCGAAGCAGATCGTCGTGGTCGAGTCGCTCGAGCGCTCCCCCGCGGGCAAAGCCGATTACAAACGGTTGCGCGAAGTCGCGGCCGCGGAGGTAGCAAGAAGTATGAGCATGTTTCAGGGGCACAAGATCCCGTTGGTCAGCGCGATCGACGCCGAGTCGAGCAGCGTCGAGAACGTGCTGCTCGACGTGCGCGAGGCCGACGAATGGGAAGCCGGCCACGCCGCCGCGCCCAGTGGATCCCGCTCGGCGAGCTCGAGTCGGCTCGCTTCACACTGCCGATGAATCGAAACATCGTGTGCGTGTGTCGCTCCGGCGCGCGCAGTGCCCGCGCCGCCGAGAGCCTCATCGCGTGGGGCTTCACCGCCGCCAATATGGAAGGCGGCATGAAAGCCTGGGCCGCGTCGGGCCTCCCCGTCGTCCGCGACGACGGCACCCCCGGCACAGTCATCTAATCCAAGGCGCCGGTAACCTGCCCGGGTGAGCTTCGATCGCGCAGAATCGCTTCGCCGCCTGGCCGACGAGCACTTCGATGTGCTGGTCATCGGCGGCGGCATCACCGGCGCGGGGGTGGCGGTCGACGCCGCGACCCGCGGCCTGCGCACCGCGCTGATCGAACGCAACGACATCGCGTCCGGCACGTCGTCGAAGTCGTCGAAGCTGGTGCACGGCGGGATTCGCTACCTCCAACAGAAGGAGGTCGGCCTCGTCTACGAAGCACTCGCCGAACGCCAGATCCTGCGCAAGACCGCACCACACCTCGTGCGCGTGCTCCCGTTCCTGCTGCCGGTGTTCACCAAAGACGGCCTGCTACCCCGCCGGATCGCGCGCCTGCTCGGCGCAACGATGTGGGCCTACGACCTCACCGGCGGACTCCGCATCGGCAAGCTGCACCAGCGCGTCTCCAAGGAGAAGGCGCTGAGCTTCATGCCCACACTGCCGGCGGAGCGCGTCGCGGCGTCGTACATCTACTACGACGCCCAGACCGACGACGCCCGACTCACGCTCGCAATCGCGCGGACCGCCGCCGACTACGGCGCCGCGATCGCGAACTACACGGCGCTGGTCGGCCTCGACAAGGGCACCGACGGGCGCGTGCAAACGGCGCGGGTCGTCGCCGACGGGCAGACCATCAGCGTGCGCGCGTCGGTGATCGTGAACGCGACCGGGGTGTGGTCCGACGACATTCGCGCGCTCGACGAAGGTACGCACCCGGCGTCGATCCGGCCCGCGAAAGGCGTGCACATCACGGTGCCGTGGTCGCTGGTGCAGAACAAGATCGCGGTCGTGATCCCGGTTCCCAAGGATCGCCGTTCAGTATTCGTCGTCCCGTGGGGCGGCGACGCCGGTGACCACGAGTTCACGTACATCGGTACGACCGACACCGACTATGACGGTTCCGTCGACGATCCGCAGATCACGCCCGCAGACGTCAAGTACCTGCTCGGTGCGATCAACGCCGCGGTGACCACCACGATCACCGAGGCCGACATTCTCGGTACGTGGGCCGGACTC
The DNA here is from genome assembly GCA_963807945.1 of uncultured Actinomycetes bacterium. GTDB lineage: Bacteria > Actinomycetota > Acidimicrobiia > IMCC26256 > PALSA-610 > JBBQER01. Next base: position 132,508 of record CAWEDT010000002.1, on the reverse strand, counting down.
CGACCGCTGGTGAAGGCGGCGAAGAGCGAGCGCACCGCCGACCTCTCCCGCCGCCACTCCGTGCGGACCTCCGACAGCGGCGTCATCACCGTGACCGGCGGCAAGTTGACGACATACCGCCGCATGGCGTCCGACGCGGTAGATGCCGCGGTGGAACGACTCGCCATTCGCGGCCGGCGCAGCCGCACCAAGCGCATCCGCTTGCACGGCGCGGCCGGTTGGGACGCCAAAGGTCTGCCTACCGACTTGGCCACGCGCTACGGCGGCGACGCGCACGAGGTGCTCGCGATCTGTCGCGAGAACCCGGCGTGGGCCGAGCCGATCGTTCCCGGGCTGTCGTACATCAAGGCCGAGGTCGTCTACTCGGCTCGCGCCGAGATGGCGCGCTCCGTCGACGACGTGCTCTCCCGCCGCACCCGGGCGCGCCTGCTCGCGCGGGATGCATCGGCCGCGGCGGCCGGCGAGGTCGCCGACCTCATGGCCGCCGAGCTCGGATGGGACGCCGCCGAGCGCGATCGTCAGGTGGAGGAGTACCGAGCGCTCATCGAGACCGAGCGGTCGACGGGCGGGCTGCCCGAGACCGCGCTCGATGCGCTCACGCAACCACCGTCGTAGTCTGCCCGCCTGATGCAGACCAACCGGGGGGCGCCGACGCCGCCGATCGCGTTCGGGGGCGACGCCGCCGGTGTCGGTGACCGCGCCGGCAACGCACGCGTCGAAGTGAGCGACGAGCTCCGCGCGCAGACTCGCCGCGACCGGCGCCGACGTTTCGGTCGCGCCGGCCGAGATCGGCGAGGCGAGCCGCGACTGGTGGCCGCTCGCGATGATCTGGGCGCTCGACGATCAGGTGACGGCCCGCGTGGCAGTGATCGTGCGTCCGCACTCCGCCGCGGAAGTGGCGACCGTGGTCCGGCTGTGCAACGAGGTGCGCGTCCCGGTCACCGCCGCGGCCGGACGTAGCGGCGTGTGCGGTGCCAGCGTTCCCGTGTTCGGTGGCGTGCTCCTCGACCTCACTGCGATGGAAGGCATCATCGACGTCGACCAGACCTCGATGTTGGTGAACGTGCTGCCGGGAACGTTCGGCGATGTGTTCGAAGACGATCTCCGCGATCAGCACGGCGTCACCTGCGGGCACTGGCCGCAGTCGATGGCGCTGTCGACCGTCGGCGGTTGGCTCGCGTGTCGCGGCGCCGGCCAACTCTCCACTCGCTACGGCAAGATCGAAGACATCGTGACCGGTCTCGATGTCGTGCTCGCCGACGGCACGTTGATCTCGACCGGTGGCGCGCCTCGCGCCGCGGTCGGACCCGATCTCACGCAGCTGTTCGTCGGATCCGAGGGCACGCTCGGGATCATCGTCGGCGCCCGGCTCCGGCTCCATCCACTACCGCCGGCCGAGATCCGGGCCGCGTACGCATTCACATCGTTCACCGACGGGCTCGACGCGATGCGCCGCATCGTGCAGCGCGGCGCAACCCCTGCGGTTCTGCGCCTCTACGACGCAGTCGAAGGCGACCGAAATTTCAAAACCGGTGACGCGATCGTGCTGCTCGCGCTCGACGAAGGCGACGCGGACGTGGTCGAGGCCACCCGCCGGATCATCGACGAGGAGTGCGAGGGCGTACCCGCGCTCGACGTCGGGCTCGTCGAACAGTGGATGGGCCACCGCAACGACGTATCTGCGCTCGAAGCGTTGATCAGTCGCGGGTTCGTGGTCGACACGATGGAAGTGGCGGCGTCCTGGCGCGCGCTCCCCGCCGTGTACGAGCAGGCCACCGCCGCAATTCTCGCGGTCGAGGGCACGATGGTCGCGTCCGCGCACCAGAGCCACTCGTACACCGATGGCGCGTGCCTCTACTTCACGTTCGCGGGCAAACCCGAAGCCGGTGCGCGCGAGGTCGTACTACCGCGCCGCGTGGGATGCCGGACAGCGCGCGGTGCTCGCGGCGGGCGGCGCGCTCAGCCATCACCACGGGGTCGGACTGAACCGCGGCCGCTTCGTCGCCGACGCGCTCGGCGCCGGCTTCGGGGTGCTGCAAAGCGTGAAGGACGCGCTCGATCCGAACGGCATCCTCAACCCGGGCAAGCTCGGGCTCGCGAGCCCGTTCGGCCCAGTCCCGTGGCCGTGAGCCCAAACGAATCGTGACCACTCCGACCGGTCAGGTGCTCGTCGTCGACGTCGGTACCAGCAGCGTGCGCGCCGCGGTGGTGCGCGCCGACGGCACCTTCGTGAACAGTCACGATCGCGAGCTGCTCCCCGACACCCCGGCCGACGGCATGGTCCAGTTCGACGCCGAGTTGCTCGGCGCGACCTGCCTGGAGCTGGCGCGCGCCGCGCTCGACTCGGGCGGTCCGGTCGACGCAGTCGGCATCTCCGACCAACGCGGTTCGACGGTGGTGTGGGATCGAGCAACCGGCGTGCCGGTCGGCCCCGGGCTCGGCTGGCAGGACTTGCGCACGATCGGTGCGTGCCTCGAGTTGCGCGCCGACGGCGTAAGGGTGGGGCCCAATCAGTCGGCCACCAAAGTGCAGTGGCTCCTCGATCAACTCGAGGATCGGTCGCGCGCCGCCGACCTCTGCTTCGGCACCGTCGATACCTGGGTGGCGTGGGTCTTGTCGAACGGCTCGGTGCACGTGACCGACGCGACGAACGCGGCGATCACCGGCATGCAGACGAACGACGTTCTGGGCTGGGACGCAGCGGTGCTCGAACGGCTCGGCGTACCCGCCGCGATGATGCCGGTCATCGTCGACTCCGCGGGTGTGGTCGGCGCCGCGAGCGCGCTTCCGGGCGCACCGCCGATTGCCGCGCTCGCGGGCGACCAGCAGGCCTCGTTGGTCGGTCAGGGTTGCGTTCGGCGCGGTGACGCCAAGATCACGTTCGGCACCGGCGGCATGCTCGATCTCGTGCTCGACAGTGCGGCGCCCCGCAACGCGGCGCGCAACGAACACGGCACGTTCCCAATCGTCGCGTGGCGCCATGCCGGTCATACGACCTGGGGCGCGGAAGCGGTGATGCTCGCGGCGGGAACCAACGTGCAGTGGCTGCGCGACGATCTCGGTCTGATCGCGACGAGTGACGAGTCTCACGAAGTCGCGGCCGCCTGCGCCGACAGCGGCGGCGTCGTGTTCGTACCCGCGCCACTCGGCCTGGGCACACCCGAGTGGGACTACGGCGCACGGGGCGCGCTGTTCGGACTGACGCGGGGCAGCGGCCGGCCCGAGATCGTGCGCGCCGTGCTCGAAGGGATCGCGCACCGAGGCGCCGACCTCGTCGACGTGGCCGAAGCCGACACCTCGACCAAGATCCCGCGCGTACGCGTCGACGGCGGGATGACCGACAACCCGACGTTCGTGCAGGCCCTCGCGGACGCGACCCAACGGCCGGTCGAGATCTCCCGCGTGCGGGAAGCGACCGCACTCGGAGCCGCGCTGCTCGCGGGCGTCGCCGTCGGCCAGCACGAGTCGATCGAAGCGCTCGCCACCACCTGGAACCCGAAGGCTACGGTCGAACCGGCGGGTGTGCTCGACCGCGATCGCTGGCGCGACGCAGTGGAGCGGTCTCGGCGCTGGATCCCCGAGCTGTCGGGAATCGACTTCTAAGCGCGCGCCGGGGCGTCAGCTACCGGCGTTGGCGTCGATGACCACGACTTCGGTCACCACGGTCTGGCGTTCGTCGGCGAGCTTGCGCGCCGCTTGCATCCCGACCACCGCGGCGCCGATGCCGATCAGCGCGCTCGGACGCGAGCGGCGAAGCACACCGGGCGAGAACGCCATGGCGAGACCGTCGACCGCGTCGACCATCGCCGATGCGCTCACCCACTCCGCATCCTGCGTGCCTTCCTTCACCGACGTGACCGTGCCGACCCCGAGCACGAACTCGCGTGCACCGAACATCCGGGCGAGCACCCGGCCCGACGGGGTGGAAGCCTGGCGTCCGAACAGGATGCGCAGCATCACTCCGGGGAGAATGAGCATCGCGAGGCCCATGACGATGCGGCCGCGCGCGATGCCGAGAACCGTGGTTCGAGTGTCCATCCGGGCATCCTCTCGCGCGACTGCCGCGAGCTCAAACCGCGTCGACCTCGGTGATCTTGTCGCCGACCCGGATCACGCCGTCCTGCACGATGTCGGCTCGTAAGCCGCCCCGGTTGTCGAGCGCAACCCGAACCCCGGGACGGGTGACCTGCTCGAGGTACGCACACGGCGGGCAATCGCGGACACCGACCAAGATCACCTCGCCGACGGCGAACCTGCGGCCGACGAGCTCGTCGAGATCGATGCCTTCGGTGACGAGATTCCGGCGTGCCTCCTGCGCGGTGATGGTGACGCCTTCGCGATTCGCGGCCTCGATGCCTTCGCGCGCGATCAGCGTGACCTCACGACCCGCGCCCTCCCGACCGGAGAACGTTCCCTCGCGGGTGGCGTAGCGGTCACCGGCGAGTCCCGCCCCGGCGATCGCCGCAATCTCGTCGTGGGCTTCCATCGGCCCACCGGCATCGGGAGTGGTGTAGATCGCTACGAGGGTTCCGGTCACGCAACATTCCTAGCCCGGATCGAGCCAGCTCGCCCAACCATTTCCGACGCGGCTCTCGCCTCCCTCGTCCACGCCCGCGTCGTAGCGACACAGCGCGCGCGTCAGCACCACGAGCCGACCGTCGGGTCGTTCCAGCGGCACCGGCGCCAGACCGAGCACCTCGACGTCGACCTCGAGATCGTGATCGATCACATAGCGCGCCGCGACCGGCAGTCCGTCCTTACCGCGCTGCGTCTCTTCGCGCACCGCGGTGACCCGACGCGCGGGCGCGTCGTTCGGTGCGACTCGGCCGTCGACGCGGCCATCGGCCAGCACTGCCAATTTCGGCGTCGAAGTCGGCGGTGTGGATCCATGCAGTCCGCGCGGGCGCGTCGAATTCCCGCTCGCCCCAGGTATGCGATCGCCGGCCGAACGCGTCGATCTCGAATCGGGAGCGGCCGAGCAGGATCTCGCCCCGCACGATCCCGGTCTGCGAGTACCCGCGCTCGGGCCAACCCGCCGGCCGCTCGTGGGGTTCGTCGAGATCGGGCTCGATCTCCCACTCGATGTCGAGGCCGAGCGGCAGCCGCTCGCCGATCTCGCCGAGCAACGCGTCACCCGGCTCGTCGAGCCGCACCGCGAACGCTTCGAGCCCGTACGACCAGTGCTCGAGCGCGGTCTCACACGTCAGCTCGCCCCAGAGGCCGTCGGCGCGCACCTCGAGACCCTGGCGCGGCAGCGGCACCTCGTGATCGCGCACGACCACCGGGCCGGGGAGGTCGGGCAACACGAGGTAGGTCCACCACCACGCGACACCGAGCGAAGGTAAACACGCGAGCCGAACCGACAACCCGATCCCGTCGTCGGTCGCGACGTCGAGGTGCCAGGTTTCCGACCACCGATTCGACGGGCCCGGTTCGTGGGCGCGTTCGTCGACGGCGTGAACGGTCATCGCAAGCTCATACCGCGATCGTGATCATGGAATCTTCTCGTAGTAGGTGTCGAAGGTCTCTTCGACGACCGGACCGGGCAACGCGCCATCGACCAACTCGAGCAACGGGTAGAGATCGAGACTGTCGCGCGGGACGGTCCAATCGAGCTCGACGCCGGCCAGGTCGGCGAACGGGCGCAGGAACGAGAAGTACACGTAGGCACCCGCGTCGATCTTGGCCCGGCGTTCCATCCCCGCGATCATCCGGTACAGCTCGCGTTGCGCGCGCTTGGCCGCGGCCGCGAGCGCGTCGGCACCATCGGCGTCGATCCTCTGTGGAGCACCGCTGCTCACGTCGAACAGACCGAACTCGACCACGTTGGAGAGATAGTCCTCGGGCTTCGTGACCGAGGTGCCGAAATCGGTGACGCTCAGGTCGACGCCGTCGAGCACGAACGCGGCGAGCACATCGGTATACGGCATCTCCGACGCGACCGCGGCGCTCCACGGGAAGTGCGACGGTCCGAGCGCGTTGAACGCGCGGAGCAACAGGACCCGGCCGTCGTCGAGCACGATACGGACCGGTGTCTTGATACCCGGAGCGGGTGTCGAACCACAGGAGAAAGAGGTACGACGTGAGCAACGCATTCAGTCGCGTCGCCCGCGTCAGCTGTTCCGCGTTCATCGGCGCGCACTGCTCCGCGATCGCGCGCACATGATCGCGGTACGGAGTCGCGCCGGCGGTATCCCACGCCTGACGCGTGCCGTCGTCGAATCGGTACGCCCGGGCCGCGCGGTCCCAGAAGTCGAACACGGTTGCCATGCGCCGCTCGTCGGCTTCCCAATCGACCATGCCCGCGGTCGCGAGCACCTTGCGGCCGATGAGGGTGAAGTTGGGAACCGCCCAGAGGTGCACGTTGTCGATCTGGTTGGCGAACTGGTGGCCGGCCGCGCCGAGCTCCTCGGGCGGGGTTGCGGCGGCGATCGCTTCGATCATCTCGGGATAGCGGCGATAGCACTCGACGCACGCCACGAGGATGTACGCGGTAACCGGGATCAGCGCCGACTCGAGCGCGGTGCGCTGCGCGGTCAGCTGCATCGAGATCTCGCTGTGATACCTGATCTCGCGGTTGACGTCGGCCTTGGTCCAACCGGCGCCGAGTGGTGTGCGCGGCCCGGTCACGATGCCGGCCGCACGATGCCGGCGGTGCCCGAGCAGTCGACCTCGACCGCGTCGCCATCAGCCGGTTCGGAGCCCGTGATCTCGGCGCCCATCACGCACGGAACCTGGTACTCACGGCTCACGATGCCGATGTGTGACTGCGGAGTGCCGGAGAGGCAGACGACCGCGGTGAGCTCGTCGAAGATCGGTGCGAGAAACGTCGCGCCGGCATCGGCCACGCACGCGACGATCCCCTCTGCCGACGTGTCCATCAACTCGAGCACGTCGTCGGGTGAGTTCAACTTGCGCCACGTTCCTCGCACCGGCGCGGCGTCGAACACCTTTGTACCTTCTGCGATTGTGGTCATGGGGTCGCAATGTCCGTCATCGGGCCGCACTCTACGATGCGGCCGGTGCCGACCGAAGATCTCGATCACGACAGCTGGCTGCTACTCCACGAGGTGCGCCTGCGCGGCGTGTTCGAGGTCGACGGTGGAGTCGTCGTCACCACGCTGATCGAATCCGGGCTGATCTCCCAATCCGCTCGGGGTGTGCGGATCACCCCGGCCGGACGCGACGCGCACGCGGTGTGGGCACGCGTCGAACCGGGCAGTGAGCTCGAAGCGACGGTCGACCGTGCGTACCGCCGCTTCTTGACCATCAACACCGAGCTCATCCGACTCTGCAGCGACTGGCAGGTCCGGCCCGGCGGTATGCCCAACGACCACAAGGATCCCGAGTACGACTGGGGGATCTTCGACCGGCTCTCCTCGATCGACGATCGCGTCGGCCCGCTCGTCTCCAGCGTGGCGCGCAATGTCGATCGGTTCAGTCCGTACCGCGAACGGTTGCGCACCGCGCGGCAGAAGGTGGATGACGGCGGCCACGATTGGCTCACCTCGCCGCGCATCGATTCGTACCACACCGTGTGGATGCAACTCCACGAAGACCTGCTCCTCGCCCTCGGCAAGGAACGCTCCGCCGAGGGTTAACCGACGCGGCTCGACGCTTGCATCGCGGCGAGCTGCATCGCCTCGACGTCGCGGATCACCTTCCAGCCCAGCCATACCGGGATCGCCAATACGCACCCGGCGACGACGATCGAGATCGTGGTCGCGACCGGTCCGCCGAAGATCGCAAATGCGTACACCGGGAGCGCGGCGATGGGCGTGACCAGATAGCTCACCCACCACTTCAACAGCAGCGGCGGACGTGCGCTCGGCGGATACGAATCGCGTAGCGCTTCGTAGGGCCACCAGAACTGCACGATCGGGATGATCAGGCTCCAAGCCCCGAGGGTGCGGCCGCGCGCCGCGGGCCACCCTCGGGCTTCGGCGAACTTGCCGGCTTGAAAGATCCAGGCGATGAACGCACCGAGGTAGGCGTACGAAATGAAGCTCAAAGGAACAAACGCGAGTTGCAGCCCGATGGCCGAGCCCGAGAAGTGCGGTTCCCCGTACGCGTCGTTCGAGCCGAAGTCAAAATGGTTCCCCCGGAACACGACGGCAATCACGACGAACAGGAGCACGAACCACGCGAGGTTTGCGACCATCGCCCAGCGCAACCAGTTGCCGAACTTGGTCGTCGCGGCGCGGTATCTCTCCGCCACGTAGGCCGGGGCAACTCCATAGGTTTGCGGCGGGCCGTAGCCGTACCCGTACGCCGGCATCGGAAGTTGGGGAGCCCACTGAACGCCGTCCCACCACCGCCACGCGGTACCGCCCAGCTCGGGGTCGGGATACCACCCCTCGGGCGGAAGCGCAGTCATGCCCGCCGGACGCTAGACGGCGCTCGGGTCGCACGCGACGGTCGGCGCGTATCGTCGCCGGGATGCAACAGCTGACGTTCGTCGGGCCCCGCAATCTCGAGTGGCAGGAGGTGCCGGATCCGACGTTGACCACCGCGGCTTCCGCACTCGTGCGCCCGGTCGCGGTCGCCACGTGCGACCTCGATCTCGGCATCGTCACCGGGGCCGCTCCCCTCCCCGGTCCGTTCGCGTTCGGGCACGAGTTCGTCGCCGACGTGGTTGCGATCGGCGACGCGGTGCGCACTGCCACGATCGGCCAACGCGTCGTCGTGCCGTTCCAGATCAACTGCGGCACGTGCGAACCTTGCACGCGCGGCCTCACCGGAAGCTGTGCGAACGTTCCGCTCATGGCGTCGTACGGGCTGGCGCCGTTCTCGGCGAGTACGGCGGCGCGCTCAGCGACCTCGTCGAAGTGCCGTATGCCGATGCGATGCTGGTCCCGTTGCCCGCCGGCATCGACCCCGCGGCGGCCGCGAGCGTGAGTGACAACGTGCCCGACGGTTGGCGCGCGGTTGCGCCGTATCTCGCCGAACGCCCGGGCGCGCCCGTGCTGGTTCTCGGCGGCGCGGGCGGTGGCAGTGTCGGTCTCTACGCGGCGGCGGTCGCGGTCGCGCTCGGGAGCGAACGCGTCGACTACGTCGACGAAGATCCCGATCGGTTGGCGGTCGCGGCAAGCGTCGGTGCCAACGCGATGGAGGAGCCGATCGGCAAGCGGTACGGGCCGTATCCGATCACCGTGAACCACACGACCGAACCGAAGGGGCTCGCGACCGCGTTGCGATCAACCGAGGCGGGCGGCACGTGCACGTCGACCACCGTGTACTTCGGCGCCGACATCACGATCCCGATGCTCGAGATGTACACCCGCGGCGTGACGCTCACGACCAGCCGCGTGAGCGCGCGGGCCGGGATCCCCTCGGTGCTCGAGCTCATGACCTCCGGCCGGTTGCATCCCGAGCTCGTAACCGCGAGCGTCGTCGATTGGGCTAACGCCGCCGACGCGCTCGACCGAGCACACGCACAAGACGGTGGTCGTACGAACCGAAGCCTGAGTTACAGCCAGGCGACCTTGGCTTCGTCGAAACGCAAGCGTCGGAGCGCCGCGAGGGCAAACAGCGCCGTCATCGCGCCGAGCACCGCGACCGGCGCGATCACCCCACCAAGTCCTCGGCCATCGAGGATCACCGATCGGAAGCCCCGCATGGCCCAGTAAGTCGGGATCGCGGGGGCGACGACACGCGCCCAATCGGGAAGCACGCTGATCGGAACCAGCGCGCCGCCGATCGCGCCGAACAACACCATCCCGGCGGTCGAGAACGAGCCCGCTTGCTGTGCCGTCCGGCAGAAGGCAGTCACCGCCACTCCGAGCAGTACCAAGCAAACGGAGAACGCGGCGACCAAGGGCACCAACGCGATCGCTCGGCCTCGGATGTGCAAGTTGAAGATGACGACCCCGGCCATGAACACGACGACGAACTGGGCCAGCACCATCAACACTCGAGGAATGGCCTTGCCGAGCACGATCTCGATCGAGGTAGCCGCGCTCGCCGCGTAGCCGATCCCACGTTTCCCATGTGAATTCGGAGAAGAACGCGAACACCACCAACGACACGACGAAGAACGCCATCATCGCCGCCTGGCCCGGGACAACTTGTTCGGCGCCATTGGCATGCGGATGACCCGCCTGCACCAGCGCGGGCCGGAAGGCCGCTTTGAGGAACGCCATGTCGATGATCGGAAAAACGACCAGCACCAGGATCGGGAACGGGTCGCGCCGAATGAGACGGAACTCGTGCGCGAGGATCACGCCGACCCGCCGCACCGCCATCATCCCCACCGGCATCATCCGACCGGCTCGAGCGTCTGCGCGCCGAAGCGACGACCGGTGACGGTGAGGAACACGGATTCGAGGCTGGGCCGCACCACTTCGATCGACCGCAAATCCGCCGCGTGCATTCCGAGTCGCGGGAGCAATTCCGCGGCAGTGATGGCCGGGTCGGTCGCGGGGATCCGAACCGTCGATCCGTCGACGCGTGCACCATCCACGCGGGCAACCGCAGGAACATCGTGCACGAAGGTGAGCTCGAGCACACTCGATCCGTAACGCTGTACGAGCTCAGCAGTACTCCCGCTCGCAACGACCCGGCCCGCGTCGATGAAGGTGACGAACGCGTCGAGCTCCTCGATCTCATGGAGATAGTGCGTCGAATACACGATCGCAGAACCTTCGTCGGCGAGCCGGCGCACGAGTTGGAGAATCTGGGTCCGCGTGCGGACATCCGCGCCAGTCGTCGGCTCGTCGAGGAGCACGAGCGGGGGTCGGTGCAACAACGCGATCGCGGTGTGCAAGCGGCGGCGCTCTCCCCCCGAGAGCTCGGCCACGCGTCGCCCGAGCAGTTCGGTGAGGCCGAGCGCGGCCGCCGTCTCGTCGATCCGGCCGCGCAACTCGGTGCGGCGAAGGCCGGCGAGGCCGCCGAAGAAACGCAGGTTGTCGCGCACGCTGAGCGGCATGTACACGCCCGTCTCTTGCGGCGCGAGCCCGATGAGCCCGCGTGCGCGTTGTGGAGCGCGCACCACGTCGATCCCACCGACGAGCACCGTCCCCGCGTCGGGACGACGCAGCCCGGCGACGATCGAGACCAGCGAGGTCTTCCCCGCGCCGTTGGGACCGAGCAGCCCGAGGATCGTCCCGGCCCGCACCTCCAGATCCACGCCCGCCAGCGCGACCTTGTCGCCGTACGACTTCCGTACCGCGGTCACGGCCAGCATCGGATTCCCGCCCGCACGGGCTATCGTGGGCGCAACGTGCTGAGCCGTATCCGACATACTTATGAGTATCTCTGATGTTCACCGGTATATCAAGAGCTTTCCCATGAAGATGGAGCCGCTCACCCCCGAGCGCCGACGGGCGATGACCCGCGAGCACCTGCTGGACGCGGCGGCGATCGTCTTTGCGCGCGACGGCTACCACGGTGCCTCGCTCGACGACGTCGCCGCCGCCGCCGGCTTTACCAAAGGCGCCGTCTACTCGAACTTCAAGAACAAGGAAGACCTCTTCCTCGCGCTCATCGACTACCGGAACGCTCAGATGACTGCTGCGTTCTCCGCGGAGCTCGACGCGCCCGCGGGCTCCGGTGATGAGCAACTCCCGCGGATACAAGATCTCATCGCCGGGAGCTTCGACCGCGACATGAGTGCGCTCCACTACGAGTTCATGGCCTACGCCGCGCGCAATCCGGAGACCCGGGCCAAGCTCGCCGCCAACGCTCGCCGCAGTCGTGACGCCGCCATTCGTCTCATCACTGAGGAGCACGAGCGGATGGGAACGGTCCCGGCGTACCCGATACCGGTCCTGGCGCAAATGATGCTGGCGATGTTCGACGGGTTCGCGGGCTTGTGGTTCCTCGATCCCGAGCTCGTGGACGACGACATGCTTGGCGACGTACTCGCGTTCCTCTACGCGAACATCGACCGGCCGGCAGATTCGTCAGGAGAGCGGTAGACGTCGGGTTCGATGAAGATCGTGTGCGCGATGGGAACCGCGGCGCGTAGTTGCACTTCGAGCTCGTTCACGACTTCGGCAACGCGGGGCGCGAGGAGCGTTGCGTTGAACTCGAGCTTGGTGTTGATCATGAGGTCGTCGGGACCGATGTGTTGGGTGCGTAGCGCGATCACGTGGGTCACGCACGGATGCGCATCGAGGATCGCGCGGAGCTGTTCGACCACCTCGGGCGCGGCCGATTCCCCGACGAGCAGGCTCGCCATTTCGATCGCGAGCACGATGGCGATCGTGACGAGCAGCAGGCCGATGGCCAGGCTGCCGAGCGCATCGAAGCGGGGCTCGTCGAACACCGCCGCGAGGATCACACCGACGAGCGCGAACGCGAGCCCGATGAGCGCGCCGATGTCTTCGAGGACCACGACCGCGAGTTCGGGAATCTTCGTGCGCCGGACGAACTTGAGGATCGACCGGCCTTTACGCTCCTCCTTGCTCTCGTGCAACGCAGTGCGGAGCGAGAACGTCTCGAGCGCGGCGCTCACCACGAGCACGCCGATCGCCCACCCGACGCCGCTGATCTCGTGCGGGTTGATGAGCTTCTCGACGCCTTCGAAGATCGCGAACAATCCACCGACGCTGAACAGCACCAGCGCGACCACGAACGCCCAGAAGTAACGCAACGTGCCGTACCCGAACGGATGCTCCTCGTCGGCGGGCTTTTGCGAGCCCTTCCCGCCGAGCATGAGCAGGCCCTGGTTCCCCGTGTCGGCCAGCGAGTGGATCGCTTCGGCGAGCATCGATGCTGCGCCGGTGATGAGGAACACGATGAACTTGCTGAGCGCGATCCCGAGGTTCGCCAGGAACGCGGCGATGATCGTCCGTCTCGAAGCCTGGTCCACGAGATCAGTTCGCCTTCATCCGGCAACCGGAGCTCATCCGATGATGCCGCCGCGCGTCATCGCCTCGACGTCGAGCGCGCGGTCGAGCTCGGCCCCGGTCATGAGCTTGCGCTTCAGCACGATCTCGCGGATCGACCTGCCGGTACGCGTCGACTCCTTCACGACTTCGGCCGCGACCTCGTAGCCGAGATGGGGCGCGAGCGCGGTACCGATCGACGGCGACGACTCCGCGTAGCCCTTCAACCGGTCGACGTTGGCTTCGATGCCGGCGACGCACTTCTCCGCGAGCACCGTGCACGCGCTCGTGAGCAAGGCGATCGATTCGAGCAGGTTGCGGGCGATCATCGGGACGAACACATTGAGCTCGAAGTTTCCCTGCGCCCCCGCGAAGCCGATCGCGGCGTCGTTGCCCATCACCTGCGCGCCGACTTGGGTGACGACTTCGGGAATCACCGGATTCACCTTGCCCGGCATGATCGACGAGCCGGGTTGCAAATCGGGCAAGCGGATCTCGGCCAGGCCGGCGCGCGGCCCGCTCCCCATCCACCGCAGGTCGTTGGCGATCTTCACCAGCGACACCGCCAGCGTGCGCAACTGCCCACTCGTCTCGACCAACGCGTCGCGCGCACCCTGCGCCGCGAAATGATCCTTCGCTTCGCGCAACGGAAGACCGGTGCGCTGCGCGAGCCGGGCTATCACTTTGCGGGCGAATCCCTTGGGTGCGTTGATACCGGTACCGACCGCGGTTCCTCCCAGCGGGAGCGTGCACAACCGTGGCAGGGAATCGTTCAGCCGCGCGATCCCGTCTTCGATCTGTGACGCGTACCCGCCGAACTCCTGACCGAGCGTGACCGGCGTCGCGTCCATCAGGTGCGTGCGGCCCGACTTCACCACGTGCGCGAACTCGCGCTGCTTCTTGCGCAACGCCTTCACGAGTATCTGCGCCGCGGGTACCAACTCGTCGACCACTCCGATCGCGGCCGCGAGATGCACTGCCGAAGGAAACACGTCGTTCGAAGACTGCGACGCGTTCACCTGGTCGTTGGGATGGACCGCGGCGTCGGGACCGAGACGCGCCGTGGCCAGGGCCGCGATCACCTCGTTGGCGTTCATGTTCGAAGACGTGCCCGAGCCGGTCTGGTAGGCATCGATCGGGAACTGGTCGAGGTGGGCGCCGGCCGCGATCTCGTCGGCGGCGGCGGCGATCGCATTCGCGGTCGGCCGGTCGACGGCCGGCACCTCGGCCAGCGCCGCGTTCACCCGCGCCGCCTCGGCCTTGACCAACGCGAGCGCCCGGATCACGCGCTCGTTCACCGGTATCCCCGAGATGGGGAAGTTGTCGACCGCGCGCTGCGTCTGCGCACCCCAGAGCGCGTCGACGGGGACCTTCACGTCGCCCATCGAATCGTGCTCCACGCGGTACCCAGCCATGCCACCTCCGGTGATTCCCGAGAACCGTATTCCCGAACCCGGCCGCTACCGTGACGCCATGGTCGATTTCGCCTATCAAGAGATGCTTCCGCTCGGTGCCGACGACACGACGTACCGGCTGCTCACCACCGACTACGTGTCGACGTTCGAGGCCGGCGGGCGGCGATTCCTGCAGGTCGACCCCGAAGCCCTCACCCTGCTCACCAAGACCGCGATGTTCGAGATCGCGCACCTGCTCCGGCCCGGCCACCTCGCCCAACTCGCCGCGATCCTCGACGATCCCGAAGCGTCACCGAACGACGTGTTCGTCGCGACGGAGCTGCTCAAGAACGCGTGCATCGCGGCGGGCGGGATCCTGCCGTCGTGCCAGGACACGGGCACCGCGATCGTCAAAGGTAAGAAGGGCGAGCTCGTGCTCACGGGCGGTGGCGACCGCGAAGCGATCGCGCGCGGCATCTTCCGCACGTACGCCGACGACAACCTCCGCTACTCGCAGATGGCGCCGCTCACCACCTACGACGAGCAGAACACCGGCACGAACCTGCCCGCCGAGATCGAGATCGAATCGGTCGACGGCGATGCGTACAAGTTGTTGTTCATGGCGAAGGGCGGCGGCTCGGCCAACAAGAGCCTGCTCTTCCAGGAGACGAAGGCGCTCCTCAATCCCGACTCGCTGTTGCGCTGGCTCGACGAGAAGCTGCGCACGCTCGGCACGGCCGCATGCCCGCCGTATCACCTCGCGCTCGTGATCGGAGGGACGTCGGCCGAGCAGTGCTTGAAGACCGCGAAGCTCGCGTCGGCGCGCTATCTCGATTCACTTCCGATCACCGGGAACGAGCTCGGTCGCGGCTTCCGTGACGTCGAGCTCGAGGGTCAGGTGTTGAAGCTCACCCAGGAGTTCGGGATCGGCGCGCAGTTCGGCGGCAAATACTTCTGCCACGACGTGCGGGTGATCCGCCTCCCGCGTCACGGCGCGTCGTGTCCGGTCGCGCTCGCGGTTTCGTGCTCGGCCGACCGCCAGTCGCTGGGCAAGATCACCGCCGACGGCGTGTTCATCGAGCAACTCGAGACCGACCCCGCGCAATACCTTCCCGAGATCACCGACGACCACCTCGAAGGCGAAGAGGTCGTGCGCATCGATCTCACCCGTCCGATGACCGAGATCCGCGCCGCGCTTTCGCACTACCCCGTGAAGACGCGCGTGATGCTGAGCGGTCCGATGGTGGTGGCGCGTGACATCGCGCACGCCAAGCTCAAGGAACGCATCGATGCCGGAGACGGTCTGCCGCAGTACATGAAGGATTACTGCGTCTATTACGCGGGCCCGGCCAAGACTCCTGACGGTTACGCATCGGGTTCGTTCGGCCCGACCACCGCGGGACGCATGGACTCCTACGTCGACTTGTTCCAGCGGAACGGCGGCTCCTACGTGATGCTCGCGAAGGGCAACCGTTCGAAGGCGGTGACCGACGCGTGCCAGGAGCACGGCGGTTTCTACCTCGGGTCGATCGGCGGGCCCGCCGCGGTGCTCGCCAAAGACTGCATCACCAAGGTCGAGGTGCTCGAGTACGCCGAGCTCGGGATGGAAGCGGTGTGGAAGATCGACGTGGTCGACTTCCCCGCCTTCATCGTCGTCGACGACAAAGGCAACGACTTCTTCAAAGACGTCTCGAAACCCGTCGCCCTCCGCTAGAAATACGAACCTGCGTGACTTGACCGCGTATACCGCGGTGTACTCACGCAGGTTCGGCGTGTTAGGGACGGAGGTCG
Source organism: uncultured Actinomycetes bacterium (assembly GCA_963807945.1). Classification (GTDB taxonomy): domain Bacteria; phylum Actinomycetota; class Acidimicrobiia; order IMCC26256; family PALSA-610; genus JBBQER01. The sequence goes on along the minus strand of CAWEDT010000002.1, from coordinate 116,493 downwards.
GTGACGCCTTCGCGTTCGAGGAGTCGGCGTTTGAGCGCCACCGCGTTGCGGCCGCCGCCGTAGCCGCCGATGCGTCCGCCCGCGGCGACGACGCGATGGCACGGGATCACGAACGGCAAGGGGTTGTCGCGCATCGCGCTGCCGACCGCGGCGCGGCACGCGGGCGGCCGGCCATGCCCGCGAGCTCGCCGTAGGTGACGACCTCACCCCACCCAACGTCGTGCGCGAGCGTCTCCAGCACGGTGCGCCGGAACCCGTCGACACCATCGAGGTCGAGCGGAAAATCGAAGTCGTGGCGCGTGCCGGCGAACCACTCGGTGAGCTGCCGCTTGATCTGCGCGTCGGCGGCGCCGAGCACGCCGTCGGGCTGATCGTCGCCGGGCAGGCTGATCTCGCGCACGCCGCGCTCCGACACCACGACCGTGACCTCACCGAACGGGCTCGGCTGGCGCCACTGCTTCATGGCCCAAAACTACCGGCGCGGCGTCAGATCAGGCCGAGCTCCGAAACCGCGTCGCGCTCCTCGCCGAGCTCGCCCACCGACGCGTCGATGCGGGACCGGGAGAAGTCGTCGATGTCGAGGCCGGGCACGATCGACCAGACGCCGGCCTTGGTCGTGCACGGGAAGCCCGAGATCAAACCCTCGGGGACGCCGTAGGAACCGTCCGACGGAACGGCCATGCTCACCCAGTCGCCATCGGCCGAGCCGAGCGCCCACTCGCGCACGTGATCGAGCGCGGCGTTGGCGGCCGACGCCGCGCTCGACGCGCCCCGAGCTTCGATGATCGCGGCGCCCCGCTGCTGCACGGTCGGAATGAAATCCTTCTCGATCCAACCGGCATCGACGAGATCCGCCGCGGGCTTGCCGTCGACCTGGGCGTGGAACACGTCGGGGTACTGCGTCGCCGAGTGGTTGCCCCAGATCGTCATACGCGTGACCGACGCGACCGGCTTGCCGACCTTGGCCGCGAGCTGCGCCTTCGCCCGGTTGTGGTCGAGGCGGGTCATCGCAGTGAACCGCTCGGGCGCGATTCCCTTCGCGTTGTTCATCGCGATCAAGCAGTTCGTGTTGGCCGGATTCCCGACAACCAGCACGCGAATGTCGTCGGCCGCCTTGGCCGCGAGCGCCTTGCCCTGCGCGGTGAAGATCGCGCCGTTCGCTTCGAGCAGCTCCTTGCGCTCCATGCCCTTCGTGCGCGGTCGCGAACCGACGAGCAGCGCGTAGTTCACACCGTCGAACGCGGCCTCGGCGTTATCGGTGGTCACGATGTCGGCGACGAGCGGCGACGCGCAGTCGAGCAGCTCCATCACGACGCCGTTCAACGCCGGCAGCGCGGGCGTGATCTCGAGGAGACTGAGGATCACGGGCTGGTCCGGACCGAGGAGATCGCCACTGGCGATCCGGAACACGAGGCTGTAGCCGATCTGACCGGCCGCACCGGTCACCGCAACGCGCACAGGTTGTTTCATGAGCCGAAAACTAGCCCTGGGCCGCAACTTCCGACGAAGCAAGATGCAACAGGATCGTGCGGGCTTCGGTCAGCTCGGCGATCCGTGATGCGGCCGCTCCCGCCGCGCCACCGCTGTCGGGATGCGCATCGCGGAGCATCCGGCGGAAGCGCCGGTTGATGTCGTCACGTTCCACGGCCATGCCCGGCGCGCAGACCGAGCACTTCCATCGCCCAACGCTGATCGGCGGCGGTGCCGCGCCAATCTTCTTCGTCGGGCGGGCCGCCGGGCTGCCATTCGCTCGACGCGGCCAACGGCGGTCGCAGGTAGTCCCACATGTCGGGTGCGACGAAACGCACTTCGACGTCACGAGTGAGGCCGTTCCATCGGCCCTCGACCACGCGGCGCAACACATCGAGCGCGGGCTCGCGTCCCGACCGCGGTAGCCACGCCGCGCCCATCACCGCGCCGAGCACTTGCGGCACCTGCGCGCCGTGGTTGTCGATCTCGATGACGAGCTTGCCGTCTTCGCCGATCATGCGGTGACGCGACCGGTCGAGTCCGTGCACGTCGCGTTGCAGCCGGTGCCGGAGCGCGATGCGCGGGATCGAGAGCCCGTCACGCGCGTCGCGCAACAGGCGAGCGAGCAACTCGCGTTCGTCGTCGTCGACCGCGGGAAGATTCGTCGCGAGCACCGCGGCCAGAAGTGCGGAGCCGTGGGCCGGCCCGGAGGTGGGCAGATAGGCGCTCTCGAGCGCGACCCGACGCGTCGGCATATGACGACGCGTGTGTCGGACGATCAGCTCGGCGAGCAGCACTGGGTCCTCCCCCAGGTGTTCGGACCCGGCCATGCTGCCGGATGCAGCCCGCCGGGCACACATCCGGCGTTCGAGACCAGACTTTGCCCATGCCTGATCACCCGGAGTTGGCGCGCTACCCGAAGATCGCGCTCGATGTCCCCGCCTACGTCGAGACCGTCACGACCGCGGCCCAGGAAGGAAGCTGCTTCATCTGCTCGATCGTGGCGGGTGAGCGAGAGGATCACCGCGTCGTCTTCCGCGACGACGTGTGCGTGGCGTTTCTCGCCAAGTGGCCGACCCTCCTCGGGTACACGCTGGTTGCGCCGCTCGAGCACCGCACCGATGTGGTCGACGCCTTCACTATGGAGGAATACGTCGAGCTCCAACGTCGCGTTCATCGCGTCGGTCGCGCCGTCAGCGAGGCGGTGCCGACCGAACGGCTCTACGTGCTGAGTCTCGGGAGCCACCAACGCCGTCTCGCACGTGCATTGGCACGTCGCGCCGCTGCCACCCGGACTTCCCTATCTCGAACAGCAGTACTTCGCGCTCATGCACGAGAACGGCTACCTCGACATTCCCGACGCCGACCTCGACGCGCTCGCCGAACGGATCCGCGCGTTGCTGGAGCGATCAGACGCTGAATGATCAGACCTGGGAATGAGCAGGGTGGAATGATCAGTGCGCGGTCGCGACGATCAGCAACACGATCGCGTAGACCGCGAGCAGCACCGCACCGAGCATCCAGAAGCCGCTGCGACCGAGCACCTGCGAACCACGCGCCGCGGGACGCGCGAGTCCGCACGATGGACACCGTGCAGTATTGATCTCGACCTCTGTGCCACAAACCGTGCACTGCGGAACGGGGAGCGGCTCCGCGGGAGAGCTCATCAAGACGACTCTACGATGCCCGCCCTGCGCTCCGCGGCCTCGACGGCGTTACGAAACAACATCGCAATAGTCGTCGGGCCCGACCCCACCGATACGAGGAGTGATCCACCCCGCCACTTCCTCGCAGGCCTCGTCGACATCGGGCAGCAGGCGCTTGCCCTCGTAGCGGACGCCACCGCCCACAACCACGGCCCCGGGCCGGATGTGCTCGGGTTGGAGGATCCCGGGGACGCCGGCCGCGGCGACCACGATGTCGGCGCGCTGGGTGTATCGGGGCCAATCCGGTACGCCCGTGTGCACGACTGTGACCGCGGCGTTGGCGGTCGGGCGCTTTTGCGACAGCAGCATCGAGAGGGGCCGACCCAAGGTGAATCCCCGCCCGAGGATCACGACCTCGTGCCCTGATACCGGAATCTCGTAGTGCGCGAGTAGCGCCTCGATGCCCGCGGGCGTGCACGGCACCGGACCGGGAACACCGAGCGCGAGCCGCCCGAGATTGACGGGGTGCAAACCGTCGACATCCTTGTCGGGATCCATCTCGAGCAGCGCGGCTTCGTAATCGATCTGCGGCGGCGCGGGATGTTGCACGAGCATCGCGTCGACCGCGGGATCGTCGTTGAACGCGTGGATCGCGGCGACGAGGTCAGCTTGGGTCGCGTTCTGCGGAAGGTGGACGTGCGGCGCGGTCAGACCGACCTCGTGCGCCTTCTCCTGCTTCATCCGGATGTAGCCCGCGCTCGCGCCGTCGTCACCGACGAGGATCGTCGCCAGCCCCGGCGTGAAGCCGCGATCGACGAGCACTTTGATACGCGGCTCGAGCGCTGCGAACGTCGCCTCCGCGACGGGAGCGCCGGGCATGAGGATCGCGCTCAATGCAGGAAGTGCCTTTCCCCGGTGAACACCATCGCGAGCCCGAGCTCGTCGGCCTTCTCGATGATGGCGTCGTCGCGCATCGCGCCACCCGGCTGGATCACCGCGGCGACGCCCGCGGCCGCGGCCGCTTCGATCCCGTCTTCGAACGGGTAGAAGGCGTCGCTCGCGCTGGCGCCGCCGACGGCCCGGCCATCCGCCTTCATCGCCGCGATCAGCCCTGACTCGACTCGATTCTGTTGGCCGGCGCCGATGCCGACCGCCTGACCGTCTTTCACGAGCACGATCGCATTCGATTTCACGTGGCCGACCAACCGCCACGCGAGCTCGATATCGGCCCACTGCTCGGGAGTCGGCGCGACCTTGGTCACGACCCGCCAGTCGTTGCGGGTCGCGGTGAAGTTCCGGGGCGCCTGAACGAGGAATCCACCCGAGATCTGACGAATGTCGAGCGTCTCGGATCCCGGCACCGGCGCCTCGAGAATGCGCGTGTTCTTGCGGCACGCCCGCAACGCGTCGATCACGCCGGGCTCGTAGCCGGGCGCGATGACGAGATCGGCCTGCGGTCCGGCGACCATGAGCTCGACCGTCGCGGTGTCGATCGGACGGTTCAACGCGACGATCCCGCCGAACGCGGAGCGTTCGTCGCACGCGAGCGCACGCGCGTAGGCAGTGGCGAGGTCGTCGTTCACGCTTACGCCACAGGGGTTTGCGTGCTTGATGATGGCGCACACCGCGCGGTCGCCGAGGTCGTGCGCGAGTAACCACGCGGCATCGGCGTCGTAGTAGTTCAAGTACGAGAGCGCGAGTCCGCCGTGCTGGGTGACGCCGTCCCACCAACTCGTCACGCCGTGGCGTCGATACCGGGCCGCGGGCTGGTGCGGATTCTCGCCGTAGCGCAAGGTTTCGTCGGTGCGGTCGAGCGCGAGCACCAGGTGCGCCGGAAGCAGCTCGTCGCCTTCGAACCACTGCACGATCGCGGCGTCGTACGCGGCGGTGCGCGCGAACGCTTCGAGCGCGTATGCCCGCCGCGTCTCCGCACTCACCCCGCCGTTGTTGGCGCGCAACTCGTCGACGAGCGGCCCGTATTGCTCGGGACTCGTCACGATCGTGACCCAGTCGTGGTTCTTCGCGGCGGCGCGGCGTCATCGCGGGTCCGCCGATGTCGATGGTCTCGATCTCGGGCCGCTCGAGGAATGGGTAGAGGTTCGAGACGACGAGGTCGAAGGGTTTGATGTCGTTCGCCTCGAGATCGGCGCGGTGCGTTTCCTTACTGCGGTCGGCGAGAAGTCCGCCGTGGATCTTCGGGTGCAGCGTGACCACGCGGTGGTCGAGCATCTCGGGTGACCCGGTTACATCTGCCACGGCGGTCACGGGTATCCCGGCTTCCGCGATCGCGGTCGCGGTGCCGCCCGACGAGACCAGCTCCACCCCGAGCTCGTGCAGCACGCGGCGAGCTCGACGAGGCCGCCCTTGTCCCACACCGACAGCAATGCGCGTTCGATCTTCCGGTCGCCGCTCATCGCGTGCCTTCATTCACAAGCTTCTCGATCGCGTCGGGGTACAGCTGACGTTCCACGGCCTTGATGCGTTCGTGCAAGGTTTCCTCGGTGTCGTCGTCGAACACGGGCACGGCCTGCTGAGCGAGGATCGGGCCCGCGTCGACATCTTCGGTGACCAGATGGACGGTGCAGCCGGTGACCTTCACGCCGGCCGCGAGCGCGTCGCGTACCGCGTGCCAACCCTTGAACGCGGGCAGCAACGCCGGATGCGTGTTCACTGCGCGCGCCCGAAGGAGTCGATGAACGGCTCCGCGAGCACCGTGCCGAACCCGGCGATGGCGACGAAGTCGACGTCGTGGCGCTCGAGCGCGGCAACGACCTCTTTGGTGTAGGCGACTCGGTCGAAAGACGGGCTGAAATCGGTGCGCTCCAAGAGTTCGGCGGCCACTCCGGCGCGCTCCGCGATCCCGAGCGCGCCGCACGGTCGGTCGGCGAGCACGACCACGATGGGAAGCTGCCGGTCGAGCATCGCAGCGAGGATGGTGCCACTCCCGGAAGCGAGGACGCCGACCCGCATGCCTGCACCCTAGCGGGGGCGCGACCGCGCTGGCCTGGGCAAATCCCCTGAATTCGACCCCGAACGTGTTTCACTTTCGCCCACAGACATTTCTCGATCGCCGACTTGCACACGCCGACTGACACCCAAGGGGAGTCGCAGTGGACGGACCATCGCAGCCGACGACGTCGGAGCTCATCATCATGATCGCGGGGGCGATCATGCTCGTCGCGTCGTTCCTCCACTTTCGTTTCGACAGGGGCGCGTGGAGCTCGGGCAACTTCCCGATCGCAACGCTCCTGCCGCTCTACGGAGTGGCGATGGCGACCCAGATCGCGCTGACGAAATATGCGAACGTGAAACTCCCCGACGAGGTCTTCGGGTTCACCTGGGAACAGCTGCACCTCGTGGTCGGGCTGCTGGCCGGCCTCATGGCCATCGGGTGGCTGCTCACCGACACCGGCGACAAGCAAATCGGACTATGGCTCGAGATGCTGGGCGGGATCGCCCTCGCGGTCGGTGGCGTGATGATGCAGCGGGAGCGCCACACCGGCGCGATCGGCTGACGGGAGGCCCCTCGTGAACCAGACGAAACTCTCGCCGGCCAACATCGTCATCATGGCCGGCGGGGCCGTGATGCTGATCGGTTCGTTCCTCGCGTTCTACACGGTCTCCACCACCATCTTCGGCAGCACGCACACCGCATCGCTCAACGGTTGGAGCAGCGGGTTGTTCGGCATCGTCACGATCATCGTGTTGTGTGGCGTTGCGATGGCGGCGCAGGTCGCGCTCACCTCATTCGCATCGAACGTGACGCTTCCCGAGAAGCCCCTCGGGTTGACCTGGGATCAGGTGCACCTCGCACTCGGCTTCCAGGCAGCACTGATGATGCTGGCCTTCCTCATCACGAGCCACGGCGGAGTGTCTCTCGGCATCGGCTTCTGGCTCATGCTGATCGCAGGAATCGCGCTCCTCGTCGGAGCGATCATGCGCGTCACCGGAGCGGGTTCCACACCGAACACTGCCGGGTGATGCGCTACCGGCGCTGACGCGCCGAGTGGGGGAACCGCATGGTGATCGACAAGAACGCGCTCCTGGGTGCGCGGGCAGCCGAGCGGAGCGCGCCGGCCGCTTCCGACGCGGTGGCGTTTACCGGTGCCATCGGAATCGCCGTCGGCGTATTGCTGCTGAGCGGCGACTTCAGCACGCACGGCCACGGCCGGTGGCCCGGCGTCGCGCTGTTCGCGGTGCTGATCGCGGTCGGCTTCCTCGCACTCTCGTTGCTCCCACCCGAGACGCATCCCGCGGCCGTGACCCTGATCGTGGTGGGCGTGCCCGGCGTTTTCGGATGGTGGCTGCTTCCGAACGCGCACAAGTTCGCAGACATCCGGCCGTTCCTCATCCTGACGATCCTGGGATGGGTCGTGTGCTTCGTCGCACCGCGCACGCGAGGGCGGACGATCTTCGTCGGCGCGGCGCTGCTGCTTCTCTGGCTCTGGATGCTCGGTGAAGCCGCGGGTACCGACGCGTACTCCGCCGCACCGATTCCGTCGCCGCCCGCGCACACGACGTTCAGCCTGAGCGCGCTGCAGGGCCAGGTCGCGGTCACCGACCTCGACCCGACCAACTCGCTGTACCCGACCGCGTTGTCGTGCAGCTACGGCGACGGCAGCGCGTGCGACACGGTGTACGACAACGCCGAACCGGGAAGCGACTACGAGGAATTCGGCGACACGTGTGGCAACACGCAGCCGGCCGGATCCGGCGACCAGTGCGCGCAGCTGGAGGGCGGCGGATTCAGCCTGCCCGGACCCTCCGATACGAGCCCTTCGCCGTTCACCGGCGGATTGGAGCCGGGCAACTTCGGTACGGGGTCGAGCGACAAGTCACTCGAGATCGGGATCGTGTCGTTGCTGTTCGGAATCGCATACACCGGCGCGCTCTGGATGTTGGATCGGCGGCGCTATTTCGGACTCGGCACCGCGCTCGTCGTGCCCGGTTTCCTCGCGCTGTTCACCGGTACCGAAGTACTCGGCAACGCCGCGCATCACGTGTGGTTCGGTGGCGTCCTCACGCTCGTGGCCGGTCTCGCCTTCGCGCTCGTCGGCGACTTCGGCGGCCGCCGCTTCACGGCCTGGGCCGGTGCGGTCTTCGCGGCGTTCGGCCTGTACCTGTTCGCGGGTGACGTCACCAACTTCAAGCGCTCGTTCGGCAGCGTCCACGCGAACCTCGCCCGGCCCGCGCTCATCACGATCGGGTTCGGCATCGCGTTGGTGTTGCTCGCGTGGCTGATCGCGATGGTGCGCGTGCACTACACCGGACCGGGAAGATCCGGGGGCGGATCGTTCGGGCCGCCGCCCACCCCGCCGCAGAATCCGGGCTTCCCGTCGGACCCACTCGACACGATCCGCCCGGGTTGGCCACCGCCGGTCCCGCCGCCGAGCGCGCCGTGGCAACCGCCTCCGGCCCCACCGACTCCAACGGCACCACCGGCTCCGGCTCCCCGCCGCCATGGGAGCCGCCGGCACCGCCTGCGGGCCGCGCGCCTACATAAGACGCGCGGCGTTAGAGCGCGGCGACCACTTCGGCCATCAACTCGCCGGCCGCGGTCGGGTTGGTCGCGACGCGCACGCCCGCGTCTTCGAGCACGGCCATCTTCGCCTGTGCGGTTCCCTTCGAGCCGGAGATGATCGCGCCCGCGTGGCCCATCTTCTTGCCGGGCGGCGCGGTCACGCCGGCGACGTAGCTGACCACCGGCTTCGACATCTTCGACTTGATGAACTCCGCGGCCTCTTCCTCGGCCGATCCGCCGATCTCGCCGAACATGATCACGGCCTTGGTCTCGGGATCGGCTTCGAACAGCTCGAGGCAGTCGATGAAACTCGTACCCGGAACCGGGTCGCCACCGATGCCCACACACGTGGTCACGCCGAGGCCGAGATCCGCGAGCTCGTTGAGCGCCTGATAGGTAAGCGTGCCCGAGCGGCTGACGATGCCGACCGGACCGCCGGCCGCGCGCGACCTCCGCGGGGATGAAGCCGATGTTGCACTCCCCCGGCGTCAACAGGCCGGGACAGTTCGGGCCGAGAATGCGCGAGGCCGGGAAGTCACGCTTCACGCGGTTGTAGAAGCTGGCCTCGTCGTGCATCGGGATGCCTTCGGTGACCGCGACGATCAACTCGATGCCGGCTTCCGCGGCTTCCAACACCGCGGCACCGGCCACGGGCGCGGGGACGATCACCATCGTCGCGGTGGCGCCCGTCTCGGCGACCGCTTCCTTCACCGACGCGAACACGGGAATGCCGTCGACGTCGGTACCGGCCTTCTTCGGGCTCACGCCACCGACGACCTTGGTGCCGTACGCGCGGTTCCGCAATCCGTAGAAGCGGCCTTGACCGCCGGTGAGACCTTGCACGATCACTTTGGTATCGGCGTTCACCAAGATGCTCATCAGTTCCCCTTCGCCATCGCGACGGCGGTGCGCGCGGCTTCGACCATCGTGGGCTTGCTCACGAGTCGATCCGATTCGTGCGAGCTCAGAATTTCGCGGCCCTCGACCGCGTTGGTGCCGTCGAGGCGGATGACGATCGGCGACGAGATGTCGACCTGTTGCAGCGCCTGCACGATCCCGTTGGCAACCTCTTCGCCTTTGGTGATCCCGCCGAAGATGTTGATGAAGATCGACTTCACCTTCGGGTCGTTGTTGATCACCGCGAGCGCGTTGGCCATCACCTGCGCGTTCGCACCGCCCCCGATGTCGAGGAAGTTGGCCGGCTTGCCGCCGACCTCGTGCACGATGTCGCACGTTGCCATGGCGAGGCCGGCACCGTTCGCGATCAGGCCGACATCACCGTCGAGACCGACGTACTGCAAGCCGAGCTCCTGCGCTTCGCGTTCGCGCGGGTCGAGCTTCTCGAGGCCGGTGAACTCGTCCCATTCCGGATGCCGGAAGCGCGCGTTGTCGTCGAGGGAGACCTTGGCGTCGAGCGCGTGGACTTTGCCTTCGGGGGTGAGGATCAATGGGTTGATCTCGACGAGATCCGCGTCGCCGTCGACGAACACCTGGTACAGCTTCATGAGGATGTCGACGGTGCCGTCGGTGGCCTGCGGGTTCAGCTTCGCCTGTTCGACCCACGTGCGGCACTGCGCTTCGGTGAGACCGTCGACCGGATCGACTTCGATGCGCGCCAGCGCGTCGGGGCTCTCGACCGCGACCTGTTCGATCTCGACGCCACCCTGCGCGCTCAACATGCCGAGGTATTTCTTGGCCGCGCGGTCGAGCGTGAACGACGCGTAGTACTCCTCGGCGATGTCGGACGCGTGCTCGACCCACACCCGCTTCACGACGTGGCCCTTGATGTCGAGGCCGAGGATGTTGCCCGCGTGCGTGCGGGTCTCGTCGACATCGTTGGCGAGCTTCACGCCCCCGGCCTTGCCGCGCCCGCCGACCTGCACCTGCGCTTTGACGACGACGGGATACCCGGCCGCCTCGGCGGCGGCGACGGCCTGATCGACCGTCTCGGCCACGTCACCTTTGGAAACCGGAATGCCGTAGCGGGCGAACAGCTGCTTGCCCTGATATTCGAACAGATCCAACGAAATCTCCTTGGCTGAGAACCTGAGAAAGCTACGACGTGGGCTGCGACTGGCGCTGATCGAGCGCCGCTTCCAGCCAGTCGGTGACGGTCGCGAGCGGCGAACCGGGCGTGAACACCTCGGCGACACCGTGCGCCTTGAGCACCGCGATGTCTTCGGCCGAGATGATCCCGCCCGCGAACACCAGCGGATCGATCTCGCGGGCGCGCAGCTCGTCGACCACCTTGGGGATGAGCGTCATGTGCGCACCCGACAAGAGTGAGAGCCCGACCGCATCGGCGTCTTCCTGGAGGGCGGCTTCCGCGACCTGGCCCGGCGTCTGGAACAAGCCCGTGTAGACGATCTCGAACCCGGCGTCACGCAACGCCCGGGCGATGACCTTGGCACCACGATCGTGTCCGTCCAGACCGGGCTTCGCAATGACGACGCGGTAGCGTCGCAGCATTCGCTCTCCTGTCACGGCCGACGGGAGCGTCACGTTAGTCAGGGGCCTCGCGGCCGGGCCAGAGGGTCACCGCGCACCTCTCCAAAGGAAGAAACCCGTGCCGCTCGACGCCAAGCGCAAGGGCGATATCAAGGTGATCGTCGGTGCGACCGTCGCGGTCCTGCTCGTCGGCTTCTTCATCTTCGGCGCCATGATGATGACAAGCCGTGGTGGATCCGGTCCCACCTGTGGCCAGCTCAACATCGGCCTCGCGTCCGACGTGCGGAACACGTTGAACAACGGCCCGTACTTCCAGACCGGCGGCGGCGACTGCGGCTTCACCCTCGCGCTCGACAACGGGGACATCGCCGCCTACAAGGCGGTGCAGCCCTCGGGCTGTACGGCGCAATGGAAGTTCGATCACTGGGATTGCAGCGGACGCCGGATCGCGGCGAGCGACCTCGCGAAATATCCCGTGAGCATCGTGACGAAGAACGACGTCGACACGGTTGTCGTCGACCTCAGAACGCCGCCTTCGACGACGACTCGAGTTACGCCGACAAGCGGGTGAGCGGCGCCCAGACGAGGAGCAGTCGCTTCTCGCCGACATCCCGGAAGCGCACGATCGCTTCCGCCTTGTCGCCGCTGCCTTCGATGTCGACGATGACGCCTTCGCCGAATCGCTCGTGACTCACGTCGTCACCGATGCGTAAGTCCCATCTCTTCGGCGCCGTGCGCGCCCGCGGCCGCGGGGCTGCTCGGACGTTCGCTCACCGGCGGAGTCTGACGGCGCATCGCGTCGCGCGACGACAGAATCGCGGTGACGGCCGAGTCCCTTGCCGCGCTTCTCCTGCTCGCCGATCACCATCATCAACTCGGGCGGGATCTCGTCGAGGAACCGGCTCGGCGGTCGATAGTCGGTCGAGCCGAACATCATCCGGCTCCACGCGTGACACAGGTAGAGACGTTGCTCGGCGCGGGTGATGCCGACGTAACAGAGTCGCCGCTCCTCTTCGAGCTCGTCGGGATCACCGAGGCTGCGCACGTGCGGGAACACGCCGTCTTCGAGACCGATGAGGAACACCACCGGGTACTCGAGGCCCTTCGCGGAGTGCAGCGTCATCAACGTGATCGAGCTCGCGTCGGGATCGTTCTCGTCCATGTCGGTGACGAGTGAGATCGCCTCGAGGAACGCCTGCACGCGTGCGAGACCTTCGGGGTGGTCAGTTCCTTCTTCGGCGCTGGCACCGATGCCGACGCCACCGATCGCGACCAGTCCGCCGAAGTCGCCGCGCTCGACCTGATCGTCGAACTCGCGCGCCGAACCGACGAGCTCCTGCAGGTTCTCGATGCGACCCGCGGCTTCGATCGACCGTTCGGCTTCGAGCTCGGCGAGATAGCCGCTGCGCGTCAACACCGCTTCGAGCGCGGACGCGACACCACCCGCGGCCGCGTCGGCCGCTTCGCTCATGAGGTCGAGGAGATCCTTGAGCCCGCCGAGCGCCTTGCCGCTCACACCGGCCGCGGCCGCGTCGGCGATCGCCGCGGGGAACGGAACGCCGGCGCCGCTCGCGTACGAGTCGATCTTCGCGACCGACGTGTCGCCTACTCCCGCGACGCGGCGTGTTGACGATGCGCTTCCACGACACTTCGTCGTCGGGATTCACGAGCGCGCGCAAATACGCGAGCGCGTCTTTGATCTCCCGCCGGTCGTAGAACTTCACGCCGCCGAACACTCGGTACGGCAAGCCGGCGCGCACCAGCGACTCTTCGAGAATGCGGCTCTGCGCGTTGGTTCGGTAGAAGACGGCGACGTCGCCGTACCGATGCTCGCCTTCGTCGACCAGGCGGTGAATCTCCCGCACGACGAACGCGGCTTCATCGCGTTCGTCGTCTCCCTGGAAGCGGACGATGGGTTCGCCCTCGCCCTTGTCGGTCCAGAGTTGCTTGGGCCGGTGCGTCGCGTTGTTCTCGATCACCGCGTTGGCCGCGTCGAGGATGCGCTGCGTCGACCGGTAGTTCTGGTCGAGCACAACCGTTACCGCTTCCGGAAACGCCTCCTCGAACTTCAACAAGTTCCGAAAGTCCGCGCCACGAAACTTATAGATCGAGTTGTGCGTGACGATCCCGTTCGCAACGAAGTTGTGCGTCCGATCGATATCGATGTCGTACACCGGCTCATCGATCTTGACCCACTCGATGTCGGTGACGACGTCGAACTCGCGCCGGCATCGTCGACCATGACCATGCCCGGTCGCACCGACGATGCCGGCATGAATGGCAACGTGTTGGCAGTCGTTTCCTCGCCGTTCGCAGCCAAGCGGGCGCTGTAACGAACGCGCACGTCGAGCACGCCGGCGATCCGCTCGACCGTGCGGGCAATCACACCCATATCGGCGCTACCGGTCTCGTACCGCCAACCACGCGACCCTTGTCCGGACGGACGCTCAGGCCGATCGCCTCGAGCGCCTCACGACCCTCGTCGTCGTAGCCGAACAGCGAGATCCGGTGGAATGGGCTCTCGCCTCGTCGGTCGCCACAGAGGACCACGGACAGCCGTCGCCTCGGCGAGCCAGAAGCTGCGTTCGTATGACCATCCGCGGCGTGATGTGGGTAGTCGAAGCTGAGATCTTCGTCGGCGAGAAGGCAGTACCCCGCCTTCTCGGTGTCGAGGCTCGCGAACAGCCGATCGATCAACCCTTGATTGCCGACAAAGCTCAAGTCATTGCGAGCGGCAGACGGACGAGCCTTGAACGGAATCGTCGGGAGTCCGTATCGCGCGGCGAGCGTCGCTTCGTGCAAGCGTGCCTCGGCGTCACTCGCGTGCGTGCCGATGACCCAAACGGCATCCCCGCCCTCGCCGTTGCATCGCATTGCCGGGCCGAACGTCGCCTTCGCCTGCCCGTTGGTATACGTGCGCGACGTTCCGACTCGGAATCCGACCCCTTGCTTCCACATCAGGTAAGTCATGTGCAGCTGGGGAGTGCGACCGATGACATAGCCCGCGAAGTGCATGTGTTCGGGGGTGCTTACGAGCTTGCGACCGCTCGCGAGCGAGATCGACACGCCTCCGAATGCACGCGACTCGTGGACCCGAAGCACCGGCGCGGGGCGGAAGTCGCCGCTGCCGTAGCACGAGAGCACCTGATCGCCGACCGCGACGGACTCGATCGGCTTCGTGGTGCGATCGGCCATCGTTACTTGCGTGCCGGCGACGAGACACTGATCCAGGTCCCCCACGACCATGACGCTGCGGTTTTCAGCGGTGAGGGAACGGACGAGCTCCCACTGCGCGCCGTTGGTGTCTTGGAACTCGTCGACGAGCACGTGTTGGAATCGCTTGCGGTAACGCTCCAACGCTTCGGGGTGTTCGCGGAACAAGCGGACGACGAGCACGAGGAGATCGTCGAAGTCGACGGCCGACGCGTCGGCGAGCCGGCGTTGGTACTCCGTGTACACCTCGGAGACGCGACGCTCCGCGGGCCCGAGCGCCATCGCCGCGTAGTCGGCCGGGAACACGAGCTCGTTCTTGAGCGCACTGATCTGCTGATGGAGTTGGCGCGCCGGGAACCGCTTCGGATCCATGTTGAGGTCGCGGCGCACCCAATCGGTGAGGCGTTGCGCGTCGGCCTGGTCGTAGATCGTGAAACTCGGCCGGTACCCGAGCAGCGACGCTTCGCGGCGCAGGATCCGCGAGCACGCGGCGTGGAACGTCGAAACCCACATTCGCCGGCCAACGGGTCCGACGAGATCGGCGACGCGTTCGCGCATCTCGCCCGCGGCCTTGTTGGTGAACGTGATCGCGAGGACCTCGAACGGCGACGCGCCGAGCTCCGACACGAGATAGGCGAGCCGGTGCGTGAGCACGCGGGTCTTGCCCGATCCCGCACCGGCGACCACCAGGATCGGCCCGGGCGGGAGCGTCACCGCCTCGTACTGCGCCGGATTCAGACCCGACAGATCGAGCTCGCGCCGCGGCCGGGGCGGCTCCTGCTCGACCACGTCAGTCATAAGAATCTCATCGTACCGGTGGTGAATTACACGCGTGTCGTGAGAACCCGCCTCTAGCCTGCGCCGATGGCAAAGACGCTCGATGAGGCCCGCAAGAAGCTCGACGACGAGTACGGACAGGTCCGCCGGCATCTGCAGAAGATCCACGACGCGCTCGACAAGGTCGAGAAAGCCGGCCCCGAGGACGACGTCTACGGCCGGCTCGACGACCTCGAGAAGACCGTGAAGGAAACGCGTGATGGAGGTCTCGTCGGCTCCGGCGCCAACGGTCATCGCCGCGCGCTGAAGGAATACCAGGAGCTCAAAGACGGCAAGTAGACCGCGGGCTGCCGCGTGAATTCCAGGTGTCGAGTATGGACTCTCGAGTGCCCGCTCCGTAGCGTCACCGTGCTTGACGACAGGGGCGACTGAAGGCCGCGAGGGAGAAATGATGTACGTGGCCCCCGATGACGCCTCGGACGATCACCCGTCTCCGTTCTCGGAGGTCCGTTCCCGCCGCTCGGTCGACGAGTTGCTGCGCAATGTTCAACAAGCGCTGGTTGCGTACACCGGGCAGGCCGACCTCAAAGCGAACATCGTGATCACGACGTCGTCACTGGTGTTGACCATCGTGGCCACCCGTTGGAGCGAACGGTCGTTGCGACCCGGGCTCCTGGCCCTCGCCATCGGCACCCTGCTCGCGCTCCTCACCGCGATCACCGTGGTTATCCCGAAGTTCCGATTGCATCGCGTCGGCGAAGTGCGGCACGACTTCGAACCGCACGAGAACCCACTGTTCTTCGGGCACTTCGCATCGATGCCGCGAGACCGGTTCGTCGAGATCGTCGCGGAGATCGCGGCCGATGACGCGCATCTCTACGAGGCGCAGGTCATGGACATCCACGACCAAGGGAAATATCTCGTCGAGAAGAAGTACCGCCACCTCCGACTGGCTTACATACTGCTCGCGCTTGCGTTTCTCGCGGGTGGGATCGCGCAAACGATCGCAACAATCGTCTAATCACCCGACGCGCGGAATCGTCGGATTATCCTGATTTTGTAAGGGTTTTCGAGGGTTTGAGTGTCTCACCCTCGGCGTATCGTTCGGTGCGTGGCAACCGCGATCGCACCGTTCGAATCGGCGCTCGAAGAGATCGTCCGGGAACGCAAAGCGCTCGACGCGGGCGAAGCGGCCTGGCTCGCCAACGTCGCCGAGTACTCGGTCTCGGGTGGGTGGGCCGCCGACAACTACCTGAGCGCAGCGGCCGCGATCGAGGATCACTGCCACCTCACCCGCCCCGCCGCCTTAGCGGCAGTACGGCTCGGCGTGAAGCTGATGCGCCTGCCCGAGCTCGCCGCCGCGTTCGCGGCCGGTGACACGTCCCGCGCGCATGTCGAAATCGTCGCCCGCGCCTACACCCGCCCCCGCGCCGCCGAATTCGACCAACACCAAGCTGCACTGGTCCGGCTGGCGTGCACGGCGACGCCGGCCGAGCTGCACATCGCGGTGCGGAGAATCATCGACACGATCGACGGGGGCGGTGGCGCCGCCAACGACGACGACATCTACGAGAAGCGCAAACTCCACAGCTCCGAAACGATGGACGGCGTACGCGGCTCGTGGTTCCTCGACCCCGAAGGCGGCATGACCGTCAACGCCGCGATCGACGCCCAAATGGAAACCGCGCACATCGACGACGACCCCCGCACTCCCGCCCAACGGCGCGCCGACGCGCTGGTGGACATCTGCCGGTTCTCGCTCACCTTCGGCGAACACCCGCCTGCCGCTGCGAAACGCCGGCGCGGGGTGCCCAACGCGTTGATGCTGATCGATATCCGCATGTTCGAACAGAACCATGCGGAGTTCGTCGCCGACATCCGCGCCGAATACGCCGCCGGCAAACGCCTCTCCCAAGCGACGATCGAGCGGCTCCTGTGCGAATGCGACGTCAACCGTGTGGTGATGGACGGCCCCAGCGAGGTGCTCGACTTGGGCCGCTCCACCCGCACGCCGTCCGATAAGCAGTTCAAAGCGTTGATCGTGCGCGATGGGCACTGCCAAGCCAAAGGCTGCAAAGTCCCGTGATCTGCTCTCTCGACCGCGGCCTTCTTCGCGCAGGAGAACGTGCTGCCCCGGCAGTGATGTTCTCGATCGTCGCAGCGGAGAAGGCCAACGATCCGGACTTACTGATCGCAGCTGCGTGTCGGTTCTTCGACGTGTCGACGAGCGGGTTCTATGAGTGGCGCCACGCCCAAGCCGAACCGTGCGAACGGCGCCGCACCGACGCGACGTTGCACGAAACGATCCGTGAGATCCACCGCCAGTCGCGCGGCACCTACGGATCACCACCGTGCATGCCGAACTGCGGCTCGGGCTCGGTGTGCGGGTCGGCCGTAAACACGTCGAACGATTGATCCGCGCGCAGGGTTTGCAGGGCGTGACCCGTCGCCGTCGGCACGGGACGACACATCGCGTTCCGCAGGCGTCCCGAACGATGATCTGGTGGCCCGCCAGTTCTCCCCTGATGGACCGAATCAGTTGTGGGTCACGGACATCACCGAGCATCCCACCCTCAAGGGCACCGTGGCAGTTCTGCCAACCACACCACATCAACTGGTGGACCCACAACGGCCCCACCGACCTCAACAACCTGAAACTGCTCTGCTGGCACCACCACCGCCAAGCCCACAAACACGACGCCCACGCCCGCGCCGGATAAACGTCGGGCGTGTCCGCGTTCTTCTACGGCCGTGAAGAGCAACATCTCCGGTTCACGCACGATCGACGCCGCGGAGCGGGGGACACACCCCGGACGAGGATGTGCGAGCCTTGCGCGATGGCACCGCCGCGGCTTCGCGTTGTCGCGCGCGTACTTGCGATCGTCGTTGTGGTCACCCTGGCCGTTGCGGGCTTCGTTGCCGCGGGATTGAGTGCCAAGGACTACGGCACGGTCGCGTTCTGGGGTACACCCGACCACATCACGTACTGCGGCCGTGACTACAACCGCAGTTCGACTTCTGTGCACGGCACTCCGGAGCATTTCGTGTATCTCGACCGTGGCGCACCAACTCACTGGAAACGGATCGGACGCACCTTCGCGATGCACCCGATCTATGCGACAGTTCTCGTCCAACCGGTCCCCGGCCAACTGTGCGCCGGGACCCTCTACGTTCCGACCCACCGGAGCGGCAGCTACGTCAGCTACGAGTTGAGTGGCGGTCCCTAACCATCGTTCCTTCGTTTTTGGCTCCGCGCTGTGCACTCCGTCTCACAATCGGCGCAATACTTGGAGTGATGCCGACGGTGTACGACGCCCTGGGTGGATCTGACGTGCTGTTGCGTCTGGCCGGCGCGTGGCACACGCGGGTGATGGCCGACGAGGTCGTGAGCCACGCGTTCAGTCATGGTTTCCATCCCGAGCACACCGAACGGCTCGCGGCCTACTGGGCGGAGGCACTCGGCGGTCCCAATACGTATTCGGCGTCGTACGGCGACGAGACGTCGGTGGTCCGGCTCCACAGCGGCAACGGTGGTCCCGCACGAAGAGATGGACCGCCGCGCGATCGCTTGCTTCGATCAGGCGCTGGGCGACATCGGGCTCAGTAACGACGATCCGCTCCGCCAGGTTCTGCACGACTACTTCGCATGGGCGACAACGATCACCATGAACCCGCTACCAACGTTCCGCCGACGACGTACCGGACGACTTGCCGATCCCGCAATGGTCTTGGAACGGACTCGTCGACTGAATCGCCGTTACGTGCCGGTGCGCTCGCGGTGCCGGCATCCCGGCCAGCAGCACGGGCGCCGCTGACCTTCCTCCAACTCCTCCTGGGTGCGCCGAATGCGGCGTTCTCGCGTCGTCGTCTGCTTGGCATCCTCGACCCAGCAGATGAACTCGTTACGGGCCAGGGGCGTGATGTCTTTCCACGCATCGAGCGCCGTCGAGTTTCCGATCAACGCCGCACGCAGATCTCCGGGAAGCTTGTGCACCACTCCACCGGGAACTCGCGTACTGCTCACGGCGCCGAGCTACGAGGCGGACTTCTCGGCGTCGGGGGTCCAGGAGCCCTGGCGGGCGAGTCCGTTCATGCGCGCCCGGTGGAGGTACGCCTTCTGGCCGGCGGCGGCATTGGCGTCTTGGCCCTTCCACGCGCTGAGCGCGGCCGCCTGCAACGCGCGGCCGTACGAGAACGACACCTGCCACGGGTGCGGGCCGATCTTGTTGATCGCGTCGAGGTTGGCCGTCGCCTCTTCGTCACCCTGACCGCCCGACAGGAACACGATGCCGGGTACCGCGGCGGGAACAACTTCGCGGAAGCACGCGATCGTCGCGTCGGCCACTTGGGCCGGAGTCGCCGGCCCGCCGGAGTACTTCTTGCCCGGGATGACCATGTTCGGCTTGAGCAACATGCCGTCGAGCTCGACGCGCTGCGAGACGAGCGTGTTGAACACCGTGTGCAACGTCGCGGTCGTCACCATCGAGCACCGCTCGATCGAGTGGTCGCCGTCCATCAACACTTCGGGCTCGACGATCGGGACGATGCCCTCTTCCTGGCACAGCGCCGCGTAGCGAGCCGACGCGTGCGCGTTCACGTCGATGCAGTACTGCGTCGGGATGCCTTCGCCGATGTCGATCACCGCACGCCACTTGGCGAAGCGCGCACCGAGCTCGCGGTACTCGGCGAGTCGCGCGCGCAAGCCGTCGAGACCGTCGGTGACGAGCTCGTTCGGCGACTTCGCGAGCGGCGTCGTTCCCTTGTCGACCTTGATCCCCGGGATGATCCCTGCGTCTTCGAGAGTCTTGACGAGCGTGCGCCCGTCGGATGCCTGCTGACGGATCGTCTCGTCGAACAGGATCACGCCGCTCACCGCGTCGGCGGCACCGGGCGTCGTGAACAGCATCTCGCGGTACGCGCGCCGGCGGTCTTCGGTGGAGTCACAGCCGATCGAGTCGAACCGCTTCTTGATCGTGCCGCTGCTCTCGTCGGCGGCAAGGATTCCCTTGCCCGGCGCGACCAGCGCCCGAGCGGTCTCGTTCAGCGATGCCATCGTCGGTTCACTCCATTCACTTCATTCCCATTCGATGGTGCCGGGCGGCTTCGACGTGATGTCGTAGGCGACCCTATTCACGCCCGGGACTTCGTTGATAATTCGACTCGAGATGCGTTCGAGCACGTCGTACGGAATGCGCGCCCAGTCGGCGGTCATCGCGTCGTCGGAGGTAACCGCGCGCAGGATGATCGGGTAGGCGTAGGTGCGGTCGTCGCCCATGACGCCGACGGTCTTCACCGCGGGCAGCACCGCGAAGCTCTGCCAGATCTCGCGGTAGAGGCCGGCGCGCTTGATCTCTTCCACCACGACCGCGTCGGCTTGTTGGAGAATCTCGACGCGCTCCGGAGTGATCGTGCCGATGATGCGCACCGCGAGTCCCGGACCCGGGGAACGGTTGGCGCCACACGATCTCCTCGGGCAACCCGAGCTCTTCGCCGACCGCGCGCACTTCGTCTTTGAACAAGTGCCGCAGCGGCTCGACAGCTCGAAGTCCATGTCGTCGGGGAGGCCACCGACGTTGTGGTGCGACTTGATGTTCGCGTTGTCGGTACCGCCCGACTCGACGACGTCGGGGTAGAGCGTTCCCTGCACGAGGAAGCGCGGCGTCGCCGAGATCTTTGCGCGGCTTCTTCGAACACGCGGATGAACAGCTCACCGATGATCTTGCGTTTGCGCTCGGGATCGATCACGTCGTCGAGCGCGCCGAGGAACCGGTCGCCCGCTTTCACGTGCACGAGATCGATCGCGAACTGGCGCAGGAACGTGTCTTCCACCTGTTCGGCTTCGTTGCGGCGGAGCAGGCCGGTGTCGACGAACACGCACGTGAGCTGGTCGCCGATCGCCTTGTGCACGAGCGCGGCCGCGACCGCGGAGTCGACGCCGCCCGACAGCCCGCAGATCACCCGTTCGGTTCCGACCTGAGCCCGGATCTCCTCGACCGCGCGCTCGATGATCGACACGTTCGTCCACGTCGGCCGGCAGCCCGCGGCGTCGAACAGGAACGCCTTGAGGATCTCCTGGCCGCGCTCGGTGTGCGCGACCTCGGGATGGAACTGCACCGCGTAGATGCCGCGGTCGCGATCTTCGATCACCGCGGCGGGCGTGCTCTCGGTCGCGCGGCGACGACGAAACCCGGGCGGCGCCTTGGTCGATCGCGTCGAAGTGGCTCATCCACACGACCTGCTCGTCGGGCAGCCCGCTTGAGCAACACCGATGTGCTGTCGACGGTCAACACCGTGCGGCCGTACTCGCCCACGTCCGGTCTTCGCGACCTCGCCGCCGAGATCACGCGCGACGAGCTGCGCGCCGTAACAGATGCCGAGCACCGGCACGCCCGCGTCGTAGATCGCGGGATCGATCGACGGCGCGCCGTCGACGTGCACCGACGCGGGACCGCCCGAGAGGATGATCGCCTTGGGCTGGCGCGCCAGCATCTCCGCGATCGGCATCGACCGCGACACGATCTCGCAGTAGACGTGCGCCTCGCGCACCCGCCGCGCGATCAGCTGCGCGTACTGCGCACCGAAGTCGACGACGAGAACGAGATCGTGTTGGTCATTGCTCACGCGGCTCACCGAAGCTGCTCAGCAGCTGGAAGATGGAAACTTCATCTTCCCATGCCGACGCCCTGCGACCGCTGGAGCGACTTGCCCTCGGTCTGCAGCGCCGGTGCGACCATCACTTCGGCCTTCTGGAATTCCTTGACCGTCTCGTAGCCGGTCGTGGCCATCGAGGTACGGAGCGCACCGAAGAGGTTGTACGCGCCGTCGTTCTCGTGGGCGGGACCCACGAGGATCTCGGCGAGCGTCGCCCGCTGGCCGGCGTTCACACGCGCACCGCGGGGAGCGTCGGGTGGAACGTCGCCATGCCCCAGTGGTAGCCGCGACCGGGCGCTTCGTACGCGCCGGCCAACGGTGAACCGATCATCACCGCGTCGGCGCCGCACGCGATGGCCTTGGCGATGTCGCCACCGGTCTGCATGCCGCCGTCGGCGATGACGTGCACGTACACGCCGGTCTCGTCGAGGTGACGAATCCGCGCGCCCGCGGCGTCGGCGATCGCGGTCGCCTGCGGAACACCGATGCCGAGCACACCGCGGCTCGTGCACGCGTGACCCGGACCGACACCGACGAGCACACCGACCGCGCCGGTGCGCATGAGGTGCAGCGCGGTCGAGTACGACGCGCACCCGCCGACCATCACCGGCAGGTCGAACTCGCGGATGAACTTCTTGAGGTTGAGCGGCTGACGCGCCGGGATCGTGCGACACGTGCTCGGCGGAAACGACGGTTCCCTGGATCACGAGCACGTCGAGCTCGGCGTCGAGCACGTGCTTCGAGAACTGCTCGACCCGCTGCGGGGTGAGCGACGCGCACGCCTCCACACCACCGGCTTTGATCTCACGGATGCGCTGGCCGATCAACTCTTCCTTGAGCGGCTCGTCGTAGAGCTCCTGCATGCGCCGCGTCGCCTTCTCGGGCGTCAACGTCGCGATCTCCTCGAAGATCGGTTCGGGATCTTCGTAACGCGTCCAGAGCCCTTCGAGATTGAGGCACGCGAGACCACCGAGCTTGCCGATCTCGATCGCGGTTGCCGGCGAGACGACACCGTCCATCGCGGCGGCCATCATCGGCAGCTCGAACTTGTAGGCGTCGACTTCCCATGTGATGTCGACGTCTTCGGGATCGCGTGTGCGCCGGCTCGGCACAATCGCAATCTCGTCGAACCCGTATGCCCGCCGCCCCGACTTTCCGATCCCGATTTCGACTTCCACATGTCCTCCGGAGCTTCAAGTCGCTTCCCTGGAGGATCGAGGATATCGGGCCGCGCGGGCGGAGCTGTGCTCCCCCTCAGTCCTTGTCGTCGGGCAACTCGTCCGAGGGAGCCCCGGGCGCGTCGTGCGCGTGCCGCGGCCGCGTTCTGGACGCGATCGCGCAGCCAGGCGATGCCGTCGGCGGCGGTCATCTTCTGCTGCCAGCCGCTCATCACCGACTCGACCGCATCGCGCCCCATGACCACGCCGAGCACCTCGACGCCGAGCTCGTGCTCGTCGACGTTGACCAACTCGAGGTCACCCGCGCCGGAGCCGGTGACCTGCCCCAACGGCTCGCGCATGACGTACACCTCGCCGGTGTCCTCGATCCACGACACGCCGCACCGTCCGCCCGCGTCGCTCCAGTCGCGCCCGAACTCGAGCTCGGCCGACTTCCGGCGCCGCTCGTCTGCGTCGTAGAACTCTTCGATGTCCATGGCTGCCTCTCGCCGATCAGGGTTCGGGTACCAACGAGCTCGGGTTCACGAGCCGTGTGAGGAGATCGGTCAGGATACGTGCGGTCGCTCCCCAGATCGTCTCGTCGGCGAGCTCGAAGAAGAACACCGACATGTCGAGCCGGAACGAATCCCAGCGTTCCTCGCGGTAGATCGAGGCGTCCATCAGTTCCGAGAGCGGCACTTGGAGTACCCGCACCACCTCGGCCGGGCTGGGCACGAGCACGGGTTCGCGATCCAGGAAGCCCACGAACGGGGAGATCGTGAAGCGCGAGGCCGCGGTCGCGACGCCGCCGAGGCGGGCCACGATCTCGACGTCGGCCGGGTCGAGGCCCGATCTCTTCGTGCGCCTCACGGAGAGCGGCGGCGCGCACGTCGGCATCGACGGCGGGGTCGATCTTGCCGCCCGGAAACGCGATCTCGCCCTGATGGGTCGACATCGTCTCCGGCCGCTTGATGAAGAGCACGTGCGTCTCGCCGTCGACCTCGACCAGCGGAACGAGCACCGCCGCCGCGACGCTGTCGGGCACCAGCGACTCGGGCGCGATGCCGCGGCGGCGAGCGCCGGAGCCGGGCCCGGACCTCGGCGAGGGAGAGGCGGCGCGCCTCGGGAGTGAGGTCCGCCCAGGGTGGAGGGCCGCCGACGCGGAACGACTCGGGCCGCGGAATCCGCTGCTGCCCGCCCCTCGCGTTCATGCGCCGGAGCGTACAGATCGGGCGATATGTGACGCCTGATCATGGGCGATATGTGACGGGGGGATGACCTGACTGCGAGACTCCTCCGCTTATGGAGTGGAACTTCGCAGACTATCTGGGAATCGGTCGCCGACGCACTGCCGGATCACGTGGCGTTGGTGCAGGGCGATCGGCGCGTCACGTGGAGCCAGTTCGACGACCGGGCGTCCCGCCTCGCCGGTGCACTGACCGCCGCGGGCCTGAAGCCGGGCTCGAAGGTCGCGTCGTACCTCTACAACAGCAATGAGTACAGCGAAGGCGTGTACGCAACGTTCAAGCTCCGCGGCGTCCCCGCGAACGTGAACTACCGCTACCTCGAAGAAGAGCTCGCATACCTGCTCGACAACTCCGACGCCGAGGCCCTCCTCTTCCACGGCGAGCTCGGCGATCGGGTCGCCAAGGTCGTGGAGCAGTCGAAGAACGTGAAGGCTCTGGATCCAGGTCGACGACGGCGCGCCGCTCCAGAGCTTCGCGGTCGGCTACGAGGAGCTCCTCGCCGCGCCACGACCGATGGAGCGCATCGAGCGGTCGCGGCGACGACCTCTACTTCCTCTACACCGGCGGCACCACCGGGATGCCGAAGGGCGTCATGTGGCGCAACGAGGACCTCATCAAGGTGCTCGCCGACGCCGCCTACATGTTCGCCGGCGCGTTGGCGCCCGACACACCCGAAGGCGCGGGCGCGATCGCGAAGGCGGTCATCGACGGGGGCTCCAAGCGCATGCATCTACCCGCGTCGCCGTTGATGCACGGCACGGGCGGATTCACGTCGTTCCAGGCGATGTTCGTGGGGACGGGAATCGTCACCCTCGAGAACCGGCACTTCGACGCGCACGAGCTCTGGCAGACGGTGCAACGCGGCCGCGTCACGCAGATGGCGATCGTCGGCGACGCGTTCGCCAAGCCGATGGTGCGCGCGCTCGAAGAGGCCGAGGCGAAGGGCACGCCCTACGACATCTCGTCGGTGCAGATCATCATCAGCTCGGGCGTGATGTGGTCGACGGAGACCAAGCAGGCGTTCATGAGCCGCGGGAACATCATTCTGCTACGACTCGCTCGGATCGAGCGAAGGTGTGGGTTTCGCCAGGCTCGATCAACGTGCCCGGCTCGGAACCGAAGACGGCGAAGTTCACGATCGGCGAGCACACGAAGGTGTTCACCGACGACGGCCGCGAGGTCGAGCACGGTTCCGACGAGATCGGCATGTTGGCGGTCGGCGGTCACATCCCCGTCGGCTACTACAAGGACAAGACGAAGTCGGAGGCGACGTTCCGCGTGATCAACGGGACGCGGTGGTCGGTGCCCGGCGACTTCGCACGCGTCGAGGCCGACGGCTCGATCGTGTTGCTCGGGCGCGGCTCCGCGTGCATCAACAGCGGCGGCGAGAAGGTGTACCCCGAAGAGGTCGAAGAGGCGGTGAAAGCGCACGCCGACGTGGCCGACTGTCTCGTCGTCGGCGTTCCCGACGATCGCTTCGGTGAAGCGGTGACCGCGGTGGTCGCGCGCCGGGCCGGCGCGTCGGTGTCGGAGACGGAGCTGTCGGGCGCGCTCGACGACGCTCGCGCGCTACAAGCGCCCCCGCCGCTTCGTCTTCGTCCCCGAGATCAAGCGCGGCCCCAACGGCAAAGCCGATTACAAGTGGGCCAAAGCCGAAGCCGCCTCCGCGCCCACCGCGGACTAACCCCGAACGCGAAACGGGCGGCCCTTGGGCCGCCCGAACTGTCGCACTCGTGGAGACGAGCCGGACTACTTCTTCTTCTTGGAACCGACCTTGGCGAGCACGTCACGCGAGCTGAGGATCAGCACGTCTTCACCGTCGATCGTGATCTCGGTGCCGCCGTACTTCGAGTAGACGACGGTGTCGCCGGCGACGAGCTCCATCGCGATCAGCTCACCAGTGTGCTCGGCGCGACGGCCGGGGCCGACGGCGAGAACTTCACCCTGCTGGGGCTTCTCTTTGGCGGTGTCGGGGATGACGAGGCCGCTGATGGTCGTCTCCTCGGCCTCGGCCGGCCGCACGACGATCCGGTCTTCCAACGGCTGCAGGTTCATCGATACATCCTCCTAGAAAGGGCATCTCGGCTCGACCGGACTGGGTGATCGAGCGAGTGACGGGGTTAGCACTCCCCCACGTCGAGTGCTAACGGTAGCAATCTCCCGGAGACCGTCGCAAACGGGCCCGCCGCCTTCCGACCCGCCCGTGCGCCCACGCGTTTAGTCTCACCGTCGACCCGGACGAGGAGAGCAATGTCACCTTTCGAAGCCTTTCGGTACGACGGCAAGCGAGCCCTGGTGGTCGGCGGGGCCACGGGCATGGGGGCGGCCACGGCCGAGCTCGTGCAGGACGCCGGCGCCGAGACCATCGTCATGGACTTCGCCGACATCACGCTGCCGGGCGCGCAGGCGATCCACCTGAATCTCGGCGACCAGGCGTCGATCGAGGCTGCGGTCGAGGCGGTCGGCGGGCCCGTCGACGCGGTCTTTTCCTGTGCGGGCGTCGCCGACGGCACGCCGAACCTCGAGAAGATCAACTTCATCGGGCACCGGCACCTGATCAACCTGCTGCTGGAGCGCGGCTGGCTCGGCAAGGGCGGCGCCATCGGATTCATCTCCTCGGCCGCCGGGCTCGGGTGGGAGGCCAACCTTCCGCTGCTCAACGAGTACCTCGACATCACCGACTTCGACGCCGCGGCGCAATGGGCGCAGGATCACCTGAAGACCGACTACATGTTCAGCAAGCAAGCGGTCTGCGCGTACGTCGCTCGCGAGGCGATGGGACTGCTCAAGCAGGGCATCCGGATCAACGCGATCTGCCCCGGCCCCACCGACACGCCGCTCGCGCAGGCCAACAGCGAGATGTGGCTCGGATTCGGTTCCGACTACCGCGACGCGGTCGGTATCGAAGCGTCGACCCCGCTCGAGCAGGCGTACCCGCTCGTGTTCCTGTGCAGCGCGGCCGCGGCCGGCGTCACCGGCCTCACGATGATCACCGACTCGGGGTATTTCGCCGCGGGGATGACGGAGTCCTTCCCCGATGCCGGCCCCGCGGTCCAATTCCTGCTGGGCCGTCTCGGTTGACTCGCCTCGGCTGAGCCCGACTTACGGCGAACCGATACGCAAGCCCGGGTAGGCGCCGTCGTCGAGCGCGGTTGGTCCGTCGGCGAGCAGGCGCCACCACGCGACCGACGCGACCATCGCCGCGTTGTCGGTGCACAGCGAGATGCTGGGCAAGATCACGCGCAGCCCGTTGGTGACACCCTCGTCGAGCAGTCGCGTCCGCAGCTCGGAGTTGGCCGCGACGCCGCCGCCGATCACCACGGTGTCGACGCCGGCACTGTCGGCGACCCGCAACAGCTTGGTCACGAGCACGTCGACCACCGCGGCTTGGAACGACGCGGCAATGTCGGCGACCTCGAGGTCGGGATGCTTGCGGACGTACTGGACGACCGCGGTTTTGAGCCCCGAGAACGAGAAGTCGTTGCCGTCTTCGAGCATCGGACGCGGGAACGCGATCGCGGCGGGATCACCCTCCATCGCGATCCGGTCGATCGCGGGTCCGCCGGGATAGCCGAGGCCGAGGAAGCGCGCGACCTTGTCGAACGCCTCCCCCGCGGCGTCGTCGACGGTCTGGCCGAGCACGCGGTACCGGCCGTGATCGTCCATCGCGATCAACAGCGTGTGACCGCCCGAAACGACGAGCGTCACGAACGGCGGTTCGAGCGTCGGATCCTCGAGCAGCGCCGCGTACACGTGCGCTTCGTGGTGGTTCACGCCCACGTAGGGCCGGCCGGTCGCGAGCGCGATCGCCTTCGCCGCGCTCACGCCGACGAGCAGCGCGCCCGCGAGACCGGGACCGTGCACCGCCGCGACCGCGTCGACGTCGTCGATCGTCATGCCCGCTTCGACGAGCGACTGCGCGATCACGTCGTTGATCAGCTCGACGTGCGCGCGGCTCGCAATCTCGGGAACGACACCGCCGTACGGCGCGTGCAGATCCGACTGGCTCGCCACGACCGACGACAAGATGTTGCGCCCGTCCTCGACGATCGCGGCGGCGGTCTCGTCACACGACGTTTCGATACCGAGGACGCGCACGCTCACCACGCTCGCGGTCGGTCGCGCACCGTCGTGCCGGGCACCGCGTTGTCGAGGCGCTCCAGGAGCTCGGAGTATTCGGGTTGGTCGACCTCGTACACCCACATGATCAGCGCGTCTTCGCCGGTGTCGGCGTAATACCCCTTGCGCACACCGACGGCCTTGAACCCGAACCGCTGATAGAGGCGCTGCGCCCCGTGATGCGAGAGCCGAACTTCGAGCGTGAGCGCGGTCGCGCTGCGAGCGATCGCTTCCTGCGCGAGCGTCACCAACAAGCGGGTCGCGATGCCTTGGCGCTGCCATTCGGGATCGACGGCGATCGTCGTGACGTGACCGTCGGTGAGCGTCATCATCAGCCCCGCGTACCCGACGATCTCGCGACCGACGCGCGCGACCACGTAGACGCGCGACGAACGCAACGCGAGCTCGCTCACGAAGAGCCCGTGCGTCCACGGCGTGGGATACACCTGCGCCTCGATGCGCAGCACGGATCGCAGGTGCCGGCGCCGCATCGGCGTGATCTGGACTTCGAGCGGATCCATCATCTTGCGAGCGGTCGCCACGTCACGTCACCGGCCTTTCCGGTCCCACGCCAGCTCGGCATCACTCTTACGCAAGTACAGCGGCAACACGTCGTCGGGGGCACAGAACTCTTCGCGCTGATACCGACCGACCGCGAGCTCCGACAGCGCGGCCAGGCTCGGCGCGGCGTGGGCCGGACCCGCGAGCTCGGTTCCCTTCACGTCGGCGAACGTGGACGCGAACCGCAACGCGCCGTCGCCACACAGCAACGACTCCTCGCTGCGCGCTTCCAATTCGGCTGCGAGATCGTCGGGCGAACCAACTTCGTAGTCCGACGCGCGCTGCACGCCGCCGGGCACGGTGAGATAGAGCGCGTAGTAGATCTCGTTGCGCCGGGCGTCGATGGCGGGAACGACGAGACCGTGCGAGTGGCGCAAGGGGTACGCGAGAAGATCGAGGCTGGGGATCGGGATCATCGGCACGCGCAATGTCTGGGCGAGCACTTTCGCGGTAGTTACCCCGACCCGCAGGCCGGTGAACATTCCCGGCCCGATCCCGACCGCGACCGCGGTGACGTGTTCGAGCCCCTTGCCGATCTGCGCGCAGCAGTACTCGACCGCGGGAACGAGCCGCTCTGCGTGGCGCGGCGGGCCGCTGTCGGCGTAGCCACCCAACTCGACCCGGGCGAGCATCCCTTCTTCCGATGCGAGCACCACGCCGACCCGGCGCGTCGACGTCTCGATCCCGAGTAGCAGCATCAGTCGCCCGAGCCCGCGTCGGCCAGTACCTGCTCGATCACCGCTCGGCGGCCGATCCAGCGGGGGCCGTGGAACGACAGCTCCAACACCCGTTCCGTATCGGCCACGCCGGGTTCGATCCTCACGATCAGGTGATCCGCGGGGAGCGCCGGCGCGATCAGGTCACCCCATTCCACGATGGTCACCCGTCCGTCGTCGATCAACTCGTCGAATCCCAGATCGTAGAGATCCTGCAGCGTGTCGAGCCGGTAGACGTCGACGTGCGCGACCGGAAGGCGGCCTTCATACTCCTGCACGATCGTGAACGTCGGGCTGGTGACCGGGCCCTCGACGCCGAGACCGCGCGCGACGCCCTGCGCGAATGCGGTCTTCCCCGCTCCGAGATCGCCGACCAGCGCGATGACATCACCCGCAACGAGTTGCGTCGCGAGCGCCGCCGCGAGCGCGCGCGTCGCGTCGGCCGAGCCGGTAGTGATCGTCATGAGGTGCGGGCGAGGGCCCGTTTGACCCGCACAAAATCGGCGCGGGACTCCGCCAACGCCTTTCCGGTTCCGCCCTGACGCAACACGGCCGAGGGATGAAATGTCGGGAGCAACACCGCGTCGATACCGGCCCGCGAGAAGGCGAACTCCTTGCCGCGCAGCTTCGTGATGCCTTCCTTCGTCTCGAGCAGGAGCTTGGTGGCGAAGTTGCCGAGCGTGACGATGACGCGCGGACGGATGAGCTCGAGTTGGCGATCGAGCCACGGCGCGCACGCTTCGATCTCGTCGGGATGCGGATCACGATTCCCGGGCGGGCGGCACTTCACGACGTTGGCGATGTACACGTCGGCGCGCGTCAGTCCGATGCCCTCGATGAGCTGGGTCAGGAGTTGGCCGGCCCGGCCGACGAACGGCTCGCCCTTCAGGTCTTCCTGCTCACCAGGTCCTTCACCGACGAACATCAGGTCGGCGTCGGCGCGCCCGACGCCGAACACGACCTGCGTGCGGCTGGTCGAGAGCTTGCACAACGTGCACGCGGACGCGACAGCTGCGACCTCGGCCAGGGTGGCGCCGGCGGCGGGGGCGGGATGGGGGGATGCGGGATTCGAGTCGAGTGACATGCACTCCCCGTCGCCGGTAGGCCGGTCGCGGACGGCGGCGATGTTATCCGGGCGCCGTTATCCCGGAGCCCGGCGGATGGCCTCCGCGACGAGGTCGGCCGCGACCAGACGCAGCCGGTCGACGTTTACCTCGACCACGCCGGTTGCGAGCGCGATCGTGAGATCGCCGTCGAAGCGGGTGTGCGCAGGTCGCAACGAACGGGCCAAGCCGTCGTGGGCGCTCTGCGCGACCAGATGACACATGAGCTTGTCGATCTTGGCGTCGGTGACGACCACGACCAGCGTCGTATTGGCGCCTTCTTCTTCGAACGCGGAGCTGGCCTCCTCGAAGGGCGCGTCGGTCGAGAACGCAGGCGCGTCCGCGGCCGCGGTGGAACCGGCGACGACCTCGCCCGCGGCGCCGATCACGTCGCCGACCGCGTTCACCACCGCGAGCACCATCACGGTCGCGTCGTCGCAACGCCCGGTCGCGATCCCGATACCTCCGGCGACCGCGTGCTCTCGCCCGCGCCACTTGCCGACCGTCGCGCCGGTACCCGCGCCGACCCGGCCGGTGGTGATGGAGTCGTCGCGTGCAGCGGTTTCTGCGGCCGCGTAGCCCTGATCGGCCCCCGGCGGGATCGCGCCCGGTTCGGCGAGATCGAACACGCAAGCCGCGGGAACGATCGGCACCGGTCCGCCC
This sequence comes from uncultured Actinomycetes bacterium, assembly GCA_963807945.1. Lineage (GTDB taxonomy): Bacteria > Actinomycetota > Acidimicrobiia > IMCC26256 > PALSA-610 > JBBQER01. Next base: position 85,201 of record CAWEDT010000002.1, on the reverse strand, counting down.
GCGGTCGGGTAGCCGACGCCGCGCTCGGAGAGATACCGCATCACGCCGTCGGCCGCGGCCAAGCCGAAGGCCGAGCCGCCCGCGAACACGACCGCGTCGACCCTCGTAACCGTTCGGCTGGGCTCGAGCAACGCGAGCTCACGGCTCGCGGGCGCGCCGCCGCGCACTTCGGCCGAGCCGACCGTGCCTTCGGGCGCGAGCAGGACCGTCACGCCCGAGCTCGCGCCGGTCCAATGCCCGATCCGCACGCCTTCGACCCAACCGCCCTCGATCGCAGGCGTCACCGCGCGAGGTGTTCAGGCGAATCGACGGGTTCGGGAACCCCCGCGACGCCGACTTCGTGCGCGAACTCGATGATCATCTTGTCGAGCGGTTCGGTGCGTTCGAGCATCAGCATGTGCCCGCCGCCCGGGAACTCTTCCAAGCGCGATCCGGGGATCAGTCGCGCGATGAGACGCGCCTGGGCGGGTGGAGTGAGCAGATCGGCGGTCCCGACGATCACGAGCGTCGGCATCCGCACCGCGGGCAGCTTCTCCGTGAGGTCGAGACCGATCAGCGCGCGCGGCGCGTCGAGCCGCGTCTCGGGCGGGCACTCCAACAGCATCTGGCGCACGAGCTCGACGTGACTCGGCTGCGGGTCGTGCCCGAACCCGACCCGGGCGAGCACGAAACCGAGATTCGGCGACGCCCACACCCAACTCATGTCGGGCGCGCGATTGGTGATCTTCTCGATGCGCGCCTTGGTGCGGGTCGAGTGCGAACCGAGCGGGGTCTTGGCCAGCGTCGAGAGCAACACGATGCCCTTGACGCGCTCTGCCGCGATCTCCGGGAACTGGGTGACGAACGCCTGGACCGCGACGCCGCCCATCGAATGGCCGACGAGCAACGCGCCGCGGAGGTCGAGCTCCTCGATCACGGTTTTCAGATCGAGCGCGAGGTTCTCGGTGGAATGACCGGCGGTTCCCAATACCGACTTCCCGTGGCCCCGGTGGTCGTACGCGATGGCGCGGAATCCGGCGCGCGGGAACTCCTCGAGTTGGTGGAACCAGGTGCGAATCGAGTTGGTGACGCCGTGCGCGAACACGATGGGCGGGCCGGCGCCATCTTCGACGACATAGATCGAGCCGCCGTCGAACGCCTCGAGGCGGTGATCGATGTAGACCGGCGCAGCCAACGCCCGGGCGGCATCACCGTCGGGATTGCGGCGCAAGCGCGGCAACGAGGCGTTCGCCCGCGTACGCGACGCCGGCCACGCCGGCCGCCGTGCCCGCGGCGATTCCCGCGACTTTCCCGACCGCGCCCAACCGGCTCATGTTGCAGTCCTGTTCACGTGACGGTTCCGGGTGAGACGTAGACGCGCGGCACACGGGGACCGATGCCGCACACGATCGTGTAGGCGATGGTTCCCATCGCGGTGGCCCACGACGCGGCGGTGATCTCCTCGTCCCCTTGGCGTCCGATGAGCACGACCTCGTCGCCGACTTCGACCGGCAGGTCACCGACGTCGAGCATGAGCTGATCCATCGTCACGGTCCCGGCCATCCGGCAGCGGCGACCGTGCACGATCGCCTCCCCGCCGCGGTCGGCCAGCTCGCGCGGGACGCCGTCGGCGTATCCGATCGGAACCGTCGCGATGCGCGTTGGATGGGATGTTTCGTAGCGCAGCCCGTACGACAACCGCGCCCCGGCCGGAACGATCTTCACCTGCGAGACGCGCGCCTTCACCGACAGCGCGGGCCGTAACGCGACTCGGCCTTCGAGCGCGTCGGCGGGTGCCAGTCCGTAGATGCCGATCCCGACCCGCACCATGTCGTAACGGGCGGCCGGACAATCGATCGCGCCGGCGGTATTGGCCGCGTGAACGGTTCCGGTCGGCAGCGCGCGGGCGCGCATGGCGGCGAGCACTTGCCTCGAAGCGCGCGAGCTGTTCGGCGGTGTACGGGTTACCGGGTTCGTCGGCGACCGCGAGATGGGTGCACACCCCGGCGAGGCGCAACTCGGGCCGGTCGACGACCTGCGCCGCGAGCTCGACCGCGTCGTCGGTGCTGCAACCGACGCGATGCATTCCGGTGTCGACCTTCAGATGTACGGCGAGCTCGTCGTGCGCGTTGCGATCGGCGACCGCCTTGGCCAGCGCGTCGATGCCCGCGAGCGTGTAGACGACAGGCGTGAGCCGGTGCGCGACCACGCTCGGCGCCGCGGCCGGTACCGGCTCCGACAGCACGAGGATCGGCGCGTCGATCCCCGCCTCCCGCAGCTCGATCCCTTCCTCCACGAGCGCGACACCCAATCCGGTCGCGCCCGCCTCGATCGCGGCTCGCGCAACTGGCGCGGCCCCGTGACCGTAACCGTCGGCCTTGACCACCGCGAGCAATGCCGCGGGCGCGCAGGTTGCCCGCAACGCGCGCACATTGGCGCGCACAGCTTCGAGATCGATCTCGGCCCAGACCGGCCGGTACCCGGTCACCGCTGCGGCTTCCGGCTGCTCGACGCCACTCACTGCTCCCAGGGATCACGTCCGGTGCGCAATACCGCCAGCGTACGGGGCAGGGCGAGCACGAGGTCGGACGCAACGATGTCGGGACTCGAATCCGCTGCACTCGCGGCCCGCCCGTGCACATAAGCACCGGTCGCCGCGGCCGCGAACGGCTCGACCCCCTGTGCCAGCAGCGCCGCGATCACGCCGCTCAACACGTCGCCGGTTCCCGCGGTCGCGAGCGCCGCGGTACCGGTCACGTTGATCACCGCATCGCCGGTGGGCGCGGCGATCACGGTGCCCGGTCCCTTCAGCAGCACGACCGCGTGGAGCTCGCGCGCGAGCTCGCGCGCCGATTCGACCCGGTCCTCGCCGACCGGCTTCCCTGCGAGCCGTTCGTACTCCCCCGCGTGCGGCGTGAGGACCGCCATCGGCAGCCCGGCCGCGTGGCGGACGCGCAACGCGGCCGGGTCGACCGCGATTGCGTTGAGTGCGTCGGCGTCGACCACGATCGCGACATTCGCCTCCGAGACGATCCGGCGGGCCGCGGTCTGCGCGCTCGGATCGCGCCCGACTCCCGGGCCGACGACGAGTGCGCGGTAGCGCTCGACCTCTTTCAACACGTCGTCGGCCGCGTTCTCCGCGAGCGCGCCCACCGGCGTGGCCGGCAACGCGCGAGCGACGAGCTCCTGGCCCGAGACCGTCGAAGCCGCGGCGACGCCCGGTACCGCGCACACGACCATGCCCGCGCCGCACCGGAGTGCGGCCTGGCTCGCCAGCATCGGCGCGCCGACCATGCCGCCCGAACCACCGACAACGAGACAACCCGACGACCACTTGTGCGAATCCGCGCCCGGACTCGGAAGCGAGAGATCGTCGACATCGAACACTGCGAGCCGCGGGTCACCCGCGCTCGACCCGTCGATGCCAACGTCGATCCCGATGTCGACGACGCCCACGCGGCCCGCGTGCGTACGTCCGGGTTCGAACAGCAATCCGGGCTTGTATGCGGCGAAGCAGATCGTCTCCGTCGCGTGGACCGCTACACCCGCAACCTGCCCAGTCGAGCCGTTGACACCGGACGGAATATCGACTGCGAGCACGCGCGACATCGGCGACTGCCAACTCGTGCGCGACCATCTCGGCCAGCCCCTCGAGCCGGCCGCGAAAGCCGGTGCCGTACATCGCGTCGATCACCAGATCGGCGCGCACCAAGACCCGGCGCAGATCGGCAACCTCGAACCCGGCATCGAGCAGGAGTTCGTCGGCGCCGGTGCCGGCCGCACGCAAGACGCGCGCCGCGACCTTGCCGTCGGCACCGTTGTTGCCCTTGCCGCAGATCACGACCACCCGCCGGCCGTAGCTGCCGCCCAACATTCCCTGCGCGTAGCGCGCGACCGCGCGACCCGCCCGCTCGACCAACACCGCTTCGGGGGTGCCGGCTGCGATCGCCCGCTGATCGGCGGCTGCCATCTGCGCGGGCGTAAGCACGGGCTTCACAGCTTGCTGGGCTTCCAATGCTCGGCCAGGCGCACGACCGGCTCGGTCAGGAGCTCGACCAGGCCGATGCGGCCGAGCACGTCGTCACGCATGACGGGCTCGATCTCCGTCACCTGGTCGGCGATCGCCTGGTACCGATCCTGATACCCCTCGAGTACCCGCCGGGCCGCGCCCGCGGGCAGCTGGTCGCGCAGTCGAACGTGGAGGAGCGTGATGCCGGTCGCCTGCGCGTCCTTCACCTCCGGCACCTCTACCAACGTGCGCTGATCGGCCCGGCCGAGCACGACGGTGACCTTGCGCTCGGTCGCGACGCGGTGCTTGGTACCGCGCAGCACCGGGTTGTCGTCGGTGCGAGACGGAATGTCGCGTGCGATACCGCCGCGGTCGATCACGTGAATCGTGGCAGGCCCGCGCGTGGGATCGCCCTCGATGCGGTAGCGCGTCCAACCCACAACCGACTCGACGGCTGCGTCGAGCGCAACCAGCGTGCGCAGCGCGGCGTAGGTCAAGCTGTCGCGCGGAGTCCCCGACGCCAGCACCTCGCGCACGAGCGGAACCTGCAGCAGCGTCTCGTCGGAACGCGAGATGCCGACGGTGACCGTCTTGGCCTGGTGCTTGATCGCGTCGACCGGACGGGTGAGCTCTTCGATCGCCTTCGTGAGCGCGGCGGTCAGATCCTCTACCACCGTGCTCGGCGTCCCGACCTTGCCGAAATCGATTTGGTACGCGTCGAGCGGCACGACACCGATGGCGTAACGCAGGAGCGACGCGAGCTGCACCGCGGTCCCGGCTTCGAGCGCGCCGTTGTAGTCGCCGGCCCGCAGCCCATCGAAGAACCGCGCTGCGAGCGGTTCGAGGTCGCGGCCAGACTTGCCAGCGGATCGATGACATCGCCGGCGTCCTTGGCCGCGGTGGAGCTGATGAGCGTTTCGATGCACGCCGCGCGCCTCGCGCAGCGGACGGGCCGACGCGTCGATCGCGAGCGCGGCTTCATACCCGAAAATGTGTCCGGCCAGCGCGCACAAGCACGAACGACAGCGCCGGATGCACGGCCGGAACCGGGATGGTCTCGGCCGACCGGTCGCGAAGCGAGACTCGTCGTCGTCGGCGATCACGATCGGCGCCGCCTTATGGGCGCGGTAGATCGCCACCTCTTTGGCAACGTCGTCGGCGTTCGAGCCGTGCAGGCCCGCCGCGCACACGAGGATCATCGGCTCCGACGACAGGTCGATGTGCTTCTTGTCTTCGGTGACGTCGCACGCGATCGCCTTGTAACAGAGCTCGGAGAGCTTGATCCGCAGCTCGAGCGCCGCGACCTGGTTCACGCCGTTACCGACAACCGCCCAGTAGCGGCGGCTCAGCGCGTGCCGTTGCGCCGCCACCGCGATCGCGGGCCGGCGTGCGAACACTTCGCTCATCGCGTCGGGAGCTCGCGCAGCGCGCCGAGCAACTCGTGGCGGTAGGCCTGATCGGTTTCGGCGTCGGCGCCGAGCTCGATCGCCAACCCGAATGCGAGCAGGTACCCGGCCGCGAGTTGCGCGTAGAACGCCTTGGTCGACGCCACGCTCATCTCGACGTCGCGTCCATCGGATGTGTAGAGCACGCCGTCGCTCTTGTCGACCAGGTCGCTCTGGCGCCGGTTGACGATCGCGATCACGACCGCACCGCGCTACGCGCGCGAGGTCCACCGTGCGGTTGGTGTCGGTGGTGGTGCCCGACTGCGAGATCGCGACGACGAGGGTGTCGCTCATGTCGCCCGCGAGCCCGAAGCCCGAGAGCTCGGTCGCGGTGACCGCTTCGATCGCCAGCGTGTTCGCTGCGTCGCGTCGCGGCTCATCGCATCGCGCAGCACGCGCGCCAGGCTCCGGCCGGCAACGTGGGCGCTGCCCTGCCCGATCACGAGCACCCGCCGGATCGAACCGTTGCGCAGCCGTTCGAGCACCGCGGGCGACAACGTTTCCGGCGGGAGGCGAACGTCGAGTCGCCCCGTCGCGATCGACGATGCGGCCGCGCAACGTCTTGCGGAACGACGCGGGCGCCTCCGACATCTCCTTCAGCAGGTAGTGCGCGACGTCACCGCGGTCGACGTCACGAGTCGTGATCTCGGGCCGCTGCAGCTCGGCCTCGGTGACCGGAAGATCCCGACCGTCGTACGAGCAGCGCTTGATGCCGTCGAGCGAGCCACCGTCCGCGCCGTCGACGATCACGATCTGGCCTTGCGACGCCGGGTTGCCGGGGTCGAGCATCGTCTCACCGTCGAGGCGCAGGTAACGCTCGCACTCCTCGACCACTCCGTAGGGCTCGCTCGCAATGACGAAGCAGTCGTCGCCGAGACCCACGTACAACGCCTGCCCGCTCCCGCGCAGCGCGAGCAACAACTTCCCGGGTTCGGCGGCCGCCTGCCGCGCCGATCGCCACCGACCCTTCGAACGACGCCACCGTGGATCGGAACGCTTCTTCGAGCTCCGCGTCCGCGGCCAGCCGCCGCGACACGAGGGCAGGGATGACCTTGGCGTCGGTCGTGATCTCCGCCGCGAGCCGCAGGCCTTCGAGCGCCTTGAGATCGGCGTAGTTGTCGACGTCACCGTTGAGCGCGGCGGTCACGTAGGGCCCGCCGTCGTGCGCAAGCTCTTCCTGGTTCAGGGGGTGCGCGTTCGCCTCGGAGATGATGCCGACGCTCGCCCACCGCGTGTGCGCGAGCACCGCGGCCTGCGCGGTCTCCGCCCGCAGCGCGAGGCGCAGCAGGTCGTCGTCGCGGATCTGGGCGCGGAGCGCGCGGTGTTGTCGCCGAGCTCACCGATCTCGGCCGCAGTCTTGTAGACGAACCCGAGTTGACCCTCGGCGACGCGCACCGAACCGCGCCGCGAACAGCGGGTCGGCGCCGCGGGCCGGATGAGCCGGGCCACGTCGGCGTCGGCGAGATCGAGACCGTGCCCGGTCACGAGCACGTGGAGCCCGGCGGAGTCACGACCGCGGACTTCGAGCCGATCGAGGGCCGAGAGCGTGACCTGAATCGAGTAGTAGGCCGAGAGGGCGGCGCGGTCGAGCGGCCCCCGCCCGGCGAGGTCCTCGATCGCCCGGGCCGTGCCGAGGCGGTCGCACTGGAGCGCCCACACCGCGTCTTTGCAGGCGACGAGGGAGGCATTGCGGGCCTCGACGATCTCGGCATCGGCGTCGGTCGCGGCGGCCGCGTCGAGCGTCGCTTCGATGGCCACGAGGTGCGCGGTGATCTCACCCGCGCGGTGGTCGAACGCGGCCATGGCGACCGGGTCGGCGAGCAGCGCTCCCGAACCGAGCGGGCCCCGCAGCGTCCGCGGCGACGGTCTGCACCGCGTCGGCCGCCTCGTGGAGCACGACCGCGTCGGGCGCCGCGACCTCTTCACCCAGGCGCGCACAGGCGGCTTCGAGCATCCGAAGGAGCGGCGCCAACTCCGGCGACGCGCCCAGCGCTGGGCGTCGTACAACGCCGACGAGTCCGCACATGGACGGGTAAGTCTAGGAGCCCGTGCGGGCTCCCCTTCCAGCTCCTACCGGCGGGCCTCGACGGCGGCGACGATACGGGCCGCGGCACCATCGGCCTCGGCCTCGGTCGGCGCCTCCACCATCACCCGTAAAAGGGGTTCGGTGCCGGAGCTCCGCACCAACACCCGGCCCCGGTCGCCGAGCTCGGCCTCGATCTCGTGCACCGCAGCCAGAATCGCGGGCTCGGCCGCGAGGTCGATCTTGTGGTCGAGCCGGACGTTCACCAGCACCTGCGGCAGGCGGGTCATCGCCGCGGCGAGGGCCGAAAGGGCAGTGCCGCGCCGGGCGACGAGGTCGCCGACGATCAAACCGGTGAGCACCCCGTCGCCGGTGGTCGCGAGATCGGCGAACACGATGTGCCCCGACTGCTCGCCCCCGATCGCAAGGTCGTGTTCCGCCATCGCCGCGGTAACGCTGCGGTCGCCCACCGGCGTCTCGACGATCCCGACCCCGGCCCCCGACAGCGCCCGGCGCAAGCCGAGGTTCGACATGACCGTTACTGCGATCGCGTCGTTGCGCAACATCCCGCGCTCGTGCCAATCGAGCGCGGTCATCACCATGATCTGATCCCCGTCGACGAGCGCGCCCTGTTCGTCGACCGCGACCACGCGATCCGCGTCGCCGTCGAGCGCGAGGCCCAGGTCGGCTTCGTGCTCGACCACCGCGCGCTGCAACTCCGACGGATCGGTCGATCCACACCCGTCGTTGATGTTGCGGCCGTCAGGCGCCGCGTGCAGCACCTCGACCTCCGCGCCGGCCGCCCGCAACGCGCGCGGTCCGATCTCGGACGCGGCCCCGTTCGCGCAGTCGACCACGACCCGCAAGCCCCGCAACGACCGCCCGTCGAGCGCGCCAACCAAGTGCGCGAGGTACGCGTCCAGTTCCAAATCCCCAACCGGCGTCACAGAGTCGTCTGCCGGACGACTTTGTGACGCAAGTTCGGCTGAAGGGTTCGAGATCAGCGCTTGCAGCTCGGCTTCGATGGCGGCTTCGGCTTCATCGGCCAGCTTGCGGCCGTCGGCGCCGATCAGCTTCACACCATTGTCGTTCCACGGGTTGTGGCTCGCGGAGACGATCGCGGCCGGCGCGCCCTCGCGCTGCGCGAGAACGCGATCGCCGGGGTCGGCGCGACGCCGAGCGACACCACGTTCGCGCCCTCGGCCTCGAGCCCGCGGCGAGATCGGCCTCGATGCGCGGCCCCGACTCGCGGGTGTCGCGCCCGATGAGGAACGTCTCCGCGCCGAGCACCCGCGCCGCGGCGCGGCCGAGCGCGACGATCAGTGGAGTCGTGAGGTCGGCGTCCGCGTCGCCGCGCACACCGTCGGTGCCGAAGCGCAGCACTCTCGCGTTGGCCCTACCGCTTGGAGTACTGCGGCGCCTTGCGGGCCTTCTTGAGGCCGTACTTGCGCCGCTCCTTCTCGCGCGCGTCGCGTGCGAGGAGTCCGGCCTTCTTCAACATCGGCCGCGTGTCGGGATCGAGTGCGATGAGCGCCCGGGCGATGCCGAGACGAATCGCGCCGGCCTGGCCGCTCACGCCACCACCGTCGAGGGTGGCGTCGACGTCGTAGACCTCTTCGGTCTGGGTGAGCCGCAACGGCTCCTTGGCGATGACCTGGTGCGTCAGGATCGGGAAGTACGACTCGAACGGGCGGCCGTTCACGAGGATCTTCCCGGTGCCGTTCCGGATCCGCACGCGGGCGACCGCTTCCTTGCGACGACCGGTCGTCTGGATCAAAGGCTTGGGCAAGAGAAGTCCTTCTTCTGTGTAGCTGCGAGGCTTCGAGGTGATTACGCGGTCACCTTCGCGCGTGAGCGCGCAGGCAACTCGTGGACGACCGGCTTCTGCGCGGTGTGGGGGTGGGTGGCGCCGCCGTAGATCTTCAGCTTCTTGAGCATCGAGCGGCCGAGCGGACCCTTGGGCAGCATGCGCTTCACGGCCAGGCGCACGACCTTCTCGATGTCACGGGCGGCGAGGTGCTCGAGCGTCTCGGTCTTGATCCCGCCCGGGTAGCCGGTGTGGCGGTGGTAGAGCTTGTCGGTCCCCTTCTTCTGCGAGAAGGCGATCTTCGAGGCGTTGATCACGATCACGTGGTCGCCGACATCGACGTGGGGCGCCCAGATCGGCTTGTGCTTGCCGCGCAGAGACGTGCGCGATCTCGGTCGACATGCGGCCGAGCACCGCACCTTCGGCGTCGATCACGAGCCAGCGGCGGTCGATGTCCGACGGGCGGGGTGTAAACGTGCGCAACTGAGCCAACTTCTTTCGCGGGGGCATGCGGGGACCGTGCCCACGGAATGGGGACCGGTTCCGGAGAACGAGACAGGATAGCTGCCCCTCGTTTCCGCCCACAACCAGGGATAGTTTTCCCGCCTACGGCCGAGACTCGCATGACGAGCACGATTCAGCCCACTGGCCATCAGATCGCCGACGAGCACCGGGCGGAGGCCGATCGGGCGCTCGAGATCCTGCTCGACTCCTCGCTCGAGCCCATCGTCGACATGGTGCTCACCCGCCGTGACGATCGGTACGAGGCGCTCGCCGCCGACGGCAGCGTCACCTTCGAACGCACCGAGAGCGGCGACTTCAAGGAGATCGCCACCACCGGCCGCAACCCGCTGGGCGACCAGTCGACCGACAAGTTCGTCGGCCTCGAGAACGAGCTGGCCAACAAGTTCCCGACCCGAGCCCAGAACGCCTACCCGTTCGCGTATGCCCAGACCGCCCAGCTGTTCGACTCCCCCGCCGCGCCCGACCTCTGCGTGATCCATTCCGCCGCGCACAACTGGGAAGACCAGGGCGGCCACCTCGGTGAGCACGGATCGGTCGGGATCGTGCAGGCCCGCGCCCCGATGATCATCGGCGGGAAAGGCGTGAAGACGCTCGGCGTAATCCCGCAAGCGGCGCGCCTCGTCGACACCGCGCCCACGATTGCCGCGCTGCTCGGCTGCGCGCCGCGTCCCGATGGTCGCTACGTCGCGGTCCAGGACGGCGAGGTGCTCACCGACGTGCTCGACCCGTCGGAGCGTGCGCAGCACGTGGTCGCGTTCCTGTTCGACGGCACGAACTCCAACGTGCTCTACGACATGTGCCGCGCGGAGAGGCACCGAACGTCGCCCGCCTGATCGAGATGGGTGTCGCGTTCGGTCACGGCGCGATGTCGTCATTGCCCACGGTGACGCTCGCGAATCACACGTCGATCATCACCGGTGCGCACCCGGGTCATCACGGCATCCTCAACAACGCGTGGTTCGATCGTTCCATCGGCGAGCAGGTGATCACCAACTCGCAAGACACCTGGCCCACGTCGATGAAGCACCTCACACCTGGCGTCGAGACGATCCACGACGCGGTGCACCGCACGTGGCCCGACGCGTTCACTGCGTCGGTCAACGAACCGTGCGACGTCGGCGCCGACTTCTCGACCTTCGATTTCTTCCGGCGCGGTGAAGTGCCGCCGATCCCGAAGGATCCCTTTGGATTGCCCGACACGACCGAACGATTCGTGCGGCCGTCGAAGGACTACTCGTGGTCGTCGGTGGTCGACCACATGGGAATCGATCAGGCACTCGGAATCTCTCGGGCCACTACCGCGAGGTGACGTACCCGATGCCGCGCTTCATGTGGTGCAACTTCACGCTCACAGATGCCGCGATGCACGAGGGCGGTCCGCACTCGGAGATGGCGGCCGCGTCGGTGCGTGACACCGACGGTCGGGTCGGACGCGTCCTCGATGCGCTCGAGCAAAAAGGCGTGTTCGACGATTGCGCGTTCGTGTTGGTAGCTGACCATGGCATGGAAGAGAACGATCCCTCGTGTCAGGGTGACTGGGACGTCGCGTTGCGCGCGGCCGGCGTAGAAGCGCGCGACGAGGCGTATAGCTTCCTGTATCTCGGCACCTGACCGTTCTGCCGAAATCCAGTTGCCAAAAGTCATGGGGGTTCGCATGCGGCGTGTCATCGCGACGTGCTCGGTAGTCCTGCTCGCGGTCGCGCTGTTCGGCGTGTGCGGAAGCAGCGCCAAGACCGGATCGAGCTCGTCGGACACCACGACATCGTCGGGTGGCAGCGGCTCGTCGTCGAACGACGAGTTCTCGAAGCTCTACGCCGAGGCCGCCAAGGCGAAGTTCAAGGTCACGTTCACGAACAACGACGGCGAGTCCTCGACGTACGCGCAGGACGGCACGGGGAACAGCGTGTACAGCACCTCCGATTCGGCGCTCTACACGACGTCGAAGGGCTCGGTCACCTGTAACGATCTCAACACGACACCCAAGTGCATCTCGACGTCGGTCGGTGGAGCCGTAAACGGATTCCTCACGATTTTCAATGCGGCCCGCACCTATATCGACGTGCTCGGAAAATACGGGGACACCTCCTCGAAAACGATCGCGGGTCGTGACGCGAAGTGCGTCGAGTTCTCGAAGGACACGGTTTCCAAGGCCGGAGTCGCGGCCGCGGCGGTCGCGCAACTCATCAAAGGCTCGCTGACGTACTGCCTCGACAAAGACACCGGAGTCTTGCTGTCGTTCAGTACCACCGACGCCAACGGGAAGACGACCGACAGCTTCACCGTGACCAAGTTCTCGGAGCCCACCGCCGCCGACTTCACACCGCCCGCGACGCCCGAAACGGTTCCGAGCGTGTCGATCCCGAACGTCTCGATCCCGACGATCACGTATCCGCCGGGCTACACCGGCCCGACGATCCCGGGTGGCGGCTGATAGCCGACATCCCAGAGGCACAGTCCACGCGGCGGGGCGAGCTGGCCCGCCGCGTCGCGGTCGGCGGCGTTCAGTATCCCCAGGATCTCGCCGGGCCGGCGCTTGCCCGTGCCGACCTCTACGAGTGTGCCGACGATCGCGCGCACCATCTGCCAGCAGAACGAACCGGCCCGGATCTCGTAGCGGAGCACGCCGTCGCCGTCGTCGTGCCAACTGGAGTCGAACACCACGCGCGTCAGTGACGATCCTTCCTTGCCCCGGCGGCAGAACGATGCGAAGTCGTGTTCGCCGACGAACGGGTCGGCGGCTAATCGCAACGAGCGCAGGTCGAGCGGTTCGGGCACCCACCAGGCGAACCGATCTCGGAACGGATCGGTCATCGGCCGGTTGAGGATCGTGTAGCGATACCGGCGCCAGTACGCGCTGTGCCGCGCGTCGAAGCCGGGAGGCATGATCTCGCACGACCGGACCACGACCTCGGGCCCGAGCATCGAGTTCACCGCCGACTGGAGGCGCCACTCGTCGAGGCCGGGCTGGGTCTCGAAGCTCACGACCTGACCCCAAGCGTGCACGCCCGAGTCGGTCCGCCCCGCGCAGGTGAGATCCACCTCGTGCCGGAGCACCTTGCCGATCGCCTCTTTCAAGACTCCGGCGACGGTGCGGATCGGCCGGCCCCGCTGCACTGCGAAGCCGCTGAAGTCGGAGCCGTCGTAGGCGACGACCATTTTCACAACCGCGGGCTTCATCACTGCCTGACCGGAGCTACTGGTCGCGGCATCGAAGAGCGTCACGTCACATCTCTACAGCGCGCCCGGCCTACAGCGCCACCGGTGCGTCGATCGCCCGGCGGACGAACTCGAGCTCGGTCGCGGGCGCCGGCTGCGAGATCATGTCGCCCTGGGCCGCGTCGCAATTGAGCGCGAGCACCGCCGCGAGTTGCTCGTGGGTGTCGACACCCTTGGCGACGATCGTGATGCCGAGCGGCCGGATCATTCCCACGAGGCTGCGGACCGCCTTGGCCGACTCGACGTCGGCGCCGAGCCGGCGCACGAAGCCGCGATCGAGCTTGACCGCGTCGGGCCGGAGGAGTTGCAACTGCGGAACCGTGAGCCGGCCCGAGAAGTTGTCGAGCGCGATGCACACGCCGCCACCGTGCAATCCGCGCAGCACCGACGTGATCTCGGCGAAGTTGCGCACGACGGTGTCTTCACCGATCTCGATCCCGATGCTGTGCGGGTCGGCTCCGCTCGCGTCGAGGATCGACAAGATGCGCGCCGCTTCGTTGCCGTGCACGAACAGACGACCCGAAACGGTGATCCACGCGACGAGACCGGGATGATCGGCGCGCCACGACGCGACGTCACGCGCCGCGGTTGCGAGCACGAACCGGTCGATCTGTTCGATCATGCCGGTGGTCGACGCGATCGGGACGAACTCGCTCGGTGCGAGCCAACCCCTCTGCGCGTGGTTCCAACGCACGCTCGCTTCGAGACTGGTGACATCACCGGAGAGGAGCGATGCAACCGTCCGGTAGCGCAGCTCGAGCTCATTGCGTTCGAGCGCGGCGCCCAGATCACGCGCGAGCTCGCGTCGCTCGGTGAGCCGGCGATCGAGATCGGGACCGAAGAGCTCGACCCGGCCTTTGCCCCGGTTCTTGGCTTCGTACATCGCGGTGTCCGCGCGTGCGAGGAGCGCGGCGGGCGTCTCGTCGGCGGAACCCGACACCGCCACCCCGATGCTCACTCCGATCGTCGCATCACTTTCCGACAGCGCAATCGGTTCCGCGAGTGCGTTGACGATGCGCTGCGCGATACCGACGACGACATCAGGATCTTCCAGAGCCTCCACGAGGATCACGAACTCGTCGCCGCCGAATCGAGCGACGGTGTCGTACGGCCGGACGAGCGCGAGCAAGCGCGCCGCGACCTCTACCAACACGCGGTCGCCGGCGTCGTGACCGAACGCGTCGTTGACGAGCTTGAAGCCGTCGAGGTCGCAGAACATCAGCGCGAACGTCTCACCGGTACGCGCGCACCGTCGTGCGCAATGTTCGAGCCGATCGAGCAGGAGCTCGCGCCCACCGAGCCCGGTCAGGCGATCGCCATTCACGAGGCCAGTCGTCGCGACGCGGGTCGTCGCCTCCCCCTCGGCCGCGCACAGCGCGACGGCGAAGCCATCGACGGGCTCCCCCGGGCGCAGCCCGAACAGCGCCCGGGCGGCATCGTTGGCGGAGATGACGCGGCCAGTGGCGTCGGCGGTCACGATGCAGGGTTCGCCATTACCGGGTTCAGGCGCCTCCGTCACGGGGTTTCATCGTCACGAAGCTTCAACGGTTGACCACCGCCGGCGTCAGCGTCCGGTCCGATCTGGGGTCGTTCGGCCTCTTGACTCAGAGTGGTCGCGACTGTCACGCTCCGTGGCACATGGTTGGGTTCTCGGGGGAGGCACGGATGCTGCGTTGGCTGATGTCTTGGTGCGTACCGGCGTGTGCGCTGCGGTTCCACACGAATTTCTCGGATGGCAAGTTGGCGAGCACAGAGCGAACAACGGATCTCGCTCCGCTCCGGCAAAACGCCTAGTTACCGCTCTGCCACACTGATCCGATGACCGGATCGGCCGAGATGTTGGGCGCGCTCGAAGCGCGACTCGTTCGCCGCGACGCCCGGATCGCGGTCGTCGGCCAGGGCTACGTCGGCCTGCCGCTCTCGATGCGGGCGGCCGAGCTCGGCTTCACCGTCATCGGTTACGACATCGCGACCGGTCGGATCGAGGCCCTGCGCGCCGGCCACTCCTACGTCGAAGACGTCAGCAGCGAGCAGCTGAAGAGCGCGCTCACCGCGGGCTACGAGCCGACAACCGATCCGGCCGCACTCGCCGGTTTCGACGTGGCCGTCATCACTGTTCCGACGCCGCTCCGAGACGGAGTTCCCGATCTCTCGTTCATCGAGACCGCGGCGAGCGATCTGGTGCCGCACCTGCGGCCGGGCGTGCTCGTGGTGCTCGAATCGACCACCTATCCCGGCACCACCGAGGAGCTGCTCCGCCCCGCGCTCGAGCAGTCCGGTCTGGCTGCCGGTACCGATTTCTTCGTCGGTTACTCGCCCGAACGGGTCGATCCCGGCAACCCCAAGTGGTCGCTCACCAACACACCCAAGGTCGTTTCGGGCATCGATCCCGACTCCCTCGCCGCGGTCACCGCGTTCTACAGCGGGCTCGTCGACACCGTCGTTCCGGTCGGTTCGACCGCCGAAGCCGAGCTCGTGAAGCTGCTCGAGAACACCTTCCGCCACGTCAACATCGCGCTCGTCAACGAGCTCGCGATGTTCGCCCGCGATCTCGGCGTCGATATCTGGAACGCGGTCGAAGCGGCCGGAACCAAGGGATTCGGCTTCATGGCGTTCACGCCCGGGCCGGGCGTGGGTGGCCACTGCCTGCCGGTCGATCCTTCATATCTCGCGTGGCGGGTCGAACGTCGCCTCGGCCATCGCTTCCGTTTCGTCGAGCTCGCGAACGAGGTCAACGGCGGCATGCCCGACTACGTCGTGCGGCGCGCGCAGGCGTTGCTCAACGACCACGGCCGTTCGGTCAAGGGCTCGCGCATCTTGCTCATCGGCCTCGCGTACAAGGCGGGAACCTCGGATTGGCGCGAGTCTCCGGCCACGATCGTCGCGCAACGACTCACCGAGCTCGGTGCCGACGTACGCGCGCGCACGATGCGCACGTATCCGACGTTCCCGGGCTCGGGCCACCGGTGCAACGTGTGGATTGCACTGTCGCCGAGCTCGAAGCCGCCGATCTGGTCGTGATCCTGACCGCCCACGACGACTTGCCGTACGACGACATCGCCGACCATGCGCGACTCGTGCTGGACACCCGCGGTAGCCTCCGCGGTCGCTCGTTCCGGGGCCAGGTTCTCTGAGGAGTTGGCTGCCTGACCGCGGGTGGCGGCGTTTATCGTCACTTTCCGCATCAACTTTGCCCACTTTAACTGACAAACGTGGACATAAGCGTCAGGCATAACTACGATCTGCTCCATGTCGCCAGCGGGCGACGGCCAGGGTCTTGGGAGGCACTGTGAAGGTTTTTCGCGTCGGACGCCGTCGGCGTCGCGTGCTGATGGTCACCGGAGTCGTCATTGCCGTGCTCCTGGGCCTCGCCCTGCCGGCTTCCGCCCACAGCGGATCCATCTCCGGAAGCACCCAGTGCTACAACGGCGACCACCTCGTCACCTGGCACATCTGGAACAGCAGCGAGACCACCACGCTGCTCATGACCATCGACTCGGTCAACGCCCACATCGGCGGGACCTCGTACGCGGTCACCGGCTACAGCTCGCCGCTCGGCAAGGGCGACGCAACTGACGGGACCAGCACGGTTCCCGGCGGAGTCACCGGAACCATCGAAGCGACGCTCCACGTGAGCTGGCCCGACGGCGTCACCGACACCGACACCGCGCAAGTCACGTTGCAGACGAACTGCGTCCCGGACACCACTACGACCACCGCGCCGACGACTACGACGACGACCACTGCGCCGACCACCACCACGACCGAGGCGACCACAACCACGACGATCCCGGTCACCACGACGACCGAGGCGACGACCACCACAACGGTGCCCGACACCACGACCACGACGACCGAGGCGACGACCACCACAACGGTGCCCGGACACCACGACCACGACGACCGAGGCGACGACCACCACAACGGTGCCCGACACCACGACCACGACGATGCCCGACACCACGACCACGACGATCCCGGACACCACGACGACCGAGGGTCCGACGACCACCGTGCTCGGTACGACGACCATCTTCACGACGACCACCACGGCGGGTCCGACGACTACGACGCCGGTCACCGACTTCGGCAGCACCGTCCCGACCGTCGTCGAGCAGTCGACCACCGTGCCGGGTGCAACCTCGTTGCCCCGTACCGGTACGAACTCGGGCTACGCCCTGTTCTTCGGCCTCAGCTGCATCGCCGGCGGTGCCTTGCTCCTGATCCGTCGCCGCAGGAACTGGGTCAAGTAAGTCCTGATTACGAGCAAGCGGATACGGACCGGCCGGGTTGATCCCGCCGGTCCGTATCGCGTTGCGGCGCCGCCACCCGCCTTTACCCGCGCCCGGACGCGCCGTGCAATTTCTTGCTCGGTACACGCGTCGCCGCCTCAGTCGCGCGCTTCGGTGTCCGATATCTGGAGAACGAACATCGAAGGGATTCGAACATGACTACCGACCGAGTTCGCGAGATCGTCGCGGCGCACACCCGCCTGGCGGTCGACGTCGCGACTCTCGCCGACGGCGACGACCTCTACAGCGCCGGTCTCACGTCGCACGCGAGCGTCAACTTGATGCTCGCCCTCGAAGACGCCTTCGACATCGAGTTTCCCGAGCGGTTGCTGCGCCGGCAGACCTTCGAGTCGATCGCCGCGATCAGTGCGGCTATCGACGAGCTCGCGCTCGAAGCGACTGCGTAACCCGGCCGACGCCGCGAGTCAGCGGCCCGGCCAACCGAACCGTCATGCTGACGAACGGCAACGGATCGTCCCACGCGAACCACGCCGGGCTCGATGCGACCCTTCTCGTGCGGAACCGCGTCGGGCTTCGGTCGCAATCGCTTATAGGTGAGCAGCGCGGGCAGGTCGCGGTTCTCGACGAAGAAGCCGCGGCCGTCGACCTGCGGAGCCTTCGGAACTGCTCGTCCGGTGAGATCGAGATGTTGCGCGCGCACGACATCGATGCCGGCGGCGTTCTCGAACAAACGGAACTGCGCGCCGATGCGCGGATTGCAATCGAGCAGTCGGTAGCGCCCGTCGCGACGATCGAGTCTCCAGTCCATGTCGACGATGCCGCGGTAACCGACGCGGCGCAGGAACTCGATCGACTCCGACTCGAGCTCCGCGTTCGCGACGACGCGCCGCGTAGCTCGTGGCACCGAAATACGGCGGCCAAGAGCGATACTTCACTCCGGTGAAACCGACCAGGCACTCCGAGCTCGCGTCGAAGTACCCGTGAAAGATCCAATCGTCGGCGACTTCTTCGGGGATGTACTCCTGCAGCATCACGACGCCCGGGTTCGACCACGTCGCCGCAGCTTCGAGGAGCTCGGCCGCGGACCAGAACGGTGTCGACGCGCCGAGCTCCGGCATCTCGCCGCGGTGACCGGCGTCGGCGAGCTTCGCCACCACCGGAAAGATCGCGTCGGCCGCGAACACTTCGATGTCGGCGAGCGACGTGGGGAACGCGGCACCGGGTGTAGCCGTCGAGTGCTCGAGGCACAGCTCGCGCAGCCCGCGCTTGCTCGCGAGGCGGCGGGGCAGATCGGGAGCAACGGCGGGGCTGATCAACCACTCCGCCAGCTCCGAGGCGTGCTCGGCGACGAACACCGCGGCATCGTCGTCGGTGGGCACCACGACCCCGCGCCGGCCCATGGACCGCGCGATCGAGATCACGAGATCGAGCAGGTACTCGTCGCCCTCGAATCCGGTCGTCGGATTGACGGTGCGCCCGGTCAGATAGCGGGAGACCCCGGCCGGGGTCCAGCGATCCTCGGTGATGGCGTACACCGGTACGCCGGCCCGGCCCAGTGTGCGGATCGCGCCCACGGCGCCGTGACCTCGGACGTTGTGATTGAGGCGCAGCACGAATGCCGGCACGGAAGTGTCGAAGTCCGGGGTGTCGAAGGCCGCAGATCTGCCGATAGCACCACGAGCCGATTCGCGTCGCCCCGGTGCCATCCAGGGATCGTAGTCTCGCCGATCGGACAAAACGGGCAAGGGACAGAGCAACCATTAGGTCCGATCGACCTACGCGAATGCGACCATTCGACCTGTAGTGTTGGAGCCGGGCAAACGACGGAGCGTTTCGCACGATCAGGCAGCATGTTGACCGAGGGCGCGGGCGACGCCACTTTCGGTGTGCCGGCCGCCGGGGGGATAATCGGTGACTGCAGACCTGGGATCTCGAAGAATCCGGGACCACCGTGATCTTCCGGGGCTGACAGAAGTCACCATGGCGAATCCGTTGATCACCAGCGCCCCCCGCTCCCGTCGGAGCTGGCGGGTATCGCGAAGCGAATCGGTTCCCAGATCGCGGGACCGCTCGCGGCCGAGGTCGATCGCGACGCGCGATTCCCGTCGGAAGCATTCGCAGCACTGCGCGCCGAACGGATGCTCTCGGTACTCGTACCGGTCGAGCTCGGCGGCGCGGGCGCGAGCATCACGCAGGTCGCGGCCGCGGTCGAGGAGCTCGGGCGGCACTGCGCGTCGACCGCGATGGTCTACGCCATGCACCAGATCCAGGTCGCGTCGATCGTGCGCCACGGCAACTCGCCCTGGATGCGCGAGTACCTCGAGACGGTCGCCGAGCACGAGCTGTTGCTCGCATCGGCGACCACCGAGGTCGGCATCGGCGGCGACGTCCGTTCGAGCTCGTGCGCGGTAGTGCGCGACGGCGAGCGATTCCGGCTCGAGAAGGAAGCACCCGTCATCTCTTACGGCGCGTGGGCCGACGCGGTGCTCGTCACCGCGCGCCGCACGCCCGACAGTCCGCCCAACGATCAAGTGCTCGTGGTCGTGCCGACCACACCGACGACGCTCGAAGAGCGCTCGAGTTGGGACACCCTCGGCTTCCGGGGCACGTGCAGCAACGGATTTCTCCTGCGCGCCGAAGGCGACCTCGACCAGATCCTCATCGACCCGTACGGCGAGATCTCGTCGAGCACGATGTTGCCGACGTCGCACGTCGTGTGGGCAGCCGTGTGGCTCGGCATCGCCGCCGACGCGGTCGACAAAGCGCGCTGTCACGTGCGCGCCGAAGCTCGGCGCAAGCCCGGCACGACACCGCCGGCCGCGGTTCGCCTCGCAGAGCTCATGGGCCGCTTCGAAGAGTTCCGCTCGCTCGTGCGCACCCGCGCGTCGGAATACGAGCTCGCGCTCGACGACGCCGACATGCTCGCGAGCATGGGCTTCGCGCTGCGCATGAACTCGTTGAAAACGTCGGCGTCCACACTCGTTGCCGAGTTGGTCGGCCAGGCGATGACGATCTGCGGCATGAACGGCTACCGCAACGACTCCGAGCTCTCGCTCACCCGCCAGCTTCGCGACGCGTTCGGCGCGGCCCTGATGGTCAACAACGACCGCATCCTCGGCGCCAGCGCACAGATGTTGCTGATTCATCGAGGCGAGTGATGGAAAGGGTCGCGAGCGAGAAACAGCTCGCGTTCCAAGCATCCCTGCTCGGTGCCGGGATCCTGCACCAAACGAGCGTCAAGGGCATCTACGGCCGGGGCCCGGCCTTCGTCGCGACGTTCGAGGGTCTCGACCGGTTCGTGAGCGATGCCGGCCAGGTCGACCGTCCCGAGGTGTACCGGTTCCCCGCGGTCATTCCCGCGAGACGCTGGTTCGCACCGACTACCTGCGTTCGTTTCCCGACCTCATGGGATCGATCCACGGATTCGACGGCACCGACCGCGATCACCGGGCGCTCCTGCAGAAGCTCGATGAAGGCGGCGACTGGGCCGAAGGCCTCGCCGCGAGTGACCTCGTGCTGCTGCCGGCCGCTTGCTACCCGCTGTACCCGATGCTCGCAGGCGAGCTTCCCGAAGGCGGCCGACTGTTCGACGTGCTCGGCACGTGCTTCCGCCGCGAACCGTCCGACGATCCCGCGCGCATGCAGTCGTTCCACATGCACGAGTTCGTTCACGTCGGAACACCCGAATCGGCGCTCGGGTTTCCGTGACGACTGGCTCGGTCGGGGTCAACAGATGATGGCCGACCTCGGATTGAAGGTCGAAGCCGTCGTTGCCAACGATCCGTTCTTCGGTCGCGTCGGCTCGATGCTCGCCGCGAACCAACGCGAGAGCGCGCTCAAGTTCGAGCTCGTCGCGACGGTCTCGAGTGACGAGACGCCGACCGCGATCGTCTCGTGCAACTGTCACGTCGATCACCTGACCGTTCCGTTCGGCATCTCGGCCGCGGGTGGCGCCGAAGCGCACTCCGCGTGCGTGGGCTTCGGCCTCGAACGCATCGTGCTCGGCCTCTTCGCCGAACACGGCCTCGATCCCGACCGCTGGCCGCACGAAACGCGCAAGCGGCTCTGGCAATGATCCGGCTCCTGCCGATCGACGCGGCGACGTACTCGCCGAGTCGGGAGCGCGATCGCGTCTGGGCCGAGACGAACTGTTACGTCGACCTCTGGCTCGAGTTGCTCCACGCGTTGGGTCTCGACGCAACTCCCGCGCTCGCGTTCACGCTTTCGGTCGACTTCGAAGGCGATCAGTGGCAGTTCTTCAAGTTCCCGCCGGAGGATCTGCGATCGCTCTACGGAATCGACGTCGCGGAGATGAACCCGTGGCGCGGGCTCGAGCATCACGTCGAGGAACAGCTCGGGATGGGCCGGTTGCTCACCGCCGAGGTCGACTCGTTCTATCTTCCCGACACCGCGGGGATCGCGCACGAGATCGCGCATGTGAAGACCACGATCGTGCCGAACATGATCGACCGCGCGAACCGGCGCCTCGGTTACTTCCACAACTCGCGCTACTACGAGCTCGAAGGTGACGACTACGCGGGCATCTTCGGTCGCGATCGCGACGAGACCGCGTTGTTGCCGTACGTCGAGCTCGTGAAGATCGACGGAATCCGCCGGCTCGACGACGCGCAACTGCTCGAAGCCGCGCTCGCGCTGGTGCCGGAGCATCTCGCGCGCCGGCCGGTGACCAACCCGGTGCAACGGTTCGCCAAGCGCCTCGAACAAGACGTTGATTGGTTGCGGGCCGCGGGCCTCGAGACGTTCCACCAGTACGCGTTCGCAACCGTGCGTCAGTTCGGGAGCGCCGCGGAGTTGAGCGGAACGTTGTGCGCGTGGCTCGCCGAACGGGGCGAGCCGATGGCCGGCGCTGCCGCGGAGTGGACCGCCGTCGCGACGGATGCCAAGACCACCATGTTCCAACTCGCGCGGTTGATGCGCGCCGATCGCGTGCTCGATATCGACGCGCTGCTCGGCCCGATGGAACGACGATGGGACACCGCGATGGAGCTCCTCGTCGATCGGTACGCGTAGGCGAGGGAGCACGATGCCCAAACCTGAAGGACTGTGGTTCGGCGTCGATGACGCCCGCTGTTTCGGCATGCTGCATCGGCCCGACTCGCCCGTGAGTGGCGAAGGGGCGACCCGGGGCGTCGTCTTCTGCAACGCGTTCGGTTACGAGGGGCTGCTTTCGTACCGCGCGGTGCGACACCTGGCCGACGGGGTCGCGGCGAGCGGGCAGTGGGCGCTGCGGTTCGACTACGACGGCGAAGATGACTCCGCGGGCGGTGCGTGGGAACCGGGTCGGGTCGACGCGTGGATGGCGAGCATCGACGCGGCCGTCAATCTGTTGCGGGCGCGGGGCGTGACCGACGTGCGCCTCGTCGGCTTTCGCATCGGCGCGACCTTGGCTTGTCGGTACGCGACAAGCCACGACGGGATTTCGGGCCTGGTGTTGTGGGCACCGTGCGAGCGCGGCGCGGCCTACGTGCGCGAGCAGCGCGTGCGGGCCCGGATGTCGTCGGCGGCGCGTCCGGCGCAGCCCACAGTTTCGGATCGCTTCCCCGCAGACTCCCTCGAGGCGGTCGGTTTCGAGCTCACCGCCGAGACCCTCGGCGCCATCTCCGACATCGATCTCCTCTCCGGCTCCTTCAGGCACGTGCCGCCGTCGGTGTTGGTCTTCGACCGCGACGACGCACCACCGGCCGACGAGCTCGTGCGCAAGCTCACCGAGGCCGGCGCCCGCGTCGATCACGAGCACATGGCGGGCTACGAGGAATTCATCACCGACGGCGAAGAGAACGCGGTGACGCCCTTCGCGGCGATCGAGTGCATCGTGGCCTGGCTGGCCGCGCTTCCGGACGCGCCCGGCCCGTCGGGCACGGAACCCCCGGCGCAACTCGTGGTCGAGCGCAGCAAGCTCTCGATCGACGATCCCGCCGGTGACCGGCTGTCGCCGCCCGGTCCCGCGCGTGACGGTGTGGTCGAAGAGACACTCTGGATCGACGACCGGTTCTTCGCGATCTGCTCGACCCCGGCCGGGCGCTCACCGGCGGTGGGAGCGACCATCGTCCTGCCCAACACGGGTTCGGTCGCCCACATCGGACCCGGCCGGTTGTACGTGACGCTGGCGCGCTACTGGGCGAGCCTCGGATTCACCGTCGTGCGCGTCGACCTCGGTCATGCCGGCGACAGCATCCACGTGGACCCCTCGACCGAGAACAAACCGCACGCCCTGGCCCGGCGCCAGGAGCTACGGGATGTGCTCGATTGGGTCCGGCGCGGGACCGGCAACGACCGTGTGATCACGGGCGGGATGTGCTCGGGCGCGTTCCTCGGGTTGCACCTGGCGATGAACGGCGCCGCGCTGGACAACGTGCTGGTGATCAACCCGGCCGCGTTCTACCTCGACGCCGACGACATCTCCTCGACGTCGCAGGAGCGGGCGTTCCACTCCGCGCACGCGCTGACTCGAGGCTTCGTCGACTTCCGGAAATGGAGGCTTGCACTGCGCGACCCCGAGATCCGGCGGCGCGGCGTGCGGAGCGTCCGCCGGCTGTTCGGAGCCAACGCGATGACGGGCTTCCGGGTGCTCGCCGCGGGCTCGGCCCGCAACGCGGCGCGCCGGATCGGGCTGCCGGTGAAGGCATCGAGCGTGCTCGCCCGAGACCTGGCCGGGGTGATCGCGCGCGGTGGAAAGGTGTTGTTGATCTTCGCAACCGGAGAATCTTCGGCCACGTATTTCCGCACATTTGGTGGAGCCGAATGCGAAACTCTCTCGCATGGCGACGGGCTCGATGTCATAAATATCGAAGGTGGCGATCATGTCTTTTCGCCACCCGCATCTCGCGAGCAACTCGTTGCCGCGCTGACCGGCTACCTCACGCGCGAGTACGCCCAATAATCCCGAGCTAGGACAATCGGATCAATAGCGCCGCAACGATCAGGCCGAACGTGTAGGCCCTCGCGAGCGGAACGCGATGCACCAAGCCCGCGACACCGACGAGCAGCAGTGCCGCGCCGACGAACACGGCAACACCGATGTCGAACCATTCGGATAGCAGGATCACGAAGGCACAGATCGTCACCGCGATCAACGCGGGCGCGACTTCCGACGCGAACCGACGGTGCCACGGCTGCGTACTCTCGTGCGTGGGAATGACATCGCGGCCCGGAACACCAACTCGCGCCGGAATAAACGTGTCGACCGCAACGACGCGCCGATCGACCTCCGGTCGCTCGCGCAAGGCCGCGACGTACTGCTCCAAGCGCGCGAGAACCTCGGCCGCCGACTCCTGCGCGCGCTCGTCCACACGCTCCTCCACGTGACCATTCTTACGCGCTCGGAGACGTCGTCGCGACCGCTGCGCGCCGCGTATTTGGGCCTTCTGGACTACTTGCTGCTGATCGCCCCGCGTGCGAGAATGAACGCTACGGGTGGAGAACTCGCTAATGGACCTATCGCGACGGATTGTGACCGGTTCTTTCCACACCGTCGCCGCTCGATGGGAAAGAGAGCAGTTGTGGGGCTGGGGTCAATCGACAGGGATGTCCAGAATCCGGCTCCGGCCGCGGCTCGCGCCGCCCAGGCCGCGCCGGTCGAGCCGCGCAGCCTGTCCGTCGAGTTGCCCGCCGAGGCACCCAAGCTCCCGGCCGAGACCCACCAGCTCATCGTTTCGACGGCGCCGGCGGAGGGCACTACGGGTCTCGCGCCTGTAATCCGTCTGAACCCGCAGTCGGTAACGGATACCCGCACCGTGACGCTCTACGAAAGATTCCTCAAACCGGTGATCGATAAGGTCCTCGCGTTCGTACTCCTCGTCGTGCTGTCCCCGATCCTGGCCGTCGTCGGCGTCATGGTTGCGAAGAGCCTCGGCCGGCCGATCGTGTTGCGCCAGCAGCGCGTCGGCAAGGACGAGGAGCGCTTCGTGCTCCACAAGTTCCGCACGATGCACCCGGATCGGCGTGCACAAGCCGCCACCACATCCGCCGGCACATCGGCCGGCGCATCGGGTGGCGAATTCGACGGCGACGATCGCCGGATCACCCACAAGCATCCTGACGACCCGCGGCTCACGCCGGTCGGCCAGACACTCCGTAAGTGGAGTCTCGACGAGCTCCCGCAGCTCTACGACGTGCTCAAGGGCACCCTGAGCATCGTCGGACCCCGCCCGGAGTTGGAAAGCATCGTCGCCAAGTACGAGCCGTGGCAGCACGAACGTCACGCGGTCAAGCCCGGTTTGACCGGTCTCTGGCAGATCAAGGCTCGCGGTGACGGAGAGATGCACGAACACACAGATCTCGACATCGAGTATGTGCAGAAAGTAACGCTGCGAGGGGACTTGAAGATCATGCTCCTCACGCTGCCTGCCATTCTCACGCGCAAGGGTTACTAGTAAGCGGTTTCTCGCAGCCGACAAGGATGGTCATGGCTTCTCAGACGCGAATTCTCGTTACCGGCGCCGGCGGTTTCATCGGAAACCACCTCGTCAACTACCTAAAGGATCAAGGGCACTGGGTACGCGGCGTCGACGTCAAGCGTCCGGAGTACTCCGACACGCGCGCCGACGAGTTCCTCGACCTCGACCTTCGTGACGCCGCGAACTGCCGCGCCGCGTCGAAGGACATCGACCACGTGTACGCGCTCGCCGCCGACATGGGCGGCATGGGTTTCATCTCCGCGAACCACGCGACGATCCTGCACAACAACTCGTTGATCGACATCAACACGCTCCAGGCCGCGGCCGAGGCGGGCGTCAAGCGCCTGCTCTACACGTCGTCGGCGTGCGTGTACCCGGAGCACATGCAGCTCCGCACCGACATCGCGGGCCTGCGCGAAGAGGACGCCTACCCGGCGGCGCCGCAAGACGCCTACGGCTGGGAGAAGGTGCTCGGCGAGCAGCTCTGCAAGTACTACCCGACCGAGTTCGACATGGAGACCCGGGTCGTCCGGTTCCACAACATCTACGGCCCCTACGGCACCTACGACGGCGGACGCGAGAAGTCGCCGGCTGCGATGTGCCGCAAGGTGGCGCTCGCCGAAGACGGCGGCTCGATCGAGATCTGGGGCGACGGCGAGCAGACCCGCTCGTTCTGCTACATCGACGACTGCGTCGAGGGCCTGGTCCGGTTGATGTACTCCGACTTCACCGAGCCGCTCAACCTGGGCACCGACCGCATGGTGAGCATCAACGAGCTCGCGAGCATCGTGATGAACATCGCCGAGAAGCAGCTCTCGTTCGAACACGTGGAGGGCCCCGAGGGCGTCCGCGGCCGCAACTCCGACAACGAGAAGCTGCGCGAGGTGCTCGGCTGGGAACCGGCGATCGACCTCGAGCAGGGCCTCGTCGACACCTACCGGTGGATCGAAAAGCAGCTGGACGAGCGGTAGTGACAACGCTCCGGAACGCCAATGCGTCTGGAACCACTGCGTCGGGTACTGCTGCGCCTGGATTCGGGCGGGTCGACGTCCTCGGCGTCGGCATCAGCGCGATCGATCCCTCCGACGCACTGGGCGAGGTAACTCGCTGGATCGACAACGGCACCCAGCACTACGTGTGCGTCACCGGCGTGCACGGCGTGATGGAGTCGCAAGGCGATCCGGAGCTGTTGCGCATTCACAACGAGTCGGGACTCACCACCCCCGACGGCATGCCGATGGTGTGGGCCGCGCACATGGCGGGCGCCAAGAACACCGAGCGCGTGTACGGACCCGACCTCATGCTCGCGGTCTGCGAACGGGCCGCGGCGCGCGGTTGGGGTTGCTTCCTCTACGGCGCCACTGACGAGGTGCTCGAGCAACTCCGGAGCAACCTCTGCGACCGGTACCCCGGTCTGAAGATCGTCGGGATGCACTCGCCCCCGTTCCGGCCGTTGACTCCCGAAGAAGACGACGCGGTCGTCCGCGAGATCAACGACTCCGGTGCGCAGATCGTGTGGGTCGGGCTCAGCACGCCCAAGCAGGAACGGTGGATGGCGAGTCACGTCGGCCGCCTCGACGCACCCGCGCTCTTCGGCGTCGGTGCCGCGTTCGACATGCACGCCGGCAATCTGCGGCAAGCGCCGCGTTGGATGCAGCGCTCGGGACTCGAGTGGCTCTTCCGCCTTCTCTCCGAACCCCGACGGCTGTGGAAGCGTTACGCGGTGAACAACCCGCGCTTCGTTCTCGCGATCGTGCGGCGGCGACCGCGCATCAGTGTTCCCGCGGCAACGTCCGAGAAGCTCATCCGTCTCTCGGAACACGCCGGTGACGCAACGTCGGCACGCGTCGATGACACGTCCCAGCGCGCCGCAGTTTCCGGTTCGTAGCACGCGCGTCTAACGCACGCGTCTCACGCGTGCTTAGCGTTTGCGCGCAGAAATTTTCGTAAACATTGCAGAAACGCGTGTCACGCTCTGCACTCACGTAACCCGTTGCGTCGCGCGTCAACCGTGTTCACAAACGCGCGACTCGCCACGAACTAGGCGAGCAGCGGTTCGTAAGCGATGACTCAAGACGGGCCGTCCCTCCGGTCGATACCTCTTCTTGCTTCCGGATACCCGTCGCGGTATCTGCCCGTCCACTGAGGGGATGCAGGGATGAAACGAGCAAACTGGACGTACTTGGTCGCGACCGCACTCGTATTGGCCACCGGCGTTTCCGTCGCCGGCGCCAAGACGAGGCACCACGACAGGCTTTCGAGCAGCGGCTCCGGAATCACGACTGCCGCCAAAGGCCACGGACACGACAGCTGGTTTCGGCACCACGACACGTCGACCACCGATGTGACGACGACAACGGTGCGCCCGACCACCACGACGACGCACGAGACGACCACCACCGTCACCACCACAACGCTCGCACCGCCGCCGATCGTCGTCCCGCCGGTCGACCCGACGCCACCGCCCTCGGATCCGACGCCGCCACCGGCCGGCGCGTTCCTTTCGTACCCGCACCAGTCGGGCCCGACGACCATCAACGGCGGGACCAACGTCGTCGTCTCGGACAAGACGTGGCAAGGCTTCTCGACCAAGACCGCGCTCGTCATCTCGGGTGCGCACAACGTCTACGTGCACGACGTCGACTTCGCCGACAACGGCGGCGACATCTTCCTGGTCAACTGTTCCGGTCAGATCCGCATCGAGAACGTCCGCGCCCGCAACACGGGTGACGGGACCATCGGCTCCGGCCACGGCAACGTCATCCAGTTGAACAACACGTGGGACGACGGCACCGGCGGCATCCGCGGCGTGCAAGCGCTCGGCGGTGACACCGAGGACATGATCTCGATCTTCAAGAGTGGCGGCGTCGACGCCTCGCACCCGCTCGTGATCGAGAACAACCACCTCGAGAGCCCGCTCTCCGGTCCGCTCGCATGGTCGAGCGGCAGCGGTACGGGCATCAACCTCGCCGACGCCGGCGGTCACGACATCATCGCTCGGAACAACACGCTGTTGAACGTCGGGCAGGTTGGTCTGCAGATCAACGAAGGCACCCGCGTTCACATCGTGAACAACATCGTCTACGGCGCGGCCCGTCCGAACTCGAACACCGGCATCTCGCAATGGGCTTCGGGCGCATGCGGTTGCAGCGGGAACGAGATCGCGAACAACCGCATCTGGTGGGTGAAGAGCAACGGCTCGGCTTCGCCCTACTGGAGCTCGGGTACCGCGGGAACCATCCTGGGCACGGTCACCAACGTGTTGCAGGACACGTCGATCAACCCCGCCACGCTGCACGTCGTCCTCTGACGTAGCCCGAAAACACACCAACGCGGGCTCTCCGACCGATCTTCGGACCGGTCGGAGAGACGCGTGAGGTCAGCTAAACTCCCTCGTTCAGCGCGTGCACCAGGGGCAGCACATGGACGGGCGAGCCGGGTACATAACGATCTCGGTCGACGACGGTCACGAGACCGATCTCCGCACCGCCGACCTGCTCGACGAGGTCGGTCTCCGGGCGACGTTCTACATCCCGGCGACCAACCCCGAGCGGCCCGTGATGACGAAGGACGAGATCCGGAACATCGCCGGGCGTTTCGAAGTCGGCGGTCATACGTTTCACCACCGCCCGCTCGTCGGCCTGACTGCCGATGAGTCGCGCCGCGAGATCGTCGACGGCAAGGCCTGGCTCGAAGACGCAGCCGAAGGCCCGATCCGAACGTTCTGCTATCCGCAGGGCAAGTTCAATGCCGAGTTGGCGCGCCAAGTCGAGGCCGCGGGCTTCGCGTGCGGGCGCACGTGCTTCTGGAACATGACCGACCCCCCGAAGAACGCGTTCATGTGGGGCGTCAGCACGCAGGCCTATTCGCACTCGCGCCAGATCCACATTCGCCATGCCGCGGCCGAACGCAACTGGACCGGGCTCGCGAACTACGCGCGCATCTTCCACGGCGCGGTCGACTGGGCGGATCACTTCACCCGGGCGGCTACGCACGTTGCCGATCACGGCGGCATCGCGCACTTGTACCTGCACAGCTGGGAGATCGACCAGAACGGCGACTGGGACAAGCTGGCGCGTCTCCTCACGCGCGTTCGCAACGACTACGCACTGACGTCGGTGACGAACGGCGAGCTGTTCGACCAAGCCGAGGCGCGCTGAACATTGCGCGTTCTCCAGATCCACAACCGGTACCGCCAGCGCGGCGGTGAAGACGGAGTGGTCGCGGCGGAAGTCGACCTGCTCCGCCGCAACGGTCACGACGTCATCGAACACTCGGTGAGCAACGCCGACGGTGCGAGCGCGGCCGTCAGCCTCGCCCTGGCCCCGTGGAACCCGGCGAGCGCGCGGACGATGCGTGGGGCCGTCGCCGAACACAAGCCCGACGTCGCGCACGTGCACAACACGTGGTTCACGCTGTCGCCGTCGGTGTTGGGCGCATTGCACCGCGCCGACGTTCCGGTGGTCATGACGGTCCACAACTACCGGCTCGTCTGCGTGAACGCGCTCGTCTTTCGAGACGGGTCGCCGTGCACCGACTGCGTCGGGGCGTCGCCGTGGGCGGGGGTCAAGCATCGCTGCTACCACGACTCGACCTTGCAGTCGGCCGCGGCCGCGGCGACCATCTCGTTCAACCGCGCGCGCAAGACCTGGATGAACGCGGTCGATCGTTTCATCGTCCCGTCACTCGGTCTGCGCGACGCGCTGGTCGCCGTCCGGGT
Organism: uncultured Actinomycetes bacterium; assembly: GCA_963807945.1. Classification (GTDB taxonomy): domain Bacteria; phylum Actinomycetota; class Acidimicrobiia; order IMCC26256; family PALSA-610; genus JBBQER01. Next base: position 54,807 of record CAWEDT010000002.1, on the reverse strand, counting down.
TGCCCGCCGACCGCTTCGTCATGCGCCCGCACACGGTTGCCGACGCGGCGCGCGGAGCCGGCCGCCGTCGAGCTCGTCGACCGTCCTGTACGTAGGACGGGTCTCGACCGAGAAGGGCGTCGACGTGTTGCTCGATGCCTGGGCGCGTGCCCGGCCCGCGGAGCTCGAGCTCGTCATCGTCGGCGACGGCCCGGAGCGCGAGGCCCTCGAACGACGCGCCGTGGAAGGTGTGAGGTTCGCGGGGTGGTTGCCCAAGGAAGAAGTGCTCGAGCTGACCCTCGGTGCGCGCGCACTCGATGTTTCCCTCGGTGTGCTTCGAGTCGTTCGGGCTCACGATCGTCGAAGCGATGTCGGCCGGGCTCCCGGTGATCGCGTCCGCGCACGGAAGCTCCGCCGAGATCGTCGGCGAGATCGGATCCGAGTGGCTGGCGGCGCCGGGCCGCGCCGACGCCTGGGCCGATGCGCTCGCGCTGCTCGCCGATGCCGCCGCGCTCGACGCGGCCGGCGAGCGCGCCCGCAAGATCTACCTGTCGAAGTACGCTCCGGAGCAGGGAATTGCATCACTTATCGACGCGTACCAAGCGGCGATCGACTCGGGGAGTCGTCGATGACCGCGGTGGACACCCGGGCACCGGTCGAACCGGCCAACTCGACGATTGATCCGGTCCCCGAGGGCCAGCTCCGAGCGCTCCTGAGCGGCAAGCGCGCACTGGCAGTGCTTGCGGTTCTCCTGCCGCCGCTCCTGGCCGGGTATGCGCTCTTCGACCGCGGCTTCGCGTATATCCACATCCCGCACACCCCGATCTTCTCCGGCGAGGTCGTGGTCGCGGTCGGCGCCTTCGCCCTGTTGGTCGCGACCGGTTACGTGCGCCGCGGGTTCCAGAAAAGCACAGCGGCCAAGGTGCTGCTCCTCTTCACGGCGTGGGGGCTGGCGCGCACGATCCCGTACCTGCGCGTCGACGGTGTGAACGCCATCCGCGACGCCGCGCTTTGGTATTACGCGCTGATCGCGATTCCAGTTTCGGCGCTCATCATCGCGAAACGCGATGTGCTCGTCCGGTGGGCGCATCTGTACGGCCGTTTCATTCCGTGGCTCCTGATCTACAGCCCCGCCGCGTTGTTCCTCGGCAAAGCGGCCAACACCGGTTTCGGCCCGAAGGTGCCCGACAGCGGACTCACGATCTTCGACCACAAGGGCGCCAACGTCTCGGTGCAGGTGGCGATCGCACTCGCGTTCCTGTGGCTCGTACCCAAAGCCGCCGGCCGGTACCGCCTCGTCCTCACCGCGATCGCGACGGTGGTGCTCCTTATCGGCGCCACGCAAGGCCGGAGCGGATTCGTCGCGGCGGCGGCCGCGCTCGCAATCGTGGCGTTCTTCAGCCACGGCCGCGGCCGCCTCGCGTTCGCGATGGCCGCGACGGTCCTGTTGCTCATCCTGGCCGCGTGGGGACTGAACGTTCAGATCCAGGGTGATCAGGGCCGCACGATCTCCGTCGACCAACTCGCGGCGAACCTGCAAAGTGTCGTCGGCGCCAATAGCCCGCAAGCGTCGGGGAACCTCGACGCCAACGTGCGTTTCCGTGACCGCTTGTGGACCGCGACGCTCAACAAGGTGCACGACGACGGGAAGACGCTGACCGGGCTCGGCTTCGGGCTCAACATCCCGAAGTCGGTCGGCTTGGAAGACCAGGGCTCGGTGCCGCTGCGCAGCCCGCACAACTCCCACCTCGACGTCTACGCGCCGCATGGGATTGATCGGCATCACACTGTGGATCGTGTTCTGGGTCCTGTGGTCGGTTGCACTCCTGAAAGCTCGATTGAGGTTCCGCGCCTTGGGCATGCGATTCGAGATGGGAATGATCGAAGTGTCGTTCGTCGGCGCGATCGCGATCTTGATCAACTCGTACTTCGACCCGACGCTCGAAAGTCCTCAGGTCGCGATCTGGCTGTGGGTGCTCGTCGGCATCGGACTCGGGCTGGTCGCGATCGCCGCGCCGCACACCGATGCCGCACAAGACGCCGGGAACCGAGCTCGTTATCGCTCGCTAGTAGCCAAAACGTCTTCGTCGCGCCAGAAGCGCAGGGAGATGTCACCCGGCATCAAACCGAAGACCACCGACGCGACCGCGCCGCCCACCGTGCCGAACGCGAGGCCCCACGCCGCGCCGAGCACTCCGTAACGAGTAGCCAGGAACGGGGTCAACGCAAACGTGGCCGCGGCATTCGCGAGGATGCACGTGACGGTGGCCTGCACCCGGCGATCGGCCTTGAGCAGGATCAGGAAGCCGATCGAGGCGCCCCACACGAACTGCGCGAGCGCGGTCGGAAGGATCAGCGGAGTGAACTTCGTGAACTCGGGCTGAAAGACCTTCGACAGGATCTCGTCGGCGAACGGGAGCACGACCGCGAGGTAGAGCCCGATCAGCGCGACCGCGCCCAACCCGAGTCGCCACGCCCACTTCCTCGCTTCCGCCAACGAAGTCGTCAGCGCGCGCGTCATGATCGGGATGCCGGGATAGTGGAGTGCTTCGCCGATCAAGGTCATCGGTGCGAACACCACTTGGATCGCGCGCATCCCACCGAGGTCGCTCTTGGTGAGAATCGTGGCGAGCACGATGATCGTGGCCTGCGATCCGATCGCGAACAGCACACTCTGCGCGGCCATCCACGTTCCGAGCCGGCGCAGATCGCGCATCCACCACTCGACCGCGTCAGTGAGGCGGCTGGGCTTGAGCTTGACCTGCCAGAAGCCGAAGATCGCGCCACCCGCGGCACCCCCACCCCATGCGGCGGCGACCGACCACACGTGCGGATGCCACCACACCAACGGCACGAGGCACAGCATCACGATTGCCCATACGCCGTCGTTGCACGCGGCGCCCTTGCCGCGGTCGTCACGGAACAGCGTCGACCGCCACAGGTCTTGGATGATCAACGCCATTGCCCACGGCGCGAAGACCACGAGGCTCTGTCCGAGCGGATCGGGGGCGACGAGCCCGATCAAGAACATGAGCACCGCGACGCCGAACGCCGCAGTCACGACGAGCGTGATGCAGTGGCGCGTCGCGTCTTTGCGATCCTCCGGATCGAGCACCGCCGTCGCGACGACGAACGGCGCGGTGACAAAACCGCGCACGATGCTCAACGTGAGCATGCAGGCGGCGAAGCCGAGGAACGCGACCCCGAGTCCGGCTTCGCCGAGAAAGCGTCCGGCGAGAACCGACAGCCCGAGGTTGGTCCCCGAAGAGAACGCTTGGTCGATGCCGCCCCAGGCAATTTGTGACCGGGGTCGCACCGGAGTCATAGACGTCAACTCGTGGGTTTCAATCCCGAGACCTTGCGCAGCGGAGCGCTGGGACCTTCCACGTGCAGGACACGCTTGAGTCGTTCACCGGTTCCGGCCTGCGGGCTCGGGACGTCACAATCCGAACAGCAATACACGTACCCGATCGGCGTTGCGGCCGCGAGCTGAAGGCGGCGAACGACTTCCTCGTAGTCGGTGACGCTCGAGCCGTCGGGGACGACCACCACGGCCGATCCGGCCGCCGACGCGAGATGCGCGGCATCGGCGGACGGCAGGAACGGCGGTGCGTTCACCAACACGACGTCGAAGTCGTTCTCGAGCTCGCGGAACACCACGCGCAGCTCCTTTTGCGAGCTGACCGGCGGCGCCTCGCTGCACAGATAGAGGCCCGACTTCCACGGCCCGGTGAAGGGCATGATCTCCTTGGTGGGCGTGCGGCCGAACGAGGGGCCGGCCCGGCGGGTGGGCGGGCGGGGTGCACCGATCGCGACGGTGCCGTCATCACGCTGCTCCCACGGAAGCCGATCGGTGAGCTGGCCCATCCATGCTCCGGCCGGAGGCCACGCCGCTTCCACGTCGATGAGGAGCACCCGCAGGCCCTGCGACGCGAGCGCGAGCCCGATCCGCCACGAGACCGCGGTGCAGCTCGCGCCGTTCAGCGCGGTGATCACCGAGAACGAAAGCCCGCGCTGATCTTTCGAGAAGCGCGTGTCGACGAGCAGCGATGCCGCGATCCCGAACAGGTCTTGCGCCTGTTGACCCGCGTACGGACCATCGGACGTGGGCGCGATACCGAGCAGGTCGATCGCGTGCAGCTTCGACGCGTTGATCAGCAGCGGCGCGTGCAGCAACAACTCGGGGTCGCGCTCGTGCATGAACACGCGCTTGCGATACGAAACGAAATACGCGAGACCGACGCCGATCAGCGAGCCCAGCACGAAGCCGAGCACGATGTAGCGAATGGCAGCCGACTTGCCCGGGGCGGTTGCCGAATTCGGCAGGAGCGCTTGACTGACTCCACTATTCGGAACTTGCGCCTCGCCGGCAACCAGACCGAGCCGCGTCACGTAGCCCGCACGGGTCGTGTTGAGCCCGGCGATCTGGCCGGCGGCGCTGGGATCGGTGGCAATGGTGGCTTGCAGCACCTTTATCTGCTGCATTGACCGAGCCGATACCGGCGTCGATCTGCGCCTCGACCGCTCGCGCCTGCGACGCCATCGAGTTCTTCGTCACGTCGCTGTAGGCCGCGACGGTCGCCCGCAATCCGGCCATCGCCTGGGAAGCGGTCGGCGCGTTGAACGACACCGACAGAAGGTTGTTGTCCTGTGCGGTGGAGAACGCCGAGACATGCGAAAGGAACCACGCCGGGGGCTGCTTGAACGCCGGCGTCTGCTGCTTCGCGCGTTGCGCTGGCGCGCTCGGCCAGGCTGAGCGAGCTGAACACCGGGACCTGGTCGGCGACGTAGCGATCAGGGGGCTCGGTGCTCTGACCGGCCAGCACACCGGGACCACGGGGATCGCCGACGGTCAGCGAGGCGGTCGCGGTGTACGTCGCGGGTCGGGTGAACCCGTAGAGAGCTGCCGCAATCGTGCACACGAGGATGCAAACGATGACCAGGCGCCAGTGCCTTTTGACCGCGGTGACCACAGTCGGTTCAAAGGGAGACACCTCGTCCATAGCGGCCGAGTTTACTTGGCCGCGGGGGCCGTTCGGAACGCCACACTGTGTGTTTTCCGTGTACGAAAACTGCAGTTCTCGTGAGCCGCCCCGCTAGGTCTTCCGGCCCAGCACGAGGCGACGGGCCGGCCTAGCAATGCAGCGAGCAGAACGTGTGGTCCTCGATCGTGTTGTCGGCGAACACGATGCCGCGGTCGGCGAGATTGGCGCCGTTGTCGGCGACGACCCCGGTCTTGCCGCCCGGGCCGACGATCACGTTGTTGTGGATGTCGGCGTCCTCGAGCAGGCCGGGATGGCCGTCGGCGCGATTTTGCTGGGTACCGGTGATCCCGTTGCAGTTCCCGCGCAACGTGTTGTTGGCGATGACGGCATGATCCGAGCTCGCGAGGGTGATGCCGCCGCCCCAGAGCCACGGGCAGCCATCGCCCGAGCCGTTGAAATTGTGCAGGCCATTACCGGTGACGACGTTGCCCGTCACGGTCACGCCCGAGCTGATCTCGATGAAGATCCCCTCGTCCCAGTTTCCGTAGACCTGATTGTTCAGGATCTTCGCCTTGTCACCGTTGAGGTCGATCCACAAGCCCTTGCACGCGTTGTCGTGGATCTTCGAGTTCTGGATCGTGGTGTTGTCCGAGGTCCACTTGACGCCACCCGCTTGATACCCGCAGTTGATGTTGCGGGTTGTGTACGTGTCGTCGGTGAAGTTGTTGTGGTCGACCTCCGCGCCGGTGATGATCCAACCGTTGGCGCCGCCCCCGCCGCCGATGCCGAGCTCGCGGTTGTTGAAGTACCGCCCGCCGATAACTCGTGAGTTCACACCGAGCTGCGCGCCCTCGCCACCGGTGGTACCCGCGCCGTTGTCGTGCACGAGCAGATCGCGGAACATCCAACCGGTGGTTCCGTGGCCCGCGATCGCGGCATTCGGATCACCCATGTGGTAGTTGCGAACTTCGAGCGCGGCGAGCACGACGTTCGAGGTTCCGTTGCCGCTGATGGCGACGGCCGTGGTATTCGCACCGTCGAGCAGTGCGGGGCCGATCAACTTGTCACCCGACTTCGGTGTCAACGACCAGTTGTGCGTTCCCGTGAGGCAGAAGCTGGTACCGGCCGGCGCGGCGTTGATGTCGCTCTGCCCGTTGGCCATCGCGTGACCGATGCACGCGGGAACGATGCCGGGCGACGGTGTCGACCCCGGACCCGCGCCCCGTCCGTTGCCGGCGACGACGCGGAACGTATACGTGCGTCCGTACGAGAGCGCGCCGATCGTTGCCTGCGTCGCGGGCGCGTTGAACGCACGAGAGATCCGGGCGACGCCGTTCGCGAAGGTCGTGACGATGTACGTCTTGATCGGCGACCCGTTGCTCGCCCCGGGCGTCCAGTGCACGATCGTGTTCACGGTGCCGGAAACATCGCCGCCGGTCTGCTTCGCGGTCACCGCGGTCGGGGCCGCCGGCGCGCCGACCACGATCGCCCCGCTGCCGCGCGGCGCGCCGGTTCCGGTGGCGTTCACTGCCGACACGTGGAACGTGTACGTCTTCTTGTTCACCAGTCCGCGGATCGTGGTCGCCGTGTTCGTACCGACGACTTTCTGCGGAAGCGCCGTGGATCCGTTGTACGGAGTGACGACGTAGTGCGTGATCGGCGATCCACCGTTCGAGGTGGGAACCGTCCATGGAGGACCGCGGTCGTGTTCCCGGGTGACGCGGTAACCGATGGTGGCGCGGACGGGACCGAAGCCGCGCCCGCGGATCCGGCTCCCGACCCGATGGCCACGAAGGTCAGGAACGCCAGCACGACCACGAGTCGCGTCGGTGTCCTGTGCTTGCTGAGAGCCATCGTTGATCATCCGTGACCGATGAGAGAGTCCGCGTGCCGAGGGGACGCTACGCGAGTACCCCCACGGAAGCCACCGCGTCAGCGGCTGTGGTCCCGGGACCGCTCGGATACGGGCGCCGGCCACTCCACGATCGTCCCGCCCGCCGCACCCACCCGCCGGCTCACGGTCTCCTCGTCGGTGACCACGATCACCTGGATGTCGTCGACTTCCGCCAACGCGACGACCGCGGCCTCGCGGGAGTCCGCGGCGAGACCGTCGAGCACGCCGTCGAGCACCAGCGGCAGATGCCCCTCCAACACTTCGCCCGCGCGGTACGCCTCGAACATCGCCGCGATCACCCGGACGAAATCATCCGGGCCGAGTCGGAGCAGATCGAGATCGCGAGTCGCGACGATATGGGCGATCTCGGCGTCGAGATCGCCGAGGGACTCGTCTTTCGCGACGAGTTGATGCTCGAGCTCTTGGAACTCGTCGAGCCGAACTTCTGCGGCGGCTCCGGCCGGGAGCTCCGACACCCCGACCCGCATCGCCCAGGTCGGCGGCTGTGGAATGTGTACCGACGGCGGCGTCGCAACGAACACTCGGGCGCGCGCGACGACATCGTCGATGTCGGTGATTCCCTCTTCGCGCAGCACTTCGTCCAACTCGGCAACGCGCTCGACGCGTGCGGGCGGATCAGTGGCCTCGGCGCGAAGCTCGGCCGACACGTCTTCGCCGGGTTCGCGACCGAGGATCACACGCGCCTGCGCGGCGCAGTTCCTGCGTCCGCGCCGCGCGCGCCTCGTGCGCGTCGTCACTCGCCTGGACTTCCGCCGGCGCGTCCGAACTCGGATCGACTGCACTCGGCGCGTCCGTACCCGCCGCGTCCGAACCCGCCGCGGTGGCCTCGGGCGCCGTTACCGGCGCGCTCGCCTCGGGTTCGGGCGCGGGTTCATCGTCGGTTGGCCGAGGCGGGTGATACCCGAGCAGGAACTCGGCGTAGGTGTCGACACCCGCGCCGGCCAATGCCGCCTGCTCGCGGAGGCGCGCGTCGTTGTAACGCGCGATCGCGCGCTTGCGCGGCACGAGGCCGCGCCGAAACAGCTTTGCTTCGGCCTTGACCGCGTTGCGGTGCAGTCGTTCGAGCTCGGCCCGGCGCGCGTCCTCGGCGGGGTCGGTGCCAGGAGCCGGCCCGAAGCCGGTCGGCGGCGCAGGCGGAGATGCCGGCGTGGGAGGAGACGGCGCGGGAGGAGATGGCGCGGTCGGCGGAGTGGTGACGGCCCTCGACACCGATTCGATCGGCAGGTACTCGATCGGCCGGCGGGCCTGCGGCGGGCTCGACGCCGGAGCCGGAGCCGGCGGGATCTCTGCAGGCGCCCCAGGCTGGGGGGCGGCGAGATGCGCGTCCCAGGCATCGGCGAGCACGAGGGCCTCCGGTGAGACCCCGGGTACGAAGGAGTCGATCTCCCGGAGCAACGACTGCACTCGCACGAACCGCCGCGCCGCCGCTTTGAAGTTGGCCAGGTCCTCGTCGGCCTCGCCGGACCGGGGTCGGGTCGCGGCCGCGGCCGCGCTCAGCGGGGGCTGGATCCGCGCGCGCTCGAGGGTCCCCTGCATCCGGCTGCGCTCGAGTTGGATCGCCTCGCGCGACGTCGCGATGACCTCGAGCCGGCGGGCGCAGTCGGATCGCCAAATCGTCTGGAGGAGATTCCGGTCGAGCACGGCCGGCGCTCGGAGCGGAAGGAGGGGCGACTGGAGGCGCCAGACCGGCTCTTCGTCTTCGTCGAGCGGTCGACCATCGGCGACCGCGGGCGGAGGACCGACGATCGTCGTCGCGATCCAACGGGCGGCGGCGCTGCGCGCGTCGGTGCCGGCGAGGACGCACGCGAACCCGCCACCGAAGTGCAACTGCCGCCGCTCGCTGCCGATCCGAAGGTCGACCACACGAAGCCGGCCGGGTATGTCGGGATGCCGAGCTTCCGAATCCATGATCCGTTCAGTCCCCGCGCCAGGAATGGCGAACCATATAGCGCGGCCGGACTTCACGGATAGGGGCGCGCCTAGTCGGCGGGGCTCCGCGGCGCCATAGGCCGTCCGACCCACTCCGCGTAAGCGGACGGTAAAGGTTCCCCGCCTCATTGAACTTTCGGCGGGAAATGTGGTGGATCGAACACGACGCGCGACCGCGGGATGTGGGATTATTTGCGCCGCGCGAGATGCCGCCCGCGCTCAGGAAGAACGAAGTGTCGAGGAGCGACTCATAATGTCTACTTCGCCCGGACTTATTCGCCGATTTGGTGGCGCATTCCTCGCCGCCGTGGTCGTGGCCCCGGTCGTGGTCCTCGCGGTGAGCAGTGCTCCTGCGCAGGCCGCCGCCACGCCGCTCTACCCCAACCTCAAGACGCTCCCGCCGCGTGAGCTCCGCTTCGATCGGGCCGACATCACGCCCGAGCTTTCGGGTGACTTCCACAACGTGTTGCGGTTCTCGAACGACACGTATAACGCCGGTGACGGGCCGTTGATCCTCAACGCGAAGATCGACCTCAACACATTGCGCGGACCGTCGACCCAGCGCGTCTTGAACAGCGACGGCTCGTTTACGGATATCCCGCTCAACAACGACATGTACTGGCATGCGGCGCACCACCACTACCACTTCGACAACTGGGGCGACTACCAGCTGTGGACCAAGTCGGGCTTCGATGCGTGGATCGCGAGCGGTCGCACGACCGGCACCCCGCTCTACGAGGGCGCCAAGACCACCAGCTGCGTGACCGACGAGGAGTACATCACCTCGGTTCCCGCGTCGGTGTACCCGGGGCCGTACGGCCTCGGCGGCTGCCAGACCGACGGCCAGGGCAACATCCACATGGGATTGTCGGTCGGATGGGGTGACACCTACGACTGGTACCGCCAGCTCCAGTGGATCGACCTCGGCCAGAACACGCTCGGCGATGGCACCTACGTGCTCTACGCGGTCGCCGACCCGTTGAACATCGTCTACGAAAGCGCGAACAAGGCCGACACGTCGCGCGAGAGCGTCGATGACAACTCGGCGTCCACCACGTTCATCGTGTCGAACGGTTCGATCCTCGACTCCGACGCTGCCGACCGGCACCGTTTCGATCAATCACGTCGACGCAACGACCAGCAGCAACATCGTGAACATCGATGTCGTCGGTCGTGACGACGTGAGCGAGCCCAACCAGTTCCGCCTGTCGAACGACGGCGTGACCTTCAAGACGTTCAGCTACACCTCGAACGGCTCGTTCCCGACTTCGGTCAGCAACTGGAACCTCACCGACCCCGCGTACGGCGGCAACTCCGCGACCGGAGTCAAGACCGTGTACGCGCAGGTGCACGACAACAGCGGCAAATGGGGACCGACCTTTACTGACACGATCAACTTCACCGGAGGTGGTGGTGGGCCACCCCCGCCGCCGCCCCCCTCGGGTCCGTACTCGCAGGGCGTGCAAGGTGACAATCCGTCCGGATACTGGCGGCTCGACGAGGCCTCCGGTTTGAACGCGGGCGACAGCTTCGGCTCGAACCCGGGTACGTACGTCGAACGGCGTCACGCTCGGCCAGCCCAGCCTCCTCACGAGCGACGCCGACAAGTCCGCGTCGTTCAGCGGAACGAACCAGTACGTCACGATCCCGAGCTCGGGTCCGTTGGCGCCGTCCAACACCGTGTCACTCGAGGCGTGGATCAAACCGACGACAATTCCGAGTGGATTCGCGTCGATCCTGAGCAAGGCCGAGTCGTACTCGCTGCAATTCAACGGCGGGAAACTCGAGTTCACGATCATCCAGGGCGGGATCCGAAAACGACTGCAGGCGCCCGCGGGCGCGAGTAGTTGCCGGCACGAAGTACTACGTCGCGGGCACGTTCGACGGCACCACCCAACGCCTCTATATCAACGGCGTGCAGGTCGGATCGGCAAACATCCCGCCCGGCATCGATGTCAACATGAACCCGGTCGACATCGGGTCGTGGAACGGCGGCATCGAGTTCTACAAGGGCGTGATCGACGAGCCCGCGATGTATCCGACCCCGCTCTCGGCGACGCAAATCGCGATCCACTACGCCAACGGCATCAACGCGGGTGGAACGCAGGCCCAACTCAGCATCTCGCGTAGCGGGAGCGGCGGCGGCAACATCGCGTCGGTCCCGGCCGGCATCGACTGCGGAACGATCTGTTCCCACCAGTTCTCCGCCGGTACGAGTGTCACGATCACCGCCACACCGTCGGCGGGCTCGACGTTCAGCGGTTGGACCGGAGGCGGTTGTTCCGGTACTGCGCCGTGCACCATCGCGCTCAACTCGAACACGTCGGTCGACGCCGGATTCGCGCTGTCGGGCAACCCGACACTGAGCGTGTCGAAGGCCGGCACTGGAACCGGCAGCGTGTCATCGTCGCCCGCGGGCATCACGTGCGGGACTACGTGTTCCGCGCCGTACGCACCGGGTACGCCGGTCACGTTGACCGCCACACCCGACGCGGGATCGACCTTCGCGGGTTGGTCCGGCGGAACGTGTTCGGGCACGGGAACGTGTTCGGTCACCTTGAACGCGAACACGACGGTAACCGCGACGTTCACGTCGACGGTCAACCCCACACTGAGCGTTTCTGACACCGGCACCGGAACCGGAACCGTGACCTCGTCGCCCGCGGGAATCAATTGCGGGACGACCTGTTCCGCGCCGTACGCGACCGGTACGCCGGTCACGTTGACCGCGACACCCGATGCCGGCTCCGCCTTCACCGGTTGGAGCGGCGGCGGCTGTTCGGGCACCGGCACGTGCTCGGTCACGGTGAACGCGAACACGTCCGTCACCGCGACGTTCACGTTGTCGGGCGGCGGCGGTTCGACGTATCCGCAAGTGGTGACCGGCGACGCGCCGACGAGCTACTGGCGACTCGACGAGACATCGGGAACGACCGCGGCCGACAGCGTCGGGGCCAGCCCCGGCACCTACACGGGCGTTGCGCTCGGTGCCCCGGGCCTGCTCGCGAGCACGACCGACAAAGCCGTGACATTCAACGGCTCCACCTCGGCGGTGAAGGTCAACTCGACGACCGCGTTGTCACCGCCGGCGAAGGTGTCGGTGGAGGCCTGGATCAAGCCGGCCGCGCTTCCCGCATCCGGCGCGTTCGCGTCGGTCGCGACGAAGGCCGAGTCGTACTCGCTGCAGTTCAACGGCCCGAGGATGGAATTCACCATCATGCAGGCCGGGGTGCGCAAGCGGCTCCAGGCCCCGGCGGGCGCGATCGCGGTCGGCGGCAAGTATCACGTCGTCGGTACCTATGACGGCACGACCCAGCGTCTCTACATCAACGGCGCGCAGGTTGCATCGGCCGCGTTGACCGGAGCAATCACGACGAACACGAACGCGTTCTACATCGGTACGTGGAACGGGAGCTCGGAACGCTTCAACGGCGTGATCGACGAAGTGGCGGTTTACCCGACGGTGCTCAGCGCCACGCAGGTGAGCAACCACTACAACACCGGCATCACGTCGCTGGTCGCGTTGGTGCAGAAGCCCGCTTCGGCCCAGCTCGTCGCGATGAGTCAGCTCGGTGCAACTCGCAGCGCCGGGATCAAGGGCTCGACGCCGTTCGCGGTTGCGATCGACAACCAGCTGCACCGGGCGTACGTCACGGGCAACGCGGCCAACGGTCACGCCGGTACCGGAGTCACGATCTTCGACTCCCGGACCTGGCGCCGGCTCGGCTACGTGAACACCAGCCCGACCGCGGGTCCGAGTGGTGTCGCGGTTGATCCGGTGACGCACCTCGTCTACGCGACATCGGCTACCTACACGCCGTTCGACGTGCACGGGAGCGTGAAGGTCATCGACGGCGAGGCGCAACAGGTCATCGCATCGATCCCGACCGGCCCCGGACCGAAGGCGGTCGCGGTCAACAGCGCGACGAGCCGCCTCTACGTCACGGCGCAGACGGGTACCGATGGTGACTTGGCCGTGTGGGTGTTCAACCTCAACACGGGCAAGCTCATCACGATGATCCCGGTCGGGCCGTACGGCGATTACTACGACAACCCGTTCGGTCTCTCGGTCAACCCGAAGACCAACCGGGTGTACGCGTCGAACCCGCTCGACGGGCACGTGTACACGATCGACGGTACGACGAACGCCATCGTGCGCAAGGCCGCAGTCGGCGGCGAGCCCGGTGGTATCGCGGTGAACACGGTGACGAACAAGGTGTTCGTGACCGGTGCCCGCTACGTCGTCGAGATCAACGGTCGTTCCGGAAGTGTCGAACACCGGATCGCCGCCGGGGCCCGCACACGAGGGATCGCAGTAGACACCGCGACGAACAAGGTCTACGCGACCACCAACGGCGGTGGCTTCCTCGTCATCGACGGGCGCACGCTCAACGCCGGACAGATGCTCACGCACGGAAGCAAGCCCAACGGCATTGCGATCGGTTCTTCGGGAATCGTCGTCGCCAATGGGCTCGACGCGAACGTCTCCGTGTTCTCGGACGACGCCGCGGGAACGAGTTGAGCGTCTGCCGGCTGACAGCATCGACCATTGGGAATGGGAGTGTGCGGCTACCTCTCCGGGGGTAGCCGCAGACCCCGCCCAACTCGGATCCGCCGATCTCGCCTGGATCCCGGCTGCGGTTCCCGGAACCGCCGCGGGCGCGTTACGTGCGCACGGCGCGTGGATGGCGGGCACCGACGACGCCGAGATTCTCGACGGTCAAGACTGGTGGTTCCGGTGCCGGTTCGCTGATCCCGGCGCCGGCCTCTACACGTTGCACCTCGGCGGGCTCGCGACGCTCGCCGACGTTTGGTTGAACGGCGCGCATCTGCTGCACAGCGAGAACATGTTTCTCGAGCACGCGTGCGAGATCGATCAACTCCAGCCCGAGAACGAGTTGTGCATCCGGTTCGCGGCCCTCGAACCTGAGCTCGCGCGTAAGCGGCCGCGTCCGCGGTGGAAGACCGCGCTCGCGCGCCGGCCGAACCTGCGCTGGATCCGCACCACGTTGCTCGGGCGCATGGACGGTTGGGCGGGGTGGGCGGCGCCGGTCGGACCTTGGCGCCCGATCGAGCTCGTCGCGCGCCCGCGTGCGCGCGCGTCGTCACGTCGTCGATCACGGCCGAATGTGAAGGCCGGGGCGGGTCGGTGCACGTGCGCGCGCGACGCTCGAGACCTTGGGCGATCCACCGGCACGCGCGCAGCTGCGAGTTGGCGACCAGGTTGCGCCGCTGTTGTGGTCGGCGAATGGCACACGACTGACGGTCGACGGAACGTTGACGCTGACCACGGTCGAACGCTGGTGGCCGCATACGCACGGCGGACAAGCGCGCTATCCCGTGACCCTCGAGATCGGCGACGACACCATCGAGTTGCAAACCGTCGGGTTCCGCACGATCGAGGTCGAGCGATCCGGCGACGGCTTCCAGTTCGTCGTCAACGGCGCGCCGATCTTCTGCCGCGGGGCGGTCTGGGTACCGCCCGATGTCGTGACCTTCAACGCCGATCGCGACGCGGTGCGCGCCTCGCTCGAGCGCTTCCGCGCCGCGGGCATGAACATGGTGCGCGTCGCCGGGCACAGCGTGTACGAGAACGCGGACTTCTGGGATCTCTGCGACGAGCTCGGTGTGATGGTGTGGCAGGACTGCATGCTCGCGGGATTCGACCCGCCGGAAGACGACGACTTCGCCCGCGATCGTGGCGGAGACGACGCAGGTGCTGACCGCACTCCAGGGGCGACCTGCGCTCGCGCTGGTTTGCGGCAGCAGCGAGACGTACCAGCGTGCCGCGATGTTCGGTCTTGCCCCCGAATCGTGGAAGAGCACCGTGCTCGAGGAGACGATCAACGCGGTTGTCGCCCGGGTGCTGCCCGGCGTTACCTACATACCGTCGAGCCCGATCGGCGGTGTGTTGCCGTTCGAGCCCGCGGCCGGGGTCTCCCACTACTTCGGTGTCGGCGCGTACGAGCGCCCGCTTTCCGACGTCGCGGGCTTCGGGGGTGCGCTTCGCGGCCGAGTGCCTCGCGTTCGCGACTCCGCCCGAACCCACGGCCGACACCACCGATGACCCGAACGCGGGCGTGCCCCGTGATCCCGGCGCGACATGGGACTTCGCCGACGTGCGCGACTTCTACGTTCGGTCGCTGTTCGGCATCGATCCGGCCGAGGCCCGCGCGGACGACCCCGCGTTCGCACTCGACCTCGGGCGCGCCGCGGTCGCGGAAGCGATGAGCGCGGCGATGAGCGAATGGCGGCGCCCCGGTTCGTCATGCGCAGGCGCGCTCGTGCTCGCGTGGCAAGACCTGTGGCCGGGCGCGGGGTGGGGACTCCTCGATCACGCCGGTCGACCGAAGGCGCCGTGGTACGCACTCCGGCGCGTTCTCGATCCCCTCGCTCTGCTCGTGATCGACGAGGGTCTGTCGGGTCTGATGATCCATGTGGTCAACGATCATCCGCATCCGTTCCGCGGCGAGCTCCGTATCGGCGCGTACGCAGAAGACGGGTTGTGTGTCGAAGACGCGACGCACGCAATCGCGGTCGATGCGCGGAGTAGCACGTCGATCTCCGCCAGCACACTGTTGGGCGGGTTCCGGGATCTCACCCGCGCCTATCGCTTCGGACCACCCGCGCACGACGTGATCGAGCTGACGCTGCTATCCGATGGCGACGAAGCGCGCCGCGACACGTGTTTCCTCCCGCTCGGCCGCGCGCGGCCTCGCCTCGACGATGTCGGGTTACGGGCAACTGCGGCGCGCGACGCGGCGGGCGAATGGTTGCTCACCGTCACGACCACGAGCTTCGCCCAGTGGGTCGCGATCAACGTGCCCGGTTACGCGCCGAGCGACTCGTGGTTCCACATGGCACCCGGTTCGAGCCGCACGATCACCCTGCGCCCGGACAGCCTTCGACCCGCCGACGGCGCGGGCGATCCCGCCGGCGAAGTACGCGCGCTGAACTCACGCGCCCGCGCTCCGATCAGTTTCGATCACTGATCGGCGGCGAAGCCGCACGAAGAATGTGAAATAACCTTGAGGATCCGCGCGCCGGCGGCGCACTGACGACAGCAGGCTTCTAGCCTTCTCGGATGCCTGAAATCCCGCTTGTCAGTCGTGTGTTCGCCCTCATCATTCGCTTCCGCGAATGGGCGGGGCTGTCGGTGTCGGCTCTGATCGCGATCGCGGCGGGGATGGCCGCCTTGGCCGGAACCCTGATCGTGTTCGGCGGCGTGACCGAGGACGTGACTCGGCACAACGGCTTGTCGAGCACGGACCCCGCACACTTGCGGTGGTTCATCGAGCATCGTCCCGCTGCGTTGGTATCCGCCGCACGAGTCGCGACCAACGTGGGCAGTCCTATCGCCCTGGCAATCGTTGCTGTCGGCGCCGCGGTTCTTCTCTGGATGCGAGGTCAACGCCTCCTCCTGGCTCTGGCTCCCGGCATCGCACTCGGCCTGGCCGGACTCGCGGCCGCGGTGGGGAAGGTCATCGTCGGTCGGGGAAGGCCGCCGGTCCCGCTGCACTTGATCGCGGAGTCAGATCCGTCGTTTCCGTCCGGTCACGCCACGGATGCGGCGGCCGTCTATGTGACGCTTGCGTTGGTTGTAGCCGTGTTCGTGTTGCGCGGTCCGATCGTTCGCGTCGCAGTGGTGTTCGGTGCGGGGTTGCTCTCGCTCGCAGTTGGCGCGAGCCGGCTGGTTCTCGGCGTGCATTGGCCCAGTGACGTGATCGCCGGCCTGGCGCTCGGCGCGGCGACGGCGCTCGCAGTCACGTTGGTCGCGGGCCTTACGTCTCGGATCGTGCCGAACCGGCCGGCATCGAGCGGATCCGCGTACCGGGTCCTGCACGTCTTGGCGAGCGAACGCAATCATCGCCGATCGTTGTACGCGGGCACGTACCAATAGCCAAATACCAGCAAGAGTGTGTCGGAAGTCAGTCTCGGATCGGTGACCCGAAGCGGATGAGGTTCCCGTCGGGATCGGTGTGCGATCCCTCGCGCTTGCCGTAGTCGAAACTCTGCGGCCCTTCGACTTCCACTCCGGCCTTGCGCCACGCGTCCGCGAGCTCGTCGGCATCGGTGACATGCAAGTAGAGGTGCCCAACCGTTGGGCGCCCATCCGCGGACGCGAGATGGATCGTCAGATCGTCGCGATGCGCGAACGCATACGTGTCGTCGTGCTCGTCCGTCGTGAACCCGAGCCGCTCGTAGTGGTTCCGGGCGCGGGCAATATCGGAGACGAGGAAGATCGGTTCGTCGTTCACGATGCGCGTCGGCTCCCGCGACCGCAGCTTGCTTGTCGCGGCGTCGCACCAGCCAGTCGAGACAGTCGGAGCACAGCGAAATGTCGGGACGGCAATGCAGTGCGATCGGGTTCGACTTCTCCAGATCGCAGCACGCGCAGATCGTCACGACGTCACCGAGGGAAACCGTAGCGAGCCGACTCTCGTCAGTCTCGTCGGCTGCGCAGCGACGGCTAGACGGTCAGTTTGGATGTTCGGAAGCTTTGGAGCTCAACACGATCGAGACCATGTAGTCCCGCACGGCTTTGATCGACGGAGGCAGCGTGCAGTGGTAGTCGATCTCCGAACCATTCCGCAGATGCACGACCAGCTGGGGCCCGGTTTCGCAACGCTTCTGCGGGATGGGCGCCGGAAGGTGCTCAGGTAGTCGAGCGACAACCTGTGTCCAATGAGCACGGATGACACTGCGATTGAACGCGGGGCTTTCAGGGAACGACCCGGCAACCATGTCTACGACCTGGGTTCGGCTGGCCGGTGAGGGCAACGTGCTCGTCGTCGTGGTCGGTGGCGGTAGCGACTTCTTCGCATCGCTCGAACATGCCGCCGAGCGCGAGGACCACCAGGGCGACCGCGACCAGGCCTCGGATCACGACGCCGAGGGTACGTCGCGGAAATGAAACCCTCAACAATCCAAATTCGCGGCCGAGCGAGGGAGGTGCGGGGTGCTCACGGATGAGTTTGGTCCTGGGCGGGGTCGGCGGTCGACCTCCGGCCCAGGGCCACCCTGTCACTTGTCTTCATCGCGGGTTGCAGAAAGAACATGCTGCTGTGAACCACGTCCTTGTGGTCCACAGCGGCATGTTCGAGCTTGCTCGGTTAGGAGTGACTCCAAGGCTTGCGGCGACCGGCGACGAAGAGTGCGCCGGCAGCGATGCACAGGATGCCGAAGATGATTGCGCCGCCCGAGTCGGAACCGGTGCGGGGCAACGATGCCGGAACCGTGACCGGCTCGGTCGTGGTCGTTGTCGGAATCGTGCTGCCCTGCTCACCGACACCGCTGGTTGTCGTGGTCACGATCGTGGTTTCCGAGTGGACCGTCGTCGGCGAGGTCGTGGTGGTTTCCTCGGGGACTGTGGTCGTCGTCGTGTCCTGCGGAAGCGTGCTCGTCGTGGTCTCTTCCGGAACCGTCGTCGAGGTCGTCGTCTCGGGAACCGTTGTCGACGTCGTCGTCTCGGGAACCGTCGTAGATGTCGAAGTCGAGGTAGACGTCGAAGTGGAAGTGGACGACGTGGAAGTCGACGTGCTCGACGTCGACGAGTCGGGCACGGTCGACGATGTCGTCGTGGTTCCCTGAGTGCCGATGCAGAAGACCACGTGACTGATAGTCGGCGCCTGGTCGCCACCATTGAGCGGCGGGTGCAACCCACTACCGCTCGTAACGGCCGGGTCGTAGGTGTAGACGTTGCTGTCGACGCCGCCCTTGACGATGGCCGTGCTCACGGCGACCGACGACGTGAAGTCGAAGGTGTCATCGACGAAGGGGGCCGCACCCGCAACCTTCGTGAAGACGAACGTGACGCCGCTCACAGTGAACGAAGCCGACTCCCCGTTGCTCAGCCCGACGAGCGGATTGCCGTCGACCTTGTACTCGGAGGTTCCTTGCGGACAACTCAAGTTGTCCGACGCTTGCGCGGCCGGCTCGAGCAGGCTGAACGCGCCGCCGAGCATTCCAACGACCAACACGATCAAACCACAAGCGACATTCAAACGACGGCGCGCGCCGATACGAGGTGACATTGATTCTCTGCTCCCAGTTCCCCGAACGTCGCGCCCGGAGGGCGAAACGACGACGGAGAGATGCCCGTTGCCTTTGACCGTATATCAGGGGCTTAGTCCCGGTCAAAGGCTTTCACGCATTACTGGGAAAGATGAGCATTATGACCCAAGCGAGAATTACGGTGCGACCGGATCAGGTCGAGCCACTACCGAGTCAGGACTCCTGCGTTCGTGCCGCCCGACGCATGAGCCGACCCCGATCCGGCTCGGTCCTGCTTGGTGTATCCCGGCCCGGTAGAGCCTGACGGCTTGACCGGCTTGTGCGGGTTGGACGCCTTGGGTGGCTTGTGTCCCCCGGCCTGCCCCGGCGTCGACGTCGGTGGTCCGGGAGGAGCCGTCGTGGTCGTCGTGGTCGTTGTCGTCGTCGTGCTTCCCCACACGGGACCCGCGGGACCGACCGCGGCGTGTGGCTTGGTGTTCCCGGGCTTCGTGCTCCCAGTCGGATGGGTGACGACGGGGACCGAGCCCGGTCCCTTCGGACCGCGTCGGACCGCGCGGGCCGGTACTTCCGCGTGCATGGTCAACCCCATCCCACGAGTGGTGCGCCGACCGGCTCGAGCGCGTCTCGGCCCCCAGGCTGCTCGCACCGCTCGAGTGGTCATCCGGCGTCGGTACCGAGATGTGGGCGCGCGACAGCACGCTCGAGACTGCACGTTGCACCGGATCCGGAAGTGAACCGGTCACGGCCGCGGCGGCGGTGCCCGTCACCAACACTGCGGCAAACGCGAGCGCGGCGGCCCGGGCCGGCATGCGACGACCGATGGTGCGAACGGTTCCCGAAGTTGATTCGGCCGAGCGACGGCTTCCATCGGCGATCGCGACGATGGTCTGGCGTTCCTGTTCGGGATCCCGCGTCTCGACGTGATTTCGCAACGTCGCGAACAACGCCCCAAGTGGACGGGCGTCGTCGGGAAGATCCTCGGGGGGCAAAAGCCCCGCGCAGAAAAGATCCGCGTCGCGCGACGAAGGAAACCCAGCCATGTGTCGCATGAAATCGTCCGAGTGACTCACGGCGTTACACCCATCCGGACTATTTGCTCATGCAGACGGCGCAACGCTCGATGTTGCAAGACGCGCACCGTTCCCGCGGGCTTGCCCAATATCTCCGCAACCTCATCAACACTGAGTCCGGACAACACACGCAACAGCACGACGTCGGCTTGATCGGGCGGCAACACCGTGACCACGAAGTTCGCGGCTGCTTCCGCGGAGAGATCTTCGAGCACGAGTGACTCGGGCCAATAGGGCGTCGGTTGATCGAGCTCTTCGGCTGGGACCGGAAACGTCGCCCGGCGCACTGCAGTCCGGCGGAAGTCTGCGAGCCGGCGCCGGGCAATCGAGAAGACCCACGCGCGGAACGACTCTTCGGAACCCGAGAACCGAACGAGGCCTTCGGTAACCGCGAGCCACACCTCGCCTTCGATGTCGTCGGCCGCCCTCGGCTCGCGGACCTGGAGGAATCGCGCCAGACGCGGCCGTACGTCGTTGTAGAGGACCTCGACGGCCCGTTCCTCGCCGCGTTGCGCCGCGGCCAAGACCGCGTCGAAACCACCAGATCCCACACGATCAAGTCGGCCGGAGCCTCTCGGGCCTGAACTCCCGGTCAGGCCTTGTGGTCGCGCCGAAAAATGAGCCAGGCGAGCACGATGACAGTCACAACGCCGGCGCCGATGATCACCCTCCGAAGCTAACGAGGCGGACAGTCCGCCTCAATGGGCCGTTGTGCCTCTTGGCGCAGGTGGACGGGGGTAGAATTTGTCAGATTCGGCGCGAGTGGGCCGATCAAGCGCGCGCCAGGCCAGGCGACACGACTGGCGGACTTTGACCCGCGGAATGTGAAAGGCCCCCGAATCGATGATGCTCTCCCCGGTGCGGACCCCGATCGCCCGGCGCGCGGCCGCGGTCGCCGTCGTCCTCGCACTCTCTCTGGTGCTCGGGGCGTGCAGCTCGAGCGGCAAGCCCGGGACCACGGGCACCAGCACGGCTTCCGACGCCAAGACCACCGCGCAGATCCTCCAGCGGGGCCTCAACGAGCAGATCGCCGGCAACCTGTCTGCCGCGGAGAACGACTTCAAGACCGTCATCAGCCGCGACCCCAAGAACAAGTTCGCCTTCTACGACCTCGGCCTGATCTACCAGAACCAGGGCAAGAACTCCGACGCCGAGGATCAGTACCGGCTGGCCTTAACGATCGACCCCAAGTTCGAGGTCGCGATCTACAACCTCGCCATCCTCCGCACGGCGGCCAAAGACATCCCGGGCGCGGTTTCGCTCTACCGCCAGGCGATCCTTGCGAACCCGAAGGACGCCAACGCGCACTACAACCTCGGGTTGTTGCTACGGAAACAGGGCAAGACCGACGAAGGCAACAAAGAGGTCCAGACCGGGGTGAACCTGGATGGAAGTCTGCGAGCCAAGGCCATCGCAGAAGGAGTGCCGCTCACCGGCTCGTAGCGGTGAAAGCGGCTAGGCGCGTATGAACGCGCGCGATCTCGAAGACCGCGCGCGTGGATCCAGAAGAACGCGCCGCGCCTCGCGCCGTTGGGCCTGGTTGCGATCGCGATCGCGTTCAACCTCGTCGTCTTCCGTGCCGAGCTGCGCTCCGTCTACGCGCCGAACGACACCGGCGCCCACATCTCGATGGTGCGGTGGGCGGAGAACCGCCTCGCGCACGGGCAAGTCGTGTTCGACGGTTGGTACCCGCGCTTGTCGTTCGGCGTCGCGCAGTTCCACCGCTATCAGAGCCTGGCGCCGATCCTCGGCGGTGTGCTCGCGCTCGCGATCGGCGCGGCCCGCACGGTCGCGTGGTCCAACTACTTGCTCGTGTGCTTGTGGCCGCTCTGCGTCTACTGGACGGTTCGGCTGTTCCGCTTCGATCGCTGGACCGCCGGCATCACCGCGTTGATCTCACCGCTCATCTCGTCGGTGACGCTGTACGGCTTCGAGCACGGCAGCTTCCAGTGGCGCGGCAACGGCATTTGGACCGCGCTCTGGGGCATGTGGCTGATGCCGCTCGCGCTCGGGTTCACCTGGCGGGCGGTGACCAGAGGCAAGGGCTACGCGCTCGCCGCACTCTTTCTCGGCGCGACCGTGTGCCGCGCACTTTCTCAGCGGCTACTTCGCGTTTCTCGTCCTCGGCGTATGGGTTTTGGTCAAGCCCAAGGACATCGTCAAACGCGCGGGCGCGCGGCCGTGGTCGGCATCGGGGGCGCGCTCGTTGCCGCGTGGGTGCTCGTTCCGTTGTTCGCCGACAGCAAGTACTCGGCCCGCACCGAGTTCAACACCAACACGTTCTGGGCCGACTCGTACGGCGGCCGCAAGGTCATGGGGTGGTTGTTCTCGGGCGAGCTGTTCGACCACGGGCGTTGGCCGGTGCTCACGGTCCTGGTCGGGGTCGGCGCGGTCGTCTGCCTGTGGCGCTGGCGCGACGAACGGGCGCGCATGGTCCTCGCACTCACCGCGACCGGCCTGTTGATGTTCTGCGGTCGAGGAGTACTCGGGCCGATCGTCGATCATGTGCTTCCGGGCGGCAAGGAGCTGCTCCTGCACCGCTTCATCATCGGCGTGCACATCGGCGGCATCGTGCTCGCGGGAATCGGCGCGTCGTTTCTCGCGCACACCGCGTACCGCGAAGGGCGTAAGCGCCTTCCCAATGTCCGGCCCGTGGCCGCGATCGCCGCACTGCTGGTGATCGGTCTGATCGTGCTCACGCCCGCGTGGCGCGAGCGCGCGCACTACAACGCGCTCGACGCGCAGGGCATCGACGCGCAACGCGTCGCCGACGGGTCCGATGGCCGCGACTTCACCTCACTCGCCGAACAGGCGTCGGCCCTCGGCGGCGGTCGCATCTACGCGGGCTCGCCGCAATCGGTCGTGCAGGCGCGCATCGGCGAGGTACCCACGTACATCTATCTGCTCGACGACGACGTCGACGCGGTCGGGTTCGGTCTGCGCACGCTCTCGCTGAGCTCCGACGTCGAGGTGCGCTTCAACGACGCAGACGCCGCGCAGTACAACCTCTTCAACATCAAGTGGTTGATCCTGCCGAGCAACGTCAAGCCCTCGGTGCCCGCGACGCCGGTGCGGTCGCAGGGCCGCTGGCAGTTGTGGTCGGTGCCGACCACCGGGTACCTCCAAGTCGTCGACACTGCGCCCGCGATCGAGGCCGACCGCACCAACATCGGCAAGCAAACCGCGTCATTCCTCGGTTCGGCGCTGCCGGCGCAGGGTCTGATCCCCGTCATCGCGTTCGCGGGCGCGACCGCCACTGCTCCCACTAATCCGACCTACGCGCGGTACCCGACGCCCGCCGGTTCGGTCACGGTGCAGTACGACCTGCCCGACGACGGGAAGTTCGGCGGTGAGGTAACCGTCGATCGGCCGTCGGTCGTGATGCTCAAGACGACCTTCGACCCGGCCTGGCACGTGAAGGTCGACGGCAAGACTGCGCACACGCAGATGCTGGCGCCGAGCTTCATCGGCGTGTCGGTGACTCCCGGTCATCACCGCATCGAGTGGGAGTACGTGCCCTACGGGTACTACTGGGTGTTGTTCACGTTGGGTGCACTGACATTGATCGGCTTGGCGCTGGTGCCGCGCGTGCTCGATCGCCGCAAGCGCGATCGGATGCGCGCCCAACGGCTCGCGCTATCGGCGGCCCAAGCATCCGTCGCGCAACCACCGGGCTCGCAGGCATCGGGCGTGCCGTCGTGAACGGGCGGAGCGGGGGCCTCGCGGGTGATCGCACCGGCGACGTGCTCGTGGTCATCCCCGCGTTCAACGAGGAACAATCGGTCGGGGCGGTGGTTACCGCGGTGCGCGCGCTCGGCTATCCCGCGCTCGTGGTCGACGACGGTTCGCTCGATCGCACGTCGGCTGCGGCGGGCGGTGCGGGCGCGGTCGTGCTCCGTTTGCCGGTGAACCTCGGTGTGGGTGGCGCGCTGCGTTGCGGCTTCCGTTACGCGGTTACGCATGGCTACCGGGTGGTCGTGCAGTGCGACGCCGACGGCCAGCACGACCCGGCGCAGATCGCGACGCTCCTCGATGCGATGCGCGAGCACGACGCGCAGCTGGTGGTCGGTTCCCGGTTCGCGTCCGGTTCGGGCAACTATCAGGCCGGTCGGGGCCGCCGGATGGTGATGCGACGCTTGGCGCGCATGGCGTCTCGCCGCACGGGGGTGACGATCACCGACGCGACGTCGGGGTTCCGCGCGATCGGCGACAGCCTGCTCGGCGCGTTCGCGGCCACGTATCCGACCGAGTACCTCGGGGATACGATCGAGTCTCTCGCTCGGGCCGGCCGGGCCGGGTACCGCGTGGTGGAGGTGCCCGTCGAGATGCGAGCCCGTGAGGTCGGCGTGTCGAGTGCGTCGCCGATCTCGTCGGCGTGGTATCTCGTAAGGGTTGTCGCCGCCGTTTGGCTCCAGCGCTACCGCCCGAGCGGCCGGCGCGTCGTGAGTCTCACCCAGTGGGAGCGCGAAGCGTCGTGAGAATCGCGATCACCGGAGTTACGGGTTTCATCGGACGGCATCTCGCGACGCGCGCGCTCCAAGCCGGTCACGAGGTAACCGCGTTCAGTCGCAAGCCCTGGAGTGGCGAGCCGTTCGTGCCGCTGGCCGACCGCCATTTCCTCGAGCTGCCCGCCTGGCCCGATGCGTCGGCGCTCGCCAACGTCGATGTAGTCGTGCACCTGGCGATCGCACCCCAGACCGCGGATCCCGGTGTGACCGATGCCGTGAACCGTCTCGGTACCGAGCGGCTGTTCGAGATGGCGCAGCGCGCGTTGGTGGGCCGGTTCATCTTCGTGTCGTCGCAGTCGGCGCACGAGGGCGCGCCGTCGGCGTATGGGCAGTCGAAGTTCGCGATCGAGCGCCTGCTCGGCGACGAACCGAACGTGGTGATCGTGCGGCCGGGCATGGTCTACGGCGATTCCGACGACGGACTCATGGGCCGCGCGACGAAGACGGCGGCGAAGCTGCACGCGTTTCCGGTTATCGGCGGCAAGGCCGCGCAGGCGCAACCGATCCGGGTGAACGATCTCGCCGACGCGCTGATCACCCTCGCGACGACGAGCGACCCGCCGCATCTCGTGAGCCTCGGCGATCCCGCGCAACCGCTCGGCGCGCTGATCCGCAGTCAGGCCAAGGCACGCTTCGGCGTGACGCCGCTCGCGATTCCGGTTCCGCTCGGCTTGGCCCGGATCGGCGTGCGCACAGTTTCGAAGCTGCACCTCCCGTCGCCGATCAGCGAGGCCAACCTCGATGGCATCGCCGCGTTCGAGCCCATGGACACCGCGGCCGACGAAGCGCTCGTGAAGCAGCTCGCAGCTACGCCGCGCTTGCGGCCGGTCGATCCGGTCGAGCCGCGCCGGTTGATCCTCGTGGGCGCGGGCCGGATCGGTCTGGTGCACGCGCTCACCGCCGCGCATCATCAGCAGATGGTGCTCGCGGGCATCGTCGATCTCGACAAGGCGGCGATGGGCCGGCTCGCGTCGTTCGCGGGACCGACGCTCCCGATGTTCACCGATCTCGACGAAGCGATCCGAACCCTCCGGCCCGACGCCGCGATCATCGGGACGCCGCCGTCGAGCCATGTGCCGCTCGCGCGCAAGCTGCTCGCGGCCGGCGTCGACGTGCTGGTGGAGAAGCCGGTCGCCGCGTCGGATGACGACCGCGCCGCGCTCGCGGCCGCGGTCGCCGAATATCCCGACCGCTATCTCGGCACCGGCTACCTCTCCGGGTTGCTCCCCCACCTCGCCGCGATCGCGCCCGACTTCCGTGACGGCGCGTTCGGCACGCCGACCGGGTTCGACGCCCACTCGTTCGTTTCCCGCGTGGAAGAAGGCGTCGCCGAACAACGAGACATGTGGGAGCTCGACGCGAACATCAGCGGCGGCGGCGCGCTGGTGAATCTCGGCGTGCACGCGCTGGCGATGATCGACGTGCTGCTCGGCCCGGCCGAGGTCGACGAAGCGGTGCTCGTCGCGCAGCCGAACCGCTCGACCGAAGACGGCGCCATGCTCAGGACCTGCGCGCCGGCGATATCGCGGGGACGTTCACCACCGCGTGGCATCTGCCCGGCTTCGACATGCCCGAGAACCACCTGCGGATCGACACCGATCGCGGCTACCTCCTGTGCACGACGTCGTGTGCGGCGTTCGTCGGCGACGACGAGTTCCGCTTCGTGCATCAGGTCGATGCCGACACCGGATTCGATCTCGCACCGATGGACGCCGGTGGCGCGTTCTGGAACGAGCAGGATCTCCTGGCCCGTCGCGAGCCGGGCGCCAACTCGCTCGAGCTCGCGGGCCGCATCGAGAACCTGATCACCGGCGTGTACCGAACCGCGGAGCGCATCGCGCCCCCGCCGGTCGCGGTTTCGCAACCGACGCCGCCCCGCAACACCGCCGCACCGGCCGGTCCGCTCCCCGACCTGCGCGGCGCGCCCGCCGGAGTCGAGCAAGCGTGGACCGGTCCGGCACTCGATCGGCACCGAGGGCTTCGCCGGAAGCGGCGACGACGCTGATCGTCGCGCTGCCCGACGCGCCCGGCCACTTCCGCACCCTGACCAACAAAGGTGCGGTCACACTCGTACGCGAGCTCGGCGTCACGCGCCTCGGGCGCGCCGCCTTCGGCGTGTCGCCGATGGGCGCGGCGTCGGCCGGCGGTCGACCGTGGGAAGCGTTGCTCGTGTTGATGCGCGCCGAGTTGCGGCGCATCCCGCGCGCCTATCGCGGCGCGCTCGTCGTCGACGCGTATCTCGTCGACCTCGCGACCGCGACCGGAAACATTCACGTGATCACCGCGGCGCTCGACGATCTGCGCTCGTACTGTTCCAACGCCCGCGTCGGCATCGAGGTCAACGCGACGCTCGCGACTCGTGCCGCACGTTCCCGCGCTCGCGTCGCAACTCGATCTCGTCGTCGCACTCGGAACGACGACCGAGGCGAGCATTGCGCCGGTGCGCGAGCTGCTCCCCGATTCGGTCGAGCTGATCGTGAAGACCGGCGTGTTGCCTCGCGAGTTGCTCGAGATCGCATGGGACGAACCCGATCGTTGGACGCGGGGCACGAACCGGCTGGTCGTGCACTGGCCCGGCGCGCCCGATCTGCGCCCGGTGCATCAGGCCGCGCTGAACCGAGCCAAGCGCGCGGCCGGCTTCCACGACTGATCCGAATTTCGGCGTGTGCTCATGGATCGGCCGGTGGTCGATATCGGGGGTGGCGCGGATCATCAGGTGGGACGAAGGCCCGTTTACCCGGTGCCCGCGACGAGTGCCCAGCCGTCGCAGGGTTTTGAGGCGATGCATGTGCGTGCAGAGTGGGTCGAGGTCGCCGAGCACGGTCCGGTGGGTTTGCGCCCAGCCGATCTCGTGATCGTTCTCGAGTCGCCGCGATCGTGTGCAGCCTTCGGCGGTGCAGGTGGGTGATTGCCACCACAACGCCACCTGCTGGGCGACGGTCGGCCGTCTTCCGAGGTGGGTGACGTTGATCACGTCGACCCCCTTGGTGATCACCAACTTCAAGATCGCATCACCGAGCAACTCCGCGTGCGGTTGCCACTGGGATGGGTCCGCAGCCGGCGATCTCACAGATCTCGTCACCGTCGACTCACCCGCGCCGGAGGGCTTCGAGATCGAGCCCGGATCAGTCCCGTAGAACCGCGGTGACGGCTTCTTCGCCGGGCCGCGCCATCCACGCCGCCGTTGGATGCGCGTTCGGCGAGCTCGATCAGCGCGTCGAACGCGTACGCCTCGCGCGTCTCCTGACGATCCTCGGCCGCGCGGCCTTGAACAGCTCGTCGACGATCGGATCCAACGCGAACCGGAACCGGGCGCCCTCCTCGGCAGTGCCGCGCGCCACGAAGTTCCACGCGCCTTCCTTATCCGTGAACTCCCGCGCGTAACGGCCTTCTTGATCCGCTTGTGCGCGGCGTTCGCGATCTTTCCCCTTGGCGGCCAGACACTTCTCCCGCACATCCGCCAACGGCTTGTCCGCGCCGGCCAACAACTCGCCTTCGGCGTCGGGATCGACCGTCGCCGCGTCCGCGATCACCGACGCCTTCGCGACCGACAACGTCCCCGCCCGCATCGCCGCCGCGGTCGCCGGCAACTCCTCGACCTGCTCCGACGTCTCCAACACATTCCGCGCCGCCGACACCGACGAACCCGACACCGCCGCCAACTGCTCCGCCGCCGACCGGAACCCCGCGGCCTTCCACGTCGCCGCCTCCGCGACACGCGCCGCGAGCAACGTCTTCGCCGACGCCGCCAACCGTTCGACCGCGTCGAGCTCCTCCCACAACGCGAGCGCGTCGCCGAGATGCACCGCGTCGGGCTCGCAACGCGTCGACCTGCAACCCCAACTCCAAGCGCAATCCCCGCAGGTCTTGCGCCCGGTTCAGTCGCATCTCGAAGATGGTTGTGGTCACGAACGTATGTTCGCATACGGGTGAGACATCAACGATTGGGCGACGGCGCGTGGCCCGCTGACGATTGGGCCCGGACGCGCGTGAGCGGCCACAGAAGGCGGGTCTGGGAGGACTCGACTGCTAAGGCCGCTCACACTCGCACCTTGGGAGGAGTGCTCCCCCAACCTAGGCCAAATGACCTACTCCCGTCCAGGACCCCACCGGCGCCTCGAGCGCATCGCCGTGTCTACGGCCGGCGTCCTAGCCCGTGGTGGCGACGGTGTTTGCAAACGGTTAGCGTGGCGCGACGAACGGGTAACGCAATACGAACGTTCCTGATCCACATGGATTCAACGAAGGAGAGCAACTATGTACATCGGCGTCGGCCTTCTCGTTCTCATCCTCGCAATCGTTCTTATCCTCGCACTTTTCCGTGGCCGCACGGTCTGACCCTGCGGAAAGAGGCTGCATCCTTGGGACTTCTCGTCAATGGCGACCGCGTGTAGATCGTGGTTGGCGAGCAGCCTTATACCCTTTTAGGCGTGCGCGCAGAGATCATCAACACTCGCTTCCGCCTCCGATTGAACGAGTTACGGCCCGCCAATAGTGGCGGGCCGTGACATTTCCTTTTGAGCGAATTAGCCGGCCGGGAGCGGGTCGTCCATTGCGGCGACTGCATCGAGCTCAGGTTGGCTCGCCTCCGCATCGAGCCATCGTTCGAGCGCTGAGGTAGCGCACAGGAGGCCGGTCGCGCCGAGGGTCAACCCGGTCATGAGGAGTCCCACCCAGGACATCGTTACGAAGGCGTCGGCCAGGCTCATCTCCAGCTTCTACCCGGGAATTCCGACGGCAAACCTCGGAGAGTGTCGGACCCGGCGCCCTCAGTCGTCCGGACCGATCCGAGCGCTAACCGACGGTCGTCGGGTAGTGCCGGGTTGTCGTCGTTCCGTCGCCGAGCTCTCCTTCGCCGTTCTCGCCGAAGCACTGTGCGGTGTGATCGGACTTCCGAACACAGGTATGCCCGGTGCCCGTGTCGATCTCGGCGACGTTCGACAGTGGCTGAGAACCACTCGAGTCCATGACCCGCGTCGGTAGCAGGCGAACGCCGGGGGTCGGGGTCGTGTTGGCATCACCCAAGGCACTCCGCACACCCCAGCAGCGCGCGGTGCCGTCGGCGATGCGCGCACACGAGTGGTAACCGTCAATGGTCATCCCGACGACGCCGGGCAACGGACTCGTGCCGGTTCCGTTCAGGACCTTCACCGGTCGCGAGTGATCCGCTTGCGTTCCGTTGCCGAGCTCGCCTTCGTCGTTGCGGCCCCAGCACCGCGCGGTGCCGTCGGCGATACGGGCGCACGTGTGCTGGAATCCCGCGACGATCTGCGTGATCCTGATCTGCGGCGCCGTGCCCGCGACGTTCGACACCGTCACCGGCAAAAAGTGATCGGTCGTGCTGCCATTGCCGAGCTCGCCCGAACCGTTGAAGCCCCAGCAACGCGCGGTGCCGTCAGTCATTCGCACACAGGTATGAAGGTCGCCAACCGAGATCTGAGCAATGTGCGTCTGCGGTGCAGTCCCTTGGGCATTCAGGACTTTCACCGGCAAGCGGCTCGCTCGCTTTCCGTTGCCCAACGCACCGTTCACACCCCAGCATCGAGCGGTGCCGTCGGTCATGCGCACGCACGTTTGGCCGCCGCCGGCGCTGATCTGGGTCATGTTCGTCAGCGGCGCGCTCCCGGCAACATTGAGGACTCGGACCGGGAGCGAATGGGTCGTTGCAGTTCCGTCGCCCAACTCCCCTCCCTCACCCCAGCAGCGCGCGGTGCCATCCCTGAGGAGGGCGCAGACGTGCGCGGTACCAACCGAGATCTGTGCGACATTCTGTAAGGAACCTGTGCCTGGGCCGTTCTTCACGACGACCGGCGCCAACCGGTTGGTCTTGGTGCCGTCACCTACCTGTCCGAAGCTGTTCAAACCCCAGCAGCGCGCCGTCGTGTCGAGTTGGACGGCGCAGGTCTCATCGGTGCCGGCGCCGATCGAGCGGATCCCGCCCAGTGGCGCGGCGCCCACGGGCGCGGCAAGGCCGATCGGCGAGCAGGACTCCGAGTAGAGACAGCACTGCGCATCCGAGTCCGAATCGTCGATTCACAATTCCCTTTCCGTGGGATCCGCCCCGGTCCGGGGCCCGTCCGTAGGCAACTCTCGATAGTGGCACATCTCGACCGATGCATCCGCGCACCCGGCGCTACATCCCGTCGGTGCGGCGCAGGTCGCGCGGTCGTCCGTCGGGGTCCAGCAGGAGGCGGTAGAGCGCGAGCGCGGGCCACTTCGTCCACTTGCTGACACGCTCCGGGTTGATGGACGCGGAGGTGGCCGGGAGGGCGCGGTCCGCGTCTTCCGGTTTGGTGCCACTCGTCGAGGGCGGCTGCGGATTTCGACAGGGCCACGAAGCCGTCCGCCGGCTCGAGGAGGTCGGCGTTGTTCCCGTCGACGCGCTGGAGGTGTTCGCGCCAGAGGCGGAGTCGCGTGTCGCGCGCGAGGCGGCGGGCACCGTCGCCGAGCCCACCGGGGTCGGTTGGGTCGCGCTCGTCGACGTCGCCGTCGATTATCGAGCACGAGATCTCGGAGTCGTGCGTCCACGAGCGGCGGTTGAGGTTGTCGGAGCCGACTACCAGGAGCAGGTCGTCGATGATGCACACCTTTGCGTGGACGTAGATCGGTGTTCCGTTCGTGTTTTCGAGGTCGTAGATCGCGACGCGGTCGCCTCCGGCGCGGCGCAGGATGTCAATGACGTACTCGCGGCCGATGCGGCTGGCGGCACTGGTCGCGCGCCCGCCGCGGTCCGGATAGCGCGGCACGACCGCGACGACGCGCAGGTCACGATGGCGCCGCAGGGCATCCGCGAGCGCGTGCGCGGCCTGCTGCGACCACAGGTACTGGTCTTCGAGGTACACGAGCCGTCGGGCGCGCCGAAAGGCTTTGAGATACGCCGCGCGCAATGCTGCGCTCGCCGTTGTTGCGCGAATGGGTACGGCGGCCGCTTCGCCGGATAGGTGCGCAGCACCTGCACGGCGTGGTTTCCCTGGGAGGCGGGCGCGACGGGCTCGGATGGCAACGGATCCGGGTGTCGAGGCTCGTGGGTCACTCGCCGCGCCACCATCCGCCATGGGTTGCGGTGGTCCAGCGGTGTCGGGTCCTGCCAGCGTTCACGAAACGTGTACGCAAGGTCGTCGACCGCCGGTCCTCGCACCTCGAGCTGCACGTCGTGCCACGGCGGCGTGCTGCCGTACCGTTCGTCGAGTTCGACCGCTTGTCGGTCTCCGTCGTGACGCGCGTCATCGTGTCGTCCGTGACAGAGATCGATGCCACCTACGAAGGCGACATCCTGGGTGGACGCGCGCTCATGGCGAATGACGATGACCTTTTGGTGGTGACTCCCGCCGCGGCGCACACGTTCGTCGAGGACGACCTCGCCCCCGGCTGCATTGACCATCTTGGCGAGAGCGGTGTTGCTCTGCTCGGCGAAATGCGCTTGACGGGGGTGAGACCGCCACAGCAATCCGCGGACGTCGACACCGCGCGCCGCGATCTCGGCCAGCACGCGACCGACCTGCGTGTTCGGCCCGTCGAGCAGCTCGTCGCCGTCGCCCTCCCAATCCGTGAAGTGCACGTCGATCGCCAGACTCGAGCCGTGACAACGCGCAGTGCAACCGGCGGAAGTATTCGGCGCCGTCGATGAGAACTTCGACCCGGTTGCCGCGAGTCCATGCCGCGTCGCCGCCGCGGCGCCGGTCGATCGCGGTCGCGGCGTTTCCGCGTTCGTCGCGGGTGAGGAACCAATCGTCGAGCTGCATAGCCGTCGGCGGTGCCGTGATCCTCAGCGCGCGCGACGACGGCGGTGCTGGGGCAGGTCGGATACGGCGATGCTGATGAGGAGCCACGCGGCAGCCGCCGCCGCGAGACCGAACAGCACGATTGCGACGGCGGGGTAGCCGAACAGCTTGGGGCGGGCGTTGACGCGCATGATGAGTGCCGCTCCAATGACTAGCGCGGCGACCACAAGTCCGGTCGTGAGCCGATTTGCGAGCTTCTGAATGCCGCGCATGAGCTCTTTCTCGTCGATGCCCTGCACGTTGAGTGTGAGTTGCCCTTCGGCGAGGGCGTCCATGACCTTGTTGACGCGTCCGGGAAATCGCTCCGCGAATTCCTTCGCATCGAGGGCGGCCGACAGAAAGTGCGTCGGTGACGCGCTCTGCAGCATCTTCTTGTGCATGAGCTCGCCCGCGTGCTCTTCGATTGTGCGGTTGGGCTCGAAGCTCGGATCGAGGATTCGCGCCACTTCATCGAGATTGAGGAGCGCCTTGCCCATCATCGTGAGCTCGCTCGGTATTCGCAGACCCGATTCGCCGGCGGCTTGAAGTATCTGGCCCACGAGATCCCCCGCCTGCACGTCTCCAACCGACGCGGTCAGGTTTTGGCTCACGAGGTTGTCGATTCGATGGCGGAACGCGGCCGGGTCGAAGCCGGCGAGTGGGTCACCGAGCCGAACCATCACGTCGGCTGCGTCAGCGCCACGACCGCCGCTCGTGGCCAGCAGAAGTTTGATGAGCGCGTCCTGCATGTCGGGAGCAACGCGAGCCACCATGCCCATGTCGACGAGCGCGAGGCGGCCGTCGTCGGTCAGGAGCACGTTGCCGGGATGCGGGTCGGCGTGAAAGAAACCGTCGACGAGGATCTGATCGAGGTACGCAAGAAAGAGGTCGCGTGCCAAGTCGCGGCCATCGAGCTCGAGCCGACCCAACGGTCCCAACGCCGAAAGGTTGCGGCCCGAAACCCAGTCCATCGTGAGTACCCGCGCCGTGCTGTAGTCGACAACTGGCTCGGGCACGACGATACGCGGATAGTGCGCAAGGTTGCGATGAATGGCTGAAAGGTTCGTGGCTTCCAGGCGGTAATCGAGCTCGGCCATGAGCGAGCGCCGGAACTCCTCGACCATTGCCGCGAAGCCGTAGCGACGACCGAGTTGCGTGTGCTCGTCCACGAAGGACGCGAGCTCATCGATCACTTCCATGTCATCAACGATCCGGTCGCGAATGTCGGGCCGTTGCACTTTGACCGCGACCACGCGCCCGTCTCGCAATACCGCTCGATGAACCTGTCCGAGAGACGCGGCGGCAACGGGCCGGGCGCCGAACTCGAGGAAGGCGCGAGAGAGACGCACTCCGAGCTCAGTAGTGACGACCAGCTCGACGTCGTCGAATGGCAGGGGCACCACATTGTCCTGCAGGCGCGAGAGAGCTTTCAAGTACGCCGGAGGTAGCACGTCGGCGCGGGTCGACAGCAGCTGACCGAGTTTCACGAATGTCGGACCCATCGCCTCGAGTTCGGCAGCCAACTTCTCCGCGTTCTCGCGCGTTCCGGGCCGCGTCCGCGGTCGAGGCGGCGTCGTCTTCCGCACCCACAGCTGCGCGGTGCTCGACCAGAAGACGACCGATCTCGCCGTATCGGAATAGATGCTTGGCTTTCATGATTCGGGACGCTCGTTTTCCGCACCACGTCAGGTGGAGCGACACGGGCATGTCGCTTGGCGAGCGTGCCCTTTCAGCGCGGCCTGGAAACCCCGGGAGTGGGCTCCTCGTTCAACGGAGGTTCTTCTCGTAGAGGGCGGTTTCACTCGCCCAGTCGATGTCGGGAAAGGTTTTGTACTCGACGAACCGGTAGTCCATCGCCTCGTAGTACGCACGCAGCCTCGCATTGTCTTTCACGCAGTCGAGCCGCTCGACGGCACGGCCGGCGTCGAGGATGGTTGCTTCTGCCCAGTACAAGATCGAACGGCCGATGCCGTGACCGTGGTAGCGCAGGTCGACCATCAGCATGTGGATGTAGCCCGCCGGCTCGGGTCGTTCACCCCAAAGCATTGGGCCTTCCGACATGATGGTGACCGAGCCGATGATTTCATCGTCTCGCGCAACGACGTACAGCGCGCCAAGCGCGGCGCGCGCTTCGATCATCTCGAGTGGGATCTCGCCCGGTCTCCACTGCTGGATACCGCGGCGCAGCATCCATCTCGCCAGGTCGTTTCGCATCGCCCGCACCATTGGTGCTTGCTCGACCGTGGCTGCGAGACCGATAAAACGCCGAGCGGGCTCTCAATCATGCGCCGCTTCGCGACGCTGGCCAGCCGTGATCGCGCTCAGTGCGCAGCGGCAGTGATCTGCACGAGCACCTCGACGAGTACGGCGGTGACGGTTGCCGCGAGGGCGAACCCGAGCGCGACGACCAGGAGAACCAAGCGAACAAGCCCTCCTGAACGCGATCGTGATACGCCATCCATTGCTGAACCATCCTTGCTCGACAAAGTACCCGCCAACGTGGCCCCGTGATTCCCAGTCCATGCCGAAGAGAAACCGTCGGCCGCAAGTTTTGCCATTCGATTACCGCTCGAGACTTGGGGCGGACTCATTCAGTGAGGTTTCGGAAGGCGACACGCGGGCAACAACGTCGCCACCGAGATGCAGTTGACCGACGTCGCAGACATTGAAGGAGTGCCTCGACTGATGTTCGTCTTCTTCTCGAGTCGTCTGGGCTGCGGCGGCTCGCTACTCGTATCTCTGGTTGCCACGGTGCTGCTCATCCTGATCTTGCGATCGCTCTGAGGAGTTCTCCATGCACGTCGTACTGAGGGCTAGGCGACACGGGCGTGCGCTGATGAGAAGCGCGCGGTCTATGGAATCGTTTCGCTTATTTCGGTGCGTTCGACAATCTTGTCGACCACCTTGTCCTCGACCGGATTCTGTGCTCGCTCGTCAGCTTCGTGTTGCTGGGTGACCTCGACACGCGCCGCCTGCCAGGTCGACCAATGGCCGGTGACCAGCGCCCACAACGACAACGCCGAGACGTAGGTAACACTGTTCACCCAACCGGTGAAAACGGATACCGGAATCATCACGATCCAAAAGATCGTGAACCACCCGTTAACACGGCGCATGAAGACCGGATCGCCCTGCACCGATGCCCAGAGCGACGTCGCGAGGTTCCGCACACTCCCACCCTGCCCAGCAGTATTGCGCCGGAAACCGGGCGGATCGCGAGACGTTGGGGGCTACGCAACCACGACGCTGCGCCGCGTCAGTCGCCCTTCGGCCGCTGGAGGTCTTCGGGATCGATTTCGAACCACACGATTTTCCCGTTCCAAATCCCGCGTTCGTCGGCCAATCCGAACCGGGTTGCAAGGTGCCGTACTAGGGGAAGCCCTCGAAGGCCGGGCGATGTGAACGGCACGTCTACTGGTGCGGGCGGTGCGCTGACGATCTCTCGGAATGCTTCGGTGGCTGCTTGGCCGTCGTGGACTTCGATTCGTAGGCATTCGTCGAACGTGAGCATCACCGCGATGTCGGTGCGGGCATGACGAACCACGTTGGAGACGAGTTCACTCGTGAGCAGCTCCGCGACCTCCGTTTGAAGGTTGCGTTCGTTCAGAAATCCGCGAACGAAGTGGCGCGCGGCCGGGACGCTGGCCGGTTCGGGCGCGAGCGTGATTGAGTCCATCGCAGCGTTCCGAGTTCTTCCGGCAACCAAGAACTCAGTGCGTCCTTCCCGAATCGACAATGAGCCAAACGCGTCTCGACACGATTTGCCCGAACTCTGCTCTCCTTTGCAGGCCGCTTGATCAGTCGGGTCGGTGGACTCGCTTGACGACGAGGGCGACGTCATCACGGGTGTTCTCATCGACCAACCGGCTGATGAGGATGTCGGCGATGCTCTGGACCGAGGCGTCTCGGCATTCCTTTGCGCAGTCGGCGAGGCGCGTCAGGCCGGCGTCGATAACTTCACCGGGACGCTCGATGAGGCCATCGGTGTAGAGCACGAGCAGATCACCGGGGCTTACATCGATCCGCGCTTCGGTCCAGGTCCGGTCGCCCACTGCGAGCGGCGCGGCCAACGCGTCAGTGAGCCACAACGCATCTTCGCCGCGTAGGAGCAGCGGCGGGGGATGGCCGGCGTTCGAGTAGGTGATCGTCTGTGCTTTCAAGTCGACGACCGCGCACACGACCGTCGCGCAAAATGCGGCCGGCATGGTGGTGGCGAATCGATCCAGCGACTTGATGACCTCGGCTGGTCCTCGGCCTTCGGCGAGCAGCGCCCGGCTGACATTGCGAAGGGCACCCATCGCGGTTGCGGCTTCGAGGCCGTGACCGACACAGTCGCCGACGATCAACCCACGCCGGCCTTCGCCGAGGTCGAGCACGTCATACCAGTCGCCGCCCACAGTGAGATTGCTGGCCTTGGGGAGGTAGCGAGCAGCGACGGTGGGTAGGTCGGATGCCAGTTCGAGCATCGCGTGTTGGAGCGTGTCGCTGACGTGGCGGAGTGCGCCGAGCTCCGCCGAGCGCAACAGCGCCGCGGTCATCGATGCCGCGATTGTCTGGCGGACCAACCGAACGAAGTCCTGGTACTCGTCGTCGAAGGGACGGTTCGGGTTGAGTGCGACCACAACGACTGATTGCAGGTTGGGATCGTCGATTCCGAATGCAACGCGCCCCACGGGGAATCCAGGTTTCCAGTCGTTGTCGAGGACGACGGGATCCGGCGCGGCGGCAATCTGTCGTAGGCGCGCACGGTCGGCGACATCTGTCAGCGGATGTCGCGGAGTGACAATCGGGACAACGCTGTCTGCCACGATGAAATGGATCTCGACACCGGTTATCGCCGCACTGTTCCGGAGAGCTTGAACGGTCGCGGTCGCGACCGACTCGATCGTGGTGGTGCTCACGAGCGCACCGGCGAGCGAACCGATGCAAGCGAGCCGCCGGCGATCGACGATCTGCGCGGTGGTCTCCGTGGCGACGACCAGCAATCCCGGCAACGCGATCCGTGTTGTCGTGAATGGGGCTGTAGGAGTACGTGAAAAACGTCTCCTCCTCGAAGCCATTGCGATCGATCAGCAAACGTTGATCGGCGTTCCAGACCGACGCGCCGTCATCGAACACGCTCGAGAAAAGCGGACCGATCTCATCCCAGATCTCCGACCACGTCGCACGCGCACTACCCCCGAGCGCGTCGGGATGCTTTCCGGTGCCGAGGATCGGCCGGAACGCGTCGTTGTACAGCTGCGTGTACTCGGGACCCCAAACGAGCATCATGGGGAACTCGGAGTTCAGCATCACCCGAACGAGGAGCCGCAACGGGTCCGGCCAGCCATCGATGGTCCCGAGCGGAGTTGCTTCCCACGGATACGCCAGAACCGCGCGGGCCGCGTCCCCGTCTCCTAAGCCATCGAGCAAGAGTCGCGCCCGGTCCGCACGCTCGATCTCTGCCCGCTTCGAGGACGCCACCACCTGAGTATGGACCCGACGCCCTACCGCCGGCTCAGCGGATGTCAGTCAGTGACTGATGGCCCCGGTGTACGTGCCGTGTCCAAGGCCGCTGACCGCAACCAATCCGTCGGCGTTCAGGTCGAGCGTTCCGACGAAGACGATGGTGCCCGTGACGCCGGTCAGGCCGCCGTCGCCCCGCTTGATCGTCGCCGCGTTTCGAATCGCTCCACCCTTGTCCGCAATGGTGAACCGCTCGCTGAGATAGAGGTGGCCTCGCCCGATGCCGTTTACCGAACCGGTGAAGACCTCGTCGATGGTTCCGACGGCCACGCCGGGATGCTTCGGATCTGAGCGCGTGTACGCGACATAGCTCGTGCTCCCGACAAGGTCACCGGTCCAAGTTGTCCCCGACCGTTGTTTGAACCCAAGGGCGGTCGAACCGAGTGACGTCGCCGGCGTTGCGTTGACCCATGTCCCGTGTACCGATTCGGTCGCTCGCGACCGCGTCACGGTCGTAGACGCGGCGATCGTCGTCGACGGTGCGTCACTGACGGGCCTACTTGCGCTGCTGCAACCCGCGACGACCGCGAGCGCACAACTCACGAGCAAGATTTGTCGCATGATCCCCCGCTGATTCGTTGACCGGCATCGGTCGAGCGGCAGGCATGATGCCCCATACCAAGCGACACCGGCGAGCCACACTCGAAGTATCCGGCGTCATCACGATCGGAGCGAAAGCAACCTGGCCGGATCGGAGATCGGTGACCGACCTACGACTGAAGTCGGTTCCGCGTGCGCTTGATGCCGGCCTTCTGTAACACCTCGATTGGTACGCCTATATCTCGCCATGTGCCGTAGGTGACGCCTCGGTTCTCGCTGAACTTCCTGGCGATCTTCACGAAGGCAGCTTCGAGCGGCTTGATGTCAGCCTCGATAGCGGTAGCTGGCCGGGCGAGTCTGGCTTCGAGGTCGCGGACCTGCTGAGCGGCGAGGAGCTTCTCCACTCCGACGCCTCGTTCGAACTGGGCCCTGGCCGCACTGAGGCGTTGTTCGAGGGTCGCCTTCGCGATCGGGCGCCCGCGCCGCTTCGGTACGGTGATCGCGTCGAGATACCGATTTACCGTTGCTGACATCGAGCGGCCTTCGGCCAGCGCGCGCTTATGCGCCGCGCTCAGTTGACGCCGACCTGCACGCGGCGCGACCTCATTCACCATTGTTCGGTCGCGACTACCGGGGCCGCGCCGCCTCGAGCGATCCGTGGATGCGTCTTCATCGGCGACGGGCGTATCCCCGTAACCGCGATTGCCGAACGGTGCTCGGTGAGGGCGATCAACTCGCGAACCGCGTCGTGGCTCGAAATGCCCATGCGTTCGGCGAGCTTCACGATACGCGAGCAGTCACTGGGAGCGAACGTCATCGTTTCACTGTCTCCGACAACTCGCGGTCATAAACCGGAACACGCGTGTGCGGAGTGACGACGCGCTCCGCGCTGCCATCGTCCGAAGTGTTTGTGAAGCAGTACGACTCGGGTACTTCCTCCGAAGCCCGGAGGAGTACGCGCACCATGCACGAACAACCCAACGAGACGCATTCGGACCCACTAGTCGAACAGGCAGCTCGTGCCGGATTTGAGCTTGTCACGCGCAGAACCGATACGGACCAGTTCATCTGGGAGTGGCGCAACGGACTCGCGCCACGGCCGCAATTCGTCAGCGAACGCATGGCCCGCTACTGGATGGAAGGCTGGCTCGCCCGAAACATCAGAACGATGAGTGATTCCGGAGATTTTTCGCGTCGCCAGGCGGGTTAGCGGAGGGGCACTACGGGTAATGCCGAAACACTCAAGTGTTCGTCCGTAGAGCCAATTCAAGGAGTCGCTGTGTATATCGGTCTGGGTCTCATCGTTCTCATCCTTGCGATCGTCCTTATCGTTCGCCTACTCGGTGGTCGCACCGTCTGAGCCACGCGAACGTCGCGCACGCGCACAGCAATGTGCGCGACGCCGAAAGGGAGCTGTGTCAATACGTCTCCTCGTCAATGACGAAGTCGCTTACGAAGGTGACGCCATCCCGATTCCCCGGGTTGGCGATCATCTCCGGCAACAAGACGACGCGTTTCAGATCGAAGCTGTGACGTGGGATCTCAGTGCTGCCACGATCGTCGTGAGCCTCGTCGTAGCGAAGCAGCCTTACACCGTGTAGGCAGCTCCGTTCGCGGCCGCGACGTGTGCGAGGGCAACGCGAACGAAGGCCGACCGAGTGAGTCATTCACTCATGGACGACCTTGTGAGCTCGAACCACACGGCCTTCTCATGGTCTCGTGACTCGACCAATCTCGCGCCAGCTTGTCAAGGAGTCCCAGTCCCCAATACTTCTCCGGCGGTGCGGCTTCGGGCATGTTCTTCGTTGTTCCCAACCGTGGCGACGCTCATACCGAAAGCACATCGCGCCGGACGCAGCGTCGATGCGCTGCTAGTTCGACGGTTCGATGTGAAAGCGCTCGAGAAGATCCAGGACCTCGAACACTCGTCGCGGCCCGTCAGCCAGACCGACGACGCGCAATTGCCGACCGTCTTCTTCCAAGCGGTTCTGTGCCGCAATGAACACGCGAACGCCCGTGAAGTGATGTCGCCCGTAATGACGAATCGCTGCTCAGCCACGACTGCTCCCCGCCCCAGAGTCGGCCGCCAACTTCTTAGCGGCGCCGCACCGAGCAGCGGTCCGGCCTCGTCTGGTCCATTCATACTTCGGTCCAACAACCCATGATCGTGGCGGCAACCGTGATGCCGACGTTGGCGCGGGTGTCGAGGGGTTTCCCGAACTCGGCTGGGAGGTCATGGATGTCGACGAGCAGCACCTTGTCGTCTTTGTTGACGACGACGGAGTAGTTCCGGGTGGTGAAGGCTCCCTGTCCGAGGCCTCGCAGGACTTCTCGTTTCCCGAGCCGAGTAGCCAACGCATCGACGTACCGCTTCGTCGCCGCAGAGTTCGAGACTTGTTTGACCG
This sequence comes from uncultured Actinomycetes bacterium, assembly GCA_963807945.1. GTDB lineage: Bacteria > Actinomycetota > Acidimicrobiia > IMCC26256 > PALSA-610 > JBBQER01. The sequence goes on along the minus strand of CAWEDT010000002.1, from coordinate 14,197 downwards.
AGAGGTGCAGCACGCCGGTCGCGTATTGGTAGTCGCACGAGTAGAGGTGATCGCGCCAGACCGGAGTGAGTGGTTTGGTCGGCTCGACACCGAGCGCGGCGCCGATTTCTTCCTTGGCTTCTGTCGCGCAGATCATCCGCGTCGACGCGGAGATGCCCGCGGGCGCCACCGAAGCTCGCGGCGCTGTTCCGGACGAAGCTGAACCCGACACCGACGCGTTCGAGCCGCACGCGGCAAGCGCGATCACAAGGACGACGCCGATCACAAGGCCGCGCCGGCGCAGTGCCGTGATCATTCGAGTTGTCCGAACGCAACGATGTTCGACAAGTAGTGGTGCGTGGCGCTGTCGAATGCACCGCCGCACGTGATGAGTCGGATCGTCGGGATCGACGTGTTGGCGTAGACCTCGAGTGTCGGGAAGTGCGCTTTCGAGTACACACGGACTCCGGTGATTCGGTAGGTCACGTTCCTGCCGTCCTGTCGGTGAACGGTCACGGTGTCGCCGGGGTGCAGCGCGCCGAGCCGGTAGAAGATTCCGGGCCCGGCGGTCGAGTCGACGTGGCCGAGGATGACGGTCGGTCCGACCTGGCCCGGCGTGACGCTGCCGTTGTACCAACCGGCGACCTGGAAGTCGGTCGGAACCTGCACACTCCCGTCGGCATTGCGACCCAACGATGTGAGCATCGACGTCACGCCGATGCTCGGAATCGAGACCATGGTCGGCGGGGAGGGTGCAAGCCCGGGTTGCGTCGTCGTTGTCGATGATTCGCGGCGGGCGGTGGTCGTCGGTGGTGCGCTGGATGTTGTCTCGATGAGATGACCCGCCGCGGATGCCGCGGGTTGCGGCGCGGATCGTTGCGCACGGAAGGCCACCGTCAGCAGCGTGACGCCGGCGATCGCGAGACCTAACGCGATCACGGTCGCCGCTCGGAGCGACGACCGCGATCGAATCGAGTGCTTCGTCATAACAGTCGTACGTGCTGACGAAACGTCTTAGTTGTCGGTGGTGATCGGCGTCTTGGAGAACCGACGACGGGCGCCGAACAAGATGGCGGAGCCCGCGAGGAGCGAACCGCCGATGAGGATCAGCATGCCGTCTTCGGTGCCCGACGTACCGCCGGCGCCAGTTGCAACGCCGTCACTCGGAACGGCCGACGTCTGCGCCGCGGTGAGCACCCCGCAGAGGTTCGGTGACGTCGCCGCGAGCGGCAATGAGGGCACCAGATCGCTCTTCTCGCCCTGCGCCTTCGCGCTGAGCGTGCTCGGGTCGAGCCCGTGCACGACGATGACGGCCTTGTTCGCCTGAATCGCCGTGACCGTTGCCGCGTCGAGCGTGAAGGTGCGGTGGTAGTCGATGGTCGCACCACTCGGTGCAATCGTGAGCACCGTGCCGGCCTCCGGCGTGGTCGGTCCGCTGACCGACAACGTCGTGCCGATCGGGCCGTACGACGGCCCACCCTCGGTGGTGTTGACGACACCATCACCGTTGGCGTCGGCAGCTGCCGTGGGGCAGGTACCCATGCCGTTGATGTGAATGTGTTGCACGTGCGGGTACGGCGCGTTGTTGAACGTAGCCGGCAGACCCGACGCCTGCTCGGTGATCGTTGCCTGATCACCGTCAAGCGTCAGCATCAACATGCCCGACGCGGTCGAGCCGTTCAACGGAGCAAGCGTCGCTTGGTACGACTGGGTTGCTGCAACGGCAGGAGTAGCTCCGAGAGCCATTCCGCCGAGCGACACCGCGCCGGTCGCGAGCACAGCAAGGAGGGGTTTTCCGAACTTCATTATCGAGTTGCCTTTCGGTTGTGGACTCGCCCTGCGAAGACGCATGAGTGAGAAGGCGGCGGTCCCCAACCGACTTTCGCTAGTGCGCAACGTCTACCCCTGTACGGAGCGAGACCGTTCGCGGACGTGAGAAACCACGAACGTTGTGTTTGTTCAGCTCGCGACGATGAGCGATCCGTGCATGTTGGCGTGGAAATTGCAATGGAACTTGTACGTTCCCGGCTTGTCGGGCGCGACGAAGGTCGCGGACGATCCGGGCGTAATGCCGCTCGTGTCCCACAAGCCGTCATCGGACGACAAGCTGTGCGTCTCTGTGTAGGTGTTCCTCACCGTGACCGTCGCGCCGGGGCTGATCGTGATGGGATCACCAAACGAAAAGTTCTCGATGGTGATCGTGGGCACGCTCGTCGCAGCCGTGACGTGGCTCGCGGCGCGCGTCGTCGAGCTCGAGGACGTCTTGGTTGCCGCGCTCGAGCAACCGGCAAAGATCAGCACCGCGCCCAATGCGACGACACAACGCAATGACAAGGAACGCAACAACATGAACACCCTTCGCGGTTCCGCCCACGTCTTTTGTCTACGGAGCGAACGGATCGCGCGGATGCTGTAGTGACGGTTTCTACGTCGTACGAACCGCGAACGCCTCGCCGCCGACAATGACGGCATCGAGGAGGCCCGGGCCCGTCGACGCCGCACGTCGCACGCGCTCCGCCGGGTCACCATCACCCGGGATCGGTTCGACCAACACAGATCGCGTGAGGCGTTCGTCGTACGCCAGCCATCCCTGAAAGATGCGTTCGACGATCCGATAGCGGCCGGCGAGCAGCATCCCCTCGCCCACGGCCGAAACGGAAGGCCCAACGGGTTGGATAGAACTCGGCTCGATCACGATTGCCATGAGCCGCTCCTACCCACGCGTCGTCCTCGAGAAACCGCGTGGTCGGCTCAGCGGCGGCGAAGCACGAAGAGATGGTGCAACGCGAGGAAGCGCTTCCACGCGCTGTGCGAATCCTCGAAGTCCCACATGCGCGCGAGCGCACGGTCGGGCAGCAATTTCTGCTTCCAAATCCCGCCGGTGAGCAAGTAGCTCGGCCCGCCGAACGCGCCGAGCTCGATCACCTCGAGGGCCGGGAACTCGCGTTCGAACGTCGAGCGATCCCGTTCGAGGAGCAGGTAGCTCATCGCCTGGTTCGACATCATCGGGCCGGTGCTCTCGAACTCCCAGCGGTCGGCGTGCTCGTCGAACGGCTCGGGATGCATGTGCTTGTACATGAGCTTCGCCATCGGGCTCCAGTAGGGCTCGACGGCGACGAGCGCGCCGCCCGGCCGGAGCACCCGCTCGAGCTCGGCGAAGAAGAGGCGTATGCGCGGGATGTGGTGGATCACGTGCATCGCGAGCACCGCGTCGATGCTCGCGTCGCGGAACGGCGCGTTCTGCGCGTCGAACACGAGGCCGAGTCCAGGGATGGGCCTGATGTCGGACGCGACGATCGACGGGTCGAGTTGGGGCAAGAAGCCGCCCCCGGATCCGAGCTCGACGCGGACTTTCGCGCCGGGAACGTAGGTCTCGGTGGCATCGAGCATCTTGGCGTAGACCTGCTCGTAGACCCGGCGCAGCGACGGTTTCGTCGTGAGAATCTCTCGCTGGATCTCACCCGCCTCGGTGGAGCCGAGATCAATGCCGCGTGCGAGCGGTTCCGTCCACCCGCCGCTGATCATGGTCGACCATCATGGTCGCCGTGCAGGCAACGGGCAAGCGATGACCAACCTCGCGATTCAGTCGGTGCTCGTCGCCGGCGGCGCGGTCGTGATGTTCTCGATCGTGTTCGCATTGTCGCGAACGCGGACTGCTGTCGCTGCGTTACGCGCTCGGATGGATGGCGGTGTCGACGCTGCTGGTGCTCGCCGCGATCGTCATCGCGTTGATCGGCGGCATCGGCAAGTCGTTGCCGTTCACGCCGACGGGTTTGATCGCAGTGGTCGGTCTGAGCTTCCTGCTTGCGATCACGTTGCAGCTGTCGATCTCGTTGTCCGGTCACCAAGAGGCGATCCGCGAGCTCAGCGAAGCAAACGCCTTGCTCGAGGAACGACTCGCGCGCGTCGAGCAACACGAACGCGAACGCGGCCCCGCGGACTGAACGCGAAGAGAGGGGCCCGCAGGCCCCTCCTCGACTATACGTTCTCGCCCGGTTCTTTAGGACGCGCGCCAGATCGCCGTACGCCGTGATCGAGGGGCGATTGCCGTTCGTCGGTGTTGCTGCCAGCTGCATGGCCGTGCCGTCCAACCGGTCGGAGTCCCCGAGGTCACGTTCGGGACCGCGACGTCGATGACGCGCAGCCGAGCGTTCGCCTCCGTGTCGTCGATGGTCGCGCCGCCACCCACGAGCTTCGGGAGTACCGACCGGGACAGGTCGCCGTCGAAGCAGTCGAGGCGGTGAAGTTCGCCGAGTGCCGGTGAAGCGTTCCCGCCGCGCCCGACGCAATCGACCGTCGTGCTCGGATGGTCCGGTTGCACCAGTCGGACCCTGAACGCCTTGGACACCCTGGGCACCAGACGGACCCTGGATTCCTTGCGAACCTGTCGCACCGTTCGTTCCGGCAGCACCAGTGGCACCGGCAGCACCGGTCGCACCGTTGGCGCCGGCTGCGCCGTTCGTGCCATCAGTACCCGCAGCACCCGTGGCGCCAGTCGCACCGGTCGGACCCGCAGGGCCGGCCGGACCGGCAGCACCGTCGATGCCGTTCGTGCCGTTGGTCCCGTCAACACCGTTCGTGCCATCGGTACCCGCAGCACCCGTGGCACCAGTCGCACCGGTCGGACCCGCAGGACCCGCCGGACCCGCAGCACCGTCAACGCCGTTCGTGCCGTTGGTGCCATCAGTACCCGCAGCACCGGTCGCACCCGTCAGCACCGTTGGTTCCGTCGACACCGTTCGTGCCGTTGGTCCCGTCAACACCGTTCGTGCCGTTGGTCCCGTCAGCACCGGTCGCACCAGTGGCGCCGGTCGGGCCCGCAGGACCGGCCGGACCCGCAGCACCGTCGACACCGTTCGTGCCGTTGGTTCCGTCAACACCGTTCGTGCCGTTGGCGCCAGTCGCACCCGTCGCACCCACAGCACCGTCAGTGCCGTTGGTTCCGTTCGTGCCGTCAACACCGTTCGTGCCGTTGGTTCCGTCAACACCGTTCGTGCCGTTGGCGCCAGTCGCACCCGTCGCACCCACAGCACCGTCAGTGCCGTTGGTTCCGTTCGTGCCGTCAACACCGTTCGTGCCGTTGGTTCCGTCAACACCGTTCGTGCCGTTGGCGCCAGTCGCACCCGTCGCACCCACAGCACCGTCAGTCCCGTTCGGTTCCGTCAACACCGTTCGTGCCGTTGGTTCCGTCAACACCGTTCGTGCCGTTGGCGCCAGTCGCACCCGTCGCACCCACAGCACCGTCAGTGCCGTTGGTTCCGTTCGTGCCGTCAACACCGTTCGTGCCGTTGGTTCCGTCAACACCGTTCGTGCCGTTGGCGCCAGTCGCACCCGTCGCACCCACAGCACCGTCAGTGCCGTTGGTTCCGTTGGTTCCGTCAACACCGTTCGTGCCGTTGGCGCCAGTCGCACCGGTCGCACCCGCAGCACCGTCAGTGCCGTTGGTTCCGTGTCCGTAACACCGTTCGTGCCGTTGGCGCCAGTCGCACCGGTCGCACCCGTCGGACCAGCCGGCCCGGCAGGACCCTGCGCACCAGTCGACACCATCAGTGCCGTTGGTTCCATTGGTTCCGTCAACGCCGTCAGTGCCGTTGGTTCCGTCAACACCGTTCGTGCCGTTGGCGCCCGTCGCACCCGCAGCACCGTCAGTGCCGTTCGTTCCGTTCGTGCCGTCAACACCGTTCGTGCCGTTGGCGCCCGTCGCACCGGTCGCACCCGTCGGACCAGCCGGCCCGGCAGGACCCTGCGCACCGTCAACACCGTTCGTTCCGTTGGTGCCGTTGGTGCCGTTGGTACCGGCAGCGCCAGTGGCGCCCGCCGCACCGTTGGTGCCGTTGGTTCCGTTAGTACCCGCCGCGCCAGTCGCACCCGCAGGACCGGCAGGACCAGCCGGACCTGCAGCGCCGGTCGCACCCTTGGCGCCCGTTGCGCCGGTCGCACCGGTCGCACCCTTGGCGCCGGTCGCGCCGGTCGCACCCTTGGCGCCGGTCGCGCCGGTCGCACCCTTGGCGCCCGTTGCGCCGGTCGCACCCTTGGCGCCCGTCGGGCCAGTGGGGCCGATCGGACCCGTGGCGCCGGTTGCGCCCTTGGCCCCAGTAGGACCAGTAGGTCCGGCAACTGCCGCCTCGGCGACAGCCATCGGAGCGAGGATCATCACTGCGGCCGAAACCGAAGCGACGAAAACGATACGAGTCGACTTAAGCATCCTTGCGTCCTCCCAGACCCAAACCGCGGAAACTCGAACGAGCCTCGCGGCATTCGCCACGGAAAGTAACTGCGGGTCCGGTCGCTGTCCATGAGTTCCGTGCCACTATCACCGAAATGGGCCGTCTGGCTCATACATTCGTCGGACGCTTTGACCAGGGTAAATGCAGGTCATAGGCCTTTTGACCTGACTTAGGGAACGCCGGGAAACAGCAACCTCACAGCCAACAACGCGTCACTGGTAGTGGTCGCGCGCTGATTCCCCATTGCGCAACGGGGAGGACAGCCGATGAAGCCTCTCCTCTCGCGTCCTGCCTGACCGGTATCCGTCGCAATTGCTTGACCATCTGCGTGAAACTCGCCGATGCTTCGCGTTGCCGACTTGCGTTTCACCTGGCGGTATAGGTCAAATGGCCCCCTAAAGACGTGGCGCGATTCGTTCGCGAAGCGGGCGGTTCGAAGCGCAATCACGAGAGGCGTCAGCAGCGAAGATGCCTACCCTCAACCCGCACTCGAGAGTCAGAGTCCGTCGACGCGAGTCAGCACGCGGGCGGGTTCGGAACAGTGCGACGCTCCTCGCGCTGGCGCTCTTGGCAACCATGGCGCTGCCGGCGACCGTTGCGGGCGCGGCGACCGCCGCGCCGGTCAAGATCGAGATCTCGTCGGCGAAGCGGTGGACGAACACCGGCATCACCGTCACGGCCGGCGAAGTGGTCACCATCAACGCGTCGGGCGACATGCACTTCGGTCCCAAGCCGATCGACCACATGACGCCCAACGGACGACCGCCCGCCGAGTGCGCGAATCAGCGCCAGCGAGTAGTGATTGCGTTTCCCGCGCCCACGTTGAACTGCTGGTCGTTGATGGGGCGGATCGGGAGAGGCACCCCGTTCAAGGTCGGCACGCACGTCACGTTCACCGCGACTGCCACCGGCGCGCTCCAGCTCGGCATCAACGACAACCGCCTCCAAGACAACGGGGGATCGTGGACGTCGATCACGTCGGTCGCGCCCGCCGGTACCGCACCGTCATCGAGCGGCAAGTCGTCGACAACGTCACACTCTTCGTCATCATCGGGCTGGTCGCACTGCTCCTCCTCGGGTTGTTGTTCTTCCTGTTCGCCCGCCGCCGTCGGGGCGACGAAGACCAACCGGAACCGGCCGCGGTCGCACCCGCGCCGTACGGACGCACCCCCCGAGGTGAACCTCGCGGAAGACGCCGCGGTCGCGGCCGTGCCGGCCGCGGTGATCCTCGACGAGCCCATCGTGCAGCCGGCGGAGTCGGTCGGGTCGCTGGCGAAGTTGGCAGCCCCACTCGGAACGTCCGTCGCGCCGGTCGAAGGCGAAGTCGCCGACACCAACATCTTCGAGGTCGAGATCGCGAACGGAACCGACCTCAAGGTTGGCTACAACTACTTCCCCGAAGAGACGAATCTTCAGTGGCAAGTTCGTCAGGGCACGCTCTTCGCGCACGGCCAGTTCCCCACGAACGGTGGCGGCAACATGTATCACTACGTGACGCTGCCGCTCGGCGTGAAGCTCGAACCGGGACCGGCATCGGTCGACGTGCAGTTCACCTGGGCGATCAGCGGGGTGCCGTTCCGCTATTCGGTCCGTCGCGATCCCGGCGTCTGAAGATATAGCGACGGGCAACCGGCACGGCGCAGTGATCGTCACCTGCACGAGTGTTCAAGTATAAAGGTGGTATGCCGACTGCCACCCGAACGATTCGCCACTCCCACGCCCGTGAGACCAGCCGCGACGAGCACCTCGGGGTCATGGCCGACCTGTTCGGGATGCTCTCCGATCGCAGCCGCCTGCGGATCCTCATTCACCTCGCCGAGCACGACGAGGCCTGCGTCAGCGACCTCGCCCGCAGCGCGGAGCTCAGCGAGTCAGCGGTCTCGCACGCCCTGCGACTCCTCCGCGCGCACGGCATCGTGGAGACGCGTCGCGACGGGCGGTTCGTCTTCTGCGCGCTGGCCGACGAGCACGTGCGCGTGTTGCTCGAGGCAACGCTCACGCACCTCGACACGCCAGCACCGATGAGCGACAACAACGGGCACGGGCACGACCACCACCCGGGCACTCGCACGCCGGCGGCCTGAAGGGCGTCGTGCTGGCGATCTTCGCGCCGCACAGTCACGACGCGGCCGATTCGCTCGACACCGCGCTCGAGTCGTCGCGCCGAGGAATCCGCGCGGTCAAGATCTCCTTCGTCGCGTTGCTGATCACGTCCTTGTTGCAGGTCGTCGTGATCGTCATGTCGGGCTCGGTCGCATTGCTCGCCGACACCATTCACAACTTCAGCGACGCGCTGACCGCCATCCCGCTGTTCATCGCGTTCCGGCTGGCCCGTCGCCCACCCACCCGCCGCTACACGTACGGCTTCGGACGCGCCGAAGATCTCGCCGGGATCTTCGTCATCTCGATGATCACCCTCTCCGCGATCATCGCCGCCGCGGAAGCGATCCGACGGCTCTTCGCGCCGCATCCCGTCGATCATCTGGGTTTGCTCGCCGCGGCAGGAGTGATCGGCTTCTTCGGCAACGAGCTCGTCGCGCTCTACCGGATTCGCGAGGGCCGGGCGATCGGTTCGGCCGCGCTCGTCGCCGACGGCTACCACGCGCGTACCGACGGGTTCACCTCGCTGGCGGTCGTCGCCGGCGCCATCGGCGTCTGGGCCGGCTTCCAACGGGCCGACGCGATCGCCGGGATCGTCATCTCCGTCGCGATCCTCGCGGTGCTGCGCGTCGCGGTGATCGAGGTGTTCCGGCGACTGATGAACGGGGTTGATCCGAAGCTGGTCGATCGCATCGAACACGCTGCGGGCCAGGCGCCCGGAGTGCACGACGTGCGCGACGTGCGCGTCAGGTGGGAGGGCCACCGCCTCCAGGCCGACATCACGATCGGCGTCGATCCCACGCTCGACGTGAGCGCCGCGCATGCCGTCGCGCACGGGTCGAGCACCACCTGCAACACGAGATTCCGCACCTCGACCGGGCCACCGTCCAAGTCGAGCCCGCCGACGTCGGCGTCGGTGATCATCCGGTCTACGACCACACCCATTCGCACGATCACTGAACCGATCCCGGCCAACGAGGAGGCGTACCCATGTCCGTCGAGTCGCCGGTGGGCCGGATTGCGCTCGTGTTTCGCGGCGATCGCCGCGAGCCGATCCCGCCGATCGCCGGCACGAGATTGGGGCCGGTTGCCGACGCGCTCGAGGCGGTCGGTTTGGCCGTCGAGCCGGCCGTCTACAGCGACACCGACGTCGACGAGCTCCGCACCCAGCTCCTCGATGTGGATGGGGCGCTCGTGTGGGTCGATCCCGTAACGGACGGCGCCGACCGGACGAACCTCGACTCGATCTTGCGGGAGGTGGCTGCGCGGGGAGTGTGGGTCAGCGCCCATCCCGACACCATCGTGAAGATGGGCACCAAGGAGGTGCTCTACCGGACCCGCGAGCTCGGCTGGGGCAGCGAGACCGATCTCTATCGCACCGTCGACGAGTTCAACGAGCGTTTCCCGGCAAGCCTTTCGGCCGGGAGCGCGCGAGTGCTGAAGCAGTACCGCGGCAACGGCGGGATCGGCGTGCAGAAGGTCGAGCTCGTTACGCCGTCGTCACGCTCCGACGAAGCGATGGTGCGCGTCCAGAGCGCGCGGCTTCGCGACGAAGAGACCGCAGACATGCCGCTCGAGGAATTCATGCGCCGGTGCGCGAAGTACTTCGCGTACTCCGACGGGAACGGTCGCTTGATCGATCAACCGTTCCAGCCGCGGATCACCGAGGGCATCATTCGTTGCTATCTCGTCAAGGGCGAGGTGGTCGGCTTTGCTCGCCAATATCCGGCGGCATCTCCTCCGGGCGGTGCTCCCGAGGCGCCGAGGCGGATCTTCGGCTTGCCGTCGCCGAAGACGATGTTTGCGCCGGACGAGCCGGCATTCGCGTCGTTGCGGGCGAAGGTCGAGTCGGAGTGGGTACCGGCGATGCAGACGCGGCTCGATGTCGACGACGCGGCATTGCCGGCGCTCTGGGACGCCGACTTCCTGTTCGGACCGCAAGGATGGCGCGGGCCAAGACACCTACGTTTTGTGCGAGATAAACGTCAGCGCCGTGCTTCCCTTTCCGCCGGAGGCTCCGGCGAAGCTCGCCCGGGCAACGCTCGCCGCGATCAGTACGGGGCGATAGCCGCCATCACACCCGCGGGTCGACGCTCACCGAATCCGGTCCCAACGCGAGCGCGAGGTTGTGGAGTGCCCGGTGCTGGAGTGACTTCACCGCTCCGATCGGACGTTGGGTCATCTCGGCGACGGTCTCGAGCGCGAGGTCGGCAACGAAGCGGAGGACGACGACTTCGCGTTGGTCGGGCGTAAGCGCGTCGAGCGCGGCCAAGAGGTTCGGGTCGAGCGGCTCGTCGGGCGGAGGAACGATCCGGAGCGACTGCGTGCGCGCGAACCGCCGCCGGCGCGCGAGCCGGCGCTGCTCGTCGACGAGCCGATGGTGGGCAATCGTGAACACCCACGCCCGGAGTGCGCGGTCGTCGCCGCGAAAGCCGGCCAGGCCGCGGGCGACGTCGAGGAAGACTTCACTCAGGAGGTCTTCGGCCTCGACCGCGCCCGAGGCGCGCAGATACGCGTGGACCGGTCCGCCCAAGCGCCGAAATATCGACTCGATGTCACGGGTCCCGCCCGCCTGATTCGGTCGGACCGGCAACCGGCGCCCATCGACGCTCGTCATTGCGGGAATGCTCACGGCGAGCTGGTGCTCGTCGTCGACGTGCTGGAGCTCGGCGGAGTCGTCGTGCTCGTCGTGGTGGTGCTCACGGTCGACGACGTCGGTGCCGCAACGACCGGGCTCGGCTTCCCGTCGTCGGGACCTTTCGACTTGTCGTCCGGGGTTTCGTCCTTCGCCTTGGTGTTGTCCTTGTTCTTCTTGTTCTTGTTGTGGGCCCAGGGCGGCGGACCGTGGCCGTTGTCGTTGCCGGCCTCGTCGGCCGCGTCGGGCTTCTTGGCGCCCGCGGGACCGACCGACTGCGTCGGCTTGCCGCACGGCGACTGTGCCCGCGTTCGGGATCACTCTTGTGGCTGCGCACGTAGGCGCCGTGATTTCGATATGGGCCGCCCGGACACGCCACAGGATCGTTGTATCGGTCGTGACCCGGCGGAACGTGAACGCCGACCCGGTCGAGCGTGGAGTGCGCGGCGTCCTGGACCGGTGCCGGGAGCACATCGGCCGCCGCGGCGAGCCCGACGCTCCCGAACACGAACCCACCGACCGTCGCCGCCACGAACACCTTCGCTCGGAAGCTGCGGGCGCGGGGAGCAGCATCGGCGCGGATGCGGTCGAGGCTTCGAGCCGCGAGCCCGGTACTCATCGGTGCGTCACCGAACGCCCGCAGGCGCCGGGTCACATCGTCGTGTCGTCGCCGGGCATCATCTCGTTTTCGTCCATGCAGTGTTATCGCCTGAGCGGGCGCTCGGGATACGGGTCAGCCGACCGGCGCCGCGCAAACGCCGCTCATTACGATTTCGAGTCGAGGCGCCTTTTGTGCCCTTGGGCCGTATTGCCCATGGCTCCGCCAGCATTATCTCAGTACGCTTCAGTCCTTGCGGGGGGCGCCCAGCGCCCTTATCGCGGGCTTCAGGGAGGACACACGGAATGTTGAATCACGCCGCACGACGCGGCTTTCTCGAAGCTTGCCCGCGCTCGAAGGCGGGCCGAGCGTGAAACTGACTCGCTCGCGCGACGCCGCTCCCGAGAAGCGCGCATCCGCAGTTCTCGTTCCCGACGTCTCGCTCACCGAGCCGCGGATCCGCATCGGCGACCTGCTGGTGCAGTCCGGCGCGGTCTCCCGCGAGGCGCTCGAGAACGCGTCGCACCTCGGCGGCGAAGCGCGCATCGGCTCGACGCTCATCGAGCACGGGCTGCTCCTCGAAGAAGACGTCACCCGGGCGCTCAGCGAGCAGCTGCACGTGCCCGTCGTCGACCTGCGCGACGCCCACCCCGAACCGAAGGCGACCGCGCTCGTCGAGTCGCTCGACGCGCACGACCACGACGTGCTGCCGCTCCTCTATATCGACGGGATCCTGACCGTCGCGATCGCCGACCCGCTCGACCCCGACGTGATCTCGTTGCTGCGGTCGCTGCCGGTCGACGAAGTGCACGTCGCGCTCGGCGTGCCGTCGCAGCTGCGCAGCTCGCGTGAACCGCACCTACAGCGCGCTCTCCGCGGTCAGCGGCGACATCGAGGCGTTCCAGGCCTACGAGATCACGCTCGAGCCGACCAGCACGATCGACGAAGTCGTCGACTCGCACGCGCCGATCGTCCAGGTCGTCAACAAGATCGTCACCCAGGCGCTGCGTGACCGCGCGTCCGATGTGCACATCGAGCCGGCCGAGCACAACGTGCGAGTCCGGTTCCGCATCGACGGCTCGCTGAGCGAGGTGGTCGATCTCCCGTCGGAGATGGGCCAGGCGCTCGTCAGCCGCATCAAGATCATGGCCGACATGAACATCGTCGAGCGGCGCCGCCCGCAAGACGGCCAGTTCGAGATGAAGATCGACGGACGCGACCTCGACGTGCGCGTGTCGACCACGTCGACGATCTGGGGCGAGAAGACCGTGCTCCGGTTGCTCGACCGCACCCGCTCGCTCTACAAGCTCGAAGACCTCGGCATGCCGCACGACTCGGGCGGCGCTCTACTCGCGCCTCGTCAACTCCCCCTACGGGATGATCATCGTCGGTGGCCCGACCGGAAGCGGCAAGACCACGACGCTCTACGCGACGTTGTCGGAGATCAACCGCCCCGACATCAACGTGATGACGATCGAAGACCCGGTCGAGTACATCTTCCCGAAGGTCAACCAGATCCAGATCAACGAGCAGGCGGGCATGACGTTCGCCACCGGGCTCAAGTCGATCCTGCGCCAAGACCCCGACGTGATCCTCGTGGGTGAGGTTCGTGACGTCGAGACCGCGCGCATCGCGGTGCAGTCGGCGCTTACCGGTCACCGCGTGTTCTCGTCGGTCCACGCGATCGACTCGGTCTCGTCGCTCTACCGGCTGCTCGACATGGGCATCGAGCCGTTCCTGATCACGTCGGCGATCGTCGGTGTGGTCGCGCAACGACTCGTGCGCCGCATCTGCACCTCGTGCGCGATCCCGTTCGAGCCTGTCGATGTCGGATGTGACGCTCTACGAGAAGCTCGGCGGCCGCGAGAAGCACTCGTGGCTCAAGGGCAAGGGCTGCCAGTTCTGCGCGGGCACCGGCTACTTCGAGCGCGTCGGCGTGTACGAGGTGCTCGCCATCACCGACGAGCTGCGCCAGTGCGTGGTCGACGGCCAGCCGCCGCGAGTCGCTCGCGATCTCGCGGCGCAACAGGGCCTGCGCACGCTGCAGACCGAGGCGATCCGCATGGTCGAGAACGACATCACCACGATGGAAGAAGTCATCAAGAACGTCGTCGTCGGCGAGGGCCTCGAATGAGCTCCACATTGTTTCAGCCAAAGCCGCACGCCGCCGCCGGAACCCGCGCCCAGAACCTCGCGCCGGATGGATCCGTAGCGAAGCCGTGGTACAAGCGCGAGTTCTACGTCGGCAAGGCGGTCAAGGTCGAGGAGGTCATGAACTTCTCGCGCCAGCTCTCGTCGTTCCTCCGCGCCGGCGTCCCGATCCTCGACTCGCTCGGCGTCGTCGCCGAAGAGAACGCCTCGAAGAAGATGCAAGAAGTCATCTACCGACATCCAGCGCCGGCTGCGCGCGGGATCGAGTTTCGGCGACGCGATCGCGCAGCAGCCCAAGGTCTTCCCGGCTACTACATCGCGGTTGTCCGTGCCGCCGAGCTCACCGGGCACCTCGACGACGCGCTGGAGCAGCTCGCGGACTACCTCGAACGCGAGTCTGCCGCGCGCACGCGAGCTCAAGAGCGCGCTCGACCTACCCGTGATCGTCTTCTTCCTTGCGATCGTCGCGATGATCATCATGGCGGCTTACGTGCTTGCCGAAGTTCA
>CAWEDT010000001.1:0-431170 GCA_963807945.1 uncultured Actinomycetes bacterium | reverse complement strand
GCACGAAACCCACGACGAGCTGGCGACGCGTCCAGATGACGATTCGGAGACGTGTCACTTCGCCGCGGTAGATGACGGAACGGTGATCGGATCCGCGGTGGTCGCACGCGAGGCGCCGCCGTGGGATCCCGATCAAGAGCCCTCGTGGCGACTACGAGGAATGGCGACCGCCGACGATCGGCGACACGAAGGCGTCGGCCGCGCGGTGTTGGAGGCGGTCATCGAGCACGTCGGGCAGAGCGGCGGCGGACTGCTGTGGTGCAACGCCCGGATGCCCGCGCTGCCCTTCTACGACACGCGGGCTTCACGACTCGAGGCGAGAGCTGGGACGATCCGGTCATCGGTCCGCACATCGCAATGCAGCTGCACGTTCAGCCACGTGCCGAACCGGTGTAGCGCGCTCGGAGGGAGTCGAACCCCCAACCTTCTGATCCGTAGTTTCCATTTGGACGTCCATCGAAGTCCGTGATCGTCGTGCACCAGGGGAAACGTTTCACCGTCATGCGACGACATCCACAGCCGTCCACCCCGTGGTTGGTCAGTTTGTTGGTCAACTCGCCGCGTCGAACGACTTGGCGTTCAACCCGCCAAGGCGTAGAAGAAGTAGCCGTCGTCACACTCGCCGGACTGAACGAGATCTTCGTCGACCTCATCGTCCCGGCGGCGACGAGCTTCGGGTTCGGAGGCTCAGCGTCGTCCTCGTCGTTGTGTGCCGCGGATTCGACAATGCGGTCGCTGTGGGGCGTAATGCTCGCTAAATCAGACCCGCCCTCTGCGCGCTTCGCGCCGCACGCCGCGCGCCGCAGTATTTCTTGCGCCTGGGCAACGCCGCGACGACCGGTCCGACGAGTGTGCTCATCCAGTGACCAATCGTGTCGACGACGATCGGCGGGCAGCAAGAGCAACTGCACCGCTACCGGTCCGTCGGCGATCCGTTTCCCTGTCTTCGGCGAAACGACGGTCTTGCCCATGCGAACATCGTGAGTGCGCGACCTGAGCGCAAACGGTGCGGAGGCTGTGAGCCTCCTTCGGAGCTGCTTCCCTACGAGCGTCCGTGGTGACCGGCGACGATGTTGTGGTCAAACGTCGGTGGCGCGCGACCCATCTCGGGCGAGGCCGCGCGAGAGCTTCCTACGCTCGCCGTTCGAGGGAGTCATCGGCGTCCCCCGCCCCCACTCCGATGACCTGCGTTGCTGGTAGCCGAGACCCCGCACCAGCCGCCCCTCGATCTTTCGGCGGGAACGTCATTCGGGTGCCGTGGCGAGATCACTCCCTCCCGATCCGGCAATATGTCCGCGACTCGGAGGCCGTGATGGTTTCGGAAGACTGGGCGAGGGCGTGCGTCGCTGACTTGCTCCTGGCGATGAATGGTCGTGACTGGGCGGCGTTTTAGTGGGCTTCACCACCGTGACGTTGTCTACGTCAGCCCGGTGTCGCGTGTCGTCGGCAGCGACATGGTGCTGGACCGTTTTCGAGCGCTGGTCGCGTCAGCACCTGACCTCCAATTCTCTGACCTGACCGTCCTTGACGTCGACAAGTTCGGTCGTCAGGCCACGTTCGCGTACATCCAGACGGGCACACTCGTGAAGGATCTTCCGACGCCGACCGGCACGGTCCACGCCACGGGCACGCCATTCGTCATCCGCACCATCCAGTCGGTCAACTTCGACGATGACGGCCGCATGACCAGAGTGCATACACAGTGGGAGACACCCGCAACGTGAGCGAACCGGTGCAGAGGTAAGTGACCCTGCCAACACTTTCGCCTGCGTCAGTCCTACCGTTTCGGGGACGGGACACCCCGCGTTCCGTCGTCCAGAAACAGTCGCGATCCGCCGGTACCACCCATCGGCGGATCGTGGCGCGAGTGGACGCTTCGCAGCCGCCGCTCGTCTTGTCGCTCGCCTGAAGGCGCAGGGTCCGCGTTTCGGGGGTCGACCGAAGCCGACCCCCGACTCGCAGCGCATGGCTCTCTCACCCCCCGGTTGAGAGTGCCATGTCTCCTCCGCCCGCCTCCTTGCGTGCGTCTGACGCACCCTCCGCATTGCGGTACCACGCTTCTCTCGAATGAGTGCTTTCACTCTGCGTCGAGTTCGCGTTGGCACGTGCTGCGGAGTGCAGAGAATAACTGGCGAGACGTTCGCTTTTGGGTGCAGGTGAGATGATTCATCAGCAGGCAGCACGTTGTGGGTAAGCGCGGCTCATGATTCTCTGAGTTGGCTGGGTTATTTCGGCGTCTTTGCTGTGTCGGAGAGGTGGAGTTGCAACGCGTTTCGACCCAGCGCAGCGTCGACTTCGCATGCGGGTAGGAAGTTGAGCCGTCAGCTATGCGGCGCGCGCCGCTTCACAACACACCCGCGGTCTCACCCTCTCGATACGTTCCCTGGGTGTGACCGAACACGAACACGAAGTGCAATGCGAGTGCGGGGCAAGTTGGCGAATCCGCCTCCCGGCCGATGACGAGGATCTGCTGGCGACCTGCGTTGCGTGTGGTGCAACGACGGCGAGCTTGACGGATCTCGGCGAAGTGCATTCCGCCGAGTATGACGTCGAGTGATGACCGTGACGCTGCGCTTCGAACGGGAACGTCTAGACGGTCGTTTGGGGATCTCGGAGAGCCCGTAGTTGGTCACATAGTTGGTCAAGTGCCAGCCTCCACGCGACGAGCCCGAGTAGTCAACCTGGTCTGACCTGCGACTATTCAGCGCGCTCGGAGGGAGTCGAACCCCCAACCTTCTGATCCGTAGTCAGATGCTCTATCCATTGAGCTACGAGCGGAGAGCCGGTCCAGTGTACGCGACGGCGATCTCGGGCAACCTGAAGATCTTGCGAACGGGCCAAACCTCCGACCCGTACCAAACGTGTGATGAGTGACATGGAAGACCGAGACGACCGGAACGCTCCGGCCGGCCCGGCTGACTTCGACGACACGTTTCGGCGGTGCTACGCCCCAATGGTTCGATCCTTGACCGTGGCGGCCGGTGACCGTGAGGTCGCCGCGGACTGCGTGCAGGACGCGTTCATGCGCGCCTTCGCTCGCTGGCGCCGCGTCTCCCGCCTCGACGACCCACCCGGTTGGATCCGCCATGTCGCCGTCAACCGCCTCCGCGACCACTTCCGCAAGACGAGCAGCGGCAAGCGTGCGGTGACCCGCCTCGAAGCCGAAGCTGTGACCACCTCACCCGAACCGGCGCTGCCCTCCGACGCCGAACACCTCCTCGCGACGCTGCCACCCCAACAGCGCATCGCGGCCGCGCTCTTCTACATCGAGGACCTCTCCGTGCTCGAGATCGCCGACGCGATGCACCTTTCGGAAGGTGCTGTGAAATACCACCTCCACGCCGCGCGCCAAACGCTGCGCGGCAATCTGGAGCCGCAGCTATGAATGGCGATCCGCGCGACCCGCTCGACGACGCGATCGCGCGTGATCTCGGTGCGATCGCGCCCGACGATCTCGATGCCGACGCGGTGCTCGGGAGCATGCGCCCCGCACTCCACCGGGCCCGAGCTCGGCGCCGGCTCGCGATTTCGAGCAGCGTCGTCGGCGCGCTCGTGGTCGTGATCGGATTCGGCGGACTGCTGGCGTCGCAGAGCCCGAGCCACGTGCACGTGGAGGGACACTCCACGACCTTGCCCATCGTCTCGACGACGACGAGCCGGCCGAAGACCACCACGACCAGCACCGACGCGACCGCCCGGAAAGACGACGCCGACGACCACCGGCACGACGCCGGGCACGGGCACGACGCCGACCACGGGAGCAACGCCGACGACCGACGACCACGGTGGCACGACCCAGCCCGGTCCGGGTTCGACCACGCCGCCTCCGGCCCCGTCGACGAAGACCTACACGTCAACGGGTGGGCACATCACGGTGACGTTTGCCAACGGTTCGCTCCGGCTCGACTCGTCGACGCCGGCCGCCGGCTATCAAACCGAGATTCACAGCCAGGCGCCCGACGACGTGGAGGTGCGGTTCAACAACGGCAGCCGCGAGTTCCGCATCCGGATCCGCGTGAAGGACGGCGTGGTGCAGCCCGCGGAGATCACCGAGAACTGAGCGAAAGAAATCCGGCCGAGAAATTTGCGTACGGCCAAACCTGCGCCGCATCTCGATCGTGTTCCTCATGTAGCGAACGGAATCCCCCCACTACGAGGAGCACACCAAAATGGGCCGTACCCGCAAGACGATCGTTGCCATCTCGGCCGGACTCGTGTCCGTGCTGATCGATGGCCGGCGTTGCCGCCGCATCACGCGGCAGTAACGACTCCGGGCGACCCGTCCGAGTCGAAGACAGCACGAGCTCTACGCCGTCGACCGCGACGCGGTCGAGTGATGTCGTTACGACGAACCCTCCGACCACGTTCGACGACCACGGCAATGACGGTGTCGGCCACGACGTTGGCGACGACCACGGAAACGACGGCGTCGGCACCCCGACCACGTTCGACGACCACGGAAACGACAACGCCGTCGGCACCCCGACCACGTTCGACGACCACGGCAATGACGGAGTCGGCCACGACGTGGACGACGACCATGGCGACGACACCAGCACGTCGATGCCCGACGACACCAGCACGACGCTCGCGCCGATCGTCACCGGCGAGCGGACGTTCACGGTTGCCGGTGGAACCGTCGTGGTCAACGTGAACGCCGACCGTTCGCTCACGCTCGTCAGCGTCACGCCGAACGCCGGTGTGAGCGTGAAGGATCAGCGTTCCGACGCCGACGAAGTGCGAGTCGAGTTCCGCGGTCCGGATGGTGACTCGCAAGTCCGCGTGCGCTTCGACGAAGGTCAGCTGCGCATCGAAACCGGCGACAACTAACTACGGATTCACCAGCGCGAAGGCCGGGGCCTCGTGCGCAAGCAACCAACGCTTGCGCTCGAGGCCGAAGCCGTATCCGCCGAGTCCGCCGCCGGTCCGGATCACCCGGTGGCACGGAATGATCAGGCAGATCGGGTTGGTGGCGTTCGCAGTCCCGACTGCACGCGCCGCACCCGGCGCACCGACTCTCGCCGCGAGCTCGCCGTACGAGACGGTCGTGCCCGCCGGCACCTCCCGCAGCAACTTCCACACCTGCTGCTTGAACTCGGTGCCCTGCGGCTCACATCGGATCGCATCGAGCGCGTCGACCTCGCCCGCGAAATACGCGGCGAGCGCGAGATGCACGCCGCTCGAATCGCGACGTACTCCCTTCCCTTCTACGAACATCGCTTGACGCACCGCGCCGTCGACGACGACCGCGCGGAACGCACCGATGGGGGTTTCGACCTGAGCAATCTCTCGTGTCATACCAACGTTCTACGCCTGATCGCCTGGACGAATCCGGACAGCCGTCCCTACCGCAACCTCATGTCCGGATCCGTCTAGGTTGATCGCCTAGAACGGAGACATGCGGAACTTCCAAGGCGTCATCACCACCGGTATCTACTGTCGACCGGGCTGTCCGGCGACGCCGCTGCGCCGCAACACGCTGCCGTTCAATCACGCGGCCGCCGCGGAAGCCGCGGGCTTCCGACCGTGCTTGCGCTGCCGTCCCGATCGCGTCACCGAACCGGGCTGGATCGCGGCGCCCGAGCTCGTCTGCCGGGCCATGCGTTGCATTGCCGACGGCGCGCTCGACGGTACGACCGAGGACGAGCTGGCCACGCGCCTTGGCGTGAGCGCGCGGCATCTGCGCCGGCTGTTCGCCGAGCACATCGGCGCGACGCCGAGTGACGTCGCCCGTTCGCGCCGAGCCCACTTCGCCCGCCGGCTGCTCGACGACACTGATCTCCCGATGGTGCAGCTCGCGCCCGCGGCCGGGTTCAACAGCGTGCGCCAGATGAACCGGGTGATGATCGAGGTGTTCCACTTCACGCCCACCGAGCTGCGCGCCCGCCGCCGCCGGCCCGATCGCCTCGTCGTCGACGGTGGCCTCGAGCTGCGCGTCCCCTACCGCGCGCCGCTCGCGTGGAACGAGCTCCTCCAGTTCCTCGCGCCGCGTGCGATCCCGGGAGTTGAGTCGATCGACCTCGACGCCGGCGTCTACCGCCGCACCATCGAGCTCGACGACGCACCCAACGTCATCGAGGTGTGGAACGTCCCGAGCGAACAGGCCTTGCGTTTCGCGCGCACCTGGCCTCGCTCGACGGGCTCGTCCACCTCGTCGCCGCGGTTCGCCGGCTGTTCGACCTCGACGCCGACCCCAAGCCCATCGATCGGCACCTCGCACACGATCCGCGCCTCGCTCCGCTGGTGCGAGCACATCGCGGTCTCCGCGTCCCGGGCGCGGTCGACCCGTTCGAGCTCGGTGTGCGGGCGATCCTCGGCCAGCAGGTCTCGGTCGCCCGCGCGACCGTCCTCAGCGGCAAGCTCGTCGAGGCGTTCGGCGAGCCGGTCCCGGGAATCGGCGCGCTCGGCCTGACCCATCTCTTTCCCGCACGCCGCGACCATCGCCGACGCCGATCTCACGTCCCTCGGAGTGCCGGGGGCGCGGATCCGCGCGCTCCAAGGCTTCGCGGAAGCGGTCGCGACCGGCGCGATCGTCTTGGATCGCACCGCCGGGCTCGACGAAGTGGTGCGCGCGCTCTGTGACCTGCCCGGCATCGGGCCGTGGACCGCGCACTACGTCGCGATGCGCGCCTGTGCCGAGCGAGACGCCTTCCCGGCATCGGATCTGGCGCTGCGCCAGGCGCTCGGGGCCGATCCCGAGGCTGCCGCGGAGGCTTGGCGACCGTGGCGCGCGTACGGCGCGCTGCACATCTGGAGCGCGCACACAGGTTGACCCAGGCTGATTTCACAGGTTGACGCGGGATGGTCACTTACGTTGACGTGGGGTGCCATGCCGGCCGACGATGAGCCGGAGAGAACCGGAGAACACGCTCGGCGCGATTGTCCGTGCTCGAAGCGTTTGCCCTGGTCAGCGCACTTATACCGGCTTGAGATCGTGCTGTGAACGCGTTATGATTCAGGACCGGCCATGGCCGGCGCTCGCTCCCCGCTCGTTAGCCGCCCGCCCACACGCCCGAACTTTCCGGAATCCGTTAGACCCCGGCACGTCCGGGGAACATGGACTCCAGACCGGACGTTTCTACCGATACTGGACCTGAGCAGCGGTCCGGCCGATACAGGATAGTAAGGCTGCTCCGATCACCCCGCCCGACTGCAATCCCGAAGGCACAACATGCCCGCTAAGCACGTCAAGTCCCGTCGTGAGGACCGAGACTACGAAGACCTCGTACGTCTCTACCTCGAAGACGTCGGTCGCCACGACCTCCTGACCAAGGATGATGAGGTCCGTCTCGCGCAAGCGATCGAGGCGGGTGTCGTCGCGCAGGGAGAACTGGAAGCCGCCAAGAAGCTCACCCCCACTCAGCGCCGCCAGCTGCGCCGCTCGATCCGCACCGGCGAAGAGGCTCACCGCCAGTTCGTCAACTCGAACCTGCGGCTCGTCGTCTCGATCGCCAAGAAGTACCAGTCGTCCGGTCTCCCCCTGCTCGACATCGTGCAGGAGGGCAACCTCGGCCTCATCCACGCCGTCGACAAGTTCGACTGGCGCAAGGGCTTCAAGTTCTCGACCTACGCGACCTGGTGGATTCGCCAGGCCATCCAGCGCGGTATCGCCAACTCGGCGCGCGTGATCCGGTTGCCAGTTCACGCCGGCGACATGCTCACCGCACTCCTCAAGATGCGCGCCCAGCTCGAGGGTTCGCTCGGTCGCACTCCCACGCTGGCCGAGCTCGCGGCCGAAGCCGAGCTCCCGCTCGACAAGGTCGTCGAAGTCCTCCGCTACGCAGTCGACACGGTCTCGCTCGACGAGCCCGTCCGTGACGACGGCGACGCCGAGCTCGGT
Organism: uncultured Actinomycetes bacterium; assembly: GCA_963807945.1. Lineage (GTDB taxonomy): Bacteria > Actinomycetota > Acidimicrobiia > IMCC26256 > PALSA-610 > JBBQER01. The sequence continues at coordinate 423,330 of CAWEDT010000001.1, read as the reverse complement.
GACTTCGTAGAAGACCGCAACGCCACTGCCCCCTTCGACGCCGCGGCCGTCTCGCTCCTTCCGGGCGAGGTCGCCAAGGTGCTCAAGGTGCTCGACGAGCGTGAGCGCACGATCCTGTGCCTGCGTTTCGGGCTCGACGGTGGCGGCGAGCGCACGCTCGAGGAAGTGGCCGAGTACTTCGGTCTCACCCGTGAGCGGATCCGTCAGATCGAGGCCCGGGCGATGTCGAAGCTTCGTCACCCCTCGGCCGACGTCGGCGCCCGCGAGCTGCTCGAAGCCGTCTAAGCCAACGACTCAGTACGAACGAACGGCCGTCCTTCGGGGCGGCCGTTTTGTTTTGCCGCTACTCGCTCAGGCGGTCGAAGACCTTCTTCAGCGCGGCGTCGGTGCCGGCTTGGGGAAGGATCCCGCCGCCGTCGACCACGAGGGTCTGGCCGGTGATGTAGCTCGCTCGATCGGAGGCCAGGAACAGGATCGCTTCGGCGATCTCGTCGGCTTCACCGATGCGGCCGAGCGGGATGGCTTCGGCGATCGGCTCGAACGCGTCGGGCATCTGCTCCCACACCGCGGTCATCGGCGTGCGCACGTGCCCGGGCGCCACGCAGTTGACGCGGATGGTCGGTCCGTACTCGAGCCCGCCGCTCTTCGTCAGCGCGATCACGCCCGCCTTGGCCGCGGAGTAGGCGGCTTCGTTGCGCGTGGGCGCGAGGCCGGAGACCGACGCGACGTTCACGATCGCGCCGCCGCCCGTCTCGAGCATGTACGGGATCACCGCGCGGGTCGCGTTGAACGTGCCGGTGAGGTTCACGTCGATCAGGCGATGCCAGAGCTTGTCGTCGACGGTGTGCAACGGCCGCAGATCGCCGACGCCCGCGTTGTTGACGAGGATGTCGACCTGGCCGACGGTCTGCGCGACCCGGTCGACTACTTCCGCGACTTCGTCGCCGTCCCGCACGTCGAGCGCGTACGCGTGGCCGTCGACTTCGGCCGCGACCTTGACGACTGATTCCGGGTCCCGGTCGAACAGCGCGATCGTCGCGCCCTCGGCGGCGAAGCGCCGCGCGGTCGCGGCGCCGATGCCTGATCCGCCGCCGGTGATGATCGCGACCCGTCCGTCGAGCTCTCCCACGGCGCAGGAGCGTAGCGACGTCGGCGCGGCGAGCGCGCCCGGCGTCAGTCGGAGCCGAGCAGGGCGGCGACCACGCCGCGTCCGTACGCGTCGACGAGGCCGGCGTCACGAGACAGATACGTCTGACCGGGATGGGAGACGAGCTCGAGCACTCCGACCACATCGTCGCGTCGCCACAGCGGGACGGTCAGCACTGCTCGATCGTGACTGCTCGTCCGGCGCACTGAGTGCCGGTGGTGCAGCGCGGCGCGAGCGTTGTCGACGTCGTCGGGCGCGAAGCGTCCGGGCGCGAGATCCCGCTCGGCCGCGATCGGGACTTCGCCCGATGGGCCGGTCACCCGCACGCGCGCGCAGTCGGTCGGCAGCACCTCGGCGAGGCCCGCGGCCAACTCCGGCGCCGCGAGCTCGAGCGCGATGCGCAGATCCAACAGCTCGCGATCGGTGTGGAGCGCGCCGGAAGATACGAGCTCGTCGGCGACGACGAGCGAGATCAGATTCGCGTCGTCGCGCAGGCGTCCGAGGCGCTGCAGGTGATATTCCTTCTCGAGCGCGTAGTAGCCGAAGCCGAGTGCGAAGATCGACGCGACCAGCCGCAGCGAGCCGTCGCCCGTGAGCATCGCCGCGAGCGCAGACGAGCCCGAGCAGCCCGAGCAACACCGCGATCTGCACCCGGCGGTGTACGAGTGCGGCGTCGGTGAGCGGCTGATCGGCGGGGAGCCCGACGAGGCGCTCTTCGCGGATGATCTCTTGCTTGAAGGATCGTGACTGTCGCAGGCATGGTCTCTCCGAAGTAAGACCCCCACCACTCTCTTCATCGAGTAAACCCGCCCTGTTTCTTGAGCGAATCCGCGAAGATCACCCTCAGGGAGTGACCTCGAACACGATTCCGTGATCGCGCGTGAGCTCGACGATCCCGTTGTCGGTCGGCCACCCGCGCGCCTGGATGTTGAACACGCGCACTTCGGATGCGCCGATCGGATACGGCCCCCAGTGCCAGGTTCCACGGTGCAGATGCACACACGTGTACTGGGGCAACACGAACGCCTTCACCGTGTCGAAGTGTTCGGGTTGCGAGAAGTCGACCTCGGCCGGCGCGACCACGACGAGGGCGTCACCGCTCATCGGCATGAGGGTCTGCGTGTGCGTGTCGTGGCGGTTGAGCAGCTCGCACCGCAGCCGGCCGTCACGAACCTCGATCTCGCCGAGTGTGTGCCCGATGAAGTTGACCCAACCGTCGTTGCGCGTGAACACGAGATCCGCGGTCGGCTGCCCGTCACCCTCGAACGGGGGGAGCACGCCGTAGGCCGCGAACGACTCGGGGGTCGCGGCCGCCAACGGCAACTCGACGGTTCGCGGATCGACGGTGCGGGCATTACCCATCGGGTCGTCTCCAACTACTCTGGCGCACTGACTGACGCCAAAAAACTTGAACGGTGCGTCAGCTTAGATACCGCGGTGGAGGTTTCGCCCATGGATGTGCGCTCGATCGAAGACGTCGAGCCGGTCGTCGAGCACAACGGCACCGTGCCGGTGTGGTGGCTCGTCAACCCGCGCGAGATGTTCGACATCACCAAGGGCGGGCACCTCGAGCTCGTCAGCGAATTCGAGGTTGCCGGTGGCGGTCTCGTCGATCCGCACGAGCACCCGACGCACGAGTTCTATTACGTCACGTCGGGACGCGGGCTCATGACGATCGCGGGCGAGGAGCGGGAGATCGCGCAGGGCGATCTCGTGCACATCCCGCCCGACACGATTCACAGCTTGCGACCGGTGAGCGATCACGCGCCGATTCACTGCTTCTGCTTTGCGGTCGGCGTCGCGGGCGCGGGCGAAGTGAACTACACCGAGCATTGATGACCCGTCACTGATGGGGCGGGTCCTCGTCACCCGCCGTCTGCCCGACGGCGGTCTCGATCCGCTCGCGGGCCACGAGCTCGTCGGGCCCAATGCCGACGACACGCCGTATTCGCACGCAGAGTTGGTCGCGCACGCCGGCGACGTCGACGCGATCGTGTGCGTGCTCACCGACAAGATCGACGCCGAGGTGCTCGCGGCCGGTGCCGCGAGCGGCCGCCTGAAAGCGGTCGCGAACGTCGCGGTCGGCTACGACAACATCGACGTGCGCGTCGCGCGTGAACACGGCGTCGTCGTGTGCAACACGCCCGGTGTGCTCGACGAGACGACCGCCGATCTCGCGTTCACCTTGATCCTCGCCGCGTCGCGCTTGGCCCACGTTGCCGAAGCCGATCTGCGCGCCGATCGCTGGAAGGGCTGGGGGATCACGCAGTACCTCGGCCGCGACGTGCACGGCGCGACGCTCGGCATCGTCGGCTACGGCCGCATCGGGCGTGCGGTGGCGCGCCGCGCGGCCGGCTTCGACATGCGGGTGCTGCACCACGCGCGCGGCGACACCGGCGAGGCGGGTTATCTCGTCGATCTCGACGAGCTGCTCGCGACCTCCGACATCGTCTCGCTCCACGTGCCCGGCGGCGAGCCGACGCATCACCTGATCGACGCCCGCCGGCTCGCGCTGATGAAGCCGACCGCCGTCCTCGTGAACACCGCGCGCGGCCCGGTCGTCGACGAGGCCGCGCTGGCCGACGCGCTGCACGAAGGCCGGCTGTTCGCCGCGGGGCTCGACGTGTTCGAGCGCGAGCCCGAGATCCATCCGCGACTGCTCGACGCGCCGCGCACGGTGTTGCTGCCGCACATCGGTTCGGCGTCGCAGGTGACGCGCACCCGCATGGCCGCGCTCGCGAGCTCGGCCGTTGCCACAGTGTTGAATGGTGGAATGCCGCCGAACGTGGTTCGGTCGTAAGGGGGAGAGCCGATGGGGGGAAGCATGGCTGAGCAAGTGCGCGGGGTGGTCGCCAAAGCGAAGGCGCAGCCGGTAACCGTCGAAACCATCGTGATTCCCGATCCCGGACCGGGCGAAGTGACGGTGCGGGTGCAGGCGTGCGGGGTCTGCCACACCGATCTGCACTACCGCGAAGGCGGCATCGGCGAAGACTTCCCGTATCTGCTCGGGCACGAAGCGGCCGGTCTCGTCGACGCGATCGGTGACGGCGTGACCAGCGTCGCGCCCGGCGACTTCGTCGTTCTCAACTGGCGGGCCGTGTGCGGCGAATGCCGCGCGTGCCGCCGCGGTCGCCCTTGGTACTGCTTCGCCACGCACAACGCGACGCAGAAGATGACGCTGGCCGACGGCACGCCGCTCTCACCCGCCCTCGGTATCGGCGCGTTCGCGGAGAAGACGCTCGTCGCCGCCGGGCAGGCAACCAAGGTCGACCCGAGAGCTACGCCCGGCCGCGGCCGGGTTGCTCGGCTGCGGAGTGATGGCCGGGTTCGGCGCCGCCGCCCACACCGGAAACGTCGGGCGCGACGACTCCATTGCGGTGTTCGGGTGCGGAGGAGTGGGCAACGCCGCGATCGCCGCGGCCGCGCTCGCGGGCGCGCACACGATCATCGGAGTCGATCTCGACGCCCGGAAGCTCGAATGGGCGAAGAGCTTCGGCGCGACGCACGTGGTCGACGCGTCGAAGACCGACGCGGTCGAAGCGATCCGCGCGCTCACCAACGGTGACGGCGCCGACATCTGCATCGAAGCGGTCGGCCGGCCCGAGGTGCTGAAGCAGGCGTTCTACGCACGTGACCTCGCCGGGACCGTCGTACAGGTCGGCGTGCCCACACCCGACATGGCGTTGCCCGACATCCCGATGATCGACTTCTTCGGCCGTGGGGGCGCGCTCAAGCCGTCTTGGTACGGCGACTGCCTGCCGTCACGCGACTTCCCGACGCTGATCGACCTGCATCTGCAGGGTCGCTTCCCGCTCGACCAGTTCGTATCGGAGACGATCAGCCTCGACGATGTGGAGAGCGCGTTCCACAAGATGGAGCGCGGCGAAGTGTTGCGTTCGGTGGTCGTGCTCTAGTCGCGAGTGATCGGGGTGGTATCGAGATCGAGTAGTTCGATCGTCGTGCGACCCGCTCGCAACTCCTCGAAGAACGTTGCTTCCTTCGCCTCGCGGGCGCGACCCGCGGCGAGCACGTCGTCGAGCTTGGTGTGGGGAACGACGGTCACGCCGTCGGCATCGGCCACGATCCAGTCGCCTTGCTCGCACCTGGATGTCGCCGACGATCGACTGATCCGCCGACCTTGCCCGGATGCTCCTTGGTGGCGCCGCGTAACGCGATCATCGTGGAGAAGACCGGAAAGCCGTGCGCCTCGAGCGCGCTGACGTCACGCACGCCGCCGTCGATCACGAGCCCCGCGATGCCGCGTGCTTCGGCACCGGTGGTGAGCACCTCGCCCCAGTAGCCGCGTTCGGCTTCGATACCGACCGACACGACGAGCACATGGCCCGCGGGCGCTTCGGCGACGGCAACGTGAATCGCCAGGTTGTCGCCCGCCGCGCACGTGACGGGGAAGGCCGGCGCACTGATGCGGGCACCCGTCCATGCGGCGCGGACGCGCGGCGACATCGGCCTGTCCGCCGCTTTCGCCGAGTGTTGCCGCTCCCAACTGCGCGAAGCCGGCGATGTAGTCACTTGTCATGGCGGAGGGCGAGGGATTTGAACCCTCGAGGGAGCTTATGACCCCCTACTCGCTTAGCAGGCGAGCACCTTCGGCCACTCGGTCAGCCCTCCGGCAGAGGAGTATACGAGTGGTTCAGTCGGTCTTCGGCGGGACGGCGCGGATCGCCTGCATCAGCGAGCGCGCGCAGCCGTTGGCGGTGAGCGCGTCTTGGTCGTGGATCAGTGCCGCCTTCGTGGGCGCCGCACGCACGAGACCTGGGACCGAGAACAGCAGGCAGGTGAAAATAGACCCAACTGCTATTGGTAATGAATGCCGCCGTGAACCCGAAGAGGGCGGTCGATATCGCGAACGCGATGCGCATGAACAAGCGGGAGTCGGAAATGAGCGGCGAGTGCCGCATCCGAATCGCACGGCAGCGGCGGCTCGATCCTCGGCACGACGAAGAGAGGTGACGACGCGTCGAGCGCGCCGATTCCCAGAACCCATAGACCGGCGCCGGAACCATCGGTGCGGAAGGGGAGGAGAAGCCGAATCGGTATGCTGAATCAGAACCGAGCATCAGCGATGTACGTGGCGTACACGCTTCGGAGATTCAACAGTTGGTCGACCGCCGGCTCGCCGCAGGTACGGCATCTGCAGCTCGGGGAGCAGCCGGATCAGCACGCGCAGTTGCGGCGCCAGCCGGGATCGTCGCCCCACGATTCTGGGATTGTCGGCGTTCATCAATCACCTGCTTCGGGCGTCGCCGGGAGGGTACCTTCGGAGCCGTGACGCCGGTGGAGGCTCTCGAGCGCATCGCTGAACTGCTCATGCGTGGTCGCGCGCCCGCGTATCGGCAACAGGCGTTCAAGCGTGCCGCGACCGAGATCTCGCGCGTCACGCCCGAAGAGCTGCAGCGACTCGCCGATGCGGGCCGGCTCACCGACATTCCGAATGTCGGCGAGAAGACCGCAACGGTCATCGCGGAAGCGCTGCGCGGGGAGACGCCGAAGTATCTCCAAGACCTGCTCGCCAACACGCCCGAACCCGGTTCGGAAGCCGGCGACGCGCTGCGCGCGCAGCTGCGCGGTGATCTGCACTCGCACTCCGATTGGTCCGACGGCGGCGACACGATCGCGGCGATGGCGGGCAAGGCGCGCGACCTCGGTCACGAGTATCTCGCGCTCACCGATCACTCGCCCCGGCTCAAGATCGCGAACGGCTTGTCACCCGATCGACTGCGCGAGCAACTCGAAGTGGTCGACCAGCTCAACGACGATCTCGCGCCGTTCCGGATCCTCACCGGCGTGGAAGTCGACATCCTCGACGACGGCGCGCTCGATCAACACGAAGAGCTGCTGGCGCGCGTCGACGTCGTCGTCGCGAGCGTGCACTCGAAGCTGCGCATGGACGCCGACGGAATGACGCGGCGGATGGTCGCCGCGGTCGCGAGTCCGCACGTCGACGTGCTCGGGCATTGCACGGGCCGGTTGCTCACGGGTAGGGGCCGTCCGGAGTCGGAGTTCGACGAAGACGTGGTCGTGGCCGCGTGCAAGCAGTTCGACACCGCGCTCGAGGTGAACTGCCGGCCCGAACGACTCGATCCGCCCAAGCGCATTCTCACCAAGGCGGTCGAGGCGGGTCTGCGCATCGCGATCAGCACCGACGCGCACGCGATCGAACAACTCGAGTGGCAGGCGTACGGGACCGACCGCGCCGCCGCGTGCGGCGTAACCGCGGATCGGGTTGTCAACGCGATGCCCGCCGAGGATCTGCTCGCGTGGTGCGGCTCGCATCCCACACCGTGACGTTCCACGGGGACATTCGACGCAGTTCTCTTCGACTTCCGCGGCACGCTCTTCAACATCGAAGACGATCCCACCTGGATTCGCAACGCGGCACTGAGCATCGGCCGTGCGCTCACCGACGACGAGGTCGCCGAGACCTGCCGGCGACTCAATGAGACCTTGGCCGCGCGCCCCGATCTGCAGGAGGGGCTCGATCGCTGCGACACCTCGCTCGAGGTGCACCGAGCTGCCTTGCTCGGCATGGTTCTCGGCGACCGGTCTCGACGACGATCTCGCGCAGGCGATCTGGGCGCGCGACCACGACGATCCGGCCGCGAACTTCCCGTATCCCGACACCGAACCCGTGATGCGCGCGCTCCGCGAACACGGGAAGCGGGTCGCGATCGTCAGCGACATCCACTACGACATCCGTACGCACTTCGTGCTGCACGAGCTCGACGCGTTCGTGGATGCCTATGTGCTCTCGTACGAGTACGGATGCCAGAAGCCGGATCCGGAGATGTTCACGCGGGCGCTCGACGCACTCGGCGTGCCGGCCGACCGCGCGCTGATGGTCGGTGATCGAGCGTCGCACGACGGCGCCGCGACCGATGTGGGCATCGCGAGCTACATCTTTCCCGGACCGTTTCGGGAGGGGAACCGTGATCCCCGTGGGACTCGACGCGGTGCTGCGTCTCGTCGGAATTTTCTAGGCCCGGCGGTTACGCGTCGCGCCAGACGATCGCGGCTTCCCACGGCGCGAGGTGCAGCGATCCGTCGACGCGTTCACCGTCACGAGCGCGAATCGTCGAGATGCGGATCACACCCGCCCCGGCGTCGCCGATGTCGACCGGTTCGTCGGAGCAGTTCATGGCGACGACGGTGCGTTCGCCGCGCAACCATGCCCACACGCGGTCGTCGGAGCTCGGCAACGTCGCGTACGAACCGCGGCGCAACTCGGGCATCGCGTCACGCAGGCCGATCAGGTCGCGGGTGAGCGACAGGATCGAATCGGGATCGTGGCGCTGGTCGGCAACGTTGCACGCGGCCACGTCGCCGTAGGGGAGCCACGGCTCCACGCCCGGTGTCGAGTAGCCCGCGCCCGGCTCGCCCGTCCACGCCATCGGCGTGCGCTCGGGATCGCGTCCCATACGCGCGCCGTGGAACACGCCGACCGGATCGAGCACGCGGTCGTCGGGGATGTCGGTGTCGGGCATGCCGATCTCGTCGCCGTAGTAGAGGAACGGCGTGCCCCGTAGCCCCATGAGCATGACCAGCGCGGCGCGGGTCTTGGCCGGATCGTTGTCGCACCAGCGCGTCGCGAACCGATGGTTGTCGTGGTTCCCGCCCGTCCACACCGGCCACGCGTTGGCGGGGATGTGGACCTCGGCCTCTTCGATCGCGGCGCGGAGCGCGGGCGCCTGCAGCTTGGAGTGCAGGAGCGTGAAGTTGAACGCGAGGTTCAGCTCGTCGTCGTTGCCGTAGAACGACCCGAGGTCGGCCGGATCGAACACGTAGGTCTCGCCGATGAGGACTCGGTTGCGGGTCGTAACCGTCGGCGAGCTTGCGCCACCGGCGCAACACGTCGTGCACTTCGGGCCGCGACGCGTTGTAGACGCTGCGCAGCCCGCTCATCTGGACCCACCAGTGATCGTCTTTGGTGGCCGGCGGGTTGTCGCGCAGATCGCGGTCCTTGATGATCGAGTGGCACACGTCGATGCGAAAGCCGGCGATGCCGCGGTCGAACCAGAAGCGCAGGATGTCGTCGAACGCGTCGCGAACGTCTTCGTTCCACCAGTTGAGGTCGGGCTGCGACGACAGGAACTGGTTGAGGTAGTACTGGCCGCTCGCCTCGTCGAACGTCCACGCGGGAACGCGGGGGTCGAAGGCCATCACCCAGTTGTTGGGCGGCGAGCCGTCGGGCTTGGGATCGGCCCACACGTACCAGTCGCGGTGCTTCGAGTCTCGCGACGAGATCGCGTCGCGGAACCACGGGTGCTGGTCGCTCGAGTGATTGGGGACGAGGTCGAGCATGACCCGGATGCCGCGCTTGGCGGCCTCGGTGACGAGCTCCTCGGCGTCGGCGAGCGTGCCGAGCGCGGGGTCGACGCCGCAGTAGTCGGAGACGTCGTAGCCCCAGTCCTTGTTGGGCGACGTGGTGATCGGATCGAGCCAGATGCCGTCGACACCGAGCCACTGGAGATGGTCGAGGCGCGCCGTGATGCCCGGGAGATCGCCGATCCCGTCGCCGTTGGAGTCCATGTAGGAGCGGGGATAGATCTGGTACAGCACCCCGTCGCGCCACCAAACCCGATCCGGCTCGTCGACAGGCATCGCGGGCATCTCGGTCATCCGCGGAAGCTACCGCCGATCAGCTGGCGGCGGCGGCGGGTTCGCCTTCGGCGGACTGCCACATGCGGGCGTAGCCGGCGCCGTGGGCGAGCAGGTGCTCGTGGGTGCCGTCTTCGACGACTTTCCCGTTGTCGATCGACGATGATGCGGTCGGCGAGGCGGGCCGTCTGCAAACGGTGGGCGATGAGGATCGTCGTGCGGCCCTGCGCGGCGACGCCCATCGCCGCCTGCACCTTGGCCTCGGTCTGGAGGTCGAGGTTCGACGTCGCCTCGTCGAGCAGCAGGATCGCCGGGTTCGACGAGGTGCGCGCGGGCGAGCGCGATGAGCTGGCGCTGGCCCGACGAGAGTGAACGGCCGCGCTCGCTCACCCACTGGAGATAGCCGCCGGGGAGCGTCGCGATGAAGTCGTGGGCGCCGACCTCGCGCGCCGCGGCCTCGACCTCGGCGTCGGTGGCGCTCTTGCGGCCGTACGCGATGTTGTCGCGGATCGTTCCCGAGAAGAGGAACGCCTCCTGCGGCACGACGCCGAGATGTTGGTGGAACGCGACCTGGTCGTAGTCGGTCGACCGACACGCCGTCGACGCGCACCGCGCCCGAGGTCGGAGTCGTAGAAGCGGGCGACGAGCTTCATCACCGTGCTCTTGCCCGCGCCGGTCTCGCCGACGAGCGCGACGGTCTCGCCCGGCGCGACGCTGCAGGTCGACGCCGCGCAGCGCCTCGTCGATCGCGGTCGAGTACTTGAAGTGCACGTCGTCGAACGTGACTTCGCCGTGCAAGCGCTCGGGTACCACCGGTTGCGCGGGCGGCGGAACCGTCGTCGGCGTCGCGAGGAGCTCGGTGATGCGCTCGATCGCGACGCGTGCCTGCTGGTACGAGTCGAACACCTGCGACAGCTGCTGGATCGGCGCGAAGAACAGGTTGAGGTACAGCAGGAACGCGATGAGCTCGCCGACCGACAGCGAATGGTGCGCGACGAGCACGCTGCCGGCACCGAGCACGACGCACGTCGCGATGTCGGAGAGGAAGTCGACGAACGGGAAGTAGATCGCGACCAGCCGCTGCGCGTGCACGTGTGCGTCGCGGTAGTCGGACGCGATCTCGGTGAACACCTCCTGGTTCTTGTCTTCGCGCACGAACGCCTGCGAGACGCGAACGCCCGACAGACCTTCTTGCAGGTTGGCGTTGACCGCCGCGATGCGATCGCGCGCGATCGAGTACGCGCGGGTCGACGCGGATCGGAACCAGATCGTCGCGATGAGCAGCGGCGGCAGGATCGACGCGGTGATCAAGGCCGAGCTTCGGGATCCATGAATACCGAGCGCGACGCCGACGCCGACGAACGTGACCAGGTTCACCAGCGCGTTGACGAGGCCGTTCTGGAGCAGCTGCGACAGCGCGTCGATGTCGGTGGTCATGCGGGTCATGATCCGGCCCGCCATCTCGTGCTCGTAGTACTCGACGCCGAGCCGCTGGAGATGGGCGAACACCTTCACCCGCAAGCCGTGCAGCATCCGCTCCGACACGCGGCCCATCACGCGCGCCTCGGCCCACATCAGCCACCAGTCGATGCAGCGTGACGATGAAGAACACGATCGTCGCGGCCCAGATCGCGCTCGGCACCTGCGGCGTCGGCGCGATGCCGCTGTCGATGCCGTGGCGCACGAGCAGCGGCCCCGCCAGCGTGCAGACCGCGTCGAGCGCAACCAGCAACATGCCCGTGAGGAGCCAGCCGCGGTAGCGCCGGATGAAGTGCAGGAACTTGAAGTCGGGCGCGGGCCGGCTCTCGGCCTCCACGTCGATGTGCGGGTCGGCGGTCGCGGGGCCGAGCGCGTCGACCTGCGCGAGCAGCTCGGGCGTCGGCGCGAGCGCGCCACCCCAGCCGCCGCCGGCGCCCATGCCGCCGCCGCCCCCGCCGCCGCCACCGGCGACGCGCACGGCCGCGGTCGGGCTCGCGGTGCGCGCTGCGTTCCGCGATCTGCGCGCTGCGAATCTCCTCGTCGTCGAGGCCGAGCCACGCCGCGGGGGTGATGCCGTCGACCTGCTCGTCGTCGCGTTCGGCCTCGGCGGCGTCGACTCCTTCGGCGTCGCCGCCCGGTCCGGAGAGCAGCATCCGGTAGAGGTGGCAGCGCTCCCACAACTCGTCGTGCGTGCCGGCGTCGAGCACCGCGCCCTGGTCCATGACGACGATGCGATCGGCGAGCGAGAGCGACGAGCGCCGGTGCGCGATGAGGATCGTCGTGCGCGTGCTCGCGATCTCGCGCAGCGTCGCGTGGATCTCCTCTTCGACGCGCGAGTCGACCGACGAGGTCGCGTCGTCGAGGAGCAGGATCTTCGGATCGGAGAGCAACGCGCGCGCGAGCGCGATGCGCTGGCGCTGACCGCCCGACAGCGTGAGCCCCTGCTCGCCGACGACGGTGTCGTACCCGTGCGGGCAGGCGCAGGATGAACTCGTGCGCTTCGGCGGCGCGCGCCGCGGTCTCGATCTCCTCGCGCGTCGCGTCGGGGCGCCCGAAGCCGATGTTGGCCGTGATCGAGTCGGAGAACAGGAACGAGTCCTCGAACACGACGCCGATGTTGTGGCGCAGCGAATCGAGGCGCACGTCGCGAACGTCGGTGCCGTCGATCGTGATGCGGCCCGAGTGCACGTCGTAGAAGCGCGGCAGCATCAGCGCGACGGTCGACTTGCCCGATCCCGAGCTGCCGACGAGCGCGACCGTTTCGCCCGACGCGACCGTGAGATCGAAGTCGCGCAGCACCGGTTCGGTCGACGTGTAGCCGAACGTCACGTGCTCGAAGCGCACCTCGGCCCGCGGGATCTCGAGATCGATCGCGTCGGGCGCGTCCTGCACGACCGGCGTCGAGTCGAGCAGGTCGTAGATGCGCTCGGCGCCGGCCCGGGCGAGCTGGCCGACGGTGAGGATCGCGGCGAGCTGCCGGATCGGCGGCGTGATGAGGAGCATGTAGGTGGAGAACGCGAGGAACGTGCCGAGCGTGATGCGACCGTTGAGCGCGAGCCAGCCGCCGAGCGCGAGCACCGCGACCTGACCGAACGCCGGGATGGTCTGCATCGCGGGTTGCAGCCGGGCCTGGATGTTCACGAGGCGGACGCGCGACGCAGAACATCTCGCGCGAGCGGCTGGTCAGCCGGTCGAGCTCGCGCTGTTCCTGCCCGAAGCCCTTCACGACGCGCACGCCGGTGACGTCTTCCTCGACGACGTTGGCGACGTCGCCGGCCTTCTGCTGCGCGTCCCAGCTCGCCGGGAACACCGAGGTGCGCAGCCGCATCGCGGTGAACAGCAGCGCCGGCGCGACCGCGAGCATCACCAGCGAGAGGAGCGGCGACAGCCAGATCATCGCGCACGAACGAGACGATGAACAGCAAGATGTTCGCGACGCCGATCGGCAGGAACTGCAGGAAGCCCTGGAGCGAGCGCGACGTCGGACGACGCGCGGCTCACGAGCTGACCGGTCTGCGAGCTCGTCGTGGCTGGCGAAGTCGAGACGCTGGAGCTGGCGGAACACCGCGGTGCGCAGGTCGTGCTGCACGTCGAGCGCGATGCGACCGCCGCGGAACCGCCGGAAGTAGGCGAAGACGAACGTGAACACGCCCATCGCGATCATCGAGCGCGAGCCACGGCGCGAGCGGCTTGCCCGGGATGGAGTGGCCGTTCTTCACCTGCGGCGTGATCACGTCGTCGACGACGACCTTCTGCACGATCGGCAGCAGCGACTGGATGAGCTGGCCGCCGATCGCGACGCCGAACGCGATGTAGGCGTTCTTCTTGTGCGGCTTCATGTAGCCGACGAGCCGCCGGATCCAACCCTGCTTCTTCACCGCGTCGGTCGCGGGCAGGGATCTCGACGGTCTCCAGGGTGTCGACGGCGGTCATGTGCGCACCGCGCGGCGCCAGGCGGACGCGCATCCGTTCGGCGAGGGCGTCATCGAGGTCGCACAGCGCGTTGAGGAGCGCCGTGCGGTCACGCGCGTGTTCGAGCACCTGCTCGAGTCGTTCCCCCATCGACTTCTCGGCGGTCCGCAACGCGGCCGCGCCCCGTCGGGTCACGGCGAGGCGCACGGATCGGCGGTCACCACTTACGGCCTCGCGGGCGAGCATCCCGTGCTCGACCAGCCAGTCGACGGTCGCGGTGACGGTCGGCTTGGCCAGCGCCAGGCCCTCGGCCACGATCGAGGAGCGCTCGTGACCGGCGGCGACGAAGGCCAGGACCCGGTACTGGGCGAGGGTCAGGTCGCCGGCGGCCCGTTCGAGCGAGCGGGCCGCGAGCGCCAACGCCCGCACCGCCGACGACAGATCCGGGTCATCCGGACGCGGGGGAGTCGGGCCCATGGGAGTCGGGCACGGGGGCATCGGCACCCGGTAAGGATATCGAATGGTTAGGGAACCGAACTATCTCGTCCTGGTCCGAGGTGCTCGAACCCTGCTATCTGATGGTGCGGTTCGAGCACCTGGGGCTCGGTGAACGGGGTGAAGCGTGTCGAGCAGCGTGTCGATACGAGAGCGATGAGCGCGCGCAGGCCATGACTCGACTGAAACCTCTCCTCCGGCTCGCCGGGTTCGCGTCGGCTGTAGCTCCTGCTCGCGGGAATTCCGGCGCCCGCGACCGCGTCGAGCGCGCCGCTGTCGGCGGGCAGCGTTCACGGCTTCGACACCCATTTCGGGCCGCACGGCGAAGTCGACGTGAACGTGTGCTCGAAGGCCGTGCCGGTGGGTTACGCGCACTGCGACGCTCGGCAGCGAACGAGTCCCGGGTCGGCCGTGCCGAACTTCGTCGGAGACCCCGGTGGCTACAGCCCCGCGTATCTCCAGTCGGCATACAACGCGCCGATCACGCGTGGCGCCGGTGAGACCGTTGCCGTCGTCGACGCGTACAACGCACCACACGCCGAAAGCGATCTCGCCACGTACCGCGCTACGTACGGCCTGCCGCCGTGCACGACGGCCAACGGGTGTTTCCGGAAGATCGATCAGAACGGCGGCACGAACTATCCGGCCGCGGACTCCGGCTGGGCACAGGAGATTTCGCTCGACGTCGACATGGTCAGCGCGGTCTGCCCCAACTGCAAGATCATGTTGGTCGAGGCCGACGATTCCTACTTCGACAATCTCGGCGCCGCGGTGAACAAAGCAGTACAGCTCGGCGCGAGTGTCGTCAGCAACAGCTATGGCGGCGCAGAGTTTCCGACGGAGGTGAACCTCGACGCCCTGTATTTCGACCATCCCGGTGTCGCGATCCTCGCGAGCAGTGGGGACTCCGGCTTCGGCGTGAACTATCCGGCCGCGTCGCCCTCGGTCATCGCGGTCGGGGGGACGAGCTTGTTGCAGGCCACCGATACCGGGACCCGCGACGCGATCGAGACCGTGTGGCCCGGCGCGGGCAGCGGTTGCAGCGTGTACGAAGCGAAACCCGCGTGGCAGACCGACACGAGTTGCAGCAGTCGCACGGTCGCCGACGTCGCCGCGGTCGCCAACCCGAGCACCGGTGTAAACGTCTACGACGGCGGATGGGGTGTGTTCGGCGGCACGAGTGCCGCGTCGCCGATTGTCGCTGCGCTCTACGCGCTGGCCGAGAACGACGTGTCGTCGGATCAAGTCGCGGCGTACCCGTACGCGCACCCGACTGCGTTGAACGACGTTGTCTCCGGTAGCAACGGCAGTTGCGGCGGGATCTACTTGTGCACCGCCGGGGTCGGCTACGACGGGCCAACCGGTCTCGGCACTCCGAACGCGACCGGGGCGTTCATGCCCAGCGCAACGGATCCGAACGCACCGGTACCCGACTTCTCGGTCGACGCGACACCGCTGGCCACACGGATGCACGTCGGTACGCGTCTCGCGCAGCAGCGTGACCGTTACACCATCGAATGGGTTCACGGGGAACGTACAGCTCTCCGCAACGGTAAGCCCGGCGTTGGGTCTCTCCAAGACGTTCGTTCCGACTGCGGTCGCGGTGGGCGCGCAGCCGGGGACCTCGACGCTCACGTACACCGCGCACAGGCCCGGCACGTACACGGTGACGATCAGGGCGACCCACGGCGCGATGACGTGCACCACGGTGCGCCGTGTATACGTGAACGACTTCTCGATGACGCTCACACCCGCCACACTCACGGTTGTTCGGGGAAGCGCGGCGCACTTCACCCTGACGATCACCCCCGCGGGATCGTTCAACCATTCGGTCGCACTCTCGATCAGCGGCCTGCGGGCTCGGGACACGGTTACGTACCAACACAACCCGGCGCCGTACCACGGTTCACAGGTGGTCACCATCAAGACGTCGAAGCTCGACGCGCCGGGCACACTCACGTTGCAACTCAAGGGCAACAGTGGGACGTTGAATCACATCGTGGTTGTGAAACTCGTGCTGAAGTAAGGCAAATTCGGCGCCGGCCGTGTCGCCCCGGACCCGTGCGGCACTAGCGTCGCGGCGTGACGACGCCGAGCCCGCTCGTTCCCTACGTTCCGCGGCTCACCCTCGATTGGGCGCGCGCCGACGAGCTCGTCGAGTCGTCGAGTCCCGGCGTGGCGACTGGTCGAAGGCACGATGGTCTTCGCCGACATCTCGGGATTCACCAAGATGTCGGAGCGGCTCGCGCGCCACGGAAAGGTCGGCGCCGAGGAGGTGACCGACGCGATCAACACGTGTTTCGAGCAGCTGCTCGGGATCGCGTACTCGGCCGGCGGCAGCCTGTTGAAGTTCGGCGGCGACGCGCTGCTCCTCCTGTTCAGTGGCGACGATCACGTCGACCGCGCCGCGCACGCCGCGGTCGGGATGCGCCATCGCCTGCGCACGGTCGGGCGGATCAACACGTCGTCGGGGCTCGTGGTCTTGCGGATCTCCATGGGTCTGCACTCCGGCACCTTCCACGCGTTCGCGGTCGGCGACTCCCATCGGGAGCTGGTGGTCGCGGGTCCGGCCGCGACCGCGACCGTCGAGGCCGAAGGCACCGCGACCGCGGGCGAGATCGTGATGAGCGCGGCTGCGGCCGCGCTGCTGCCCGCGCGCTGTCGGGGCCCGGCCCGAGGCGAGGGTTTTCTGCTGCGGTCACCGCCGGGCGACGCGCCGCAGCTTCCGCCGGTTCCGGCCGTGCCCGGCGATGTCGACGTCCCGAACTATGTGCCGACCGCGATCCGTAAGCATCTGCTCGACGGTGTCGAAGATTCCGAACATCGCAGCGCGACGGTCGCGTTCTTGCATTTCGACGGCACTGACGGCATCGTCGAACGCGACGGACCGGAGGTGTTGGCGGCGCACTTGCACGAGGTCGTGCGTATCGTGCAGGAAGCGGCCGACGAGGCCGAGGTCACGCTGCTCGGTACCGACATCGACCACGACGGCGGCAAGCTGATTCTCGTCGCGGGTGTTCCCCGTCGAGTCGGTGACGACGAAGAACGCATGTTGACGGCGCTGCGCAAGATCAGCGAGGCGCCACTGCCGATCCCGCTGCGCATCGGCGCGCACACCGGGCCGGTGTTCGCGGGCGCGGTCGGGCCGGCGTATCGGCGCACGTTCACGGTGATGGGCGACACGGTGAACCTCGCGGCGCGGGTCATGTCGAAGGCGGCGCCCGGGCAGGTGCTCGTGACGCCCGATGTGCTCGAGCGTTCGCAACTCGCGTTCGAGACGGAGGCACTCGAGCCGTTCAGCGTGAAGGGCAAGCGCAAGCCCGTCACCGCGTTCGCGCTCGGCGCTCCGAAGCGCGCTCGGAGGCGCCGATCGGACGCGCTGCCGCTCGTCGGCCGGGCCGATGAGCTGGCCGCGCTCGACCGTGACCTCGCCGCGGCCGTCGCGGGCGAATCGCGCTTCGTCGAGATCGTCGCTGATCCCGGGATGGGGAAGTCACGCCTGATCGAAGTGTTGCGAGCGCGCGCAGAAGCCGCGACCAATGCCACGCAGTGCATCACGATCCGCTGCGAGGCGTACGAGTCGAGTGCGCCGTACGCGTCGTTCTGGATTTTGTTGCGCTATCTGCTCGGCGTGGATGCGGGCGAGTCCCGCGACGTGGTGGAGTGCCGCTTGCGCGATCGGCTCGACGAGGTTGCTCCCGATCTCCTGCCGCTGATCTCGCTCGTGGCGACGCCGCTCGATCTCGACCTCGCCGACCCGCCGGATCTGGCCGACCTCGAGCCCGCGTTCCGACGGGAACGGGTTGACGAAGTGACGGCGACGTTCCTCCAACGCGCTGCTCGCGCATCCGGCCGTGCTCGTGTTCGAAGACGTGCAGCACATGGACGAGGCGTCGGTGGGCCTGTTGCGGCAGGTGGTTTCGCGGGCGATGCAGTCGACGCTGTTGTGCGTGACGCGGCGGCCCGCCGAAAGCGGATTCGTCGGGCAACCCGACACCGACGGGCGCACGATCGAGCTCGCACCGCTCACGACGGAACAAGCCGCCGAGGCGCTGATTCTCGCGACCGAAGACGCTCCGCTCCTCCCGCACGACATCCGCACGCTCGCCGAACGTTCCGCGGGGAACCCGCTCTTCCTCGACGAGATGCTGCGTTCGGTCGGCGCCCACGGCGATCTGGGTGCGTTGCCGTCTTCGATCGACGCCGCGGTGATCGCCGAGATCGACCGTCTCCCGGGGCGCCACCGTCAGATCCTGCGCCGGGCCGCGGTGCTCGGTCACAGCTTCATGATCGACGAGCTCGCCGAGATCCTCTCGCCCGATCTCCCGGCCCCTGACGACACGACCGATCCGCGAGCTCGGCGACTTCCTCGTGAACGACGGTCCGGGGCGGGTGCGGTTTCGCTACGCGATCATGCGCGACTCCGCCTACGAGGAGCTTCCGTTCCGCCAACGGCGCGAGCTGCACGGTCGAGCTGCCGCGGCGCTCGAGCGATCACTGGGCGACGACCTCGAGACCGAAGCGGCGCTCATCTCACTGCACTGCCTGCAAGCACAGCGGTACGCGGAAGCGTGGAAGTTCGCAGGGATCGCGGGTGACCGCGCCGAGCGCGGTGTACGCCAACACCGAGGCGGCTGTCTTCTTCGAGCGGGCGCTCGCGGCCGCGCGCCGGCTCCCGGAGCTCGGCGGGGTCGACGTGGCCAAAGTCTGGGAGCAGCTCGGCGACGTGCGCGAACGCTCCGGAGCGTACGACCGCGCGTTACGCGCGTACCGCAGTGCTCGTCGACTGTTGCGCGAAGTCCCACTGGTGGAAGCACGGCTGTTCTTGAAGGAAGCGTGGATCCCCGAGCGCATGGGTCGGTTCAGTGAGGCTGTGCGCGCAGTGCGCAAAGGTCTCGCGGTCCTCGATGGGGTGTCGGGCGTGGAAGCCGCCCGGCAGCGCGCCGAGCTCTCCGCCTGGTACGCGGCGATGCGCCAGGCCCAGGGCCGCAGTCGGGAGGCCGTCACCTGGTGCGAACGGGCGATTGCCGAAGCGCGTGAGTCGGGGAGCCTGGCGGCGGAGGCCCACGCGTCGTTCATCCTCGATTGGGCGTGGTTCTCGATCGGACGCTTCGACCTCGCGACGCATTCCGAGCGCGCACTCGAGATCTACGCCGAGCTCGGCGACCTCAGCAGTGAGGCGGCGGTGCTCTTGAACCAGGGCGGCTTCGCCTTCTACCAAGGCCGTTGGGACGAAGCCGTCGCGCTGTTCGAACGTTCCCGCGCCGCCCGTCAGCGCACCGGCAACGACGTCGATGCGGCGATGGGTTCTTGCAACATCGCCGAGGTCCTCACCGACCAGGGTCGCTACGAAGACGCGGGAACGCGAGCTCGCCGACGCGTTGCGAGTGTGCCGGGCGGCCGACTACCGCTCGGGTGTCGCCTTCGCCAACTGCCTCCTGGGTCGGATCGCGGCGCAGACCGGTCGCCCGGAAGCCGCCCACGAGCACTTCGACGTCGCCCGCCGCGAGTACGCCGCCGCGGGTCTCGACGGGGATGCGCAGGAGACCGACACGCACCGCGCCGAATGCCTCGTGTTGGAAGGCCGAGCCGCCGAAGCACTCGCACTGGCCGATTCGGCGCCGCGCGCTTCGACGAGTGATGACGAGACCGAGCGCGACCCTCGCGCGGTTGGAGCGGGTGCGGGGCTATGCCCACCTGCAACTGGGTGACCGGCAGGCCGCCTTCGACGCATTCACCGCGAGCCTCGAAGCCGGGCGGGCCCGGGAGGCCGACTTCGAGGTCGCGTTGACGCTCCTCGCGCTGGCTCGCGTCGCCCGCGCCACCGACGACGAAGAACGCGGCGCATCACTCGAGGCCGAAGCCCGAACGATCCTCGAACCGCTCGGCGTGAAACGGGTTCCCGATTACGCCGTACCTATGTCGGTGTGACGACCTATTCGGTGTGACAGTCCTACCTATGTCGGTTTGACCGCGTTGGAGAGTGCCGATGCCGGTCCGGTGCCGGCGATGTTCTTGGCCGCGACCTTGAACGTGTAGCTCTTGCCTCGGGTCAGGCTGGTGATCGCCCCGGTGAGCACGTTCGTGAACGCCACGGTCTTTTGCACCACTCCCGCGATCAGAACGGTGACGACGTATCCCGTTACCGGCGAACCCCCGTTCACGGTTGGCGCCGTCCACCGCAGCGTCGCCTTTCCAACCCCCGCCACGGCAGTCAAGCCGGTAGGTGCCGCGGGCGGTCCGATCGGTTTGATCGCGTTCGATACTGCTGACGGCAATCCGAGGCCCGTGATGTTCGCGGCCGCGACCGTGAACGTATAGGTCTTGGTCGGGTCCAAACCGCCGATCGGTTCGGTGAGCAGGGTGTTGTCGAAGTCGACGACCTTCTGGACCGCACCTCCGCTCAGCACGGTCACCTCGTATCCAATGATGTTGGCGCCGTTGGTATTAATCGGCGCCTTCCAGGTGAGCGTTGCCTTGCGGACACCGGTCCTCGCGATGAGCGAGGTCGGGGGATCTGGCGGGTTGACGTTCGCGATGATGCGACGCGGAAATGCAGGTCGTCGGCGACGAACAGGATGCTGTCGTAGGTCGTGAGGTCACCGGCGGCCGCGGTGCCGTGGACGATCTCGGGCAGCACGCACGGCGTGTTGAACTCTCGTGTGGTCGGATTGACGACGCAGGCGGGGAGGAAGAACGGATCGCCGCCGGTGCTCTTCTCCATCAGGATCCCGCCCGCCGGGATCGATGTACCCCACAGGGTGATGATCGTGACACGGATCGGATTCTTCTTGTCGACGTAGTCGCCGAAGTTTCCCACCACCGACGAGCTCTGACCGGAGCAGGCCGTCGGACCGGAATCGGCCGGACACAGCTTCGCGTCATTCGGATCGGTGTTGTTCGCGGTAGTCGGGTCGAGGGACGAGAGCGTGACGGTGACGGCGGGGAGTGCCGGTCCGCCCGGGACATCGCTCGACAGCGCGATGACCTGCTTGGTCGGGTCTGCGGTGGTGGGAGCGTTGGGGGAGCTGGCGAACGGGTCGCCCGGTGCCGTGACCCGATCACGCAGGCGGTGCCGCAGGAGATGACGCTGACCGCGCCGAGGGCACCCGACGCCGGACCGGCGTTCGCCGTGGACGCCTACCGTGTGGCCGGTGATCGTGCTGCCGGTCGCGATGCCGGGCGTCGTCACGAAGATCCGGTAGGGAGACGCCAACGACGACATCGGCGGGAGGTCGGGCACATTGCACACGAACGTCGAACCGCTGCCCGGTACGCAGGTAACGGTCGTCGCCGGCAGGTTGAGCCCGCCGTTGATCGCACCGAGGTCGAAGGTCAGCGGGGTCGTCGCCGCATTTGGCTCGGTTGCGGTGGCGTCGATCGTCAGCTTCACATGGTGGGCGACGACGTTCGACGTGTTGGTCACCTGAATCGGCCACGCCGCGTCACCGTTGGCGGTGATCTGCCCGACGACGGGCGGGATCGTTCCCGCGATCGAAAGCGTTGCGCCGGGCACGCTGAAGTTGAAGGTGTCGGTCGCCGTTTGACCGATCGAGTCGAGCGCGATCCGCGGTCAGCGTGTGCGAACCCGAGCTGAGGTTCAGGATCGAGGGGTCGACGACCTTCGCGTAGGGCGCGGTCGGTCGACCCGATCGAGTTGCCATCGATCGCGTAGGTCACCGACGAGATCGTCACGCCGGATGCGCCAGGTATCCGCGGTCGACCGGAACGTCTGGGCCGTGTCTGAGGTCGTGGACCCGGCCGGGGGAACGATCGTGACCGATGGCGGGCCGGCGACGATGACCGTGATCGACGTCAGTGTGGTCTGGCCATCGCTGTCGTGCGCACTGGCGCTGAGGACATGGACCCCGGAACTCAGTTGATTCGGCGCGAGCGTGACCGAATACGGCGACGACGTATCGATCGTGCGCGGACCGCCGTCGACTCGAAGGTCGACGTAGCTGATCGACTGGCCCGAAGCCGGCGAGGCGGTCGCAGTGAACGGGTGCGCGAGCGTTTGACCGAGCTTGACGTTGCTGGCGGGCGCGACGATCGAGACCGTCGGAGCCGCGGCGCCGGTGTCGGATACGACGGCGACCGAGCCGCTCTCGGTCTGGGTGTCGCCGTTGAGGTCGGGGGAATTCGCGAGCATCGACCAGTCGATGCTCTCGCCGGCGAGGCCGTTGGTGTTGACGGTCGTCGTGAAGTCGAGGGATTCGCCGGGTGGGAGGGCGTACCCGGTCTCTCGTTCGGGCAATCGATTGTCGGACCGCCCTTGGCCGCCGTTGTTGACCGCGTAGTCGGGCGGGCCCGAGTGGTACGTGCCGTTGTCGAGCGATCCGTGCAGGAAGATGTCGCTGATCGTGTCGGTTGCGCTCGTGTTCGTGACGGTCGTCGTGAGCTGGAGCACCTTGCTCTCGGGGATGGTGGGAGGCGCCACACGTCGAATTGCAAGCCGTCGATTGCTTGGTGTGCGACCGGCGCGGTGGTGTACGAACCCCCGCCGTCGGTGCTCACCGAGAGCGAATCGCTGATGGTTCCCGGCCCCACTCCCGTGGTGTCGGCCGTGGCGTCGATGAACGCGGTCGAGTGGGCGGGGACGGTGCCGAAGTTGCAGAGATACACGTCGCCCTCGGACGGTGTGCAGGCACCGGATGATTCATTGGCCGGTATCGACCACGTCGGTACGCCGACCGTCGGCGTCCTGCCGAGCGAGACGACTGCCTGGGTGGCCCCGATGTTCGTGGCGTTGGTGTTCGCGACGGTGCCTTCCCAGTCGACGGGCGTGCCCGCGAGCACCGGACCGTCCGAGGAGTACGCAGTGGTCAGCTCAGCGGTCAGTGGCGGTGACGTGCAGGGAGCCGCCGTTGTCGGCGTACGACGGGAGCCGGTCGTTCATCGCCATATACGAAAGCGCCGTTGCCGTGCAGCGTGGTCGGTCCCGCTCCGACCGCCGACCACGGCCCACTGGTGCCGATCCTGCCGGCAAGAATGAAGGCGCTGCCGCCGGGCAGGAGCCAGTTCGCCTGGTTCTCCCCGCGAGCGGAGAACCAGTCCCATTGGGACCGATGCACGCCAAGCTCGGACAGCCCGAGACGATCTCCGTCCACCCGCCCGTTGCGGTGAGCGTGACGCTGCCGTTGACCGTGTAGCCCGTCGTGTAGCCGATCGAAGGGTCCACCAGGCCGGGCACGTCGAGGGTGGTCGTCGCCTGCGGCGGGCGCGGTACCCGCGGCGATGAGAACAGGAATCGCGAGGGGTCAGGATCGACACGAACGTGACCGCACGGCACATCAGCATCCGACCTCGATCTTCACTCGTGCTCCGGTCGCGCGGTTCGCTTGTCATCGCGACCCTGCCTTTCACAGCTCGCTCACCCATGCCTTCGCTTGGCTGTTGGCAATCCAGACGCTCGTCCCGTCGAACGCCACACCCAGGGGATACGCACCCGTGGGGAAGCGGCCGACGAGGGCGCCGGTGGCAGCAACGAGCTTGGTCGCATCGCTCGTGCCGAAGTTCGTGACCCAGATGTTCGTTCCGTCGACGCGTATCCGCCTGAGGTTCGATACCGACGGGGAATTCCGTTTGCGTTCCGTCGGATACGTCGAGCTTGACCACGGAGTTGCCCGCCGTCGCGAACCACATCGCCGTGCCGTCGAATGCCAAACCGAACGGACCGCCGAAGCTGGCCGACGTGCCGATCGTGTACGTGTTCAAGACGCTGCCGGTGCTGGTATCGATCTTCATGCCGGTGCCGTTGCCGCTGTTCGCGACCCAGATGTTCGTACCGTCGAAGGAGACGCTTTCCGGGTCGGGACCGACCGTGAAGGTGCCGGTGACGGCACCGGTCGCCGCCGTCAGCCGGGTGATTGTTCCCGCCTCTGCTGTTCGCGACCCACATGTTCGTGCCGTCGAACGCGACACCACCGGGGGAAAGGCCGACCGCGTGAGCCGCCGACCACCGCGCCCGTCGCCGCCTTCAGCTTCGTGACCTTGTTGGCGGTGCGATCCGTGACCCACATGTAGGTGCCGTCGGACGCGAGCGACGTACGGACCGGCGAGGACCGGATAGGTGCCGATAGTGGTGTTCGTCGCCGGGTTGATCTTGGTGACGCTCGCCGCTGCGGAGTTGGCGACCCAGATGCTGGCGCCGTCGAACGCAACGCCTTTCGGTGTCGCCGCCGACCGGACGGGTCGGGTTATCGTGGCCCGCGGCGTACCAGTGGAGCGTCGCGACCTGGGCGGGATTCAGCCCGCCGCCGATCACTCCGGTCGCGGTCAACTTCGTGACCTTGTTCGCGCTCGCACCGGTCACCCAGAGGTTGACCCCGTCCGAACGCCAGCGCGGAAGGAGTTCCGCGCGACCGGGTAGGTGCCGAGAACCGGCGCCATTGACGAGGCTCAGTTTCTGCGCCTGCTGCACGCCGGCGTTCGTGACCCAGCACGTCGGCCCCGTCGAACGCGAGCGCCACGGGGTTGGCTGCGACCGGAGCCGTAAGGAGGAGGGTGCCGGTTGGGGAGATCTTCCGCACCACACTCGGTGCCGAGTTGGCGACCCACATGTTGGTCCCGTCGAACGCGAGCGTGTCACCGTCGTCCGGTCCGATCGGCGTGCTGCTCAGGTGGACGCCGTTGGTGTTGATCCGCTTGAGGCGGTTCTGC
Organism: uncultured Actinomycetes bacterium; assembly: GCA_963807945.1. Lineage (GTDB taxonomy): Bacteria > Actinomycetota > Acidimicrobiia > IMCC26256 > PALSA-610 > JBBQER01. The sequence goes on along the minus strand of CAWEDT010000001.1, from coordinate 398,519 downwards.
GACGAGATCAGGGACCCACACGGTAGGTGCCGTTGAACGCAAGCGCGCTGGGTTGCCGCCCATGCGGTAGGTGTTGAGCAAGGCGCCCGTGGTGGCAGACAGCTTCTTGACCGTGTCTCCGCCGGAGCTCGCGACCCAGATGTCGCACCGTCGAACGTCACCGCCCGCGGTTGCTTACCGACGGGGAACGTGCCTGCTACCGCGCCCGTTGACGTGTTCACCTTCGTCACCGTGTTGCTTCCCGAGTTGGAGACCAGATGTAGGTGCCGTCGAATACGAGCGCCTGCGGCCCCTTACCGACCGGGACCGTTTGCAGGATCGCGCCCCGTCGCCACGCTCTGCTTGGTGATCGTGTTGCTTCCCGAGTTGGCAATCCAGACGTTGGTGCCGTCGAATGCAACCGCCTCCGGACCCTGCCCGGTGGGATAGCTCTTGAACGTCGTGTTGGTCGTGTACCAGTGCAGCGTCGCGACCTGCCTGGCATTCAGGCCACCGCCCGCGATGCGGGTCGCGGTGACTTTCGTGACGTTGTTGGTCGTCGAGTTGGCGACCCAGACGTTGAGCCCGTCAAACGTGATGCCGGCCGGTGGGGTTCGATTCCGACGTCCGCAGAACGGTGCCGGAACTGTCGAACTTGGTGACGTTGTTGGTGCCGGAGTTCGTGACCAGATACTCGATCCGTCGACGCGATCCCTGACGGCGCCGTCCCGACGGTGAAGGGGCCGGTTGCGGCGGTCAGTCGTGACGTCGACCTTGGTGACATTGTTGGTGCCGGAGTTCGTGACCCGACATGCTCGTACCGTCGACGCGTACGCCGACGGCGCGGTCCCGACCGTCGTCATGTCGAGCCTGGCACCCGATGCGGGGTCGATCTTCCTCACGTCGTTGCTACCGGAGTCGGCGACCCACACGTTGGTGCCGTCGAAGGCGAGCGCAGTCGGATCGATTCCGACGGCGAACGGACCTGACGTGGCACCCGAGGTGATGCTCACCTTGGTGACGTTGTTGGTGCCGGAGTTCGCGACCCAGATGCTCGTACCGTCGACGCGGCACCGGCGTTTGGCGTGGTACCCACGGTGTAGGTACCCTACAACGCCGGTAACCGTCGCGTCCGGTGACGTTGTTACTGCCCTGGTTCGCGCCCCATACGTTCGTACCGTCGAACGCGACGGCGGTGCGAGGTCCCGACCGTGACAGTCTGCGCGACCGGCGACTCACCCGGTTGATCTTGCTGATCGTCCCGCTCCCGGAGTTCGCGCGTCGATAGCTCGAGCCGTCGAACGCTATTCCCTTCGGCGCCATACCAACGGAGTAGTTGGTGAACGCGGGCGCCGGAGTCGAACCAACGGATGCTCTGCGACCTGCGAAGGATCGAGTCCGCCGCTCGTGACGCCGGCGGCTCCTCCCGTGCCCGCCGTCGCGGGCGAGTACGGAAAGCGCAAAATCACGAAGGTCAAAGCGACGGAAGGCGACAAAGTAACGAGTACGCGAAGTACGACACCGACCATCGAACTCTCTCCCACCCCGGCATCCTGGCCAGGCGTTCGGAATCCTACTTCGCCGCGGCCTCTCCCGCATTAGAAGTAAACGCCAGGTAAGGACTCCGTCAGATGACGGCGACGACACGGACTCGCGGCGCCGCCCGACTTCAAGGATTACCGCCGTTTGACCTGGTGGAAATCACCAAGAATGCGCGAGTCTATCGAGGAAGTTGCGGGCGAGAGAGGTGAAGATGGCGGATCGGCAGGGCGGATCGGATCCGGTTCTGGTCACCGGCGCCTCAGGGTTCATCGGGTCCGCAACGACTCGCGGTTGCTGCGAGCCGGCTATCGCGGTTCGGGTCCTCGTCGAGCCGGGCCGAAGCGTTGACAACCTCTCGGGTCTCGACGTCGAACGCAATCGCCGGTGATATTCGCGATCCGTCCCCGTTGTCGACGCCGCGATGCACGGCGTGAAGATGGTGTTCCACCTCGCCGCGGTCGATCGGTTCTGGGCCGCTGATTCCGACCTGTTCTACGACGTCAACGTCGGCGGCACGATGAACGTCCTGCGCGATGCCCCCATGACGCGAACGTGCCGGCGGGTCGTCTATACGAGCACGGTGGGAACCATCGGCGTCGCCGATGATGGCCGCCTCGCGTCGGAGCGCCTCGGTCGTGCACTTCGATCACCTCTTCGGCCACTACAAGCGCTCGAAGTACCTGGCCGAGCACGAGGTGCTCCGGGCCCGGCGCGAGCGGGCATGCCGGTGGTGTTGGTGCATCCGACGTTCCCGGTCGGTGAGGGTGATTCCGCGCCGACGCCGACCGGCCGCACGATCATCGAGTTCCTCAACGGTCGCATCCCTGCCGACGTCGACACCGCGCTGAACGTCGTGCACGTCGACGACGTCGCGCGCGGATCACGTGCTCGTGGCCGAGACGGGCGCGCCTCGGCCGGAGCTACATCCTGGGCGGCGAGAACATGTCGTTGCGGGAGATGCTCGTCGCCTTGGGTGAGTTCTCCCGGATTGCCGGCGCCTCGGGTTCGGTTGCACCCCGGAGATGGTGCTTCCGATCGTCCGCACGACCGAGTGGTTCCAGGGCCGGGGTGCTCCGGCGGGAGCCGACGCTGCCGTCGGAACCGGTGCGCATGGCGACGACCCGCATGGAATACGACACCGCACGGGCGCGCGAGGAGCTCGGTTACACGAGCGCCCCGGCGCGGGAAGGCGCTCACGCGGGCGGCGCGCCGGTACGTGAACAACGGTTTCGTGAAGGATCGCAGGCCCGCGCGCATCCGCGCCGCCGGCAAGCTCGGGCACGGAGATCGACCTCCGCCGCCGACGTGACGCCGAGCGACGTGGTGCGACGAACCAGAGAAAGTGCGCCGCAAGCCATGGAGCGAGCGCATTCGACGTCAAGGCCCCTGCTCGAGCAACGAGGCAGCGAGGCGTTCGTGTTGCACGAGCGCCACATGAATCGGCAAATGCCGCGGGTCCTGCGCACGCCTCGGCTTCGATTCGCGACGACGTGCGCGCCGAGGGCGCGTACCTCTTCGACCGGGACGGCGCGGAGATACCTCGATTTCCTCTCGGGTTTCGGAGTGTTCGTGCTTGTACGTTGCCATCCCGCGATCGAGCAGGCGCTCCGCGACGCCATGGAGCTGGAGCTTCCAACCTCGTGCAGATGGAGTGCCAGCCCCTCTCCGGCCTCCTGGCCGAGGCGCTGGTGGCGTGGATGCCGAACGATTCCCTACCGTTGCTTCTTCACGAACAGCGGCGCAGAGTCGGTGGAGACGGCGATCAAATTCGCCGCGCGCCACCGGCCGCGGCCGCGTCGTGTTCGCCGATCACGCGTTTCACGGGTCACGACCGGCGCGTTGTCTCTCAACGGCGCCCGCGAGTTTCGCGATCGATTCGGCCAGCTGCTCCCGGCTGCCGTGAGCGTTCCGTTCGGCGATCTCGACGCATTGGAACGCGAGCTGCGCGCCGGCGATGTCGCCGCCTACGTGGTCGAGCCAATCCAGGGCAAGGGCGTGTTCGTCGCGCCCGATGGGCTACCTCGCCGCCGCGTCCGAGCTTTGCCATCAGTACGGCGCGCTGCTCGCCGTCGACGAGGTGCAGACCGGTCTGGCCGGACCGGCACGTTCTTCGTGTTCGAACAATGGCAGTCGAGCCCGATCTGGTCACGGTTGCAAAATCGTTGTCGGGTGGCCCGTGCCGGTCGGCGCAGTCATCGCGAAGAGCTCGCGTGGTCGAGGCGGTATTCGACAAGATGGATCGCGCCGTCGTGCACAGCTCGACCTTCGGGCAGAATGTTCTCGCGATGACGGCGGGCCTTGCGACGTTGCACACGATCGACGGGAGTCGATCGTCGAACGCGCGGCGACCACCGGCGACGGGCTGCTGACCGGGCTGCGGACCGTGGCCGAGCGCCACGAGGTCGTGCACGAGGTTCGGGGCCGCGGGCTGATGATCGGCATCGAGTTCAGCCGGCCGCGATCGATGCGACTGCGCGCGCAATGGACGCTCCTGGAGACAATGCGTACCGGGTTGTTCACGCAGCTCGTCGTGGTTCCGCTCTTCCGTGACCACGGCATCCTCACCCAGGTCGCCGGCGACCATCAGAACGTGCTCAAGATCCTGCCGCCGCTCATCACGTCGGAGACCCAGGCCAAGGAGTTCGTGACCGCTTTCGACGACGTGCTCGACAAGCTCGAACGCTCGATCGGCCTCCTCCTCGGCGTGGGTCGTTCCCTCGCGTTGCCGGCGCTCCGCGCCCGCGGCTGATACCGGGTTCGGATCGTGGAGCAGCGTGGCGCAACCGGTCGGGATCTCCTCACTGATCGTCGGCGATATCCGCCTGACGATGATTCCCGACGGTTACCACCGCGCCGACCCGATCTCGACGTTCGCCGGGAGTAAGCAACTCGATTGGGACGCGGATCGTCATCTGCTCGACGACAAGGGCCGGATCGTGATGACGATGGGCGCGCTGCTCGCCGAGCTACCCGATGGGCGACGGGCGTTGATCGATCTCGGGTTCGGCCCGCGGACGGTGATCCTCGAAGAGCTCGGGATGGAATTCTGGGGCGGGCGATTGCTGACGAGTCTCGCGAGGGTCGGTCTCACGCCCGAAGATGTCGACGCGGTTCTCTACAGCCACTTGCATCTCGATCATGTGGGGTGGACGAGCCCGACCGACGACAGCGCACTCACGTTCGACCGGGCGCGCCATGTGCTGTTCCGGTCCGAGTGGGAGTACTGGAAGACGAGGCCCGGCGCGGGCGGACCGAGCGAACGAGACATCGCCGCGCTCGCCGAGCGCGTCGAACTGCTCGACAGTGAGTTGGAGGTCCTGCCCGGGATCCGCGTGGTACCGACGCCGGGTCATACGCCCGGCCACTGTTCCTTCCTCGTCGCGTCGGACAATCAGCGCGCGGTCGTGCTGGGCGACGCGATTCACTGTCCGCTGCAGATCACGCATCCCGAGTGGGCGTTCGTGGCCGATGCGAATCCCGATGCGGCGCGCCGCGGTGAGCGGCTCCTGCTCGAGCTCGATGCGCCCGACACGGTCGTCGTCGGCGCCCACTTTCCCGACGCGGTGTTCGGCCGGGTGCTCGCGGGTGTCGTCCCTCGTCAGGTTGCGTTCGACGTCGCGGTCCCCGCTCCGCCGCAAGTGGTGATCGCCGATGCGCCGCCGGGTTCGCTGATGCTGCCCGCGCTGACCGCCTAGCGCGTTCGGTCGGGGACGCGATCGAAGAGCTCGTCGAGCCAGGCGCCGAGGATGGTGAGGTGCTGCCCAACGGTCGGTCGCCACGGATCGCCCGCGGTTCCGGTTACCTGATCGGCGAGGCTGGCCAGGAAGTCGGTAACGAGCTCGGGAAGCCCTTCCACCTGCGGAGCGAGCTCGAGGTAGAGGCCTACGTCGCTGGATCCCTGGTGGCCGGCATTCTCGATGTCGACGCGGTGAGCGCGCTTCTCGGCGAGCACCGCGAACGCTCGGTCGGCATCGGTGTAGGGCGGAGTCGTGAATCGCGCTTGCCGACAATCATCAACACGGGAACATCGACGCGGCGGAGCACGCTCCCCGGCATCGTGCGCGTGAACGATTCCAACCCGGCGACACCGCGACCGCGCGTCGGTTTGCTCGGCGCCCGCGAGCGCGAACGCGGTGAACCCGCCGTAGGAGTGGCCGGCCACAGCGACACGATCCGCGTCGACATCGGGGATCAGATCGAGCCCCGGGCGGTCACCGAGCGCGGCGTCGATCACGAAGCGCGCGTCGTCGACGCGCTGCTCCTCAATTCGTGGCGTCGTCGACCGTGGCGCCGAGGAGCCAATCGGCAAGGGTGTCGCCCGGATGATCGGGCGCGATCACCACGTATCCGCGCGCCGCGAGCCCCTCACAAAGCATCGAATAGGACGTGCGTGTGCCCGACCGGCCGTGCGACCAGATGAGGAGCGGATGCGTGCCGGGCGCGGCCGGCGCATCGGCGAGCGCCGACGACGTGAAGCCGACGCCGGGTATCACTTCGTACACGGACTTGGGGTGGTCACCGCCGACGGCCGGATACCAACAGTCGATACCGAGCATTCGATCCTGACGGCGCTCGTCGATGATCAGGGTGACGCTCCGGCCCACCGCACTCGACATCGGTTCGAGGGGCTCGCCGGCGCGGAGCTCAGACGTCATGCGCCACCCTTGCACGAACCGTGCCGGCAAGCACGGCGTCCACTCGTTGTCCACCCGACACGGCCGCGTCGGTGTACCTGCTGCCTACGCTCACCGCCGTGGACGTGGGCGTTGTGATCCTGGCCGGCGGATTGGGCACCCGATTCGGTGGCGTGAAGCAGCTGGCGGAGGTGGATTCCGACGGCGCCGCGATCATGGACGTCCTCCTGCGGCGAGCGGCGACGGCGGGTTTCTCGTACGCGGTCGTGGTCGTCGCGCCCGTGATCGAGCAAGAGGTCCGAGCGCATCTCGAGCTCGGGGATCGGGACCTCGGGCGCCCCGCTATGCCCGTCGCCATCGCGGTACAGGACCTGCCGACCGGCCGGTCGCTTCCGATGGGTACCGCCCACGCGGTGCTGGCCGCTCGCGAACAGGTGCGCGGACCGTTCGTGGTCGTGAACGCCGACGACTTGTATCCCACCGACGCGTTCGCGCTCGCGGCCGAACATCTCCACGCGGCGCCGGACGACGAGCACGCGTTGGTGGGTTTCGGATTGCACGCACACTCACATCGGATCGGCCCGTGTCCCGTGCGCTGGTGGAGATCGATGAGGGTCGACTGGTCGCGGCTCCGGAGGGAACAGTCGTCACGCGAACGCGGCGTGCGCTTCTTCGAGACGGATGTGACGGTCACGCCGCTGCGCGGTGATGAGTGCGTCTCGATGAACATGTGGGTCCTCGCGCGAATCCGTGTTCACGCCGTTGGCTGCGGCCGTCGCTGCGTTCGTCGCGGCCGGCAGTGTCGGCGAGGTGTTCCTGCCCGCCGTTGTCGCTGCGATCGTGCAAGCCGGCGAGACCGTGCGCGTGATCGTTTGCGAGAGCTCCTGCATAGGTATCACCCACGGGCAAGACCTGGCCGCCGTCCGGGCGGCGCTGCAATGACCGACTCGGCCACGGTCTCGCGCATCGTGGCGCGTTTCGTGGTCAGTCCGATCGTCTCGGTGCGCGCGGTCGGCGGAGGTCACATCAACGAGACCTTCCTCGTCGAAACCGCGACCGCCGACTACGTCATGCAGCGCATTAACACCGCGGTCTTCCGGGTGCCGAACCAGCTTGTCGACAACGTTGTGGCGGTGACGACGCATCTTCGCGGCCGGTTCCTGCCCGAGCCGGTACCCGTTCGATCCGGCGGTTGGCTGGTCGACGACGGCGATGACGTATGGCGGGCGTGGTTCCGGGTCGCCGATGCGGAGGCTCGGGTCGTCGCCGACCGGGCGAGCGCGGGGTCGGCGGCGAACCTGTTGGCTCGGTTCCATGTCGGTCTTGCGGATCTCGAGCCCGAGGTCTTGCACGAGACGCTCCCGAACTTCCACGATCCCAGCGCTGGCTCGCTCGCTTACGCGAGGTCGTGACGGTCGATCCGTGTGGGCGTGTGGCCGGAGTCGAGCCGGAGATCGCGGCCCGCTCGCGGCGGCTCCGCACGGGAACTGTCCGAACAGATCGTCACAGCCGTTCCGCGCCGGATCGCGCGCAACGATCCCAAGCTCGACAACTTCTTGTTTCGCGACCACGAAGCGGTTTGCCTCGTAGATCTCGACACGGTGATGCCGACCGTGTGGTTTGGGATGTCGGCGACCTCTTACGCACGGCGTCGACCTACGCCGCGGAAGACGAGCCTCAGACCGAGCGCGCAGTTGTGGATCCGGAGTTGTACCGAGCCGCGCTCGACGGGTATCGCTCCGGTGTTTCCACGATGCCGGGTATGAGCGCCGCTGAATCCGAAGCGCTCGAATCTGCGGGCGCGATCGTCACGTTCGAACAAGCGGTGCGGTTCCTCACGGACTGGATCGAGGGTGACGTGTATTTCCGCACGTCACGGCCCCGCCACAACCTCGAACGCGCTCGCGCACAGCTGCACCTGCTCGCGTCGATGCCGGGTACGGTCCCCACGTTGTGACGGAACTCCCGGTTCTCGATCGGAGCACGCTCGCGGCCATCGCCGATCTGCTGCCGGCGAGGCATTACGGATTCGCCTACCGCAGCTGAGATCGATCGGGTCCTCTTCGCCGCCGAGCAGCCCACGATCGTGCGGGGCGATCCGAGCGTCGGGGTCGTCGCCACCTCGGCGTGCGATGACGGCACACATCTGGGGCTGCTCGTCGTCGATCCGGAGCAGCGTGGCAACGGTCACGGTCGCGCGCTGCATTCGCGCGGCCGAAGCCGATGCCGCGCGCAGCGGGCAGCGCGGCGCTGACGATCGGCGCCGACGCTCCGTACTTCTTGTGGGCCGGAGTCCCGAGCGAGCGTCGACCTGATGTATCTGTTCGAGCGGCGCCACTACGAGCGGATCGATGCGAACTTCGACATGACGATCGACTTGGCGACGATTCCCGAAGACCCCGGTGGGCACGCGCTCGCCGGTCCCGACGACCGTGACGAAGTCGACGTATGGATGGCCGAGCATTGGTCGAACTGGCGCGTCGAGGTCTTGCGGGCACTCGACAAGAACAACCTCGTGATCGCCCGTGACGATCGCGGGATCCGCCGCGTTCTGTGGCTTCGAGGTCAACCGGACCGGCTTCCTCGGACCGGTCGCCGTGCGTCCCGACTTGATCGGCAAAGGTGCCGGGAACGGTGCGCTCGTCGGCGCGCTCCACGAGCTCCGGCGCCGCGGCCGCAACTCGATCGAATCAGCTGGGTCGGCCCCGTCGTCCCGTACGCAGCCCTTGGCGGTCGGGTCAGCACCGTCTACTTCGTATACCGGAAGGTGTTCTCGTGAACTTGCTGCCGCGTCCGCGCTTCGTCGACATCGGCGACCAACTCACCGCCAATCGGATTGCGTCGGAACGTATCGACCCGGCGCTGCCTGCCGAGGGTTACGAGCTCCGCGTCAGGAGGACGGCGCGCACGTCGTCGCCGGCGACGACGCCGGTCGGTTCTACGCTCGTGCGACGCTCGCGCAGCTCACGCACGTTTCGAACGGATCGATCCCGATCGGAACGATTCGCGACCATCCCGATCTCCCAGTGCGCGCGGTGATGCTCGATCTCGCGCACAAGGTCCCGAGTATGGAGACCTCTGCGCGATCTCATCGACCGGCTGGCACAGTGGAAGGTGAACCAGTTCCAGCTCTACAGCGAGCACACCTTCGCCTACAAGAACCACGCCGAAGTTCACGCGAAGGCGAGCCCGTTCACGGCGGCCGAGATCCGCGAGCTCGATGCGTTCTGTCGCGAGCGCTACGTGGAGTTGGTGCCCAACCAGAACTGTCTGGGTCACATGAATCGGTGGCTGAAGCACGAGCGGTACCGGTCACTTGCGATCGAACCCGACGGATTCACCGACCCTTGGGTCTCGGGCACCCGCAGATGACGATCGATCCCGACGAGATCCCGGATTCCTCGCGCTGGTGCGCGAGCTGCTCGCCGAGTTGCTGCCGGGCTGTTCGACGAGCCGGACGTCAATATCGGCCTCGACGAAACGTGGGAGCTGCCACCGCGAGCGGCTGGACGAGCTACTTCGAATGGGTCGCGACGCGCGCGGCGCTGCCCGAGCTCACCGGACAGCGAGGTGATCATCTGGGGCGACATGTTCTCCGGCGGCGGCGGAGTGCTTCTCGCGCAGGTGCCCGCCGGTGTGACCGTGTGCGAGTGGGGCTACGACGCCGAGTACCCGTTCGACGAACGCACCCAGATGCTTCGCGTCCGGCTCGGAGATCCCCTTCTGGGTCGCGCCCGGGTACGTCGAGCTGGCTCAAGCATCGCCGGCCGCCTCGACGAACGACGAGGGAGAGCTGTCGCCACAGGCGGCCGAAGCTGCGCTCGCCCACGGCGGAGACCGGTTTCACTCAACACCGATTGGGGCGATGGCGGCCACCTCCAGCAGCAGCCGATCAGCGAACCAGGGTCTCGCGTACGGCGCCGCGGTCTCGTGGTGTCTCGAAACGAAAAGCCGACATCGATCTCGGTGCCGCGCTGACCGCACACGTTCTACGAGATGCAACGGGTGGGCACGCGGCGAGGCACTCACTCACGATGGGCGACCTGCACCCAGAGCGGTGACGCCGCAGATTCCCTAACCATATCGGTTCTTGCGATGCTATCTTTACTACCCCCAGATATCCGAGTCGGTCACGGAATCACGAGAGGTATGACCACCGAGGAGCTTCGACTACGGTCAAGGTCCTGATCGCCCGAGGGGAGGCGCCGCGGTCGACCCGCGCCCGCCCCGCCCGGCGGCCGCGCTGCTCGTCCGCGAGATGCACTGGACTGTCAAACGTGATGGATCTCATGGCCGATGACGACGCACGCATCGCGGCGGGCGATCACCGGGGGCTCGAGTGATGTTGCCGAGGATCAGCGCCATGCTTTTGCCGAGCTCGCCTCGACGATCTCATCGAGCGGCATCACCCGTTGTGGCTCGCGCCAACCGGCCCGGCGGGCTCGACGACAGCATAGAGCTGGCTCGAGAACCTCCGCGCCGCCTATCTCACCGGCGAACCCGACCCGAGCTGGGGCGGGTGGCCCGCCAAGTTCACCTGAGCCGGAGGACCAACGGGAAAGGGTCCGAACCCAGCCCGGTTAACCAGTCGTCGGAAATTCGAGACCCAAGGTGGGATGCTCGGGATCACCGCCAGAGTTTCTCGACCAGGGTGTTCATCTCAGTCGCTCTCGCGAAGTGTGACTCCGCGACGACCGCGCGCCTCGACCAACGCTCGCAGCAAGATCACGTGTTCGGTATCCGTCAGCTCTACATTGCGCGGATTCGCTGAGACGCAACCCGCGCGGAAGTTCAGCGAGTTCGTGAACCGATATGTCGACATCTCGGTATCGAGCCCGGCATCGTCCATAACGATGTTCTTGCCTTTGTCGGCCTTCGGCCTGTTCTTCCCTTTTGTCTCCCACGACACCTCCACTTTCCCGACGGATGCCCAGGGCGGCGCCGCGGCTTAAGCGTCGCCAGGGCGATAGCTAGAACAACGAACTCAGCGACCAATAGAACGGCGCTGATCTGCACGCACATGGCACAGCGAGACGTGACCCTCGTTCTCGGTCTTGCCGCTCTGGAGGTCTTCGATGATCGATAGGCGAGTGTCGTCGAGGTTGAAGCTCCGCGAGCCCGACTATCGAGGACGTCTTGAGCGGTGACTCCCCGGGTCCAATCGATGGGCCATAGAACCCTGACGACCAAACATCAGAATTGCAAAAACGCCGAGAAAGAGCAGAACGGCTACCAACCCGGCAACGCCGTGGCCGAATGACTTGTATCGGACCGTCCAGACTTCGCGGCCACAGTTATCGCGATGGTCGTAGCAGACAGGATGGCCGTTGCCCGGTTGCGCAGGTTCGCAAGCGTGGAATCCTGATGGTCGAGGCGAGGGCGAGTATTGCTGAGTCTGCGAGTTCGACGCGCGCATCAGGAGCTGTTGATGCAGCACCGTGCGGTTGCAGTTCGTGCTGTTCATGCTGCTGCATCGTGTACCAAGCCTCGTCGGATAACGCACTGTCGCGAAGCTGTTGGCTGCGAAAGATCTTGATTTGAGTGGCTCATTGCTTCATCGAAGTAAAGTTTCAGACTGGCGTTGTCAACTTGCCTATCTGCGGCGTTACGCTACGGGGCGGTGTCCATCACGCGACGGTCGCGAGCGGGTTGGGCATTGGGTCGCCGATCCGCTTGAGCGTGTTGCGGTCGACGTGATCGACCAAGCCTTGACGGTCGGGCATGCGGAGCGGGTGTGCTCCTCGTACGACCACGTACCGTCTCGTTGACGGTGACGCGCATGCGGAAGCTGACCGTATGGAAGGCGCGGTCGAGGAATGGGTTCGACAAGATGCCGTACATCTCGGAGCCGAGCGTCGGCGCTGACCTCGAACTCGGTGGCATTGGGTTCCGCGGTGCCCATTGCCAAGGAGCACCTGACCGCGCGGAATCGCGAGCGTGTGGAGCACGGTCCGGGCGGCCGGTTCCCAGAGCCAGTACCCGACCTGATCGTGGAAGGTCTCCACCTCACCCGGCTTGACGATGTGCGTGTGATAGCGCAGGCCGTAGAACAATTGCGGTCCGTTGGTCTGCGGGTCGATCGGTTGCAACTCGTACCGCTCGACGAAGACGTTGTGCTCGTCGCCGTGGACGACGGGCCCGGTGATGTCCGAGCCGGGACCCACCGGATGAACATCGGCCCCCTCGGCGCTGGTCCAGATCCCCGCCAGGGGACGAGCGGACCGAGGTTCGCGAGCGTGTCGTCGCTCGGTCGGCCTCGGTATAGATGTCGGATCCGTAGTCGTGCGCTCCCTGTCCGGTAATCGAAAAACGATAACCGCGACGGGCTAGCGATCGTCCGGGTCGGCCGGTGCAACGGCATGCTGTTTTCGTCGGAGGAGGAAGACGGTATGTACGACCATTGCAATGAGAGCAAGGTCGAAAAGTGGCGCCGGCGATTCCACCGCGGCACGATGACTCCATCCAGCACGAACATGATTCCGCAGAAGACGACGGAGCCGATCGAGTAACGCCGTCGGGATCCTGTTGAAGCGCACGGGTGGAGTGTGAAGCCAATTTGGCGGACCTGGTGCACCATCTTTCTCGAACCCTTCCAGGCCCCATCACGACCACGACCTCTCCGCGGCCCTCGGGGCAGCGTGGGTCCTTCAGCGGTAGGGCGTCAGATCTGCACCGGGGTAGCGCATCTGCGTGTCGGCCAGGGTCTCCGCGTCCCAGTACGGGTCGCCCGGAGCGGGGAAGCCGAACACCGACCGCTCCCGGGGCGACGCACGCTCGACGATCTCGAACCATTCCGGACACGTCGCGCGCTCCGCCCACCCGACCCTGCCGGTCCAGCGCGGTCCCCACACGTCGTAGTCGGCGAGGAGCGCGAAGCGGGCCGATCGTCCGGCGGTCATGTGCGACCCACGGTGCAGCACGTCGCTCCGAAACGCGAACAGTGTCCCTGCGGGACCGGTCATCGAGACCTCCTCGGCCGCGAACAGATCCGCGGGGAGGTGGTTGGTGATGTCGTGATCCCCGGGGACCGGCCAGTACGGGACGCTCGCCCCGACCGACAACGGAACGACCTTGGTCGGGCCGTCCTCCTCGCCCACGTCCGACAGGAGGATCCAGGTCAACAGCTGTGTGGCCGGCTGCGAGCGCTTGGGTACGACCAGGCTGTGGTTGACGAAGTCGCGGTGGTGGCGCTGGTCGTAGTCGACGGCTCCCGCGTACTTGGCCCAGAGCTCGGCCTCGTAGAGCCTCAGGTCGGCCGAACCGAGGAAGCGCTCGGCCAGGTCGAGCAGATCGGGGTGGAACGCCAGTCGGTTGAGACTCCACGATCGCCACGGTCCGCCGACGATGCCGGCCCACTGGTCGGTGGTCAGCCACGCATGCGCAGTCGGGTCGGCGAAGTAGTCCTCGGGCCGCGGGTAGTGCATCCACAGCGCCTCCTGCGCCGCCGCCAGCTCGTCGGTCCCGAGGAAGCCCTCGAAGACCAGATAGCCGAGCTCGCGCAGGTCCGTCACACGACCGTCGGGCACCCTCATCGCCGCCGAAGCTAATCCCTCAGGTTAAAATCATGCATGGCGAAGTCACCGACAAAAGCGGCTCGTGTTGATCTGCGGGCTGCCGGCCTCGGGCAAGTCGACACTCGCTCGTCAGCTTGCGCCCAAAATCCCCGCCATCAGGTTGGACAAGGACACGTGGGCGACGCAGCTCGGTGCCGATGCGTGGGATGACGAATTCGAGTGCGTCTCGAACATCAGCTGTGGGCTTCTTCCCAGGATCTCCTCGCGCAGGGACAAGCGTAATCTTGGAGTCGGGCCTCCGGACGCGAGTTGAACGGGATGAGGAACGGACTCGGGCGCACGACGTATGGGGGTCGGTATGGAACTGCATTACCTGGACCGCGCCGTTGGAGGAGTTGATCGAGCGAGCAGAACGTCGCACGGCGTCGGGCGAGTCGACTGCCTGGCCTATGACCCGGGCTCACTTCGAAACTGGGCAGCAATGTTTCAGCCGCCCGACGAGGAGGAGATCTCGGTTGTTCGACAAGCCAGTCGTCGAAGGTTGATCTGGTAGACTTGTCCCGCCCGCTATCAGCAGCGTCACCGGATCGGCAACAGCGGAGGGAGTGGGATTCGAACCCACGGTGAGTTGCCCCACACACGCTTTCCAAGCGTGCCGATTCGGCCGCTCTCGCACCCCTCCTGAACCGGTGCGATCGTACAGGCGGAGATCCGGAGGCCCGGAAGTGTGCGACGGTCGCACGGGCGTTCGAGCGCCGGAGGTCGTAGCCGCAGTCGAAACGGAAGAGGTGGCCCGCTCGCAGCACAGGTCAGGCGACCCGGCGGCACCGGGCGCTTCCGCTGAGAGCTGCTTCCTTCCGGACCTGACTCGGTTCACGGGCACCCGTCGCGCCGGACCCAACAAGGCGCGAGCGGGCCAAGGGAGGCTTCCCGGGCGTCGGTACAGCGTCGACGCCGTGGCGTCGCAGCCTGTACCGCAAGTACCGCCCGAGCACTTCTGGGAGTTGTCGGCCAGGATCACGTCACCATCGCGCTGCGCAACGCGGTCAGGGAAGACCGCACCGGTCACGCGTACCTGTTCTCCGGCCCGCGCGGCACCGGCAAGACCACCACCGCGCGCATCCTCGCCAAGGCGCTCAACTGTCTCGACCTCGGCGCCGACGGCGAGCCGTGCGGTAAGTGCGAGAACTGCCTGGCGGTGGCCGGCGGGACGTTCTTCGATCTCGTCGAGCTCGACGCCGCGTCGAACAACGGTGTCGACACGATGCGCGACTCATCCAGAGCGTGCACCTCGGCGTCGGCGCCACCAGCCGGCGCAAGGTCTACATCATCGACGAGGTGCACATGCTCTCGCACGGCGGCGTCGAACACGCTGCTGAAAACGCTCGAGGAACCGCCCGCCCACGTCGTGTTCGTGCTCGCGACGACCGACCCGCAGAAGGTGCTGCCGACCATCCGCGTCGCGCACCCAGCACTTCGAGTTCACGCTGCTCTCCACGAGGAGCTGGCCGGCCACCTCGCCGACATCCTCGCCCGGGAGGGCATCGAAGCCGACGCCGATGCCATCGATCTCATCGCCCGCAAGGCCGGCGGCTCCGCACGCGACGCGCTGTCGCTCTCGACCAGGCGCTCGCGGTCGGCGGCGGCCGGCTCGACGGCGCTCGAGGTGCAGGCAGCGTTCGGCGGCGTGCCCTTCGAACAGCGGGTCGCGGTGCTCCATGCGGTCAGCGCGGCGAAGATGTCGCCGGCGCGCTCGTCGGTGTGCACGAGATGTTGCGTCGCCGGTCACGACGCGCGCCGGATCGCCGACGACCTGTTGCGCACGTTCCGCGACGCGTTCCTCTGCGCCAACGCCAGCGGGCGCGTTCCCTACGACGGTCCCGCCGAAGAGGCGGCGCGCTTGACCGACCTCGCGGAGCGCATGGGCAACGTTGCGCTCGTGCGCGGCATCGAGATGATGGGGCAGGCGATCGTCGACATCCGCGGCCAGGCGATCGCCGACCGCGTCTCGTGTTGGAAGTCGCGGTCGTCCGGCTCACCCGCCGCGAAGCCCGCACCGCGAAGAGAAGTCTGCTCGATCGGGTCGAGCGGCTCGAACGTCAACTCGCAGGCGGTCCGACCGCGGTGGCGGCCGCGCCGTGCACCGATCGCGCCCGTAACGCCGAGCCCGGCCGGCCGAAGCCCGACCCCGGCCGCCCCCCGCACCGAGCACGAAGGGACCGATGCTCGCGGCGCGGCTCGACGCCGCGAGCCGCGCGCCCCGAACCGGCGCCGGCCGCCGCAGCCACCCGAACCGCCCACGGCGATACCGCCGCGCCGGCCGACGCGGGCGTGACCGTTACTTTGTTCGACGACGTGGTCGAAGCGTGGCCCACCGCGTTCGCAACGCTGAAGGCCCCGTTGCGCGCGGCGATCCAAGAGGCGCAACCGATCGGGATCGAAGATGGAGTGGTCGTGTTCGGTGCGCCGCCGGCAAGCGGCTTCGAGACGATCAACGCGCGCTTCCGCAGTGAAGCCCACGCGATCAAAGCCGCGCTCGAACCGCTGCTCGGATCGGCGGCCGCGCCTCAAGCTCATCCCGCACGACTTCGGTGCCGCACGACGCGCTGAAGCCGGTCACCGGGGCGAGGCCCAGTGCCGTCCCCGTCGCCGAGGCCGCCGAGCCCGAAGAGACGATCGTGATCGACGACATCGACGAGTTGGAAGACGTACCCGACGCCGACCTTCCCGACCCGCATCGCGGCTCGTGGCCGGGCTCGGCGCCCGAAGTGGTCGAAGAACATCCCCGCAAGTGACCGGAGACGCACGATGACTGTCCCCCGACCCGATGAACATGCTGGGAGCAGATCCAGAAGATGCAGGCCGACATGCAGGCCGCGCAGCAAGCGTTGCGACAGCGCGGTCGCTCGAGGCGACGGTCGGCGGCGGGGTCGTGAAGGCGACCGTCAACGGCGACGGCGCGTTGCGTCGCGATCTCGATCGACCCGAGCGTCGTCGACCCCAAGATGTCGAGACGCTCGAGGATCTCGTCGTCGCCGCGGTGACCGAAGCCACACGCCAGGCGAAGGTGTTGCAGGCGCGAGAAGCTCGGTGCCGTCAACCCCTCCGGTCTCGATCTCGGATCGCTCGGCCTTGGTGGCCTCGACGGATTGCTCGGCTGAGGCCGCGTTCATTGGCCCTCTACGAAGGACCGGTCCAGGCGCTGATCGACGAGCTCGGTCGACTGCCCGGAGTCGGGCCCAAATCCGCACAACGAATCGCGTTCCATCTTCTTCGGGTCGATCCCGTCGATGCCGCGCCGCCTCGCGGACCGCCATCATCGACGCGAAGGAACGCGTCACGTGGTGCCGTCAATGCTTCAACATCTCCGAAGGCGAGCTGTGCGCGATCTGCCGGGACGAACGACGCGACGCCGATCGCTCTGCATCGTCGAGGAGCCGCGCGACATCGTCGCGATCGAGCGCACCGGCGAGTTCAAGGGCCGCTACCACGTACTGCAAGGCGCGATCTCACCGATCGAAGGTGTCGGCCCCGAACAGCTGCGCATCAAGGAGCTGCTCGGCACGCATCGACCGACGACGGCGTCGACCGAGATCATCCTCGCGACCAACCCCAACATCGAAGGCGAAGCGACCGCGATGTACCTCGCGCGGTTGTTGAAGCCGCTCGGCATGCTCGTCAGCGCATCGCGAGCGGGCTGCCGGTCGGTGGTGATCTCGAGTACGCCGACGAAGTGACGCTCGGCCACGCGTTCGAAGGCCGCCGCGACGTCGAGCGTTAGCGCTCTAGCGTTTCGCTAGCCCGCCAAGGCCTCTAGGACCGGGGCTACCTGGGTTGCTTGCGCGAGTTACATGGATGTCATTAGAAGTTTTCGTTCTAAGCTTTCACTAATAGTGATTCGCAAGCCCGGCGGAGGTACGCGTTGTCGCTTGCACCGAAAGCGGCTCAGGGACGAGGAACACCGTTGGATACATGTCATGGCGTGGACCGTGATCGGGTTTGCCGTCGCGGTCACGCTCGTTGCACAAGATCTCGACGATGACGGTTGAGGACCCGGCGACTCAAGCTCGAAAGGCCGCTCTCGAAGGCGATCTTTGGAAACGGTTACTTCTCCACCGTGGTTGGCCATCTAGATCGGCATCCCTCGGCCACCGTCGACCGTCCACGCCGTCGCTCGGGCGACGCACCTTGCCGACGCGATCGTGAAACCGATCATTGATCGCCTTCTTGATTGCGGTGCGCTGGTCTCGAACGGGTCAGCAAGTCGAGCTCGTACGTATGCCGTTGTAGAGGGACGACCTCGAACCGATCGCAACCACCGCGACGTGGGTCCGCGACGAGAGTTGAACTCGAGCTTGCCGACGTCGAAACCAGACTCTGGGAGCTCGCCGAGCGAGATCTTGGAACGGACGGGGTCGATGTGTTGAGGAAGCTCGTGATACGGGTTGTTCGCCCGAGGAGAGGCTCAGCTGGTTGGCGAGTGCCATCGCCGATACGACGACACCTCTGCTCGATGAAGTCAACACAATAGTTCGCGACGGATCACGGTAGGGCGAACACTCATCTGAGTCGCAACTAGCGCAGCAGGAGTTGGTGGAACGTGGGATTGAAGCCGATGTTCCAGACCCACTGCACGCCGAGCCGCGCCGATCATCAACCACACCGGCACACGCGCCCGCGTGAGCAACTGGGGCCGGATCAGTGCCGTGAGTCGCGAGCAGAACCACCAGTATCCCGCCCGGATTGAACGCCAGCGACGCGCCGAGATGTCCGTGCACCGCCGCGATGCACGCACGGGTCATGCCGCAGAGTGGGCACGGGATTCCCGTGATCGATCGCAAGGGACACGCCAGCGGTGGATGCAGCGGGAGGACCGGCCAGATCGCGGCGGCGCCCACGAGCGGCGCCTCCGATCCGAACATCGCGTGCCCGGCGCGGCAGTACCGGTAACACGCTCACTGAGCGCGACTGCTTCGCGACGACGATGCCCTCGAGCACATATTCAGGATGGCTGTACGGCGGGATGCCCGCAACCCGCGGGGCGAGCCGGTTGGCGAGGTCGGCCGCGAAGTAGTTACGCGCGGGCGGGGTGAGATCGAGGCGACGGTCGAGGAACTGGCGCACGGCCTGAATCTCGCCGGTACCGATCGCCGAGACATCCCAAGTGGCCACCGCCGCGGGATTGACCGTGATGGGCGCCGTCATGCGGGCCATGCCCGGGAAGCGGTCGCGCATTACGAGCGTGCCGGCCGCCAGGTCGCCGACCCGCTGATCGCGCTCGGTGGCGATGATCGAGATCGTGCCGACAAGATAGAAGGCGGGTAGGAAGTCGAGGATGCGAGCGATGTTGCGGATCGCGCTGGCGAGGAAGCGGACGGGCTCGCCGGTCTGGCCGACCACGCGGATACCCGCGGCCTGCTTTGCCGATGGTTCGCCCGTTGTTCAACGTCTCGAACGCGACGTCGTACGCGAAGATCGTCAGGAACACGAAGATGATGACAATCGCCTGGACGAAACCCGGCGTGCCGCCGCCGGCGATCCCGAGACCGAAGGCAAGCGCGACGATGACGCCGAACTGGATGACCGAGTCGAGGAGGCGGGCGAGGAATCGTGAACCCAGACCCGCGAGTATGAGCTCGAGCGCCACTCCTTCGGGTGTCGCGAGCGTGACCCGATCGTCGAGTTGCACGTGACCAACCTAGACGAGTTCGTTTCCGATCGATCTCCTACATGGAACGAGCTCGAACAGTTGCTTGCGGTTGCCGGAAACCGTCCGAGCCGGCTCGGTGCCGACGGCGTGCGCCGGCTCGGCGCGTTGTACCGCGCCAGCGCGGCTGACCTCGCGCCCGCGCCGACGCTTTCCCGGAGACGCGATCGTCGTTCGCCTCGAACAGCTCGTGCAACGCGGCCGCCAAGGCGTTTACAACGCGCCGTCGTCACGGACGAGCGTGTGGGAGTTCTTCTCGACCGGATACTGGCGCCGCATCCGCGAACGCAAGCTCATTCTCGCGATTTCGTTCCTCGCACTTGCGGTTCCCGCGCTGCTCGGTGGCTACTGGGCCTGGCGCGATCCCGGTCCGGCGAGCGGCATGGTGCCGACCGAATTCCAGTCGGTGACCGAACCGCGCACTCCTGGCCAGAGCCTCGGCAAATCGGTCGACGAAGAGTCGTCGCTGGCGGCGCAGATCTTCACGAACAACATCGGCGTGACGTTCTACGCGTTCGCGGGCGGACTGCTGTTCGGCGTCGGTTCGCTCTACATCCTGATCCAGAACGGGATGATGCTCGGCGTCGTCGCGGGATTGGCGGTGGGCGCCGGGAACGGTCGCGTCTTCTTCGAGCTCGTCACGGCGCACGGCGTGTTGGAGTTGAGTTGCATCATCGTGGCGGGCGCGGCGGGATTGCGGCTCGGTTGGTCGATCATCGATCCGGGCAACCGACCACACGGTCAAGCCGTGCGCGAGGAAGCGCGCGCCGCGATCGAGATGGTGCTGGGCACCGTGCCGTGGCTCGTTGTGGCCGGCCTGGTCGAAGGTTTTCTCACACCCGCGGGTACGGGACTGCCGACGGTGCTCGCCGTCGGCTTCTCTCTAGGCGCCGTCTTCTGGGGACTCGTGTTGTGGCGCGGTGCGCCGCCCGAGGAACCGGCCTTAGAGGCGGGCGCGGGACTTCAGGCGTAGATACGCGCGTACGCACGCTTCGCCGAGTTGCGCGGGCGGCGCTTCGATCACCGTCGCGCCCTGGCTCCGTAGGCGTTTCATGACTTGCGCCCGGCCGTCGAGCACGTCGAGCGCAATCGCACCCGCGTAGACGTCGCGCGGTGTCTGCGGCGCGTGCGTGAGCGGCACGTCGAGGTCGGGATCGCGCACCGACGCGATCACGACGGCGTGCCGGCGCGCCAGCACCGGGACCGCGTCGAGCAGCGAACGGGCCGCGGCTTCATCGACGAGATCGGTGAGCACGACGATCAACGCCCGCTTGACGCCGCCGACCGCGCGGAACGCGAGATCGTGATCGCTGTCGACGAGCGTCGGCTCGATGTCGAGGATGGTGCGGACGACGGCTTTGCCGCCCACGCGCCGGGGGACGAGTCGGCGCCGGACCTCGGAGTCGTACACCGTCACGCCGCACCGGTCGCCGAGCTCGTCGGCGACGAGCGCGACCATCGTGACCGCGTCGACCGCGGCGTCGAGCCGCGTCGCTTCCGCGCTTTCGTTCGTGTCGTCGGCGCGGCGGATCGGCGCGGCCATCGAGCCGACCCGCGTCGACCAGGCACACGACATCGCGGTCTTGCTCGATCCGGTACTGATTGCTCATCGGTCGACCTGTGCGTTCGGTCGCCTGCCAGTTGATCTGGCGCACGTCGTCATCGGGGAGGTAGTCGCGCACGGATTCGAACTCGGTGCCCAAGCCGAGCGGGCCACGCGTCCGCAGGCCCGGATCGCGGAAGCGACCGCGCCGCAGCGCGACTACCAGCCGCTGCGCCACGAACACGTCGGGGTACACGAGGAGATCGGTGCCCCCATCGGCGTCGAACGTGCATGTGCCCAAGCCGAGGGGGCCCCGGCGCCGGGCGGCAACCGGCGGGAGCCGATCCGCGCCCCGCCGGTCCGCGACCACTTCCACGTCGATCGTTCCACGTCCGGTCGACGGTTCGATGGTGAAGTCAGGCGGCCGGGCCTGGCGCAGATCGACATCCGCGCGCACGTCGGGGTTCGTCTCGATCGCGAGCGACGCGGGAACCCCGCGTGCGAGCGCGGCGGAGATCGTGCGCCGAACCCGCGGCTCGCGTCGCGCGAGCACCATGTCGACCGCGGTGAGCACGACCACCACGATCGCGAGGGTGATCGCGATCCAGCCCGGAACCGCGAGCACGACGAACCCGACGATCACCAGCGCAATCGCCGCCCGCGGGGATGGGCTCATCGGGTCTGGGTCGAGAGAACGAACGTCAACGGGGAACCGGGACGCTGGCGATTGCGGTCGCGACTGCGTCGTCGGGGGAGTAGCGCTCGAGCTCGGCTTCGGGCCGGAGCTGGAGCCGATGGCGCAGCACCGCGGGCGCGACCGCGACCACGTCGTCGGGAGTCACGAAGTCGCGGCCGCCGAGCCGGGCTGATGCCTTCGCCGCCGCGAGCAGGTGCACCGCACCGCGCGGACTCGCACCCAACGAAACACTCGGTAGCTCCCGGGTCCGGCGCACGAGCATGACGACGTAGTTGACGATCGCATCGCTCACGGTTGTCGCGTCGACCGTCTCGCGGGCCGCGATGAGCTCCGCGGCAGAGGTGACCGCGTGCACGTCGTCGAGTGTCGCCGGCGCGACTCCTTTGTGCCGCGAGCCGGAGAATCGCGGCTTCGTCGTCGGCGCCCGGGTAGCCGACATCGATCTTGGCGAGGAAGCGGTCGAGTTGCGCTTCGGGCAGGGGATAGGTGCCTTCGTACTCGATCGGGTTCTGTGTCGCGACGACGATGAACGGATCGGGGAGCGGTCGGCTCACCCCGTCGACACTCACCTGGCGTTCCTGCATTGCCTCGAGCAACGCGGCCTGGGTCTTCGGCGGCGTGCGGTTGATCTCGTCGGCCAACAACAGGTTGGTGAACACCGGACCTTGGCGGAACGCGGGCTCGCCCGATCGCAACGTCATCGTCCCGGTGAGGTCGGAGGGCAGCATGTCGGGCGTGAACTGCACCCGCCGGAAGTCGACGCCGATCGCGCGCGCGAACGCGTTCGCGACGAGCGTCTTGGCCACACCCGGAACGCCTTCGAGCAGCAGGTGGCCGCCGACGGTGACCGCCGCGAGCAGCACCTCGACGACGCCGTCTTGACCGACGACGACCTTGCGGACCTCTTGCACGACCCGATCGCGAAGTTCGTTCACACCGGGCTCCTCTCGTCTTGTGACAAACGCGAGACGAGCTGACCCAGCGCGAGCGCGGTGTTGTCATCGGTGGGCGGATACCAGATCGCGGCGCGTTCCGCTTCGGAGAATCCGAGCGTGATCGCGGCGCGGTCGATCTCTTCCGGCGAAGCATCGCTTCGGAGATGAGCGCGCTCCGCGATGTGCAAGCGCGCCCATTGTTGCAGCGGTGCCAGTGCGGTTCCGGGATCGCGTGTGCGTTCGAGCGTGACCGACGAGCGCCCGCACGTACTCGGCGCGCGGCGGCGGGAGATCACGCGCCGGTCGGTCGGGTGGCCCGAACCGGCGACTCCGCGACCAGGCGAGCACGATTGCCGCCAGGGCGAGGATCACCAGTGCGATCTTCCACGGCGTCGGGATCGCACTGATACCGCGGGTCTCGCCGTACCCGTGCGTTCCCTCGGCGAAGCCGACCGTTCGCGACTGGTTACCCGCGAGCCCGAGTGCGAACGCGGCGTCGTCGGAGCGGCCGAGATAGTCGTTCTCGAGCGGCGACGCGTCGGCGAGAAAGTAGATCTCGCCGAGTCCGACGTTTTCCTGGGTGAGCAACGCCGCGTCGCCCGTGTCCGCGTAGACGGTTCCGGAACCGGGGTCGGTCCATACGCCTTGGCCCGCGGTCTCGACTTGCCGCGCGCCGAGGATCGGTGCGATCTCGGCGTACGTCTTGAGCCCGTTCGGATCCCATTCGGGCGGGTGATCGCGGAGCCCGTGGAGATAGAACGGTTGCGATCCACCGATCACGAGCCGGCCGCCCCGGCTCGACGAACTCGAGCAGCGTCGCTTCGTCGTCTTCGGTGAGCGTCTCCGGTTCGATGACGAACAGGGTCATGTGCGGATCGAGGGTCGCCGACGCGAGTGATCCCCGCTGGCGGACGATCGGATGCCCGTAGTCGGCAAACAACGACGCCGCGGCTGCGAGCCCGGTCGATTGCGTTCCGTACGACGACCCCGCGACGCCGCTCGGCTCGTTGCCGCCGACCGCGTGGTCGAGGCCCTTCGCCGCGACGTTGAGCGCGATGATCCCGCCGATCAGCACGATGGCGACGATCGCGAACCCGCCGGCCTGCCTTCGACTCGCCGGTCGCCGACTTCCCGGCTGACGGGCTTGGCGCTTCAGTCGCCATCGGCGCTCTTGTTCGCGCCCGCGACGACGCGGGGCCATTCGCGACGGGCGGCGTCGACGTCGGGTGCCTCGGCCTCGCGTCCGCCGTACGCAATCGCGTCGAACGTGCGCGCCAACTCGTCGAACGTCTCGGATCCCAATACGCGCCGCACTTCGTTGGTCGTGACCGACGGGCGGTACCGGATCGCGCCACGATTACCGAGCCGCAGCAGACCGGCGCGGAAGCGGAGCCGCACGGCCATGTCGAGCTGACCGGCCTGTTCGGCCGTGTCGGCCGCGCGCTCGAGCTCGTCGGGATCTTCGACGCGCGCACCGCCGAGGTCGCCGCCGCGCCCGTGTCTGATGGCGGCGCCGCGATTCGCCGCGCGCCTTGCTCACGATGTAGGCGATCGCGAGCCCGACCACGACGAGACCGAGGATGAACAACAACGCCGTCGGCACGTGGGAGAACACGCGACCGAACCAGTGCGCCGATGCTGCTCAGGCGATCACCGAGCCAGTTCAACGGCTTGCGCAACGGACGAGGCGTGTGCGTGGCGCGGAACCGACGTCCGCCGAGAATGTCGCGCGCGGACGCGCGTGCCCGATCGGGGTCGACCGGTTCCGAGAACCGCGGCGCGCTCACCGCGCGGCCTGCGTGTTGGCCATGGCGATCTGCACATCGAACGCTTCGTCACGGATGCGCAGGTCGAAGTAGAGGGCGACGGTTGCCGCGGCCGTGAACGGAGTGGTGAGGACCGAGGCGATCGTGTTGGCGACGGCTTGGCTGAGCACCTGCGTGGTCGGGCTCGTGTTCTGGGCGAAGATGTTGAGTGCTACGGCGAGCGCGCCATTCAGGAGCGCCGCGATGAACGCGGCGCTCAGCACGACGCCGAGCACGTGCCAGAAATGCCCCTTCGTGAGCTCGACCGATCGCCCGAGCGCGCCGCCTACGCCTCTCCGTTCGAGGATCAACGCCGGGATCGTGGCCGCGAAGAACACCATCGGGACGACGGTGCCGACGAAGCAGAACGCGAGACCGACGAGTTGGGAGATCGCGACGATCAGGCTGACGCCGACCACTGCGAAGAATCGGCGCCCGGTGTTGCTGAGCAGTCGCAGACTCTGCTCGGAGTGATCGACGTATTGGTTCGCGACGATCCGGGTGGTCACCGCGACGATGAACGCGTTGGTGACGATGCCGACCACGAACACCACGAACGTGGCCGCGAGCTGCGCCCGTCCGGTGTCGAACTGCGGCGTCGCGCTGCCGGAGAGACCTACCGAGAAGCTGTCGGGCTGGGCCGACAACAACACGATCGCGAGGAACGCCTGGACGGGCACGACGATGATCGCCGCGTACCGCACGAGCTGTCCGAAGCGCGAGCGGTAGAGCGCAGCGGCCGCGTCGAGGATCTCGCCGATCCCCCGAGGTCGCAGGTCCGGCACCATCCACAAACCCTAACGGGGGCCTACGCGGCCGCGCCGGCGACTCTTGGGAGTTAGAGGTCGGCGGAGTTAGCGGTCTGCGGAGTTAGAGGGTGCGGATGATTGCTGCGTCGCCCTGACCGCCGCCGCCGCACAGTGCCGCCGCACCGACTCCGCCGCCGCGGCGCCGGAGCTCGTTGATCAAGGTGAGCACGACGCGCGTGCCCGACATGCCGACCGGGTGGCCGAGCGCGATGGCGCCGCCGTTCACGTTGACGATGTCGTCGGAGATGCCCAGGTCGCGCATCGACGCGAGGCCGACCGCGGCGAACGCCTCGTTGAGCTCGAACAGATCGACGTCGGAGGGAGTCATGTCGTCGTGCTCGAGCGCACGCTTGATCGCGCGCGACGGCTGCGTGAGGAGCGACGGGTCGGGTCCGGCGACCATGCCGTAGCCAATGAGCTCTGCGAGCGGAGTCGCGCCGAGCTCCTCGGCCTTCGCCTTGCTCATCACGATCACCGCCGCGGCGCCGTCGGAGATCTGCGACGCGTTGCCGGCCGTGATCGTGCCGTCCTTCGAGAACGCGGGACGCAGCCCACCGAGCGATTCCGTGGTGGTACCGGGCCGCACGCCCTCGTCGGTGTCGACGAGCACCGGGTCACCCTTGCGCTGCGGGATCGAGACCGGCGTGATCTCGTCGGCGAAGCGACCTTCCTTCTGGGCGGCGGCCGCGCGCTCGTGGCTCTTGGCCGCGGCTTCGTCCTGGGCCTCACGCGTGATCCCGCCGACCTGGCCGACGTAGTTCTCGGTGCCCGCGCCCATGTGGACCGCGTCGAACGCGCACCACAGGCCGTCGTTGATGAGTGAGTCGACGACTTCCTTGTCGCCCATGCGGTAGCCGGCCCGCGCGCCGGGCAGGAGGTAGGGCGCGTTGGTCATCGACTCCATGCCGCCGGCGACGACGACTTCGGCGTCGCCCGCCTGGATCATCTGATCGGCGAGGTAGATCGCGTTGATCCCCGAGAGGCAGACCTTGTTGATCGTGTTCGCGGGCGTCGTCATCGGGATGCCGGCGTTCACGGCCGCCTGGCGCGCGGTGATCTGACCCTGGCCGGCCTGGAGCACGTGGCCCATGAGCACGTAGTCGATCTGCTCGGCGCCGACACCGGCCCGCTCGAGCGCGGCCTTGATCGCGAGGCCACCGAGGTCGGCGGCGCTGAAGCTCGCAAGCGCCCCGGACAGCTTCCCGATCGGCGTGCGTGCCGATCCGACGATCACCGATCCGGGCATGAGTGCCTCCCCAACTTTTCCGCTCGAAGAGCTATGAACCGACCTGTGGAATGTGAGGTCGACAGTGTATGAGGGCTGGTTACGGGCCGCTACTGGCCGGTAGCTTCACCCCATGAGCAACACCGAGATCGACGCAATCCGTTCCGCGATCGTCACGAATGCCCCCGCCGACGAGCTCGCGGCCCTGCCCTTGCCGGCCACGGTCCGGGGCGCCCTGGTGAAGGCCGACGAGGTCGAGATGTTCGCCGGGCTCGTTTCGGAGGAGAAGGACCCGCGCAAGTCGACGCACGTGGAGCAGTTCCCGCTGCCGGAGCTCGCGCCCGACGAAGCGTTCGTGGCGGTGATGGCGTCGGCCATCAACTTCAACACGGTGTGGACGTCGATCTTCGAGCCGCTGCCGACCTTCGGGTTCTTGAAGCGCCTCGCGAAGGAGAGCGTGTGGGGCGCGCGCCACGACCAGCCGTTCCAGGTGATGGGTTCCGACGCGTCAGGCGTGGTGCTCCGGGTGGGTTCCGCGGTGCGCAACTGGAAGACGGGCGACCGGGTGACGGTGCACTGCTTGCACGTCGACGACCAGGATCCGTCCGCGCACGACGACTCGATGATGGCGACCAACCAACGGATCTGGGGGTTCGAGACCAACTTCGGCGGACTCGCCGAGATCGCGGTCGTCAAAGCCAACCAACTCATGCCGAAGCCGGAACATCTCACGTGGGAAGAGTCGGCGTGCAACGCGCTGTGCAACTCGACGAGCTACCGGATGATCGTCAGCCCGAACGGCACGCAGATGACGCAGGGTCAATCGGTGTTGGTGTGGGGTGCGACCGGCGGCATCGGTGCCTACGCGGTGCAGTACGTGAACAACGGCGGCGGCACACCGGTTGGAGTGGTCTCGTCGGAGAAGCGCGCCGACTTGTTGCGTGAGCTCGGCTGCGACGCGGTGATCGACCGGCGCGCCGAGAACTACCAGTTCTGGAACGCGGAAGACACCGAGCAGGATCCCGCGGAGTGGCTGCGGTTCGGCAAGAAGATCCGCAGCCTGATCGGCCGCGACGTCGACATCGTGTTCGAACACCCGGGCCGGTCGACGATGGGCGCGTCGGTGTTCGTCGCCAAGCGCGGCGGGATGATCATCACGTGCGCGGCGACGTCGGGCTTCAAGATCGAATACGACAACCGTTACCTCTGGATGAATCTCAAGACGCTCAAGGGCTGTCACTTCGCGAACTACCGCGAAGCGTGGGAAGCGAACCGGATGGTGTGCGAAGCGCGGGTTCACCCCACGCTCTCGAAGGTGTACACACTCGAAGAGACCGGTGAAGCCGCCTACCAAGTGCACCGCAACCTCGCGGAAGGCAAGGTCGGCGTGTTGTGCCTCGCACCCGAAGGTGGTCTCGGTGTCACCGACGAGGAAACGCGCGCGCAACACATCGACCAGATCACCCTCTTCCGGCGCTACGCATGAGTAGTTCCAAGGATCCGAACATGTTGTTGACCGAGATCGATCACGTCGCCATCGCGGTTCGGGACCTCGAAGCCGCGATCGACTACTACCGAACGACGTTCGGCTGCGAGGTCGACCACCGCGAGATCGTCGAGAAAGACGGTGTGGAAGAAGCGCTGCTGAAGGTCGCCGACTCCTACATCCAGCTGCTCACGCCCAGCCGCCCCGACTCGACGGTCGCCAAGTATCTCGAGACCAAAGGTGAAGGCATTCACCACGTCGGCTACCGCGTCGACGACTGCGCGGCCGCGCTCGAGGCCGTGAAGGCCAACGGTCATCGCGTGATCGACGAACGCCCGCGTCCGGGAAGCCGGGGCACGACCGTTGCCTTCGTGCATCCCAAGACCGCGTTCGGCACGCTGATCGAGCTCGTCCAGGAATAGATCCCGACATCACATTGGTTTGGGGCGTCCGATGCCCGTTCCCCTCCCTGCCGCCGAAGCCGCCAAGCTGACCCCGCCCGACGCCGCCGAAGCGCGTGTGATCGCGGGCGGAGTTGCGGGCGCGGTCTCGATCGGCGGCGAGCTCACCAGCTTGCAGCGCATGTTGATCGAGTCGGTCACCGACGCCATGACCGGCTTCGTCGTCCCCGGCCGGCGACTTCCCCGGCTCGGCCCGCAGGAGTTCGCCCGCGCCCTCGCCGACCGGGACCTGTTCTTCCGCACCCGCATGGTGCACTTCATGCTCGTCTGCGCGCTGGTTCTGAACCCGCTGCCCGAGGAGGTGGTCGAGCGGGTCGAGAGCTACGCCGCGGAGCTGAACACCGACGACGCGATGCTCAGGATCGCGCAGCGGTACGCGCACGGCAGCTTGGGGCTCGCACTCGTCGATTTCCAACGCAGCGGCTACATGGAGACGTGGGATCCCGAGCACGCCGACGCGTTGCACACGTCGACCGCGGTGTCGGATGCGTGGGAGGAGGCCGCGAACGACCCCGACCTCGGGCACCGATGGGAGCAGCTACGCGATCTGCCCGAAGGCTCCTTCGGTCGCGAGGTCGCGAAGTTCTACGACGCGCGCGGCTTCGAGTTCCCCGGCCGGCCCGGGAGCGCGCCGCCCCTGCTCGCGCAACACGACTGGGTACACGTGCTGGGCCACTACGGCTCCACGGTCGAGGCCGAGATCGAAGTGTTCGCCTTCATCTCGCGCGCCAACGACGATCCCCGTGCCTTCTCGTTGCTGGCGATGGTCATCAGCCTGTTCGAAACGGGGTATCTCGCGAGCGGCGCCGGATTGTTCGCGTACGACCGTGGTCACCTCTCGCACGAGGGCATGGCGATCCGGCTGGCCGACGCGCTGCGGCGCGGTGCGCTGGTGGGCACGCACGCGGACGGGCCCGACCTGCTGCGCATCGACTGGTTCGAGCGCGCGCATCTCCCGATCGACGCGGTGCGGGAGGAGTTCGGGATCGTCGCGAAGTCCGACGCCGCGCTCGCCGCCGGTTCGGTCGGGCCGTGGGAAGCGGGCGGCATCTCTCCGTTCCAGTACGAGGCGGGGCGGCGGAAGGCCGAAGCCGAAGGTCGCGTCTACGACTCGTTCGGCGCGACGCCCACCCCGTCGAGCTAAGGCCGCGGCGGGGGCGCCTACTAGCCTCTTTCGCATGGCAGATGACCCGAAAGGCGCGCCGCTTCCGCCGGCGCCCCGCCCCATGTCCGACCGGCTCGAGCAGCTCGCCAAGCTCAAGGAAGAGGCGCTGCACGCCGGGCCCGAAGCGTCGGTGCGACGCCAGCACGAGCGGGGCAAGCTCACCGCCCGCGAGCGCATCGACCTGCTGGTCGATCCCGGCACCTTCGTCGAGCTCGACATGCTCGCCCGGCACCGCGCGCACGGCTTCGGGATCGAGGCGAACCGGCCGCTCACCGACGGCGTGATCACCGGCTGGGGCGAGATCGACGGCCGCAAGGTGTTCCTCTTCTCGCAGGACTTCACGATCTTCGGCGGCGCGCTCGGCGAGGTGTACGCCGAGAAGATCCACAAGGTGATGGACCTCGCGGAGTCGGTAGGCGCGCCGCTCATCGGTCTCAACGACGGTGGCGGCGCACGCATCCAAGAGGGTGTCGTGTCGCTCGCGTCGTACGGCGGCATCTTCCTGCGCAACGTCAAGTCGTCGGGTGTGATCCCGCAGATCAGCGTCGTGCTCGGGCCCTGCGCGGGCGGCGCGGTCTACTCGCCCGCGATGACCGACTTCATCTTCATGGTGAAGGGCGTGTCGAACATGTTCATCACCGGACCCGACGTCGTGAAGACGGTCACCGGCGAAGACGTGACCCAGGAAGAGCTCGGCGGCGCGATGACGCACGCGACCAAGAGCGGATGTCGCGACGTTCGTCGCCGACGACGAGCAGTCGTGCATCGAGCAGGTGCGCTACCTGATGTCGTTCCTCCCGTCGAACAACCTCGAGGACCCGCCGCACTTCGAAGCGAGCGATCCCGCCGACCGCCCGTGCGAGAACGTCGTCGATCTGGTTCCCGATTCGCCCAACCGTCCGTACGACATGAAGAAGGTCATCGCCGACGTGGTCGACGACGGCGATTTCTTCGAGGTGTTCCCGCTCTGGGCGATGAACATCGTGTGCGGCTTCGCGGATCGACGGTCACGTCGTCGGCATCGTCGGCAACCAGCCGCAGGTGCTCGCGGGCAGCCTCGACATCGACGCGTCGGAGAAGGCGGCGCGTTTCGTGCGTACGTGCGACGCGTTCAACATCTCGCTGGTCACGTTCGTAGACGTTCCCGGATTCCTGCCCGGCACCGATCAGGAGTACGGCGGCATCATCCGCCACGGCGCCAAGTTGCTCTACGCGTACTGCGAGGCGACCGTTCCGCGGGTGCAGATCATCACGCGCAAGGGATACGGCGGCGCGTACGTCGTCATGAACTCGAAGTCGATCGGCGCCGACATCGCGTACGCGTGGGCGTCGGCCGAGATCGCGGTGATGGGCGCGTCGGGCGGCGTGAACATCATCTTCCGCAGGGAGATCGAGGTCGCGGCCGATCCCGAGGCGCGCCGGGCCGAGCTCATGCTCGAGTACGAAGACCGCTTCCTCAACCCGTACCAGGCGGCCGAGCGCGGGTACGTCGACGACGTGATCGACCCGCGCGACACCCGCAAGATGCTGTCGAGCGCGCTCTCGATGCTGCGCACGAAGCGCGAGCAGATGCCCGCCCGCAAGCACGGCAACACGCCCCTCTAGATGCGCGGCCGAAGTGGTCGGCGGCAACCCGACCGCCGAGCAGGTCGCGGCGATCGTCGCCGCGCTGTCGGTGATCGAGGCCGAGCGCGCCGCGGCCGCGCGCACCGCGATCGCACCCGAGCCCATGAGCATGTGGGTCGAGGCGTCGCGCCGCTCCGCGCAACGCGCCGGCATGCAGCGAGGTCCCTGGCGACTTTCGGGCCGCCTCGGCAAACGCTCCCGCGTCTGAGACCTCACCTACTGCGGGTGGTGACGGCTCGCGCGGCGCATGCGACGCTGCCGCGATGACCGAGATCCAACGCAGTGTGCTCCCGATCCCGGAAGTTGTGCCGCCCGGGCTCACTTCGTACGACGCGGCGGATCCGAACTCGTCGTTCCCGCCGATCGTCCCGCTGCGCCCGCCCGAAGGTGCGCCGAACGTGCTCGTCATCCTGATCGACGATCTGGGGATTCGGCGCGTCGAGCGCGTTCGGGGGCCCGTGCGCGGCGCCGAATGCGGAGCGTCTCGCGGCCGGTGGACTGAAATTCACGCGGTTCCACACCACCGCGTTGTGTGCACCGACTCGTCAGGCGTTGTTGACGGGACGGAATCATCACAGTGTGAACATGGGTGCGATTACGGAGGTCGCGACCTCGGCGCCGGGGCAGTCGTCGGTGCGCCCGGATACGGCGGCGACGCTGGCCGAGATCTCTGAAACTCAACGGTTACAGCACGGCCCAGTTCGGCAAGTGCCACGAGGTGCCGGTGTGGGAGACCAGCCCGATGGGGCCGTTCCGGCAATGGCCGACCGGTTCGGGCTTCGAGCACTTCTACGGGTTCATCGGCGGCGAGACCAATCAGTACTACCCGGCGATCTACGAGGGCACGACGCCGTTGGAGCCGCCGAAGACGCCCGAAGAGGGATACCACTTCACCGAGGACATGACCGACAAGGCGATTGGGTGGGCGCGCCAGCAGAAGGCGCTGATGCCCGACAAGCCATTCTTCATGTACTACGCGCCGGGCGCGACCCACGCGCCCGCATCACGTTCCGATCGAGTGGTCGGCGAAGTACAAGGGCCAATTCGATGCCGGTTGGGACGTGCTACGCGAGCGAACGTTCGCGCGCCAGAAGGCGTTCGGCGTCATACCGGCCGACGCGGAGCTGACCGCTCGTCCCGACGGAGATCCCGGCGTGGGATGACATGCCCGACGAGCTCAAGCCGGTGCTCGCCCGCCAGATGGAGGTCTACGCCGGGTTTCCTGGAGCACACGGATCATCACGTCGGTCGTCTGATCGACGCGCTCGCCGAGTTGCGGGTGCTCGACGACACGCTCGTCTTCTACATCCTCGGCGACAACGGCGCGAGCGCGGAAGGCACGATCAACGGGTCCTTCAACGAGTTGCTGATGATGAACGGTGCGTCGGCGTTCGAGACGGCGGAGTCGATGGCGTCCCACGTCGACGAATTCGGCACGCCGAAGGCGTACAACCACTACGCGGTTGGTTGGGCGCACGCGATGAACACGCCGTACCAGTGGACGAAGCAGGTCGCGTCGCACTGGGGCGGCACCCGCAACGGAACGATCGTCCATTGGCCGAACGGGTTCACGTCGCAAGGCGAGACCCGTTCGCAGTTCACCCACGTCATCGATATCGCGGCGACCGTGCTCGACGTGGCCGGGCTCCCGGCCCCGTCGTTCGTGAATGGCATCCAACAGATGCCGATGCACGGTCAGAGCATGCGGTTCGCGTTCGACGACGGGTCGGCGCCGGAGGCGCACGACCTGCAGTACTTCGAGATGTTCTGCAACCGCGGCGTCTACCACCAGGGTTGGACCGCGGTTACCCGGCACAGCACCCCGTGGGTCGCGGCGGCCGAGCTCCCCGCACTGGATGACGACGCGTGGGAGCTATATGCCCCCGACGACTGGACCCAGGCCGACAACATCGCGGCCGACAATCCGGCGAAGCTCGCGGAGCTCCAACGGCTGTTCCTGATCGAGGCCGTGAAGTACAGCGTGCTCCCGCTCGATGACCGCCGCATCGAGCGCTTCGACTCCGACCTCGCGGGCCGGCCCGACGCTCGTGCACGGCAAGACCCAGCTGCTCTTCGGCGGAATGGGGCGGCTGACCGAGAACTCGGTCCTCAACCTCAAGAACAAATCCCACTCGGTCACCGCCGAGATCGTCGTACCTGAAGGTGGCGGCGAACGGAGTAGTCGTCGCGCAAGGTGGCGCGTTCGCGGGCTGGGCCGTGTACCTGCTCGACGGCAAGCCCGTCTACTGCCACAACCTGCTCGGCCTCCAACGGTTCAAGGTCGCCGGCGACACCACGGTTCCGAGCGGGACGCACCAGGTGCGCATGGAGTTCGCGTACGACGGTGGCGGGCTCGCCAAAGGCGGTGACGTCACGATGTACCTCGACGGCACGAAGGTCGGCGCCGGGCGCGTCGACGCGACGGTGCCCATGATCTACTCCGGCGACGAGACCTGCGACGTCGGCTCCGACACCGGTTCACCGGTCAGCGACGACTACACCTCGGAGAACAGCGCGTTCACCGGCGCGATCAACTGGGTGCAACTCGACATCGGCGACGACGACCAAGATCACTTGATCAGCCCCGAAGAACGCTGGCAGGTCGCGATGGCCCGCCAGTAGACACGCGTCGGGGTCGGCCGCTTTCTAGTCGCCCGTCGCGCCGTCGATGAGCTCGCGCAGGAGATCGGCATGGCCGTTGTGGCACGCGTACTCCTCGATCATGTGCACCATCACCCACCGCACCGAGAAGGCCGAGTTCGGGTTCGAGTCGACGGGTTGGTTCGCGCCGACCGCGTCGAGCGAGTCGAAGGTGGCGAGCACCTCGCGTGAGTGCGCGCACTCGGAGCGCCAGTAGTCGAAACCGTCCGCGGCATCGGCGCCATCCACGTTCCATTCCTCGTCTTCTTCGTAGCGCGGGTTCGGT
This sequence comes from uncultured Actinomycetes bacterium, assembly GCA_963807945.1. Lineage (GTDB taxonomy): Bacteria > Actinomycetota > Acidimicrobiia > IMCC26256 > PALSA-610 > JBBQER01. Next base: position 364,465 of record CAWEDT010000001.1, on the reverse strand, counting down.
GGTTCACCCGCGAGCCAGAACCGGAACCAGTTCAGCTCGACTTCGGCCATGTGCCGTACGAGACCCAGTAACGACATCGATGACGGCGGAACCGAGCGCGTTCGTAGTTGTTCGTCGGTCAGCCCGTCGCACTTGTACTCGAGTGTGGCGCGTTGATACTCGAGCCATGCGATGAGCATCGCCCGTTCGTCGGCCTTGAGGGGAGGTTCCGTGCGGTTCGTCGTCATGGCGCCCATTCTCGCCGTAGGGTGAGTCAGTGATCCAGGACGCGGAGCTCTTCACCGTCGGGCCCGACGAGATCGTGGTGACGTTCCGAACCGATCAGCCGACCTCCGTGACGACGACGGTGGGCGATCACGCGGTGACCACGACCGGTCCGTTCCACTCGGCGGAGATCGCCGGCCTGGAACCGGAGACCGAGTACGCCCTCGCGGTCGACGGCGTCGACGCGACGGATCTGCTTCCGGCGAGCATCACGACGCTGGCGCGTCCGCCGGGCGAGCAGCTCGCCACGCTGGCCACCGTCAACGACGTGCACTTCGGCGAGTGGGAATGTGGCCGGCTCGGGACTCCCGAGGAGCTCGGTCCGATCCTGCACTCGGAACCGGGTGAACCGCCGTACCCGAGTGTGATGAACGCGGGGGCGATCGCCGAGATCCAGGCGCTCGATCCCGATGCCGTGCTGGTGAAAGGTGATCTCACCGACACTGGTTCCGACGAGCAGTACGAACAGTTCGTCGACGCGTACTCCAAGCTCGGCGCCGCGTATGCACCATGTGCGCGGCAACCACGACGCCATGCTCTCCGACACGATCGCGGCGACCGCGCCGTTCACGATCGAGCTCGACGGTGTGACGCTCGCGACGCTCGACACCGTGCGGCCGAGAAGCGAGCACGGGCAGATCGCGAACAACCAGCTCGAATGGCTCGAGGAGCTGGCGCGGCGAATCGACCAAGCCCGTTCTCGTGTTCGGCCATCACCATCCGTGGGATCCGAGCTCGGACGAGCGCAACGAGAGCTACTTCGGCATCAACCCCGACGACAGCGAAGCCCTCTGCGGAGTGATCGACCGGTGCGAGGCGATCGCGGGCTACTTCGCCGGCCACACGCATCGCAATCGCGTGCGCCGGTTCGACGCGGCGCGCCGGGTACCCATCGTGGAGATCGCGTGCGTGAAGGACTATCCGGGCGCGTGGGCGGAGTACCGCATCCACGAGGGTGGTTACACGCAACTCGTGCACCGCATCGCGACTCCCGCCGCCATGGCGTGGACCGAGAAGACGCGCGGCATGTTCGCGGGTCTGTACCGCGACTACGCGTTGGGCGCGCAAAGCGATCGCAGCTTCACGCAGTTGTGGTAAATAACTGATCCGTTTGCCATGCGGGTGGCGAACAAACGGAAACGAAACTGGAGGGTGTTGTGATCGCGCGCCGTTGGTTGATTGCAGTGATGATCGGAGGCCTGGTGCTCGCCGGTTGTGGCAGTAGCTCGAAGTCGTCCGACTCGGGGAACACCACGACGACCGCGGGCACACCCAAGGACCGCCCCAAGGTCACCATCACCGCGCACGACTTCAGCTTCACCGCGCCCGCGACGATGCCGGCCGGTTACGTCGACGTGACCCTGACCAATCAGGGCAAGGAAGATCACCAGCTCCAGCTCGTGAAGCTCGGTTCGGCGACGCTCGCCGAGTTCAAGGCGTACGCGGTCACCACCGACCTGGCCAAGGTGCAGCCGGGCACGATCTTCGTCGGCGGTCCCAACAACGTGGCGCCGGGCAAGTCGGTCACCGCGACGGTGAAGCTCGACCCGGGCGAATACGCGATCGCCTGCTTCATCCCGGGCAAAGACGGTAAGCCGCACGTGGCCAAGGGAATGCTCGGCGAAGTGAAGGTCGCGACGGCGGCCGATTCGGTCGACGTCGCGCCGGTCGCAACGTCGACGATCACACTCGGCGACTTCTCGTTCACGTTGCCGCCGGGCTTCTCGGGCAAGGGGACGATCGACATCTCCAACCAGGGCAACCAAGTGCACGAGGCCGTGCTCTACAAGTTGGCGGCGGGCAAGACGGTGAACGACGCCAAGGCCTTCCTACTCACCGCGCCCGGCACGCCGCCGCCCGCGGGTCCGCCGCCGTTCAGCGAGGTCGGCGGAACGGTGGGGCTGTCGTCGCAGCAGCACGCGTGGTTGAGCCTCGACCTCACACCCGGCGACTACATGTTCATCTGCTTCTTCCCGGACACGGCCAAGGGCGGGCTGCCGCACGCGCTCGAAGGAATGGTGAAGGGCTTCACGATTTCGTGATCTCCTAGCCTCCGGGCGTGCAAGCGCTCGATGGTCTGCGCGTGATCGACATGGCGACGGTGTTCGCGGGCCCGGGCGCGGCCCGCCACCTCGCCGACTTCGGTGCCGATGTGGTGAAGGTCGAATCGCCGAGTGGCGACGGCGTGCGCCGCATGGGTTGGTTCCCGCCCGAGGGCGGCGATTCGTACACGTGGAAGTTGCTCGGTCGGAACAAGCGCACGATCGTGCTCGACCTCAAGTCCGACTCCGGTCGAGACGCGTTGTTGCAATTGGCCGACACCGCCGACGTGCTCGTGGAGAACTTCCGGCCGGGAACACTCGAGCGGCTCGGCTTGGGACCCGACGTGTTGTTCGCGCGCAACCCGCGCCTGGTCGTGTTGCGCGTCACCGGCTTCGGACAAGACGGTCCCTATTCGGGCAAGCCGGGTTTCGCCACGATCGCGGAGGCAATGAGCGGGTTCGCGGCGATCAACGGGGAGCCCGACGGCGCGCCGCTGTTGCCGCCGATCGCGCTGACCGACGAAGTGGCCGCGCTCGGCGGTGCGTTCGCGGTGATGGTCGCGCTGCGCGAACGCGATCGCAGTGGCAAGGGTCAGGTCGTCGACGTGAATCTCCTCGAGTCGATGTTGCAGATGATGTCGGCGCTGCCGTCGGCCGCCGCCCACCTCGACTACGAGCAGCCGCGCCTCGGCTCCGGCATCCCGTACTCCGTGCCGCGCGGGACCTATCAGTGCAGTGACGGCAAGTGGGTCGCAATCTCCACGTCGGCCGAGACCGTCGCGCACCGCGTGCTCACGCTGCTCGGCCACGGCGACGATCCGCGCTTCGCGTCGTTCGAGCTGCGCGCCGGGCATCGCGAAGAGCTCGACCAGATCGTCGGCGAATGGGTCGGCGCCCGTTCGAGTGCCGAGGTATTGGCCGCGTTCGACGAAGTCGAGGCCGCGATCGGGCCGGTGTATTCGATGCACGACCTGCTCGCCGATCCACACGTGATCGCGCGCGACGTGTTCGTCGAGGTCGACGGCGTAGTGATGCAAGGTCCGGTTGCCCGGCTCCTGCGTACTCCGGCCGAGGTGCGGTTCGTCGGCCGGGCCCTCGGCGCCGACACCGACGCGGTGCTCGACGAGCTCGGAGAGCGCTGACGCCGATGACGGCTGACGGACGCGCGCAGGGTTCGTGCTCGTCGCCAGTCCGTTCACCGGCCCGTTCGCATGGAGTCGTGTCGCCGACGTTTTGCGAGCGCGCGGGTTGCGCGTCTGCGTGCACGATGTTGATGATGCTGATCGAACCGCCGATCGTTCTCGCCGGCCACAGCGGTGCCGGCTCGCGGCTACCTGCGCTTGCCGAACAGTTCGGCGGCGTGAAACGCGCGATCTACGTCGACGCGCTGCTCCCGCATCCGGGCCGGAGTTGGGCGCAGACCGTTCCGCCCGCGTTCGTCGAGCGGCTCGAGTCGCAAGCGGTTGACGGGCTGCTCCCGCCGTGGCCGGAATGGTGGGGCGACGAAGCGATGCGCACGCTCCTGTCCGACGACACGTTCCGCAGCGACCTTCGTTGCCGGTTGCCCGCGCGTGCCCGTCGCCGATCTGCACGTGGTCATGCCCGAGGTTCCGGACCCGCCGTCGGCGTTCATGCAGTTGAGCGCGACCTACGAATCGGAAACCGCCGCCGCGCGCGAGCACGGCTGGCCCACGCTCGTGCTCGACCTCCACCACCTCGCGCTACTCACCGACCCCGAAGCAGTAGCCGACGCGCTGTTGGAGATCTAGGAAGCGAAAAGGCGGTCCCGCGGGACCGCTTTCGCGTCAGCGCCGGCAGGCAGGTCGCAAATTTGCGGCTTCCGCGATCCGTTGCAATTGCAACGATCGCGTCGGCGAAATCGGTACGAACGGGCCCGGTCGTTTCATTTGCAACGATCGCGAACGCACGTATTTCGCGACCTGTACGAACGGCGGTTCCGCGGAACCATCACGGCGCGGTCCGCTCAGCGGTAGGGCGTCAGATCGGCCCGGGGGTAGCGCGTTTGGGTGTCGGCCAAGGTCTGCTCGTCCCAGTACGGGTCGCCCGGAGCGGGGAAGCCGAACACCGACCGCTCCCGAGGCGACGCCCGCTCGATGATCTCGAACCAGTCCGGTCCCGTCGCGCGTAGGCCCAGGCGACTTTGCCGGTCCAGCGCGGTGCCCACACGTCGTAGTCGGTGAGCAGCGCAAAGCGGGTTGATCGTTCGCCGATCATGCGCGACCCACGGTGAAGTACGTCGGTCCGAAACGCGAACAGGGTTCCCGCGGGACCGGTAATCGAGACCTCTTCTTCGGCGAACATCCCCGCGGGGAGGTAGTTGGTGATGTCGTGATGCCCGGGGACCGGCCAGTACGGGACGCCCTCCCCGACCGAGAGCGGAACGATCTTGGTCGGGCCGTCCTCGTCGCCTACGTCTGACAGCAGGATCCAGCTCTGCATCTGCGTGGCGGGTTGGGAGCGCTTGGGCACGACGAGGCTGTGGTTGACGAAATCGCGGTGGTAGCGCTGGTCGTAGTCGGCGGCTCCGGCGTACTTGGCCCACAGCGACGCCTGGTAGAGCCGCAGGTCGGCTGAGCCCAGGAATCGCTCGGCGAGGTCGAGCAGGTCGGGGTGGAAGGCCAGTCGGTTCAAGTTCCACGAACGCCACGGTCCGCCAACTTCGCCGGCCCACTGGTCGGTGGCCAGCCAGGCATGAGCGGCCGGGTCGGCGAAGTACTCCTCGGGCCGCGGGAAGTGCAGCCACAACGCTTCCTGGGCCGCGGCCAGCTCGTCCGCGTCGAGGAAGCCTTCGAACACCAGAAAGCCCCGCTGCCGCAGATCCGCCACAGCAACGGTCGGGCACCCGCATCGCCGGAAGCTAGACCGCCGCGTCAGTCGGACGCGGCGTTTTTCGACGCGCTAGCTGGCTTCGGGCGCGAGCTCCACGCGGTCACGGCCGCGTGAACGCGCTTCGTCGAGCGCGACGCTCGCCTGGTGCACGAGCTCGGCTGCACCCAACGCGTGCGTCGGGTAACACGCGACGCCGGCTGACAACGTGAGCGCGTCGCCGATCGGGCTCGCGAGCAACGTGCCCCGCACACGCTCGGCGGCCCACACTGCGCCGGCTTCAGGAGTGTCTTCGAGGATCGCGCCGACCATCAGATCACCGAGGCGGCACGCGGCATCGCTTTCGCGCAACGTGCGGCGCACGACATCGCCGACCACACCGAGCGCCTGCTCGCACGTGTCGGGGTCGGCTTCGCCCATGCTGTCGATCTCGAAGATCACGACCGATACCGGTCGCAGCGAACGGCGAGCCGCCGCGACCTGCTGTTGCACGAGCACTGCGAAATAGCGCTCGTCGTACAAACCGGTGGCCGGATCGAAGGCGTGCTCGTTGCGATCGCGCACCGCGATCGGGGGACCGAGCTCCTGCTCGGCGGCACGCCGGCTCGACTCTTCCTGCAAGACCGCGTTGATCGAAGCCAGTTCGCGGCGCATGGTTGCGAGCTCGCTCTCGGCCGCGCCGAGTTGGTCGCTGTTGCGCCGCGCTTCCGCGGCGAGCGCAACGCCGGCCACTGCCGCGATCACTCCGGCCGCGCCGGCGACGACGGCCAGCACGGGCATGCTCGCCGCAACGCCCACCGCGCCGGCAGCGAGCGCCGCCAAGCCGCCCGAGACGGCGACTACCAGCCGCGGATCCTCCATGGACGTTCTCATCGGCGGGTGGTTGCCCCGGCCTGAGGACTGTGTGTCCGACGAATTCGGGCAAGTTCCGCGATGTCGCCCATGATCCGGGCCAGCCGGAAATCCTTCGGTGTGTATACGTGCGCTACGCCCATATCCCTCAACTCCGCGCTATCGGCGTCGGGGATGATGCCACCGACCACCACCGGCGCGTCCACCCCGGCCTCCCGGAGCCGCTCGAGCGTCTCCGGCACGAGGGCCAAATGGGATCCGGAGAGGATCGAGAGCCCCACCACATCTACGTCTTCGTCCCGGGCCGCGGCGGCGATCTCGGTGGGTGAGAGGCGAATGCCCTGGTAGACGACCTCCATCCCGACGTCTCGGGCTGCGACCGCGATCTGCTCGGCGCCGTTGGAGTGCCCGTCGAGGCCGGGCTTGCCGACGAGGAGCCGGATCGGGCCGCCCGTCGCGTCGGCGATCTCCCGAACCCGCTCGGAGACCGCGCGCATCTCCTCGCCGGACGGCGCCGCGACCCCGCCGACCCCGGTCGGGGCGCGGTACTCGCCGAAGACCTCTCGCAACGTCTGTGCCCACTCGCCGACGGTCCCGCCCACGCGCGCGAGGTCGATGGTCGCGGGCACCAGGTTCTCGGTGGTCGCCGCGACGTCACGCAATCGCGCCAACGCGGCGTCGACCGCCGCGGAATCGCGAATCGGCGCGCCACTTCTGGATCGCGACCACGTGTTCGTGTTCGACCTCGGGATCGATGGTCACGATGCCGCCGCGCTGTGCGCTCTCCGCCAGCGGCGACACTTCGGTCTCGGTGAACGTGTTGACGCCCACCACCTTGAGCTCGCCCGACTCGATGCGCCGGACCCGCTCGGCGTGGCTCTGCACGAGTCGCGACTTCATCTGGTCGATCATCGCGAACGAGCCGCCGCCGTCGATGACCCAGTCGAGCTCTTTCTCCGCGGCCACGCGCAGCTCGGCGACCTTCGCGTCGACGACCTTCGACCCATCGAAGAGGTCTTCGTACTCGAGCAGATCCGATTCGTACGCGAGTACCTGTTGGATGCGCAGCGACCACTGCTGGTCCCACGGCGTGGGGAGACCGAGGGCCTCGTTCCAACACGGCAACTGCACCGCGCGTGCCCGCGCACTCTTGGAGAGCGTCACCCCGAGCATCTCGAGCACGATGCGCTGCACGTTGTTTTCCGGCTGCTCTTCGGTGAGCCCGAGCGAGTTCACCTGCATGCCGTAACGGAACCGGCGCAGTTTCGGATCGGTCACGCCGTAGCGGTCGCGACAGATGTCGTCCCACATCTCGGTGAACGCGCGCATCTTGCACATCTCTTCGACGAAGCGCACGCCCGCGTCGATGAAGAACGACGTGCGGCCTACAACATGGTGGAACTCGTCGGGCGGGATCTGTCCGGAGTCGCGCACCGCGTCGAGCACCGCGATCGCGTTGGCGAGCCCGTACGCGAGCTCCTGCACCGGCGATGCGCCCGCCTCTTGCAAGTGGTACGGGCACACGTTGATCGGGTTCCAGTCGGGAACGTTCTTCACCGTGTACACGATGAGATCGACCGTAAGTCGCTTCGACGCCTCCGGCGGGAAGATGTACGTGCCCCGCGAGAGGTATTCCTTGAGGATGTCGTTCTGCGTCGTGCCCGACAGCTCGCCGTAAGGGATCTCGTGCTCATCCGCGAGCGCGAGATACATACCGAGCAACCACATCGCGGTCGCATTGATCGTCATCGACGTGTTCATCTCGCCGAGCGGGATCCCTTCGAACAGGACGCGCATCTCACCGAGATTCGGGACCGGGACGCCGACCTTGCCGACCTCACCGCGCGCGAGCGGATCGTCGGGGTCGTAGCCGGTTTGCGTCGGCAGATCGAACGCGACCGACAGTCCGGTCTGCCCCTTCGAGAGGTTGTTGCGGTAGAGCTCGTTCGAGGCGCGGGCCGACGAGTGTCCGGAGTAGGTCCGGATCAGCCACGGACGATCGCGCTCGGTCATCACACCATTGTGACGTTCTTCTCGCCTGACGACTATTTGCGGTAGTCGTAGAAGCCGACGCGGGACTTCCGGCCCAGGCGCTCGGCCGACACCATCCGCCGCAGAATCGGGGCGGGTGCGAAGTTCGGGTCCTTGAACTCGGCGTACAGCGCTTCGAGGATGGCCAGGCTGGTGTCGAGACCGACGAGGTCGAGCAGCTCGAGCGGGCCCATCGGGAAGTTGCAGCCGCCCTTCATGGCCGCGTCGATGTCGTCGCGGGTCGCGACGCCGGCGTCGAACAGCTTGGCCGCGTTGTTGAGGTACGGGAAGAGCAACGCGTTGACGATGAATCCGGCCTGGTCCTTCACGAGCACCGCGTTCTTGCCGCAGGCCGTCGCGAAGGTGGTCGCCTCTTCGATGGTCTCGTCGGAGGTGGTGATCGCCCGCACGACCTCGACCAGCGCCATCATCGGCGCCGGGTTGAAGAAGTGCACGCCGCAGACCTTCTCGGGCCGACCGGTGTTCATCGCCATCTCGATCACCGGCAATGTCGACGTGTTGGTCGCGAGAATCGCGTGGTCGGCGCAGATGCGGTCGAGCTCGGTGAAGAGGTGCTTCTTGGCGGCGAGGTCCTCGACGATCGACTCGAGCACGAGGTCGCAGTCGGCGAGCTCACCGAGGTCGGTGACGGCGCGCACCCGCGCGAGCACGGTGTCGCGTTCGGCGGCGTCGAGCTTGTTGCGCTCCACCTGCTTGGCGAGTGACTTCTCGAGGCCGGCGACCATCGCGTCGGCCGTGCTCTGGGCGCGGCTGCGCAACACGACCTCGATCCCGGCCTTGGCCGCGACCTCGGCGATCCCCGAACCCATGATCCCCGAACCCACGATGCCGATGCGCTTGATCGCCACTTGATTCCCCCGATGTCGCTGTGAGCGGGCGAGGTTACCGGCGGGTAGCCCGAGCAGGCCAGGGGCGGGTCAGAATGCTCCGGTGAGCAGACGCAGGAAAATGGCGACGATCGCGTTGGTACTCGTCTCGGGCCTGGCGCTCGGCGCGTGCAGCCGATCCGACAACGGGGAGAGCACGGCGACGGTGGCGGGCTTCTGCCGGGTGGCGAAGCAGGAACATGCCCGGCTCGCCAACCTCTCCGGGAGCCGGGAGCTCGTGGCGCAGGCGGCGACGGAGATCAAGAAGCTCGTGCACGCGGCGCCGGCCGAGATCCGGGACGACGTCCAGCTGCTCGCCGACAGCTACGAACAGGTGGCGAACGGCGACTTCGCGGCCTTGGCGTCGAAAGCCGTGAAGCTGCAGGCCGCGGGCCAACACGTGGCGCGGTACGCGCAGGACAACTGTCACTTCGACATCAACGGTTAGTGACCCTCGTAGGTCGGGTCTCGTAGGCCATGCCTCGTAGGATCGCCCCCATGAAGAAGGGAACGGGTGCGATCGCCTTGCTCGGTGGCGGCGAGTGGACCGAGCCGTGCCGTGCGCTCGATTCCCGCCTACTGCATCTGGCCGAGAGCGACGACGTGTTGATCCTGCCGACCGCGGCCGCGTTCGAGAACCCCGACGACGCAGTCGCTCGCGCCGCGGGCTGGTTCTCGAAGCTCGGCGCCAAGGCGACCGGTCTCTCGGTGCTGAACCGTCGCGACGCGGAAGCCGACGAGAACGTCGCGGCCATGCGCGTCGCCCGGTTCGTCTACCTCGCCGACGGATCGCCGCTGCACCTGCGCTCGGTGCTGAAGGGGAGCGCGCTCTTCGACGCGTTGCTCTACGCGCACGGACGGGGCGCGGTGATCGCGGCGTCGGGCGCGGGCGCGACCGTCGTGTGCGATCCGATGGTCGACCCGCGTGGTGGTGCCTACACAGTTGGGCTCGGCATGGTCGGGGGCATGGCCGTCTTTCCCGATCACGCCGGTGCGGCCGATCATCGCCGGGAGCGTTCGATCGAGCTGCAACCCGCCGACGCGGTGCTCGTCGGTCTCGACGAGCACACCGCGGTCGTGCCGCGAAGACGCGGGCGATTGGAGTGTGATCGGTCCGGGCTACGCGACCGTGTACCGCGTCGGCGCCGCGGCCGAGAAGCTCGCCGACGGTGCCCGCACCGACCTCGGGGCCGGCGTCACGACTCGGTGATCGTGACCTTGTCGATGGTGGCCTTCTGGCCGGGCAGGGCGTTCGGGTCGCCGTTGGTGTCGACCTGGAGCTTGAGGAGCTTGTCGACGACGTCTTTCCCGGAAACCATGTGGCCGAAGTCGGCGTAGTCGGGCGGGAGCGCTACGCCCTGCGGGCCGGTGATGATGAAGAACTGCGAGTCGAAGGTGCCGTTGGGGTCGTTGTTGGCTTTGGCCGCCGCGACGTCGTACATCTTGTACTTGCCCTTCGGGACCTCGGCGACCACCGAGTGGCCGTAGTTCTTGGTCGGGTCGCCACCGGGTGCGCCGCCTTGGACGACGAACCCCTTGAGGATCCGGTGCCAGCGGGACCCGTCGTAGACGCCCTTGCGGGCGAGCGCGGCGAAGTGTGCGGCGCCGATGGGTGCGTTCTTCGCGTCGAGCTGGATCTTGATCGGGCCGAAGTTCGTGCTGATCGTCGCGGTGTAGGTCTTGCTCGGATCCAGGACGGCGTCGGGCTGCGAGGTGGTGGTGGTGGTTGCGGCGGCGGAAGGCTTCTTCTTGCTGTCGCCGCCGAGCACGTTGAGCAGGACGATCACGCCCACGAAGATGGCCACGACGATCGCGACCGTGATCGTCGACCGGGTGCGCTTCTTGCGCTTCAGCGCGGATTCGCGTTGCTCGCGTGCGAGTCTCGCGTTCTCCTTCTGGCGAGCTCGCTTGTCGGCGCTGGGCATAGGCGCAGAATGTATCGGGGGAATCCTTCGAGGGCGCACCGGGCTCGCCGGTAGCCTTGCTTGCCGTGCTTCTCGTCCAGAAGTTCGGCGGTACTTCGGTGGCCGACCCGGATCGCATCCGGGCCGTCGCCGATCACGTCGCGCGCACCCGCCGGGCCGGCGACGACGTGGTCGTCGTCGTGTCGGCCATGGGTAAGTCGACCGACGATCTCCTCCGCCTCGCGCACGACGTCTCGGACCACCCCGAAGGCCGCGAGCTCGACATGCTGCTCACTGCGGGTGAGCGAATCTCGATGGCACTCGTATGTATGGCCGTCGAGAACCTCGGCGTGCCGGCCGTGTCGTTCACCGGATCCCAGGCCGGCATCGTCACCGACACCGAGCACGGCCGGGCCAAGATCATCGAGGTACGCGGCGACCGCATCCGGGAAGCGCTCGCCGCGGGCAAGGTCGCGATCGTCGCCGGCTTCCAAGGTGTGTCCACGTCACGCGAGATCACCACGATGGGCCGGGGCGCGTCCGACCTGACCGCCGTCGCGCTCGCCGCGTCGCTGAACGCTGATGTGTGCGAGATCTACACCGATGTGGAAGGCGTGTACACCGCCGACCCGCGGGTCGTCCCGGAAGCGCGCAAGCTCCCTCGCGTCTCGTTCGACGAGATGCTCGAGATGGCCGCGACCGGTGGCCGGGTGCTCGCGCTGCGGTCGGTCGAGTTCGCGCGCAATCACCATGTGCGCGTGCATGTTCGTTCGAGTTTCACCTGGGCGCCGGGAACCTGGGTCACCGAGGAGGAGGACCCGTCGATGACATCGATGGAGCAGGCGATCATCTCCGGCGTCACGCACGACACGTCGGAGGCCAAGGTCACGATCGAGCAGGTGCCCGACCGGCCCGGCGTCGCCGCGACGTGGTTCCGCGCGTTGGCCGACGCGGGGGTGAACGTCGACATGATCGTGCAGAACGTGTCGACCGCGGGCCGCACCGACATCTCGTTCACGGTTCCCCGAACCGATCTCTCGCGCGCGGAAACGTGCATGGACAAGATCGTCGTCGAGACCGAAGCGACGGGCTACACGACCGACGACAAGATCGGCCGCGTCTCATTGGTGGGCGCGGGCATGAAGACGAACCCGGGTATCGCGGCGCAGATGTTCGAGGTGTTGGCCCGTGAGGGCATCAACATCGAGATGATCAGCACGTCGACGATCCGGGTGTCGTGCGTCGTGGCCGAAGCCGACGTCGAGCGGGGTGTGCGCGCCTTGCACGCCGCGTTCGGACTCGACGGAGCGGCCTGAGATGGATTCACTGCGCGTCGGCATCATGGGTGTGACCGGAATGGTCGGTACCGAGATGTTGCGGATCCTCGAAGAGCGGGCGTTCCCCGTGTCGGAGCTCCGCGGCTACGCGTCGAGCCGATCGGAAGGGCGCAAGCTCGCCTTCGGTGATCGCGAGGTCGTGTGCGAGGTGCTGCGCCCCGGATGCTTCGACGGGCTCGATCTCGTGATCGTCGACGTCGACGATCCGCTCGCGTTCGAGTGGGCGCCGCAGGCCGCGGCCGCGGGTGCGCGCGTGGTCGACAACTCCGCCGCGTTCCGCATGGACGCCGACGTGCCGCTCGTGATCGCGGAAGTGAACCCCGACGATCTGCGTTCGTTGCCGAAGGGCATCGCGTCGTGCCCGAACTGCACGACGATGATTCCGGTGACCGCGCTCGCGCCGTTGCACCGCGCCGCGCGCATCGATCGGATCGTCGTGTCGACGTACCAGTCTGTCTCGGGTGCCGGACAACCGGGCGTGCACGAGCTCGATGCGCAGTGGACGAAGCTCGTCGGGGCGTTCCGAAGATCTCCGACGCGCGGGCACCCTCGACGCGCCCGTGGTCGAAGGCGAAGTGTGGTCGAAGCCGATCGCCGGCAACGTCATACCGCTGGCCGGATCGGTGAAGGAGCACGGCTACACGTCGGAAGAGTGGAAGATGATCTACGAGACGCGCAAGATCCTGCACGACGACGACATTCGCTGCACCGTCACGTGTGTGCGGGTGCCCGTGTTCGTCGGTCACGCGGTGTCGGTCAACGCGCGCTTTCACCGTCCGATCACGAAGGCCGAGACGGTCGAGATCCTGCGCGACGCGCCGGGCGTGCGCCTGATCGACGACGGCGACGGTTATCCGACGCCGCTCGACGCGGCGGGGATCGATCCCGTGCTCGTCGGCCGGGTGCGCGAAGACCTGTCGGAACCGGGTTCGATCAACCTGTGGATCACCGGCGACAACCTGCGCAAGGGTGCCGCGCTCAACGCAGTGCAGATGGCCGAGGTGCTGTTGCACACCTCGCGCCTGATCGTTACGAGGCGCGGCGCCGACGCATCAGCGCGCCGGTTGCGAGCACCAGTGCGACCGCGCCGAGGGCGATCCCAATGACGCCGAGTGCCGCGGGCGCTGTTGTCTTTCGTGGTCGTCGCGATGATCGCGGTGGCGCCGCCGGTCGAAACCGGAGTCGTCGTCGCCGTCCCGGGCTGACCGCCGGCATCGGGCGCGGTGAGCTCGAGAATCGGTGTGGGGTGTTCGGGCTCGTCGCCGCCCGCCGTGACCGGTTCGATCCAACGGACGACGGTGCCGTCGGAGTACGTCTGCACCGCCTTGAACACCACCTGGTTCTCGTCGTCGGGAAGGCCGTCGGCGTCGACGGTGAACTCGCCGAACTCGCCCGGCTTCACCGCCGACGCGGGCGTGATCGCGACCCAGTCGATCTCGCTCACGATGTCGCTGATCGTGCCGTCGTCGGTGGTGATCGGTTTGGCCAGGCGCGTCGTCTTGACCGTCGCCCGCCAACCCGGCTTCTGACCGACCGCGACGCCGGGGATGGGCGTGGCCGGAGGAACGGGGAATGCGACCTGGACCTTCGTGACGGTCGCCTTGCGCTTCTTCGTTCGGAACGAGGAATGACAGCTTCGTGGTCGAGCCCTGCGGCGCCGACGCGGGGCTGATCGACACGTGCGCGTCGGCAGTGGACGCAAGTGCAAACAAGAACGCCCCCGCAATTGCCGAGACGACCGCGATGCGCTTGCTCATTCCATGCTCCTATCGGATGTTGACGTCGAAGGGTGCCTCGACCTCGTTGAACTGGTCGCGCAGGGCACGGACCACGATGTGCCATTTACCCGAGAAGGGGAATGCGAACTTGTCGCTGCAGGTCACGGTGGAACCTACTTGCGCGGGTGGTCCCTTGCATGCGAGGTAGTGGTTCGGACCGCCGCGCACCAACGGAATCGGGATCGGCGCGATGCCCTTCGACGGCAGGCTCATCTCGGCGGTAATGCCGGGTGTGAACAGGTTCACGCCCGACGGCGTCAACGTGTAGATGTGCATGTCGGTGAGGCCCGTCGTCGTGGGGTCGATGATGATGTCGACCACCATCTTCGAGGCGCGGACCTCACCGGTGTACGGCACGTTGAGCGCGCCCCGTGCCGGTTGCGAGTTCACGAGCAGGGCGGTGATCGCCAAGTATCGCGATACCGAACACGAGCTCGCCGCCGACCGACCACCGCAGGTGACGAACACTCGGGTCGGGAGGCTCGGTCTCCGTTGGCGCTTCTTCGGTCACGGCCATCGCGCTCAGCGACGCGGCTTGGCGCGTGTTCACGATCCGGCGACTCCACGCGGCCAGTGCGATCAGTCCGATGAACACCGCCACCTTCACGAGCAACAGCCGGCCGTAGGTGGTGTCGAGGAACGCGTCGCGACTGAAGCCGACTTGACGCCACGCGGCGAACAATCCGGTGATGACGATCACGATGACGCTGTTGAGCGCGACCGGAGAGAATCGGCGCGCCGATCGGCCCGCGTCGGGATCGTGATCGAACACGATGAAGGCGAGCATCGCGAGCCCGCCGAGCCACACACTCATCGCGAGGACGTGCAGTGTGTCGGCGGGAACCGCGAGCCGGGTCCACTCGCCGACGAACGCATGCCCGGCCAATCCCGGCGTCGCCGCGATGCCGACCCCCAAGGGAACCGCGAGGAACCACCACCACGTCGGCGGCCGCCACGACTTGCGGACCATCCAGATCAACGGGAACAACGCGAGCAGGAACAACAAGCGGATCTCGGCCAGGTGTCCGTAGCGCGCGTCGAGGACAGTCCGCACGACCGACGAGTCGACGACCTTCGACAATGGGAGCGCGCCCGCGTAGGGCCCTTGGAGCAAGACGCCGGCGATGGTCGCGACGAACAGGAGGATCCAACCGACCCACACGAGCTGATCCGCGCGCGATCGCCGCTTGCCCCGGGGCCGGATCGCGACCGAGAACGTCAGCGCGCCGAGCAGCAACGCGATCCCGGCGAACGCGGTACCGCGCGCGAACGCGAAGAGCACGCCGACCGTCTTGTTGCCGCCGCCCTGAGACTCGAGCTTCGCCGCGAGCGCATCGGCGTTCTGTGACGAGTTGCCGACGGTGAACGTGTACCCGCCGTGCACCGGATGCGAGTCGGCGGAGATCACGCGCCACGTCACGACGTACGCGCCCACTCCGAGGTGAGGAAGGCTCGTGGCGACCGTGTGCGCGGGGCTCGAGACGGAGTGCGGCGTGCCGACGTCGACGGGGTCGCCCTTCTCGTTGAACACCTTGATCGATCCGAACGAAACCTCGACGTTCTCGTTGAACGTCAGCTCGAGCTCGCCCGGTGCGATCCGCACCGTCGAGCTCGCGCGTGGGTTCTCACTCAACAGCACCGCATGGGCCGAAGCGGCCCCCGCCAAGACGGTGACCAGCAGCACCGATGCGACGGCGAGCGCGCTGAAGAGCTTCGCCACCAGGTGGCGCCGACGTCGCTTATGAACCGGGCCGCTCATAGGTTCGGCAGCGTACGCCGGTAGCGTTCGATCGTGGATGCGCACCCGATGGTTCGGCGTGCCGCCGCCGGGGTCGTCGGGATCCTCGTCGTGGTTGGCGCCGCGATCATGGTCGTCGTCGCGGTTCCGGCGCCGGCTTCGGCGCACACCGTGTCCGGTCCGCGTCCGACCGACTACCGGACGACGTTGCAATCCGTTACGCCCTCGGTCGCCGGTGTGCACGTGCGCGTCGTCGACCTCGGCAACAAGCTCGAGTTGACCAACCGGACCGCGCACGACGTTGTCGTGCTCGGCTACGACGGCGAGCAATATCTGCGCATCGGTCCGCGTGGCGTCTACGAGAATCTGCGCTCCGCGGCGACCTACCTGAATCGGACGCGATTGGGCACGACCCCGGTCCCCGCGATCGCGCGCAACTCGCGCCCGTCGAGTACGCCGAGTTGGCATCGGATCTCGAGCGGGCACGCCGCGACGTGGCACGACCACCGCATCCATTGGATGGGCACGGCGCCGCCGCCCGCGGTGCAGCTCGATCCCGGCGCGTTCCACCGGATCAAAGCGCGTTGGGTCGTCCCGATGCGCTACGACGATCGGCCGGTTGTGATCACCGGCCGGCTCGATTGGGTGCCGGGTCCGAGTGGTTGGCCGTGGCTGCCGGTGATCGTGGGTCTCGGCGCGATCGGATTCGTCGCCGCGACCCGCAAACGGACCGGGCTCGCGATCGCGATCGTTGTGGTGATGGTCGGCATCGATCTCGCGCACACGATCACGGCCGAGGTCGCACGGCCGGGAACCGACCTCGCGAAGATCGTGCAGTTCGCCGGCGACAATTTCGTGTCGATCGTCCTGTGGATCGCGGCCGCATTCACGATCAGAGCCTTGCGCCGAGGCGACGCGGTGGCGCGGTACGGGCTGGTGTTGGTCGGCGGGATGATCGCGCTCGTCAGCGGGCTCAGCGATCTGTCGTCGTTGTGGAAGTCGCAACTCGAGACAACCGGCCCGACGGCGTTGGCCCGGGCGGAGGTCGCGGCCGGACTCGGGCTCGGTCTCGGCCTCCTCGTGGGCGCGCTGGTCGCGTTGTGGCGATCGGCGCCCGGACCGGAACACCGCGATGGCCAAGATCCGCAATGGGTCGAGCGCTTGATCGCCGATCTCGACGACGACGCCGTCGCAGTCGTGTGTAACCGATTGGTCGCCGACGAGGTGATTCCGATCGCGCTCGCGGGCGTCGCGTCTCGCGCGGCGCCGGTCCGGACGGCGTTCGGCAGCGAAGGCCTCGTGTTCGTCGTGCTCGCCGAGGACCAGGTCGGCACCCACGTTTGGAGCATCACGTCCGGAACCCGGGGTTTGCGGGTCCAACGGGGGACCCCGGCTCCGATGCGGGCCGAGATCCGCACCACGTTCCCCGCGCTCCTACAAATCCTGGGCGGCGGGCGAACGCTGGCGGCCGCCACCGCGGCCGCGCGGAGTTCAGGTGAGCGGCGACGCGGCGCTCGTCGACGCGGTCGAGCCGTACCTCCACCCCGATACCGCCGCGGCCCGACCGGTCGCTACCGTGTGACCTGATGCGCCTCCGAGTAATCCTCCCCGTGGTTCTGGCCGCTGCGTTCGCGCTGAGTGCGTGTGGCAGCTCGAGCAAACCGGAGGCGCAGCCGGGCACGTCTCCCACTACCGGTGGACCGAGCGTCACCTACATCCCGGCCGGAGTGAACCCGTCGATCTCGGCGAAGATGATCTGCCAGGCCGAGGTGCGTAGCGAGCTCGCCGACACGCTCGGAGTCAAGGCCACGAGCGTGAGCAAGCCCACGTGGAAAGACCACGTCTACTCGTGCACCTACACGTTCCCGAAGGGCTCCTTCACGCTTGGGGTCAAGGAGCTCGTCAACGACCAGACGACGACTGACTACTTCAACGGGCAGCAGCAGAAGCTCGGGTTGAAGGACAAGTTGTTCGGGCTCGGCCAGGGCGCTTTCGTCGCCAAGAACGATGATGTCGTCGTTCGCAAGGACTGGAAGGTGCTCGTCGTCGACGTGACGAAGGTGCCCAAGGCAACCGGTGCCTTCATCCCGACGATGGTTCGCTCCGACGTCGCGACCAATATCGCGTCGGTGATCATGAGCTGCTGGCAGGGCACCTGATTCGTCACGCCGGCGCGACCCGCGTAGATCTTTCCGGTTGTCCAGTCGCCGACGTACACCGCGTTGCCGTACGACACCAAGGCGACGGGATTCTTCAGACCGGTGAGGAACGGCTCGCTCGAACCCGTATAGCTCGAGCCGCTCTGTCCTGATGCGCTCGGGTGCAGCGCGACGCGCAGCACCGTGCCCTTCGCCCATTCCGCGACGAGTGCCGCGGTGCCGGTTGTTGTAGCGAGCCGCCCCGTAACCATCGCGACGTCGCCGGCCGCCGCGTGCGTGTCGAGCACCGCGACCGGATCGGGTACGCCATTGCACGCGGAGCCGCCCTGTCCGTAACACGCGGGGAAACCCCATGATTCTCCGGCGCGGACGACGCTGAGCCAGTCGCCCGGTGTCTTGGTGCCGAGATCGTCGCGCTGATTCATCGTGACGAACAGGTCGGATGTGCCCGGGTAGTAGGCCAGGCCAATCGGCGCGCGGATGCCGCTCGCGTACACGCGCACATCGCGGCCGTCGGGAAGAAACGACACGATCGCACCCGACAACTTCGACGCCGGCGTGCAGTGATCGCACGACGCCGAGATGCCCATGAGTATGCGGCCGTTCGGCGCGAGCACGAGCCGGTTGCTCTCGCCGACCTTCGCCGGGAGCGTGACGATCTTCTTGTGCGTGGTGAACCGGTTGCCGCGCAGATTGCTGTAGGTGTCGACCCGTCCGGTCGACGCGACGTAGAGCGTGCCGCGATACCAGAGCAGTCCGAGCGGGGTGTGCAGACCCGAGATCACCTCCACGGGCCGCGCGCCGGTCGACGACGACGAGATACACGCCGTCCTTCCCCTCGTCGGTGTAGTCGGCCGTCGATGCCCAGAGCCGGCCCTGCGCATCGAACGCGATCGCGGCGACCTTCGACAGTCCGGTCGCGTACACACTCGCCGCGAGTCCCGACGGGCCGTTCAGCCCCGCGCCGATCGAGACGAGGCGCGTTGATGATGACGCCGACGCGCCGCAGGCCGCGGACAAGATCGCGACCGCGATCACGGTGGCGGTACGGAAACGGGATCGGTCTGCGCACGCACCCATCACATCCGAGCCGGATGAAGAACTCCTCGGAACCGTCGAAGAATCTGTGAAGGAGCGGCGCGTCACCTATACGTCAGACAGCGGAAGCATTGGCGCGACACCCCTCGCCCGACCCCGCCGCGACCTGCGCACGAGCGCGGCGAATTGCAGCGATCGCGCGTAACCGCCGCCGAATCTGTCGGCAATCAACCGTTCTTACCGTGCACGCATGATCACAACCTTGCGAATGCACGTGAGAGATCGGGACTCCCGAAAAGTGTTCGGGGCCTATCTCGGAGCGAAACTCATCGGACTCGCGATCGTGATGCTCGGAGCTTGGGCCATCACGTGGTACTTCAGCACCAAGGCCGGGGCGGCGATGCTCGGCCAGACCACCCCGCCGGTGAAGGCGGATCAGATCATCAACCCCATCAACACGATGTGGGTGTTGGTCGCCGCGTTCCTCGTGTTCTTCATGCAAGCGGGCTTCATGATGTTGGAAGCCGGTTTCGCAAGAACCCGTGAGATCTCGAACATCATGCTCGAGTGCATCGCAGACACCTGTCTGTGCGGCATCTTGTTCTGGGCGTTCGGCTTCGCGTTCATGTTCGGAGCAGGGAACGGCTGGATCGGACACCAGTACTTCTTCTTGAACAACGCGCCCGAGACCTACGGGTCGTCCGGCATCGCGTTCTTGGCGTTCTTCCTGTTCCAGTTCGCATTCGCCGACACGTGCAGCACGATCACGTCGGGTGCGATGGTCGGCCGTACCGCCTTCGGCGGCGACCTCATCTACAGCACCGCGGTGAGCGGGTTCATCTACCCGATCGTGGGGCACTGGATCTGGGGCCCCGACGGCTGGCTTGCGACGATGGACACACCGTTCCGCGACTTCGCCGGCTCCACGGTGGTGCACACGGTCGGCGGGATGATCGCGCTCGCGGGTGCGATTGCGCTGGGTCCGCGCCTCGGTCGCAAGTTCAAGCGTGACGGCGGGGGCATGCCACCCGGTCACGACATGATCCTGGCCGCACTCGGCGGGGTGATCCTCTGGTTCGGTTGGTACGGGTTCAACCCCGGAAGCACGTTGTCGGCGATGGACTTCACCGGTATGGGCCGGGTCGCGACCAACACGACACTGGCGGCGTGTGCGGGCGGGCTCGGTGCGATGCTGTTCGTCTATCCCCGTTCCCACAAGTGGGATACGGGCATCAGCATCAATGGATTCCTGGCCGGTCTCGTGGCGATCACGTGTCCGTGTTATTGGGTCTCACCGTTCGGAGCGATCTGCATCGGTGCGATCGCATCCGTGATCATGGTGCTGGCCGTCGACTTCGTCGAATGGCTCCGGGTCGACGATCCGATCGGCGCAGTAGCCGTGCACGGCGCGTGCGGCATCTTCGGAACCATCAGCCTCGGGTTGTTCGCCACCGGACAATACGGATTGCCGGGATCGCTCGGGGCCGACACGTCGTCGACGGTCGACGGCCTGTTCTACGGCGGCGGTACGAAACAGCTCGGCGTACAGATACTCGGGAGCGCGGTCGTGACCGTCGTCGTGTTCGTCGTGGCGCTCGCGGTGATGTTCGCTGTGAAGGCGATCGGTGTGCTGCGGGTCTCCGAAGACGTCGAGCTCGGTGGCATCGACATTCACGAGCACGGTGCGCCGGCGTACCACCCGGAGTTTGCGTACATGGGCCACTCGGCAATCCCGTCGGGGTCCTCGTCGGGAGCCGGAAAGCTTCCATCCAGTGCCAACCCGCCCGTCGGCGTCGGCGATTGAGGAGCGACACATGTATCTCGTAACCGCGATTCTCAAACCCCATCGACTCGAGGACGTGACCACCGCACTGAAAGACATCGGAGTCAACGGCGTGACGGTCACCGAAGCGCAGGGCTTCGGCCGGCAACGCGGGCACACCGAGGTGTACCGAGGGTCGGAGTACCGGGTCGACTTCGTTCCGAAGACGATGATCCAGGTTGCCTGCGACGGTGGTGACGCCGACAAGATCGTCGACGTCATCACCGAAGCAGCCCGTACCGGCAAGATCGGCGACGGGAAGATCTGGGTGACCGAGCTTCAGCGACTCGTCCGCATTCGCACCGGCGAGAGCGGGGACGACGCGCTCTAGGCGCTCGGCGTTCTCCGTCGACCGGCCACCATCGCGCCGAGCGCAACGGCGAGCGCGACCCCGCCGACGATGATGGCAATGATCCCGAGCGTGTTGCTGTCATCGTCGGACTTGGTGGGCGTGCTCGTCGCGGCGGGCACGGTGGTCGGGGTCGTGTGACCGCCGCCGATAGCGGCGACGCCGAGTGAGAAGACCGGAGCCGGATGTTCGGCGTCGGCTCCGGTTTCGATCCAGCGCACGACGTCACCGTTCGCGTAGGTCTGCAGCGCCTTGAACACGATCTGACCTTCGTCAGCGGGAAGTTGACCGACGATGATCTGGAATCGCTGGTAGTTGCCCGGCGCGATTCCGTCGGCGGTGCTGTTCGCAGTCCAGTCGACCTCCGACACCGCGTCGCTGATGTCGCCGTCGTCGGTGTGAATCGGTGTCGCGAGCTTGACGGTGGTGACTTTGGCCGTCCATCCCGGCACGGGTTGGGCGAGCACGCCCAGGAGTGGATGATCGGTAGGGATCGAAACTTGCAGCTTGGTCGTGTTCGTTGCTTCCTCGTTCGGGACCCGGAATGCGATCTCTACATCGGAGGCGCCCTTGGCGGCGCCGTCCGGATCGACCGTGACGTGGGCCCACGGGGCGCGGCCATGAGCCCCACGCAAGTCAATACCAAGCCGGCAAACGCGAACCGTCGCAACATCGGTTGATCTCCTCGGTTGTCACTCGAACGGCGCAGCTTTGCATGCGCCGTGTGCACTCGCTAAAGGCGCTGCTACTCCGCCGGGCAGGGCTGGATCTCGGCGAGGTAGCCCTGGCCGCGCACGGTGTGAATGCGCACGCCGACCGGCGCAACACGGGTCCGCAGGACCTTGATCCGGCCGTCGACGGCGCGGGTTCTTCGGCGCGCCGTCGGGCCAACCGATCTTCTCGAGCCGGGCTCGGGAGATCACGCGACCTGGACGCCCGACGAGTGCCGACGCGAGGCGCGCCTCGATCGGCGAGAGCGCAACCCAGGTAGCGCCTCGCCACAGCACGCCGTGATCGCCGACGATCGGACGGGCCGCGCTCGCGCGCCGCGCAGCTCGACGACGCGCTGTTGCAGATCGCGTTCGTCGGCCGGCATCCGTACCCACTCGCAGAGCGGATCAGTTTCGGCGGGCGGCCGGGCATCGGGCGCGACGAGCAACACGCGGCGGAACGCCGATGCGCGCGAGCTCGACCGCGCGAGTCGAATCCGTGCGGCCACCGAATGATCGCGACGCCGTCTATCTCAGTTGCGGCGATTTCGGTAGCCGCGTCGAATGATTGCTCCACAGGAGCATCGAGTAGCTCCATGTCAAAACCTCCAGGTGGGCCGGCAGGCGCCGGCGCGGTCGTCTAGTGAGCGACGAGGAGGCTGGGAGGTCCGCGGCGGCGGGCGAAGAACTGTTCGATCCGGCGCCGAGCGGGTCG
Source organism: uncultured Actinomycetes bacterium (assembly GCA_963807945.1). Lineage (GTDB taxonomy): Bacteria > Actinomycetota > Acidimicrobiia > IMCC26256 > PALSA-610 > JBBQER01. The sequence goes on along the minus strand of CAWEDT010000001.1, from coordinate 341,992 downwards.
GGAACGCCCGGATTCGATGCTCCAGACCGCGAAGGCGGCCATGACTGCGGCACCCAACAGCGCCGCGAGCAGTCCGAGTCGGGTCGAACGCGTGGGCCGCGCCGCGTTGGGCACGGTGCTGAAGTCGCGCGCCGCGATCGCGGGCGATGACGAGTGCCGCTCGAGCGCGGTCGCCGCGGCCGGCGCGACACTGAGCGCGCCAAGACCGACGAAGAGACCGACTGCCGAGCGCGATACGCCGCGCGCGTGCGCTGATCGTCACTGCGCCGGGTCGGGGACTCGTTGCGATGGGTACAACTCTACGGGTCGGGTCCGCCGTTCGGATTACCTGAGTGCAACACCTGTCCTACGGGTTCCTGACCGGAATCTGTTGATCGAGCTCCGTCGGTAGCGTTGGTGAGGGACCCCCGAAGTGGAGGATGGCATGGATCTCCTGCACGGTACTCACCGATTCGGTGGCCCGGCTGCGTCGGATCGTCGAGAGCCTCGATGGCCGACCAGTTGCGCGCCCAGTCGTACGCGGCCGAATGGACTGTGGCCGACGTGCTTTCCCATCTCGGTTCGGCCGCGGTGATCCGAGCGCGCCCGCATCGACGCGGCTCGCAACGGTGTCGAGCTGCCCGATGACTACCCGCAGCCGATCTGGGACGAGTGGAATGCGAAGTCGCCCGAGGCCAAGGCCGCGGACTCGCTCGCCGCGGATGCGGCGCAGCTCGACCAGCTTTCCGGCGTCGCCGACGACGAGTGGACCGGGCTCCAGATCTCGCTCGGCCCGGTCTCGTTCGACCTCGCGACGCTGGTCGGATTCCGGCTCAACGAGCACACCGTCCACACCTGGGACATCGAGGTCACGTTCGATGCCGCGGCCACGCTCCCCGTCGAGGCGGCGAGCCTGTGCGTCGACAAGCTCTCGATGATCGTGCAGTTCACCGGCAAACCGACCGGTACCGACGAGGTGTTTCGAATTCACACGGTCGAACCCAGCCGCGATTTCACGCTGACATTCGCCGACGCGGTATCGCTCGATCCGTCCGGACCGGTCGCGCAACCGGATCTGGAGTTGCCGGCCGAGGCCCTCGTTCGCCTCGTCTACGGCCGGCTCGATCCCGCGCACTCGCCGCCCGTGCGCGGTACTGCCGATCTCGATGCACTCCGTCGCGCGTTCCCCGGTCCCTGAGACGCTTGGGGAATCTTCCATCTCGACCCAACCGAATGGGTCGGTCGTGACTGTTTCTTCACGGCATGAAAGATGGCGACCGGGCGCAGGATGACGAGACGTCGAGGGGACAACGACCGTTCCGAGATCGAGCAGCTCTTTCGCGAGGAGTACGCCCGGATCGTGGTCGTCCTCACCGCGCAGCTCCGCGATCGTGGCGCGGCCGAGGAGTGCGCGCAAGATGCGTTCCTCGAGGCCGTTCGGCACTGGAACAAGTTGCGAAGTTACGACGACCCCAAGGCTTGGGTGTGGCTCGTTCGCGTTGCGCAGAGGAGCGAAGTGGAGCCAACGTCGAGGGCGCGTGCCGGTTGCGGTCGCAGCGGCCGCGCCCGCGCCCGGAGCTCGACGTGCTCATCGATCTGCACGACGCGATTCGCGAGCTGCCCGAGCGTCAGCGCGAGGTGGTCACGTTGCACTACCTCGCGGATCTGAGTGTTCCCGTCATCGCCGCCCAGCTCGGCATTTCCGAAGGCACCGTGAAGTCACAACTGCACGACGCGCGACGCGCGCTCAGAGGCGATCAACATGAACGACCAATCCCATAACGATCTCGATCACGCTCGCGAAACCGTCGACGCGCTCGCGCAACAGGTCGACACCACAGCTGCCTGGAGCGCGATCGAAGGAGCAGTCGATCGCCTGCCGCGCGATCGCGCTCGTCGGCGCTTGCAGCTCGCGGCGGCAGTGGTCGCCGTGGTGGTGCTCGTCGCCGGCATCGTGTACGCGTCGCGCCCCGACGGCGATACCAAGAAGCTGGAGGTAACCAACCCGAGCACGACCGCCGCGCTCGACAACTGCGATCTTTCGTCGGTCCCCGCGCCGCTGTCGGGTGATGCGGGGCGGGGCGGAGGGGTTCCGTTTCTCAGCGGACCCGCGGTCGCGTCGCTCGAAGGGTGGCGCCGCGCTCACCCCGTTCGAGCTCGACGGCGGTGGACTCTCGGTCACGCCGCCGCTTCCCGGTGACAAGCCGGCGATCACCGCGACGCAGGCCGAATGCGCGGCGTTGGCATCGTCGAGTGCGAACGGGTGGTCGTTGTTGAATCTGGCGACCTCGTACGGCGGAGCCGCGGTCGGGTACGGACGGGTCAGCGTTGATCCCGCCCTCGTCGCCACCGCGAAGAAGGCCCCGAACCTGGCCGGCCAATTGAACCAGAACACGCATCCGACGCTGCCCGACGCGATGCCGTATCAGGACCGGCTGGCATGGATTGTCGTGGTAAGAGAAGTTGACTTCTTCAACGGCCGGCACGGCGGCGGGCCCAATGCCACGACAACGTCGACGGCTCCCGCGAGTGCGAGCAATGGCTACGTCGTGTTCCTCGTCGACGCGCAGACCGGATCCGACGCGTTGCTCTACGCGGAAGCGCAGTCGCTCCCGGCCGCGGTGACGGTTCCCGTCGAGCGGGTCTCGGTGCCGTGGACGCTCGTGTCCCGATCGCCCGACGGCTATTCGGGAACCATTCGCGCAACCGTGTTGCCCTGTGACGGATATCCCAACCCCGTGAATGTCGACCGCGACCGCGCGGCCGCGGCAGTGATCGTGCAGCGCGCGGTCAACGCATCGTGTGGGGAGCCGCAGCAGGTGACGATCCCGCTCCACGCCGCGACCGTCACGGCGAACCTTCCCGCGGAGATCGCCCACGACGACCTCGGTCCCGATGTCACGGTGGAGTCTTCGACCGCGGCGAAGTCCCCCGACGAAACCGGCGGTGTACTGCACATCGTGCGCGACGCCGACAACGGCCAGACGATCGAAGTGTCGGTCGGGAGTGTGTTTGCGGTCGGGCCGTTGCACGTGACGCCGCGTCAGTACGCGGCCGACATGGCGAAGTCGAGCAATACCGACGTGCTCGGCACGCTCGACGGCTGGTCCGACTACGAGATCGGAGAGTTCCGGGCCTGGAAACCCGGCACTGCCGACCTCTTCGTCGCCGACAAGGGATGCAAGCACACCGGTGGCAACGGCGAAACGTGCCCGCCGATCTGGGTCCTGCACGTGACCGTGAAGTAGTACGAGGCGCGAGTGCGGCTCCGTAGATCGGGACACGTGAGCGGGGCGGCGATTACTGTGCATCCTTCGTATGGGCTACGCAGTGGACTTCGTCAACGTCTCCACCATCGGCCTGGAGTCGTCTCCGGTGGCGGCCGCGCTGGCCGGCTTGCGGGCGCACGAGGCGCGCTACTTCAAGAACAAGTACGACTACGTCTTTACGGTCGAACCGGCGGCCAAGGCCAAGAAGGCTGTCAACTGGGTGCACCGCATCCTGAAAGAAGAGCGCGACATCGTTATTGCGTCGCCGCCGCTCGAGGCAACGATGTTCCAGATCGAGAACATCCGATGGCCCTACGTGTTCTACGAGAGCGGGCTCTCGATCAACGTCTCGTACGCGCTTGACGACCCGAAGAAGCGAGCGGTCGGGTTCAAGCTCTCCGAAGGGATGGAGATCCCCGCCGAGCTTGGTTCGTTCAAGTTTGCGCGACAGAAGTCGAAGCTGGCCGGCACGATCCGAGGCTCGTACTTCCGAATCAAGGGCGAGTACTAGCCCTCACCACCAGTTGCTCCCGACGCCGGGGAGGCTTACGGTTTTCGTGATGAGTCGGTGGCGGGACCGACGCCGGAAGCGAGCGATCGTCGGCGCAGAGTCGGAGGGCCACATGCGGCACGGAGAGCGGTAGGCGACGGGCCTGGTCCTTCGTCACGATGATGGTGCTCGTGGCGTCCGCAACATCGGTCTTCGGGGTCACGCCCGCGAGCGCGGCGCCCGTATGGACGGTGACACCGAGCGCGAATCCGGTCGGCCCGTCCACGGGGCGGTTCACCGCCGACGCGTGCGCAGGCACCGCGAGTTGCTTCGCGGTCGGTACTCGGCAGGTAGGCGACTCCGGATCCGCGACGTACATCCAGCACTGGAACGGCACGGGGTGGGCGATCGCGGTGAGCCCGAACCCGGCGGGCGCGACTTCCAGCGAGCTCGACGGCGTCGCGTGCCCGGGTTCGACGACCTGCTTCGCGGTGGGCCTCTCGTACTCCGGCGCCGGCGTCAACGTGCGCCCGCTCGTCGAAGCGTGGAACGGGACGAGTTGGGCGCTGGTCGCGGCGCCCACGCCGGCCGGCGCGACCTACGCGGAGCTCTCGGCCGTGACGTGTATCAGCGCAACCGATTGCTTCGCCGTGGGCGTGGCCGATCCCGGGGTGCCGCTCATCGAGCACTGGGACGGCACCGCATGGACGATCACCCCGAGCCCGACTCCCGCGGGTTCGACGTTCAGCCAGTTGAATGGCGTCGCGTGCCCTTCGGCGTCGGTCTGCTTCGCGGTCGGCTCGGCCAGCACGTCGACCACGACCTCGACGCTCCTCGAGCAGTGGAACGGAACGACCTGGGCAGTTGTCGCGAGCCCAGTCCCCAGCGGCGCAGTAACGCCGGTGCTACTCGGGGTCGCGTGCGCGACATCGACGTCGTGCTACGCGGTCGGCAGCGACCAATCGACAACGACCCGGCAGACCTTCATCGACCAGTGGTCGGGGTCGACCTGGTCGCTGGCCGCCACTCCCAACCCGGCCAACGCCGGGCTGGCCGCCGTGACCTGCCAGCCCGCGTCGAACTGCTTCGCCGTGGGCTTCGCCGCGGGCGCCGCCGTTGATCGAGCGCTGGAACGGCACCACGTGGGCAAGGGCCACCGTGCCCGGCACCGGTAACCTGCGCGGAGTCGCGTGCGCGTCGGCAAGCCGTTGCTTCGCAGTCGGTGAGGCGAGAACGGCGTGGGCCTGATCGAACGTTGGGATACGACCGGCTGGACGGTCATGGCGCATCCGAACGCCAGCGTCCCCAACGGGACACTGAACGCCGTGACCTGCGTCGCGTCCCGACCCTGCTTCGCGGTGGGTCACTACACGTCGCCGAACAACGTGACGGCGACCCTGATCGAACAACAGAGCGGCACCGCCTGGGCCATCTCCGCGAGCCCGAACCCGCCGGGGTCGGTCGACAGCGAACTCGCGGGCGTGGCGTGTGCGACCGCCACGTCGTGCTTCGCGGTCGGCAGTCAACGCGCCAACGGGCAAAACACGCGCATCCTCGTCGAGCACTGGAACGGCTCGGCGTGGACGGTCGTGAGCGTGCCGCAGCCCGGAAGTCTCGGCGCGGAGTTGATGTCGGTGTCGTGCCCGTCGGCGACGAGTTGCTTCGCCGCGGGCCGGCTCGAGGGTGGCGTGCCGAAGACCCTCGTACTGCACTGGGACGGTACGACCTGGACCGTGGCCACGACGCCGAACAAGTCGACCGACGGCGACAACGAGTTGCACGGCATCTCGTGCGCGAGCCCGACGAGCTGCTTTGCGGTCGGGCTGTGGCAGCCCGGAAGCCTGCAGAGCGCGTCGACGCTGATCGAACGGTGGAACGGCACAACGTGGACGATCACCACCAGCCCGAACTCCTCGGCCGGCAACTGGAACGCGTTCAACGGCGTGTCGTGCGCGACCGCGACGTCGTGCGTCGCGGTCGGCGTCGTCCAGGACTTCAACCAGACGTTCTCGCATTCGCTGGTCGAACGTTGGAACGGCACCTCGTGGGCCGTCACGGCGAGCGCAAACCAGGCGTCGTCGACCGAGACCATCCTCGACGCGGTGTCGTGCCCGACGGTTAGCAGTTGCTTCGCGGTCGGGCTTCGCGACCGACCACGACATCGGGCCGGATCACAACCGTCATCGAGCACTCCACCGGTGGCGCGTTCACGTTGCAGACGAGCGCCAACGCGGCGGGTACCGTCGACAGCCGGCTGGGCGGGGTCAGCTGCTCGGGCGCGGCGACGTGCGTCGCGGTCGGCAGCAAGGGCTCGGTCTCGTTGCCGACGCCATTTGCCGAGCGCTATGCGTGAAGTGAACCAGGTGAAATGAACCAGGTGAAATGAAAACGAGTCGGGGTGCCGGGATTCGAACCCGGGGCCTCAGCGTCCCGAACGCTGCGCGCTAACCAAGCTGCGCCACACCCCGTGGAGCCAGGGAAGTGTATCGACTGTCTCCGGACCGCCTCAGTCGAGATTCGGGGCGTTGCGCACGGCTTTGAGCACCGTTTCCGCGAGGTCGGCCCGGCACACCAGTAGGTCGGGCAGATACGGGTCGGGCTGGTTGTACACGAGCGGCGCGCCGTCGAGTCGTGAGCAATGGCAACCGGCGGCGGTTGCGACGCCAACCGGTGCGGCGGAATCCCATTCGTATTGGCCACCGCTGTGCGCGTACACGTCGGCGTCGCCGAGCACGACGGCCATTGCCTTCGCACCCGCGGATCCCAACGGCACGAGCTCGGCGTCGAGCACATGCGCGAGATATTCGGCGATCTTCGGCGGGCGCGTCCGCGAGACGAGCAGACGGACCGGTCCGGGTCCCGGCGTCGGAGCCGGCGGCGGGTCGCCGGTCGACAGCAGATAACTCTGCGCCGGGAAGCGCGACCGTCGCGACTTTCGGAATGCCGTTGAACGCGAGCGCAACGTGCACGGCCCAGTCGGCCCGGCCTTCGCCCCATTCGCGCGTCCCGTCGAGCGGGTCGATGATCCATACCCGTTCGCGTTCGAGTCGGGCCGGGTGAGTCCTTCGACTCTTCGGAGAGGATCGCGTCGTCGGGTCGTGCCGCGGCGAGGCGAGCGAGGATCAGATCGTTGCTGAGCCGATCGCCTTCGTCCTTCGTCGCTTTTCGCGCTTGTAGCTCACGAGCAACTCGCCGGCTTCGCGCGCGATGTCAGCCGCGAGTTCGTTGTCGTCCATGTAGTTCGTCGCCGGTCAGTTGGTCGCGGGCTCGTCGGTACCGCGTTCGGCGGCCGCGGCCGCGAGGAGGGGCGCGGCGGCGCGGCGCAACACGCCCGCGTCGACCGGCTTCACCAAGGTGAGGTCGACGTCGGCGCGGCGCGCGATGAACGCATCGTCGCGGCGGTCGAGGAGCAACAAGATGCGCGAGTGCGGAAGGCGCCCACCCGACTCTTCGAGCCGGAGGTCGATTGCCACCGCGACGCCGCCCATGTTGCCGATCTGGAGGTCGAGCACGACGAGATCGGGTTCGAGCGCGTCGACCTGGGCGCGCACGTCTTGGCCGCGCGTCACCTCGACCACTTCTTGGCCGGGCCCCACGAATGCCGACCGCACCTGGTCTCGCACCCACTTCGCCTCGGCGGCAACCAGGATCGTGGTCATTGTTCGGGGATAGTAGATGGCTGGGTTGCCGATTCGTCGAACAGGAGGCCGCCGATCTCGTGCAACGCCGAGAAGTCGTACACATCCCGTGACAGGTAGGGCACGTAGGTGATCGTCGCCGATCCGACCCGTTCGTGCACGTCGCGGAGGTGTTCCCGCTCGATCTCGGCGACCTCGCGGAAATCGGCGAGGTTCTCGTAGCGTTCGGCCAGTCGTTCGGCGGCCTCGGGGTCTTCCGCGTGTTCGCCTTTTCGGAGCTCGGCGGCCGCGGCGCGGAGGCCCGCGGGTGCTTCGTCGCCGAACATCGGGTGCACCCGGTTCACGATCAACGCGTCGATCTGCTGGCCGCCCTGCTCGAGCTGGTGCGCGAAGAACTGCGCCTCTTCCAACGCGTCGCGGCGGGGCGAGGTCACGAGCACGAACGCGGTGTCGGGCGCGGCGAGGAGCTCCTCGACCGCGAGCGCGCGGGTGCGGAAGCCGGCTTCCATTCCTTCGAACGCGCGGAAGAACGCGACGACATCGTCGATGACCTCCGAGCCCACGACTTTCGCGACGGTGCGGAGGAACGTTTGCACGGCCACGCTCGCAACCCTGAGATACGCGCGCGTCGGCATCATCAACATGCGGAAGATGCGATTGTCGAGCAGGCGCACGAGCCGGCGCGGCGCGTCGAGGAAGTCGAGCGCGTGACGGGTCGGGGGAGTGTCGACGACGATGAGATCGAAGTTGCCGTTCTCGTGCAGCTCGTGCAGCTTCTCCATCGCCATGTATTCCTGGGTGCCGCCGAGCGCGCCCGACACGTTCCGGTAGAACCGGTTGTCGAGGATGCGTTGCGCCTGCTCCTCGGTTTCCGCGTTCGCGGTTACGAGTTGATCGAACGTCGACTTCGTGTCGAGCATCAATGCGGAGATGCTGCCGCCCGGAGTTGCGGTTCCATCCTCGTCCCAACGATCGCGGTCGATCGTGGCGGGTGTGTCGGAGAGCGTCTCGAGCCCCAGCGCATCGGCCAGGCGTTTGGCGGGATCGATCGTGACGACACACGTGTTGCGGCCACGGCGCGCGCCTTCGAGTGCGAGCACGGCTGCGATCGTCGTCTTGCCGACTCCGCCGCTCCCACAGCAGATGACGACGCGACTCTCGGCCACGAGCTCTTCGATCGCGCCCTCGGTCACAACCGCTCGATTCCGCGCGTGCAGCGCGTCGGCCAAGACGTCTACCTGGCGCCGGCCGATGTCGGGAGTGAAGAGGAACGGCAACTCGATCGTCGGCAGTGGGAGCTCGGCGCGGAGCCGATCGATCTGTTCGCGTTGCACGTCGTGCCGGGTCGAGCGGAACTCGACCGCGGGCGCGAGATCGTTCGCTTCGCGATCAGAAACGAAGCGACCCGCGGCTTCGGCCTCCGCGCGGACTTCGTCGACCGAAGCTGACACGCCTACCGGAAGCCCCTCGAAGCATTGGTTCACGACGACCGGACCGAGCGCGACGCCGGCGCGGTCTTCGATCGTGTACGCGGTTTCGATCGCCTCGCTGACGGGCGTCTCCTCGGGCAGGGTCACCAACATGACCTGGCAGCGCGCCGGATCGGAGAGCAGCTTCACCACGTCGGACGCCTGCTTGTTGATCGGTCCGACCCGCACCGCGTCGAGCAGCCCGCGCGCGGAGAGCAGGAACGAGATCGCGTGGCCCGCGGCCGGCGCGTCGACGATCAGCAGATCGGCCGCGCGCGCTTCGTCGAGTGACTTGACCTTGCCGAGCACCAAGATGTCCTTCATCCCCGGAACCGCGGTCGCCACCACTTCGAGCGCGCCCGACGCGATCAGTCGCTTGGATATCCGGCGCATCCCGTGCGATTCGAGATAGTCGACGAGCGCCGCATCGGGAGTGAGGAAGCGGGCCCGGATGCGGGGTTCGAGGTCGATCTCGTCGTAGGAGAACGCCTCGGTACCGAACATCGTCGGGAGCCCCGATTTGCCCTCGACCTCTACGATGAGCACGCTCGAACCTGCACGTGCCGCGGTTGCTGCGAGAGCAGCCGTCACAGTCGTCTTCCCGACGCCGCCCTTGCCCGCGACGATGACGACGTGGGAGGCAGAGCAGAAACGCGCAACCTCCATCCCCGCATGCTACGAGAGGCCGATGCGAACCCCCCGTGCCCGAGTCCGCACCGTCGCCGTTGCGGCACTGGTGTTCGGAGCCCTTGTCGTCGCAATTGGGGCCGCCGGTGTCGGAACCGGCGGCGCCGAGACCCGAGATAGCGGGACTCGGGGAATCGTCATCGTCCAGGTGAACGGTCTGCTCGATCCGCCGAACGCGGCCCTCATCACGAAGTCGCTGGATGATGCGGTGAAAGCCCGAGCATCACTCGTCGCGTTCCAGTTGAGCGCGTCGGGGGCGGTCGACATCAACGTCGATGCGCTGGTGGAGAAGATCAAGCGCGCGCCGATTCCCGTCGCGGTGTGGGTCGGACCGTCGGGTGGTGAGGCGCGCGGTGCCAGCGCTCTGCTCGCAATCGCCTCGGCGTACGCATCGGTTGCGCCCGGTGCGCACATCGGCCCGATCTCGCCCATCGATTTCGGGCATCCCGATGCCGCCGGCCAACGCGCCGACGCGGAGAGCGCCGCGTCGCGACGGCCCGAGGCCAAGATCGCCACGGTCTTCGATCACCGGCTGTCGGGCAAGGAGGCCGTGGCACTCAAGATCGTCGACGGAACCGAGCCGACCGTCGGCCAGTTCATCGCCGGGATCAACGGCAAGGTGTTGGCGACGTCGACCGGTGATGTGCGCATGCGAACGTCGACGGTGGTCGGCGTCGGTCAGAACCGCAAGGTGCAAGCGAACCAGAACGTCGCGTTTCGCAAGCTCGATCTCACCCAGCAACTCGCGCACACGCTCGGCGCGCCGTGGGTCGCGTATTTCCTCTTCGTCGTCGGGCTCGCGCTGATGTTGCTCGAGTTCTATACAGCGAGCGTCGGCATCGCGGGCTTCGTCGGCGCAGTCGCGTTGGTCGGCGGTTGCTTCGGCTTCTCGCATCTGCCCGTCAACTTGTGGGCGATCGGCCTGCTCGTGTTCGGGATGTTCGGTCTCGCCATCGATCTACAGGCCGGTGGCCTGGGACCGTGGACGTTCATCGGCGGGGCGTCACTGGTCGCGGGTTCGATCTGGTTGTACGGCGGCGCGGCCGCGCTCGATCCCGCGTGGTGGATCATCGTCCTGGTGTGCGGTTCGACCCTGCTCTTCGTACTTTCGGGCATGACGGCAATGGTGCGGAGCCGGTTCTCGACGCCGACGATCGGCCGCGAGGAGCTCATCGGCGAAATGGGTGTTGCCGAAGTCGGCGTGGATCCCGACGGAGTCGTTCGGGTCAGGGACGCGCTGTGGCGGGCCCGAACGCACCGCGCCACTCCGATCGCGGCCGGCGACGCGGTCCGCGTCGTTGCCGTCGAGGGCGTGCTGCTCGAGGTCGAACCCGAGACCGGCGGGGCGCGCGACTACCGCAAACGGTAAAGGTCGGTACTTGTTACCGGCAGTTACGACAGTGCGCGCGCGGTTGGCCGCGGCCTGCTTCCGGGAAACAAAAGTTTCTCTTGTCATAAGGAATGCGGGCAGATACCTTCCCGCGCTGAGGGGAATAGTGGGACGGAGTAAGCGTGGCACTCGGCCTTATTCATGAAACGTGGCATTTGCGCGCGGCGTGCCGTGGACCCGAATCGGCGTTGTTCTTTCCGCCGTCGACACCGGAACGCCGGGACGAACGCGAAGCGCGTGAGCTGCACGCGAAGCACATCTGTACGCAATGTGGCGTTCGCGAGGACTGCCTCGATTTCGCACTTCGAGTCCGTGAACCCCATGGCATCTGGGGTGGTCTCACCGAGGCGGAACGCAGAAGCCTGATGCCCGACGACGCGAGCTGAGCGTCGAAAGCGCAGGTCAGCGTCCCGGCCTGACGGCACGAGGCGCCACGTAGACTGTATGGATGAAAGCTGTCGGAGCCGAGCCGAACGCCCAGCTCGCGCCTCCGGGCCGGCCCGTCGCGATCCGCGACGCGGCGACGGTGCTCCTCGTTTCGGACCGCCCTGATCTCCACGTGTTGATGCTCGAGCGCACCCACCGGGCGGTGTTCGGGCCCGGCGCCACCGTGTTTCCCGGGGGCGCAGTCGATCCCGACGACAGCGCGGCCGCACTCGCCGATCGGATCATCGGCCTCGACGATGCGGCGGCCAGTGCGCACCAGGGGATCGAGCACGGCGGGCTCGCGTTCCGGGTCGCGGCCCTGCGCGAATGCTTCGAAGAGGCCGGAATCCTCCTCGCCCGGGACGCCACGACCGGCCGGCCCGCCGACCACGACGACGCGCTCGCGGCCTCGCGGCGGGAGCTCAACGCCGGTGGTGTCGCCTTTGCCCACGTGCTCGCGAGTCGGAACCTCGTGTTCGACGCTCGGGAGCTGCGCGTGTTCTCGCATTGGCTCACGCCGCTCGGGGGGCCTCGGCGCTACAACACATGGTTCTTCGTCGCCGCGGCACCTGACGGCGAAGAAGGCACCCACGACGACAACGAGCTCGTTGCGTCGGATTGGGTGCGTCCGATCGACGCGCTCGAGCAGCATGCGGCGGGTCGCATCGATCTCATCTTCCCCACGGAGATGAGCCTGCGCGCGCTCGCGCACTACGACAACTCGCATGATGTTCTCAACGACCTCGACGCGGTCCGGCGCGACGAGCACGGACACCCCACCGTCGTGCAGCGAAGGAACCGGCGAGCGCGTCGCGCTCCCGCAAGACGCGGGGCGACCGACGATGCCGTGGACGATCCCGCTGCCCGACATCCCGTCCCGAGCCGAACGAGAAGCTGCGCGCCGGGTGCGCTCCTAATGGCATCGATGACACCCGAGGTGCCGAGCGCGTTGTCGCCGTTGATCCGGCGCGTCGTCGCGAACAACCCGAGCTTGATGACCGGGCCCGGTACCAACACGTATCTGGTCGGGATCGACGAAGTCGCGGTGATCGATCCCGGTCCCGATATGGCCAAGCACGTCGAGTCGATCGTTGGCGCGGCGATGCGCGAGCGCGTGAAGTGGGTGCTGCTCACACACACGCATCCCGATCACTGGCCCGCGGCCGACCGGATCCGCAAGAAGACCGGCGCGCTCGTCGGCGCATTCGGCAAGTTTCCCAAGGCCGACGAGGTGAAGCTCGATCTCGATCTGGTGCTCAACGACGGCGACACGATCGACGGCACGGAGTTCCGCCTCGAAGCGATCCACACGCCCGGCCACGCGCCCAACCATCTGTGCTTCTTCCTCGACGAGGAGCGCGCGCTGTTCACGGGTGATCACATCCTGAACGGCACGACCACCGTCATCAATCCGCAGCGCGGCGGCGACATGGTCGAGTACCTCGCGTCGCTCGAACGACTGCGCAAGATCAAGCGGTTGGCCAAGATCTGCCCCGGCCACGGCGACGTCATGGAAGATCCCGCCGCGGTCCTCGACGAGTACGTCGCGCACCGCAAAGCGCGTGAACGCCAGATCATGCGGCTGCTCGGCAAGGGCCCGGCGAAGATCAAAGACGTGGTCGCCACGCTCTACACCGACACGCCCGACGGGCTGCTCGACATGGCCGGCCGCCAGGTGCACGCGCACCTCCTGAAGCTCAAAGCCGAAGGCAAGGTCACCGGCACGACGGCAAAGTCGGCCTGGTCTCGCGTCTAAGCCGCTTCTGGTAAGACGCGTCTGGATTACTGATCCGGCCCCGGCCTAGCCTGCGAAGAGTTCTTCGCGCACGCAACAAGGGGGGCCACTGTGGCCGAGACCAAGCTCTTCATCAACGGTGAGTGGACTGCGCCGGCTTCGGGCGAGACGTTCCCGACGTTCGCACCGTCGACAGGTGAGAAGATCGCCGACGTCGCCAAGGCCGGGCGCGAAGACGCGCAACGCGCCATCGAGGCGGCCCGCAACGCGTTCGACAACGGCCCGTGGCCGAAGATGACCGGCAAGGAGCGCGCCGAGCGCTTGCGCAAGGTCGCCGAGCTCGTCACCGCACGCTCGGGTGAGATCTCCGAGATCGAAGCGCGTGACGGTGGCGGCACCATCAAGAAGGCGATGTTCGCCGACGTACCGGGTTGCGCGTCGACGTTCGAGTACTTCGCCGGTTGCGCGGAGAACGAGCCCGACGTGATCGATCGCGGCGAGAGCCCGTTCCCGCCCGCGAAGAGCATCGTGCGCCGCGAGCCGTACGGCGTGTGCACCGGCATCGTGCCGTGGAACTTCCCGCTGCTCATGGCGGGTTGGAAGATCGCTCCCGCGATCGCCGCCGGTAACTGCGCGGTGTTGAAGCCCGCGAGCTTCACGTCGTTGTCGGCGGTCGAGCTGGTGAAGGCGTGCGAGGAAGCCGACATCCCGGCCGGCGTCGTCAACCTCGTCACCGGTCCCGGCGGCAGCGCCGGTGAAGAGCTCGCGCAGCACCCGCTCGTCGACAAGGTCGCGTTCACGGGTTCGACCGAAGTCGGCCGGCGCATCATGCAGCTCGCGTCGGGCACGGTGAAGAAGGTCACGCTCGAGCTCGGCGGCAAGTCGGCCAACATCGTGCTCGACGACGCCGACCTCGATCTCGCGGCGGCCGGTGTGTTGTGGGGCACGTTCTTCCACAACGGCCAGGTGTGCGAGTCGGGAACGCGCGCCCTGGTGTCGCGCAAGATCTACGACGAGTTCGTCGGCATGCTCGTCGAGCGCGCGGGCAAGATCGTCGTCGGCGACAACATGGACATGGCGACGGACCAGGGCCCGCTGGTGGCGCCGAGCCAAGTCGACACCACCGAGCGCTACGTGAAGCTCGGTCTCGACGAGGGCGCCAAGCTCCTCTGCGGTGGTTCCAAGTACACCGACCTTCCGGCCGGCCTCGATCCGAACGCCTACTTCCAGCCGACGATCTTCGAGGCCGACAACTCGATGAAGATCGCCCAGGAGGAGATCTTCGGACCGGTGTTGTGCGTGATCCCCTTCGACTCCGATGACGAAGCGATCAAGATCGCGAACGACTCGATCTACGGGCTCGGCGGCGGCGTGTGGAGCAAGAACCTCGACCGCGCGCACGAGGTCGCGGCAAACATGCGCACCGGCACCGTGTGGGTGAACGACTACCACATGATCACGCCGAGTCAGCCGTTCGGTGGCTACAAGCAGTCGGGGGTCGGCAGCGAGCTCGGCGAGTACGGGTACAACGAGTACCGCCAGATGAAGCACGTGTGGCAGAACACCGCGACCGACCGCAGTGGCTACCTGCACTTCTCGGCCCTCAGCGGAAACATCTAGGGAGCAGCGCGCATGCGCGTAACCGGTACTGACGCGGCCGCTCGGATCGTCGAGCGGTCGCGTCGCGACCGGGCGGGCGCGCTCGTGTTCACGATCGGAACGGGCTGTTGCGAATCAACCGCTCCGTTTCTCTACGAAGACTTCTGGCCCGGACCCGACGCCGAACCGGTCGGTGAGGTTGCGGGAGTCGCGGTGTACGCGCCCGCGTATCTCCGCGCCCTGTATCCCGGTGACGACGGCGTGGTCATCGACGTAGAAGAGTTGATGGCCGAATCGATGTCGATCGAGACCGAGTACGGATTCCGGTTCATCCTGCGCGCCGACGGGTAGCTACGCACGCTCCGTGCGAAAAAATCCGTCGAAGATGTCGAGACTCCGAGGTCGGCTCCGTCCCAGGGGTGCATCGGCCGATCGGGCCGACGTCACCCAAGGAGAACACCATGGCCAAGTACCTGTTGCTCAAGCACTACCGAGGCGCGCCGGCCCCGGTCAACAACGTCCCGATGGACCAGTGGAAGCCCGACGAGGTCGAGGCCCACATCAAGTTCATGAACGACTTCGCCGGTCGGCTCGAGCGCAGCGGCGAGTTCGTCGACGCACAGGCGCTGTCGCCCGACGGCCAGTGGATCCGCTCCGACGGCGAGGGACGGCCGCCGATGACCGATGGCCCCTTCGCCGAAACGAAGGACTTGATCGCGGGATGGATGGTGATCGACGTCGACACCTACGAGCGGGCGGTCGAGCTCGCCGGTGAGCTGTCTTCCGCACCGGGAGCCGGTGGCGAACCGATCCACGAATGGCTGGAGGTCCGCCCCTTCATGACCGCGCCGCCGAACTTCACGCATTGAGCGGCGACGCGGTGAACGTCGATGGGGTCGAGCTCCGCGAGCTCGCGCCTGCGGTCTTGAGCGTCCTCGTCTGTCGCGGAGCAGATTTCGCGACAGCCGAGGACGCGGTACAAGAGGCGCTCATCCGCGCCCTCTCCGCGTGGGCCGACGAGGTACCGGCCGACCCCACGGGTTGGCTCATCACGGTCGCGTGGAGAGCCTTTCTCGACATGACGCGATCTGAAAGTGCGCGCCGCGACCGCGAGGTTCGATTCGACACCGAACCGCCGGCCGGCGCGATTCCGAGCGCCGACGACACGCTGCGCCTCTACTTCCTGTGCGCGCACCCTGACCTCACGCCGTCGTCGGCCGTCGCGTTGACGCTCCGAGCCGTCGGTGGTCTCACGACGCGCCAGATCGCCGACGCCTACCTCGTGCCCGAGACGACCATGGCGCAACGCATCAGTCGCGCCAAGCGCACGGTGAGTCAGGCCGGGCTCGATCGGCCCGGCGACGTGCGCACAGTGATGCGCGTGCTGTATCTCGTCTTCAACGAGGGGTATTCCGGCGACGTCGATCTCGCGGCCGAGGCGATCCGGCTCACCCGCCAGCTCGCGGCCTTGGTCGACGACGCCGAGGTCCACGGATTGCTCGCGTTGATGCTCCTGCACCACGCCCGCCGCCCCAGCCGCACCCGACCCGACGGAAGCATCGTGGTGCTCGCCGATCAGGACCGCACTCAGTGGGACGTCGCGCTCATCACCGAGGGCATCGACATCGCCCACGCCGCGCTCGCCCGCGATCAGCTCGGCGAATACCAAGCGCAAGCCGCGATCGCGGCGCTCCACGCCGATGCGCCGCGCGTCGAGGAGACCGACTGGGTCCAGATCGTCGAGTGGTACGACGAGCTCCTCCGGTTCGCCGACACACCGATCGTCCGGCTCAACCGTGCGGTCGCGGTCGGCGAGGCCGACGGCGCCCCGGCCGGACTGGCGGCGCTGGCCGAGGTCGACCAACAGGTCCCGCGGCGCGAAGCGGTCGCCGCGTACCTGCACGAAAAGAACGGCGAGCTCGAGCTTGCCGCTCGCCTATATGCCGACGCGGCTCGCAACGCGCCCAACCTCGCCGAACGCGACCATCAGACGCGCCAAGCCGCACGATGCAACCAGCAGCTGCACCACCACGGATGACCGCGGCGCGCTAGCGGCGTTTGGTGAGATAGATCCTGGTGTCGTAGGTGACCGGCAGCAATCCGCCGTGCGCATCGATGGTTGCGCCGATCTCGCGGTGAAGTCGCGTACGGACGGCTTCGGGGAGCATCCGGTGATCCGAGTGCGTGCCGAGGAGGCGCACCCACTCGGCACTCGTGTACGACGTATGCCAAGTGATCTCGCGTTCGGTCACGGGTTCGAGCGCGTCGCACGCGGCCGCGTCGCCGATGAGCACCTCGGGCTTCCATTGATTGCCGACCGAGTCGGTGAGCGCGGGCGCGAGACGGCGGTACACCGCGTCGTTGTCGGTCTTGAACGGTTCCGGATGCGCGCGTCCGACGTTCCAAAACAGCGCAAGGGTTCCGCCGGGCTCCAACGCGTCGGCGACCTTCTGGTAGCGATCGGCGCCGTGGACCCAATGCCAGGCCTGTGCCGCGAACGCCAATTGGAACGCGCCGGTTTGCACGGGCCAATCCTCGAAGGACGTCACCTCGACAGTTACGCCTTTCGCGCTCAGGACGCGCGCCATCTCGGGACTCGGTTCGAGCGCATGCACCGAGAGCCCGCGCGCGACGACCCGGTCGGTCGCTTTTCCCGTCCCGGCGCCGATTTCGAGTGCGCGGTCGCCCGCGCGCAGGCCACCGAACTCGAGGATGGTGTCGAACACGCCGTCGGGATACGACGGCCGAGCGACTTCGTATTGATCGGCGATCTCACCGAAGACGAGCGCCTGTTTACGTGGGAGTTCGCCGACCACTCGCTCAGCTGTTCTCGTTCGCGGGCGCGAGCTTGTTCACCAGAGTCGAAGATGCGCGCGGTGCAGCCGGCCATCTCGACCGGCGGGAGGAGCTCCTCCACGATCCGCCGCGCGATGTCGTTGAGCGCGATCGCGGCGGGAAGATCGGGATGCGCGAGCACGACCGGGAGACCGATGTCGCCACCCTCGGAAACTGCGCCGTCGATCGGTACTTCGCCGACGAGCGGCGCACCCGTAAGTGCAGCCAGCCGCTTGCCACCACCGGCACCGAAGATCGCGTGGCGCGATCCGTCGGGCGCGATGAACTCGTGCATGTTCTCGACGACGCCGAGCACCTTCAGGTACGAGCGCCGGGCCATGTCGGCGACGCGTGCCGCGACCTTCTGCGCGCCCTTGGCCGGCGTGGTGATCACCAGCATCTCGGCTTGGGGGAGCAGTCGGGCCAGCGCCATTTGGATGTCGCCCGTGCCGGGCGGCATGTCGATGAGGAGGTAGTCGAGGTCGCCCCACTTCACGTCGACGAGGAATTGCTCGAGTGCCTTGGCGAGCACGAGCCCGCGCCACATCAACGCGGTGTCTTCGTTGTCGACGAGCAAACCCATGCTGACGATCTTCAAACGGCCGCCGGGCCCTTCACCCTGCAGGCGGTCGCGCGGGACCTCGACCTCGTTCGGGAGGATCTTGCCCTTGCCGTCGGCCTGCTTGGTTCCCGCGAGGCGCGCCTTCACGCCGAGCATCCGCGGAATCGAGAAGCCCCAGATGTCGGCGTCGAGCACACCGACCGTGAAGCCGCGAGCCGCGAGCGCGGCCGCGAGGTTGGCGGTGATCGACGACTTGCCGACGCCACCCTTCCCGCTGCCGACTGCGATCACGCGGGTCGTGGGGGAGACCTCGGTGGGCGGAGCCTGTTGCGAAGCGTGCAACCGGGCGCGCTGCATGACCGCGGAACGTTCGTCCTGGCTCATTTCGGCGTATTCGACCGTCACGCCGGCGACGCCCGGAATTCCCGCCACCTTCGACGAGACGTCGTTGCCGATCTGGCCCCGGAGCGGGCAGGCGGCAGTGGTGAGCGCGACCTTGACCGTGACGTTGCCGTCGGGGTCGACCGTGATGTCGTGCACCATCCCGAGCTCGACGATCGAAGCCCGGAGCTCCGGATCGAGCACTCCCGCGAGGACGCCGCGCACGTCTTCGGCACGGGGAGGGGAAGGGACGAGATCAGCCATACGTAATAAAACCAGTGTAGACCTTGAAAATATGCCCGTTCCGAAGGTACCGTCAAGGAAATGGACCTGCTCGCGATGCTCAAGGCGCTCGGAGACGAGACCCGCTTTTCGATGTATCGCGAGCTCGCCGGCTCGACTCGAGGCTGCTCCGCGCAGGAGCTCGCCGACTCGCTCGGGCTGCACGCCAACACGGTTCGGCTCCACCTCGATCGGCTCGCGCGAGGCAGGCCTGGTCGAGGTCGAGGCGGTGCATCGGGGAACGGTCGGCCGTCCCACGCACATCTATTCGCTCGCGCCCGGCGCGCCCGGTCTCGGGTTCGACCCGCCGAGCTACACACTGCTTTCCGGGCTGCTCGCCGCGCTCGCCGAGCGGGTGGGCGCCGACGGTACGGAAGCGACCGAGATCGGCCGGGCCTGGGGTGTCGAGGCGGGCCGGCGCACGCGTTCGCGCTCGTGCGTGAAGGCACTCGTCGGCGAGATGCAACGCCTCGGCTTCGAGCCCGAGACCGAAACAGTCGGCAAGACCTCCGACATGGCGTTCACGCGCTGCCCGTTCCGGGAGCTGGCCGAGGCCTATCCCGAGCTCGTCTGCAACCTCCACCGCGGGATCTCGGAAGGGATCGTCGCCGAGGTGGGCGGCGGAACAGTCGAGGACTTTGCGACGTTGTACGACCGGGACCCGTGCCGGGTCACGGTCGCGGTCAGGTAACCTGACCGGGTAACCCGCCTGTGGAGGGCAACACGATGATCGTTCTCACCGAAACCGCCACGACCAAGGTCAAGCAGCTCCTCGAAGCCGAGGACCAGCCTGAGCTCAGTCTCCGTGTCGCCGTACGTCCGGGCGGCTGTTCCGGCCTCTCCTACGAGATGTTCTTCGACAGCGAGAAGGCTCCCGACGACATCGAGCAGATCTACGGCGAGAACGTGCGAGTGGTCGTCGACCCCGCCAGCGCCGAGTACCTCGCGGGCGCCTCGCTCGATTACAAGGACGGCCTGCAAGACGCCGGGTTCACGATCAACAACCCGAACGCCCAGCGCACCTGCGGCTGCGGCCAGTCGTTTTCCTGAACGTTCCTGATCCTTCCGACGGCCCCGCTTCGGCGGGGCCGTTGCGCGTCCGCTTCCGGTGCAACGACTCGGAAACCGACGTCGAGATCGCCGACGGCGAGTCGTTGCTGTCCGTGCTGCGCGAACGGCTCGGGCTCGTATCGGTCAAAGACGGTTGCGCGCCCCAAGGTCAGTGCGGGTGCTGCACGGTCCTCGTCGACGGTGAGCCGCGCGTCGCGTGCGTGACGCCGGCGGTGCGCATCGAAGGACGATCGGTCACCACGGTCGAAGGTCTCGCACCCGATGTTCGCGATCGGTTCGCCGTCCGCATTCGTCGCGACCGGGCGGATCGCAGTGCGGGTTCTGCACGCCCGGGATCGTGATGCGCGGCGTGCGGCGCAGCGCGGAGCGCGACCTCGATCGCGCGCTCGCCGCGCACCTGTGCCGGTGCACCGGTTGGCGCACGGTGTACGACGCACTTCGAAGCGACGACGTAGCGGACGCCGGGCGCGACCTCGGCGCGGCGGCGCAACGCGCCGAGCTCGAGGGTGGCGTCGCGCAGGTCGTGCGCGCCGACATCCCGCTCGGCGGCGCGCCCTTCGCCGACGACACCGCGCCCCGCGACGCGCTCGTCGCAGTGCCGCTTCCGCCCGGATCCGCCGCCGAACACGTTGAAGCCGCCGGCAGGCACTGGGTCGTCGGTGCGTCGCTGCTCGAAGCACGAGCCGCGACCGGCAAGGTGCAGGGCCGGCGCACGACCGCCGAAGAGCAACCGCCGCTGTTCGATCTCCTGGGTGAAACGCCACCCGATGGGGTGCGACTCGCGACGTCGTGGGTCGAGCCGGCGTATCTCGAACCCGACGCGTCGTGGTGCGCGCCCGGCGGCGAAGCCCGCGTCGGCACTCGCGAACGGCGGCGCGTTCGGCGGCAAAGCCACGACGCACGCGACCGGCGCGGCGCGCGAGCTCGCCGACCGCTTCGACCGAACGGTGCGGGTCGTCTACTCCCGCGAAGACGTGGTTCGGCTCGGCCCGAAGCGCCCGCCGATCGCCGCGACGCGCGGTGTGGCGCGACGGCGCCGTGTACATCGAGGGTGTGGTCGCGCCGGAGGCTCTGGCCGCATTTACGCGCGAGTGGCCGACGCCCTACGCATGCGACGTCGTCACCACCTGGCGGGACGCCGCGTCGCCGGCCCGCCGGTCGGCATCGATGCGCGCGCGCGACCGGCCTCGCGGAGATCGCGGTGCTCGTCGAGGGCGCGCTCGACGCGGCCGGTGTCGACCGCGCGTCGCTCACCGACGATCCCGCGTTGCTCGACGTATGCGTGCGCGCGCCGTCGGGCGCGAGCGCGGGAGCACGGGTGCACATCGACCCGAGACCGGCCGACTCGATCGCATCGAAGTACGTGTCGCGGCGGGCGACCCGCTCGACGAGACGGTGCTGCGGTCGTACACGATCGGCGCCGCGCACATGGCGCTGGGCTGGGTGTGCACGGAGTCGCTCACCGTCGATCCCGACACGGGCGAGATCCACGACCTGACGATCCGTTCGTTCGGGATCGTCCGCGCCAAAGACATGCCGCCGGTCGACATCACGGTGATCCGTCGACGACCGGGCGCCGCTCGCGGGATCGTCCGACGCGGTGTTCGCCGCGGTCGCGGCCGCCGACGTGGAACGCGCTCACTCGTGACGCCGTCACTTTTGAGGCGAGCTCCGGCCCGATACGTTCCCCGCGCGTCAGACCCGCACCGCCCGACGGCTCAGGAGGTAGCAATGCCCATCGAACCGGTTCCCACTCCGAGCGCGCCGCCGGTCGCGGGCCCGTATTCACCGGCCGTGCGCGCCGGCGACTGGCTGGTGCTCGCGGGCCAGGTCGGTCTCGATCCCGCGAGCGGGGCGATGGTCGACGGCGTGGAGGCGCAGGCGCGCCAGGTGCTCGCCAACATCACCGCGATCCTCGCCGACTGCGGCGCCGCGATCACCGACGTCGCGAAGACCACGGTGTTCGTCACCGACATCGCCGACTTCGCCACGGTGAACGCGATCTACGCGGAAGCCTTCGGCGACCACCGGCCCGCCCGCTCCACCGTGCAGGTCGCCGCGCTGCCCGGCGGCGCGCTCGTCGAGATCGAGACCTGGGCGTACTCTCGCCCGGTCTAGCATCCTGGTCCGCGCGTGATCGGTCGCCGTGTCGATGTCTCCTCGATCTTCGCGATGGCTGCATCGTCGGTGCCGATCGGGCTGTTCCTCGTCGGCGCGATCTGGTCGGCGGCTCGACCGGCTGGTTCCTCTCCGACGACGCCGACACCCGAGGCCGAAGCAGAGGCTCAGACCTCTTCCTGAGGCGCCTCCGGCTCCGGGCCAGCGGGTCTGCCCGAAGCGGTAGCCGACCGAGCGCACGGTCTGGATCAGGTTCGCGTGCTCTTCGCCGAGCTTGGCGCGCAGACGCCGGACGTGAACGTCGACCGTGCGCGCGCCGCCGTAGTACTCGTAGCCCCACACCCGTGAGAGCAACTGCTCGCGGGTGAACACCTTGCCCGGGTGCGTGAGGAAGAACTTCAGCAGCTCGTACTCCATGTAGGTGAGGTCGAGCGGCTTGCCGTCGATCGCGGCCTGATACGTCTCGAAGTTGAGCACGAGATCGGCGTACGACGCGAGCTCCGGGCTGTCGCCGCGCCCGGCGCGGAACAACAGGTGACGAAGGCGCGCTTCGAGCTCCTTCGGGTGGAACGGCGAGAGGCAGAAGTCGTCGAAGAGATCGTCGCGGTGCTCGAGCTCGTGGAGCTGCGCGCCGGAGACGAGCAACAGGATCGAGTCGACGCGCGCGTCGCCCTTGCGCAACGTGCGGCACAGCGCGAACGCGCCTTCGGGGTCTTCGTCGGCGCACACGATCGCGCCGGTCCAGCCTTCGGCCGGCTCGGCCTGCATCGCGATCGACGCGTTCGCCACCGCCTTCCAGCGTTGGCCGGCGAGGTCGAGCGTCCGCGCGAGCATCGACGGCGGCGGGTCGGGAAAGACGAGGGCGAGATCCTTGAGCTCAGTCATGCGGTAGCCCGGAGGCTAGAGCGCGCCGAGCCAGCGGTCGATCTCGAACGGTGTGACGTAGGCCTTGTAGTCGGTCCATTCCCGCCGCTTGTTGACCAGGAAGTTCTCGAACACGTGCTCGCCCAGCGCCTCGGCCATCAGCTCGGAGCTCTCCATGGCGTCGAGCGCGTCGCGCAGCGACCCGGGAGCGCAGTCGATTCCCACCGCGAGCCGTTCGGCATCGCTGAGCGCGTAGATGTTGTCGGTCGCTTCCGGCGGGAGCGCGTAGCCCTCTTCGATGCCCCGCAGCCCGGCCGCGAGCATCACCGAGAACGCGAGGTACGGGTTGCACGCCGGGTCGGGAGCGCGGAACTCGATGCGGGTCGAGTCGCTCTTGCCCGTCTTCGGCAGCGGCACGCGCACGAGCGCGGAACGGTTGTTGCGCGCCCAACACTTGTAGACCGGTGCCTCGTAACCGGGGATGAGTCGCTTGTACGAGTTCACCCACTGGTTGGTGATCGCGACGATCTCGCTCGCGTGCACGAGCAGCCCGGCGATGAAGTGCTTCGCGACCTTCGACAGGCCGTTCTCGTCGCCGGGATCGTGGAACGCGTTGACGTCGCCTTCGAACAACGAGAGGTGCGAGTGCATCCCCGAACCGAACGCACCCGCGATCGGCTTGGGCATGAAGGTCGCGTGCACGCCGAGATCCTGCGCGACCTGCGCGGGTGACGAGCCGGAACGTCATCACGTTGTCGGCCATCGTGAGCGCGTCGGTGTGGCGCAGGTCGATCTCGTGCTGGCTCGGCCCGTTCTCGTGGAACGAGTACTCCACCGGGATGCCCATCGCCTCGAGGCGCAACACCGTCTGCTTGCGGAGCTGCGAACCGAGATCGTTGGCGGTGTGATCGAAGTAGCCGGCGTTGTCGAGCGGCTCGATCTGCTCCTTGGAGCGGGAGTAGAAGAACTCCATCTCCGGGCCGACGAAGAACGTGAAGCCCTTTTCCCGGGCCCGTTCGAGGTTGCGCTTCAACACGTAGCGGGGATCGCCCGGGAACGGCTCGCCCGAGAACATCTGGATGTCGCAGAACATGCGGGCGACGGGCGCGTCGCGGTCGCCGCCGGGCAGCAACTCGAAGGTGTTGGGGTCGGGCTTGGCCAGCATGTCGGATTCCTGGATCCGGCTGTAGCCCTCGATCGTCGACCCGTCGAAGGTCATGCCCTCCTCGAGCGCCACCTCGAGCTCGGCGGGAGTGATCTCCACCGACTTGAGAAAACCGAGCACGTCGGTGAACCAAAGTCGGACGAAACGCACGCCGCGCTCCTCGACGGTTCGCAGTACGTACTCGAGTTGGGGCTCCATGTGCCCAGTGTACGAACGATCGCGTAGCCTCCCGAGGCCGCGGCGGCCCGGTAACAGAGCGTTCATATTGGGGCAACGGCCGGGAAATCGCGCCGCCCGAAAAGCTGTCGTGTCACGTAGACGAAGTCGCGCGGACGATCGGAGTGAGCAGTGGCGATCAAGGCGGAGTACATCTGGATCGACGGCACCGAGCCGACGGCCGCGTCTGCGTTCGAAGACGAAGATCCTCGACGGCAAGGCCGACTCCGAGCCTCCCGATCTGGGGCTTCGACGGCTCGAGCACCAACCAGGCGCCGGGCAAGGCGTCCGACTGCGTGCTGAAGCCGGTCGCCGTCGTGCCCCGACCCGCTGCGCGGCGGCGACAACGTGCTCGTGATGTGCGAGGTGCTGCTCACGCGACATGACGCCGCACGCCACCAACACGCGCGCGCTGCTCGCGCCCGATCGCCGAGAAGTACGCGGGCCAGGAGCCGCTCTTCGGTATCGAGCAGGAGTACACGTTCTTCAAGGACGGCCGCCCGCACGGTTTCCCGGTCGGCGGCTTCCCCGCGCCGCAGGGCTTCTACTACTGCGGTGTCGGCGCCGACGAGGTGTTCGGCCGTGACATCGTCGAAGTGCACCTCGACGCGTGTCTCGAAGCCGGCATCGGCGTGTCCGGCATCAACGCCGAGGTCATGCCCGGTCAGTGGGAGTTCCAGGTCGGCCCGCTCGAGCCCGCTCGACGTCTCCGACCAGTTGTGGGTCGCGCGTTGGTTGCTCTACCGCATCGCCGAGGACTTCGGTGTCGCGGCGACGCTCGACCCGAAGCCGGTCGCCGGCGACTGGAACGGCGCCGGTGCGCACACGAACTTCTCGACGAAGGCGATGCGTTCGTCGTACGACCCGATCATCGCCGCGTGCGAAGCGCTCGGCAAGAAGGCGCTCGAGCACGTCGAGAGCTACGGCTACGGCATCGAGGAGCGGCTCACCGGTCTGCACGAGACCGCGCCGTGGAACGAGTTCAGCTACGGCGTCTCCGACCGCGGTGCGTCGGTGCGAATCCCGTGGCAGGTCGAGGTCGACAAGAAGGGCTACATCGAAGACCGTCGCCCGAACGCCAACATGGACCCGTACATCGTGACCCGGCTCATCACCGACACGGTCTGCAGCGCCATCGGCGCTAGTCACTTACGAACGAGGGGATCGAGGACTGCGGGCTTCCGCAGCCTCGATCCCTTTTTGTTTTGGCCCGATGCGCTCGCGACCGATGAGTTCTCGGCGCCGGCGGAGTCGGTATCGACATGATCGACATCGGACCCGCAACAGACCGCATGACGAACCTCCTCGCGAGCGTGTCGGAGGACCAGTTCGGCCTGCCCACTCCATGTCCCGACATCAGCGTCGGCGATCTCGTCGACCATGTCAGTGGGCTCACGAGGGGATTCACCGCGGTCGCTCGCAAGGACGTCGACCGCACCCAGGCGCCGCCGAAACCCGACGCCGCCCACCTCGAAGCGGGTGGCGGGACCGAATGACCGAGGATCTGGCGACGCTCGCCGAGGCGTGGCGCGATCCCGCGGCGTGGGAGGGAATGACTTCGGCGGCCGGCGTCCCGTTGCCGGGCCCGGTCGCCGGGCTCGTTGCCCTCGACGAGCTCGTGGTGCACGGCTGGGATCTCGCGGTATCGATCGGCGCGCCCTACGAGCCCTCCGTCGAAGAGGTCGACGCCGCGATGTCGTTCGTTGCCGCGTTCGATGCGCCGCGGGACGGCAACTTGTTCGGCCCGGTCGTCCCGGTTCCCGACGACGCGTCCGCGCTGGATCGTTTGCTCGGACTCACCGGCCGCGACCCGAACTGGCAGTCCGCGCTGATCGGTGCGCTTGTCAGGACCGAACTTCCAACGACGAGTGAAGGAGCATCCGATGCCGCAGATCACGCCCAACCTCTGGTTCGACCGGCAAAGCCTGGAAGCGGCCGAGTACTACGTCTCGATCTTCCCGAACTCGAAGATCAAGGCCGTGAGTCACTACACCGAGGCGGGCGGCGACCGGGCCGGTGAAGTGCTCACCGTCGACTTCCTGCTCGACGGCCAGGAGATCACCGCGATCAACGGCGGTCCGCAGTTCACCTTCGACGAGGCGATCTCGCTCTTGATCTATTGCAAGGACCAGGCCGAGATCGATTACTACTGGGACAAGCTCTCCGAGGGCGGCGAAGAAGGCCAGTGCGGTTGGCTCAAGGACAAGTACGGCCTCTCGTGGCAGGTGTGTCCCGAGGGCATGGCCGACCTCATGAGCGATCCCGACAAAGGGCGGGTCAATCGTGCGATGGAAGCCGTGTTCGGCATGAAGAAACTCGACATCGCGGCCATCCAGGCCGCGGCCGACAACGCCTGATCCGTGCTCATCGTTGCCGGACACCTCACCGTCGATCCCGCAGCAGCGCGCGTCCTACATCGCGGGCTGCGTGGGCGTCGTCGAACAGGCACGCGTCGCAAACGGTTGCCTCGACTACTGCGATCACCGCCGACCTGATCGACTCCGGCCGCGTCAACATCTTCGAGCGGTGGGAGTCGCAAGCGGCGGTCGAAGCCTTCCGCGGCAGCGGTCCCAGCGACGAGCAAGGCGCGGCGATTCTCTCGGGGTCGGTCGCCGAATACGACATCGCCGACGTGCGTCCGTTGTTCTGACGCCGCCGACGGCGCGAAGTCGCTACGGCGATGCGTCCTTGCCGAGCACTGCTTGCAACTGGTCGAGTGTCGCCGGATCCACGTGTGACGGTTCGTGATCCATTGCTCGCGTACCTGCACCCCGCGGTGCTGATCGAAACGGTGAGTGTGGAGCCGTCGTCGTAGCCGAAGAGCAACACGATCTTCTCGTCGAAATCGGCGGGACAGTTCGTAACCGATCCGGGCGGTATCGCGGGCTGCGAGTTGAGTGCGGCTGCGATCGGGTCCGGAGAGCCCCCGGCCGACTTCGCCAGCGTGCCGTCCGGCTCCGGTTGGTTCAAGCCGTGGTAGCGGCACGCGAGCAGCATGGTTGGCGTACCCGGCACCAACGTTGTCTCCGAGCCCGCGATGGGTTGCGGTTGGAGGATCCGGGGTGGTGCGCTCGGGCATTGGAGACTCATTACGGGCGTTGACGTGCTCGTCGGCGGAGTCGACGTCGATGTTGGCGGCGGCGTCGGAGAGGTGTCGTTCGTCGGCGTTGTGTTGTTCGCCGTGAACCCGTCCTTGCCGAGCACTTCCTGCAGCCGCGCGAGCTCGATTGGATCCATGCGGATCGTGCGGACACCGTTCGTCGCGAACTGGCAGCCCGACGTGTGTACGGAAACCCGCAACCGGGAGCCGTCGGCGTAGCCGAAGAGCAAGTCGATGGTCTCGCCGTTGTCGTTCGGACAGTTCTCCACGAGCCCTTTCGGGAGCGGGGGCTGCGCATTGAGATCGTTGGCGAGCCGGACTGGATCGAACGACGCGGATTTCGCCAGCGTGCCGATCGGTTGGGCTTGGTTGAACCCGTGGTACCGGCACGCGAGCAACGCGGTGGGCCGCGCCGGGAACCATCGTTGTAGCCCGGCCCGCGGTCCGCAGGTGATCGACCGTCGCACGTTTGCTCGGGCACGCGAGCGCGACCGCGGCGGCGGTCGGTTTCGTCGGCGGAGTCGTCGAGGGCGCGATCGATGCCGGCGTGGGGTGCGGGTTGGTGGTCGACGACGCGTTGTGCACTGCGAACCCGACACCCACCGCGAGCGCGGCGGCGAGTGCGGCCATTGCGAGCGTGCGCATCCATGGCGACGCGCGCCCGTTGCAGTTCCTCGTCGAACCCCATCGCAGGAAGTTGGTCGATGGAAACCTGCTCTGCGACTTCGGTGAGTGCCGGCGCGCAGCCGGTCTTCGAGTGGAGACGCGAAGTCGTGCGTCATGCGATCACTTCCTTTCGCAGGCGCGAGCGCGCGCGAAGCCAACGACTTCACGGTTCCGGGCGCGCAGTTCAACGCGGCGGCAATCTCCGCTTCGCTGAGGCCTTCGTAGTAACGGAGCACGATCACGACGCGTTGCTTGATCGGGAGCTTGAGCACCACGTCGAGCAACTCGTTGGCGCTCTCGCTCACGAGCTCGCGTGGCGCGACGATGCGATGCACCGCCGACCGTTTCGTCTCTCGCCGATGGTGACGCTTGGCGAGATTGGCGAGCGTCACCCGGAGGTAGGCGCGGGGATTGTCGACGGGCTCGGTGCGGCGGTAGAGGCCGACGAACGCCTCCTGCACGAGGTCTTCGGCCGCAGCCGTATTGCCGGTCAGCAGGTAGGCGATGCGCGCGGCCCAGCAGCGCGTGCTCCTGATACAGAGCGCCGAAGTCACGCTCGGCTTCCGACACGGCGCTCGGGTCCACATCTTCTATGAGACCCGAGCGCCCGGATCGGTTCCATTCCGGCTACTCGCCGGCGAGGATTTGGTAGAGCTGCTTGCGGGTGTCGTTGACGAGCCCGATCGCCTTCTCGATCTGCTCGGGGGAGCCGACCTCGGCGATCTGCTTGAACGCCCGGAAGAGCTGCGCGAACGCGTCGCGTACCTCTCGGTTTCGCTTCGGGCCCTTGCCCGCGAGCTCCCACGGCGTTCCGCCGGCTTGCTCGATGCGCTCCGCCGACTCCGCTCGGCCCGCGTCGGTGATCTCGAACACGCGCTTGCCGTCTCGCTCGGTCGAGCGGACCAGGCCTTCGTCTTCGAGCAGCTGGAGCGTCGGGTACACGGACCCGGGGCTCGGTCGCCAGGCGCCGCCGCTCTTCTCCTCGAGGTTCTGCATCACGTCATATCCGTGACCCGGACCCTCGGTGAGCACGGCCAGAATTGCGGTCCGGATGTCGCCTCTGCGCATCCGGGGTCCGCCCCAACGGCCTTCTCGGCCGCCGCCGCCACCTCGGTGCTCGCCGCCCCAGCCTCGGCCCCGCCCTCGGTGCTCGCCACCTCTGTGTTCACTGCCTCTGTGTTGGTGCTCTTGCATATGGAACTCCTTCCTAAGAACACTCTTGAGTTATCACGATATATCGTAACCGATCACGACACGAGCCCATTCCCCGGCTCTCGAGATTCTTCTAGAGGCGGTGGACGGAGACGGCGTAGTCGCCGTCGGCGATGAATGGCTCCCGGGCCCAGCCGGCAAAGCGCTCCGCGAGGGTCAGGCCCGCGGCGGCGCAGTGCTCGTCGTACTGCTCGAGCTGCGTAGCCCCGAGCGAGTTGGAACCCGGCCACGAGCGCGCCGCCGGGCCTCGACGTGGCGGGCGCACCCGGCCACGATCGCCGCGTGCGTTCCGGCGCGGAGTGAACAGCGGAACGTTGCCGGCCATCACGACGACCTCGAACTGCCGGCCGAGGTCGAGCGTCGCCAGATCGTGTTCGCTGCCAGTCGAGATCGGGTGCGGTCTTGCGGGCGGTGGCGAGCATCGACGCGGTCCACATCTACTCCTGACAACCGCGACCCCCCGCCGCGCGAGCTCGATCGCGACCCGGCCGGTTCCACAGCCCGCATCGAGGATCGACTTCGGAACCGGATCGAGGCCGAGTAGGAACGCGACCTCGCCGTGAACGTCGACACCGCGCGCCGCCAGCGAGTCGAAGCGGGCTTGGTAGTCGTCGCCATCCCACGTCATGCCGATCTTCCCCAATCGAGAGTTGAGTGTCCCTCATTATCCTGGGTCGGTGACCCGCCTTCGCATTGCCGCCGCCCAGATCAATGTCGTGGTCGGCGATCTCGCGGGCAACGCGGAGCGTGTGCTCGAGGCGTACGAGCGAGCAGTCGCGGAAGAGTGTGATCTCGTCGTGTTTCCAGAGCTCACGGTTACGGGATACCCGCCCGAGGATCTGCTGCTCAAACCCGCGTTCGTCGCCGAGGCGGCGGAGACCGTGGCGAAGCTCGCGGCGCGAACCGGCGCGTGCGCAGCCGTGATCGGTTTTCCGGAGCACGTCGGTGACGCGCTCTACAACGCGGCGGCGGTGTGCGCCAACGGTCAGATCCTCGGCGTATACCGCAAGCAATGCCTACCGAACTACGCAGTGTTCGACGAGCAGCGCTACTTCACGCCGTCGACCGATGTCGGGGCGACCGATCTTCGAGCTCAACGGGATGCAAGTCGCGGTGACGATCTGCGAAGACGCGTGGTCACCGGAACCGATTCGGGAGATGGTCGTCGCCGGCGCCGAACTCATCGTGAACATCAACGCTTCCCCCTACTTTGCGGGACGGCTGCTGGAACGCGAAGCAACACTCGCGCTTCGGCGAAGCAGAGAAGCCGGTGTTCCGATCGTCTACGTGAACCTGGTCGGCGGACAGGATGAGCTCGTCTTCGACGGGGCCTCGCTCGTGGTCGACCTGGATGGTCGAGCTCGTCTCACGCGCCAAGCAGTTCGTCGAGGATTTCCTGGTCGTCGACTTCGCAGTCGATGCGCCCGCAAGTGCTGACTGGGCGCATCGAGCCTGCGCTCGCACCGGTCCACGAGGTCTACGAAGCGCTCGTCGTCGGGAACGCGGGATTACGTGCGTAAGAACGGTTTCCACGACGTATTGATCAGTCTTTCCGGAGGGGTCGACTCGTCGCTCGTCGCTGCGATCGCGGTCGACGTGCTGGGAGCCGAGCACGTGAAGGGTGTGATGTTGCCGTCGCGCTACTCGAGTCGCGGGCAGCGTCGCCGACGCGGTCGCGCTCGCCACCGGCCTGGGTATCCAGACGTTCACCATCCCGATCGAACCGGCGCACGCCGCGTTCGAAGCGATGCTGGAACCGGTCTTCGCGGGCGCGGCACCGAACAACGCGGAGGAGAATCTCCAAGCGCGTATCCGCGGCAACGTCGTTATGACCATCTCCAACAAGTTCGGTTGGATGGTTCTCAGTTGTGGCAACAAGAGCGAGATGGCCACCGGCTACGCCACCCTCTACGGAGATATGGCCGGCGGCTTCGCCGTCATCAAAGATGTTCCGAAGACGCTCGTGTACGCGCTCTGCGACGACCTCAACCTCCGCACCGGACGAGAAGTGATCCCGCAGGCGGTGATCGACAAGCCGCCGTCGGCCGAGTTGCGACCGGATCAGAGAGACAGTGATTCGCTGCCCGACTACGCCGTGCTCGATCCGATCATCGAGGGTTACGTAGAGGGTGACGAGTCGGTCGCGGAGCTCGCGGCGCGTGGCGTGAACGCCGAGCTAGCCCGTCGGGTTGCGCGGATGGTCGACCTCAACGAATACAAGCGCCGGCAGGCGCCTCCCGGTGTGCGGGTCTCGCGCAAGGCGTTCGGCAAGGACCGACGCCTACCGATCACCAACCGCTGGCCCGGCTGAACCAACTCCCGTGTCGTTGAACGAATGGCAGACGCGGCGACCGCTGTTGCCCGAACTCGCATTGATCGCGGCGACGATTGCGTACGGCGGCACGTTCAAGATCGTCCAAGACGGTCTGAATCACGTGACTCCGGTCGGCTTCATCCTGCTGCGATTCATCGTCGGCACGATCGCGCTCCTGCCACTCGCCCTTCGGCGCGGCTGGCGACGCGGCGGCGTACCCGTCGGCGAGCACGCAGCGCTCCGCTGACTTCTGGGTCGCAGCGGTCGCGTTCGGACTCGTCGGGTTCGCCGGTTACTGGTTGCAGAACGCGGGACTCGAACGAACGACCACGTCGAACTCCGCGTTCATCACCGGGTTGTTCGTGGTGTTCACGCCGTTGGTCGAGACCGTGGTGACGAGACGTGCACCAGCTCCGAACGTGTTGGTCGCCGTCGCGGTATCGGCGGTGGGGTTGTTCCTGCTGACCGGCGCGTCGTTCAGCTTGGGTGCCGGCGACGCGCTCACCTTGGGCGGATCGCTGATGTTCGCGATCTGGATCTTTCTCGGCAGCACGCTCTCGCAGCG
This sequence comes from uncultured Actinomycetes bacterium, assembly GCA_963807945.1. GTDB lineage: Bacteria > Actinomycetota > Acidimicrobiia > IMCC26256 > PALSA-610 > JBBQER01. The sequence continues at coordinate 309,959 of CAWEDT010000001.1, read as the reverse complement.
CTTCGATCCGGTCGCGCTCACGGCTGCCCAGATGGGCGTGATCGCGGTCGTCGCGATTCCGGTCGTGCTCGTCACCGGCCTCGGGGAGGTGACGACCGCGGTCGTGTTCGCCGTTGTCTTCACCGGAGTCGTCTGCAGCGCGATCGTGTTCACGTTGCAGCTTTGGGGTCAGCGGTCGCTCGAGCCGAGCCGGGCCGCGGTGATCCTGCTGTTCGAACCGGTGGTGGCGGGGTTCGTCGGCTTTCTCGTCGGCGAGCGGTTGGGCGTCGAGGGCTACATCGGCGCAGTCATCATCTTCGGCGGGATCCTCCTCGCCGAGTCCCACGCCTGGCGCCGGGGCCGGGCGGAACTGCCTACCTGACGGCCGATCTGACCGAACGGGCCGACCGGCCACTTGACCGAGCGGTCAAGGGAAGATGAAACTGCCCCTGTGACCGAAGCAACCAAGCCCCGTGCTCCATTCGCGCCCTGGGACCGGCGGGAGCTCCCCGGCCTGTTCACCGTCGAGGAGACCGCGCGGCGGGTCGGCAACTACAAGTGGGCCGAGATGCGCCTCTTCGAGGTGCTCGGCGGTTGGGTCGCCACCGTTCCCGAGCTCGACGTGAAGTTGGTGCTCGGCCGCCACTGCTACCACCACGCCTGGCACAGCGAGCTGTGGGACAAGCGTCTCCCCGAGTTGCGGGAGATGAACCCGGCTCGCCTCACGGTTCCCGCCAACGACGCCTTCGTCACGTTCATGGATGCCGTACGCGAGCCCGAAGCGCCGGAGCACACGATCGAGAAGCTCGTCGGCGTATACCGGGTACTGATCCCCCGGTTCATCGCGGCGTACACGTACCACCTCAACGGAACTAGCCGAATCACCGACGCACCGACGATCCGGTCGCTCTCGTTCGCGTTGCAAGACGAGTTCGAAGACTGGCGCGACGGTGAGATGCTCATCCAGTCATTGCTCGATACGCCCGAAAAGGTGGAGAGAGCATCCCGTCGCCAAGAGGAGCTCGAGCAGCTCGTGCTGGCGTCGGGCGGGATAGCCGGCCCCGGTAGCCTGGGCGAACCGGCGCAGGAGGTATCAGTCGCATGAAGAAGATGCTCCCCGAGAGCGAGCTCGCCCGAGACCAGCGGTTCGTTCGCTCCAAGATCGAGGACCAGATCTTCGACCCCCGCGGCGCCGCGATTGCCCAGCGCAACACGGGGCCCGCGAAGATGGCGACCGACCGGCCGGCTGCGGCCGAGCGCTCCCGCTCGTTGATGCACGGCATCTTCGTGGGCGAGATCCAGGCGCTCGAAGGCGCGGGTCGTACGTGCTTCGACTTCGACGACACCGAAGCGCCCTTCCAGCTCAAGCTCGACATGGCGCGTCAATGTTGGGACGAGTCGCGGCACTGCGAGATCTCGATCAAGCTCGGCGACCACATGGGCGCCGAGATCGGTGAGTACAGCGAGAGCACCTTCCTCTACTCGGCCGCGTGCAACCCCGACCCGGTGTTGCGCCTCTGCGGTGTGAACCGCGCGCTCGAGGGCCTCGCCATCGACGTGTTCAGCACCATGAAGGAGTTCGGTAACGAGTCGGGCGACCCGGTGCTCGAGTTCTGCGAAGACTGGATGCTCGCCGACGAAGTGACCCACGTGAAGATGGGCTCCGACTGGCTGCGCCGCCTCACCGAGAAGGATCCCGAGCGGCGCGAACGTGCGCTCGAGTTCCAGCGCACGGTCGACAGCATCTTCAACCTCGGTGGCTTCCGCGGTGACGACGAAGAGAACGTGATCCAGCTGGCCCGCCGATTCCGCGAGCTCGCCGGCTTCACCGAAGAGGAAAACGACTCGCTCTCGGCGCTCGCCCGCGAGTCGACCCAGCAAGCGCGGCAGATGGCGGAAATGGCCGGCGCCGCGGCCGACCAGAGCTAGTCCGCGCGCTCGTGGCCCGCGTCACCGTCACGCCGGACCCGTTCACGCTCGTCCCGTTCGACGCGGCAGAGATTGCCGCGCTCGTCGAAGATGTTGCGGCCGCGGTCGAATTCCCGCTCGATGTCGACATTGCGGTCGAGGTCGATGAGGAGCTCTTTCCGCCGCTCACCGGGCACATGTCCGATGTGGTCGACGGCAAGGCGGTGCTGTGGGTCTCCGTGGCGAACCTCGAGAACACGCAAGTCCGCCGCACATTCGCCCCCGAAAGTGCGCGTCCCGACCTCGCGGTCATGCTCCTGCGGGCAAAGGACCGGCTCTCGGACGACTTCGCCGACGCACCGCCGGATCGTGAGCTCGAGCGAGGCGAGCGGGCGGCTTGGGACATCTACGCGTTCGGCCGGGCCGCGCGCTTCGGCTTCAAGGTCCGGCGTCCGCGCGAGATCTACGGGTTCCGGTTGCAGCACGGGTTCACCGATGTGGCCGACGCTGCGTTCGAGCGGTGCTGGAATGCACCGTCGATGACCTTCGCGGGCATCCTCGAGATCTGCAAGGAGACCGGCGCCGCCGACCGCAAGGTGTCAAAAGTCCCGGTCGACATCCTCCGTCAAAAGTAGACGCGTGGGCTTTGTGAGCCCATAGTCAGTTTCAGCCTGTTTCAGTTCAGGTCGTGGGCGGATATCGCGTCGAGGAGATCGATGGTCGGCTTCTCCGCGAGGAGGGGGACCGCGGCGGCAGCCATGTCGACCATCAGCGAAGTATCGAGATGGGCTCGCGCCGCGTCGGCCGATTCCCACTTCTCGATCACGACGAATCTGCCACTCTGAGTGGCTGATGTGAGGAGATCGATGTTGCGGCAAGCGTCCTCGCCGCGGGCCAGAACGACGTAACGCGCCAACACCGCGGCGAGCTCGGCCTCGTGGTCGGGACGCGCGGTGAAGGCCGCCGTGAGGACCGCGATCTCGACCTCGTCGCTCATGTCGGACTCCTCGTCGACTCGCCGGCCGAAACACTCGGCGACGAGTTTTGCAATAGGTCGCGGGACTCGTTGTGAGTGCGTTGAGGGCCAAAAAGAGGCGCTTGACTCGGTATGTATCGTACTAATACGCGGATGGGAGGCACCGAGCTCGCAGGGGCTGCTCGGGTCAAGTCCGACGTGAACGAGCAAGCTAACCGCCTTGCACGGACGAAGGATTGGGCCTTGGCGAAAGAACGTGTCGAGCGGGACGAGGAGGACCTTGTCCGGCTCTACCTGACCGACATCGGGCAGTACCCACTGCTCACCAAAGACGACGAGGTTCGCCTCGCGCAGCAGATCGAGGGTGGCAACGCTGCGCGCGAGCAGATCTTGCGGGCGAAGTCGCTGACTCCGGCCAAGAAGCGTGAGCTTCGCCGGTCGGCACGCCAGGGAGACGAGGCGCAACGCACCTTCGTGCAGTCGAACCTCCGGCTCGTCGTGTCGATCGCGAAGAAGTACCAGGCTTCGGGCCTGCCGCTCCTCGACCTGATCCAGGAGGGCAACCTCGGCCTCATGCATGCCGTCGAGAAGTTCGACTGGCGCAAGGGCTTCAAGTTCTCGACGTACGCCACGTGGTGGATTCGCCAGGCGATCACCCGCGGCATCGCCAACACGGGTCGCACGATTCGCCTCCCGGTTCACGCCGGCGACACGCTCGCCCGCCTCCAGAAGGCGCGGTCGCGTTTGGAGCTCAAGCTGGGTCGCCCGGCGACGCTGTGCGAGCTCGCGGCCGAGGTCGAGATGCCCGAGGACAAGGTCACCGAGGCGTTGCGCTTCGCGGCCGAGCCCCTCTCGCTCTCGGAGCCGTTGCGGGAAGACGGCGACGCCGAGCTGGGCGACATCGTCGAGGACCGTTCGGCGGAGTCACCGTTCGAGGTTGCGGCCACGGCATTGCTGCCCGCCGAGATCGAGAAGCTGCTGGCCCCGCTCGACGAGCGTGAGCGTCAGATCCTGGCGTTGCGTTTCGGTCTCGACCGTGGCGAACCGCGCACGCTCGAAGAGGTTGGCGAGTACTTCAACCTCACGCGTGAGCGCATTCGCCAGATCGAAGCCCGGGCGATGTCGAAGCTGCGGCACCCGAGCGCCGACACCGGCGCCCGCGATCTGCTCGCGGTCTAGACCTACCTCGCGGACTCAACTCGGTCCGGCCATCGTCGCATCCGTGGCTATCCGGCGTCTAACGTCGGCGCGCATGGCGCGGTGACACGCGTCTGCAACTCGAGTGGTTCGGGTGCACGACATTCCGGATCCGGACGCGCGGCCTCACGCTGTTCTTCGACACGTACGTCGATCGGCCACCGGGTCTTCCCGAAGTCGGCCTTGCCTCGAGCGCGGTCGATGCGGCCGACTTCGTGTTCGTCAGTCACGCGCATTTCGATCACATGCTCGGTGTCGACACGATCGCGAAGAACACGGGCGCGACCGTCGTGTGCTCCTACGAGGTGGCGCGTGTGCTGCACGCCAACGGCGTACCGGAGGATCAGATCCTCGCGGTGTCCGGTGGCGAGCCGGTCGACTGCGGACACGACGTGCGCGTTCGTGCGTATCCGTCATTGCATTCGTGTTTGTTCGCGGCCGCGAGTCACGAGTCGCACGCGGAGTGCATCGGCGACCTCGGCATCACCGCGCAGGATCGCGCGGCGTGGGTGGCCGCACTCTTCGACATGTTTCCGCGCTCGGCCCCGACCTCGCGCACTGGTTCGAAGGCACGACCGCGCACTGCTCGAGTCGTGACGGCGGACAACTCGCGTACTTCCTCGAGACGCCCGACGGCTCGGTCTTCGTCAACGCGAGCTCCGGTTACTGGTCGGGCATCGTCGCCGACCTCCGGCCCGACGTCGCGGTGCTCGCGTTGACCGGACGCCCCAACGTCAATGGTGAACCGCATCAGGGTTCGCTCGCGCAGTTCCTCGTGAACCAGGTCGAGCTGGTCAAGCCGACCCAGGTCGTGCTGTGCCATCACGACGCACTGCTTCCCGGGCTGCCCGACACCGATACCGGCGAGGCCCTGGCCCGGCTCGCCCGCGATACCGGCTACGCCCGCCACGTTCCCATGATCTACGCCGATCCGGTCCCGATCCTGAGCCCGCGGAGCTGAGCGAGCGACCGAGGTGGGCGATACGCTGCGCTCGCCTGTCCAGCCCCGAGGAGGAATTCCGTGAAGAAGCTCTTGTTGCTCCTGGTCGTCATTGCGCTCGGCGCGTTGATCGCCAAGAAGGTTCGCACCGCCTAGAGGTCGTCGTGAAGTTGCGCTAGCGCGTGCCCAGCGCGCGCCGGCGCAACCACACCCACAACACAATGCCGGTTCCGACTGCGGCGGCCGCACTGCCGGCCGCCAACGTCGGGCCCTTCGGCGGCACCGGGACCCGGTCCCGCAGCCGCACGGGATGCTGGAACCACCGCATCTCCCACTCCCGCTCGCGTGCGACGCGCGTGAGCTCCCGATCCGGGTTCACCGCGACCGGATTGCCGACGAGCTCGAGCATCGGCAGGTCGGTGATCGAGTCGGAGTATGCGTACGACTTCGCGAGATCGAGGCCTTCCCGCACCGCCATCTCGCGGATCGCGTCGGCCTTGTACGGACCGTACGCGTAGAACTCGAGCTCACCGGTGTAACGGCCCTGATCGTCGAGCCGGGCCCGGGTCGCGATTACGTCGTCGACACCGAGATGCTCACCGAGCGGTTGCACGGTTTCGATCGGCGACGACGACACGATCACCGTCTTGCGTCCGCACGCCTTGTGCGTCTCGATGAGCTCGAGCGCCTCCGCGTAGATGATGGGGGTGAGCACCTCGTCGAGCGTCTCCCGAACGATCTCGCTCACGCGCGCCTGATCCCAACCCCGGGTGAGGCCGAGCATCGCCTCGCGGATGCGTTCCATCTTCTCGTCGTCCGCGCCGAGCAGCAGGTAGACGACCTGGGCGTAGATGCCGCGCACGATGGTCCGCTTCGAGATCAAGCCTTCGCGGTAGAAGCGCCCGCCCAGCGCCATGACCGAGCTCGTCGCGATCACGGTCTTGTCGAGATCGAAGAAGGCAGCTTCCACCCTGGCCTCCTCGTGTCGATAAATGGGCCGTATGGGCCTGGTGAACCTACCCGTAAGCGGCGCATAGTGGACAGGCAGCGGTGCGAATCTCGTGCCGCGGATTCACGGCCTCGCACACCGCAATGGGCTGCAATTCCACGGATGGGCCCAACCCACGGATGGGACGGTGTGCGATGCACGTAACTGTTCGTGTGCGTGCTGGTTGCTGCTCCTCGCCGCGGCGATCGCGACCACCGGTATCGGCAGCGTCTCGCCGGCCGGTGCAGTCACTCCTCCGGCGCCCGCGCCAGTTGCCGGCCGTTGGGTGATCGCGCACGGCGACTTCGGGCCCGGCCCGATGGTCATGCAGCACAAGTTTCTGCGCGTGGCGCGAGTCGCCCCCGCGGCGCCGTCGATTCGCGCGAAACGCGGTCGTGGCGCACGCGACGCGCTCGATGCGGATCGCGGTCGTGCTGCTCCGCCTCCCGGGTTCGACCGCGGAACCGGTGAGCAAGGCGTCGGTGCAAGCGGCGACGTTCGGTGCGAAGAACTCCGTGGCCGACTGGTTCGCTCAGATGTCGGGCGGCCAGGTCGCCGTCACCGGAACCGTGTACGGCTACTTCGACGGGGTCAAGAGTTGTGATCTCGCGGTGCAGACCGCGGTTGCCGCGGCGGCTGCGGCCGGCGCGGGCTACGTCGCGTCGGACTACGACCACCTCGTGGTCTACGCGCCGAGTCAGGTGTGCGGGTTCAAGGGCATGGGGTGGGTCGGCGCCAACGGCGTGTTCCTCAACGGAACCATCGATCGCGGCATCATGGAGCACGAGCTCGGCCACAACCTCGGGTTGTTGCACGCGGGCCTCTACACGTGCGGAGTCGCGGCGCCGGCGGCGAGCTGCCTCGTCGACTACGGCGATCCCACCGACGTGATGGGCGGGACCGCGGCCAATCGGGGTTACAACGCCGAGCACAAGTACGAGTTGGGCTGGCTGCCGGCGTCTGAAGTCAAGACCGTCACCGCCGGTACGCAGACGATCGCGCTGACCGCATCCGAGAACCCGTTGGTTGCGGGCACGACCGAGCTCATCCATGTTCGGGCAGCTGACGGAACGTTGTTCGCGATCGATCGGCGCGGCGTCGGTTGGCTATGACTCCGGGCTCTCGGGCGTGTGGATCCGCCGCGTTGCCGACGTGAACACGGACGACACCGAGCTCGTGCGCAATCGCGCGTTGGCGGCCGGACAGACGTTTGCCGATACCGCGCACGGCCTCACGATCACGACCCTGAGCGATTCCGGGGCGACCGCGTCGATCAAGGTGTGCGTCGGCGCGTGTTCCATCTTGGTCTCGGGCGCGGGCAGCGGAGCGGCTTCGGTGCTGCCACCGTTTACGGCGCGTACGACTGCCACGGGTGCGCGTTCCAACACCGGCAATTCGAGCCTGCGGATGTACATACCGACCGGACGCGGCGTGGTGGTGGGTCACACGGTGATCGTCGCCGCGTTCACCGAAGGGTCGACGGATGCGGTGGCGTGTCACGACAGTCGGGGGAACAGTTACGCGATCAACATCAGCCGCGCCGACGGTATCCACGCACTGATCGTCTGCACCGCGCACATCGACACTTCACTCCCGCCGGGTGCGACCGTCACGGTCTCGTATCCACCGTTCAACGGTCTCGCGATCGCGAGTGTCAGCGACCTCTCCGGAATTCGGGCGACCGCGCGTGTGGACAAGAAGGCGGTTGGTGCGGGCTTCAACGGTCTGGTGACGACGGCGGCAACCGCGCCGACAACGCACGCGGTCGAAGTGCTGTTCGGTGTCGAGATCCATGCGGGACGACCGTTCTTCACGCCGAGCCCGGTGTACGCGCCGGTTGGCGCGATGAGTTTCGAGTCGGGCGCGAGCAAGCTCGCGATCAACCCGGCGTTCCGGATCGTGTCGGCGAAGGGCGCGTACAAGTTCGGCGGAACGATCGGTACGACCGCGGAATGGGGCGCCGCAGTACTCACGTTGGTCCGCGGCTAGCGACACATATCTCTTGACGCGCAGGGTGGCGCACCGTACGGTGCGTCGCAGTTCCCCGAGTGTCGCTTCCTCGAACGTCTCTTCCCTCGATCGTCGCTTCCCCGAGATGTCTGTGCGTGTGCGTTGTTCGCACGCCCGACGATTCGGGAGGCGCTCGTGTTGATTTGTTTCTGGTCGCCCAAAGGCGGCTCGGGGACTTCGGTGATCGCGGCCGCGGTCGCGTTGGTGCTCGCGCGCGAAGGTCCGACGCGACTCGCGGATCTCGACGGCGATCAACCGGCGATTCACGGGCTGGCCGCGGATCCAGAGCAAGGCCTGCGGGATTGGCTCCTCACCGGGCCCGAAGCGCCCACCGACGCGCTCGACCGGCTCGCGGTCGACGCCGGGCGCGGGTTGACGCTGTTGCCGGCGGGCGCCGGCGATGTCGGGCTCGCGAGCGCGGAGGCGGGCGCGGCACTCGCGATGGCGCTGCAAGCTGATCCGCGTACGACGGTCGTCGACGTCGGCGTGTTGCATGCGCAACGAGCGCCGGCGTTGCAGGCGTTGGTAGAGGTCGCCGATGCGAACGTCATTGTCGTGCGCGGCTGCTACCTCGCCTTGCGGCGGGCGGTGCGCCTCGAGTTGGCCGCCAACGCGAGTGGTGCGGTGTTCGTCGACGAAGGTGGTCGGGCGCTAGGTGCCCACGACGTGGCGAATGTGCTCGGTGTGCCCGTGCTCGCCACCGTGTCGCTGCGCTCGACAACCGCGCGCGCGATCGATGCCGGAGTGTTGCCCACTCGCCTCCCCGACGCGTTGGTCCGCCCGGCGCGGGAAGTACTGCGCCGGGTCGGCGGCTTCGACCACGAGCAGGCCGCGTGAGCGAGCGACTCGTCGCCGACCGACCGCTGCGCGAGGCGTTGCACCGACGATTGCTGTCGGCGCCGTTCGATCCCGCCGCGGTCGGACCGGATGAGCTCCGGGCTCGGCTCACGTCGTTGCTCCACGATGAGGCGCCACTGGTCACCGATGTCGCCGCGGCGCGGGTGCTGGACGATCTCCTGGCCGAGGTCGACGGGCTCGGTCCGCTGCAGGCCCTGGTCGCGGATCTCACGGTGACCGAGATCATGGTGAACGGGCCGAACCGCGTGTTCGTCGAGCGCGCGGGCCGGATCGAGGCCGTGGAGTGCGAGATCGACGGCGACGCGATCGTGCGCATCGTCGAGCGCATCATCGCTCCGCTGGGATTGCGCTTGGACCGGGCGTCGCCGATGGTCGACGCCCGTTTGGCCGACGGGTCGCGCCTGCACGCAGTGTTGCCGCCCCTGGCGCCCGACGGTCCGTGCCTGACCATTCGCCGGTTCGCATCGCGTTCGGTCGCTCTCTCCGACTTCGGTTTGGATGCTGCCGCGGTCACGTTCCTGGACACGATGGTGCGCGGCGGGCTGGAACATCGTGGTGTCCGGCGCGACGAGCGCGGGCAAGACGACGTGTGCGAACGCGCTCGTGCGCGCGATCGATGGATCGGAGCGAATCGTCACGATCGAGGAGACGGCCGAGCTCCGGCTCGACCAGCCGCATGTGGTGCGGCTGGAAGCGCGTCCGGCCAACGCCGAAGGTGCGGGTGCGGTGAGCGTGCGCGAGTTGGTGCGCGCGTCGTTGCGGATGCGACCCGATCGTCTGGTCGTCGGAGAGGTACGCGGCGCGGAAGCGTTCGACATGCTCCAAGCGCTCAACACCGGTCACGACGGCTCGCTGTCAACTGTGCACGCGAACTCGCCGGCCGACGCGCTCGCCCGCCTCGAAACCCTGGTCTTGCTTGCGGGCGTGGCGCTGCCGTTGCACGCGGTGCGCGGCGAGGTGTCGGCCGCGGTCGATGCCATTGTGCAAGTCGAGCGGGGTGATGGCGGAGCCCGCTCGATCGTTGCGGTCGCCGAGGTCGGCCGCGTGGTTGACGCCAGTGCGCCGCGAGCGTGGACGTTGTTGGCTCGCGAAAGCGGAACGACCGTCGGGATCGAGCCGCCGACACGTCCGCCTCGCCGTGTGGGTTTCGATCTCGAGGAGGTTTGGCGGCGATGCGCGCGCTCCTCGTCTCGATAGCCGGGACGCTCGCAGTCGTCGCGCTCACGCGGTTCGCGCTGTCGGGTCGCGGTTGCCGACCGGTTGCGTTCACCGGCGGTGGGTCGGTTGCTGCCCGACGTGGTTCGCCGGCCGTTGGTGCGCGCGCTCGACGATGCCGCGCTCACGTCGACGCCCGAACAGGCCGTGCAGGTGTGGGCCTTGGGAATCCTGATCGTGGGGTTCGTCGGTTCCGGATTGGCGCCGGCGACCGGCGTGGTGGGTGCCCTCGTGGTCGTGGTCGGCGGGCCGATCGCGCTGCGCATCGGATGTCATCGCCGTGAGCGCTTGATCGCGGTGGCGGTACCGGCGACGTTGGAGTTGATCGGATCCGAGCTTCGAGCGGGCGGAACGGTTGCCACCGCGCTCTCCCGTGTGGCGAACGGCGAAGGTGTGTTGGCCGCGGATGCGACCCGCATCGAGAGCCGGGTCCGACTCGGCGCCGGCCTCGGAGACGCGCTGCACGAGTGGTCCCGGGAACGGCAGGCGGTCGGCGTGGAGGTTGCCGCGGGTGCATTGGCCCTCAGCGCGACCGTCGGCGGACCCGCGGCCGACGCGCTCGACGGTCTCGCGTCATCGCTGCGCGCCCGGTTGTCGGTGATCGCCGAAGCGCGCGCCTTGTCGGCCCAGGCGCGGTACTCGGCCTGGGTCATCGGGTTGGCCCCGATCGGCTATCTCGTGCTGACCGCCGCCGTCGACTCCCGGTCGGTACATGTGCTCGTCGGGACCGGGCCCGGCCGAGTGTGCGTGCTCCTCGGGCTCGGCTTGGAGCTGCTCGGCGCGGTCTGGATGCGCGCGATCGTGCGCGCCGGGAACGCGACGTGATCGCGCTCCTCGCGTTGGCGTGTGGTGCCATCGTCGCGCTGCCGCTCGTGCATCTCGCCCGGCGCGAGCTGGTGCTGGTGAGACTTCGCCCGTTTTCGCCGGCCCGCGCGCGGGCGGCGCGGCGTCGCGTCGAATGCGACGCGGCCTGCGAGCCAATCCAGTTGCCGCGAGCATCATCCGGCTTGCACGCGTGCCGCAGGTTCGGCGTAGTGAGCGGCGCGGAGCTGATCGGCTTCGGCGGGAGCTGCCGGTGGTCGTGGATCTCGTCGGCGTGGCCGTCGCGGCCGGGTGCACGCCGTTTCATGCCGTCGAGCACGCGGCGCGGTTCGGCCCGGGCGCAACCGCGATCGAACTCCGCGCCGTCATCAGCGCATGCGCGCGCGGGCGGTCGTTCGACGAGGCGATGCGTGAGCTCGCAGCCTCGGCGTCGACCTTGCAACCACTCGCCGACGCGTTGCGCACGAGCGCACGTCTGGGAACGCCGGCCGGGCCCGCGCTGGCGCGGCTCGCGACCGAGGTGCGCGCCGACGTGCGGCGCCGAGCCGAGGCGCGCGCTCGGACCGTCCCGGTTCGTCTGTGCTTCCCACTCGTGCTGTGTGTGCTGCCCGCGTTCGCGTTGTTGACCGTGGTTCCCGCGGTGCTCTCGGGTTTCCATCCCTGAGCCCGCGCCATTCCCGCTCTTCCCCGGATCTTCCCCGTCCTGAATCCGAGGTGCGACTGCACCCGACGCGAGGAGACCGTTGTGTCCGAGAATTTTTTGCGCATTTGGGTGACGATGCTCACCCGCCTGGATCGAACCGATTCGGGCCAAACCACCGCCGAGTATGCATTGGTGATGCTGGCCGCCGCCGCGGTGGCCGGGCTGGTGCTCGGGTGGGCGACCAAGAGCCACACCATTTCGCGCCTGTTCGATTCGGTGGTCGACAAGCTCATCCCCGGATGAGCCGGCGACGAGCACTGGGCGACCGAGGGCAGTCGACGGTCGAGCTCGCGCTCGTGTTGCCCGTGCTCGTCCTGTTCCTGCTGGCGCTGGTCCAAACCGCGGTCGTCGCGCGCGACGCGGTCGTGGTGCAGGACGCGGCGCGTGCCGCGGTGCGCGAGGCCAGCGTGGGTGCGAGCGACGGTCGCGTGCGTGACGCGGCGCGCCGCGCGCTCGGAGATGCGAAGGTCGAGATTCACCGCGCCGGCGGCGTGGGTGAGCCGGTGGAGGTACAAGTCACCTACCGCGAGCACACGGATCTACCGCTCGTCGGACCCCTGTTTCCCGACGTCACACTGCGGGCCAAAGCCACGATGCGGGCCGAGCGATGACCCGGCGAGCTCGACGCGGTGAGCGCGGCGGGGTCAGCATCGTGATGTTGGCCTTGGTCGGCATCGCAGTGATGCTGTGCCTGGGTGTCGGACGGGTCGGCGGTGCGGCCGTACTCCAAGCCCGAGCGGAAACCGCGGCCGACGCGGCCGCGCTGGCCGGCGCGGATGCGCTCGCGCTGGGTGGGGGATCAGGCGAAGCGATTCGGGCCGCTCGCGCAACCGCATCACTCAACCGCGCGGTCCTCGTCTCGTGCTCGTGCGCGGGCGACGCCGCCGAAGTGGTGGTGCAGATCGGTCGCGCCCATGGTCATGCCCGCGCGGTGGTCGATCTCAGCGGGGTAGCGCGGCTCGGCTCCTGAGCCCGATCGTGAGGCCGGCGCGTGGTGATCGAGGACCCTGACGTACTTGAAATTTGGACCAGGGAGGTCGTTGCTGTTCGTCGGACTCTCTGTCAGGCTTTCTCGCGGTGCGGCATCGGGCCGCGTGGGGGAGGTCGGCCGAGATGCGCCTACAAACGAACACCTCAAACGCGGGGCGAGGTTGGGGGCCGTTCACGAGTAGGCAGCTCACGACGATCGTGTGCGTTGCAATCGTTGCTGCGGTGATGATTCCAACCGCGGCCATGGCGGCCATCGGTGCGTTCACCAGCACGACCGTCACGCCGGCTGTGACAGGAACGAACTCGGCGACGGTCGCGAACGCTAAGGGCGTGCAAGGCACCGCGAGTGCAACATCAGCAGGTGTCACGCGCTACGGCGTTGCCGGGAACGCGTCCGGGACACTTGGAATTGGTGTTCAGGGCACCGGAACCAAGTATGGCGTTTTCTCGAACGGGCCACTTGGTGTCGCGGCCGGGAAGTCGTTGAGTTGTACGGGCTGTGTCGGCGCGCCGGCGCTGGCGAGCGGCGCCAAGTCAGGACGACTGCTGTACACGAAGACGTTGTCGGTCCAAGGGCCGTGGTTCTTCGACCCGGTCGCGTCTTTCACCGTGCCCGCGGGGCTCGTATGCATTACAGGAACTGCGACCGCGTACACCGATACTTCGGCGTCGACTCCGCTGCTGGGCATGAAGTTCTACTTCACGTCAGACGCAAGCGTTTCGACTGTGCTTCAGTTCTTCACCAACGAGAGCAGCAGCCACAAGACTTTGGCGACCTACTCGGCAAGCTGCGTCATCAAGCCAGCCGGGACCTACGAAGTCACGGCCGGGCCGACTGTTGGCAACACCGAATCCGATGCCAACGACCTTGGGAGCGTCACGGTGCAGGTCTTCGCGCAGTGACGTCGCGTATCGCGGCGACCTGACCCGCTTACCGACCGGCGTTCGTGCTTCAGGTTGGCCGGTCGAATCGGAGTCGACGACCGACAATCTCAGCTGGGCATCGCGGCTCGGCTCATGAGCCCGAGCAGGGTGATCGCGCCGCCCTTGTCGAGGTACTCGTTCCAGTTTCCGCATTTCGGCGACTGCACGCACGACGGACATCCGCTGTCGCACGGACACGCGGCCACGAGGTCGAGCGTGGCCCGCACATGGCGCTGCGCGGCCTCGAACGCGAGCTCGGCGATGCCCGCGCCACCGGGATAGCCGTCGTAGACGAAGATCGTCGGCTCGCCGGTCTGCGGGTGTTCGGCCATCGATACGCCGCCGACGTCCCAGCGGTCGCAGATCGTGAACAGCGGCAACATCCCGATGAGGCCGTGCTCGGCGGCATGCACGGTGCCGAGTAGCCGGCCGCTCGCGATTCCGGCCTGCTCCACGATGTCGGCGGGCACGGTGTACCAGCACGCGCGCGTCACCAACGCCCGTTCGGGAAGATCGAGGTCGCACACCTCGATCACCCGGTTCGTCGAGATCTGCTTGCGTTGGTACGCGATCACGTTGCTGCGCACCTCCACCGCTCCGAGATGCACGACCGCGCCGCCGCCGACCGATGCGTACTTCTCGTCGGCGACGATCGCGATGTCGGTCTCGGTGCGCGGCTGCGTGTACTCGTCGTCGTCGTACGGCGCGAGGAAGGCAACGTGATCCCGCAGATCGAGTTGATCCACGCGGTACTGCTGGCCCTGATGCAGATAGACCGCGCCGGGATGGGCGACGCCGAACACGCGCGCCTCGTCGACCGTCCCGATGGTGCGGTCGGCTTCCATGTCGATGAGCCGGTACTCGGCCGACGAGCCGCTGCGGAGGCCAACCCCGGCCGCGGGCGCGCGCTCGCCCGACCAGTACATGTGGCCGGCGCGCGGCGTGAGCTGGTCGGTCTGCACGAGCTCGCGCACGGCGTCGTCGAGGCCTTCGCCGAACCACCGGACGTCGTCGGGGGAGAGCGGCATCTCGTGCGCCGCGCACGCAACCTGGGCGCGCAGCACGAACGGGTTCTGCGGATTCACGACCGCGCGTTCGGGTGTTCGGCTCGTGAGCTCGTCGGGATGCGAGACGTACCACTGGTCGAGCTGGTCGTCGCCGGCCACCAGCACTGCCGCGGCGCGGCGATCGGTGCGCCCGGCGCGCCCGGCCTGTTGCCACATCGATGCGAGCGTTCCCGGGAAGCCGTTGAGCACGACCGCGTCGAGCCCGCCCACGTCGATGCCGAGCTCGAGCGCGTTGGTGGCCGCGACGCCGAGCAGCTTGCCGCTCGTCAGGTCGAGCTCGAGCTCGCGCCGTTCCGAAGCGAGATAGCCGGCGCGGTACGCCGCGACGCGCGCGCCGAGTCCGCGTTCAGTCTGTTCGAGCAGACCGCGTGCGTGCTGCGCGACGAGCTCGGCCCCGCGCCGGCTGCGCGTGAACGCCAGCGTGGGATGGCCCGCGCGCACGAACCGTGACAACAGCTCGGCGGTCTCGAAGTTCGCCGACGAACGGGCGCCCGAATGCTCGTCGAGCAGCGGTCGTTGCCAGCACGCGAGCACGCGCTCGGAGCGCGGGGATCCGTCGTGATCGATCTGCTCGACCGGCAGACCGCACAGCTCACTCGCGAGCTCACCCGGGTTGCCGATCGTCGCGCTGGCGAAGCAGAACGTCGGGTGCGCGCCGTAGTGCTCGCACACGCGTCGCAACCGCCGCAGCACGTGCGCAACATGACTGCCGAAGATTCCGCGTTGCGTATGCAGCTCGTCGACCACGACGTAGCGGAGCCGCATCATGAAGGTCGCCCACCGCTGATGCGACGGGAGGATCCCGACGTGCAGCATGTCGGGATTCGTGAGCACCACGTTGGCGTTCTTCCGGGCCCACGAACGGTCGTCGGTGCTCGTGTCGCCGTCGAAGGTGACGGCGCGCAGGCCGGGAATGAGCCACGAGCGCAGCGCCGTGGAGCTGATCGTGGGCCAGGGCCTTCGTGGGGAAGATCAACAGCGCGGTGTCGCGCCGGTCTTCGATCACGGACTCGACGATCGGCACCTGGTAGCAGAGCGACTTGCCGGAAGCGGTCCCGGTCGAGATCGCGACGCTCGTCCCTTCCCGGAGCCGGTCGATCGCGGTGGCCTGGTGGGTATAGAGGCGTTCTATGCCGCGGGCGGCGATCCGGCCCGAGACTTCGGCCGGGAGTGGTACCGCCAGATCTGCGAATTCGGCCTCCCGGGCCGGAAGGATCTCGCGGTGCACGAGCCGGCCGGCGAGCTCGGGGTCGGCGGCGAGCGCATCGAGTGTGGCGCACGCGTCCATCTGAGGCGAGGGTACCGATCGGGTGCGACGCGGTCTGGCTCGCGTCTACTCCGACCTCGTACCCTCAGCTAACGCCACCGCGACAAGGAAAAGTGCATCATCGCTTCTAGGCTGACTGCATTGTGTGTTCAAGCCCAGGGGGGCTAGTGGGCGATCGAGTATCGAAGACGGGCGCTGTGACGCTGCCTGGCGGTTGGCGCGCTGCTGCTCGTCATCGTCGCGGCCGGCTGCGGAAGTAGCTCGAAGTCGTCGTCGGCATCGCCCAACACGATCGACGCAGGGCAGGTCGACCTCCAGTTGCCGCCGGGCTGGAAGGTCACCAAGAGCGGGGCCATCCGACCGGCCACCGAGACCGCCTCGAACGGAGCGACGGGAGCATCGGGCGCGAGCGGTGCGACGGGCGCGACCGGCGACACCATCCCGCTCGCGACACAGGACGCACCCACGAAGTTCTTCTCCTCGCTCAACACCTTCTCGTCGTGCCTCAAGGGACTCGGCGTGAAATTCATCGGCGTCCCCAATGCAAGCGACCCGAACTCGCCGGCCAACGACAAGAACTACATCGACGCGCTGTCGAAGTGCGCGGCCAAGAGCAACATCGTCGGGGCGATCAAGGACTACGGCACGTTCCAGGACAACCTCACACCGGATGAGATCAAGGTCCAGAACAAGGCCTACCTGGCGTGGCGAACGTGCATGATCGGACGGGGCTGGGGCATCCCCGAACCGAAGCCCGACGACAAGGGCCGGCTCTTCTCGTTCAGCACTTCGGGCGCCGCGAGCGGCGCCACGCCGAACTTCACCCCACCCCCCGGGCAAGACATCGTGGGCAGCAGTGACATTACGGCGTGCGCTTCCGAGGCGGGCAAAAAGGTCCCCGAAGCAGTGCCATCGACTACGGGCGGTTAATGGTGGGCAATAAGAAGGTGTGGGCCGGGATCTTGGTCCTGGTCCTGGTGGTCGCGGCCGCCGGCATCGGGTACGCGCAATGGGGCGGAAGCGATTCTTCTTCCAAGAAGAAGGATCTCATCATCCTCTCCGACGTGCAGCGGCGGACGTTGCAGGACACCGTGACGTTGACTGGCACGTTGGCGCGTCAAGAGCGGCGCAAGGTGACTGCGGTGGCGCAAGGTCGCGTGAGCGCGGTCTACTCGAAGGACGGTTCGAGGGGCGCGCGGGCGAGAAGCTGTTCGCGATCGACGGCCGTGATGCGATCGCCGAAGACGGTTCGGTGCACTTCTTCCGGCCGCTCGATGTTGGTGACCGCGGCGACGACGTGCTCCAGCTCAAACGAATTCTCGCGGCCGCGGGCGACAACCCCGGCTCGCTGAACACGATCTTCACCGTGCAGACGCGATTCGCGCTCGCGCAGTGGCAGGCGCAACATCACTACCCCGGCGCGACACCGGTCGCGTCGCAGTCGGTCACGGTCTCGCTCGCGCAGGGCTCCGGGTACACGCTGGGCAAGGAGACGTCGGCGGGCCTCATCATCGGACCGGGCGGCGCGCAGACGACGGCGGCGACCAGCGGTGTGACCCACCACGGAGTGCTCACGGCATTTCGCGGTGACGACGCCACTGTGACGCCGCTCGCGGTGCCGGTGCTCAGGATCCAATCGACGAACGCGGTGGTGTCCGAAGGAACGCCGGCGACCTTCCTGATCACCGCGTCGGCGTCGAGTGCGACCGACATCACCGTGAACCTGTCGTCGGGTGGGACCGCGAACAACAACGACATCGTGGCGCCGCCCACGTCGGTCACGCTTCCGATGAACACGACGTCGGTGTCGGTTACCGTCCCGACCCGGGTCGACCAGGTCGTGAAGCCGAAGAAGACGCTCTCACTTTCCCTCGCCGGCGGAACGGGCTACTCCGTCGGTTCACCGAGCTCCGCGCAAACGTCGATCATCAACAGCAATGTCCCGTCGATGACCATCTCGGGCGGCGGCACCGTCTCGCCCGGGAGCTCGGCCACGCTCGTTGTCACCGCCGACCATGCGCCGCTGCACGACACGCAGATCAGCGTGACGCTCGGCGGCGACGCGGTACCCGGCACCGACTATCAACCCGTCGACCCCGTCCTGAAGATGCACGCGGGTTCCACATCCGCGAGCTTGACGATCCCGACGCGCAACACAGGCACCATCCAATCGGATCGCCACATCGTCGCATCGCTCACACCGGCGCCGACGCAGTACAACGTCGGCGCGCCGGGTATCGCCGTCGTGACCATCCAGGGCGCGACCGGGAGCGCCGCACTTCCGATCGTCACCTTGCGTTCCGCGACGACGCATCTCATCAAGGGTCAGCCCTACGACGTCACGTTGAGTCTGAGTCAGGCGCTGACCGTTCCGCTCACCGTGGTGCTCGCGTACGGCGGGAACGCCGCGCAGGGCACCGACTTCACGCTTCCGGGCGGAACCCTCGTCGTCCCGCCGGGCCAGACGTCTCTGTCGGTCATGATCCCGACGGTCCAAGACAAGACCGTGGAGTCGGATCGCGTGTTGATCGTCGCGGTCGCGGAGAACTCGGCGTACCAAATCGGTTCGCCCAGCCGCGCGTTGGTGACGATCGAGTCGCAGGTGACTCCGGAGCTCACGATCACCAGCAGCGCGCAACAGGTGGCGGAGGGCAGCGCCGCGACGTTCACGATTCACGCCGATCAAGCGCCGGTCGAGGACACGTCGGTCAACTACCAGGCGATCGGAACCGCGCAGCCCGGCCAGGACTTCGAGCCGTTGCTCGGTACCGCGCTGTTGCGCGCCGGGCCAGACCTCGGTGACCGTCGTCTTGCGTTCGATCGAGAAAGACGTCGTGTTCGATCCCACCGACATGATCGTCGGGTCGTGGCCGATCCGCGTCGGGCAGGTGTTCGTGAAGGAGGGCGACCCGTTGGTGCCGGGCGCGCCGATCCTGTCGCTCACCGATCGCAACTTCACGGTGACGCTCCAGGCGTCGGCGTCGGACCGCACCAAGTTGAAGGTCGGCCAGCACTGCACGGTCACGCTGGTGGGTGGCGTCAACGAGGAGCCGGGCACGATCTCCGAGCTCGATTCGAACCTCACGTCGCTCGACGCGTCGTCGCCGGGCGGCGCGCAGCAACAGGTCTACGAAGGCAAGATCCAAGTCGGCGATCTCGGTGCCGCCGACGGTGCCGCCGTGACGATCAAGGTCATCGATCAGCAGGAGAGCAACGCGATCACCGTTCCGATCGCGGCGGTGAAGCAGAACGGCGCCGGCGTCGACGTCGTGCGGGTGATCGACCTGAACAACAAGGGCAAGGTCAAGGAAGTGCCGGTCGAGACCGGGCTGACCGAGGGCTCCTACATCGAGGTCAAGAAGGGTCTGAAGGGCGACGAGACGGTCATCGTCGAAGTCGATCAGCCGCAATGACGGAGCCACTGCTCGAGCTCGAACACGTTTCGCGCGTCTACGGCGAAGAGGTAGAGGTCTACGCGCTGCGCGACGTCTCGCTCCAGATCCATCCCGGTGACTTCATGTCGATCGTCGGGCCGTCGGGTTCGGGGAAGTCGACGATGTTGGGCCTGCTCGGCGTGCTCGACCTCCCGACGTCGGGAACGATCCGGATCGCCGGCCAAGACGTGAGCGAGCTCCAGGACGCGACGCGGTCACGCCTGCGCGGCGACTCGATCGGATTCGTGTTCCAGCAGTTCCACCTGATCCCGCATCTCACCGCGCTCGGGCAACGTAGAGACCGCGCTGCTGTACCGCGACATGCGGCCCAAGGAACGGCACGAGCGCGCGTACGCCGCGCTCGAGCAGCTCGGGCTGGCCAAGCGCGCCGACCATCGGCCGGTGCAGATGTCGGGCGGCGAGCAGCAACGCGTCGCGCTCGCACGCGCGATCGTGACCGACCCGCTGATGATCCTCGCCGACGAGCCCACCGGCGCGCTCGACACGGCGAACGCCGCACAGGTGCTCGAGATCTTCAAGGGGCTCGAATCGCCGGAGCGCGCGGTCGTGATGGTCACCCACGACCAGGCCACCGCGGCGACCGCGCACCGCAAGGTCTCGATGCGAGACGGCGAGATCGTCTCCGACGAGCGCCTCGTGCCCGCGGCGTCGTGAGCGATGAGCCGGTTCCGCGATCTCCTCGGTGTCGCGTGGACGGGCCTCTCCGCGCGCAAGATCCGAACGCTGCTGATCATGCTCGGACCCATCGTCGGAGTCGCGGCGATGGTCGGCGCGGTCGGCCTCACCGAGAGCGCCAAGGGCGACCTCAAGCAGAAGCTCTCGACGCTCGGGACCAACCTGATCATTGCGAATGCGGGCGGCTCGTTCGGTCAGCAGAACCCGACGTTCCCCGGCGACGCGGTCACGCGCGTGAAAGCGCTCTCCTCGGTCGAGAGCGCGTCGGCGACGACGAACCTTTCGCAAGTGATCGCGCTGCCGGCCCAGGGCGGCAGCGACTTCTACCAGGCGTTCCCGGTTCCGGTGCGCGCCGCCGATCTCACCCTCCCCCAGGTGCTCGACGTACCCGTGATCAACGGACGCTGGCTGAACTCGGCCGACAACAAGCTTCACGCGCGCTCCGCCGTGATCGGTGCCGGGCTCGCCAAGCAATACGCGTATCTGCGCGGTGAGAATCGAACGATCCGGCTGAACGACACCAACTTCGGTGTCGTCGGCGTGCTCGGTCCGGTCGCGCTCGATCCCGATCTCGACAACGCGGTGTTCGTCACGCAGTGGGCGGCGAAGCACGTGTTCGCGACCGACGGCAAACCCAACCAGCTGTACGTGCGGTCCAACCCCGAGCGACACCCAGGCGACGGCCGACGCGATCCCGACCGCGATCAATCTCGGCGGACCCGATCAGGTATCGACCAAGGTCCCGAGCGACGTGCTGAAGGCCGCGTCGCAAGCCGACAAGACGCTGCAGCAAACGGCGTTGTTCGCGGGCTTGCTCGCACTGACCGTCGGTGGGCTCGGCATCGCGAACGTCATGTCGATCTCCGTGATCCAACGCTCCTCGGAGATCGGGATCCGGCGCGCGGTCGGTCACAGCCGGTCGAAGATCGGCCTTCAGTTCCTGCTCGAGTCGCTGTTCGTCGGCATACTCGGTGGAATCCTCGGAGCCACGGTCGGGGTGGGTGTGGTGTATCTCGTCTCCGCGCTCGCGAATTGGGTCGTCGTGATCGATTACCGCCGGATCCCGATCTGGATGGGCCTGGCGTTGATCGTGTCGGTGGTCGCCGGGCTGTACCCGTCGATCAAAGCGGCGCGACTCGAACCCCTCGAAACACTCCGGCTCGGCTGACGCGCGGACTCGAAAGTCAGTGGCTTTCGAGCACCGCGTCGTCGCGGAAGTCGGCGAAGAATCCGGCCGCGTCTCCGCCGAGGCTGAGGCAGCCGCCGCCGCCGATCGGGATCGTCGCCGAACGCATGCCGCTCGCCGGGATCCGGTCCATCACGCGGCCGAGCCGGTAGAGGTCCATGATCCCGAGGCCCGAAAGATCGGCGTGCTGGTAGAGCAGGCTGATGAGGTGGAACTGCCCGCCCGCGGTGTTCGCCTGCACCTGCAGTTGTTGGATGGCCGCGAGGATCAGCAGACCCTGGTTGCCGGTGCGGATGATGTCGCTCGACGGGAAGTCGTGGCGGTCGTGTGAGAACTACAGCGCCTGCGGATGCCGTTCATGTGCTGCACGCCGGGATGGAAGTACGCGCCGGAGTACGTGTCGTGCATCTGGGTGGGGACGTTGAGCGTGATGCCGCCCACGCCGTCGACGAGTGCCTGGAACTTGTCGAAGTTCACGTCGACCACGTAGCTCACCGGCACACCGACGAGCCCGCCGACCGCCGCGGCCTGCGCCGGACCGCCGCCCTGGGCGTTGGCGGCGTTGATCTTGTCGCCGTTCCAGCACGTGTCACGCGGGATGTTGAGCATCGTCGCCTTGTGCAGCTGCGGATTCACGCCGACGAGATGCAGCGCGTCGCCGCGAGCGCCGCCAACACCCGGCCGGTCGTCGTTCCCGACGAGCAGTACGTAGAACGGCGCGGTCTGCGAAGGTGACGCATCGGCGTCGCCGTTGGGCTGCAGCTTCTGCACGCTCAGATAGGTCGCGCCCGATGCGAATGGCACCTTGTAGCCGGCGAGCCAGGCCGCGCCGAGGCCGACGACGCCGAGGATGAACGCCAGCACGAGCGCGCACGCGGCCGAAGAGGGCGCGCTTCAGCTTGCCGGTCCGCGGCGGGTGTGTTCGGCGATTTCATGAAGTTGTTCCCGGGGCGGAGTGCACGGTGGTCTTGTGGTCTTCGGGCCGAGCGTGCGGCGCACCGTGACGCGGTACGCAGTGACGCGCCACCGGCCCGACTCGTACGCGAAATGTCAGCTCGGTATGACGGATGATCTTCAACTTGGCCGTTGGCGTGCGCGCATTGACTTGGAGCGAGAACGACGTGGAGACCAGAACGGGTTTTCCGCTCTGGTCACCGAGACCGTTGATGAGTACCCGGGACGACGCGATGCTGATCGGCGACCGCAGCGGGCCGGTCGCCGCTTCGGTCATCGCCGCACGATCGCGCTGCGCCGCGAGCCCGCTGACTCCCGTGTCGAACACCTGCAAGTACCGACGTTGACCTTGCCGTTCCGCAGTGGCGCCTGGATCGCGTCGTCGAAGTACTTCTGCGTCGCGGCCATCACCGCGCGCTCGACGGGCGGGCGGATCTTGGTCGGGAATCCGGTGTCCGCAACAACGACCTTGCCCACGACCAACTTCACCGACTGTTTCTTCGCGTCGGCGACAACCTGTTTCTTCGGCTTCGTCGTTGTTGCTGCTGGCCGCGTGCTTGGTCCCGGAGTCGGCGGAGATCACGAGGATGGCCGCGACGATGCCCACGAAAACGAGGGAACCGCCGACCAACAACGCAGTCCGGAGCTTCTTGGAACGGGGGAGGAGTTGGGGCACGACCCAACCAGCTTGGCATCTCGGTCACCTAGTGTTGGGATCAGCGAAGGGAATTTGTCGTGGCACTGAGGAAATTCGTCGACCGGCTGACGAAGCCGATCGAGCAGATCGACCGTGAGCACCTGGAAGAATGGTGCACGCTCAAAGGCTTTCCGGCGCTCGACACCGTCGAGGTGCGCAAGCCCGTGCGGGTCGCCGGTGAAGTGCGGTCGATCCGCATCGTTCCCCGGGCCGGCGCCGATGCGCTCGAGGCGACGATCACCGACGGTCACGGCACGCTCACAGCTGTGTTCCTCGGCCGGCGCAAGATTCTCGGCATCTCGCCCGGACGGCGCGTCTATTTCGAAGGTGTCGTCACCAAAGACGCGGGCGCACAGGTGATGTACAACCCTGTGTACCAGCCGATTCGGTCGTTCACCGTCACATTTCCGGTCGCAGCGGTTCTCGGATCTGCACCGAGTTCTTCGGAAATCCTTACTCGTTCGACGGCGAGTGAGGCTCGGGCGCTGCGTAACTGTCGGCGCATCGACATCTCGAAGCTGTTCGGTCTTCCCGCGCATCCGTTGCTCGTGCACGTGCCGGTCGTGCTCATCCCACTGGTGGGATCGGCGCGATCGCGATGGCGCTCTCGGCGCGCGTGCGTGAGCGCTACGGCTGGCTCGTCCTCGCGATTGCGATCGTGGCCGGGATCGGTGTGCAGCTCGCGATCGGCAGTGGCAAGGCGCTCAAGCACAGCGTTCCCCGCTCCGCGGCGCTGACTCGGCACACGCATATCGCGGAGAGCCTGCGGCCGTTGATCCTGTTGCTGTTCCTCGTTGCGCTCGCGGTCATGCTCCTCGATCGGCGGACGAGGGGCTCGTGGCCGTTCTCGGGTGCCGCCGTGTCGGCCGAGGGAACGTTCGCCCGGGCCGGACTCATCATGTTGACGGTCGTCGTCGCGATCGGGACCAACGTGCGACTGTTCCAGATCGGTGACAGCGGCGCGAAGGCAACCTGGCAGCGCGTGCACCTTCGTACCGGCGGTTCGCCCGATCGACCCCGCTCCGGTTGATCGTCGGATCTGGATCTGCCGTTGCATCCTCGCAGCACCCTGTGACGCGCGTTGTCGCATCGGTAATCGTGATCGTGGGAACTTCCTCGCTCCTGATGGCGGCGTGTTCCGGTTCGTCGCCGCCGCACGGCTGCGCCCGCTACAACTCGCGATTCGACCGCTTCCGAGTTCGATGCCGCCTTCGACCACACGACCAAACGTGCAGGTCGATCGCACCTACTCCGAGCAGGCGCTCGCGTCACTGCCGGCGCCACTCGAGGACCCGGCGTCGGCAACGTTCGACGGCCGAACGCTGCTCGCCGGAGGGCTCGATGCCAACGATGCATCGACCGCCCAGGTGGTCGCGGCGACGGCGACCGGCGGTCAGGTCGATCGGCGCATTGCCCGGCGCCCTGCACGACGCCGCGGGCGCCGGCCTCGGTGGTTCCTTGTACGTGTTCGGCGGAGGCGATTCCGCGGGCCAGCTCGACGGCATCACGCGCGTTGACCCGTCGGGAACCACGTCGAACGCGGGCCGGCTCCCGGCGCCTTCGTCGGACTCGACCGCGGCGGTCGTCGGCACGACCGCGTATGTCGTCGGCGGCTACACCGGCTCGCAGTGGCTCGACACGATCGTGGCGTTCACACCCGGATCGGGCGCACACATCGTCGCGCACCTCCCGACGCCACTTCGTTACGCCGCGGTGGGATCCGTCGGCGGCCGCCTCGTCATCGCGGGTGGTTCGACTCCGTCGACGCGTGCGACGACCGCCGTCTACGTGTACGACCCCGCGCACGGCGCGATCACGCGACTCGGCGATCTCCCGATTGCGGTCACGCACGCCTCGGCGGCGGGGCTCGGGCGCGCGGTGCTCGTCGTCGGCGGTCAGGACTCGGCACGCGGAGCGCGCTGGATTCCATCGTCGAGATCGATCCGGTCGCCGCGGAGCATCCGGGTGGCCGGGCATCTCCTCGCGCCTCGATCCGATGCCTCGCTCACCGCCGACGGGAACCGGCTCCGGCTGATCGGCGGCCACAACGCATCGGGAACGCTGTCGGGGATCAGCGCGATCACGGCGACCGACGAACGGGCGCGCACGATCGACGTCTACTCGCACGACGGCGCCGAACCAACTGGCACCCGTGGCCCGCACCGCCCGCTCGTTGGTCTACGTGCCGAACAGCGAATCGAACACGGTCGACGTGATCGATCAGAAGACGATGAAGATCGTCGAGCACTTCGCGGTCGGCGGGTTGCCGCAACACGTCACGCCCGTCATGGGACCTACGGACGCTCTACGTCGACAACGATCACGGGAACAGCCTGACGCCGATCGACCCGAACACGGGTCTCCCCGGGCACGCCGATCCCGGTTACGGATCCGTACAACCTGTACTTCACGCCCGACGGTCGCTACGCGATCGTCGTGGCCGAAGCCCGGAATCGCCTCGACTTTCGCGATCCGCACTCGATGCAGCTCGTGAAGTCGCTACCGGTTCCGTGCCGGGGGATCGACCACATGGACTTCACGGCCGATGGCGGGTTCGCGCTCGCGAGTTGTGAGTTCTCCGGTGACCTCGTCGTGATCGACATGCGCAACCAAACAGTGGTGCGCCAGGTCGCGCTTCCGAAGCCGCTCGACCGTCCGCAAGACGTGAAACTGTCACCGGACGGCGCGATCTTCTACGTCGCCGACATGACGAACGGCGGGGTCTGGGAGATCGACGCGAAGACGTTTGCGGTCGTCGGATTCCTTCCCACCGACCGCGGCACGCACGGCCTGTATCCGAGTCGCGACGCGCGCGACCTCTACGTCACGAATCGCGAGGCGGGAACCGTGAGCGTCGTCGACTTCGCGACGCGCTCGGTCGTTGCGACCTGGACGATCCCGGGCGGTTCGCCCGACATGGGCGGCGTCTCCGCCGACGGGCGCGTGCTGTGGCTCTCGGGCCGTTACAACTCCGAGGTCTACGCGCTGTCGACCACCGACGGGCACCTTCTCGCCCGGATTCCCGTCGGGCGCGGACCCCACGGGCTGAGCGTGTGGCCGCAGCCCGGGCGTTACTCCCTGGGCCACACGGGCCTCATGCGCTGAGATCAGCGATCTTGCCTGATTCTTGATCGATTCGAAGGTCGCTCTTAGCTCGACTGACCGATCCTTGTTCCGATGCCATCCATCTCCCCCCGCACCCCGTCCCGAACCGGGCGCTTGCGTGCGCCCGTGATGCCGGCCTGCGCCGGGTCTCCGTCGTCACCCGCACGGTTATCGCGGCCTCGGTCGCGGCGGCGGCCGGATTCACCGCAGTCGCGGCCTGGGCCCAACCCGGCCGGCGCCAAGACCGTCGATTCGAATCGCACGCTCGGCGCCGGGAGTGCAACGCCGGCCACGACGCCGCCGACCTCGGGTTTCGACGGTTCACCTGCCACCGGTTCCCCTTCCGACACCGTGCCCGCGACGACTCCGACGACGTAGCGCCGGTTGGCAACGACGGCGTGTATCCGGGGGACACGTTGGCCCCGCCGGACACGGTGCCCGATCCCGGGTACTCGTACAGTCCGCCGGTGGTGTCGGGCGCTTCGTAGCGCCATGCGTGAACCGCTGACCTTTCCCGCGCTCGGCACGACTGCCGCGCTGCTCGTGGAGCCCGACGACGCGGTCGCACCGGCGCGCGAGATCCTCGCCGACGAGATCGATGCGATCGACCTCGCGTGCAGCCGCTTCCGTGACGACTCGGAGCTCGCGCGCATCAATCGGCGGGCGGATTCGTGGATGGGCGTGTCCCCATTGTTCGTCGAAGCGCTCGACGTCGGCTTACGCGGCGCGCGGCCTCACCGATGGCCTGGTCGACCCGACGATCGGCTCCGCGTTGCGGGTGCTCGGTTACGACCGTGACTTCGAACGGTCACGCGCGAAGGTCCGCCGATCCGCGTTTCGGTCGGGCGAGTTCCCGGCTGGCGATCAATCGAAATCGACCGATCGACCCTCCGCGTTCGGGTTCCTCCGCGGCGTCGAGCTCGATTTCGGCGCGACGGCGAAGGCGCTGTGTGCCGATCGCGCCGCGCATGAGATTGCTCGCGTCGACTGGTGCGAGTGTGCTCGTGTCGTTGGGTGGTGACGTCTCGATCGCGGGGCCGCGGCGCGAAGGCGGTTGGGCGGTGTTCATCGCCGACGACCATTCCGCGAGCGTCGCGCGAGGCCGACGAACGGATCTCACTCGGATCAGGCGGGCTGGCGACCTCGGGAACCACGGCTCGGCGCTGGACCCGCGGCAACCGCGTTCTCCATCACGTGATCGATCCGGTCACCGGGCTTCCCGCAGAGGAGCACTGGCGCACCGTCAGCGTCAGCGCCGCATCGTGTGTCGACGCGAACATCGCGAGCACCGCGGCGATCGTGATGGGCGCCGACGCACCGGATTGGCTCGAAGCCGCGCCGGCTCCCGGCGCGGCTCGTCGCGACCGACGGCACGGTCGTCCATGTCGGCGGATGGATCGGCGCGACCACCGGGAAAGCCGCGTGCTAGCGACCAGCTCCCAGACGCTCTGGTACCTCACCCGCGGGACCGGCGTGATCAGCCTCGTCCTGCTGACCGCGAGCGTCGCGCTCGGCGTCAGTGAAGTCGTGCGCTTCGCGAGCCCGGGCTGGCCCCGGTTCGTGCTCGCCGCGCTGCACAAGAACGTCGCGTTGGTCGCAACTGCGTTCGTGGCGGTGCACGTGCTCACCGCCATCCTCGACAGCTTCGCCTCGATCTCACTCGTCGACGTGCTGGTCCCGTTCGTCGGCAGCTATCGGCCACTCTGGCTCGGACTCGGAACGGTCGCGCTCGACCTCTTGCTGGCCGTGATCGTGACGAGCCTCTTGCGCGAGCGGATCGGCCATCGCACGTGGCGCGTGGTTCACTGGGCCGCGTACGCCTGTTGGCCGATCGCGTTCGTGCACTCGCTCGGTACCGGCACCGACACGCGATACCGGTGGGCGGCCGCGTTGAACGTCGCGTGCCTGGTGGCCGTGCTCATCGCGGTGCTGTTCCGGCTCGGTTGGACCCGCACGGTTTCGATCGGCTCCCGCACCGTCGCCGCGCTCGGGAGCGCGGCCCTGGCGTTCGGCGTCGTCGCGTGGATGGTCGTCGAGCCGATGCGACCCGGATGGGCGCGCAAGGCGGGAACGCCGAGCACCTTGCTGGCGTCGGCGCGATCAGGCACAGCGCTACGGCGACAACCGGGTCGCTGCAGGTTCCGTTCTCCAGCGCGGTACGGGGTTCGGTCGCCGAGACCGACGGCGCCGGACGATCGAGCATTGTGATCGACGCGGCATTGGCCGCGGCCGGCGACGCGCACCTCCACGTCGTCATCGCGGGTACGCCGCTCATCGACGGCGGCGTTCGTATGGACCGCGGCACGGTCGATCTCGGTCCGGCGAGCGCCCCCAACCTCTACAAAGGCGAAGTCACGCGACTCGACGGTACGAGCATCGCCGCGACCGCGCGCGACCAGGCCGGGCGTCGGATCGCACTCGACCTCGAGCTCACGATCGACAACGCGAACGACGTCGGCGGGACTGCAACCGCCGCACTCGGAGGAACCGGTGGCAACTGAGATGTGGAATGCCGAGGCCGCGCCCGCGGCGGGCGCGCCGCGCGGGCGCCGGCTGCTCCCGCCGCGGCCGTTGACCGCGCTCGGATCGCACGTCGAGTGGTTCGGTGACGCGCCGACCGCCAACTCGGGCACCCTCACCGAAGTCGAACGCAGCGGGCTGCGCGGCAAGGGCGGGGCCCGGTTCCCGACCGCGACGAAGCTGGCGGCGGTTGCCGTCGCGCCGGCGCGCGGTGGTCGTCGCGAACGGCACCGAGGGCGAGCCCGCAAGCTCGAAGGACACCGTGTTGATGACCCATGCACCACACCTCGTTCTCGACGGAGCCGTGCTCGCGGCCGACATCGTCGCCGCGAGCGAAGTCATCCTGTGCGTGAAGCGAGGCTCGGTCGCAATACCGGTGCTCGAGCGCGCGATCGCGGAGCGCCACGCCCATCGCTACGACCGCATCCCGATTCGCCTGGTCCCGGCGCCGACCCGATACGTCTCCGGCGAGGAGACCTCGATCGTGAACTGGCTCAACGGCAACGATGCGAAGCCGACGTTCGTGCCGCCGCGTCCGTTCGAACGCGGCGTCGACGGTCGCCCGACGCTCGTGCAGAACGTCGAGACACTGTGTGATCTCGCGTTGATCGGCCGCTTCGGTTCGGAGTGGTACCGAACCACGGGCACCAATGACGATCCGGGCACGACGCTCGTCACCGTGTCGGGCGCAGTGCGGCATCCGGGCGTCTTCGAGATACCGCTCGGCATGCGGCTCGGCGCGGTGGTGGACCTGGGTGAGCCGGATCCGAGGGGTCTCGCCGCCGTCCTGGTCGGTGGGTACTTCGGCGCGTGGCTGCCGCCTGCCGTGTCGGCTGACTTGCCGATGGCGGTTGATCCGCTCCGCCGCGCCGGCAGCGGACTCGGCGCGGGCGTCATCTTCGCGATGCCGCGTGAAGGTACGTGCGCGCTGGCGGAGGTCGCGCGGGCGACGCGGTGGCTCGCAGATCAAAATGCCGGGCAGTGCGGTCCTTGCGTCAACGGGCTCGAGTCGATCGCGGGCGCGATGCGCGTGCTCGTTGCCGGCGATCGCGATCGGCGGGCCGCAGATGCATCTCGAGCACTGGTTGTCGTTGATGCCGGGCCGCGGCGCGTGCAAGCACCCCGATGGCGTGGCGCGCTTCGTCGGCGAGCGCGCTGAACGTGTTCTCCGACGAGATCGAACGTCACCGGCGACTCGGGCCGTGCCCGATCGGTGACCGTGGCCTTCTGCCGACGCCCGAAAACCGGAGGATGGCGCTGATGAGCTTTCGCATCGTCGTGAATCCGATCACCTGCGTCGGCGCACGGCATGTGCGCCGAGCTGTTCCCGGAGCGGATCACGCTCGACGATTGGGGCTATCCGATCATCGACCCGAAGCCGATTCCGCCCGCACCTCGTAGAGCACGCGCGGCGCGCGGTCGCCGTGTGCCCGACATTGGCGCTCGTGCTCGAGAAGAACTCGGAGAAGATCAGCCGCCGGTGAGGATCTTGCGGACGTCTTCTTCGGAGTCGTGGGTGACCATCGCGAGTACCTCGTCGCCGGCCTCGAAGATCGTGTCGCCGCGGGGCATCACGACGTGTTCACTGCGCACGACTGCGACGATCGTCGCGTCGCGCGGGATCTCGAGATCCTTGATCGCATGATCCACGACGGGTGAGTCGGCGGCGAGCGTCACCTCGACCAGCCTGACGTTGCCGCCTTCGAACTGCAGAATGCGCACGAGGCGACCGACCGACACGGCTTCTTCTACGAGCGCGGTGATCAGGTGCGGTGTCGACACCGAGAGATCGACGCCCCAGTTCTGGTTGAAGAGCCACTCGTTCTTGGGGTGGTTCACGCGCGCGACGACACGCGGAACGCCGAACTCCTGCTTCGACAGCAATGAGATGACGAGGTTGTCTTCGTCGTCACCCGTCGCGGCGACGACCACGTCGCAACGCTCGAGCCCGGCTTTGCGCAACGACGCGACCTCGCACGCATCGGCGACGAGCCACTCGACGCCTTCGGCCGCGTCGGCGCGGTCGACGACCACCGGGTTCTGCTCGATGAGCTGCACCTCGTGGCCGGCACCTGACCAGATCGTTGGCGATGAAGAGGCCGACGTTGCCCGCTCCCGCGATCGCGACGCGCATCAGTCTTCGCCTCCGGACTCGATGTGCGACTGCAACTCGTCGGTGGCGCTGATCTCCGACACGAACACGAGCACGTCGCCTTCCTGGCCGACCATGTCGGCGGTGACGATCTGCGCCTTCCCGAACCGCGTCACCGCGGTGAGCCAGAAGTGGCCCGGCCGGTTGAGCAGTGCGAGCTTCTTGCCGACCGCCTTGGGCGGGATCTGGCGTTCGACGAGTCCGATGTTCCCGGTGGGGTCGACCCAGTCGTTGTTGACCTCGCCCGGAAGCAGGCGCCGGAGTACCTGATCGGTCGTCCACGCGACGGTCGCGACCGTCGGGATGCCGAGGCGCTGGTAGATGAGCGCGCGGCGCGGGTCGTAGATGCGGGCGACGACGCGCTCGATGCCGTAGGTCTCGCGGGCGATGCGGGCGCACAGGATGTTGGAGTTGTCGCCGCTGGTGACCGAAGCGAACGCGGCAGCTTCGTTGATGCCGGCCTGATCGAGGTGGTCGCGGTCGAAGCCGAAGCCCACGACCGTGCGGCCCTTGAAGTCGGAGGGCAGACGCCGGAACGCGCGGGCGTTCTTGTCGACCACCGCAACTGTGTGGTCGGCGAGCTCGAGCGCGCCCGCCAACTCGCTGCCCACCCGGCCACAGCCGATGACGACGACGTGCAACTCGGCCTCCTGGTCCCCAAGACGATGCCTGCGA
Source organism: uncultured Actinomycetes bacterium (assembly GCA_963807945.1). GTDB lineage: Bacteria > Actinomycetota > Acidimicrobiia > IMCC26256 > PALSA-610 > JBBQER01. Next base: position 278,696 of record CAWEDT010000001.1, on the reverse strand, counting down.
CGAAGGTCGGGATGCTACGACCACGATCCCCGCTGTACGCACAACGCAGCGGGTCAGTTTTCCGCAATGTGACGGGATTATCACGCCGAAGCAGCGTTCGATCACCGGGTAGTGGCATGCTGATCGCTGCTCTCGCCCCGGATCGTCTCGGAGCGGGCGGTTACCAACCGATCGGCCCCGGAGTCACTAACCCCCGTGTTCAACACGCTCAAGCGGCTGCTCGTAGGCCGGCCGATCGCAACCTCGGAGCAGGAACACCAGCGCATCTCGAAGACGATCGCGCTCGCGGTCTTCTCGTCCGACGCGATTTCCTCCACCGCGTACGCGACCCAGCAGATTCTCTTCGTCATCGCCGTCGGTGGCTCGAGCCTCGCGCTCGGCCTCTCGAAGCTCGTTCCGATCGCGCTCGCGGTCGACGTGCTGTTGATCCTGGTCACGATCTCGTACCGCCAGACGATCTTCGCCTACCCGAGCGGCGGCGGTTCCTACATCGTGAGCCGCGAGAACCTCGGAGAAAACCCGTCGCTGGTCGCGGGCGCGTCGCTCATGGTCGATTACATCCTCACCGTCGCGGTGTCGGTGTCGGCCGGTGTCGCGGCCATCGTCTCGATCCCCCAGTTCGAGGGGCTGGCGAAGCATCGCGTCGCGGTGTGTCTCGTGATCATCCTGCTCATCACGCTCGCAAACTTGCGCGGTATCAAGGAGTCGGGCCGGATCTTCGCGCTGCCCACCTACGCGTACATCTTCATTCTCGTTGCGCTCGTGTTCTTCGGGCTCACGAGATCTCTGTTCGGATGGTTCGGCGGGCATCCACACCATCCCCTACGACCCGAGCAAAGCGGTGCCGGGCATGAAGCAGTTCGGCGGCGAGCTCACCTTGTTCATCCTGTTGCGCGGGTTCTCCTCGGGCGCGGTCGCGCTCACCGGGGTCGAGGCCATCTCCAACGGCGTCCCCGCGTTCCGGCGCAACGAGTCGAGGAACGCGGCGACCACGCTCACCTGGATGGCGACGATCCTCGGAACCCTGTTCCTCGGCGTGTCGGTGCTCGCTCATCACTTGCGCCCGTACCCGAGTAACACGGTCACGGTGTTCGCGCAGATGGGCAAGCAGGTATTCGGCAGCGGCTTCCTCTTCTGGTTCCTGCAGATCGCCACTGCCGCGATCCTGACCTTGGCCGCGAACACTGCTTATGCCGACTTCCCCCGCTTGTCGTCGATCATCGCCCGTGACGGCTACCTACCGCGACAACTCGCGAACCGCGGCGACCGGTTGGTGTTCTCCAACGGCGTGCTGGTGCTGGCCGGCATGGCCAGCTTGCTCATCATCGTGTTCGGCGGTGAGACCGACGCGTTGATCCCGCTCTACGCGGTCGGCGTGTTCACCGCGTTCACGCTGTCGCAGTTGGGGATGGTCAAACATCACCAACGGATACGAGAACCGCACTGGAAGCGCGGCGTCGCGATCAACGGCACCGGCGCGGTCGCGACGGCAATCGTCACGATCATCTTCGCGGTGACGAAGTTCGGCGAGGGCGCGTGGATCCCGATCATCATCATCCCGGTGATCGTGGCGCTCTTCAAAGCGATCAGCCACCACTACAAGAGTGTCGCCGAGGGGCTGAAGGTTCCGCTGGAATACAAGCCGCGCCGGATGAACCACACGGTGGTCGTGTTGGTCGGCGGCGTGCACCGCGGTGTGCTCGAAGCGCTCGCGTACGCGAAGTCGCTCTCGCCGAACCGCTTGCTCGCGGTGAGCGTCGTGTCCGACGACGAGGAGCAGGAGCGCATCGAACGGCAGTGGAGCGAACGGCACATCGACATCCCGCTCGAGATCGTGCACTCGCCCTATCGCGAGCTCACCCGTCCGATCCTGCGCTTCATCGACGAGCTCGACGCCCGCCACGAGAACAGCATCGTGACGGTGGTGCTGCCGGAGTTCGTCGTGGGCACGTGGTGGAGCCAGCTCCTGCACAACCAGAGCGCCTTGTTCCTGAAGGGCCGGCTCCTGTTCCGCAAGGGCACGGTCGTCACGTCGGTTCCGTACCACCTCGAGGACTCGAATCCCCCGACCCGACGCCCTGAGTCCTCGAGATCGAGATGCGTCTGTCAGCGCCCGTAGATGTCGCTCACAGACGCATGTGCGGGCTTGCTTTTTTGGGTGATCGAAACCTAACTTGCCACCCATCGAAGATCAGCTTGCCAGTCTGTCGAAAAGCGACCGCGAGGCCCTCAAGGCCATCTACCGGTTGGCCAAGGACGGCGGCGCCCACACCGGGATCCTGGCCGAGCGCCTGGGCCTCGCGCCGGGCACCGTTACCGCCACCGTCAAGCGCCTGGCCGATCGTGGGCTCGTCGACCACGAGCCGTACCACGGCGTCGAGCTCACGACCGCGGGTCGCCAACTGGCCATCGCCGCGATCCGCCGGCACCGCATCGTCGAGCGCTTTCTCGCCGACATGCTCGGTTACGCCTGGAACGAAGCCGATCGCCTCGCCACCAAGTTCGAGCACGAGTTGCCCCAAGAGGTCGAGGACCGGTTGTTCGTCGCCCTCGATCGTCCGGCGGCGTGCCCGCACGGCTTCCCGATCCCGGCCAAGGAAACCGCCGAGATGCCGGAGATGCCGCCGCTCTACGCGCTCGAGCCGGGCGACACGGCGGTGGTTGCCGTGCCAGGCTCCACCGATCCCGAGATCGTCGAGTTCCTCGGCTCCCTCGGACTGCGTCCCGGCGTACAGGTAGAAATCAAAGAGAAGCACCCTTTCGACGGACCGCTGGTGCTTCGCGTCGACGGCAAGGACCGCACCCTCGGTGCGACGGTTGCCAACCAAGTTTTCGTTCAGAAATCCGCATGACCAAAAACCGCAATCGACCTGAATCCGCAATCCACCAAACCGCAATCGAGTTGAGTGTGAGGACCCGATCAACATGACGCACGTATTGGCTGCCGAGGGCGGCTATCAGCAGTTCCACTTGGGTGGAGGTGAGTGGCTGATCCTGATCGGCTCCGCGCTCACCGCCCTGCTCGCTATCTGCGTTGGCTTCTTTCTCATGCGCCGCGTGCTCGCCGAAGACCAGGGCACGCCGAAGATGCAGGAGATCGCCAAGGCGATTCAGGAAGGCGCGATGGCCTACCTGAAGCGGCAGTTCAAGACGATCGCCGTGATCCTCGTCCCGCTGGCGATCGTCGTGTTCCTCACGTCGACCGCGGTCAAGCGCGGCGACGGCAGCATCGCGCTGTCGTACGCCCAGTCGGGCGGGTTCCGCACCATGGCGTTCGTGCTCGGGTGTTTCCTGTCGGGCCTCACCGGATTCATCGGTATGAGCCTCGCGGTGCGCGGCAACGTCCGCACCGCGGCCGCGGCGCGGAGCGGATCGATGCCGAAGGCGCTCGAGGTCGCGTTCCGCACCGGCGGCGTCGCCGGCATGTTCACCGTCGGTCTCGGACTGTTCGGCGCAACCGTGATCATCATGATCTTCCAGAACACGAGCTCCGCGATCCTGATCGGGTTCGGTTTCGGTGGCTCGTTGCTCGCGTTGTTCCTGCGAGTCGGCGGTGGAATCTTCACCAAGGCCGCCGACGTCGGTGCCGACCTCGTCGGCAAGGTCGAGGCAGGTATCCCCGAAGACGACCCCCGCAACCCGGCAACGATTGCCGACAACGTCGGTGACAACGTCGGTGACTGCGCGGGCATGGCGGCCGACCTCTTCGAGTCCTACGAGGTCACGCTGGTCGCGTCGATCATCCTCGGCGTCCCGGCCTTCGCGGCGATCTTCCCGCATCAACCCCAGCTCTGGGCGGCGGGCGCGCTCTTCCCGCTCGGCGCCCGCGCGATCGGGGTGCTCGCGTCGATCGTCGGCGTGTTCTCGGTACGGGCCACCGACAAGGACAAGACCGCGATGGCGCCGATCAACCGCGGCTTCCTCACCGCGGGAATCCTCACGATCATCGGCACGCTCATCTTCGCCCTCGTCTACGTCGGCAACCCGAAGGGCGGCTCGATCTCGAACGTCGGTTGGCGCATGTTCGGTGCGGTGGTCGGCGGTCTCGTGCTCGCACAAATCGCGTCACGCATTACCGAGTACTTCACGTCGACCGAGACCAAGCCCGTGCAGGAGATTGCCGAGTCGGCCGCAACCGGTGGGCCCGCAACTGCAGTGCTCTCGGGTGTGAGCAGCGGTCTCGAGTCGTCGGTGTGGGCAATCGTCGCGATTGCCGGTGCGCTCGGCTTCGCGATCCTGCTCGGCGCGCAAGACCTGCAGTTCTCGCTGTACCTCGTGGCCCTGACCGGTATGGGCATGCTCGCGACGACGGGTGTGGTCGTATCGGAAGACACGTTCGGACCGGTCGCCGACAACGCGGCCGGCATCGCCGAGATGTCGGGTGAGTTCGAAGGCGAGCCCCAGCGCATCATGGTGATGCTCGACGCGGTCGGCAACACCACCAAGGCGGTTACGAAGGGATTTGCGATCGGCTCCGCGGTTATCGCCGCCGTCGCGTTGTTCTCCTCGTACATCGAGACGATCAAGAACCAGTTGCCCGGACTCGAGAACATCAAGGGCAACGATCTCTTCACCAATTCGCACACTGCGATCAACGTTGCCGACCCGAAGGTGTTCATCGGGCTGCTCATCGGTGGATCGATCGCCTTCTTGTTCTCGTCGTTCGCGATCCGAGCCGTGAGCCGGACCGCGGCTGTCGTCGTGCAAGAGGTCAGGCGCCAGTTCGCCGACGGCAAGATCATGAGCGGCGAGAAGCGTCCCGACTACGCGCCGGTCATCGACATCTGCACCGCGGCTTCACTGCGGGAGCTCGCCACGCCGGCGTTGCTCGCAGTGCTCACGCCCGTGATCATCGGCTTCGGCATCAACTACTTCGCCCTCGGCGCGTTCCTCGCCGCGGTGATCCTCACCGGTCAGTTGATGGCGAACTTCTTGTCGAACTCGGGTGGTGCCTGGGACAACGCCAAGAAGTTCATCGAAGACGGCAACTACGGCGGGAAGGGCAGTGATGCCTACCGCGCCGCAGTCATCGGCGACACGATCGGTGACCCATTCAAGGACACCGCCGGCCCTGCGCTCAACCCGTTGATCAAGGTGATCAACTTGGTGTCGTTGTTGATTCTGCCGGCCGTCATCAGCCTCCGCCACAACGACATGCGGTTCGTCATCGCCGGTCTCGCGCTTATCGTGCTCATCGTCGCGATCTTGTTCTCGAAGCGCGGCGGTGCCACCTTGGCCTCGGCCGCCGACGAGCCCGTGACCGCGAGCGTCTAACTCGATAACGCGATCACCCGCCGCGCCGTCACGTCTGTGACGCGCGGCGGTGCTTGCGGTATTCGAGGAACGGCGGAATCAGTGACAGCACGATGATCACCGCGACGATCGGGTAGATCCACTTGTCGATGTTGTTGGCGCCGATTCGGTTCCCGACGAAGAAGCCCAACAGCGAGATCCCGCCCGCCCACAGCACGGCGCCGATCACGTTTGCCGTGAGGAACTTGCGGTGGGGCATATCGCCCGCGCCTGCGAGCATCGGCACGATCGTGCGCACGAACGGAATGAAGCGCGCGATCACGACCGCGCGATCGCCGCGGCGCTCGAAGAACTCGTGGGCCTGTTCGAGGTACTTCGTCTTGAAGATGCGCGCGTCGGGCTTGAACAGCCGGGTTCCGAACTTCCGGCCGATCAGGTAGCCGACCTCCGACCCGGCGATCGCGGCCAAGATCGAGCCGATCACCACCACGCCGAGATTGAGATGGGGATCGCTGCTGCCGGCGTCCGTGGAGCAGAAGATGCCGGCGATGAAGAGGAGCGAATCGCCCGGCAGCGGGAGCGGGAGTATCCCGGACTCGAGAAAGATGACGACGATCAGCCCGATGGCGCCGTACGTATCGATCAGGTACCTGGGGTCGAGCCAATTGAGCGCGAGCATGAGGGCGAACGCTAGGGCGTACGGTGGCCCACCGACCGTGCACTCTCCGTGAATATCTGACCACACCTTGACAGGGCTGCCATCCGAGTGGCACTACGGAAAAAGGGCCGCGGGCTACGGTCCGCAACCCGACGGCCGACATCAACCGTGCCGGCATCAGAACTCCCGGCCATCCGCCGGCACTACGGATCTTCGGAGCACCAGTGGCAAAACCCCTCGTCATCGTGGAGTCGCCGGCCAAGGCGCGCACGATCGCGGGCTACCTCGGCGCCGACTACAAGGTGCTCGCCAGCGTCGGTCACATCCGTGACCTCCCCGGCAGCAAGGACGAGGTCCCCGACGACAAGAAGGAGACGCACGGCCGGCTCGCGGGTATCGACCCCGACAACCACTTCGATCCCGTCTACATCGTCCACGCGTCGAAGAAGAAGGTCGTCGCCGAGCTGAAGGCCGCCCTCAAGGGCGCCGACGAGCTCATCCTCGCAACCGATGAAGACCGGGAGGGTGAGGCGATCGGCTGGCACGTGCTCGAGGTGCTGCAGCCGAAGGTGCCGGTTCGGCGCATGGTATTTCACGAGATCACGCCCGCGGCGATTCGCGAAGCACTCGATCATCCGCGTGAGCTCGACATGAAGCTCGTCGAAGCGCAGGAAGGTCGTCGCATCCTCGACCGGCTCGTCGGTTGGGAGACGTCGCCGGTGCTGTGGCGCGTGTTCGGTCGCGGTCAAGCCGCGTCGGCCGGCCGCGTGCAGAGCGTCGCCGTGCGCATGGTCGTGCAACGGGAGCGCGCGCGGATGGCGTTCCGCGCCGGGCAATGGAGCGACCTCGAAGCGGAGCTGTCCGCGCACGATCAGTCGTTCAAGGCCGGTCTCGTGGAGCTCGACGATCGCCGGCTCGCCGAAGGTCGCGACTTCGATTCCGCGACCGGCCAGATTGCCGCAGACAAGAACGGCGCGCGCCGCGTGACGTTGTGCTCCTCGACGCCGAAGCCGCGGCCGGTCTCGCCGATCGCCTCCGGAACGCGACGTTCGCGATCACTTCCGTCGAGTCCGATCCGTTCACCGAGCGCCCGCGGGCACCGTTCACTACGTCCACGCTCCAGCAGGAGTCGGGCCGCAAGCTGCGTTTCGGTGCGGCCCGCACGATGTCGATCGCGCAACGTTTGTACGAGCGTGGGTACATCACCTACATGCGTACCGACAGCACCAACCTCTCGGAGCAGGCGGTGACGGCGGCGCGCAACGCGATCCGCCAGCAGTACGGCGAGGAGTACCTGCCCGCCGAGCCGCGCGCCTACCGCAGCAAGGTCAAGAACGCGCAGGAAGCGCACGAAGCGATCCGGCCCGCCGGCGACAACATCCGCACGCCCGACCAACTCCGTTCCGAGCTCGACGCCGACGAACAGCGGCTCTACGAGCTGGTGTGGATCCGCACGGTTGCGTGTCAGATGTCCGACGCGCGTGGCCGCAAGACGACGCTGCGCATCGCGGCGACCTCTACTGCCAACGAACGCGCGAGCTTCCGCGCCGCGGGCAAGACCTACGACTTCCTCGGTTGGCGGCGCGTGTACGTCGAAGACGTTGATGAGGGTGAGGAGCAGGAGAACGAGGCCCGCCTCCCGATCGTCGAGGTCGGTGAGAACGTTGCGTGCAACGAGCTCCTCCCGGTCTCGCACGAGACCAAGCCCCCGGCTCGTTACACCGAAGCCAGTCTCGTGAAGGAGCTCGAGGAGCGCGGCATCGGACGGCCGTCCACGTACGCGGCGGTGATCGAGACGATTCAGGCGCGCGGTTACGCGTGGCGCAAGGGCACCGCGCTCGTTCCCAACTGGACCGCGTTCGGTGTCACCAACTTGTTGGAGCGGCACTTCGGCCACCTCGTCGACTACGGCTTCACCGCGACGATGGAAGAAGCGCTCGACGTGGTTGCGCGCGGCGAGGGCGAAGCCGAGAAGTGGTTGCACTCGTTCTATTACGGGAACGGCCAACCCGGTCTGCTCGAGCTCGTATCGGTCGAGGAGCTGGCCAAGGTCGATCCCCGGGCCGTGAGCACGATCCCGATCGGTACCGACGACACGGGCCACGAGCTCGTCGTGCGCGTCGGCCGGTACGGCCCGTACGTGCAGCGGGAAGAGTCGGAGACGGCGTCGTTGCCGCCCGACATCGCCCCCGACGAGCTGACGATCGAAGTCGCGCTCGATCTGATCGCCAAGCAGGCCGCGGGCCCGGTCTCGCTCGGCACCGATCCGACCACCGGGCTCGCGGTCTACGCGCTCACCGGTCGCTTCGGCCCCTACGTGCAGCTCGGCGAGCAAGAAGAGGGAACGAAGAAGAAGCCGAAGCGCTCGTCGTTGTTCGCGACGATGACGCCCGAGACGGTCACGCTCGAAGAAGCACTGCAGTTGCTGTCGCTCCCGCGTTTGGTGGGGATCGACTCCGAGGGTCGCGAGATTCACGCGTCGCCCGGCCGTTTCGGTCCGTATCTCAAGCGCGCCGATGGCGAGACGCGCAGCCTTTCGGCCGAGGAGCAACTGCTCACGATCACGATGGAAGAGGCGGAGGCGTTGTACGCCCAGCCGAAGGCGCGGCGCGGCCGGCAGCAGAAGCCGCCGCTCGCCGAGCTCGGTGAGCATCCCGACTCCGGTGCGCCGGTGCGCGTGCTCGACGGGCGTTACGGGCCGTACGTCACCGACGGCACGACGAATGCCACCGTCCCGCGCGGTCAGGATCCGACCGAGCTGACGTTGCCCGAGGCCATCGCGCTTCTGCGGGCGCGCGCCGACATGGCGCCGAAGAAGGCCAAGAAGGCGGCGAAGAAGACCACCAAGAAGACGACGAAGAAGGCTGCGAAGAAGACCGCGAAGAAAGCGGTGAAGAAGGCCGCGAAGAAAGCGACCGCGCCCGCCGCGAAGAAGGCGGTTGCCGCGACTGCTGATCAGCCGTCTGCATAATCGGGGCCCGACTACCTTGAGGGGCGCGTGAGCGAACCGCAAGCGCCGTTTATCCCTTCGGCCCCCGACCGCGACTCCATACCTCCCGCGCCGTGGCGCGTGTTCCGCGTTCCCGGATTCCTTCCGCTCTTCGGCGCACAGTTCGTCTCGAGTCTCGGCGACTGGACCGGCCTCTTCGCGATCATCGCGATCGCAGGACGCGTGTCGAACTCGGCTACCGCGGTCGGCTTCGTGATGATCGCCCGCATGCTCCCGGGCTTCCTCTTCGCACCGATCGGCGGCGCGCTGATCGACCGTTGGAATCGCAAAGCGGTCATGGTCACGTGCGACATCGGGCGAGCGGCGCTGCTCGTGACCCTCCCGTTCTGGGAGAACATCTGGGGTCTCGTGATCCTGTCGTTCGCGATCGAGATGCTCACGCTCCTCTGGGGACCGGCCAAAGATGCCAGCGTTCCCAACATCGTGAAAGACCCCGACCAGCTCGCGTCGGCGAACTCACTCGGGCTGGTCGCCGCGTTCGGCACGTTCCCGCTCGGCGCGGTGATGTTCGCGGCACTGGCCGCAATCGCCCATTGGCTCAGCGGGTTCTCCGCGCTCGCGGGCCTCGCCGGCAACCGCGAGTCGTTGGCGATCTGGGTCGACGCGTCGTCGTTCCTGGTATCGGCCTTGTTGATCTCGCGCCTGCGCCTGCCCGAGACCGAGCGCAGCGCCCGACCACACATTCCGGCCGCGCAGACCTGGCGTGACATCAAGGAAGGTCTCGGGTTCATCCGCTCGAACCCGCTGGTGCGCGGCGTGATGATCGGTCTCGCGGGCGGTCTGATCGGTGGCGGCGCAATCGTGCCGCTGGGTCCAACGGTCGCGACCGAGGTGCTCCACGGTGGATCATCGGCGTTCGGCTTGTTGATGTCGGCGCTCGGCGTGGGCGCGGCGATCGGTGTCGTGACGCTGCTCTGGCTACAACGGCGACTGCCACGCCAGGCGGTGTTTACGAGTTCGGTGATCGCGACCGGGGTCGCGATCATCGCGGTCGGATCGATGTCGTCGTTGGGGCCCGCGTTCTCCCTGGTCGCGGTGTTGGGCGCGGGCGCCGGGTGCGCGTACGTGACCGGGTTCACGATGCTCCAAGAAAGCGTCTCCGACGACATGCGGGGCCGCACCTTCGCGACGCTCTACACGATTGTGCGCGTGTGCCTGCTCCTCTCGTTGACGATCGCACCGTTCGTCGCCGGCGCGCTCAACGCGATCTCGGAGCACACCGTCAATGGGCGCGTACACATCGGGTCGGTCTCGGTCGCACTCCCGGGAGTGCGGCTCACGATGTGGCTCGGGGGTGCAGTAACGATTCTTTCGGGTCTGGCGGCGCGCCGGCGCATGCGTCGACCGATGCCCGCGGAATCGGCATGACGTTCATCGTCGTAGAGGGCGGCGAAGGAGTCGGCAAGAGCACGCAGGTCGATCTCCTCGTCGCGCGGATCGAGGCGACCGGCCGCGCGGTCGACAAGACGCGCGAACCGGGCGGCACCCAGAAGGGCATCGAGCTGCGCGCGACGCTTCTGCACGGCGCCGACCTGGATCCCGACGACGAGCTCGCGCTGATGCTCGAAGATCGCCGGATCCATGTGGAGGAGCGCATCGGCCCCGATCTCGAGCAGGGCATCGTCGTGGTGTGCGACCGCTTCACGCCGTCGACGCTCGCATACCAAGGTGTGGCGCGGGGCCTCGGGCTCGAGAAGGTCGAGGCGCTGAGCCGGGAGGTCACTGCCGGTGTCGATCCCGATGTGGTCGTGGTGCTCGATCTGGAAGACGCAGTCGCCGAAGCTCGCGTGGCCCGCGACCGCGATCGGTTCGAGCGGGCGGGCGATGACTTCCATGCCCGGGTGCGCGCCGCCTACCGCGAGCTCGCACCCGAACGGGGATGGGTGATCGTCGACGCGAGCGGCTCGCCGGCCGAGGTCGCCGACCGGGTGTGGAAGGCAGTCGAGCCGTACCTCTAGATCGTCGCCCGATCGCTGCTCTCTAGAGTGGACTGGTGTTCGCGGATCTGGTCGGTCAGGAACGTGTCGTCGAAACACTGCGGCGCGCCACCGAACGGCCGTCGCATGCGTATCTCCTCGTGGGTCCACGCGGCTCCGGTGTCGAAGACGCGGCGCGTGACTTCGCCGCGTTGCTGATCGGCGTCGGCGACGACGAGCGTGGGCTCCGGCTCGTGCAGCGCGGCGTGCATCCCGATGTGGTGGAGTTCGCACCCGGCGGCCCGTCGTACCGCGTGAAGGAAGACGTACGCGATTCGATCCTGCCCGAAGCGGCCCGGGCGCCGATCGAGGCCGACCGGCGGGTGTTGATCCTGTTCGAAGCCGAGCGCCTGCGCGGGAACCAGAACGAGTCGGCCAACGCGATGCTCAAGACCATCGAAGAGCCGCCGCCGCGCACCATCGTGATGCTCGTCACCGCGGTCGCCGACGATCTGCTGCCGACGATTCGCTCGCGGTGCCAGCGCATCGACTTCGACCCGGTCGGCGACGACGCGCTGCGCGCCGCGCTCGAACGCGACGGAACTGCGCCCGAGATCGCGGCGACCGCGGCGGCGCTCGCCGGTGGCCAGCTCGCGAGAGCACGTGCGCTCGTCGGGTCATTGGGTCCGTTGCGCGCGGCGTTCGCCGACGCACCGACTCGCGTCGACGGAACCGGTGCGACTGCGTTCGCACTGGCCGAAGCGCTCGGCGCCGCGGTCGACCAGGCGGCCGACGCGGTCACCGGCCGCCACGAAGAGGAGCTCAAGGAGTTCGACGCGGAGTTGGAGCGACTCGGATACTCCGACCGTGATGCTCGGATGCTGCGGGGCCGGATCGAGAAGCGACATCTGCGGGAGGCGCGGCGTACCCGCATCGATCTGCTCCTCGAAGGGGTCACGGCCATCGAGTCGGTGTATCGCGACGCGCTCGCGGATCCCGCGCCGGCGCTCAACCAGGATCGCCCGCGCATCGTGCTCGCCCCGCGGGCTGCGGCTGCCGCGCTCGATGGATGTCGCGAGGCGCGCGAGGCGATCCTGATCAACGAGAAGGGATTGGTGCGACTGACGCACCTGTTGTTCTCGTTGCCGCCGGCGAGGCCGGTCGAGCGCTGAGCCGTAAGCGTCGGCCGCACCGGACCCAGCCGTTATGCTGTCGCCTCCGTCGCCGGAGTAGCTCAGACGGTAGAGCAGCTCACTCGTAATGAGCAGGCCAGGAGTTCGAGTCTCCTCTCCGGCTCGCAGTTCGTAGTTGCGGGCAGTTCTCACGAAAAACAACTCTTCCGTTGTTTCGGTATTGATACTCCGATGAGGGGCATGAGCAGTCGAAGAGTGTGAGTTCCGGTTTCCGCCGTGCCGCGCGGAGCCGTCTTCGAATGCTTTGGAGATCTGCCGATGTCCTTCGTTCCTTCTGTTGTGTCGCGCCACGCGCCGAAACGCGTCGCGTTCCGCACGTTCGTGATGGCTATGACGACAGCGCTCATCGTGCTGTTCCTACCGGGCGCGGCCTTCGCCGTCGGCGAACCGTCCGCACCGGCTCAGCCGACCGTCACCCACGGCGACGGCGTGATCTCGGTCGCTTTCGTCGCGCCCGCCGACAACGGCAGCGCGATCGTGTTCTATACGGTCAACTGCACCTCCTCCAACGGAGGTGCGGCCGGTTCGACCAGCGACACCGCATCGCCGATCCTCGTGTCGACGTTGACCAACGGCAAGACCTATACCTGCACCGTCAACGCCACCAACGCGAACGGTGCCGGCGCCAATTCGGTCGCATCTGCGTCGACGGTGCCCGCCGCGATTCCAAGCACGCCCGCGAAGCCGACGGTCACGCGCCGGCAACGCACAGATCTCGGTTGCCTTTGTTGCGCCTGCGGACAACGGCAGCGCGATCACCGGCTTCACCGCGGCCTGTACGTCGAGTAACGGTGGTACCGCCGGATCGAACTCCGGAGCAACATCGCCCATCGTCGTGTCGACGTTGACGAACGGCAAGCACTACACCTGCACGGTCCTCGCGACCAACGCCGAAGGCAACTCGCCGCAGAGCCAAGGTTCGTCGGTCGTTGTTCCCGCCACGGTTCCCGACGCGCCGGTGCAGCCCACGGTTGTGCACGGCAACGCCAACATCAACGTGACCTTCACCGCTTCGCCCAGTAACGGTGGCGCGCTCGTCACCGGTTACACCGCGAGCTGCACCTCGAGTGACGGTGGCGCCGCCGGTTCCAACACCGGAGCGGGCTCGCCGATCCTCGTGTCGACCTTGACCAACGGCAAGACCTACACCTGCACCGTTCACGGCACGCAACGCCGTGGGCAACAGCCTCGAATCACCCGCCTCGGCGGCGACGGTCCCGGCAACGGTGCCTTCGGTTCCCGCCCAGCCGACCGTGACGCGCGGCGACTCGCAGATCTCGGTGGCCTTCGTTGCTCCTGCCAATGGTGGCAGCACGATCACCGGTTACACCGCGGCGTGCACGTCGAGCGACGGTGGCACCTTCGGGAACCACGCCGGCGGCGTATCGCCGATTGCGGTTACCGGCCTCACCAACGCCAAGACCTACACCTGCACCGTGTTCGCAACGAACGCGGAAGGCAACAGCGCGGCGTCGGTCGCGTCGGCCTCCGCGATCCCGGGCCTCGTGCCGAGCGCACCGGCCCAGCCGACCGTTGACCCACGGCAACGCGTCGATCTCGGTCGCGTTCACCGCACCTTCCAGCGACGGTGGCAGCGCCATCACGGGCTACACCGCCACCTGCACCTCGAGCGACGGCGGCACAACCGGTTCGAACACCGGCGCCACCTCACCGATCGTCGTGTCGACCTTGACCAACGGCAACACGTACACGTGCACAGTGTTCGCCTCGAACATCAACGGTGCCGGCAACGCGTCGGTCGCTTCGGCCGCCACGGTCCCCGCGACCACGCCGGGCACTCCGGCCCAGCCCACACTGACCCACGGCAACGCATCCATCTCGGTCGCGTTCACGGCACCGGTAAGCAACGGTGGCAGCGCGATCACGGGCTACACCGCAACCTGCACGTCGAGTGACGGTGGCACGGCCGGTTCGAACACCGGCGCCACGTCGCCGCTGCTCGTCTCGGCGCTCACCAACGGCAAGACCTACACGTGCGTCGTGAAGGCGACCAACGGCGAAGGCAACGGCTCCAACTCCGTCGCCTCCGCTTCGACCGTTCCCGCAACCGTTCCCAGCACGCCGGCCCAGCCGACGATCGCACCCAGCGGTACCACGATGAACGTGACGTTCGTCGCGCCGGCCAACGGCGGCAGCGCCATCACCGGCTACACCGCGAGCTGCACCTCGTCGAACGGCGGCACCGCCGGATCCAACACCGGTGCGACCTCGCCGATCGGTGTCGGGAGCCTCTCGCTCGGCAAGAGCTACACCTGCACCGTTCACGCGACCAACGCCGAAGGTGACAGCACTGATTCGGTCGCTTCCGCGAGCGCGACGATTCCCGCCATCGCTCCCGGTGTTCCCGCCCAAGCGACGGTGACTCCCGGAAACGCATCGATGTCGGTTGTGTTCACGGCGCCGACCAGCGATGGCGGCAGCGCGATCACCGGCTACACCGCAACGTGCACGTCGAGTGACGGTGGTGTTCTCGGCTCCCAGGCGGGAGCGAGCTCGCCGATCCTCGTGTCCACGTTGACGAACGGCAAGACCTACACGTGCACCGTCCACGCGACCAACACCGTTGGTAGTGGCGGCGAGTCGCCCGCATCCGCGTCAGCGGTTCCGAGCACGATTCCTGCGACGCCGGCTCAGCCGACGACGGCTGCCGCCGCGACGCACATCACGGTGACGTTCGTCGCCCCGGCGAACGGTGGCAACCCGATCACGGGTTACACCGCGAGCTGCACGTCGAGCAATGGTGGAGTGTTCGGTAGCAACACCGGTTCCGCCTCGCCGATCTCGGTGCAGTCGCTCACCAAGAGCAAGTCGTACACCTGCACGGTCCACGCGACCAACGCGGCGGGTGACTCTGCCGAGTCGCCGGCTTCGAGTGCCACCGTGATTCCCGCAACCGTTCCCGACGCCCCGGCCCAGCCGGTCACGACGTTCGGCAACGGCCAGATCTCGGTGGCGTTCGTTGCTCCGGCCAACGGTGGCAGCGCGATCACCGGCTACAGCGCCAACTGCACCTCGAGTGACGGTGGTACGCCGGGCTCGTTGTCGGGTGCTACCTCGCCGATCGTGGTGACCGGACTCACCAACGGCAAGACCTACACCTGCAGCGTGCTCGCCACGAACGGTGTGGGTGACAGCGACGGATCACTCGCCTCCGCCGCAACCGTGCCCGCGACGACGCCGGGAACACCGGCCGCGCCGACCCTGACCAGCGGAAACGCTTCGCTCTCGGTGGCGTTCGTCGCTCCCGGAAGCACGGGTGGCTCGGCAATCACGGCCTACACCGCGAGCTGCACGTCGAGCGACGGTGGTGTCTCCGGATCGAACTCCGGTGCGACCTCGCCGATCCTCGTGTCGGCCTTGACGAACGGCAAGACCTATACCTGCACGGTTCTCGCCACCAACGTGGCGGGCAACGGCACCGCATCTTCGCCTTCGGGATCCGCAGTACCTGCGACCGTCCCGAGTGCGCCTGCGGGACCGACCCTGACACGCGGCAACGCGGAGATATCGGTCGCGTTCGTGACCCCCGCCGATGGTGGCTCGGCCATCACCGGCTACACCGCCAACTGCACGTCGAGTGACGGTGGAGTGTCGGGATCGAATACGGGTGCGACGACTCCGATCGTCGTGGCAACACTGACGAACGGCAAGACCTACTCGTGCACGGTCGTCGCGACGAACGCGGTCGGCGACGGACTGGCGTCACCCGCTTCGGCAACGGCGGTTCCGGCAACGGTTCCGACCGCACCGGCGGCACCCACGTTGACACACGGCAACGGCACGATCTCCGTGGTGATCGACCCGCCGAACACGGGTGGAAGTGCGATCACCGGTTACATGGCGACGTGCACGTCGAGCGACGGCGGCGCCGCGGGTAACCACACGAGCGTGGCTTCGCCCGACATGGTGTCGGCATTGACGAACGGCAAGACCTACACGTGCACGGTCCACGCGACCAACGCAGTGGGTAGCAGCACGGAATCGGTGGCCTCACTGTCGACGATTCCGGCAACGACGCCTTCCGCTCCCGCAACCCCCACGCTTACCGGTGGGAACCAGCGCGTGAGCGTGGCGTTCGTGACGCCGGCGACCGGCGGATCTGCCATCACCGGCTACACGGCCGCTTGCGCATCGTCCGACGGCGGCGTTTCCGGTACGCAATCGGGAGCTACGTCACCGCTCGTCGTCATGACACCGCTGACCAACGGCAAGACCTACACGTGCACCGTCCACGCCACCAACGCGGAAGGTGCCGGTACCGAGAGTGCCGCGTCGCTCTCGATGATGCCGGGCGTTGCTCCGCAGAACACCGGCGCTCCCGCGATCACCGGTTCGTCGATCAATCACCACAACCTGACCGGTCACGATGGTTCGTGGCGGGCCGGACCCCCGGCGACGCTCACCCGCCAGTGGCAGCGCTGCAATGCTGCCGGTACTGCGTGCGTGAACATCGCCGGTGCGGTAGGCCACACCTACATGACTCGCAACGCCGACTTGAACCACAGGCTCCGCTTCGTGGTGACGGCGACGAACGCGCTCGGTTCGCTCTCGATGAGCTCGCCGGCGTCCGGCCGAATCACCAACTAAGCGAATGACCAACTAAGCGAATGTAAGAGGATCTACGACGGGGAGAGCGCAGCGGCGCTCTCCCCGGACGTATGAAGCTGTCTCCCCGTACGCATGAGCTGGGGCGCGTACCCGGGCCTGCGAGAATGGCCGTCGTGCAACGACGAGCGGCTTTGGTGTTCTTCGTCGTCACGATCATCGGTGCCGCGATCGTCTTCGGGGTGCAGGCGAGCGGCTCGAGCTCGCATTCCAAGCGCGCGAGCCCGCAATCCACCGACAGCCCGAAACGCACGAACGGCGTGCCCGCGTCATCGCGGCCGGCCTCGACGCATCCGTCGAATTCGTCAACGACCACCACCGCGCCCGTCGCAGCCTGCAGTCGATCGGCCGTTGACGCTCGTGAAGACGGTCACCGGCAACATCTCGCCGAAGTCGGTGGTCGCCACCGACACGGGTCGCGTGTTCGCGCAGAACATGATGTATCGCCACACGATGACCGTCTACGACGAAGCCGGATCGCTGGTGAAGACGATCCCCGACGGCGTCGACCTCGCGAGCTTCGGGTATACGGGCCACGCCGGCGTGTCGCAAGGTGCACCCGTCGAGGGCGCGGTGAGCCCCGACCACAAGTACTTCTACGTCACCAACTATTCGATGTACGGCAACAACTTCGGCCCCGAGGGCAGCGACGAATGCTCCGGGCCGAGTGGTCTCTCGCCGAGCTTCGTGTACCGCATCGATCTGAAGACGTTGACGATCGACGGCGTAGCCGAGGTCGGGATGGTGCCGAAGTACATCGCGGTCACGCCTGACAACCGGTACATCCTCGTGACCAACTGGTGCTCGTTCGATCTCAGCGTCATCGACCGCGCGTCGTTCAAGGAGATCAAGCGCATCCCACTCGGGACCGATCCGCGCGGCATCGCCGTGAATCCGCAGTCGACCGTCGCCTACATCGCGGTGATGGGATCGAGCGACATCGCGCGCATCGACCTCGGTTCGTTCGGCGTCGGCTGGTTCCGCGGCGTCGGCTTGTCGCCGCGTCACGTCGTGCTGAGTCCGACCGGTCGCTATCTCTACGCCACGCTCAACGGCGAGAATCACGTCATCAAGATCGATACGACGACGGGCAACGTCATCGCGCGGGTGGAGACGGGTACGCAGCCGCGCAGCATGGCCATCTCGTCCGACGGGACTGCGCTCTACGTCGTGAACTACCGGTCGAACACCGTGTCGAAGCTGCGGGCGTCCGACATGAGCGTGGTGCAGACCGTCGACACCCCGTCGAATCCGATCGGCATTACCTACGAGCCCGCGACGCACCGGGTGTGGGTCGCCTGCTACAGCGGCGAGATCCTGGTCTTCGACGCCTGACCCGAAAAGGGGGTCGGGTACCCTGACCGGCAATGGCGGACCAGGCGACTTTCGCAGAGCAGGCGACGCCCTTCATGTCGGCGTTGTACGCAGCCGCGCTCCGGATGACGCGCAATCCGTCCGACGCCGAGGATCTCGTGCAGGAGACCTACCTCCGCGCCTACCGCGGATTCGGCGGCTTCCGTGAGGGCACGAACCTGAAGGCGTGGCTGTACCGCATCCTCACGAACACGTTCATCAACCAGTACCGCGCCAAGAAACGCCGGCCCGATCAGGTCGATCTCGACGACGTCGAGGACTTCTTCATCTTCCGCCGGTTGGGCGGTCTCGAGGCATCAGAAGCGCAACGCACGGCCGAGACCGAAGTGCTCGAGGCGCTCCCCGACGCCGAGGTCAAAGATGCGCTCGAGTCGATCCCGGAGCAGTTCCGGATGGCTGTGATCCTTGCCGATATCGAAGGTTTCTCCTATAAGGAGATCGCCGAGATCCTCGATGTTCCCATCGGAACCGTGATGAGTCGTATCCATCGCGGAAGAAGGCAGCTCCAGAAGCTGTTGTGGGACTACGCCGAGGAACACAATCTTCGGCCGCGTGTAGAGACGACCACCGGGGGATAGGCGTTATGGACTGCGACGACGCACTTCTCCGGATGTACCAGTACCTCGACGGTGAGATCACCGTCTGGAGGCGGCGGGCGATCACCCGCCACCTCGATGAGTGTCCGCCGTGTGCCGACGGGTTCGTGTTCGAGCTCGAGATCCGCCGGATCGTCGTCTCCAAGTGCCGGGAAGAGGTTCCGAGCTCGCTCCGGCAGAAGATCGCCGATGCGCTCGGCATCGCCCCTCCCGAATCCTGAGCTCGAATTTCCCGCGGCGTACGTTCCCGCGGCCGTAGGTCCGGCGAGCCGTGAATTCCGGCCCGGACCCTGCTCCCGGCGCTCCACCTTCTACGATGGCCGGCGTCGGCGAGTCGGAGGTCGAGGAGGACCAGTGCGAACGTCCACAATCATGGTGCTCATCGCCGCGTTGGGCGTTTTCCTGGCCCTGGTCGCGCTGGGCTTCGGCGTGTACGTCGACCACTCGGGCGGCAAGTTCTGGTTCTACTGGATCGCTCCGCTGCTGGCGATCGGCGTCGGCTTGGGCATCGTCGCGATGGCCGCCGGTTACTGGATGAAGGTCGGTCGCCTGGAAGTCAAGGGTCGCCCGCGGAGTGACTGACCTCGAGTCATCGGTCCGGGCACCTGACCCGGTCGACTGGGCCACCGCGCGCTCGGTAGCGCGCGATTGTCGCGGGGCGCGATCCGCTCGTCTCCTCGTACCTCGGCGCCTCACTCGACGCCGACTTCGGGGGATTGACCGTCGTTGCCGAAGAGCTCGTCGCGGAACACACCGGATTGCATGCCGCGGGCCACGTGCGCGCGGTGGTGCTCGACCGGCGCGAGTGGGTCGACTCCAACCTCGTTTCCATGCGAGCGATGCTCGATCCGCTCATGCAGCGGTTCGGCAGCAGCATGGCCGGCAACCCCTTCGCACCGATCGGCCGGCGCGTCGCCGCCACTGAACTCGGCGTCTTGCTCGGTTACGTCGCGCAGCGTGTGCTCGGCCAGTACGACCTGCTGGTTCCCGACGACCGCGGCGAAGCCGTCTACTACGTCGGCGCGAACGTGCTCGCGTTGGAGAAGCGCTTCGCGTTCCGGCCCCGTGACTTCCGGCTCTGGATCGCGATCCACGAAGTCACGCACCGCGCCCAGTTCGTCGGCGTGCCGTGGATGCGCGAGTACTTCCTCTCGCTCGTGAACCAGGTGTTCGAGCTCGTCGATCCCGATCCGCGCACGCTCGCCCGCGCGATGGGCAACGCGGTCGAGGCCATTCGCCACGGTCAGAACCCGCTCGACGAGGGCGGCATGGTTTCACTCATCGCGACGCCCGAGCAGCGCGGCGTGCTGGGCCAGGTGCAGGCGCTGATGTCGCTGCTCGAAGGTCACGGCAACTTCGTGATGAACGATCTCGGCCACAAGCACGTCGCCGGTGACGAGCGCATGGCCCGCGTGTTGCATCAGCGCCGCCAGACGGGCGGCATCATGCAACAGGTGCACAAATTCCTCGGACTCGAGCAGAAGATGCGTCAGTACGAGGTCGGCGAGCGCTTCGTGAAGGGGGTGGTCGACCTCGGCGGGCCGCGAGCGATCGACCACGCGTGGATCGCGCCCGAGAATCTCCCGCAGCTCGCCGAGCTCGACGACCCGGTCGCGTGGTTGACGCGCGTGGATCGGATGCCCGCGGCCGGACGCTGACCCCCGATGGTCATCAGCGCGATGCTCACGAGCGCGACGCTGTGCTGCGCTCTCGCCGTGGCTCGGTCAACTGGTCGGTCTCGACGATCTCGGGCCGGGTTCGCACGTCGTCGTCGGCTGCTCGGGCGGACCCGACTCGCTCGCGTTGCTCGCGCTGGCGCGGGCGCGGGATCTCGACGTGCTCGCGGTCTACGTCGACCACGGGCTGCGCTCCGGAACCGAACACGAAGCGGCCGTTGTCCGGGCGGCAGCCGATCAGCTCGGCGCCGACGCCCGCGTCATCGAGGTTGCGTTCGACTCGCGTGCCAATCTCGAAGCCCGAGCGCGCGACGCCCGTTACGTCGCGCTCGAGCAGGCGGTCACCGACGCGGGCGCCCAGGCGCTGCTCGTGGGGCACACCCGGGACGATCAGGCCGAGACGGTCTTGCTCGCATTGCTGCGCGGGAGCGGAACCGCCGGGCTCGCGGGCATGGCCGTCGAGCGGGGCCCGCTCCGGCGGCCACTCCTGGCACTGCGCCGCGCCGACACGCACGAGATCTGCGCCCGGCTCGGCCTGGCACCGGTGCAGGATCCGATGAACGACGAGCTGCACCACCGGCGGGTCTGGCTCCGGCGCGAGGTGATGCCGAGGCTCGAGCGCAGCGCGGCGCGCGATCTCGTCGACGTGCTCGCCCGCCAGGCCGAGGTGTTGCGAGACGACAACGACCTGCTCGACGCGCTCGCGGCGGAGCACGATCCCGAAGCTGCGGCCGCGCTCGCGGGGTTGTCGAACTCCGTTGGCCCGCCGGGTGATCCGCGGCTGGCTCGGAACGCCGCCGCCCGCGCTGGCGACCGTCGATGCCGTGCTCCAGGTCGCGCGCGGCGAACGGCGTGCGGTCGAGCTGCCCGGAGGCCGGCGAGTGGAGCGGGTCGGATCCCGGCTCCATCTGGTGGCTTCGGCGGTCGTCGACCCGCCCGCGCCGGTCCGGCTCGCGTTGCCCGGAAAGGTGCGCTTCGGCGGGGTCGTGGTCGAGACGTGGATCGAAGCGGCGGCGCCGGTCGCGTGGCCGGATGGTGAACGGATCGCGGTCGTCGACGCCGACCGGGTCGGGCCCGAGGTCGCGGTGCGGGTCGCCCACCCGGCCGAACGACTCCGGCCGCTCGGCCGCGGGGGATCGAAGCTGGTTCGCGACGCGCTCGTCGATGCCGGCGTTCCGTCCGCACGCCGCGCCGGAGTCCCGATCGTGGCCGCGGGTGCGGGCGCGGCGGTGGCGCCGGACAGCGCGCTCTGGGTCGTCGGTTACCGTATTGACGATCGTGTGCGCGTCACCGCGCAAACACGGCGCTACCTCTGGTTGAGCGTGGATCCATGCTGACGGAAACGGTTACCTGCGAATGAACGACGCGAACATCGGCGCGATCGTCGTAGAAGAAGTCGACCTCCAACAGCGGATCAACGAGCTCGGCAAAGACATCGCGTCCGACTACGCGGGCAACCCGCCGTTGCTCGTCGGCATCCTCAAGGGCGCGTTCATGTTCATGGCCGATCTCGCCCGCGCCATCGATCTTCCCGTGGAGTTCGACTTCATGGCCGTGTCGTCGTACGGATCGGCCACGCGCACGAGTGGTGTCGTGCGGATCATGAAAGACCTCGATCTCGATCTGACCGATCGCCACGTGCTGATCGTCGAAGACATCGTCGACTCCGGCCTCACGCTCGCGTACCTGCGCAAGAACCTGGGCGCCCGCAACCCGGCGTCGCTCGAAGTGTGCGCGCTGCTCGTGAAGGAAGGTCTGCAGAAGACCGACCCGGATCTCAAATACGTCGGCTTCACGATCCCGAATCGATTCGTGATCGGCTATGGCCTCGATGTCGACGAGCGCTATCGCAACCTGCCGTTCGTGGCGGAGTACGCGGGAGAAATCGCGTAGGGATGAGCGTCGACCGCGAACGAATCGAGAAGGCAGTACGCGAGATCCTCGCGGCGATTGGTGAGGATCCCGAACGTGACGGTCTGCTACGTACTCCCGCGCGCGTCGCACAAATGTACGCGGAGATCTGCGCGGGCCTGAGCGAAGATCCCGCCGAACACCTCGTCGTCACGTTCGAAGCGAACCACGACGAGATGGTGCTGGTGCGCGACATTCCTCTTTACAGCGTCTGTGAACATCATCTGCTGCCGTTCCACGGTCACGCGCACGTCGCGTACATCCCCGGTGACGACGGTCGTATCACCGGTCTGTCGAAGTTGGCGCGCCTCGTCGACGGATTCGCGAAGCGGCCGCAGGTGCAGGAACGGCTCACGACGCAGGTCGCCGACGCGCTCGTCGGCGCGCTCGCGCCGCGTGGCGCGTTCGTGATGATCGAAGCCGAACACCTCTGCATGTCGATGCGCGGCGTGCGCAAGCCGGGAACCCTCACCGTCACCTCGGCCGTGCGCGGCCTGTTCAAGGACAACCCGTCCACCCGGGCGGAAGTCATGGCGATGCTGGCTCCGTTGGGCGGAAGGCGCTGATTTAGGCCCGATTGCCGGTCTTCGAGGCGCAGGGCGTTGGATAGTCTGCGACCGTGCCGCGCCTCTCCCTCGCCGACCTTCCGAGGCGGGCACTCATGGGCGTCGTGAACGTCACCCCCGACTCGTTCTCCGACGGTGGGAAGTTCACAGATACCGCAGTGGCAGTGGATCACGGGCTCGCGCTCGCCGCTTCCGGCGCGGCGATGCTCGACATCGGGGGGGAGTCGACCCGACCCGGAGCCGATGCCGTCGACGCCGATGAAGAGCTCCGGCGCACGCTGCCGGTCGTACGTGGATTGGTCGCCGCCACCTCGGTTCCGGTGAGCATCGACACCACCAAGGCCGCCGTGGCCGCGGCCGCGCTCGACGGCCGGCGCCCAGATCGTGAACGACGTTTCCGGCGGTACCGCCGACGCCGAAATGCTGCGCGTCGTCGCCGACGCCGACGCGATGCTGGTCGTGATGCACACGCGGGGAAACCCCCGCACGATGCGCGCCGAGGCTCACTACGACGACGTCGTACGCGAAGTCGGCGACGAGCTCCGCGCCCGGGTCGATGCCGCGATCGACGCCGGAGTGCGCGCCGACGCGCTGCTCGCCGATCCGGGTATCGGTTTCGCGAAGACCGCCGATCACAATCTCGCGTTGCTCGCGGCGCTGGCCGAACTTTCGGCGCGCGTCGAAACGCCGTTGCTCGTCGGCGCCTCGCGCAAGTCGTTCCTCGGCCGCGTGCTCGACGACGCGCCGGTCGACGCACGCGAAGAGGCGACACTCGCGATGACCGTCTGGTGCTTCAGGCACGGTGCCGCGGTCGTGCGGGTGCACGATGTCGCGTCGTCATACCGCGTCGTGCGAGCTGCTCGACGCGCTCGACCGGGCGACACCCGAAGGTCTCATCGAGGGGATGGCAGCGTGAGCACCACCGGTCTGCGCGGTCGTTGGGCCCAAGGGCTCCAGCCCCGCTACTTCACCTGGGTCATCATGGACCGGCTCGGCGCGGGAGAGCGTCCGGGCGGCTTCGCGCGCAACCACCGCAAGGTGCGCCGCCAGGAAGAGCTCATCTGGCTGTCGGTGCACGGCTTCACGCACGTCGTGTCGCTGCTCGACTCGCCGCACAACCTCCACGCCTACGACGAAGCCGGGCATCGCCTACGTGCACGTTCCGCTCGGTCCGCGCGACGAGTTGGTTCCGCGCCTCGAGGCCGTCTACGGCACCCTCGCGAAGCTGCTCGAAGATCCCGAAGAGAAGCTCTTCATCCACCACGAGGAGTTCGGCGACCGATTGCTCGGTGTGATGGGCGGCTACCTGCTCTACGCGGGCCTGGTCGACCGCGGCACGCATGCGATCGCCGTGATCGAGAAGCTCACCGGTCGCAGTATCGGATCGCTCGGCCGCGAGATCATCGCCGTCACCCTCGACGACCACATCCGCCGCTAACAAGAACGAACCTGCGTGACTTGACCGTGTATAGCGCGGTGTACTCACGCAGGTTCGCTGATTTGGTCAGGCGCGGACGACTCGTACGGTGTCGGTGCTGCCGGCGCGCTTGCCTTGTGACGCCGACACGATCGCGATCAGGTCGCCCTTGTGCACGATGCCGCGATCGTCGCGGCCTTGACCGCGGCGTCGATCTGCTCCGGTCCCGACTTGCCGGGTTCGATCGCGAGCGGGCGCACGCCCCAAACCAAGCTGAGCCCGCCGAGCGCGGCGATCTGATCCGAGATTCCCGCGATCGGAACCGACGGCCGGAACGCGGCGACGCGCCGCGCGGTGGTTCCGCTCTGGGTCGGGCACAGGATCGCGGCCACGCCGAGATCCTCGGCCGCTTGCACGGCCGCGTGCGCGACCGCCCAGGCACGCGATCGTCGTCGTTCGCTGCGGCGGCGCCCGCGGGCGCGGTCGGCTCCCGGGCCAACCTTCCGCCGCTTCGGCGACTTCGGCCATCGTGCGCACTGTGTCGGTTGGGTAGATGCCGACCGCGGTCTCTTCGGAGAGCATCAACGCGTCGGTGCCGTCGATCACCGCGTTGGCGACGTCGTTCACCTCGGCGCGCGTCGGCAACGGTGATCGGGTCATCGACTCGAGCATCTGCGTGGCGGTGATCACCGGCTTCCCGGCCATGTTGCAGAAGCGGATGATCTCCTTCTGGATCAACGGAACGCGGCGGGCCGGCACCTGGATACCGAGATCGCCGCGGGCGACCATCACCGCGTCGGCGGTGGCCACGATGCCCGCGAGATGATCGAGCGCGACCGCGGTCTCGATCTTCGCGATGAGGTGCGGACGGGCGCCGCGCTTCGGGAGCCGGGCGCGCACCGCCTCGATGTCTTCGGGCCGGCGTACGAACGAGAGGCCCACGAAGTCGGCCTTGATCTGCACGGCCATCTCGAGCGCGACCGCGTCGGCATCGGTGAACGGATCGACATGGCCTTCGGCGCGCGGCACGTGCATGCCCTTGCGCGAGCGGAGCAGACCGGCGCGCACGACCCGGCACTCGACGTCTTCACCGCTAATCGCCTCGACGCACAACACGATGGCGCCGTCGGCGAGGAACACCTCGTCGCCGATCCGAACCCATTGCGCGAGCTGCGGGACCGTGGTCGACACGCGGTGCTCGTCACCCACAATTGCCTGCGCGGTCAACACGAACGGGCTGTCGACGCGTAGCTCGACCTCGTCATTCTCGACCGGACCGGTGCGGAGCTTGGGGCCGGGAAGGTCGATGAGCACGCCGACGACGCGGTCGAGCGATGCCGCGGCCGCGCGCGCGAGCGTGGCGCGTTCGGCATGTACTTCGGGCGTGCCGTGCGCGGCGTTCAGCCGTACGACGTCGACTCCGGCCGCAAGCAACGCTTTGAGCGCGTCGGGCTCCGACGTTGCCGGCCCGATCGTGGCCACGATCTTGGTTCGCCGCATGGCACCTCTTCCGTCCTCCCTGTTCTATCGGCGATCAGGCGGGTCGGGGAAGGCATGGCGCGGGTAGGTTCACGCAATGGACCGCATTCTCATCGCCGGCCTGCGCGAGATGGGTGTGCACGGCGTGCTCGCAGAGGAACAGGAGCGGGCCCAGCCCTTTCAGGTCGATCTCGAGCTGCTCGTCGACCTCGGGGCGGCGGGTGCGAGCGATGCGCTGGCCGACACCGTCGACTACGGCGCGTTGAGCGACGCGGTGCGACGAGTGGTCGCCGACGAGCACCACCAACTGCTCGAGCGACTGGCCGCGCGTATCGCCGACGTATGCCGAGCCGACGCGCGCGTCGCCGGCGTAGTCGTAGAAGTGCGCAAGTTGGAACCGCCCATCGCCGGCCAGATCGACTACGTCGGCGTCCGCATCGAGCGCTGACGTTGCGCGCGTACATCGGGCTGGGTTCCAACCTTGGAGACCGGCTCGCATACCTGCAGCTCGGGCTCGACGCCCTCACGCAGGTTCGCGACATCGATGTACTCGCGGTGTCACACGTATACGAGACCGCGCCCGTCGGCGGACCGCCCCAGGACGCGTTCCTCAATGCTGTCGTCGCGATCGAAACCGACCTCGATCCCAACGAGCTCTTGCAGGAATGTCAGCACGTCGAGGAGCTCGCGGCGCGTGAACGCAAGGAGCGGTGGGGTCCGCGCACCTTGGATGTCGACATCCTGCTCGTCGAAGGAGTGGTCGTAGACACCGATCACCTCACGATCCCGCACCCCCGCATGTGGGAACGCGGATTTGTGCTGGCTCCGCTCCGAGACGTTGCACCGGAGCTCGTAGATGCCGATACAACGTGGGAAGGCGTCCGCGAGGCAGGGGTAGCCTTGATCGTTCCGCCGGCGCGTAGCGCGTCCGGCCAACTGACGAAGTCGACGGAGCGCGTACGTGGAAGGCAACGAGGCCGCGGGAACCCAAACTCTCGCACTCGTCGGCCCCGGGCGCGCGGGCACGACGATCGCGTTGGCGCTCCTCGAGCACGGGTGGGAAGTCGTCTCGGTCGCCGGCGCGCACCCGACACCGCGTCGACGATGGCCGCGGTTGCGTGCTTGGGATCGCGCGCGGCGCTCGTGTCGGATGCCGGAAAAGGTGCGGCGGTCGTCGTGATCGCCACGCCCGATCGGTCGATCGAGGCGGCGGCGCTGAACGTCGCGTCGTCGCTCGAACCGGGAGCGTTGGTCGTGCACCTCGCCGGTTCCCGTGGGATCGATGCGTTCGCCGATCTCCAAGCGGTTCGCCCCGACGTGCGCGTCGGCGCGCTGCACCCGTTGCAGTCGTTTCCCACCGCCGCGATCGGCCTCGAACGGTTGCACGGTTCGTGGGCCGCGGTCGCCGGTGATCCGCAGGTCGACGAGCTGGCTCGTACGCTCGGGCTCCGGCCCTTCGATCTTCCCGACAGCCAACGCATGCAGTACCACGCAGCCGCGGTCGTCGCGTCGAACCACATCGTCGCGTTGCTCGGGCAGGTCGAGCGCCTGGCCAGCGCGTGCGACGTTCCGTTCGAAGCGTTCGCACCGCTCGTGGAGTCGTCGGTGATCAATGCCTTCGGTATCGGTCCCGCGCTCGCGCTCACCGGTCCCGTCGTCTCGCGGTGACCTGGTGACCGTCGAGCATCATCTCGCCACGCTCGATCCGGGCGAGCGCGATGCGTACCGTTCGTTGGCGCGGGAGGTGGCCCGGCTCACGGGACGCCGCGACCGCGCGCTCGACCGGCTCCTCGACGACGTCCGCAACGCCGCCGGTTCCGGAGACCCCGAGCCCTAATCGCCTTTGGGCTGCGTTGGTCAGGGGTGCGAATGGCGCCTACGATGACGTCCGTCCCGACCCGCCAGTCCGGACCCTTCGGGGCCGGAACCGAGCGAGGCCCGAGCTAGATGCTTCACGTCGATCGGATCGCCGACCTCCGCACTGCTTGCGACGACGCGCGCGCCGCCGGGAAGCGAGTGGGTGTGGTGCCCACGATGGGGTTCCTGCACGCCGGCCACCGCTCGTTGATGCGCCAAGCGGTCGCCGCAGACCGACTTCGTGGTCGTGACGATCTTCGTGAACCCGTTGCAGTTCGGTGCCGGCGAAGACCTCGACCGCTATCCGCGCGACCTTGCCGGTGATCTCGCAGCCTGTGCGGCCGAAGGGGTCGACTGCGTGTTCACGCCGAGCGTCGCCGAGATGTATCCCCGCAAGCCGCTCACCACCGTCCACGTCGAGGGGCTCACCGCCGACCTGTGCGGCGCGGCCCGGCCGACGCACTTCGACGGCGTCACGACGGTCGTCGCGAAGTTGTTCGCGATCGTCGGCCCGTCGCGCGCCTTCTTCGGGCGCAAGGACGCGCAGCAACTCGCGATCGTCACCCGGATGGTCGACGATCTCGATCTCCCGGTCGAGGTCGTCGGCTGCCCGCTCGTGCGCGAACCCGATGGGCTCGCGATGTCGAGCCGCAACGCGTACCTGTCGGGACCCGAACGCGAGCCGCGCCGGTGCTGTCGCAGTCGCTGCGCCGCGCGGTCGACGCGATCGTCGGCGGCGAACGCGATGCGGCCGCGTCGATCGCGATCGTCCGCGAGATCGTCGCGACCGAACCGCGCGTCGAGCTCGAATACGTCGAAGTTCGCGACGCGGACGAGCTCACGCCGCTGACCGCGCTCGACGGTGCGGTACTGCTCGCGGTCGCGGCCCGCCTCGGAGCGACGCGGCTGATCGACAACGTGTCGATTCAGGTCGACGGAACGCACGTGTCGTGCCGATCTCGGTATTGCCGATCCGGGTATTGCGGACAGGCGCGCTCGGCCCGCCCCGTAGGCTGACCTCATGATCGACGTTCTGGTGCTCGGGAGCGGTGTCGCCGGTCTCACGACCGCGCTGCAGGCCGCTCGGCAGGGCCTGTACGACGGTCGTGCTGACCAAAGGCGAGCTGTCGCTTTCGGCCACTCGGTACGCGCAGGGCGGCGTCGCGGCCGCGCTCGCCGAACCCGACTCGCGCCGAGCTCCACCTCGCCGACACGCTCATCGCGGGCGCCGGACTCTGCGATGTCGAAGCAGTCCGCGTCCTGGTGACCGAAGGTCCGGAGCGCGTGCGTCGAGCTCGCGGCGCTCGGCGCCCACTTCGACACCGCGCCCGGTCCCGACGGCGAGCAGCTGCTGCTCGCCCGCGAAGGCGGCCACTCGCTGGCACGGGTCGTGCACGCGGGCGGCGACGCGACCGGCGCCGAGATCGACGGGCGCTCGTGGCCGCGGTCGAGCGGGGCGAGATCGAGCGTTCGGGAAGGTTGGTTCGCGATCGAGTTGCTCGTGGAGCGCGGTCGCTGCACCGGCGTGCTCGCGCTCCGTCCCGACGGCGAGGTCGAGTACGTGCGCGCGGTCGACGTGGTGCTCGCAACCGGTGGCGTCGGCCAGTGCTTCGCAGTCACCACCAACCCCACGCTCTCCACCGGCGACGGCATCGCGCTCGCGCTCAAGGCCGGGCGTCGCGTGCGCCGACCTCGAGTTCGTGCAGTTCCACCCCACCGCGTTGCACCACCCGTCGATGCCGCGCCCGCTCCTCTCGGAGGCGCTGCGCGGCGAAGGCGCGGTGCTGCGCGACACCAACGGCGTACGCGTTCATGGCCGACGTGCATCCCCTCGCCGATCTCGCGCCGCGCGACGTCGTGGCGCGCGCGATCCACGAGACGATGGCGCTCGACCGGCGCCGACCACTTGTGGCTCGACGCGACGATGATCGACGACTTCCCCCGCCGGTTCCCGACGATCTGGGCCGCGTGCCAAACCGCCGACCTCGATCCGAGACAGGATTGGCTGCCGGTCGCGCCCGCCGCGCACTACTTGTCGGGCGGCATCGTGACCGACCTCGACGGCGCCACCACGCTCCCGCACCTGTGGGCGTGCGGCGAGACCGCGTGCAGCGGCGTGCACGGAGCGAACCGCCTCGCCTCCAACTCGTTGCTCGACGGCCTCGTGTTCGGCCAGCGGGTCGTCACCGCGATCGCCGCGGGCAAGGAAGGCGCGGATTCCACCGGGGCCATGGCCGGCGTGTTGGCCGCTTCCGGAGATCGAAGTGCTGCCCGAGCCCGATCCGGTCGTGCTGCGCAAGGCAGAAGTGTCAGCGCCCGAAGCGCTGCGGGGCGCGGTGCAGCGGACGATGTCGGCCGACTGCGGAGTCGTGCGCTGCGACACCGAACCTGCGCATGGCCGCCGACACGCTCGCCGACCTCGCGACGTTGTCCGACGATCTTCCGGCGCGCGAGATCGCGACCTACGAAGTCATCAACCTCTTACGCGGTCTCGCGTGCGATCGTGGCGCGGCGCGCTGGCCCGCGAGGAGTCGCGTGGCTCGCACACGCGCAGCGATTTTCTCGGAACCGACGATCGGTGGCTGGGCCGGCTCGTCATCCAAGGCGACGGCGCGCCCCGCTTCGTCGAGCTGCCCGCCCTGGCGCGCGTGAAACCTCGTGAGCCAGTTCGACGCACCGGAGTCGGTCGTCGCAGAAGTCGTCGCGGCCGCGCTCGCCGAAGACTTCGGTCTGCTCGGCGACATCACCTCGATCGCGTGCATCCGCGAAGACCAGACCGCGACGCGCGTTGTTCGTCGCCCGGGAAGAAGGCGTGCTCGCCGGCACCGCGCTCGTCGACGAGACCTTCCGCCAGGTCGACGGCGAGTTGACCATGGAGTGGACCGTCAACGACGGCGATCCGGTCGAGGCCGGGACCGAGCTCGGCGAGGTCAGCGGATCGCTGCGGTCGATTCTCGGCGGCGAGCGGGTCGCACTCAACTTCTTGTGTCACTGCTCGGGCGTCGCGTCGCTCACCCGCCGGTACGTGCGTGCCGCACGCGGCAAGGCCCGCATTCTCGACACCCGCAAGACGTTGCCCGGTCTGCGCGGCGTGCAACGCGCGGCGGTGCGCGCCGGCGGCGGCTTCAACCACCGGGACTCGCTCGCGACCGCGGTGTTGATCAAGGACAACCACCTCGCGGCGCTGGGCATCGAGAAGGCGGTCGAGCGGGCCCGGTGCTCGGTGGCCGGTCCGGACCATCGAGGTCGAGTGCGACACGCTCGAGCAGGTCGGCGAAGCCTGCGACGCCGGAGCCGACATCGTGATGCTCGACAACATGACGTCCGCGAAGAAGCCGAGAAGGCGGTCGCGCTCGTCGACGGTCGCGCCAAGACCGAGGTGTCGCGGAACGGTCTCGCTCGACACCGTCGGTGCGTACTCCAAGACCGGCGTCGACTTCATCTCGGTCGGCGCGATCACTCACTCGGTGCGCGTGCTCGACATCGGCCTCGACATCAAGTGAACGACGCAAGACCGATGCTGCTGACCATCGACTCGGGAAACACGCAGACCGTCGTCGGGCTCTTCCGCGGCCACGAGCTGCTCGACACCTGGCGCATCGCGACGGTTGCCGACCGCACCTCCGACGAGCTCGCGCTCATGGTCCAGCAGTTCCTCGGCTTTCACGGCTTCTCGTTCGCGCTCCCCCGTATCGAAGGCGGGGTCGAAGATGAGGACGCCGCGAATCGTTCCGACGCGCAACTCATCACCGGCGTCGCGATCTGCTCCGGCGTGCCGCGCGTCACCGCCGAGCTGCGCCAGATGACGGAGCGCTACTTCGGTTTTCCTGCACTCGTGCTCGAGCCCGGCGTCCGCACCGGCATGCCGATCCTCTACGACAACCCGAAGGAGGTCGGACCGGATCGCATCGCCAACGCGGTCGGGGCCTACGACCTCTACGGCGGTCCGTCGATCGTCGTCGACTTCGGTACCGCGACCACGGTCGAAGCCATCAGCGCGGCCGGTGAGTATCTCGGCGGCGCGATCTTCCCCGGCGTCGAGATCGCGATGGACGCGTTGTTCGGCCGGGCGGCGGGATTGCGTCGAGTCGAGCTCCAGGCCCCGAAGCACGTGATCGGGAAGTCGACCGCCGAATCGATCCAATCGGGCGCCCTCTACGGTTTCAGCGCGCAGGTCGACGGCCTGGTCGACCGCTTCGTGGCCGAGCTCGGGCGAGTGCACCGTCATCTCCACGGGCGGCCTCGCCGATCTCGATCAGCCCGCACGCACGGACCGTGCAGCACTACGAACCCTGGCTGACCCTCTACGGTTTACGGATCATCTTCGAACGGAACAGCTGATGGAGCCGACCGGCGACGAGCACGAGGCTCGGTTGGCGCGGGTCGCTGCGATACGCGCCCGCGGTGACGGATCCGTATCCGGTGCGTTTCGACCGCACCCACACGCTCGCCGAGGTGCGCGAGCACTGGGAAGACCGGGTCGAGATCGGCACCACGAGCGACGACGTCGTCACGCGTCGCGGGCCGGGTGTGGACCCGGCGGGTCCAGGGGAAGCTCGTGTTCGTGACGCTGCGCGACGGCACCCGGCGAGCTCCAGCTGTTCGTGAACAAGGCCGAGCTCGGCGACGACGACTTCGCCCGGTTCGGCGACGAGATCGAGCGGGGCGACTGGGTCGGGGTCACCGGCGCGGTCATGAAGACGAAGAAGGGCGAGCTGTCGGTGAACGTGAAGACGTTCACGCTGCTCTCCAAGGCGCTGCGGCCGCTGCCCGAGAAGTGGCACGGCCTCACCGACACCGACACGCGCTTTCGCCAGCGGTATGTCGATCTCATCGCCAATGACGAAGCGCGCCGCGTGTTCGCGATTCGTTTCGGCGCGGTCGCCGCGATCCGGGCGTTCCTCGCCGAACGGCGTTACATCGAGGTCGAGACCCCGGTGCTGCATCCGATCCTCGGGCGGCGCGACCGCGCGCCCGTTCGTCACGCATCACAACGCGCTCGACACCGACTTCTACCTGCGGGTCGCACCCGAGCTCTACCTCAAGCGGTTGATCGTCGGCGGACTCGATCGGGTATTCGAGGTCGCGCGCGTGTTCCGCAACGAAGGCGTCTCGACGCGTCACAATCCCGAGTTCACGATGCTGGAGCTCTACGAGGCCTTCGCCGACTACACCGACATGATGCAGCTGACCGAGCAGCTGATCGCGGCGGCCGCGATCGCGACGATCGGGACGACCATCGTCGAGTGGGACGGTCAGACGATCGATCTCACGCCGCCGTTCGCGCGGCGCACGATGATCGATCTCGTCGAAGAACACGCGGGCGTCAGCGTGCACCCGTCACAACCGGTCGAAGACGTGCGCGCGATCTGCGACAAGCTCGACGTTCCTTACGAATCGCACTGGGGTTCGGGGAAGCTCCTGCTCGAGATCTACGAGAAGACGACCGAGGCGAACCTGATCGCGCCCGACGTACGTGTGTGACTACCCGATCGAAGTTTCGCCGCTCGCCCGTGCGCACCGCGAGGATCCCACGCTCACCGAGCGGTTCGAGCTCCTCGTCGGCGGGCGCGAGATCGCGAACGCGTTCAGCGAGCTCAACGATCCGATCGAGCAGCGCCGGCGCTTCGAAGCCCAGGCCGAGTTGAAGCGCAAGGGTGACGCCGAGGCGCAACGACGTCGACGACGACTATGTGCGCGCGCTCGAGTACGGCCTGCCGCCCACCGGCGGAATGGGCATGGGAATTGACCGGTTGGTCATGTTGTTGGCCGGGGTCACGTCGATCAAAGAGGTGATCTTGTTTCCCCATCTACGGCCGGAGCAGACTTGGAATTCGCAATGCGAGAGCGGAGCGGGCTGAGGGTGCTGATCACCGGAATGGGTGGCGAGCTCGGAACGCGCGTCGCGCAGCTCGTCGAGCAGCGCCCCTGGGCCGGCGAGGTCGTCGGCGTCGACTTCGTTCCGCCCCGCCGGCGTTTGCGCCGCGCCGAGTTCCATCGCATCGATCCGCGTGATCGCGATCGGCTGGCCGAGTTCGTCGAGAACTTCGCGCCGACGGTCGTCGCGCACTTCGGTGTGTACGAACCGGCGTCGCGGATGAGCCCCGCGTCGGCGATCGAGCGCACCGAGTTGTGCACGATCGCGACCATGAGCGCGGCTGCACGCGGCGGCAACCTCGAATACGTCGTGCTGCGCAGTGGGCTCGAGGTCTACGGGCCGCGCGACGCAGTCCGCGTCGGTGCCCGACGAAGACGTCATGCCCGAGCCCCACACGCCGTACGGCCGCTTGATGTTGGAAGTCGAAGCGGTGGCCGCCGGTCTCCGGATGCGGCACGGCATCTCGGTGTGCGCGCTGCGCTACGCGCCGGTGGTCGGGCCGCACGTTCCGAGCCCGCTCGGTCGTTTGATGCGACTGCCGAT
Source organism: uncultured Actinomycetes bacterium (assembly GCA_963807945.1). Taxonomy (GTDB): domain Bacteria; phylum Actinomycetota; class Acidimicrobiia; order IMCC26256; family PALSA-610; genus JBBQER01. The sequence goes on along the minus strand of CAWEDT010000001.1, from coordinate 244,743 downwards.
CGTGCCCGTGCCCGCGTTCGCCGACCCGCCGTTCTCCCTGTTGCACCCCGACGACGCGGCCGGCGCGATGGTTGCCGCGATCGATCGTCGCTACGACGGCGCGCTCAACATCGTCGGCCCCGGCGCGGCGACGCCCTGGCAAGCCGTTCGGCTCGGGGGCCGGATCCCCTTGCCGGTCGTCGGCCCGATGTGGAAGAGCGCGTCGCGCGTCGCCGAGCTGGCCGGTGCCGCGGTCGCGCCGCACGTGCTCGAGTTGCTGCGCCACGGTCGCACCGGCGCGGGCGGCCGCGCGGTGGAAGCGCTCGGCCTTACCGATCTGCACCCGACGCAAACGGTGCTGCGCGATCTGTTCGAGTGGGCCGATGTGATCCCGATCCCGACGAGCCGAGAGGCAGTGGCGTGACCGTGAACCACGGGTTGGCCGTAGTGCGCGACGAGCAGCTGGAGGTCGACCAGATCCACGACGCGGTTCCGTTCGCCACCGCGTTGCGCCGCCGCATCGACGGCCGCTATCCCATCGATCCGTTCGGCTACGACCCGCAACTGGTCGATCTGGTCACCCCGGTGTTCAGCTCCGCGCTCCGAGTCGACGTGACTGGCGGCGAGAACATTCCGCGGACGGGTCCCGCGGTCCTGATCGCGAACCGCGGCTTCGGAGTCTTCGAACCCGCGATCCTCGGCCTCGCGGTGCGGCGCGAGGTCCAACGCCGGCTGCGGATCACGGGCGCGCCCGGCGTTCCCGCGTTGGGCGGCATTGCTCGCCGGCTCGGCGCGATCAGTGCGAGCGCGCCCGACCTGCGCGCGTGCCTGAGCGACGGTCATCTCGTCGCGGTCCCACTCGCACCCACCTGGTTGCGGTCGGGAGCCGGGATCCCGCCGCGCGCGTTGATGCTCGCGATGACGCACGTGCCGATCGTCCCCGTCTCCGTTACTCCCGGTGGCCCGTTCGGCCTCGCGATCCGGCCGTGGCGCGTGCACTTCGGGTCGCTGGTGACGCTCGCCGATCCGTACGACCCCGACGATCCGCTCGCCGCGGCCCGCTTTGCCGAAGCAGTACGCGACGCGGTGTCGGAGTTGCTCATCCAGGCCCGGTCCTGACTCTGTGCGCGAGATCACATGAGTGAACCGAATGAGTGAAATCGTCACGACCGACGGCGTGCGCATCGGGTACGACGTGTGGGGTCACCGCGAGGGAACTCCGGTTCTGCTGATTCAGGGGCTGGGCATGAACGCGCGCGGTTGGGCGCTCCAACGCGGCGCCTTCGGCCGCCGGCATCGGTGCATCGCGGTCGACAACCGTGGCACCGGGCACTCCGACGCACCGCCCGGTCCGTACAACCTCGTGCGGATGGCGACCGATGCGGTCGAGGTGCTCGACGCGGCCGGCATCGAGCGCGCGCGACATCGTGGGCGCGTCGATGGGCGGAGTCATCGCGCAGATCATCGGTGTCATGTATCCGGAGCGGGTGCAGTCGCTGGTGCTTGCGTGCACCGCGTGCCGCCACCACACGTGGCGCCGCGAGTTGCTCGCGGAGTGGGCCGAGCTCGTGACCGCAAACGGCATGCAGGCCATGACCGACGACGGGATGCGCTGGCTCATCGGTCCGAGGTTGCAGCGCCGGTTCGGCGTGTTCGTCAACGTGCTCGCGCGCGTGCTCGTGCAGACGAAGCCCGCCGCGTTCGCGGCCCAGGTCGAGGCGATCCTCGCCATGCCCGACGACATGCGCAACGAGCTGCACACGATCACCGCGCCGACGCTCGTCATCACCGGGTCCCAGGACACGCTCACCCCGCTCGGCGATGCGGAAGAGATGGCCGAGCTGATCTCGGGCTCGCGCCTCTACGTGTTGCGCGGTGCCGCCCACGGTCTCATGGCGGAAGCACCGAACGCGTTCAACGACGCGGTTCTGCGCTTCATCGACGCCGTCGACGAAACCACTCCGCTCGTCGTCAGCGAGACACCGGACCCGGCGGCGCCAGATGGTGCTCGCGCCACCAGCTGATTCTTCCGTCCCGGATCTCGCAGACCGATAGGCCGCGCCATTCGACGAGTACGTCGTCCTCGCGGCGGCGGGCGCGGATTGTCCAGTCGGCGAAGACGATGTCGCTCGGGCCGTCGACCGCGAGGTGGTGCACGTCGAATGACACCGGCGCGGCCCAGGCGAAGCTGCCGACCAACAACGTTCGATAGCGCGCCGATCCTTCGATCACACCCGTCGGCATCTCGATACGCATGTCGTCGTGCCAGCAATCGACGTAGGCGTCGATGTCTTCCGCGAGCCACGCCGCGATCCGACGAGCGAACACGGCGCGCGCGTCGTCGATGGTGATCACGAGGAGCGGAGGATGAGTCCGTTCACGAGAGTGCGCATCCGGCCGCAGACTTCGGCGTCGAGCTCGGATGCGCCGGCGAGCGCTTCGGTGGCTTTGGTCGCGTGCGTGCGGGCGACCGACATCGAGGCTTCGACGATGTCGGGCTGGGCAACCAGCGCGACCACGCGGTCCACGTCGGCCCGTTCGAGCTTGCGGCCGAGCAGCGCCGCCAACTCGTCGGCGCATGACGACTGCAGGGCGTAGATCACCGGGAGCGTGTACACACCTTCGAGTACGTCGTTGCCGACGGGCTTGCCGAGCTCGGCTTCGGTGCGGGTCACGTCGAGCACGTCGTCGACGATCTGGAAGCACATACCGAGGTGCTGACCGAACTGGGTGAGCGCGTCGAGCGTGGGGGCGGACACGTCGCTCACCATCCCGCCGACGCGACACGCCGTCGCCATGAGCGACGAGGTCTTCCCCTCGATCGCCGAGAGGTAAGTGTCTTCCGATCGTTCGGTGTCGAACAGGTACTGCAACTCGAGCACCTGCCCGCGGCACAACTCGCCGATCGTCGCCGCGAGTAACGCGGCGACGTCGGCGCCGAGCGAAGCGGCGAGGCCCGACGCCTGGGCGAGCAGATAGTCGCCCGCGAGGATCGCGACGATGTTCGACCACCGGGCGTTGACGCTGGGAACACCACGGCGGGTCTCCGCCTCGTCGATCACGTCGTCGTGGTAGAGCGATCCGAGGTGGACGAGCTCGACTGCGGCACCGCCCGTGATCGCATCGTCGGAGGCACCGTTCTCGATGCCGGACGCCGCGTAAGCGGAGCAGAAGGTGAGGGTGGGGCGCAGGCGCTTGCCGCCCGCGGCCAGGAGATGGCCGGCGGCCTCGCCCAGGAACCGGTCGTCGGCGGAGACGGCGTCGCGGAGCCGAACCTCGACTCGTCCGAGGTCGATCGAAAGCGGCGCGAGTCCCACCTCGTCGAGGAGGTGGCTGGTCAAATGGTGCCTCGCTTCGGCCTCGGTGAGCGGCCCCGTGGCCGTCTCCCAACTCGTCGGGGCAGGCTAGGACCGCGCCGGTAGGGGCGTCGATTCGGCCACCGGACCCCTCGACAGTCGGGCACCGAAGTGGCCACGCCGGGCACCCGGGAATCAAGGGATCCTCCCAGGTGTCGTTACTTGTCTATCCCCACCCTCTGCCGCGAGGGCACGGTCGCCAAAGAAGTAGCGCAAACGGCCGATAGAATGGGGCACAGCCGGCAGTTCCGGCAACGTCACGAGAGGCGGATCATTTTGTTCGAGCGCTTCACTGATCGGGCACGACGGGTCGTGGTCCTCGCGCAGGAAGAGGCGCGACTCCTCAACCACAACTACATCGGGACCGAGCACATCCTGCTGGGCCTGATTCACGAGGGAGAGGGCGTTGCCGCGAAGGCACTCGAGTCCCTCGGTATCTCCCTCGAGGCTGTGCGTGCACAGGTAGAGGAGATCATCGGCCACGGTGGCCAGGCCCCGTCGGGTCACATCCCGTTCACGCCCCGCGCGAAGAAGGTCCTCGAGCTGTCATTGCGCGAGGCACTTCAGCTGGGTCACAACTACATCGGCACCGAGCACATCCTGCTCGGGCTCATCCGCGAGGGTGAGGGCGTCGCCGCGCAGGTGCTCGTCAAGTTGGGCGCCGATCTTTCCCGCGTGCGCCAGCAGGTCATCCAACTGCTGTCGGGCTACGCCGGCTCCAAGGAGACGGGTGGCGCGCCGACGGGTGGTGGTTCCACCGAGTCCGCGCCTTCGGGTTCGTTGGTGCTCGACCAGTTCGGGCGAAATCTCACGCAACTCGCCAGAGAGAAAAAGCTCGATCCCGTGATCGGTCGCGCCCGCGAGATCGAGCGGGTGATGCAGGTGCTCAGTCGTCGCACCAAGAACAACCCGGTGCTGATCGGCGAGCCCGGCGTCGGCAAAACCGCGATCGTCGAGGGCCTCGCCCAGAACATCGTTGATGGCGACGTCCCCGAGACGCTGCACGCCAAGCAGCTCTACACGCTCGACCTCGGTGCACTCGTGGCCGGGTCGCGGTACCGCGGTGATTTCGAGGAGCGCCTGAAGAAGGTGCTGAAGGAGATCCGCACCCGCGGCGACATCATCTTGTTCATCGACGAGCTGCACACGCTCGTAGGTGCCGGTGCCGCCGAAGGCGCGATCGACGCGGCTTCGATCTTGAAGCCGATGCTCGCCCGCGGTGAGCTCCAGACCATCGGTGCGACCACGCTCGACGAGTACCGCAAGCACCTCGAGAAGGATGCTGCGCTCGAGCGTCGGTTCCAGCCGATCAAGGTCGAGGAGCCGTCCGTCGTCGAGACGATCGAGATCCTCAAGGGTTTGCGCGAGCGCTACGAGGCGCACCACCGCGTGTCGATCACCGACCAGGCGATCGTCGCGGCTGCGAACCTCGCCGACCGTTACATCTCCGACCGTCACCTTCCCGACAAGGCGATCGACCTCATCGACGAGGCGGGTTCGCGTTTGCGTATCCGTCGGATGCAGGCACCGCCCGACTACCGCGAGCTCGAAGACGAGATCGCAAAGGTCCGGCGCGAGAAGGAAGCGGCGATCGAGGCCCAGCAGTTCGAACGGGCCGCGAAGCTGCGTGACCGTGAGAAGGAATTGCTCGAGCAGCGCGCCGGCAAGGAACAGGAATGGCGCGCCGAGGGTGTCGACCTCTTCAACGAAGTGAACGAAGAGTCGATCGCCGAGGTGCTCGCGCTGTGGACGGGTATCCCGGTCTACAAGCTCACCGAGGAAGAGACCGCCAAGCTGCTCCGGATGGAAGAGGAGCTGCACAAGCGCATCGTCGGTCAGAACGAGGCCATCAAGTCGGTGTCGCAGGCGATCCGCCGTACGCGTGCCGGTCTGAAGGACCCGAAGCGTCCGTCGGGGTCGTTCATCTTCCTGGGACCTTCGGGTGTCGGCAAGACCGAGACCGCGAAGACGCTCGCCGAGTTCTTGTTCGGTGACGAGTCCTCGATGATCCAGCTCGACATGTCGGAGTACATGGAGAAGCACACGGTGTCGCGCCTCGTCGGCTCGCCTCCGGGCTATGTCGGTTACGACGAAGGTGGCCAGCTCACCGAAGCCGTGCGCCGCAAGCCGTTCTCCGTCGTGCTGTTCGACGAGATCGAGAAGGCCCACCCCGACGTCTTCAACGCCTTGTTGCAGATCTTGGAAGACGGCCGTCTCACCGACGCGCAGGGTCGCACGGTCGACTTCAAGAACACCGTGATCATCATGACCTCGAACCTCGGTACCGCCGACCTCAAGAAGTCGGCACTGGGATTCGCACGCGCCGACGAGCACGTCACGTACGACAAGATGAAGGAGAAGGTGCACGAGGAGCTCAAGCGCCACTTCCGGCCCGAGTTCCTGAACCGCATCGACGACGTCATCGTCTTCCACCAGCTCTCCACCGAGGAGATCACGGAGATCGTCGACCTGCTCATCAAGCGGCTGCAAAGTCAGCTCGAGTCGCAGGGCCTCACCTTCGAGCTCACGCAGGAAGCGAAGTTCCTGCTCGCTCGCAAGGGTTACGACGCATCGTTGGGAGCTCGCCCGCTGCGGCGTGCCATCCAGCGCATGGTCGAGGATCCGCTCTCGGAGAAGATCCTGTGGAAGGAATTCCACGCCGGTGACACGATCGTGGCCGATGCCGAAGGCGACGAGATCGTCTTCCGCACGCACGCTGCGATCGAGCCGCCGCCGGTCGAGCTCGCCGGAAGCGGAACAACCGAATAAATACGAGACCGAACCGGCGTCACTGAGGCATCTCATGCGTGCCTCTGTGACGCCGGTTCGTCGCGTTTGCGGGTTGTTGCTCGTCGCAGTGGTGTTGCTCGCGGGTTGCAAGGTCGACGCCCGCGTCGACGTGAGGCTCAACGCCGACGGTTCGGGCATCGTCCTCGCCAAGATCACGCTCGACGCCGAAGCGGTGCAGCGGCTCACGACCGGCGGCTCGTTGGCGACTGCGGTCCCACTCGATGATCTGCGCGACGCGGGCTGGCACGTTTCCGAGTGGAAGACCACGAAATCGGGTGCGGCTTCGATCACGCTTTCCCGCGCGTTCGTGAATCAAGACGGACTCGCGCGCCGGCTCGAGGATCTGACCGGACCGAACGGCGCACTCCGCGACGCCCGGATCACGCGGCACGCGTGGCTGGTTCGGTGCCTCCGACAAGATCGCGGTCACCGTCGACCTGCGCGATGTGAGCGCGGGCGTGAAGTCGGATCCCGAGCTCGCGAAACGGTTGGCGGCCGCCGGGCTCGACGTGAACTCGCTCGACGCCAAGCTCGACTCCGAGCTCAGCGGCGCACTACGCCTCACCGTGCGAATGCGCGCGCCGGGCGAGGGTTGGCAACCGACCGGGTTCCGTGGCGGCGGCCACGGAACCCTCTTCGCTTCGCACTCGGAGACTTACGTGCGGCGGATCGTGCTGCTCGTCGTCGGTGCAGTGTTGTTGGTGCTGGCGCTCCTGGTCATGGGTTTGTCACTGCGCTCCAGGTCGCGCCGGAGTCGTACGTCATCACCATCTGACCGTTCGTGAAGATCACGAAGCCCTGTGAGTTCGACGTGAAGCCGAGGTCGCTCGGTTGGATCGCGTTCGGGTTGGTCACATTGTCGACGATCGTCCACGTGCGGCCGCCGTCGACACTGCGTCGGATCGTGTCGCCGGTGACCAACACCGCGTAGTTCGGATCGGCCGCCGCGACCAGGCCGTAGACCGGAGCGTCGTGGCGCTGGAACGTCGCGCCCGCATCGTGTGACGTGTATACGGCCTTGGCCGGCGGGGGCGGGCTGCCCCACACGCCTTCGTCGCACGCGGCGATCAGGTCGGTCGCGCTCCACGCCGCGAGCGACGCGGGACCGTTCGATGTCGCGCACGGCGGGGTCCACTTCGACCAGGTGCCGCTCGTCGACATCTGCGCGCCGCCCACGACGATCCGGTCGACTTCGATCATCCAGCCCGCGCCGTTGGAGAACACGAGTTGGATCGTCGGGTCGGGCCCGCCACCGACGGGGACCTTGATCGGGTCTTCCGTCCACGAGAGGTTGTCGGCCGGGCTCGTCCAGATGCGGAAGTTGCCGTTGTCGAACGCGACCGCGTACACGGTCCCGTTCGAGATCGCGAGGTCATAGATGCGACCCGGGAACGGGAGGTCGAGTGACGTCCACGTCGCACCCCCGTCGTCGGTCGTGAGGTTGTTCGGCGAGTCGGTCGACGTCGGTCGGGATCGCAAACCCGCGGTTCGCGTCGGCGAAGCGCAGCTCCATGTTCGCGACGGTCCGGCCGAGCGAACCGACGGGTCGCCACGTGTGCCCACCATCGGTGGTCTCGGCCACCGTGCCGTTCGTGCTCGACGATCCAGCCGTGCTGCGACGACACGAACGACGCCGACGCCGCGTTCGGCGGCGCGACCGCCGGCGTGGTGGTCGTCGTCGTCGTTGTGGTTGTCGACGTACTGGTCAACGGATGCGCGGCGTTGGTGGTGACGACGAGCTTGTCGGCGAGATCGACGAAAGCCTTCGTCCCGGTGACCGACACGTGAAGATCGCCCACGCACCACGCGACGCCGGAGCCGCCTGCGTCGGTGAAGTGCCGGTGCACGCTCGAGTCCGATTCGGGTTGGCCGCAGGCAGTGTGGTTCGCGAGCTCCACGACATTGCCCGGGCTCGCGCCGAAGCCGCCCTCGAAGCCATTGCCGAGCGACAGCGGCGCGGCCGCGTGCAATACGAGATACCCGCTTGCCTTCACGGTGCCGGTGAGGTTGCGCGCCCAGGTTCGACGTTGCGCGTCGGTCATACGCGCTTCGGTTAGGCCTTGCGACTGTGTGTTCTGGGGCTGGTCGGGAACCTGCACCAACCACGGCCCGAATTGGAACACGAGGAAGTCGTAGTTCGGTACCACGGTCTTCAACGCCTGGCTCGCGTGGAAGTACTCGACGGTCCCGCCGTTTGCTCCGGGGTACTCGTGCACTGGCTTCGCGTCGCCGTAGACGTCGGAGATCCTCTGATAGGTGATGCTCGCCTGCTTGCTGCAGCACTTGAAGATCGCGGTTTCCGACCGGCCAGTTCACGCCGACAGCGCCCGCGAAGCCGAGCTGCGCGACCTTCATCGCCTGCGGGTAGCGCATGGTTGCGGCTTCGCCGTCGGGAAACGTGACCGGCAGGGTGACGGTGCCGTTGTGGACGGTGGTCGGCGGGATGAACCGGCCGTCGATCGCGTTGTGCGGCGCCGGCGCGACCTTCTTGGTCGTCGTGGTCGTCGTCGTATTGGTCACGACGACCTCATGCTTGTCGGGACGCGTCGCGATGATTCCCGCGACCACGCCGACGACGACGATGACCGCGAGCGCGCTGAGCAGTGTGCTCCTGCGCCGCGCGACCGCCCGCAACTCCTGTGCCCGCATTTCGACTCCCTCTCGTTGCTCGGGACCGGGCTGCGGGGCATGGGAATCGCGCAAAGAGTCGAAATCGAATCCGTTCATGACTGCGCTACCTCCAACGACCGCCGCAACGCCGCGAGTCCGCGTGACGCGTGTGTCTTGACCGTGCCGACGGAACAGCGCATCGCCTTGGCGACTTCTGCTTCCGGCAGGTCCACGAGGTACCGCAACACCACAACATCACGTTGCTTCGGTGAGAGGGCGAGGAGCGCCCGCTGGAGATCTACACGTTGGGCGTCGATGCCGGGAACGTCATTGATCGGTTGGGTGAGTGTGCGCTTGCTCTTCCGCACCCGATCGATCGCGAGATTTCCGGCCACTCGAACCACCCAGGGTCCGGCATACGCCGAAACCTTGTTCCAGCGCACGTGCGCGCGCGCCAACGTCTCCTGTGCGATGTCCTCGGACTCGCTCCGATCGCCGAGCACCACGAAGGCAACGCCATAGGCGCGGCCCCAAAGGTTTTCGAACTCGGTTTCGAAGTCGTCCACGGATACCTCGGGCAGAGAACGCCTGAGTGGCGCCGCGCGTTGACACGGCGCTCAGATCTTTTCAGGGTCGGAGGCGCGCACGGGGGCGGAACTCCGGGCGTTGTGCCATCGTCGTAGGGATATGGAGCGTCCGCGTGTTGCCACTGCCGGCTTGGGCATCGTCCTGGCCGGAGTGATGCTCGTGAGCTGCTCCTCGGGCGATCACACCGCGAGACATCGGCCACCGACACCGAAGGAATCGGCCGTTGCACTGGGCCACCGGATGCTCGACCACGTCGTGCTGCCTGCCGGCGCCCGCAGGTCGACCGCCGCCGCGCCCTCGGGGCTGGGCGGACCGTCGGTTCCGGGGATCGGAAATCTCGAGTTCGCCCACCGGTTCTGGACGATCTCCGAGGATCCGCATGCGGTGTACCGGTGGATGCAGCTACACCCACCGCAGGGCTTCCTCAGGTCCGAGACGAGCACGGGCACGAACGGCGGTGTTCCGACGTGGGGAGTTACGTATGCCGTTGCGGTCGCGCCGGTCAACATCAGTGACGCGGAGTTGCAGTTCGAGATGGCCGGGAATCACTCGGGTGGGACCACGGTGCGCGTCGACACGGTCGTGGGTTGGACCGATCCTCGCCGGATCGACGAATACGTGTCGCCATCCGATCGAGCCGTGACCGTCACGGTGGTGCATACGTTCGATCCGGCCGGGCCCCCGGGCGAGAGCGTGGTGACGACCGACCCGACGGCCGTTCGGTTGCTCGCCAACACGTTCAATCGGCTCGACGTTGCGCCGCCGGAAGGCGTTCATGGTTGCCCGCCCATGGGTCTCCATACCGTCTCCTACCGGATCGCGTTCGCGCCGTCGCCTCGCTGCGACGCCGCACGTCGTCGCGACGATCGGAAAGTGCAGCCGAGGTCCTGCAGTGACAATCTCAGGGAGAGCGGAACCGAGCTTCCGCGACCCTTCTGGTGACTTCGCGCACGAGGTAGCGCAACTCCTCGGATTCACCGAGCCGCACTTCGGCTAGCCCGCCGACGCGAGCCAATCGGGGAACTCCTCGAGCGAATCGAGCACGACGTGGGCGCCGGCTTCGAGCAGCGCCGCTCGGTCGTCGGGGCCGGTCGTCACGGCCACCGCGGTCGTCGACGCGTCGAGCGCCGACTTCACATCGGTGATCGTGTCGCCCACGTAGATCGAGGCGTCGTGCGCGAGGAGGGCGTCGCGCTTCTCGTCGCCGTAGACGTGGCCGACCACGGCGTCGACCTTCAATCCGACCGTCTTTGAGGCAGCGGTGGGCGAGCGATTCCGACTTCGCGGTGACGACCAAGACCCGTCCGCCGCCCTGGTGCACGGCGTCGACCGATGCGCGAGCTCCGGGCAGGAGGAGCGTGCCGCCGCCGACGCAATGCTCCCAGTAGTGCGCGCGGTAGCGCTTGCACGCGTGCGCGACCTGATCTTCGGGGAACCACTGCGCGAGCTCCCACTCGAGCTTCGGGCCGAGCCGATCGATCACGACCTCGACGTCGATCGGTACGCCGGTCTCCTCGCGAGAGCGCGGCCATGCCAGCGCGAATCCCCGGGCGGGAGTCGACGAGCGTCATGTCGAGATCGAAGCCGACGGTCAGCATGTTTCGAGCAACTCCGACAATGAGGTGATGGCGGTGACGTCCGCGCGGGACCGGCCAGGGATCATTCCATCGGTTGAGCCAAACCGCGCGCAGCCCCACGCCGAGCGCGCCCTCCACGTCGGCCGGAATGCTGTCGCCCACGAACGCGATCTTGCTCGGGTGGGTACGCGAGCGCATCGATGAGGGGAGCGAACGCGCGGGGATCGGGTTTGCGCACGGCGGGGTCGGCGATCGTGACGCTGTCGAACACGTCGACGTGCAAGCCGTGCCGGTACACCACGTCGGCGCCGTACGGATTGTTGGTGAGCAGCGCGAGCTTCACGCCGGCCGCGCAGCGCTTCGAGCGTCGGCACCACGTCGTCGAAGAGCGGTGGGTCGAGCGCGGCGAGGAACGGCGCGATCAGCTCGTCCGGCCATGAAGGTCTCGGGCTCGTGCAGGACCCGCCAATGGTGGCGGTCGACGACGACGCCGTCGCGGCGGACCCACGTCTCCGCCCGCACCCGGTCGAGAATCGCCGGCGTTCCCACGGCGGCCGCCGCCCGCTCGATGCCGGTCCACCAGTCGGTGAGCGTGTCGTCGAGGTCGAACGCGACGGCCTGTACTGCGACCGGCCCTACCTCCGCGATCGACATCCGCCGAGCTTGTCACAGGCCCGGGCTACAGTCTGACGATGACACGAACACTTGTTCGCTACCGCTGCACCGGCTGCGCCCACGAGTCGCCGAAATGGCTGGGCCGCTGCCCGGAGTGCGGCGAGTGGGGGTCGCTCGAGGCCGCGGCGACCACCGGAACGGGGAACGGCGTCCGGCTCGCCGACCCCGACTCGCGACCGATTCCGCTGGCCGATGTCGATCCGAGGGGCGCGCCCCGGCGGGCGACCGGCGTCCCCGAGCTCGACCGTGTGCTCGGTGGCGGGCTGGTCTCGGGCTCAGTGACGCTCATCGGCGGCGAGCCCGGCATGGGCAAGAGCACGCTGGTGCTGCAGGCGCTGGGGGCGATGGCCGCCGACGGCGTCCGTTGCCTCCTCGTGTGCGCCGAGGAGTCGGCCGCCCAGGTCCGGATGCGCGCCGACCGCCTCGGGACGCTGGCCGAGGATCTCCTCGTGGTCTCCGAAACGTCGCTTCCCGACGCGTGTGCCCACGCCGAGTCGGCCCGGCCCGCGGTGATCGCCATCGACTCGATCCAGGCCGTCGCGGATCCCGACGCGCCCGGCGGTCCCGGATCGGTCACGCAGGTGCGCGACGGTGCGCAGCGGTTGCAACGGCTCGCCAAGGATCTCGGGATCGCAACCCTGCTCGTCGGCCACGTGACCAAAGACGGTTCGCTCGCCGGGCCGCGAACGCTCGAGCACGTGGTCGACACGGTGCTTGTCGTTCGAAGGCGATCGCCATCACGCGCTGCGCATGCTGCGGGCGTTGAAGCACCGCTTCGGGCCGACCGACGAGCTCGGACTGATGGAGATGACCGGCGAGGGGCTCGTCTCGGTTCTCGATCCGAGCGCGCTGTTCCTCGCCGATCGCCGGGTCGGCGCGTGCGGATCGGTGGTCACGGCCGTGCTCGAGGGCACGCGGCCGCTGTGCGTAGAGGTGCAGGCGCTCGTTGCCGCAGACGCCGGCGCCGATGCCGCGCCGGGTCGCGCAGTCGTTCGACGGTGGCCGGCTCGCGATGCTCGTTGCGATCCTGCAACGCCGGGCCGGTATCTCGCTCGTCGGGCAAGACGTGTACGCGAGCGTCGCGGGCGGAGTCAAGCGTCGCGGAACCGGGCGCCGACCTTGCCGGTCGCGCTGGCGATCGCCGGCGCGGCCGACGATGCTGGCCGTCGCGGCCGACACCGATCGTCATCGGCGAGCTCGGTCTCGGTGGCGAGGTGCGTCAGGTCCCGCAGATCGGCCGCCGCCTCGCCGAAGCGCAGCGGCTCGGCTTCACCCGGGCGATCGTGCCCGCGTCCACCCCCGATGTTCCCGGAATCCAATGTCTCCGAGTCGACGATCTCTCGACCGCGCGCTCCGTGGCGGGCATCGCCTGAGCGCGCGGGCGCCGAGAACGCAGGCCGAGAATTTTCGACTACTCTCGCGCATGAGGAAATTCCGACCCGGAGAGGACCTTGGCCCAGCCCCGATCGGAACCGCTCTACGGCGCGCTGCGGCTGGTCGCGCCGGGCACACCGCTGCGCGAAGGCATCGACCGGATCCTCCAGGCCAAGATGGGCGCGCTGATCGTCCTCGGCGACGCGCCCGAGGTGCTCAACATCTGCTCGGGTGGGTTCCTGCTCGACGCGGAATTCACGCCGCAGCGACTGTCGGAGCTGGCCAAGATGGACGGCGCGATCATCCTCGCGTCCGACGGCACGCGCGTCGCCCGCGCCAACGTTCATCTCGTTCCCGATCCCGACATCCCGACCACCGAGACCGGTACCCGGCACCGCACCGCCGAGCGCGTCGCCCGTCAGATCGAAGTCCCGGTGTTCACCGTCTCCGAGGAGATGGGTGTCGTGTCGGTGCACTACCGCGGGTTCAAACGCACACTCGTCGCGATCCCGCGCGTGCTCGCCCGCGCGGATCAGGCGTTGCAGATTCTCGGTCGGTACAAGGCGCGCCTCGACGGCGTGACCGGCGCGCTCTCGGCGCTTGAGGTCGAAGACCTCGTGACGCTGCGCGACGTCGTCGACGGTTCTCCAGCGCGCCGAGATGGTGCGGCGCATCGCCGACGAGATCGAGGGCTACGTCGTCGAGCTCGGCGACGACGGCCGGCTGGTCGAGCTCCAGCTCGAAGAGCTCACCGGCGGCGTCGAGGACGATCGCCGGCTGGTCGGGCGCGACTACTTCATCGAAGCCGAGCATCGATCGATCGACGATGTCGTCGTCGCAACTGGCCGGCCTCCCCGACGAGGATCTCCTCGACCTGCGCACGGTCGCGGCGCTGCTCGGTCTGTCGCCCGATCTCGATCTCGACTCCTCGGTTCAACCGCGCGGCTACCGCTTGCTCAGCAAGATTCCCGCGCCTGCCCGATGCGATCGCCGACCACGTGATCGAGCGCTTCGGTCGCCTGCCCAAGATCATGCGCGCCAGCATCTCCGATCTCGTCGGCGTCGAAGGCGTCGGCGAAGCGCGCGCCCGAGCGATCAAAGACGGCCTGGCGCGAGTAGCCGAGAGCTCCATCCTCGACCGCTATTCGTGAGCGACGCGCTCGCGCGTACACTCCCGCGCTCATGGGATTGTTGAAAGAGGGTCCGGAGTACGACGTGTCCGTCGAAGAGCGGATGTTGACCGTCGACGGGTACGACATTCCGATCGTGCACGCCCGGCCCGACGGCATGCCCAAGGCGGGCGTCGTGCTGCATCCCGACATCGGCGGATTGCGCCCGCTCTACACCGACATGGCGCGCCGCCTGGCGACGCACGGCCTTGCCGTGTGCGCGTTCGAGCCGTGGGCGACGCTTCCGGAGTCGGATCGCGCGACGCTCGAGCTGCGGCTCGCGCACGTGAAGGACCTCGACGACTCCCAGCAGCTCGAGATGCTTCTCGAGCGCGGCCGACCTGCTCGTCGTGGAAGACGACGTGTTGCGGGTCTCGGCGCTCGGCTTCTGCATGGGCGGCCACTACACGTTCAAGGCTGCGGCCACGGATCGCTTCGATTCCGCGGTCGCCTTCTACGGGATGCTCCGCACGCCCGAAGACTGGAAGGGCCCCGGCCACTCGATCCAGCCCCTCGACGTCGCCGCGCAGATGTGCCCGACGCTCGCGATCTTCGGCTCGATCGACCCGTGGACGCCGGCCGCCGACATCGACGCGCTACGCGCCGCATGGCAGGGCCGGTCCGACTGCGAGATCGTGATCGTCGAAGGCGCCGACCACGGATTCGTCCACGATCCCGATCGAGACGTGCACCGCGCCGAAGACGCCGCCGCGCTGCTGGGCCCGCGCGATCGACTGGGTCAGCTAACGCGGCGACTGGGTTAGCTAGGAGATCGCGCGGGCTTCGAGCTCGGCGCGATCCAGGATGTGGTACTGGCTGCGGCCGGAGATCTCGAGCCAGCCGAGCTTCACGAACATCGCAATCGCCTTGTTCACACGCTCGCGTGATGCGCCGACCATTCCGGCGAGCTCTTCTTGGGTGAGCGGCATGCGGAACTAGTCGTCGCCGCCGGCGAGCGCGAGCAGTCGCTTCGCGGTGCGGCCGGTGACGTCGAGGAACATCGCGTCGGCGAGCGCTTCGTCGGTCGCGCGCAGACGGCGGGCCAGGATCCGAACGACGGCCCACAGCACGTCGGGCCGATCGACCAGAACCTCGCGCACGTCGTCGAAGGACGACCGCGATGAGGTGCACGGTGGTGAGCGCGCGGGCGTGCGCCGAGCGCATGCCGCCGTCGAACATCGACATCTCGCCGAACAGCGCACCCGGACCGAGCACCGAGATGACCGACTCACGGCCGTCGGCGGCCTTCGCCGCGATCGCGACCCGGCCCGAGAACACGACGTAGAGGTTGGTGGCGGGATCGCCCTTTTCGAAGATGACATCGCCGCGCCGCAGCCGCGCGAGCTCGGTGCGATTCCTGAGCTGACCGAGCAGTTCGGGAGGCAGTGTCCCGAACAGGTCGGTCTTGTCGAGCACCTGCTGACGTGCCGCCATCTCGCCTCGTCCCGTCTCGGACCGGGAGGCTATCCGGAGCGTGCGCCCGCGTCCTCCCGGTGACATTTGTCACCCTCCCATCGGCACGATCCGCTACGGGCCTGAGAGTCGCCGTCGATCAAGAGCTTCCGCTCCGGCCTGCCGACAATGAAGGAGAACGCTCGTAGTCGCGATCGTGGCCCGGCCGCAACGGAGGAGACCCGTGTTCGTCGAGGGAGTACGGCTGTTCGTGGTGGTCCTGGGCACCGCGGCCGGATTCTGGCCGGCCAGCACTTCGGCGCTGGGGTCCGAAGGGCTCGGCGGGATGCTCGGCTGCCTGCTCGGCTACGTGGCCGGGGGATTCTTCGGACGCTTCCTCGACCGGGCGCTCGGCGCGGTCGAGCGGCAGGTCGAGACCAAGTCGCCCGCGCAGTTCATTGCCGGCACGCTCGGCGCGATCGCGGGTGGCGCTGCTCGCCCTCGTGCTCGTGCTCCCGCTCGCGTTGCTCATCCCGGTTCGCGTTCGCCGTCCCGGCCGCGGGTCTCGCCGCATGGATGCATGGGCTGGCTCGGCTTCCGCGTCGCTCTCCCATCAGAGCATCGCGGTGCTCGAGTCGCTCGGCATGTCGACGCGCCCGCTCGTGCGCGCGCACGCATTCGACGCGCGTGACGGCCTGCTCGTCGACACGTCGGTGTTGATGGACGGCCAACTGCTCGCGCTCGCGCGCGCCGGTGTGGTCGGCGGCGACCTCATGGTCGCGCGCTTCGTGCTCGACGAGCTCCAAGGTTTTGCCGACTCGGCCGACGACACCCGCCGCCGGCGCGCGCGGCCGCGGGCTCGAGTCGCTCGAAGTTCTGGAGCGGGAAGGCGTGTCGCGGGTGTTCATGCTCGACGACGAGGTCGTCGAGCACGACGCGGTCGACGCCAAGCTGGTCGCGTTCGGCGACGCCGCCTGCAGCTCCGGCTGCTCACGAACGACGGGCCGCTCGCGCGCAACGCCGAGCTGCAGGGTGTACCGACGTGCAACCTGCGCCGGCTCGCGCAGGAGCTCGCGCCCGCGATCGTGCCCGGCGATTTCGTGCGGGTCGCGCTGACGCGACCGGGCAAGGAAGAGGGCCAGGGCGTCGGTCACCTCGATGACGGATCGATGGTCGTCGTGAACGGCGGCGAGGATCTCGTCGGCGGCCCCGAGGTGATGCTGCAGGTCACCTCGGTCGTGCCGACCAACGCCGGCCGCCTCGTCTTCGCCCGCCTCGACGACGGCTGACGACGCCAGTAATACTGATGCCCGGTGAGCACTTGGGCGATCGTCGTCGCGGCCGGGGGCGGCGCGCGCTTCGGCGCGGCCAAGCAGTTCGCGACGCTCGGGCGGCGTCGACCGTCGTCGACCGCTCGGTTGCGTGTCGCGCAGGACGTCGTGCGACGGTGTCGTCGTGGTCGCTGCCGGCCGACGCCAGGTGGACCGCGCCCCGCGGTGTGCAGCGTCGCAGTCGGCGGCGCGACCCGTTCCGATTCGGTGCGCGCCGGGCTCGCGTTGGTGCCCGACGACGCCGACATCGTGATCGTGCACGACGCGGCACGACCGCTCGCGCTCGCGCCGGCTCTTCGACCTCGTGATGCAAGCCGTCGCCGACGGGGCCGACGGCGCGGTCCCGGCGCTCCCGGTGTCCGACACGGTGAAGCGGGTGCACGACGGCCGGGTCGTCGAGACCGTCTCGCGCGACGGACTCGTCGGCGTGCAGACGCCGCAGGCGTTCCGCGCCGACGCGTTGCGCGCGGCGCACCGAGTCGGTGCGGTCGACACCGACGACGCCGCGCTCGTGGAGGCCGACGGCGGCGTCGTCGTCGTGGTCGAGGGCGAGCGTCGCAACCTGAAGCTCACGCTCGCCGACGACCTCGAGCTCGCAGAAGCGCCTGCTCGACGGTGCGCGCGCGTGAGGAGCTCCGGCATGAAGAACCGCGTCGGCCTCGGCTTCGACGTCCACCCGTTCGGCGACGAGCCGCCGCTCGTGCTCGGCGGCGTGCGGATCGCAGAAGCGCCGCGCCTCGCCGGTCACTCCGATGGCGACGCGGTCGCGCACGCGGTCGCCGACGCGCTGCTCGGCCCGGCCGGCCTGCCCGATCTCGGCACGCTGTTCCCGGCGACGACGAGCAGCCTGCGCGATGCCGACTCGATCGCGCTGCTCGCCGACGTCGTCGCAGCGGGTCGCGCACGACTCGCTGGTGGATCGACAACGTCGACATCGTCGATCGCCGCCGAGACAGCCGCGCCTCGCGCCGCACATGTCGGAGATGGCCGCGAACCTGACCGCGGCGCTCGCGCCGGCGCAGGAGCCGATGGGCCACGGCATCGACGTGTCGGTCCGCCCGAAGCGGGGCGAAGGGCTCGGCGCGATCGGCCGGTCGGAAGGCATCGCGGTGTGGGCCGTCGCCTTGCTGTCCCGACAGCTGAGTCGATCGTGTCGGATAGTCCAAAATGGGCCGTGTACGCCGCGAGTTCTCGCTAGCCTCGCCACGTGCTCCGGATCTACGACACCGCGCGCGCGCCAAGGTCGACTTCGTTCCGCGCCGCGCGGGGCGCGTCGTCGATGTACGTGTGCGGCCCGACGCCCTACGACGTGCCCGCACCTCGGTCACGGTCGCAAGGAGGTCGTGTTCGACACGATTCGGCGCTACCTCTTGTGGTCCGGGCTACGACGTCACGTACGTCGAGCAACGTCACCGACGTCGAAGACAAGATCATCGAGCGGGCGACAGCGCGAGGGCACGACCGAGCCGGAGCTCTCGGGCAAGATCTACGAGGACGAGTACTGGAAGCAGATGGACCGCCTCAACGTGCTAGCGGCCCGACGACATGCCGCACGCGACGGAGTTCATCGAGCCAGATGCAGCGACTGATCGCCGAGCTGGTCGCCGCCGGTCACGCGTACGTGATCGAGGGCGCAGGGCGTGTACTTCCAGGTCGAGATCGCTGCCCGACTACGGCGGGCTGTCGCACCGCACGTTCGAGGATCTGGTCGAGAGCGCCGGCGCCCGCGTCGAGGTCGACGAGCGCAAGCGCAGCCCGGTCGATTTCGCGCTCTGGAAGGCGGCCAAGCCCGGCGAACCGTAATGGGACTCGCCGTGGGGCCCGGGCCGGCCCGGTTGGCACATCGAGTGCTCGGCGATGTCGCTCGAGCATCCTCGGCCCCGGCTTCGACATCCACGGCGGCGGCAGCGACCTCGTGTTCCCGCACCACGAGAACGAGATCGCGCAGGCGCGAGGCGCCGGCCACGAGTTCGCGCGCCACTGGATCCACAACGGCATGCTCAATGTCGGCGGCGAGAAGATGTCGAAGTCGCTCGGCAACTTCACGACGCTCGCCGACGTGCTCGACCGCTACGACCCGCGCGCGTTTCGTCTGCTCGTGTTGAAGACGCACTACCGCCGCCAGATGGAAGTCGGCGACAAGGAGCTCGACGACGCGGAGAAGGACATGCAGGAGCGTCTCGACACGCTGCTGCGCCGGGCCCGCGGATCGAGGCTCACCGCCGGCGATGTGCGCCGCTCGAGGATCTCGCCGACTTCCGCGCCGCGATGGACGACGACTTCGATACGCCGGCTGCGATCGCCGTCGTGTTGCAGAAGCTGCGCCGCGACGCGAACACCGCGCTCGACGAGAACCGGGCGCAACGATGACGGCGCGGCCTGGTCGCGACCGTGCGCGCTCTGTGCCGATGCGCTCGGCCTCGAGCTGTTCGACGAGGTCGGCGATGGAGCTCGACGACGACGTCGCCGCGCTCGTCGAGCAGCGCGAACGCCGCACGCGCCGCCGAAGGACTTCGCCGAGAGCGACCGCATCCGCGACGAGTTGCTGGCGCGCGGGATCGTGCTCGAGGACACGCCGAACGGCACGGTCTGGCGCCGGAGCTGATGGCGCGACCCAAAGGGTCGGCGCCGTCGAGCCGAGCGCCGTCGAGCCGAGCGGCGAACGCGCTGGGTGGCGAGCAGGTGGAGGGCCGGCGAGCCGTGCTCGAGCTGCTGCGCGCCGGGCGGCGCCAAGTCCGCGACCGTGCACGTGTCGAGCTCGGTTCGCGACGACCCGGTGATCGACGAGATTCGCGAGCGCGCCGGATCCGCGCTCAAGGTGGTCGATCGCCGACCGGCATCGATCGAGCTGGCGCGCAGCGACGCGCCCCAAGGCGTCGTCGCGACGGCCGCGCCGCTGCGCGCCGCCGATCTCGACGAGCTGCTGCGGCGCGCCCGGCGCCTTCCTGGTCGCCCTCGACGGCGTGAGCGATCCGCGCAATCTCGGCGCGGTCGCCCGCGCCGCCGAGACCGCCGGCGCGACCGGTCTCGTGCTCCCGAACCATCGCAGTGCGCGCATCACGCCCGTGTCGCGAAGGCGGCCGCCGGCGCGATCGAGTATCTGCCGATCGCCCTCACCGGCGGGATCCCGACCGCGCTCGAGCGCGCTCGGACGAGCCGGGTGCTGGACGCATCGGCCTCGACGAAGACGGCGACACGGAGTCGCTGTTCGATCTCGAGCTCGCCGACCAACCGCTCGTGTTGGTGCTCGGCTCCGAAGGGACGCGGTCTCGCGCGTCTGACGCGCCGCTCGCTGCGACGTGACTCGTGTCGATTCCGATGCGCGGCGCAATCGCGTCGCTCAACGTGGCCGCGGCGGCCGCGCTCGCCTGTCACGAGATCGGCCGCGGCGGCCGGACAGCACGTACGATCGCTGAAACTCGCTCGCGCCGGGTTAGCTCAGTTGGTAGAGCAGCTGTCTTGTAAACAGCAGGTCGTCGGTTCGATTCCGACACCCGGCTCCATCTCTCTGATCGAACGCTTGCAGTCGGGGATGCTTGTATTCCGACCCCACAGCGGTCAGGATCGAGCGTTATGGACCCTCACCGACGCGGAACGCTCGCTGCTCGACTTCGAACGCGAGTGGTGGCAGCTCCCGGCGAGCAAGATGTCCGAGATCCGCGCCCGATTCGGATTCTCGTCGAGCAGCTACTACCGCAGCCTCCATCGCTGATCGATCGTCCCGACGCGGAGGCCTACGACCCGCTCACCGTCCGGCGTGTACGCCGCCGGCGTGAGCAAAGCCGCCGCGAGCGCATCGAGGGCCGTCGTGCCGATCCCGGGAGCCGGTGAGGCGCCGAGCGGCGTCGAGCGGGCAGAATGACCGCATGAGTCGGCAACAGGACGGTGGCGGGCGGAGATGTGGCCAGAGGCGCGGGGTATGCGGCGTTTCTCGGAGCGGCGCTGATCGGTGTCGCAGTGATCATCGGCATCGTGCTGCTTCAGATCGGCGACAGCAACGACAACGGGCCGGCGAGCGCGACGTCGCCGCCGAAGACCACGACCACCACGACGACCACGAAGCCGACCACGACGGCACGACGACCCGACACGAGTGGCAGCACCATCGCCGCCGCGGGCACCGAGCGCGGTGAGCATCATCGTGCTCAACGGCGGCGCCGCGACCGGGAAGGCCGGCGCACAAGTCGCAGCGCGCTCAAGCTCAAGGGCTACACGAACCAGGACGACGCCAACACGACTGGATCGGGCACACGCAGACCGGCAACACCGTGTACTGCCGGGCGGGTCTCGATCGGGAAGGCACCGCGCTCGCAGTGGCGGTCGGGTCGAAGGGCGCCAAGCTCAGCATGCCGCTATCCCGTCGCCGGCGCCGCCGGCGACCGACGGGCACCGACTGCGTCGTCGTCGTCGGCGCCCCGAAGGGCTGAGCCTCAGTCCGCGAGCAGGCGGTCGCGCAGCGGGCCGGTCGCGAGGTCGATCGCGGTCCACGCCATCGCCGAGCGAGCCTTCGAGCACCGCGCGGTCGGCCGACGCGTTGATGCACGCCGCCGCGAACTCGGGCTGATGATTCAACGCGCCGCCGCTCTCGATCGCGATGCACGGATGGATCGAGGGCATCTCGAGCGAGACGTTGCCCATGTCGGTCGAGAACGTCATCTTCGTTCTCGTCGTCGGGCACGCGTCCGAGCGCGATCGCGTTCGTCGCGGTACAGACGCGACGATGTCGGCGTCGTGATCCATGTGCGAGTACACGGGTGACACGTCGGCGATCGCGAGCGTCGCAGCCGGTCGCGAGCGCGCCGGCTTCGAAGCAACGCTCGACCCGCGGCCGCGTGACCGCGAGGTCCGCGATCGTCGGCGCGCGCACCATCCAGAGGCCCTCGGTGTGCGCGGGCACGATGTTGGCGGCGTCGCCGCCCGTGGTGACGATGCCGTGCACCTGATCGCCGGGTCGGAGATGCTGGCGCAGCAGCCCGATCGCGACCTGCGCGACGGTGATCGCGTCGGCGGCGTTGATCGCCGAGCTCGGGCGCGGCCGCCGCGTGCGACGGGCGGCCTTGTAGCTCGACGCCGAAGTGGGCGACCGCGCTGCAGCGCGGTGTGAGATCTTCGAACGGCGCCGGGTGCACCATCATCGCCGCGTGCACGCCGGCGAACGCGCCCCGTTCGAGCAGGAACACCTTGCCGCCGCCGCCCTCTTCGGCCGGGCGTGCCGATGACGGTGATCTGTGAGGTCGAGGTCGTCGACCAGCGGCGCGAGTGCCAAGCCGGCGCCGACCGCGGTCGCGGCGATGATGTTGTGGCCGCACGCGTGACCGATGCCCGGCAGCGCGTCGTACTCGGCGCAGATCGCCAGATGCAGCGAGCCGGTTCCGATCCGGCACGAGAACGCGGTCGGCAGATCGCAGATGCCGGCTTCGACGGACGAGCCCGGCGTCGGCGAGCACGCCGGCAGTCCACGCGCTCGAACGCGTCTCCTCGAACTTCAGCTCCGGGTGCGCGTGCACGCGGTGACTGAGCCCGACGAGCGTTTCGTGCGTTCGAGTCCGACGGTTTCACGCGCCGCCTGCTGGCTCTTGGCGTGGCCATACCGGTAGCGTCTGCATCCTGTGCTCGATGTCGCCGCAATGATCGACGCGCTCACCGAGCGCCCGGCCGACACCGTTCTGCTCTGTCGACTACGACGGATCGCTCTCGCCGATCGTCGATCGACCCGACGATGCCGTCGCGCTCCCGGAGGCGATCGACGGTGTTGCGGCGGCTGGTCGGTCGACTCGGCACGGGTCGGGATCGTGAGCGGCCGTCCGGTCGAGTTCCTCGCCGAGCCGCCTGCCATTCCCGGGTCTGCTGTTCTCGCCGGCCTCTACGGGATGGAGACGTTGGTCGACGGCGAGCGGCAGGTGGATCCGCGTGTCGCTGCCGTATCGCGGACGCGGTCGCGGCGGCGGCCGACGAAGCCGACGCGCGACTGCCCGGCGTGATCGTCGAACGCAAAGGCGGAGTGAGCGTCACGTTGCACTGGCGCACTGCTCCCGATCGCGGCCGGCGAGGTGCTCGACGGTCGCGGCCGAGCTCGCCCGCCGGTACGGGCTCGCCGAGTGGCACAGCCGGTTCGCGGTCGAGCTCCGGCCTCCGGTCGCGATCGACAAGGGCACGGCGATCGACGCGCTGATCGAAGGGTTTCGCGCGTCGCCGCGTTCGCCGGCGACGACACCGGTGACCTCGCCGCGTTCGCCGCGCTCGAGCGGGCCGCGGCCGACGGCCGGCTCGACCGCGCGGTCCGGATCGGTGTGGAGTCGCCGGAGATGCCCGACGCATTGCCCGGCGCGGTCGACGTGTCTCGTCGACGGTCCCGCGGGTTTGGTCGCGCTGCTCGACGCGGTCGCGCGCAGCGCCTGCGACGCGTAGCCGGTCAGTTAGATCGAGCGTGTCGCGACGAGATCCGCGACCCAGTCGGCGGCGTCGCGCGCGGTCGCGAGCGTCGCGCAGCTTCGCCGCGATCGTTGCCCGTTCGTCGAGCGGCGTGGCCAGCGCGTGGTCGAGCGCGCCGGCCGCGTCCTCGAGGTCGTAGGGGTGCATCGGGATCGCGGCCGTTGCGCAGGTCGTCCCACGCGCCGGCCTCCGGCGACAGGCACAGCAGCCCGTCGCGGCGGTTGACCGCCGGACCTTCCTTGGCGACGAGATTGAGGCCGTCCTTGATCGGGTTCACCAGCAGCACGTCGTAGCGCTGCATCGCGGCGACCGAACGGGGGAAGTCGTCGCGTTCGTCGAGAACGATCGGCGTCCAGTCGCGTGTGGCCCAGCGGTCGTTCACGCGCGCGACGACCTGCTCGATCTCGCTCGTGTACGCGAGATACTCCGGAAGCCTCTGCGCGCGACGGATACAGCATCGCGACGAACACCACCCGGCCGCGCAGCCCGGGCCGGGCTTCGAGCAGACGGTCGTAGGCGAGAAAGCCGCGCACGATGTTCTTCGACGGCTCGATGCGGTCGCTGCGCGCGATCACGAGCCGGTCGCCGACGGTGTCGTCGAGCGCGTCGGCGGCCGCGTGCGCTTCGTCGCTCGGCCGCGACGTCTTCGAGCGCGGCGACGTCGGGCCCGAGGCTCGCCGCGAACGTGGGGCGCGATCGGCGCGCTGCGGCCGAGCACGTCGCGCGCCGACTGCTGGTACGCGCGAGCCCAGCGCGCGCTGTGGAAGCCGGCCGGGTTGGCGGCCAGCGACCGGCACAGATCGTCTCGGCGGCGTAGTCGGGCAGCACGCGCATGTCGTCCGGGCCGCAGAACGGCGTGTGCGTGAAGTGCACGATGCGCAGGTCGGGCCGAAGCTCGCGCAGCTGCGCGCCCGACCAGCGACGAGCTGGTAGTCGTTCACGAGCACGACGTCGTCGGTCGCGGCCGCGTCGGCGGTCGCCTCCGCGAACGCGGCGTTCACGGTCGCGGTACGCCGTCCCAGGCCTCGCGGAAGCGCTCGGTCGAAGCGCGGCCGGCGCATCGCGATCGAAGAGCTCGTGGAAGAGGAACCACAACACGCCGTTCGACACGACGTCGTAGTGCAGCGCGTGCAGTTCGGGTTCGAGCGCGATCAGGCGCAGGTCGATGCCGAGGTCGTCGAGCGCACCCGACTCGCGCCGCGTCCCGGTCGTCGTCGGAGAGCGCGGCCGCGATCCACGTCGCGCCGTGCTCGCTCTCCTCGATCGAGCCGCGCCGCAGCGCGCTCGCGACACCGCCCGCGCCACCGGTGCGGTCGAGAAGCTCCCGTCGCCGTTCGCCTCGAACCGGTACGGGCCGCGGTGCGAGACGACGATCATGGGCGCTACCCGAGATCTCGGAAGAGTCGCAACCAGTCTTCGAGCTCGCGTGTCGAGAGGAAGTTCTTGCGGACGTGGTCGCGGCCGGCGTCGCCCATCTCCTCGGCGTCGCGTCGGGATTGCGCGAGCAGCTCGATGGTGCGCGCCGCCGCGCTCTTCGACCTAGTCGACGAGGTAGCCGTTCTCGCCGTCGACGATCTGCATCGTGATCCCGCCGCAGCGGCCGCCGACCACCGGCCGGCCCTTCCACAGTCCTTCGCTGACGGTCAGGCCGAATCCTTCGCGCAGCGACTTCTGCATCACGACGTCGGCGGCGCGTTGGAACGCGTTGATCTGCACCGCGCCGACCTGCTGGATGTTCGAGACGAGGTGGATGTCGGGATCGCCGGCGCGCGCCTCGTCGGCCAGCTCCCAGAAGTGGAAGCCCTCGGGGTCGTCGGTGGCCATCGAGCCCGCGAGCACGAGCTGCGCGTCGGGAACCTCCTCGCGCACGATGCGGAACGCCTCGATCACGCCGACCGGGTCCTTCCACGGGTCGAAGCGGCTCACCTGCACGATGAGCGGGTCGTGCGGCGCGCACGCTGTACTGCCGCGTGAGCTCCTCCACGAACGGGCGCGGCATCTCGAGGTTCTTCACCGAGAGCGGATCGATGCACGGCGGCGCGAACACGGATGCTGTCGCGCGGCATCGTCGCGGGAACGAACTCCGGCATCGTCCACACCGACGCGTCGTACTGCTCGACGAAGCGCTGGAAGAACGTTCCAGACCGTCGGGTTGGCGTCGGTGAGGTCGATGTGGCAACGCCAGATCCACTTCGTGCTCGCGTCCGCGACGCCCTTGGCTGCGCGCGTATTCGAGCATCGCGGCGGGCTGCGGGTCGTGCATCACCACGTAGTCCCACTCGCCTTCGAGCTGCAGCGCGTTGTCGAGCACCTTCTCGAGGTAGGTGCGCTCCATCTGCGCTGGTCCACTCGACGTCGGCGCCCTGCAGCGCGTTGTGCACCGTCTTGGTGACGCTGAAGAACTCGTCGCTGCCCTGGATCACCTGCCACTCGGCCTCGATGCCGAGGTCGCGCAGCAGCGCGACGTGGGTCGGCGAGCAGCTCGGCGACGCCGCCGCCGTACGCGGTGGCGTTCACGTGCAGGCACGCGCTTGCCCACGCAGCGGCGCCGCCAGCTCTCGGATTCGTTCGAGCGTGCCGGGCTCGACGGCGTCTTCGTAGTCGTCGAGATGCTTGTCGAGCAACGGCACACGTTCGAGCAACGGATCTCCTGAGGCGACAACGGCCGGGTAAACGGTCAATCTATTCGACGTGTCCCGACTTCATCGATGCTCGTGCCCCGATGCGCGCGCGTTGCCTGTCCCGACAAGTTCCGGGGCACGCTGCGGGCCGACGAAGCCGCGGCCGCGATCGCGGCCGGGCTGCGGCGCGCCGGTTTCGAAGACGTCGTCGAGCTGCCGCTCGCCGACGGCGGCGAAGGCACGCTCGACACGCTGCTCGCGGCGCGCGGCGGCTCGCGTCGCGTCGCGCGCGTCACCGGTCCGCTCGGCGATCCTGTCGACGCGGAGTGGGGTGTGCTGCCGGGCGGCATCGCGATCATCGAGATGGCGCGCGCGAGCGGGCTCGCGTTGGTTTCGGGTCGCAACGATCCGTTGCGCGCGAGCACGCGCGGGACGGGCGAGCTGATCGCGGTCGCGCGCCGTCAGGGTTTCAAGCAGCATCATCGTCGCCGTCGGCGGGAGCGCGACGACCGACGGCGGGCTCGCCGCGGTCGAGGCGCTGGGTTGGTCGCTGCAGGGAATCGAGGTCACGGTTGCCTGCGACGTCGAGTCGCCGTTCCTCGACGCGGCGCGCGATCTACGGACCGCAGAAGGGCGCGTCCGCCGCGCAGATCGCGCTGCTGACGCGTCGCCTGCAACGGTCGCCGATCAGTACCGCACGCGCACCGGCGTCGACGTGACCGCGTTCGACCGTGCCGGCGGCTCGGCGGGCGGTCTCGCCGGCGGCCTCGCCGCGATCGGCGCGCAGCTCGTGCCCGGTTTCGACGCGGTCGCGGAAGCGGTCGGGCTCGAAGCCGCGTGTCGAAGGCGCGACGCTCGTCGTCACCGGCGAAGGCAAGCTCGACGCGTCGAGCCTCGAGGGCAAGGTCGTGGGCGGCGTGCTCGCGTGGGCGGCGGATCTCGACGTTCCGCACGTCGCGGTGATCGCGGGCCAGGTGACCGACGAGGCCCGCGCCGTGCTCGCCGACCGCGCCGGCGTCGAGGTGCTCGCGCTCACCGATCGCGTGTGGCAGGCGGGCGAGGCCTACTCCCGCGCCGCGCTCCTCGTCGAGGAAGCCGCAGTCGAAGCCGGCCGCGAGCCATCGAACCGGTCGTGAGCAGTGCGCCGCTACACGCGCGGCGACTCACGCCAGTACGGCGTGCTGGAGCGCGCGGTAGCGCGGGGATCGTCGTGATCGGCGGGCGTTCGCGGATCTCGACCTGCTCGGCGTCGACGTTGCCGGCGAGGTCGGCAGCGCAGGAGCTCGAGCGTGGGTGCCGTCGAACTGCATCGAGGTCCGGCGCGCCGCAACGCGGTCGCGATGATCGCGAGCGACTGCGCGGCGAGCTCGCTCGACCGGACGGTTGCGGTGCTCGCGCGTTCCGAGATCGACCTGCGCGACCGCGTCGCGCCCGAAGCGCTCGACGACGTCGACGAGCAGGCCGAGCTCGACTCCCCAACCTTCGACGAACGGAAGCACCTCGAGCGCGTCGCGCCGCGCCGCGTACTCGCCGCCGAGCGGTTGCACGATGTCGGCGAGCTTGGGGAACAGCAGTGAGACGCAGCGGGCGGGCGACCAGCTCGGTGACGCGGCCGCCGCCGGTCGGCGCGCCTTCGAACGAGCGCGTCGTAGCTCGCCTTCACGAGCACGATGTCGGCGTCGGTCAGCAGCGGCTCGACGAGCTCGGGACGGTCGTCGGCGCGTCGAAGTTGCGCAGGTCGGCGTCGAGCCAGCAGACGAGGTCGCCGCGCGCACGCGTGCAGCGACTTCCACAGCGCGTTGCCCTTGCCCGATCCGGGTCCGGCCTCGGGGAGCACGTCGGACTCGGCGACCACGCGTCGCGCCGGCGGCGCGGGCGACCGCGGCGGTGTCGTCGGTGGAGTCGTCGTCGAGCACCACGATCTCGTCGACGAGGCCCCCGTGCGGCGTCACGAGGTGCTCGCGCACCTTGGCCACGATGCGCGCCGACGGTCGAGGCTTCGTTGCGCGCCGGGAGGCACACCGAGATCGAGTGCCCGAGCGAGCGCTTCGCCTCGACGAGATCGGCCAGATTCACGCGTCAGCCTACGGGGAACCCCCGGCTGCTCGCCGGCCTCGGAGCCCTGCTATCCTGACCGGGCTAATCTGACGGAAATACGCGCTCATCAAGAGCGGCTGAGGGACAGGCCCTGTGACGCCGCGGCAACCAGCACGGAGCATCGATCTCGCAAGGAGCCGGTCGACTCGAGCGAGGTGCCAATGCCTGACCGATGAGTTGCCGAAGAGCGGTCTCCCGCTCGAGGTGCTCGAGAGCGCGTCGAGAGCAACCGGCAAGGAGATCAAATCTCATGGCACCTGTCAGCGACGCAACCGGCGCTCCGAATCCGAACCAACGTTCTGGGCTTGCGCTGCCGGGAGTGCGGCCGTGAGTTCGCCGTCGCACCGATCTACACCTGCGAGTGGTGCTTCGGTCCGCTCGAGGTCGCGTACGACTACGACGCGATCGCCCAGGCCATCGAGCCGCGAGAAGATCGCGGCCGGCCCGACGAGCCTGTGGCGCTACTCCGACCTGCTCCCGGTCGCGTGCGAACCCGTCGGTCGATCTCGGCACCGGCTTCACGCCGCTCGTGCGCGCCGACCGCCTCGCGGCCGAGCTCGGTCTCGGCGAGGTCTGGATCAAGAACGACACGCGCAACCCGACGAACTCGTTCAAGGATCGCGTCGTCTCGATCGCGTTGAGCAAGGCGCTCGAGTTCGGCTTCAAGGTCGCCGCGTGCGCGTCGACCGGCAACCTCGCCAACTCGGTCGCCGCGCACGCCGCGCACGCGGGGCTGCGCAGCTACGTGTTCATCCCGTCGAACCTCGAGCAGGGCAAGATCGTCACCACGTCGGTCTACGGCGGCAACGTGGTCGCGATCGAAGGCAACTACGACGACGTGAATCGTCTGTGCGCCGAGCTCGCCGGCATCTACGAGTGGGCGTTCGTGAACGTCAACATGCGGCCGTTCTACGCGGAGGGCTCCAAGACCCTCGCGTTCGAGACCGCGGAGCAGCTCGGCTGGCAGGTTCCCGACCACGTGGTCGTTCCCGCCGCGAGCGGATCGTTGCTCACCAAGATCCAGAAGGGCTTCCAGGAGCTCCACCGGGTCGGTCTCCTCGACGAGGAGCCCGACGTGCGCGTGTCGGGTGCGCAGGCGCTCGGTTGCTCGCCCATCGCGACCGCGTTCATCGAGGCAGTCCGACACGATCCGGCCGGTGAAGCCCGACACGATCGCCAAGTCGCTCGCGATCGGTAATCCGGCCGACGGCTACTTCGCGCTCGACGCGGTGCGCAAGAGCGACGGTGGATTCGCATCGGTGACCGACGGCGAGATCGTCGAGGGCATGGAGTTGCTCGCCCGCACCGAAGGAATCTTCGCCGAGACCGCGGGCGGCGTGACGATCGCGACGCTGCAGCAGCTCGCGGCGAGCGGCGTGATCCGCCCCGACGAGCGCGTCGTCGTGTACATCACCGGGCACGGGCTCAAGACGATCGAAGCGGTCGCCGCCACGTCGGGCCCGACCGCGACCATCGCGCCGAGTCTCGACGCGTTCCACGCCGCGTTCGACATCGACGAAAACTGAGGAGCACCCGACATGGCTGTGACCGTTCGCATCCCTACGCAGTTGCGCAGCCTCTCCGGTGACGCGGCCGAGGTCCAGGTCGAAGCGGCGACCGTCGCCGAGGCGTTGAAAGCGCTCGAAGCGCAACACCCCGGCTTCGGCGAGCGCCTCTTCGACGACAAGGGCGAGCTCCGCCGCTTCGTCAACGTGTTCGTCGCCGACGAAGACATCCGCTTCATGCAAGGCATCGACACGCCGCTCGACGCCGGCACCACGGTAAGCATCGTCCCCGCCGTCGCCGGCGGCTAACGAATGGGCGCGTGCCCGACGATCGAGACCGAGCGGTTGATTCTTCGGCCGTTCGACGAGGGCGATGTCGACGCGTACGCCGAGATGTTGCAGACGCCGGAGGTTCGCGCGTCGTTGCATCTGCCCGACGACGTCGGGCGCGAACAGGCGTGGAACGGAATCGCGTCGTGGCTCGGGCAGTGGGAGCTGCGAGGAACCGGACAATGGGCGGTCGTCGAACGCGACTCGGGTGAGTTCGTCGGTCGCGGCGGGCATGCACTGGCCCGAGCGCGCCGACTGGCCGGGCATCGAGATCGGCTGGGCATTCAATCCGCGCGCGTGGGGCAAGGGCTACGCGACCGAGGCGGGCGCGGCGTCGGTCGACTACGCGTTCGCGCATCACGACGTCGACGCGCTCTACAGCGTGATCCTCCCGGAGAACGAACGCTCGCAAGCGGTGGCGCGCCGGCTCGGCTTCGAGCTGTTCGAGCTGCGCATCACGTCGCACTTCCCCGAATTCACCGCACGGCATCTGGCGTTTGCCTCGCCCCGGGATCTAACGGCTCTGCGCCCCGAACTTTGCGCGTTTCGACGCGTTTTTCGGAGTCAAACGCGAGAAGTTCGAGTCCGCCCGCTGGATTTAGCTGCCGGTGGAGACGTGCAGGTGATCCGAGACTGACTTCGGTACGACGTGTTCGCCGGTCTCGGTCTTCACGGTCACGACACCGTCACGCTTGTCGATGATGGTCGCTTCGGAACCGGGCAGCAGGTGCGCCGTGGAGATGAGGCGCAGGCCGTCGTCGTCGGTTTCGAGTCGTTCGCTCACGCGCCGAACCGTGATCGGTCCCGTTGCCGCTTGCGCCAGCGTCGTCGTCACGTAGGTCCGGCCCGCGTTCTTCGAACCCGGGATCGGATTGCCGTGCGGGCAGGTGGCCGGATCGCCGAGAAGCAACACCAGCTTCTCTTCGACGTCGGTGGAGATCGCGTGCTCCCACCGATCGGCCTCGCGGTGCACCTTCTCCCACTCGAGCCCGATCACGTCGACGAGGAGCCGCTCCGCCAAACGGTGACGGCGAACGACCGTGGTCGCGAGGCTGCGGCCCTTGTCGGTCAGGTGGAGGCTGCGATCATCGTGCAGGTCGACGTAGCCGTGTTCGGAGAGGCGCCCGATCGTCTCCGAGACCGCCGCGGCCGACAAGCCGAGGCGCTCGACGAGCCGGGCGCGCATCGGCACGACACCCTCTTCTTCGATTGCGAGGATCGACTCGAGGTACTCCTCGGTCGTGTCGTGCATCTCGGCCACGAACCAAGACTAGGTCGGCTTCGAAAATCCGTCGCCGCGCGATCGAAGGTGTGCTCAGCTCTGGCCTGAGGTACATGCCAAGGAGGACCTCATGGTCACGATGTTCCGTGCCCGGGCGCGCGTCGACCGATCGGTCGCGCCGGCTCGGTCAGCACTTTCTCGGTAGTCAGCAGATCGCGGCTCGGCTGGTCGCCGATGCCGGAGTGCATTCGGGCGATCGGGTCGTCGACTTCGGCGCGGGGACGGGTGTGTTGACCGCGGCCCTGGCACGCGAGGCCGCGTCGGTCGTCGCCATCGAGCTCGATGGCGCGCTCGCGAGTCGTTTGGCGACCAAGTTCGCCGAGACGCCGAACGTCGTGGTGTTGCATGCCGACGTTCGTGACGTGCCGCTGCCGCGCACGCCGTACCGGGTCGTCGCCAACCCGCCGTTCGGCCACACCGCGGCGATCCTCCATCGCCTCCTCGATGATCCCGGAGGTGGTCGCCCGGAGGGCGGGTTGGTCCGAGCCGATCTCGTCGTGCAGTGGCAGGTCGCCCGCCATCGCGCTCGCGTTCACGAGGGCCCGCCCCTCGATTTGTCGGGCGCGACCTGGGCGCCGTGGTGGTGCTTCGCCCGTGGTCGCCGGCTTCCGGCTGCCCTGTTCAATCCCCGGCCGGCGGTCGACGCGGCCGTTCTGGAGATCACCCGGCGGCCCGTGCCGCTCGTCGATCCCCAGCACTTCGACCGGTACGCCACCTTCGTGCGGGACGGATTCGGGAGCCGCTCCCACGCCCCACGGGTCGAGGTCGGCGAGTGGGTCGAGCGGTTCCGCACGAGGTCGTGACCGGCGGAGCCAGCTTGCACTCTCGGCCGTCGAGTGCCAACATGAGTTAGCACTCGGCTATCCTGAGTGCTAATCCCGCCACGTTTCAGCCCACGCAGCATCGTGCTGCCCCCGGAGGTTTTACCTATGCCGAAGCAGATCGCCTATGACGAGCACGGTCGCCGTGCGCTCGAAGCGGGCATGAACAAGCTCGCCGACGCAGTACGCGTCACGCTCGGTCCGAAGGGCCGCAACGTCGTGCTCGAGAAGAAGTGGGGCGCCCCCACGATCACCAACGACGGCGTCTCGATTGCCAAGGAAATCGACCTCGAAGACCCGTTCGAGAAGATCGGCGCCGAGCTGGTCAAGGAAGTCGCGAAGAAGACCGACGACGTGGCCGGTGACGGCACCACGACGGCCACGGTCCTCGCGTGGGCCATGGTCCGCGAAGGTCTGCGCAACGTTGCCGCCGGCGCCAACCCGATGGTCCTCAAGCAGGGCATCGAGGCCGCGGTCATCACCGCCGTCGACTCCATCAAGGGCCTGTCCAAGAAGGTCGAGACCGACCCCGCAGCCATCGCCAACGTCGCCGCTATCTCCGCGGCCGACAAGGAGATCGGCTCGATGATCGCCGAGGCGCTCGAGAAGGTCGGCAAGGACGGCGTCATCACCGTCGAGGAGAGCCAGACCTTCGGCATGGAGCTCGACCTCGTCGAGGGCATGCGCTTCGACAAGGGCTACATCTCGCCGTACTTCGTGACCGACCCGGAGCGTATGGAGGCCGTCCTCGACGACCCGTACATCCTGCTCGCATCGAACAAGATCTCGGCGGTCAAGGACATGCTGCCGGTGCTCGAGAAGGTCATGCAGGGTGGCCGCAGCCTCGTCATCATCGCCGAAGACGTCGAGGGTGAGGCACTCGCCACGCTCGTCGTCAACAAGATCCGCGGCACCTTCAAGTCGGTTGCCATCAAGGCCCCCGGCTTCGGTGAGCGTCGCAAGGCAATGCTCCAGGACATCGCGATCCTTTCCGGCGGCCAAGTGGTCTCCGAAGAGGTCGGCCTGAAGCTCGAGAGCATTGGCCTCGAGCTGCTCGGTCGGGCCCGCAAGGTGGTCGTCACCAAGGACGAGACGACCATCGTCGAGGGTTCGGGTACGAAGTCCGAGGTGCAGGGTCGCATCACGCAGATCCGCAACGAGATCGACAACACCGACTCCGACTACGACCGCGAGAAGCTCCAGGAGCGCCTTGCGAAGTTGTCGGGCGGCGTGGCGATCATCAAGGTCGGCGCGGCCACCGAGGTCGAGCTCAAGGAAAAGAAGCACCGCATCGAAGACGCGGTGCAGACCACCAAGGCTGCGGTCGAAGAGGGTGTCGTGCCCGGCGGTGGCGTGGCGCTTCTCCGTGCGCAGGCCAAGGTGCTCGAGCTCGCGACCACGCTCGAAGGTGACGTTGCGACCGGCGCCAAGATCGTCGCTCGTGCGCTCGAAGAGCCGTTGAAGCAGATCGCGGTCAACGCCGGCCTCGAAGGCGGCGTGATCGTCGAGAAGGTCAAGGCCCTCAAGGGTTCGCACGGCCTCAACGCTTCCACCAACGAGTACGAAGACCTCGTGAAGGCCGGCGTCATCGACGCAGCCAAGGTCACTCGCTCGGCACTCCAGAACGCGGCTTCCATCGCGGCGCTGTTCCTCACGACCGAAGCGGTTGTGGCGGACAAGCCCGAGAAGGAAGGCGCCGGCGGAATGCCCGGCGGTATGCCCGGTGGCGGCATGGGAGACATGGACTTCTAAGTCCCCCTCCTTCCACGGTTATTTGGCAGGGCGCCCTCAGGGGCGCCCTGCTCGCGTCCGATTACATTTATCGGGTCGGGTGGCGAAAGGCCGGAGATGAACGTGAACGGATTCGCACGAGGTCGTTGGGCCGCAATCGCTGCCGGTGCACTCGTGATCGCGCTCGCCGCGTGTGGCTCGCAGCCCAACTCGGTGACCGTCAAGAAGCAGGTCGCGCCGTCACCGCAGAAGGTCGTGCTCGCATCCGTGCAAGCGACCACCGCGGCGAAGTCGGCGCGCATTGCGATGACGATCTCGGCGGACGGCACGGGTAGCAAAGCGTTCGGGCTCACCTCCGATGGAGTTGCCGACTTCGTGACCGGCGACAGCGATTTGACGATGAAGCTGAACGGTGCCGGCGCGGACTTCTTCCCGGGCGGTATCGAGGTTCGTACGGTCGACGGCGCCAGTTATACGAAGCTGCCGGAATCGATCGGTGGGATATTCGGCGGCGCCCACTGGCTGAAGATGCCGAACTTCGGCGCGGCCGGGCTGGTGCCGGGCTTCGATCAAAGTGATCCGACGCAATTCCTCGCGTACCTCGAAACCATTTCCAACAGTGTGAAGAAGGTTGGAACTGAATCCATTCGCGGTGTGGAAACGACGCACTACTCCGCCATCCTCGATCTCGCCAAGGCGGTAAATCGATCGCACGTCCCGGCCTCGTTGAAGGATGCGCTCGGAAAGATCTTCAAGAAGGATGGTTCGTCGTTGACGATCCCGGCCGACGTGTGGGTCGACAACGACGGTCTGGCCCGGCGCATCCAGCTGAAATTGGACCTCGGCAAGCTTGCCGATGACAGTGCAGCCGGAAACAATGCAGATGGCGCATCGACGATGACGATGTCGATGGATCTGTACGACTTCGGTGCACCGGTGCACGTGGCAGCACCGCCGGCGTCCGACACGATCGATTTCAACGACTTCGGCAAGAACGTCGGTGGGTTGTTCGGCCCGACCGGTGCGACCGGCGCCACTGGCGCAAGCGGAGCGACCGGCGCCAATGGCACGCTCGGGGCGCCGGCCTAGACAACCCGAAAGCGGGAACGCCGGGGCTAGCCTCGCTGCGTGGATCCGGTGACGCCTTCTGTCGGTTGGGGCGTTCTGCATCTCTTCTATCGCGTCGATCGCGAGCGGGCCGAGCGCGAACCCGAGGCCGGGAAACGGGTCGTCGACGCGGTCGCGTCACTCGAAGCCGACGGCCATCAGGTGCTCTGCATGGCGCTGCTCGGCCACAAGGCCGATCTCGGTGTGATGGCGTACGGGCCTGATCTCGCCCGGCTCCAGGCCTTCCAGGCCGAGTTGCTCGCGGCGCCGCTCGAGCCCGTCTACTCCTACGTGTCGCTCACGGAACAGTCGGAGTACGGCGCCACTGAAGATGACGAGCGCGCGCGCCTCGCGTCGGTGGAGCATCTCGCCGACGCGGAGATCGAGGAACGTCTGGTCGCGTGGCGCGAGCGCATCGAGCACTACCGCGAGCAGCGCATCCATCCGAAGCTGCCCGCCAAGAACGTGTGCTGCTTCTATCCGATGTCGAAGCGGCGCACGCTCGAAGCGAACTGGTACGAGCTTCCGTTCAAAGCGCGCAAAGAGCTCATGGCCGGGCACGCGCGCGTCGGGCGTACCTATGCGGGCCGGGTGCTGCAACTCATCACCGGCTCGACCGGCATCGACGACTGGGAGTGGGGGGTCACCCTTCTCGCCGACGATCCGGTTTCGCTGAAGGAGATCGTCTACGAGATGCGGTTCGATCCCGTCTCCGCGCGCTACGCCGACTTCGGTCCGTTCTTCACCGGCCTGGTGTTGCCCGCCGCCGACGCGTGCACGCGTGTAGGCCTGCCCTCATGACTACTGAAGAGCACCTTCGTCTGTTCGTTTCGTTTCCCGAGGAGCTCGTGGAGCGGCCGATGATCTACGAGCTCGTGAAGCGGTTCGACGTGGTCCCCAACCTGCGGCGGGCCAACGTCGAGTCCCATTCGGGGTGGATGATCTTGGAGCTCTCCGGTGCCACCGACGCGCGCGACGCTGCGATCGCGTATCTCGAGGAGCTCGGATGCACGGTCAATCGCATGGAAGGCGACGTCGTAGCCGGGTGACCGCTCATGGCTGATCCGCGGACGACGAGCACGCCATGACACTCGAAGACGTCGACGACATCGCCGACGCTGCGTTCGCGGCCGACGAGCTGGTACGGCTGCGGCGGGCGGTCGAGTCGACGACCGACCTGATCACGTTCCACGCGCGCGGTGGACGAGTGCTCTTCGCGAACCGCGCCGCCCGCGAGCTCATCGGCGTCGATCCGGCGGAACCGTTGCCGAAGCTCGAGATCGACGAGTTCTTCGAGACAACTGCGGAGCAGTTGGCCGAGATGCGCCAGGCGATCATGGAGCACGGCGCCTGGTCGGGCGAGCTGTTCGTACGCGGTCGCGATCTTCGCCTTCCCGCGTCGGTGGTCGTGAGTGGTCATCGCGACGCGAACGGTCGCTACGAATACTTCTCCGCGATCTCGCGCGACATCTCCGATCAACGGGCGAACGAAGCAGCGCGCCAACGGAGTGAAACCGCATTGCGCGCAATCGTGCAGTCGTCGCCGTTGCCGATCTTCGCGCTCGACGCGCGCGGCACCGTGCACGTGTGGAATCACGCGGCCGAAGCAGTGTTCGGATGGACGGCCGACGACGTGCTGGGTGGCCCACTGCCGTTCCTCGACTCGCCGGTCGAGCTCGATGCGCTGACGGCACTCGCCTTCTCGGGTGAGACCACGCAGGCGCACGAGGCGCGTTACGCGACCCGAGACGGTGACCTGCTCGACGTGAGCGTGTCGATCGCGCCGCTCCGCAACGGTGCCGGGCGTGTCGTCTCGGCCGTCGTCGTGATCGCCGACGTCACCGATCAGCGGCGAGCCGAGTCGGCGCTGCGCGAAAGCGAGGTGCGCTTCCGTTCGCTGGTGCAGGACTCCAGCGACATGGTCACGATCGTCGGTAGCGACGGGCGGGTGACCTACCGCAGCCCGAGCACGCGCCGGTTCCTCGGGTTGGGTTCCGACGGTGGAGAAGATGTACCCGTCGATCAGGGTTTGTATGACGAAGATCGTCCGATCCTGAATACGGCCTACGAGCGGCTGCGCGCGAACCCGGGATCGTCGGTCACGGCGCGCTACCGGTTCGAGCGCCACGACGGCGCGTTGCGTTGGCTCGAGTTGATCGCGACCGACCATCGCGCCGACGACGCGGTGGGCGGCATCGTCATCAACTGCCGCGACATCACCGAACGGGTCGAGGCCGAGCAGAGCGTGCGTGAATCCGAGGAGCGCATGCGGGTGTTGCTCGCGAACATCTCCGACGCGGTGTCGGTCATCGATGGCGGCGGCAACCTGCGTTACTCGAGTCCCACCAGCGAGCGGATGTTCGGATACAAAGAAGGCGAGTGGCCCGAAGGTCAGCACATCTTCGACACCGTGCATCCCGACGACCGCCGGCGCGTCTTCGAGTTGTGGGACGGATCGCTCTCGACGCCGGGCGAGTTCCGACCGCTCGAGATCCGGTTGCGCAAGGCCGATGGTTCGTGGATCCACGTCGAGGTCGTCGCCAACAACCTGCTCGACGATCCCTCGATCAACGGGATCGTCGTCACCTCGCGTGACATCACGCATCGCAAGGAATCCGAAGTCGCGCTGCGAGAGAGCGAGGGCCGGCTGCGCGAGAGCGAGTCGCGCTACCGCGCCGTTGTCGACGATCAGACCGAGTTGGTGTGCCGGTACCTCCCGGACGCGACGTTGACCTTCACGAATCGTGCCTTCGCCGAATTCTTCGGATCAACGAGTGATGAGCTGTCGGGAGTGAGGCTCGTAGATTTGCGCCCGGCGTCGGAACAACTGCGGACGCTCGAATCGCTGAAGACGTTCGCATCGGTCGACGCGGTCCGCACGCACGTCGAGCGTGAGGTGGCGCTCGACGGTTCGTTGCGTTGGTATCAGTGGACCGATCGCGCCTTTGCCAACGACGCGGGAGAGATCGTCGAGTTCCAATCGGTCGGGCACGACGTCACCGATCAACGCCGTGCCGCCGAGTTCGCCGTGCATCAAGCCGAGATCCTCGAGCAAGTTGCGCGTGGAGTCGAGCTCGACGAGACGTTGTCGACGATCGCCCGCGCGCTCGAAGACCAGTTCCCCCGCTTCTCGTGCGCAATCATGCTGATCGACGAGGGTGACAACGGCGACGCCCGCACCGGCGCGACGTTGCGCACCGGGGTCGCGCCGACGTTGCCGGCGA
The DNA here is from genome assembly GCA_963807945.1 of uncultured Actinomycetes bacterium. Taxonomy (GTDB): domain Bacteria; phylum Actinomycetota; class Acidimicrobiia; order IMCC26256; family PALSA-610; genus JBBQER01. Next base: position 206,752 of record CAWEDT010000001.1, on the reverse strand, counting down.
GGGTGTTCGAGTCGCTTCACGGCACACCCGTTGCCGCGGGATCGGGCTCGAGCGGTGCGGCGGCGTTTCTCCGCGAACCCGTATACGTGCAAGACGTCAACAATGACGAGCGTTGGGGCGATCGTCGCGAGATCCTGCTCGCGCACGGCCTGCGCGCGGCGTGGTCGGTTCCGATCCTCGCGGGCGACGGCATTACGGCGCTCGGGACACTTGATGTCTTCGTCTCGGAGCCGCGCTTGCCCGACGAGGAGCACCGTCAGATCTTCGTGCTGCTCGCGCAACTCGCGTCGATCGCAATCGAGCGCAAAGCGTTCGAGGAACGGCTCGCGCATCAATCGATGCACGACCCGCTCACCGGACTGCCGAACCGCGTGCTGTTCCTCGACCGACTCGATCAGGCGATCGCGCGTTGCCGCCGGTCGCAGTCATCGGTGGGCGTCGCGTTTCTCGATCTCGACCGCTTCAAGAACGTCAACGACAGCCTCGGCCACGATGCCGGCGACGAGCTACTGATCGAAGTGGCGCGCAAACTCGAGTCGGTCATCCGTCCCGGTGACACCGTCGCGCGGTTCGGCGGCGACGAGTTCGTCGTGTTGTGCGAAGACCTGCCGCCGCTGACCGCGCGCAAGCAGACGGTCGAGGTTGCCGAACGGTTGCTCGCGAACGTCATTCGCCCGCTCGTGGTGCGCGGGACCGAGATGTTCGTAGGAGCCAGCGTCGGGATCGCGATGGCGACGACGGGCGAGGAGCGTCCGGACGAGTTGCTCCGGGATGCCGACGCCGCGCTGTTCCACGCCAAAGACGCGGGACGGGGCCGGGTCGAGGTGTTCGACGACGCGATGCGCGCCCGCGCGCTCACGGCTCACGCGACCGAGAACGCGCTGCACCGGGCGCTCGAGCGGGGCGAGTTCCGCATCTTCTTCCAGCCGATCGTCTCGCTGTCCGACGCGCGTTGCGTCGGAGCCGAGGCGCTCGTGCGCTGGCAACATCCCGAGCGGGGGCTGCTGGCGCCGGCCGAGTTCATCCCGCTCGCCGAGGAGAGCGGACTGATCGTGCAGATCGGCTGGTGGGTGCTCCAAGAGGCGGCGCGCGACGCGGCCCGCTGGCAGCTCGAGCAGTCGGAGCCGTTCCAGGTCGCGGTCAACCTCTCGGCCCGTCAGCTCGCGGAGCCTGATCTCGCCGACCGCGTGGCCGAGGTCATCGCCGAAACCGGAGTGCGGCCGTCGAGCCTGTGCTTCGAGATCACCGAAAGCGTCCTGTTGGACGACGCCGAAAGTGTGCTCGACGCCATCCGCCGCGTGCGCGCGTTGGGAGTGCAGTTCGCGATCGACGACTTCGGAACCGGGTACTCGTCGCTCGGCTATCTGAAGCAGTTCCCGGTCGACTCGGTCAAGGTCGATCGTTCGTTCGTCAGCGGGTTGGGCGCCGATCCCGGCGACGCGGCCATCGTGTCGGCCGTCATCGGGTTGGCCCACGCGCTCGGGCTCCGCGTGACGGCCGAAGGTGTGGAGACCAAAGAGCAGCTCGAGGTCGCTGATCGCGCTCGAATGTGACGAGGCCCAGGGATACTTCTTCTCGCCGCCTCAGCCCGCGCCCGACCTGCGCAGCCTGATCGCGCGCACGCGCACGTGGCGCCCGCCCGGCGCGGGCGCGATGGGCTGACCCGCTCCGGCGAACTGGCTCCCGGCAATACGATGCCCGCGATGCAGGACCAACCGTTCGCCGCGTCCGCCGCCGATCTGCTCCGGTGGTCGGAGACATTGGCGGCCATCGCCCGGACCGGACTCGGGTTCACACAGAGTCTCTACGAACAGGAACGGTTCGAGGAGGTGCTCAAGGTCGCGGCCGACATTCGGGTCGCCGCGATCGAGGAGGCCGAAGCCGACGTCTTGGTCGAAGAGTGGCTGAGCACGGTCGGCGAAGGAGTGGCCGGGTACGTGACCCCGAAGGTCGCGGTGGCCGCGGTCGTCAGCAACGACGACAAGGAGATCCTCCTCACGCAGCGCGCCGATTCGGGTTGGTGGCTGTACCCGGTCGGCTGGGCCGACGTCGGGTATTCCGCGTCGGAGATCGCGATGAAGGAAGTGCTCGAGGAGACCGGCATCGAGTGCGAGCCGTTGCGCGTCATCGCGGTGCTCGACGGGATGCGACTCGGTTTCGCACGCGTCCCGATGTACTCGATTCTGTTCCACTGCCGGATGATCGGCGGCGAGCTGAAGGGCCATCCGCTCGAAACGTCCGCGGTCGGTTTCTACGCGCGTGACGCGCTCCCGCAGCCGCTCGCGGGCGCGCACCGTTGGCTCGACATCGCGTTCCGCGCCATCGACGGCGAAGAGCTTCCCGCCTGGTTCGACGAGCCCCGCTCCGCACCCTGGCGTGAATAACGGGCGCGAGGGCCGCGAGTAGCGCGTTACGCCTCGAGCTGGGCGAGCAGTAGCGAGACGATCGATACGCCGCCGTTCGACCGTTCCCATGCGTCGCCGATCGCGTCGTGGTCGACCAGACCGAAACGGTCGGGCGGCCGACCGAGCTGCGTGGTCGCGGTGGTGGCGAGCGTTTGCGGTTCGGGCTCTTCGCCGTACGCGGCGTAACACTCGAGCCCGTCCCACAACGCGGTGAGCGGTCGTACCTCGTTGCCGAGTCGGAGCGCGTGGGGATCGCCGGCCAACGAAAGCTGCGCCACGACCGATTCCCAGAGGTCGTAGGGCGAGACCCCGGCCGGGGCGCGGTATCCGGCCACCGGATGGAGCCGCCACTCCAACGTGAGGTCGTCGTCCTCTTCGACGAGCCACGTCTGCGAGCCATTTACGTAGCTGTCGACGGGAAGACCGAGCTGCGCGTCGAGCGCGAGCACGAGCTCGGGCGAGATGATCCAGACGGTGGTGGCGACCCGGGGCATGCGCCATAGACCGTAGCGACAGTTACTCGTAGCATCGGGCGTTGATGACGCAATACGACCGGCTCACTGCGCTCGACGCCAGCTTCCTGCACATGGAGCGGCTCGAGCATCCGATGCACGTCGGCTCGATGAGCGTGCTCGAGGGCGCACCCTTCTTCGACGCCAACGGCCACTTCCGCATCGGCGAAGTACGCGACCTCGTGCTGTCGAGGCTGCCGCTCCTCCCGCGCTTCCGCCGGCGGTTGATGAACGTGCCCTACGACATGGGCCGGCCGATCTGGGTCGACGACGATCGCTTCGACATCACGTATCACGTGCGGCACACCGCGTTGCCGAAGCCCGGTTCGTGGGAGCAGCTGCTCACGCTGACGACTCGCATCCAGGAAGGTCTGCTCGACCGCGGAACGGCCGCTGTGGGAGCTCTGGCTCGTCGAAGGACTCGAGAACGGTCACGTCGCGCTCCTGCAGAAGACGCACCACTCGCTCGTCGACGGCGTTTCGGGCGTCGACGTCGCCACGTTGCTCCTCGACTTCGACTCCCGACCACGTCCCCCCGGTCCTGACCGCGTGGATGCCGGAGCCCGCGCCCAATCCTTCACAGTTGCTGCTCGACACGCTTGCTCGAGCGTGCGACCGAGCCCGCCGAGTTCGTGCGTTCCATTCGGTCGCTGTTTCGGGGGCCACGCCACAGCGGCACGGCCGCGCGCACCGAGCTCGGCGCGCTCGATGAGCACCATGGTGAGTCGCGAGTCGATCGCGCCCCGTACGTCGATCAACGCGCACACCGGTCGGCACCGATTGCTTCGCGTGGTCACGCGTTTCGCTCGCCGACGTCAAGACGATCCGGACGCAGCCTCGGCGGCACCGTCAACGACGTCGTGCTCGCCGGTGTGGGCGGCGGGCTGCGACGACTCTTTCACGTCACGCGGCGACGACCTGGACGTCTGCGTCTGCGGCGTGCTCTGCCCGGTCTCGGTCCGCTCCGACGACCAACAGCGGATGCGCTCGGCAACAGGGTGTCGGCGATGTTCGTGCGTTGCCGGTCGGTGAGGCCGAGCCGGCCGATCGGCTGCGCGAGATCCCGCGCAGACCGCCGAGGACCTCAAGGAGAAGCGAGCAGGCGCTCGAGCGCCGCCTTCCTGTCGAACTGAGCGAGTTCGCCGCACCGACGCTGATCGGCCTCGCGGCGCGGGTCGTCCACCGCCAGCCGTTCGTCAACCTCGTCGTCACCAACGTGCCCGGGCCGCAGGTACCGCTCTACTGCATGGGCGCCCGGCTGCTCGAGGCGTACCCGATCGTCCCCCTCACCGCGGAACACCACGATCGTCGTCGGGATCCTGTCCTACTGCGGCAGCTGCACTTCGGGCTCTAGGCCGACCGCCGACGCGGCGGCTGACCTCGAGGTGCTGGCCGGCGGGATCGAAGACGCGTTCTCGGAGATGACGAAGATCGCCGAGAATCGACGAACGGGGGACCGAATGACCGAGCTGTGGGAACGCGACGCGTGGGAGCTGGCCGACGACGTGCGCGCCGGGAAGCTCAAGGCCGTCGACCTCCTCGACTACTTCCTCGCGCGGATCGATCGCTTCAACGAAGAGTCTGAACGCGTTCTGCTTCCTCGACGTGGAACGGGCCCGGGCCGACGCGGCCGCGGTCGATGCCGCGGTCGCGCGCGGTGAGGATCCCGGCGTGTGGGCGGGGGTGCCGATGGGCGTGAAGGAGCTCGTCGCGGTCGAGGGTTGGCCCGACACGCACGCGTCGATGCTCTACAAGGACACCATCGCCGATCACACCGCCACCGAAGCGGCGCGCCTCCGCGACGCGGGCGCAGTGCTCGTCGGTCTCACCACGTCGCCGGAGTACGGATCCGTCAACTGGACGCGCACGTTCATCCACGGCGTGACCCGCAACCCGTGGAACCCCGAAAAGACGCCCGGCGGCTCGTCGGGCGGATCGGCGGCGGCGGTTGCGTCGGGAATGATGCCGATCTGCACCGGGAGCGACGGCGGCGGGTCCATCCGCATCCCGTCTGCGTACAGCGGGCTCTTCGGTTTCAAGGTGAGCTTCGGTCGAGTCGGCGACAGCGGGAACTTCGACTGCGGGCTCACGTCGGTGCCCGGGCCCGATGTGTCCGCACGGTCCGTGACGCGGCGCGTTACGTCGACGCGGTTGCCGGCCCCACCGACGTCGATCCCACGTCGTTGCCGAAGCCGCCGTCGTACGAAGCCGCGCTGCTCTCCGGTTCCGCGGTGAAGCGCCTGCGCGGGTTGCGCGCCGCCTGGTCGTCGACGCTCGGGTTCGCGGTCTGCGATCCCGAGGTCGAGAAGCGCACGCACGAGGCTGCGCTCGCAGCTCGCGGCCGACGCCGGCATCGAGTTGGTCGACGTCGACTTCCATCTGCGCCAGCCCGGACGGGCGTGGAGCATCTTGTCGAACATCGATGTGTCCGCGAACCACCTCGACGCGTACATCGGGAGCGACGAACCGGTTACGCCGGTATCGAAGGCCGGTTTCGAGTCGATCCAACGGATGACCAGCGACCAGCTGTTGCACGCGCAGCGCGCGCCGCTGGGAGCTGCTGCGCGCGATCGCCGACGTGTTCGACGAGGTCGACCTGATCTTCACACCGACGACCGCGACGACCGCGTTCATCGCCGAGGGCCCGCCGCCGATGGAAATCGCGGGCCAAAGGTCGGCGGGATGGGATCGGTGCCCGTACACCGCGCCGTTCAACATCTCGGGCATGCCCGCGGTGAGCATCCCGGTCGGTACGAGCGTCGACGGTCTGCCCGTCGGACTCCAGGTCGTCGCCCGCCGCCACGAAGAAGAGCTCGTCCTCGCGTGCGGTTCGGTAGCCGAGCAAAACCGCCCCTGGCCCAAGTTCGCCCCCGATGGCCGTAGCACCTAGCACAGCTCGAACCGGCGTGACTTGACCGCGTCTGTGGGGTGGACTCGACTCGACGCCAGGTGGCGGCGTTGTGGCGGCTCGGATACCCTGCGGTGTGACCGATACGCAGCCTCAGGCGGAGAAACGGCCGCCGCGCCAGGAGCAGGAAGACGGCGTCCGAGGAGATCACCGAGGTCGCGCCGGGCGTGCTGCGCATGCAGCTGCCGATCTGGATGCCCGGCCTCGGCCACGTGAACATGTACGGCCTCGTCGACGATCGCGGGCTCACTGTCGTCGACCCCGGACTGCCCGGCCCGCAGTCGTGGAAAGCGCTGAAGCAACGGCTGAAGACCGCCGGCTACAGCTTGAAGGACGTGCACACCGTGCTCGTCACGCACTCGCATCCCGATCACTTCGGCGGCGCGGGTCGCATCGCCCGGGAGAACCGGCGCCCAGCTGATCACCCACCAGGCGTTCTCGACCTGGACGGTGAAAGGCCCGAGCCCGCACCGCGCGCTCACCGAAGGCGAAGCCAAGCGCGCCGAGGTCGAAGCGGCCGCGTACGCGCAAGCGGTCGACGTGGAACCCGACGAGATCCCCACGATCGACCAGGACGTCGATGTGGTGCACGACGACACCGACGAGACCGAAACCACGTCGAGCCCGTGGGGCGGCGATCACGCCGTGGGGGAACCAAGCAACGAAGGGCCGCCGCTCAAGCGCAAGCTCATGATCCGCGCCATGCGCATGTTGTTCACGCCCCCGGAACCGACCGAGCGCGTGCATCACGGCGATCGGCTGCGGATCGGCGCGGGCGAATGGTTCGCGGTGCACACACCCGGCCACACCGTCGACCACCTCTGCCTCTTCGAACCCCGAGACCGGCGTGCTCCTGACCGGCGATCACGTGCTCCCGTCGATCACACCGCACGTGTCGGGTGTGCGCAAGGCCGACTCGCTCAAGTCGTACCTCGCGACGCTCGATCTCGTCGCCGCGGCTCGACGGTGTGAAGCTCGGGCTGCCCGCGCACGGTCATCCCGTTCGCCGACGTTCCCGGCCGGGTGCAGGCGATCAAGGAGCACCACGTCGAGCGCATGGAGATGCTGCGCGACGCCGGGCTCGCGATCGGACCCGCGACCGTTCCCGAGCTCTCGCACGAGGTGTTCCCCAAGCGGCACTGGGGCACGATGGCCGAGAGCGAGACCTTCGCCCACCTCGAGCACATGGTGAACTCGGGCATGGCCGAGCGCTGGGAAGAAGACGGCATGCTCCACTACCGGGTCGCCGAGGCGTCGTGACCACGCTCGCGCACGTACACTCCGGCCGTGTGCTCAACGACGACGCCACGATCGCCAAAGAATCCGCGGATCTGCTCGCGGACCTGATCCGCAACGAGTGTGTCAACGACGGCACGCCGGAGTCGGGGTTCGAGAGCCGCAGCACCGATGTGCTCGCGCAGTATCTCGGCGACACCGGTCTCGACCTCGAGCGTTACGACCGCGCAGCCCGGGCGCGAAAACCTGGTCGCGCAGCATCGAGGGCAGCGACCCGAAGGCGCCGACGCTGCTGTTGATGGGTCACACCGACGTCGTGCCCGTGAACACCGACGGGTGGCGCCGCGATCCGTTCGCGGGCGAGATCGTCGACGACGAGGTGTGGGGCCGCGGCGCGGTCGACATGCTCAACCTCACCGCGACGATGGCCGTCGCGTTCCGTCGATCTCGCCCGTTCGGGCTTCAAGCCCAAGGGCACGCTCGTGTATCTCGCGGTCGCCGACGAGGAGACTCTCGGCACGTGGGGCGCCGAGCACATCGTCGAACACGAGCGCGACTCGGTGATGGCCGACTACGTGGTCACCGAAGCCGGCGGCTTCCAGATGCCGAACGCGAAGGGTCCGCGCCTGCCGGTGATCGTCGGCGAGAAGGGCTCGTACTGGTGCCGCATCACCGTGCGCGGGCACGCCGGGGCACGCGTCGCAGCCGTTCCGCACCGACAACGCGCTCGTGACCGCGGCCGAGATCGTGCGCCGGCTCGCCGAGTTACCGGCCCGCCCACGCACATCCACGAGACCTGGCGGCGGTTCATCGAAGGTGTCGACTTCGGTCCGGAGTGGAATTCGGCGTTGCTCGACGAGGAGCACCTGCACGACTTCTGCGAGACGCTGCCGATCGGTCTCGCCCGCCAGGCGCACGCGTGCACGCACACGACCTTCGCGCCCACGATCATCCACGGCGGCACGAAGACGAACGTGATCCCCGACCAGGTCGACCTCGAAGTCGACATTCGCACCCTTCCCGGGCAACGTTCCGCCGACGTGCGCAAGTTGCTCGACGAAGCGCTCGGCGATCTCGCGAGCCACGTGGAGATCACCCCGTTCGACGAGAACGAGTCGACGTCGTCGGCCGCCGATTCGCCGATGTGGGACGCGATCGACCGGGTCTCGAAGCGCCTGGTCGAGGGATCCTCGCTCGTGCCGTTCCTCACCGTCGGCGCCACCGACGCCCGCTTCTTCCGCCGGGAAGGCTCGGTCGCGCTACGGCTACGGCCTGTTCAGCCGTCGACTCTCGTTCGACGACTACGCGTCGATGTTCCACGGCAACGACGAACGGGTCGACACCGAGTCGCTCGTCCTCTCGACCAAGCTCTGGGACGGCCTCGCGCGCGACCTGCTCGACTGACCGCTCCGCTGAAAAGTCGGGTTACTCGTCGCCCTGCTCGCGGAGGTAGCGCTCGAAATCTTCGGCGAGTGATTCGCCGGAGGGGAGCGCGTCTTCGTCGAGCCAGTCTTCCTCGTCGTCCGACGTCGTGATGTCGTCGACTTCGGTCGCTTCGACGTTCTCGTCGTAGCGCGCCTCGAGCCGCTCGACGTACGAGGTCGCGTCGGCGTCTCCGGCAACGACCTCGTCGACCGAACGTTCCCACGCGCTGGCGGCGATATCGAGATCGGTGAGGTCGAGTCCCATGTCGATCAAGCTCGACAGTCGCGACAACAACGCGCGCGTCGCCTTCGGGTTGGGCGCGGTGGCGACGTAATGCGGCACCGGTGCCCAGATCGACGCCGACGCGAACCCGACCCGGCGCGCCGCGTCGTGCAGCACGCCGACGATTCCGGTCGGTCCTTCGTAGCGCGAGCGCTCCATGCCGAGCTTCGCCGCGAGCACCTCGTCGGTGGCGGAACCGCTACAGCGCATGGGCCGTGAGTGGGGAACGTCGCCGAGGAGCGCGCCCAAGGTCACGACGAGCTCGCACCCGGTCGTGCGCGCGACCGAGATGACGTCGTCGCAGAAGGTGGGCCAGCGCAGATTGGGTTCCACGCCGAGCAACAACACGAGATCGCGACCACCGCCGGGCAGGGTGCCGGCCGAGAACGCGAGCGCGGGCCACTGAATCTCGCGGATCACGCCGTCGACGAGCTCGACCGTCGGTCGGGCCGCCTGGAAGTCGAGGTACTCCTCGGTGTCGAGCGTCGCGAACACGCGCGTGCCGACGGTTCGGGCCAGCCACCGCACGCCGTCACTCGCCGCATCAGCCGCGTCGTTCCAGCCCGAGAACGCCGCCACGAGCGTCGGCCGCCGGAGCGAGGGCTGCGCGTTCCACCGGACGGTCATGCGCTCACCCTACGCGTCTCGATGTGCGCGTCGGGTCCGATGCAGTCGGATTGGCCGCTACCGGCGAACGACCGGATTGCGCAGCGTGCCGAGCCCGCCGATCGAGATCTCGACGACGTCGCCGTTCACCAGCCAGCGGGGCGGAGTGCGTGCGGCGCCCACGCCCGACGGGGTTCCGGTCAGGATGATGTCACCTGGTTCCAGTGTGAGGCCCTGGCTGATCCAGGCGATGATCGCCGGCACATCGAAGATCAGCTCCGACGTGTTCGACGACTGCAGCACCTCGCCGTTTACCTTCGTCTCCAACGGGAGCCCGGCCGCGAGATCGACCTCGTCGAGACTGACGACCTCCGGCCCGAGCGGGCAGAACGTATCGAACGATTTCGACCACGTGAACTGTCCGGTCGTGAACTGGTGATCACGCGCCGACACGTCGTGCGCGATCGTGAGGCCGGCAACGTATTGGAGCGCGTCGGCGGCGCTCACGTCTTTGGCGCGGGTCCCGATTACGACCGCGAGCTCGCCTTCGTAGTCGGGCTGGGTGACGTGACGGGGGGATGACGATCGGTACGTCGGGCCCGATCACTGATCCCGGTGCCTTCGCGAAGATCGTCGGCGCCGCGGGCAGATCTCGTCCGGTTTCCGCCGCGTGATCCCGGTAGTTGATGCCGATCGCCCAGATCATGCGCGGTGCGGGAACCGGTGATCTCAAGGAGTCAACCTGTTCATCGGGCGTCCTTATATCCTCGTGACATCAGGCCGTCGAGGAGAATATCGACACTCGTCGTCGCCTCCGCGGTCGTCGGCGCGATCACCGGTGTTGCGGTCGCGGGATTCGACCGGTTGACGGTCAACCTCGTGTTCGAACGCGGTGTCGCGAAACTTCCGTTGGGGCTCATGGCGTTCGCGCCGGCAGTCGGTTTGATCATTGCCGCGTTGTGGCTGCGCTATCCGGGCAAGGGACTCTCGCCGAGCACTGCCGACGAGTACTTGCAAGCGTTTCACGAGCGACGAGATCTCGGTGTGCGGGCCATGTTGACGCGCATGGTCGCCGCGGTGGCGACGCTCGGGAGCGGCGCCGCGTTGGGTCTCGAAGGTCCGTCGATATATATGGGCGCGACGATCGGCTCCGCGCTGCAACGCCGGTGGCGATCGCTGCTCGTCGGGGCCGACAGCAACGTGCTCCTCGTGGCCGGCGCGGCGGCCGGCATCGCCGCGATCTTCAAGGCGCCGGCGACGGGCGCGATCTTCGCGATCGAGGTGCCGTTCCAAGAGGAGCTGGCCCGGCGCATGTTGCTACCCGCGCTGGTCGCGGCGGCAAGCGGCTATCTCGCACTCGTCGCGATCAACGGTACGGCGCCGTTGTTTCCCGTCCACGGAGCACCACCGTTCTCGTTCGTCGATCTCGCCGGCGCTGCGGTGCTGGGGTTGGCCGCGGGTGGAGGCGCGCGTCTGTTCGCGGCAGATGCTGCGCCGGGCGAAGCACATGGCGACGCTCGAGCACCGCGCGGTGCGCGTGGTCGTGTGCGGTCTTTCGATCGCCGGCTTGTTCGCGATCGGTCGTGGGCTGACCGGCCAGTCGCTGGTGCTCACGCCGGGATACGGCGTGATCACGTGGGCACTCGCGCCCGACCGTTCGGTCGCGTTGCTGCTCGCGGTACTCGCGTCTGCGCTGTCTCGCGACGAGCGCGGCGGTCGCGGGCGGTGGCGTCGGCGGTCTGTTCGTACCGCTCGTGGTTGCGGGTGCGTTGCTCGGTCGCGCGTTCGGTGTCGCGGTCGGCAGTACCGATTCGTTGTTTCTCGTGATCGGGATCGCGGCGTTCCTCGGCGCCGGTTATCGGGTTCCACTCGCCGCGATCGTGTTCGTCGCCGAGACCACGGGCCGGCCGGGCTTCGTCGTGCCGGGACTCATCGCGGCCGTGGTCGCCGAGCTGGTGATGGGCCGCATGTCGGTCACGACGTATCAGAAGCGCACCGAACCGGGCGTGGCCGATCCCGAAGCGCTTCCTGACGGGTAGCGCGTCAGCCGCGCAGCGCGGCGATGCTCGAACGCGAGCCGGTGTCGAGCGCGGACTGCGCGATCGATTCGACCATCGTGCCGATGTGGTCGAAGCCTTCACCGACGGTCTTGCCCATCAGGTAGCGCGCGTGGATGCCGGCGAGGATGATCGCGAGCTTGTACGACGCCAGCATCTCGTAGAAGTCGAGTTGGCTCACGTCTCGGCCCGAGACCTCGGCGTACCGGTTGGCGATCTCTTCGCGAGTCAGGAAGCCGGTGCCGGGTGCTTTCGACGCATCGGTGCCCGCGAAGGTCGTCTGATCGCGGCCCCAGTAAACGAGGAACAGGCCGAGGTCGGAAAGCGGATCGCCGAGCGTTGCCATCTCCCAGTCGAGCACCGCGACGATGCGACCCGGATCGTCGTTGGCGAGCATCGTGTTGTCGAGGCGGTAATCGCCATGGACGATCGTGGGTGGCGGCGACGTGGGGAGTGCGGCGCGCAAACGGCTCGCGAGCTCGTCGATGGCGGGCAGCTCACTCGACTTCGACCGCTGCCACTGCTCACCCCAACGGCGAACCTGGCGTTCGATGTAGCCGTCGGGATGCCCGAACTCCGACAGCCCGACCGCTTGATAGTCGACTGCGTGGATCGCGACGAGGACGTCGATGAGCTCTTCCGACTGTCGGCGTGCGTCTTCGGGGGAGAGCGACGCGAGCTCGGCCGGCGTGCGCAGGATCGTGCCGTCGACCTTCTCCATCACGTAGAAGGGCGCGTCGTTCACTGACTCGTCGGAGCAGAAGGCGAGCGTGCGCGGAACCGGCACGTTGGTGCCGGCGAGCGCGGCGAGCACGGTGTGCTCGCGGGCCATGTCGTGCGCGGTCGGCAACACGTGGCCGAGGGGCGGACGGCGCAATACCCACTCGTTGGCGTCGTCGCCGATGGAGTAGGTCAGATTCGACCGGCCCCCGCGAGATGAGCGACGCGTGCAGCGGTCCGCCGGTCGCACCTTCAACGTCGCGCGGCGAACCACGGCTGCAAACGATCGAGATCAACGCCCGGGGGTACCTCCGACGACATGCGCCGGACACTAGTAACCGGCAGCTACCGGAGACGAGGTCGTGAGTTACGCGGAGCGAGCGTGGCGGGGCTGCACGGGCTGGCCGTCGCCGCGGCGGGTAGCGGGCAACCCGGCCGACCGGCATGTCGACCCGGAAGCCGGCCGCGGCGCGGTCTTCCTCCGACTCGCCGCCCCAGAATCCGTACTCGCGGTGCTCACGGGCCCAGTCGCGGCAGTCGATCAGCGCGGGGCACGCACGGCACACGGCGCGGGCCTGGGCCTCGCGCGCGTCGCGGGCCTCGGGACGCTCGCCCGCGGGTGCGAAGAAAAGCCGCGATTCGCCGCGGCATTCAGCGTCCTCGGTCCACCGGAGCGGTCCGGTGAAGACGAGGTTCGCGATGGATTCGGCTGCCATGACCATCCCCTCTCGGCGACCAGGGGACCAGCTCGGGAGCCGACCGGGGGGAGTCGACTCCACGAGCTCGTCGCCGTACCCGCTTAGTGAACCCGATCACAAGGCTATCTGTCAAAGGGGTCTTTGAGATACGATCTATCTGTAATCCAGATGGCCGGCTATGGCCCGCCCGGGAGGCCAGCGTGGACATTCGCCAGCTCGAAGCCCTGCTCGCGGTTGCCGAAGAAGGGTCGTTCACGGCCGCGGCCGACCGCCTGCACACAGTCCAGTCGAATGTGTCGGGTCACGTCCATCAGCTCGAAGCGGAGCTCGGTGTGCAGCTGCTCGTGCGCAGCCGCCGGGGCACGGTGCCGACCGAGTTCGGCGTGCGCGTGATCGATCGGGCCCGGGCCATTCGCAGCGAGATGGAGGCGATGCGCAAGGACCTCTCGATGCTGCAAGGGCTCGAGACCGGGCACGCAACGTTGGGTGTCGTCGGAACCGTGAGTCGATCGGTGGTGCCCGCGCTGGTCATCGAGATGCGCCGCGTCGCGCCCGGCCTTTCGCTGCGGCTGACCGAGGGCGCGTCGGAGCGCCTCGCGGTCGACGTGGCCGAGCGCGTGCTCGCGAGCGCGGTGGTGACCGAACCGGTCGCCGACCCGCGCTTGGTCGTCGAGCACCTGCGTGACGAAGATCTCGTCGGGCTGGTGCCATCGTCGCTCGCGCTGCGCGTGCCGCGAACCGGTGCTGTTGAAAACCCTGGCCGCGCACCCCTTGATTCTCCCGCCGCAGGGCAACCCATTACGCGACGAGGTCGACGACGCGGCGCGTGCCGAGCACGCCGAGCTGCGGGTTCCCATCGAGGTGGAGGGCATCCGGCTCATCGCGGATCTCGTCGCGTCCGGCGCGGGAGTGTCGATCCTGCCCGAGACCGCAGTGCCGACGGACCATCCCGGCGTGCGCACTGTTCGCATCGCGCGGCATGCCACCGCGCCGGCTCGCGCTCATCACCGCGCGGGGCGTGCAGCTCTCACTCGCCGACCAAGCCGTGCACGACGCGGTGCGCGTGCTGGTTCGCAACTCGGCCTGACCGCGTCGCGAGGCGTCAGGGTTCGAACGCCGCCGTTCCCAGTTGATCCGGCGGTGCCGACCGTCCGGCTCGGGTGACCGCGTTGCCGGCGAACCATCCGACCGTGAGGATCGCGAGACCGCCGACCGCGTCGATCACGTAGTGGTTCGCGGTGATGACGATCACCATCGAGCGTCATGATCGGGATAGCACGCGGCGAGGATCTTGCGGCCCCGCGTCTTCAGGCGCGGCACCATCGCGAGCGCGCACCACGTGGACCACGCGATGTGCACGCTCGGCATCGCCGCGTACTGGTTCGAGATCGACTTCATCGCGCCCGGAGTCGAACGACCACGGCGTCGGGTACTTGTCGAGCGTGTCGACGAAGCCCAGGTGGAGCCCGTGAAATGGTGCGTGACGAAGTACGGATCGGACGCCGAGCAGGCGTGGTGGCATGAGCGGGAAGAACGTGAAGCCGATGAGCGCGAGGAGCGTGGTGATGGCAAGGGTGTTGCGATAGCGGGGATAGTCGTTGCTGTAACTGCGGAACAGCCACACCGCGACCCAGATGGTGACGATGAAGTGCAGCGACCCGTACATGTAGTTGGCGGTGATGATCAGCGGCGTGAAGTGCAGCGCCCAACTCTGGATCGTCGCCTCGTGGAAGATGCCGAGGTGGTGCTCGAGCGAGATGATGTGCGCGCGCGTCGTCGAACGCGCGTAGCGGATGGCTGCCGTTCGCGTTCCGGATCGCCGAGTACACGAGGTAGAACAGCGAGGATCGCGAGGATCTCGACCCACCAGTAGATGTTGCTGCCGTCGCGCAGGCGACGACCGCCCTTCATCGGCTTGCGCTCGGTGTTGGTGCTCACGATGCGAGCCCCGCCGCGGCCTCGTCGGGCGCGTCGTCGCCGCTGTCCTTCATGCCGACCGCGACGATCGGTGCGCCGAGCATGCTCACGAGCACGAGTGATCCGTACCACAGCAGGCCCGCGGTTGTGGCCGACGCCCGGCGAGACGCCGAGCCCGTGGCGGAACAACACGAGCGCGCCTTCACGAACGCCGAGCCCGCCGAACGAGATCGGCAGCACCTGCAGCATCGACACGGCGGGGATGAACGCGAAGCAGCGCCGCGATCGGCACGTGCGCGTCGAGCGCGCGGAAGATGAACAGGTACGACGCGACGATCGTCAACTTGTACATCGACCGCGGCCGCGAGCACGCCGAGCAGCCGGCGCGGCTCGCGGCGGCCGCGGTCGACGCCCTGGAACACCGCGCCGATGAACCGCGTCCAGTTCTCGTTGCTTGGCGAAACGGCCGGCGAGCCCCGGATGGCCGGCCGCGAAGAGGATCAGACCCAGGACGCCGAGTGTGATCCCGGCGACGAGCAACGCGAACCACGCGTGGTCGGCGTCGAGCAGCGACGGGTCGAACGCGAACCCGACGACGACGAGCAGCGGCAGCGCGAGCATGCCGCTGAGCCGCTCGAGCACGACCGAGGCGAACGCGGTCTCCTTCGAGTCGATCGTCTTCGACAACGCGGGCGACCCGCAACACGTCGCCGCCGATCGTCGACGGCAGCACGTTGCCGACGAACTGACCCGCGAGGTGGTGGCCGGTGAGCGTCCGGATCGAGACGCGCGCGTCGAACACGCAGCAGCACTTCCTGCCAGCGCCACGCCGACAGGACGATGCCGACGAGCATCGTCACGACCGCGGCCGAGAGCAGGAGCGCCGTCTGGAGCGGGTGATCCCGGGGGATGCTGTCGCGGATCTCCGCGCCGCGAGACACCAGCACGCCGAGGAACACGGCGCTCACGAGCAGCCGGAGCGCGACCTTCCACTTCGTCCCCGACCGGCGCTCGACAGCGGGCTCACCGGGCATCTCGGAGCAGCCTACGTGGCCGGGCCGCACGGATTCGGCGCTCCGCGGTGGACTTGGCGGGGTCATTCGCGTGACCATAGGTACATGCGGATCACGATGGACGACGGTGTCGGGCTCGCGGTCGAGGTGGCCGGCCAGGGTCCCGGGCTCATGTTGGTGCACGGGCTGGGCGGCGCGAAGGAAGATTTCGCCGATCACGTCCCGGTGCTCGCACGCGATCACACGGTCGTGATCTTCGATCATCGTGGTCACGGCGCGAGCGACAACCCGACCGATCCCGCGGCGTACTCGCTCGACCGGATGCGAGCCGACACGCTCGCGGTCGCCGACGCGGCCGGTCTCGATCAGTTCCGGCTGCTCGGCCACTCGATGGGCGGCATGGTCGCCCGCGGCATCGCCATCCACCACACCGAGCGCGTCGACGCGCTGGTGATGATGGACACGTCGGCCGGACCGATCCCCGGATTCGATCCGTCGCTGATGGACATCGGCGTGCGACGTCGCGCTCACGGAAGGCAAGCAGGCGCTCAAGGATCTCCTCGACATGGCGGGCGCGCTCGACACTCCGGCGTACAAGAAGACGGTCGCGGACCGGCCGGGCTACACGGAGTTCGAAGCCCGCAAGTGGGACGGCATGTCGGAGATCATGTGGGGCACGATCGCGCGCGAGCTCGCGTATCAGCCCGACGACCTGCCGCGCGATGGCCGCGTTGCACGATCCCGATGTTCGGCATCGTCGGCGACGCAGGACAAGCCGTTCGTGCATCGCGGCCGAGATCATGAAGGAAGGCATCCCGGGCTTCGAGGTCGCGGTCATTCCGAACGCCGGTCACTCGCCGCAGTTCGAGAACCCGCGAGGCGTGGATCGCCGCGCTCACCGGTTTCCTCAGCGTCGTTGCCCGCCGCCGCGCGCTGATCGGCCGTGGAGGCGCACGGGGGTCGGCTCGCGGTAGAGGTGTTGCGCCGCTACGGCGTCGACACGATGTTCACGCTCTCGGGTGGGCACCTGTTCGTTCTCTACGACGGCGCGGTGCAGACCGACGACATGCGGCTCGTCGACGTGCGTCACGAACAGACGGTGGTGTTCGCGGCCGAAGGTTGGGCGAAGGTCACGCGCCGCATCGGCTGCGCCGCGATCACGGCCGGTCCGGGTGTGACCAACGGTGTGAGCGCGATGACGTCGGCGTGGATGAACGGCTCGCAGGTGGTCGTGCTCGCGGGGCGGGCGCCGCAGGGCCGCTGGGGATCGGGCTCGCTGCAGGAGCTCGACCACGTGCCGATCGTCGCGTCGGTGACCAAGCGGGCGGCGACGGCAACGTCGGCGGCGTCGATCGTCGAAGAAGTACGCCTCGCGTGCCGCGCCGCGACCACGCCGCACCGCGGGCCCGCGTTCGTCGACATCCCGCTCGACGCGTTCGGGCCGGCTGATATCGATCTCGATCCGATCGGCACCGAGGCGATCGCGTCGCCGGGGCGGTTGGCGGGCGAGACGGTCGACGGCGACGCGGTGGCGCGGGTCGCGAAGCTGGTCGGCGAGTCGAAACGGCCGGTGCTGCTCGCGGGTGGAGACGTGTACTGGGCGCACGGCGAGGCGCCGATGCGCGCGTTCGTCGAGCAGGCGCGGGTGCCGACGTTCGTCAACGGGATGGGCCGCGGGTTGCTGCCGGCCGATCACGAGCTCGCGTTCTCGCGGGCCCGGTCGATCGCGCTGAAGCAGGCCGACCTCGTTCTCGTGGCGGGAACGCCGCTCGACTTCCGGCTCGGCTTCGGGCGCTTCGGCGACGCCAAGGTCGTGCACCTGTGCGACGCGGCATCGCAGGTCGCGCCGCACGCAGAGTTGGCCGCGTCCACGGCGGGTGACCTCGCGGCGACGTTCGCGCTGCTCGCCGAAGCCGGCGCACCCGCGGGTGGCGCACGAAGACTGGATCGCGCTGCTGCGCGACGACGAGCAGTCGAAGCGCGCGGCCGAGGAGCCGCTACTCGCGGCGGACTCGTCGCCGATCAAGCCGACGCGTATCTACGGCGAGCTGCGCAAGCGACTCGACCGCGACGCGATCGTGATCGGCGACGGCGGTGACTTCGTTTCGTACGCGGGCAAGTACGTCGACAGCTACGAACCGGGCACGTTCCTCGACCCGGGCCCGTTCGGATGCCTGGGGATGGGCCCGGGCTACGCGCTGGGCGCGGCGATGGCGTATCCCGATCGCCAGATCGTGCTGATGCTGGGCGACGGCGCGATCGGTTTCGCGCTCGGCGACTTCGAGGCGCTCGCCCGCCACGGAGTGAACGTCACCGCGATCGTCGGCAACAACGGCATCTGGGGCTTGGAGAAGCACCCGATGCAAGCGCTGTTCGGCTACGACGTGGTCGCCGAGCTGCTGCCCGGCATTCGGTACGACCAGGCCGTCGAAGCGCTGGGCGGTCACGGCGAGCTCGTGACCGAGCCGGCCGACATCGGCCCCGCCCTCGACCGCGCGTTCTCGACCGCCGGCGTCTCGCTGGTCAACATCCTCACCGACCCCGCCGACGCCTACCCCCGGTCGTCGAACCTGGCGTGAGTTAGAGCTCGAGGGTGGCCGGGGTGCCGTCTTTGGCGGCGTAGCCGGCTCGGCTCAGGGCTTTGGCCTTGGTGCGCATGAGCACGTCTCGCGGTGCGGCGCGTGATCCGGGCCACGGTTTCGCTGACGGCGTGCGCGAGCGCCTCCGGCGGGACGACCTGGCCGACGAGGTGCACCGCCAGCGCTTCGTCGGCGGTGAGCTCGCGTCCGCCGATCGTCAGCTCGCGGGCCACCGCGCCGCCGACGAGATCGTGGAGCGGCCCGTAGACGACGTCGCCGAACGTGCGCTCGGGGTGGGCGAACCGAGCAGTCGACGCCGCGATGCGCAGGTCGCACAGGATCGCGAGGTCGAAGCCTCCCGCGAGGGCCGGTCCGTTGAGGGCGGCCAACGTCGGGAGCGGGAAGCGCAGCACGGTCTCGTGGTAGCGGTCGCTCGACGCCCAGAGCTCGCGCATGAAGGCGTCGTCGCCGGCCGCGCGGTCGAACTCCGACAGGTCGAAGCCGGCGCTGAACACCGGCCCCGCGCCCGTGATCACGACCGCCTTGATCGCCGTGTCCTCGGCGAGCGAGTCGAGCGCGTCGCTGATCGCGTCGCGGAGCTCGACCGACAGCGCGTTTCGCTTCGCGGGCCGGTTCAGCGTGAGCGTCGCGAAATCGTCGCCGCGCTCTACGAGCAGTACCCCGTCGGACGTGGTCATCGATCAGCGTTCGCTCTGGGCACGCTCGAGGAAGCGGCCGCGCTCGACGACCACTCTGGTAATGCGGCCCGCGGCGACGAGCCCACGCGCGTCGTTCACCGAAACCCGGAACGTCAACCGGCGGCCCTCGATCTGTTCGAGGGTGGCCTCGGCGACCACCGTGCTGCCCACCGCGGTGGGCGTGAGGTGCGCGAGTTGCACCTGATATCCGACGGTGGTCCGACCCTCTGGGAGCTCGCTCGCGATCGCTTCACACGATGCCTGCTCGGCCAGCGCGATGACCCGCGGCGTTCCGAGTACCGGCACGTCTCCGCTGCGCAACGCGAGCGCAGTGTCGGCTTCGGCAACGACGAGCGTGACCGAGGCCGTGAGACCGGGAGCCAGTGTCATGGCGCTTACGATAGACACATGAGCGATCCCCTGGTGGAACAAGCGGTGTTGCAGTCGACCCTCGATCGCGCCTTGCGCGATGGGGGTGACTTTGCCGAGGTATTCGTGGAGGATCGGCGCTCGTCGAGCGCTCGTTTCGACGACGGTCGCGTCGAAGAATTGGTCTCCGGTCGCGATCGCGGCGCGGGCTTGCGAGTCGTGCGCGGTGAGACGACCGGGTTCGCGCACACCGCCGACCTCTCGCCCGAAGGTCTCTCCGCCGCAGCCGACGCGGCCGCGGCAGCGGCGCGCGGAGGCGGGGGTGGCGTGAAGACGGTCGCGCTCACGCGGCGTCCGACGCCGGCGCGTCCGGGAGCCGACGACGTCGTCGCACCCGAAACGGTTGCGAAGTCCCGCAAGGTGGATCTCCTGCGCAGCGCCGACGCCGCCGCACGCGGTCAAGGCGGCGCGATCACCTCGGTCACCGCTTCCTACGCCGACGCGCATCGCCGGATCCTCGTCGCCAACTCCGACGGGCTGCTCGCCGACGACGACCAGGTGCGTACGCGCATGATGGTGCAGTGCGTCGCGACCGGCGACACCGGGATGCAGACGGGTTACGAGGCGCCCGGTCGCACGATGGGCTTCGAGCTCTTCGACACGATCGAGCCCGAGCAGGTCGGTCGGACCGCGGCGACGCGCGCGCTGAGCCTGCTCGAAGCGGTTCCCGCGCCGACCGGGAAGATCCCGGTTGTGCTGCGGCGCGGCGCCGGTGGCGTGCTCATGCACGAGGCGTGCGGTCACGGGCTCGAAGCCGACCACATCTACAAGGACGCGTCGGTGTTCAGCGGCGACATGGGCAAGCTCGTCGCGTCGCCGTTGGTCACACTCGTCGACGACGGCACCTACGGCCGCGAGTGGGGCACGCTCTCGATCGACGACGAAGGCCATCCCGCGCAGCGCAACGTGTTGATCGAAGACGGTGTGCTCACCGAATACATGTGGGACCTGCTGCGCGCGCGCAAGGAAGGTCACGCGAGCAGCGGTAACGGTCGCCGCGAGACCTACCGGCACCTCCCGATGCCGCGCATGACCAACACGTTCGTGCTCGAAGGCGAGACCGATCCCGCCGACATCGTGCGCGGCGTCGACTTCGGCATCTACTGCGTGCAACTCGGTGGGGGATCGGTGAATCCCGCGACCGGCGACTTCGTGTTCGGCGTGACCGAGGCGTACCTGATCGAGCACGGCGAGATCACTCGTCCGGTCCGCGCCGCGCAACTCATCGGCAACGGTCCCGACGTGTTGCGCGGTATCGACGCGGTCGGCAACGACTTCGACACCTGGACCGGCATGTGCGGCAAGAACGGCCAGAGCGTGCCCGTGTCGTCGGGTCAGCCGACGGTCCTCGTGCGCGAGATGACGGTGGGCGGGACGGCCGCGTGAGCAAGAACGCAGGAACTGCTCGACATCGCACGCGACGTCGCCCACAAGGCAGGAGCGGGCGAACAGGTAGAGGCCTACGTCGTGCGCTCGCGCGAGACCGAGGTCGAGGTGTTCGGCGGCGAGGTCGAGTCGCTCACGACCGCAGTGGTCGAAGGGATCGGCGTGCGGGTCGTCGTCGACCATCGCCAGGGTTACGCGTGGGCGGGATCGCTCGAACCCTCGGTGATCGAGGAGACGTTGCGCGACGCGCGCGACAACGCCGCGTTCGGCGAGCCCGACGAGTGGTACGCACTGGCGAGCCCGGCCGACGCGAATGGCGTGACTCCCGCGACGCTCGACGTCTGGCGCGAAGAGCTCGCCGCGATCCCCACCGACGAGAAGGTTCGCATCGCGCTGGAGCTCGAGCGCGCGACCAAAGCGGCCGACCCGCGGATTCGCAACGTCGAGTCGGCCGGTTACGGCGACGCGTCGAGCGAGTCGGCGATCGCGAACTCGCTCGGCGTGGAAGCGCAACAGCGCCGCACCACCTGCTCGGCGTCATCCTCCGCGATCGCCGACGACGGCACCGGCGCGCAGACCGGTTACGGCTTCGTCGCCGGTCGCACGCTCGCCGATCTCGACCTCGAATCGGTTCCCCGTGACGCGGCGATCCGCGCCTGCCGGCTGCTGGGTGCGAAGCCGATTGCCGGTCGCCGCCTCCCGGTGATCCTCGATCCGCTGGTGACCCGTTCCGTGCTCGGCGTGTTGTCGAGCGCGTTCAACGGCGAGTCGGTGTTGAAGGGGCGTTCGCTCTTCGCAGGGCGGGAAGGCGAGTCGATCGCGGCGGCGAGAGTCAACGTGCTCGACGATGCGACCGACCCGCGTGCGCTCGGCGCCGCGACATACGACAGCGAGGGAGTACCGACCCGGCCGATCGCATTGATCGCCAACGGTGTGCTCCAGGGGTTCTTGCACAACGTCTACACCGGTCGGCGTTCGGGCGCGGGCACAACGGGCAGCGCGTCACGCGGCTACACGTCAACTCCCGGAGTCGGCGTGCGCGCGCTGCGTTTCGAGCCCGGCAGTCACTCGCCCGAGGAGATCATGGCTTCGGTGCCCGAGGCGCTCTACGTGCAGTCAGTGAGCGGATTGCATTCCGGCACCAATCCGATCAGCGGCGACTTCTCGGTTGGTGCCGAAGGGCTGATGGTGCGCGGTGGCGAGTTCGCAGAGCCGGTGCGCGAAGTCACCGTCGCGTCGACACTGCAACGGATGCTGCTCGACATCGCCGACATCGGTGCCGACCTCACGTTCCTGCCCGGCGCGGTTGCGGGTATGACCGTGTTGTTGAGCGATATGACGGTCAGCGGGTCGTAACGCCCCGGCGTTCGAGGATCTCGTCGATCTCGGCGATCGCGTTCCACGGATTCTCACCGAACTGCACGGCTTCCATCCCGAATCCGCGCGCGGCGATCACGTTGTCGAAGTTGTCGTCGATGAACACGGCTTCGGTCGGCTCGATCGCCATGCGCGAGCACGTGATCTCGTAGATCTCACGCTCGGGTTTGCGCACGCCGACGTGACTCGAGTCGACCACCTCTTCGAAGAGCTCTTCGAGCGGGAACATCGTGCGCCAGTGCTCGCCGAATTCCTTCACGTTGTTCGTGAGCAGTCCGAGCCGCAGGCCTTGATCCTTCAATTCGCGGATCTTGTGCACGACCATCCAGTGCACGCCGGGCGAGGTCTGGCGCCAGAAGCGGGCGTACGCATCCATGTCGATCTCGCGGCCCAAGTACGCGGGCGCCTTTTCCGAGAGCCGGGTGAAGTAGGTCGGGACGTCGATGAGCCCTTTTTCGAGCAGGTGCCAATCGGGTTCGTCGAGGATGGCGCCGGCGGCTTCCGCGGCGTCGGGATCGTCGGCGATCGCTTCGGCAACCGCGCGGCCCTCGACCCCGATGTAGGAGGTGTCGCCGAACAGCAGTTGCAGCAACGAACCCGCGGGGTAGCCCTCGGACTTCTCGAAGTCGCCGATGCCGACGAAGAGCGGGCTCGAGATCACGCCGCCGAAGTCGAAGATCACGGTGCTGATCGGGCCGGCCACGGGGGCGAATGTAGCCCGCGCCTACGAACCCGGTTCCGGGCGCCGCGCCGACTCCGGCGGCGTGACCGCGAGCGTGAGATCGGCCGTCGCGGCGGCGAACGCGATGGCGTGGGCCTCGGCTTCGGTGACCAGCAGCGTCACGCCGTCGTTCGCGCCATCGCTGTCGCTTGACGCCGACGTGTCGTCGACGGCCAGTACGAGCGCTCCACTCGCGACGACGACCGCGGCGTCGGCCGGACCGTCGACCGTGACGACCGACGGATCGAATGCGGCGAGCACGTCGACCACCGATCCGCGGACGGGTCGGAACCCGTCTTTGGGTGTCACGTGCACCGCGCGTTCGCCGACCGGTACCACCGCGTCGAGTCCCGTGCGCGACGCCGGCGCCACGTGGCCCGCGAACAGCACGCCGTCTCGGAGCACCGGGACGATCAGGACCCGGCCGACCGCGCTCGACGAACTGCGCAAGGCCTCCCGAGGCGTCTCGCTGCGATAGCGGGGTTCGCGGCGGATGTCGCCGGACGTGATCGTCTCGCCGAGCACGAGGTCGTGGGTCGCGACGATCACCGAGACCTGGGGTCCGAGCGACGCGGCCCGGCGGTGGAGGGTGGCCAGATCACCGCCCGCGATCCGGGCGGTCGTCAGCGCGACCACGATCGCGGCAAACCACGCGAGGAAGAAACGAGGGGAACGGCGCACGCGCATCCTTCCGAAACCGGAACCTGGCTCGGGGAAGAGCGTCTCAACGGGGGAAGCCGGCGGTGCAGCCGCAACGTACCAGGCGAATTCGGGGAATTCGCCACAACTTTCGAGCGGAGTTAGCCGCTCTTGGCGGGGGACTTCGAAGCCTTCGAGCCCGAGCCGTTGGAGCCGTTCGCGCTCGAGGAGCCCGAATCCGAGGACTTCGACGACTTCTCGGAGCCCGACTTGCCAGAATCCGATCTCGACGAATCCGATTTCGATGAGTCCGACTTGGAGGAATCGGAGCTCTTCGAGTCGCTGCTCGAGTCGGAGCCGCTGCTCGAGCTGCTGTCGCTCGACTTGGAGCCGCTGTCGGAGTCGTGGGACGCGGAGCGCTTGGAGGCGCTGCTGCGGTTATCGGTCTTGTAGAAGCCCGATCCCTTCAGCACGATCCCGGCCGGCGAGAGGACCTTGGCGAGCTTGCCGCCGCAGCCGTCGTGCTTCGTGAGCGGCTTCTCGGCGAACGTCTGGAAGACCTCGATCTCGTCGCCGCATTTGGCGCAGCGGTAGTCGTAGGTCGGCATCGGACACTCCCTGGCACTCTCAGTCGCCGAGTGCTAATCGTAGCAGCGCCGCGAGCGGGGGCAGAATGGACGGCGATGCTCGTGGTCGCGCTGCTCGTTCCGGTCGCCTGGTTGCTCGGCACGTTCCCGAGCGCGCTCCTCGTGGCCCGAGCGCATGGCCACGACATCCTCAAGGAGGGATCCGGGAATCCGGGGGCCTCCAACGTGGCGCGGCTCCTCGGCTGGCGGGCGGGCGCGCTGGTGCTCCTCCTCGACTTCTCCAAGGGCGCCATCGCCGCGGGCGCGGGGATGCTCATCGGGGGCCGGGGCGGCGCGTGCGCGCTGGCGGTCGCGGCGGTGGTCGGCCACACGTTCCCGATCTACCGCAAGGGCGGCAAGGGAGTGGCGACGGCCGGCGGCGCGCTGGTCGTGCTCTACCCGTTGATCGTGATCGGGCTCGGGGTGATCTGGTTCATCGTTGCACGCGTGCTGCACAAGGCGTCGTTGGCGTCATTGCTCACGACGGTGTTGTTCCCGGTTGCGGTCGGTGTGTTCGGCTACGACGTGTGGGAGATCGTCGTGGTCGCGGCGCTCGCGGTGTTGGTCATCATTCGTCACCTCGGTAACATTCGACGGTTGTTGCGCCGCCAGGAGATCGATCTCGGCGCGCCTCCCGCAGCTACCTGAGCAGTTCCGCGCGTCGGCGCGGCAGAAGGAGCGCCGATGCAACCAGTGCGCAAAGCGGTAATCACCGCCGCGGGCCTGGGTACGCGATTCCTGCCCGCGACGAAGAGCATCCCCAAGGAAATGTTGCCGGTCGTCGATCGGCCCGCGATCCAGTACATCGTGGAAGAAGCCGTGCAGGCCGGCCTCACCGACATCCTCATCATCACCGGCCGCGGCAAGCGCGCGCGTCGAGGATCACTTCGATCGCAACTTCGAGCTCGAGCACTACCTCGAGACGACGGGCAAGCACGCGATGTTGAAGGAAGTGCAGTTCGCTTCCGACCTCGCCGACATCCACTACGTGCGCCAGCGCGATCCGCTCGGGCTCGGTCATGCGGTGTCGGTCGCG
This sequence comes from uncultured Actinomycetes bacterium, assembly GCA_963807945.1. Classification (GTDB taxonomy): domain Bacteria; phylum Actinomycetota; class Acidimicrobiia; order IMCC26256; family PALSA-610; genus JBBQER01. The sequence continues at coordinate 181,482 of CAWEDT010000001.1, read as the reverse complement.
CGGCATCACGTGGGTGACGAGCCGTTCGCCGTCCTGCTCGGCGACGACATCATGGTCGACGAGGCGCGCCTGCTCCGTTCGATGCTCGACGCGTACGCGCGTGACGGTCACTCGGTGGTCGCGGTGCAAGAAGTGTCACCCGAGGAGATCTCGTCGTACGGCTGCGTCGAGCCCGATGGCGAAGCGGTCGACGACGTCGTCAAGATCCGGCGCATCGTCGAGAAGCCGCCGCGTGATGAAGCGCCGTCGAATCTCGCGGTCATCGGCCGTTACGTGTTCACGCCCCAGATCTTCGACGCACTCGATCGGATTACGCCGGGCGCGGGTGGCGAGCTCCAACTCACCGACGCGATCAGTCTCCTTCTCGAAGAGCAGACCGTGCTCGCGCTCACGTGCAAGACCGGCCGCTACGACGTCGGGCAGAAAGCCGATTTCCTGCGCGCCAACATCGAGCTCGCGCTCGATCGTCCCGACATCGGTCCGCAGCTCACGGAATTCCTGCGCGAGCTCGTGGTCCGGCGGGGCATCGTTTGAGCCGGTCTGTCTCGTGTGATGGCGACCTCGTGATGTCGCGCTCGTGATCTCACTCGAGGACGCGCAGCAACGGATCCTCGATTCGATCGCGCCACTCGCACCGCGTGCGATCACGTTGGCCGACGCGCGCGGCCTGGTGCTCGCACGTGACGTGATCGCGGGCGAGATGGTCCCGCCGTTCGCGAACACGGCGATGGACGGGTTCGCGGTCCGCGCGGCCGACACCGCGGGTGCGTCCGAGGCGACGCCCGTGACCTTGCGCATCGTCGGTGAGGTCGCGGCCGGTCACGCGCCGACGATCGCAGTTGGCGCCGGCGAGGCGGTGCGCATCATGACCGGCGCGCCCGTTCCCGATGGCGCCGACGCGATCGTGATGGTCGAGCGCACCCGTGCCGACGGCGACGCGGTTGCGATCCTCCAGGCGGCCGCCGCCGGCGATCACGTGCGCCACGCGGGCGGTGATCTCGAAGCGGGGCAGCGCGTGTTCGAAGCGGGCACGACGCTCACGCCCGCGCACCTCGGTGTGCTCGCGAGCCTCGACGTGGCCGAGGTGTGGTGTCATCCGCGTCCGCGGGTCGGTGTGTGCTCGACCGGTGACGAGCTCGTCGTGTCGGGTCCGCTCGCGCCGGGAATGATCCGCGACTCGAACCGGCCGATGCTCCTCGCGGTGCTCGAAGAAGCGGGATTCGAAGCCGTTGATCTCGGTATCGCGCGTGACGACGAGCAGGTGTTGACCGACATCATCACGAGGGCGGTCGACGAGTGCGACGCGCTGGTCACGAGCGGCGCGGTGTCGATGGGTGACTACGACTTCGTGAAGGTCGTGCTCGAACGACTCGCACAAGCACGGCCGAACAGCACCTATGCGTGGATGCAGATCGCGATCAAGCCGGCCAAGCCGCTTGCGTTCGCGGCGATCGGCGGCGTGCCTGCCTTTGGTCTGCCCGGGAATCCGGTGTCGTCACGCGTGAGCTTCGAGTTGTTGGCCCGTCCCGCGTTGCGAAAACTTGCGGGCCAACCGACGTGTTGCCCCAGATGGTCACCGCCGAAGCTGCAGACGGCGTTCAAGCGTCGAGCCGACGGTCGCGTGCACTTCGATCGCGTCTTGGTGCGCTACGAGGACGGGCGCTATGTATGCGAGCGCGCGGGCATCCAGGCGAGCAACGTGCTCTCGGGCATGGCCGCGGCGACCGGCTTGGCTCGTATCGAAGACGGAGAAGGCGCAGAGATAGGCGACACCGTCCCGGTGATCCTGCTCTGACGAGGTCGGTTCGTGAGTGTCACGCTCGCCGGACAAGCGGCCGGGCGACTGCCATCTGTGCGATGCCTTCGACACGAGCGACAACTCGCATTTTACCAAGGCCGACAGGATCGAACGCGAGTTCCAACTCGCCTGCCGGCAAGTGCACTTCGAGCCAGAACCTGCCGCCGCACGCTCACATCGTGTCGGTGGCAACCGACCCGTTGGTTGCACGGTTTCGGCGTCGGTCGGCGTGTCATCTCCGACGTCGTAGAACGATGTTGGTCCGGCGGCGCACGCTGCGGTCTTGGAGCGTCTGACGACGCGCGAGCGGTTCTACACGACCGCAGGATTTCGGCGACTGGTCGCGTTCGACGATCTGGGCGGTCCGGGGTTGCGCAGTGTTCTGATGCGTATCGACGCCGAGCCGTGAGACGATCATGACGATGCGCCATCGATGAACGGCAAGATCATCGTCCAGACCGTCGCGATGGGAGGAGTGTGCATGGCTCGCATCGTGTTGGTACACGGAGCGTTCAACGAGTTGTGGGGCCCGCACGAGCTCAAGGCGCGATGGCTTCCCGCGTTGCGCGACGGGTTGTGGCACCACGGTGTCGAGCTTGGCGATGACGACGTGGAGGTGTGCTTCTACGGCGATCTGTTTCGACGCGCGCCCGGCAGTGAAGCTGATCGCCGGCTCGAGGCGTCGCGGCCCGGAATCGCCGACGCGCTCTCGGATTTCGCCGGCGCCGACGCGGTCGCCGCGCTCGGGCAGGCCGCGAGCGATGCTGCGTTCGATCGGACCGTCGACATGGTGACGATCATGGCCACGGATCCTGACCTACGAGCGAAGATGCGGGCGCGGATCGAACCGTTGGTCGATTCCGAGACGCGCGTGCTCGTGGCGCACTCGCTCGGCACGCTGCTGTCGTACATGGCGTTGTGCAATCACCCGCAATGGCCGGTGCACACGTTCGTGACGCTCGGATCGCCGTTGGCGTCGCCGATGATGTTCGCCCAACTCGATCCGGCGCCGGTGGACGGTCAGGGTGTGTGGCCGGGCTCGATCGAGCGTTGGGTCAATGTGCGAGCGGTCGGCGACAAAGCCGCCGCGGTGCCGCTCGCCGAGAAGTTCGGGAGCCGCGTCGAAGACGTGCTCGTCGACAATGGGCACCGCGCGCATGCGCCGGAGCCGTATCTGAACGCGGCCCCGACCGGTGCCGCGATCGCCGCGGCACTTTCCTAGGAGTGGGCTCGCCTCGGAGTGGCCAGTAGGTGGGGGGCGGCGGCGAGCCCCGCCCGGAGGCCCGCCGCAGCGCCTCGATCCCCGACCCGGTGCCGCCCACGGTCGGGGATCCATTCCCACTTGAGTCTCAATATCGGCCCAATCGGCCCGCTACTCAAGCACAAGGCGGCAATGTGGCGAACTGCACAGAACCGGCTTTGGGCCGTTGGGCCCATGGGAAATCCCACTCTGAGTGGTATAACAACTACACAACACCGCGAGCTCAACGGCGAGCTCAACGTGTGGAACATCGCCGTGGCGGGCGAATCGCAGCTTGGGGAGGTTGCGAATCGCGTGGCACAAAGGCAGTGGCGCGTGGGGCTGGCGCGACACTGCACCCCGGGGAGCTTTGATTCGACGGCTGTATTTGGTCGCTGCGCTGTCGAGGAGCTAATGGCGAACCCACCCCCGGGGGCCACGCAAGTCAGTCACCCCTACTCTGAGTGCGTGAATCCCGACCTCCGTGCCCGTTGCTCTCGGCGCCAAGCCGTTGGTCGACGGGCATCGTCGCGTCGTACGGGATCTGCGGATCTCGATCACCGACCGCTGCAACCTCCGCTGCGCGTACTGCATGCCGGCCGAGGGCATGGACTGGCTGCCCCGCACCGAGGTGCTCTCCTACGAGGAGATCGCCCGGGTCGCGCGGCTCTGCGTGGAGCGCTACGGGTTCGACGGCATCCGGCTGACCGGCGGCGAGCCCCTCGTGCGGGCGCACGTGACTCGGCTGGTCGAGATGCTCGCACCCCTCGGCGTCGACCTCGCGCTGACGACCAACGGCGTGAAGCTCGCCCAAGTTGCGCACGACCTCGCGCGACGCGGGCCTGACTCGCGTGAACGTGTCGCTCGACACGTTGCAGCGCGATCGCTTCCTGGCGCTCGACGCGCCGCGACGAGCTCGATCGGGTGATCGAAGGTATTGACGCCGCGCTCGACGCCGGTCTCGCGCCGGTGAAGCTGAACGCGGTGGTGATGCGCGGGGTGAACGACGACGAGGTCGTCGATCTCGCCGCGTTCGGCCGGGAACGGGGTGTCGGTGTTCGCTTCATCGAGTTCATGCCGCTCGACGCCCAGGGCGAGTGGACCGAGTCGCAGGTCGTGCCCGCGCGCGAGATCCTCGATCGGATCAACGCGGAGTTCCCGCTCGAGCCGGCCGCGGCCGCACACGTGGAGCCCGCCGGCGCGCTGGCGTTACGTCGACGGTCACGGCGACGTCGGTGTGATCCCGAGCGTGACCGAGCCGTTCTGCGAGAACTGCGACCGCGTGCGCATCACCGCCGAGGGCTCGTTCCGCACCTGCTTGTTCGGACTCGACGAGACCGACCTGCGCGCCGAGTTGCGCGCCGATGGTGGGCTCGACGCACCCGACCTCGACGACCGGTTAGCCGTCGCGATCGAGCGCGCGGTTGGCAACAAATGGGCGGGCCACCGCATCGGAAAAGTCAACTTCATCCGCCCGAATCGCAGCATGAGCCAGATCGGCGGCTAGCGCGTTACGCGAGCCTGGTCGTGTAGCGACCGGGGCCGAACGTCAGTGTGTGATCTTCGGTTCGGCGGGCGACAACCCGCGCGAAACCCAAGTGCTGTCCGTGCTCGGAGAGCAGCAACGGGCCGTCGCCGGTCTCCGCCCACGGGATCCCGTCCCACGCTTCGTTCGCGTGCGCGTGTTGCAGCCAGAGATCGCGTCCGCCCTCGATCATCTCCGCGTGCGTCACCTCGACCCCCGACGTTCGTGACCAATGCCGCGCCCACCACTGCGCGCTGCGGAACGTGAAGTAGTCGGCGGCGAACGGCGCGGCTCGCCTGCATCTCGGGAGAGAGATCATCGGGATCGATGTCGTTTCCCGGCGCGACGATGCCGATGTAGCCGCCGGTGCGCACGAACTGCGCGAGGTACGACAAGTAACGAACGTCGGTTCCGAAGTAGTGATACGCGTCGACGCTGACGATCGCGTCGAAGAAGGCGTGCGCGAACGGCAGCGTGTGCGCTTCGGCTTCGATCGGGAACACGCGATCGCTCACGCCCGCTTCGTCGATGCGTTCGCGGTTCGACGACGGATCGATCCAGAGATCGGCGGCCCACACCTGCACGCCGAACTCGCGGGCGAGGAAGATCGAGGAGATCGCGCTCCCGCAGCCGAGATCGAGCACTCGCATACCCGGCTCGAGCGGAAGCACCTGCGTGAGCGCTTCGGTGAACCACAGGACGCTGGGGCCCATGTGGTTCCGGTGCGCCCACACCGCGTCGTAGGCCGAAGCACGCGGGAAGCGATCGTGGCGCATCCCCGCGCGGAACTTCTCGGGGTCGACCGGTTCGGTGCGCCCGTCCGGGGTGAGCGCGTTGAGGTAATGCGTCCAGGTGGATGATTCGTGGTTCGGAGCGTTCAAAACTGCGGGTCCTCCGTCGCCTCGCTGCGAGGGCGAAGCCTGGCACGGGCCGACCCGACCATCACTCGAAATACGCGGCCCATGAGCGCTCCCGTCCGAACCGCCCGTAGACTCGTTTTTCATGGCGCCGGAATTCACGCACCTCGACCCGCTCGGGCGGGCCCGGATGGTCGATGTCACCGCCAAGGAGCCGAGCCACCGCCGTGCGGTCGCCCGGTGCCGGGTGCACATGGAGCCCGAGACGGCATCGAGGATCGCTTCGGGCGCCATCAGCAAGGGTGACGTGCTCGCGGTGGCCCGGGTCGCCGGCATCCAGGCCGCGAAGCAGACCCCGAGCCTCCTTCCGCTCTGTCACCCGCTCCTGGTGGGATCCGTGCTCGTGAACTTCCGCCTCGAGGACAACTACGTAGAGGTCGAGGCCAACGTCGACACCGTCGATCGCACCGGGGTCGAGATGGAGGCGCTGACCGCGGCGGCGGTCGCGGCCCTCACCATCTACGACATGTGCAAGTCGGTCGACCGGGGGATGACGATCGGGGATCTCCAGCTCTGGGAGAAGACCGGAGGCCGCAGCGGAACCTTCCGGCGCGCGCCCTCGGAGTCCGATCCGTTCGGTTTCTGAGCCTCTGATTAAAAAGCCCGAAATCGGGCACGGTTTGGTTCTGGAAGCTGTGGACACCAGACTGTGTAGGTCGATGGTCCCACATCGGATCGTCACTCGTTGTTACCTTCGTGGACACAGACAACCGCGTTCGAGAGGTCTTGACGCCCTTGCCGGTCCTGTTCATCTTGGCAGTTCTCTGGGCGGTGGTACTCGTACCGCCGCTGCTGCGATCCCGTAGTCAGCGCACCGCTGACTCCATCGTCGACTTCAATTACAAGCTCGACGTGCTCGGCCAGACGAACGGTCATCTCGAGATCGACAACGCGAGCGCCGCGGGCGCGCCGAGGGCGCACATCCCGACCCGGCCGCTCGTGCCCGCGCTCCGCGCGTCGTCCGTGCAGCGTTCGGCTCGCCGGCGCCGGGACGTGATCCGGGCGCTGACCGCGTCGATCACCGTCACGCTGATCCTTGCCGCGATGACCCACTCGCCCGCGGCGTGGGGGTTGCAGATCCTCGTCGACATCGCGGCCATCGCGTACCTCGGCCTCTGGGCGTGGCTGCGTTCGACGCAGTTCGAGCGGCCCCAGAAGGTGCACTACATGCCGGAACGGCGGGCGCCTGAGCTCGTGTTGCGGCGCAGCGCCTCCGCGTCGTCGTAGCCGGAGCGGTGGATCGACGCGCCGAGATCAGTGCCGTCGGCGCCCGCGCCCGCGAGACCTTCGAAGAGAAGCACCGCGCTCGTGAGATAACGATCGGGGCGGCGCGCAAGGCGATCCAGTGCTGCGCGGCGTCGATCCGCGCGACCCATCGTGGCGAGTACGACTCGGCGGAGGCGTTGGCACGCGAAGCACGCGACCACCTCGCGCAGGCCGACGCCGCGCTGGTCGGCCATCCCGACGTGCGGACGAGCGGACCGTTGCACGACGCGAAGAAAGAGCTCGCCGAAGCGTGGTGCACGCTCGCGTTGGTGCGTGACGATCCACTCCCCACGCCCGAGGAGATCTCGGTCGATGTGGCGCCGTATTGCAACGGTCTCGCCGAAGCGGCGAGCGAGTTGCGGCGCCAGCTCCTCGATCAGCTCCGTGCCGGCCACCTCGAGCGCGCCGAGGAGTTGATGAGCGCGATGGACGAGATCTACTCGTTGCTCGTGACGATCGACTATCCGGATGGCGTGACCGGTGGCTTGCGGCGCACGACCGACCAGCTGCGAGGGGTGCTCGAACGCACCCGCGGCGACCTCACCACGGCGATGGTCGCGGCCCGTTTGCAGGGCGCGATCGAACAGGCACAGCAGCGAGCGGGCGAGTAGGTGTTTGGTACCCTGATCGTTCCTTCGGGGGTGTAGCTCAGCCCGGTAGAGCGCTACGTTCGCAACGTAGAAGTCGTGGGTTCAAGTCCCATCACCTCCACACTTGTCGTGTCGCGAGACATCGGAGACAGATGTCTCGCGACATTGGCGACATCGTAGATGTCAGGTTTGTTGGGCTTGGTAGTCGCGGATTGGGTCGAGGACGAGTTGGCGGATGAGTTCGCCGGTTTCGTTGAGGACACGGATGTCGTGTCCGGCGATGAGGACCGCGACGGTTTGGCCGGCGTGTCGTCGGCCGAGGCCGATGTGGTGGAGCCTCCTTGTAGCGGATGGTGAGTTTGCCGTTGCGGTCGATCTTGTCGCGGCGGAGGCGGTAGCCGTCGATGGCGATGCCGGTGAGGCGCGGGTGGGCTTTGGTCCGCGTGTTGAACGCGACGATCGGTGTGCGCCGGTTGAGCGCGGGTGGGGTCGGACGGTGTTGTAGGTGTCGACGAACTCGTCGAGTTGGCGTTGCAACGCGTGGATCGTGGCGGGCGGGTGTTGTTTGGCGAGGAACTTCTTTTCGGTTTGATGGAACCGTTCGATCTTCCCGCAGGTTTGCGGGTGATACGGACGTGAGTGTTTGAACGTGATGCCGAGCGCGGAGAGTTCGCTTTCCATTGCACCGATGCCGCCGCGGTAGGTGGCGGTGAACACCGCACCGTTGTCGGACAAGACGCTGGCGGGATACCCCCAGGTTGCAGCGGTGTGGAAGGTGTCGACGACGTCGTGCGCGTTCACGACGGCGAATGCTTGGGCGGCGACGCACAGTCGGGAGTGGTCATCGATGATGTTGAGGATCTCGACGTGGGTGCCGTTGGCGAGCGGCCAGTGGGTGACGTCCATCTGCCAGCACTCGTTGGGGAGTTCGGCGACGAAGCGGATGTAGGAGCTACGGGGCCGTTTGTGGGGTTGGGGTGTGACGAACCCGCGGGCGTAGAGCACCCGCCAGATCGTCGACACCGACGGCGGGTTCGGATGGACGCGGGCGAGGTGGGTGTGGATCGTTTGCGCGCCGGCATCGAAGCCGGCGGTGTCGAGCCGTTTTCGCAGTGCGACGATCTCGTTTTCGAACTGGCGGCTGATCCGGGTCGGTGATCGGTGCGGGCGCCGGGAGCGGGCCTCGAGTCCGGCGTCGCCGTCCGCGCGGTAGCGGGCGAGGAGCTTGTAGAGCCAGCTGCGATGCACGCCATGGCTGGCGGCGAGCTCAGCGACCGGTGTGCCCTCTCGGAGGTGACGTTCCACCAAGTAGCGACCCAGATCCATCGAAGACCCCCAACGTTTGGTGTCTCCGATGTCTTGACACAGGTGTCGCCGATCTCATGGGATCAGACACCATCACCTCCACACCGGCCGGCGACAGCCCGATTTTGGCTTGTCGAAGCGGTTTCCGGCTGTTGGGTTCTTCAAGCCGGGATCGAGGAAACGACCGTTAGTCGAACTTTCGCCTGGCTTGTACACGGCACAAGTCGCGAGCGGGCGACGGGTTCGTGTACCCATTTCGCCCGGGCATGGCATCGAGTCTTGGAGAGACGTTCGTTTACGGCAGGATGCTTTGCGCCGAAATGCCGAGCAGTTCGTGTTCACTGCGGGCGAGCCATTGGCTCGCGCCGATGCGCCGATGCGCGGCAACGGCATTTTCAAGGTGTGACCTCGCCGCGTCGCTTTCTCCCGCTGTGGCGGCGAGGAGGCCGGTGTGATGGTGCATTGAGCCGAGGAAGATTCCGCCCGGATCGATGAGGTAGAGGTCGGCGATCGGTGACGCGAACGGCAACAGCGCGAGCGCCCGTTCGCGATCATTGAGCGCATGGGACACAGCTGCGACCATCCACACGACGAGCGGCCAGTAAAGGTCGCACGGAAGGGTTGCCAGGCGCTCCGGCGTCACTGGTTGGATCGCCGCCCGTGCTCGGTCGAGATCTCCGGACTGCACCGATCCAAGCGCTTGCGACGCGAGGAACGAGGCGTGCATTGTTTCTTGTGGCCAGACGATGTCGTCCGCGGAACTGAGTGTCGACTGACATACCGTTGACCAGCCGCAAGATTCCCATCGCCCCGTAATACGCGAGGGCAGCCGCGGTCGGGTCCATCAGCGCTCGCACCGCTGCGTCACGACCTTGTTCCAGCACGTGCGCAGCGGTTTCGAAGTTACCTCCGACCGTCGCCATGAATATGTGGCGGCCGCCCGCGTGGTATAGCCCGACAGGGTCGTGCAAGGCGCGCGCCGCAGTTTCGAGCTCCTCGAGCACTCCGAAGGCGCGGTCGAAGTCGCCGCGAGCTGCATGAATTCGTGCTCGCGCCGGCGCGGCCCAGGCTCGCCATGCAGGCCGCGCGTGGGCCTCGCCGAGCTGAGCGAGTTCGTCAGCAAGTGCTGCCCGCACATCGAGGTGGTTGAGGTCTTGGTCGACGGTCAATCGTGCGTGCAACGCGATAGCGAGAGTCTCGGGATCGCCGAGGACGCGCGCCAGGGCGAGCGCTTCGGTCGCATCGGCTTCGGCGATCTGGATGGGGCGGTTGTTGCTGACGGCGACCGCGCGGCGGGCCAGGAGTTGAGCGCGGAGACGACTTGGAACCGCGCGGATTTCGGCGAGTGCCTCGTCAAGTAGCACGATCGGCTCCGCCTCAGGGTCGATGCCCGTGAGCCAACCCTCACCCGAGGTGACGAGCGCGACGCGTGCGAGACGCGACGGTTCACGGACCAGCCGCGGCGAGGTCAGCAGCCGCACTCGCCACCGTTGCGGCGCGTCTCGGGTCACCGCGTTGGCGTGCCAACTCCGCTACCTCGAGGTAAAGGTCGATCGTCACGCGTGGATCGGTTTCGTTCTGCAGCGCGAGGGCGAGCGCCGCTTCCATCTCCTGCTGGGTCGCAGCGATGTCACCACGGCCGCGGTGTTCTGCGGCACGCCGACGATGTTCGACGACGATCCGCGGTACGTCAGCGTCGTCTGACACCGCGAGAGTCGCGATATCGAAATCCCGTGTATTCAGACGCGGTTCCTGGTCGAGAATCGCTCGCTGGAGTGTGACGAGGTTCGCGCCAGGGTCGATGCCGAAACGGTCGGCTAGCTCCGTGCGTGCGCGATCGAAGGCGCGCAACGCCTCGGTCTGGCGACCGTCCCGGTACAGACCAAGCATGAGCAGTGCCCAACGGTGCTCCCGCTCCGGTGCGTCGTCGACGAGCTGTTCGAGCTGCGCGACCGGCACCACACCGGCGCGCACTCGGGACCGCATCCGCGCCTCGACCGCGTCGGCGAGCAGCGCGTCGAGTAGGCGGCGCGCCGCAACAGCCGCCGGCCATTCATCGAGCTCGTCATACGGGCGGCCCCGCCACACCTCGAGAAGATCGTCCATCGCGCCGTCGCGCTCAGCCGTCGGTCGCTGCATCAGCGCAATGAAGCGGTGCCCGTCGACTGCATCTGGATCTACGGCAATCCGGTAGCCACCGACAGTCGTATCAATCGCTTCCGCGCCGAGCACCGTCCGCAGGCGGCTGACGTGCATCTGCAGCGCCTTACGCCACGACACGGGCTCGGCTCCATGCCAAAGCGCGTCCGCGAGCACTTCTGGCGTCACGACTCGATCGGCTGAAAGCACGAGCGCGGCGAGCGCGGTACGCCCGAGTCCTCGACCGAGAGCGATCACGCGCCCGTCGCGCCAAACCTCGATCGGTCCGAGGATGCGGTATTCCATTTGGAACGACGATATCGGGTACGTCTGGGCACGCTGTTACCCATGTGTTACCGCCCACATGCCTTAATCACGTCATGCGCAACCTCCGGTCTGTAAAGATTGTGGCCGCGGCGGCCGTACTCGGTCTCGCCGCGTGCTCAAGCTCATCGGCTTCTCCGAAGACGAGCGCCGGCGCGAGGAGCCTCGCTCCGGCGGATACGACAACAACCACGACTCCCACGCCGGGCCGTCTGCTGCACTGGACCAACGCGGGTCCGCCTCTCACACTCCTCACTCCGTTTTGCGACGGCGGCCACTGCGTCTACCCGTTCACCGAGACGGGACAATTCCACGGCGACCTCGAGGGCCAGCACGTGAGCGCCGGCGTCACCGCGCTGGACGCGACAGGCAAGCGCTATGCGGTGAGCCGCACAGACGTGTTCACCGGCACCGTCAAAGGCTGCGGCACCGGCACCATGGTCATCATCGGAGACGAGAACGCGGAACGCGACCAGCGGTATCGGCCGCGGCAAAACCGCACCCGGCTTCGGAACGGGAGACCTACGGAATGCTCGCGGTGACGCTGTCGGCGTTGGCACGGCAGGTTCCAGCGGCATTCACTCGAAATACAGCGGCCACATCACTTGCTGATCGGGCGGCGGCATGTCATCCCACTGAGAGGTCACGCGCGATGTGCGAGCCACCCCACCATCGGTAGCGGTCGTCCGACGCAACGCCGTATACGTGTGGCTCAACCCGCGAACCGCCACCGCGCCGACGCCAAACTGTCGATCGGTCGCGGTCGAAGAAGCGCGGCTCCGACGAGCGAGCGCGTCCCATAAGACGCGCCGGAGGAGTCCGGGCGGGCATCCCCGTTGTGCCGGTAGGGGATACCCACCGCACGTGCGAAGACGATGTGTATCGGGCGTTCGTGGGGTTCGCTAGGTCGACTGCTCAAGCGCCCAATCGAGAAGGTGTGTTGCGAGTTGGGCGATTTGCCGGTTCGAGTACCGTCCCGTTACTCCCACACCGTTGTAGAAATCACAACACCTCTCCTGCTCGCGCGTCGCGTGCTTGTCTCGGCGCACGATGCTCCGCTAGAGAAGCATTGTGAACGCGCATGCCTCGGCGGCTGAGATTCGAGGGCGGCTCGATCATCCGGTGATCGATGCTGACGGGCATCTCATCGAGTTCGTGCCGCTCCTACGCGATTATGTGCTGGAGATCGGCGGCTCCGATCTCGCGGCGCGTTTCGACCAACTCGTGAACAGTTCGCGGGTGACGCGGCAGCTCGACTGGATGGCTCGGCGCGAACATGGTGTGGCGCGTACCGGGTGGTGGGGTTTGCCCGCACGTAACACGTTGGATCGTGCCACGGCAACGATCCCGCGGTTGCTTTACGAACGACTCGACGAGTTCGGTATCGACGTGGGCGTCTTGTACCCGACGCTGGGTCTCGCAGCGATGGCCGTCGACGACGACGAGCTGCGCCAAGCGCTCGCTCGCGGTGCAACCGCTACTTCGCCGAGCAATACCGCGATTTTCGCGATCGACTCGTTCCCGTCGGCATCATTCCGACGTATACGCCCGACGAGGCGATCAGCGAGCTCGAGCACGCCACCGCCGATCTCGGCCTGAAGGCGTTCCTGTTCGGTGGTCTCGTGCTCCGCGAACGCGCCCAACCATCCTGGTGATAGGGCGGCACGCTGGGTCGACGGCCTCGGCCTCGACAGCGCGTACGACTACGACCCGCTGTGGCAGAGATGTGTCGAGCTCGGCGTTTCGCCCACGTTCCACTCCACCGGCATCGGTTTCGGGAGCCGAACTTCACCGAGCAACTACGTCGCAAACCACATCGGGAACTTCGCGGCGGGCAGCGAGGCGATCTGCCGATCTTTGGTGTTCGGGGGCGTACCGCGACGGTTCCCCACGTTGCATTTCGCGTTCCTCGAAGGCGGTGCCGCATGGGCAGCCACGCTCTTCGCCGACCTCATCGGTCATTGGTCGAAACGCAACCCGGACGCGCTCGACCATTACAACCCGGCCAATCTCGATCGACGCCGTCTCCATGAGCTGTTCCATACGTACGCGCCGCCCGCCTTCATCGACCGGATGGGCAGGCTCGACCAGTCGCTTGTCTTCCTCGCCGACCCCGACGAGGAATCAGACACCCTCGACGAGTTCGCGCGATCGGGTATCACCAAGATCGACGACATTGCCGACATGTTCCAACGTCAGTTCCACTTCGGATGCGAAGCCGACGATCCCATGAACGCGCTCGCGTTCGACCGCCGCCTCCTCCCGACAGGAACGCCGCTGCGCGCAATGTTCGCATCGGACATCGGCCACTGGGACGTACCCGACTTCACCCGCGTCCTCTGCGAAGCGTGGGAACTCGTCGAACACGGTCTTCTCGACGCCCCCGACTTCCGGGCGTTCGTGCACGACAACGCCCATGCGCTGTGGACCAGCACCAATCCCACGTTCTTCGACGAGACAATCCTCGGACACTGACCAGGGCACCGTCGGTTGAATGAGATCGCCGTGCCGGAGGTAGTAGACAAACGCGGCTCCCAATCGAGGTGACGGGCCAGGGTGGACGACTACGTGCACGACGAACCGAGCGACGATTGACGTCGGCGCCGACCCGGCGCTGAGCCGCCGATCCCTGCTCAAGGGGCTCGGCGCTCTCGCGGCCGGAACCGCGCTCGCCGCGTGCACTTCGTCGACGAAATCGACATCGCCGTCGAGCACGACTGCCGCTCGCCGTCGAGCACCACATCTGCCCGTTGCCGTCGAGCTCGACGTCGACACCGGATGCGGCTCCGATTCGCCGGCCGGGATCGCTCCCGAATCCGAAGCTGCCGGCCGGCACCGACACGATGCCGCAGATCGAGCACATCATCGTGCTCATGATGGAGAACCACTCCTACGACGATCATTTCGGGATGCTCAGCCGGGGCGACGGCTTCAAGCTCGGCTCCGACGGTCTCCCGATCGACGCCAACCTCTACACCGACGGCAACCTCCTCAAGGCGTTCCACATGCCGTCGTCGTGCCAACTCGATAGTTCGCCGAGCCAGAGCTGGAACTCGAGTCACACCGCGTTCGCCAACGGCCGCAACGATGGGTTCGTCAAGGGAAGCGGGCCGGTCGCGATGGGCTACTGGGACCAGACCGACATCCCGTTTTACTACGGGCTCGCCGAAACGTTCCCGCTCGCCGACCGCTGGTTCTGTTCGGTCATGGCGCAGACCTACCCCAACCGGAGATTCCTCGTGGCTGGAACCGCGGCGGGGATCGTCAGCACGACCGACGCTGCGCTCGTCGCACCCGAGCCTCCCAACGGCACGATCTTCGAGCAGCTGCACGCGCACGGCATCACGTGGCGCAACTACTACAACGACCTGCCGGCTGCGATGGGAGTCGTTCCCGAGGTCTTGGCCAAATATCCTCACAGCATCGCGAGCGCCGACCAGTTTCTTGCCGACGCCGCGGCGGGAAAGCTGCCTTCGGTCTCGTACGTCGATCCCAACTTCTCGCACCAGTCCGAGGAAGACCCACAAGACATTCGTATCGGCGAGCAGTTCGCAGCCAAAATCATCAACGCGGTCATGCACGGACCCGCGTGGGCGAAGACCGTGCTCGTCTGGACCTACGACGAGCACGGCGGCTACTACGACCACGTGCCGCCGCCGCGGGCGATCAAGCCTGACAACATCCCGCCGGACATCACGGTGCCGCCGGATCTCCCCGGTGGCTACGACCGGTACGGGTTTCGCGTCCCGGCGGTGATCGTGTCTCCGTACGCGCGTAAGAACTACGTGTCACACGTGGTGCACGACCACACCTCGATCTTGAAGTTGATCGAGACGAAGTGGAACCTGCCCGCGCTCACGTTCCGCGACGCCAACGCCGACAACCTCCTCGACTCGCTCGACTTCACGGGCAAGCCGGCATTTCTCGAACCTCCGACGTTGCCTGCGCCCGCGCTCCCGGCGTCGGCGAACACGGCCGCCCTCGCCGCTGCCAACGATCACTGCACCGAGAAGCATCCGGGTGGCACCATTCCGCCGCGCGACGCCGTCGTATCCATGAGCGAGGCCTCGTCGCTGCGCGTCGGCGCCGCATAGCGAGCCCGGAGCAGACCCGTCTCGGCTCAGTGGTTGGTCTCGAGACGATCGTCTCACCTGGCGGTGCTACTCGAACCCCGGAAGACATCCCGTCGCGACCATCTCGGGTGTGTGACAAGGGCCGGCTGCGGGGGCGGGGCGGCGAACCTAGGCGGGCGTGCCCTGGTCAATCCACTGCTGGAGTTTGTCGACCTGGGCATCGGCCCAGGCGCCGTCGCAGGGCATCCGACCGCTGCGCAGGGCGCCGACAATGGCATCGCCGTGCTCGACGACGTCCTCGTAATCAAACAGATCAAACGCCTGAAGCATCGAGTCTCGGTCCCTCGTCCGGAACATGGGCTTGATGTCCCGCTCGAAGCCGAGCTCGTTGCCTTCGCTAGGTGTTGCCATGTCACTTCCTCCTTGTCAGTGGGACCGGGGGGCCACACTTCGGCCACTACGAACTCGTCGATAGTCCCAATCAGGCAGCGCCGTTGGCAACCGCGTACGCGTGGCCCGGGCGGCATCACGAAGGTCATGGTCGCGTCACGGCATGGCCCGCACGAGTGTGTTCTGGTACGCGGTGATGCACCAGTGCTCGCCGTCACGCCTGATCACCGCGGTGATACGCGAGTGGTCCGTCGAGGGCAGCGGTGCGGGTTGTGCAACGAGGGTTGCTCCCGCGACCGCGACGATCACGTCGGGTGCGATCGCACGAGCGGTCTCGATCCCGTAGGTGATCGCAGTCCCTGCATAGAGCGTGTCGAACAGGGCCTGGTGCCCGGCGCCGACCAAGTCACCGTCGCCGCAGTGGTGGCTGCCGCGCGCGTCGACGAAGTCGGTCTCGTCGGCGAACACCGAACCGAATGCCGCGCCGTCGGACGCGTTCCATGCCTGCTCGAGCCGGGCGAAGAGGCGCACGGCGACGTCGTGGGCAGTGTCCGTGGTCGTCATCATCCTCACCCCTCGTTCCCGATGCGCACGAGGCGCACACCGGTGGCCGCGAGGAACGCCAGCCAAATCACGAAGCCGACGACACCGACACCGAACAGCGCCATCATCTCGCCGGCCGCGATGGCCGGACCGGCGACTGCCGCAACGAGGAGCAGCGCGGTGCCGATCGGCGCGAGCCATGCGAAGGCGCGCGGCGTGACACCCGCGGCGACTCCGGCGCGTGCAAGGCCGAACAGCGCGATCGCGATGAACAGGTCGAGCACCGAGAAGACGCTGTTGTGCAGGATCCACAGTGCCTCGACGGCGCTGGCATTCGGGTGGAGCCGGTCGGCCGCGATCGACAGCGCCTCCTCGACGCCGACGACGACCGAGAACAGCGCCATGATGCCGGTCGCACCGACGGCGCCCATCGTGGCCCAGCCCCGCCCGCCCGATGCAAGACGGCGCAGCGAACCGCCGATGAACGCGGCCATACCGAGCCCGCTGACCACGAAGGTGGCGACGAGCACGAACGTCATCGCGCGGTGGTCGGCGTAGTAGTCGAGGACCTGCCGGGCGGAGGCGTCGTTGGCCGGTGCCTCGCTCCCCCGCAGCACGTTCTGGAGGACGACGACGCCGGCGAACGTCAGCGCACCCACGCCGGCGAGTCGGCCGCGGAGGTCGGAGGTCGAGCTGCTCCGGTGGGCGCGCTCGGGCGGGATCGGCGCCACGGGACGGGTGTCGAGCTCGGAGATCGGGGTCATGACAGGTTCCTTTCGAGTTGGATTGATCGGTGTTCCACTGACTGGAACGACTATAAACTGACTGGAACACTTGTCAAGTGATAGGAAGGGACGCGTATGGAGACGCCGCCGTCGAACCTGCGGGAGCGCCGCGCCGAGCTCACCCGCCAATCGATCCTCGACGCCGCGCGGAGACTGTTCGCCGAACGCGGCTACAGCCGCACGAGCGTCCGCGACATCGCCGAGGCCGCCGGCGTGTCGGCCCAGACCGTCTACGACAGCGTCGGCTCGAAGCAGGCGATCGTCGGTCGTCTGAACGATCTCCTCGATCGCGAGGCGGGCATCAGCGAGATCGCGCGGGCCGCCGCCACGTCCGACGACGCCGGGTTCGTCGTCGCCACGAACGCGCGCATCACCGCGGCGATCCTGCGCAACTGCGGCGACATCGTGCATGCGCTCGTGACCGGTGCCGCGGCGGAACCGGCGCTCGCCGAAGCGCTCGACGAAGGCCAGCGCCGTCACCGCGGCGGCGTCGACCAGATCGTCGGAATGCTCGAACGTCTGCACGCACTCGCGCCCGGCATCGACCACGACCAGGCCGTCGACACACTCGCGGCGATCTCCGACGTCCGGTTCGCGTTGATGCTGCGCGACAGTTACGGCTGGTCGCTCGAGCGCGTCGAGGATTGGATCGCCGCGACCAGTCGCGCGCTCCTGCTGCGACATCCCGACTGAGCGCGGTACTGGTAGGCCATCGCCATGACCGGAGTCGAAGCTTCGACGTCTCCCCCTGCCTTGCCGCGCTCGGTTTGGACCGAGAGCCGGCCCCGATGATCCGGCCGTCTCGGCCCTGATCGACCGCGTCGCGCGCGGGACCGGACGGGCAGACATCGGCGGTGCGTTCAACCTCAACCTGCGGATAGACGTGGAGCCGCCGGTTGTCCTCCGGGTGCACAGACCCTGGGTCCGCCGCGGGCGGGTCGCGGGACTGCGGCGCTTGCGGGAGAGGCTCCAGCGGACGCAAGTCCGCGTCGCTCGGCCGATTCCGATTTCCGGCTGCGACCTCGTGAGGGTCGCTGATCGTTGGGCTGAGCTCGAGGAGTTCATCGATCACGTGCAGCCACCGGCGGACGAGGACTCCTACGCCCGCCTCTTCGAGGAACTCGGACGCGTGCACACTGCGCTCAAAGCAGTCTGGGAGCCCAGTCCGCCCGAACCCCTCGACGACCACAGAACCTTCGGCCAACTGCGTTACGCGATCGGCTTCACACGCCGCAGGCTCGGGCCCGGCAGCGAGCCGGTCGTGCGTCGGATGCGCCAACTGACCAGCGAGCTCTCCAAACTCCGGACGGGCCTCGAACTGCAATGCGCTCCAATTCATGGGGACTACGAATTGGGCAACGCGGGAGAACTCCGCGACGGTTCATGGGTCACCTTCGATCTGGATTTCGCGAGGGTCAGAGAGCGGCTGTACGACATCGCGGGCAGCCTGAACCACGTCGCCCAGAGCGGTCCCGAAGGCGTGGGCCCGCCGGTTGAATTGCTCGAGCCGCGACGACTGCTCGCCGCCTACGAACGCACGGCTCCGGAACCGCTTACTCGCGACGAGTACCGATGGCTCCCCGGGGCTCTCGCCCTCATACCCCTGCACTGGGCTGCCACCGCAGGGCTCATGGGCGACAGCATCCACGAAGCCGAGCGCGCAATGACGGCAGCCGAGACCTGGTGGTCGCGCCGGGCTGAACTCTCGTCGTAGTCGCCCAGCGTGCGTGATTGCACGAAGGCGTACTCTCCGAAACCGTGGCCCGAGACATGACCGCCGACGAAGTGCATGCGTTCCTCGATCACGGCACTCGTACCGGCAAGCTCGCCGTCGCGCGGGCCAACGGCGCGCCGCACGTCGTGCCGATCTGGTTCGTACGCGACGGCGACGACATCATCTTCACCACCGGCTCCGGCACCGTGAAGGGCAAGGCACTTGCGCGGGACGACCGGGTCGCGCTCTGCGTCGACGACGAACGACCGCCGTTCGCATTCGTCGCGGTCGAAGGGCGCGCCGAGTTGAGTACCGATACCGGCGAGCTGTTGTCGTGGGCAACCCGTATCGGCGCGCGCTACATGGGCGCAGAGAACGCCGAGGCCTTCGGACGCCGAAATGCGGTGCCCGGCGAGCTCCTTGTACGCGTCCACCCAACGCGCATCCTGTCGAAACAGGACATGGCCGGCTAGAAGAGACGGCTGTGCGCGGCCCGAGTGAAAGATGTGGGATCGCTGCGCGGCTTCGATGCCTCGGTCGGCATCTTCAATGCAGAGGTGGGTTAGTACTCGGTCGGTTGTGGTGGTGGTGCCCTTCTGGCCGCGCCCGTGGTCATGCAGACTGGAGGCTGTGCGGGGCATCGGGCTGGTAGTTCGCCGCGCGCCTTCGCGGGCGCATCGTGTCGACGTTGTTGCTCGTGGGTGTGATCGCAGTCGCGGCCGGGATTGTCCTGACGGGCTTCGCGGGCGCGCGGCGGACGACGAGTGCGTTCGATCGCCTCAAGCGGAATTCGCTGACCGCTGACGTGTCCGCATCGCCGGCGATTGATCCGGTGGACGTGCGCCGACTTCCCGAGGTCGCGGCCGCGGGGCGGGTGGCGTACGTCTTCGTGGCCTTTCCTGACTTTTCGGATCAGGGTCGTCGGGTCGTTCCGTTCGTTGCGGGCGACAACGCTCAGTACCAGTCCGTTGACCGTGGAGTGGTGCTCGCGGGTCGCCCTGCCGACCCGGCCCGGGTGCGCGAGGTGACGGTCAGTCCGGGCATGGCCGCGCGTCGTCACCTCTCCGCCGGGGATCACGTGCGCGTCCAGGCGGCAACTCTCGCAGACGTCAAGCGCATGCTCTCGGGAGGTGAACTCGGTGCGCACGGACCGACCGTCGATGTCACTGTGGTCGGGGTCGTACGCCAACCGATCGATCTTGCTACGTCACCGGAAAACCAGGACGTGGAGTTTCTGGGAGGCAGTGAGGTCGTCTACCTCACACCCGCGTTCGCCGCGCGTGTACATCGAACCGGTCCTCGGTCGTGACTACCTCAGCAACGGCGGTATGTCGGTGCGACTCGTGCACGGAGCACGTGATGCCGATCGGTTCCGTGCCGACTACCAACGCCTTGTGTCTCGTCAGGACGTGCACGCGGTTGCACAGTTCCAAACTTCGGCCGAACTGTTGAGCGCCGGCCGGCGAGCGATCCGTACCGTTGCGAACGCGATGTGGCTGTTCGCCGTAGCCGCAGCGCTCATGCTCTTGCTCCTCGGCGGTCAGGCGCTCGCTCGCGACAGCGGCGCAGACACCGACGATGCCCCGACGTTACGCGGGCTTGGTATGACACGACGTCAGATCCTTGCGATATCACTTGCGCGTACCGCGATGATCGCGCTGGTCGTCGCAGCCGGCGCCGCCCTGTTCGCTGTGGCGGCGTCGCGCTTCACACCGGTTGGTTTCGCCCGTCGTGCAGAACCGCACGCGGGAATGTACGTCGACGTCCCGGTCCTCATCGCGGGCGCGATCCTCATCGTCGCGCTCTCGCTTGTGTGCGTCTTCCCCTCAGCGTGGCGCCGAGCCCGTGGTGACACCGCGAGTTCGCCCGAGGCGTCGCGGACATCAGCGTCACGGCTCGGCCGACTGGCAGTACGTCTTGGCCTCCCGGTCTCGGCCGGTGTCGGCGTCCGCCTCGCGGTCGAACCGGGTCGAGGCCGAACCGCGGTCCCGGTGCGCGCGGCGCTCGTCACCGTCACGGTCGCGGTCGCGGCGATCACCGGCGCGTACGTCTTCGGTGCAAGCCTCGCCGCCATGACGCACACCCCGTCGACATACGGGTGGACCTGGGATGTCGCGATCGGAAACCCCAACGGCGGATTCCAAGAGGTCGGCGGCGCCGCGACTGACGCGCACAAGTTCGAGCGGCAACTCCACTCCGACACACACGGCGCCGCGTTGACCAGCATCTCGTTCGTGGACGCGACCGTCGGAAACACTCACCTCGCGACGATGGGCGTCAATACGACACACGGTGTCGCCCTGCCCTCACTCATCGAGGGCCGACATCCCGACGCCGACGACGAGGTCGCCATGACCGCGACCGCGCTCCGGGACACGAAACATCACGTCGGCGAACGTGTGTCCATCAACACTCCGAACGGTCAGAACACCGCTGACCATCGTGGGTCGTATCGTCGCACCGCCCGAGGTGCTCTCTTCCACCCAAGGCGGTGTCATCGAGATGCCAATGACCGCCTTCGCCCACAGCGAACCGGCGGGAAGCCCCCGGCTTTACCTCGTCCGCTACGCCCCCCGGACCGACGCCAACACGATGTACGCCCGATTGCGCCGCGACTTCGGACCCGTCGTGCTCCGCCCTATCCGACCAGCAGACGTCGAGAACCTCATGCGCATCGCGTGGATGCCATTCGCGCTTGCCGGTCTCCTCGCGCTCCTGGCGCTCGGCACACTCGCCCACGTCCTCATCGCATCGGTCCGACGCCGCCGCCGCGACTTCGCGATCCTCAAGACACTCGGGCTCGTACCCCGCCAAGTGAGCGTGATCGTCGCCTGGCAAGCCTCGACCTTCGTCGCGTTGGCGCTCCTCATCGGCGCTCCGCTCGGCCTCATCGCCGGACGCCTCACGTGGCAGATCCTCACCGACCAACTCGGTCTGCGCTTCCAGCCGTCCGCACCACTCCTCATCGCAATCGCCGGCGCACTCGCAACGCTCACCCTCGCCAACCTCTTCGCCGCCGCGCCCGCCTGGCTCGCGGGGCGCATCAAGCCGGCGCAAGTACTCAAATCCGAATAGGCGCCCGTAGATTTGTAGCGGTATGGCCAAGCTGATCTATCTGACGAACACGACGGTTGACGGCTACATCGAGGACGAACGCGGCGGCTTCGACTGGGGTGCTCCCGACGACCAGGTGTTCGCCGCCTGCACCGATCTCGTGCGATCCATCGGCGCGTTCCTCTACGGGCGACGCCTGTACGAAACCATGGCGGTGTGGGAAACCAACGCCGACCTCGCGGCGCAGTCCGACCTCTTTGCCGACTTCGCGATCGGCGTGGCAAGCGCCGGACAAGGTCGTCTACTCCACGACCCTGGAGGCGGTGTCGACCGCCAACACTCGACTCGAACGCCACTTCGACGCCGAATCGGTGCGCGCCATGAAGGCGTCCGCGACCGGCGATCTCGCAGTGGGCGGCGCGCACCTCGCGGCGCAAGCGTTCGAGGCCGGCCTGGTCGACGAGTACCAGGCGTTCGTGTGGCCCGTGATCGTCGGTGGCGGCAAGCCCGCGCTGCCCCGCGCCATGCGCACCGATCTCGAGCTGCTCGATGAGCGCCGATTCGCAAACGGCGTCGTGTTCCTCCGCTATCGCGTCGTGTAGCAGCACTTTCAACCGGACAGTTGACAGACGGGGGACTGCGGTCTACGGTTCGTTTCAACCATCGAGTTGAAACTGGAACCGGATGCCCACCGACACGCTGCCCCGAGTCTTTGCCGCCCTCGCCGATCCGACCCGGCGCGACATCGTCGCCCGGCTCTCGGAAGGTGACGCGGCCGTGAGCCAGCTCGCCGCGCCGTACCGAATGACGCTGCAAGCCGTCTACAAGCACTTGCGCGTGCTCGAAGCCGCCGGGCTCGTCACGCCGACCTCCGGGGCCGCAACCGCGGTCGGTGCACCTGGAGGCCCAGGCCTTCGACCTGATGGACACCTGGATCGAGCGCTACCGGGGCCGAGCCGAGCAGCGTTATCGCCGCCTCGACGGTGTCCTCGCCGCGATGAAAGAGACGGGCATGAACATCACGGAGACAGTCATCGAAGCCGACTCGAAGTTGCCCATCATCCGGATGACTCGTGACTTCGTGGCAACACGTGAGCAACTCTTCCGCGCCCACACCGATCCCGTGTTGTTCGCGCAGTGGATAGGGCCCAACGCCATGGCGACGCGGATCGAGCACTGGGACGCGTCGACCGGCGGCAGCTGGCGATACGTCTCGGTGCGCGACGACACGGAGTACGCGTTTCACGGCTGCTTCCACGAGGTACGGCCGGATCGCATCGTGCAGACGTTCACATTCGAGGGCGATCCCGAAGCAGTCGCGCTCACGACGTTGTGGTTCGACGATCTCGGCGACGGCCGGACGCGGTTGCGGACACAATCGCTGGTCGACAGCTTCGAAGGCCGCGACGCGTGGCTGCGCAGCGGTATGGAAGTCGGCGTCGAAGAGGGCTACGCCAAGCTGGAACGGATGGTCATCGATGGCACTGTCTGACAACCCCGCCGAGCGACACCGCCAGGTAGCCGGCGTGTTCACAGATCGGGTCCGCGGTACCCAATCCTGGGACGTGCCGTCGCCCGTCGCCGGTTGGGACGCGCGTGACGTCGCGCGGCACCTGATCGAATGGTTCCCGCCGTTTCTCGCCTCCGGCGCCGGCATCGAACTTCCGGTCGGACCGTCAGTGGACGAGAATCCGGTCGCCGCGTGGCAGGTTTACTGCGACGGCGTGCAGGCAGTGCTGGACGATCCGGATACGGCGGACCGCGAGCTCACCAACCCACACATCGGCACCATGCCGCTCGAGACCGCGATCGACCAGATCTACACACCCGACGTGTTCATGCACACATGGGATCTGGCGCGGGCGACCGGCCAGGATGACCGGCTCGACCCCGACTTCTGCGCGCAACTCCTCGGTGGGATGGAGCAGATGGAAGAGGTGCTCCGATCTTCCGGGCAGTTCGGCGCCCGCGTCGACGTAGCCGACGCTGCGGACAGCCAGACCAAGCTGCTGGGTTTCATCGGCCGGGATCCGTTCTGGTCGGCGTAACCGCGGTCGTGGCTATGCGAGGATCGTCGGATGCGCGACCCGCAGACGCCGCCGACGATGGCGGCGACTCCTCATTCCAGGAGCGAACCTCCGTTTCGTGAGGGTGCACCGAACGTATTGGTGATCGTTTGCGACGATCTCGGGTTCGCACACTTGGGTTGTTACGGCTCGGACTTGCTGACGCCGAACCTCGATCGGCTGGCCGCCCGAGGTGTGCGGTTCACGAACTTCCACACAACGGCGGTGTGTTCACCGACGCGGGCGTGTCTTTTGACCGGGCGCAATCATCACCGCGTCGGGATGGGCATGCTGCCCGACCTGCCGACGAACTTCCCGGCCTACTCCGGTCGGATGCCACCGTCGGCGGGAACGCTCGCGCAGATGTTGCGCGTCGAGGGCTACGCGACGTTCTGTGTCGGCAAGTGGCATCTCGTTGCGCGCGATCAGCGCGTGACGGGCCCGTACGACATGTGGCCGACGGGCCTCGGCTTCGACCGCTACTACGGATTCCTCAACGGCGAGACGAACCAATGGACGCCGAATCTCGTGCGGGACACGAATCACATCGAACCACCGACGGAACCGGCCGACGGATATCACCTCGACGCGGATCTCGCCGACAATGCGATCGCCTACCTGCGCGAGCTGCGCATCTCACATCCCGAGTCGACCGTTCCTGCTCTGGTACGCGTCGGCAGCTCCGCACGCACCGCATCAAGCACCGCCCGAATGGATCGACCGGTTCCGTGGCCAGTTCGACGATGGCTGGGATGCGTGGCGCGATGCAACGGTCGCGCGGCAAGTCGAGCTGGGCATCCTCCCCTCGGGCACACGCCCCTCGGAACGGCCGCCGTGGATCGAGGAATGGTCGACGATCGACGCGCCGCGCCGTCGCTTGTACGCGCGGATGATGGAAGTGTGCGCGGGGTTCATCGCGCACGCCGATCATCACATCGGTCGCGTGCTCGACCACCTCGAGACGAGTGGCGATCTCGACAACACCATCGTCGTGTTCGTCTCCGACAACGGCACGTCAGGGGAGGGCGGACCGAACGGCACCTACAACCAACTCGGGCACTACATCTCCGACGAGCCCGACGACATCGCCGACGAGCTCGCGCACATCGACGACCTCGGCGGCTTCCGCTCGAGCGGGCACTACCCGTGGGGTTGGGCCCTCGCCGGCAACACGCCGTTCCGGCGTTGGAAGCGATACACCTTCGAAGGCGGCGTACGCGATCCGTTCATCCTCGCGGGTCCCGGCGTCGACGACGCGCGGCGGCATTCGCGAGCAGTACTGCCACGCCACCGACGTGCTCCCGACGGTGCTCGAGCTGTGCGGGGTCGAACTGCCCGAGATGCTGAACGGCATCGAGCAAATGAGCTACGACGGCGCGAGTCTCGGACCGATCATCGCCGACGCGGCCGCGGCCGAAGTACACGCCGCGCAGTACTACGAATGTTGGGGCAGCCGCGCGATGTACCACGAAGGCTGGAAGGCGGTGACGGATCACGTCAACCAACTCACCGCCGCTGAGCGCGAACAGATCACCGGCAGTCACGACTTCGCGACCGACACCTGGGCACTCTTCGACACGCGCAACGACCCAACCGAGTCCCGCGATCTTGCCGATGCCGAACCCCTCCGCCTCGCCGATCTCGTCGACCGTTGGTTCGAAGCCGCGCAACAAAACCAGGTGTTCCCACTCGACGACGGCGCCGTAAACCGCATCGCCCATATGCACGTCCCGTGGACCGCGTTCCGAACCAGCTTCCGCTACGAGCCCGGCGACAAGGTGCACGAGATCGCGGGACCGAATATCGCGGGCGGCTTCCGTATGGTCGCGACGTTCGCCGGCGCAGTACCGATCGCGACCTCCGGCCGTGCTCTGCGAACAGGGCGACTGGATCTCGGGCTGGGCTTGGTATCTCGCCGACGGCGAAATGCGGTGGTGCATCGCCGGGAAAAGTGGCGCGCACATCGTCGCCGCACCGATGCCGCCGACACACGCGTCCTCGTCGCCGACGGCGCACTCGTCGCCGGCAGCTCGAGGTCACACTCGCCGCCGACGGTGTCGAGATCGCACGTCAGAATCTCGGCGTACATCCGCCGCTGGCGTGGGCGCCCGACGGCGCCTTTCTCACGGTCGGCTACGCCCGACCGTTCCCGGTCACCGACGACTTCACGCCGCCGGCCACCGCGCCCAGCTCGCTCGTCGACGTCACGATCCAAGTCGGGCCGCTCCCGCCCTTCGACTTCGAGGCCGAGCTCGCACGGGTCCTGCGCCACCAATGAACGATCGCCAGATGCACGAACGCTCGGGTACCAGTCCCGACGACGTTGTTTTCTGGTCGACGACCCGGCAGGCGGCCGCGGTTCGAGGCCGCGAGCTCTCGGCGCACACGCTGTTCGAGCTGTACCGCGGCGCGCATCGAACGGTTGAATCCCGCCATCAACGCGATCGTCACGCTCGATCTCGATCGCGCCTCACGCGATGCGACGACGATCGACGAACGGCTCACGCGGGGCGAAGACGTCGGTCCGCTGGCGGGCATCCCGATGACGATCAAGGACGCGATCGCGGTCGGCGGGATGCGGAGCACCTGCGGAACGGTCGAACTGCAGGATCACATTCCTTCCGAAGACGCACCGGCAGTCGCGGCGCTGCGGGCCGCGGGTGCGGTCATCGTCGGCAAGACCAACGTGCCGCGGTGGTGCAACGCCGAGACGGAAACCCACAACGAGCTGTTCGGCACGACGAACAATCCGTGGGATCTCAGCCGGAGTGTCGGTGGCTCGTCGGGTGGCTCGGCCGCCGCCGTCGCCGCGGGCTTGAGCAGTTGCGATCTCGGCACCGACATCGGCGGGTCGGTACGAATTCCCTCGCACTACTGCGGGACGTACGCGTTGAAGCCCAGCCTCGGCGTCGTGCCCCAACTCGGCTACCTCAGCCACGAAGGCGCCGGTCGCGTCGACGCCGACATGAACGTGTTCGGCCCGATCACGCGATCCGCCGACGACTTGGCGTTGCTCCTCGACGTACTCGCCGGACCAAAGCCTGAGGATGCGCTCGCGTCGGCGCGTTGAGCTCCCGGCCCCGCGCCGCTCGCGGCTCGCCGAATATCGGATCGGTACGTGGTTCGACGAACCGGATCTCCCGGTTGCCGACGCGTATCGCGCGGTGCTCGAACGCGCGGCCGACGAGTTGCGCGCCGCGGGCGCCCGTGTCGAAGTGTCGCATCCGAGTGTCGGCTTCCGCGAGCAACTCGACCTGTGGATGGCGCTGGCGGGAGCCGCGGCGTCACCGAGTCTTCCCGCCGACATCCAAGCCGCCGCGAGCGGAACGCACCTGCGTTGGCTGCGAAATCACGAGCAACGCGAGTTGCTGCGCGACCGTTGGCGTGCGTGGTTCGATGAGTACGACGCCCTGTTGTGCCCGGTCGTGTTGTCGGTCGCGCCGCGCCATGATCTCGACGGAGATCCGTTCGCGCGCACGATCGACGTCGACGGCGTCCCGCGCAACATCATGATGGAGATCCCGCAGTGGACGGGGCTGATCAACGTCATCGGCTACCCGGCGTGCGTCGTGCCGATCGGCCCGACCGCGGAGGGCTTGCCCGTCGGCATGCAAATCGTTACGTCGTACCTGCGCGACCGCGAGTGCATCGACCTCGCGCGCCACGTCGCGAACGTCGTCGGCGGTTTCGCACCACCTCCCGCGTGATCGCTATTGCGTGATCGCTTGGGCATGGAAGATGCAACCCGTCGGGCTCCAGTGCGCCGATGCGGTGATCGTCGCAGTGTGACCCGGTCGGCCCGCTTGTTCGGTGAACAACTCGTCGCCCTTGACGTCGAGTGCCATCTGCGTCGCGACGTTGGTGGTCGCTTGGGTGAAGAAACGGGTCACGCCGTCGTGCACCACCCAGACATCGAGCGGTGTGCTGGGATTCGTCCGGTTCCGCCACAACATGCCGAAGCCGGTTCGCACGCAGGTCGCCTCGATCGTCCCGAACGTGGGCACGGCGAGCACTGTCGCATCGGCGCCGGGGATGGTTTCCTCGAGGCGAGCGCTCGTGATGTGCCCGCCGCCGGCCACGAATGCGGTCGACGTTTGGCCATCGAGCAGGTCGGCGTTGAGGTTGGTCACCTTGGTCGTGGAGTCGACCGCGAGCGGCGGTTCGTTCGGGGCGGTATGGATGCCGATCCCGGTCGTTCCGGCTCCGGTGGTTGCGTTGTTGACGACGCGTAGTTGCTGACCGCTCGTCGAACCCAGTAGCACGGTGGACGCGTTGACCCGGTTGGTGGCTCCGAGGTTGAACACGCCGCCGATCCCGGTACCCGCGAGTGCGGCAGTCGACGTGACGGTCACACCGCACACGATGGCGCCGAGCACGACGCCTTTCAGGAATCGGTTCTTCATGGCGCTCCTCCAGCTTCTCGGGCACCGGAATCGGCGACCTCACCGATGCTTACGACGAGAACCCCAAACCCGGTTCTCGTGGCTGCCTAAACCAAAGGGGCACTTCGTGCGTCTCTTGTCCGATGCTGCCTGACCCGGTCACCGGTCTCGACGCCGATTCGTTCGGGCGGTTCGTCGCGTCGCACTACCGGCGCCTCGTGGGTCTGTTGTTGCTCGGCGGCGACGACATCGGCACGGCCGAGGAGCTCGCGCAAGACGCGTTGGTGCGTCTCTACGAGCATCGAACGCGGCTCGTCGTCCAGGAAACCCCGTGGGCGTGGGTGTGTGTCGTGGCGCTCAACCTGCAGCGTTCGTCATGGCGACGATCGGGCGCGCGTCGTCGCGCGTATCGGCGCCACGGTGTATCGCTCGAGGCAAGCGATGTTCCCGATCCCGACGACGTGATCACCGTCCGCGCCGCGGTGGCCGCGCTCCCTCGCCGTCAACACGAAGTCGTTTGCCTTCGCTTCTACGCCGACCTGTCGGTCGCGGTCACGGCGGCGCGCCTTGGCTTGGCGGAAGGAACGATCAAAGCGTTGACGCACCAGGCGATTGCGTCTCTGCGTCGCTCACTGTTATCGGAACCCGAGGACGTGCATCGTGGATGATCTCATCGAGCTCTTGGAGCGCACGACGCCCGACGTTCGCGGCACCGAACGTACGGACGCTACAGCGGCACGCGCGACTGCGGCGCGGAAGGCGTTGGGCCGCGGTAACAGTCACACTTGTGGTGTTGGCCGGCAGCGCGATCGCGCTCAGTCCAGTTGCCCATCGCGACCGAACTGCGAGTGTGCCGCCGGGAGGTCTGTGGCACCCCACGAGCAACCCGGGGATGCCCCTGACACGTCAAATACGCGGGTTCCCGCTGTCCGATGGCCGGCTCGCCGTCGTTACCGCCGGTTTCGACGCCGGCCTTCCACCGGAACACGCGTATTCGTCGGTGTACGAGCCACAGACGGACGAGTGGTCGACTTCTGATGGAGCGCCCGATGACGGAACGCCGGGCGGCGGGATCGTTGCCGGCGCCGATCTCCTCGTCGCGAACGACACCGCGGTGCTGGTGAGACACCACAACGGTGTCGTGCACTTCCTCACCGAGCTCGACCCGCTCGAGCTCGAGAACCGACCTCTGAAGCAGTTCAACTGGCGTGAAATCGCGCTTCCGGCGCAGGCCGGTGACGTCTTCGACGCGTGGGCTTGGGACGGTACGACGCTCGTGCTCGCGCGCTTCGGTGACGATCCTGACTCGTCTGGCCTCGGCGTCTCGGGCCCGCCGATACTCATGCGTTGGAACGCCGACACCGACACCTGGACTCGAGGCGCGATGCCGCCAACCGCGCCGCGGTTCCTTGCCGCCACCGCCCGAACGCAGCACCAGCTCGCGGTGTGGGGCGGCGACACGCTCGACCCCAACGCGGCCGGATCGGTGCCGATCGCGGGGTCCGCCAGTGCACCGCGACAGCGCGTTCACCGACGGCGCCATCTACGACATCGAACGCGACTCCTGGACCACGCTGGCACCCGATCCGTCACTCGCGGAGATGGCGACCCGCGGTGCTGAGGGCCTCCTGACCGACTCCACGCTGACACTGGTCTCGCGCCAAGTCGACGGATCGCCGCGCATCGCTGACCGCTACGAAAACGGCGGCTGGCACGCGCTGCCGTCGCCGACTGCGCAGGGCACGATGCTGCCCGTGCAACCGGAGACCGGCACGATCGCAATCAAGACCACCGACGCGCCGGGCCCCCAGACGGGGCAGTACATCGACGGCTTCGCGAATCAGTGGCAGACCGCGCCCGGGTATCAGTTGGCGCAGGGCCCGAACGGCCTCATCGCGGTCTCGGCGACCACGGACGATCCCGGTACCTCGATGTTCTCCGTCTGGCAACAGCACGGCGACACTTGGACTGCAGCCACACCGGCACCCTTCCTCAACCGACAGCAACCGGGCATCGCCGTCGTCGGGACCCAGCTCTTCGTGATGGGCAACTGGCGAGCCGCGGGGGTGGAACAACGCCAGGAGACCTGGATACTCGACCTCCCACCAAACTGAACTCTCCGGACCACCGTTTGCGGCAGGATTCCGTGTATGACCTCTGAGTTGCCCGACAGCCACCAGTCTCTTCTGGAGCGGCCGCTGTTCGCTCACCTCGCCACGCTGCGCCTCGATGGCAGTCCGCAGAGCAGCGTCATGTGGTTCGCCTGGGACGGCCAACGCGTCCGCTTCTCGCACACGACCACGCGCCAGAAGTACCGGAATCTTCTCGCCGACGGCCGGGTCTCGTTCCACGTCCAGGACCCCGACTACCCCTACCGGACCCTCGAAGTACGAGGGCGGGTCGAGTCCATGGATCCCGACGTCGACGCCGCCTTCTATCGCAGCCTCCAGACGCGCTACGGGGTCGATGAGCCCGGTGTTCGACGCGGACATCCGCGTCGTGATCGTCGTCGAGCCCCTCGCGTTCGTTGCGGTCTACGGCGGACTGACGGCCTCGGAGACCGATGCGCTCACCAAACTCCTCGAAGAACTCCCTCCGGACTGAGCCGACGATGCACGCATCTGAGGTTCGGCGTGCGGTGGCGGCGGTGACGTCGAGCGTGTCGGCGCTGGGTCTGCCAGTCGACGACGCGATCGTTCTTCAGAACTCGAACAAGCTCGCGCTGCATCTGGTGCCTTGCGATGTATTTGCTCGAGTCGCCTACGTCGGGCAAGAGGTTGCGCAGTTGGAGATCGAGCTTGCGCAACGGCTCGCGGAATGCGGGAGTCCGGTAGCTGCGCTCGACCCTCGAGTCGAGCCGCGCGTTTACGAGCGTGACGGCTTCGCGATGACGCTGTGGACCTACTACGAACCGATGACGAGTACAGAGGTTGCGCCGGCCGACTACGCGAACGCGCTCGAACGGCTGCACGCCGGCATGCGCACCGTCGAAGTCTTGACGCCCCACTTCACGGATCGAGTCGCGGAGGCTGAACACCTCGTTGCGAACCCGGAGCTGACTCCGGCGCTCGTCGACACGGATCGGGAGCTGCTCAGCCACACGTTGCGAAGTGTGAGCGGCGCGATCGTCGATCGCGGCGCGGCCGAGCAGTTGCTCCACGGCGAGCCGCACCCGGGCAACCTGCTCAGTACGAAGCACGGGCTGCGGTTCATCGATCTCGAGACGTGTTGCCGGGGGCCGGTTGAATTCGACATCGCGCACGCGCCCGAAGAAGTCGACGCGCACTATCCCGGCGCCGATCAAGACTTGGTCCGCGAGTGCCGGTTCCTCGTTCTGGCGATGATCACTACCTGGCGTTGGGATCGAGCGGATCAATTCCCGAACGGGCGCCAACTGGGCACGGAGTGGCTCGGCCAGATCCGAGCCGTGGTCGATCGCTAGGACCTGATTCCGATCGGTAATCGCACCGTCGTCGGGACCTATGCCCACACGGTTGGGACCTTCTGCTCTCGCTCCCGGGTCGCACGAGGTCGATCATCTGAATCATGACGCTCAACCGTTCAGACAGACAGCTCGCCGGTGTTGTCGGTGTTTCCTTCGCTCTCATTGCGATGGTCTTGGCCTTCTCGGCAGTAGTGATAGCCACCCAGTCAGAGTCACGCAGTGACAAGGCCAATGCGCAGATCGCCAAGCTCGCATCGACTGGCGTGATCGGCAGTACCGCGAATGTCACACTCCAAGAGTTCTCGATCGCGGTCCATCCCGGTTTGGTTCAATCGGGAAAAGTGACGCTTCGGGTGAACAACGTCGGTTCGATTACCCATGAGCTCGTCATCATCCGGGCGGCAAGCCCGGCGGCGCTTCCCCGGGTGAAGACGGCCGGCGAGCGGTCCGTGGGCGCGGTCGACGAGGAAGCGATCCCCGAGTCCGCCAAGATGGGAGAGTCCGGTGACGTCAAGGCCGGCTCGACCGTCACGAAGTCGTTCGACCTTCCCGCCGGTACCTATGTGATGTTCTGCAACATCGATACCAAGAGCGGGAACACGGTGCTGAACCACTTCATGAGGGGAATGGTCGCGACGCTGGTCGTGGTGTGAGCGACGCGTGGGCGCGCTGCAACAGGGCGATGACCTCGGCGTCGGTCGTCGGGGAGAAGTCCTCGTACCACGCGCCCACGGCCTGGAACTCGGTCGGCGCGGCAACGCACACCACGCGCGTCGCGATCGACGCGAGTCGGCGTGCGGTATCCGCGGCACAGACCGGTACCGCCAAGAGGAGACGCGCGGGGTTGCGTTGTCGAAGCGAGCGCAGCGCGGCCTCGGCGGTGACGCCGGTCGCGAGACCGTCATCGACAACGATCACGTCACGGTCACGGAGCTCGGGGAGCGGGGCACCGCGGCGATAGGCCTCGATGCGACGGTCGAGCTCGTGGCGTTCTCGCTCCGCGAGCTGTTCGATCCGGCTGCGCGTGACTCCGAGCTTGTGCGCCGAGGCAGTCACCAGGATCTCATCGCTGCCCTCGGCGATGGCTCCGATACCGAGCTCCTCGTGACCGGGCGCGCCGATCTTGCGAACCACGAACACCTCGAGCGGTGCTCCCAGCGCGGGTCGCGACTTCGTATCCGACCGGAACGCCGCCCCGGGGTAGCGCCAAGATCACTGGATTCGTGATGGGCGGATCCGCAAAGGACTCGTGCGCGAGCCGAGCCGCGAGCTCCTTCCCGGCCTGCCGGCGGTCGCGGAATGGCTGCATCATGTGCGGTGTACTCCGCGTCGTTCGCGAAGACAACGCGGCCATGTTTGGCGACTGCACGGACCGGGAACTTTCCCAACACGCACAGAGCGCGTCGTGTGGTCGTGGCTTGGGTAGCTCCTCGTTCCAGGGAGGTAACTCATGACATTGACAGCGAGCGACCGCGAAGTCATCGCTGACGACACCTCGACCACCGATGTCGTCCTCGCCCATCAGGCCGAGAAAACCTTGGTGCACCGCATCATCCTCGGTGTCGCCATCGCCACGCCGTTGTTCATCGGACTCTGGGTCGGATTGGTCGCCCTGGCCGTACATGACACTTCGAGCATGGGCGGACCGATCGCCATGGCGGTCGGGATCGGCGTCCTCAACGGCGTGTTCTTCGGAACCTGGGCCGGTTTCGTCGTGACCAACGAGACCATCGACGAAGTCGACGAGCTCGCCGACGCCACCTCCGATGTTGCTCAGGAACGGTGAGCCGCGGGCCGATATCTCGTATAGGGCCGCGGATCGGGAGAGCAGCATGGGCCGATACGAGTTGACGATTTTCGGTACCGACTCCGATCCGACTGACCTCGTACGGACCTTTCGCGTCCTCGCCGACGCGATTCGAGCGGGTGAATCCCACACGGGCCGCGAATGGGACGTCACCGACGAAGACGACCGCGTCGTCTGGCGCCACCGCACCCCGGAGTCGGGGCTCGGCGCGTATTTGGCCGAGTACATCGGTGGCGGTTTCGACGGTTCGTTGGAGAAGTCGACGTCATAGCGGCGGGGCGGCACTCCCGTCGCTCGCCACTTAGTCCTGATCCCCGTCCGAGTCCGAGGCGTTTAGACGTCACCTCGATTGGGTACGTCCGGCCTCGTTCAGCGGGACTGGGGAAGAGGGACGGATGTCGTCACGACCGAAGACGCGCCGAAGCGCGCGCGTGTTTGCAGTATTGACCGGAGTATCACTCATCGTCGGCTTGACGACCGTCAGCCTCGCGTCGGCCGCGACACCGACCTTTCACGCGGCCGGCAGCGTCGAGCAGGTATATGTAACCGGCCTCGCACCCGCCGCGCAGATGTCGCTGCTCGCTCCGTCGGGCCAGACGCTCAAGACCCAGAAGGCCGACGCACTCGGTGGACTGTTGTTCCGGAACGTCGCGCCCGCCGCGGGTTACCACGTCCGCCTCGTTTCGAACGGCGCGCAGTCGGCGGCGCTAACGGTGCACTCCGCCGCGGCCGCGCCCTGGAGCACCGCGACCTACAACCAATCGATTCCCGACAACGGCTATGGGTACCTCACGACTCGCGACGGAACGAAGCTCGCGATCGACGTGCACCCCCCGACCAGTCCCGCGGGCGAGCCCGGCATCCCTGCGGGCACGAGTCTTCCCAACGGCCCCGACTTTCTTCCGCCCTATCCCACCCTGATCGAGTACTCGGGCTACGGATACGCGAACCCCGCAGGCCCCGATAACGGAATCGCGGTTCTCGCGAACCTGATGGGCTTCGCGGTCGTCGACGTGAACATGCGCGGGACGGGTTGTTCGGCCGGCGCGTTCGACTTCTTCGAGCCGCTGCAAAGCCTCGACGGGTACGACGTGATCGAGACGATCGCGCGGCAGCCGTGGGTGAAGGATCACAAGGTCGGGATGATGGGCATCTCCTACGGCGGCATCAGCCAACTCTTCACCGCCGCGCTCCGCCCGCCGAGCCTCGAAGCCATCGCGCCGCTTTCGGTTCTCGACGCCACGGCGACGACGCTCTATCCGGGCGGCGTGCTCAACACGGGCTTCGCGGTCGCGTGGGCACAGCAACGCCAGCACGAGGCACTCCCAGCCGGTCCGAACAGCCGGACAGCCGTACGCGTATACGCGGATCCAAGGTGGCGACACGGTGTGCGCGGCCAATCAGGTGTTGCACGGCGAGGCCGCCAACCTGAGCGCGAAGATCGCCGCGAATTCTCACTACGACGCGACGGTCGCCGACCCGCTCGACCCCGTTACGTTCGTCAACAAGATCAACGTGCCCGTGTTCATGGCGTGCCAATTCGAGGACGAGCAAACGGGTGGCCACTGCCCCGAACTCGCGCGGCACTTCACCGGCACGACGCAGAAGTGGTTCAACTACACCAACGGCGCGCACATCGACAGCATCGATCCGTACACGTACAACCGTTGGTACGACTTCTTGGAGTTGTTCGTCGCCCACCAAGCGCCGATCGTGAACGCGGCAGTCACTCAGGCCGCGGCTCCGGTCATCTACCAAACCGCGATGGGTGTCCCGCAGACCGACCTCATCACCTTGCCGTCTGATCCCATTCAGTTGATTCCGACGTACGACGCCGCCCTCACCGCGTTCAAAGCGCTTCCGCACGTTCGGGTCCTGTTCGACAGCGGCGCCGGCGCATCGCCGATCGGAACCACGACCGCGGGCGATCCCTATCCCGGGTTCGTGAAGGACTTCTCCTCGTTCCCCGTTCCCGGTACCACCGCGCGCACGTGGTACCTCGGCGCGCCGGGAGTACTGCGGGCGCAACCGTCGACGAGCGCGGGGATCAACTCGTTCACCGCGAACGCGCACGCGCTTCCCCTCACCGACTACGGGATCAACACCGGAACCGGTGGGTTGTGGGGCAACGCGTCGCAGTGGCAATGGAATTGGAAGCAGAACCCCGCGGGTACCGCGGTCTCCTACGTCTCGGCGCCACTGGCGGCGAACGCGACGGTGATCGGAAGCGGTTCCGTCAACCTCTGGGTGAAGTCGTCAACCCCCGACGTCGACCTGGAAGCGACGATCAGTGAAGTACGTCCCGATGGCAATGAGACGTTCGTGCAGAACGGTTGGATCCGCGAGTGAGCGCAAGCTCTCGACCGACTCGACCAACATGTTCAAACGGCCGAGCACCGCGCTCGAGCCGGTGCCCACGTTCACGGCCGCCGACGCGTCGCCGATGCCGGCCGGACAGTTCGTCAAAGTCGTCATTCCGCTCTACTACCAAGGCCACGCGTACCGAACGGGTTCGCGTATCCGGGTGACGATCTCCGCACCGAACGGCACGCAACCCGTATGGTCGTTCGGTCAGACGGTGCCGAACCCCAGCGGGAGCGTTTCGATCGCGTTCTCGCCGACCATGCCGTCGAGCCTGATCCTGCCGGTCGTCCCCGGAGTGGCTGTGCCGACATCACTGCCGGCGTGCCCGAGCCTGCGCAACGAGCCCTGCCGGACCTACAAGGCGATCGTGAACCCCGCCGGACACTGAACTGCGCGCCACGACCGCCGGACGGGAACACGTGTGGTTCCTGGGATCGTCGCGTCGTAGTCTCCCTCCGGTCCGAACCGCTCGAGGGAGCGACGCGATGACAACGTTCCGAGATGGCCTTCCCCAGCTCGACGGCGGTTTGTTCCTGACCGACGCGGGCCTCGAAACGGATTTGATCTTCAACAAGGGGATCGAAATCCGTGAATTCGCGGCGCACACCTTGTTGGCCGACCCGGTCGGGCGAGCGGCGCTGGCCGACTATCTGCGCGGGTTCCTCCAGCTGGCACGCGATCTCGGCACGGGGTTCGTCCTCGACACGCAGACCTGGAAAGCGCACCCCCATTGGGCCGACGACCTCGGGGCAACTGAAGCCGACCTCGCCGCGGCCAACCGCGACGCGGTCGCCTTCGTCGCGGGCATCGGTGCCGAGTTCGCGGCGAACGCGGGGCCGGTGGTCGTCAACGGTTTGATCGGCCCGAGGGGTGATGCGTACGCGCCCGACGTTGCGGTCGCGGCGGGCGAAGCCGAGGAGTACCACGCGACGCAGCTCGGCTGGCTCGCGAGCACCGAGGTCGACATGGTGACTGCGCTCACGTTCACGCAGTCTGACGAAGCGATCGGCGCGGTTCGCGCCGCTACCGCGGTGGGCCTGCCGATCGTCGTGTCGTTCACGGTCGAGACCGACGGATCACTTCCCACCGGTGAGTCGCTCGAACGCGCGATCGGCGTCGTCGACGCCGAGACGAATGGCGCCGCGGCCTACTTCATGGTCAACTGCGCGCACCCTGATCACTTTCGCAACGTCATCAACGGCGAGGGCTGGACCCGGCGGATCCGCGGGTTGCGCTGCAACGCGTCCCGAATGAGCCACGCCGAGCTCGACGAGGCCGAGGTGCTCGACGATGGCGACCCCGACGAGCTGGCCGACGGCTACGGCCGCTTGCTCGAGGCGATGCCGTGGGTCAATGTGCTCGGTGGATGTTGCGGGTCCGATCTCCGCCACGTGACGAAGATCGCTCGTATGGCGACGCAGCGCTAGGGCACGTCCCACTCAGCCGACACGTTTCCGAAGTTTCCGGACGGCGTGAAGGCGACGTCGGTAATAGTGGCGTCCGACCCGATTTCGAACGTCACGCAACCCGTCACGACCGCGCCGGTGGTGTTCGCGCCGAACGCGGAACAGTTCTGCAACGGAACATTGCTCGCGCTGTAGAAGTTGCCCTGCGAATCCTCGATGCTCGTGTCGCCGTTGAAGTCTTCCTGCGGTGGCGCGCCGCCGCTGAATGCGACTTGGAGTTGCACCGCGACGTACCGATCGCCGTCGACCGGAGTCGCGTTCGGATCGCTGGCAGTCGCGGGGTCGATGAGCTTCACGAGGGTTGCCTGCGCCGCTTGACTCGAGTCGACCGACGGTATCGAGACGACGTTGCCAACGTGCGCGGCCGGGAGCAGCGTGGTCGGGACGACTACCGGTGCCGTTACCGGCACGGTCGTGGTGGTGCTCGGCGACGCGGTGGTGCTCGAGGTCGGGTTCGGCGACGATGCGCCGGCCGGCTTCGACGCCGGCGCGGAACACGCGGCGGTCGAGAGCAAGACCGCGGTCGCGGCGAGAAACGCGGTGACGCCCAACTCGCCGCGAACGCCCAGGTCGAGTCATGGTGACGCAGGGTAGAGACGGTGAGGTCAACGCCCGGTTAACCGGCACCGTTGTGCAGTTCCTGAGAGGATGCCGGGATGCCCGACGACCTCGACGTCACCTCCGCCTGGCGCAGTTTCTGTGAACGGCTGGCCGAGGTGGGGGAGCGGTTCGCGGGTGAGCCGTTCCCGGTCGCGGAAACCGAACGGGCCGAGTGCACCCGGCACCTCGCCCGCCAGGTCGTCATGGCGTTGCAGAGCGAGCTCGAGCACGGCGATGCCGCCGACCCGACGTTTCATCGCTACGAAGAACCGTGGGTGCAATGGGGTGGCCCGAATCCCGACAACGTCTATACGCGTGCCGCGATCGATCCCGCCGCGACCTACCGGGTGTCGGGCAACGTCAGTGGAGTCCGGTCCGCGCTGTTCTCACTCGTCGACGGCGACATGCACCTCGGGCAGTTCGGCGTGTTCAGCGAGTGTTCGCTGAGCGATCTCGAGGTCGCCGCCGACGGTTCGTTGGAGATCTGGATCTCGCCCGACCGTCACGCCGGCAACTGGATCGAGTCGGCTCCTGAGGCGCGCATGCTGCTCGTACGGCAATACGTGTGCGACTGGGAACACGACCGCGCCGCGACGCTCGGCATCGAACGGGTCGACACGCGCGGTGTTGCGCCGGCCAGGTTGCGGGCGCCGGATCTGGTGGCCGCGCTCGATCGCGCCGCGACGTGGGTCGAGCGGTCGATCGAGTTCTGGAACACCTACGTCGAGCGGGCGCGGGAGACGTTGCCGCGCAACGGCGTGGGTCCGCCGGCCACTCCGCGCGGCGGAGCCCCGACGATCGCGTACGGGGCCGGTTGGTGGCAGCTCGAACCGGGCGAGGGGCTGCTGGTCACGACCGACGCGCCCGACGCCGACTACTGGGGCTGGACCGTGCACCACCGGTTCCGTTTGGACTCGGGCGACTTCGCGAATCGTCAGACCTCGCTGAACCTGGTGCAAGCCGCGGTCGATGATGACGGGCGGGTGCGGCTCGTGGTCGCGGCGGAGGATCCGGGCGTTCCGAACTGGATCGACACCGAGGGTCGCCCCGAGGGCATGCTCGTGTACCGCTCGATCGGCACACGCTCACGACCGGTTCCCGAAGCGAGCGTCGTGGCGCTGTCGAAGCTTCGCGATCATCTTCCGATCGCCGCACCCCGTGGTCAGTGTCGAACAGCGACGCGAGCAGCTGGCGCGCCGGCGTGCCGCGGTGCTGGCGCGCTACGTCTGAATTGGTTTGGTGAACCGTGGTCTGGGAACCGAAGCCGCGACCCGAGTGGGTCACCGAGCTCAATGCGTTCGGACGCCAGCTCGGATCGGCCGCCGCGCTCGTACCGCTCGACGAGGCGTCGGTGATCACCGCCGCGCGTGCGGCTACCGGTATGGACGACTTCGGTACCGACGGATGGATCGACGGTTTGCGCGTTTTCCTGGCCGCGCTCGAGGACGAAGCGGATCTGCATCTGCTCGGCCGGATCATGGCGCGCGACGAGATCGTGCGCGCGCTCGTGAACCGGTTGGAGGTGCACGCGACACTCGGCCGCAATCCGGAGATCCTCGATGAACCCATCGACGCGCCCGTGCTCGTCGTCGGGACCGGTCGATCGGGAACGTCGATCCTGCACGAGCTGCTGGCGCAGGATCCCGCGCACCGCGTCGCGCGCACCTGGGAGTTGTTGCACCCGTGCCCACCGCCGGAACGGGCGACGTATACAACCGATCCCCGCATCGCGGCCGCCGACCAGGAGTACACGTTCTGGCACTTGGTCGCGCCCGAGTACCGCACGATGCACGAGAACGGCGGTGACGTTCCCAACGAGGATCCGCTCATCGACCAGTTGCAGTTCGCGTCGGATCACTTCATGGGCTCGTATCCGGTGCCGAGCTACGCCCGTTGGCTCGCCCGGGCCGACCTCGGGCCGGTGTTCCGCGCCCATCGCAGATTCCTCCAGCTGCTCCAGTGGCGCTGCCCCGGCGATCGGTGGGTGCTCAAGTCGCCGTCGTACCTCGGGAAGTTGCCGCACTTCTTCGCGGAGTACCCCGACGCCTACGTGATCCTGACGCACCGCGATCCGTTGAAGGTCTTGCCGTCACTTGTCAGCATCATGGCGACGCTGCGGTGGATGCACAGCGACACCGTCGACGTCGACGCGGTCGTGAAGACCGCGGTGAATGGAACCGCGATCGCGATGGACTACGTCATGCGGTGGCGCGCCGACGGCACCGTCCCCGACGACCGCATCATCGACGTGCGCTTCGACGACCTCGTCGGCGATCCGATCGTCACATTGCGCGGCATATACGAACGGATCGGCGCGCCGCTCTCGATCGACACCGAGCAGCGCATGCGCGCCTATCTCGACGCCCGCCCGCGTGAACGGCACGGCCGGCACGACTACGAGTTTGCCGACACCGGGCTCGACCGGGCCGAGACGAGAGCGCGCTTCGCCGCGTATCAGGCGGAGTACGGGGTGACATCCGAGCTCTGAGGCCCGACGATCCCAAGCTCCATCGCCCGCATGGCCGCGCCGGCGCGGTTCGTGACGCCGAGCTTGGTGTAGATGCGCTCCACATGGTTGCCGACGGTCTTGCCGCTGATTCGCAACTCGTTCGCAATTCCCTTGTTCGGAAAACCCTGCGCGAGCAGGCCGAGCACTTCGCATTCTCGAGTGGTCAGCCCGGCCGGTCCGCCGGCGCGGGAACGGTGGATCGTGTGACCGGCCGCCGTGAGGACGGCATCGGTCGCGGCGTGATCCAAGCGGCCGTGATCGGCGTCGCTGCGGAGTTGCCGCGCGGCATCGGCGTCGGTCAGCGCGGCGCGGTGCGGGCGGGGCTGCGTCATTGCGTGGTACGCGTCGGCGGCGGCCAGCAATCGCG
The DNA here is from genome assembly GCA_963807945.1 of uncultured Actinomycetes bacterium. Classification (GTDB taxonomy): domain Bacteria; phylum Actinomycetota; class Acidimicrobiia; order IMCC26256; family PALSA-610; genus JBBQER01. Next base: position 140,813 of record CAWEDT010000001.1, on the reverse strand, counting down.
CCGGACTCGTGAGCATGGTGCCGCCGATCCCGCGGTGGTAACCCGAGCCATCCATGCGCTCGTGATGCGTCGCCGCGAGTAGCCCGATTCTCCGCAACGGTTCGGGCCGGCCGAAGATTCGTTCGACGTAGTACACGTGGAGCCGCATCCGTTCGCGGTCCGTCGCGGCTCAGCGGCCCCGGCTTGTCCCACACGGTTCCGGGCACACCGAAGCGGCCGAGATCATGGATCAGCGCGGCGCGGCGGACGAGGATCGCCTCCGCCGGCGGGATGCGCAAGAGCGCGGCCCCGGCCTCTACGAGGTCGGCCGTGCCGCGGGCGTGTCCTGCGAAGTACGGGCAGCGCAGGTCGGCGAAGTCGCCGATTGCCTCGAGCCCGAGATCGAGCTCCTCGTCGGTGAGCGTCGGCCGTTCGAACGGCTCCGTCTCGACCACCTCGTCGAAGGTGTGGTCGTCGATACCGTCGAACAGTGCTTCCGGATCGCTGCACACCGCGGCGACGATCTGCGGGTCGAAGTGAGAGCCGCTGCGCGAACGGACCATCTCCACCGCATCGTCGACACCCGAGATGCGGTGGAACACTTCGCACGCTTCCGCGACCTGCGAGATCCGAGCAGTCAGCGCGAGTTCCTCACCCGCGAGCTCACTGGGCACACCTTTTCCGTCCCAGCGGGCGTACGACTGTTCGATCCCGGCGCGAACGTCGTCGCCCAATCCCAATCGGTCGGCGAGTTGGCCGGCGGCCGAGCAATGGTTGGCCATCTGCTCCACCATGCCCCGGCCGCCGGTTGCCATCAGCTGCGCGGCTTGGCGCACCCGGTTGAGCGGCGAGGTTCCCGCGCCCGCCCGTCGGAGCATGAACATCATCGCCGGGAATCCGGCCAGGTCGATCTCGACCGTGTGGGCGCGGAAGTCGATGTCGTCGCCGAACATCGTCGCCGCTTCGTTGCCGTACACGGGACAACCCACGTAGGTGAGGATGCTGACGTCGTACAGCTGGGCGAGATCGGTTGGGTCGAGCCCGAGCCGGTCGCCGATCCGCATGCTGATCCGGGCCGATCGCAGCATGTGTTCCGACGGTTGCCCGAAGCCGAGGTCGGTCGCAAGCGACAACGACATCAGCAGCTCGCTGAGTCGCACGCCCGAGTCGCCCACGCGGGAGATTTTACGACGAGGGGGGTGAATGCCTCATGACGGTGGCGCCGGTGATCCGTACGTTCAGCAGAGCCGCAACCCGGCGGCCGCGGGAACGAGGAGACGACCGCATGCCCAAGTACGTGATCGAACGCACGGTTCCCGGAGCCGGCCAGATGGACGCGGCTGCGCTCGGTGCCATCTCGGCCAAGTCCAACGAGGTCTTGCGTGATCTCGGCCCCGACATCCAATGGATCCACAGCTACGTCAACGACGACAAGATCACCTGCCTCTACTACGCCGCAAGCGAAGACATCATTCGGGAGCACGGGCGGTGTGGCGGCTTCCCCATCGACTCGATCCGGGAGCTGCGGGCCACCATCGATCCCGCGACCGCCGAGCTCGTCGCGTGAAAGGACTCGATTCGATGAATCCGAACCAGTCGATGAATCCGAACAAAGCGCTATGGGAAAAGGGCGACTTCACGCGCATTGCCGAGAGCATGCGGGAGAGCGGCGAAGCGCTCGTCAAGGAGTTGGCGATCACCGGCGGGCTCGCCGTCTTGGACCTCGGCTGCGGTGACGGGACCACCGCGCTGCCGGCGGCTCGACTCGGCGCCGACGTGCTGGGTGTCGACATCGCGAGCAACCTCGTCGAGGCGGGCAATCACCGCGCGCAGGCGGAGGGTTTGCGGAACTGCCGCTTCCAGGAAGGTGACGCGTCGGACCTGCACGAGCTGGGCGACGATTCGTTCGACCTCGTGGTCAGCATCTTCGGGGCGATGTTCGCGCCGAAGCCGTTCGACGTGGCGAAGGAGATGGTGCGCGTGACGTGGCCCGGCGGCCGGATCGTCATGGGTAACTGGATCCCGAATGATCCGACGCTCGTGGCCCAGATCCTGAAGATCAGCGGGGCGTACTCGCCGCCGCCACCGGAGGGATTCGTCAGCCCCATGACCTGGGGGATCGAAGCGAACGTGATCGAACGCTTCGGGCGCGCGGGCGTCGCGGAAGGCAATATCTCGTTCGAACGCGACACGTACAGCTTCGTCTATCCGGCGCCGCCGACGGAGCTCCTCGCCGAGTTCCGCACGTACTACGGACCGACGATGAACGCATTCGAAGCTGCGGAAGCGAACGGCCGCACGGATGATCTGCAACGCGAGCTCGAAGCGTTGTTCACGAGCCAGAACGTCAGCTCGACGGCCGATACGACGTCGATCCCGGCCACGTTCCTCCGGGTCACGGTCTCGGTCTGACGAGCACGACGAGACGGAGCCTCCGTCGCGCTACACGAAGTCGGCGCGGCGGAGGTAGTTGAACGCGAACCAGCCGGGGAGAATCGGGAGCCAGAACGTCGCGAGCCGGAACAGGAACACCGCCGGCACCGCTTCCGAGCTCGGCATGCCCGCGCCGACGAGACCGGCGATCACCGCCGCTTCGAGCGCGCCGAGTCCACCGGGAGTGGGTGCCACCGTGGCGATGGCCGAACCCGCGAGATACGCGGCGCCGACTTGGGCGAGGTTGAGGCCGCCACCGAACGCAACGGTCGAGAAGTAGATCGCGAACACGTAGCCCAAGGTGATCAACGCGGAGCCACCGAAGAGCAGCGCGATCTTTCCCGGGCTCCGGATCACGGCCGCGAGGCCGCTCAACGCGCGGCCGATAGCCGGGAGCAGCCTGGTGGTCAACAACTTTCGAGTTGGCGCGATCGCGAACGCGGCGGCCACGCACGCGGCGACGATGACGCCACCGATGAGCAACAGCGTCCAGCTGGGAAGCGAGATCGACAGGCCCGAACGTCCGGCCCAAATGAAGAACACGACCAGCAGCGCGACGTGCACCGCGAAGCCCGCGGCGGCGTTCAACCCGACGCTCGACGCCGCGACCGGGGCGTCCACGCCGGACTTCCGCAGGAAGCGCACGTTGAGACCCATCCCGCCCAGACCCGGCGGGCGCGAGATTGCTCGCGAACGACGCGGCAACCTGAGCCAGCAGCGTCGGTACTGCGCGCAGGCGCGCAGGAACCGCGCCGCCCATGCCGAGCGCGGCGCCCACGTAGGTCACGGCCGAGAACAAGATGACGAGTGGAACCCAACTCCAATCGGCGTCACCGATCTGGCGCACGACACCCGGCAGGTCGGCCAGCTGCGGGAGGAGGAAATACGTGATGGCGACGAGCATCGCCGCGGTGAAGAGGCGTTGGCGGCTGATGCGCTCGAGCGGGACGTAACTCGGTTCGTCGACCGCGCACTGCTCGGCGACCGTGTCTTGCAACTCTTCGAGGAGACCCGGATACGCGTTGAGCGCGGACCGGGTCGAATCGCTGAACGCGTTGGGCTGAAGGCGGGGAAGTGCGGCTCCGACCGTGGCGCGCGCCCAGCGTCTCGACCGCGGCGGTGACGGAACGTTCGGCGCCGACTGCGAGTGCGAGCGCGGCGAGCAGCTGCGCGACGTCGCCGTCGAGCTGCTCGTGGTTCGCTGCCACTTCGCTGAACGAGAAGCCCGTGATCCACGGTTTGTCTTCGCTGTCTACGAGAATGTTCGCCCGCCGCAGATCGCGATGGGCGATGCGGTGGTCGCGCAGGCACAGCACGCGCTTCCACAGATCGTGCAGGAACGGATCCGAGATCTCGAGACCGTGCATGTGATCGATGCGCCGCGCGTCGACCATCTCGTAGGCGATGAGCATCGAGTCTTCGCCGACCTCGGCGATCGCGCGCATGCGCGGTGTCGGCACGCCGACATCGCGCGCTTGCAGCGACACCAGTGCCTCGTGCTCGATCGATCGCCGCAACGACGAGAACGGCCGCTCGTCGCCGACGTTCTTCAACCGGAGGTAGCGGTACGTGCGGTAGAGAAGGTCGACGGAACGCTCATCGGGACTGAGCACCTTGACGAGCAGCCGGGGCCCGTCGGCGATCGTCGCCTCGTACCACCGGGCGCCGCGCACGCCGAGCGCGTACGGCTCGAGCGTCGTCGGCGGCAGCGCGCTCGACGCGAGGGCCTCTTTCACCGCGTCGAGGGTCGGTCGCCGATTCGGGCGGCCGAACGCGAGGAGCACGGCGACGCCGACCGTGGCCCCGATCGCGACGACGAGGAAGATCTCGGCGGACAGACCGGTCACCAGCACGATGCGGCCCAACACGAACGTGCCGAGGATCACCATGCCGGCCTGGCGCCAGCGCCGGCCGACGAACGGAGCGAGGATGACGAAGGACGACGTGAGCTGCGCGAGCGTCCACAGGTTGAGCGACCCGTTCGACGTGGCGCCGAGCCGATCGACCACCGACGTGATCAACGACCGGGCCGTTGCCTGATCCAGCCACCACGTTGCGAGCGCGACGAGGATCACGGTGGCGACGTTGGCGACGACGATGTACCCGATGAGCCGGTAGCGCTTCAGGAGCAGCGGCGGCAGGAACACCGCGACGCTCATGATCCCGGCCGCGATCGACAATGTCTGGTTGAGCGCATGCTCTACCGACGTGTTCAGCTGGCCGAACAGCGCGACGACGTCGCTCTCGAACGCGAGGACCGTGCTCTCCGCCCAATGCGTCAGCGCGAGCAGCAAGATCGTCGCGAGGCCGAAGAGCATCAGCCGGATCACGTCGCTCGGCGAACGCCGGTACCCGACGATGTCGTCGCGACCGAATACCTCGACTGCGGCGGTCTGGGACGACCCTCGGACCGACGCGGGAGTGTTCATGAACGCCTTGACCCTAAGTCGCCCGGATACCCATGGTCATGCCAACAGAATGCCAGTGATCGCCCCCGAGCCCCGGGAGCGGCTGAGAAGTAGGGTCCGCGCATGGCGGCGAACGTCGCGGTCGGGGCGCGTTCGGATCGCCGCCTCGTAGCCGTCGTTGCGGGTGTGTTGATCGTGCCCGCCGCCGTTCTGTTGGTGCGCGTCATCCAGAGCAGTTGGTTGTCGTCGTCCGACTGGGCGGACATCGAGTTGCGGACCCGCGATGTCGGCACCTTGCACACGCCGCTGGTCGGCGCGTATTCGCGTTACGGCTGGAACCACCCGGGCCCGCTGCTGTTCTACGTCCTGGCGCTGCCGTATCGCCTGGTCGGCGCGCAGGGACACGGGATCCTTGCGGGCGCGTTGATCATCAACGCGGCCGCGATCGCGTGTGTCGGCGTGGTGTCGTGGCGACGCGGGCGATTCGCGGGATTGATGCTCGGCCTCACGGTCGTATTGCTGTTGGCGCGATCGCTCGGCGCCGGATTTCTCGTCGACCCGTGGAACCCGTACGTGATCGTTGTGCCCCTTCTGGCCGTGGTGTGCCTGGCGTGGGCCGCGGCCGATGGCGATCTCTGGGCCTTGCCGATCGCCGTGGGCGTCGGCTCGTTCGTCGTGCAGAGCCATGTCGGCGCCGCGCTGGCGGTGATCGCGCCGATCGGCGTGGCGGTCGTCGCGGTGGCAGTCGACGCCCGACGCGGTCGCTTCGCACATCTGAAACCGGTCGCGCTCGCCACGACCGCGGTCGTCGCGGTCTGTTGGCTCCCGCCGGTGGTCCAGCAATTCCAACCGGGCGGGGGCAACCTCGGTGACCTCTTCCGGTTCTGGACCGCAGCGCACGCCCACACGGCCGGGTGGTCGACCGGCGCCCGCATCGTCGGTGCGCAAGTTGCCGTTCCGGCGCCCTGGTTCGCGGGTCACGAACGAGTCCTCTTCGGTAACGGCGGCGTGGACCCGGGCTGGACCCTGCCCATCGCCCTCGTTCTGCTCGTCGGCGCGTCGGCGGTGGCAGTTCGCCGGCGCGATCGGCAGTCGCTCACCCTCGACGCGATCGCGTTGGCGGTCGTACTCGCGGCCGTGTTCTCCGCGGCGCACATTGTCGACACCCCCTTCGACTACATCGTGCGTTGGGTGTGGACGGTCGGTGCGACGGTTTGGCTCGCGATCTTGTGGACGTTGTGGAGAGCGCTGCCGGCGCGGGTTCGTCCGGAGCGTGCCGTCGCACGAATCGGTGCCGGGGTCACAGTGGTGCTCGTAGCGTTGCTGGTGATCGGCGCGGTACATGCCGAGTTCCCGGTGCATTCCGACCAACGGTCGCTGGCGCGGATTGCTCCTACCGTGCGCCGTGCGTTGAAGGAGCTCCGAGGCCCGATCTTGGTCGGCGGCGCCGGCGACTTCCACTCGGACCTGACGACGAACGGCGTGCTGCTCATCGCGATTCACGCGGGCATCGACGCACGCCTGCCGCGCCGATCGGCTATCGGGGTAGGAGCGTCGCACACGATCTCCGAATCCTCGGCTCCCAGCGTCGTGGTCGTTGCGGTCGACGACGCCATCGACAAGTACCGCTCGGATCCGTCGTACCGCGAGCTCGCCGGCTACGACCCGCTCGCGGCGGACGAACGGGCATTCCACGCCGCGGTAGACGCCGACGCGGCACGCGGTATGCCGGGGGCATCGCTGATTTCGAGCGGTGGTCGGCAACGCATCGACGCGATGAGTCGCGAGTGCGCGGCACTCGACGAACGCGGGCCGCGCATCGAGCTCTTCCTGCGGAATCGCGGCTCGAATATTCACGGCATTTGCCAACGGCGCGCCCGGTTCGCCATTGTCGCGGCCATGACTTCCCAACTGTCCGGCGAGAAGATCCTCATCACGGGTGCGACGGGCCAGGTCGCGAATCCGGTCGCGAAGGCGCTGGCCGCTGACAACGAGGTGTGGGCGGTCGCGCGCTTCGGGAACGCCAAGGCGCGCACGGATCTCGAAGACTCGGGAGTGCGCTGCGCGGTCGTCGATCTCGCGGCGGGCGACTACTCGGGTGTGCCCGGCGACGTCACGATCGGGCTGCATTTCGCGCGGGCGAGCGTGGGTGAGTGGGGCGCCGACCTCGACACCAACGTCGGCGGGCTCGCGTCGCTGATGGAGTTCTGTCAGAACGCGAAAGCCTTCCTCCACTGTTCGTCAACGGCGGTATACCAACCGAACGGGAACACGCCGCGCTTCAAGGAAGACGATCCGCTCGGCGACAACCATCGCGTCTACGAGTCGTTCCTGCCCGACATGCAGACGTACAGCATCACCAAGATCGCGGCCGAAGGCGCGGCCCGTTGGGGCGCGCGTCGCTTCGGGCTGCCCACGACGATCGCCCGTTTGAACGTGCCGTACGGAGGCGCGTTCAGCTGGCCGCGTTCCATCTCGACATGATGATGAAGGATCAACCGGTGCCGGTGTACGTGGAGGCACCGTCGGAGTACAACCCGATCCACGACGACGACATCCTCGCGATGATCCCCGGGATGCTGGCCGCGGCGTCGATCCCGGTGACGACGGTCAACTGGGGTGGGAACGACGTGGTGAGCATCCAGGAATGGTGCGCGTACATGGGTGAGCTCACCGGCGTTGCACCGAAGTTCTTCCCGACTGATCAGACGCTCGCGAGCGTCTCCGTCGACACGACGCGCATGGAACAGCTCGTTGGGAAGACGACGGTCGACTGGAAAGACGGCTTCCGCCGCATTGTCGAGGCCAAGTATCCCGACCGGATGCTGTGAATGCGCTGAGGTAGTAGCTCCACCCATGTCCTGCGGTGGGGGCTCCACCCTTGTCGGCGACGGGTGATTGTGGCGAGAATTGGGCGGGCGAGCGGAAGCCGATCCGCTCGGAATCCGTGGGAGAGAACGGAGAGATCAAGGATGAAGCTGACAAGACGAATAATCACCCTGGGCGCAGTCGCAGCGCTGGCACTACCCCTGGCGATGATTCAGCCGGCGGGCGCCGCGACGGCTCCCGACTTGGCGTGCGGAAATACGCAACCGGGTCCGTGTTCGGAGACCGCGCACTTCACCGACATCAACGACCTGAATACGCCCGCGCCGCCCGGCGGGGGATGCCCGGCATACCTGTCTGAGGACTTCTTCACGTTCGTGGGTACGGGCAACGGTATCGAGCACACCAACGTGAACAAGGCGCAGAACGGTTGGTTCACCACGACCTTCACCGGCTCGGTGACGATCACCGCCTACCTGAATGGCGTTGTCGACGAAGACGGCAACGTGTTGAGCGTCAGCGATCCGGATCCGAACGTGCTTCCGTACAGCGGCAGGATTACGGAATGGTTCGGCGGATCGTTCAACAAGCAGAACTTCGTGAATCACGGGACGATCAACATTGACGTGAGCAACGCGAACGGCGACCGCCTCAAGGTCCACGTCGTTTCGCATCAGAGCTCCACGCCCGGTGGCGACCCGAACGGACCGCCGCACACGGTGTTCGACAAGATCGTCTGCTCGTAATCACGCAATGAACTACGACGAGAAGGCCCACCCGAGATCTGATCTTCGGGTGGGCCTTCTATTTGTCGGGCGTGGGCTCTGCCTTCGCGACGGCGATGACACTGACATCGAGACCGCTGGCGCGGGGCATCGCGGTGAGCGCGTCGATGTCGACGTTCTCGCTCGTGAGGTCGCCGGGATTCTCGGCGGCGTGGCCGTGGGTGATCGATACGACGCCCTCGCGCACCGTCTCGTCGTAGGCGACGTGCGCGGTGATGCTGCCGTGCTCGGTGGTGAGGGTGACCGTGTCGGCGTCGGCGTCGCCGCTCGCCGCACCCGGATGCATCCGAACCACCGCGCCCGCCGGCGTCGCGCCGTAGACAACGGAGTTGCTCCACGCCATCTCGCGACGCGGCGCGAGCAGCGAACGCGCCGGGTTCGGGATCGATGTACGCGGCGAGCCGATCGAGCAGCGGGGCAGGCGCGATGTTCCAGCGACCGTCGACGAGCAGTTCGCGGCGCACCCAGCCGTACTCGATCGGGCATCGCGACGCCGTGCGGCCCGGCGGCGAACAGGTCGTCGGCGTCGACGCGCGAATGACGGAGAACTCCGCGTAGGTACTGCTCGTCGGACTGGTCGAGGTCATCGACCCCGGGCGTCTCGGTACCCAGCACTCGATTCAGCGCCGCGAACATCCACCAGACCGGCCGGCGATCGCCGACGGGCTCGACGATCGGGCGGGTCGCCTGCACGCGAGATTCGAGTGCGGTCATCTCGGCGAGCGTGATGTCGGCCCGTTCCAGCTGGCCGGTGGCGGGTAGCACGTGGGTCGCCAGGTCGGTGAGGGGACTCTCGGACGACGTCGACGACCGCGAGCACGTCGAGCGTCGCCAACGCGGCGCGCAGACGCGCCGGTTGCGGAAACGCGGTGAGCGGATTGCCACCGGTGACGAACAGCGCGCGGATGTTGCCCTGCTCGATCTCGTCGACGAGCGCGACCGCCGGCAGTTGCCCGAGCACGCGTGGCAGCTCCGGCCGGCTCGTCGCCCCGGGAACGACGCGCGGGCTCGCGCTTCGGCGCACGCCGGCGCAGTGGACGGATCAGGCCGCGATGGAAGTGCATGCCCGTCGGCGCAATCCAGTGAGCCCGACGCGATGAGGATGACCCAACGCAGCCATTCCGCGATCACGCCGTCGCGCGACATCGTGACGCCGGTGCCGCACTGCATCGCGATCCGGCCGGTCGACGCGCGCACGTCGGCGACGAGTTGCTCGAGCAGCGCGGGGTCGACGTCGGCGGCCGCCGCGGCCCGGTCGATCGTGAACGCCCGCGAGCGCGCTCCGCAACGCACGCACCTCGTCGGGATCACAGTGCTCGCGGAGCTCGTGCTCGTCGGCGCCGTCGGCGAGGAGCGCGTTGGCCAACGCGCCGAGCACCGCGACGTCGGCACCGGGCCGGACGGGAATGTGCGCGTCGGCGAGTGCCGCGGTCTCGGTGCGCCGCGGGTCGAGCACCCACACGCGACCACCCGCGGCGCGGTAGTCGCGGACGCGTCGCACGGGATCGGGGAGCGCGGTGCCGTAGCCGTGCGAGACGACCGGGTTGGTGCCGACGAAGATCGCGAGCCCGGGAACGGCCGGATTCCAGACCGGGTTCAGCATCGGATCCCCGCCGACCAACTCGGCCGCGACGAGCACCGGCGCGTTGTCGACCGTGACCGCGGTGAAGAAGGAACGGCTCCCGATCGACGGCAACCATTGGCTCGCCGCGATCTGGCCCGCCGCGTCGTACGCGAGACCGGTCGCCAGGTAGAGCGCGACCGCGTCGGGTCCGCGGTTCGTCGATGATCGACGTGAGCCGGTTGCCGAGGTCGGCCAGCAGCTCCTCCCACGTGACGTCGCGGCCGCGCACGCGCGGGCGATCGAGCCGGCCCGACGCGTGGTGCCACGCGGGCAGGCCGCGCCCTTTGGAGCACGTGTAGCCCCGCGACACCGGGTGTTGGTCGTCGCCGCGAACTCGAACGACCTGGTCGCCCTCGACCGAGACGACGATGCCGCACGCGGCGGCGCAGATCCGGCAGTACGACAGCTCGTCACGCGCCACGGCCCCACGTTACGAGTTGGCGTGCGCCATGATCTCCCGATGACCGCGGCCTTCGACAGCGTTGACGTGGAGCGGCTCCGGAGGCGTCGCACCGTCAAGTGGACGCTCTACGGCCCCGACGTGCTCGCGGCCTGGGTGGCCGAGATGGACTTCGACGTCGCGCCGCCGGTGCGCGCCGCGATCCTCGACGCGGTCGACCGGGAAGACTTCGGCTACATCGAAGGCGACCTGTCGGCGCTGACAACGGCGTGCGCGGCGTTTCTCGAGCACGAGTACGGCTGGACCGTGTCGCCCGCGCGCGTGTTCCCGATCGCCGACGTGCTCACCGGGATCTCCACCGCGCTCGACGTGTTCTCGCCGCCGGGCTGCGCCGTTGTCGTCCCGACTCCCGCGTATCCGCCGTTCTTCGAGGTGGTCGAGCTGACCGGTCGCCCGGTAGTCGCGGCGCCGATGGTTCGCGACGGAGAACGCGACACGCTCGATCTCGATGCCATCGACGCCGCGCTCGGGGCGGGCGCGCGCTCGGTCCTGCTCTGCAATCCACACAATCCGACGGGCCGGGTGTTCACGATGAATGAGCTCGCGGCGTTGGCTTCGATCGTCGACCGGCACGGCGCGCGTGTCGTCGCCGACGAAGTGCACGCGCCGCTCGTGTACGCCGGGAATCGTCACGTGCCGTACGCGACGGTGTCGGATGCGGCGGCCGCGCACACGATCACGATCACGTCGGCTTCGAAGGCGTTCAACCTCGCGGGGTTGAAGTGTGCGCAGGTGATCGCGTCGAACCATGCCGACGCGGCGCGGTGGCGCGAGCTGCGGGTCTTCGAGGTCGCCGGACCGACTCCGATCGGGATCGCGGCGTCGGTCGCCGCGTACCGGGATTCGCGACGACTGGCTGGACGAGCTGGTCGCCTACCTCGACCGCAACCGCCGGCTCCTCGGCCGACCTCCTCGCGGCGCAGGTACCGGCCGTCACCTATCGCCCGACCGGAAGCGACGTTCCTGGCGTGGCTCGACTGCTCGGCGCTCGGTCTCGACGATCCCGCCCGGTTCTTCCTCGATCACGCTCACGTGGCATTGAGCGACGGGCCGCCGTTCGGATCGGGCTGCGATCAACACGTGCGCCTCAACTTCGCCACGTCGAGCGCGCTGCTCGAACGCATCGTTGTCGCGATGGGGAAGAGCTTGACTTCGATCAGCGCGGGCTGACCCGGACCGGCAGCGTCGCGAATCCGCGAATCGCCGGTGAGTCCGTGCGCGCCGCGCCGGGGAGCACTTCGATCGAGCCGACGCGATCGGCCAGGGTGCGGAACACCGCCGCGCCTTCGAGCCGGGCCAGCGGCGCACCGAGACAGAGGTGGATGCCGGAACCGAACGCGAGGTGAGCCGACGCGTCACGCTCGATGAGGAACCGATCCGGTTCCGGGAAGACCCGTTCGTCACGGTTCGCGGATCCGTACGAGCACGACGATCGACCGGCTCGCCGACTGATCGGCGTCGGTGCGCCGGAGAAAGAATCGCACCGGCACGTCGAACCGCAGGATCTCTTCCACCGCGTCCGGTGCGCGTCCGGCGGGATCCTCGTTCAGTAGCGCGAGTTGATCGGGGTTGGCCGCCAGCGCGGCGATGCCGTTGCCGATCAGGTGCACCGTCGTGTCGAGCCCGGCGATGATGATCGAGGCGAGCGCGATGAACGGCTCGTCGTCTTGCAGCCGGTTGTCGTCGCCGCCCGCGAGGATCGCCTCGGCGAAACCACCGGCGCGCGCGTTCGCGAGGCCGGCGCCGAACGCCCACTCGAAGAAACCCGCGAACTGCTCGGTCGCGGAGTCGGGCGGGTCGGGTGCACCGAGCCGGAACGACGCGTGCCGGTCCAAACCGCGGCGTCGTCGGGCAGATCGAGCCCGAGCCACGCGCTCATCGACCACGTAGGGGAACGCGCCGGGCCAGCAGCCCCATCACGTCACCGCCCCCGGCCGGTGACGAACGCGTCTACGAGCTCGTCGACGATGGTGTCGACCACACTCGCCAACTCGCTCATGGCGCTCGGCGTGCACCACTTCTGCACCGATCTCCGTACCCGTGTGTGCGCGGGCGGATCGTTCTCGATGAACGTGGCGCGCAACCCCGCCTCTGCTACCGGGATCCATTGCACGCCGAGACCGGAGCGGTAGGTCGTGTGATCGCGGAGCACCGTGCGCACCACATCGTGGCGGGCCGCGACGAACACGCCGCGCTCGGGAACCTCGATCAGGTCATCCGATCGCGCCCGGCAACCACGCGTAGAACGGATACGGATCCTCGAGATGGCGCGGCTCGAACGGGTCGTCGGCTCCCATAGGGAGTGGTCTAGTCGATGGACGCGGGTGCGACGCCCGTACCGCCGCGCTCGGCTGCTCGCGTACACGGCGAGCGCGAACCGCAGCACGTCGACCGCTTCCTCGCCGCTCCAGAGCAGCGGGCCGTCCCCGGTGTGGAGCCAGCGGAGCCAGTGCCGGCCCGAGTCGCGGAAGCTGCTCGCCCAGTCGTCGTCGAGCGCGTGGAAGCTGCGCATCTCGCCGTCGATGTAGATCTCGAGGCTCGGCTGCTGGATGCCCCGGCCGGTGCAGCGGTTCACCCGCGCGTATCCCCGGCGGCCGGTGATCTCCCACCGTTCGTCGTTCGTGTAGTAGTCGGAGCGCAGGTACATGTCGGGCGCGAGCGTGATGTCCCACACGCCGCGGATCCCGTTCTCGTGCTCCCACACGATCGTCGGTCGGCGCGTCGATCGCGACGCCGGGCACGACTTCGGTCGCCGCCGACCCACGCTCGCACTTCGGTGATCGGTCCGAAGAGCCAGAGCGCGGTGGCGAGCTTGTGCCACCCGTCGTCGAACACGAGGATGCCGCGCCCGTTCTGCATCTGCTGGAACTGCCACTGGTAGCTGCTCGCCGGGACGTCCCAACCGCCCCGCCCGCTCGCGACCATCTTCATGTGATAGCCGCTGACGTCGCCGAGCTCGCCCGATTCGACCGTTTCCTTGAGCTTCCGGAGCGGCTCGTAGAAGAGGTAGTTCTCCATCACGCGCAGCACTCGGTCGTTGCGCCGGCGCCGCGTCGAGCATCCGCTGGGCGCTCGGCGAGGTCGTTGCACATCGGCTTCTGCAGATTGACGTGCCAGCCGTAACCGAGGAGCTCGTCGACGCCGTCGACGTGCAGCGGAATCGGCAGCAACGCCTCGACCGCGTCGACTTCCACGCCGCTCGCCGCGAGCTCGGCCGCCGACGCGAACGTCCGCGCTTCGGGCCACTCGGCTTGGCGTTGCGCCCGCCGCTCCTCGCTCGGATCGACGAGCGCGACGACCTCGACGTCGGGGTTGTCGACGTAGGCGCGCATGTTCAGGTCGTAGATCCGGCCGAGCCCGACGAACGCGGCGCGGACCGGACGGTCGTACGGCGTGAAGCTCATACCGGTGCCTCGAGCTCGAGCTTCGGGCTCGTGCGCGGCGGGCTGCGTGGTCGCGGAGGTCGGCGACGAGATCGCGACTGCAGCGCGGCGACCGCGGGATCGTTCCAACGGTTGTGCTGCTGGAGCGGATCGTCGGTGAGGTCGTAGAGCTCGCCCTCGGTGCCGTCGTGCACGTAGCCCGGGCTTGTACGCGGTGCACACCCAGCCGTCGCGGGTGATCGTGCGCAGGTGCACCGCCACGCCGAACAGCTCGCTGTCCCATTCGGTGAGCACGCGCTCGAAGCCGCGCCGTCGGCGTCGCGCGTCGTCGGTCGGGAGCGCCTGGCCCTGCATCGTGTCGGCGGGCGCGATGCCGGCGATCGCGCAGAACGTCGGCGCGAGGTCGACGAGGCCGACGGGACGGGTCACGGTTCGCGGGCGCGACGCCCGGCGACGGCGCCGGGCGCCAGACGAGCGGCAGTCGCATCAACCCGTCGACGTGGTACGGCCCCTTGAACAACAAGCCGAAGTCGCCTTGGAGCTCGCCGTGATCGGTCGTGAAGATCACGTCGACGTCGTCGGTCCAGCCGCGCTGCTCGATCGCGCCGAGCACCCGTCCGAGCGCCTCGTCGATCAGCTCGCACTCGACCGCGTTGCGCGCGTTGACCTCGCGCACCTGATCGTCGGTCAGCGTCGCCGGCACCCAGTTCCTCGGGTGCCTCGTAGTTCGAGACGAGCGCGCCGTCGTACCAGAGGCGCCAGTGCCGCGGCTTCTCGTCGAGGATCGCGCTCGCGTTCGGCCCGGTCGGTCGGATAGCCCGCCGGAAGCGGCACCTCGCGCCAGTCGACGCGACTCATCTCCGACTCGGGCGGGTCCCACGGATGGTGCGGATCGGGGAAGCTCATCCAGCAGAACCAGTCGTCGTCGGCCGCCGAGCGAGTCGAGCCACGCGATCGTGTGATCGGCGACCCAATCGGTGTGGTACCAGTCGCGCGGGATCGGGTTGTCCTTCACCTGCGGCGCGTCGGTGTCGCCGCCGCCCGCGGCGTTGACGTTGAACGCCTGCGTCGATCGCGGTGTAGAACATGCCGATCGCCTCGGGATGATTCGCCATGAGCCACTGCGCGTAGTGCAGCATCCCGACGGCGCCGTGCGTCGCGAACTCGAGGTGATCGAAGCCGCGGTGCGGTCCGACCGTGCCGTCGGCCCTGCGACCGGGCAGCGTCTCCTCGCCCGAGCGCGCCACCGAGTTCTCGGTGAAGCGACCGAACGGATCCATGAACGGCTCGAAGTGCGCCTTGCCGATCAGCGCGGTCTTGTAGCCGTTGCGATGGAGGTCGGCCGCGACCGACGGCGCGTCGACGGGGAGCGGCACGCCGTTCATCCACACGCCGTGCGTGCTCGGGTACTGGCCGGTGAGCATCGTCGAGCGTGACGGCATGCACACCACCGACTGCGGTACCGCGCGCTCGTAGCGAATCCCGGCCGCGGCGAGCGCGTCGACAACGGGCGTGCGCGCGAGCGTCCCGCCGTTGCAGCCGAGCGTGTCGTAGCGCTGCTGATCGGTGGTGACGAACAGGATCTTGCGGCCCATCGTCGTCTACTCCTTCGAGATCGTCGGGGATTCGAGTTGGCGCTTCAACTCGTGGAGCGCGTTGCCGGTGGCGCCGCCGATGATGAGCGCCATCGCATCGGGCTCGCAGTCGGTGGAGTAGGAGACGAGGCTGGTGCCGTCGCCGAGATCGAACACGTCGATCGTGCCCGAGGTGGTGCTGCACGATCCCGCGCGGTCAGCCGGTACTGGAACCGGCGTTGGATCGCGTCGTTGGTGATGATCTCCTCCGGCATCGGGATCCCGGACGCGGTGGTGACGACCCGCGTCGTTCCGTCGACCGTCGCGTCGACGATGCCCGGGAACCACTGCGCGATGGTCACCGGATCGCTGATGACCGCCCAGACGTCGTCGGCCGAGCGCGCGATGCGCGCCTGGCGCCGGACCGTTCCCATGGTGCTCCCTCTCGTTACTGGCGCGACTACTACTGGCGGGCCATCGTGGCGCGGGCGTCAGCCTCGGCGCTCTCCGCCGACTCGGCCTTGCGCTCCGACACCAGTTGGATGTCGACGCGCGTCAATGTTCCCTCGAACGGGAACTCGCCGTCGTATTCGTTGCTGACACGCGATCCGTGGTCGTAGCCGACGCTCGGGCCGATGCTCGAGATCATCCGCATCACGAACGGGATGTCGACGGTTCCGCACTCGGCGTCGTCGATCACGAGCGTCGCCGTTGCCGCTCTTGCCGGTCCGCCGGAACCGCACGCCGACGACCGACGCACCGACCGGCACGTCGATGCCGGAAGTGACGAGGTGGTGATCGCCGAAGCAGTTGTAGTCGAGCACCAGGCGGTCGTCCTGCACGAACACGCTCACGCCGGAGTTCTCGGTGCCGGTCGCGTAGAGCACGCCGCCCGCGCCCGCGGGGCGCTCGATCGTCGGCGTCGAGATCCCAGCTGCGGCCGCCGATCGACGCGCCCACTTGCGCCGGCAGCGGCGTCATCGGCGGCCGGTACGTGTAGTGCCGGTTCGTCCGGATGCGGCGAGCGGTCGCGGAAGCGGGCGCCGAACAGCTCGACCGTGCGGTCGTCGAGCGGGAGCACGCCGTGTTCCTCCGCCTCCTTCCACCACAGTTCGACGAGCTCCGCGAGCCGTTCGGGCTCGGCCGCGGCCAGGTCGTTGCACTCCGAGCGGTCCTCGGCGACGTGGTAGAGCTCCCACTGGTCGTCGTCGAACGCAACTTTCGGCTGATGGCGGGTGACGGCCTTCCAGCCGTCGGCGTAGATCGCGCGGTGGCCCATCATCTCGAAGTACTGCACCGACTTCGGTGGTCGGCGCGTCGGCGCGCGGTGAACGTGTACGCGCATCGAGGTGCCGGTGACCGGCATCTGCTCGTAGCCGCGGTACACCGTCGGGCGGGGTGACGCCGATGACGTCGTAGATCGTGGGCGCGATGTCGTTCACGTGGTGGAACTGGTCGCGCAGCCCGCCGCGATCGTCGGCGCGCGACTTCGACCGGCCAGTGCACGATGCAGCGGCACGTGGACGCCGCCTTCGTGGGTGTTCTGCTTGTACCACTTGAACGGCGTGTTGCCGGCCTGGGCCCAACCCCAGGGGTAGTTCGTGTGGCTGTTCGGGCCGCCGATGTCGTCGAGGCGATCGATCGCCTCGTCGGGAGTCTCGATGATGAAGTTGAAGAACTTCATCTCGTGCAGGACGCCGAACGGTCCGCCCTCCTGGCTCGCGCCGTTGTCGGAGAGCAGCACGACAACGGTGTTGTCGAGCTGACCGAGCGCGTCGAGCCCGTCGAGCAGGCGGCCGATCTGCGCGTCGGTGTGATCGAGGAACCCGGCGAAGGCCTCCTGCAGGCGCGCCGCGAGGCGGCGGTGGTTCTCGGGCAACGTCGTCCCACGCCTCGACTCCCGGATTGCGCGGCGCGAGCTGGGTGTCGGGCGGGAGGAGCCCCATCTCGATCTGGCGCGCGAACCAACGTCTCGCGGGCGACGTCCCAGCCCTCGTCGAACGCGCCGCGGTACTTCTCGAGGTACTCGGCGGGCGCCTGGTGCGGCGCGTGCGTGGCGCCGAACGCGAGGTAGATGAAGAACGGACGGTCGGGCCGGATCGACTTCGTGTCGTGCACGAACCCGAGCGCGTGATCGACGAGATCCTCGCTGAGGTGGTAGCCGTCGGCGGGCGTGGTCGGCGGCTCGACCGAGTGGTTGTCGTAGACGAGCTCGGGGTGGAACTGGTCGGTCTCGCCGTCGAGGAATCCGTAGAACCGGTCGAACCCGCGCTGGCACGGCCACTGGTCGTACGGGCCCGCGGCCGAGGCGTCCTCCATCTGGCACAGATGCCACTTGCCGACCGCGAACGTCGTGTAGCCCTCGTCGCGCAGCACCTCGGCCATCGTGGCCGCGTGGTTCGACATGTGCCCGCGCATGTTCGGGAACCCGGTGTTGAAGTTCGCCACCGAACGCATCCCGACCTCGTGGTGGTTGCGGCCCGGTGAGCAGCGAGGCGCGGGTCGGCGAGCAGAGCGGCGTCACGTGGAAGTTCGTGTAGCGCAAGCCCTCGGCCGCGAGGCGATCGATGTTCGGGGTGTCGATGTCGGAGCCGTAGCAGCCGAAGTGGGCGAAGCCGAGGTCGTCGATGAGGACGACGACGACGTTGGGCGCGTCTTCACCGGGATGCGCGCGGTCCGGCCACGACGGCGTGGACTCTTCGAGGGTGCGGCCGATGACGCCGTCGAACTGTTGGCCGGCGAACTGCTGGTACGACTCCATGGTTCTCAGCCTCCGGTCTCGAGCGAGTACGAGTTGTCGAAGTCATCTTGCAGGACGCGGGCGTCGGCGCTCTCGGTCACGACCCGTAACGCCTTCGACAGCTTCCGGGCGCTGTAGGTCCATCCGGCCGGCGGGTGCAACCGAGCTCCCAGCGTCGCGAGGCCGGCTTCCTCGAGTTTGGGATCGATCTGCTGACTCCAGGATTGCATCACGTACTTGGCGCCGTCGGGCGCGGTCAGCTCGTAGATCGTGCGGCCCGCGTCGAAGGTGAACACGGTTCGGCGGTCGACATTGTGGAGCGTGTACTTCTTGGCCGCTTCGGCCAGTGGCCCGACCGACGAGTGATGCCCGCCGCACCATCTCGATCCCGCCGAACGTCTTGTGGAGATCGCTGTTCGCCAAACCGTTTTGGGGCTCCTTCTCGATCGTGTCCATGAGCCAGTACCGAGGCCCGTTGAGCAGCGCGATCGGGAAGCCGTTCTGCTGCGCGAGATCGGCGGGCACGAGCTTGCTCCACTGCGCTTCGGGACACGGGTTGAGCGGATACGAGTTGTAGACGTCGGCCACCCCGTTGCCGTTGTTGACCCGGATGAGCAGCACTTCGCAGTAGCGCTTGCCCCGGAGCTCCTTCGCCACGAGCGGCTGGGCGGAGATGGGCGCATTGGTCGTTGTCGAGCTGGCATTGGGCTGGTCGACTTCGACGACGAGCCGCAGCCCGCGAGCGCCGCGACCGCGATCAGGGCAACGGCGATCACCCATCGGACGCGCATCATGCGGCGCCGTTCGTGGGAGCGGTACGGATGGATTCCTCGATCGATTCGATGCCGGGCCGCGTCAACGCGAATACGAACATTTCGTCGGTGCCGGTTGTCGTCGTGAGCAAGGCGTCGGTTACTTCCGAAGTAGGCGCGGCGTCGAACGCGACGCGTGACCACGTGCGCTCGTCGCCGACGATTACGCCTTCCACATCGAATGTCACGAGCCGGGTCGCGCCGTCGACCTCGGGGAGGTCGGCACCGGCGCCCACTCGGGCGACGCGCAGAACCAGCGTCGTGTCGGGCGGTGTCGCGACCGCAGGCCGGGCGAGGTCGGGGAGGCACGACATCACGATCGTGAACTCCATGCCGGCTTCCTTGTGCGTGTGCTGCCGCTTGAAGTCGTCCCGTTGTTGCATCTCGAAGAACGCGGCGCGGGTGGGGTAGCGCACGATGGCGACGCGATCCCACTCCGGTTCACTGCCGCGCTGACTGGCGATGTTGCCGTGGAACGCGACCATCGCACCGACCGCGGCGAGCGGTCCGAGCGGTGAGTACGCGTCGTCGGCTTCGCGGCCGCTGACACCCGAGTCCCGATCGTCGCCGTAGTCCGCGACCGTCGGTACTTCATGAGGTTGAGCGCCCAGAACGGGCCGTCGTCCTCCGGCGGCCGGCCGATCCAGGTCTTCAGCATCTCGAAGTTCGGGGTGCCGTATTTGGGAGAGGTTGATGCCACCGAAAGGCTCTTTTCTGGCAGTAGCCGTGTCAATATGCTTGGAAGAGGAGTGCACGTAGCGCGGTGCGCAGCATGTCCTTGGTCTCGCTCGACGAGTAGCGGCGGTGATGGCGATACAGGTCGATCGTCTCGATCTGCGTGAGGCTGTCGGCGCCCGCCAGCACGCCGCGGCGCACCTTGGGTTCCAGGCGGTCGAGCTCAGGCGCGAACTGTCGCTCCAGCTGGGCCCGGAACATGAGGCGACCTTGGTCGAGCCGGTCGCGAATGATCTCGTTGGTCGGTGCGCGCAGAGCGCGATGCGCGCGCCGTCGGCGCCATGACCTCGTACCCCCGGAGTCGCGCATCTACGAAGGCTTTCAAGCGCTTTTCGAAGGGTCCTTCACCAATATCCTCGATGAGAAAGAGCGGTGCGATGCGCTCGGTGTGCCGTTCGATCGCGTCGCGGATCAGGCCGTCGGAGTCGGCGACGTAGCGATATACGGACCGCAACGAGATCCCGGCGCGCTGGGCCACGTCATCCGGTGAGGGCGCGAGGTTGCCCTCGGAGAACAGCTCGAGCACGGCATCGAGCACCGCCTCGCGATTGCGGTCCCGGCGGGCGGTGCGCCCGTCGACCTCTACATCCACGTCGTTTCCCACCGGTGTGCGTCTCCGGGCGTCTCGGCCTGATCAGAACAATTGACAGTGATCATGTCAGAAGATAGGTTTCGACGCAATGGCAGCCGGTGCGGAACTTTCGGTCGACGAGATCCCCGTCGTCCACACGCCTCCGGGTGGATACGGCGATGCGTTCCCGGCCCCGGTCCTCGCGGGCGCAACCGATCCGCTGGTTCCCGGCGCCCCCGACCTACGCGGGCTTTGGCAGGTCGTCGAAGTACGGGCCGCGGGCGAGGTCGTCTCCGACCATCCCGCGCTCGGTCACGTGCAGCGCGTCGAGCAGTCGGCCGACCGGCTCGTCGTAACCGGCGGTGGAGTCATCCACGACATGCGATGCGACGGGACTGCCGAGCACGGCGTCAACGATGTCGCCGAGTTCGACAAGCAGACGAGAATCACGGTGGTCGCCACCTACGAAGACCGAGTGCACGTGCTCCGGCCGGTCGGAATGCCGATCGAGGTGACTCGCAAACGAGAGGGAGCCGACATGGTTTGGGACTATCTGGGATTCTCCGCCCGGTTGCGGCGCCTCGGCCCGCCCGAGATGGATCCGGTATGAGCAACACCGGCCGGCGCGTCGCGCTCATCACCGACGCCAGCTTCTACGTGGGGCCGCCGCTCGCGCGTGCGCTGGCGGCGAGAGACCACGACCTCGTGCTCGGCGATCCGCAAGAGGGACTCGTCGAGGAGCTCACCGCGATGGGCGCGACCGTCGAAGCGGTCGCCGGCGTTCGTGACATCAGCAGACCCGAGGCGTCGGAACAGATCGTGGCCGCCGCGCTCGAGCGGTTCGGTCGCATCGATTCCGCAGCTGCCGCGTCCGGGCGCGTGATCACCGGACGCTTCCTCAAGTCGACCGTCGACGATCTGCACGCGGTGGTCAAGGGCTGCCTCGAAGCGCCGTACCACTTCCTGCGCGCGGTGGTGCCCGCGATGGTGGAACAGGGTGACGGCCAGGTGCTCCTCATGACGAGTGCCGCGGGCGCTCGCCCGACCAAAGGTGCACCGCTCTATTCGGCCGCACGCGCCGGCGCAACCATGCTCGCCCGCAACGTCGCGGTCGAGGTGGCGCGCACCGGTGTGCAGGTGAACGTCGTCGGTACGAACTTCATGGACTTCCCCGAGTTCCTGCGCGCCAACGGCGTGACCGACGCGGAGTCGCGCGCCAAGGTCGAAGCGCAGGTTCCGATGGGGCGGCTCGGCACGCTCGAAGAGTTCGCGGCGTTCTGCATGCCGTTCATCGACGGATCCAGCCGGTTCACCACCGGTCAGTTCGTCGCCTACGCCGGAGGATGGGTCTGATGGGAATCGTGATCGGCGATCTGTTGCTGGACTCGCTCCAGCGCCGCATGGCGACGATGCACTCGCTCTACTACCAGGCCGTCGACACGATGGGCCTCGAGCACGTCAACCACTTCGAGCGCGAAGCCGTGCTCCCGATCGCGTTCTCGCTGTTCCACTACACGAACATGGAAGACGCGTCGTTCCTGTTGATCACCGGCATCCCGCCGATCTGGAACGCCGAGTGGCAGGCGCGTGTCGGCATGGCGATCGACGATCACGGCAAGCACCGCACCGTCGACGAGATGGTGCACCAACGCATCGGCGACTTCGACGCGTTCAAGGAATACCAACGCGCGGTGTTCGATCGCACCGAGGATACCTCGCGACGATGGATCCCGAAGACCTGACGCGAGTGTTGATCGCGCCGCCGTACCCGCCCCAGGTGGCCAGCACCTACAGCGCGCGGTGCGCGGGTCCCGAGGGCATCCTCGTGCTCGACGGTTTCGAGTGCTGGCTCTACCAACACGGCCTGCGGCACATGGGCGAGATCGAGCTCGCGCGCGGCCTCGTCGGTCTGGGCGGCATGACGTCCTGAGCATCGGTAATGCGCTTCGACCCGACGCTCGGGTTCGGGGTCACCACTGGCGCATAGGTCATTACGCGGGTGCTCGCACGGCGCGAAGTGGCCGGGGGAGTACGGTGCCTGTTGCGAGCCGCCCGAACTGGTTGGTCGGCCGTACTGAGAAACGAGTATTTGTGGCACAAGGCACTGTGAAGTTCTTCAACGCAGAAAAAGGTTTCGGTTTCATCTCGCGCGAGCAGGGCGACGATGTCTTCGTTCACTTCTCGAACATCCAGGGTGACGGTTACAAGTCCCTGGACGAGGGTCAGCGCGTCGAGTTCGACGTTGCACCCGGCAAGAAGGGCGAAGAAGCCCAGAACGTACGCGTCGTCTGAAACCTTGACGTAGAACTGGAGCCGCCGTCGCACACGCGATTGGCGGCTCCTTTCGCGTTCAGGCCCGGGCGCGCATCACGGCTCGCCGGGTGCGGTGTGACATCAGCGACCACTGCGCCCGGGATGACAGTGCCGATCCGATCGACGCGAACGACGCGATCGAGAGCACCGAGCAGGCGGATCCGATCGACCCGATCGAGAGGAACGACCCGACGCTCCCGATCGACAACATCGATCCTTTCGAGCCGATCGAGAGGAACGAGTCTTCCGACCAGAGCGACCACCTCGACGTTGCGGGATACTGCGCCATGGGCCCAGTCTCGCGGACAGCGCTCAGAGATGGAACCGCGGCGGGGGGCGGGTCGTCTGACGTTCATGCCTCGATCGATGTTCATGCTCCCGCTGGCTGTGCTCGCCCTCGGAGCGGTGAGCTGCCAGGGCGAGAGCAATCCGGGCGGACCCCCAATAGCCGTCTCAACGACCACCGTCCCGGTGACATCCGTCTCGACCGGCACGCTCCCTCCGCCTCCGCCGATCGTCCTCTCGAAGTCCGGCGGCTGTGGCGAGGCCTTCTTCTGGGCCGCGAATGGTGCGGGCACGATCGCGGTCACGGCCACCGTCGATGTGCGGCCCCGATCCCAATCGGCGCCCACGTCGATCGAGTTCGCGGTGCCCGACCCCAAGGTGAAGGTCGAGGTCCAACGGGGCCGCAATCTCACACAACCGTTTTGCAGCGACGTGATCACGTCCGAATGGCACGTCGACTCGCGTGAGCGCGCGACCGGAGGGAACGGTCGCATCGTCGTCGATCCGCCACTCCCGGCCGGTCACTGCGGCTCGAAGGGCCGGCTCCATATCGGGGATCTGGTGACTGATGCCGGCACGCACTTTGCTGCGCTCGACGTGAAGACCACGAGCATCGGCTGTTACGCGGGCTGATCCGCTGTGCAGTCGGGGTGCTGGCACCCCGCGAGAGCAGCGGGAAGCCACCTTCTCGCAGTCGGCGCGACGCCTTAGCGTCCAACGGAATGGGTGCCGTCGGCTGGCTGATTCGATCACGGCTCCGAACGCGCTGGGCCGCATTGGTCGTGGTAGCTCTGGTTGCGGCGCTCGGCGCGGCCGGAACGTTGGTGGCGGCGGGCGCCGCGGATCGAACCGCGAACGCGTACGCGCGCGCTATAGCAAGCGCGCCAACGTCGGCGACGTGACGATCAATCCGTCGCTGATCAGCCGAGACATCGACCACGTCATCCGAACGTTGCCGGGAGTCGAGTCGGTCACGAGTGCCGCGCTGTTCGCGGCCGGCGATCCCGACGAAGACCCCGGCAAGGATCCGGAGGCGATCGTCAAGAGCGAGGCGGTCCAGGTGTTGGGCTCTCCCGACGGTCGCTATGTCGACATGGACCGTCCCGCGCTCGCCGCCGGCCGTCTTCCCACCGGCCGCAACGAAGCGTTGGTCAACGTGGAGTACGCCGGCGAAAAGAACATCCACGTCGGCGACGTGCTCAAGCTCGCGTTCTTGAGCCGGTTCGAACAGCTCCTGAACCAGGGCGCCACCGCGGGGAAGCCGTTCGCGGTCGAACACTTGAAGGTCGTCGGCATCGGAACCCTCGCCGACGAGGTACTGCCCGACGGCGTGTACTTCCGTTATCGCGTGCTGGTGAGCAGAAACGTCGCGGCGCGCTACGACTGCCTTCCCGACGCGCCGGGACCGGACGCCACGTTGCAGGAGGCGGTCACGATCGTCGCGCCGAAGGGCTGCGGTACCTCGTACAAGTTCTACGAGCTCAAGATCCGCGGGGGCGACCGCGGTGTCAGCGCCGCGCTCGCCGCGTTCTCGAAAGCAAGCGATGCGCTGAACGCCAAGCTGCCGAAGGCATTGCGCGAGCGAGACTTCGGCTACTCACTGGTCACGAAGACGACTGCGCGCGACGAACGGGACCGCGTCGAACGCTCGATCGAGCCGATCACCGCGGCGCTCTTCGTGCTCGCCGCGGCCGCCGCCGCGATCGCGATCGCGACCTTGGGGCTGCTGCTCACGCGCGAAGGGAGTCGGTCGCGCGATGACCAGGCGACATGGTGGACGTTGGGCTTGACGACAAGGCAACGGGCGGCGGCGATCGTGATTCCGCAACTCGTCGCGGTGCTCGCGGGGCTGGTCGTCGCACTGCTCGCGGCGTGGCTGATCTCGCCTATCGCGCCGTTGGGGACCGTGCGGTCAGTGGATCCATCGCCGGCGTTCGAGGTGTCGCGTGCGGCGTGGTTCGCGGCCCTGGCGCTGGGTGTGGCGTTCACGGTTCTGATCGTCGTGCTGGCCTTCCGCTCGGCCCGACACGTCGGCGCGCGGTCGAGTCGAACGCGCCCGTCGACGATCCGCCGCCTCCTCCGTGTGTCGAAGCGTCCCGAGATCGACGAGGGAATCCGCGCCGCCTACAGCACCAACCGGGGCGCCGGGCTCGTCATCGCGCTCTCCGGCTCCGCGGTCGCGGTGTTTGTGGCCGCGCTGGTGTTCGGCACGAGTTTGTCGACGCTCACCGAAACGCCCGTCCGGTACGGGTGGCCGTGGGACATTGCCGCCATCGGGAACTTCGGCTTCGGCGGATTCGACATCCACCGAGTCGGCGGGACACTCGATCATCGTGACGACGTGCGCAGTTGGACCGCGCTCGGGTTTTCGAGCGCGATCATGGTCGATCACGACGCGGTGCCTGCGCTCTACGCCGTCGACAAGCATGCGCCCCTCGATCTCACCGTCGTCCGCGGCCGGCTTCCCGTAGCTCGCGACGAGGTCGCGCTCGGCACGCGCACGGCGGCGGCTCTCCACGTCGGGCTGGGCGACAAGGTCGCGATGTCGGGATACGAGATCACGACGCGGCGCGCGACGGTCACCGGGATCGTCGCGCTGCCCTCGTTGGGGCCGTTCCAAGCCGAGCACGCGGCGCCCGGTCGGGGAGTGTTCCTTCCCGAAGCGATGGTCAAGAAGCTGTCGCTCCAGAAGGGTGTGACGTTCATCGGGGTCGATCTCGATCCCGGAGTCTCCAACTCGGCCGTGCTCACCAGCCTGCAGGCCAAGATCGGTTCGTGGGATCCGACCGGGTACCCCGTGTTGCGCTACTCCGAGTCGATCCGGCCGCCGGAGATCATCAACGCCCGATCGGTTCGGGTCGCGCCGCTGCTCGTGGGCGGACTCCTCGTGCTGGCGGCGACCATCGGACTCGCGGTCGCGATCGTGATCTCGGTGCGCACCCGGCGGCGCGAGATGGCCGTGATGCGCACCCTCGGATTCACCAGCCGGCAACTCCGGATCTCGGTGAGGGCTCAGGCGCTCGCGATGATGCTCGGTGGCTTCGTGGTCGGCGCACCGATCGGCCTGGCCGCCGGACGAATCGCGTGGCACGCGTTCGCGTCGCAGCTCGGAGTCGTGACGGTCGCATCGACGCCCGTGCTCGGGATCGTCGCGACCGCAGTCGGGGGCGCGCTGGTCGCGGCACTCGCGGCGGCCGGGCCTGCTCGCCTCGCGGCGCGCACGAAGCCGGCAGTGACGCTGCGAGCGGAGTAACGCGTCAGCGCACGACCTTCACCGGATTCGCCGGGTTCGAGAAGTCGTAGCTCGCACTCTGGGCACCGAAGCTGACCGTGATCCGGCCCGAACCGAACACTGACCTCATGTACGGGCTGTTGAACACCGCGGTCGGGGCGTAGTTGATCGGCACGTTGTTGATCCTGGGTGTGGTCTGATTGGCGTAGAACGTGAACGCGGTGCCGTTGCTCGCCGTGTAGTGCAGCACTCCGCCGACGTAGGTGCGCGCGTTGTTGAGGATGTCGGCCTCGAATCCGGCGAGCGTCGGATACTGCGCGGTGCGGCCGGCTTCGAAGATGATCGGCGCCGCGACACTCGACAGCGCGATGAACCGGTTGTTGATGTCGGCGGCCTTGTTCTTGGCCGCGTTCAACCAGTGGTAGGTGCCGGCGACCGGTCGCACGGCGAGGTACGCGGCGCCTTCCTTCACGAAGATCCAGCCGCCCACCTCGGCGACCGCGTCGAGTGTCTGCGGGAAGTACACCAGCGTCGGTTGCGTCGCGTAGCCCTGCTTGCGGGTGATGAGCACGTTCTGGTTCTGCAGCGAGATGAACGCATTCGTCGCCTTGCTCACACTCGTGGGCGCGGCTTGCGGATACGACGCGATCACCCGGGCTGGTCCCGAAGATGATGCCCTCCCACCGGTTCTGGCTACTCGGCGCGATGTCGGTGTCGTTCTGATTCAGCTCCGCCGTGCCCATCACGTAGTCGGGAGTCACGTACGAATACGTGAGCACGCTCTTGGTCGGCGTGACATGCCAGTCCATGTTCGAGTCCCAACCGGGCGTGCCGACTCCCGGTCGCCGCACGACATCGGCGAACGTGCCCCGGCCCGCGGGATTCGTCGCCAGCGCGGTCACGACCGGCGGCGGGTGGTATCCGCTCGTCGCGAGACCGAGTGTGTTCTTCCCGCGCGCGTCGCCGGGGCCGAACATGAGCACGCCGAAGTTCGTCATCTCGTCGTCGGCGCCCTCGTACGAGTTCGCGGGATACGAACGACTCTTGGCGCCGCCCCAAATGTTGTGGAGCGACTGCTGCGCGTAGTCGGCGAAGTCGAGGTCGAGCACCATGCCCGCCTTCTTGCGCAGGATCGGATCCTCGGCGAAGTTGTAGACGTTCAGGATCGCGTCGACGAGATAGCTGTGGTACGTCGGCGATCCGACTTCGATGAAGAGGCCGCGCTTCGCGATCTCGTCGAAGTAGTTGTTCCAATGGGCGTGCCACGCCTGGTACTGCTGCGCAGGAGTTGAACCGTCGGCGTACTTCCGCGTCGCGTAGTCGCCGCGATGCATGAATGCCTGCGCCGCGAGCAGATTGAAGCTCTCGGCCTGCGCGTCGTGGTTCTCGCTGTCGTAGATGCTCCACGGATCCGCGGCTTGCGTGATCTTGCTGTACGGAGCTGCGTAGGCCCACATCTGCGCGACGAGGTTGTTCGCAGCCGCGGCCGTCAACCGTCCGGGAAAGTAGAGGCTCCCCGGCTTGAAGTAGAAGTACGGACGCAACATCGTGCTCAACCACAGGTTGGCGCGGGACACGTCGATGCTCGGGTCGCAACTCTGACCGGTGATGTGGCCGATGCGAACGGCCGCGAGCTTGTTGTTGGCGTCGGCGACGCTGCGGTTCAGCCACAGCGCCGCGGTCGCGTATTGCACATAGCCCCGGTGGTCGGTACAACCGGTCATCACCGGCGACGGGTGCTCGTAGTGCGAGAGGATCACCGCCGCGCGCCGAGACGTGTACGTCGTTGCCGCCGCGCCCGAGGTGTTCGCGCCCAACGTGAGGCCCGCGAACACGATCGCAACCGCGATGAACGAGATCGCGAGACGGCGCAGGGGGATCACTCACCTCACTCTGGTGGAACGCTTGCGGTAATGCCACCGGTTCAGGAAACGCGTGCGCAACCAGTATCGGCCGCCGCTGTAGGGAAGCTGAGTGACGACCTTCCCGGTCGCGGTGCGGAAGTAGTTGTCGCACCCGGCCGTCCATACCGTCCCCGCCATTCCCGCCTGGATCCGCCGGTTGTAGCGATCCATAACCGTGCGCCTGACCTCGAGCGATCCGATGCGCCGGCGCCGCAACACCCGTAGCGCGCTCATCACGTAGTTCGCCTGCGCCTCGTGCATGAAGATGATCGAGTTCACGCCGTTGGTGTTGGGCCCGTACAGCAGGAACAGATTCGGGTAACCGGCAACCGTGAGACCGAGGAACGCTTCGGCGCCCTGGCTCCAGTCGTCGCGCAACCGCCGCCCGCCCCGGCCGTAGAAGTCGACGCTGGTGAGGTACTCGTTCGCCCGGAATCCGGTGCCGTAGACGATCGTGTCGACGGCATGCTCTTCGCCGTCGGCGGTCCGGATACCGCGTTCGGTGATCTCCGCGATCGGTTCCGTCACCAGCCGCACGTTCGGTCGGGTCAACGCAGGAAGCCAGTCGCGCGAGATGAGCGGCCGTTTGCATCCGACGGGGTAATCGGGCGTGAGCTTGGCCCGCAGCTCGGGATCGGCGATCTTGCGTTCGAGGTACGACTGCGCCAGCCCGGTCTGCATCGTGGTCTGGTCGGACGTCGCCTGAAAGTTGGCCCGTTCGTAGGTCCACCAGATCTTCCAGCGGTGCCACCGCGCCGCGCCCGGGACCCGCGAGAAGCGACGCTGCTCCTCCGCGGTGAAGGGCTTGTCGATCCGGGGCGTGATCCAGATCGGGGTGCGTTGGAACACGGTGAGGTGCTCGACCGCGGGCGCGATCGCGGGCACGTATTGGATCGCGCTGGCACCGGTACCGATCGACGCGACCCGTTCCCCTTCGAGCGACTTGCTGTGATCCCACCGTGACGAGTGGAACGAGCGGCCGCGGAAGTTGGCGGCGCCGGGGATGTCGGGCGTCACCGGGACGTTCAACATGCCGAGCCCGCTCACGACCACGTCGGCGGTGAACGACTCGCCGGTCGAGGCCTCGAGGTGCCACTGCTGCTCGTCGTCGTTCCAGCGCGCTTCGGTGATCGCGATGCCGGTCCGCAGGTGCGGGCGGACCCCGTACTGGTCGGTGCAGCGCTCGAGGTAAGCGAGGATCTCCGGTTGGGTCGCGTACGTGCGCGACCACCACGGATTCAGCTCGAACGAGAACGAGTAGAGGTGCGACGGCACGTCGCACGCGGCGCCGGGATACGCGTTGTCGCGCCAGGTTCCACCCACGCCGTCGGACTTCTCGTAGATCGTGAAGTCGTAGCCGGCGCGCCGGAGCTTGATGCCCATCGCGATGCCACCCGCGCCCGCACCGAGGATCGCGACGGTGGGTTTCATTCGCCGCGGCCCGGCCGGGGTTCGCGGGCCAGCCGTCGAAGCGCCCGGCCGGTCGGATCGCGCGGTACGCATCGACGACCGGCGCGAGCTCGGCGGGGGTGGCCCCGTGCATGATCACGCCGTCGACGCCGAGATCGAACTGGCGCAGCACGCGTGCCGCGCACCGCGCCGCGTCGCCCGTCGCCGCGGGCTCGAGCCACTCGTCGGGCAGCAGCGTCGCGACGTGTTCGAGCGTCGCGGTATCGGCCTTGGTGTCGAGCGCGCCCGGGAACGACGCCACGATCTCGTCGGCGCGGAACCGGGCGAGCACCTCGGGATCCCAATGGTTGGTCTCGACGAGCAGATCGCCGTAGCCCTGGAGATACGTGGCGAGACGCCCGACGGTTTTCTTGAGCCGGAGTTCTTCGGGAATGTGGTCGCCGATCGTCGCGTAGCACGACCAGATCCGGACCGACGCCGGATCGCGACCAGCTGCCTCGGCTGCGCCCCGGATCGTCGCAACGCATCGCTCAACCGTTTCGTCGGTGAAGAACGTGTGCAGCACCACCGCGTCGAAGCAGCGGCCTGCGAGCGCGAGGGAGTTCGGGCCGAACGCGACGAAGCCGAGCGGGATGTCTTCGTCGAACGACGCATCGAGGTGCAGCACCGGGAACTTGCCGGCCGGCCCGTCGTGCCCGAACACCACCTCGCCCTTCCACAACCGGCGCATGAGTCCGACGAAGTCTTCGATCTGCGCGGTCGTGATCCGGGGGATGCCGTAGGCGTCGAAGAGCGGCGCGATCCCGCGGCCGAGCCCGAGCGTGAACCTGCCGTTGGTGAGGCGGTGCATCGTCGTCGCGTGCGACGCGGTGACGATCGGGTGCCGCGTGTTGTGGTTGGTGGCGGCGGTGGCGATCCCGAGCGTCGACGACACCGCGCCGACCGCTCCGGACAGCGTGAACGCCTCCTTGATGTTGAACCGCTCCGAGATGAACGTGGAGCCGAGGCCGAGCGCCTCGCCCGCGCTCACCTCGTCGATCAATTCGACCGGCGACTGCGGCGCACCCGCGAGCACGTAGAAGCCGAGTTCGTTCAACTGGTCCATGAGGGGGATTATCACTCAGACTGCTCCCATGATTCTCGATCGGTTTCGCATCGAAGGCCGGGTTGCCGTGGTGACCGGCGCGGGGAAGGGCATCGGAGCGGGGTGCGCGATCGGCCTGGCCGAAGCCGGCGCCGACGTGGTGCTCGCGTCCCGTACCGAAGCTGACCTGGAGGCCGTCGCCGCCATCGTGCGCGACCGCGGCCGCCGGGCCCTGGTCGTGCCGACCGACGTGACCGACTCCGATCAGCTCGGGCATCTCATCGACGCGGCCGTCGCCGAGTTCGGCCGGCTCGACATCCTCGTCAACAATGCGGGCGGATGGATGCCCCGCCCGTTCCTCCAGACGAGCCAGCGCAACCTCGAAGCGGCGTTGAAGTTCAACGTCACCAGCGTGTTCGTGCTGAGCCAACTCGCGGTCCCGCACATGGTCGCCGGTGGCAGTGGTGCGATCGTCAATATCTCCTCCCGTTCGGCGAGCATGGTGCAGCCCGCATTCACCGCCTACGCGACCGCGAAGGCCGGCCTCTCGATGCTGACCCGCGCCATGGCGCCCGAGCTCGCACCGAAGGTCCGCGTCAACGCCATCGAGGTCGGCGGGGTCGAGACCGCCGGGCTCCAATCCGTACTCACCGATCCCACCGTTCGCGAACAGCTCGAGGCAAACACCCCGATGCACCGCGTCGGCCAACCCGAAGACATTGCAGCCGCGGTCGTATTCCTCGTCTCCGACGCTTCGAGTTGGGTGACCGGCAAGATCTTCGAGATCGACGGCGGCGTCGAGGCGCCCGCGTTCACGGTGCCGGTCCCGCCCCTTTGAGGAGCCCGGCCTTGCGGTCGCGTTCGGTTTTCTCGCAGTGGTGTGGGGTGCACAGGGGTTGCATGTTTCCCAGTGACGTGACGCCACCGTTGGCGCACGGATCGACGTGGTCCCACTCCAGCCCGTAGGTGCGGTCGCATCCGGGTTCGGCGCAGGTGACGCCCTCGAACATTGGCGCCGCGCCCAACTCCAATGCAGTTCGGAGCTGAGCGGATCGGCGGCGCCCGTGGTGCGCCACCGTTTGGATGTTCGACACCGTTGTGCAGGATCGCTTTCACGAAGGCGCCGTCCTCGACCTGTTCGCGTACCGCGTCGGCCGGGATCGGTCCGCCGCCGATCACGTGGCACGGTTCACCGGGATGCGCATGCCCACGCTGGTAGGCGCGCGAGTCGACGACGAATACCACGTCTGAAGACTTCGATTTCCCTGATCCGCCACTCTCGAGCATGCGCACGAATGCGTCGGCCGCGAGCGCGGGCGCGTTCGTCGCGCTCGGTCTCGGTGTGCGGCGCGCCATTCCCGATCAGTTTCCACATCGAGTCGGTTCACGAACGCCACGCCGGCGATCGGGGGCAGCGCGCCCCGGAAGCAGATCATCCCGAGCTCGTCTTTCCAGTGGGAGAACTTCCGTGCCGCGTGCTGCCGCGCCTCGAGGTCGTCGGGATCGATGTCTGCGAGTCGCCGCTTCCGGGCCGTGTCCTTAACTGCCCGCAATCCCGACGAGACCGCGACCCGCAACAACTCGTCCTCGTGTTCCGGTAGCGACGAGATCACTGCCGCCTGCGCCAACGACACCTCACCGGCTGCGACCGCGTCTCGGGTCGTCGGACAGTCCTCGAGCCGAGCGACCGTTTCCAACGCGGCCCGCGCCGCCCCGGCGGTCGAACCACTCACCCGCGCCAACCAATCCTGGGCGGTCGCATCCGGCCGCGATCGGTGCGCACCACAAGTCACCGCCCGCGCCGCGGCTCGAATACTTGCGGCCTCACACGACTTCGCGCCCCGAGCCAACCGTTCCGCCAGATCCGCGCAATCCGAACCCGACCACGCCGCAGGATCGAAGCGAGCGAGCGCGTCGCACAACTGACCAATGAGCTGAACGATCCCGGGCACGACACCTCCTCATGAGCGCGATGAACGCGGTAAGAACCACGAGGAAGTGGAGGGAAGTCAGTTCAGGCTATACGAACATACGTTCGATAGCAAGAAATACTTTGATGGGTATTACACCTCGGTCCAGCACAACGCGATCGCGTTGGTGATCGCCACCGTGGAGCGAGAGAGACCGCGCGTGAAGTTTGCGGGAATCCCTTGCACGTCGACCAGGAGCACTTCGTCGTCCTTGCGAGCGACGACGTTGTCATTGTTCAGGAGCCAGCCGCGCATGCCTTGACTGACATCGCCGAGCGCCTTCTTGGTTCCGGCTCTCTTCCTGACCGAGTCGACGCGTGCGGTGGTTTCGTGTGCGTTGGCGAGCTCCTCGACCGACATCACGATCTTCCCGGTCGCGTAGAAGTACGTACACGAGTACAGGTGACGTTTCTCGTCCCAGGTCGTCGCGACCCGGGTCGGCTTGACGGCGAGGCTCTCGGCAATCTCTTGTCGCACCTCGGGCTCGCAGAGCATCTTCGCCGACTCCGACGGGAGTGATCGCGCCGCTTGCCCGGCGGGCGAAGCGTTCACTGCGTTCTTGCTCGATGTCGACGGCACCGCCTCGTGCGCGCTGCCACCGCTGCAAGCTGTCGCGGCACTCAACGATGCCACGACGATGTAGAACCATCTTGTGCGCACGACGGGCAGTATGCCGCTCAACGCACCGCGGCGCGCCCCGCGATCAATGGCAGGTCGAGGTAGGTCTTGATGCCGGGCTCGGCGCGCACCACGTAGGGGATCGCGTTCACGCAGTGCATCGCCGCCGCGATCAGTCCGATCCACGAGTCCTGCCCCAACACCGGCGGGTGCAGGCCGTGGAACGTCACGAGCAACGGCGGACCATCGCCGTCGATCTCGCACTCGAACCGTTGCTCGCCCAACTTCCAACCGTCGGAGAGATGGCCGTCGTCCATCATCCAGTTGGTGCGCACGGTGATCACCGGCTCGCCGTTGACCGTGCCCTGCCACGTGAACCGTTGCGCGGCGACCGTTCCGACTTCGATGACGCCGACCGGCGACGAGATGTCACGCGTCGCGACCGCCATCTCGTGCTTGGTCGTCTTCTTCGGGTCGAGCGTCCAGCCGAGCTCATGGGCGACCATGTCGATCGACTGGAGGAAGCCGCTCGCCATCACCTTGAGCATCGGGCTGTGCGCCGCGACTTCGGGCGGCTTACCGAACAACATGACGTCTCGCACCATGCTCGTCGCCGCGTAGTTGCGAATGTCGGAGAACTCCTCCATGCGCACGCTGCGGATGTTGCGGCTGAGCGCGCTGAAGGTGAGCGGGAAACGCTCGGTGATACCGCCCGGATGCTCACCGGTTCCGTGCAGCGTGACACCCGCGGCGACACACGCGGCTTCCATCTCGTCGGTGCGCGGTCCGGGACGCGGGTAGATGTAGCCGATCGGCGTGACGATGTTCTTGCCCGACGCGATGAGTTGAAGTATCTCGCCCTCGTCGGCGAGCATCGGTGAGTACACGACCGCGTCGGCGTCGATCGCGCAGATCTCGTCGATCGAGTGCGTCGCGATCACACCGGTCGTGCCGATGCCCGCGATGTCGCCCGCGTCGCGACCGACCTTCTCTTCGCTGTGCACCCAACATCCGACGAGCTCGAGCTCGGGGTGCGCAACGATGCCCTTGATCGCTTCCTGGCCGACGAGTCCGGTTGCCCACTGGATCACTTTGTAGGTCATGACTCGAAGCTACCTATTCGCGGGACGCGCGCGTTTGCCGCCGCGACCGCGCGGGTAGGCCCGGATCTCGTTACAACCCGTCGGCTCCCCGTGGAGGACCTCATGGACGTCACCCGAATTCTCGAAGCCGATCACCGCGAGGCCGAGGCGCTGTTCGCGAAGATCGAAGGCGCCGAAGGCAAGGCCCGGCAACCGTTCATCGACCAGCTCACTGAGGCGTTGCGCGGCCATATGGAGCTGGAGGAGAGCGTCGTGTACCCGAAGATGGAACCGGTCACGGGGCACGAAGACGTGCAGGAAGGCAAGACCGAGCACGACCTCGCGCGTGACGGTCTCGATGCGATGAACGGTCTCGCACCGGATGAGCCCGGATTCGGCGCCGCGCTCGACGCGCTGAAGGCCGGGATCATGCACCACGTGAAGGAAGAAGAGAACGACGTGTTCCCGAAGCTGCGCAAGGACGGCGCGCAGGTGCTCGAGGCGATGGCGACGCCGTTCATGAAGAAGCGCATGGAGCTCGGCCTGCCGATGGAAGCCGACGCGATCTCGGCCGCGTCGTCGAAGGACGAGTTGCTGGCCGAGGCCAAGGCGGCCGCCGTGGAAGGTGCGGCGTCGATGAACAAGGACGAGCTCGCCGAGGCGCTCGCGGGCAAGATGGCTTCGTAGCTGTTTGCGGGTGTACACGTTGCACCCATGAGCGAACTTCGGGAGCTGCTGGTTCACACCGCGAACGAGATCGCGGATTACCGGGAAGGCGCGGCGCTCGGCCGTGTCTTCCCGGATCTCGATGCGGCCGCACTGCGCGCCGGATTCGCTGGTCCGCTGCCGACCGGCCCGACCGCGCCGGCGCAGGTGGTCGACGACCTGATCGCGGCCGCGACGCCCGGGCTCGTCGCGACGGCCGGCCCTCGCTATTTCGGTTTCGTCATCGGTGGTGCACTCGACTCCGCCACCGCGGGCGACATGCTCGCGACGGGATGGGACCAACCCGCGTACAACGCGCTCTCGTCGCCGGCGGCCGCGGTCGCCGAAGAGGCCGCCGGTGAGTGGCTGAAGCAGTTGCTCGGTCTCCCCGCCGACGCGTCGTTCGGATTCGTGACCGGCGCCCAGGGCGCGAACACGGTCGGCCTCGCGGCCGCGCGCCATCACGTGTTGACCGCCGCCGGTCACGACGTCGAGCGGGACGGCCTGATCGGCGCGCCCGCGGTGCGAGTGATCGCGAGCACCGAACGGCACGCGACGATCGACCGGTCGTTGCGGTTGCTCGGTTTCGGTTCGGCGCTGATCGAAGAGGTCGCCGCCGACGGCAAGGGCGCGATCGACACCGGCGACTTGGAGAGTGTGCTCGCCGCCCGCGCGCCCGGACCCACGATCGTGGTGGCGCAAGCGGGCAATGTGAACACCGGCGCGTGTGACGACCTCGCCGTCGCGATTGCGCTCGCGCACGAGCACGGCGCGTGGGTGCACGTCGACGGCGCGTTCGGCTTGTGGGCCGCGGCCAGTCCCGCCCGCCGCCATCTCGTGGCCGGGATCGATACCGCCGACTCCTGGGGCTGCGACGGCCACAAGTGGCTCAACGTTCCGTACGACTCCGGTTACGTGTTCTGCGCGCATCCCGTCGCGCACGCGGCGGCGATGGCGTATAGCGCCGCGTATCTCGCGCTGCCAGGCGTCGATGCCGTGCGCGGTCCCGGTGACTTCGTGCCCGAGTCGTCGCGTCGCGCACGCGGTCTCGCCACGTGGGCTGCGATCCGGGAGCTCGGCCGCTCGGGTATCGCCGAGCTGATCGACCGTACGTGCGCGTTGGCTACGCGCTTCGCCGATCAGCTCCGCGCGGCCGACGGGGCGGAGGTCGTCAACGACGTCGTTCTCAACCAGGTGCTCGTGC
Organism: uncultured Actinomycetes bacterium; assembly: GCA_963807945.1. GTDB lineage: Bacteria > Actinomycetota > Acidimicrobiia > IMCC26256 > PALSA-610 > JBBQER01. Next base: position 104,676 of record CAWEDT010000001.1, on the reverse strand, counting down.
GCTTCGGAACCGGCTCCGATTCGGAGCGTGACGCCTTCACCGATCGCGTCATCGACCGCGTGCAGCGCAGCGGCGAATGCTGGATGGGCGCCACGACCTGGCACGGCATGCGGTTGATGCGGATCTCGGTGTCGAGCTGGCTGACGACCGAAGCCGACGTCGACCGATCGGTCGCCGCGATCCTCGCCGCGACACGTCCGACCTGAACGCCTCGGATCAACCCGAGCCCCGGTCGATCGGCTCAGGTTCGATCGGTTCGGGTTCGATCGTTTCGGCGCGGAATGCGATCGCCAACACGTGCGCGAGTTGCGCGGTCGTGAACGGCTTGCGCAGGCGCTGATAGCCGCCCGCCTCGCGCGCGCTGTCGCCGCTGAGTGCCGTGTCCGGCGTGTACCCCGACATGAGAATGATGCGGAGCTCGGGTCGGGCCTCGCGCAGGTGCGTGATGAGCTCCGGTCCGGAGATGCCGGGCATGACCGAGTCGGTCAGCACGAGATCGAAGGTCCGCTGCTCCACGACCTGCAGCGCCTCCGCGCCGCTACTCGCGCTCGTCACCGCGAAGCCGAGCCGTTGGAGACGATGCGCGAGCGCGCTGCGCACGGCCGTGTCGTCGTCGACGAGCAAGACGCGCCGGCCGCCGCCCTCGATGTCTTCGGCGCGCGTTGCCGACGCGGTCGGGTCGAGCTCGCCGAATCGGCGCGGCGAACGAGACCTCGAACGTCGTGCCCTCGTCGACCTTCGTATGGACCTCGATGTGCCCCTCCATCCCGCTCACGATCGACTGCACCGTCGAGAGACCGAGTCCGGTTCCCTCGCCGGGCGCTTTGGTCGTGACGAACGGCTCGAACATGTGCTGGCGCACGTGGTCGGCGATTCCGGTCCCGGTGTCGGTCACGGAGAGCACGACGCGGTCGTTCTCGGGTGCTTCGTCGTCGAAGTCGATCGCGGTCGCGATCCACAACACGCCGCCGGCCGGCATCGCGTGGCGCGCGTTCACCGCAAGGTTGAGGATCACCTGCTCGAGATGGGTGGGGTCGCCGACGATCTCGGTCGAGCAGTCGGTCGTTGTGATCTGGAGCTGGATGTTCTCGCCGAGGCTGCGTCGAAGGAGCGGCTCCATGCCCACGACGATCTCGTTGAGCTCGACCGCGCGCGGTTCCGCGCGGGTCGCGCTGCGCGAACGTGAGCAGCTGGCGCACGAGCGCGGCACCCCGCATGGCCGAACGCTGGATCTCGTCGGCGTACTCGCGGGCTCGCCCATCGGGCACGTAATCGGTGAGCAGCTCGGCGGACGCGAGGATCGCCGCGAGCAGGTTGTTGAAGTCGTGCGCGACGCCGCCCGCGAGTTGCCCGACGGCTTCGAGGCGCTGTGACCTCAGAAGCGCCTCTTGCAGCTCGGCCTCGCGGATCTCGTTGTTGCTCTGCACAGTGATGTCGCTGACCGCCCCGAGCATGCGCATGGAGTGCGGGTCGTCTTCCTCGCCGGCAGCGAGCGGCGAGAACCGGAGGCGGACGTGGCGGACCTCGCCGTTCGCGTCGAGGATGCGCATCGTCATCTCGCTCACGTGCTCGGGTTCCAGCTCGCGCATGCGCGCCCACAGGGCGTCGGCATCGGCGTGGTCGTCGGGATGCACGATCGAGTACAAGCCGCCCGGCGCGCTCAGCGTTTCGAGCGTGTGGCCGAAGAAGTCGGGACGGTTGAGTACCTCGCTCGAACCGGCGTCGAGGTCGAGCAAGACGATGACGTCGGGTGAGTCGCGCAGGATCGCGCGGAACCGTTCCTCCGACGCCCGCAGTTCGGCGGCGATGGCGCGCTGGCGTTCCAGCGCTTCGTCGAGCTGGCGGTTCTCGTCACCGAGATGGCGAACCGCGGCGCCGCGCCGGGCCACGACGACGCCCGCGGCGAGTGCGAGCAGCGTGAGGGCGACGCCGACGAGCAGGACGAGGGCGGGGAGCGAGATCCCGGAGAGTCCCGACGGCCCGTCCGGGACAGCCACCAGGAGCACGACGTCCATTCCGCCGAACGAAACGGGCTGGTGCGAGGCGATCTGATTTCCGGGGTTCGCGGAGTTCCCGAGCACCAGGTGCGGGTGGGCGCCCCGAGTGACCAAGCGAAAACCCGGCGCTCGATGCTGCAGTCGCGGGCAGCGCCACTTCGAGGTACACGGCCGCGGTTCCGTGCGCGGCGTCGGCCGCGAACCCGAGGTCGAACGTGTGCCCGTTGTGCCGGTAGGCGACAAGCGTGGCGCTCGACGCCGACGCGACGGCCGCGCTCTGCGCGCGTTGCGCGACGCTCGCGGTCAGGAGCCGCGTGGTGCCGACGCGGGCGATGACACGCGGCGTACCGCGCGTCGGCGATGAGTGCGATGCCTGCGAGTGTCGAGCTGGCGTCCACGTCGGGTCGGAGCGCCGCGGTGAACTGCTTCGGGTCGACGCGCCCGGTTGCGACGAAGCTCGTCGCGACCGCGCCGTTCGCGGTGCCGAGAATCTGGTCGACGGACGCGGTGAGATGCTGCACGCCGAGCAGTGCCTGCGCCGCCGATTGGTCAACGCGCTCCCGATCGAGCTTGTCGACATCGCTGCGCACGGCGAAGAAGAGACTCGACCCTGCGATCGCTCCGACGACCGCGATCAGCACACTGTTACGGGCGATGCGCGAGCGAAGCGAGATGCTGTTCCTCACGCGGCGGTTCCTCGCGCCGTCGGTCCGAGATCGGCCGGGTCGGGCTCGCGCTCGCGCGATCGGCGCAACCAGATGGCGCCGCCAACCGTGCCCGCGATGAGGGCGACGATCAGGAGCCAGGCGAGCCACCCGAGTTCTCCGGCGTGGCCGAGCGTCGCTCCCGGCAGTTTGGGGTTGCTCAGGTCGGCGGCGCGAGCGCCCGCACTCGCCGCCCGGTCGATACCGACCTTGGTTGCTCGCGGCTTTGCGTGACCGCGGTCGCCCGTGCCCGAGTGTGCAGCGGTTCCGCCGGCACTCCCGCCCGGAACTCCCGCCGGAACTCCCGCCGGGTGCGGCCGGAGGCGGTCCGCCCGAAACCGGCGCGGTCGAGGTCGTGCCTCCGGGCGGCGGGGCGTTTCGACGGGTGGGAGGCGTTGTGCTTCCGGGTCGGTGCGTCGTCGGCGTCGGCGTCGTCGGGTTGGTGGTCCGAGGGGTTGTGGTGGTCGGCGCAGCAGTGATCGTGAAGGTCTGTGGTGTGTAGACCGTCGTGATCGAGGGCAAGCCGTCGCTCACGCACAGCGCCAAGACGGGAGCGCCGAGCGGCGACGTGCCGGCCGTGGCGTTGGCCGACACCGTGAACGAGCCGTGCCAGGATCCGTTCGCGCGGACCGGAATGCGCATCGACGCTTGTTTCGTGGGCCCGGATACCGCGACGTAATCGCTCGATGACGAGACCGTCAGCCCGGGTGAGCAGCCCGCGCCGCTGATGTTCACGACCGTTCCCGGTGGTCCGCTGGTAGGCGACAGTGTGAACGAGGTGATCGCGGCGCCGGCCGAGCCCGCCCAGATCCAGCCGAGCGCAAGAAGGAGCGCCGCCGGCGCGAGCAGTTGCAGAGGCAGTGCCCGCCGCCGAGTCCTGGTCACCTGTCACCTCCGGGCCGGTCCCGTGGACCGTGCCGAGTGCCCCCTCCGAACATCGACAAATCGGCTACCCGGGATTTAGCAATTGCCCCGGGGACGGCTCTTTACGTTCGGGCGCCGGGTGCCGATAACCGAGGCGCACCTCTGCGAAATGAAGTCGTGAACACACTGCCCGCGGACATCCTGGACTCGACGAGCTCGCAGCGGCGGGTGCTCGTCGTCGACGACGACGACGTCATCCGATCGCTGGTACGCGACGGCTTGGAGCGTGAAGGCTTCGAGGTTTGTCTGGCCGGAGATGGTCGAGAGCGCGCTGCGCCTGCTCGCCGAACAGGCACCGGATCTCGTCGTCCTCGACGTGAACCTGCCCACGATCGGTGGGTTCGACGTGCTCGCCGCGATTCGCAGCTCGAGCGAGGTCCCGGTGATCCTGCTCAGCGGCCGCATCGACGAGGTCGATCGCGTGCTCGGCTTGGAGCTCGGTGCCGACGACTACGTGATGAAACCCTTCTCGCCCCGCGAGCTCGCGTCGCGGGTGCGAGCGATTCTGCGCCGGGTCGCACCGGAAGCCGAGCCGCGCGCTGGATTTCGGCGAGCTGCGCATAGACATGCAGACCGCGAGAAGTGCAGCTTCGCGGTGAGACCGTTTCGCTCACCGCGCGCGAGTACGAGCTCCTGACCTTTCTCGCGCAGTCGCCGCGGCAGGTGTTCTCGCACGGCGAGTTGCTCGCGCAGGTGTGGAAGTCGAACGCCGAGTGGCAGGATCCCGCGACGGTCACGGAATACGTTCGGAGGATCCGGTGCAAGATCGAATCCGATCGGAGCCAGCCTCGGTGGATTCGCACCGTACGCGCGGCCGGCTACGCATTCAATCCCTAGCTCGCCAGGCGTTGAGCGGCCGGGGATTCCCGAGCTCGTGTGCATAGCCCACGGCATCGGCGGCGCCGCGTCTCGAGCGCATCCATCTTTCCCCCACATTCTCCCAACGTGCGGCGTAAAGAATTGGGGTGACAGTGAGGTACTTCCGGCGTGTTTCTGCCGATTGCGGGTTACGAACGCGAGAAGGACCGGCCATGACACTGTTGAGCATTGATACGTACTTGGCTTCGACTGACGAAGACGACGGCCTCGAAGACGACCTGGGTGCCACTGTGGAGTCACTCGAGTTGGGCGTCGAAGACAGCCGCATCCTTGTGGTCGACGACGATCCGCGGGTGGCGTTGTTGATGACCCGCCTCCTCGAACGTGACGGCTTTCGCCGCCTCGCGACGGTCGGCGACGGGAAGCACGCCGTCGACATCGTGCTCGATGATCCTCCCGACCTCGTCGTGCTCGACGTGCACATTCCGGGGCTCGACGGCTTCGAAGTGCTGCGGGAGATCATCCGGAACGACAACGAGGTCGGCCGCGTCACCGGCATCATCGGGGTGAGTGGCGACGTGACGCCGACGGTGTGCCAGGAGATGTTGATGGCCGGGGCCGACGACTTCATCGGCCGGCCGTTCCAGAGCGGCGAGTTCGCGCTTCGGGTCCGCACGATCGCCCACCGAACCCGGGCGCTGCGCCGTGCGGTCGGTTACGCCCGGCTCCTCGAAGGCCGCCTGGGGGAGCCGCCCCTCCGCTGATCCGCCACTCCCTGATCTGGCCGCCGCGAGCCGTGCTGTTCGTCACACCCGGCCCGGGTATGGCCCGCATGGGTCAGGTCGGATCCCCGGCCGACCGATAGTGAGTTCGTGGAGCCACCGTTGGACTTGGCGCGGGCGATCGTCTCGCACTCGAGTGATGGTCTCGTCGTGCTCGAAGCCGACGGCACCTTGCGCTACTCCAGCCCCGCGGCCGACACGATGCTCGGCTACGCGCCGGGAGCGACCGTCGGCACCAACGCGTTCGACCTCGTGCATCCCGACGATCAGGTAGGTGCGCTCGAAGGTTTCGCGTCGACGATGGGATCCTCGGACTCGCGACCGACTCCGTTGCTGGTGCGCTTGCGCCGCGCCGACGGCGGTTGGCAGCAGACCGAGATCATCGCGACCAACCACCTCGAAGACGAAACCGTGCGCGGATTGCTGTTGAACATCCGCGACGTCGAGCGCAGTATGCGCACCGAAGAAGCGTTGCGGCAAAGCGAAGCGCAACATCGGCTCATCGTCGAGCTCGCGCGCGAAGGCATCTGGACGGTCGACGCGGCCGGAAAAACGACATTCGCAAATCGGGCGATGGCGGAGATGCTCGATACCACCGTTACCGAGATGCTCGAATCCCGGATCTTCGATTTCATGGACGCGGAGACCCGAGCCGCCGCGAATGATCATCTCGATCGCTTCAAGACGGGCATGACCGAAGAGCACGACGTAGAGCTCACGACGCGCACGGGCCGGCGGGTGTGGACGCGGATGAACATGAGTCCGATCACCGATCACGTCGGCATGTTCCTGGGTGCGGTCGCGCTGGTCACCGACGTCACCGAGCGGCGGATGCTGGAGCAGCGCCTCGAGGCCGACGCGCGCCAAGACGCGCTCACCGGTGTCGCCAATCGCACCGCGCTCTTCGAGATCGCTCACCGCGAAGCTCGCAACCGGGCACCGCGTCGCCGCGCTCTACATCGATCTCGACGGGTTCAAGAACGTCAACGACGTGTTCGGCCATGCGGTCGGAGACGACGTGCTGCGCACCGTCGCCGCCCGGCTTTCGGGTGTCGTGCGCACCGGCGACCTCGTCGCGCGAGTTGGCGGCGACGAGTTCGTCGTCGTGTCCGACTCCGTTCGAACATCCGGGCGAAGCGGTCGCGCTTGGGCTGGCGCATCCGGGATGTGCTCCAGCGCCGGGTCAGCCTGTCTTCTACGCACGTCGATGTCGGTGCCAGCGTCGGCATCGCGTTCGTGAGCAACGCCGACGCCGACACCTTGCTCTCCGAAGCCGACCAGGCGCTGTATTGCGCGAAGCGCTCCGGACGGGGCCGGGTCGAGTTGAGCACGAACACGCCGACGAGTTCCCCGGCGACCGCGGCCGCCTCTGCCGATTGGGCCCTCAGCCGGATCGAACGGTCTCCCGCGTAGCCCCGTTCTCGCCTGATCGGCCTGTCGCCCGATCGAGTGGTCGCCGGATCGGATTGTCGTACGGTCGGGCCCGTGCCTGCCGACGCCTCATCGCATCCGGATCCTGGTTACTGGCCGTCACGCTGGCCCGGAGAAGACGGCGGGCCGAGACGACTGCAGCGCCCGCACTCCGGCGCGGGACCGGCGCTCGATCCCGCTCGCGTAGAGGTGCGATCGCGCGAGGCGTTCGTCGCGACGATGGTCGTGCTGCGCGACCCGGGCGAGGTCTTCCTGCTGCGCCACACGGGTGGGGCCGACGCGATCAGCTGGGTCGAGCGCATCGATCCGATCACGCTCGAGCCGCTCGCACGGTCCGATGATCTGCTCGGCGGGCCGACGTGGCCGGGTGGCATCGCGGCCCACGCGAACGGCTCGCTCTACGTCGTGTTCGGAAACCATGCGCATCGGCTCGCGCCCGATCTCACACGTACCGCGACGTGCGAGCTCCCGCGCCGTCGCCCGTACAACAGCTTCGTGATCCTGCCCGACGGCCATCTCGTGACGAAAGACTTCGGCGGGGTGCTCCCGGGCGAAGACCCGACTGCGCACGTTGCCCGAACCCGCGGAGCTCGTCGTGCTCCGGCCCGACACGCTCGAGATCGTCGGCCCGGTGCGCGCTGCCGGAGCCATCGATCGCGCGGCTGTCGGCCGACGGCGACGCCGTGTACGCGGTCGGCACGTCGACGCTGTTCCGCGCGCGTTGGAACGGAACGGACCTCGCGACTCGATCGACGAGTTCGCCGGTCGCTACCGCACGATCGAGGGCCAGACCTACGGCTGGGACGCGGTGCTCGCGCTCGGTGCCGCGTGGTTCCTCGACAACGGCGAAGGCAGTGAGCGCTACGCCGGCACGTTCCGAGGCCAGGGAATCTCGGCCGCGCCGCTCCATCTCGTGCGCGTCGACCTCGACACCGCGGCGGTCACCCTCACCGAGATCTGCGGGTTCCCGAACGGCGTGGTCGCGAATCCGCCGGTCGTCGACGAGGAACGCCGCATCGTCGTCGGCTACGACAGCGGCAACGGTGTGCTCGTCGCGTTCGACATCGCGGCCGACGGGAGCACCACCGAGCGCTGGCGGCGCGACCAGAACCACGCGTGTCATCCGTTGTTGTTCCCCGACACCGGCGAGCTCGTCACCAACGACCACGACGCGACGCGCATGGCCGACGAGATCGTCGTGCTCGATATCGAGACCGGCGACGAGCGGGTGCGCGTCGACGCGGGAAGCCCGCTCCAATCGGTCGTGTTCCCGGCCGCCGGCTTCGGCCGCGACTTCTACTACTGCTCCTTCGCGGCGATTTCGCAGCGTCGGGTTACGATGACTTTCGTGGCTGATTACGACGTCGTGGTCGTGGGGGCCGGGTTCGCGGGCATGTACATGCTGCACCGGCTGCGAGGTATCGGGCTGTCGGCGCGGGTCTTCGAGGCCGGCGACGGTGTCGGCGGCACCTGGTACTGGAACCGGTATCCGGGCGCGCGCTGCGACGTCGAGAGCATGCAGTACTCGTACCAGTTCTCCGACGAGCTCCAACAGGAGTGGGATTGGAGCGAGCGGTACGCGACCCAGCCCGAGATCCTGAACTACGCGAACCACGTTGCCGATCGGTTCGACCTGCGGCGGGACATTCAGTTCGAACGCGTGTGCTGTCGGCGACCTATGACGACGCGACCAGCCGTTGGACCGTACGCACCGATGACGGCTCCGGCGAGCCGGCGGAATCGTCGGCGCAGTTCCTGATCATGGCGACGGGTTGCCTCTCCTCGGCCCGCATTCCCGACTTCGCCGGACTCGACACGCTTCGAGGGCGACACGTACCACACGGGCCGGTGGCCGCACGACGGTGTCGACTTCACCGGTAAGCGCGTCGCGGTGATCGGTACCGGTTCGTCGGGGATCCAGTCGATACCGATCATTGCGAAGCAGGCGGGCGAGCTCGTCGTCTTCCAGCGCACGGCGAGCTACTCGGTGCCCGCGTACAACGCGCCGCTGGACGAGAGCAGAGACGCGCAAGATCAAGGACAACTACGCGGAGTTCCGGGCCGAGAACAGCCTGCTCGCCGACTGCCATCGGGTCGCGGATCCCGAGCGTTGAGGTCTCGGCGCTCGAGGTGGATCCCGCGGAACGGCGAGCGCATCTACGAGGAGCGTTGGGAGCAGGGCGGCCTGCCGTTCCTCGGCGCCTTCTACGACCTGCTCGTCGACCGCAAAGCCAACGACACTGCGGCCGAGTTCATCCGCAAGAAGATCCGCGAGGTCGTGAAGGATCCCGACGTCGCCGATCTGCTCACCCCGAACACGGTCGTCGGCTGCAAGCGGCTGTGCGTCGACACCGGGTACTTCGACACGTTCAACCGCGACAACGTCGAGCTCGTCGACGTGAGCACGCGAGCCGATCTCCGAGATCACACCGAAGGGCTTGCGCGTCGGCGACCGTGACTTCGAGTTCGACTGCATCGTGTTCGCGACGGGTTTCGACGCGATGACCGGCGCGCTGCTGAGCATCGACATCCGCGGGCGTGACGGCCTGACGTTGCAGGAAGCGTGGTCCGCCGGGCCGCGCACGTATCTCGGGCTCAACTCGGTGGGCTTCCCGAACTTCTTCACCATCTCCGGGCCGGGCAGCCCGTCGGTGCTCACCAACATGATCGTGTCCATCGAGCAGCACGTGAACTGGATCACCGACTGCATCGAGCTACCTGCGCGAGAACGGGCACCGTCGCATCGAGGCGACGCTCGAAGCGCAGGACCAGTGGGTCGACTTCGTCAACATGGTCGCCGACTTCACCCTGTTCCCGACGTGCAACTCGTGGTACCTCGGCGCCAACGTGCCCGGCAAACCGCGCGTGTTCATGCCCTTGCTCGGATTCCCGACGTACGCCGCAAGTGCGATGACGTCGCGGCGAAGGGTTACGAAGGCTTCGCGCTTTCGAAGTAGTCGCGCTCCGCGCTAGTCAGAGGTTGTGCGTATGCGGAGCCCGTCGAGGAGCACCAGGAGCACCGCGCCCACTTCGTCTCGCGGCTTGCTGGTCTTCGGCGTCGGCGATCAGCAGGCAGGCCTCGGTGATGGCACCGTTCAACATCTGCGCGAGCGGCGCGAGTGGTTGCTGTGCGATCAGTCCCGCGTTCATCGTTCGCCGCAGTGCGCCGCGCAGCACGATCGCGCCGTAGCGGGATTCGATCTCGCGCGCGACCCGCCAGCCGAGCACGGAGCGCCCGTCGAACAACGCGATGCGCCGCACCTCGGGATCGAGATGCGCGTCGAGCGTGGCCTGGCAGCCGGCGATGAGCGCGTCCCACGGCGCCGGCTCCACGAACGTCGGCGCGACGTGGTCGGTGATCTCCCGCTTGACCTGCTCGTAGACCGCGCGGAACAGGTCGTCCTTGCCGGAGAAGTGGTGGTAGAGCGCGCCTTTCGTCACCCCGGCCGCGGCCGCGATGTCTTCGATCGACGTGTCGGCGTAGCCCGACGCGCCGAACAGCTTGCGCCCCGTGGCCAGGAGGTTGGCCCGCGTCTCGGCGCCCTGAGCGATCTTTCGATTGACATTCATACCGTCGGTATGCATGATACCTACCGACGGTATCTACGAACTCAAGGGGGAAACGGCCATGCCGAAGTATGTCATCGAGCGCGAACTTCCGGGAGCAGGCAAGTTGTCAGCGGCCGATCTGCAGGGGATCTCGCAGAAGTCGAACCAGGTGATCGCGAGCCTCGGGCCCGACATCCGCTGGCTCACGAGCTACGTCACCGAAGACAAGCTGTACTGCGTCTACTCGGCGCCCGATCCCGACATCATCCTCGAGCACGCCCGCTGCGGCGGCTTCCCGGCTGACCGTATCTCGATGGTGAGCGCGGTGATCGATCCCTCGACCGGCGACTGACCGCCCCGACCGCAGCCACTGATCTGCGTTCCGTCTTCCGGTGAGCACGCTCGCCGGGAGCCGGAGCCCGTGCCTATGGTTCGTCGCGTGGACCGGCTCGAGTTGTGGGCGATGCGGATCCCGGAGATCGGGACGGCTGTCGCTCAAGCCGAGCGGGCCGAGCGACTCGGCTGGGACGGGATCACCTTCACCGACTCGCAGAATCTCATCGGTGATCCGTTCGTCGCCGTTGCGCTCGCGGCCAACGCGACCGAGCGGCTGCGCTTCGCGACCGGTGTGACCAACGCGTTCACGCGCCATCCCGCGGCATTGGCGAATGTGGCGGCGACGGTGCAGGAGACGTCGGGGGGTCGCTTCGTGCTCGGCATCGGCCGGGGGGACACCGCGCTGTTCCACCTCGGCCGCAAGCCGATGCCGGTTGCGGCGTTCATCGAGTCGGTGACGCAACTCCAGACGTATCTCGCGAACGGCACGGTCGACTGCAACGGTCACCCGAGCCGGCTGCAGTGGCTCGATCGGTGTCACCAGCCGAAGGTCGAGCTCGACATCGCGGTGTCGGGCCCGAAGATGATCGAGTTCGCGGGCCGCATCGCGGAGCGGGTGACGCTCGCGGTCGGTGCCGATCCGGATCGGGTCGCGTGGGCAGTCGACCTCGCGCGCAAGGCCGCGGTCGATGCCGGGCGCGATCCGGAAGACATTTCGTTCGGCGCGTACGTGAACGTCGGCTGCCATCCGGATCTCGACGTCGCACGTGAATTGATCAGCGGTGGTGTGGCCGCGTTCGCGCACTTTTCCTCGATGCCCGGTTCGACCGGCGCGGGCTTGGCCGACGCCGATCGCGCGGTCGTCGCCGAAGTCGGCCGCACGTACGACAGCAACGAGCACTTACGGAATCACGCCGGGCACACCGCGGCGTTGAAACCCGAGTTCGTCGACCGGTTCGCAGTCGTGGGTGCACCGGATGCCTGTGCCCGGCGATTGCGTGAGCTCGTCGATCTCGGGATCGAACGATTCGTCGTCACCGGCGCCAGTTTCGGGGCCGACGGCGAACAACGGCGGCAATCGGAGCAACTCCTCACCGGTGAGTTGCTCCCGATGTTGCGAGAACGGAGCCGGTCGTGAATACAACAAGCGGCATGAAGACTGATCATCAAGGGTGGAACCGTCGTCGACGGAACCGGCGCGCCGGCGCGCACCGCCGACGTCGCCATCGACGACGGCGTGATCACCGAAGTCGGGACGGTCGACGGCGCGGCGGCCGCGCACGATCGACGCCGACGGCCTGCTCGTCACGCCCGGCTTCGTCGACATCCACACGCACTACGACGGTCAGGCGTCGTGGGGCGAGCGCATGATCCCGTCGTCGTGGCACGGCGTCACGACGGTGGTCGTCGGCAACTGCGGCGTCGGGCTTCGCGCCGGTGCGTCCCGACGACCACGACCGCCTGATCGAGTTGATGGAGGGCGTCGAAGACATCCCCGGCGCGGTGCTGCACGAGGGGCTGCCGTGGAACTGGCAGTCGTTCCCCGAGTTCATGGACGCGCTCGACGGCCGCCCGTTCGACGTCGACGTCGCCGTGCAGGTTCCCGCACGGCGGCGCTGCGGCTGCACGTGATGGGCGAGCGCGGCGCGCAACGCGAGGTCGCGACCGCCGAAGACATCGAGGCGATGGCGCGGCTCGCGGCGGCCGGCGATCGAAGCGGGCGCGCTCGGCTTCTCGACGTCGCGCACGCTCAACCACCGCACGAGCAAGGGCGAGCCCACGCCCACGCTGACCGCCGAAGCCGACGAGCTGGTCGGCATCGCGAGCGCGATCGGCGACGACCGGCAAGGGCGTGCTGCAGGTCGTCTCCGACTTCGCCGACGTCGACGCCGAGTTCTCGATCTTCCGGCGGATGGGCGAGGCGTCGGGCCGGCCGGTGTCGTTCTCGCTCGTGCAGGTGCGCGGCGACACGCTACCAGCGCCAGCTCGAGCTGCTCGACGCGGCGAACGCCGACGGCGTCGTGATGGCGGGCCAGGTCGCGCCGCGGCCGGTCGGACTCATGCTCGGGCTTGGAGTGCACGCTGCACCCGTTGCTCACGAATCCGGTCTTCCGCGAGATCGCCGCGCTGCCCGCTCGCCGGAGCAGGTCGCCGATGATGGCGCGATCCGGCGTTCAAGCGACCGCGTGCTCGAAGCCGACGCCGCCCAGCACGCGGATGCGAAGCCGGGCGTGCGGATCATCGACGACTTCCAGCGCATGTACGAGCTCGGCGACCCGCCCGACTACGAACCCGATCCTGCGTCGAGCATCGCCGCCCGCGCCGCACGCGAAGGCCGCGCCCGCGCTCGACCTCGCGTACGACCTGCTGCTCGCCGACGACGGCCGGGCGATCCTCTACCTCCCGTTCCTCAACTACGCCGACGGCAACCTCGACGCGGTCGGCGAGATGCTGGCGCACCCGCAACACGGTCGTCGGGCTCGGCGACGGCGGTGCGCACGTCGGCACGATCTGCGACGCGAGCTTCCCGACGACGCTGCTGACCCTCTGGGTGCGCGACCGCGATCACGGCCGGCTCGAGCTGCCGTTCGCGGTGCAACGCCACACGAGCGCGACGGCGCGCACGGTCGGCCTGCTCGACCGCGGCGTGCTCGCGCCCGGTTACCGCGCCGACGTGAACGTGATCGACTTCGAGCACCTCACCGCGCGCCGACCCGAGATGCGTCCACGACCTCCCCGCGGGCGGACGCCGCCTCGTGCAGACAGGCCGAGGGCTACGTCGCGACGCTCGTCGCGGGCGAGGTCACCTACGAGAACGGTGAAGCGGCCGGGCCGTTGCCCGGCCGCCTCGTGCGCGGCGGCCAACCCATCCCAACGCGGAGCACCCCGATGAACGTGACCCCGACGAACGCTGCCGACGTGACGCCGCTCGAGCCGGACTGCGAGTGGCGAGCGACGAGCTCGGCGACTCGCTACGTGTTCCAGCTCACCGACGAGCACGTCGACGAGCTCGACGCCGCGCTCGTGCACGCGGAGGCGAACTGCGACGACGTGCTCGACATCACCCGCGAGTCGTTCCCGCTGCCGACGCTCGGTACCGAGCTCGCCGCAGATCACGCAAGATCTCATCGAACGGCGCGGGGTGGTGCTCATCCGCGGCGTTCCGGTCGAGCGCTACGGCAAGGAGCGCGCGTCGTCGATCTACTGGGGCATCGGGACGCACCTCGGCGAGCCGTGGCCGCAGAACGCGAAGGGTCACCTGCTCGGCGACGTCACCGACCAGGGCAAGCGCCGCGACGACCCGACCTCACGGGGCAACGAGATCGGCGGCATCGCGTTCCCGTTCCACTCCGACGGCTCCGATCTCGTCGGGCTCTTCTGCCTCGACGCGGGTGCGAGCGGTGGCGCCAGCGTCGTCGCCAACGCGCTGTCACGATCCACAACGAGCTCGTGCGCACGGAACCCGAGCTCGCGGCCGAGCTCTACGCGCCGTTCCCGTACGACCTGCGGGGCGAGAACGCGCCGGGCACGAAGCCCTGGTACACGATGCCGATCTTCAACCGGCAGCGGCGACCGTTTGTTCGTGCGCTACATCCGCCCGTACATCGAAGCGACCCGCCGTCACGAGGACGCGCCGCCGGCCGTCGGACGCGGCGCGTGCCGCGATGGACCGGGTCGACGCGATGTGCGCGGATCCGCAGTACCACGTCTCGATGACGATGCAGCCCGGCGACATGCAGTTCGTGAACAACTACCACGTGCTGCACGCGCGCCACGCGTACGAAGACGACCGCGCGAACGGGCGGATCCGGCACCTGAAGCGGCTGTGGTTGGAGACCGATCTGCTCGCCGACGGCGAGAAGCCCGAACGGTTCCGCCTCGGCCGCACCGACAGCTACTGGGCCAGCAAGGGTCGCACCAAGAGCGAGCTCAACGTCTAAGAGCTCGAGGCGAACCGGCGTCACAAACTGGCCTGTGAGGCGACTCTGTGACGCCGGTTATGCTCCTACGCCGTGCGCCGCGAACTCGAGGAGCTGGGGCGCGAGCAGCGGCCAGCGTTCGAACAGGCCGCCGGTGCCGGCGCGCGCCGCGTCGCTGCGTTCGATCCACTCGCGGTCGCCCCACGGCGGCTCGGCGAGTCGCGCGCCCGGAATGAGCGCGTGCACCTGCTCCGACGTCGCGCGCGTGTGGTACGGATCGCTCTCGCCGCTGCGGAACACCAGCGTCGGCAGGTCGAGTGCCGCGAACGCGGCGTCGGGCAGACCGGGAACGGTCGCCAGTCGGGTCGGGGCAGTACACGAGCATCCACCGTTCGAGCGTCGCGATGAACTCGCGCGGGTCGAGATCGAGGAAGCGCTGCCGGTTCCCGGGATTGCGCTCGAGCACCTCGGCCCATTCGGGCAGCGCGACGACCGCTTCCATTCCGTCTTGCCACGCGGCGCGGATCGACTCGCCGCAATAGACCATCGCGAGCGTCAGCAGCCCGAACGGGCCGCCGGAGATCCACCACATCGCGAGCTTCGACGCGACGTCGGGATGGCGCGCGGCCGTGAGCAGCGACACTCGCGAGCCGCCGGACCCGCCGACGATCACCGCCGGCGCGAGGTCGAGCGCGCGCAGCAGCCCGGCGAGCCGGTCGGCCTGCATCACCGACTCCGAAGTCGCCGGTGAAGCAGATGTCGGACGCGCCGGTGTTCGGGCGGTCCCAGACCAGCACCTGCTGACCCTGCGCGGCCAAGGCGTCGGCCAGCTCGCGCACGCCGGGCGCTTCCTTGGTGAACCGCCCGCCCGGCGTGACCACCCACGGCGTGAACCGGCGCTCGTTCGCCGACGATCTCGTAGGCAATCGTCGTGCCGTCGATGCTGATCGTCGCCATCTCCGCCGGTAGACATGGCGCCTGTATAGCGAACAACGTCCGGCCCGCGGCGAGACTGGCGATGCCGATGGCGCTCCCTCGTCTCACTGGATCGACGGCAAGCTCGCCGAGGATCGTCGACCCGCGCGCGGCGATGTGTTCGATCCGGCCACCGGCCAGGTCACCAAGCAGGTCGCGTTCGCGTCGGCCGAAGACGTCGATGCCGCGGTCGAGGCGGCCGAGCGCCGCGTTCGCCGCGTGGCGCACGATCGTCGCTCGCGGAGCGCACGAAGATCCTGTTCCGCTTCCGCGAGCTGCTCGATCAGCGCGCCGACGAGCTCGGCCGCGATCATCACCGCCGAGCACGGCAAGGTCACGAACGACGCGCTCGGTGAGGTCGCGCGCGGGCTCGAAGTCGTCGAGTTCGCGTGCGGTATGCCCGCAGCTGCTGAAGGGCGACTTCTCCGAAGGGGTGTCGGCACGCGTCGACGTCACGTCGATGCGCCAGCCGCTCGGCGTCGTCGCGATCATCAGCCCGTTCAACTTTCCCGCGATGGTCCCGTGCTGGTTCTTCCCGATCGCGATCGCGGCGGGCAACGCGGTGATCCTCAAGCCGAGCGAGAAGGATCCGTCGGCGGCCAACTGGATCGCCGAGCTCTGGGCCGAGGCGGGGCTGCCCGCCGGCGTGTTCAACGTCGTGCACGGCGACAAGGTCGCGGTCGACGCGCTGCTCGAACATCCCGAGGTCAAGTCGATCTCGTTCGTCGGCTCCACTCCGATCGCGCGCTACGTCTACGAGAACGGCGACGCGCGCCGGGAAGCGGGTGCAGGCGCTCGGCGGCGCCAAGAACCACATGGTGGTGCTGCCCGACGCCGATCTCGATCTCGCGGCCGACTCCGCGGTCAACGCGGGTTTCGGATCCGCGGGAGAGCGGTGCATGGCCATCTCGGCGATCGTCGCGGTCGATCCGGTTGCCGACGAGCTCGTCGCCAAGATCGCCGAGCGCATCGACGACGTTGACGGTCGGTGACGGCCGGCAGGGTGCCGACATGGGTCCGCTCATCACGCAGCGCGCACCTCGACAAGGTGGTCGGGTATCTCGACGCGGGCGTGAACGCCGGCGCGACGCATGGTGGTCGACGGCCGCGAGCACGCGATCGCGGGCGACGCGGCCGGCTTCTGGCTGGGCCCGACCCTCTTCGACCACGTGACCACCGACATGACGCTGTACACCGACGAGATCTTCGGCCCGGTGCTGTCGGTGCTGCGCGTCGAGAGCTACGACGATGCGCTCGCGCTCGTCAACGCGAATCCGTACGGCAACGGCGCCGCCATCTTCACCAACGACGGTGGCGCGGCGCGGCGATTCCAGAACGAGGTCGAGGTCGGGATGGTCGGCATCAACGTGCCGATCCCGGTCCCGGTCGCGTACTACTCGTTCGGCGGCTGGAAGAGCTCGCTCTTCGGCGACACCCACGCGTACGGCGCCGACGGCGTGCACTTCTTCACCCGGGCCAAAGTGGTGACGAGCCGCTGGCTCGACCCGAGCCACGGCGGCGTGAACCTCGGCTTTCCCCAAAACACGTAACCACTTTCGATCGAGGAGATCCTCATGGCGCTACCGCTCGACCAGGTCAAGGTCATCGATGCCGACACGCACATGACCGAAGCCCACGATCTCTGGACGAAGCGCGCGCCGGCGGCGTTCCAGCGATCGTGTGCCGCACGTGGTGCAGGTCGACGGCGCGGCCACGTGGGTCGTGGAAGACGGCGCCGTGCTCGGCCGCGCCGGCGCGGGCGGTGTCGTCGACAAGCACGGCAAGAAGGGCCGCTCGTTCGAAGGGCTCTACGAGTGGGAGATCGAGCAGGCGCACGCCGCCGGCCTACGACCCCACCGCGCGCATGGAGCTGCTCGACGAGATCGGCATCTGGGCCCAGATCATCTTCCCGGGCGTCGTCGGCCTCGGCGGCCAGTCACTCGGCGACATCGTGCAAGACATCGCGCTGCGCAACCTCTGCCTCGAGATCTTCAACGACGCCAACGCCGAGCTCCAAGCCGAGTCGGGCGACCGCTTGCTGCCGATGGCGATCCTGCCCGCGTGGGACGTCGACGGCTGCGTGAAGGAGACGCAACGCGCGCACAGCCTCGGGTCTGCGCGGCGTGAACCTCACCTCGGACCCGCAAGACCTCGGTTCGCCCGACCTCGCGAACCGCGCGTGGGATCCGCTCTGGGAGGTGTGCGCCGATCTGCAGATGCCGGTGCACTTCCACATCGGGGCGAGCCTCACGACGATGAACTTCTTCGGCGCCTACCCGTGGGAATCGCACGACGACGACACCAAGCTCGCGATCGGCGGCGCGCTGTTGTTCATCGGGAACGCGCGTGTCGTCGTCAACATGATCTGCTCGGGGATGCTCGACCGCTATCCCGAGCTCAAGATCGTGTCGGTCGAGAGCGGAACCGGTTGGATCCCGTTCATCCTCGAAGCGCTCGACTACGAGATGGACGAGAACGCGCCGCAGGCGAAGGCCGCGATGTCACTGCTCCCGAGCGAGTACTTCAAGCGTCAGATCTACGCGACGACGTGGTTCGAGCACCGCAACCTCGCGGCACTGATCGAGTCGGTCGGCGAGGACAACATCATGTTCGAGACCGATTTCCCGCACCCCACGTGCCTGTATCCCGATCCGTTGAAGACCGCCGACCACAACCTGGCCGACCTCAGCGTCGAGGTGCAGCGCAAGGTCCTCGGCGAGAACGCGGAGAAGCTCTACCGGCTCTGACTTCAGCCCGCCGCGCCGCAGGGTGTTGTGGTCGGTGTGCGCGAACGGCTCGGGCATCTCGACCATCTTCAGCATCGTCTTCTCTTCGTACGACCAGCTGTCTTCGGTCGTGGTGATCGTGACCTCGTAGCTGATGGTGCTCGCGTTCTTCGCGAGGTACTGGTTTCGCCGATCGTGTAGTTGGTGCCGCCGAGCTTGGCGCTCATCGTGAACGACGTCGCGTCAGGTGTGGTGATCCCGCCCGCGAGGATGGTGATCCCGCGCGGCACGACGAACCCGCGCAGCACCTCGCCGGTCGCTTCGTCCCAGAGCCAGTACCCGACCTCGGTGTGGAACGGGTTGTCTTCGCTGCCGCGCCACATGGCGGTCTTGTAGTCGAGGCCGTAGAGATGTTGACGACCGTTGTCGACGGGGCCGAACGGCTTCATCGACACCTTCTCGAGGTACGGCGTCCCGAGCACTTTGTCCTGGGAATGCGAGAAGGCGGTGTCGAGGCCGCCTTCTGCCTCCCAGTCGCCGACGAGCGCCTGCAGTGGACCCCATTCCGTCATTGTCATCTCCCTCGCGTCTCGCGGTTGCCAACCGCACGCTAAGGGGTTCGTACGTACGCCGCCCAAATCGTGATCCGCAAAGGGTGTGGATCGTGATCGCGGCGCCGATCGCGATGCACACGTCGCCGATGCTGAACACATTGTGAAGCGGTATCCATCTCGGCATCGCCGAAGATGTCTCCGAGGAAGCCGAGTCGCGGGTGGGCGAGGACGCTCGAGTTGGTGAAGCCCTTCTTCGTCTCGAGCTGGCCCGCGGCCCGCAGCGCCGACGCTCGCGCCGGCATCACCCCGTTGTTCGAGAAGATCGCGATCGCATTCAGAAGTGTGCCGAGCGCGATCACCCAGAGCCCGAAGATCCGGCGGTTCGCTACGAGGAAGGCGGCGGCGAGCACGTATCGACACGAGGTGGAGCGCCCGGTGGATCCACGGATTCCCGTCGGGGGCGATCGAGACGATCACGACCTGGATGAGCAGCGACCCGAAGATGGCGGCCACCCAGCGCAGGTGGACGTCGGCCAGGCGGGACAGCCGGCCGCCGGCGAGCGGGACCGTGATCAGGCAGAGGGCGGCCCATCCGACGAGGAACACACTGGTTCTATCGACACCACTTAGCTCGGCGTGGAGCCCTTCACGTCGGCTTCGATGCCGTCGAGGAGCCGGGCCAGGTTGCGTTCGAACCGGCGGGGATCGCGCATGTGCTCGTCGATGAGTCGCCAGCCCGGTTCGAGCCCGTGCTCCGCGGTCACCGCCGGTCACGGTCCCGTCGTCGCTGCGGCGATATCGCCGCGGACAACCGACTGAAGCGGTCATAGGCTGGGGGCGTGCCTTACACGGCCCGCGGCATTGTCCATGGATTCATGGTGTGGAACCTGTATCTCGCCGCGATCCCGACCGTGCTCGCACTCGTGCTCTTCCGGCGACCCGGGCGCATGGGCCCGGGTTGGTGGATGACGTTCGTCGTGTGGTTCCTGTTCCTGCCGAACGCGCCGTACGTGCTCACCGACGTCGTGCACATGAGCTCCGACCTGCGGCGCGCGCACTCCGACAAACACGTGTACCTCGTGCTCGCGACCTATGCGGTGTTCGCGGCTGCGGGACTCGTGTCGTACGTCGTGTCGATGCAGCTCTTCCGCCGGTTCCTGCACCGGGTCGTGCCCAGCCGCGTCGTCGCGCCGATCCTCGTCGCGGTGCACGGGTTGTGCGTGATCGCGATGTACCTCGGGCGCGTGGTCCGGCTCAACAGCTGGGACGCGCTCATCGAGCCGGGCCGGGTGTTGGAATCGATCCTGCGGGTTCCACATCCGTTCACCATCGCCCTGCTCGCCGCGATGTTCGTGATCGTCGGCGCCGGCGCCTACGTGACCGCGACGATCGGCGACAAGGCGATCTGCGCAACTCCGGCGCCTGAAGCTGCACTAAGTCGGTGAGCTCCGAGCTGCGACTGCGATCGGGAGGAAGCCGCCGCGTCGGCCGGAGTGGAACCGGAGCAGATCGACCGCATCTGGAGGGCCGCCGGGT
This sequence comes from uncultured Actinomycetes bacterium, assembly GCA_963807945.1. Lineage (GTDB taxonomy): Bacteria > Actinomycetota > Acidimicrobiia > IMCC26256 > PALSA-610 > JBBQER01. The sequence goes on along the minus strand of CAWEDT010000001.1, from coordinate 84,423 downwards.
TGGCAAGCTCCCGACCCCGGAGTTCCCCGCTTCACCGATCGCGATGTCGAGAACATCCGGGGGTTCGCGCTCGGCGCGGAGTTGTTCGGCGAAGAATCGGTGCTTGCGCTTCACTCGAGTGCTGGGGCAATCGCTGTCGAGAATCGCCGACGCCGCGGTCACGATGGCCGTCGCCAACTTGTCGGGCCCGCTGGAGCTGGCCGGCGTAGACGAAGCAACTCGTGATCTCGCAACCGATCAGGCGACGGGCCGCGCTCGCGACTCGTGCCGTCGGTGCTCGAAGGCCTGTTTCCCCACCACGTGGAGATCGCGACCCGCCGCTACGCGCTCGAGCCGCCCCGAAGGCGCGTTGCGCACGGTGAACCTCGCGGTCGCGTTCCTCGATCTCGTCGGCTTCACCGAACGCTCGGGTGTGCTGTCGACCGAAGAGCTCGCGACCGCGGTGGCCGACTTCGAGACGCTGGCCGGCAGAGTCATCGCCGCGCATGATGCCCGGCTGGTGAAGATGATCGGTGACGAGGTGATGTACGTGGCGGCCGACGCGACGCTCGCGACCGAGATCGCGCTCGAGCTGCGCGACGCGATCGCCGGCCATCCGGTGTTGACGGGGCTGCGCGGCGGAATCGTGTTCGGGGAAGTGGTCGCGCAGGATGGCGACTACTACGGACCCGAAGTGAACCTCGCGGCGCGCATCGTGGCGTGTGCCGCGCCGGGCCAGATCCTCGGCTCGGCTTCGGTCGCGGAAGCGCTCGCCGGCCACGACCCGATCGCGACCCGAGCAGTCGGGGCACGCGCCGTACGCGGGTTCGCCGATCCGGTCCCGCTCTACGTGCTCGAACGCCGTTCGCCTTGAAAGGTTGTCAGGCGGGGGCGAGTTGCAGCGCCAGCACCACGGCGATGCACGCGATGCAGAACACGTGGTCGCGCAATATCAGGCGCGCGAGCTGCGACTGTTGTTCGGCGTCGTCGACCTGAGTCCCCAGACGTTGTGCGTTGCCGACGGTCCGTGCCGCGGCCAGGCCGACTGCGGCGAGCGTGAGGAGCAACGCCGGCACCGCTCGCCACGCGGGGAGCTCGTCGCGGACGAGCTCTCCGACCGTCGCGCCGATCGTCACGAGCATCGTCAACGCGATGAGCCGGTTCATCGGTCGGGCCGCGGTGGTGACGCGCGCGTAGTACGCGGCGATCGATGCGCGCGCCACGGCCGGAACGTCGTCGTCGGGATGATGGCGCGCCTGCACGTCGAACATCAGGTCGAACCAGAGCACGCAGAGAAGGAAGCCGGCGCCGGCGCAGGCAAGGGACCGCACGCGGCGGAATCTGTCACCATCGGGGAGCGTTGACCAATTGCCCATGGACGATCTCTTCAGCTTCCCGAACCCGGTGAACGAGGTGTCGGCGCGCCTGGTCGCCGGTGGTGTGCTGATCATGAGCCTGGTGACGATCGGGTTCGACCAGCCGTGGCTGTTGCTCGTCCTCGCGTACGGCTTCGTGGCGCGGGTCGCGACCGGGCCGACGCTGAGCCCGCTCGGGCAGCTCGCGACGAGAGTGCTCGCTCCGAACCTTCCGTTCCCGCCGAAGTACGTGGCCGGTCCGCCCAAGCGGTTCGCGCAGGGCATCGGCGCGACGCTGTCGGTCGCCGCGGTGATTGCGTACTACGGCTTCGGGAGCACGACCGTCGCCTACGCGCTCGTCGGGCTCATCATCGTGGCCGCGACACTGGAGTCGGTGTTCGCAGTGTGCCTCGGCTGCAAGGCGTTCGCAGTATTGATCCGTCTCGGTGTCATTCCCGAGGAGATCTGCGAACGCTGCAACAACATCTGGGCCTAAAACAGTCGGGCCTAAACAGTCGGGCCTAGCTGGCGCCGCGTAGCTTGCGGCCGCGCTTCTCCCACCGCGACGCGCCGAAGTTGCTCATCGACGCACGCATGCGGTCGGGCAAGCGGGTGATGAGGTGCCCGGCCAGCTTGGCGTCGGGCCCCACGAGGTAGCGCGCCTTCGGCTTGTCGGCAGTGAGCGTGTGCTCCACTGCGTCGGCGACCTTCGATGCGTCGACACCCTTGTCTCGACCCTCGTCGATGAAGCCGCGCGATTGGTCGATGAGCCACTGGTAGTCGCGCCGCCCGGAATCGTCGAGCAACTGCTCGAGCTCGTCGGCGCTCGTATCCGCCTTGTCCCAGATCGCGGTCTTGACCTCACCGGGTTCGACGAGCGAAACGCGGATCGGCGGATCCAAGCGCGCCAGCTCGATGCGCTGCGACTCGGCCAGCGCTTCGATCGCATGCTTCGACGCGCTGTACGGCCCGAGGCCGGCCGACGCGATGCGGCCGCCGATGGAACCGATGTGCACGATGCGACCCTTGCCCGCGCGCAACAGCGGCATCGCGGCCTGCGAAAGCGCGACGACGGCGAAGAGGTTCACGTCGAAGACCCAGCGCCAATCTGCTTCGGTCACGTGTTCGCACGGTCCGCCCACGCCGACGCCCGCATTGTTGACGAGTCCCTGGAGCCCGCTTGCTCCGACATCTTGTTGAATAGATGCGAGCACCTGGGTCATGTCGTCGCGTTTGCTCACGTCGAGAATCACCGGCCGAACGTCACCGGTGATTTGCGCCTTCAGCCGGTCGGCGTCTTCGGCGCGACGTACGCCGGCGTAGACGGTCCAACCGCGCGCCGCGAGTCGTGTCGCGCACGCCTCTCCGATTCCGGTGGATGTTCCGGTGATGAGCACGTTCGGCATGGGGAATCCGATCGTCGATTCGATCTCGGGCAGCGCGCGGACCCTACTTCCACCGGTATCGTCGGACAATGGACGCGCTGGTGGATGTCGATGCGCTGCTCGCCGAGATCTTCCTCACACCCGAGGGCAAGTCGAACCCGTATCCGCGGTACGCCGCGATCCGAGAGCACTCGCCCGTGTTCCGCAGCTCACTCGGGATCGTCGTCGTCGGTCGGTACGAGGATTGTCAGTGGGTGCTGCGCGATCCGAGGTTCGGCAAAGGTGAGCGCGGGCCGGTCTGGGAGCAGTACGGCCTCACCGAAACGCAGTGGTCGGATCGCTTCGGCGAGGTGGAACGACGCACGCGATCGATGCTGGGTCTCGATCCGCCGGATCACACGCGGTTGCGCAAACTCGTCGCCAAGGCCTTCACCCCCAAGACCGTCGAGAACCTGCGTCCCGACATCGTGCGGCTCACCGACGAGTTGCTCGACAAGTTCGGCGATCAACAGTCGGGTGGCGAGGTCGACGTGATCTCCGCGCTCGCGCTGCCGTTGCCGATGGCGGTGATCGGCGAGATGCTCGGCATCCCCGAGGCCACGCGCGTCGAACTGCAGCCGCACATACGCATCGCGGCCCGGACACTCGAGTTCAACACGCCGCTCGACGATCTCGACGCCGCCTCGGACGCCAGCCGGGTCATCGCCGAAAACCTCGAAGGTCTGATCGAGACGCGGCGCGCGCATCCGACCGATGATCTGCTGTCCGAACTCATGCGAGTCGAGGAAGCCGGCGATCAGCTCAGCCACACCGAGCTCATCTCCACGGTGATGTTGCTCTTCGGTGCCGGCTTCGAGACGACCACCAACCTCATCGGGAACGGGCTCCTCGCGTTGCTCGATCATCCCGATGAGATGCAACGGCTGCGTGACGATCGCTCGCTCATGAAGACCGCGGTGGAGGAGCTGTTGCGCTGGGACTCACCGGTGCAGGTCGACGGTCGTGCCGCGCTCGAAGCGGTCGACGCGCACGGCCTGCCGGTCGCCGCCGGTGAGAACTTCGTGACGCTGCTCGGCGCGGCGAACCGTGACCCGCGGGTGTTCCCGGATCCGGATCGCTTCGACGTCGGCCGGGTCGGGCAGGCCCCCGCGAGCTTCGGGGGTGGAATTCACTACTGCCTCGGCGCGGCACTCGCCGCGCGGAAGGCGCAGTTGTGTTCGACCGTCTGCTCGAGCGCTTTCCGGTCATCGAACCCGCGTGGGGTGAGGAGCGACCGGTATACCGCGACACGATCGTGCTGCACGGCCTGGAATCGCTGCCGGTGCGCTTCGCGTCGTAACCACTGGGCGTCGCGATAACTGTCTCGTGCACGCTTCGGTGAATTACGCGAGACCGGTTGAACCGATGGCGCGTCGCGCCCGTACGGCTGACGTTGAACGAACGCGCCGAGGGGATCCGGGGGGATTTGATGCGACGTCATGTCACGAAATTCGGTGGGGGAAATTCGGGCTGATCGTTCTCATGGCCCTGGCACTCGTGCTCACCGTCGCGATCTTGCCGGCCGCCGCAGCCACGGTGCCGTCGGCACCGGCGAAGCCGACCGCGACTCCCGGTAACGGCACTGCGCGCGTCACGTGGGTCGCACCTGCGAACGGCGGATCACCGATCACCCAGTACATCGTCACCCCGTTCGTCGGCACGGCTGCGAAGCCCGCGCACACGTTCAACTCGGCCGCGGTCACGGAGGTGTTCCCGGGCTTGGTCAACGGCACGACCTACACGTTCAAGGTGAAGGCGCACAACGGGGTTGGCACCGGCGCGAACTCCGTCGCCTCGAACCCGGTCAAGGTCGGAACCCCGGTCGCGCCGGCCAAGCCCCTGGTGGCGCCCGGCAACGCGTCGGCGCGCGTCAACTGGGTTGCTCCCGCCAACAATGGATCTGCGATCACGGGCTACGTCGTCACGCCGATCAAGGCCGGAGCCGTCCAGCCCGCGCACACCTACACGACGCCCGCGCTCGTGCAGTTGATCGCCGGATTGACGAACGCTTCGAACTACACGTTCAAGGTCGCGGCCAAGAACGCGCACGGCGTCGGACCGATGTCGATCGCCTCGCTGGTCGTGCAGCCGACCGCGCAACCGACACTCAAGACCGCGATGAACGCGACCATCGGTCAGCCGATCCTGGTCAACTCCTACGGCATGACCGTCTACTTGTTCGACCCCGACGCCGACGCGTCGCCGACGGTCAGCAACGTGAGCGGCGGACTGCGCACCGCGTGGCCGTACGTCACCTGGGGCGGCGCGCTGACGGTTGCCGCCCCGCTCGTCGTGGGGAGCGCGACCGGGAACATCCAACCGGACAACACCCGACTGGTCGCGTACAACGGCCATCTGCTCTACACGTTCGTCAGCGACCACGCGCCCGGCGACGTGACCGGTCAGGGGATCGCGCAGTTCTTCGTGCTCGACGCGTCGGGGAACAAGATCCCGTAGCGTTCGGGGCGTGCCTCGCCTCCGCCAAGTTCCCCGGGCCGAAGCCGCCCCGTCGGTATTGCCGTTGTACGACCTGTTGTTCGGCGACCGCGATCCGGTCGCCGAACCGGGGACCGCGACCGGCACGCCCGGTGACTGGTGGCCGGTGTTCGCGCTCGTTCCCGACGTGTTCGACCATTCGGTCCGCGGGTTCGCGCTCGTATCAGAGCCCGAAACGCCTCCTTGATCCTCAGCTGCGGGAGCTCGGTCAGACGCGGGTGGGCTTCATCGTCAGCAGCCGGTTCGTGTTCTCGCAGCACTGCAAGTCGTGCCGTACCGCGGGCATCGCGGAGGAGAAGATCGCGGCGATCCCGCACTGGTCGGTTGCAGAATGCTTCTCGCCGGTCGAGCGGGCGGTACTCGCGTATACCGACGCGCTGGTCTACGAGCTGGGCCGGGTTCCCGACGGCGTGTTCGCCGCGCTCAAAGCCGAGCTCTCCGACGAGGAGATCCTCGAGCTCACCTACATCACGTCGCTGTACATGATGCATGGCGTGATGTCGAAGGCGCTGCGCACCGAGTTCGACGACGTCGACGAGGCGATCACGGAGATCCCGGCACCCGGAGACGACCAGACGTTTCGTACGTAGGAGGTCGAACGTGAGCGCGCTCGGATACCGTCACCGTTCATGACTGTGACCGAAGCACCTCCTCGCTGGGACCTCACTCCCATCTTCGGCGGCGTCGAAGACCGGAGCTTCAACATTGCGCTCGAAGGCGTGTACGCCCGCATCGATCGGCTGTCCGCGCTGTACGACGAGCTCGGCATCCGCGACACCGAACCGCGTGCGGTCACCGACGCCGATGTCGGCGCGCTGGAGTCGGTGCTCGAGGCCACCAATGAGCTGCAAGGCGAGCTGCGACCCGTCAGCACGTATCTCTACGCGTTGATCTCGACCGACAGCCGCAACGATCTCGCGGCGTCGCGTCATGTCGAGCTGCAAACGCGCGGTGCACCATTGGCGCCGTTGGCGAAGCGCCTTGGTGCCTGGCTCTCCGCGCTCGGTGCCGAGGAGCTGATTGCCCGCAGCCCGATGGCGGCCGAGCACGCGTTCTTCGTGCGCAAGGCGGCCGAGAGCGCCGAGCTCCAGATGAGCGAGCACGAAGAATCGCTGGCCGGGGAGTTGGCCCCGTCGGGATCGCTCGCGTGGCAGCGGCTCCACGGAGACGTCTCCTCGCAGTTGATGGTCGACGTGAAGGACGCGTCAGGTGGAACCGAGCGTGTGGCGATGGCGTTCGCCCGCGGCCTGGCCATGCATCCCGACGCCGCGCGCCGGCGTGCCGCGTACGACGGCGAGCTCGCGGCGTGGGAGACGGTCGCGGTGCCGCTCGCGGCCGCGCTCAACGGCGCGAAGGGCGAGCTCGGTGTGCTCAACCGCCGGCGCGGCTATCCCGACGATCTCGAACCCGCGCTGCGCGCCAACAACGTCGATCGGGAAACGCTCGACGCGATGAACGGTGCAGTGGTCGCGGCGTTGCCCGACTTCCGCCGCTACATGCGCGCCAAGGCGCGACTCCTCGGCCACGACGGCGCGTTGCCCTGGTGGGATCTCTTCGCGCCAGTCGGTACCGCCGACGAAGTCGCGTGGCCGGCGCGCGACCGATCGCGTACGCGAGGCGTTCGCCGGCTATTCGCCGGATCTCCTCGGTTTGGCCGACCGCGCGTTCGCCGAGAACTGGATCGACGCGGAGACCCGCGAAGGCAAGCAGGGCGGCGCGTACTGCGCGGGCGTTGCCGGTGACGTCAGCCGGGTGATGATGAACTTCGACGGCAGTCAAGACTCGGTGTCGACGCTCGCGCACGAGCTCGGCCACGCGTTCCACAACGTGGTGCTCGCGCCGCGTACACCGATGCAGCGCCGGTTGCCGATGGCACTCGCGGAGACCGCGTCGATCTTCTGCGAGACCTTGCTGTTCGAGCATGCGGCGGCAGGCGCGACCGACGACGGCCAACGGCTCGCGCTCCTCGACGTCCATCTCGTCGGCGCGACGCAAACGGTTGTCGACATTCACAGCCGGTTCTTGTTCGAGTCCGAGCTTTGTGCGCGCCGGCGCCGGACCGCGCTGTCGGTTGCCGACCTGCGAACTGCGATGCTCGACGCGCAGGAAGCTGCGTACGGCGACGGCCTCCATCCCGAATACCGCCACGAATACATGTGGGCGGTGAAGGGTCACTACTTCACGCCGTTCTACAACTGGCCGTACACGTTCGGATTGTTGTTCGGCATCGGTTTGTACGCCCGCTACGAAGATGATCCCGAAGCGTTCCGCGCCGGCTATGACGATCTGCTGTCGGCGGTGGGCATGTCCGATGCCGCCGCGCTCGTGGCCCGGTTCGGTTTCGACATTCGTGACGGCGAGTTCTGGGCCCAGAGCCTCGCGGTGCTGCGGCGCCACATCGACGACTACGAGCTGCTGGCCGCTCCATAGGTCGTTCGGGTTCGTCGCTGGATGTCGTTCACGGCAGCGGCGCGCCGAGCGCAACGAGCACGATGCCGACCAGCGCGGCGACGAGAAGTGTCAGCACGACGCTTCTGCGCAGCGCGAACAGCGAGAGCGCGGCGCCGCCCAGTACCGCGACCTGCCAGGCTTCGCCCAGAGCGAGTGCCAATGGCACCGCGACACCAATGATTGCCCCGATCGCGGCCGGCCCGGCACCGTCGAGGAATGCGCGGATCCCGATGTTCTGACGTAGCGCCTGGAAGTGTCGGGCGCCGCCGAGCACGAACAGAAACGACGGCGCGAACGCGACGAGCGCGGCGAGGAGGCCGCCTCCGATGCCGGCCGCGGCGTAGCCGACTACGGAGACCGTCTGCACGACCGGGCCGGGAGTGATCTGACCCAGCGCCACGGCATCAAGGAACTGGCTGTCGGTCATCCAGTGGTAGTGCTGTACGGCGTCGTGCTGCATGAGCGGGATGATGACGAATCCACCGCCGTACGAGAGCGCGCCGACCTTGATCGCAACCCACACGAGAGCGAAGAGTCCGCCGGTGGTTGCCGACGCCATAGCCAGCAGCGCGAACGCACCAACGTTGACGCCGAGACGATCGCTTGCTCCGAAGTGTCGGATCGCGAACTCGATCGCGCCGCAGCTCAGCAGCACGAGCACGAGCAGCGGTCCCACGGTCGCAGCCGCGACCCCGCCCAGAAGCACGTACGCAAGCCACCGCCCGTGTTGTTGGGCGCGTCGCCAGCTCGCAGGGATGAGCCCGGTGCTCGCGTGAACCGCGACCGGCGGCGACGGCGGCACCCGCTCCCGCACCGGCCGCGAGTACCCAATCCGGCGGCGACGCGGCGAGGAACGCAGCCGCGAGTCCCAAGATCACGACCAGTCCCGGAACGATGAACGCGAGTCCGCCGACCAAGGCTCCGGCCGGTCCGGCGACGGTCCACACGCACAGGATCGAGAGCTGGGTTGATGCCGGGCCGGGCAACAGATTGCACGCGGTGATTGCGTCCTCGAACTCGGATGCGCCGATCCAATGCTTGCGATCGACGCAGAGATCGCGCAGCAGGGCGATATGCGTCGGCGGCCCACCGAATCCGATGCACCCGATACGGCCCCATTGCGAGAGCACCTCGCCGAGCCGGACTTCCGCGCCGGCCGCCGACGAGTCTGGCACCGCCATCCGCGCAACCTACCGCGAGCGACCTCGTCTAGCGTTCGTCTCACATCGAGGAGGGGGACACGCATGACCAGGACTCTGATTACGGGATGCTCCACGGGCATCGGACGCGCCACCGCGGTCGAGCTGATGAAGCGCGGTCACGAGGTCGTAGCCACCGCGCGCCGGCCCGAAGTACTCGACGATCTCGACGTGACCGCGCGGCTCGCGCTCGACGTGACCTCCGACGCGAGCGTCGCGGCCGCGGTTGCCGCCGCCGGCGAAATCGACGTGCTCGTGAACAACGCGGGCATCGGAGTGGGCGGACCGATCGAGCAGGTGCCGCTCGCCAACGCGCAGGCCATGTTCGAAACCAATGTGTGGGGTGCGGCGCGGATGGTGCAGGCGCTGGCGCCGGGCATGCGTGCCCGGTCACGTGGCGCGATCGTGAACGTGACATCGCTCGCCGGCCGCGCGGTCGCGCCGTTGCAGGGCTACTACGCGGCGAGCAAGTGGGCGCTCGAAGCACTGAGCGAGGCGATGGACTCGGAGCTCCGCCACTGGGGCATCCGGGTGATCGTGATCGAGCCCGGTTTCATCGACACGCCGATGCTCCAAAAAGAAAACGACTTCGAGATGCCCGCGGAGCCCTACGGCGAGTTGCGGCGCATCTGGGACGCGGCCAGCGCCAAGCTCGGCCGGCGACGGCGAACTTCCCGGTCCGGAGCTCGTGGCCGGCGCGATCGCCGACGCGCTCGAGGAGGACCCGCCCATCCTGCGCCACCCGGTTGGTGCGGACGCCGAGATGGTCGTGGCCGCGCGTGACTCGATGACCTACGAGCAGTTCATCTCGACGATGCGGGAGATGCTCGGTATCGACTGGTAGCGCTAGCGGGGATCCGGCGCGCCCGCGAAGCGCGTCGGGTCGACCGTGATGTAGATCGCTTTGCACGTCGCGACCAGCTCGTCGCCGTGGTGCGCTTCGGCCTCGATGAAGAGCTTGCGCCGTTCGCGGCCGCGTAGCCGGGCGCGCATGACGAGTGGCTCGTCGACCGGAACCGGTTTCACGTAGCGAACCGTGAGCTCGCCCGTGAACGCGGGCTCGTGCAGCAACCCGATGACGAACCCGGTCACGTCGTCGAACGCGGCGGCGACAATGCCGCCGTGGGCCCGACCGGGCGCGCCTTCGAACGCGCGGCGCAACACGACGGTCGCGACGACTTCCTCGCCCTCGAAGCGCACGTCGACATCGACACTCGTGGGGTTCGTCGCGCCGCCGACCGCGCGGTCGGAGAAACCCGAGCCCGCGGTCAGGGCCGGAAACGTCGGCTCGCTGCCGGCGTTGATCGCGGCGTGCATGAGCGCCAGCCGATCGCGTATCGGTGTTGCCTCGAGTCGTTCGGTCAATGACGCGGCGGTCGACGCGATGGCACCCAAGGTCGCGTCGTCGGCGTCGTGACCCGCGAACATGTGGATCAGATCGCGCAGTGCCGCGGCGGCGACTGCTCGTGCTTCTTCGGAGGACGCTGCGTTGGAAGACATGCCCGGGCAGCGTACGCAGCCCTCTATGAGCCTGCCTATGAGCTCTGCTTCCAACCGTTCCAGTACGTGATCTGATCGATCGGGCGCCGGGCCGCGGGCTTGAAATCCGTCCCCACGGTGTAGGCGACGGGAATGAGCGCGGCCTGGGTGACTGTCTCGGGAATGCCGAGGATCTCGCCGGCCTCGCGTTCGTACGCGAGGTGCAACGTCGTGAATACGGAACCGAGGCCCCGGCTGCGAAGCGCGAGTTGGAAGTTCCAGACGCCGGGCAGGATCGAACCGTAGAAGCCGGCGGCCTCTTCGTTCGACGGCGACTCCGGCAAGCGGCCGAGGATGCAGGGGATCACGAACACCGGCACCTCGTGCAGGTGTTCCATGAGGTATTCCGACGAGTCGAGCACCGGGTTCGCGTTGTCGCTGAGCTTGCGGTAGCCGCCGAGATACGGATCGGCGCGCTTCTTGTAGAGCGCCGCGATCTCCGCGCGCTCTGCGCGTCGTCGATCACGAGCCACCGCCAACCCTGCGAGTTCCCGCCGGTCGGCGCCTGAATCGCGAGCCGCAGGCAATCGAGCACGACGTCACGCGGAACCGGCCGCGTGAGATCGAGACGCTTGCGCACAGCGCGGGTAGTGGTGAGGACGTGATCGATCGCGGGGAGTTCGTTGTCAGTCACAGCCCGATCCTTCCACACCGCCTGGTTCAGTTCATCCCGCCGCCGAGGACGAGTTCGGGGCGGTCGATGCAGAGGAGGCCGGTGATGATGTGGTCGAGGTCGAGTTTGTCGCCGTACCAGCGGGGGATGCAGGTGTCGGGTGTGATGGCGATGCCGTAGGCGGTGTTGTCGTCGGTGACTTTGCGGACGTCGGTGTTCGGTGTGGGTGGTGGTTCGCGTAGGACGTTGCCGTTGGGTCGGATGGCGAGGACGTGTCCGCGTTGGTCGACTTTGATGTTCCAGCCGCCTTCGTGGACGAGTCGGTGGTGATGCCAGCAGAGCTCGAGCAGGTTCACGTGTTCGTTGCTGCCACCTTTGGCGCGGTGGGTGAGGTGGTGGATGTTGGTGAACGCGCGGGCGCTGCATCCGGGGAAGCGACATCCACGATCGCGACGGCGGATCGCCCGGCGGGTCGCGGCGGGAATGGCGGGGGCTTTCCCTCCTTCTTGGATAACAGTCCGTTCGCCGGTGCCGGACACGATCACGATCGATGCGTCACACGCGAGTCGGCGGACGGTTTCCGGTGCGAGGGCGGGTCCGTCATCGAGCTCGCACATGCCGTCGGCGTCCTCGGACAGCACGGCGGCATCGGCGTTGATCACGATCTGATAGCGGTCGCCGCCGTTGCGCTCGCAGGCGCCGTGTTCGAGGAAGGATTCGGCGATCATCGCGAGCGCGTCGATGTTGGTGGCTGCGTAGTCGGTGGGCGGTCCCGCGGGACCGTTTTCGTCGACGGGTTCTTCGGGAATCAGTCCGCGCATTAGCTCAATCGCTTTGAGGAGCACCGCCCCGACCTCCGGGGTCATTCGGAACTGACCCTCGAGCGATCCGTCATCGCCCCACTCCCAGCGCAGGAACCGCGCCGCGTGGCGCCGATTGGTCTTCTTGACCTCATCACCTTGGCCCAGGACTCCGCGGTAGGCGCGCACCGTTTTCTCCACCTGCACCGCGGTCGCGTGGTGGGCGATCATGACCAACGCGTGTTCGTTCGCCGGTGTCGCGACGCGGGTGAGGGCGCGGATTTTCGAGTAACTCAACGTGCCGTTCGCGAACGCGGCGGTGGTAACCGGCAGCGTTCCGAGCGCGCGGGCGACCCGTACCCGTTCGTGTGCCGCGCGCATGTCGAGCCCGCAATGCCAACTCAACCAATGGGCGCAGCTCCGAGCAGCCCCACTGCTCGTATCCCGCGCGCTGGTCGTACTCGGCGATCAGCACCATCCATCGACACTCCGCCGCACTCAGGTGTCCGGCGAGTTGCGTGATCTCGGCCTCGAGCCGCTCCAACGGCATCGTTTCCGGCATGACGACATCCAGAACGTCCACGAATCGCCCTCCATGGGAAGTGGCGAACAGATGTTCGTATCGTACGCCCGCGCTGAGACACTCATCGCAGCGATCGACCTAACGAAAACGGTCCCGCGGGACCGTTTTCACCATGCGCCACGATGTCGGCGTTTTCAGAGGTGACGGTTTTGCGCGATCCGACGACGTCGGCGAGTCGACCGCGAGAAGCGGTCCCGCGGGACCGTCTTCGCGTGTTCCTCGACCGCGTCAATAGGCTGGCCGACGGATGACCGAGCTCGACGGCACCCGCGCGCTGGTTACGGGCGCTACTAGCGGCCTGGGGTTGGCGATGGCCCAGGCGCTCGTGGACGCGGGCGCGGTGTCGCCATCACGAGCCGCGACGCCGAGCGCGCGGCGCGTACCGCGACCGATCTCGGCTCGGCCGCGTTCGGTCTCGCGCTCGATGTCCGCGACGAGCGTGCCGTCGCCACCGGAGTGGCGGAGATTGCGCAGCGTCTCGGACGGCATCGACCTCCTCGTGAACAACGCCGGCATCGGGATGCGCACGGTCAATCCCCGGTTCCTCGCGAACCCGCAGCCGTTCTGGGACGTACCCCCGGAGGGATTCCGCGACGTACTGGAGACGAAGGTGACGGGCTGTTTTCTCATGGCGAGCGCGGTCGTCCCGCTCATGCTCGAGCAGGGCGGCGGCCGGATCGTCATGATCTCGATGAACGAGGCCACGATGGTGCGACGGGGGTTCGTTCCCTACGGCCCGTCCGGCGCGGCGGTCGAGGCGCTGGCGCGGGTGATGGCGGCCGACCTCGCCGACACGTCCGGTGACGGTCAACCTGTTGCTCCCCGGCGGCGCCACCGACACCGGGATGGTTCCCGACGACACGCCCGTCGAGGCGCGCGAACGGCTGCTCGATCCCGCGATCATGGGACCGCCGATCGTGTGGCTCGCGTCGCCGGCGGCGGCCGGGTCCACGACGAGCGGATCGTCGCCACCGAGTTCGAGCAGTGGTTGGCGACCCGATGAGCATCACATGCGGCGATGAGCAACGGAGTCGCGCACTCGGCGCTCTCGACGATCTGGGCCGCGGTCGACGGGGATCCGGCGGCGACCGCTCGCGTCGAGTTCCACGGTGACGCGCAACTGCCTTCCGCGTTCAGTGTCACCGACCTCGCCGCGGCATCGATCGGCGCGGCCGCGGCTCGCCGCATCCGAGCTCGCGGGAACCGGGCACGGCGCGCCCATCCGAGTCGATCGCCGGCTCGCGTCGGTCTGGTTCCTGATGACGATCGATCCGATCGGCTGGCAGCTCCCGCCGATATGGGACGCGGTCGCCGGTGACTACGAGACGTCCGACGGGTGGATCCGCCTGCACACCAACGCGCCCCACCATCGAGCGGCGGCGATGCGCGTGCTCGGGTGTGAAGAAGACCGCGACGCGGTCGCGCGCGCCGTCGCGACCTGGAACGGCGCCGAGCTCGAAGCCGCAGTGGTCGACGCGGGTGGTTGCGCGGCCGAGATGCGCACGATCGAGGCGTGGAACGAACACCCGCAAGGCCGCGCGGTCGGCGCGGAACCGCTCCTCGACATCCAGCAGTTCGTTGTCGGGCAAGAACCGCGCGACGCGCCGCTGATCGGAAGCGATCCCGCGCGTCCGCTCGACGGCGTGCGCGTGCTCGATCTCACGCGCGTGCTCGCGGGCCCGGTTGCGACGAGGTTTCTCGCGGGCCTCGGCGCCGACGTGTTGCGCATCGACCCACCCGACTGGGACGAGCCCGCCGTCGTTCCGGAGGTGACCCTCGGAAAACGGTGCGCACGGATCGACGCGTCAACCGATGCCGGTCGGGAACAGATCGCCGAGCTCATTCGGGGCGCGGATGTGATCGTGCACGGTTATCGATCCGATGCACTCGACCGGCTCGCACTCGGCGCCGAGGCGCGACGCGCATTGCAACCGGCACTCGTCGACGTGAGTCTCGATGCGTACGGATGGACCGGGCCGTGGCGCGCAAGGCGGGGGTTCGACAGTCTCGTGCAGATGAGTTGCGGCATCGCGGCCGCGGGAATGGAGGCGAAGCAGACTGATCGCCCGTTCCCGTTGCCCGCGCAGGCACTCGACCACACGGCCGGTTACCTCCTCGCGACCGCCGCACTGCGCGGCCTGCACGCGCGTCGCGACGAGTCGATCGGGACGACGACGCGTGTGTCGCTCGCGCGTACAGCGCGGCTGCTGACTGAACTCGAACGCACCGACTTCGAAGGTCCCGCCGTAACGCTTGCTGACGATGACTACGACCCAACCACAGAACACACACCTTGGGGCGACGCGCGTCGCCTGCGCCCGCCGGTCACGATTGGCGGCACCCCGATCCATTGGGACCGCGCCGCGACCGCGCTCGGTTCCGACGCGCCGACTTGGTAATGGCCGACTTGGTCGTGAGGTTCACGCCGAGGCGGCGAGCAGCTCCCGGTAGTCCGTGAACGTGGGCTCGTCGAACGCGACGAGCCGAATCAGATCGAGCGCGCCCGCGCACTCGCGCACGGTCGCGACCGCGATCTCCGCCGCGGGACGCGCCGGGTATCCGAAGATGCCGGTGGAAATGGCGGGAAAGGCGATCGACGCCGCCCCGGCATCGCGGGCGACTTCGATCGACCGCCGGTAGCACGACGCGAGTTGCCGGGCCTCGTCCCGATTGCCGCCGTGCCAGATCGGCCCGACGGTGTGCACGATCCACCGCGCGGGCAGCCGGAAGCCCGGGGTGATGACGGCGTCGCCGGTCGCGCACGACCCGATCGCCGCGCACGCGGCGTCGAGATCCGGGCCGGCCGCGGCGAAGATCGCACCGCACACCCCGCCACCCCGGCGGAGCGCGGCGTTGGCCGCGTTGACGATCGCGTCGACCGGCTCGAGCGTCAGGTCACCCTGCGAGGCTTCGATCGTGATGCCCGAGATTACCCTTGCCTCCGTGCACGGAGGCAGGGGAAGGCGCAGGATCGCGGTCGTCGTACTCGTGGTGGGCGTGCTCGTCGCGACGGCGCTCCCTGCGAGCGCGGCTCCGTCCTGGAAAGTGGTCGCGCCGGTGGCGGGCGCGGCCTACGGAAGCCTTTCTTCGGTCTCGTGCGCGACGACCGCGAGTTGCTTCGCGGTCGGCGCGGCCGACACGCCGAGCACCACGCACCGGTTGGTTGAGCGATGGAACGGAACCTCGTGGACCGCGATGACTACCCCGAGCCCACCGACCGCGATCACCAGTCAATTCACGAGCGTGCATTGCCGCACGAGTACGAGTTGCGTTGCCGTCGGTCAGTACGGAACCGCGGCACTGCACACGAAGACGATGACCGAACGCTGGAACGGCACGGCGTGGTCGCTCGTCGGGAGTCCGAACCCGATCGGGATTGCCGTCACCAGTCTCGCCGGTGTGCAGTGCACGAGCGCGACGTTCTGCATTGCCGTCGGCAGCTACTTCCTGAACTCGTCTGACAACTCCTCGGAGCAGACGCTGGTGGAGCAGTGGAACGGGATGACGTGGAAGATTGTCGCGAGTCCCAACCAACCGGGACTGACCGACAACGGGCTGACCGGTGTGTCGTGTGTGAGCGCGACCGATTGCACAGCTGTGGGTCACTGGAGCAACGACGTGATCGGGCGCACACTCGTAGAACATTGGAACGGAACGAAGTGGTCGATCGTCGCGAGCCCGAGTCCGGCGGGAGTACCGCAGAGTGAGCTGACGGGTGTGACCTGTCGCAGCGCTGCAAATTGCTTCGCGGTGGGATCGGGTCATGGCACGTTGGTCGAACGGTGGAACGGGTCGAAGTGGTCGATGATGACGACGCCGAACCCGACCGGAACGACGAGCGCGAGCCTCACGAGCGTGTCGTGCCCGAGCGCGACGCGTTGTGTCGCAGTCGGCGACTTCTTCCTCGCGAGCGCGGTCCAGCGGCTGGTCGAGGAATGGAACGGCGGTAGTTGGTCGATCACCAACACGCCGGCACCCGCGGGCACGATTCGCAGCAGCTTCAGCGGTGTTTCCTGCGCGGCGACCGCGAATTGCATTTCCGTCGGTCAGTATCAGCTGGGAACGAGCCGGCGTCCGCTCATCGAACAGTTCCGGCTGATCGAGCCGGTTCTCCGTCAGCCGGTCCATTCTCCGGCTGATTGTCTGATATCCTTTATTTGTTCCGCTACCGCCGGGTCGAGGTGAGCGCTCATGCGCTCTACCGGCGAAGAGTGATGGCGGCACAACTGCCTCGTGCGGCCGACAGACCTCGAAGGGCCGCCTCTCGACATCGTTGCCTGTACGGGCGCGCTCGAGTGAGTGCATGAGCCCAATCAGCTGCAACGACCCCCGCACTGGCGGGGACCAGGAGTATTCGTGCCAATTTCCTTTACTGATCTCGGCGTGCCCGACGACCTCGTCGCCGTGCTCACCAAGCGCGGGATCACCGAGCCCTTCGACGTGCAAGCCGCGACGATTCCCGATGCCCTCACGGGCCGTGACGTCTGTGGCCGGGCACCGACCGGATCGGGCAAGACCATCGCGTTCGGCGTCCCCCTCGTCGCTCGCATCAGCAAGGCGCGCAAGCGCCAGCCGACCGCGCTCGTGCTCGCGCCCACCCGCGAGCTCACCGCGCAGATCTGCCGTGAGCTCGAGCCGCTCGCGCAGGCCCGCAACCTCAGTGTCACCTCCGTCTACGGCGGGGTCGGCTACGAGGGCCAGCGCCGCAGCCTCAACCGCGGCGTCGACATCCTCGTCGCGTGCCCGGGCCGGCTCGCCGACCTGTTGCGCCAAGGTGCGCTCAAGCTCGACGACGTAGAGGTCGTCGTGATCGACGAAGCCGACCGCATGGCCGACATGGGCTTCCTGCCCGAGGTCCGGCGCCTGCTCGACCAAACCCCCGAGTCGCGCCAGACGTTGCTGTTCTCGGCGACGCTCGACGGTGCGATCAAGGTCTTGACCCGTGAGTACCAGCAGAACCCGGCGCACCACGAGTCGGGTGGTGCCGAGCCCGACGGGCGCGGTGCACACCACGTGTTCTGGCGCGTCGACGGTCCCGAGCGGGCCGCGGTTATCGCCGAGCTCATCCCGGCTGCCGGTCCCACGATCGTGTTCTGTCGGACCCGCCGTGGTGCCGACCGCCTGACCACCCAGCTCGAGCGGGCCGGCGTGCGTGCGGCCGCCATTCACGGCGGACGTTCGCAGAACCAGCGGGACCGTGCGCTCTCGGCCTTCAAGGGCGGGAACGTGGAAGCGCTCATCGCGACCGACGTCGCCGCTCGCGGCATCCACGTCGATGGGGTTGCGTGCGTCTTGCACTACGACACCCCCGAAGACGGCAAGGCCTACTTGCACCGCTCCGGCCGCACGGCCCGCGCCGGTGCTTCCGGTCTCGTCGTTTCCCTCGTGGGCCACGGTGACACGCGTACGGTCGCCCGTATGCAGCGTCAACTCGAGATCCCCGCTCCGATGACCCCGCCCAACTTCGCCGCCATCGCGGGCACGATCGACGCCATGCCGGCGCGGATCGCACCCAGCGTGTCGCTCGATCGGGTGCGGGAGGAGCGAGACTCGAAGCCGGAGCCCCGGAACCGCAATCAGCGGCGCAATTCGAACCGGTCCTCAGCGCAGGCGCGTGGAGCGGCTAGACCGAACCGCAACCGGTCCGCGAGTCGCCACGCGAGCTAGGTCAAACCCAAGAGATAACGCACAGGTATTCAGGCCCAAGGAATTCAGGGACGAGTCGGCAAGGAGATTCTCGTGGCAACACAACGCAGCACCTTCGGCAAACGAGACCGCGAGATGGCCAAGGCGGCGAAGGCGAGGGCGAAGCGAGAGCGTCGCGACAATCGTTCCGAGGAAGAGCCCGCGCCGCCCGCGCCGCCGATGGTCGGGCACAGCGCGGCCGAGTTGATCGACCAGTTGCGCGACCTCCACACGGCGTACGACGACGGTCGGCTCACGCTCGAAGACTTCGACGAGCAAAAGGCCGAGCTGACCGACCAGATCGCGCTGCGGATGGCGTCCGAATCTCTCTAGGCGACTCTCTCTAGAACAGTGGTGGTAACGAGATCAGGGCGTTAACACCCTGATCTCGGGGAGACTGTCCCCCTTGTGAGCGGCCGCGATCTGGCTTCAACTGAGCCGCGACCATTTGCAGTGGTCGCGGCACGGGGGAAGCCAACGACTTGAGCGCGATCCGGATGCTGGCCGGAAGTGATCTGCGGCGCCGCTGGCGCAGCGTCGTCGCGCTCGCGCTTCTCGTCGGAGCCATCGGCGCGCTCGTGCTCGCGACCGCAGCCGGCGCGCGCCGCAGTGATTCGGCGCTGCACCGATTCAACGAGGCGAGCCGGTCGTCCGACGTCGAGATGTCGGTCGGGTTTCCGACGGCGCGGCAACTGACCGCGTTTCGTCACTCGCCCCGCGTCGCCGCGTTCGCGGTGCTCGACGCCTTCTCGCTCGTGGTCAAGGACTACGAGAACCTTGCGATCGCGGCGCCCGAGGATTCGGCGATGGGCAACGTCGTCGACCGGGCCCGGCTCATCAAGGGCCGGTTCGCGAATCCGTCGGCGCCGGACGAAGTGACGATCGGTGAACGATTGGCGAGCGAGACGCACCTCGGGGTGGGAAGCCATCTCGACGCCGCCTCGTATACGCAGGCGCAGATCAATGCCGCGTTCTCGGGCCGCTCGTTCGGGGCTCCGTCGGGTCCACGCGTGCGGTTGACGGTGGTCGGGATCGTCCGGCGCCCGCTCGACCTCGGCGTGCGCGCGGTAGCGGGTGGAGTGGCGCTGCTGACGCCGGCCTTCCGCGAGAAGTATCACGATCGCATCGGTCTCTACAGCACCGTGTTGCGGGTGAAGACCGAGCGGGGCGCCGCCGATGTGCCACGCGTCATCGCGACCGCGCGCAAGTTGTGGGGGAGTGCGGAGACGTTCCAACCCCAGCCGCTGGGGATCGAGACCGAAGGCGCCAACAGCGCGATCGACGTGCTCACGGCCGCGCTCTGGATCTTCGCCGGCGTAACCGCGTTGGCGGGCGCAGTCGCGATCGGCATCGTGTTGACCCGTGACGTCAGCGCGGCGAGCGCCGATCAGTCGATTCTTCGCGGCCTCGGTGTTACCCGGGGCCAACGGATCATGGCGGTCGGCACGCGCGCGGCGCTCATCGCCGGCTATCGGTTCGGTGCTCGCCGTGGTCGGCGCGATCCTCGCGTCGCCGCTGCTCCCACTCGGTCTCGCGCGCCGCGCCGATCCCGACGTCGGTACGCACGCCGACTGGATGGTCCTCGCGATCGGTATCGCGTTCGTTCTGGTGACACTGGGCGTCATCTCGTTCGTCGCGGCATGGCGCGCGACGCGAACGCTGTCGCCGAATCAAATCTCCCGGTCGCGGCGGCGTACGTCGCCGGTCGTCGAGGCGGTCGCCCGGGCCGGGATGCCGCCGACCGCGACCAACGGCCTGCGCATGGCACTCAACGCGGGCCGGGGCGAGCAGTCGGTGCCGATTCGTTCGGCGTTCGCGGGCGCGGTCTTCGGAGTCGCCGGGATCACCGCCGTGCTCGTGTTCGCCGCGAGCCTTGCGCACCTCCAGGACACGCCGCGGTTGTACGGCTGGACCTTTGACGTCAAGACCGAGGTCGGGACGCACCCGAAGGCGGTATGTGTCGACCCGGACACCCACGGCCTCGCGAACGCGCCCGGCGTGGCGGCAGTCGCCGCGGTGTGCACGCGCGAGATCGAAGTCGCGGGTCATCCGGTATCGGCGATCGCGTTCCAATCGCTGCGCGGTCACATTGATCCCGAGATCGTGGCGGGTCGTGCGCCGCGAGCCCCGGACGAGATCGCGATGGGGTCCGTGACCCTGGACGCGACCCACACGCGTATCGGCGAACTGGTCAAGGTCCACGGCGAGTCGGGCGAGACCCGTAGCTACCGGATCGTCGGGCGGACCGTACTCCCGACGCTCAGCGTCGATTCGTTACAGCCGCTCGCGGACGGCGTGGCGTTCACGGTGCCGGGCTTTCAACCGCTGATGTCGGAGGGCGCGAACGAAACGCACTTCCTGCTCCTGAAGCTCGGTCGCGGCGCGAATCGTGATGCGATCGAACGTCGAGCGCGCGCCGTTCCCCAATCCAAGAACGCCGGTACGCCGTCGACCCCGGTCGAGATGGATCGACTGCGGCAGATCAACTGGTTCCCGACGATCCTTGCGGGCTTGCTCACTGTGCTCGCGCTCGTGGCGGTGGGCCACGCGCTGGTCACCTCGGTGCGCCGGCGCCGCCGGGAGATCGCGCTCCTCAAGACCGTCGGATTCTCGCGGCGACAGGTCAGCGCGACGGTCGCGTGGCAAGCGACAACGCTGGCGGCGGTCGGACTCGTGGTGGGGATACCGATCGGCCTCTTGATCGGCCACGCGGTTTGGGAAGCGGTCGCCGACGGCCTCGGCGTGGCGACGGTCGCGACGATGCCCGCGCTCGCGCTTGGCGCTCACAGGCATTGCCGCGCTCGTGCTCGTCAACGCAATCGCGTTCTTCCCGGGCCGGGCCGCGGCGCGAACGCGTCCGGCGGTCGCGCTCCGAAGCGAGTAGCGGCCGACAGCCGCAGTTGTTCAGAGCTCTGGTCGTCAGCGCGGGAAACACCTTCGAGACCTTGGAGAGCAGGTACTCGCCGTAGGTGCCGGTGAGCTCGTGCACGTTGGCGCGGTCCCAGCGCGCTTGCGCGTCGACCGTGCGCGCCCCTTCCACGATCTCGGGCACGGCGCGCACCTCCGCATCCCAGCCCGGGTCGAAGAAGAACGGGAACGACAGGCGGCTCGTCGGTGCGGTGTTGCGAACCCGGTGCGGGGTCGAGCGGTAGCGGCCGCCGGTCATCCGCTCGAGCATGTCGCCGATGTTGCAGACGAACGCGTCGGCGTCGGGCGGCACGTCGACCCATCCCTGGGTCGATCGCACTTGGAGACCGCCGACGTCGTCTTGACCGACGATCGTCAACAGTCCGTAGTCGGTGTGCTCCCGCACGCCCCACTCGTTTTCGTCGGCGGAGTGGGCGGGTAGGCGAAGATCCGGAAGAGGATCGTCGGGTCGGCGGTCAGCTCGCGTTCGAACCAGTCGGGGCCAGACCCAACGCGAGTGCGACGCCGCGCATGACCGTGTGGCCGAGCGCGGTCATGGTGTCGAGGTACTCGAGCACGGTCGCGCGCAACGCGGCGGGCCGGCGCGGGAACAGGTTCGGACCGTGCAGCGGTAACGCCGGCGCGGACGCGAGCATCGTCGGCGCCGAGCTCGGCGCCGAAGTACAGCCCTTCCTTGCGGTCGGGTATCCCCGAGGTCAGCTCGCCGCCGAGCGGAAACCAGCCCCGCCAGGCGCGCCCGCCGTGGGCCATCGCGATCTCGGACTTCTCCGCATCGTCGAGCGCGAAGAACTCGCGCGCGAGTGCGTCGAGGCGCTGCCGCAATCCCGGATCGACTCCGTGACCGACGATGGAGAAGAAGCCCGGTGTCGCGGCACGCGGCGTCGATCGCGGTCGCCGCGGCGGTGTCACTCTCGCCGGCGACCAGCGCGGAGATATCGACGTGCGGTACGAGCACCGCGCCTGTTTACTCGACGGAGCCCCTCCTCAAACTGAACCGGCGCCGAACTTCACGGTGATCGGTACGGAGGTCGGCGTGTGCACCTCGTCGATGGGAATCTCGGCCGTGCGGACGTCGGTATTGCTTGACCCGTGGGTGGTGGTCACGAGCACCGTGTCGGCGGGAGTGAGCTCGATCCGATCGCTCCCGGGTGGGCCCGTCCCGAAGGGGCCGGGAGATCGGCGCAGTAGGCCCAACCGTGTACGAGATCGAGGATGTGCACGAACGCGGGCTCGTCCGCGTCGCCGGGGTCCCGGTACAGCGTGGCCAGCACCGTGTGGTCGGCGTTGAGCACGCCGCGCACGGTCGTGCCGTGCATGTCTTCGCGTTCGAGGGTCTTGTCCCGGTTGCTGGTGTCGTTGCGTTCGCCGGTCGCGAGGTAGATCGTCTGCACGCGGTAGTGGTCGCCGAGATGGTTGAGCGCGAACACCATCCGGCCGTCGACCGAGAACGCTTCGGGTTGGAGATCGGCGGCGAACGCGAGCCGGCGCGTCACGCCACCCGCCTCGGCGTCGAACACGACCAACGTCGTGTTGGTGAGCTGCGCCGCGTTTCTTCATAACTCGACGTGTGGTCGGTGAGCGCGACCCAGTGCCCGCCGGGCGCGACCGCGCTGATCGACGCCATCGCCTTCGGAAGCGGCCAGGAGTCGATCGCGGCGTGTGACTGCGGATCGAGCCGGACGAGCTCACCGCTGCGGATCGGTGAACGCGGCGGAGTCGTCGAGTGCCGCAACTTCCGCGGCGTCGTGCAGACGCGGGAGGGCGTGGTCGCGGTGGTGGGAGGTTGCGTGATGCTGACGGTCGCGGGCGGGGCGGGCGCTGATCCGCAGGCGGTCGCGGCGAGGATGACCCCCGCGACCACGGCGAGTGTGGTCATCTGTCGCTTCATGTCGGATGTACACCGGCCGGCGGGGATCGGTTCCGAGATCGCATCCGAGCCGAGTGCGCCCGAAGCGCCTGAGCCCCAACGGCTCGGCGCGGGTCGTGCTTGCCCTGCGCCGCAAGCGCCGGAGCCTGCTGGTGTTCGGCGGCTACCTCGTGCTGAGCCTGTGGCTGTGGCGAAGTCTCGTTCCGCACCTGAGCACACACACGTTGGGCGGGGGGCTACAGGATCCGGGACTGTTCATCTGGTGGTTCAAGTGGACGCCGTACGCGCTCACGCACGGGATGAATCCGTTCCGGTCGACCTACCTCGACGCGCCCGTGGGTATCAGCTCGATGTGGAACACGTCGGTGTTCGCGGTTGGTACCGCCTTCACGCCGGTCACGCTCATCTTCGGCGCGGTGACCTCGTTCAACCTCGCGTGCATTCTCGGCCCGCCGCTTTCGGCGTGGACCGCGTGGCTGTGGTTGCGCCGTTACGGGCACGACGCGGCCGCGGCGATCGGCGGGTTGGTGTTCGGATTCTCGCCGTTCGTGATCGCCGAATCGCGCGCAGGCCACTTGATGTTCACGTGGCTGTTCCTCGTACCGATCATCGTGATGCTGGTCGAAGATCTGCTGTGGCGATCCGATCCGCCGTTGTGGCCGAAGGCGGTATGGCTCGGCGTCGTCGTTGCCGTGCAGTTGCTGATCGGCGCGGAGGCACTCCTCATCACCGTGATCGGTTGCGCCGGTCTTGCGATCGCGGTCGCCGTGTTGAACCCGAGCAAGGTAGGCGGGCGACTGCGCGTGCTCGCGCCCGCGGCCGGCATCGCCATCGCGGTCGGTGCGCTGTTGTCCGCGTGGCCGCTGTTCGAGATGTTCGGCGGCGGCCGCGTCGATCACGCAACCCGTACAACCGCTCGGCGTCTACGGCGGGAACCTCGCGATGCTCGTCGAGGCGGGCCAGGCCCAGTTCTTTCACCACGGGCACGGGCCGCGCGGTCATCTCACGTCGGTGGAGAACGGTCTCTACATCGGGTGGCCGCTCCTGATCGCGCTCGGCGATCGCGGCCGTCGTGCTGTTCCGACGGCGGGGCGTGATCGTGGCCGCGATCGCGATCGTGGTGGCCGCTCGACTTCCAGATGTACACGTCGAAGTGGCATATCGGCGGTCACACGGTGAGCGCGCCGTTCCGCCTCATGCAGAACCACCTCAGCGTGACGCGCAACATTCTCCCGGGCCGGTTCGCGATCGTGATGTGGCTCGGGATCGTGTTCCTGTTGACCGTGGCCATCGACGCCGCGATCACGTGGTTGCGAACCACCGGCCTGAAGTGGCGGTGGCCGGTGCTGATCCCGATGGTCGTCGCCGCGTTGCGTGCTGCTCCCGTTGGTGCCCGGGCCCGAGTCGCCGACGACGCGGCTCATCGTGACGCCGCGGCTGTTCACGACATCGCTCGTAAAGGTGATCCCGAAGGGCGCGACGGTGATGGTCGCCCCGATGGCGACCTCCGGAAACAACGCGGCGCAGCTGTGGCAGGTGCGGGCCGACATGCGCTTCAAGCAACTCGGCGGTTACATGCTCCATGCGGTGAAAGGCGGCGTGGGGTCGTATCTCCCGACCGAGGAGACGCTCACGCAGCTGTTCCGCATCGACATCGCAACCGGCTTCGGGTTCCAGGGCACCGTCACCGACGAGATGGTCCGCAAGGCCCGCGCCGAGCTCCGGGCGACGAAGGCGACGATGTTCCTCGTCGGCTTTTCCCGGCGCGCCCACCAAACGCAACTCCGCATCGCCGAGCAGGTTCTCGGCCGCCCCGCCGACCGCAACGTCGGCGGCGTCGCGATCTGGTCGCTGACCGGATCGCACGCGATAACCGGGACTTAGCGCAGCGTCGCCGCGACTGATTGCGCGGCGGCCAGCGAGTGGAGTCCTTCGATCCGGTACGTCACGCCCGCGCGTTCCCATAACAGCACCGGACCCGATCGGCGGACCGTGTCGCGCACGAACGCGCCGGAGCGATTGATGTACGCGAGGTTGTGCACCGAACTGATCCAGACGCCCGGTTGACCGTCGACCGTGACGTCTTGCACCGGCGTCTCGCCGCCGACCTGCTTGGCCAGTGGAAACGGCTGCGTCGGGTCGGTCGCGATCTCCATCGAGCGTGAATCGCGCGTAGCTCAACGCGACGAGTCCGCCCGGCACTCTGCGGTCGACGCTCACGGTTCGTCGACGCGCCGGCCAACGACGGGCGCGGCGTGACAATCGTGAAGCTCACGGCATGACGCGCGGACTCCAACGTGCTGTCGGCGGCTGTGGACGGGGTCGACGAGGCGACCGGCGGGAGCGGGTCGGTACGGCGGATCTCGACCGCGCCGATGCCCAGCCAGTCGGCGACCGCGTGCCGGGCCGGCGCGACCGCGACGATCGCCGCGGCCACGATGAGAACCAGGGCCGCCGCGACCAGCAGCGCGCGAGTCCGAGGCGCGCGCTTCCGTGTCCGCAGGCGCACGCGCAGGGCCTCCGCCGGATCGCCGGTGTCGGTTGCGGTCCGGGGGTAGTCGAGATGATCGGCGAGGTCGGTGAGCGCGTGTTCGAGATCGATCATCGGGTCACCTCCTCGCCGAGTGCGACCCGCAGCGCATCCATGGCGCGGGACAGGCGCGACTTCGCGGTTCCCGGTGGGCACGCCAGCACCTCTGCGGTCTCGCTCTCGCTGAGTCCGGCGAAGAAACGGAGCGCGACGATTTCGCGGTGGTCGTCGGAGAGCGCGTTGACCGCGGCGACGAGCCGATCGCGCTGCTCGTGTTCGACCGCGAGCGTGTCGCTCGGAGTGCCGACCGTTTGAGGCAGGGCGCGCACCCGTAACTCGACCGCGGTGCGCCGCGACATCGAACGCCGGTGGTTCCGCGCCTCGTTGGCGACGACGGTGAACAGCCACGGCCGGAACGCGTGCTCTTGGCTGCCGAGTTCCGGACGGAACGTGTCGAGCTTGCGGTACGCCTTCACGAACGCGTCCTGCACTGCATCCTCTGCTTCGTCGCCGGCGATCCCGTACGCGAGCCGCAATGCGGCGTTTCGGTACTGCTCGACCAGGTCGCTGAACGCGTCGACATCGCCCGTTCGGGCACGCGCCACGAGCTCCGCGTCGTCGGTCTGGTCCATGTCGTGTCCTGGCTTACACCGCAGGCCCGGACCTGGTTCCCAGAAGCGTTACGGAATCAGCCCAGGAATGGGCCCTAAGGAATCAGCACGACCCGGCCGACGGCTTGGCGGCTCTCGAGGTACGCGTGCGCGGCGGCCGCTTCGGAGAGCGGGAACGTCCGATCGATCTCGACGTGGAGTTTGCCGGCCGCGACGTCGTTGATGTGCCGGCCGATCATTGCCTGCGCGCGTGGCGTTGCGATCTCTGCGCCGAGGAACACGCCGGTGAGCGACTGGTTGTTCATGCCGAGCACCGAAACATCGAGCGGCGACGGATCGCGACCCGCACTGCCGACGGTGATGCAGCGACCGCGGTAGGCCAACGACGCGACGCTGCCGCTGAGAATCTTGCCGCCCACCGAGTCGACGACGAGGTTCACGCCGCGCCCACCCGTGAGCGAACGCACTTCGTCGACCCAGCCGTCGTTCGAGTAGTCGATGCCGTGATCGACACCGAACGGCGCGATGCGCTCGAGCCGCTCCGCGCTCGACGCGGTCGCGAACACGGTTGCGCCCGCACGCTTCGCGAGTTGGATCGCGGCGAGACCCACGCCGCCCGCGCCCGCTTGCACCAGGACCGTCTCGCCCGACTGGAGCCGGCCGAACTCGAAGAGGCAGTCGTCGGCGGTTCCCCACGCGACAGGTACACACGCGACGGGAATGATGTCGGCGCCGTCGGGGACAGGCCACGTGACGATCGACGGGATCGAGAACAGCTCGGCGTGCGAGCCCGACATGAACGTGGCCACGACGCGTTGGCCGACCGAGCGATCGGTCACGCCCGCACCGACTTCGCGGATCGTGCCCGCGGCCTGATACCCGACGATGTGCGGCGTCGAGGTCATCTCGCCGCCGGCCCGGTTCAGCGTGTCGCCGCCTTCGATGCTGATCGCCTCGACTTGGACGACCACGAATCCTTCGGGGCATTCCGGGTCGGGGACATCTTCGTAACGGAAGACATCGGGCGGCCCGGTTTCGTAGTACACGGCAGCTTTCACGAGCCGCATGCTACGGCCGGCCGATCTGCGGTGACGTTGCCGACTTGGTGACTTGACCCGGACCGTCGGGCAGGGTAATCTCAATAAAGTCAGTTGAGTTACTGGACAAGCCCCCCACTCCAGATCGCAGGACCCATGCTCCTCCACCTTTCCCCCACCCCCGGGGAACGTGGTGCGCTGCGGGCGCTCGACCGAGAGGCCTCGAGTGCCCGCACCGCGCCCCGACCCCGCCGCCCGAAGGCGCCGCTCCCCAAGACCGGGCTCGGGCGCGCCGAACCCCGCCGATTCGTCGACCTGGCCCGGTCGATGGGTATCCCGTCGCACGATGCGGCCCGCCAGGTAATGGAGATCGTCGAGACGCGCGCGATGCTGTCGCCGTGCGGGAGCGAGACGATCGGCTGATATCGGTACTCGACGAGGCCGCGACGAGCAGCCTCGGAGAGTGGACGGCGGAGATCGAGGCGTGGCCGGCCGGGAGTCACATCTGGGGTCACTACGCCGAGGCGACCGACGCGGGCCCGGCGATCTGTCGCACCGAGAACGTCTCCGCGTGTCACAGCGGTGTCGCCGCGCTCGTGAACGGCGCGCTGCGCGACGCCGCATCGAAGGCGATCGGCGAACCGGTCGTCGCGTTCAAGGACAAGATCAACTACAAGCAGCCCGGTGGTGCCGGCTTCCGTCCGCACCAAGACCGGCTCGCGTATCCCGGAGTCACGCGCGTCATGTCGATCCTCGTCGCGATCGACGCGTGCTCGACCGAATCCGGTTGTCTCTGGCTCGCCGACGGCGTCAACGAGGTGCTCGCCACTGACGATCGCGGCGTCGTACGCGAAGACATCGCGCGCGACCTCGGCTGGACCGCAGTGGAGCTCGAACCCGGTGAGGCGGTGTTGCTCGACGGTTTGGTACCCCACTACAGCGACGCCAATCGCACCGCGCGCCCGCGCCGGGTCTTGGTCGCGAGCTACGCGCCCGAGAGCGAGCAGTACACACGCGCGCAGTATTACGCCGCCCGCAACGACGTGATGACGAAGTCATCGGCGGCCGACGGACGGTTCCGAATCAGCACGCTCGCCGACTTCGAGGGTGCCGAGGTCGCGCCTGATGTCGCGGCTGTCGAGCAGTGCACCCACACGAGGTGAACAATGGCTGACGTCACATCCGACCTCATCGCGCGCGCACGCGCCTTGCGGTCGCTCATCGAGAGCGAAGCGGCGCGGGCCGAGGCCGACACGACGACGACCCCCAATGTGGTGAGCGCAGTCGGCGCGGCCGAGTTGTTCTGGTTGTTGGTACCCAAGGAGTTGGGCGGTTTGGAAGCGCCGCTCGGCGATGTGCTCGGAGTGTTCGAGGAGCTCGCCTACGCCGACGGTTCCACCGGTTGGTCGGTGATGGCGAACATCACGACGTCGTGCTTCGCGTCGATCTACACCAGCGACGAGGCGTCGGCCGCGATGTTCCCCGCCTCCGCGCTCGGCATCCACGCGGGCATGCTCGGCCCGGTCGGCACGGCGCGTGCGGTCGACGGTGGCTACGTCGTTTCCGGCAAGTACCAGTTCGGCAGCGGGTGCGCGCACTCGACGTGGTTCGGCGCGGGCGTACAGGAGATCGACGGCGACGGTGAGGCCATGACCGACGACATCGGCCTGCCTGCGATGCGCGTCGTGTTCCTGCGCGCCGACCAGGTCGAGGTGAAGGGCAACTGGGACGTGCTCGGTCTGGCTGCGACCGGGAGCTACGACTACTCCGTCGACGAGCAGTTCGTGGAGGCGGGATACACGTTTCCGCTGCTCGCGGCCGACGCCCGCCGCGGCGGTGCCGGCTACGGCATCGGACTGTTCGGGCTCGTCGCCGCCGGTCACGCGGGCTTCGCGCTCGGCGTCGGCAAGCGCGCGCTGGTGGAGATCCTCGAACTCGCGCCTACGAAAGCGCGCATGGGCGGACCGTCGGTCGCGACCGAACAGCTCTTCCAGCACGAGTTCGCGATGCACGACGCGGCGATGTGCGCCGCGCGCGCGTACGTGTTCGAGTCGTTCACCGATGCCGAGTCCACCGTGCTCGCGGGCGATACCTGCACGCAGGTGCAGCAGCAGCGGCTGCGCCAGTCGACCACGTACGCAACTCGTATCGCGGCCGACGCGGCGCGGTTCGCGTATACGTGGGCGGGCACCACGGCGTTGCGGAACGGGGGAGTGCTCCAACGCTGCTTCCGTGACATCCACGCCGGGACGCAGCATCTCTACGTCGACAACAACACACTCACCGCGTACACGCAGGCCCGCCTCGCGGAACTGGGTTAGGGCGGAATTGGGTTAGGGCGGAACTGGGTTAGGCCGGCTGCTCGATCAGCTCGAGTATCTCGCCGTCGGGTCCCGCGGAGCACACGAAGCGCAGATCGGGCAGTCCGGGTCCCATTGCCATCGCCGCGGGCGGTGACAACGTCGCAATACCGAGCCGGTCCAACTCCGCGCACGCGGCATCGAGATCGGTGACCAGCAATGCGGTGCGCCACATCCCGATGGTGTTTGCGGGCCGCGCCGCGGCGACTGATGCCGCAGGTGTGGTGAAGCCGACGAGCATGAGGCTCAGCTCGCTCTTCGTCGGCGCGAGCATCATCACCTCTTCCATCGCGACCGGTCCGTCGATCCGCATGTGCGTGCCATCGTCGTTCGTGCTCGGGAAGCGCGCGAACGGCGCGGAAGCCCAACGACTCGTAGAACGCGACCGACCGTTCGAGATCCCGGCAGGCCACCGCGCACGAACGCGACACGCGGACCGTCACCCTCGACCAACTCGAGCACGACACCATCGGGGTCGTTCGCCATCACCAAGCGGATCTCGCCGCCGCCGGGAACCGTGTGGGTGAACGATTCACTCCAGGTTGCACCGCCGAGTGCATTGACGCGTTCGAGCGCAGCATCGAAATCGGGCACCATCAGCCCGAGCCGTTGGAAGCCGCACGTGGTCACCGCGGCGGGCGCGCGTCCGATCGGCGTGGGTTCCTGCCACTCGAGCAGATCGATCGCGGCCCCGTCGAAGCCGTTCGGGCCGAGCAGGATCCAGGCGTCCCACCGAGCGCGATCGAGGCCGAACGCGGCGCCCGGCTGCGCGTCCTCGGTCGCAGTGCGTGCACCCGCAGTCAGGCCGAGACCGTCGACGTAGAAGCGGCGCGACCGTTCGAGATCGGCGCAGTTCAGATTGACGTGGAAGAGCCGACCGTCGGTGAGCGCCATCGTTACGGGAAGAAGTCGCGAGCTACTTGACGCCCGGGTCTTCCGGTTGCGCGCGCCGCACCGCCATCGACGTTCGCGCGACGACTCGGCGCCGGTTCGCGAACATCGTCGATCCGAAGTTGCGCTCGCGTGGCGCGAGAACAACAGCGTGAAGAGCAACCCGATCGCGAGGCTGATGGCCAGCAGGAGGAGCGAGAGATCCTTGGCGCCGGCCACCTTGTCGGGACAGACGCTGGCCGGGAGTCCGGTCGCGGTCTCGTCTCCGGTGCGCTGGAATTGGAGTGCGGTGCTGTCGACGTTCCAGGTGTGCTCGCTGTGGATGAAGCCGCTTCCACACGAATACGTCGCGTCGCCGAACACATTGGCGTGAAGGGGCCAGAATCCGACGATGAGCGCGGCCGCGAGACCCACGGCCATGACGATCACGACGAGTCTTTGTATGAGCGAGAACCGTTTCACCGCACGCACCCCTGAGCGGGAACCCTACTCCTCAGCCGGCTCTCAGCTCTCGGCCGTTCGGGGAGAGGGTGGGATCACACCGGCCGGCGGCGTGAGCGCGGGTGCGATCTCGTCCTCCGGGTGCTCCACTCGTGCGAGCATCAAGACGCCGCCGAGCATCGCGACGAGCGCGGCACCCACGATGAGTGTTCCGAGTGGGCCCGAGAGCTCGAGGCGCTCGTCGAGGAGACCGACGCCCAGCGCGACACCGGTGAGCGGTTGCAAGACCTGCTCGGCGCTCACCGCGGCGGCGAGCGAGCCGGTCTGGAATGCGCTCTGCGAGAGGACGAGTCCGGAGATGGAGCTCACCGCGAGCGCGTACGGCTCCCAATGCGGGACCCAGTTGAGGACGCCGCCACCGAGGAAGTGCACGAATGCCTTCGTGAGCACGGCGCTGGTACCGAACAACGTTCCCGCGGCGACGCCGAGGAACGCGGCGCGTTTCCCGCCTGAGGTCATCTGCGCCAACGCGACACACCCGAGCACGAAGCCGACGATGGGAGGCGCCGCGATCAACCACGATCGGTTCGACGCGACCTGAATTCCTTGCGTCGGTGCGACCATGTAGAGGAACACGCCGACACCCATCGCGAGCACGACCGCGGCGGTCCAGCCGGCTCGGCTGATGTGCCGACCGTTGATCACTCCGCCGAGGAACATCGAGAGCAGCAGCGAGGTCGACAGGATCGGCTGAACGAGCACGAGTGTTCCGACGCCGAGCGCGAGCGCCTCGAACACGAACCCACCCACGTCGGCGCCCATGCCGAACAACCACCGGGGACGATGCGCGAGCTGGCGCAGCAATCCGAGCTTGAGCGTCTCGTCCTGCGCGACTTGTTCGGCTTCGTGCTGTTGCAACACGTTGCTCAGCGCGTACGACGACGCGGCCGCGACCGAGCAGACGACGGCAAGCCCCACATGACTGGTCGTGAGCTCGACTGCGATCATCCCGGACCCCGCGGAATCCTCATGCTCCGTGCAGGCTAATCCTCGCCTCCGCAGTCGAGCAGGGCGCACTCGACCGGGCGCAGGCCGTCTCGACTACTGGTCGTCACGACTACTGGCCGGTGAACCGATGGCGGCGCGCGATGCTCGGCACGCGTGTACCGGCGACTGTTGCCAGCAGCCACGCGACGCGAGCAGACCGAGCGCGGCGAACACGGGAATCGCGATCGGGGTCACCGTGCCCGGCGCGATACCGAGTTGGGAGCTGAACGCGCCCCACGCGAACCGGCTCGCGATCAGCCCGAGCGGGAGTCCGATCAAGAGCGCAGAGCCGGTCAGCACCAACGCCTGCCAGCGCAAGGTGGCAACGAGGTTGCGGGACGACGCCCCGATCGCGCGCAGGATCGCGAGGTCGGCCGCTCGGCGCCGCATGGTGCTCACGAGCACATGCGTGAGTGTGGCCAGGAGGAGCAGCACGAGCACTACGCCGACTGCGAGTGGCATCCCGCGCGCGCTGCGGTACCCGTCGATCTCGGCCGGCCGGCTGTCAGTGAGGAGACAGGTCGGGTCGTTGCACCCGTTCTTCACGAGGAACGCCCGAAGCTTCGTCTCGCTGCGCGTCGCGGTTCCCGGCGCGAAGCGCATGAGCATGTAGTTGAAGTGAACGCCGGGCTCGTCGTCGGCGGTGTACTTGAACAGGCTCGTCGTCCCGAGCGCTCCCGACCCCAGTCCGGTGCCGCCGAAACGTTCGTTGCCGAAGGCCGGGAAGGTCGTACGCCCGACGACGGTGAGCCGGACCGGCGCGTCGTCGACCGTCCCCTTGATCACGCCGCCGATGTGCGTGTGCACACTGCGCATCGTCTTGGCGCCGAGCACGATCTCGTCGCGCGTTCCGCGGCAGCCGTCCGCGGTCGATGATCGGGGCGATCAGGCCCGACACGCGAGCTCACGCCGATCGCGGAGATCGCCACCCGCCCCACCGTCAGCTTGCCGATCGTCATCCCACCCACCTGTACGACGCCGTCGTAGTGCGCGAGCGGCTGCTCGAACTCGGCCGGGATACCGCCGAAGTTGCTCCCGATCGCCGCGTCCCAGTTCCACCCGTAGAGGCGCGGCGTCTCGGTCCACCGCTGGAGATTCGCGCCGAACGCGAACGTCGCGGTGACTGCGGTGACGACGAGGGTGAGGCTCGTGAGCACGCTGCGAACCGGTGTCGCCGTCGCGCCCCGGCCCGGCTGCAACGCGAGTCGGGTCCCGACGGTCGCCGACGGACCGAGTCCCGATTGCGCAACCGCGTCGGCGATCCGCGATCGGCGCGACCGCGTCTCCGCGGCGACGATTCCCGGGAGCTCGCGCGTCGACGCGACACGCAATACGGAGGGGAGTGTCGCCAGCACCGTTCCGAGAAAGATCAACGCGAGCCGCGATCACGGTCAGCCCGAGGTCCAACGAGAAGCCGGTATGGGGCTCCGCACTACGCGCGGCACCGATCGGCGTGAACGGCGAGCACAGGTATCCGATGATCGCGGCGCCGATGGCTGCCGCGAACGCGACGGCCGACGAGGGTCGTCATCTCGAGCAGGAATCGCTGCCGCCGCGTCGCGCCCATGGCGCGTAGTTGCGCATGATCGTTCGCGCGCGGCGAACGTCCGCCCGAGCGACTGGCCCGCCAGCAGGATGCCGACGAGCGCGGCCAACGCCGAGAGGATCCAGAGACCGTTCACGAGGGGATCGTTGGCCTGGTTCACCTTGACCAAGCCGTCGCCCGTCGGGGAGATCGGCAGGTCGACATCGGGAGCGGCGCGGTTGATGCGCGCCGCGGCCTGACGGAGTGCGGAGAGATCGGCGTGACCGTGCCGGAGCCGGACCCACTCGTTGAGATAGAAGACCGAATTCGGAAAGCGCTGCTCGAAAGCCGGCGTGAGGAAGATGCGGGGCTGACGTTCCGCTTCGGGCAAGAGGAGCTCGTCGGGGAGCTCGGCGATGCCCACGACACGCATCGGGAGTCGGCGTTCCCTTCCCCGCGACCGGCAATCCGTTCTTGTCGAACTCCGTCGGTTCGAACTCGCGCAAGTTGGAAACGCGTGACCCGACTTTCCAACCCGTGAGCTGCGCGGTCTTGGGGGTCACCGTGATCTCGTCGGCGCGGTCGGGCCGTGCGAGCCGGCCCTCCGACGACGCGCAGGGTCGAAACCGTGCGCCCGATGTTCTTGTCGTAGGCAACGAGGCCGAACGCCGATCCGGTGCTGAACCGGTCGTCGACCTTCTCGCCCTTCATCACGAAGACGTTGGCGCCGCCGAACCGGCCGTGGGCCACGACGATCGGCAACCGGTCGACGGCGTCGAGCAGTTTCAATCCCTTGTGCCGTTGGGTAGCCATCTTCGACGGGTCGTACGAGAACGTGTTGGCGTTGACGACCGCGTCGGACGCGTGGCCGTCGGCGAGGGCCCGTGCGAACGCAGTGTCGGTTCGGCGCGCGGCCTGGGCCGCGGTCAGCGCGGCGCCGCCGGCGAGCGCCAAGAGCAGGATCGACGCAAGCCAGCGACGCCCGTGCCGGAAGTCGATCCAGCGAGAAAGCTCGTCACGGCACTCGTCGCTTCACCCGCCGAGTGTCACCCCGGAGCTACTACCGGCGCAATCGGGGCACCACGCCGCGTCTCGGGGTGCACGCACCCCACGCGGCCAAACCCAGCACCAGCGCGCCGACGCCGACCGCGAGCGTGCCGCCGATGTCGTGTCCGGTGTGCGCGAGCCGGGGATCGACAGTGGTCGCGGGCGTCGCGGCCGCGGACACCGGTGACGAGCCTCCACCAACCGACCCGCCGGCGACGTGCGGAGTAGGCGCGCCGGGAGTAGATGCACCCGGAGTAGATGCAGTAGTCACCGATTGCGAGGTCGATGGTGGCGCGACGGTGGTTCCGGTCGACGGCGGCGCCGATGCCTGCACGACGATCACGCCGTGCATCGTCGCGTAACCGTGGATCGCGCAGAAGTACGTGTAGGTGCCGGCGCCGTGGAAGGTGTGCGAATAGGTGGCGCCGTCGGGAACGTCGGCCGACGTGAACGTGGTGTCGGTGCCGGTACCGCCGCTTGCACCGTCGCAGCTACCCGGGTCGCACCGGCCGACGAAGTGTTCGGCGCCCGACGCGTTCGTCCACGTGACGGTGTCGCCGTCGGAGATCGTGAGCGTGGCGGGCGAGAAACAGAAGGTGGAACCGCCGCAGTTGGCGGAGATCGTCACCGCGGGATCGCCGGCCGCACCCGCAGCCGTGACCGGAACCAGCGCGACGACGAATACCGCCAGACCGATTGCAATCGCGCCGAGCCCCCTACGCACGCGTCCTTATACGAGCGGGAGGCTCGGTTCGTTCAATCGGCTCAGGCCGCGGCCTTCGATTTGGCTTTCGACCTTGCCTTCGACGACCCGGTCTTGGACGCGGCTTTGAGTTGGTCGTAGCAACTGCGCAGGAGGCGAGCGGTGTCGCGTTCCTCGGCGATGTAGCGCCCGAGCAGCTCACCGGTGCGAATGTCGATCGAGTGGTCGCGGAAGAAGTTGTCGAAGATGTCGGGTTGGTCGCCGGTGAAAAGCTTGTGCAACTTGAGCGCCTTCATCTTCTCGAGATCGGAGCATTCCGAGCTGACGATTTCCATTGCCTTCGACGGCTGGGCCTCGGGCTTGGGTCGCACTTCGTAACCGAGCTCGTTGATGCGGCGGGCGAAGCTCATTCCGTGCTCGCCTTCACGCGCGGCAACCGTCAACAGCACGTTGCGTACGTCTTCGCTCGGCGTCGCCGCGGCCCAGACGACGAGATACTCGTGCGCTCGCGCTTCCGCGATTGCAATCGCGTTGAGCAATCCCAGATAGCTCGGCTTGCCCGGACTACTCGTCGTGGTCGCGACGGTCGCCATGATTCGTCCCCCTACTTCGGTGCTCTCGATCGTGGAGCCCGATCGCGGCAAGGGTATCCGGGGTCGCCGGTCGAGGTCACCCGGCGCGCCTGCGGTCCGCGATCATTGCGGGATGACCGACCCGGCGCCGAGCTCGCTTCCCTGGGATCCGATCGAGATGGCGGCCGCGGCGCGCGGCCACCTCACCGACGAAGCGGCGACCTACTACGAGACCACGGCTGTATTCCCGCCGGTGCACGACAACGAGCACGCGTGGAGCGATTGGCGATTCGCGCCGCGTGTCGGCCGGGACGTCGGTTCGGTCTCTACCACGGTCCAGCTGTTCGGAGCCGCGCATCCGATGCCGGTGCTCCTCGCACCGTGCGCGTTCGCGGGCTACGCGCATCCCGACGGCGAGCACGCGGTAGCGCGCGCCGCCGCCTCGACTGGTTCGACGTTCATCGTCTCCGCGTCGAGCTCGCATCCACCCGAAGCCGTCGCGCGCGCCGCGCCCGGAACGTGTTGGCTCCAGGTGTACGTGCCGCGCGACGACGACCAGCTCACCGCGCTGCTCACTGACGCGGAGGACGCGGGCTTCGGCGCAATCGTGGTAACGGTCGACGCGCCGGTCGCGTCGATCCGGCTCCGGGGTTACCTCCCCGATCGGGAGGCCGCCGACCCGACGCGCCGCGCCCGGCCGCACGGTTCGCCGCTCAACCCCTCGGTTACCTGGAAGACGATCGCGCGCATCGCGGAGTCGACGTCGTTACCCGTGGTCGTCAAGGGCGTGCTGCGCGCCGACGATGCGCGCGCCGCGATCGATCACGGCGCGCGCGGAGTAATCGTGTCGAACCACGGCGGCCGTCAGCTCGACGGTGTGGTGACTACCGCGTCGGTGCTCGAACCGATCGCCGCGGCCGCACGACCCGCGACCGTGCTCGTCGACGGCGGTGTCCGGACCGGCCGCGACGTGCTGCGCGCGCTGTGCCTCGGCGCCGACGCGGTCTTGATCGGTCGCCCTTACCTGTGGGCGCTCGCGATCGGAGGTGTTGACGGCGTGGTCGAGCTACTGGCGCGATTCGCGCTCGAGCTCGAGAACGCGCTCGCGCTCACCGGGTGCCGCAACCCCGGTGATGCCGACCGCTCCTTACTCGTCGACGGAAGACTCGGCTACGGAACGCCGGTCTAGGGAACGAGCGCGTAGATCGTTCCGGTGCGCGACGCCGCGTAGAGCTCGCCGCCGAGACCTTCGCCGAACGTCGTGGTCTGCGCGACGTTCAACCCCAGATCCTTCTGTTGGGTGAGGTGCCCACCCGACTGCACCGCGGCGCGCAACTCGCCGGTGCACTCGTCGCTGTACACGTACGCGCCGTAGAAGTTCGGGATCTGCGTGCCGCGGTACACGTAGCCGCCGATGATCGCGCAGTCGCCGGCGCTGTGGGATCGGGCGAGCAGAGGGTCACGCGCACCGGGCGGCTTCGCGCCACCGTTGTAGGGCTGGAATCCCTCCCGGGCGTTCCAACCCCAGTTGATTCCCGACTGCCCGGCCGGTGCGTAGTCGACCTCTTCCCAGAGGGCCTGGCCCACGTCGCCGATCCACATGTCTCTGGTGGTGCGATCGATCGAGAACCGC
The DNA here is from genome assembly GCA_963807945.1 of uncultured Actinomycetes bacterium. Classification (GTDB taxonomy): domain Bacteria; phylum Actinomycetota; class Acidimicrobiia; order IMCC26256; family PALSA-610; genus JBBQER01. The sequence goes on along the minus strand of CAWEDT010000001.1, from coordinate 47,107 downwards.
CACGGATTGCGCAGGCCCCACATGTAGATCTCGGGCCGGACTCCGGCTCGGTTCACGAACGGGTTGGTCGGCGGAATCGTGTAGGGCTTGCCGGCGCTCGGGCGCGGATCGATGCGCAGGATCTTGCCGAGCAGTGCGTTGAGGTTCTGACCGTTGTGCAACGTGTCGCCCGCGCCGCCGCCGTCACCGACGCTGATGTAGAGATCGTTGTCGGTACCGATCACCAGGTTGCCGCCGTTGTGGTTTTCGAACTGCGTGTGCGGGATGGTGAGCAGGACGCGGCGGGTCGCGACGTTCGCGACGTTCCCATTCATCGTGTACTCGACGATCAGGATGTTGCCGATCGCGTTCGTGTAGTCGACGTACATTTTCGTGCCGTTGCGCGAGAACGCGAGTCCGAGCAGGCCCCGCTCGTTGCCGCTGCTGACCGGCACGGTCAGCGCGGTGCTGACGATGTGACCCTGACCGACGATGCGGACGTGACCGGTCTGTTCGGCGACGTAGACGCGACCACCGTCGCCGACGCGCCACGCGAGCGCGACCGGCTCGGTGAGTCCGGACGCGATCTGTCGGAGGTGCGGGTGCGCGAGCGGGAGGTTGGCCGGCGAAGTCGCGGCGCCGGCGGAGCTGCCCGGGATCGCGACGCCGAGTCCGGCGAGCAAGAGCCCGAGGCCGAAGGAGACGCAGCCAATCCATCGTTTGCGCATCGAGTGAGCCTACAAGTGCCCCAGTTGGGGTCACAACGGTGCTCGGCAAATAACGGCGCGCTCGACGGCGCGGCACCAGACTGCCGCAGTGCACCTGCTGCGGGAGTCGCCCGCCTTCCGACGGCTGTGGATCTCGCGGTTCGTTTCGTTCGTCGGTGACTCGCTCGCGCTCGTCGCGCTGATTCTCTACGTCGCCGATCACACCGGGAAGGGCATCGCGGTCGCGGGGTTACTCCTGGCCGGCGATTTCGCGCCGACGCTGTTGGCGCCCTGGACCGGCGCGCTCGCGGATCGCATCGACATGCGACGGTTGATGATCACGTGCGAGGTGTTGCAGGCGGTACTCGTGATCGCCATCGCGTTCTCGTTGCGATGGCTGCCGGTCGTGTTCGTGTTGGTGGTGATGCGCTCGATCTTGGCCGCGACGATCGGACCCGCGGCGCGCAGCGGTGTGGCGCGCGTCGTCGCCGACGAGGATCTCGAAGCCGCCAACGCGGTATTGGGGTTCGGGACATTCGGATTCGAAGCGGTCGGTGCTGCGCTGGCCGCGGTCCTCATCCCGTTGATCGGGACGCGGGGTGCGTTGCTCGTCGACGCGGCCACCTTCGTGGTATCGGCGGTCGTCCTCATCGGCCTGCCCGCGCTGACCGCCGTTGGCGCAACCGGGTGGCGAGCTCCGGGACACTTCGTGGCATCGCGACGCGCTCGACGGCGTACGCGAGCTCTTTGCGGATCCGCTCGTGCGCACCGTCGTGATCGGCTTCGGCGCGTTCGTGGTGTTCGTAGGCATGGACGATGTTGCGCTCGCGTTCCTTGGTCGCGACGTGCTCCATTCGGGATCGACCGGAACTGCCTTGCTGTACGCAGGATCCGGTGTGGGATTGTTCATTGGATTCCTCGCCGCGACCAGAGCCCGGGCGCGGACGCGGACACCGCTCGTCCTGTTCGCGGGCGGGCTGGCGATCTGCGCGTTCGGAAACCTGCTCACTGGCCTCGCGTGGGCGACGTACGCGGCGTGCGTGATGCAGGTGGTGCGCGGGTTCGGCGCGGCCATCGTCGACGTCGGGGTCTCGACGCTGTTGCAGCGCCGGGTCCCCGCGGAACGGCACGGGCGGACGTTCGCCAACCTCTTCGGCGTGATCGGGCTCGCGGCGGGCGTGTCGTACGTGGCCGGCGGATTGCTGCTCAACGTGACGTCGGCGCGGGTGGTGCTCGTGATCGCCGGACTCGGTGGACTCGCGGCGGCCGCGTGGACCGCAGTAGTTGCGCGCGGCCGCTGACCGCGCTCCAATCGAGGGATGCCGAACGAACGCACGCAGACGACTAGCCAGTTGAAAGGCAGCCGGTTCGAAACGGGCCGGCTCGAGGTCTCGAAGGTCACGGGGACCATCGGGGCCGAGCTCGCGGGCGTGGATCTCTCCCAGGATCTCGACGACGCGATGGTGGCCGACATCCGGCGGGCGTTGCTCGAGCACAAGGTGGTGTTCTTCCGGGATCAGTCGGCGCTCGACTACGAGGGCCAGGTCGCGTTCGCCCGCCGTTTCGGCAATCTCACACTCGGCCACCCGACGATCCAGTCGCCGCCCGACCAGCCCTTCCTCGAAGAGGTCGACTCGGCCAAGGGCGCGCCCGCAGCCGACTGGCACACCGACGTGACCTTCCTCGATCAGCCGGTGTCGTTCACGTTCCTGCGCGGTGTCGTCATTCCCGAAGTGGGCGGCGACACCGTGTGGGCCAACACGGTGAACGCGTACGAGTCGCTGTCGCCCGAAGTTCGTGATCTCGCCGACTCGCTGCGGATCGTCCACACCAACGTTCACCCCGACACCCGCATCGACGGCGGTCGGGCCGAGTCGCATCCCGAGTGGGCCGAGAGCGCGAAACAGTTCGCGTCGACGATCTACCGCGCCGAACATCCCGCCGTGCGCGTGCATCCCGAGACCGGTAAGCGCGCGCTGTTGCTCGGCGGGTTCGCGCTCCGCGTCGTCGGATACCCGAACGACCTCTCGCGATCGATCATCCGGACGTTCCAGGACGCCGTTACCCGGCCTGAAAACACGGTGCGCTGGCACTGGCGCGCGGGCGACCTCGCGATCTGGGACAACCGTTCGACCCAGCACTGCGCGATCGTCGACTACGGCAATGCGCATCGCCGCTGCGAGCGGGTCACGGTCGCGGGGGAGACACCGGTGGGTGTCGACGGCCGCCCGGGTATCTCGCTGCGCGGTGACGCGTCGACGTTCTACAAGGGCGCAGCCTGATTTTCGTGCTCTTCGCCGAGGTCGGCGTCACGCAGGCGCCGGGCGAGGAACGCGAGGAGCTGGGGCCAGACTCCGGGAACCGCGTCGAGCACGAGCAGGAAGCTCGCGCGTGAGAGCACACCCACCAGGCACGCCGAGGTCGTGACCACGTCGAGGGAGCGGGGCGCGGGGTCGAGCAGCGCAAGCTCGCCGAAGTAGTCGCCCGGACCGAACGTGCGGATGTGTTCACCGGGCCGACCCCGTTCCGCAGTGCCGGTGAGCAGCACGAAGAGCTCGTCGCCGAGCTCGCCGGCGTGGATCAGCGTCGTTCCCGCGTGTACCTCGCGCAGCTCGCAGCGCTTGGCGATGACGCGCAAGTCGCTGCGGTGACAGCGCGCGAAGAGCGGGATGCTCTCGAGTCGGGTTTCGAGCTCCTGGTAGCCGTTCACAGAAAGCCTTTCAGCTGGGCGAGAGCTCGGCGATCGACGTCGCGCCCAATGTTTCGCGGGCGACTTCGGCGAGGGTGTGGCGCAACTGGTCGACGAACTCGAACCGGGGCTGCAATCCCTCGCGTGACAGCGGCGCGAACAGCTCGTAGCCGGCGATCGCCCGCATGAGATCGGCGACGGATATCCCGCTCGGGTCCCGGGTGAACGCATAGCCGCCGTAGTAGCCGCGCTTGGCCGAGAGGATCCCCGCGTTCGCGTAGCTCGCTGAGGATCTTCGACAGGAACCGCAACGGGACGTTCGACGCGGTGGCGATGTCGGCGGCCTTCAATCGTTGATCGGGATAGGCCGCTACGAGCACCGTGCACGCGCGCAGCGCGTAGACCGTCTTGGCCGACGGCCACACCACTCCGCTGCCGACCGGTCGCCCGCGTCGCTGTGCTGTCTCGCCCATGAGCTCGGATCCCGCTTGATATTCCATCTTCTCGATCTATATAGTGTAGTACCCATGACGGTGACCACGGCAAGCCCAAACCCGGTGCGCCCAGGTGACGGGCGCGCGCGGACGCCGCGGGTCGTGATCGACGACCCGAGTCGGACCGACCGTTGGTTCGACCGGATAACGCTGGCTTCGGGATTGCTCGTGCTCGTCTTGCTCGTGTTGGTCGGCGTGTTCCTGTTGCTGCGCAGCCGCACCGCCCTGTCATCGCAAGGGGTGTGGTCGTTCCTCACGACCAAGGAATGGCGTACCGATGTGCATCCGGCGAAGATCGGTGTGCTCGGTCTGCTGAGCGGAACCGTGATCGTGGCGGTGATCGCGGTGGTGATCGCGGTGCCGTTGGGTGTCGGAGCCGCGCTGTTCATCACCGAGTACGCCTCGCCCCGGGCCCGGCGTTACCTCACCAGCCTCGTCGACCTGATGGCCGCGGTTCCCGCGCTCATCTTCGGCATCTGGGGCTTTCTCTTCCTTTCCCGCCAGATCGTGCCGCTCTCGCGCTGGCTGTCGAAGAACATGAGTTGGGTCCCGTTCTTCAAGACCGAATCGGGCGCCCGGCTGACGAACTCGATGTTCATCGCGGGCATCGTCGTGTCGCTGATGGTCGTGCCGATCATCGCCTCCGTCGCCCGTGAGGTGTTCACGCAAACGCCGGTGGGCGAGAAGGAAGCGGCGCTTGCGCTCGGTAGTACGCGGTGGGGGATGGTGCGCTCGGTCGTACTTCCCTACGGCAAAGGCGGAATCATCGGCAGCGCCATGCTCGGCCTCGGCCGGGCGCTCGGCGAGACGATCGCGCTGGTGCTCCTGTTACCGCAGGTGCCCGAGGTGAGTGGCCGCATCCTCCAAAACGGAGGCGCCACGGTCTCGGGTTTCATCGCCGCAGCGCGCCGGCGGTGATGCGTTCACCGTGTCGGGTCTGATGGCGGCCGGGCTCGTGCTGTTCCTCATCGTGCTCGCCACCAATGTGGTCGCATCGGTCGTGGTGTCGCATAGTCGCTCCGGGGTCGGAGTCGACTTGTGAGCGCACCCACCACGGACACACCCATTTCGGAAAGCCCGACCACCACCACGTCGACCGCGCCGAGCACCGGGCCGGCGCGAGTGCCTCGGCCGCGCAAACCCCGGCGTCCGCGGGAGTTCACGTCGACCGACACGATCATCACGGTTGCGTGCTTCGTGAGCGCGGTCTCGTTGTGCTGGCTCGTGTTCGGCCGTTTGACCGGCGGTATCGGCTGGTTCGGCTTCGGGCTGGCCGTGTTCGCGGCGTTTCTCACCTTGTTGTTCATCGTGACCGCCGATCGCTTCGATCGGAGCGTCGCGGCCGACCGGGTGGTCACGGCCACGGTCTTCACGATCGCGGTCGTGCTGTTCGTCCCGCTGGTTTCAATCGTCGCCTACGTGCTGTGGAAAGGATTGCCCGCGTCTGCGCCTGCACTTCTTCACCGAAGACCAGCGCGCCATCACGCCGACGATGCCCGCAACCGCCGGTGGCGGTTCGCACGCCGTGGTCGGGACGCTCGAGCAGGTCGGTCTCGCGCTGTTGTGGTCGCTCCCGATCGGCGTCTGCGCCGCGGTGTTCCTCAACGAGTCGCGCGAGCAAGTGGCGCCGGCCTGTTCGCATCTTCGTCGATGCGATGAGCGGGCTGCCGTCGATCATGGCCGGTCTCTTCATCTACGCGGTGTTGATCCTCCCGTACGCGCGCAAGATCAGCCTCTTCAGCTTCAACGGGTTCATGGCCAGCTTGGCCTTGAGTATCACGATGGTGCCGACCATCACGCGCACCGTGGAGGTCGTGTTGCGGCTCGTACCCGACGGCCTGCGGGAGGCGAGCCTGGCGCTCGGTTCGTCGCGCACGCGCACTGTGTGGTCGGTCGTGCTCCCGACCGCGAGTACGGGAATCGCGACCGTGGTCGTGCTCGGCGTCGCGCGCGTCGTCGGCGAGACTGCGCCGCTGCTGTTGACCGCGTTCGGCTACGACCTCATGAACGCCGACCCGTTCCACGGGCCGCAGGAGAGCCTTCCGCTCTTCGTGTTCCGCAACATCCGCAAACCGAACGAAGCCGCGATCGCACGCGGGTTCGCGGGCGCGCTCGTGCTGCTCACGGTCGTGATCGTGCTCTTCATCATCGCCCGCATCATCGGGCGTGACCGTTCGGCGAAGGTTCACCGTCGCCGCCGTCGTTTGGCATCCACCTCATGACCAGTCCTACGACCCTCGGGACCACGACGCTCGGTACCGCGACGCTGGAAGCGCAGGACGCGTGCCGCGTGGTTCGGCGATCACCTCGTGCTCGAAGGCGTCGACCTGGTGATGGCCGGCGGCGCGGTCACCGCGCTCATCGGCCCGTCGGGCTGCGGCAAGTCGACCTTCCTCCGGTTGCTCAATCGCATGCACGAGCTCGTTCCCGGCGCCGCGCTCGATGGCCGGGTCCTGCTCGACGGCGAAGACATCTACGAGGTCGGCGTACGCGCGCGCAGAAGATCCGTTCGCAGATCGGGATGGTGTTCCAGAAGCCCAACCCGTTCCCCGCGATGAGCGTCCGCGACAACGTGCTCTCCGGCATCAAGTTGGCGCGCATCCCGTGCGACGACAAGGACTCGCTCGTCGAGGAGTCGCTCCAGCGGGCCGGGCTGTGGCGCGAGGTCCGTGATCGGCTCGACGATCCGGGTGGCGCGCTGTCGGGCGGTCAGCAGCAACGCCTGTGCATCGCGCGTTCGCTCGCGGTTCGGCCCAAGGTCCTGTTGATGGACGAGCCGTGCTCGGCGCTCGACCCCACGTCGACCCGGCGGATCGAAGAGACGATCGCGGAGCTGCGCGGCCTCGTCACGATCGTGATCGTCACGCACAACATGCAACAGGCCCAACGCGTCTCCGACGTGTGCGCGTTCTTCCTCGCGGCCGAGAACGAACCCGGCATCGTGGTCGAGCAGGGGTCGACCGAGATGATGTTCACCTCACCCAACGATTCGCGCACCCTCGACTACGTCAGCGGGCGATTCGGATGACGCCGCCGGTTCCGCTTGCATCAGTTGCCGTACGCGTCGAGTGCAGGTGGTTGCCGCGATCGTCGTCATCGCGTTCGCGGTCGCGGCCGGTGGTCCGGCATCGGCGGTGAGTCCGGCGCGCATCAACGGCGCGGGTTCGTCGTACGTCGCGCTCGCGGTGCAACAGTGGGTGGCCGACGCCCAGAGCCGGGGATTGTCAGTCAACTATCTGCCGACGAGCTCCCCCGACGGGCTCACGCAATACGCGGGCGGCCTCCTCGACTTCGCGGCGACCGAAGCCGAGTACTCGGCGCTGTTCGGCGGTGGTGGAGGTTCGGCCGGCGCGCGTGGATATCAGTACGTACCCGATGTCGGTGCCGCCACCGCGATCATGTACCACGTGCAAGATCGCGCCGGGCGCACGGTCGACTATCTGCACCTCTCGATGCGGACGATCGCGCGCATCTTCATGGGGTACATCACGAAGTGGAACGACCCCGCGATCATCGCCGAGAACAAGGGTCTCGTGCTGCCCGACAAGCCGATCACCGTCGTGTTCCGCAGCGGGCAGTCGGGAACCACCGGAACGTTCTACGACTTCGTCGCGCACGCGGCGCCCGATCTCTTCGGCCCGTGGGCCGCGAAATATCACCTCCCGACCACCGTGCGGATCATCCAGCTCGACGGCGTTCCGAACTTCGCGCCGAAGACGATCGCGTTCGGTGGTTCCGACCAGGTCGCGCAGTACATCCACAGTGACGACGGCATGTGGTCGATCGGGTACGACGAGTTCGGATACGCGAAGGTCTACGGCGTCGCGGCCGCGTGGGTGCAGAACGCGGCGGGCAAGTGGGTGCTGCCGTACGCGCAGAACATCTCGGCCGCGCTCGAGTCCGCCCGGCTGCGTCCGGACCTCAGCCAGGAGCTCTCCGGTGTGTACGCGAGCACGAACCCGCTCGCGTATCCCATCTCGATGTACAGCTATCTCGTCGTGCAGTGCGGCCGGTCGGGCGACCGGCCCACGTGCGCGGGCAAGTACCCGAACCCGGGCGTAGCCGAGACGCTGGCGCAGTGGATGAAATACATCGAGTGCGACGGGCAGCGGAACATGGCGCAGATCGGCTATTCGCCGATGCCGCCCAACCTCTCCCAGGAGATGTCCAACTCGATCGCGCGCATGCAGGGCGGTGCCGCCCAAACCTTGACGCCGGCCAACTGCTCGAATCCACGCTTCCACGGCAGCCTCGGAGCCGGCGCGACGAGCCCCGACGACCCGCTCGCGAACGTCCCCACCATCACTCCGACGACGACCGCCGGCGCCGGTCCCGGGAGTGATCCGGGCGGTGGGACGGGTGGAGCGATCGGCTACACCGTCGGTCCCGGCACGACTGCCGGCGGGAACGGGAAGACGAACAACCGCGTGACCGGGCCCGGGTCGAAGACCGGGACCGCGGCCGGCCTGCTCGGCGGCATCGCGCGTTCGGCCGGGGGCGGGAGTGGAACCGTTCGCGCGGCCGAACCGGTCGCGTACAACCGCGGTGGCGTACCGAACCCGGCCAGCCTCCCCGCGTGGGTGTTGCTCGCGGTCGTGGCACTCCCGCCGATCGCCGCCGGCTTGTGGAAGTCGCGTCGTAACCGCGCTCGGAGGGCCCGTCATGAAACGCGTCATCGAACGCACAGTTGTCCTGTTTGCGGTGATGGGCCTCGTGCCGTTCGCCGTCTTCGTGGCGCCGGCCGCGGCCGATCCGCCGATCGGCCCGGAGCCCGCGCCGACCAACGCAGTCACGATGACCGTGTCGCCGGTCACCGATCTCGAAGCCGGTCAGGCGATCACGTTCACGATCCACACGAGCGGTACGGCAACGCTCGTCGGCGGCCTTAACGCGGACCTCTGCCAGCACGGTCTCAGTGGCATACGGCACCACGAACTTCGGCTACAGCGGCGCGAACGCATCGCGCTGTGTGTACGACACCGGCACCGCGGGACCCCCGGGAATCGTCTCGGGTGGGCTCACCGGTGCCGACTACGAGAAGTCGTACGGCCCGTACTCGGGCAGCGAGACGACGTCGGGTGCACTCACGTTCCACGTCGGGACCGGCAGTGTCACGTGGGGCAACGCGACCGGTTTCGGTCCGTTCACCCTTGATGTCGATGCGGGCGACCCGGTCGACCTGGTCGTGCAGGTGAACCTCGCGGGCGACGACGTCTCGACGACCTACTTCGTGCAACCGCTCGAGATCGGTGTCCCCGCGGCACCGGGCCGGCCGACCGCGGTCAAGGCCGCACCCGGCAGCGCGTCGGCCGCGGTCTCGTGGACCGCACCCACGTCGATCGGGCACTCGCCGATCACCGGCTATGTCGTTACCCCATACATCGGATCTACCGCGCAGACCGCGCACACCTACAATTCCACGGCGACCACGCAGACGGTCACCGGTCTGACCAACAAGCGGACCTACACGTTCCACGTCGCCGCGAAGAACGCGATCGGGACCGGTGCGAAGTCGGTGGCGTCGGCCGCGATCGTCGTGGGCGTGCCCAAGGCGCCGTTCAACATCAAGGCATCGTCGGGATCGACGACGAGCACGGTTGCGGGCATCCGCGTGTCGTACTCGGCCGGCTCCAATAACGGCTCCGCGGTGACCAAGTACACCGCTCGCTGCGCGTCGAGCAACGGCGGTGTCGCGCGTGGCGCGAGTCACAACGGTTCGGCGGTCGTGCAGATCGTGGTCCCGAAGGCGACGGTCAAGAAGACGTACACGTGCACCGTCGACGCGACCAACGCCGTGGACGAGCCCGAGATCGGTCGCGTCGGTTGCAGTGACCGTGGGCGCGCCCGCCGCGCCCGCGAAGCCGACCGTCACGAGTCCGGCGGCGGGGTCGCTACGTGTGAGCTTCTCCAAGCCCGTGAACAACGGTGCCGCGATCACCAGCTTCACGGCCGCGTGCACGTCGTCGAACGGAGGGGTGACGGGCACCAAGTCGGGCGCCGCGAGCCCGCTCACCGTTGCCGGTCTCACGACGTTGAAGACCTACACGTGCACGGTCAAGGCGATCAACGCCCGCGGCTCGAGCCCGTTGTCGCCCCCATCTTCGCGTTAACGACTGACTCCGCGTTGAACGACTGAACGACTCACGCCCAAAAGAGTCAACAAAGTAACTCCTAAAAGAGTGAACAAAGCAGCTCGCAAAGGCTGAACGCGCAATTTACGAGTAACTCCATTGACAATGTGGAGATTCTTACCTACGATCGCCCTCGCATCGTCAAGTGCGGGGTGGTGGGGGTCGCCAGGACTCTCGCGTCCGCTTGTTTCGAAAGGTTGCGCAACGTGAGAGTCAGAGGCGTACGGAGAGTGCTCGCCGCGGCCATCAGCTTCGGCGTGGCGACGGGAGCGTTGGTCGCAGCCGCACCGGCCGCGCACGCGGCGGGCGACGTCATCGCCGCGGCGGGTGCCGACAACACCGGGCCCGTCTTCTCGGCGTTGTTGTCCGGCACCGGTGCCATCAACATCAAGACGCCGCAGCAGCTCGGGACGGGTCAAGTGACGGTCCCGGCCGACTCGTTCTGCAACTCCGTGACCTACAACGCCGACGGCACCGGTACCGACGGCTCGGGGAACCCGAAGATCGCCGCGCCCACGGGCGCGCAGCCCGGTGTCGATGGGCTGAACGGCAGCGTCGCCAAGACGTACCCGGCGGGGTTCGCGTACACCGGTGTGGCTTCCTCGGTCGGCGGTTGCATCGACATCGCCCGTTCCGCGTCGCTCAACAAGACGCCGTCGACGCTCGAGAACTACGCGTTCGCGGTCGACGCGGTCGGTTGGGCCACCGCGAGCCTCAACGCTCCCGCGTTCCTGACCTCTCCAGGACCTGCGTGACATCTGGACCTGCAACGTCAACGACTGGAGCCAGGTCGGCGGAGCCCCGGGTGCGATCGTGCGGGCGCTGCCGCTGTTCGGCTCGGGCGTGCGCAAGTACTTCATCAACAACGTGCTCGGCATCTCGACCGAGACCAACACCGTCGGATGGGTCCCGCCGACGAGCGGAACGCTCTCGCAGGCTCACGGCGGAGCTCCCGGGGGGACACCCATCACTTGCCCGGCCGCGATCGGTGCCGGCACCGCGACGCCGTTCGGTCAGAGCAACGGCGACGCGTTCAACGACCCGCTCTACCGAGCGAACCTCCAGAAGTACATAACCCTCTACTCGGCTGCGAACTGGACCCAGCAGGCCAACGGTGCGGGTAACCCGACGATCGACGTCCGCAACGGCTTCCGCCCCGGCGGTCTGGTCGGCGTCGCGCCGAGCGGCACGTTCCCCGCTGCGTACGACGTGCGCTGGACGGGTACCGCGTGGCACCTGAACGACGCAACGGTCTTCCCGACCGCGACCGGTAACCGTACGCAGGCCGGCGTCACGAGCGGCGCGGTGTTCGACAGCACACTCAGCGGCGCCGCGGGAACGTTCCAATCGACCGACGTCGGTCTGCAGGTGCAGAACCCCCCCGGATCGTCGTTCATCAACGACGGGACCGTCATCACCGCAGTGAACGGTGACGGCTCGCAGGCGACGATCTCGCCCGGTGCATCGGCCGCCGGGACCGGTTCGGTCAACATCGGTTGGGCCGTGGTGAGTGAGCGCAACCCGAACATCCCGAACGTCACGACCTCGGGCGTCGGTACGCAATACAACGGAGTGCGCTACACGTACTCGATCATCAGGCCTGACGAACCGTCGTACGTGACCGCTCGCAACCTCGTCGGCTTCAACGACGTGCCCGGTGGTGTCGTCAGCGACGTCTGCAACGGCAACGACGCCGGAATCATCGAGGACTACGGCTTCCTTCCGCTCACGCCGCTCGACCCGACCGGGCCCGGCGTCGGCAATGACTCACTGGTGACCTGCCGCAAGCAGTGAGCGAGACGTAACGCCAGGGACCGAGCCGTCGTTTCCCCACACGGCGGCTCGGTCCAGCCCAGGACGATCCTTTTCCAGAAAGGCGAGACGTGCGCGCAAAGAGCAAGCTTCGAATTGCAATCCTGACCGGGGTCCTGAGCCTTGTCCGCTATGCGGCGTTGGTCGCGCCCGCGGCCGCCGATGCGCCGATCGGCCCGTCGCCGGCGACCACGAACACCGTCACGTTGACTGCGTCGCCAGTCGTGAACCTCGACGCGGGCCAGGCGGTGACGTTCACCGTCACGACGAGCGGGACGGCGCGGCTCGTCGGCAACCTGACGGCGCACCTCTGCAAGCACGGGCTCTCGGGTTACGGCACGTCGACCTTCGGCTACAGCGGCTCGGGCGGAATTCGCTGCGTCTACGACGATCACGCGGCCGGACCTCCGGGAATCACGTCCGGTGGCCTCCAGGGCGCCGATTACGAGGAGACGTTCGGTCCGTACTCCGGCGGTGAGTCGACCTCGGGGCCGCTCACGTTCCACGCGGGTACCGGAACGGTCACGTGGGGCAACGACAGTGGCTACGGACCGGAGACGATCACCGCGAACTCGGCGAACCCGGTCGACCTCGTGGTGCAGGTGAACCTTTCCGGTGACGACACCGCGACCACGTACTTCGTCCAGCCGCTCAAGTTCGCGGCGCTGACGGTTCCCGGTGCTCCCACCGCCGTGAAAGCATCACCGGGATCGGCATCGGCCGTCGTCTCGTACGCGAAGCCGGCGAACACCGGACACACGGACATCACCGGCTACGTCATCACGCCGTTCAAGGGAACGGCCGCGCAACCCGCGCAGACGTTCAACAACACCGCGCTCTCGCAGACGGTAACCGGGCTCACCAACGCGACCGCGTACACGTTCAAGGTGAAGGCGAAGAACTCGATCGGCCTGAGCGCGTTCTCGACCGCGTCGGCTGCGATCGTCGCCGGTTCACCCAAGGCACCCGCCACAGTGAACGCGGCTTCGGGTTCGACCACGACCAGTACCGGTCCGATCAGCGTGAGCTTCACGGCCGCCACCAACAACGGTTCGGCGGTTACGAAGTACACCGCGACGTGCACATCGAGCAACAGCGGCGTGACGAAGACTGTCGCCCGCGCCGGAGCATCGACCACTCCCATCACGGTTCCCGGCGTGACCACCGCGAAGACCTACACGTGCACCGTTGTCGCGACGAATGCCCGCGGTACCGGTCCGAAATCGGTGGCGTCGCCGGCCTTCATCGTCGGCGCGCCGGCGAAGCCGGCCAAGCCGTCGGTCGTGAAAACGGCGTCGGGTTCGATCAAGGTCACCTTCACGAAGCCGGCGGCGAACGGGGCGGCGATCTCGAGCCTGACCGCCGCGTGCGTGTCGTCGAACGGTGGTGTGACCAAGACCAAGGCGGGCACGGCGAGCCCGCTGACCGTGACCGGACTCACGGCGTTCAAGACCTACACGTGCACCGTCAAGGCGACGAACAGCCGGGCGGCGGGTCCGGCGTCGCCGGCCTCGGTGCCGGTCAACGCTTGACGCCAGGCAATAGCTAGTATCTTCATTGACAAAGTAGAGATACCTTCCTATGGTCACTGTCTTCGTGAGAAAAGCCCGTGAGTCAAGGCCGTGAGAAGAGGACTGTGATCCGGATTCACCCGTTCACCTGGCCCGCGCGCCGACGTCTACACGTCGGCGCGCTGGCCGCTCGCGGTCGTGTTGCTGGTGGTCGGGTTGCTCACAACGGTGTTCGCGTACGCGGGCGGGGCCGACAACGTGTTGCCCGACCCGGGCTGGGTCGCGGCGTCGACCACACCGACGACGCATCTCGCGGACGGGCAACGACTCATCATCAACGTGAAGTCGCGGTCCGACATCGCGGTCAACGCGATCCAGATTCGTGAGTGCCGGTGGAACGCGACGTACACGCAGGATTCCGACCTGAACCCGGACTCCAAGAAGTGCCCGCCGCGGCCGGTGTCATCGTCGGCCGATTACCTCGTCACCGCAGCGCCAGCGACGGACTTACCGGGTTGGCGCGCACCGACGCCGGCGCGAGCGTCCCGTTCATCGTGGGATCCGGTGTCGTCGCCTGGAACGACGCGGCCAATACGAGGCTCACCTGCGATCCCACCCATCCGTGCGCGCTGGTGCTGGAGCTGACCGTCGGTGCCGACATCATCTTCCAGAAGTTGAAGCTCGAGTTCAGCGACACCGACCCGATCGCCGCATGCGGCGGTGGTGCGCCCGGGATCCTCAGCAGTGGTGGATCCGACGAGCTCTCCGACGCGTGGGCGGGGTGGACGCGGGCGCAATGCGATCGCACGAAGCAGGGCGCACCTACCAACGCGTCGTTCACCGACGAGGGTGGGGCGATGACGCAGTTCGACAACGGCACGTTCGATATCGCCTACACCGGCGCCGGCTACGACCCGTCCGTCGCGCTCATCACGGGCTCCAAGCACCGCAAGTCGGTTGCAATACCGATCGCTCTGAATGCATCGGTGATCGCGGCCGGGGGCGGCCAGCATCAGATCTTTCCCGGACTCCCGCCCGGCGACAAGGTCCCGTACGCCGACGGCTCGCTCCAACTCACCGCCGCCGATATCGGCGCGCTCCTCGGTGGCGGCCAGCAGTGGATCGGGAACTTCAACGAGCCGTACATCAACGACATCGTCACGAGGAACCCGGCGCTCCGCGGCATTCTCTACGCACCCGACAACGGGATCTACGCGCCGTCGAGAACGCTCGCGTCGACCTATTTCATGACCGACTACCTCGCGACGCGGAGCCCGGCTGATTTCGTCCGTCCGCTCTTCCCGATCACGCCGCACAACGCATCGAACAGCCTGGCGCTCGCGACGCCGCAGTTCGATCAGATCAACCTCTACACGGGAAGGCCGCTCCTCGCGAAGGTGATGGTGCCGGCCTCGTTCTCCGCGACCGACGGACCGATCTGGTCGATGACCGATCTCGCGACGGCGCGAGCCCTCGGGCTCACGCCGGTCGAGCTCCCAGGCGCGGGCGACGCGATGGTCGGGCCGACCCCGGAGTCGATGGCAGCCGCGGTCGACGCGATGAAGCCCGACTCGGAAGGTTTGCTCCTCCCGGATCCGACGACGCTCTCGGCGCCGGTCGCAGCCGGCGCGGTCGTGCCGTACCCGCTCACGTACATCGAATACGCGCTCGTTCCCGCCGAAAAGCTCTACAACCCGTTCACGTGCGCGTTGCGCCCCGACTCGCAGGCGTTGCTCTCGAGTTGGCTCGACTACGTGACCGGCCCCGGTCAACAGAACCTTCCCAAGGGATTGCAGCCGCTTCCGCCATCGCTGCTTGCAACCGCGCGGAGTCGCCTCGCCCAAGTCGGCGCGGCGCCGGTCACCGGCACGTGCGCGGGTCACGGAGGTGGTGGGAGCACGACGACCACCACGAGACCGACCACGACGACGCGCCCGCCGTCGACGACCGTTCCCACGCCGCCGGGCTCCTTCGACGGCGGCGGGCCGTTCGCCGGCAACCTCAGCAGTGTCGGCTTGCCGGGAAGCACGCCGATCATCGACCCGGTTACCGGCAAACCGATCCCACCGGGCACGCGCGTGGTCGAACCGGTCTCGGTGAACATCCCCGCGTTCGCCGGACTTCGCGTTCCGGGATCGACGCAGGGCGCGCTCGCGCTCCTCGGTATCGCGGTGCTCATGTCGCTCGCGGCCTGGGTCACTGCCGGCGGCAACTTCGATCGGATCAGGCTCGATCGGATCAGGCTCGGCCGGTTGAAAAACGTCGTTCCCTTCAAGTGGTTCACGGGATCGGGCGGCGCGCGGTCGCCTCGTCGCATCGGCTCACTGGTCGTGTTGTGGGTCGGTGTGGCCGTGGTCGCGCTGGCACTCGTGCTCTTCCAACTCGGGCCGACGTTGCAGCAGCGCGATCAGCGCTCGCTCCTCACGCAGTACAAGCTGATGGTGCAGCACGCCGCGAACGAGGCGTTGTCGCCGATCGGGCGCAGCGACGTGTCGAACAAGGCTCCCGACCCGGGCGCTCCCGTCGGCATCATCGAGATCGGCGCGCTGAAGAGTCAGAGCGTCGTGGTCGAGGGTGTGCAGGGTGAGCAGACGCGCAAGGGTCCCGGTCACGTTCCCGGTACGTCGGGGCTGGGCCAGCAGGGCAACAGCACGTTGCTCGCCCGCCGTGACGGGTACGGCGGCACGTTCGCGCACATCGACGACCTGCATCGCGGTGCCCGCATCGTCGTCACGACGCTGCAGGGTCAGTCGTTGTACAAGGTGACAACGATCAAGAAGGTCGACCAGAACGTCTCCCGTCTCTACGGTCCGACCTCCGACAACCGGCTCACGTTGGTCACGTCGGCGGGCGGCCCGCCCTGGCAGCACTCCGACGCGGTCGAGGTCGTCGCCAAATTGGTCACGACGCCGTTCGCGCCGACTCCGCAAGGAACGTTCACGTCGAGTGAGTCGGGACTGCACGGCGATCCGGGTCTGGCGCCGTCGCTCGTACTGGCGCTCTTGGTGTTCGGGGCCGTCGTCGCCGGCAGCGTGTTCCTGTACCGCCGCTTGGGTTTCCGCACGGCGTACATCCTCTCGATCGCGCCGCTCGTCGCGCTCACCCTGGTCACGGCCGAGACCGCGACGCGCGTGCTGCCGGCGTGGACATGATGCGCGCAGCTCGAGTCGCCGCAATCGGTGCGCTCCTGATCGCGGCGCTCGCATTCGGCGCGCCGGGCGGGGCGCGGTTACGGGAAACGCGGGTCCGATCACCGTGAGCGTGACACCGACTTCGGGCGTCACCGACGGTCAGAGCGTGTCGGTGCACGCGAGCGCGCCGGCCGGCATTCGCATCTACGAATTGCGTGCGCACCTTTGTGTGCCCGGGCGCAAGCTCCGCACCAACTTCGACTTCGGATTCCAAGGCCGACGCTGCGTGAACGTCGCCCTGGGTTCGGGTGATGCCGAGCGCGTCGCCCCGTATCCATCGGGTGTCACCGAGGCCGACCTCGACGGTTTCAAGGTCGGTGAAGGATCGGTGCACTGGGTCAACGAGCTCGGATTCGACCAAACGATCGACTGCGGCCCCGGTCATCCTTGCGACGTGATCGTCCGGGCGCAGATCACCAATCACATGGTGTTCTTCACCGCGCCGCTTTGCTACGGCTCCGGTTGCCCGGCCGAAGGCTCGGTCACGACCACCACATCCGCGGCTGCGAATGGTCGCGGTACGTCGACGACCACGACGACCGCGGCCGGGACGAAATCGGGAGTCGGCGGGGCGAAGACCTCGAAGACCAACCCCGACGGGTCGCCTGTCGCCGGCGGCGTGTCGAACGGGCGCGCCGCGGGTGCGGGTGGAACTGCTCTGACCAAATCGGCCGCGCGTGGCGAATCGGCGACCGCGACGATTGCCGCGCCGTGGCCGCTCTCGCGCACGTTGCTGATCGGGTTGATCGGCGCGCTGGTTGGTTCCGTAGTTACGCTCTTCGGCAGTCGCGTGGTGCGGCGGCGACGGTTGCGAACGCGCGGACTCGCCGCGATCGGTACCGCGCTGGTCGTCCTGGTGCTCATGGTGTTGCTGAGCGGGTGCAGCTCGAGCTCGTCGTCGGGTGGATCGAGCGTCGAGCACTGCGCCCGCCGGTTCGGCCAAGATCACGTCGTTCGTCGTGCCCGCGTCCGTCCAGTGCGGCCACGCGACGAGCACCAAGGTGCATGTGACCTACACGGTCGCCGGGGCCAAGAGCACCCAGCTGATCATCGACGGCCGGACCGTGCCCGGTGACGCGACGAGCGCAAGCGTCGATCCGCTGGTTCACTGCGACCCGCTGCCCCACACGGTCGCGGTCGTCGCCGTCGACGCCGCCGGGCACCGGACCTCCACCGTCAAGAACGTCACCACGGTCCTTCCCGGGGGCTGACCTCCGCTTCCAGGGCGGCCCTGACCTCCTTTTCCAGGGGCTGACCAGGGGTTTTCCCCGAAAAACGGGTTTCACTCGTGGGCGAATCGTGCCGATACGCACAACATGGTTCCCGTTGTGGTGCTGGCGGTCATCGCGGTCGCAATCATCAGGTCGTTGATGTCAGTGGTCGCGCGGGACGAAGTCACCACGGTCGCGCCGTGGAGCCCCGACTACAGCACGACGACCGATCCCACGGTCGCGCTCCGGGCAACTACCAACGACGACGTGCGGGCGTTCCTGCTGCCCGGCCGCGTCGGAACCGGTCGACGTCGAGCAGAGCACGCGTCGGACCACGCCGAAGCCCGCAAGACTCCACGGTAGTTCCGTTCACGAGCAACCCTTTCCGCCCCTTCTCCGTCTCAATGTCAATAAAACCGATTGACAAGGTCGGGTACTAAACCTACGCTGCCACCACTCTGGGAGACGGGTGGAGGCGCAAGGTGTCGAATATCAGGTCGTCGGGTCGACACGCGCACACTTCGGACCGCGTTCCTCACGGGAATTCTCTTGCTCGCGAGTGCGTCCGCGCTCGCGGTGCCGGCGGGTGCATCTTCGCCGTTCGGGCCGGCGCCCCGACGACGAACCCGGTGACGCTGGTGACGTCGCAGTCCGAAGGATTGCTTTCGGGACAGGCCGTCACGTTGACGGTCAACACGAGTGGTGGAACCACGCTCGTCGGAAATCTCACGGTTCACCTCTGCCGGCACGGTCTGACCAACTACGGCTCAACGAACTTCGGTTACAGCGGACTCTCGGCCACGCGCTGCGTGTACGGACAGGGAGTTGTCTCCGGCGGCATTCCGGGCGCCGACTACGAGCAGACGTTCGGTCCCTACGCCGGCAGCGAGAACACCTGGGACCGTTGACGTTCCACGTCGGGACCGGTTCGGTCACGTGGGGCAACGTCACCGGCTCGGGTCCGAACACGTTGGATGCGGATCCCGCCGACCCGGTCGATCTCGTCGTGCAGGTCAATCTCGCGGGTGACGACACGCCGGTTACCTATTTCGTGCAGCCGATCTCGTTCGCGGCGGCGCCCGATGCACCGACCGCGGTCGCGGTGACCCCGGGTAACACCCAGGCATTGGTCGCGTTCACCCCGGGCGCCGATGGCGGCGCACCGATTTCGGACTACGCGGTCTCGTGCAGCTCCACCGACGGTGGCGCGGCGGCGTCGGCGAACGGCCTGACCCCGCCGATCCTGGTTTCGGGGTTGACCAACGACAAGACGTACACGTGTGCATTGACCGCCACGACAGCGACCGCGAGCGACACGTCGAGCGCGTCGAGCGCGTTCCCTCGCCCGCGGCGGTTCCGTTCCCACCGACGGATCTGGTCGCCGCGCCGCACGCGGCCTCGGTATCAGTGGCGCTGACTCCGCCGGCCGACAGCGGTGCGACGTCGGTTTCGAGTTACTCGGTGTCATGCGTTTCTTCGAACGGGGGCGCGTCCGGTTCGGCAACGGGTCCCAGCAGCCCGGTGCTCGTTGCGGGCCTGACCAACCTCACGACCTACACCTGCACCGCGACGGCGACCAACACCATCGGGACCGGCCTCGCCTCCGCGGCCTCGAACGCTTTCGTGCCGGAAGCGGTACCGACCGCGCCGACGCTGCAGTCGGCGTTCGCCGCGATACGAAGGCCACACTGCACTGGACGACGCCGTCGAACAGGCGGCGGCCGCGATCACCGGCTACGTGCGGCGGGCGCTAATGAGCGGACGCGATCGCCGCACTGAGCGCGGTCGAGGCGTTGGTCACCCAGGCACGATCGCGCTCGCGGTCGGCGGCGCGCACCGTCTCGTCGGAGACGTCGTAGATCGTTTGCGCGTTGGCGCTGAGGATGCGTTCCTTGTCAGCGGCGGTGAGTTCGGGGTAGCCGAACTCCTCCTGCATGCGGGGCGGTATTCGAAACGCCCGGAACGCGTCGATCAACGGTTGCGGTGATCCGTACCACGTCGAGTCGGTGCCCCACACGATCCGTTCCGGACCGAGAGCAACGAGCAACTTGCCGAGTACGTGCGCGGCTTCGACCGGTCGGCGCAACATCAGGAACCAGGTGCTGCCGAGCTCGGCGTACACGTTGGCGCCGGGTCCGATGCCCGCGACCTCCAGGCTCTTGATCAACCGGTCGACGCCACGCGTGTCGCGTGCGTGGGATCGTAGGGACCTTCGTGCCCGACCGGATCGCGCTCGTATCCGGAGTGGTACACGACGAAGGTGATGTTCGGGAACGCGGCCGCGGCCGGACCGATGTCACGCGGCGAAGCGGCGTCGACCGACCGTTCGGGAACCGGACCGCCGAGTCCTTTGTGCGTCGCGACGACGCGCGGGCCGAGCGCCTCGACCCGTTCGAGGAACGGGAAGCCGATCTCCTCGTCGTCGAGGAACCATCCGCCCTTCGGTGAGGCCTTCGTCGGCGGACCGTACAGCGTGTAGACCTTCCAACCCGACGGCCGCAGCCGCGCGCTCCAGTCGGGCATCGCGTCGAGCTCGTGCGCGCCGAGGTTCGGATGCACGATCGTGTGCGTGAGCACACGGCCGGATCCTGCGTAACGATCGATCACGTCTCTGGTGGCCGCGATCTGCGCGTTGGTCAACACGTTCGAGTCCGCGGGTCCCGGTGTCGACGTGAGCAACGCGATCGCAGTTTCCGACGCGCCGAACACGAGCGCGGCCCACGCCGCGCCGTCGATGACGCGTGGGTCGATCTCGCCCGGCCACCGATCGGGATCGGCCATCTTCAAGAACCCGCCGAGCGCGGCCGCGCTCGGTCCGACCCAACGCGCGGGATCGACCAGATGCGTTTGTACGTCAATGACGGGCGCGGTGCCGCCGAACGCGTCGTCGGCCGCTTCGAGCTCGTGGAGTCGCGCGGTCGGGAACGTCGAAGAAACCGCCGCCGTGCGCGGCGTCGATCGCCTGCAACGCGGCCGCGGTGCCGCGCCGATCGGCGGCGTAGCCCGGAACCGACAGTCCGATCCGGCCCGAAGCGCCGCCGACGAGCTCCTGAAACCGCGACGCGGCGTGGCGATCCTCCGGACCCAAGGGCAGGGGGGCGTATTCGTCGCTCGACCGCGCTCGGAGCAGCGGTGGCAGCACGAGGTCCATGAGCCGCTGACCGTACGCCTCGTGCGGGGGTGCCGGCACCCGGCTCGGGATGCGGGTCAGCACCCTGGCCGGATCGCGGGCGCCCGCGTAGCGTCGTCCAGAAGCTGAGGAGTGTGGGCCAGAGGCTGTGGCTCGAGCCAATGGAGTGTCTATGAAAATCGAATCGTCGGTGACGTCGCTCTCGTGGATCCCGTCGGAAGCGGTGGTCGGGGTCAACAAGCCCATGTTCGAGATGGGCGTCGCCCACTACGACGACCCGCCGCCCGACGTGATCGAGGATCTCGACGCGTTGCGCGCCTCCGATGCGTTCCGGTTCGCCAACCGGCTCGAGGCGTGGGTCGACGTGGAGGGCGGCAAGATCGTGAACGCCGGCTACGGCGGTGGCGGCGTGATGGGGTCCACCACGGTTCGGCTCGGTGGCAAAGGCGTGACGTTCGCTGCGGTCGAGCTGCCGGAACTCCGCGACGATCCGGTGATCACCGACGACCACGCGACGTTCGTGCAGACCTACGGCGGTCGCACCGCGCTGCCCTGCGCCGCGCCACGTTCCCCGTCCGCCGTTCGTGCAGTTCCGCGCGCCGCTCGTCTGGACGACGCTCGCGCTCACGATCAACGCCGACGGTTCGAGCAGCTACGAGCTCACCGGCGCGAGCGTGTTCCCGCGCCACTGGGTCTACGACCAGTCGGGCAAGCTCGCGGCCAAGGTCGGCCTCGCTGATTTCAAGCAGTGGTATCGCAAGTCGTTCGGCCGCAACACGCCGTGGGGTTCCACCAACAGCACCGCGCTCGTGACTGCGGTCGAGACCGCGCTCGAACGCGAGCTGGCCGGACTGATCATGCGCGGCGGCGACAAGCCCGAGGTCCGCAAGATCAAGGAAGGCGCGCTGCTCACCGAACAGGGGAAGCCCGGCCGCGACGTCTATCTCGTGCTCGACGGCGTGCTCGCGTTGGAGATCGACGGCGAGCCGCTGGCCGAGTTCGGTCCGGGCGCGATCCTCGGCGAGCGCGCGGTGCTCGAAGGTGGCGTGCGTACTTCGACGTTGCGCGCGGCGACGAAGTGCCGGGTCGCAGTCGCGCAGGGCGATCAGCTCGACCGCAAGGTGCTCGAGCAGATCAGCGAGGGCCACCGCCGCGAGAGCGTGTGAGGCTGCTTTTCTGTGGTGTCCGCGGCTCCACGTCGGCGCCCGGAATCGACTTCGTGCGCGTCGGCGGGCACACGTCGTGTGTCGCGCTCGGGCACGCAGGTGAACCATGGTCGCTGCTGCTCGACGCGGGCACGGGCATTCGGCGCGTCACCAAGGAGTTGAACGGCGACCCGTTTCGCGGCGCGCTCCTGCTCACCCATTTGCATTGGGATCACGTGGAGGGACTGCCGTTCTTCGCGGCGGCCGATCGTGACGACTCGCGCGTGCGCGTGCTGATTCCCGACCAGGGTGGTGCTGACGTCACCGCGGTGCTCGCGCGCGCGATGAGCCCGCCGCACTTTCCGATCGGTCCCGACGGGTTGCGGGGGGAGTGGACGTTCGAGGGCATCGCGCCCGGCCGTCATCGTGTGGAGGGCTTCGACGTCACCGCGTTCGACGTGCCGCACAAGGGTGGTCGCACCTTCGGCTTCCGCGTCGACGACGTGAACGGAAACGGTGGCTCCGTCGCGTACATCCCCGACCATTGCCCGACGCCCGAGACGAACGCGGAGATCGCGCTCGCGTGTGCGGGCGTCGACGTGCTCGTGCACGACGCGCAGTTCGTCGCGGCCGAGCGGGCGATTGCCGACCTTTACGGGCACGCCGTGATCGACGACGCGATCGCGCTGGCGAAGCAGTGCGCGGCCCGGACCCTCGCCCTGTTCCACCACGGTCCGGCCCGGACCGACGGCGACGTCGAGCGGATCGGGGCGGCCGCGGCGGGGCAGGGGGTCGACGTGATCGTCGCCCGGGAGGAGGCAGTCATCGAGCTGGGCGGGGGATCGCCGTAGTCTCGGAGGCGAATGCCGATCCGGGTGGTCATCGCCGAAGACAGCTATCTCCTGCGCGAGGGGGTCGTCCGACTCCTCGAGGCCCAGGACGACGTGGAAGTCGTCGGCGCGTGCGGTGACCTCGACGAGCTCCTGGCGACGGTCGAGTCCGTGCTCCCCGACGTGGTGCTCACCGATATCCGTATGCCGCCCACCGGTACCGACGAGGGCGTGCGCGCCGCCAACGAGCTGCGCGAGAAGCACCCCGAGATCGGCGTGGTGATGCTCAGCCAGTACGCGGAGCCGGCGTACGCGCTGGCATTGCTCGAGCACGGATCCGCCGGCCGGGCGTACCTCCTGAAGGAGCGCGTCTCCGACGTCGACCAGTTGTTGCGCGCGATCCGTGAGGTCGCCGACGGCGGCTCGGTGATCGACCCGCGGATCGTCGAGGGTCTCGTCGAGGCGCGGTCGCGGCGCCGGGACTCGCCGCTCGAGCACCTCACCCCGCGTGAGCGCGAGGTGCTGGCCGAGATGGCGCAGGGCCGCAACAACGCGGGAATAGCCGGCGCGCTCGGATTGTCGGAACGGGCTGTGGAGAAGCACATCAACTCGCTGTTCTCCAAGCTGGCGCTTTCCGAGGAGACCGACGGGCACCGCCGAGTGAAGGCGGTGCTGGTCTATCTCTCCGCCCACGACTCGTGAGCTACAGGGGGCTGGCCTCACCTACGGCGATGGTGAGGGCAACCTTGGATCCGACGCCGAACCGGCCGAGAGTGTGGTCATGAACTCGGCCGCCGTGGGAGTGCTGATCGTCGACGACCAGGCGCCTTTCCGGCGGGCGGCCAAGATGGTCATGGCCGCGACCCCCGGGTTCGACGTGGTCGGCGAAGCCGAGTCGGGCGAAGAAGCGGTCGAGCTGTTCGACTCCCTCGCGCCGGGCCTCGTGTTGATGGACATCAACCTCCCCGGCATCAACGGCATCGAAGCGACCCGCCGCATCACCGGCGCGCACCCCGAGGCCACCGTCTTGTTGTTGTCGACCTACCAGGCCGCCGACCTCCCGAGCGGAGCCGACTCCTGCGGCGCGGCCGGCTACGTCAACAAAGAAGAGTTCGGCCCCGCCGTAGTCCTCGACCTCTGGGCCAAGAAAAACGGCGACGGCGACGGATCCGCCATCTAAGAGCGAACCTGCGTCGTTTTGGCAGATGTGATCTGCCAAGGTGACGCCGGTTCGTTCGTTACATGTCGCCGAGGGGGATGCGGCCGCTGATCTTGGTGCCTTTGCCGGGGGCGCTGTCGACGGTGACGCTGCCGCCGAAGGCGCCGACCCGGTCGCTCATGTTCACGAAGCCGTGGCCACGTTGCGCGCCACTGTTCAGATCGAAACCGGCGCCGTCGTCGCTGACGTCGAACAACAATGCGCCTTCCACCTCGCGCACGCTCACGACCGCGCTCGAGTTCTCTCCCGCGTGCTTGCCCGCGTTCTGGAGCGCTTCGAGACAGCAGAAGTACACCGCGGCCTCGACCTGTTGCGGGTAGCGACCGACGTTCTCGGCTTCGACGGTTGTTGCGAGTGCCGCGCGTCCGGCCGCGGCGCGCAGCGCGTCGGGGAGGCCGCGGTCCATGAGCAACGGCGGGTAGATGCCGTGCGCGAGGTTGCGCAGCTCCTGCACCGCTTCTTGGAGATCGAGGCCGATCTGGTCGAGCATCGTCTTCGCCTGCTCGGGATCGCTGTCGGAGATCTGGCGGGCGAGCCGCACGCCCACGGCGAGGGCGACCAGGTGTTGTTGCGCGCCGTCGTGGAGATCGCGTTCGATGCGACGGCGTTCGGTGTCGGTTGCTTCGACGATGCGGGCGCGCGAAGCGCGGAGCTCGTCGGCTTGGCGGCGCACCGCGTCGAGTGACTCTTGGAGCGCGGAGTCGAGCTTCACGTTGTGCAACGCGAGGCCGACCTGCCGCGCGAGCTCGGTGAGTGCGAGGTCGTCGGCTTCGTTGAACGGGAGTGCACCCTGGGCTCGGCGCACCACGATGAGGCCGAGCAACTCGCCCGAGTTCGTGACCGGCGCGGTTCGCAACACGGGTTCGTCGAGGCCGACGAGCACCGCGGGCAGCCACACCTGCGCCCAGCCCGGCCCGGACACACCGGCGTGCGCGACCACGGTCTCTTCCTCGGGGCCGAGCGGGATGACCGCGGGGCCGCGGTCGGGAACGGATACCGCGCGTTCGAGGCGACCCGCGCCCTTCGTCCACACCTCGGCGATCTCGAGGTTCATCGTGGCCTTGAGCGACTCGGCGAGTTGGAGGAGCAACTCGTCGAGGGGTAGCGCGCGCGTCAGCCGGCTGCCGAACGTGCGCAGCACTTCGTCGGGCGCGTGGCCCTCTCCGTAGACACGACGCGTCGCGAGCTCGGCCAGCCGTTCGCGTGCCGGTACCCACAACAACGCGGCGACCGCAGCCGCGAGCATCGACAAGCCGAGGAGTGTCTTCTCGCTGCCGGTCGGAGCCCGGCCCAGTCCGAGCACGATGAGCAGATACGACGCGCCGACCAATCCGACCAGGCCGGCGAGCGTGATGCTCTGGACGAGTAGCCGGTCGATGCGCACCGCGAGTTGATCCGACGCGCTCATCGCGAGCGCGAAGGGCACGAGCAGCGTCGTGCTGATCGCGACCGCCGCGATCGGTTGCGGCCACGACAACAGCGCGTTGAGCACCCACGCGCCGAGTGAGATCGCGGTCGCGACCACGACTCCCCACGCCACCCATTGGAGCCGGGCGCGCGCCTGCGCGGTCGGTGCGTTGCGGCACCGGTTCACGTAGCCGACCAGCCCGATTGCCCCGGCGACTGCGACCGCGATCACCAGCGCGCCGATCGGAACGTCGGGCCGTTGCGAATAGAGGTACCCGGCGAGGCCGAGCGCGCCCACGTAGCCCGCGATCACGAAACCGCGCCGCGTCTTGTTCCCGAGTGATCCGTCGGGCAGACCGAGCACGAGATGCAAGCCGATCGCCACCAATGCGGCCACCGCGAGGGAGAGCACCAGGGACGCGACGTCTCTCGTGCTCTTGGTGGTATCCGCGTCGCCGACGAACGCGTCGGCCAGCACCGCCACGCCCCCCGCGAAGGCGGCAGCCACAACCAAGCGGCTCAAGAGCTCCTGCGGACGGTGCACGACGATGAACACCGCGGCCGCGCTCCACGCGCCCACGAGAATGCACGCGAGCACGCGGCCCGGACCGACCACCGACTCGGAGGCTTTCACCGCGCCGGCCACCGCGATCGCGATCGAGAGCAGGGCGACGATCGTGATCGGCAGCGTCTGCTTCGATCGCGCCGGTCGTTCGGGACTGTCGTCGCGCAACGACGTGAGCTCGAGCGGTTCGAGAGACCCGGCGGGCTTCTCCTGCTCGATCTTCGTGGCCATGTCCGTCGATCCTGTTGTCTGATCCCTGGTGTCCGATTCTGGGTACGTCGCGTCGCGACGATCAGTTCGAGGCGGCGCCCGCGGTGCCCGCGGTGCCGGCGGCAACCGCGGCGTCGTCGTCGCTCACGACCCGACCGTCGCGCATGCGCACGATGCGGTCACCGGCCTCGGCAACGTCGTCGTCGTGAGTGACGAGCAGGATCGTCTGGCCGCCCGCGTGCAGGCGCCGGAACAGCTCGAGCACCTCGTTCCCACCTTCGGAGTCGAGTGCGCCCGTCGGCTCGTCGGCGAGCAGCAGGGTCGGCTCGTTGGCGAGCGCCCGCGCGATCGCGAGCCGCTGCCGTTGACCACCCGAAAGCACACCCGGCGCTTCTTTGGTCTTGTCGGCGAGACCGAGCAGATCGAGGAGATCACGTGCCCGTGACTCCGCACGCTTGCGCGGCGCACCCGCGATCACCGCGGGCAAGGTCACGTTCTCCAACACGCTCATGCTCTCGAGCAGGTTGAAGAACTGGAAAACGATCCCGATGTGCTTGCGCCGCATGATGGCGAGCTCGTCTTCGGATTTGCCGACGAGCGATTCGCCCGCGAGCACGATCTCACCGTCGGTTGGTGTGTCGAGTCCGGCAACGAGGTTCAGCAAGGTCGACTTGCCACAACCCGACGGCCCCATGACCGCGACGAACTCGGCCGGCTTCATCTCGAAGTCGACGCCGCGCAGGGCGCGCACCGGCGCGCCTTCTGACTCGAAGCTCTTACGCAGACCTCGCGTGTAGAGGATCGGGCTCTCGTCGGTCATGGTGTCCCTCCTGTAATGGAACCGCTACTTACTGCTTCGTCGCCCGGGGCCGCGTCCGAACTCGCAGCGACCTGCACGCGATACGCGCGCACGGTGGAGACGCGACCTTTGATCGGTTGCTCGCCGAGCTCCTCGCATTCGGGAGTGGTGCGCAACGCGGCGCGCGTCGCCTCGCTGAACACGAGACAGCCGGCCGGGCGGGCGAGGTCTTGCAACCGCTGGGCGAGATTCACGGTGTCGCCCACGAGCGTGTATTCGAGTCGCTCCTCCGAGCCGAGCAAGGCGGCGGCGACGGGTCCGGTCGAGAGCCCGATCCCGAGCCCGAACGGGGGCAGTCCGCGCTCGGCCCATTCGGTGTCGAGCAATACCTGCGCGCGGATCATCGACACCGCCGCGGCGAACGCGCGGTCGGCGTGGTCGTCTTGGGCGACCGGCGCGCCGAAGCACGCCATGACCGCGTCGCCGACGAACTGCATCACGGTGCCGTCTTCGTCGAGGATGGCGCGGTTCATCGCGGCGCGGTGCTCGTTGAGGAGGTGCGCGAGCGCGCTGGGGTCGGTCGTCTCCGCGATGCCCGAGTAGCCGCGGATGTCCGACATGATCACGGTGACGACGAGCTCTTCGGTTTCACCGATGCTGCGGCCTTCGATACGCATCTTCTCCGCGAGCCCGGTCGGGAGCAGCCGGCTGAGCGTCTCGCCCTGCTCTTCGCGGTCGACGATCGCCTGGTGCAGCATGCGTAGCCGGCGCAGCGATCCACCTTCGCCGGTGCTCGCCTCTTTCGACAGCGTGATGAAGAGTTGCTCGACCGCTTCGGCGATCGCGGCGGGAGTGGTGTGTTGTGTGGCGGCGATCGCTTTGATCGGCCGGCCTTCGGCGACCTGTTGGAGCAAACGCTCTTCGTCGGCGGTGAGGCCGCCGATGCCCGCGACCGGATGCACGAGTGCTTCGACGATCTTGGGATCGAGCACCGATCCGCCGGTCGCGACCTCGCGCACCGCGCGCGCGAGTTGGTTCCCCTCGGCGATGCTGTCCTTGAGGAGGTACGCGTATCCGGCCGCGCCGTCGGCGAGCAGAGAGATCGCGTACTCCGGGTCGTCGTACTGCGAGAGGACGACCACGCCGGTACCAGGATGCCGCTTGCGCAGTTCCTTGGCGGCGTCGATCCCTTCCCGCTGGAAGGCCGGTGGCATGCGGATATCGGTGACGAGCACCTGCGGTGCCGCCGCCTCGGCCCCGGCAATCAGCTCGTCGTAGTCGCCGGCGGTACCGACGACCTCGATGTCGGCCTCGATATTGAGGAGCGCGCGCACGCCTTCACGCACGATGACGTTGTCGTCGGCGAGGAAGACGGTGATCCGATCGGGGTCCCCGAGGCTCGAATTCATCGACCTCATTCACTCACACAACGGCCCCGCCCGCCAAGGTGGCCCCCGTCACCCGGGCTGGTGGTGCTGGTACCCCGGGACTCAGGCGTACTGGAGGACGAGCGATCGCCGGTTGCCGACGACCTGGTTGTCACCCACGGCGACGCAGGTGACGGCGGTCTGGCACGTGACTGCGTTCAACTCGCTGCCGGTGGTGTTGAGGCCGTTCGGAGTCGAGTCGATCGTCCACGTCGTGCCGCTGAGCGACTCCTCCAAGGTGACGTTCCCCGAAGCGGTGTCGGAGCGCCCGGTAGCGAAGCATGCCGCGGTCGTCGGGCACGAGATGCCGTTGAGCTCGGCATCGTTCGCGCCGCCCGGGTTGGCGCTCGTCATGACCGTCCAGGTGCCGGAGCCGGGCCACGTCTCTATGAGCGTCGATGTGGTGGCGCCGATGGTCTGATAGCCGACGGCGTAACAGAGCGTGATGCTCGGACACGAGACCGCGTTGAGGTCGATCGCTCCCGCTGCCGGAATGGCGGTCGTCGTCATGGTCGCCCACGCCGTCCCGTTCCAACGTTCGACCAGCGCCCGCTCGTCGGAGGCGGTGTCGTACTTGCCGACCGCGAAGCAACTCGTCGCGCTCGGGCACGAGATCCCTTGGAGCATCACGGGATCTGACGCGGCGGGGTTCGTGCTGGTCTGGGTCGCCCAGGCGCTTCCGTTCCAGTGCTCGATGAGCGTCTTGGTCACGCCGGCCTTCACGTAGCTGCCGACCGCGAAGCAACTGGTCGCGGTCGGGCACGCCACTCCCGCGAGCACGTTCGACTCCGCCCCGGACACGTTGGTGCTGGCGACGATCGACCAGGCGGTCCCGTTGAATCTCTCGGTGAGCGTGTGGTCACCTGTGGCCGTCGTGTACGTGCCCACGGCGAAGCAGAGCGTGACGCTCGGGCACGCGATGCTCAGCAACTTGCTGGTCGTCGCGCCGGAGGGAACCCCGGGCGTGACGGTCGTCCAGTTGGGTGAGACGGCGGTGTTGAGCTTCACGCTGGTGGTCCGGGTTTGGAACCCGGTGTTGAACTGACCGACTCCCACACACAACGTCGCGCTCGGGCACGCGACTGCGTTGAGCAGGCCGTAACCGGTACTCGCCAGGCCCGGGGTCGCGGCGACGGCCCACGAGGTGTTGTTCCATCGCTCCACGAGCGTGTTGATCCCGGAAGCGGCCGCCGACGCGCCGGCCGCCAGGCAGAACGCAGTGCCCGCACAGGCAATGCCGTTGAGGTTGTTGTCGGTCGTGCCCGCCGGGTTCGGGCTCGCGAGCACCGCCCACGCGGTGCCGTTGTACCGTTCGATCAGCGTTTTCTCGACGGTGGTGATGCTCTCACCCGCGGCCTGGCAGTTCGTCGTGCTGCCGCAGGAGACGCTGCGCAACACGCTCGATGATCCCGACCCGTTCGGGCTGGTGACGATCGCCCAGGTGGTGCCGTTCCATCGTTCGGTCAATGTGAGGTCCGCGGTCGACGTGCTGTAACCACCGACGGCCATGCACATCGAGATGCTCGGGCAGGCGACGCCGTTGAACCCCGCGAGCGTGCCGGACGGGTTGGGGCTGGCCGCGAGCGCCCACGTCGTGCCGTTGTACTTGAGCACGAGGGTCTTCTGCGCGGTCGCAGTGTTGAACTCGCCGACCGCGATGCACAGCGTGATGCTCGGGCACGCGACACCGGTCAGGGTGGTGTCG
Organism: uncultured Actinomycetes bacterium; assembly: GCA_963807945.1. Taxonomy (GTDB): domain Bacteria; phylum Actinomycetota; class Acidimicrobiia; order IMCC26256; family PALSA-610; genus JBBQER01. Next base: position 16,945 of record CAWEDT010000001.1, on the reverse strand, counting down.
ATCGCGCCGGCGCCGGTCGTGCTCGCCTGGATCGCCCAGGTCGATCCGTTCCAATGCTCGACGAGTGGCTTCACCGCGGAACCGTTGTCGACCGAGCCGACGGCGTAACAACTCGTTGCGCTCGGGCAGGCAATGCTCGTGAGGTTGATGTCGTTGACGGTGCCGACCGGGTTCGCGCTCGTCATCACGGACCAGCCCGCAGTGGAGGTCCACTGGAGGATCAACGTCTTCACCGCGGTGAGCGTGTGGTAGCTACCGACTGCGAAACAGCTGGTGACGCTCTGACATTTGACGCCGGTCAACGTGGTGCTGGTCGCGCCGACCGGGTTCGGTGCGGTCGAGAGCGCCCACGCGGTGCCGTTCCAGCGCTTGATCACCGATTGGGTCCGCTCGAAATCGAACGTGAACTGACCGACCGAGAAGCAGACCGACGTACCCGCGCACGCGACGCCGTTGAACAACGACAGCGGTGTGCCCGCGGGAGTCGGACTGGTGGCGAGGGACCAGGCCGGTGCGGCGCTCGCCGGTTCCGCCAAGAGTGCGACGCCGCTGGTGATCAGGCAGATCGCCAGCCCGACCCGAGCCACGGACCGCAAGAGCGCGTGACGCGATGAGTCGACCACGCCGCGACGCTGTGAAGGTACCGACCTCATTGCAATCCCCCGAAGGCCCCCGCGGCGCGAAATCGCTGTGTCAGGAAGGTAGATGGACGCGTCGGGCGGAGTCAACGTGATCGGGCAACTTTGCCGCGAAACCCCGCATTACCGGGCCTTTCGGCTACCGGTCTCTTGCCTAGGCCGCGTTTCGGCGTTTCAGGTATAGCGCCAGTGCGGGCGGACCGAACACCGCGATGAGGAACAGCACGCCCGCGACCACGTACAGCAGCACCGAGAGCGGATCCCGGGGCGCGGGAGGAGTGAGCGTCCCGTCGGCTCGGGTCTGCAACGCACTATTGGACGACCCCGGAACGTAGACGCCGTTCGCGCCGGTCGATCCCGTCGCGACGCCGCCCGGCCCGCACGGATTGGTCGTCGTCGTGGTGGTGCCCTTGGCTTTGCCGGCGACCTTCGGTTTGGTCGTGGTGGTGGTCGAGACCTTGGGCTTGACGGTTGTCGTCGTCACGCAGGTGATGCCCGTGTTGTTGTTCGGTGGCGCCGGTTCCGCCGCCGCCGGTTCCGCCGTTGACCTGGTTATTGGGATTCGAGGGGTCGACCGATCCCGGCACGGTGGTCGTGGTCGCGACCGCGCCGAACTTGTCGCTCGGGTCCGGCGGTGGCTGTTGCCCGGTGACGAAGGTTCCGCGGATCGTCGGGTTGTCGCACTGATCGATCGGTGGTGGCGCGACATGACCGGGGATCTTGTTCACCGCGTCGAACGCGATCTGCACGAGGTTCTTGGGCAGTGGCGAATAGCCCAGCTGCGCGGCTTTCTGTTGGCCGACGCACACGAAGTATTCGATGAACTTGCTCAGCGTCTCGCCCTTCGCCGCGGTGAACGGCGCCGCGGTAGTGGTCGGCACGATCATGTAGCTGTAGCTCGATACCGGGTACGCATTCGGATCGGGGAACGTGTACACGCCGGCGAGGTTTTGCGTCTCGTCGGCGTTGATGGTCACGCCTTGCAGTGCGATCGCGACGTTTTGCGCGGTCGGTTGTGTGTAGTAGCCCGCCTTGTTGAGCACCGACGCGACCGGAAAGCCCCGCTGCTGCGCGTAGCCGTACTCGACGTAGGTGATCGCGCCGTTGTTGTACGGCGCGGCCACGAACGCGGCGACACCGTCGGAGAACTGCTGTGATGGCGCGTTGATGTCGGGCCACAACGACACCGACGGGCACGGGTTGAGCTGCACGCCGACCCGCTGGCAGAACGCGTTCCAGATGTCGGGCGTTTGGCTCGCCATGAACGCGGTGAACTGCGCGGTGGTTCCCGAACCGTCGGATCGCACGACCGGTCGGATCGCCAACGCCGGCAATCGGAGGCCGGGATTGTCGGTCGCGATCGCGGGGTCGTTCCACTTCGTGATCACGCCGGTAAAGATCTTGGCCAACGTGTTGGGCGAGAGGCGCAGGTTCCTGACGCGCTGACCGTTGATGTCGAGGTGGTACATGAACGACGTACCGCCCGCGACGATCGGAAGGTACGCGTAGGGCCGGTGCGCGGCGAGCGCGACTTCATTGGTCGAGGCGGTGCCCGTCGCGTCGTGATACGCCGACGTGAACGGGATCTCCGAAACTGCGAAGTCGACCTGATCCTGGTAGTAGAAGACGCGACCCGAGGTGGAGCCGACGCCTTGGTAGTTGACCGACAGACCCTGGCGCGCGACATCGGCGCGCCACTGGTCGATCGCGATCTGGCTCCAGGTGGAACCGGCGCCGTCGATGCTCGTCGACGCACTCGCGGGACTCGCCGCGATCGGGACGAGTGTCACGATCGCGAGACCCATCACCGCCAAGCGGATGAAGACTCGTCTTGTCTTCCCGAACGAGGTTTTCCGAAGCGATGTCATCCGACCTCTTGTCATCCGAAGCGACCAGTCACGTAGTCGAGTGTGCGCGAGTCCTCGGGTGCCGAGAAGATCTTGTCGGTCGGGCCCTGTTCGACCACGTAACCGGGCTCGTCTTCGGCGGCGAGGAAGAACGCGCAGTACTGCGAGACGCGCTGCGCTTGTTGCATGTTGTGCGTGACGATCACGATCGTCACCTGTTCACGGAGCTCGGCGATCGTCTCTTCGATCCGCCGGGTACTCGTGGGGTCGAGCGCCGAGCACGGCTCGTCCATCAGCAGGATGTCGGGCTCGACCGCCAGCGCCCGCGCGATGCACAGACGTTGCTGTTGTCCGCCGGAGAGCGCGCCGCCGGCCGTGCCGAGACGGTTGCGCACCTCGTTCCACAAGCCGGCGCGGCGCAGGCACGTCTCGACGATGTGCTGCGTCTCCTCGCGACTCGAACGTTCACGCGCGAGCTTGAGCCCCGACACGACGTTCTCCGCGACGGTCATCGTGGGGAACGGGTTCGGCTTCTGGAACACCATGCCGATCCGGCGCCGGATCTCCGTGACCCGTAGCTCCGACCGGTAGATATCGATGCCGTCGATCGCGACCGTTCCGGCCAGCGAGGCCGACGGCACGAGCTCGTGCATCCGGTTGAGGATGCGCAGGAACGTGGACTTGCCGCACCCCGACGGACCGATCAGCGCGGTGACCTGATTCGCGAGCATGTCGAGCGAGACGCGCTCGAGCACCTTGTGGTCGCCGAACCAGGCGCTCACGTCAGTGGTCGTGAGTCCGGACGAGCGCCGGGCGATGATTTCGTTCTGCTGCGTATCGACGAGGTCGACGTCTGCTGACATCAAGCGAGGCCCTTTCGAGCGAGTCGGAGGCGTTTGATCCGGCCGATGTGTCCAGGTCCGCGCCCGCCGATGATGCGGGCGATGATGAACAACACCATGACGAGGAAGAGCAGCACGAGTGCGGCCGTATCCACGCGCGTTGTTGCTGCACAACTTGTGGGAATCGGATGAGCCGGTAGATCATGAGCGGCAATGCGTCTTGCTTGCCCTTGAACGGGTTGCCGTTGAATGACGTATTGCCGAGCGAGGTGAGGATCAGCGGCGCGGTCTCACCGACAATACGCGCGACGCCGAGGATGACGGCAGTGAGCAGACCCGTGCGCGCGGTCGGCAACACGACCTTGCGAACCGTGGCCCACTCGCCGCCGCCGAGCGCGAGCGATGCTTCGCGCAACCCGCCCGGTACGAGCCGCAACACCACTTCGGCGGTGCGGGTCACGGTCGGAAGCATCAGCACGGCCAGCGCGAGCGAGGCGGCGAAGCCGGTCTGCTGCTGGTGGAGCGCCAGGATGAATGCGGCGTAGATGAACAGCCCGGCCACGATCGACGGGATCGCGCTCATCGCGTCGACGATCGTGCGCAACGGGCGGGCCAACCGGCCGCCGATCTCGTTGAGGAAGATCGCGGTCGCGATGCCGAGCGGCACGGTGAGCAAGGTCGCGATGGCGACCATCTCGATTGATCCGACGATGGCGGCCGACCCGCCACCGACGGTCGCGGGGTCCAACGGCCCGGCTTTGCTGAGATCCTGCGTGAAGAACTGGAATCGGAGTGCCTGGTAACCCTTCAACAGGACGTATCCGAGGATGATCGTGAGCGGGATGAGCAGGCCGATCGCGACGGTACCGACGACGACCCGCGCCATCTGGTCACGCGCCTCCAACATGCCCAGGCGGTTACGCGCGAGGAACCACGTCATCGCGAGGAAGAGCACGTACCACGTGAAGAAGAAGCCGACGCCGCCCGAGAGCGGAGTGGCCAGCTCGTAGAGCAGGTACGCGAGGCAGAACGATCCGAACGCACCACCGATGAGGTCGAACGCGTCGGCGGAGCTGAATCCCTGCGGTTGAATCCGTTCCTCGACCGCGGTGGGTCTCTCGTTCCGTGCGCCGGGAGGTGCCGGCGGCGCTTGCATCGCCATCAGATCTCCGTCGCGCTTCCGGATCGCGAGCGCGACACGACGACGGCCGCGAACGCGTTGACGATCAGGGTGATCACGAACAGCGTCAAACCGGCGGCCATCAGGGCGCTGATCCCGAAGTCGTTCGATTCCGAGAATCGCAGCGCGATCAACGACGAAATCGAGTTTCCGCCGAGTTGGAGAACGTGCGAGAGGGAACCGGGATCGAAGATCGGAGCGATGATGAGTGTGACCGCGATCGTCTCCCCGAGCGCGCGTCCCAGACCGAGCATCGACCCGCCGATGATGCCGCCCTTGCCGAAGGGAAGTACCACGGTCCTGATCACACTCCACTTCGTCCCGCCCAGCGCGAGCGCCCCCTCTTTCTCGCCGGCCGGCGCTTGGGAGAACACCTCCCGCATGACGGCGGTGCAGATCGGGACGATCATGAGCGCGACCACGAGTCCGGCGATGAACGTGGAGCCCGAGTAGCTGGCGGTATGCGCGTCCTTCACGTGGAAGAACGGGAGGAACCCGAGATGGGTCGCGAGCCACTTGCTGAACGGAAGCACCTTCGGTGTGAAGTAGTAACGACCCCAGAGTCCGTAGATGATGCTGGGCACCGCGGCGAGCACGTCGACGATCGTCGTGAGGCTTCGCCGCAGCCGGTTGGGCGCGTACTCGGTCACGAAGAGCGCGGTGCAGATCGACACCGGGACCGCGATGACCAGGGCGATCACCGCGATGAGCACCGTGCCCAGCAACGCGGCCCAGACCCCGAAGTGCCCGGTTTCGGGGAACCACGCCGATGTGGTGAAGAACTTGAACCCGGCGACGCGTAGCGCGTCCCACGCCCGAATCGTCAGGAAGAGCCCGATGAGGATCATCAGCCCGAACGTGAGCGCGGCGCTCGCGCGCACGACGGTCCGGAAGACGCGGTCCGAGGTCGTGCGGCGCGAGAGGGCTTCCACACGTGGTTCGTCGGACCGAATTGGCATTTCGGTCACGGCGGCGGACACGGCTTCCAGTCCACACGATGGCTCTGGCTTCGAGGTTGCGGTGGGATGAACGGACGCGGAACAGATGTGAACACGTTCCGGATCCATCGCGTGCTTGTACCGGGCGTCGTGTTGACTCGGATACTATGCACGCTCGCGCCGTGGCGCTGTTCCTGGCTGCCTGCGCGCTTACAGCGATCGTCGGAGTGCCGCTCGCGAGTTCGGCCGGCGCGGCCGCGCCGCGCACCGCCGAGGCGACGCCCTCGACCGGCTTGGGTGACCAGGTCGTTCGGGTCACGTGGGCGCATTTCCGTCCGACCCGCGCCGACGGTTCGTACTCGGTGTCGATTCTGGAGTGCATCGCGAACCCGACCTCGGTGCTCCGCGACTGCAACGTCAACGAGACGTATCCGCTGTCGCTCAACGGCAACCAGGCGTCGGGCACGACGCAGAAGGACGGGACCGGCAACGCGTTCATCGATGTCATGACGACCGCCCGGCTGCCGTCGCTGGCATGCACCGCATCGAAGCCCTGTTCACTGCTGGTGTACGAGAACCCACCCGACGGCTTCGATCCCAACAAGTTGCCCCCGCAACGCGCGCTCGATTCCGCTCAGCTTCCGGCGCAGCTCGGGTGACTGCCCGCCCGTCACGCACTTCGACGTCAAGGTCGAATCGGAGACCTCGGCCGCGGCTGCGTTCTACCAATGGGCCGCCGACGTCTGCACCGGTAAGGGAGCGTTCAACGTCGACGTCACCAACACGTCGTCGAACGCCGCCCGCCAGCAGTTCTTCGACAAGAACGTCGACATCGGTGTCTCGTCGCTGCCGCCGCAACAGGCGGAGCTGCCGCCGGATCCGCGTGCGTACACCGTCACACCCGTCGACCTGACCGGCATCGTGATCGCGTACAACATCGTCGATCCCGTGACCGACCAGCAGATCACCGACATGAAGTTGAGCCCCCGGCTGGTGGCTCGATTGCTGAGCTCGACCGAGGTCGTCGCGTTCTTCAACGACCCGGAGTTCAAGAAGCTCAACCCGGATCATCACTGGCCGGTGTCGGCGTCGGAGGCCGGGCGTTCGCGCCGAGAAGAACGCCGACACCTGGATCGTCACGAACTGGCTCCAGAACAACACCGACGCGCGGAACTTCCTCGACGGACACGACAAGTACGGCGTGCACGTCAACTCGTCGTGGAAGGGCGTGAAGTATCCGACCGACGTGTTCGAGTCCCGGAACGCGACCGGCGCCTACGTTCCTCACACCGGCGAAGAGGGCGTCGCGCTGAAGTTGTTCTATGCGACCGAGCCCGCCGAATCCGTCTCGAGGGTCCCGTCGGATGTCGGATTCATGGGCGTGCTCGATCTCCCGACCGCCCGTCGCTTCGATCTCCCCACGGCGGAGATCACCAACGGAGTGGGCAAGCCCGACGGTCAGCGCGACCGACGCGAGTATCCAGGCGGCGTACCGGGACATGACGCCGACGGCGAAGGGCTACTACATCGTTCCGCCCCGGCTGCCGAGCCCCGACGCGTATCCCCTCACCAAGGTCGACCATGCGCTCGCGCCGGTCACGACCGGGAACGAGCTCACCGACGCTCGCATCAAGTACCTGCTCGCCTACGCGAAGACGCCGGGTCAGGGCGACTTGCCCGAAGGGTTCGTGCCGTTCCCCGGTCCCGTGACTGCGTCGACGACCACCACCTCGACGACTTCTACGACGACGACGATGCCATCCGGCTCGACCTTGCCCGGCGGCGGCAGCAGCTGGCGGCTTCTCGGACTCGTCGAACTTCGCCGGCACCGGCAGCACGACCGCCGCTCGCCCCCGGTGCTCACCAACACGGGTCCCAACAACCCGTCCGGCGGCGGAAAGGCGACCGCCCCGCGTATTGCAACGCCCAAGCTCGCACTCATCAGCGCCAACGACGGCATGGCACTGCCGATCGTCTTCGGCCTCGGGCTCCTCGCATTGCTGTACCTGCTGATCGACCTCGCACGGCGGCGCGGGCCCGCGTTCGTCACGTCGACTCGTCAGAAGTTCGCGGCCCGCAAGGCCGGTTCCGCAACCGCGGCTCCACCGGGAGCGACGCCGTGAGCGACACGATGATCTCGACCGACGAGGTCGACGCCTGGCTGATCGATCTCGAACCAGAAGCGCCGGCCGAGCTCGTGGCCGAGCCTCCGGCGCAGCCGAGCACAGTGGCGACCGTCGTGCGCGGCGGCCTGGTCATCTTCACGATCGCGATCCTTGCGTTCCTTGCGTTCGCCTTCTGGTTCTCGGGGCTGTCGCACGCGCGCAGCCAGGTCGGTCTGCAGCGCCGGTTCAATACCGAGTTGAGTGATCTGAGCGCACCCGTCTCCGGTGTGATCGCGCCCGGCACGCCGGTCGCGTCGCTGCGGATCCCGAGCGCCGGGGTGCACGAAGTCGTCGTCGAGGGCTCGCGCAGCGGTGTGTTGCGGGGCGGGCCCGGGCACGTGGTCGGCACTCCGCTCCCGGGTCAACCCGGCAACGCCGTGATCGCCGGACGCCACACGATGTACGGCGGACCGTTCAAACACATCGGCTCGCTCAAACCGGGTGCTCGCATTTCGGTCATGACTCTCCTGGGATCGGAAATCCAGCGACTCGTTGCGAGCGTTAGGCTTTCAGCCTCTTTGCCGCGAGCGATACCACCTTCGGAGCCACGGGCGGGCGGGAGGGATTGAGAGTGAGGCCGCGATTGTCCACGTCGACGTGGGCGTCCGGGTATACGGCCATCGCCAGCTCAAGTGTTTGGCTAAAATACCAGCGGAAATGGTCTAGGCGAGCCAATCCCCGGCCAAATTGGCCGTGCAGAGCCTTCCACGTCACCAGCTTGGGGCCGGAAAGGGAATGCAGGCGGTAGGCGAGCCAGCAATAGACGTCGATCGCCATGGAATTATTGGCGATCAGGGCAATCGCGTGTTCCTCGATGGGAACTGGATGCTTCTTGAGCTGCTCGAAAAACATTTCCGACAGCTTGGCCTTTTCGATGAACAGTGATCCCTGGGTGGTGTCGTCTTCAACGAACATCGCCGTGTCGAGGATGCTTTGGTTCACAAGGCCGGTGCGGTTTCCCTGTTTGATCTGAAAACTCATCCGACAGCGGGAAATCCGCTCTGCTTGGTCTCGGACCGCCGCCATACTTTTACCACCGATTGGAATATCCAACTTCCGCAGCCACGCGTGGAGGGTCTTGCCTAGTTCGATCTCGCGGCTGTTGGTTTTCAGGGCCTCACTCTGGAGATAGAGGCAGATTAGGCGCGCGCGGGAACCATAAGGGACGCCGACGCTCACGGCCTCACCGGTTAGTGACGGCCGTAATCCAGGCTGAACGACAAGCGAAACATGGTCAGTGTGGATCTGCCAACTTGCGTCGTCAGCGAGTTTCTTGTGGGGCAGGGCGCTCTGTGCCCAACCGCTATATAAGAACCCAACCTCGCTTTCTTCTGTGCCCATGTAACCTGCTGCTGCCTCGACGACGCGACGATCGACGTCGAACGCCAAAACAGCCGCCTTCCCGTGCTGTTCGAGCAGTTTGTGGATTTCAGCCATCGTTCATGAGCCACTTTTCTTTGGTGGTTGCGACATTGACCTGAGATCTGGGAGTCGGGAAGACTGGACTGTGCTGGGATAGCGATAAAGTACTAGTGTGATCTAATAGTATGTCCCAGGAGAGATCAGTGGATAACTTGGTTAACCAACTGAATTTATAACATTCGCCAATATCGCCGTCCCAGTAGATATCAGCGTCGGTACCAGCAAAGACCAGCTTCGTAGGGATAACTTATCGCGGCGGGCGGCGGGACGTCCAAAGGTCCTGGGCTCGCAACTCGGCCGCCGACCAATCCCAAGAGAGTCCAGGGCCGGTTGAGTATTGCCGTCACGGCGTCGGTTCGGGGTAGGGAAGGGCGGTCAGGCGTACCAGTTCCTCGACAAACCGGCCGGCTGTTTCGAGGGCAGCCTGTACTTCATCGGTCGTCGGCGGGACCGTCGTGTGGGGGTCGTAGTCGGCGATGGTCTTGAAGGCGTAGCTGCGGGAAAGGAACCCACGGATGTCAGCCGGCACTGACGGGTCATCCTTGATCAGGCGCGAAAATTCGGACTGCACCCCACGATGGGTTTTTAGCGCCCTCCCGTCGCGTTCGAAAATGAGAGCCTCGGCTGCATGGAAGGCTGCGAGGTATGCGGCGCGGCCGGCGTCCTCGAACAGATCTGCTTCCAGCATCCGCCTGCCACGAGCGAGCATGTTCCTGGCGGTTTCGAGAAACTGGGCGACTCTGGCCTCAAAGGGCAATACCGTCGCGTCTGATCGCATCCATGATCGGGCGGTGGCTGACGTAGTCGGTTGACCGGAAGGGGATAGCGTCGAAGAATGGACCGCCCGCATCGAGGAAACGCAGACGAAGGTCGGCTAACCGGTTCCACTCGGTCATGCCCGGTTGCACCTCCTTCAAAAACACTGCCACGTCGTAGTCTGAGTCTTCGGCGGCATCGCCCCGTGCACGGGAGCCAAACAGCACTACACGATCAAGCGTGGGACCGTAGAGTTCCGCGAGGGCTTCCCGGAAGCTCTGCACGATCGGGTCGATGGTGGGCGGGGATTCCATGGGACAACTATACCACATCTTTGATTTCTTTCAAACTCGCAAACCTGACCGCGGAGGTTGCCGATAACATCGCAGACGAGGCGAAGAGGCGGGGGGATCAGCAGGAGATTTTAATCGAGGAAGCCTGGGCACACTACAAAAAGCGCAGTGACAGCAATAATCCGGTTATTTGCATTACCGGGTAACGCTGGGTCTTCGTCTGTAGGGCAAAGGGGCAAGGACCCCCACAATGTGGAATTAATTGGCGAGTACGGGCGCGAATTCACATTCAGATCACTCTAAAATGGTCCGCTTGGACAGGAGATGTTTCACGGAAGAGGGGTGCCATCGGGTCCCACCCCGTGGGGTACGTTCGTGCATCGACTCGAGCTGAGCCGCGATCTGCTGCAATGTCCGATCCGGCGCCGCCGCCTTGATGCCTGCCACCAGTTGAACCAGCCGATCGTCACCCGGCTGAGGTCGCGCACGATCCAGCAGTGTCGCCTCGATCATTCCTTCCGTCACCAGCCGTCGGACAGTTCGGCGAAGTCGTTCAACGGTCCACATCGCGCCATTGCCGCGATTCAAGACTCGGACGACATCGCCCCATGGCTGGTCTGGCCGCATCCGACGAACTGTTGGCAGCCAGGATTCGAGCTGTTCGAGGACACCATCGAGGTGGGCGGCGGCACGGCCGGCCCGGACCTTCCGGATCGCGTCCGCGTCACCGGCGCGCAGCCCGGGATTGCCCCCGATCCGGCCACGAGACCGCGCGGCGTTCAGCCCGGCTTTCGTCCGCTCGGCGATGAGCGCCCGTTCGAGCTGCGCGACGGCTCCCAGCACCTGCAAGGAGAACATGCCCTGCGGCGTCGACGTATCGATGGGGTCATGTAGGCTGCGGAAATGCGCGCCCTTGGCCTCAAGCTGCTCGATGACAGCGAGCAGATGGCTGACCGACCGGGCGAGCCGATCGAGTCGGACCACGACCAGGGTTTCGCCGGGTCGGATTTCGCGAAGCAGACGCGCCAGAACCGGCCGGGTTCGATCGGCGCCCGACGCGTGTTCCTCGAGCACGGTTTCGCAGCCCGAGGCGCGGAGTTCGTCAAGTTGGGGATCGGTGCCCTGCTCCTCGGTGGACACGCGCGCGTAGCCGACGCAGACGGCCGGGGAGGGCGGTTTTCCGGGGTTTCGCCGGCATCTCGCGAATCGCTCCTCTCTCGGAGTCGGTTTTTACAATTCGACAGGTTATCCGTAAACGGCCGTTTGAACAGGTGGCCGAGCGGGAGGCGCCAGCGCGGTCGCTTATGTCGGCTGCGGAGGAGGGGAGGGGCCCGCATCGGCGCTTCAGGCGGATTTTGTCGCCCGATTGCCGCCGTTTCAGCGCTTTCCGCAATTCTCCGAACGACGATTTCCACCACCCGCAGGAGAACAAAACGTACCCGTCGTCACCCCGTGGGACCGGTTCGGTTCAATTTCGCGTCGCGAGGGCGCTTAAACGCCGCACGGCTGTGGAGGTTGATCCGGGAGAGAAGTGGCGATCAGAAATTAATAGCCCCTATTTACCCTTAACGGCCAGTTGACGTATTATAACGTGTAAGCCATTGAATTAGCGTGACTTGCGACCGATCGCGGAATGCGTCGTCGATACGCACCGGAATCCGTTCGGAGGGGACCATGTTTGATCTGCGAACCGACCAGACCAACGGCTCCTGGATCCGCATCGATCCGGTGCTCGCGGGCACCCTTGAGCGCGCATCAGGCGCCATCGCCCGACTGGATCAGGCTCTCGATGGGCATCCGTTGCTGCCGGCTTTCCTTTACCGCGTCCGGCTCGAAGCGGTACGCCGACAGGCCGCCGTCGACGGCCAGCTCATCGATCCCTGGCATCTCGCGGCGGTGCTCGAAGGGTTACGGCTGCGCATGGACCATGCGATGCGCATCATCGATCGCGGGGTGATTTTCGACGCGGCACGTCATGCATTGACCCTGCATCAATGGCTGACTGGTCCCGATTTTGACCAGGAGGGCGAGGTCAAACAGGCTGAAGCCGCGCTCGCGACACCGGAGGCACGTCTCAGCCCGTTGCTCTCCGCCGCTCTTGGCGTGCACGCATGGCTCGATCAGGACGGCACGCGACCGCCAATTCGGGCGGCTCTGATCCGATACTGGACGCGCCACCGTCTGCTGCGCTCACCCATTCCATTGACCGGGGCCGCCGCGCTCAGCGCCGAAACGTCCTGGGCGATCGACGCCTGGATCCCGGTTTTTCTGACCGCGCTCGCCAATGAAGCCGATGACGCGCGACAATTGCTCCTCGATATGGAACGTGCCTGGTTCACCGCACGCAACGCCGTGGCCGGAAGGCGCAGCAATTCACGTGCCGCCATCGCCATCGACCTGCTTGCCGTGGCGCCATTGATCTCGGCGCCGTCGCTCGCCACCGGGCTTGGCATGGCGATGAAAAACGCGCTGGAACTCCTGGACAGCTTCTGTGCCGACGGCATCGCCATTGAGGTCACGCATCGCTCCAGACGGCGGCTGTTCGGGTTGGCGGGTCTGGCGCCGCTCCGCGACGAGGTTTTGCCACCGCGCCGGCCAGAGCCCGGCCGTGGTCGGGGACGGCCACCCACGACTCTGATCGATGCGGAGCCGTTGCCCGCTTCACTCCCGCCACCAGAGCATCCGATAACGCCCATTGAAAGACGATCGATCAACTACAGTGAACTCGAGGGAGCCATGGCGCATCTCGAACTGGCGATCCGCGACACGCGAAGGACGCTCGACGCACTCGCACGGGGCGAGCCGGTATCAGCATCATCGTCACCGGACTCAGGAACCGGCGTGGAACGTGGGTGTCGCTGGCGAGCAGGAGGACCGGCTTTAGTGTGCGGACGGGGGAGAGCAAAAAGGTCGCGAGGTCAGTCGACGCCGGCCCGAATCCTGTCGATCCCAGGCTCAAATCACGGAAACGCAATCACTGATGGCGGCGATCAATCGCACCGCTCCTCATCGAGATTCGATGCGGCGGAGGGACTTTTACCGCAAGCCAGTCAGGGTGAGCAGGTGCTCGGCCGCGGATGACGCCTCAACCGGCCGGTAGGGGACACCCAGTCGTCGGAACGCAGTTGCCCGCCGGCGCAGTCCGCGCCTCACGAACGCGATCGCGGCCGCCTCGCAGGTGAATTCATGGCGCATCGTGCGGCCAACCGCACCAATGCGCCCGAAGTTGACATGCGCCGTCCAAAGACCAAACAAGTCCGCGCCGGCGACAACACGCCATGCGCGGTGTCGATTATTGGCGGGGTCGCGGGCATGCAACTCGATAAGAATTTCGTTCATGGATTCCGATCGGAATATTTCGAACTCAAAGCCGAATCAACCACACCGGAGTCGCCAGGCAAAGCTATTAATCATGTGCGGCGGCGCCACGTAAATGTGTGGCGGCGACGGGTGAAATCGCATCACGGTCAATCGAATATACGAGGGCACGACGGGAACACCTGGACAGGTCTCCACTGATCGGGTCGTGGCGCATTTCGATCGGCAACAACGCCGGCGGCGACGGTAAGCGCACTTGCGGTGCTTCTGTTCCGATGACGAAGATAAATCCACTTTCATTGCGACAAGTTGCAGGCGGCGTGCGGGATTTTGGCGCCGACACCCGGTAATCCGGCGTCAACGGCCACGGTTACGGTGACGTGGCGCTGTCAGCCGGCCGGCCGGGCGTCGTTCGTGGAACTCCTCGGAGCACAGCGCGCCTGCCGCGACACGTGGCCAGGGCAGGCGCTTGTGTCGGATCAGGCGGCTTCACGCGCCGCAAGATCGTTGTCGGAACCGGCATCCTCTTCGCCGCTGGCCTCCGGCGCGGCGGCGCTGAAGTCGTCACCTTCACTGTCATCGCCGGTCACCGGGTTGACCCAGCCGGCCGCGGAACGGGCGGGCCGGCGCTCCGCCGCCGCGGCGTGCTCCTCCGGCGTCAGCCGGAACAGCGCGCCCGAATAAACAAAGGTGCCGTCCTTGAAGCGCGTGACCATGCGCGCCCGCGTGTCCTTCGCGCGGGGCGCGATATTGACGCCCTCGGCCCTGGCGGCGGTCTCCAGCACGCCACGCGACAGGCACGAGAGAAACTCTTCCGTCGCCATGTTCGGCAGCCGGAACGAGGCGCCGATCGCCTCGCCAGCGATCCGGGCGAAGACCCCGCTTTGCGAACGGTTCTCCCGGCAGGAGAGCACGCCGGTCAGCATCTCGCGGGCGGCCCAACGCAACAGATCGCGATCGGCCGTCAGCATCCCGCCTTCGGTGATCGTTCGGCAGATCGCGTGGCGGTCGCCGCCGCGCTGATCGCTGCCGCTCTCGATGGTGACGTTATCGCCGCCTAAGGCGAGGATCAGCATTCCGAACAGGGTATCGTCCTCGATCGGCATGCCGGCGAGCGCCAGATGTAATGCATCGGTGCGCAGGTCGCCGATCATGGCGACGCCTTTCTGGGTCACGTCCGGCCGCGTCTTCGCGGTGGGTGCGTCACCGTCGTCCTCGTTTCCAGACGCGTCCGATGCGGTGCTGGTGCCGTCGGCGGGCCGGGTTGTCTTCTTTCGCTCAGGCAGCCGATAGACGACGGTCTGAGCTTCGCCCGTGCGCGCGTCGATGTAGTGCCCGACCAGATCTCCCTTGCCGGGTTTGCCGTAAACGCGTTCCGCCTTTTTCGGCAGTTGGCAACTGCCGTATTCGTCAACCGGCACGAGCGTGCCGCGCTCGGGCAGGTTGTTCTGCAGCCACTCCTGCTGAGCGCCGAAGAAGCCTTCCACATTGGTGGTGTAACGGCTGTCCTCGCCTGGCGGCGCGAACAAATCGTCCTCCCACACGATGCCGTAGGCCTTCGCCAGATCGTCGCCGAATTTGGCGGCGGCGAACGGCATGCGTCGTTTCGCCAGCGCCCGGGCGACCTCATACCACGCGACGTCGCAGTGACCCTTCTTTGGTCTATGCTTCTTCCAGACCTGGGCTTGCTCTTCGCGAGTGGCGGCGGCGATCGTGCGCAATTGATCCTCGTTCGGCATGCTGCCAAGCGCCATCACGTCGAGCATCGCCGGATACAGGTGCGCCAGCAGCTTCAGACGGCGGACGGTGCGCACCGGCAACGCGAGCGCGTCACCGATCGCCTGTTCGTTCCATCCCTGGGCTTCGAGCTGCTCGATCGCCCGCCAGATATCCACGCTCGACATCGAGCTTCGTACCAGTTTCTCCGCGACCGAACGCATCGCGTCGGCGGCCTCGTTGGAGTTGCAGACCAGCACATCGATCAACGGCAGGTCGGCCTTGATCGCGGCCTTCACCCTGCGGTTGCCGACGACGATCATCAGCCCGTCGTCCTTCGGGGTCACGCAAGGCGGCTGAATGATGCCGACCGCCTTGATGGAGGCGAGCAGCTGTGCGTCGATCGCCGGTGACACCGGCGTGGTGCGGGGATTGTTCGGATTGACCTGGAGAATACGGGGATCGACGGCGCGAAGTTCGGCCATGATGGGCTCCTGTCGGTTGGGGTTTCATCTTCCCTGTGTTTCGGGAAGACCCCTCCCGCGCGGCGCATCCCGGGCCGGCGGGGCAAGGGCGCGCCCGGCGCGAGGCCAAAGGCCGGTCCCTTGCGGCGGTGGACGGCGATGCGCCAGCCATTTGCGGGTTTCTTTTCCCCATTCCTCGCTGTTCGTTCCACTCTTGCTCATCCCATTCGTGCCGCCAGCTTTTCGATTGTCGCGGCTGGAGGGGCAGGGCAGGGTACCCCGCTTTATGGCGGCGGCGTTCAGGCCGCCGCCTCGGGCTTCGCCGGTTTGCTTCCGTCGGTCCTACGCTCGATCCGGCCGAGGTCGGCTTCGATCTCGGCGAGTTGGCCGAGCCTGTCGTCAAGTTCGCCCTGCAAGGAAAACGTCTCCCCCAGGCGCGGCGCGTAGCCGGCGAGCCGGGCCCTGGCCTTGATGGCGCGGCGACGCTGCTCCTCCAGTTCGCCGTCCATCCGGTCGATCGCATGCTCCAGCCGGGCGATGATGCCGGCTGGTGTCGTCTCGGCATCGATGTCGATTGGCTGCGCGAAGTCGGTTCGTTCCAGGGTGAGGGCCGGTTCGGCCCGGCCATCGCGCGAGCTGGATTGAATCGCGCAGCCCAGGTCGAAGCCGCCGAAGTGTCCGACCGTCCAGGTGCGCGCGATCGTTCACGCGCGGCGAGACGAACTTTGGTCAACAACGAACCGCCCGCGACCTTGCGCTGTGTGATCGTTCTGCCTTCGACTTCTATCGTGAACGCGTCGCCGCGGGTCGATCGCCGCCGTGCGAGGTCGGCCGTGATCGCCACGACCCGCGCCTCGGCATGCGCCCGATCGTGGGTGGCGTCG
This sequence comes from uncultured Actinomycetes bacterium, assembly GCA_963807945.1. Taxonomy (GTDB): domain Bacteria; phylum Actinomycetota; class Acidimicrobiia; order IMCC26256; family PALSA-610; genus JBBQER01. The sequence goes on along the minus strand of CAWEDT010000001.1, from coordinate 482 downwards.
CGGATCTGACGACGGATCGCGTGCTGGTCGCCCACATGCGCGGCGCGTTGGCGTCGCAGCCTAGCGATCTCGCTCTCCAGTCTGGCCTTGCGCATCAGCCGGCTGTCGCCGGACGCGATCGCCTTGGCCATGGCGAACTGGTTGGCCTGGCCACCTTCCTCTTCCAGTCGGCGGATGGTCCGATCGCCCGAGAGCGCCGCCTCGATGAACCGCGCCTTGCGCTCGTTGTTCTGCCACATCGTGGCGTCCATTGAACCGAGCGTGGCATAGGCGTAAATCTCGATTTCCGGGTGCTGATTGCCCTGCCGCTCGATGCGGCCCTCGCGCTGTTCGATCTGGCTCGGCAGCCATGGCACATCGAGATGATGCAGCGCCTTCAGCCGCTGCTGCACGTTGACGCCGGTGCCCATGGTTTCCGACGAGCCGATCAGCACCCGCACGCGCCCGGCCCGAAAATCCGTGAACAGACGCTGCTTGTCAGC